>NZ_JAOQOE010000001.1:0-1897500 GCF_025961695.1 Sphingobium sp. B11D3A
GCTCGCTTGGTGCTGCGGAATGCGGCGCCGGTCCTGCTTCCTTCAGTGCTCCTGCGCAGGCAGGAGCCTAGGGCCCAGCCGCAGTGCCCTTGCGCCCTGGGTTCCTGCCTCCGCAGGAACACGGCAAGGTTCAGCAACAACGCTAAGCCAGTGCTCCTGCGAAGGCAGGAGCCCAGGGCCCAGCCGCTCGACCATCGCGTCCTACTTCTGGCCGCCGCTACCCCGCAGCAGCCGGCACACGATTGATCCCACCACATTGCCACTGCGCCCCCACGACGGTACAGCGCTCCCTCGGGCAGATGAGGCGCCGGCGCGGGTCGGCTGGGTTAGGCTCGCACGGAAAGGGCAATATTCTCGATGACGCACGACCATGTCTTGATCGCCGGGGGCGGCATTGGCGGCCTCGTCCTGGCGCTCACGCTTCATCAGATCGGCGTGCCCTGCACGGTGTTCGAGAGCGTGCGCGAATTGAAGCCGCTCGGTGTGGGCATCAACATCCAGCCCAATGCCATTCGCGAACTGGAAGACCTCGGAATAAGCGAGGCGGATCTGGACGAGGTCGGCATTCCGGCGCGGGAATGGGCACTCGTTGGGCTGAATGGCCGCGAGATTTACTCCGAGCCGCGCGGCAAGGTCGCCGGCTATGACTGGCATCAATATGCTGTCCACCGGGGTGCCTTCCACCTGATGCTCTGCCGCAAGGTGGTCGAGCGGCTCGGCCCGGAGGCCCTGAAGCTCGGCCATAAGGTGACCGGCTATCGCAAGCGGGCGGAGGGTGGCGTCACCGCGCTGGTCGATCTCGCCGGCGGCGGCAAGGTCGAGGTCGATGGCACCCTGCTGTTCGGAGCCGATGGCATCCATTCCAGCGTCCGCGCGCAGATGCACCCGGATCAGCCGCCGATCCACTGGGGCGGCACGATCATGTGGCGCGGCACCGCGCGCGGCGTGCCGATCCGCACCGGCTCGTCCTTCGTGGGCCTTGGCACCAGCCGCCATCGGGTGGTGATCTACCCCATCTCGCATCCCGACGAGGAGGGGCTGGCCGATATCAATTGGATCGCCGAGAAGACCTATGACACCGATCATGACTGGCGCAAATCCGGCTGGTTCCGCCCGGTCGAACTCGCCGAGTTCGCGCATGAGTTCGACGGGTTCGTCTATGACTGGCTGAACCTGCCGGAGCTGCTGGCCAAGTCGGATGTCGCCTATGAGAACCCGATGATCGACCGCGATCCGCTGCCGACTTGGGTCGATGGTCCGGTCGCGCTGATGGGCGATGCCGCGCATCCCATGTATCCGACCGGCTCAAACGGCGCATCGCAGGCCATCGTCGATGCGCGGGTGATCGGCCGTGAATTGCTGGCGCATGGCGTGACGCCGGCCGCACTGCGCGCCTTTGACGAGAAGCTCTGCGGTCCCATCGGGCAGGTCGCCATGCGCAATCGCGGCTCCGGCCCCTTCGGGTTGCTGGAGCTGGTCGAGGAGCGCTGCGGCGGTGCGTTTGAGGACATTGAGGATGTGCTGCCCGCCGCCGAGCGCTCTGCCTTCATGCTGGCCTATCAGCAGGCGGCCGGCTTCGCACGCGATACGCTCAACGCCGCGCCGCCCACCATTGAGCCGGGCGCGCTGGTCGCAAAGGTCGCGGCATGACCCTGCCCGCACCGGGCCTCTCGCACGTCTGCGATTTCGAGATCCGGCTCGATCCTCCGCATGAGATGGGCATTACACCGGCTGGCACACGGCGGATCATCCCGGTGGTCGGCGGCACGGTGACAGGGCCGTTGCTCAATGGCACGCTGCTGAACGTCGGCGCAGACTGGCAAACCGTGCAACCCGGCGGCGTGGCGCAGCTCGATGCCCGCTATGCGATGGAAACGCACGACGGCGCGGTCATCGAGATCGTGGGCCTCGGCATCCGCCATGCCTCGCTCGAGGTCGCGGCCCGCATCGCGTCCGGCGAACAGGTGCCGCCGTCGGACTATTATATGCGCTCTTTCATTCGACTGGAAACTGGCCATGCGGGGTACGACTGGGTAAACCGCGCCCTGTTTGTCGCGACAGGCGGCAAGGTCGGCCAGACGGTGCGGCTTTCGGTTTATCGGATCGATTGAGCGGCGTCGGGATCGACGCCGTTCATAAGAGCGATCAGATGACCCGCATGGGCCCTTCCGGCCTCCTGCACCGCGATTTCGAGCTGCCGATAGGCCTCTAGGACCGCCCGGCCATGATCGGTGAGGCGCGATCCGCCGCCGCTCGCGCCGCCCTTGGCGGTTTCGACCAGCGGGGCGCCCCATCCTGTGTTGAGAATATCGACCATGTCGCGGGTGCGGCGATAGCTGGTTCCGATCGCCCGGCCTGCCGCCGCGATTGACCCTGTTCGCGCGATTTCCGCGAGCAACTGCGCCTTGCCCGGCCCGATGGCGATCACACCGTCGGCGATCACCTGCGCCTTGATCTTCAGCGTCGTTCCGCCGTCCTCACCCACGCCTTGCCGACCTCCTCTGCGCGCCTCTTGCGCATGCAGGACACTTGACACAGCGCCCCGCAGACGTCGATGTGCGCAATGTCATACATCGATCGAAGGGCGGACCTCATGACTCATCTGCTGCGCCGTTGTGCCGTGCTGCTCGGCCTGCTGGCGCTGGTCGCGTGCGGCCAGTCCGAGCCGGCGCCGCAGATCGCGGCTGCTGCCGACCTGCGCCTCGCGCTGACTGATGCGGCTGCGGCGTTCGAGAATGAGACCGGTGAGAAGGTCGTGCTCAACTTCGGTGCTTCGGGGAATCTCACGCGTCAATTACAGCAGGGCGCACCGTTCGAGCTCTTCCTCTCCGCCGATGAAAGCTATGTGACGCAGCTCGCCAAGGCCGGCAAAACCCGCGGCGAAGGTCGGCTCTATGCCATTGGGCGCCTGGCGCTGATCGCGCCCAAGGGCTCGCCGCTCAGGCTCGATTCCCAGCTTGCGGGTCTGCGTGAGGGGCTGGCGCGCGGGGACATCAGCCGCTTTGCCATCGCCAATCCCGAACATGCGCCTTATGGTCGCCGCGCGCAGGAGGCGCTGGATCATGCCGGCCTGTGGAAGCCGCTTCAGGATAAGCTCGTGCTGGGGGAAAATGTGTCGCAGGCGCTGCAGTTCGCCACGGAAGGCGGGGCGCAGGGCGGCATCGTCGCGCATTCGCTGGTGCTCGATCCTGCTGTGAAGGGCAGGGCGGCCTATGTGCTGATCCCCGCCAACTGGCACACACCGCTGCGCCAGCGCATGGTGCTGATGAAGACGGCGGGGCCAGTGGCCGAGCGCTTCTATGCTTATCTGGCCCAGCCTGCTGCCAAGGCGATCTTCGCCAAATACGGCTTCACCCTGCCGGCCGGAGCACTTTGACCGGCGATGGACTGGCAAGCGCTCAATCTCTCGCTCCTGCTCGGGGCGCTCACCGTCGCGATCCTGCTGCCGCTGGCGATGGTGCTCGGGCGCTGGCTGGCGCTGGCGCGCTTTCGCGGCCGGGCGGTGATCGAGGCGCTGGTGACGTTGCCGCTGGTGCTGCCGCCGACGGTGATCGGCTTTTACCTGCTTTCCGCCCTGGGGCCGCAAAGCTGGGCGGGGCGGGTATGGACGGCGCTGTTCGGCAGTGGGCTGGCCTTCAGCTTCGAGGCGATTCTGCTCGCATCGGTGCTGGTCAATCTCCCCTTTGCCGTGCAGCCGGTGCAGCGGGCGTTCGAGAGCATCGATGCCGATCTGCGCGATGCCGCGGCGACCTGCGGCCATTCGCTCTGGCGCAGCCTCTGGCGGATCGAACTGCCGTTGGCCTGGCCGGGCATTCTCACCGGGGCCGTGCTGACCTTCGCTCATACGCTGGGCGAGTTCGGCGTGGTGCTGATGGTCGGCGGATCGATCCCCGGCAAGACGCGTACGCTGGCGCTCTCGCTCTATGATCGCGTCCAGGCGTTCGACATGGCGTCTGCCAATCAGATGGCGCTGCTGCTGATGGCGGTCTCGCTGGTGGCGGTCAGTCTTGTCTTTCTGCTGGGGCGCCGACATGGCTGAGGCGAGCGGCGAGGGCGTGACCCTGCATCTGCGCCATCATGCGCCCATCGCGCTGGACGTGGAGCTCACTCTGGCGCGTGGACAGACCTTGGCACTCGTCGGTCCCTCGGGTGCGGGAAAAACCTCCATTCTACGCGCGATTGCGGGGTTGTTGGCACCCGCCAGCGGGCGGATCAGCGTCAACGGCCAGTGCTGGCTGGACACGCAGGCCGGCGTGCAGATGGGCGCGCGGGACCGACATGTCGGCTTCGTGTTCCAATCCTACGCGCTGTTCCCGCACATGAGCGCGCGGCAGAATGTGATGGAAGCGTTGCTCGATATCCCCGCGACGCAGCGGCAGGGGCGGGCGGATGCGCTGCTGGCGCAGGTCCATCTCGAAGGGCTTGAGGACCGGCGCCCCCGTGAACTCTCCGGCGGACAGCAACAGCGTGTCGCGCTGGCCCGGGCGCTCGCGCGCGATCCGCAGGTGCTGCTGCTCGATGAGCCTTTCTCCGCCGTGGATCACCCGACCCGCCGGGCGCTCCATCGCCTGCTGGTCGAATTGCGCGCCCGCTCGGACATTCCCATCATTCTCGTGTCCCATGATGTGCGCGATGCCGCCGATGCCGCCGACGAGGTCGCGCTGGTGCTGGATGGCCGGATCGTGGAGCAGGGCGATCCGCATAGCCTCATGAGCGATCCGCAGAGCCGGTTGTCGCGCTGGCTTGCCGGCTAAGCTTGGCTGGCTACCTCCGGAAAGCCCGCCACCAGCGCATCCAGCCCCGGCTCAAAGCTCCCTTCAAAGTCCAATATGCGATCGAGGAAACTGTGCATCGGCCCGTTCGCCTCGAAGGCCGACCATCCCAGCACGAAGGAAATGACTGCGGCCTGCCGGGCAAGGGCATGCTGCTGTGGCAGGCCCAGCGCCAATAGCGGCGCGGCGATGCGGTGCGCGTGGACCGCTGGATCGGCCTCCGCCGGCGGGCGAGACACTGCACAGAGCAGCGCGCCATCGCGATGGGCAAGGAAACTGCGCCGCAGCGCCCGCCCGAACTGCCGCAGCCAGTCGCGCCAATCCTCGGCGTGGGTAACGTCCGCATAAGCCCGGCCATGAATGCGGCGGGCCATCAGACCCAGCAACTCTGCCTTGTCCTTGACGTGCCAATAGATCGCCGGGGCTTGCACATTGAGGCGCGCGGCCAGCTTGCGCATGCTCAGCGCATCCAGCCCGTCCGCCTCCAATTGCGCGAATGCCGCCTGCAGCAAGCGCTCGATATCCAACGGGATGGAGATGGTGGAAGCCATAGAGGATCATTGACTCCTTAACACCGTTAAGTCAATTTGCGTGCAGTGGTTGAAACTGGAGAGGCGCCTGTCATGGCCTATGTTCGCAATGCCTGGTATGTCGCGGGATGGTCGCATGAACTGGAGGCGGAGAAGCCCTTCGCCATCTCGATCCTCGGCGAGCGGATCGTCCTCTGGCGCACGGCGTCCGGCGCGCTCCACGCATTGGAAGATCGCTGCGTCCACCGCCTCGCGCCGCTTTCGCTGGGCCGCTGTGAAGGCGAGCGGCTACGCTGCATGTATCATGGCCTGCTGTTCGATGCAGACGGGCAGGTCGTCGAGATCCCCGGCCAAGCGCAGATCCCGCCGCAGGCCCGCGTGCGCCGCTATGCCGTGGTGGATCGCCACAGCTGGCTGTGGGTCTGGATGGGCGATGTCGACGCGGCCGATGAGCGCCTGATTCCGCCCGCCGTGGGGCTGGACCACCCCGATTACATTCTCGGCCATGGCCACCTCGATTATGCGGCGGAAGCGCGGCTCATCAACGACAATCTGCTCGATTTCAGCCATTTGACCTTCGTCCATGCCGAGAGCTTCGGTTCCGGGCCGCAATTTGCCGAGACGCCGGCGCGGATCACGCCGCTTGAGCGGGGCATCCGCTATGAGCGCTGGACGGAGAACGCCATCGGATCGGCCTCGCGCCGCAGCCCAGAACCGATGGACAGCTTCATGAGCTATGATTTCCTCATTCCTGGCATCCTGCTGATGACCGGCGGTGTCTTCCCGCTCGGTACCGCCAAGGCTTGCGACTATGGCCAGCCGGATCTCTCTCAGGCGGTGAGCGGCGTCACCTTCACCAGCCAGGCGGTGACGCCGATGCGCGACAAGAGCGCGCGCTATTTCTTCTCCTGGGGGCCGCATCGCAGCCATGGTGACGAGGCGCTGCGCGACGTTTTGATGCGCATGGCCGATCAGGCCTTCGCCGAGGACAAGGTGATGATCGAGGCCCAGCAGCGCGTGATCGACGATACGCCAGAGGTGCAGGTGATGCCCACCGTGCACGATCGCGGCGTGACCCTGTTTAATCGTCTGGTCGTGAAGCTGGCGCGGCAGGAGAGCGGTTCGGAGTTGGCAGCTGCCTGACCCGGCAGCGCCTCACACGTTCTCGCGCCGTTTCTCCAGACCTGGTGCCCGTCCGGTCATCCGCTTGTAGAAGCGCGAGAAATAAGATGGGTCGTCAAAACCAAGCTCCGCCGCCACCTCGCTGCAGCCCGCATTGGTGAAGCGCAGCAACCGCCGCGCCTCGAACAGCAGCCGGCGGTTGATGATCTGCAGAGGCGTCATGCCGAAGCTGACCTGTGTCTGGCGCGAGAGCGTGCGGACCGTGCAATGCAGCCGCTGCGCATAATGCTCGATCGGTCGATGCTCGCGATAAGTCGCCTCGACCATCACGCGAAACCGCTCGGCCAGGGTAGACCGCGCGGCATCTAGCGGCGCGCCTGCAGCAAGGGTTGTGCGTAGCCAGGCTTCGGCAAGCGCATGATGCAGACGCTGGCCATTGGGTGCGAACCGGTCCTGCTCGGCCTCGACCAGCGCGGTGCCCAGCGCCTCCAGACGCGCGGTCAGCGCTGCGTCCGGTCGCAGGATAGCCGGCGTCCGGAGATGTTGCCCCAGCGCGTCCTGCCGTGTGAGACTGTCCACAAAATCCTGTGAAGCCGTCACGACAAATCCCTCGACATCGGGCGAGAAGCCGAAGCCATGCACAATTCCGCTCGGCGCGCAGACCAGCAAAGGACCGACCTCCCGCCGATCCTCACCCGCAAGATGCAGCCGCACCTCACCCCGCGCCACAAACAGCATCTGCGTGAGCGAAGCATGGATATGAGGCGCGATTTCCCAGTCATAGCGCCGGCTGCGCACAGCAATCGTCTCGGCGTGGAAAAAGTCCTCGCGCCGTGGCGCCTTGTCCTCGCCATAGAGATCGTAAGCTGGGACGATCGCTTCGCGGGAATGGCGTTGGGGATGGGGGAGGGCAGTCATGTCCGGAAAATACCAGAGCTTGTCGCAACTGTCCCTTCCCAAATGCGCGCGGCCATGCGGATATGAGGCCAAGAGTCTGCGAGGAGGATGGAATGACAAAGGTGTGCATCATTGGCGCTGGGCCCGCGGGTCTGCTGCTAGGGCATCTGCTGCGGGCTGAGGGCATCGACTGTATCGTGCTGGAGCGCCAGACGCCCGATTATGTGCTCGGCCGCATCCGTGCCGGCGTGCTGGAGCGCGTCACCGTCGAGCTGATGGAACGCCTTGGCCTTGATGCGCGGCTCAAGGCCGAGGGCCTTGTGCACGATGGCTTCAACCTGGCCGATGGCGAGCGGCTGATTCGCATCGATATCGCCAGGCTCACCGGCGGCCATGTCGTCGTCTATGGCCAGACCGAACTGACCAAGGATCTCATGGATGCCTGTGACGAGCGCGGGCTGGAGGTCGTCTATGGTGCTGCCGATGTCGCCCTGCACGAGATCGAGAGCGACACGCCCTATGTCACCTACAGCAAGGATGGGCGCGAACACCGCGTGGATGCGCGCATCATCGTCGGTTGCGATGGCTATCATGGCCCCAGCCGTCAGGCGATCCCGGCCAGCGCGGGCCAGTCCTATGAGCGGGAATATCCCTTCGGCTGGCTCGGCATCCTCGCCGATGTGCCGCCCTGCAATCACGAGCTGATCTACGCCAATCACGAGCGTGGCTTCGCGCTGGCCTCCATGCGCAGCGAGACGCGCAGCCGCTATTATGTCGACGTGCCGCTGACCGAGAAGATCGAGGACTGGCCGGATGAGCGCGTGTGGGACGAACTGGCGATCCGCCTCGGGCCGGATGCCGCCGCGCACATCACCCGTGGCCCGGCGCTGGAGAAGTCCATCGCGCCGTTGCGCTCCTTCGTCTTCGCCCCGATGCGCCATGGCAGCCTGCTGCTCTGCGGCGACAGCGCCCATATCGTGCCGCCCACCGGCGCCAAGGGCCTCAACCTTGCCGCTAGCGACGTGCATTATGCTGCCGCGGCGCTCACCGCCTTCTTCAAGCGGGGCGATGCCGATGCCGTCGTCGGCTATTCGGACAAGGCCCTGGCCCGCGTCTGGAAGGCCGAGCGGTTCAGCTGGTCGCTGACGCGCCTCATGCACCGCTTCCCCGAAGACGGCCCCTTCGAGCGCGCCATGCAGGTTGCCGAACTGGACTATATCGCCGGCAGCGTCGCCGCGCAGACCAGCATCGCCGAGAATTATGTGGGGCTGCCGGTTTAATCGGTAACGGCATCGTTCATGGGGGAACCACGTGGCCGCATCAGCGCACGCTCCACCGCAATCATATTGTCAACTTAAACGTTAGACATTATACCGCGAGACGATCGGGACGTAGACCGAGCCGACTGATCTGCCCTGAGAACAGGAGTTTTGATCATGGATCATGTCACATCCACATTGTCGACCCCGCTGGTCCTCACCGTGCCGGGATTGGACGGCAGCGGCCCCGCCCATTGGCAGAGCATTTGGGAGCGTGAGAGCGACGATTGCGTCCGTGCCGACCTCGGCAATTGGGCGCGGCCCAACCGCACGCATTGGGTGAGCAAGCTCAATCTGGCGATCCGCAGCGCGGGCCGGCCGGTCATTCTGGCGGCGCACAGTCTGGGGTGCCACGCCGTCGCTGCCTGGGCTGCGATGGAGCGGCCGGACTTTGGCTATCCGGTTGTGGGCGCGCTGCTCGTTGCGCCGCCCGAGCTGGATCTGGCGCCGCTGGATGAGCGGCTGGAGCCGTTCGCTCCGGCCTCGCGCGCTCCATTGCCTTTCCCCTCGATTTTGGTGGCGAGCCGCGACGATCCATACATCCAATACCACCGGGCAAGGCGTCTCGCCCAGTTCTGGGGCAGCCGTTTTGCCGATGCCGGCGCAGTCGGCCATATCAACGCGGCGTCTGGC
The DNA here is from genome assembly GCF_025961695.1 of Sphingobium sp. B11D3A. Lineage (NCBI taxonomy): Bacteria > Pseudomonadati > Pseudomonadota > Alphaproteobacteria > Sphingomonadales > Sphingobiaceae > Sphingobium > Sphingobium sp. B11D3A. The sequence continues at coordinate 9,274 of NZ_JAOQOE010000001.1, forward strand.
CTCGGCAGCTGGGGATTTGGGCGCTTCCTCCTGGCCCGGCTCCACGGGGCAGGGCGCAAAGATAGGCACGGAACCGCCGCTTCGGTCTGGCCGATGGAAAGCGCGAGCGTTGACCTGTCGGCCTGATCCTGCTCGAAGGCCCAACTCCTGAGGCTAAAGCTCCACGCAGCCGCCATCTACATAAAGGTCGATGCCGGTGATGAAGCTGGCTTCGTCCGAGGCGAGGAACAGCACCGGGCGCGCAATTTCCTCCGGCGTGCCCATGCGCTTCATCGGGATGGCGTCGGTCATCATCGCGCGCATGCCCGCCACGGCCTCGGGTGGCAGGCCGGACCGGTTGATGATCGGCGTTTCGGTGGGGCCCGGGCTGACCATGTTGACGCGAATGCCCCGCCCGATCAGCTCAGCAGCGAGCGTACGCGCGACCGCGCGCAGCCCTGCCTTCGCCGCCGCATACATGGCGTTGCCGGGCACTGCTGCAACCGACCCGATCGAGCCGGTGATGACGATGGCGCCGCCCGGTGTCTGCCCCATCAGTGGCAGGGCCTTCTGAACGGCAAAGAAGCAACCGCGCAGATTGACGTTGTGCACCTCGTCCCACTGCGCCGGCGTCACCTCTTCCACGGGAGCGAAGGCACCGATTCCGGCATTCACGAACAATATGTCGATCCGCCCATGCGCCGCGCGGATGGCATCAATCACGGCATCATTGCTGTCGATCTGCGCGATATCCGCCTGGAAGCCCTGCGCGCCGAGAATCGCCGCCACGGTCTCATCGATGGTCGCCTGCGACCGCCCAGTGAGGAACACATGCGCACCCTCGGCAGCAAATCCTTGCGCGGCGGCACGCCCGATCCCGCTGTTGCCGCCAATGACGAGCACAACCTTGTCCTGAAACCGCATCGCTCTCTCCCGTTGATTTTGTCCGGAGCCTAAACGGATGAGGGCGAAAGGCAAATGACGGATTTGAGGCTATCCCTTAGCGAGCACTGACCGCCTTCATTCGACGACCTTCAGCACCCGCATCCCCTTCGTCCGGCTGGTGAGGTGATATTGGCGGCAGAGGGCGCAGCGATAGGGGCGGAGCGTAATCGCTGCGCGGAGCGCCACCGCGCGGGCGTCCGCTTCGGTCGCATAGCGCTGCTTTTTCGCGCAAATCCCGGCTCTTGTTCGCATTCGTCTCTCGTTCCGGGTGGCTTGCAGGCTGATGGCTACCCGACGCAATTGCCAGCGCCCAACTTCCCATGCAGTTTGGCGCGGATGAGCGAGAATCACCAGCCTGCCGCCACCAGCCTTCCCGTCAGCCAGCGCGCGCCCAACACGCTGCCCTGGTGGCAGGGCGCGACGATCTACCAGATCTATCCCCGCAGCTTCGCCGATTCCAATGATGACGGCGTCGGTGATCTACCGGGGATCACCGCGCGTCTGGATCATGTCGCCAGCCTGGGCGTGGACGCGATCTGGCTCTCGCCCTTCTTCACCTCGCCGATGCGGGACTTCGGGTATGACGTCGCCGATTATTGCGATGTCGACCCGATCTTCGGCACGCTCGCCGATTTTGACGCCCTGCTGGCCCGCGCCCATGAACTGGGACTGCGGGTGATCATCGATCAGGTCTTTGCTCATACCTCCGATCGGCACCCCTGGTTCCAGGCCAGCCGATCCGATCGGCAGGGCGACCATGCCGGGTGGTACGTCTGGGCTGATCCCAAGCCGGACGGTGCGCCGCCATCGAACTGGCAGAGCGTGTTCGGCGGCCCTGCCTGGACCTGGGATGCGCGGCGACGGCAATATTATTTCCACAACTTCCTGCGCGAGCAGCCGCAGCTCAACGGGCATCATCCGCAAGTGCAGCAGGCCTTGCTCGACGTTTCGCGCTTCTGGCTGGACCGCGGCGTCGATGGCTTCCGGCTCGATGCGCTCAACTTCCTGATGCACGATCCGCGCCTGCGCCCCAATCCGCCGCACCCGAACCAGGCCGGGCAGCGCACGCGGCCGTTCGACTATCAGCAGCGGCGCTACAATCAGGGGCACCGCCATATTCCGCGCTTCATCGAGCGGGTGCGCGCGCTGATTGACAGCTATGATGACCGGTTCACGGTCGCCGAGATCGGTGGGGACGAGGCCCTGCGCGAGATGAAGCTCTACACCAGCGGCGAGAACCGGCTGAACACCAGCTACGGCTTCGATTTTCTCTATGCCGACGCGCTAACCCCGCGCGTGGTGGCGGATGCGATCGGCCAGTGGCCGGACCGTGCCGGCATGGGCTGGCCGAGTTGGGCATTCGAGAACCATGATGCGCCCCGCGCCGTCACCCGCTGGCTACCGGACGAAGCAGGCGCCGAGACGCGGGCGCGGTTCGCGGCGATGAAGCTGCTGCTGCTCACTTGCCTGCGCGGCAATATCTTCCTCTATCAGGGCGAGGAACTGGGGCTGACGCAGGTGGATGTGCCGTTCGAGGATTTGCAGGATCCCGAGGCCATCGCCAACTGGCCGCTGACCCTCAGCCGCGACGGCGCTCGAACGCCGATGCCGTGGAAGGGTGACGCGCCTCATGCCGGCTTTTCGAGCGGGAAACCGTGGCTGCCGGTGGGGGCTGACCATCCGGCCCTGGCTGTCGACAAGCAGGAGGCAGAGCAGGGATCGTTGCTCCATCTCACCCGCGCGCTGTTCGCCTTCCGCAAGGGGCAGCCCGCTTTGCGTTGGGGCGCCATCCGCTTTCTGCAGGTCGATGAGCAGGTGCTGCTGTTCGAGCGGCGCTTTGGCGAGCAGCGCCGGCTTTGCCTGTTCAATCTGGGGGCTGAGCCTGCGCCTTGGCCCAAGCGGCTCGGTCGGGCGGCGCCATTGATGCAGGTCGGCGGCGCAGGACAGGGCGATCTGCCGGGCTATTCGGGCTGCGTTCTGGAGCCCTGATAAGGCGCGGGCGCTTCGTTCTGGTTTGGGAGAGATCGCTTGTCCGTCAGCCGGGGCAATCCGGTATCGCTGCAGCACGAAAACGGCCGGGAAGGCCGGGCTGACGGACAAGGCCAGCGCTCTCATGCATGAATAAGCTTAACCGGAGCCTAACGGGAACTCTGGCGACCCAAAAATGTACGAAAAGGGGTATTAATCCGCAGAGATGGGGTGGCGACGCGGCTTTCACGCCTTGCCGGAGACCATGCCGGTGTGATCGGGCATCGCCAGCGCAGCAGCGACGCCCGGCCGGGCCTTCATCCGCGCCATCCAGGCCATGGCCAATGGGGTGCGGGTCTCGTTCCATAGCTCCGGATAGCTGCGCGGCATGGAGACGGCCATGGCGAAGACGGCAATGTCCGCCAGCGTGAACATGCCGCCGACCAGCCAGTCATGGCCCGCGAGCGCGCCTTCCACCCGGTCGGTCACGTCCTCCAGATTGGCGCGCCAGCCCTCAAGCTCCCGCTCGGAGAAGCCGCCCTTGGCCGCCAGCTCCCATTTATCCCGCTTTTCCTTGAGCGGGATGCGCTTGAGTCGCGCCTCGAACTCGCCCTCGGGCAGCGCCTTGGCCATGCCGGGGATCACCCGATGCCAGGCGAGGAAGGAGAGGGACGGGCGGAACACCTCATCGACATATTTGGTCCAGATGCGCATCTGCCCCTGCAGATAGGGATCGGCCGGCTTGAGCGGCGGGCCGTCGAAAGCGTCGTCGATATATTCGTTGATGACCGTCGATTCCGTCAGCACCCGGCCGTCGTGCACCAGCGTCGGCACCTGTCCGGCTGGGTTGATCGCGACATAGGCCGGCGCATGCTGCTCGAACTTCATCAGGTTGATGTAATGGCTGGTGAAGGGCACGCCTTTCTCATGAATGGCCTGCAAGACCTTCAGGCTGTTGGACGCCGGCTCGCCATGATAGAGGTCCACGGTCATTGGTTGTAAATCCCCATAATAAGAGTGGTAGCCACGAGGCGAGGAGAGGCATGAAGACAGTAGCAGGCACGATGGCCTTCATCAGCGGCGGTGCGAGCGGCATCGGCCTTGGCATGGCGCGCGCGCTGGCGGCGCAGGGCGCCAGGATCGCGGTGTGCGATGTGCGCGCCGATCATCTGGCGCAGGCGGCGCAGGTCGCGGCGGACGAGGGCTGGGCGGATCGCTTCCGCGCGCTCCAACTCGATGTGCGCGACCGGGACGCCTTTGCCGCCGCGCTGGACGAGGCCGAGGCCGCGCTCGGGCCGCTGCAGATTCTTGTCAACAATGCCGGCATCGGCATCCAGGGCCCGGTCGATGAAGCGACCTATGCGGATTGGGACTGGGCCATCGGCGTCAATCTGATGGGCGTGGTCAACGGCCTCGTTTCGGGTCTGCCGCGCATCAAGGCGCATGGGCTGGGCGGGCATGTCGTCAACACCGCCTCGCAGGGCGCCATCATGCAGGCGCGCGCCACGCGCGGCGTCTATGCGCCAACCAAGGCGGCGGTCATTTCCATGACCGAGCATCTCAAGCTGGAGCTGGATGCCAAGGGCAGCAGCATGGGGGGCAGCAGCATGGGAGGCGGCGCGATCGGCGCCACGGTGGTGTGCCCCGGCCCGGTGCGCACCAATATCGAGGAGACCGAGCAGCACCGCCCGGCGGAGTTTCAGGTGGATACACCCTTCCGCCACCGGGACGAGACACCGCCACCCGGCGCCTTGCCGCCGACGGCGCCGGGTTTCTGGCTCGACCCGCTGACCGTTGGGGAGATGACCGTGGACGCGATCCTCACCGGCAAGCTCTATGTCATCACCCACCCGGCCTTCATCGGCTCGGTGAAGGCCCGTCATGCGGGCATCGAGGCGGCGATGGCGGAGGATTATCTGCCGCGCTGAACCTCCGGCGCGCGCCGAGGCGCCAAGCCGGCTGTTACCAGGCATGACGCCAGTCAGTGCGCGGTTGAGGTCCAGACCGGCGCTCAGTGCGCCGCCTCGGCCTGACGCCGGCGGAACTCGTAGGTGTCGCCTTCCTCGCCGCTCTCATTGAGCGTCGCGCGGCGCATGTCGCGGCGATACTGGTCGGTTTCCAGCGGCGTCGCGGCGTGCAGGGCATAGCGATTGTCCCAGATCACGATGTCGCCGACCGTCCACTGATGGCGGTGGATATATTTGGGCTGGGTCACATGGGCGTACAGCTCTTCCACGAAGGCGTGGCCCTCATCGTCGCTCATGCCGACCACGCCCACGCAATGCCCGCCGACGAACAGTGCCTTGCGCCCGAGCGGCGCCTCACGCACCAGCGGATGATGCACCGGTGGCATCGGCATCGCGGCCTTCATTTCCTCGGTGACCTCAAGCCCGGCATATTGGCGGCCGCGCCAGAAATCGTGGATGCCGGTCATGCCATCCACCTTGTCCTTCATCGCCTGCGGCAGATCGTCATAGGCCGCGCGCAGATCGAGGAACAGCGTGTCGCCGCCGACCTCCGAAGGAGGACACTCAACGCCGCGCAGCATCGACCATTTGGAGGGCAGGGGGTTGAACGAGCTGTCCGCATGAAAGCGCTCGGCGCCCTTGGCGATGTTCGCATTGGCCGGGGTCAGCGGCTTGATATTGCCATCAGGATCGAGATTGCCGGCCGAGAACAGCTCCGGCGCGATCCGGCCCGCCGGGCGCTTGCCATAATTGGGGGGATATTCCAGCGGCCCGAACAGCCGGGCGAAGCGGATATGCTCCTCATCCGTGATCGGTCCCTGCCGCACAACGCAGACGATGTGCTTGTCCATCGCATCCTGCACCGCTTGGCGCAGATCCTCGGTCGGCTCGGCCTTGAGGTCCGCCCCGACGATCTCGCCGAAGAACAGGGGATGAAGCTGATTGACGGTGATCATGGGCGTCCTCTCTCGTCTTTCCCGCCTGTGCTTGCTTGAGTCTGCGGCGGTTATCGGCGCGGAGTGTGAGCCGGTTACAGGAGCGAGTCAATATGGTTGAATTTTGCAATCATTGGGGTGCTTGGCATTTGCGAGCGATGCGCAAAAAGACTGCCCACGATAGTCGCGAGCGGCCGTCAGAAATTCGTCCGCGCTGGGTTTGACAATCCAATACTGCAGGCGGGGACGCCGAGTTGCCATCGGGCGAAGATTCCTGTTAGACAAAGTCAACATTATCACAACGGTCCCACCGCTTTCCCCTTGCACCCACGCCCGCAATCCTTAGCATCCGCGCCATCGAATCCGGTGGCGTGCAGGTCGCCAGAATCCGGGCAGTCCGCTCCCCAGAAGGCGGCGGCGCCGGGCTATGAATTGAAGGAGAGAGAGCGTGGCAGGACATAATCCCGAAGGCGTGTTCGTGAAGGAGCCGGGCAAGGTCTGGATCAACGGGCAATGGCGCGCGCCCAATAGCGGGCGGTTCATCGAGCTGGTTTCGCCGAACACCGAGCAGGTCGTCGGCGCCGTGGCGGAAGCCGATGAGGCGGACATGGACGCTGCCGTTGCCGCCGCCCGCGCTGCCTTCGACCACGGTCCGTGGCCGCGCATGAGCGTTGCTGAGCGCAACGAGATCATGAAGAAGATCACCGCGCATCTGCAGAGCCGCGCGAGCGAGTTGGCCAAGGCCTGGACCGCGCAGATGGGTGGCCTCGCGAGCTTCGCGCCCGGCATGGTCGCCGGCGCAACCATGCAGTTCGACCAGACCCGCGAGGTGGGTGCCAACTTCCAGTATGTCCAGCAGCGCGAGACGCAGGCCGCAGCCGCCGCCTATCTCGTCTATGAGCCGGTCGGCGTGGTCGCATCCATCGCGCCGTGGAACGGGCCTTATGGCATCATGGCCTCCAAGGTCGCCAATGCGCTCATCACGGGCTGCACGGTCGTCATGAAGCCCTCGCCGGAGACGCCGCTGGAGGCCTATATCATTGCCGAGGCGTGCGAGGCGGCGGGCGTGCCGGCGGGCGTCGTCAATCTCGTCTGCGGTCATCGCGAGGCGAGCGATCACCTCGTCTGCAATCCCGGCGTGGACAAGGTGAGCTTCACCGGCTCCACCGTGGCCGGCAAGCGCATCGCGAGCGTGTGTGGCGAGCGGATCGCGCGCTGCACGCTGGAGCTTGGCGGTAAGTCCGCTGCCATCGTGCGCGACGATTTCTCCGCCGAGGAGACCGCCAAGCTGATGACGCAGACGATCAGCCTGCTCTCCGGGCAGGTCTGCGCGATGCTCAGCCGGCTGATCGTCCCACGCGGCCGGCAGGACGAGATTGCCGATGCCATTGCGGCGGAAATGCAGAAGGTGAAGATCGGCTATTCGGACGATCCGACGACGCAGCTCGGCCCGCTCGCGATGAAGCGCCAGCTCGAGCGCGTGGAAAGCTACATTGAGGAAGGCAAGAAGACGGCCGATCTGGTGACCGGTGGCAACCGCCCCAAGCATCTCAACCAGGGCTATTTCATCGAGCCAACGCTGTTCAAGAATGTCGATAACAAGTCGAAGATCGCCCAGGAGGAAATCTTCGGCCCGGTCCTCAGCATCATCCCGGTGGATAATGAGGAGGAGGCCATCGCCGTCGCCAATGACAGCAATTACGGCCTCTCGGGCTCAGTGCTGACCAAGGATGCGCAGGCCGCCTTCGACGTCGCCCGGCGCATCCGCACCGGCGGCATCGGCCAGAACGGGTTGAAGGTCGATTGGGGCCTGCCTTTCGGTGGCTATAAGCAGTCCGGCATCGGCCGGGAGGGCGGCGTGGACGGGCTGATGGCCTATCTGGAGATCAAGGCCATGTACATGGACGCGCCGGTCAACGCGGCGTGAGCCAAAAGGGGATGAGCCACGCGGCGCTATATGATGCGCTGGAGGCCTATCTCGCGGCGCTGGGGCGTAAAGACCCCGGCGCCGTGAACTGGGCGCCCGATCCGTTCATCACCGAGAACAATGTCCGCCTCCAACCGGACGATGGCTTGTGGGGCACCATCGAGCGGCTCGGCGACTATCGCCTGATGTTTGCCGACGAACAGACGCGACAGGTCGGCTTTTTCGGTACGGCGGTGGAGCCGCTGGATGAGAGCGCATACACCGTCCGCCTCGGGCTGGACGAGGCGGGCCGGGTAGCGGAGGCCGAGACCATCGTGGTGCGGCAGGTGGACAGCTCGCCGGTGTTCGAGAACCAGCGATTTGACGACAAGCCGATCCTCAACGCCACCGTTGAGGCGCCCGTCTCCCGCGCAGAAATGATCGCCTTGTCAGATGGTTATTTCGAGACCTTGCAATTGAATGACGGGACGATCCGCACCAAATTCCACCCTGATTGCAACCGGGTCGAGAACGGCGTGCAGACCACCAACAACCCTGAGTTCGCCAAGCTGGTGCCTGTCGCCGGCCTGCCGTGCGAGGCGCAGTTCCGCACCGGCAATTACCGCTATGACGATCGCCTGCGCGGCCGCCGCTTTCCGCTGGTGGACGAGGAGCGGGGGCTGGTGCTGGCTTATGGCTTCATCGATCATTGCGGGCGGCTGGATCATTACACGCTGACCGACGGCACGCAGGTCCGCTCGCACATCCGCCGGCCGCATAGCTATTATCTCGCCGAGTTGTTCAAGATCGATCACGGCATGATCTGCCAGATCGAAGCGAATTTCATCACTGTGCCCTATCATATGCCCAGCCCGTGGGATGCCCGCCCAGAGGTGGGCGCCCGCGCCGCCTGATCACCCGCCGCTTGATCGTCCAAGGAGCCCCCATGTCCTTCTCGACCCTCGACCAGCCCGTGCTTGAGTTCGCCTTCGAGTGCCGCCTCATGTTCACGCGGGTCTTCGGCGTTCCCAATGTCCACAATGGCGGTTTCCGCTCGGCGGTGCTCGTGGATGAAGGGCATTTCGAGGGGCCGCGGCTGCGCGGGCGGGCCGTGCCCAATTCCGGCGGCGATTACGCCCATTTCCGCGATGACGATACCGCCGTGTTCGATGCCCGCTATCTGCTCGAAACCGACGATGGCGAGATCATCTACATGCAGAACAAGGGCTATCTCTGGGGGCGCAAGCCGGACTCCATGGCCAGGCTGCGGGCCTGGGCCTTCGAGGGCGGCGAGCCGGTCGCGCATGAGGATTATTATCTGCGCGCGCAGCCGACCTTCGAGACGAGCAAGGGCAAATATGACTGGATGACCCGCCATGTCTTCGTGGGCGTGGGCGAGCGCAAGCCGGACGGCAATCTGGTGCGCTATTATGCGCTGACCTGATCCGTGCGCGGTGCGCCGGGCTGTTGCCGGGGCGATTGCGTGCGACAGATGACATATTAGCTGCTAGGGCGGCGCGATTAGCGCGAACCCTGCTCGCAAGCTGTCGCGATAACTGAGAGACCGTCGTGCTCCCGCTTGCCGTGTCGGGAGACGCTCATGGAAGATTTCAATCGCCTTTTGCACGATCAGCAGCGCGCGCTGATCGACGCCCAGTTCGCCGGCTGCAGCCAGCGCCATCATGCCGCGCGGGAAGCCGCATGCTCTGTGTCCGCCCGCATTAAGGCGCACCCCTATCCCTACCGTCTGCGCTCGGCCACGGCCATGCGCGCGGTGTTCGCGCAGCAGGGGAGCCTCGCCGCATGAGCCGCGTCGTCATCCTCGCCGCCCCGGAGGCGGATGTGCTGGCTTATTGTGCCAAGGCTGGTATCGGTCTTTCTGTGGTCGAGCCACTGCCGAGCGGCCAGACCCGCGCGGTTCTCAACAATGTCATCGATGCCGACAAGGTGCGCAAGGGCATGAAGGCGATGGTCGTCAGCGGCCCGGTCGCGCGCTCGCCGCTCTATGTGAGCCGCACGCAGTCGCCCTATCGCTAAAGCAGCTCGCCGCGCCGGTCAGCCGGGCGGCGGCGCCAGCGCGCAGGCGACGTCCACAATCAGCCCGTCGCGCAGGGTGTAGAAGATGAACTGCCGCATCTCCTGCACCTCGCCGGCCTTGATCGGGAACAACCCGCCCGCGCCATTGGCATCGAGCGTCGCCCGGTCGAGGTCGCGATAGGCCTCGATGCGCACGATGGCGTCGACGGCCGTCAGGGTGTCGCTCGACGCGAAGTTGAGCACCCGCACGCTCTCGTGAACATGGGCGTGGAGAAAGCTGTAGAAGCGCTTCATGTCCTCGCGGGATTGCAGCGCGACGCCGAAGAAGCGCATGTCCATCGGCTCTGCGTAAAAATCGCAGACCGCATCATAATCCTTGGCGTTGAACGCCGCGAGATACCGCTCGTAATCGGCGCGGTTCATGCCGGTTGCGCCGCCGTGGCGCCGCGGCCGGCCTCGACCAGCATCGCGCGATTTTCCTCGATCATCTGGCGGACGGAGCGTGCCGGGCGGCCGGTCAACGCCTGCACGTCATCGGTGCGCAATTCCAGATATCCTTCGCGGATCGCGCGGCCGAAGGTCACCATATCGTCGCTGTTCCAGGGAATGCCGCTCACATATTGGTCGTCCACCGGGCGCCGCGGAATCCCCATGCTGTCGAAGATGGCATATTGCTGCGCGTCGTCGACGGGAATGTGCTCCACCGGGCAGCCCGTGATCTGCGTGATGAGCGCGGCAACCTCGCCAAAGTTCTGCAGTTCCGGCCCGGTGATGTTGTAGATCTTGTTCTCATGGCCGGGCGTCGTCATTGCGGCCACGGCACAGTCCACGCAATCGTCGCGCCAAACCATGGCTTCGCGCCCCTCGCCGGCATTGCTGAACCATTTGCCTGTGGCGAGCACATTCGGCCCGGCCATCAGGATCATGGCGTCGGCATAATGCGCGTCGCGCAGCGCCGTCCAGGCCATGCCGGAGGCGCGCATCGCCTGTTCCGTCTCGATATGGTCGTGGCGCACTTCCGCCGGGTTGTTCGGGTCATCGATGCCGATGAAGCTGGTGTAGAGAATGTGGCGGACGCCGGCGGTCGCTGCCGCATCGATCGCCGCCTTGTGCTGGACGACGCGGGCCCCGACCCGCGTGCCGGAGATGAGCAGCATTTTTTCCGCGCCCTGCACGGCGGCGGCCAGCGTTTCGGGCTTGTCATAATCGCCATAGCGTACGTCGCAGCCCTGTGCGGTGCGGTCCGCCAGTTTGTCCGGCGAGCGGCTGATGAGGATGAGCTGGTCTGCCAGCCCTTTCCCGATCAGCCGGTCCGTGGCGGCCCGGCCATATTGGCCTGAGGCACCGGTAATGACGATCTTGCCTGACATGCGTGTAGCCTCTCCTTATCCGGTCCTGCTTGTTGCGACCGATTCAGGCCAGTCTAGCGATCCTGCGGGGCGGGGCAACGGGTCGCCGGGCCGGGATCGAGATCGAGGCAGCGGCCATCGATCCGGTCGGCCGGCACGGTGACGCCGATCTGCGCCGCGAGGGTCGGGAGGATATCCACCGTCTCCACCGCTTGCGGCTGCTCCATGTGCATCAGGCCCTTGCGCCAGAACAGCATCGGCACCCGGCGATCATAGCCCCACGGGCTGCCGTGCGTCGAAACATAGCCGGGCGCGGGCGTGGCGATGGGCATGATCCTCGGCTTGAGCAGAAGGACGAGATCGCCCGAGCGCTCCGGATCGTAGCTGGCCTTGGCGATCGTCGCGAGTGACCAGCTTTCCGGCGATCCGGTGGGGGCCGGCGCGGCCTCGATATCCTTACGGGTGAAGACGGCCTCGACTTGTCGGTGAGCGGCGTAGAAGGCCTTGGCCTCGGCAATGACGCGCGTACGCTGGGCGGCGGTCAGGGCGGCATTCACATAGATGTCGCCAAAGGGATTGGTGCCGAGCAGCAACGGACCCTGCGGCACGGTGATGCCGGTGCGCGCGCTGATCGCCGCACTCACCGCGCTCGGGTACAGGGCGGGGTCCGCGCGCTCTGCGTCGGTAACGGCCTGTTCGCGCAGCCGCTCGGGAATGTCCGGCCCGCCATGGTCGGCGGTGAGCATCACCATATAATCGAGGCCGGTCGCGTCCAGCCGATCCAGGAAGCTGGCGAGGGCATCGTCCAGCGCAAACATCTGGATGCACATTTCCGCGCCGCGATTGCCGTAGCTATGGCCGATATAGTCGGTGGCCGAGAGGCCGACGATCAGCAGGTCGGTGGTGTCGCCGCGCCCGAGCTGCTGCGCCTCCAATTGCTTGACGGCGAGCGCCAGCACGGCGGCATCGGCCTCGGGCGAGGTGCGGAAGGCGCGGGCATCGCCGCCGGCGCGGGCGAAATGTCCGTCACCGACGCTGAGCGTGTCCGTCAGGCGGACGGCGCGGTCATTGGCCTTGCAGAATGCGGGGACGTCCATCGCCGGGCGGGGCTGGTCGAAGGTCTTGCGCACGCCGGCATTCACCTGCTCGATCAAAGGGGTGAGCGGCGTCCCCCGATAGCTGGTGAAGCCATTGCCGCCCCACCACCAGATCTGATCGACCACCGGCCCGCCCATCATGATCGCCGAGCGATCCTTGCCGGAGACGGACACCACCTTGGCCGCCGGATTCTGCGCCTTCATATAGCCCCCGAGCGTTGGCACGCGGAGCATCTTAACGGACGGCGCATAATCCCGCGAGCTCGTGCCCGGTACGTCGGGGTCTTCGGCGCAGTAGACGGTCTTGTCGGCACGGGCGATCTTCTGGTCGATCCAGTCATTGCCGATGATGCCGGTGCGCGCGGGGCGGCTGCCGGTCAGGATCGTCGAATGACCGGGGCACGTCTCCGTGGCGGCGTGCCCCTGATAGCCATTGGGGAAGACAATGCCCTGCTGCAAGCGGGCCAGGCCGCCGGTGAAGGCGCTGCGATAGGCGCCGAACAGGTCCGTGGAAAACTGATCGACGGAGATGACCACCAGCAGCTTGGGCGGGCTCTGCGGCGCCTCAGCTGCGGGCGCAGCGGGCGCGGCTGGAGTCTGCGCGGGCTGGGCCAGCGCCGGGCCACTCAGGGCCAGCGTTGCGGCAAGGCACAGGCAAGCAGGGAAACGCATAGATTCTCCTTGGGGTCGGGGCGGCGCGCGCTTACAGAACGGCCAATGATCCGTTTCATGGCTTTTCCTGTGCGCCGGCTCAATGGCGTTTTGATGACGCTATGGGTTCTTCTGGCAGCATTGCTGGTTGGCCCAGCCGCTTTTGCGCAATCTGCGGCCCCAGCCGATGGCGGTGCGTTCGGGCAGCGCGGGGCACCGAATATCACCGCGAGCCTTATCGCCGAGACGGACCGCCCGGCGGCCGGGAGCACCGTCACGCTCGCTATCGTGATGAAACCCAAAGCCGGCTGGCATGGCTATTGGGGCAATCCGGGCGATGCCGGGCAGGGGATGCAGGTCGCCTGGGATTTGCCGGCGGGCAGTGGCCTCAAGATAGGCGATTTCCGCTATCCCGTGCCGGACCGGCTGCTGATCGCCGGGCTGATGAACCATGTCTACGAGCATGACTATGCGGTGCTGGTCGATCTTGTGGTGCCCGCGGGCCTGTCGGCTGGCACCGTCTTGCCGGTGCGCGGCACGGCGCGCTGGCTCGCCTGCACGGATGCGATTTGCGTGCCGGAGCAGGGCGAGATCGCGACCACGCTGACCATTGGCGATGGTGCTACGACGGCAGCCTCCCGCAAGATCTTCGATGGATTTCGCGCGGCTCTCCCCCGTCCGCTCGATCAGCCCGCCCGCTATGCGATAGCCGGCGGGACGCTGAGCATCGCGGTGCCCTATCCGCAGGCGGCGCCGTTGGGCGCGCCATGGTTCTTTGCGACCACGCCGGATGTCGTGCGCTACGCGCAACCGCAGACCGTACGTCGGGCAAGTGACTGGCTGGTGATGGAGGTGGGGCTGGCCGAGGACGCGTCCGTGCCCGGCACGGTCGAGGGCGTGCTGGCAGTTTCGCCGGGCGTCGCGCTGGCGATCAGGGCCACGCCCGGTGCTGTGCCCGAGGGTGGTGAGCGGCTGACGGTGGCGCCGGATGGCGCCACAACGGCCGAGCCAGCCGCGCAGACCGGGCTTGGCGCGGTCCTGCTGATCCTCGGCGGCGCCTTTCTGGGCGGACTGATCCTCAATGTCATGCCGTGCGTCTTCCCGATTCTCAGCCTCAAGGCGATCAGCCTGGCCAAGGCGGGCGGGGATGAGCGGCAGGCCAGGCGCGATGCGCTGGCTTACACCGCCGGCATTCTCGTCACCTGCCTCGCGCTCGGGGCGCTGATGCTGTCGATCCGGGCCGGCGGTACGCAGGTCGGCTGGGCCTTCCAGTTGCAGGACCCGCGCGTGATCGCGGTGCTGCTGATGCTGATGGTGGCGATCACGCTCAATCTTCTCGGCGGGTTCGAGATCGCATCGCTTTCGGTCGGGCAGGGGCGGGCCGGGCAAGGCGGGCAGGTGGGCGCATTCTGGACCGGCGCGCTGGCCGCCTTCGTGGCGACGCCCTGCACCGGGCCGTTCATGGGCGCGGCCATGGGCGCCGCGCTGGTGCTGCCCTGGCCGCTGGCTCTGGCGGTGTTCGCAGGCCTCGGCCTCGGGCTGGCCTCGCCGTTCATCGCCATTGCCTGGGTTCCGGCACTGCGCCGACTGATGCCGCGCCCGGGCGCGTGGATGACGCGCTTTCGGCGAATCATGGCGGTGCCGATGGGGCTGACGGCGCTGGCGCTGCTCTGGCTGCTCTCGCGGCAGCTTGGTGCCGGTGGCGTGGTGCTGGGCGTGTTGCTGGCGGGCGGCGTGATCCTGGCCCTGCTGCTGCTGGGGCGTCGCCAGCGCGCCGGCGGTGGCGTCAACTGGGCCTTGGCTGGGCTGGTCGCCATACTGTTGAGCGGCGCTGCAATCGCCGCGCCTGCGCTGGTGCGCGGGGATCGTCCCGTAGCGGGCGAAGGGCTGGTGGGCGAGCCGTTCAGCGAGGCCCGGCTGGCCGCGCTGCGGGCGCAGAACAAGCCGGTTTTCCTCTATTTCACAGCCGACTGGTGCCTGACCTGCAAGGTCAATGAGGCCAATGCCATCGATACGCAGGCGGTGCGCGAGGCCTTCGAGGCGGGCGGGGTTGCGCCTATGGTCGGCGATTGGACCAATGCTGATCCCGCGATCAGCCGCTTCCTCGAAGCGCATGGCCGCTCGGGCGTACCTCTGTACCTCTTCTATGCACCCGGCGCTGCGACGCCGCAGGTTCTCCCGCAAGTGCTGACATCCGGCACGCTCACCGCTTTGGCGAAACGTTGAGCATGGCCAAGAAGCGCCTCGATCAATTGCTCGTCGAGCGCGGCCTTGCCGAGAGCCGCACCCGCGCGCAGGCGCTCATCATGAGCGGCAATGTGCTGGTCGGCGACAAGCCTGTGGACAAGGCGGGGCAGGCGGTGCCGGAGGAGGCGGAGATCGTCCTCAAGGGGCGCGATCATCCCTGGGTCTCGCGTGGCGGCCTCAAGCTGGCGCACGCGCTGGACGCATTCAACATCGATGTGACCGGACTGGTGGCGATGGACGTAGGCAGTTCCACTGGCGGCTTTACGGACGTGCTGCTGACCAACGGCGCAACGCGGGTCTATGCGATCGACAGTGGCACCAACCAGCTTGCGTGGAAGCTGCGGCAAGACCCCCGCGTCATCGTTCACGAGCA
Source organism: Sphingobium sp. B11D3A (assembly GCF_025961695.1). Lineage (NCBI taxonomy): Bacteria > Pseudomonadati > Pseudomonadota > Alphaproteobacteria > Sphingomonadales > Sphingobiaceae > Sphingobium > Sphingobium sp. B11D3A. The sequence goes on from NZ_JAOQOE010000001.1 coordinate 24,728, forward strand.
GACCAGCGCGCGCATTCTGACGGCCACGCATGTGCCTGAGCCGGTCGACATCATCGTCTGCGATGCCAGCTTCATCAGCCTCGCCAAGGTGCTGGAGCGCCCGTTGACGTTCGCGGCACCCGCCGCCCGGCTCGTCGCGCTCATCAAGCCGCAGTTCGACGCGGGGCGCGAAGAGGTCGGCAAGGGCGGCGTGGTGCGCGATCCGGAGGTCCACGCCCGCGTCTGCGCGGAGGCGGAGGCCTGGCTGGCGGCACAACCGGGATGGCAGGTCACTGGCCTCACCACCAGCCCGATCACTGGGCCGGAAGGCAATGTGGAGTTCCTGATTGCCGGCGCACGCGTGCCGGGATGAAGCAGGCGCGATCCTCTCCCGTGCAATCGGCATGCGGGAAGGGCTGGCGCGGCGCAACGCCATCGTTAAAGTCATGTCAACGCTGTGGGGATTCGGCATGAAGTGGGAGCGCGCGTGAACCAGATTGCATCGCGAAGTCAGTTGCGGATGTCTTTCCTCCGCTGGGCGCTTGTCACCATCCCTGCCATCGAGTTTCTCGGCTTTGTGTCGGGCTATCTGTCCAACAGCGGTTATGACAATCGCTGGTTCGATGCGCTGAGCAAGCCGGCATTGGTACCGCCCGGTTGGGTGTTCGGCACGGTGTGGCCAACCCTCTATCTGCTCATGGCCCTGGCGCTTGCGATGATCCTGCACGCGCGCGGCGCGAGGGGGCGGGGGCTCGCCATCACGCTCTTCATCGTCCAGCTCTGCATCAACCTCGTCTGGTCACCCTTGTTCTTCGGCGCACATCAGGCGACGTTGGCCTTCTATCTGATCCTCGTCATTCTCGCGCTGGCGACGATCACCACCATCCTCGTCGGGCGGATTCGGTCTGTCGCGGCGTGGCTGATGGTGCCCTATCTTTGCTGGTTGGGCTTTGCGAGCGGGCTCGCCTTCGATATCGACCGGATGAACCCGGATGCCGAAACCCTTGTTCCGGCCGCCGTGCGTACCCAAATCTAGGCGATGGCCGCCATCAGCGGCGGCGAAGGATCAGACCCATGCAAAGTGAAAACCGCTTTTTCGACGACCTGTCCAAGATCATCAACGGCGCCGCCGGCACCGTGGCCGGGGTGGGGCGCGAGTTTGAAAGCAATGCCCGGGAGCGCGCGCGCGAGTGGATCGGCGGGCTCGATTTCGTAAGCCGCGAGGAGTTCGAGGCGGTCAAGGCCATGGCGGCGCAGGCGCGCGAGCAGGTCGAAGCGCTCGAGGCGCGGCTGGCTGCGCTGGAGGGCGGTGCGCCGAAGGCCGGCAAGCCGTCGGACAAGGCCGCAAGCTGAGTTTTCGACCAGCTATCCCGCATTTATCCACAACTTATTCACAGCAACATATCGCATTCCGGACAGGTTGGGCGCGGCTTCGCTGCCGCCTGCCTTTCCGCTTGCGCCGTGTCGTGCTACGAAGGGCTGTCCAGCAGGGGCAGGACGGCGCTGGCCGTTACAGGAAGTGGACTGACGGTTTTTGAGTATGATCGACCGGGATGAATTTACAGGCGGCGAGCAGGAAGCCGAGCCGATCGACATGCTGGCGGCCTATTTCGAGGCGCATGACTGGCCCTTCGAGCATGTCGGCGAGGACGAGCTGGTCGCGCGGCATCGCGGCAGCTGGACCGAATACGAAGTCCGGGCGATCTGGCGTGACGATGACATGGTGCTGCAGCTTCTCGTGCTGCCGGACATTCGCGTCGCCGATGACAAGCGCCTTGCGATCTGCGAAACCATCGCGCTCATCAACGAGCAGCTTTGGCTCGGCCACTTCGAGCTGTGGTCGGCGAGTAGCACGCTGCTGTTCCGTCATGGCGCCTTGCTCGGCCCCAGCGGATCGCTGACGCTCGATCAGGCGCAGTTGCTGGTGGAAAGCGCAATCGACGAATGCGAGCGCTTCTACCCCGTCTTCCAGTTCGTCCTGTGGGGTGGCAAGAATCCCGCTGAAGCCATGGCCGCCAGCCTGATTGAGACGCATGGCGAAGCCTGAGGCTGGCCCGATGTGGCCTTCGCATCTTCTTCTGCTGGGTTGCGGCAACATGGCCGGAGCCATGCTGCTGCGCTGGCTCGACGAGGGCCTGCCCGCCGAGCGGGTGACGGTGGTGCGCCCCAGCGGCAAGGCGGTCGCGCCGGGCGTGCGAGTGCTGACAGCGCTCGAAGGGCCAGTAGAGGGTGACACGCTGGTGATGCTCGGCTGCAAGCCGCAGCAACTGGCGGACGTCGCCGGGGCAACGGCACCGCTTCTTGGGCCTGAGACGACACTGCTTTCGATCCTCGCGGGCGTACCGATCGCCCGCATTCGGGATGCTTTCCCGGCCGTCCAGTCGATTGTCCGGTGCATGCCCAATCTGCCCGTCCGGGTCGGCAAGGGTGTCAGCATTCTCAAGGTGGAAGATGCGGCTGACGGACGAGCGCGCGATCTGATCGATGCCATGTGCAGTCGCCTCGGTCTGGTCGAATGGCTGGACGATGAGCAACTTTTCGATGCCGCGACAGCGCTCGCAGGCTGCGGCCCGGCCTTCGTCTATCGCTTCATCGATGCGTTGGCCACGGCTGGCGCCGAACTCGGCCTCGCGCCCGATGCGGCCGCGCGCATGGCGCTCAAGACCGTGGAAGGCGCCGCGTTGAGCGCAGCGGCGGCGGATCGCCCGCCTGCCGATCTGGCGGATGCAGTCGCCAGCAAGGGCGGCATGACCCGCGAAGGGCTGGACGTGCTGGATCGGTCCGACGGCCTCGCCCCGCTCGTCATGGAGACGCTGAAGGCTGCGCGGGACCGGGGTGCAGTTCTCGCTGCCTTGTCTACCAAGGCCAGCTGAACCGTCAGCGCGCGATTTGCAGGGCGGCGACCAGTCGCTGGGTTTCCGGATCCAGCAGGCTCTCCAGCACCCGCCAGAAGCCGGTGACGGACGATTGCCCCGCTGCCGAATAGGCCGCCGCGAACCGCTCACGCACGGCATCGAACAACGCCTGCTCGATGGCCTGCCCGGCAGGCGTCAGCCTCAGCAGCTTCTGCCGGCGGTCGCGGTCGCCCTTGTGGACCGCGAGCAACTCGCGCTCGATCAGCTCATCGAGCACGCGCCCCAGCGACTGCTTGGTCACGCCAAGCAGCGCGATGAGCGCCGACACGCTGAGATTGGGCCGCCGCGCGATGAAGTAGAGCGCCCGTTGATGCGCGCGGCCGAGCCGATGCTCATCCAGAATTGGGTCCATGGCCCGTGCGAACGCCATATGACCAAATTGCAGCAGTTCGATCCCGCGACGAATCTCCTCCTCGCGCAGGAACAGGGGGGAAGCTGCGGGACTGGATGGGGCGTTGCTCATGCGCCGTTTTATAAGGCGTGTGCACAGGCGATGGAACTTCGTTCCGCACCCCGCTCGCGGCTTTCGCAAGCAGGGCGCGCAAGGGAGGATGCTCACCGAAAGAGATCGCCAAACCACCGTTTCTCCGGCTTGGCATTTGCGCCCGGCCCTGTATATGGGCCGCTCGCAGCGCGCGATGCTGGGGCGTAGCCAAGCGGTAAGGCAGCGGTTTTTGGTACCGCCATGCGGAGGTTCGAATCCTCCCGCCCCAGCCATATTTTCCAGATCAGTTCATATGTGAAGCGCCAATGCGGCAGGCGAACGCAGCGCCAGCGTCATTGCGCGGCGCAAGCGCTCCGTCGGACGCTCAGCCCTGCAGTGCGGCCATGGCGAGCGCGATCGCGCCGATTGGGCCGGCTTCGTCGCCGAGGCCTGCGAGGCACAGACGTTGCTCGACCGTCTCCTGCGTGAGGAAGGGCAGATAGCCGCCCAGATCCCGCAGCAACGTGGCGCGCATGGTGGGCAGGAGCGCAGCGCGGCTGGTGGCCACAGTGCCACCCAACAGGATACGCTCTGCCGCTGTGGTGAGGAACAGCGTGGCGGCGAGTTGCGCCAGGTCGGACGCCACGAAATCCCAGCGCGGATCGTCATCGGCGACGTGCTCGGGGCTGGTGCCGAAGCGGGCGGCGAGGGCGGGGCCGCTCACCAGTCCTTCGATGCAGTCGCCATGGAACGGGCAGGCCCCGGCAAAGCTGTCGCTTGCCGCGCGCCGCACATGGATGTGGCCGATTTCCGGGTGCATGGCGCCGTGCACCGGCTTGCCGTCAACGAGCAGGCCGCCGCCGAGCCCGGTGCCGATGGTGATATACCAGAAGCAATCGAGATCGCGACCGGCACCCCAGCGATGCTCGGCCAGGGCCGCGCCGTTGACATCCGTGTCGATGGCCATCGGGCAATCGAGGCCGCGCGTCAGCCCGCCGGCAATGTCGGCGCCCGCCCAGCCGGGCTTGGGGGTGGGCAGCATATGGCCGAAATTATCGGATTTGCGGGACAGAGCGATGGGGCCGAAAGATGCGATGCCGATCGCGGCAATGGGCGCATCCGCGTGCCAGGCGCGCAATTGTGCGTTGGCGGCGGCCAGCGTCTCGTCAGGCTGCGTCGTCGGAATGCGAACCCGCTCGACGATGCGATCACCTTGAGCGAGCAGGACGAAGGTCTTCGTCCCACCCAGCTCGACCCCGGCAAGGCGCGTGCTGGACATGGCTCAGTCGATAATCCGCGTCGTCTCGCCATCCAAGGCGAGACGAAGGAACGGCGCGAAGGTGCCGGCAAAGCGCTTAGCACCCTCGGCAGCCTCGCCACGGCCCCAATCGTCCGCGAAGGCGGTGACGGAGAGATCGGGCAGCACCAGCCAGCTATAAGCCTGACGCGGCGCTTCCGGCGGGTTGGCGATGACGAGGCCGGAACCGTTCAAGGGTTTCCACCCGTGCGTGATCTGCCCGGACACCATGCCGTACAGGCCGGTCGGCGCGCGGGGGGCTTCCGGGTTGAACACATGGGTCTGTGTGGACCAGAACAGGTAATAGAGTCCATTGGCCAGCACGATGTGCGGGCGCTCCAGCTCATTGTTGAGGCCATCGGCGCTGATGATCGGCGCGGTCACCTCCCACTGGCCGAGGGCGTCGGGCTTGGCCCGCGCCGCGCCGATAACGCCATTATAGGCAGATTGCGAGGTGGCCAGCGAGCCGGTGAACAGCAGCCAATGCTCGCCGCTCGCCGGATCGAGCAGATAGCCGGGATCGCGAAAGGCCTTGATGGTGCCGAGGCCGCCACCGGCCGACAGCGGATCGGCATAAAAGCGCGGGTCGCGCGGGAAGGATTCGAGCAGATTGCGGCAATTCTCGACGGACCAGCCGCCATCCTGGCTAACCAGATCGGCCTCGACCTCGAACAGGCGTTGCTCGAAGCTGAGTTCGCTCTCGCCGCGAAAGCCGGCGGCAGTGAAATAGAGCGTCAACCGGCGGCCGTCACTCTCCACATAGGCCGAGCCGGACCATTCCCGGCTGCCGGGCGAGAAGCCGTCCGGCATCACCGGGCCATAATGCCGCCAATCCTCACCCCTTCGCTCGAACAAATGGATGCGGGCGTGGCCGTGACGCTCATCAGGGTCGGCAAACCAGGGCGAGGCGAGCGCCATCCACAGATCGGCGGGGGCCGGCGAACCGTCGCGCTGCAAGATGGGCCAGGCGTCCCACACGCACACATCCTCACTGATCCGTTCCACATCAGCCTCGCCGATGAGCGGCGCGACGCAGGATGGGATCAGTTTGAGGTGATTAAGCTGTTCGACCGTCCAGCGGGTCGTGCTGATATCGTTCATGGAGAGCCAGTTAGGTCAGAGAAAGAAGAGGGCGCGAGTGCGCAGGAGGCCGGGGCAGGCGATGTCCGGAAAGGAGGCGTTCGCAACTGTGTTGCAAGGCCATGGGCTCCTCGCGCCATGCTGCAAATATGCGCGCGATTGCGCCTGAATTTCGATCATTGTCCCCGTTCCTCAAGTCCTCGCAACCAATACGCCATTGGCAATCGATTACAACCATTTTGGAACAGGGCTGTAGCAGCGGAAAATCGGTCCGTCAGGTGGAGCCGCGCACCACCAGAGCGGGGTTGAGAATGATCGAACCGGTCTGCCGGCCCTCGATCCGCTTGAGCAGGCAATCGACCATCTGCGTGGCGCCGCTGGCAATATCCTGATGGATCGTGGTCAGCGGCGGCACGATGCTTTGCGCAATCGGGAGGTCATCGAAGCCGACGATTCGCACATCGTCGGGGATCGACATGCCCCGGCTGATGACGGTCTGAACGGCGGCGAGGGCAATCATGTCCGAGGCCGCAAAAATGCCGTCGGGCAATTGATCCACCTGATCGAGATAGGCGTTGATGTCCGGCGCGCTGAGTTCCGGCGCGAGGTGGGTCGGCACTTCGGTCAGCATCACGTCCGCCGCGTGATCTTGCTGCACCGCGCGTGCGCCCTGCAGGCGCTGGGCGATCTCGATGGCGCGGGGATTGCCGAGGAACGCCACGCGCTTGCAACCGCGCTCGATCAGGTGGCGCATTGCCATCTGGCCGCCGAGGAAATTGTCGGTGCCGACCGAGCAATGGCTCTGCCCTTGGGTGAAGGCGCCCCAGGCCACCATCGGCAGATAATGGCCGGCGGCGGAGTTGAGCACCGCGGACTGGTCAGACTGGCCGATGATGATGAGGCCATCCACCCGCGCGGTCTTGATGATGCCCTCCAGCCAGTCGTCCCGGTCCGGAATGACCCGCGAGAGCATGAGGTCAAAGCCGCGCTCGGTGAGTTCATCGGCCAGGAAGCCGATGATCGTCATGAAGAAGGGGTCGGAGATATGCTGGGCGCGCTCATGGCCAAGCGGGATGACCACGCCGATCGCCCCGGTCTTGCGCGTGCGCAGGTTGCGGGCCAGCGGGCTCGGCTGAAAACCATGTTGTTGCGCCAGCTTGCGGATGCGCTCAGCAGTCTCGGAATTGACCACGGCCTTGCCGGCCAGCGCGCGGGAGACGGTCGCGGCGGAGACACCGGCGAGCTCTGCCAAATCGTAAATTGTCCGAACCTGCTTGGGTTTCAACGCTCCTGTGTCCTCTCGCATCCAAAGGCCAAACAAATGGCATCTCTAGGGCGCAGGCGGGTTTTGCCAAAGCATTTTTCCGGCGCGGGCCGCAGCGTCCGCGCCTGGAGCGCCCGTCAGGCGGTCGGGCCGGTGTCGCCGATGATGACTTCCTTGCGGTAATCGGCGCTGTTGCGCTCTGCCAAGCGGCTCGCGAACGGCTGCTTGCGCCAGTTCCAGATGCACTGGATGGCAAGGCCGGTCGCCATCAGCGCGCCAAGCGCGATGCTGTAGCGCGCGTCACCCAGCCCGTCGCCGATCAGCGCCATCGCGAGCGGGGCGATAACGGCGCTGAGGCAGGTGAAGAACAGCAGCAGCCCTGCAACCGAGCCGTGCCGCGCTTTCTCGAAGCAGCTGATGCCCGTCGAGTTGATCGTGGGATAGAGCACGGACATGAACAGGCCGGTGGCGGGCAGGGCGTAGATGGCGACGTCCCTATCCCCCAGCACGGCGATCCAGAACAGGATCGTCATTGCGACGGTGCACACGGCGAGCACGGCGGTCCAATCGTAACGGGCGAGCAGCCACACGCCGAGGAAGCGACCGGCAGCGCGAAGCACGAAGAAGATCGAGACGGCATAGACCGCGAGCCACGCGTTCGAGCCCTCGTAACTGGCGAGGAATGTCGGCGTCCACACGTAGATCGCGGCTTCCGCGCCGACATACAGCATCAGAGCGGTGGCGAAGAACATGGCGGTGGGATCGGTCATCATCCGGGCAGCGTCGCGCGGATCGGCAGGTTTTTCATCGGCCCGCACCGGGGTCGGGAAGCGCGCGCCGAATGCGCCCAGCACGAGCAGGGCGCAGATGCCGGCGGCGAGGAAGTAGACCCACTTCCAGCTCAGCCCTTCCTGCAGCGACCAAGCGACGACGGCCGGGCCGATAATCGCGCCGGCGCCGAAGAAGCCTTCGACCAGATTCATGATCGTCGAATGCTCGCGCGTCGAGCGGGAGATGTCCCCGATCAGCGCGAGCGCGCCGGCCTTGAAGATGCCGATGCCGATGCCCGAGATGAACAGCAAGGCGACAAAGAACAGGAAATCATGCCCGGCTGCGAAGGCGACAGAACTGAGGCCAAAGAGGGTGAGGCCGATGAGGATCGTCGCCTTGCGTCCGATGCGGTCTGCCAGAAAGCCGAGCGAAATGGCCGAAATGGCGATGCCGGACATCGTCGCATATTGGAACGATCCCGCCGCCGTCATGCCCAGATTGAACTCGCGGATGATCTGCGGAATCACTGTACCGACCGAATCGGTGGTCATCGCGAACATCGCGAACATCAGGAAGACCAGCCATTTCAGCAGGGCCGATGCGTTGCTCGGCTGGATGTGGGGGCGTTCCGTCACTTCGCGATCCTCTCGGCCTTATTGTTCCATCGCAGCGTCGGTCGAACCAGGCTGCCTGCAGATTATCATTCCGCAGCAAGGCGCGGCGGATGAGGGCATGGCTGTAATCGATTGCTTTCGCAATGTCGATTGGCTCAATATCGGCAGATTGAGGGGGCGGCCGCCACTGGCCGGACGGCTTGCAATGCAATCGATTACCGCTAGTGTCTGCGGCGATGTGAACATAAGCCCGCTCAGCCGGCGACGATGATGGGACAGGACTGATGGCAAAGGAAGACGGCGCACTGGATCGCAGAGGCTTTCTGGCGGCAGCGGGCATTGCGGCAGTCGTGGCCGGTGCAGCAAGCGTGCCGATGGCCGCTGCCCAGCCGCCGGCTGGGATGCCGCCTCGCGTCATTCCGCCTTCCTGGACTGCCGCGCCGATCATCGACCTGTGGACGGGCGCGCCGCCCGAGAACGGCTTTTCTGCACGTCCTCTGCCGATGGACAAGGCGCCGCCGGTTTTCATGCACAATGTCGACAAGCCCTATCTGCGCGTCTTCCGTCCGGCCAAGTCCAATGGCCGCGCGGTGCTGGTCATTCCTGGCGGTGCCTACATCTTCATTTCCATCGACAATGAAGGGGCGGAGGTCGGGGAGGCGCTTGCAGCGCAGGGCTATACGGTCTTCGTCCTCGTCCACCGGCTGCCGGGGGAGGGCTGGACCAACCGGTCCGACGTGCCGCTGCAGGATGCGCAACGCGCCATGCGCCTCATCAAGTCGATGGTCGGAACCTACGGCATCGATCCTGATCAGGTGTCGGTGCTCGGCTTCTCGGCCGGCGGGCATCTGGCGGCGACCCTGATCACCGATTTCGCGCAGCCGGTTTACGCCCCGCGCGAGGCCATCGACCGGCTCGACGCGAGGCCGCGCACTGCCGGCCTGATCTATCCGGTCATCAGCATGCGCATGCCGGATACCCACGCGGATTCGCGCAAATATCTGCTGGGCGAGAAGCCCGATCCCGCACTGGTCGCCCGGCGCTCGCCGGCCGCCCATGTCGGGCCGCAGACGCCGCCCACCTTCCTGATGCACGCACTCGACGATCCGGCGGTGCCGCCCTCAAACAGTCTGGAGATGCTGCAGGCGCTCCGTGTCGCGGGGCGGCCGGTGGAGGCGCATTTCTTCGAGGAAGGCGGTCACGGCTTCGGGCTGGGCTGGCCGCAACTGCCGGTCCGCCAGTGGCTGGGGCTTTTCGTGGCCTTTCTGGATCGGCACGCCCGGCCGGAGGGCTGAGGAAGGCTCACAGCTTGGCTCCTCTTCTGAAGAGGAGGGGAGATAAGGCGACTGGGCCGGAGAGCCATGGCTGCCAGGAGCCGCGCAAGAAAACGCGCTCGGACACTGCCATTCTCCCGCCAGACCTTGGCGGTGCGTACGGCTTTTGATATCGCTGCCGGCATGGCGATAAGCGACATCATCGATGCCAGTTCGACCGCAGCGGTGATCAGCAATCCCCGGCTGCCCGATAATCCCATCATCGCCTGCAATGAGGCGTTTCTGCGTCTTACCGGCTATAGCCGCGCGGAAATTCTCGGGCGGAATTGCCGCTTCCTGCACGGGGCCGAAACGGAAGCCGCATCGAGCGAATTGCTGCGCACGGCCATTCGCCAGAAGAAGCCGGCCATTGTGGAGATCACCAATTATCGCAAGGATGGTTCGCCGTTCCGCAATGCGGTGATGATCGCGCCGATGTTCGATAGCGATGGCGGGCTTGAGTATTTTCTGGGGTCTCAGGTCGAGGTTGCGGCCGTGGCATCCGCCGAGCCGGACAGCCGCAAGGGCATGGCCACTGCGCGCGTCTCAGCCCTCACCGAACGGCAAAGACGAATCCTGGTGCTGATGTCGGCCGGCAAGCTCAACAAGCAGATCGCGTTCGACCTAGGGCTCAGTGAGCGGACCGTGAAGATGCACCGCGCCGCGCTGTTTCAGGCGCTGGGCGTCCGAACCGGGGCGGATGCCATCCGGCTGGCTGTCGAAGCCGGTTACTGATCTCGCGATCAGCCCCGGCTTCAAGAAAATTCAGCCAAAGCCCGCGGTCAGGCGCCCGCTTGGAAGACGCCGCAGGCAATGCGCCCGCCGCTATCGCCAGACGGATCGGTGCGCTGGTCGTCCGTGCCTTCATGCACGACGATGGCCGAGCCATCGGTATCCATCAAGCCGGCCATCGTGGCGCCCTTGAGCGTGTATTCGAGCGTACCCCGGCCATCCTCGCCAATGTCGATGTTCGGCATGTCGCCGGCATGCTGACCCTGCGGGTTCTCCAGCCCATGCTTGGTGCTGGCAGGATTCCAGTGGCCACCCGCCGTGGTGAAGTCGGGCGCATCGCACTTGCCGGTCATATGCACATGGACGCCCTTGCTCCCCGAGGGGAGGCCCTGCAGGGCGAGCATGATCTGCAAGCCGCCATCCATGGCGCGGATAGTCGCGGTGCCGGCCGGCGCGCCCTGCGCCGTCTGCAGGGTCGCGGTGGCGCTTTCGCCAGCCGCCATGTTGCCCGTGGCACTGCCCATCATGGCATTGTCGGCATCATTATTGGCGGGCACGGCGTTGTTCTGCGTGTGATCGGGGCTGCTACAGGCTGCCAAACCCAGCGTGGCGATTGCGGCCACGGCGTAAATCCTTGCAGTCACGGCATTACTCCCATTGCTTACGGATATAGAGCGAACACGAGAGGGAAGCGGATCGTTCCCGAAAAGATTGGCAGCGTCCCCGGCAACCTCGCTCAATGCGCCTTGTTGGCGGCCCGATCGGCGTCGCGCCGGCGCTTCTTTTCGAGCAATATGCGGCTGGCATCATTCACCGCCAGATTGTCTGCCATCACCGCGCCGCGATGGCCGATCGGGCGATCCGGCCCGATGGTGGAATCGACCATCGTCTGCCGCTCCATCTCGCTGTTGACCTCTGCGCCGATCAACACTGCATAAGCCGAGAGGAACAGCCACATGAGGAAGATGACGACGGCGGCAAGCGAGCCATATGTCGCGTTATAATTGGTCAGATTGGCGACGTAGAAGCCAAAGCCCAGCGTGATCCCCACCCACAGCAGGGTGGAGAGCACCGATCCCACCGACAGCCAGCGCCATTTCGCGGCTCTGCGGTCTGGCGCATAGCGGTAGAACACGGCGAAGGTGAGGCTGATGAGCACGCCCGCGAAAATCCAGGTCGCCAACTGGATGATCAACGCCGAGCCGCTGCCGATGTAATCGGAGAGCACGCGCCCGGCATAAGTGAACAGCGAGATCGCCAAGGTGCCGATCACGCCCACCGCGACCATGCCGACGGTGATGCCGGCGGCCACGCCGGTGGTGCGGAAGAAATTGCGCGTCTCATGCTCTTCATAGATGATGTTGAGGGCCGCGATCATCGCCGTCGCCGAGCGCATGGCGCCATAGATCGAAAAGGCGAGGGCCAGCAGCAGGCCGAAGCCCTGCGCCGCCTTGCTGGTCGTCACGATGGCGAGAAGCTGCTCTTCCAGGATGGTGAGCACCTCCGGTGGCACGAAGCCGCGCAGCAGATTGACATTGCTCGCGACGATCTGCGGATCGCCGATGAGGCCGTACAGCAGAACGATCGAGGCGATCAGCGGCACGAAAGCCAGGAAGGAGAAGAAAGCGACCCCGGCAGCGAGTAGGCTGAGATTATGGAAGCCAATCATCACGTAGATGCGCTTGAGGATCGCCCACCACGCTTTGGGCGGCAGAGAGAGCGGCGAATCGCCCTTAGCGCCGGGGATTTCTTCGGCAAGCACTTCGAGTTCCTGGGCAGAGATCGGGCGGTCCTCCTTGTCTTGGTCGGTGTCGGTCTGGCTGGTCATGGTTCGGCCGTGGCGTTGTCGGCCACATCATTTTCATCGATGGGGAGGGCGAGGCGGCCGGCCGCGGCAGAGGCATTGAGCTGCTCGTCGAGCTGCGCCTGCATATTGGCTGCCATGCCCTCGATCCGGTTGGATTCGGCAGCGTAGCGCTCATCGAAGCTCGGCTCCTTGCTGCACCCCGCCAGCCCGAGCGCTGCGAGCATCGACAAGATCGTCACCGCGCGCATCAATAATCCTTCCGGTAGCGCAGGTTTACACCGGATCCCCCGAAGTTGCTGACCGAACTCAGCACCGAGAGCGCTTTCGAGAGGCTGATTTCCAGCTGCGTGGCGGTATGGCCGCGCGCATCGGTGATGATCTCCACATAGACATCATTGCTGATGTACTGCCCCACGGCGAGCGAAGTGCCCCGGCCGGTCTCCTCATCGGCACCCAGCAGACGCAGCCGGTCAATGCCGCCGGCCGATTGCAGCACGCCGAGCGGATTGAGGCCGCCCGAGCCGCCGCGCAGCGAGTTGAGCGAAGCGGCCAGCTGCACGGCCTGGATGGCGCTCAGCTCGCCCACCGAATTGCCGAACAGGATGCGCGCCATCAGCTCGTCCTGCGGCAGGCTGGGCGTGGAGGTGAACGCGATCTGCGGGTCCTGAGCATTGCCGGTGATCGTGATGGTGATCGTCACGTCCTCGACTTCGCCGCTCGCAACGATGCGCAACTGCGGGTTGGTCATCTCCGGTCCGCTGAAGGTGATCCGGCCTTGCTGAAGCTCGAAGGAGCGTCCGGCAAAGCCCAGCGTGCCGCGCACGAGGTTGACGCCGCCGGTGATCTGCGGCGCTGCGCTGGTACCGGCGACGCGCAAATCCGCCGCCCATTCGGACTCGAGGCCCATGCCGCTCACATAGATCTGGTTATCCGCCTGCACCCGCAGGTCCAGCCGCCAGTCAGAGGGGATGGTCTTCATTGGCTCGGGCGCGCCGGAGATGCGCTCGCGCTTGAGCGTCGGCTTGCGCCGCACGCCGGTTAGCGTCGGGACTTCCGCGCTGCCCTGGAAGACGATGCGATAGCGCGTCTCGGGCAGGGTGAGGCGGCCGGTGATCGTCGGCGGCTGGTTGGGGCCGTTGACCACCTGGATCTGGCCGGTCGCCCGCGCCTGCAGGCCATCGCTACGCGCCAGCTGCGCATTGTTCATGTCGATGCCGAGCTGGATCGGGAAGCCCTGATCGGAATTGAGCGAGACCGATCCGCTGGCGCTGACCGTGCCATTGCCGGCATTGGCGGTGAGGCTCTCGACCTCCAGCCGGTCGTTGGTGAAGCGTCCGCGCACGGCCATGTTGGTGAGGCGGGTGCCGTAGCTGGTGTTCTCATAGGTGAGGTTGCTGGCCCGCACGACACCCGTGAGTTGCGGCGACCGGACCCGTCCGCTGAAATCGGCGGCGACCCCGACTGGACCCTTGAGGCTCTGGTCCGGCAGCGCGGCCAGCGAGAAGAGCACGTCGGCCGGCCCGTTGTAGCGCAAGCCGCCGGACAGAGGCGCGGCGAGCAGGCGGGTCGACCAGCTGCCGGCGCCCGGCCCGAGGGGCTGGAGGCTGACCTTCATCCGACCGATCGCGGCACCGCGCCGGCGGATGAGCGCATTCGCCTCACCACCTTGCGGGATCAGCCGGCCGGCGAACTGGATATCGACCGGTTCGGAGACGGCCGCGAGGCTGGTGCGGGTGAAATCATCGATCGTCAGGCGGGCGTCGGCGGCGGGGAAGGCCGTCTCGCTGGCCTGGGTGAAATCGAGGCTGCCGGTGGCCTTTCCGCCCAGGCCAAGGCCAGGCATGAAGGGGTTGGCGATGGCGAGGTTGAGATCCTGCATCCGCGCCTGCACGGCCATGCTGTCGCCATAATGGCCGGCAAGGTGCAAGGCGCCGCCGCCGACCGTGAGCCGCGTCGGGGCGAGCGTATAGCGTCCGTTCGATGGCACGATCCGCATCGGCGAGCTTGTCTTGACGTCGACGCCGTTGAAGCGACCGTCCAGCGCGAGCTGCCAAAGGTCCCGCGCCATGCGGGCGTTGGCGGCCAGGCGGAAAGGATAGCGCGTGCGGCCCTCGACCAGCAGTTTCGCCTGACCGCCGCCGTCGCGATAATTCAGCGTGCCCCGCGCGACCGCGATGGTGAGATCGCCCATCCGCGTGCCGGCAAGCTGCGCATCGGCAACGATCTGCGGCTGCTCCGTCAGCAGAATGTCTGCCTTGATGAGCGCCTGCTCCACCGTAAGGCCGGCCTTGCCGGGCAGGCTGGCATTGCGCGCGGTGGCATCTACCAGCGCGCGCTGCACGGGGCCCTGCGCGGAAAGCGCAACCCGCCCATTGATGCCGGACCCATCGGCCAGCAATGTGCCCTCGAACGGGCCGGCGCGGCTTTGCGAGATGCGCCCGGAGAGGCCGACGCCGCCGAAGCTCGTGCCTTGGCGCACATCGACGGTCAAAGGTCCGCGCGCAGTCATTATAGCCAGATTGAGGTCCAGCGGACCGTAGTCGGAGGCGCCTTCGCCCTGCACCAGATAGGTGCCGTTGTCGCCCCGCACGGTCGCCGTCACATTGGCGAGGCCGATGCCAAGGCCCGGTCGCTCGGCTGCCAGCCGGACCAGCGGCCGATTGACCGTGCCGGTCACCTCGACGCCCAGCGGGCCATATTGATCCGAGCTTCCGCGCCCGGAGAAGCGCACGCTGCCATCAGCGCCGTAGCGACCGCGCGCGCCGGTCATGCGGAATTGTGGCGCCGAGACGTTCAGCCGCTCGACACTGGCCACGCCATTGCTGTCATAGCCGACATCCGCGACGATGAGTGCATTGCCGCCAAGAAAGCTTTGCAACCCGTCGTTCAGCAGGCGTGTCGAGCGCGCGGTGACGCGGCCGCCAAGGCGGAAAGAGCCGTTCTGGCCGGTCTTGAGGTCCATGTCGGTTTGCAGATTGAAGATGCCGACGCTCTCGACCTGATAGCCATTCACCCGGCCATTGAGGGCGCCAGTGTAGAGCGCGGTGTTGAGGTCGGCCACGATCACGGCGGTGGCGTCGATCCGGTCAGACCGCAGCCGCATATTGTCCGAGAGGATGCGGCCATTGGCATAAGCCAGGTCGCCGTCCAGACGCACATTCGTGAGCAGCGGCTCGATGCTGGCATTGACGCCGCTGATCCGCCGGGCCCGTCCCTCGACGGGGATCATCCAGCGGTCCTTGTCCAGCGTCGCGCTGCCCGAGACGGCGAGGCCTTCGATCAGCGTGGCGCCAAAGCCAATCTGGCGGGCGTTCACGCCATAGCGGATCGTCGGCGCGACGAAGGCGCCGTTGAGCGTGGCGTTCATCGCGATATCCGCGCCGCGCAGATTCTCCGCGATCACGCTGGGCTTGGTGAGCCGGAAGGCGAGATCGAGATTCTCCATGCGGCTGGCACCCAGATCGATGAGGCCTTGGGCGCCGAAGGTGAAGTTGTCGCTGGCCAGGCCGCCACGAATCCGGGCGCGGCGGTCTGCGAGGGCAGCGGTCATGTCGATTTGCGTCACCGGCTCGAGCATGGCGCGAGCCGGGCCGGTGAGGAAAAGGCCGGGCCGCAAGGGGCCACGCACCGTGAAGGTGCCGTCGCGGCCCGTGATCGCGACATTGGCAAGGCTTTCGCTGCCCATGCGGCCCGTCAGCTTGCCACTCCAGCTCTGCCAGTCACCCTTGCCCGCCAGCGCGATGGCTGTCGGCTCGGCGATGCCGGTGTAGCTCGCCAGCAAGCCCTGCGCCGGGGCGGTCACGCGCAGATCGACCGCCAGGCGGTTGGATTCCGGTACCGCGTCGAGCAGCAGCGCCAGCCTGTCACCACCCGCAACGCCCGGCGCCACAATGGCGCGCCCGTCCGCCTTGATCCGCGCGCGGCGGTCCGCAATGTGGACGGTACCGGCGAGGCCGAGCAGGTGCTTGCGGCCGGTCACCGGGGTGTCGATCTGCAGGCGGCCAATGTCGAGCCGGTTCACGTCAATGTCGAGATCGGGCAGCAGCGGCCCATCGCTGGATGGCGTCGGCTTGAATTCCGGCGAGCGATGCAGCCGGGCGGCGGGGATCAACAGGGAGCGGATGTCGACATGGCTGCGCGCATAGGCGAGCGGCCGCCAGTCCATCTCGATGAGCGGCGCGCTCAGGAATACGCCCTTTGTATCCCGCACCTCTACGTTGCGCAGACGCATGGCGCCGAAGATCGAGCCATCGATCCGCCCAATGCCGATCGACATGCCGTTCTCGAATTTGAGCCCGGTGATCTGCCGGGTGACGAACCCCCGCCCACTGTCACTGTTCAGCCAGGCATAGCCGCCAATGATGACGGCCAGCAGCAAGGCGAGCAGCGCGCCGATGCCGATCAGCACGCGGCGCGGCCAATTCCGGCGGCGGACGATCACGGTTTCGGCAGTCGTCTCTTCCGGCATATCCGGGGCGATCGGCGCGGGGGGCGGGGTCGGATCAGCCATCAGAAAGCCTGCCCGATGGAGACGTAGACGGAGATACGGGATTCTCCCGGCTGGCGGTTGATCGGTGTGGCGACATCGAGCCGCATCGGGCCGAAATTGGTGTAGAAGCGCCCGCCTATGCCGACGCCGAAGCGCCAATCGTCAAAGCGTGGCACCTGGCTGGTATAGACCTGCCCGCCATCGATGAAGCCGACGATGCCATAATCGCCGAAGCGATAGCGCACTTCCGCCGCGGCCTCGACGAGGCTGCGGCCGCCGATCGGCCGGGCATCGGGATCCTTGGGGCCGAGTTCCTGATAGCCAAAGCCGCGCACCGATCCGCCGCCACCGCCGTAGAAGCGCCGCGAGGGTGCGATCTGCTCACGCGCCGCGCCGCCGATCATGCCGACGCGCGCACGGCCGGCCAGCACGAACCCGTCCGAGATGGGGTAGTAGCCCGTGCCTTCCAGCAGCGCGCGGGCGTAGGTCTGTGCGCCGCTGCCCAGCGATGCCTCTGGGGAGAGCCAGGCCGAGATCCGGAAGCCACGGGTCGGGTCGAGCAGGGAGTTGGATGTGTCGAACGTCACCTGACCCGGCAGCGCCGCGACATAATAGGTCCGCCGCCGCAGCTCACCGGCGTCGAAATTATAATCCTGCTCGTTGGAGCCGAGCAGCTCGAAGCCGAAATTATAGGTCAGCCGCTTCTGCCAGATGGGCGTGCTTTCGTAGGCGATGCGGCCATAAAGACGGCCCGTGAACGCCTCGAACGCGTCGAAATTGCTGTGGCGCGCATCGATGCCCAGTTCCACGCTGCGGTCCCGCTTGCCGGCATTCGAGCGACGGAAGGAGACGCCGAGGCCTTGCTCCAATGTGCCGGCCGTGCCCTGAACAATGAGCGCGCCCTCGGGTGGAAACATGTTCCGGTGCGTCCAGCTCCCCTCGACCTTGACGCCCTGGCCCGTGCCATATCCGGCTTGGGCGGCGAGGGTGCGGGCGGGGCCGGCCTCCTGATTGACGATGAGGGTCGCATAGTCGGTGCCGTCGCCCGCAGGCTCGGCGCTCGGGCGGGGCGTCACGGATCCCACGGAGAGCAGGCCGGTGGCGATCAGCGCCTGTCGCAAATCATCGATCTTGCGGCTGTCATACAGCTCGCCTTTGCGGAAGCGGGCGATCTTCTGGATATGGTCCGGCTCGAACACCGGCTTCTCGCCCTCGACCACGATGTCGCCGAAGCTGCTGCGGGGGCCGGGGGTGATCGGCAGCGTGTAGTCGCCAGCCTCCGTTTCCGGATCGAGCACGATATCACGCTGGCCGACATTCACGAACGGATAGCCGTTCTCCGGCAGGGTGACTGCGATATTGGCCTCCGCGCCGAGAATGCGCTCCGCCACGATGGGGTCGCCAGTGCGGGGCCGGAAGGCGCGGGTGATGAGATCCTCCGGCTGCACCGGCGGTGCATCGAACCGGATCTCGCCCAGATGATAGCGCGGGCCGGGCGTGGCCTGCAGGATGACCGTGATCGGCCCCTTGCTGTCCTGCTCGGGAAGCTCCAGCGAACCCCGCACCGTGGCATCGAAAAAGCCCTGCGAGGAGAGGATATCGACCAGCAATTTCTGGTCTTCCTCCAGCCGGGCATTGATCATGGCGCCATTGTCCGCCTTGCCATCGCCATCCTCGAGCGCGGAAAGCGACTTGAACTGGCTGACAATGTCTCCGCCATCGACGGGCAGCACCGGGCCGGCCCCGTCCAGCGCGGAGAGACCCTCGATCTTGTAGCTGTAGCGCAGCGAAGGGGCGGGGCCTTCGTCAGCCTCGGTATACTGGCTCTCATCGAAGGTTTCGACGTCGAAGGCGTAGAGCGGGGTGAGGGGCCGGTCGAGCTCCTCATCCAGTTCTGGCGGAGCGGGCAGGCCCTCATCCGCCGCCGATTGTTCGGTGGGGGTCGGCTCGGCGCTCACGCTGGCATCGCGCCCGGTGCTGGCCGCGCGCCGGTCTGCCTCGGCTTCCCATGCCTGGACACTGCCAAGGGGCGCGCTTTCGTCGATCGGTGGAATGCTGGCGTCGAACTCTTCGTCTGAAATGATCGGCTCGACTGGGGCCGCGTCTGAATTCCGGGTCGGCTGCGCCTGATCGGTCGAGGGGGGCTGCGCCTGAGCGGGATGCGCGAGAAGGCACAGCATCCCGGCACTCGCCAGCAAGCTTCCACGCCAGGCTTTTCCAAAGTTCTGCGCGCTTGGCTTCAAGCCTGCCTTCAGTAATCTTAGTCGCAACGACGGCTCCCCTGTCGCGATTGACGCGACGTCCGCGAGCCTTGAGGCTCCCCGTCATGATAATGCTGCGGCGGCGATATGGTTTCTGGCCTCGAACGCGGAACGCGAAATTCCGCCCCGCTTATCAGGAGTTATCGGTCAGACCGCGCGCGCTTTGGCTCGTCGTCAGGCTCGGCGTGCACGACCTGGGGCGTGAGGCGCGAGAAGCGCTCGATCTCGCAGGCAGAGCCATTGCGAGCATGCAGCATGTCCCGCCCGGCGCACAGCACCCCATCCTTGTCGGGCGAGATGTAGAAGCCCGAATAGAAGTCCGCTGCCCGGCAGGCCCGCCCCAGATGGGCGCGGTAGCGCTCGGTGTTGCTCACCACCATCGTCACGCCATCGGCATGCGTCACCACCGCCGCGCGGATCAGGTTGAGGGGGAGGCAACGCGGGCCGCGCCCTTCCTTCCACTGGATGACCGGCGGCGCCGGTGCAGCTGTCCGGGGTTGCGCCGGCATGGTCGGGATGCGGATGATCACTCGCTGTTCGATGGAGAGCTGGGCGAGCTGGACCTGCTCCATGCGCGCCATGCGGCTCATTTCCGGGCCCGCCACGCGCTGCTCGGCCTCTACGGCCTGCGATGCTCCCAAAAGCAGGAGCGGCAGCAAAATGGTTGGCGACGATGCTGGCAATGAACTGACCCCAGGGGAGGAAAATGCCCTAACCCTTACCGCTTGAACAGCCGATTAATTGTATGATCAACAACGAAGGCGCGCGCTTCGCAAGCATTTTTGCGCGCAGATGGTGGTCATGCGGCGGCGCAGAGGGCATATAGGCGGGCATGATCTCCGAGACAGTTCTGGACGCCTTTCGTGCGATTGCCGGCCCCCGTGGCCTGATAGAGGATCGCGATCTCATCGCGCCCTGGCTGGGCGACTGGCGCGGCAAATATCATGGCGAGGCGGTCGCCATTTTGACGCCGCGCTCCACGCAGGAGGTGGCCGCGATGGTCCGCTGCGCGCACGATCATGGCGTCGCTTTGGTGCCGCAGGGGGGGAATACCTCCATGGTCGGCGGCGCCACACCCCCGGCCGATGGCAGCGCCCTCATCCTCTCGCTCCGCGCGATGAACCGGATTCGCGCGATCGATCCTGCCGCCAATCTCGCCGTGTGTGAGGCAGGCGTCATTCTCTCGACGCTGCATGAGGCGGCAGCGGCGGTCGGTCGGCGGTTTCCGCTGAGCCTGGGCGCCAAGGGATCGGCAACAGTGGGTGGGCTGGTCTCCACCAATGCCGGCGGGACGCAGGTGCTGCGGCACGGGACGATGCGCGCGCTGGTGGAGGGCATCGAGGCGGTGCTGCCGGATGGCTCGATCCACGATGGGATTGCCGCGCTCAAGAAGGACAATCGGGGTTACGATCTCAAGCAGCTGCTTATCGGGGCGGAAGGAACGCTGGGGATCGTGACGGCCGCGAGCCTTCGTCTGGTGCCGGCGATTGCCGATCGGGCCGTGGCGTGGGCCGGCGTGGAAGACCCCGCGCAGGCGCTGGCGCTGCTACGATTTCTCGAGCGGCGCCTTGGGTCCGTCGTCGAGGGGTTCGAGGTGATGGCGCGCGACACGCTCGGCCATGTGCTCGATGTGATCCCCGATACCCGCGCGCCCATCGAGACTCGAACCCCGTGGAATGCGCTGATCGAGGTGGATCTGGACGCGGCCGACGAGGAAGAGAGCGCGGCTGCTCGGCTGGAGGCTGCTCTGGCCGAGGCCTTCGAACAAGGTCTGGTCGTCGATGCGGCCATCGCCGCCAGCGAGGCGCAGGCCGAAGCGTTCTGGAAACTGCGGGAAAGCGGATCGGAGGCGGAGCGGGCGCAGGGGCCTGCGCTGCAGTTCGATGTGAGCGTACCGATTGCGGACATGCCCCGCTTCATGATCGAGGCGGCAGCGGCGTGCGAGGCGCGGTTCCCGGGGGCGACGGCTTCGTCCTTCGGGCACCTTGGCGATGGTAATGTGCACTTCCATGTCCGCGCGCCGGCCGGCACTGGCCCGGGGCAGGGGGCGGATTGGCTCGGCACGCACGGGGAAGAGGCGACGCGCTTCGTCAACGACATCGTCGTGGCGATGCACGGATCGATCTCGGCCGAGCACGGGATCGGCCAGATGAAGATCGCGGAGTTTGCGCGTCTTACGCCACCCGCCCAGCTGAATGCGGTGCGGGCGATCAAGCGGGCGTTCGATCCACAGGGCCTATTCAATCCCGGCAAGCTTGTGCCCCTTGCCTAGGCCCGAGCGGCCCTTTATGGCCGGGCGTCATTCAGCCGGCCCATCGGGAACGGGCTGATCCATGTCCGTTTCAGGAGACCGATGTCATGGCCAGCGCGCCACAAGCCCAGAATTTGCCTCTGCTTTATAACGATCTGGTGCCGCTCAATGTGGAGCAGCACGGCAAGTACACGCTGCGCAACTATGACACCGCGCCGCATATCGTGGGCGTCCACGCCGTCCCGCTGACGCTCGACGAGTTCGCGCAGGCCCAGCGTTTCCTGCCGATCGTCTTCTCCAGCGGCCCGAATCCCGTGCCGCTAGCGCTGATGGGCCTCAACGAGGGCGTCAACACGCTGGTCGATAGCGAGGGCAAGCTGCGCCGCGAGGACGGCTATGTTCCCGCCTATATCCGTCGCTACCCCTGGATGCTGGTGCGCCTGCGTCCGGATTCCGACGAGCTGTCGCTGTGCTTCGATCCGACCAGCGAAATCGTCGGTGAGTATGAGGACGGACGTCCGCTCATCGAAAATGGCGAGGCCAGCGAGCTGACCAAGGAACTGCTCGCTTTCTGCCAGCAGTTTGAGGAAGCTGCGATGCGCACCGGCCAGTTCGTCAAGGAACTGCAGGAGCAGGAGCTTCTGATGGACGGCGAGCTGAGCATCCAGATTCCCGATCAAGAGCAGCCCTTCGTTTATCGCGGCTTCCAAATGGTCAACGAGGAAAAGCTGCGCGAGCTGCGCGGCGATCAGCTGCGCAAGTTCAACCAGAGCGGTGCGCTTCCGCTCATCCATGCGCATCTGTTCTCGCTGCAGGGCATGCGTGAGCTGTTCTTCGCTCAGCGCGCCCTCGGCCTCGGCCCGGTGCCGGCTTACCAGATCAGCTAAATCGCGCCCTCGCTCAGCCGCTCGATTTTTCGGCGGGGCGAGGCGATAAGTTGAAAAAATCATCTACCTCTTGCGGCCCGGGCTTGAAAAGGCTCGGGCCGTGCCTTAACTTCAAAATACGTAATGGCTTGTTCCCCCTTTCGAGCCGTTGCGTGGGCGTCCCGCCCTTTCGGGACGTCTCCTCCCTGAACCTGGGCCACCCTGTGCATCGCACGGGGTGGTTTTTTATGGTTAAACGAAGACGGCTCGGTCTGCGCTATTCGGCCGCCAGCGGCCGGGCAAAGTCAATCAGCTCGCGCGAGAGATGCTCGGCCAGTGTCATAAGCAGGCCCTGCACAATGGCAAGGCCAGGCCCCGGTTCGGCCATTGCCGCATCCAGATAGAGCGACCGATCGAATTCGATCTGAATGGCGTGAACGTCCCGCTCGGGCCGGCCATGTCGCTCCAGAATATGGTTACCCGCGTAGGGCGCGTTGATCGCCACCGGCAGCCGGTGCCGGCGGATGACGTCCGCACACAGGTCGGTCAGCCGATCCGTTGCGCTCCGCCCGAATCGGTCACCGATCACCACGCGCGGAGTCGGTATGTCGGTCGTGGTGATCTTGAGCGGCGGCATGGAATGAATGTCGAGCAGCAGCGCGATGCCATAGCGCCGGCGCGTCACGTCAAGCGCAGCCGCCAGCGCGGCGTGGTAGGGGCGATGCACCTGCTCGATATGCTGGCACAGGGCGGCGTAGGGCAGGGGGTCGCGCCAGAGACCGCCCGTCGTCGCCAGCCGTTCCGGGATCAGGCCCAGGCCACCGCGCAATTTTGCGCTGCTCTGGCCACGAAAGCTCCATGGCGCCCCTTGGATGCCTCGGAGATCGACTTCCCGCTCGTCGCGATTGAGATCGATCAGGGCGCGGGGCTGGCGCGCGACCAGCACATGATGGCCTTGCTCGATGAGCCTTTCCACCAGCAGATCGGCATAGCGGTCCTCAAGCCCCTGCAAGGCCTTTTGCGAAACCCGGGCCCGCGCGAGCAGGGCGGGGGAATAATCCCGCCCCGCGTGAGGGACGGCGAACACCAGAGGACCGCAATCACCGGCCACGCCGTAGTGATGAAACGCGTCATGACTCCGGGCGGGCTTGGGTCGCAATGGTCCTCCACAGGGCCGCTTGCGGCTGCGAAATTTTCCGCAATTGGCCGCAACTGATGGAAATTCTTAATCGCTTTTCGCATAAAGCAAGGGGTGACGCCAAGGCCTATCAGGCTTTATGGCGGTGTGATCGACGAGTATCCCGGAGGCTTCGGCACGCGCATGTTTCGCATTTTGTTGGCGGAAGACGATGACTCGATGCGGCAGTATCTCGTTCGTGCGCTCGAACGCTCCGGCTATGAGGTCGTGGCGGTGGACCGGGGCACGGCGGCGGTGCCGATCATCGAGGCCGAGCATTTCGATCTGCTGCTGACCGATATCGTGATGCCGGAAATGGACGGCATTGAGTTGGCCCAGCATGTCGCGTCCGTCTCGCCGCATACGCGCGTGATGTTCATCACAGGCTTTGCAGCGGTGACCCTGCGCGCGGGGCGCGTCGCGCCGGAAGCCAAGGTTCTCTCCAAGCCGTTTCACTTGCGCGATCTGGTGATGGAGGTCGACCGAATGTTCAATCGCACCAGCGCGGAGAACCTTCTCTGATATTTGCGCTTGCGCCGCCCTCGCGCGTTGCGTAAGGGCCTCTCCTCTCAAGTGGGCGTGTAGCTCAGTGGTAGAGCACTGTGTTGACATCGCAGGGGTCGCAAGTTCAATCCTTGCCACGCCCACCATGGAAAACCCCGCCAGGTTCAACGACTTGGCGGGGTTTTTCTATGCTTGTCGCGCCGCTCCGAGAGGCGCTGCGGCGAGGGGATGCTGCCTCGCTAGATGGTGACTCCGGCGACGGGCGCTGAATTGATCTCGCCCACATCATTCGGCTCTGCGCCCTCGGTCGGCAGGCGGTCGCCAAGGATCGCCTGCGGGGTGCCGATCCACAGCGCGTCCTCCAGATGATCGCGCCGCTGGTTCAGCGTATTGGGATGAATGAGGATGCTCAGTCCGCCATGGTTGAGCATCAGCCAGGGCACCAGCGTGTCGAACAGATCGCAGGCAAAGGCGATCTGGAACATGGATTGCGTGTGCGGCCCGACCAGCCGATCGTGCCAGCGCCCCAGCCGGACAGAAAATCGATCGGACACGCCCGCGCGCAGGCGCTCCGCCACCGGGCGCGTCGCGGCATCATAATAAATATGCGCATGATAGCTGCCGATCTCGGCGATCTGGCGGGGGCGGGGCGTGGGATCCTGGATGTGCATGACGTGTCCTGTCTGTGGTGCCTAGTTGGCGATCGGGAGCGATCTCTGCAAGCAGGTGGAGGATCATCGGTCTGCGGGCACGCGCTGGCGGTAGGCTTTGCGTTGGCGAGAGGCTAAGGAGCCTTCTGTACGGCGGTCCATGCCGCTGTCGGTCACGCTTCGCGCAAAACAAAGGAGAGCAGCCCCGTGAGCCAGAAGATCGATACCCTCGCTGTCCATGCCGGAACCGAGCCCGACCCGACCACCAAGGCGCGGATCACGCCGATCTATCAAACGGCATCCTATGTGTTCGACGATGCCGATCACGCCGCGCGCCTGTTCGCGCTGCAGGAGTTCGGCAACATCTACACGCGAATCATGAACCCCACCAACGGCGCGCTGGAAGGCAAGATTGCGGCGCTTGAGGGCGGTGCTGCCGCGCTGGCCGTGGCCTCGGGTCATGCCGCGCAGTTCCTGGCGTTCCACACGTTGCTGGAAGCCGGCGATCACATCGTCGCGGCCAAGAAGCTGTACGGCGGCTCGCTCAACCAGATCGGCCACAGCTTCAAGAAGATGAGCTGGAGCTCGACCTTCGTGGATGCGGACGATCCGGCCAATATCGCCGCGGCGATCACGGACCGCACGCGCGCCGTGTTCATCGAGAGCCTCGCCAATCCCGGCGGCGTGGTGCAGGATATCGAGGCGATCGCGAAGATCGCGCATGACGCCGGCATTCCGCTGATCGTGGACAACACGCTGGCCACGCCGGTGCTGTGCCGCCCGATCGAGCATGGCGCGGACATCGTGGTGCATTCGGTCACCAAGTTCCTCAACGGCCATGGCAATTCCATCGGCGGCGTGATCGTGGACGCGGGCAAGTTCGATTGGGTGAAGTCCGGCAAGTTCCCGGCCCTGACCCAGCCCAACGACTCCTATCACGGCGCGGTGCTCAGCGACGCGGTAGGGCCGATTGCCTTCATCATCGCCTGCCGGGTGCTGGGCCTGCGCGATCTGGGGCCGGCGCTGGCGCCGATGAATGCCTTCCTCGCGCTCACTGGCATGGAAACCCTGTCGCTGCGCATGGAGCGGCATTGCGATAACGCCCTGGCGCTGGCGCGGTGGCTCCAGAAGCATCCCAAGGTCGAGTGGGTGCGCTATGCCGGTCTGCCGGACGACCCCTATCATGCGCTCGCGCAGCGCTATCTGGGCGGCAAAGGCGGCGCCGTGTTCACCTTCGGCGTGAAGGGTGGGCGCGAGGCTGGCATCAAGCTCGTCTCCGGCGTCAAGCTGTTCAGCCATCTGGCCAACATCGGCGATACCCGTTCGCTGATCATCCACCCTGCTTCGACCACCCATAGCCAGCTGTCAGAGGCGGAACTGGTCGCAGCTGGCGCCGGGCCGGACGTGGTGCGCGTGTCGGTTGGCATCGAGCATATCGATGACATCATCGCGGACATGGCGCAGGCGCTGGACGCGCTCTGAGGATGGCAGCCGGGCACGGAGGCGGGGCAGCATGACGCTTGGCTTCTCCGTGCCCGATCTGCTGGGCGCAGCGCGGATGGGCCGTGCGATGACCATGGGCCTGCGCCGCGTGCCGGAGGAGGACTGGCTCTGGCCGGACTTCGACCGCGCCGCCCGCTCGGCGGTATTCGACGCGCACCCGGAGGCGGTTCAGCTGCTGCCCGGTGCCGAGGGCGCCGTCCGCGAGGTCGGCGCGATGATCGGCATTTCAGGAGAGCTGGGCGATATCGCGCGCGGCTGCTGGGAAGATCTGTGCATCATGCAGCAGGCGGAGCCGGGTGACCCGTGGCACCTTACCGCCGCTGCGGTGGGCTTCCCGACCGACTGGCGCCTTGCGGACAAGATCGGCCGACCGATGGCGCAGATCCATGCGCCCATCCATGGCTATGCCGAGCAATTGGCGCCCGGTGTCGATCACTTCATGGCAAGCTTGAAAGCGGGGCCAATTTTCGCGCGGGCCAACTGGTTCATCGTGCCGTCCATGGAGTGGCGCTATCTCCCGACCGTCGATGAGGCCGCCGCGTTTGCGCATGTCACGCCGGACAATGCCGGGCAGACGCTGATCGTCCGCTGCGAACGGCAAACGCTGAGGCGCCTGCCGGAGAGCCGTGCCATCCTCTTCACCATCGGCATCGCTCGAGAGCGGCTGGGCGATCTGCCGGGAGAATGGCCTGCGCGGCTGAGCGCGGCGCTTGCTGCGATGCCCGCCGACGAACAGGCGCGGCGGCTGGTTAGGCGTTATGCGGATGCGCTCAGGCGCTATGCGGATGCCGCCAATGGCAAGAGTGGCTTTTCAAGCGCGTCCGCCTAAGGCAGAGGGGCAGGCTATGACACAGCTTTCATCCCCAGCCGCGCCGGTGACCACCGCCCCCCGCACCGACTGGACGCGCGAGGAAATCGCCGCGCTGTTCGATCTGCCGTTCATGGATCTGCTCTATGAGGCGCAGGGCGTGCATCGGGCCAATCATCCGCGCAACGAGGTGCAGCTCTCGACGCTGCTCTCGATCAAGACCGGCGGCTGCCCGGAGGATTGCGGCTATTGCAACCAGTCCGTCCATGCAGAGACCGGCCTCAAGGCCACCAAGCTGATGGACGTGCGCGCCGTGCTCCAGTCCGCTGCGCAGGCCAAGGATGCCGGCTCGGGCCGCTTCTGCATGGGGGCAGCCTGGCGCAACCCCAAGGACCGCGACATGCCCGCCCTCATCGAGATGGTGAAGGGCGTGCGCGAGATGGGCCTGGAAACCTGCATGACCCTGGGGATGCTGACGCCCGGTCAGGCGCAGATGCTCGCCGAGGCAGGGCTGGATTATTACAATCACAATATCGACACCGCGCCGGAGAAATATGGCGAGGTGATCACGACGCGCAGCTTTGCCGACCGGATCGAGACGCTGGAGGCCGTGCGCTCCGCGGGGATCAACGTCTGCTGCGGCGGCATTGTAGGCATGGGCGAGACGCGCGAGGATCGCATTGGCTTCATCCACGCGCTGGCGACGATGCCGCATCCGGAGAGCGTGCCGATCAACGCGCTGGTGCCGGTCAAGGGCACCGTGCTCGGCGACATGCTCGCCGATACGCCGCTCGCCAAGATTGATGAGATCGAATTCGTCCGCACGGTGGCAGTGGCGCGGCTCGCCATGCCGCAGGCGATGGTCCGCCTTTCAGCGGGGCGGGAGAGCATGAGCGAGGCCTGTCAGGCGCTCTGCTTCATGGCCGGGGCCAACAGCATCTTCACCGGCGACAAGCTGCTCACCACACCCAATGCCGGCGACGACAGGGATGGCGCGCTGCTCGCAAAGCTCGGCATCGCGGCGATGCAGGCTACACCGCATGGTCATCTGGAAGAGGCTGCCGAATAAGGCAGGCCCCGTTCGGCGCGGCGCCGTTTACCCGCGCCGGGCGTTGTCCGACCGGGACAGTTGACGGCCCGCAACGAGCGTCTGGCTGACGAACAGCACCACGAAAATCACGCCCACGCCGCCGACGATCATGTCAAACGGCGAGATAGCCGGCGCCTTGGTGGGGTCGGTGAGCATCATGCCGATGGTCATGCCGATCAGCACGAAGCGCAGCTCCGTCGGCCCGGCTATGCCATAGGAGAGCTTGAATTCGCCCATCACCCGAGCCGCGAGATAGGCGTGGATGGAGAGCAGCAGATAGCCGACGACCGCGAACATCGCGACGTCCACCCGGACATAGGGACTGAAGCCCATGCCGCCCAGAATGAGCAAGGTGACGATGCCGTCGCAGCTATGGTCAATGAAGTAACCGTAGGATGGCCGCTCAATGTGCCGATAGCGGGCGAGGCTGCCATCCAGCGAGTCGCCGAACCACTGCATCACATAGCCCGCCATGGCCAGCCACAGCCATTGGTCTCCAAAGCTGCTGCCGGCATAGCCGATGAAGGTGGCAAGCCCGCCCACCACGCCCAGCGTCGTGAGCATATCGGGCGTGACCCAGCGAGGCATGATGCTGCACAGCCAGTTCAGCAGACGTCTCTCCGGCGCCGCAAGCAGGTTGTTTTGAATCCTGTTCACGGCTGGCGCTGGTCTGTTGGGGCTGTGCTGCATCATCTCTCCGCGGCGTTCTAGGGCGGCCGTCATAAAAGGGTCATACACGATATTCCAGCGATGATCCCGAAATCCTGCCCCGGCGCGGGACATATGTTGCTGGAACTGCGACGGATGCCACCGCGTCGCCCACGCACAATCTCGTTGACGGCCCCCGCGCAGGGGCATAGCGCGCGGCCATGGCAGCCAAACCAGCGCAGTCGAAGGAAGCAGCACGCCTGCGCCTCTATCTGCTGAGCATCATGCTCGACATGCTGGTGCTCGGGCTGGCCTTTGCCTTGGCCAATCTGCTGGTTCTGGGTTCGCTCATGGGCGAGCCGGGCAAGCCGCACGGTCTGGTGATGGCCGCGATGATCGTGCCGGTCTACGTGCTCATTGCCGTGCATGGCGGCGTCTACGGGATAAGGATGATCGGCAATCGTCGGGCGAGCGCCGCCAAGGCGGTATGGTCGCTGGCGCAAGCGGTGATGCTGACTCTGTTCATCATCTACCTCGGCAAGATCGCCGAGCAATTGTCGCGTCTCACCTTCATGGTCGGCCTGGCTTTGTCTGCCGGCGGGCTGATCGCGGTGCGTCCGCTGATCGACCGGCTGGCAATCTGGCTGGTCGGCACGGTGCCGCACATCACGGTGCTGCTGGTCGATGGCGTCGAGATCGAAACGCCACGCGATGCCTGGCGGGTGGATGCGCAGGCGATCGGCTTCGATCCCACCGCGCGGGATGCCAAAATGGCCGAGCGCCTCGCCGATGGTGTCGGCGGTGCCGAGCGCGTGGTCGTCGCGTGCCCCGCCGAGCGGATCGCGGACTGGCGCATCGTGCTTACCTCCCTGTCCGCCAAGGGAGAAATCCTGGTGCCTGAGATGCGCCAGTTCGTGCCCGCGAAGGTGAGCGCCTTTGCCGATCATCCGACGCTGGTGGTTGCGGGTGGACCGCTGCTGTTCCGGGACCGGCTGTTGAAGCGCCTGTTCGATCTGGCGATCTGCGTGCCGGCGATCCTGGCGCTCTCGCCGATCCTCATTTTCGGCACGCTGGCGGTGAAGCTCTCGGGGCCGGGTCCGGTGTTCTTCCGCCAGCAGCGGCTGGGGCGCGATGCGCGGCCGTTCATGATCCTCAAGTTCCGCACTATGCATATGGCGCTGAGCGACCTCAAGGCGGACAAGCTCACCGAGAAGGACGATCCGCGCGTGACCCGCATCGGCGCCTTTTTGCGGCGCACGAGCATCGATGAACTGCCACAGCTTTTCAATGTGTTGAAAGGCGACATGAGCATCGTCGGACCACGCCCTCACGCTCCGGCGGCGAAGGCGGCGCAGAGCCTCTATTGGGAGGTCGATGAGCGCTATTGGGCGCGCCATTGCATCAAACCGGGCATGACCGGTCTGGCGCAGGTGCGTGGCCATCGCGGCCCGACCGACCGGCATGAGGATCTCATCAACCGGCTGCAGTCGGATCTTGAATATGTGACCAACTGGTCGATCTGGCGGGACCTGCGGATCATCGTCGCGACGCTGCGAGTGCTGGCGCATGATAATGCATTCTGAGGGTGTGCGTTTTGAAGAGGGGTGTTGTGCTCCTGCGAAAGCAGGAGTCCAGGGCGGCAAAGTTCATCTGCTGCGCCCTGGACTCCTGCTTTCGCAGGAGAACAAGGAAGCCCGGAGGGGACACGTACGATGACGCCCGTCGACCTGTTCCTCACCCTCATCATCACGCTTTGTGCGGTGCTGCTGGTCTGGCCGTTCCTGATCTATCCGCTCATCCTGCGGCTGCTGCCGACCAAGCCGGTCCAGCACGCGGGCGGCGCGGTCCCGCCTACCGTCTCGCTGCTCTTCTGCGCTTATAACGAAGCTGCATCGCTGCCCACGAAGATCGAGAATCTGCGTGCGCTCAAGGCGCGGCATCCGGGTTTACAGATCCTCGCCTTCGACGATGGCTCCGGTGATGGCACAGGCGACCTGCTGGGCCAGGCTCAGGACGTCCTGACCCTGCTGCGCGGTCCGGGCCGCAGCGGCAAGGCGCACGGGATGAAGCAACTCGCGGCCATGGCCACGGGCGAGATTCTCGTCTTTACCGACGCCAACGTGCTGCTCGACGCAAACGCTATCGATGCGCTACTGCCATATTATGCCGATCCGCAGGTCGGCGGCGTGCTCGGCTCGCTGCATTATGATGGCGCGGATCGCAGCGCTTCGGCGTCGGTGGGCGCGCTCTACTGGCGGCTCGAGGAGCATCTCAAGGATATCGAGTCGCGCACCGGCAATGTGATGGGGGCGGACGGATCGATCTTCTCGATCCGGCGCGCGCTGTATCCCGACTTCCCCGATAGCGTGCTGGACGATCTCACCGTCTCCATGGCCGTTGTCTTTGCCGGTCGGCGACTCATCAAGGCAAAGGACGTGATCGCCCGTGAGGCGATGGTGGCGCAGCGCGCCGACGAGTACCGCCGCAAGGTACGCATCGCCGCCCGCAGCTGGCACACGCACCGGCATTTGCGGCCGGGATTGCGGCGGATGAGACGGCTCGACCGGTTCAAATATGGCTCGCGCAAGATCGTGCGATGGTTCGGGGGCCTGTGGATCGGGCTGGCGGTTGTGGCGGCGCTGGCGCTCGCCTGGCGGATCACGCCGGTTGCAGCGGTCGCGCTGGTCGCGGCCGGGCTGGTGCTGGCGATGCTGGGCGCGATGGCGCGGCGCGGGCCGCTCGCGGCGATATTCGACCTGTTGCTGGCCTATATGGCGACTTTGAAGGGCGTGCTGCTCGCCATGCGCGGGCAGACCTTCACGCTATGGACCCCCGCCAAGTCCCGCGACTGAGGCCGTGCACGCAAAGATGTGCGGTTCCTCTCGCTTTCGGGGTCCAGCATTGTATAGGCTCGCGCCATGATCACCATGCAACGCGTGCGCAAGGCCGCAGGTAAGCATCTCTCGAGAGCCGAACTGGCCGTGCGGTCAGCCTTCGGCGCAGCGCGTGACCGGCATTGCCCGGCCTGCCGGCGCGATGTGGTGGGCTTCTTCCGCTACGGCGATGAAGCGGAGTGGGGATGCC
Organism: Sphingobium sp. B11D3A; assembly: GCF_025961695.1. Taxonomy (NCBI): domain Bacteria; kingdom Pseudomonadati; phylum Pseudomonadota; class Alphaproteobacteria; order Sphingomonadales; family Sphingobiaceae; genus Sphingobium; species Sphingobium sp. B11D3A. The sequence goes on from NZ_JAOQOE010000001.1 coordinate 56,255, forward strand.
TCGATTGCGGCGCATCGCCACGCGAACGGCTGATGCATCATCTCCTTGATGAAGGTGTCATCACCCTGCCGGCATGGAGCGCGGTGCTGCATTGCGCGCCGGGCGAGGCGAGCCTGATTGAGCGGTTCCGCGCCCATGCGGGCGATTATGTGCCCGCCGATATCGACCCCTCACGCTATGCCGTCCCCGGCGTCCAGCACCTGGACCTGATGGCGATGACCGAGGAGTCGCGCTACGACCGCATTTATGCCAGCCATGTGATGGAGCATGTGCCTGACGACGCGGTGGTGCTGCGCAATGTGCTGCGCGCGCTCAAGCCCGGCGGCGAGGCCTGGCTGCTCGTGCCGCTATGGGATCGCCCCAGCGAGGATGGCCCGCCGGATCTCTCCGGCCGCGAGCGGGAGCGGCGCTTCGGCCAGTGGGACCATGTCCGCCAATATGGCCGCGACTTTGCCGAGCGCATCCGCGCGGCCGGGTTCGAGGTGGACCTGATTGATGCCGCGTCCCGGCCGCCCGAAGCGGTGAGGCGGGAGGCCCTGGCCGACACGCTGTTCCGCGCCCGTCGACCGGCATGATGAGCCTGCGGGGGTGATGGCCGGCCTGATTGCGCTGGCGGGGCGTCTTGAGCGTCATTCCGGGCTGCTCGGGCTGGTGAAGCTGGGCAATGTGGCCCTCGCCATGCTGTGGGGTTTCGTCGTCACCTTCGTGTTCGTGCGCATTCTCCCCCTTGAGGAGTTTCGCGGCTTTCTGCTGCTGGTCGCGTTCGCCAACTTCACGGTGTCCGCCGAGCTTGGCCTGAGCGCCATCGCCTATGCACGGCTGCGGCGCTTGCGGGTGAGCGGGGAGGGCGCGTTCGATCCCGCCGAGCTGGTCGCCCTGCTGTGGATTCTTGCTGGCCTCGTGGCCTTGGGCGCCGTGCTGATTGGTGGCGCCATCGCGACGGGCTGGCTCAAGACCGACTATCCGGCGCTGTTCATCACCTTCTATCTCGTCGCCGCCTTCAATCTGCTCACCCTGCTGGCGCGGCGGGCGCTGGCCGCGGTCGATCACAATCTCTGGTGGGAAGCGCTCGACAGCATCCGCCGTATCTCGGGCCTCGCGCTGCTATTGGCCGCGCTCGGGCCGCTGCCGATCCTTGCGTCGGTGCTCATTCAACTGGTCGTCGCGCTCGGGGTGCTGTGCGCCGGGCTTGCGACCTTCCACGCGACATTGGCGATGCGGCGGCGCGACTGGATTGTGCTGGGGCCGGGGCTGTCGGCGGTGCGGGTGCATTATCTCTCCGATTTCGGCCGGACCGGCATTCTCACCCTGTGTGATGTCGGCGCCTATAATGCGCCCTATTTCACCATCGTCGCGGTGACGCCGGACCCACGGCCGCTGCTGCTCTTCGATCTGGTGTTTAAGCTGTCCCGCTCGCTGTCCGCCGTCATTCGCGCCCTTGCGGAGACGGTTCTGCCCGGCCTGACGCGCGCGGCCTATCAGGGCGATGGGGCCGGCGTGCGGCGCGCTGTCCTGCGCTGCCTTGGCTGGTCGCTGGGCGCCACAATGGCCGGCAGTGCCGCGCTGCTGGTCGCGGGAAAGCTGATCGCTCACATCATATTCAATGGCAATCTCGACCTGCAATATTCTGAAATTGCGATGATGATTGCACTGCTCTTTGGCCTCAGCCTCATTTGCGTCTCGGTTTATCTGCAGTGGGGGTTGGGGCGGTTCGGCGCCTTGCTGCGGCCTTCGATGCTGCTGTTGCTTGGCAGCGTATTGGCCGTTCCTTTGGCCATGCCGATACATGAGAGTCTCGGCTGGACACTATCCGCCGGGTTTCTGGCTCTCTACGCCGCTGTTCATGTTTCGCTGGGGCTGGTTCATGGGCGTATGCTGATGCATCTGACAGGAGCGCGGGGCGCAGAGGCGCAGGCAAGGGGCAGCGTGTGAAGATTTCGATGATCGATCCCTCGCTGTTCACGCCGCGCTATGATGATGGGCTGTGCGAGGCGTTGGCCGCGCGCGGCAATGACGTAACGCTGATCGGTCGGCCAATGCGCGAAACCGATGCCATCGTGCCCAAGCGCTACCGCTATGAGCCCCGCTTCTTCCGCATCGGCGAGCGGCTGCGGCCGGTGCTGGGCGATGGCCGGGCCGGGCAGATCGCCAAGGCCGCCGATTATGCGCTGGATGCCCGGCTCGGCCGCCTCGGCTCCCTGGTAGGCGATGTGGCGCATTTCCAGTGGTTGCCGCTGGCGATGGTGGACAGAATCCTGCTCGATCGGCTGGCGGACCGGACGGCGCTGGTCCACACCGTCCACAATGCGCGCCCGTTTCATGGCGAGGATCGCTCGGGCGTGCAGGGGCGCGGCTATGAGGCGCTGCTGCGGCAGTTCGATCTGCTGATCGTCCATGGCGAGCAGACGCGCGAGACGCTGCTCAAGCAGGGGATCGACCCTGCGGACATCGCGCTGGTGCCACATCCGCCGATGACCTTGCGGGAGGCGGCCGCGGAAGACCTTGCCGCCGTCCCGCGTGGAACCGTGCCGCGCATTCTCTTCTTCGGCACGATTCGGCCCTATAAGGGGCTGGATCTGCTGGTGCAGGCCTGTCTCGATCTCTGGCGGGACGGGCTTGTCTTCGAGTTGGCGATTGCCGGCAAGCCGTTCATGCCGGTCGAAGCCTTCCTGCAAGCCATTCATGGCGGCGGCTTTAGCGATCGACTGGTGACCGATCTCGGCTTTCTAACCGAGCATCGCCTCGATGCGCATCTGCGCGCGGCGGACATTCTGGCGTTTCCCTATCGCGAGATCGATTCGAGCGGTGCCTTCCTCTCCGCGCTGCGCTATGGCGCCGCCATGGTAACCAGCGATGCCGGCATGTTCGGCGACCTTCCCGATGCCGTGGCGACGCGCTTTCCGGCGGGCAATGCCCCGGCGTTGGCGGTGGCCCTGCGCCAGCTCATCGTCGATGCGCGCCGTCGGCAGGAGGCGGGGGAGGCCGCGCGCGCCCATGGTCAGGTGATGACGGGATGGGATGTCGCCGCCGCGGAGACGCAGGAGGCCTACCAGACCGCGCGTGAGCGTTTCGCGGCCAGAACGGGGCACACAGTCGGGGAGAGCGCGGCATGATCGACCTGCGCCGCTACCGCCGCGAACTGCGCGACCGCTGGCTGGCCGTGCGGCTGGGCCTTGTCGGCCGCCAGCATCAATATGGCGAGATCGTCTCGCTGCGCCGGCTCATTGCGCATTTCGGCATCGATTGCGTGATCGATGTCGGCGCCAATGCCGGGCAATATGCCACCATGTTGCGCAAGGATGTCGGCTTTCGCGGCCCGATCCTCTCGTTCGAGCCGCATCCCCAGGTTTGCGCGAAGCTGGTGGAGATCGCCGGCAAGGATGCGGAGTGGCACGTCCACAATATCGCCCTGTCGGATCGGGATGGGGAGGCGACCTTCCACCTGATGGCCGCCGACCAGTTCAGCTCGCTCAATGCCCCGCAGGACGGCCTCGAGCAGATTTTTGCCGAGCGCAACAAGGTCACGCGCACCGTGCATGTGCCCTGCGCCCGGCTCGATACGCTGCTGCCCGATCTGCAGCCGGCGCGCGATGCCAAGGCGATTCTTCTCAAGATGGATACGCAGGGGCATGACGCGCAGGTCTGGTCTGGGGCCAGCGCGGTCGCCGGGCGGATCACCGCCGCGCAGACCGAACTGTCGGTGCGCCCGCTCTACGATGGCGCGACGGACTATCGCACGATGATCGCGCTTCTGGAGCGCGGCGGCTTCGTGCCCAATGCTGTCTTCGCCAACAACAAGGGCCATTTCCCGCTGCTGGTGGAAATGGACGGCCTGTTCATTCGCGCAGATCTGGCGCGTGAGGGCAATGTCCCGATCCTCTGATCCGGCGCACGGGCGCCCGCTGGCTCTCGCAACGGCGCTGGTGGCGGGCGGACTGCTGCCCCTCGTGCTCAGCTGGGGCACCTGGATGTGGCATTTGCGCGGCCAGTCCGGCCGGAGCATTTCCGAATATCTGTTCGCCCGGCAGGATATGTGGATGCTGGACGCGCAGGCATTTGGCCTCCTGATTGCCGGCTTCCTCGTCGGTCTGCGGGTGCAGCGTGGCGGGCTGCCCGCCCAGCGCGGCGGTGGTCGGGTCTTCACCGGCAGCGCGCTGGTTCCCGTCGGCATCATCGTCGTTGTTCTGCTCGGCTGGCTGGGGCGGACGTGGGTTTTCCATGGCTACAGCGTTTCGCGCGACGAGGTGATGGTCGAACTGACGGCGGGTGCGCTCGCCCACGGTATGATCGGCTGGCCGATTCCCGAAGCCTGGAATGCCGTCCGCCATGCGATGCAGCCGGAATTCTACAGTCCCTACGGTTCGGATACGCATTGGACCTCGATCTATCTGCCGGTCCATGCCGCAATCCGCAGCCTGTTTCAGCGGGTCGGGCTGGCTGATCTCGCCGCCCCGCTGACCCTCGGCGCGGGCCTCGTCGCGCTCTGGCATATCACGCGGCACCTCAACCCGGATCGGCGCGATGCTGCGCTGGTGACGATGGTCATGGCGCTCACCTCCGCGCAATTGCTCGTCACCGCCATGACGCCCTATGCAATGACCAGCCATTTCGCGTTCAACATGATCTGGCTGGCGCTGGTCTTGCGCGGCGGCACGCTGGGGCATGGACTGGCGGCATTGGTCGCGGTTCTGGCCGCCGGGCTGCATCAGTGGCACTTCCCGCTGCTGTTCATTGCGCCGTTCATCCTCTGGATGGCCGCCAATCGCCGCTGGGGTCCGGCGCTGTTCCATATCTGTGTCGCGCTCGCGCTGATGGTGATCTGGGCGCGACTCTGGCCGATGGCACTGGCCGAGCTGGTCGGCCCGGCACCGCCGAGCGATGTCCACCGCACCAACAGCATCGTCGACAAGCTGATCAGCCTGTTCGGCCGGCTCGATGATCTCCAGCCGCTGCTGAACATTTCGCGGCTGATCGCCTGGAACAATCTGCTGCTCCTGCCGCTCGCCGGCCTGGCAGTGTTGGGCGTGCGCTGGCGGAGTGTGTGGCGTGACGTGCCGGTGACTGTACCGCTGCTGCTGGGCGTGATCGCCGGTCTCTGCCTTGCGTTGTATCAGGGCTATGGCTGGGGTTTCCGCTATATGCATGGCCAGATCGGCGCGCTGTGCCTGCTTGCCGGGCTTGGCTGGCGCGCCGTCGTGCCGCGCGATGCGCGCTATGGCCGGGCGCTGCTGGTAGCCGGCGCCCTCTTCGCGCTGATGGGCACGCTCTGGCAGGCCCGCGATACGGAGCACTATGTGCGGGGCTATGCCAAGACGATGGCGGCCATTCGCGCGTCCGATGCCGATGTGGTGCTGGTCGATATTCGCGGCGGCTATTTCATGACCGACCTTGTGCGCTTCGGCGCCGATGGTGCGCCCGGCAAGCCGGCGGTGATGGCCCTGCAAATGCTCAAGGCCACCGATCTGGCGGCCCTGTGCGCACGCTATGATGTGGCGGTGATGGATTTTCGGCAGTTCCAGCCGCTCGGCGTCTATCCGCTCTCGCCAATCTTCAAGGGGGATGACGGGATCGTCGCGCGGCGCGCCCATCTTGCGCGCATGGGCTGTGACCGGCCGGTGATTGCCTCACCGGCCGGATAGTCTCAGCGCTTACTTGGTGAAGCCGGCGACGATCTCGAGCTTAACCTCGTCACCCACCATCGGCAGGCCGTAAGCAACGCCAAAGTCGCTGCGCTTGATCGAGCCGGTGGCGGTGAAGCCCACATTCTCCTTGTTGCCCATGCCCATGCCGGCGCCATAGAAGCGTGCGTCGAGCGTGACCGGCTTGGTCACGCCGTTCAGCGTGAAGTTGCCGGTGATCTTGGCAGCCTGACCGTCCACGACGACGCTGGTCGAGACGAAGCGGGCGTCGGCGGGCGTCGGGCCGAAGAAGTCGGCGGCCTTGCCGTCCTTACCGGCGCGCAGCAGGTGAGCCGTCAGGCCCGCGCTGGCGGTGGTGACCTTGGAGACGGGAATGGTCACATCGACCTTGGCCGCCGAAGGGTTTTTGGGGTCCAGCTGGAGCGTGCCGGTGATGTCACCGAAAATGCCGAAATAGGGCGTGAAGCCCAGATGATCGACCTCCCACTTCACCAGCGTGTGGCCGGGATCAGCGGTGTAGGTGCCGCCGGAAATCGCGGCGGGGTCCGGCTTGCCGGGCTGTGCGACCAGCCCGCCGGTGATGCCGGCAAGAAGAAGAGCGGGGAGGGCAGCGTGAATGAGGCGCATATCTGTGTCTCCTGATCGTCTGCGAGGGGGATTGAGAACGATACGCCTTAGCATAGCGTGCCGCTCGCCGCTGTCATCAGGGGAATGCAAGGGTGCGGCGCGGAGCGCGCCGGACTTAAATCAGCGCATCGGCGAGCAGTTTCACGCCAAGGAGGATCATCAGGACGTAGATCAGCACATAGAAGCGCTCCGGATCGACCTTGCGGACCAGCTTCACGCCCAGCATCGTGGAGATGAGGGCGAGGGGGATCAGCGCAGCGGTTGCGAGCAGATTGGCGTGGGTGAACTGGCCGAGCGCGGCATAGGCCGGCACCTTGATCCAGTTCATCACCGCAAAGGCGATGGCGGTGGTGCCGACGAGCGTATCGCGCGGAAGCTTGCGGGGCAGCACCCACATCTGGAAGGGCGGCGAACCGGCATGGGCGACGTGGCTGGTGAAGCCCGATGCGACGCCGAACAGCACGCCCAGCCATGCCGGGGAATTGGAGGGCAGGGTGATCGCATGGCCCCGCTCAACCCACAGGCGCTGCAGGCCGAAGAGGATCGAGATCGCGCCGAGCACGCCCAGCACGACATCCGCCGAGACCTGCGCGGAGAAGAAATAGCCCAGCGCCACGCCAATGGTCATGCCGGGGATCATCACCGCGAGCACATGCCCATCCCAGGTGCGGCGGAACGCCCAGACGCTCACCACATCCTGCACGATCAGGATCGGTAGCAGGATAGCCGCGGCCCGCACCGGGTCGATCGCAAGGGCGAGGATAGGCATGGCCAGCGAGCCCGCGCCGGAGAAGCCACCCTTGGCGAGGCCGGAAATCACCACGGCGACCACCGCGCACAGAATGTAGAAGGGATCGAGTGGCATGGGGATCGAGACCTCGGGCTTCGCGGCCCGGCAGGCGCGATGTCATCTGGCATAGCGCCTCGGTCACGGCCCGACGCAAGTTTTTTCGCATCGCCCTCTTGAAACCTGCCGCGCTATCTCCAAAATGCCGCCTGCGGACCGGGCCCCTCTGGCGCAGCGCTCAAACATGAGCGCCTCGCGATGTCGGACCGCATCGGGTGATACCGGTGCAGGTTCGGTTTTTCAGGCTCAGGCATCCAGTCATCCGATCACGTGCAACGCACTTTGGAGGATGACGTTCATGAATATCTTCACGTTCAATCTGATGGTCCTGCTGCAACGCGTCGACGATTCGCTGTCCAGCGAACGGGGCAAGGCGCGGCCCGATGGTCATCTCGTCGCGCGCTTGTGGCTGCGCCGCGATATGCTGATGAGCCGCCTGCGGCGCTCGCTGGCCGGTCCCCGGGCACTGGGGGCCTGACGCATGGAATTTCTGGATATTCTCTGGCTCGGCAAGCCGGCCTGGATGTGGCTCATGTTCATGGGCCTCGTGCTGGCGCTGCTGGTCTTCGATCTGGGCGTGCTGCACAAGGAGGAGAAGGAAATCGGTGTGCGCGAGAGCCTCGCCATGTCCGCCTTTTACATTACGCTCGGTCTGGCCTTTGGGGGCTGGATCTGGTGGCAGCTTGGCCCGACGGCGGGCCTGAATTACGTCACGGGCTTCGTGGTCGAGAAGAGCCTGGCGATGGATAATGTCTTCGTCATCGCGATGATCTTCACCTATTTCGGCATTCCGCGCCTGTACCAGCACCGCGTGCTGTTCTGGGGCATTCTCGGCGTCATCGTGCTGCGGGCGCTCATGATCGGCTTCGGCGCCGCCGCTGTGCAGCGTTGGGACTGGGTGCTTTACGTCTTTGCGGCCTTCCTTATCTTCACCGGCATCAAGATGTGGCGCAATGCCGAAGCCGAATATGAGGTTGGCAAGTCGCCGGTCCTGCGGTGGGTTAAGCGCCGCTTCCGGGTGACGGAAGAACTGCACGGCAATCACTTCTGGGTGAAGCTGCCCGATGGCGCGACCGGGCGGACGGTCCGTTACATGACGCCGCTGTTCCTGGCGCTGCTGATGGTCGAGTTCGTCGACGTGGTGTTCGCGGTAGACTCGGTGCCGGCGATCTTCGCGATCACCACCGATCCATTCATCGTCTACACCTCGAACATCTTCGCCATTCTGGGCCTGCGTGCGCTGTATTTCGCCCTGGCGGCGATGGTGCATCGCTTCCATTACCTCAAATATGCGCTCAGCCTGTTGCTGGTGTTCATCGGCTCCAAGATCGTCCTAGCCGATGCGCTCGGCATCGCCAAGATCCCGCCGGTGGTGTCGCTCAGCGTCACCTTCGTCATTCTGGCGGGCGGCGTATTCTACTCCTTGTGGAAGACGCGCGGCGAGCCGGTGGTGGAGCCCAATCCGAGCATTACGAACGCGTGATGCGAACCAAAAACGCTTCTCCGCATGACGGGGAGGCGTTTTTGGTCTTATACCCCCTCAGCGCACGCTTACATGAGAGCCATGACGCTACTGCCGAGATCAGGTCCGTTACCGGATGACTTCACCGTGTCGGACCTGTTGGCACCGGGCTTGCGGCTGGTCTTCTGCGGCACGGCGCTCGGGCGCCAGTCGGCGCAGGCGCGGGCTTATTATGCCAATCCGACCAATTTGTTCTGGCGCACGCTGCATCAGGTCGGGCTGACGCCGGAGCGGTTCTCGCCGTGCGATTATCCGCGATTGCTGGATCTGGGCATCGGCCTCACCGATCTTTCCAAAGGTCATTTCGGCAATGATGCCGAGCTGCCGGCCGACGCGCTGGATGGGGCGGTGCTGCGCGAAAAAATGCTGCGCTATCAGCCCGCTGTCCTCGCCTTCACCAGCAAGACCGGCGCCAGCCGTCTGCTCGATCGCCCGACGGGCCGGATCGCGCTGGGCGAACAGAGCGAGCGCATTGGGACGACGCGGCTGTTCGTGCTGCCTTCGCCATCCGGCTCGGCGCGGCGCTATTGGAATATCGCGCCATGGCAGGCGCTGGCCGATCTGGTGAATGGCAGCGCGTAACAGAAAGGGCGGCGAACCAACGGTCCGCCGCCCCATATCTGGACTAATGCCGGAAAAGGCTCAGTTCTTGGCCTGATCCACCAGCTTGTTGGCGCCGATCCAGGGCATCATGGCGCGCAGCTGGGCGCCGGTCTGCTCGATCGGGTGGGCGGCAGCGGCCTTGCGGCTGGCCTTCAGCTCCGGCTGGCCGGCGCGGTTGTCGAGCACGAAGTTCTTGACGAAGCGGCCGGACTGGATGTCTTCCAGCACCTTCTTCATCTCCCACTTGGTCTCTTCGGTGATGATGCGCGGACCGGTGGTGATGTCGCCATATTCGGCCGTGTTGGAGATCGAGTAGCGCATGTTAGCGATGCCGCCCTCATACATCAGGTCAACGATCAGCTTCACCTCGTGCAGGCACTCGAAATAGGCCATTTCCGGCGCGTAACCGGCTTCCACCAGCGTCTCGAAACCGGCCTGGATGAGGTGGGTCAAGCCACCGCACAGCACAGCCTGCTCGCCGAAAAGGTCGGTCTCGCACTCTTCCTTGAAGTTGGTTTCGATGATGCCCGAGCGACCGCCGCCAACGCCCGAGGCGTAGGAGAGGGCGATGTCATGGGCATTGCCGGTCGCGTCCTGATGAACGGCGATGAGGCACGGCACGCCGCCGCCCTTCACATATTCGCCGCGCACGGTGTGACCCGGGCCCTTGGGCGCGATCATGATGACGTCGACATCTGCCGGCGGCTCGATGAGGCCGAAGTGGACGTTGAGGCCATGCGCGAACGCCAGCGCGGCGCCGGGGCGCAGATTGCCCTTGATGTCGTTCTCGTAGATCGCGGCCTGATGCTCGTCGGGCGCGAGGATCATCAGCACGTCGGCCCACTTGGCAGCATCCGCATTCGCGAGCACCTTGAAGCCGGCGCCTTCCGCCTTGGTAGCCGAGGGCGAGCCGGGACGCAGCGCGATCGCGACTTCAGCAACGCCCGAATCGCGCAGGTTCTGCGCATGGGCATGGCCCTGGCTGCCATAGCCGAGGATGGCGACCTTCTTGCCCTTGATGAGGCCGATATCGGCATCGCGATCGTAATAAACACGCATTTCCCAGAACCCTTCTCTTTCAGTTCGTCGGGCCGACCTGTGTCGGCATCCATGTAAAAATCTCGTGTCGGCCCCCGCCGGCGGACCGCTCCTGCACCTTTCAGCCGGCAAAGCCAAGCCGGTGTCGCGGTTTTCTGCGGGGTGGACTGGCTAAATTCAGGCGGCGGCGCCCCGCAGCATCCCGACAACGCCGGTGCGGCCCACTTCCACCAGCCCCAGCTCGCGCATCAGGCCGACGAACGTATCGACCTTGCTGCTCGGCCCGGTGATCTCGAAAACGAAGCTCTCCAGCGTTGTATCGACCACCTTGGCGCGGAACACGTCCGCCAGCCGCAGCGCCTCGATGCGCGCCTCGCCAGTGCCGGCGACCTTCACCAGCGCAAGTTCGCGCTCCACGAAGGGGCCGATTTCGGTGAGGTCGGTCACCTTGTGCACCGGCACAAGTCGCTCCAGCTGGGCAATGATCTGGTCGATCACGCGCGGCGGGCCATTGGTCACGATGGTGATGCGGCTGACCTTATGGTCCGCGCTCACGTCCGCGACGGTCAGGCTCTCGATATTATAGCCGCGTGCCGAAAACAGACCCGCGATCCGCGCGAGAATGCCTGCCTCGTTGGTGACCGTGACGGACAGCACATGGCGTTCGCTGTCCTCCTGGCGGATGTGCATCACTCTTCGTCCTCGTCAAGAAATCGCAATGGGTTCAAAATCGGTTCGGTCAGAGACCGGTTGGATCGTCTGGCGTCCCGGCCGGGCCGTCACTGAGGGGCGGCGCGACCGAGAGCATGCCGGTCATGGCATAATGCCAACCCTCGGGCGTGCGGTGGGCGATACGCACCGGTTCGCCCAGCATCGCATCGAACACCCGGCGCAGCGGCTCTCCAACATAGCGGGGCGATACCAGAACGCTGTCATAATCCTGCTCGTTGAAGTGAAACCGGCTTTCCAGCGTGATCACCCACTCGCCCGCATCCTCGTCGCCATGGTCGCGCGTGGTGCCGAACAGGTCGGCACTCTCATTGTGCCGCTCGAAATCGAACGGCTCGCTGACATGGAGGCGAAGGCGGACGGGCTGGGTCATCAGACCAGTGCCCTGGCCTCGTCGTCCATCGTCCCGGAGACCTGGCTGGGGTCGAGCAGCATGTCGGTATGCGCCGCGCCAGACGGGATCATCGGGAAGCAGTTGGAGAGCTTGGCCACCCGGCAATCGACAATGACCGGACCCGGCGTGTCGATCATCCGGCGGATGCCGGGGATCAGCTCGTCCATCGTCTCGATGCGAATGCCGGCCGCGCCATAGGCTTCGGCCAGCTTCACGAAATCGGGCAGGCTGTCCGAATAGCTGTGCGAATAGCGGCTTTCATAAGTGAGTTCCTGCCATTGGCGGACCATGCCCATATATTCGTTGTTCAGGATGAAGATCTTGACCGGCAGGCGATACTGGATCGCCGTGCCAAGCTCCTGGATGTTCATCTGGATCGAGGCGTCACCGGCCACATCGATCACCAGCGAATCGGGGTTGCCGAGCTGGGCGCCGATTGCGGCCGGGAAGCCATAACCCATGGTGCCGAGCCCGCCCGAGGTGAGCCACTTGTTCGGCTCCTCGAAATGATAGTGCTGGGCCGCCCACATCTGGTGCTGGCCGACTTCGGTCGTGATGATCGTGTCGCGGTCGCGGGTCGCGTTGTAAAGCTCGGCGATGGCCCGCTGCGGCATGATCTCCGCGCCGGTCTCGACATAGTCGAGGCTCTTGCGTGCGCGCCACTCGTCGATCTGCGACCACCAGCCGCTGTAATCGGGCTTCTTGAAGCCGCGCGCCTTCAGGCCCGCGATGATCGCCTCGATCGCGCGGCCGACATCGGCGACAACGGGCACGTCCACCGGCACGATCTTGTTGATCGAGCCGCGGTCGATGTCGACATGGATCTTCTTGCTGAGCGGGGCGAACGCATCCAGCCGGCCGGTCACACGGTCATCGAACCGCGAACCCAGCGCGAGAATGAGATCGGCCTTGTTCATCGCGAAATTGGCTTCGTAGGTGCCATGCATCCCCAGCATGCCCAGCCATTGCGACGAGGAGGCGGGGTAGGCGCCCAGGCCCATGAGCGTCGAGGTGACCGGTGCGCCGAGCATGTCGGCCAGCGCCCGCAGGGCTTCGCTGGCTGCGGGACCGGAGTTGATGACGCCGCCGCCCGTGTAGAGGACTGGCTGCTTGGCATCGAGAATGAGCGCAATGGCCTTGTCGATCATCTCCGCGTCCGGCTCGGTTTGCGGCCGGTAGCTGGGATGGGCATTCAGCGAGGGCTTCTCATAGGCGGCGGTGGCAACCTGCACGTCCTTGGGAATATCGATCACGACCGGGCCGGGGCGGCCGGAGGTCGCGATGTGGAACGCCTCGTGCACCGTCGCGGCCAGATCGGCCGGGCTCTTCACCAGATAATTATGCTTGGTGCAGTGGCGGGTGAGGCCGACGGTATCGGCTTCCTGGAACGCATCCGTGCCGATCAGCGTCGTCGGCACCTGCCCGGTGATGACGACCATCGGGATGGAATCCATCAGCGCGTCGGTGATGCCGGTGATCGCGTTGGTCGCGCCGGGGCCGGATGTGACGAGCACGACGCCGGGCTTGCCGGTCGAACGAGCATAGCCCTCGGCGGCGTGGGCCGCAGCCTGCTCGTGGCGGACGAGAATGTGCTGGATCTTCGGGTGATCGTAGATCGTGTCATAGATCGGCAGCACCGCGCCGCCGGGATAGCCGAACACGGTGTCGACCCCCAGATCGAGCAGGCATTGAACCAGAATGTCGGCGCCGCTTCTCTCGGCCACGGGAAACTCCTTGAAAACCATTAGCAGCGCCCTTGGTCGAAAGGAGCTGCCCTGACAAGGTTGGTGCCTCTATGGATTATAAAATGCCGTGTCAAATCAATATTGAGTAATAAAATTACAATAATGGAAAAATCTGCAACATTTTATTGAGCGGGCATGCTCCCGCCAGCGTCCCAAATGGAAACGGCGCCGACCGAAGTCAGCGCCGTTCCAGCTTTTCAAGGATGATGAAGATCGTGGCCGTCAGGCGAAGGCGACGGTCTTCGCGCGGCGACGCATCGCCAGACCGGTCAGGCCCAGGCCCATGATCATCATCGCCCAGGTGGAAGGCTCGGGCACGGGCACCAGATTGAGGTTGCCGTTGAAGGTGCCGAGGTGGATCTCGCCGCCATTGCCATCAGTATAGCGCCCGACCACGACCGAACCTTCGATCGGGGTGTGGATCAGCAGGCTGGCGCTGGGCGCCAGGACCGAGCCATAAAAGATGTTGCCGGAGAAGTTGAGCGTCTCCGCGTTCACGAAGTTCCAGATGACCTGCTGGTTGTTCGCCTGGTTGGCGCCGTTGGAGTTGAAGCCCAGGTTCACATCGGTGCCGAACACATTGATGATGACCGGCGTCGTGCCCGAGAAGTTGTACTTCAGGCTGTTGATCGATGCGAAGTCGGCCGCATTGAAGGAGAACAGCGCATAGCCGGCGCCATTATCCACGGCGTTCAGCGTCATGGCCGTGCCGGTGATGTCGAAGCCGCTCGGGTTGCTCGCCATGTTGAGCGAGGCGAGCGCGGTCGAGAGCGCGCGCACATCGTCGGAGACCTTGGTCACGGTCGCCGTGATGGGTGCCGAGACCGAGGCCGCATAGCCGGAATTGCCGGAGGCGAGATTGAAGTTGCGCGTGCCGCCGTTGAAATTGCCCGACGCCGTGCCGCCGACATTCAGCGTGCCGCCACTCTGGTTGATCGTCCCGCCGGAGAAGCTGCCGCCGATCGTATAGACGTCGCCATTGCCGATGTTGGGATTGCTGCCCGTGAAGTTGCCGCCAACCGTCACGGTGCGGGGCGTCGAGTTCATCGTCAGCCAGCTGTTGCTGACATTGCCGGCGACCGAGGCACTGCCGCCGCTGGCGATGGTGCCGACGCCGCCATTGGATCCGTTATGCACCTTGATGTCGGCATTGGAGATATTGCCGCCTACTGTCAGAACGGGAATACCGGCATTCTTTGTCTGGCCCTGGCTCGAATTGCCGATGCCGACTTGGCTCGCGCCGGTCAGGTTTCCGCCGACCAGCATTTTGCCCTCGACATCATGCTTCAGGTTCACGTCACCCAGCACGATGAGATTATAGTTCTTGAGCGCTTCAAGGCCCGCAGCGGCATCGCCGGATGCGAGGGCGGGGGCGCTGGCAAACGCGGCGAGGCCGAGCGCGATGGCAAGGGACGAACGCTTGAGCATGAAACAGGTCTCCGTCGGTGCGGGATGGCGAAAGATGAACGGCCTTTATACCATTTGTCAGAGCGTTGAAGCGTTCATCTTGTACGTCGAAAGCCGTGTCCGGTTTTGGTACAGACGAGCAGGTGGCCGTTAATGGCCCTCCGGCGCGATGCTGTTGAAGTCTTCAATGATCACCGCAGCCTGCGGATCGATGGTCGTCCAGCCGGCTTGCCGGCCCCGAGTCCAGGTCCGCTGCCGCTTCTGATAGGCGATGGTCTGCTGGAGGATGGCCGCCCGTGCCGTCGCCAGGTCGATTTGGCCCGCCAACATCGCGGCGAGTTCCCGAACGCCGAGTGCGCGCAGCACCGGTCGATCTTGCGGAATGTCACGGCGAACGAGCGCTTTGACCTCCTCGATGGCGCCATGCGCGAGCATGAGGTCCAGCCGTTGCTCGGCGCGTTCGGCGAGCACCTCGCGCGGGAGCATCACCACCGCGCCGTGAATGCGCATGTGTCCCGCAAGGCCGCCTTCGCGCCGGGCCTGCCATTGGGGGAGCGGCGTCCCGGTCGAGCGGACGACCTCCAGCGCGCGCGCGACGCGCGAGGTATCCGCCAGATTGAGTCGCCCTGCGCTGATTGGGTCTTCCAGTTCCAGCGCGGCATAGCTTTGCGCCACCGGCAGCGCGCGCACGGCCTCGCGGATCGCGGGGTCGATCGCCGGCACCGGTGCGATGCCATGCAGCAGCGTGTGCAGATAAAGCCCGGTGCCGCCCACGAGAATGGCCGGAACACCCTTTGCATGGGCGGCGTCGATTTCCGCCTTGGCCTCCTGCGCCCAGCGCGCGGCCGAGCAATCCTCCATGCCGTCGATATGGCCGAAGAGGCGGTGCGGGGCTTGCGCGAGATCCTCCTCGGGCGGGCGGGCGGTCAGCACATTGAGGTCCGCATAGACCTGGCTGGCATCGGCATTGATGATGATGCCGCCCGTCGCCCGCGCGAGCCGCATTGCGACTGCGCTCTTGCCGCTGGCGGTCGGCCCGGCAATAAGCGCGACCGGCGGCCGCTCCCGGTCGCGCATTTCGGGCAGGGAATCAGGATCAGGCATGGCTGGCGGCATTTCGGACGGACGGGACATGATTGCGACCTTAGTCGCGCATGACGGACTTGGGCAGGGGGACGTGACCGCCGCGCGCGATGCGCTGGCGCAGGCGGGTCTCGATGTCGCCGCGCCGGTCTGGATCGAGGCGGGTGAGGCTGTGGACCTGCCGTTCGCCGGCGACCGGGCCGTTGCGCGCGCGGCGCTGGAAGCGCTGGCGCCGCCCGCCGACCTGTTCGTGCTCGCGGCGGCGAACCGCGACTGCCGTCTGTTCGTGGCGGATATGGATTCGACGATGATCACCGTCGAGTGCATCGACGAGCTGGCCGATTATGCAGGGCTCAAGGACGAGATCGCGGCGGTCACAGAGCGAGCAATGCGCGGGGAACTGGATTTCGCGCAGGCGCTGACCGGGCGGGTCGCGCTGCTCAAGGGTCTGGACGCGACCATGATCGATCGCTGCCGTGCCGAGCGGGTGCGGCTGATGCCTGGCGCCCGGGCCCTGGTGCAGACCCTGCGGTCGCGCGGCGCACGCACGATCCTGGTGTCCGGCGGCTTCGTGCCGTTCGCGCAGCCGGTCGCGCAGGAGATCGGGTTCGATGTCGCCATTGCCAACACCCTGCACATCGCGGACGGCAAGCTTGCCGGCACGGTCGGCGAACCGATTGTCGATGCCGCACGCAAGCGCGCCGAACTGCTCGGGGCGGCGCAACAGGGCGGATTGGCGCCCGCGCAGTCCATCGCCATCGGTGACGGCGCGAACGATATTCCGATGATCGAGGCGGCCGGGCTAGGCGTTGCCTACCATGCCAAGCCCAAGACGCGCGCCGCTGCCGATGCCGCCATCGAGCGGGGTGACCTCAGCGTTCTGCTGCATGCTTTGGGCATCGCTCGGGCGCAGTGGGTGACGGGTTAGCCCTGTCTCTCCTGCGGCCGGCAGCGCACTTAACCGAATCTTAGAGGGAAGCGTGAGATTTCCTTGCCCGATCCATGATCGAGCGGGGGAATGTCGTGCGGATATTGGCGCTAGCATCTCAGAAGGGCGGTTCGGGAAAGACCACGCTATCTGGCCATCTTGCGGTTCAGGCGCAGCGCGCTGGCGCGGGGCCGGTCGTCCTTATCGATATCGATCCGCAGGGTTCGCTCTCCGATTGGTGGAACGAGCGCAGCGACGATTATCCCGCCTTTGCCCAGACAAGCGTCGCGCGTCTCGCCGGCGATCTTGAGGCGCTGCGCCAGCAAGGGTTCAAGCTGGCGGTCATCGATACGCCGCCCGCCATTACCATGGCCATTCAGAGCGTCATCGGCGTCGCCGAGCTGATCGTGGTGCCGACCCGGCCCAGCCCCCACGATCTGCGTGCCGTGGGCGCGACGGTCGACCTGTGCGAGCGCGCCGGCAAGCCGCTTATCTTCGTGGTCAATGCGGCAACGCCGCGGGCGCGCATCACCTCGGAAGCCGCGATTGCGCTTTCGCAGCACGGCACGGTGGCACCGGTCACCATTCACCAGCGCACCGATTTTGCCTCCTCGATGATCGATGGGCGCACGGTGATGGACTTCGATCCCAAGGGACGCTCGGCGCAGGAGGTCGAGCAGCTCTGGAGCTATGTGGCCGATCGGCTCGAGCGGAATTTCCGGCGGACAGTGTTTTCGCCCAGCCATGTCGCAGCGGCGATGTCGCGCCAGACCGGCTTCGGGCGTCGGGTGGTGCAGGGATGAATCGCGATAATTCCATGACCGAGCCGCGCCCTGCGGCATCGCTGACCGCGAGCCTGCTCGCGCGGCGGGGCACTGCGCGCCCGGCCATGCGTCGCCCGGCGGTGCCGGGTCTTTCGACCGCCCCGACCGTCCATGATGACCTTGGCTGGAATGACATGGGGGAGGGCGCTGCCCCCCACATGCTAGCGTCGGCCAACGGGACGGACGCTGCGGTGCCGATCAACGCCAATGTGTCCGTGGCTGAGAGCGACCCGGCGCCGGTCTCCCCGGCCAAGCAGCAGATGCTGGCTCTCGCCGAGCAAATCAGCCTGCGCGTCACGCCGCCGAAAGTCCCTTCCAAGCGCCCGGCCAGTCTGGCGGGCGTCGGCCGCAAGGCGGCGTTCACGCTGCGGATCGATAGCGAGAGGCACCTGCGCCTGCGCCTGCTGAGCGCGGTCTCGAAGCGCTCCGCCCAGCAGCTTCTCATCGAGGCGCTGGATCAGATGATTGCCGCCGACGCGCATGTGCAGGCGCTCGCCGAAGAGATTGAATCCAGCTCGGGACTGGAGGCGTGAAGCATATGGCGCGCTCCGTAAAAATGCCTTTGCTGCTGGTGACGGTGGCGCTCTCCAGCGTGACGCTGGGCGGCTGCGCACAGCTGGGTCTCCAGTCCCATAGCGCGCGCGCGACGCCCTCGGTTGCGCAACTTTCGCCCAAGATCGAGTCAGCGCTCGCGGATCGCAAGTTCGCCCGCGCGCTCGACCTTGCCGAGGCGCTGGTCGCCGCCGACCCGGCTACTGCAGGCCATCGCGTCTTGCTGGGCCGTGCCTATCTCGCCAATGGCCGCTATCGCTCGGCACAGGCGGCGTTTACGGACGCCATGGCGCTGGGCAACAGCGATGTCCGCACGATCATCAGCCTGGCCTTGTGCGAGACCGCGCTGGGCAATGACAGCACGGCCCAGGCTTTGCTCGCCGACAACGCTGCCACGCTGCCCGCCTCGGACTATGGTCTCGCCATGGCCATGGCTGGCGACGTGCAGGAGGGCGTGCGCGCGCTCGTTTACGCCGCGCGCCAACCCGACGCCTCGGCACAGACACGACAGAACCTCGCCTTTGCCTTGGCGCTGGGTGGCGCCTGGGGGCAGGCACGGCTGATCGCCGGGCAGGATCTGTCCTCCAAAGAGGCCGAGCAGCGCATCGGGCGCTGGTCTCAGGCCGTGGCGCAGGCTGAACCCGGCGCGCGGGTGGCTGCCCTGACTGGGGTTGCGCCCCGTGCCGACGATGCCGGGATGCCGTCTCGCCTCGCGCTGCGCAGCTTCGAGCTTCCCGCCGTTGCGGAACGGGCACCTCCAAAGGACGTCGCCCCGTCGCCGGCGAAGACGGCTGAAGCGGCTGCACCTGCGGCAGCGGCCGATGCTGAGCGCGCAGCATCCGCCGTTCAATCGGTCGCGATCCCGCCCTCGAGCCGGTCCTCAGACCCGGCTGGTCCGGCAAAAGCCGATTCTCCCATCGCGTCCCCGGCGAACGCGCCCTACGGCGCGCCGTCCGCCGAAATCCTCTCAGCAGCGCCTTTACTGGTCCTGGAGCCAGCGCCAAGGGCGCCCGACATCGCTCAGATGGCCTTTGCGCCGGCTGCATCCAGCCCGTCGATGGGGGTGAAGATCGCCGCCGCGTCTCGCGCGGTGCCGGTCCTGCCGGCCAGGCCGGGTCGCGCTTCGGGCGACTGGGTGATCCAACTCGGCGCCTTCGACAGCGCAACGATGGCGCGAGTGAAGTGGCAGGATATGCGCCGCAACCCGCATCTGGCTGGCTATCGCGAGATCGTTGCCGCCGCGAGCGTCAATGGGCGCACCTTCCATCGCGTGGCGGTGGGTGGCTTTGCCAGCCGGGGCGCGGCCGGTTCCCTGTGCCAAACTTTGCGCGGCGAGGGGCAGGCTTGTTACGTGCGCCGCGATGACAGCAATGCATCGCGCATGGCGCGCGCTGGCGCCCCGGCCGGCGGGTCGCAATTCGCATCGCGGTGATGGGGCCGGTGGGCGATCCGCTCAGCGGATCACGCCGCCTTTCATGATCATCCGCGCCCGGCCCTGAACCGGCAGCTTGTCGAACGGCGTATTGCCGGCCGCTGCTGCCATTTTGGCCGAATCGACGATCCAGGGTGTGTCAGGTGCGATGAGGATGAGGTCCGCCGGCGCGCCCGGCGCCAGCCGTCCCGCATCGAGGCCGAGGATCGCGGCGGGATTGGCCGCGAGCAGGGCCATCATCCGGGTTTCGGTCATCTTGCCTTCACGCACCAGATTGAGCGCGAGCGGGAGCAGTGTCTCGGCGCCGGCGATGCCGGGCAGGGCGTCCGCGAAGGGCAGGCGCTTGTCTTCCGGGCCGCGCGGATCGTGGCCCGAGCACAGCACGTCGACGGTGCCATCCGCGACCGCCTCGATCGTGGCAAGCCGGTCCCGCTCATCGCGCAGTGGCGGGGAGAGGCGTGCGAAGGTGCGGAAATCGCTCACCGCCGCATCGTTGAGGAAGAGGTAGGAGGGGCTGGTGCCGCAGGTCACCTTCAACCCTTCGGCCTTGGCCGCGCGAATGAGCGCGAAGCCGGCCGCAGTGGTGACGAGGCGGACATGCAGGCGTGCGCCCGCCTCCCGCGCCAGCGCGATATCCCGCGCAATGGCCATCGCTTCGGCGCTGGCGGGGGCGCTGGGCAGGCCGAGGCGCGAGGCCGTTTCGCCATCCGTCGCCACGGCATTGGCCGTCAGGCCGCCATCCTCGGCATGGGTAATGACCACCAGGTCGAGCGCAGCGGCATAATGCAGGACGCGCAGCATCACGCCCGAGTCGGCTATCCAGCGCCGGCCGGTCGCGATGGCGCGGGCGCCAGCAGACTTCATCAGCGCCATTTCCGCCAGTTCGCGCCCCTCCAGCCCGCGCGTCGCGGCGCCGAGCGGATGTACCCAGAAGTCCGGCTTGCCGGCCCGAGCGGCGTGCTGGATCAGCCCCGGCTCATCGAGAACGGGCGACTGGTCCGGCATCAGCGCGGCGCGGGTGATGCCGGCGAAGTGGAAGGCCGGCTTGTCGGTGCGGAACACGCCCAGATCGATGATGCCCGGCGCGAGGATCATGCCCTTGGCATCGACGATTTCGGCGCCGTCAGGCACCTTTACCACGCCGACCGCTGCGATCGCCGCGTCTTCAACGAGCAGCGTGCCTTCGGAGAGGGCGCTGGCGGTCGGATCGCACAGGCGTGCGTTGATGATCGCGGTCAGGCCCATCCTTCGACTCCCCGGGCTGTGCGGGTGAGGACATCGAGGCAGGCCATGCGCATAGCGACCCCCATCTCGACCTGCTCGGTGATCGCCGAGCGATCCGGATCGTCGGCCACGCTGCTGACAATTTCCACGCCTCGGTTCATCGGGCCGGGGTGCATGATGATCGCGTCCGGCTTGGCGCGCTTCAGCCGCTCGGGCGTGAGACCATAGAGCGCGTGAAATTCGCGGGCCGAGGGGATGAAGGCCCCGTCCATCCGCTCATTCTGAATGCGCAGCATCATCACCACATCCGCACCTTCCAGCGCGGCGTTGAAGTCATGGAACGGTGTAACCCGATAGCGTTCCACCGCAGGCGGCATCAGCGTCGGCGGCGCACACACCCGCACTTGCGCGCCCAAGGCCGTGAGGCAGAGCATGTTGGAGCGGGCGACACGACTGTGGAGAATATCGCCGCATATCGTGACGATCAGCCCCTCGAAGCTGCCTTTGCGCCGCCTTATGGTCAGCGCGTCGAGCAGCGCCTGCGTCGGGTGCTCGTGGCGGCCATCGCCGGCATTGAGCACGGGGCAATCCACCATGTCGGCGATCAACTGCACGGCGCCCGAACTCATATGACGGATCACCATCACGTCGGCGCGCATCGAGTTGAGCGTCACGGCGGTATCGATGAGCGTCTCGCCCTTCTTCACGCTCGATTGGGCGGCGTGCATGTTCACCACGTCCGCGCCCAGCCGCTTGCCCGCAACCTCGAAGGAGAGCAGCGTGCGCGTGCTGTTCTCGAAGAAGGCGTTCATCTGCGTGAGGCCGGCGAGGCGCCCATCATGCTTGCGGCTGCCGGCACGGTTGAGCGAGGCCCATTGCTCGGCTTCATCCAGCAAAAAGCGGATTTCATGCGGCGCCAGATTGGCGATTCCCACCAGATGCCGGTGCGGGAAATTGTCCCGGCCGATGAGGCCGGTGGCGGGAGAGGGCGATATTGTCATTAAAGCGCCTCGTTAGTGGAGCGGCGGGGCGGACTCAAGCGCTGATGTATCAGCTCGGGGTTGTCCAGGCATTGAGATCGAGCAGGATGATGAGCGCGCACTGGGCGGCGGCGATGAGGAACAGCGCGCGGGAGAAGTCCCGCTTGCGGGTCTTGTGCCGGAAAAGTCGCATGGCGAGCCAGGCGCCAATCGTCCCGCCGATCGCCGCCAGGGTCAGCAGATCGCGCTCGCGCATGCGCGGTCCCCCGGCAATGGCGCGCTGCTTGTCATGGCGGAAGGCGGCGAGGGTGATGAGGTTGATCAGCACCAGCCAGCCCCAGATGATGTGCGTTTCCGTCATGCGCCGGTCAGCCCATCGTCAGGCCGTCAATGGCCCCCTGCAGGATGAGGGCGGCGGCGTGGGCGTCGATCTTTTCAGCGCGCTTGGCCCGGCTCATGTCCTGCGCGATCATCGCCCGTTCGGCCGCGACGGTCGACCAGCGCTCATCCCAGAGCAGCACCGGCAGGCCGAGCACCGCGATGTTGCGGGCAAAGGCGCGGGCGGCCTGGCTACGCGGACTTTCGCTGCCATCCATGTTGAGCGGCAGGCCGATAACGAGGCCCTTGACCGACTGCTGGGCGATGAACTGGGCGAGCACATCCCGGTCCTTGCTGAACTTGCCGCGCTTGTGCGTGTGCGCGGGGCTGGCAATGCTCCAGCCGGCATCGCACAGGGCAAGGCCGATGGTCTGGGTGCCAAGGTCCATACCGAGCAGGCGTCCACCCGCCGGCAGCGCCTGCGCGAAGGACGCCTTGTCGAGCGTGATCAGCGTTTCCCCGACCATCAGCGGTGCCATGCCGCCAGTCGGCCGAGCGCATCGGCACGGATGTTCGCCCAGAACAGGGGATAGTCGTAGACGTGGTAATTGTTGCCCGGGAGCACGAAGGTGCCGAGCTTGGGCGCGCTGTCCAGCATCAGGAAGCCACGGCCAGCGCAGCGCGCGCCGATCTCGCCGGGCGTGAGCAGCACGGTCGACGCCGCCTCGCCATCACCGCGCAGCACGCCCAGATTGGCATCGCCCGGCGCATCGGGCGCCGCGCCGCCATTGAGCGGATTGGTGCACAGCATGGCCGACCCGGCGCGCGATTGGCCGTCCAGTCCGCGCTCGCGGTCGAACGACGCTTCCACGGCTGACGTGTCTGCCGGCGCGGCAAAGCTCTGCCAGCTCAGCACGCAGCCGGTCGTGCCCGGCCCCGTGCAGGCGGGCAGGCCGAGAGCGGGCAGATCATGCTCTACGGAGACTGGCCAGCCGACGACATAGGCCGCGACCAGCCGCGCCTTGAGTGCAGTGTTGCCCGCTTCCTCATGGAGCAGCCGCAGCAGGTGGCGACTGCCCTGACTGTGCGCGGCAAGGATGATCGGCCCTTGCGGATTGGCGGCGAGGAACTGTGCGAAGGCGGCCTTCACGTCCGCATAGGCTCGCTCAAGCGCCAGCGCGGCGTCCGCCTTTTCGGTGAGGAAGGCACCGAACACGGCCTGCCGGTAGCGCGGCGCCCAGATATCGCCCGCCGCTGCGAAAGCGCTGGCCTGAATGCGCACGAACCGCGCGGCCTGCGCTTTTGCGATGCGGTCGTTGATCGGCGCGTTCCAGTGGAGCGTTTCGAACGAGCTGGTGGGGTGGACGAAGAAGATCGCCGCTTTCTGGGCTGGGACCGCCTCTGCGAGTTTCGCGGCCGGTTGCCAGCGGGCAGGGTCGTCGCGGCGCCCGTCCGGCCGGCTGATCCATCCATCGCCACCTGAATAGAAATTCGCGGGCAGGGCAGGCGGTTCGCTGAACCCGACATGCGGCACCAGCGCGCTCTGCATCAGCCGGGGGCCGAAGAAGGAGAAGGCGATCATTCCCGCGATTGCCAGGGCTGTGAAAAACGCGACGACATACAGGAACTTCCGGGCCAAAGGGGCACGACTCCATCTCTGTGGCAAGCTGGGCAGTGGCATGGCTCATGCCCGCTTGGGTTGCGCGAGGCAAGCGAAGGCAGCAGGCGAAGCTCCAACAGGCGAAGGTCCAATTTGCCTTGCGAGCGGATCGTGATAGGTCGGACCGGTTCAGGAACGGACGCGGCGGGGAGCAGGATGATGGCCAGCAACGCATCGACGGCGCAGACGGTATGGCCGCTGCGCACCTGGGTGCTGTGTGTGCTCGGCGCGCTTGTCGGTCTGGCGATCGACCGGTTTTCCGATCCCGCGCCCATCGAGCCCGAGTTTCTGCGGCGGGTGATCGCGGCGCTGCCCATGTTCCTTTCGACCGCCGCGCTCGCCTTTGGCCTCAGTTGGCGCCGGCGGCGACCGGTCGCGGCTCTTGTCGTGGCACTGATCTGCGGCCTCATTGGCGGCGGCGTCTTCCTGTGGAACGGGGTGCCCGGCCACGGATCGAGCGTCGATCTCTGGCATCTCGTCTGCGGCGCCATCGCGGCGGCTGCGCTGCTGGTGCTGTTTCAGGCAGCGCAGGACCGCAGTCTGGCCGGTGGCGCGCCCTCTGCGCCGGCCGGTGTGTTGCCGCGCGCCGTACGGGCCTGGTCGCGCCAGGCCATCCATTATGAGGATGTTCACGGCCATTTGTGGACGAATGCGCTGCTGATCGGCGCAAGCGCGCTGTTCATGCTGCTCAGCTTCGGCATCGCCCATTTGCTGGCGCAGATGTTCATGCTGGTGAAGCTCCCGTTCCTGCGCGATGCCCTGCGCGAGTCTGCGGTGGTCGCCATGCTGTGCGGTGCCGCCTTCGGTGCGGCGCTCGGGCTGTTGCAGGATCGCGGGGCGATCATCGCCGCCTTGCAGCGCGTGGCCATGCTGGTGCTGCGCGTGCTGGCGCCGGTGGTGGCGCTGGCGATCGGCATCTTCCTGGCGGCCTTGCCTGTTACCGGCCTGGCGCCGCTCTGGGCGACGGGCGGCACGACGCCGATCATGCTGGCCGGAGCGGTGCTGGCGCTGTTTCTCGCCAATGCGGTGGTGGGCGACACGGCACTTGAGGAAACCCGCTCGGTGTTGCTGGGCGCCAGCGCGGCGGCGCTCGGCCTGTTCCTGCTGCCGATGGTGGGTATAGCGGTCTTCTCCTCGGGCCTGCGCATCCATCAGCATGGCCTGACGCCGGAGCGGCTGTGGGCGCTGGCCTTTCTGGCCGTGGCGAGCATCACCGCCATTGCCTATGCCGTCGCCATCCTCGGTGCACGCGGCTGGTTTGCGCGGCTGCGGCGGACCAATCGCATGCTCGTATTCGTGATCGCCGGTATTGCGCTACTGCTCTCCACGCCGATCTTCGGCTTCGAGCGGATCGCGACTGCGCACCAGCTCCAGCGCCTCGCGGGCGGGCAGGTGGCGCCGGACAAGTTCGATTACCGTGCCTTGTGGTTCGATTTCGGGCCGGAGGGGCGTGCCGCGATTCGACGGCTGGCGAGTGGCTCGGCCGACGCGACGATCCGCCGTCATGCCGCCGAGACGATGAAGCTGACCGACCGCTGGGCTGTGCCGCCTATGGTCGTCGCCGCGCGCAGTGGCGAATTGCTGGACGAGCGGCTGACGATCCTGCCCATCCCGGTCGAATTGCCGCCAGCGCTGCGCAAGCGGCTGCTGCAATATGATGCCTGCGAGGAGGCCGGCCCGTGCCTGTTGCATTATGTACCGGGCGAGGATCTGGCGATCGTTGTGAAGCTGCCCGCTCCGGAATGCGGCGATTGTGCCCCAACCGTGCGCCTCATCCGGCAGGAGAATGGCGAATGGAGCAATGAGAGCCGCTATCTTGCCCAAGGCGATGCCGCTCGCCGGCTCGTCGCGCAGATCCGCGCCGGCGCCGTGGACCTCCGCCCCGTGATGGCGCGACAGCTCTACATCGGTGGCGAACCGGTCGGCGAACCGCTGTCGACGGCCGCCAATGGGGCCGAAACGGCGGAAGCGCCTTGATGACCGCCGGAGCCAGTGCTAGCGCGCGCTCCCATGAGCGTAGACCTGACAACCGTAAAAAAGATCGCCAGCCTCGCGCGCCTCGCTGTCAGCGAGGATGAAGCGCAGGCGTTGGTGCCCGAACTCAACGGCATTCTCCACTGGGTGGAGCAGCTGGGCGAAGTGGACGTGACCGGCGTCGAGCCGATGACCGCCGTCATCCCCAACACGCTGCGCCTGCGCGAGGACGCCGTGACCGACGGCAATGTCCGCGACAAGGTGCTGGCCAATGCGCCTCAGGCCGAACATGGCTTTTTCGCGGTGCCGAAGGTGATCGAATGATGACGGGACGGCATCATTCGATCATCCCGGACAGCCGCGTAGCGGCGACCGATCCGGGATCCAGAAACGAGAGACTCAACAAGCAGCCCTTCGACAAGCTCAGGGCGAACGGAGCGGGATCGTGACCGATCTGACCAACTTCACTGTCGCGCAGATCCGCGATGGCTTCCGTGCCGGCGAGTTCTCCGCGCGGGAAGTCGCCGAGGCGTTTAACGCCAACGTCGCCGCCGCCAAGGCGCTCAACGCCTTCATCGTCGAGACGCCCGAGCATGCGCTGGCTGCTGCCGATCAGGCGGACAAGGACCGCGCCGCCGGTACGCTCAAGCCGCTTTCCGGCGTGCCCATCGGCATGAAGGACCTGTTCTGCACCGAGGGCGTGCAGACGACCGCCGCCAGCCACATGCTGGAAGGCTTCACGCCGACCTACGAGTCCACCGTCTCGCGGAAGCTGTGGGATGCCGGCGCAGGCATGCTCGGCAAGCTCAATCTCGATCAGTTCGCCATGGGCTCTTCCAACGAGACGAGCTATTTCGGCAATGTGATCTCGCCCTGGCGGCGCAATGACGGCAGCAATGCCGCGCTGGCGCCGGGCGGTTCCTCGGGCGGCAGCTCGGCGGCGATTGCCGCGCGGCTCTGCCCGGCGGCGACGGGCACGGATACCGGCGGGTCGATTCGCCAGCCTGCGGCCTTCACCGGCATTTCCGGCATCAAGCCGACCTATGGCCGCTGCTCGCGCTGGGGCATCATCGCCTTTGCCAGCTCGCTCGATCAGGCCGGGCCGATGGCGCAGGACGTGCGCGACTGCGCGATCCTGCTCGAGAATATGGCCGGCTTTGACGCGAAGGACTCCACTTCGCTCGACCTGCCAGTGCCGCAGTGGGAAGCGGGATTGTCCAGCGATCTCAAGGGCAAGCGCATCGGTATTCCCAAGGAGTATCGCGTCGAGGGTCTCGATGCCGATGTGGCGCGGGTGTGGGATGATGGCATTGCCTGGCTGAAGGATGCCGGCGCCGAGATCGTCGAGGTCTCGCTCCCGCACAGCAAATATGCCCTGCCGGCTTATTACATCATCGCTCCGGCGGAAGCCTCGTCCAATCTCGCGCGCTATGATGGCGTGCGCTATGGCCTGCGCGATCTGCCCGATGGCGCAAACCTGCAGGACATGTATGCCGCGACCCGCGCCGCCGGTTTCGGCCCCGAGGTCAAGCGCCGCATCATCATCGGCACCTATGTGCTCTCGGCGGGCTTCTACGACGCTTATTACACGCAAGCGCAGAAGGTGCGGGCGCTGATCGCGCAGGATTTCGCCAAGGCTTTCGAGGCCTGCGACGTCATCCTTGCGCCCACCGCGCCCAGCGCGGCCTTCGGTCTCGGCGAGAATGTCGACGATCCGCTGAAAATGTATCTGAACGACGTGTTCGCGGTGCCGGCCTCGCTGGCGGGTCTCCCCGCCATGTCCGTGCCCGGCGGGCTCAGTAAGGACGGGCTGCCGCTCGGCCTGCAGATCATCGGCCCGGCCTTCAATGAGCAATCCGTGCTGAATGCCGGCTTTGCCATCGAGCAACGGGCGGGCTTCACCGCCCGGCCTGAGGCGTGGTGGTAAGTGTTTCGTGCTCCTGCGCAGGCAGGAGCCCAGGGCAGCCAAGGGCTGCACTCCCCTGGATTCCTGCCTTCGCGGGAATACTGTAAGGACTGAAGAATGACTGAGACGAGCTATCGCATTCGTGGCGCCACCGGGGACTGGGAGGTCGTCATCGGCCTTGAGGTTCACGCGCAGGTGGTGAGCCAGGCCAAGCTGTTCTCCGGTGCGGCGACGGCCTTCGGCGCGGAGCCGAACACGCAGGTGAGCCTTGTCGATGCCGCGATGCCCGGCATGCTGCCGGTGCCCAATCGCGAGTGCATCCGTCAGGCAGTGCGCACCGGCCTTGCGATCAATGCGCAGATCAACAAGTGGAGCCGGTTCGACCGGAAGAATTATTTCTATGCGGACTTGCCGCAGGGCTACCAGATTTCCCAGCTTTATCATCCGCTTGTCGGCGAAGGTTCGCTGACGATCGAAGCCGACGAGAAGGCCGGCATTCCCGCCGACAAGGCCATTGGCATCGAGCGCATCCATGTCGAGCAGGATGCCGGCAAGCTGATGCACGATCAGCACCCGACGCGCTCCTATGTCGATCTCAATCGTTCGGGTGTGGCGCTGATGGAAATCGTCAGCCGCCCGGACATGCGCTCGCCTGCCGAGGCCGGGGCCTATCTGCGCAAGCTGCGGGCGATCCTGCGCTATGTCGGCTCGTGCGATGGCAATATGGAGGAGGGCTCCATGCGCGCGGACGTGAACGTCTCCGTGCGCAAGTTCGGCGAGGAATTCGGCACGCGGACCGAGACGAAGAACGTCAATTCCGTGCGCTTCGTCATGCAGACCATCGAATATGAAGCCCAGCGGCAGGTCGACGTAATCGAAGGCGGCGGGCGGATCGTGCAGGAAACGCGCCTGTTCAATCCGGACACCGGCACGACGCGGTCGATGCGCTCCAAGGAAGACGCGCATGATTATCGCTACTTCCCTGACCCGGACCTGCTCCCGCTGGTGCTGGAGGACAGCTTCATCGAGGATTGCCGGCACTCGCTGCCCGAACTGCCGGATGCCAAGCGCACCCGCTATGTCGAGGTGCTGGGGCTCTCCGAGTACAACGCCCGCGTGCTGACCGCGGAGGCGGAAACGGCCCGCTGGTTCGAGGCTCTGCTCGCGGAAAGCGCGCGCATCCAGAAGAAGAGCGAGGGTGAGGTGGCCAAGGCCAGCGCCAACTGGCTGCTCTCCGAGCTTTACGGTGCGCTCAATCGCCTCGGCAAGACGCTGGAAGACAGCCCGGTCAACCCCGAGCGCGGCGCGGAATTGCTCGCCTTGGTGGCCGATGGCACGATTTCGGGTAGCATCGCCAAGCAGGTGTTCGAGATCATGCTCGAAACCGGCGAAGCGCCTGCCGAGATTGTCGAGACGCGCGGTCTCAAGCAGACCACGGATACTGGTGCGATCGAGGCGGTCGTCGCGAAGATTCTCGCGGACAATGCTGATAAGGTCGAACAGTATAAGGCCGGGAAGGAAGCGCTGTTCGGATTCTTCGTCGGTCAGACGATGAAGGCCATGCAGGGCAAGGCCAATCCGCAGATGGTCAACGAACTGATCAAGAAGGCACTGGGCTGATCGCATCCCGGCCGCGCCTCCATTAGGCGGGCCGGGATGCTGAGATCAGTAGCTCAGATCAGTCTGGCGGCGGCGCGATGGTCGGCAGTTCGTCGGGACCGCGGCCGGGCTCGTCAATATTGGGCGTTTCTGGCGCGATTTCCGGCGGTTCGCGAAACGGCGTCTCGTCCGGCGATTCCATGGGCGGAAGCTCGTCAGGTGACTGCGGGGTGATGGTATCGGGGGGCGGAATTTCCGGCTGGCTGGCCATGGCTTTGCGTCCTTTCGTTTGCTCTTTTCAACGGGCGGGGTGAGGGATCGTTCCGGATCGACACGGCAAGGTGCGCACAGCCTTGCCCTTTCCCAGGCTTTGCACTATGGCCCGCCGACCGGCGACCGATGCGGGCGTGGCGAAACTGGTAGACGCGCCAGATTTAGGTTCTGGTATCGCAAGATGTGGGGGTTCGAGTCCCTTCGCCCGCACCAGTTGCGCAGCCTAGCCCCGGTCGTTCCAAGAGATTTCATCCTAGCCTGGAAAGCGTCGAGTTAGAGATATGCAGATTGTCGAGACATTGAATGAGGGCCTCAAGCGCGCCTATACGCTGACCGTCACGGCCAAGGACATCGACGCCCGCGTCGAAGAGGAAGTGAAGTCGATTGCGCCGCAGGTGCGGATGCCCGGTTTCCGGCCCGGCAAGGTGCCTGCCAACCTCGTCCGCAAGATGCACGGCCCGGCCCTGCAGCGCGAGGCGCTGGACAAGTCCATCCGTGAGGGCGTCGAGAAGGTCATCGCCGAGAACAGGCTGCGTCCCGCGATGCAGCCGAGCGTCGAGCTGACGGCCGATTATGAGGACGGCAAGGATGCCGAGGTCAAGGTCGCTCTGGAAATCCTGCCGGAGGTTCCCGCGCCCAAGATCGAGGGCATCAAGCTGGAGCGGCTCGTCGTCGATGTGACCGACGAGCAGATCGACGAGGCGGTTGGCCGTCTCGCCGCGCAGAGCCAGCGTTATGAGGACGCCCCCAAGACCGCCAAGGCGAAGGAAGGCGATCAGGTCGTCATGGATTTCGTCGGCAAGGTCGACGGCGTGCCGTTCGAGGGCGGCACCGGTTCGGACATGGCGATCGCCATCGGCTCGGGCAATCTGATCCCCGGCTTCGAGGATCAGCTGGTTGGCGTGAAGACCGGCGACGAGAAGACCATCAACGTGACCTTCCCCGCCGAATATGGCTCCAAGGAGCTGGCCGGCAAGGATGCGACGTTCGATCTCGTCATCAAAGCGGTCAAGAACCCCGTCGAGAAGCCCGCTGACGACGAATTTGCCAAGCAGCTCGGTCTCGAGAGCCTCGAGAAGCTGCGCGAGCTGTTCAAGGCGCAGATCGAGCAGGAGCACGGCAATCTGACGCGCACCTACATGAAGCGCCAGTTGCTCGATCAGCTGGCTGCCGGCCATGATTTCGAGGTGCCCCCGGGCATGGTCGAGGCCGAGTTCGGCCAGATCTGGCAGCAGCTTGAGCATGAAGCCGGTCACGAGGAAGATCCCGAGGCGGCGCTCAAGGAAATGGAAGCCGACCGCGACGACTATCGCAAGATTGCCGAGCGTCGCGTCCGTCTGGGCCTGCTTCTCTCTGAGATCGGCCAGGCCAATGGCGTGGAGATCACCCAGGCGGAAATGAACCGCCTCGTGGCCCAGGCTGCCCAGCAATATGCCCCGCAGGACCGCGAGCGCTTTGTCGAATATGTCCGCAACGAGCCGATGGCCGCTGCGCAGCTTCGTGCCCCGCTCTATGAAGACAAGGTCGTCGACTATCTCTTCGAGAAGGCGGATGTGAGCGAGCGCACCGTTGCGCGCGCGGATCTGGAAGCAGCGATCGAGAGCGAAGAGGGCGGTCACGTCCACGGGCCGGATTGCGGCCACGATCACAGCCACGACGCCAAGCCGGCCAAGAAGGCTGCCGCCAAGAAGCCGGCTGCCAAGAAGGCTGATGCCGAGGCAGAAGCCGCTCCGGCTGAAGAGGCCAAGGCGCCTGCCAAGAAGGCTCCGGCCAAGAAAGCCGCTGCTGCCAAGGCGGACGAGGGCGACGCGGCTGAGAAGCCGGCCAAGAAGCCCGCTGCCAAGAAGGCCAAGGCTGCCGAGGCCTGAGACCTGACTGCAGATAGCATGAACTGATCAGAAGCGAGCCGGAGCGGGGTACCGTTCCGGCTCGCTTTTTCTTTGGATGCAACGCGCCGGACGAGTGCAGAAGGCGCCGCAGGGCGCTGGGGCCGCAAAAGACCATTGCAACCATGCGATCTGTTGCCATAAGCCCGCAGTCCCATGCATCCAGACCCGTCCAGCCCGATGACAGGCGTGCGCATCGCCGTCCTGCTGCCTTGTTATAACGAGGCGGTCGCCATCGGGCAGACCGTCACCGCGTTCGCGCAGGCCTTGCCGCAGGCGGCCATCTACGTGTTCGACAATAACAGCTCCGATGACAGCGTCGCCGTCGCGCGCGCCGCCGGGGCGATCGTCCACAGCGTGCGGCAGCAAGGGAAGGGCCATGTCGTGCGGCGGATGTTCGCGGACGTCGATGCGGACATCTACGTGCTCGCCGATGGCGATGCGACCTATGATGCGAGCGCGGCGCCGGCGCTGGTCAGCGCGATGCTGGACGGGCCGCTCGACATGGTCGTCGGCGCCCGCAAGTCTAAGGTAGAGGCGGCTTACCGTCCGGGGCACCGGCTCGGCAATCTGCTGCTCACCGGGCTGCTGAGGCAGCTTTTCGGGCGCAGTTTCACCGATATTCTCTCAGGCTATCGGGTGTTCTCCCGGCGGTTCGTCAAGAGCTTCCCGATCCTCTCGGAAGGCTTCGAGATCGAGACGGAGATGTCCGTTCATGCGCTCGAACTACGCATGCCGGTGGGCGAGGTGATGACGGCCTATGCGGCGCGGGCGGAAGGTTCGCTCTCCAAGCTCAACACCTTCCGCGACGGCTGGCGCATCCTGCGCACGATGATCCAGCTCTATCGCGTGGAGCGGCCCTTGTGGTTCTTCGGTTTCATTGCGCTGGTGATCGCGCTGGTTGCCGGGCTGATGGGCGTGCCGGTCATCCTGACCTATCTGGAGACGGGGCTTGTGCCCCGCTTCCCGACCCTCATCACCATCGTGGGGATGGGCGTTCTGTCCGCCCTGTGTCTGCTTACCGGCCTCATCCTCGATACGGTGACGCGCGGCCGGCAGGAAATGAAGCGCCTTGCCTATCTGGCGCATACCGCGCCGGGGATGTCAGCGCGCCGCTGAGAAGCAAAGGGCCGGTTGCGCTTCCGAAAATGAAGGTGAACGGGTTTGTCTAGCCGCCACGGCGCGCGCTAGGGAAGCCCAAAGGGGCAGCACTATATGGATTTGACGAAGGCCAAGCACCGCTATGTCGCGCTCGATAGCCTGCGGGGTGTGTGCGCCTGCATGGTGGTGATGCTCCACTTTCAGACGCAGGGGCGCATTTCCGCGTTACCTATAATCCAGCATGGCTTTCTGTTCGTCGATTTCTTCTTTGTCCTGTCCGGTTTTGTGATCGGCTCCAGCTATGGTGAGAGGCTGCGCGAAGGCTTTTCCGTGCCGCGGTTCATGGCGTTGCGGCTTGGGCGCATCTACCCGCTCCACATCGTCATGCTCATGGTCTTTCTGGCTTTTGAGATTGTGTTCGCTCTTTTTTGGCCGACGCTAGCAAACCGGGAGCCCTTTACCGGCACCCAGTCGGTCGCCGCATTTATCCAGTCGCTGTTCCTGGTTCAGATTTTCTTTGGACCTGATGCGACGCCGTGGAACGGCCCAAGCTGGTCGATTGCTGCGGAACTTTGGACGTACCTTATCTTCGCGCTCCTGCTTCGATATCGTGCGCGCTGGTTGCTGCCGGTCTGCGGGGTGATCGTCATCGGGGCACCGATCTTTCTTGCTCTCAACACCGATCGCTTTCTTAACGTCTTCCACGATGGAGCGCTGGTCCGCTGCCTGTTCGGATTTGCGCTAGGCATGGTGGGCTGGCGGTGCGCCGCTTCAGCTCACGCAATCAGGGTGGCAGGCTGGGTGGACCATCTGATCGAGCTTGTCGTGGTTGCAACTGTCATGATGTTCGTGAGCCTCGCCGGAGCAGGCCCGCTGTCCTTGGCGGCCCCACTGGTTTTCCTCATAAGCGTGCTGGTTTTCGCGCGAGAGAAGGGGATATGCAGCCGCGTCCTCAAACTCGCGCCTTTCGTGCTGCTCGGTACTTTGTCCTACTCGATCTACATGATCCATGGCTTTCTCTATTACCGCTTTTTAAACGGTCTTGCCGTTGCGCAGCGGTTCCTGGGGGTGGATTTGATCGTGCGTGTTGATGGTCACAGTCAGGTTGGAGGCACCGCTTTGTTTGGCGACGGCATGACGTTGCTTTTTGTTGGCATCGTCGTGCTCTGTTCTGTGGTCAGCTATCGGCTTGTAGAGATGCCAGGGCAGCGGTTGGCCCGTCGCTTGGTCAACGGGCGAGATCTGCGTGCGTCACATGGCCCCCCATCTTGAAGTCAGTGCCCAAACGTCCGATGTAGTGGCCGCAGACGGCCAGTAAGAAAGAGAATCATGACCGATAATTTTGATCCGCTCGGGGCACTTGTTCCTATCGTTATCGAACAGTCCAACCGGGGCGAGCGCAGCTTCGATATCTACTCGCGCCTGTTGCGGGAGCGGATCATTTTCGTGACCGGCCAGGTCGAGGATCACATGGCCTCGCTGATCGTTGCCCAGCTGCTGTTTCTGGAATCGGAGAACCCGAAGAAGGACATCTGGATGTACATCAACTCGCCGGGCGGCGTGGTGACCAGCGGCATGGCGATCCACGACACCATGCAATATATCCGCCCCAAGGTCGGGACGGTGTGCATCGGCCAGGCCGCATCGATGGGCAGCTTCCTGCTCGCCGCGGGCGAGCCGGGGATGCGCTTTGCGCTCAGCAACGCGCGGATCATGATCCACCAGCCGTCTGGCGGCGCGCAGGGCATGGCGTCTGATATCGAGATCCAGGCCAAGGAAATCCTTCGTATCCGCCGTCGCCTGAACGATCTGTACGTGAAGTACACCGGCCAGCCGCTGGAGAAGATCGAGGCCGCCATGGATCGCGACACCTTCCTGGAAGCGGAAGAAGCGCTCGCGTTCGGCCTTGTGGACAAGGTGTACGACAAGCGTCCCGGCACCAGCGAAGAAACGCCGGCTTGATAGGGTCGGGCCGGCCGCTCACGCGGTCGGCCTTTGCATCCCGACGGCGCCGTGCATCGTCGCCGGACTTTGGGCTGTGCCGTGGTCGAGTGAGCGGCCAGCTTGTGTCCGCCGTTAAAATCTCTCTGTTCGCAGCCTGACCGGGGCCGGCCAGCATCTCCCATTGCAAAGCCGGACCGGCCCTCCCATCTTCTTTCCATTATGGCTTTTGAGCCGGCAATGTCTGGTTTACGCTATTTGGCGACATTTTCGGCACTTGTGATGCTGCAAGAAGCCGGTCTAGGATGACCGACGGAAAGAGCATCTGGGCAATTGGCGCGAGACGGCGCCAGACCAAGGAAGAGATTGAATGACAAAGCTCACAGGATCGGATTCGAAGAGCACGCTCTACTGCTCGTTCTGCGGAAAGTCGCAGCACGAAGTGCGTAAGCTCATCGCCGGCCCAACCGTGTTCATCTGCGATGAATGCGTCGAATTGTGCAACGATATCATTCGTGAAGAGACCAAAGGTGGTCTGGTCGGCCGCAAGGAAGGCGGCGTGCCGACGCCTCAGCAGATTTGCGATGTGCTGAGTGATTATGTCATCGGCCAGCAGCGCGCCAAGCGCGTGCTCTCGGTGGCTGTGCACAATCACTACAAGCGGCTGGAGCATGGCGGCAAGGCGGGCGATGTCGAGCTGGCCAAGTCCAACATCCTGCTGATCGGCCCGACGGGTTGCGGTAAGACGCTGCTCGCGCAGACGCTGGCCAAGACGTTCGACGTGCCGTTCACCATGGCGGATGCGACGACGCTGACCGAAGCTGGCTATGTCGGCGAGGATGTCGAGAACATCATCCTCAAGCTGCTCCAGGCGTCTGACTATAATGTCGAGAAGGCCCAGCGCGGCATCGTGTATATCGACGAGATCGACAAGATCAGCCGCAAGGCGGAGAATCCCTCCATCACCCGCGACGTGTCGGGCGAGGGCGTGCAGCAGGCGTTGCTCAAGCTGATGGAAGGCACGACCGCCTCGGTGCCCCCGCAGGGTGGCCGCAAGCATCCGCAGCAGGAATTCCTGCAGGTCGACACGACCAACATCCTGTTCATCGCCGGCGGTGCCTTTGCGGGGCTGGAAAAGATCATCGGCGACCGGCTTGAGGGCAAATCGATCGGCTTTGGCGCGCATGTCGCAGCGCCCGACGAACGGCGTACGGGTCAGCTGCTCAAGCAGACCGAGCCGGAAGATCTGCTCAAATTCGGCCTGATCCCCGAGTTTGTCGGTCGTCTGCCGGTCATCGCGACGCTGGAAGACCTGGACATCGCTGCGCTGGTGCAGATCCTCACCGAGCCCAAGAACGCGCTGGTGAAGCAGTATCGCAAGCTCTTTGAGCTGGAAGATGTCGAGCTGACGTTCACCGACGAAGCGCTGACGGCGATTGCTCAGCGCGCCATCGAGCGCAAGACCGGCGCGCGTGGTCTGCGGTCGATCATCGAGGCGATCCTGCTCGACACCATGTTCGATCTGCCGACGATGGAAGGCGTGACCGAAGTCGTGGTGGACAAGGATGTGGTGGAGGGCCGTAAGGACCCCGTCCGCGTCTTCGGTGCGGAAAAGCGCCAGGCGGGTGACGCGGCCTGATCGGATAATCTGACCGGCATGAAAAACGCCGCCGCCGGGGCCCGAGGGCTCCAGCGGCGGCGTTTTCGCTTGTTCAGTCAAATGCTCAGTCGAGCGTCTGCTTCACCGCATAATAAGTGAAGATCGAGTGATCGGGGTTGGACCGGCGGCTGCCGGTGCCGATGATCAGCGTCTTGCCCATCCAGTCATGTGGCCCCTCGGGCACCACGAATGTGGGCGAGAAGCAGAAATAGGCCGGCTGCGGGGTGCCGTCATCCAGTCGCGCCTCGCCCGGCTTGGCCGGGATGAGATAGCCATTGTTGTTGATGTAGATCTTCGTGCCGTCATCGGCCTGCAGCATATAGTGCGACTTGATGACGATGGTGCCATCGCCCCGCACGTTGGCATAATCGGCGCCGCTGTCCGGAATGACGATGCCGGACAGGCGCGGGCCGTAGATCGTGCCGCTGGCGCAGGGCGTGTAACCCTGATAGCCGCCACCCGGCAGCGGGCCGACCGTGCAGCGTTCAGGGCGGAAATTTACCCGCATTTCGAACACATATTCGAGATGGGCGGGGACTTGCGGATCGTTCATCGCATGCTCTCCTCTTGGCTGGATAAGGCACTGCCGCCGCCCTGCGGAAAGTGCAAGGCGGCGGCAGCTGGATTTCTTTGGAAGGCGTCAGCCGTCAGAGCAGCATGAAATAGTGGATGCGGTTGGCCTTCGGGATCTTCTCGGCAACGCCGACGAAGATGTGCTTGCCCAGCCATTCGTGCGGGCCTTCGGGCACGTCGAACTTGGGGCTCACCCGCATATAATATTCGTCCGGCCCCACATCTTCGTTGCGGGCCATGCGCTCCATGGCGTCACCTTCGGCCCAGCGATAGCCGCGGCTCTGCAGATAGATCGGCGTGCCGTCATCGGCTTCCAGCATGTAGCGCGCGTCGAAATCGATCACGCCATTGGGGCGGGACAGCGGATAGTCGCCGCCGCTCATCGGGATGACCCGGCCGCGAATGCGGGGGCCTTCGAAGGTGCCTTGGGCTGCCCACACGGCAGCGCGGGTCGCGCCCATGCTGGTGGGGGAAATCCACACCGCCGGTGTCAGGTCGATCGACACCGTGAAGGCGAATTCGAACTTCGGCGCGAAGGGATGGGGGGCAATCTCGGGCGTTACCATGAAGTGCAATCTCCTTTTTCGATGACTATCAAACAGCAGCTGTGGCGGGCAGCGTCTTGTACCGCGCGCCGAGAATTTGCGCGAACTTGCCGTCGCGCAGATAATAGAAGCCAAGGCTCTCGATGTTGAGGGTTTGCCCCTTCATCAAGGGGCCGGCGATGAAGTCGGGCCAGTCTTCCAGGCCGTAGAATTCGGTGCGAACATGGCAGGCGAGGGTGCCCGGACCGGCCGCGACGGCGAGAATGTCGAGCGTTTCGCGGACCTTGGACTTCACGTCGCGGTAGAAATCCAGAATGGCGGAACGTCCTATGATCTGGCGCTTCTCGCCCAGGTTGAACACCACGTCATCGCAATAATAGCGGCCGAAACCTTCGAAATCGTTCGCATTGAAGCGGGCGATGTAGTCGGCATAGTCGTCCTCGGTCATCCTGCGCTCCAAGAAAATTCTTGTTGTTGATTCTTCAACAGCTAAGCGGGTGGCCGCTCAGGTTCAACTGAAAAACGTCGATCTGCTTAACCGACATGCTTGCCAAGCCCCGGAATCTGGCCGATTGTTGCGCATGATAACATTGCCCATCACGGGGTCCGCCTGTTTGTGACGATGCCTGCAAAACAAATTGCCATTGCTGCACCTGAGATTGATTGGGCCGTAGAAAGACCGCGTGTTCCGCTCGATCAGGTCATGCGGGTGTTCCTGCGCAAGCCGGGGTTTCTGCTCAATCGCATCGATCAGATCGCAAATGCCCTGTACGGATCGGTGGCCTGCGGGGGCGAGACCTTGTCGCAGGCGGAAATGATGCTGGCGATTGCCGAGCGTCCGGGGAGCGATCAGGTTCGCCTCGCGCGGGCCTGCGGCAGCGACACCTCGACCACGGCGATCGTGCTGCAGAATCTCGAACTGACCGGCCTTATCGCCCGCCAGCAAGATGATCGGGATCGGCGGCGCAGTCTGCCGGTGCTGACGGCGGCCGGGGAAGCCCGCATGGACGAAATCCGGTCGTCCTTCGCCCAGCTTCAGGCGTTGCTGCTCGACCCGCTGAGCGACGACGAGCGCGGGGTGGCCATGGCGCAGCTCTCCAGCCTGGTGGAGGCCGGCAATGACGGCGCGCCGCGGTGGGACAGGCAGGACTCCTATCTGGCCAATGTGCCCAGCATGCTGTTCCGTCGCGCGCTGCAGATTCTCCATGCGCATTTCAGTGAGCAGGTCGCGCCGATGGCGGTGACCCTGCGCCAGTTCTCCGCGATGGTGATACTCGATCTGCATGGCGGCCTGAGTCAGGTCGAGTTCGCGCGGGTCTACGGGCTTGATCCCTCCACCTGCGCGATCGTTCTCAAGAAGCTGGCCCAGCGGGGGTGGTTGCAGGCAGTGCCGTCTCCGCAGGATCGTCGCAAGACGCTCTATTTCGTCACCGATGAGGGCCGGCACCAGATCGACCGCCTCCAGGCCAGCGCGGATGCAACGGAAGATGCGGTGCGATCCAACATATCGGCGCGCGCCTTCGAAGCGCTGCTCCCGCCCTTGCAATCCGTGGTGCGCGCGCACTCGGCGATCCTGCGCTATCCGGGCTTTTTCCCTTGGGATCATGAACCGCCGCAATCCTGTTGATTGCGCGTTCAACATCGATATACAACGACGTCTGACTAATTGAGGCGAGTCTCTCGCCTTTGGGGAGGACGTTCATGGCGGATATCGAACGGCGCAGCGTGCCCGTGCACAACCCACGCAGCGGCGCGACCGACTTTATGATGGAAATTGCGACGGCGGAGGACGTGGCGGCGAAGGCTGACCGTCTCCGGCGCAACCAGCAGGCCTGGGGTGCCAAGCCGCTCGCAGAGCGCATCGACGTCATGCAGCGCTGGCTGGGCGAGGTCGCCAAGCGCGCCAGCGTCATCGCCGAGGCTGATGCGATCGATACGGGCGGGTGCCACACCTCCTATCTCCAGGGCTTCATCACCATGGGCAATATCGGCGGCTGGATCGAGGACGCGCAGGCCGCGCTCGATGCGGCAAGCTATACCGGCCCCTCCAAGGCCATGCCGCAGGTGGAGGTGCGCACGCAGTTCGTGCCCTATCCGCTGGTCGGCGTGATCGGCCCTTGGAACGCGCCGATGATGCTGGTGCTGCTCGATGCCATTCCGGCCCTGTTCGCCGGTTGCGCCGTGCTCATCAAGCCCTCGGAAGTGACGCCGCGCTGGGTGCAGCCGTTGTTCGAGGCCGTGGCGCAGGTGCCGGAACTGGCCGGCGTGTTCGATTATGTTCAGGGCGATGGCGAGACGGGGCGGGCGATCATCGACACGGTCGACCTCGTCTGCTTCACGGGCAGCGTACCCACCGGCCGCAAGATCGCCGTGCAGTGCGCCGAGCGCCTGATCCCCTGCTATCTGGAACTGGGCGGCAAGGACCCGGTGATCGTCACGGAAACCGCAGATCTGGAGCGGGCGACCACCGCAGTCCTGCGCGGCGCGGTTCACGCCAATGGCATGGTCTGCTTCTCGGTCGAGCGCATTTACGTCGCCGAGGCCATCCACGATGCCTTCGTCGCGCTCCTGGTCGAGAAGGCGAAGAAGGTGCGCCTCAACAGCGACGATCCGCGCGCCGGCCATCTCCATCCCTTCACCTTCGCACCGCAGGCAGAGATTGTGACGCGCCACATCGCCGACGCGGTCGGGAAGGGAGCCAAAGTCCTCACCGGCGGGGCCGTCGAGCAGATCGATGGCGGGCTCTACATGCGCCCGACGGTGCTGACCGGCGTGACCCACGACATGCTGGTCATGCGGGACGAAACCTTCGGGCCGATCCTGCCGGTCATGCCGTTCAAGACGGTTGAGGAGGCGATTGCCCTCGCCAACGACACCATTTTCGGCCTTACGGCGAACGTCGTTGCGGGCAGCGCGGAAGAAGCGATGGCGATCGGCCTGCAGATCAATGCCGGCTCCGTGTTCATGCAGGATACCTTCCTGACCTTCGCCAAGAACCGCACGGTTGGCAGCAATGCCTTTGGCGCGTCCGGCGTGGGCGGCGGCTCGCGCACCGGCCCGGAGGCGATCCTGCGCTATGTGCGCCGCAAGGCCCTGCTCACCAACCATGGCGAGCCGGCCGATATCCAGAACGATCACCATCTTGGAAAACCGGGAGGACACTGACATGGCATGGGAACTGAGCGCACTCGACCGGCTCGAAATTCAGGAGCTTTATTCGCGCTACGCCTGGGGGATCGACCTCGCCGATGAAGAGACGGCGATGTCCACCTTCGCGCAGGACGCCTGGTTCGATCACCTCTGGCAGGGCCGGGTGCAGGGCCACGAGGCGATCCTGGAGAATCTGCGCTCGCTGTGGAACGACCGGCAGAGCTGGTGGTATGGGCGCCAGCACATCATGAACACGCTGATCATGGACCCACGCCCGGAGCAGGGCGAGGTGGACGTGCGCTGCTTCTTCCAGATCCTACAGTTTCAGACCGATTACCACACCAACTTCGTGTTCGGCATCGGCACCCGGCAGGACCATGTGACCAAGAAGGAAGGCGTGTGGCGGTTCCAGTCACTGCACGTCAACGCCTGGACCGCCGCCGATCAGGTGCCGTGGAAAGGCGAGATCCTGCTCAAGAAAAAGCCGAGCCATCAGGCTCCGCCGGTTGCGGGGAAGAAGTGATGCAGATCACCGCTGCCGTCAGTCGCGGCAATCAGCCGGCGCCGGTGCTTGAAACGCTGGAGCTGGAAGCGCCGCGCGCGGGCGAGATGCTCGTGCGTATGGTCGCGGTCGGCATCTGCCACACCGATTTGCATGAGCATCCGGGGCGTCACGCGCCGCATCCTATCGTGCTGGGTCATGAGGGCGCGGGCGTGGTCGAGGCTCTGGGTGAGGGCGTGCGCGGGTTCGCGGTGGGCGACCATGTGCTCCTCTCGGGCAGCAGCTGCGGCGTGTGCCCCAGTTGCGTGGCCGGTCGGCCGACCTATTGCGATCTGGCGATGCCGATGAACTTCGGCGGCAAGCGCCTCGATGGCTCGACGGCGCTGGCGTGCAGGGATGAGCGCATCCACTCGCATTTCTTCGGCCAGTCTTCGTTCGCGACGCACAGCATCGTGCCGGAGCGCACGGCGGTGAAGGTGGACAAGGATATTCCGCTGGAACTGCTGGCCCCGCTCGGCTGCGGAGTCATCACTGGCGCCGGATCGGTGATCGAGGCGCTGAAGGTGGGGGCAGGGGATACCATCGCGATCTTCGGGGTCGGTGGCGTCGGCCTCTCTGCGGTGATGGCCGCCAAGCTGGTGGGCGCGAAGCGGATCGTCGCGGTGGACATCAACCCGGGCCGGCTGGAGCTTGCGCGCGAACTGGGCGCGACCGATGCGATCCGCTCCGACGGCGAGGACGTCGCCAAGCAGATTCGCGCGGTTACCGGTCGCGGCGTGGACTTCACCTTCAACACCACCACCGTGCCAGCCGTCCACACCATGGCGCTGGAATGCCTCGCAATGAACGGCACTGCCGGCTTCGTCGCGGCGCCTCGGGGGGAATGGGCGCCGGCCATGTTCCCCATGCTGGCCGGTGGCAAGCAGTTGCGCGGCATACTCGGCGGCGACGCCAATCCGCGCACCTTCCTGCCGATGCTGATCGATTACTGGCGGCAAGGGCGCTTCCCGTTCGATCGGCTGATCGAGACCTACGCCTTTGATGAGATCGGCAAGGCGTTTCATGATTGTGAGGCGGGCACGGTGATCAAGCCGGTGCTCAAGGTTGGAGATGCTGCATGACCCCCGAAATCCGCAAACAGCTTGAAGCGTTCGGCACGGAACTGACCCCGGACATGATGGGCGGCACGCAGGGAATCTACCGCGCCCTGCAGCCCGGCATTCCGGCGGGCGCCAGGGTGACGCGCGACCATCAATATGGTCCCGATGCACGCAATCGGCTGGATATCTTCACACGCGACGGGCTTTCCGGCGCGCCGGTGCTGGTCTTCGTCCATGGCGGCGGCTTCGTGATGGGCGACAAGACCACCGAAGGCTCGCCCTTTTACGACAATATCGGCAGCTTCGCCGTGGATGAGGGCTATGTCGGCGTCACCATGACCTACCGGCTCGCCCCTGCCGCCACCTGGCCGGCCGGCGGCGAGGACGTGGCCAATGCCGTCATCTGGCTACGCGAGAATGTGGCGCAATTCGGCGGCGATCCGGACCGCATCTTCGTGATGGGGCAGTCGGCGGGCGCGGTGCACGTGGCCGATTGCGTCGCGCGCTTCTCGCCGCAGATTGCCGGCGCGCTGATGTGCTCGGGGATTTACGACGTGGCCGCGGCCGAGCCGAACCAGTTCCAGAAATCCTATTATGGCGAGGACCCGGCCGGCTGGGCGCAGGCGTCCACCGTGGCCGGGCTGCTCACCAGCAAGATCCCGCTGTTCTTCTCGGTCTGCGAGTTCGATCCGGTGCCGTTCCAGCAGCAGGCCGCGAGCCTGGCTGCCCGCTACGCCATAACCAACAAGGCCTTTCCAAGGCTGCATTGGCTGGGAGGCCACAACCACCTGTCACCTGTGCTCGAGATCGGGACGCCAGACAGCGACCTTGAGCATCACATCATGAACTTCATCGCCACCGTCTGAGGCAGATTCTTCAGGAGGACCCCATGGTCGAACCCATTCAATTTCCCGATGTCGAGTTGTATCGCGGCTGGGGCGAGCCGATGCGCGCCAATATCGAGCTGCGTGGGCTGGAGCTGATTTCCGGCGCCATCCCCGATGGGCTGGAAGGCGGCCTGTATCGCGTCGGCGCCGACCGGCAATATCCCTCCGGCCGCACCGATGACATCTTCATTGATGGCGAAGGCCAGATGCACATGATCCGCTTCAAGGACAATCAGGCGGACTATGTCGTCAAATGGGTCGAGACGGATCGCTACAAGGCGCAGAAGGCCGCCCGTCGCGGGCTCTTCGGCAGCTACCGCAACCGCTATACGGTCGATGAAAGCGCCAAGGAAATCCATCTTGGTACGGCCAACACCACGGCGATGTTCCATGCCGGCCATCTCTATGCGTTGAAGGAAGATGACCTCCCTTACGAGATCGACCCCGACACGCTGGAAACCAAGGGCCGCGTCGACTTCGACGGACAGATATTGTCCGAGACGTTTACGGCGCATCCCAAGGTAGACCCGATCACCAACGAGCTGCTGGCGTTCGGCTATCAGGCCAAGGGCGATGCGACCAAGGATTTCGTGTTCTACGTCTTCGGGCCGGATCGCAAGATTAAGACCGAGATCTGGTTCGAGATGCCCTATGCAGCCTGCGTCCATGATTTCGCGATCACCGATGAATGGGTGGTCGTGCCGTTCTTCCCGCTCATCACCGATCTCGACGTGGTGAAGCAGGGCGGGCCTTATTATCAGTGGCACCCCGATCAGCCTGTGCATGTCGCGCTGGTGCCGCGTTATGGCAAAGCGGAGGATATTCGCTGGTTCAAGGGGCCAACCGGCAGCGCCGGTCACATGATGAATGCCTATCGCGAAGGCACGAAGGTCCATCTCGACCTGTGCTATTATGATGGCAATTGCTTCCCCTTCTTCACCACGCCGCAGGGCGAGGAGACAGCGCCGGTTCCGCCATTCCTGACGCGCATGACGTTCGATCTCGCCAGCAATGAGGACAGCTTCACCACCCAGCGCCTGCTGAACATTCCGGGCGAGATGCCGCGCACGGACGATCGCTATCAGGGGCGGCCCTATCGCTATGGCTTCCTGCTCGCACGCGCGCAGGATGGATCGAGCGGCACGGCGCGGTTCGACAACCAGACAGGCGAGTTCCAGATCTGGAAGCCTGGCCCGGGCGATAGCGTGCAGGAGGCGCAGTTCGTGCCGCGCACGCCGGACGCGCCGGAAGGCGATGGGTGGCTGCTCGTGCTGGTCGCACGCGGTGCTAAGAACCGCAGCGATCTGGCCATTCTGGACGCGCAAAACCTGGCGGCCGGGCCGGTTGCGCTGCTCAAGCTGCCCGTCCGCGTTCGCTCGACCTTCCACGGCACCTGGGTGCCGGAGGAGACGCTCAAGAGCGGCCAGTATAATATGAAGCTCAGCTCGGCGGCCTGATCGCTTACACCTATCGGCCGACCGGTTCCCTGTAGACCGGGCGGGCCTCAAACAGAAAGGGCGGCCCTCGCATCATCGCGAGGCCGCCCTTTTCCTTTTCACCCGACCACCGTCGAGCGCGCATATCAATGCGCGAGCGCGACGGGCTCTCTATCCTTCGCCTCTTCCTGGCGGCGGATATAGGCGAGGGCGAACATCAAGATCGCGGTGCCAAGCGGTAGCGCTGCCGTCAGCGCGAGGGTGAGTTGCAGCGAGTAGTGCTGGGCGAGCGCGAAGCCGCCCGCAATCGGCGCCACGATGCCGCCAATGCGCCCGGCGCCACCGGCCCAGCCCAATGCCGTGCTGCGCATCCGGGGCGGATAGACTTGGGCGATCATCGTGTTGAGGCCGGACTGTCCGCCGGTCTGGAAGAACTGCCAGGTGAGCAGCGCGACCACGAAGAAGGCGGAGTAGAAGGGCACCCA
This sequence comes from Sphingobium sp. B11D3A, assembly GCF_025961695.1. NCBI lineage: Bacteria > Pseudomonadati > Pseudomonadota > Alphaproteobacteria > Sphingomonadales > Sphingobiaceae > Sphingobium > Sphingobium sp. B11D3A. Next base: position 100,825 of record NZ_JAOQOE010000001.1, read on the forward strand.
GCCCAGCAGGTTGATGGTCACGGCCAGCATGACATAGAAGCAGGCGATGAGCAGGGCAGGGCGCATCCGGTCCATCAGCCAGCCGATGGAGAGCGTGCCCGCGACCCCGCCGAGATAGCCGATCATGGCGACCTTCGCGAAATCCTGGATGGGGACGCCCGCCATTTCGAGGAAGAAGGTCGGCATCCAGGCGCTAAGCAGGGCCGTGTTGGTCATGCTGAGGGTGCAGGCAGCCCAGACCAGTGCCGTCATGGTCAGGCGACCCTCGGAGAACACGTCGGACAGCTTGGCCTTGCGCCCCTTGGCGCCACCGCTCTCGATCACGAACAGTTCGTCGCCCCGCAGGTCGACATTGCGGTCGATCTTGCGGATCGTGGTCGCGATCCGCTGGTCGGACGGGTTGCGCTCGGCCCGGAACTTGAGCGATTCCGGCACGATCAGGAAGAGCAGCACCGCGCAGGTAATCGGCACAAGGCCGCCGATCCAGAAGCCGCTTTCCCAGCCATAGCTGTCCAGCAGCCACGCCGCGACGACGCCGCTGGCGGCACTGCCGGTCGAGAAGCCGACAAGCGCCAGAGAGATCAGCGTCGAGCGTTTGCGCTTGGGGGTCAGCTCGGAGATCAGCGCCATGGCCATGGGCAGGCCCGCCGCCATGAACACGCCGGCAATGCCGCGCAGAACAGCCAGCTGCGTAAGCGTCTGGGCATGGATGCTGCCGATGGTGATCGTGCCGAAGATGAGGCAGGAGACCATGAGCATGAACCGCCGTCCGAACCGGTCCGCCAGCGGGGCGATGCTGAAGGCACCAATGGCGAGGCCGATCTGCTGATAAACGAACACCTTGGTCATGGCCTCGGAGGTCTCTCCGAAATCTGCAGCGATGGCCGGCGCGATCTTGCCGATCATGAAGATATCGAACCCGTCGATGAAGCAGACCAGAACGCAGACGAGCAGCGCCATGATCTGGGTGGCGCTGATCCGCGACCGATCGATGAAGTCTTCGACGTCAAACCTGTTCATATTCAGCCATCCCGCATCCATCCGGCCGACCAGCCGGGCTTTTTATCGGATTGCACCAAAACACGGTGTTGATGGGGAATCAACATCCTTATAGGGCAAAGTTGCAGATTAGCGGTTGTGACGGGCGGCGATGTCGCTCATGGGGCCCGCGCGAGAGCCGGTGCGACGCGGTTTCGACGGGATCGGAACAAGAGGCGCCACCGGCCCGCAGGCCAGGGTCCATCGTGGCATGGATGCGACACTTTCTGACAAAGTCATCAATATTTCCTGCTCGATGAGAAATTTTCTTGTTTTCTCATCGGTGCTCTTCCAATGGCGCAGGCTGGAGTATCGGGCAAAGTCAATATCTCGGAGTATTGGCGATGCTCGGCTGGTCTTATGCCAGCGGGAGAAGGATGCAGTACAGGCGAAGCCCGTGGCTTCGATCAGGCCCTCATCGTGCCTGATCGGCTCACAGGCAAAGGCGATCTCGTTCGTCTTGGCGCATAAGTCCTCTCTGCTGATCACTCCAATAACGCGGTGAAGCTGCGTGGTGTCCTGGCCCGTTTGCGGGCGGCGCTGTCTCCGGGCGGCGCGGGGATGCGGCGCGGCATTCACCCATCGATCAATGGGCCTGCGCCCGCGTTTTGGGAGATTTGGAATGTCGTTTTCGTTGAGGAACAAGCTTCTGGGCATGGCGGGTGCGTCCGTCTTTGCCATGAGCATCGCAGCGCCCGCACAGGCGCAGGACGATGCCGCTGCCCAGGCGCAGTCCCCGCGCGCCGGTGTCGAAGAGATCGTCGTGACCGCGACGCGCTCGGCCACCAACCTGCAGGAAACGCCGCTGGCCATCACCGCCGTGACCGCTAATGCGCTGACCGATCGGGCGATCAACAACATTCAGGACGTCGCGGCGATCGTGCCGAACGCCAGCTTCGCGGCTGCCAACGCATCGTTCGGGCGCGCCGTGCAGGCCTATATTCGCGGCATCGGCCAGTATGACTTCAACCTGGCGTTCGAGCCGGGCGTGGCCTTCTATGTCGACGACCAATATTATGCGCTGCTCGCCGGCTCGACCTTCGATCTGCTCGATCTTGAGCGCGTCGAAGTGCTGCGCGGTCCGCAGGGCACGGTGTTCGGCCGCAACGCCATTGGCGGCGCCGTCAACCTGATCTCCAAGGCACCTGACGCGACACCTTCGGCCTATGTCGAAGCGACCGTGGGCAGCTACAACCGCACCGACCTGCGCGCCGGATTTAACGTGCCGCTCTCGGAGAACCTCTTCTTCCGCGTCTCAGGCGTTTCGAAGAAGCGCAAGGGCTACCAGAAGCTGCTCGACTTCCGTTGTGACATGGTGCGTCAGGGCACGCCTGGCCTCGCCGGCAGGTTCCCCTCGCTCGATCCCTCGGACGGCTTCCTCTCCGGCGCCTCGCAGACCGATTGCGAACTGGGCCGCTATGGCGGTGAAAGCGTCGTCGCCTTGCGCGGTGCGCTGCGTTACGCCGGCACCGGCATCGACCTGACGCTCTCGGCTGACTACACCAACGATGATTCCCCGGCGGTGGCGAACAAGCAACTGCGCATCGTGCCGAGTGCAGCTACGCAGGCGCTTGATGCGGCCGTTTATCAGCCGCTGTGGGGGGTCAGCTATGACAGCCGCTTCCTCACCAACAGCCCCTACACCACCTACGCCACCTATTGCGATCCGATCCCGGCTGGGACCAACATCGCCGGCACCTATTATAACGGTGGGTCGGACCGTGGCGGCCAGTGCTTCGACCGCAAGGCTGTGATCGAGAATTACGGCTTCAGCGGCAAAGCCGTGGTCGATCTGACCCAGGACCTGACGCTCACCGTGCTGGGCAGCTACCGCAACGTCTTCACGACGGCGGTGAACGATACCGACGGGTCGCCGCTGAGCCTGCAGACCACCAAGTCCATCATTACGCATGAGCAGTGGACGGTCGAACCGCGCCTCAACTACACCAGCCCGCTGTTCGATGTGACCGCCGGTCTGTTCTACTACAAGGGCAAGGGCCTGACGACGTCCAACGTCTCGATCCCGTTCCTCAACTTCCAGCAGAACGCCCGCATTAGCGTGGATAGCGAAGCCAAGGCCGCTTATGCGCAGGCGCAGGTTCGTCCGCTCGATCGGCTGCAGCTCACCGCTGGCCTGCGCTACTCGGAGGATACTAAGGACACGCTGTTCAACAACGGCCAGGGCGGCATCATTCGCCCCGTGCTCGTCAAGGACGACCGCATCGATTACCGCTTCGGCGCGGACTACAAGCTGACCGATTCCGTGATGGTCTACGGCTCGATCGCGTCGGGCTATCGTCCCGGTGCGTTCAACCCGCGTCCGTTCCAGGCCTCGCAGCTCGTGCCCGTCGCGGCCGAGGAAATGGTCGCCTACGAACTCGGCTTCAAGGGTGACTTCTTCGACCGTCGCCTGCGCCTGAACGTGGCCGGCTTCTATTCGGACTACTCCTCGCGCATCGTCTCACAGAGCGGTTCGGAGTGCATCAACAATGGCACGACCGGTGTCTGCACGCTCGCCGGAACGCAGGTCGATCCGGCTGTGACCGGCGGCAACGAGCTGTGCCGCGCCTATAATCCGGCAACGGACGGCGCGGTCAACCTCGCGCAGGGCATTGGCGTGGCTTGCATCTCCAAGACCAACTACGTCAATTCGCCGGGCAAGGTGAAGGGCTTCGAGGTCGAGCTGGAGGCCCGTCCGGTCGATGGCCTGACGTTCAACCTCGCGGGCGGTTACACGCACTTCGATGCGCCGGAACTGCGGAACGATCCGCTCGTCGTGAACCAGACGCCGGTCTATGTGCCGCAGTGGACGGGTTCGGCTGGTATCCAGTACGAGATCCCGGTCGAGCAGCTGGGTGGCTCCATCACGCCGCGGATCGACGGCTTCTACCAGTCGAAGATCTCGTTTAACTCGCGCAGCCCGATCGCCCAGATCCCCGGCCGCGCCGTGTTCAACGGGCGGATCAGCTACCAGAACGATGCGGGCGACCTAACCGTGGCGGTCGGTGCGACCAACCTGTTCAACAAGCAATATTACTACAACATCTTCGATCTGGTGCCCTTCGGCCAGCCCACCACGGAAGCCCAGCCGGGCCGTCCCCGCGAGTGGTATCTCTCGGTGCGCAAGAGCTTCTGACCAGCGCCTGACAGCATCAGGCTGACATGAAGGAAGGCCGCCCCGGAGACATCCGGAGCGGCCTTTCTCTTTTAGTGCGTGTGGGGCAGGGTGGCAGGGTGGCAGGGTGGCAGGGCGGCCGCGCCGCCCCGTCCTTGTGCCTCAGCGGCTGGCGACGGGCGTGACGCCCATTTCCTTGAGCAGCCGCTGCGCGCCGTCGACCTTGTCCATCGTCCAGAGCATGAAGCGGCTGTCGACGTGGATCGTGCGGTTGCGCTCGGCCACGTAGGCCCAGTCGGAGATCACGCCTTCCAGCGTGCCGTCGAACGCCAGGCCAACGAATTCGCCGCGCGCATTCAGCGTCGAGGAGCCCGAGTTGCCGTTGGTGATGTCGACATTGGACATGAAGTCCACCGGCAGCGTGCCCAGCTCCGGCGCGGCATAGGGGCCGTAGTCCTTGGCCCTGATCGCATCGATTGCGCCCTGCGGGGCATTAAACTCGCCCTTGCCGGTCTGCTTGGCGAGAAGGCCCTCGGCGGTGGTGAAGGCGGTCCAGATCTGGCCGTCCTTCTCCTTGCCCATGACCTTGCCCCAGGTCAGGCGCAGCGAGCTGTTGGCATCGGGATAGAGGGGCAGGCCGGCCGCCTGCTTGTAGGCCATCAGACCCTTCATATAGCCCGCCCGCGCAGCCTGCGTGCGACCCGAGCGGGCCTTGGCGGCCTGCTCGCTTTCCATGTCGCCGGCATAGAGCGCGATGGCGAGCTTGATGAAGGGATCGTCCGAGGTCTCGAAGGCGGAGGCGGGCTTGTCCAGCCAGCCCAGCCGGGTTGGCGTGTCGCCCAGCTTGGTTTCGCCATAGAGCCGGTCGAAGCCGATCTGCGTCAGCGCGGCCTCGAACCTGGCATCGCGATCCGCCGCGTCGAGCTGGCGATATTCGGCAAGGGCAGCCTCGAACAATTGACGATCGATCTTGGGCAGGAAGCGGCGCTCAACCTGACGGAGCCGGTCGACAATGCTCTCGCGGTCGCGCTGCTGGAAGCCGCTCTCGCGCTGGGCGTCGGGCTTTTCCTGCTCCTTGGCCCAGCGATACAGGGTGCGGGCCGCGCCGAGCAGTTGCGCGCGGTTGAGCAGGGAGGTGCGCAGGCCGGTGAGGGAAGCCTTGTTATTCTCGATGACCACCGCATCCAGCGCCGCAATGTCCGCGCCATAGCGCGCCTGACGGGCCGCGTCGGCAGCGACCCAGTCGCGGAAGGCCTTTTCCTCGGCCGGCTTGCGCTCATCGAGGCGGATGGCGTCGGCACCGACGAGGTCGCCGGCGAGCTTCTTCTCGTAATTCTCGGCCCCCGCGAGGATCGAGGCGTAACGGATCTGGGCTTCGCGGTCGCCCGCCGTCACCTTGTCGATCTGCGTCGCGTAATCGCTCAGCAGGCGCTGCCAGAGCGGCTCATATTCCGCGAAGTTGAACAGCACTTCATCGCTGGTGCGCAGGCGGTTCGTGGTGCCGGGGAAGCCGGCGACCATCACGAAATCGCCTTCCTTCACACCCTGCGAGGCAATGCGCAGCCAGGACTTCGGGCGGTAGGGGACGTTCTCCTTCGCGAAAGGCTTTGAGCTGCCGTCCGGCCCGACATAGGCGCGATAGAAGCCGAAGTCGCCGGTGTGGCGCGGCCACATCCAGTTGTCTGTCTCGCCGCCGAAATTGCCGAGCCCTTCGGCCGGCGCATAGACGAGGCGGACGTCCTGAATCTCGAGTTGCTGCTGGAGATAATAGGCCGCGCCGCCATAATAAGGCCGCACGTCGCAGCGGCGGTTGGCCTGCTTCTCGCAGGCCGAGATCAGTGCCTTGCGATTGGCGTCCAGCTTCTCGTACCGGGCGAGGCCATCGAGGCGGGGCGTCACGCCGCGCATCATCGCGCTGGTCACGTCGCGCAGATCCTCGATCACATAGATGCGCGATCCGGGCGCGGCGGGCAGTTCCTCGCCCAGCTCCTTGGCGAGAAAGCCATTGGTCAGATAATCCCGGCCTTCGCCGCTGTTATACTGGATGGACCCTTGCACGCAGTGATGGTTGGTCGCGACCAGCCCTTCGGGGCTGAGGAATGCAGCCGAGCAGCCGCCGAGCGAAACGATGGCGTTCAGCGGCGCGGCATCCAGCCGTCCCAGCTGATCGGGTGAGAGCGCCAGACCGTCGGCCTTGAGCGCGGCGCCAATGTCCTTGATCTGGCCCGGCATCCACATGCCTTCATTGGCAGCGGCCGGAGCGGCAAGGGCGAGGAGGGCGGTGCAGCCCGCGAGAGAAACGATATGATGGACACGCCGAGGCATGAGGCAAGGCTCCTGCAAATTTTGAGGTTGCCCTGCCTATCGCGCCATGAATGGGTGAACGCAAGCCGGGGCAGCCCGTTCGACCGGACCACCCTGAGCTGACGCTACGTCACCGGCAAGCTCGCCTCAGGCCTGCAGGCCGTTGTCCGCCTTGATCATGTCGGCCGCCTTCTCGCCGATCATGATGCTTGCGGCATTGGTGTTGCCACCCACGATTCGCGGCATGATGGCGGCATCGGCCACGCGCAGGCCCTGGAGGCCGTGGACGCACAGGCGCGGATCGACCACCGCCATGTCATCCTGCCCCATGGCGCAGGTGCCGACGGGGTGGAGGGCGGTGTTGATCGCGCTGCGCACCCAGGCATCGATCTCCGCATCGCTCTTTACATTCGGGCCGGGCATTACCTCGCCGCGCAAGACGTCGCTCAGCGGTGCGGTGGAGAATATCTCGCGCAGTTGCGGCACGAGGCGGCGGAAGAAGGCGCGATCGTTCTCGGTGGAGAGCACGTTGGAGAGGATGCGCGGCTTGTCCGTCGGGTCTGCCGAGCGCAGCTTCACCCAGCCGCGACCCTCGGGCCGCAGCAGCACGCAGGCCATGGCCACCACGTCCGCCTTGGGCTTGCGCCAGCCGGGGAACCAGGTCTGCGCGCCGATCATGGTCGGCTGGAACAGGCACTGCGCATCCGGGCGCTCAAGCTCGGGCCGGGTCTTGATGAAGCCGTTGGCGGTCACCGGCATGTCGGCGATCATGCCGCCGCGCGTCAGCAGCCACTGCAGCGCGGCAAGCGCCGAGCGGTCGATGCGCAGGCTGTTGGTCAGCGTCACGCTGCGCGCCGCTGCATTGACCATCGCGACCGAAGGGTGGTCCTGCAGGTTCATGCCGACGCCGGGAAGGTGATGCACTACATCGATGCCCTGCTCGGCGAGATGCTCGGCCGGGCCGATGCCGGAGAGCAGCAGCACCTGGGGCGAATTATAGGCACCGCCCGAAAGGATGATTTCCTGCGCGGCGGCGACCCGCTTGTCCCGGCCTTCGCTGTCGCGATAGTGAACCGCGACCGCGCGGCCGTTGGCGACCTCGATGCGGGTGACCAGCGCGCCGGTTTCCACGGTCAGATTGGGCCGCGACATCGCCGGAATGAGGAAGCGCGCGGCGGTGCTGGCGCGCGTGCCCTCATGGATGTTGAGCGGCGGCGGTCCCCAGCCTTCCTGGTCGGCGCGGTGGAAGCTGTCGCGCTCGTCATAGCCGAGCGATTTTACGGTGCTGATGAACCGTTGGTAGAGATCGTTGGTCTTGGGCTGCTGCTTGACGCTCAGCGGGCCGCCCTTGCCATGCCAATGGTCCTCAGGGCCCCAATGATTTTCCGATTTCTTGAAGTAGGGCAGCACATCGTCATAGCTCCAGCCCTCGTTGCCGAGCTGGCGCCACTCGTCATAATCCCGCGCATGGCCGCGCGCGTAAAGCATGCCGTTGATCATCGACGAGCCGCCCAGCGCCTTGCCGCGCGGCTGGCGGATCTGGCGGTTGTCGGCGAACGGTTCCGGCTCGCCCATGTAGCTCCAGTTGAACTTGGGATCGGCCATCACGAACGGGAAGAGGATCGGCATGGTGAGGCGGATGTCGCGCTCGCGACGGCCGGCCTCCAGCACGAGGACCCTGGCATTGGGGTCTTCCGACAGGCGGGCGGCGATGACCGCGCCGGCCGAGCCGGATCCGATGACGATGAAGTCGGGCGTGGAGCTGTTGGCCAAGACTCAGAGTTCCTTGAAGCGGGCAGATTTGATGTGCGTGAACTTGCCGTTCGCGATGCGGTACAGGATGATGCTCTCGATCTCGCGCACATCGCCCTTCTTGGTCGGCCACATTTCGAATTCGGGCCAATCCTTGATCGTCTCGAAGCGGGTGTGAACCCGCAGCGCTGCGCCGTCATCGGCGAGAATGAGGTCGAGGATCGTCAGCGTTTCCTCGAAATGCGCCTTCACGCCGCGATAGAAGTCGCCGATCTTCTCCCGGCCGACGATGTGCATCCGGTCCCCCAGCTGAAAGTCCACGTCATCTGCGTAGAAGCTGGTGAAGCCATCGAAATCATTGGCGTTGAAGGCGCTGATATAGCGCTCGAAATCCTCGCGGGTCATGCGGCATACTCTCCTGTGTGAACCAGTTCGTCGGCGGGCAGAACCTTGCCCTTGAGGATGTCCGCCGCCCGCTCGGCGAGCATGATGGTGGGCGCATTGATGTTACCGCCAGTCTCGTCCGGCATCACCGAGGCATCGATGACCCGCAGGCCTTCCATGCCGATCACCCGCAACTGCGGATCGACCACCGCCATCGGACCGGTGCCCATCCGGCAGGTGCCGAGCGGATGCTGCGTGGTCGTCGTCGTGGCGCGGATATGCTCATCCAGCGCCTCATCGCTCACCACATCGGCGCCGGGCGAGATTTCCTTGCCGGTGATCTCGGCTTGCGGCGAAGTGGCATAGATCTTCCGCGCAATGCGGATGCCCGCCCGCGCCGTCGCGAAATCGGCCGGCGCGCTGAACAGGTTGAGGAAAATGCCGACATGATCGTCGGCCTTGGGTGATTTGAGGAACACCCGGCCACGGCTCTCCGGGTGGAGCAGGATGACGTCGGCGGTCAGCTTGTGCGGCGGACGCTTCTTGATGCCGGGGAACCACAGATGCGCGTCGAGCGTCACGGGGTTGCACCAGAGTTGAATGTCCGGCTGGGCGAGGCGCGGGTCGGTGCGCAGCACCGGGTTGGCGCTGTTCACCTGCCGCGCAAAGGGGCCGGTGCCCATGAAGTACCAGCGCAGCACGGAGAGCGTTGCCCTGTCGAAGCGCAACTCATTGACGAAGGTCACCGGCGCAGCCTCGAATAGCACGGGCGTACGGGGATGTTCCGAGAGGTTCTCGCCGACGCCGGGCAGGTCATGCACGACCGGGATATCCATCTCGCGCAGGTGCTGCGCCGGGCCGATGCCGGAGAGCATGAGCAACTGCGGCGAATTGTAGCTGCCGCCTGAGAGGATCACCTCGCGGCGGGCGAGGGCGGTCTTGAGGACGCCATCGTGGCGATACTCCACGCCGGTCGCCCGCTTGCCCTCAGTCAGCACGCGCTGGGTCATGGCGTTGGTCAGCACCGTCAGATTGGGCCGGGCCATGGCGGGCTTGAGATAGGCGGCGTAGGTCGATGCGCGGCGGCCATTCTTGTCGATGGTCAGCTCGACGCGGCCGACACCTTCTTCATCCCCATCGTGAATATCGTCGGTGATCGGGAAGCCGGCGTTGTTCGCGGCGGCCATGAGTTCATCGTGCAGTAGCCATTTGGTGGCGTTGGGCGTCACGCTCAGCGGGCCGTCGGCGCCGTGCAGATCGGACGCGCCGCGCCAGCTGCGCTCCATCTTGCGGAAATAGGGGAGCACATCGGCGTAGCTCCAGCCCTTGCAGCCCATCTGCGCCCAGCGATCGAAATCGGCGCTGTGACCACGCATGAACACCATGCCGTTGATCGAGCTGGAGCCGCCGAGCAGCCGGCCGCGCGGCAGGATCAGCTTGCGGTTGTTCATGTGCGGCTCCGGCTCCGTCCAATAGGGCCAGGTGTAGCCGGGCTTGAACAGCGCCTTGAGGAAGCCGAGCGGCATCCGAATCAGCCAGTCATCGCCACCGCCGCCTGCCTCCAGCAGCAGGACGCGCACATTCGGGTCCTCGGTGAGTCGCGCCGCGAGCACCGACCCGGCGGACCCCGCGCCGACGATCACATAATCAAAGGAATTTTCGGACAAAGTCACTCTCCATGGACTTCCGGCGCGCTAGAGTTGGCGTGGACGCATGTCTGCTGTTATTGAGGAGATCATGATGATTCAACATGATCTCTGCCGTCAGGGTGCCGACGGCTGCTGGAAAGGATGTCTGTTTCGATGAATGCGCCTTATAATCCCGGTCTGCTTGAGCAACTGCGTATGCGCTACGCTAACGGCCCGGTCAAAATGTTGATCGGCGGGCAGTGGGTCGAGGCCGCATCCGGCGAAACCTTCGAAACGCTCAATCCCTCGACCGGGGAACTCATCGCAAATGTCGCCAGCGCCGGCGAGGTCGATGTGGACCGGGCCGTCGCCGCCGCGCGCAAGGCGTTCGAGGGTGCCTGGTCGGGCGTGAAGCCGACCGAGCGGACCAATTTGCTGCTCAAGCTCGCCGATCTGCTCGAAGCCAATGCCGAGGAACTGGCGCTGCTGGAGACGCTGGACGTAGGGCGGCCCATCCAGTTCTCGCGGATGATCGACGTCGCGGGCGCCGTTGGCCAGCTGCGCTACAATGCCGGCTGGGCGACCAAGATTTTCGGCGAGACCGCAGAGATCAGCGCACCGGGCGAATGGCTCTCCTATGTGCTGCGCGAGCCGGTTGGTGTGTGCGCGCAGATCGTGCCGTGGAACTTCCCGCTGGTGATGGCGATGGGCAAGCTCGCCCCTGCGATCGCAGCGGGCTGCACCGTCGTGCTCAAGCCGGCCGAGCAGACCCCGCTCAGCACGCTGCGGCTGGGCGAGCTGGTGCTTGAGGCGGGCTTCCCGGAAGGCGTGATCAACATCGTCTCGGGCTTCGGGCGGACCGCCGGCGCGGCGCTGGCTGCGCACCGCGATGTCGACAAGGTCTCGTTCACCGGTTCGACGGTGACCGGCAAGGCGATCATCGAAGCCTCCAAGACGAACTTCAAGCGCGTACAGCTCGAACTGGGCGGCAAGTCGCCCACCTATATCTTTGCGGATGCGGACCTCTCCAAGGCCATTCCGGCAGCGGCGATGGGTATCTTCTTCAATGCCGGTCAGGTCTGCGCGGCGGGATCGCGCCTGTTCGTGCATGAGAAGGTGGCTGATGCCGTGCTGGAAGGCGTGGTGAACATGGCGCGGGGCATGAAGGTCGGCCAGACCCTCGATGCCTCGACCATGATCGGCCCGCTGGTCAGCGCGGCGCAGCTTGACCGCGTGACCGGTTATATCGAGTCCGGCCGCCAGGAAGGCGCCAGCGTGCTTGCCGGCGGCGATCGCCTCTCCGGTGAGGGCTATGAGGGCGGCTATTTCGTCCAGCCCACCGTGCTGGTGGATACCAAGCCCGACATGCGCGTGCGCGCCGAGGAAATCTTCGGCCCGGTGCTCTGCGCGATGCGTTTCAATGATGAGGACGATGTCGCGGCGCTGGCCGCGCGGGGCAATGAGACGGAGTTCGGCCTGTCCGCATCCATCTACACCCAGAATATCTCCACTGCACACAAGCTGGCCCGGCGCCTCAACTCCGGCACCATCCGCATCAACGGTTCGGGCGGCGTCGATCCCGCGCTTCCGCTCGGCGGCTACAAGGCCTCCGGCTGGGGCCGTGAGAATGGCAAGGCCGGCGTCGAGGCCTATACCGAGCTCAAGGCGGTCAGCGTCGCCCTCTAAGGGCGCGCTGCGAATTATAGTGCCGCCTCGGGTCTAACCGGGGCGGCCCGAGGAGAGGGGGGAGCGCAATTGAGCGCAAAGGATAACAATAACGGGGCGGCGGGCCCTCTCGAAGAAGCCTGGCGCATCTTCGATTCCCGCCACCTTCCTTATCGTCTGCTGATGCTCGGCAAGATGCTCGACCGGCTTTCGGTCCAGCACATCCGGGACAATGCGGGTGTCTCGCTGGCGGAGTGGCGGGTGCTGGCGCATTTGGCCGTAATGGGCACCAAAAGTGCCAGCGAAGTGTCGGCAGCCGCGCTGGTGGACCGGGCGGAAGTCAGCCGGGCGGTGCGGGTTCTGGAAGAAGAAGGCTTCCTGCGGCGCGAGGAAAACCCCCGAAACCGCAAGAGCAGCCTGCTGGTGCTGACCGAAAAGGGGCAGGACAGCTACAAGCGGGTCCATATGGACCGGCGCAAGTTCTTCAGCATGTTGACGGCCGATTTCAGCGAGTCCGAACTGTCGGACCTGGATGGCATGTTGCTGCGCATGGCCAAGCGGGCCGATCAAATGGGGCGTGAAGGCGTTCCTTCAGCGAGGAAAAAGCCTTGAATTACGACGATTATGTCGCCGACTTCAACGAAGGTCAGGATGATCGCCTTGTCGAGCGGTGGTTCGCGCCGGATTGCGTGATGTACAGCAGCACCCGCGTCTGCCGTGGGCGCGATGGCCTGCTCGATTTCCTCGACTGGGCCCATGACGGCGTACGCGAGGTCATCCGCCCCCGACTGGTGCTGCAGGAGGGCAACCGGCTGTTCGTCGATGTGGACATGGATTTCATCTGCCACGCGCCGCGCCCCGATTTCCCCTTCGCGCCCTTGCTGCCGGGCGACATTCTGACGGTGCGGTTCTTCGTGACCTATCTGTTGAACGAGGCCGGGCAAATCCAGGAACTGTGCTCCATGACCTGGCCGGCGGAACAGGGCGTCACCAAGGCGCCGATGCTCTCATCCCATGCGGGCGGGCGGGCAGCCTATCATGCCTATGCGGCGGCGTTCAGTGCTGGCGATATGGAGCGGGCAGGGCGTTATTACACAGAGGACTGTGTGCTGCGGCTACCCTCAGTGCCTGTCATCAACGGACGCGATGGCATCTGCGACTTCTATCGCACCATGTTCCAGACGGTACGGGAAGATCTCACCATCCATGGGCTGGTGATCGACGACAATGGAATTGCGGTGGACTGTACCAGCACCTTCATAGCGCAGCAGGACGCGCCCGATTTCGTGGTCAAGCCGCTCAAGCAAGGCGAGAGCATTCAGGTGCGCGTGTTCGTGGTCTACGGATTGCGCAATGGGCAAATCGCGACGATCGACGTGGCGCGGGCAGGCGCCGTGGCACCGCCCGCGTCCGCTTGATCGTCAAGTTATCGACGGCTGAAATGCCGGCGGGTCGCTGGCGGGAAAGGATTCGTCCGAGGCTTCGTCAATCTCGTCCCATTTGCCCGGGGCGGGCTTGTGCTTCATCGCATCCGGCCCAGCATCGCGGACCTCGGGGTTTTCGTCCGTCTCGGTTTTCGTCTTGGGGTCTTCGGGCATCGACATCTCAAATCCTTTCGTGATTTCCTTGTCGTCTGATCGATCAACGCCTGCGTGCGCCAGCAGTTGCATGGCCCTGTCGGAAGCGGAACGCGTCCTGCCGCGTTAGGCAGCTATGAAGGCATCCGGTTTTCATCGCGCGATCCGCTGGCTCGTCTGGGCGGGCGCTCTGATTCTGGCAGCGTTGCTGGCGTTCGCACTGTTCCGCCCGGCCCCGCAGGATCTCCCCTGGACGCCGCTTTCGCTCGATCAGCCCATCGGCTTGTTCACGCGGCACAAGCTCTCGGGATTGCGGGACGATGCGCCACAATGTCGCGCCTTGCTGCATCGCGCCGGGTTGGAGACGACGGCGGTGCCGGCTTTCGGCAGCGACCAATGCCGAGTCACGACCGCCACCCGCCTTGCGGCTGGGCAGGACATGCTCGCCCTTTTGCCGACGGACGTGGCCCCGGCCTGTACCGTTATGGCCGCCACCGCGCTCTGGACCTGGCAGGTTGTCCAGCCTGCCGCGCAGCAAATTCTTGGCGCGTCGGTTGTCCGCATTGAGCATTTGGGCAGCTATAGTTGCCGGCGAATGTACGGGCGCGGCGAAGGCGCGTGGAGCGAACATGCCACCGCCAATGCACTCGACATCGCCGGCTTCGTGCTGAGCGACGGCCGCCGGATTTCGGTGCTGCGGGATTGGGATGGAGAGGGCGAAGAGGCCGCCTTCCTGCGGACCGTGCGCGATGGCGCGTGCCGCGTGTTTTCGACCGTGCTCTCGCCGGATTATAACCGCCAGCATGCCGATCACTTCCACTTCGATCAGGCGGATCGGGGCGGGGTCAGCTGGGGCGTTTGCCGCTGATCAGCCGGCCTCGACCTGCTGCTCTTCCAGCCAGGCGATCAGGCCGCGTTCTGGGCGGCTGAGCCATTTGGTCTGGCGCGGCAGGCGCGTCTGCTTGCGGAATTCGCTCGCCCCGTCGCGCGCAAGGGCGATGAGATTGGGGTGGATGTAGGATTTGCGGGCTATGGCCGGCGTATTGCCCAGATGTTCGGAGACATGGGTCAGCATCGCCGTGAGGGTGGAGACCTCCTGCTCGTGCAGCAGCCAGTCGAACGCGAGCACGCTCGCCCGCCATGTCCGGAAATGCTTGGCGGTGAAGTCCGCGCCCATCGTCTCGCGCAGATAGCCGTTCACATCCGATGAGGAGACCGGTGAGGCGGTGCCATCGTCGCGCAGATACTGGAAGAGGTGCTGGCCCGGCAGATCCTGCATCTGGCGAACGAAGCGAATGAGGCGGCGGTCCGTCATGCTGACTTCGCTCAGCTTGCCCGACTTGGCCTTGAACCGCAGGGTGAGGCGGCTGCCGCTGACCTTGGCATGGCGCCGGCGCAGGGTGGTGGCGCCAAAGCTGCGATTGCTCTTGGCATAGGCCTCGTTCCCCACGCGGATGCGGCCGCTGTCGAGCAGCTGCACGACCGAGGCGATGGCCCGCTCGGCCGTGAGGCCGCGCCCGGCCAGATCATCCTCCACCCGGCGGCGCAGCAGCGGCAGCAGGGCGCCGAACGCGGCGCAGCCCTCATATTTGCGCGCGTCCCGCTCGGCGGTAAAATCGGGGTGGTAGCGATATTGCTTGCGCCCGCGCGCATCGATGCCCGTTGCCAGAATATGGGCATGGGCATTGGGCGCGAACCAGGCATCGGTATATGCCGGCGGCAGGCCGATGCGGTTGAGCCGGTCGATCTCTGCCCGCTCGGTGATGCGCGCGCCTTCCGCATCGAAATAGGCCCAGCCGCGTTTTCCACTCGGTCGACGGCGAATGCCCGGCATGCTGTCGTCGACGAAAATCAGCGCGTGTGTCATGCTCGGGGCCGCTCCTTGCCTATCCACGGGGCCTATCCACGGGACTTGTCCATGGGCATGGACGAGCGCACAACGCGCAAGCTGTGGGTTTGGAGCCAGCCGGCGGCGCACGTAGACAGGCCCGGCAGATGATAGTGGAGAAACCGGTGACGAAGATGCGGGAAGAACGCGACAGCCTGGGACCCATCGACGTGCCTGACGCGGCCTATTGGGGCGCCCAGACCCAGCGCAGCATCGAGAATTTTCCGTTCGGCCCGTCCGAGCGAATGCCGATCGGCATCGTCCATGCGCTGGCCATCGTGAAAAGCGCCGCCGCGCATGTGAACCGCTCGCACGGACTGGCCCCGGACATCGCCGATGCCATCGAGACGGCAGCGGCGGAGATCGTGGCCGGCAAGCTGGACGATCAGTTTCCCCTGGTCATCTGGCAGACCGGCAGCGGCACCCAGACCAACATGAATGTGAACGAGGTGATCGCCGGCCGGGCCAACGAGGCGCTGACCGGTCAGCGCGGCGGCAAGGCACGGGTCCATCCCAACGATCATGTCAATATGAGCCAGTCTTCCAACGACAGCTTCCCGACGGCGCTGCACATTGCGGCGGCCCGCGCGCTGGTCGAACGGCTGATGCCCGCGCTCGATCATCTTGCCGATCTGCTCGGCGCGATGGCGCAGGCCTGGTCCGGCATCGTCAAGATCGGCCGGACGCATCTGCAGGACGCGACGCCGCTCACGCTGGGGCAGGAGTTCTCCGGCTATGCTCAGCAACTGCTCAACTGCCGCAACCGTCTCTCCCGCGCCCTGGAAGACGAGCTGATGCCGCTGGCGCAGGGCGGCACGGCGGTCGGCACAGGCCTGAATGCGCCGCAAGGGTTCGGCGAGGCGGTGGCCAAGCAGATTGCGGCGTTGACCGATCTTCCGTTCAAGACCGCGCCCAACAAGTTCGAGGCCTTGGCCTCCAACGATCCGCTGGTCCAGCTCTCCGGGTCGCTGGCGACACTCGCCGTCGCGCTGACCAAGATCGCCAATGATATCCGCCTGCTCGGCTCGGGGCCGCGTTCGGGGCTGGGCGAGCTGGAATTGCCGGCCAATGAGCCAGGCAGTTCGATCATGCCCGGCAAGGTCAACCCCACCCAGTGCGAGATGCTGACGATGGTTGCCGCGCAGGTGATCGGCAATCATCAGGCCGTGACGGTCGGCGGCTTGCAGGGGCATCTCGAACTTAACGTCTTCAAGCCGATGATCGGTGCGGCGATCCTGCGTTCCATCGATCTGCTGAGCACGGGAATGGAGAGCTTTGCCGAGCGCTGCGTGGAAGGCATCGTGCCCAATGAGGCGCGCATCGCGGACTTGGTCGAGCGCTCGCTGATGCTGGTCACCGCCCTGGCACCCGAGGTCGGCTATGACAACGCCGCCAAGATTGCCAAATATGCCCATGAGCAGGGCCTGAGCCTGCGCGAGGCGGCCTCTGCGCTCGGGCTTGTCGACGCGGCGACCTTCGATCGTCTCGTGCAGCCGCAGTCCATGATCTGACCGGACCGGCCTTCCGGACGCCGATGCGACACGGCGTGACTCGCTGTCGATCGGTTTGCCGCTTTACCCGGAACCCCTGCGCTATCTGGCCGTTGGTTTGGCAGGTGGCGTCGCGCTGACGCGCCGCCTCAAGACCCAGGGCCGGCATAGTCCGGCATTGGCACCTTGGTCCCGGTTGGATCGGCAAACCCCTTCCGTGGATCGAGGCCTACCTTCAACAGGAAGAGGACCAGGCTCATGGCTACCGAAATCGCAATTGACGAAACTCAGCGCCTCATCTCCTCGGACAAGGTCGAGGGAACGACGGTGTACAACCGGCAGGGCGAGAAGCTCGGGACGGTGCGCAACTTCATGGTCGATAAGAGGAGCGGCAAGGCTGAATATGCCGTAATGTCGTTCGGCGGGCTGTTCGGCCTCGGCAGCGATTATTATCCGCTGCCGTGGGACATGCTCGATTATGATACCGAATATGGCGGCTATGTCGTCGACATCGAGAAATCCCGTCTCGAAGGCGCGCCGCGATATGCGCAGGAAGACCCCGTCTACGACCATGGCTACGGGCGGCAGGTCTACGGATATTGGGGGATCCCTTATCCCTTCGTCTGATCGACAGGCACAGGCCGCCCGGCACGAACGGGCGGCCTTTTAATTTGGAGGCTTACTCATGCCAGCCAAATCCAAAGCGCAGCAGAAAGCCGCCGGGGCAGCCTTGTCTGCCAAACGCGGCGACAGCGCCAAATCCGACCTCAAGGGTGCCTCACGCGAGATGTATGACTCGATGAGCAAGAGCCAGCTTGAGGATTTTGCCTCCGGCAGCCGCAAGGGCAAGCCGGACCACGTCAAGTGACGTGCTGAACGGAAGAATGATCCATGACTGACACAATCGACATGATCCACGAAGACAATCTGCCCGGTGACGAGCATAAGCTCGATCCCCAGCCCGAATTCATGCCGCGTTACCCGGGATCGGGCCGATTGAAAGGCAAGGTCGCGGTCGTGACCGGTGCGGATAGCGGGATCGGCCGGGCGGTTGCGGTGCTGTTCGCGCGTGAAGGCGCGGACGTCGCCATCGCTTATCTGTGCGAGCATGAAGACGCCGCCAAGACGCAAAAGTTGGTCGAACAGGAAGGCGCTCGCGCGCTCGTGTTTGCGGGCGATCTGGGCGACAAGGCTGTCTGTCAGGACCTGATCGATCGCACAGTGGGCGCGTTCGGGCGTCTCGACATCATCGTCAACAATGCCGGCGAGCAGCACCCGGACAAGGCGATCGAGGACATCACCGAGGAACAGCTCAAGCGCACGTTCCAGACAAACATCTACTCGATGTTCTTCGTGGTGCAGGCGGCGATGCCGCATCTTCGCGAGGGCGCCGCGATCGTCAACTGCACCTCCGTCACGATGTATCAGGGCTCCAAGGAACTGCTCGATTATTCGAGCACCAAGGGCGCCATCACGGCGTTCACCCGCTCGCTCAGCGAAAACCTCATCGACAAGGGCATTCGCGTCAACGCCGTGGCGCCGGGGCCGATCTGGACGCCACTCAACCCGTTCGGCGGTGCCAGCAAGGAGAAACTCGCGCATTTCGGCGAGAGCACGCCGATGGGTCGCCCGGGCCAGCCGAACGAAGTCGCGCCGTGCTTCCTGTTCCTCGCCTGCGAGGATTCCAGCTATATGAGCGGGCAGGTGCTCCACCCCAATGGCGGGATGGTCGTCGGCTCCTGAGTTCAGCGCCTCTGCCTGTCCGTTCGCGCCGCTGTGAGCAAAGCGTTGTCCACAGCGTCGTGACGGCCGGCAGCGTCCTGCTCGAGCGCAGCGCAGATGGCGCTGCTCGCCATCGGCGCTGCTTCCATCAACTTGCCCATCCGGGCCGGCAATCTGGCCACGGTGATGCCGGCATACCAACAGGTCTGGGCAAGGCTGACGTGACCCATCAAATCCGGCTTGGCATCATAGAGCGCCATCTCATGAAAGCGAGGCGCGATATCCAGCGTGTCGGCATAGACTGCCATGGTCGCGGCGCTGGCGAGCGCGACCTGATCCCCGATCATGAGTGTGCCATATTGATGGCCCATCGCCGCATCGGCAAGCAGCGTGGGCGTCGCCCGGCAAGCGGCCAAGGCGTCGCTCCAGCGGAAGGCTTTCGCGCCGATGACCTTGTCCGGGCGGATGCGCAGGATGAGATCGAATTCGTCGCCTCGGGCGATCGCCATGTCCGACGCGGCCTTGAGCTTGTAGTGCATCTTGCGGGGGTTGGACCAACCCGTAAAATCCGGGTCGCTATCGTCCTCCAGCACCACATGCTCGGTGCTATAAAAGGCTTCGAGTTCAGCCTTGCTGACGACCCCGCCATCCGCCAGCGCGGCGAACAGCGCGGGGTAGCGCTCGGCCATGCCGGGCATGCCGATGCGCCCGGCGTGCAGGCGCCACGCTTCGCAAAAGGCTTCGCCGGCGAAGGGCAGATAAGCGCGGAACGGCTCTGCGCCCGAGCGCCCGATCTTGCTCCAGCTATGGATGAAGAATTGGCAGTCCGCGTCCCGCAGCAAGCTGGCCTGCCAGGTCGGGAAGGCCGCGCGGTAGCCACGCAGCTGGCCCGAAACGCACACGGCAATGCGCGGACGGCGCCGCCCGAGCTTGAGGAAAGGCGCCTTGCCCGTGACCTTGTCCTCCACGAAAGCGGCCGCCTGCCATGGCCTGGAGTCCAGCCGGGCAAGCGCTGCGTTCGACCTAGCGCGATCAGCAGTCGAGCGCAGCTTGAGGCCCGGCTGCGCCAGCGCGGCCAGGTCCGGACCGAGGGCCGTCGTGACTGCCGCTGCGCTCGCGGGACCATCCGGCGAAACCGCCCATCGCAGCGCCAGAGAGCGCGCCGCCGCGCCATCGTCCTCATCGGTTGCACCACCCGGATATGCGCTGCGATAGGCCGCCAGCCATGCTGCAAGTTGTGCGTCTGCACGGCGTGATCCCGTAATCCACAAGAAGAGCAGCAATTGCCAGGCGGGGAACCGATTTACCAGTGCATCGGGCGGCGTGTTCTCCGCGAGACCGGCCAGATCGGCGATGTTCGGCTGAAAATGCACCGCATCGAACATGCCATTATAGGGCAGGCTGAGTTCGTGTCGGTCCAGTTGCGGCAGCAGGTCGAGATGCCAGCGCGAGATCGCGGCTTCGTCCTGCCAGCCCTGCAGGGGGTGGCGCAGCAGCAGTACGGCGATCAAAAAGCCGCGGTCGCGCGCGCCCTCATCCCACAAAGCTGTCAGAACGGGCCGAAGAAGCTCGGCCGCCTTCTTAAGCACGCCCTGATTGCCGCCCGCGTGGGCTGCTGCGATCCGCGCGCAGAGGGCAGGGGGCGTGCCGTCGCGATCGCGCTCAAGGACGAGGATGCGGAGGAGATCGTCCAGCCGCTCCCGACCCCAGTCCGTCGGCAAAGCCTCGTCGATCAGCGCGCCGGTCAGCGCGCGCCCGGCGCCCTCAAAGGCGCGGTGGGCCGTTATGCCCTCCTTAAATATTGCCTCGTAAATCTCCAAGGCAGGGGTATAGTTTGAGGCCTCGGTCAATTCTTTGGCTGCGGCAAGCCGATCGTCGAGGAACTCGCTTGCAGGTTTTCCATTTACAGACTTCACGGGTTTTCCTCGATGGCCAATGGCGCGCGCGTTCAACCTAGCAAGATTTCGGATTAAGAATTCAACCCATTTCCACATTCTCACGACGGCCAGCTGAGAGAATGCTCGCCAGCGCGACAGATGTGCGTCGATTGCAGGGGGTTATTTGAGGGTCGATGGTCGTTTTAGTTAAATCGCGGGGCCGGAAATGACGCCGGACGTGTCCGTGAAGCCATGGCCGCTCGGCGTGGACCTCTCCGCCTATGACGCCCTGCTGTTCGATCTGGATGGCACGCTGGTCGATACCATGCCGCTCCACGGGCTCGCCTACGCAGCCGTGTTCGATGCGCGCGGCTATCGCTTCACCATGGATGATTATCTTGCAAATGTCGGTCCGCCCGCCCGGATCGCGATCCCGGCTTTTGCGGCAGTGGCGGGCATGGGTGAGATCGACGATGCGACGATCGCCGCCCTCCATGCCGAGAAGAAGGCGCATTTCAAGACCGTGCTGCGGCAGGAGAAGGCCCCGGCCCTGACCGCCTCACACTTGCTGGCGCGTCATGCCGGCACGATCCCCATGGCACTGGTGTCGTCGGGCAATCGGGATGGCGTCGAAGCGATCTTGGAAACGATGGCGTGGCGCCCCCATTTCGGCGCCGTGGTCAGCGGCGACGATGTGGCGCAAGGCAAGCCGCATGCCGAACCTTATCTCACCGGCGCGGCGTTGCTGGGGGTAGCGCCCGCACGCTGCCTCGTGTTCGAGGATACGCCGGTCGGGATCGCGTCCGGCCTTGCCGCTGGCATGACTGTCATCGACGTGACCCAAGCCGGCGTCATCCATCGGCCGGGCAAATCATGACAGGACCAGAGTTGACCCTCGACAGCCACCCGGCCTTGCGGATGTTCCGCGAGGTCATTCCGCTCTCCGGCTTTTCCGGCGCGACCGTCGCGCTGGTCCGTGATGGGGGGCAGCCCTTCGTGCGCAAGGCGGCCAATCTTGTCGATGCCAACGGGTCGTTGCGCGATCAGGCGGTGCGGCAGCAGGCGCTGGCTGGGCTGGTGGAAGGCTGTGCCGGGATGCCCGAGGTGCTCGACATGGGCGAGCAGGACGGGCTGTTCTATTTCGACATGGCGTTCATCCCGTCGCGCGATGCGGTCAATTTCCTCTCCAATGGCACCTTCGACAATGTCGCCGATTTCGCCGACCGCGTGGAGCGGCTGATGAGCCGCCTAGCGGTTTCGGTGCCGGTCAGCCAGCCGCCACTCGCCCCGCGCAAGAGCCTGCTGGTGGACAAGCTGCAGCAGATCGCCGACAAGACTGGCGCTATGCACGAACAAGCGCTCGCCCCTCTGGTGGAGGCGGCACAGCGCATGGATGTGCTGGTGGCGGACGAAAAGCCCACCGCAGCGCATGGCGATCTGACCTTCGAGAACATCCTCGTCGACCGGCGCGGCGCCTTGTGGCTGATCGATACGATCACATCGCCCTTCGATCATGTCTGGATCGACTGGTCCAAGCTGTTCCAGGAATGCGAAGGACTCTGGCACGCCCATCGTGGCCGGCCTCTGGCCCGGGGCGTGACATGGTGGCTGCGGCAGCGCTTCCATGCTGCCGCGACCGCGCTGGACCCGGCTTATCCGGCGCGCCATTACATCCTGCTCGGCCTCACCTTCGCGCGCATCCTGCCTTATGCGAAGACCAACGAGGACCGGGCCTTCGTTGCCCGGCGGGTGGCCGAATGCGGCCGCGCTGCCCTGGACAATCTTTGACGCGAGAGAGAAGACCTATGAAGATCATCGTACCCTGCGCCGGCCGCTCCTCCCGCTTCCCTAACATGGCGCCCAAGTGGATGCTGCCCGACAATGATGGCCTGCCGATGGTCTTCAAGGCGGTGCAGGGGCTCGGCGCCAATGTTGATGACTTCATCTTCACGATCCTGCGCGAGCATGAAGAGCGCTTCCAGGCCCAGGAAGGTCTGCGCGCCGCCTTTGGGCAGAAGGTCAATTGCGTTATTCTGGACGAGCCGACGCGCAGCCAGTCCGAGACGGTCGCCCAGACGCTGCTCAAGAGCGGCATCGACGAGCCCTTCATGGTGAAGGACAGCGACAATTATTTCGAGGTCCCGCACCTCTATCAAACGTACAATTATGTGTGCGTCGCTTCGCTCAGCAGCTTCAGCCAGGTCAACCCGCAGAACAAGAGCTATGTTCAGGTCGATCAGGAAGATGTGATCGTCAATTTCCGCGAAAAGCAGGTCATCTCCGATCTGTTCAGCGTCGGCGGCTATTATTTTTCCAGTCCGCGCGAGTTCCTGGCGGCTTATGACGAGCTGATGGGCCAGCCGCGCCTGTCCGCCGGCGAGCTCTATCTCTCCGAGATTATCGGCTATCTGGCGATGCAGGGCTCGGTGTTCCGGATACAGCGGATCAAGCAGTATCAGGACTGGGGGACGGTCCACGAGTGGCGCGAATATCTGCAGGGCCACCGGGTGTTCTTCATCAGCGTCGATGGCTTCCTGTTCGAGCAGGGGTCGCTGTTTTTCAAGCCCGGCTTCGAGGAAGTGAAGCCCAATCCGGTGGCGATCGAGACGGTGCAGAAACTGGCGGCGGAGGGACAGAAGATCTTCTATCTCTCCATCCGTCCGCATGAGCTGGAAGCGCTGACCAAGAGCCAGCTCGCCGCCGCTGGCCTGCCGGAGCGGCCGCTGCTGCTCGGCTGCGATCTCGCGCAGTGGACGCTGCTGACTGCGCCGCATTCCAATCAGCCGTTCCGCACCTCGCATGCTGTCGAGATCGCTGCGGATGACCCGAACATGGCGGAAAAGCTGGCCGTTGATCGCTGACGTCGGGAAACCCGGCGCTGGTCTCTTGCCTTTGTCCGGCTTGACCCTAAGAACGGGCCCTTAGAATAGGCAAAGTCAATTTGGGTGTCGCGGGCTTGGCGCGCGATGTGCGCGATAAGAGAGGAATGCAGGCATGAAGATCGCAATCATGGGTGCCACTGGCAATGCAGGCCAGCGTCTGGTCGATGAGGCCGTGAGTCGCGGGCACAGTGTCACCGGCATTTCGCGCAGCGCAGACACCGAAGCGCCGCGCGAGGGCGTGACGTGGGTGAAGGCCGACATCAATGATGTCGACGACATGGCGAGCAAGATCGCCGGCCACGATGCGGTCATTCTCTCCATGCCGTTCAAGTCGCTGGATGCGGACAATGTGTTCGCGGTGGCACGCAAAGCCGGGTGCTGGCTGCTGGTCGTCGGCGGCGCGGCGAGCCTGCAGACCGAGGATGGTGTGGTGCTGCTCGATACGCCGGGTTTCCCGGACTTCATCAAGGTCGAGGCCGCGCCGGCGCGCGATTTTCTTAACCAGTTGAAGGCCGGACCGGGCTTTGATTGGACGTTCCTGTCGCCGGCCATGATGTTCGGACCGGGCGAGCGCACCGGCACCTTTCGCCTCGGCACCGAGACGCTGCTGACGGCGCCGGATGGCAAAAGCTCGATCAGCTATGAGGATTTCGCCGTCGCGATGATCGACGAGATCGAGACGCCCAAGCACAAGAACATGCGGTTCACCGTTGGCTACTGACGGCGGTGTCTTCCATGAAGGGTGAGGGCCGGGGCGTTCAATATCTCTTTGGCATAGATGGACGCTTAGGCCGTTGGAAAGTCTCGACGACTGCTGTAAAGAGTCGCGGTGACTAGCTGCCAACAATGTGTCGTGCGGAACCGCGCGATCTGTTCATCTTTGGATACCTCCGAGCTGGAGGTGCTCAACAAGATCGGTCGTCGCGTGCCCGTGCATCGCGGGCAGACGCTGATGTGGGAAGGCGATGACAGCTTGCTGGTCGCCAATGTGATCGACGGGGTGCTCAAGCTGTCCACCTCGACAGCGGACGGCCGCGAACAGATCGTCGGCGTTGTCTATCCGTCCGATTTCATCGGGCGTCCGTTTGGCAGCACGACTCATCACAGCGTCACTGCCCTGTGCGATGCGCAGGTGTGCCTGTTTACGCGCTCGTCCTTCGACGATTTCGCCCGCACGCATCCGGAGCTGGAGCACAAGCTGCTCCAACGGACCCTCACCGAATTGGATCGCGCGCGTCACTGGATGCTGCTGCTCGGGCGCAAGAGCGCCGGAGAGCGTGTCGCGACCTTCCTGCTCGAAATGGCGCAACGGCTTGCCGACGCGAGCTGTAGCGGCAGCGATCTTGTCGAGCGCTTCGAACTGCCGCTCACCCGCCAGCAGATGGCCGATCTGCTGGGCCTGACCATCGAGACTGTGAGTCGCCAGCTCACCCGGCTCCGCCAGGCCGGGATCATCGATCTGCCGGATCGGCGGACTGTCGTCATCCTCGATCATGACGCCATGGAGGCCGAAGCCGGCAACGGCTGAGGGCCACGTTCCTCGTCGGTGTGCATCATGGCGCGCCGGCCACCCCGCAGACCGCGTTCTTCCCGTTGACCCATGTCAATGATGCCTAGCCCCCGCTGATCCACAGCGACAGCACAGTCCCAGGACTGTGCTGCTCAAGGGGTTTCTATGACCGGTCTAACAATGAAGGCGGGAGGCTGGCTCCTGCTCGCCATTCTCGCGATGCTCGCCTCCGCGCTCGCCGTGGATTCCGGATTTGCCATCCACATGGTCATTGCGTCGCTCGCGGCGCTGCTCGCCATGATGGGGACGCTTCGCTCCGCCGATTGGGGCGGGATGGCGCGCGGCATTTTGCGCATGCCCGATCAGGGGCATTATGATGACGATCCGGTGCGCTGGGGCGTTATCGCCACGGTGTTCTGGGGCATGGCCGGTTTTCTCGCCGGGCTCTACATTGCCTTGCAGCTTGCCTTCCCGGCGCTCAACCTGGGGCTGGAATATACCAGCTTCGGGCGCTTGCGGCCGCTGCACACCTCGGCAGTGATCTTTGCCTTCGGTGGCAATGCCCTGATCGCGACCAGCTTTTATGTCGTGCAGCGCACCTGCCGCGCCCGGCTTGCCTTCCCCTCGCTCGCGCGCTTCGTCTTCTGGGGCTACCAGCTCTTCATCGTGCTCGCCGCGACCGGCTATCTCCTCGGCATCACCGAGGCGAAGGAATATGCCGAGCCCGAATGGTATGTCGACCTGTGGCTCACCATCGTTTGGGTCGCCTATCTCGCGGTCTTCGTCGGGACGATCGTCAAGCGCAGCGAGCCGCATATCTATGTGGCGAACTGGTTTTACCTGAGCTTCATCCTCACCATCGCGATGCTCCACATCGTCAACAACCTGTCGATGCCGGTCAGCCTGCTGGGCTCCAAGAGCTATAGCGCCTTTGCTGGCGTGCAGGATGCGCTGACCCAGTGGTGGTACGGCCATAACGCCGTGGGCTTCTTCCTCACCGCCGGCTTCCTGGCGATGATGTACTATTTCGTGCCCAAGCAGGCCGAGCGGCCGATCTACAGCTATCGCCTGTCGATCATCCACTTCTGGTCGCTGATCTTCCTCTACATCTGGGCCGGCCCACACCACCTCCACTACACCGCGCTGCCCGACTGGGCGCAGACGCTGGGCATGGTCTTCTCGGTCATGCTGTGGATGCCGAGCTGGGGCGGCATGATCAACGGCCTGATGACGCTGAACGGGGCATGGGACAAGGTCCGCACTGATCCGATCATCCGCATGATGGTGATGGCGCTCGCCTTCTACGGCATGAGCACCTTCGAGGGGCCGATGCTCTCGATCAAGAGCGTGAACAGCCTCTCGCACTATACGGACTGGACCATCGGCCACGTTCACTCGGGCGCGCTTGGCTGGAACGGCATGATCACCTTCGCGGCGATCTACTATCTTACGCCGCGGCTGTGGGGCCGCAACCGGCTCTACTCGCTGCGCATGGTCAACTGGCACTTCTGGCTCGCGACCGTCGGCATCGTCTTCTACGCCTCGGCGATGTGGGTCGCTGGCATCATGCAGGGCCTGATGTGGCGGGAATATGGCGCGGACGGTTACCTTGTCTACGCCTTCTCGGACACCGTCCGTGCGATGTTCCCGATGTACGTACTGCGCGCCTTTGGCGGACTGCTTTACCTCTCGGGCGCGGTGTGCATGACCATCAATGTGTGGCGCACCATCCTCGGCCACCAGCGCGTCGAAGCGCCGATGAGCGACGCTGCCTATGACGCCGCGAAGGACCGGCCGATCACTCACAAACCTGCTGCGGTTCCCGCGGAATAAGGACGGAAAACCATGTCGAGCTTTGCACAGAAGCACAAGAAGCTGGAGCGCAACGTCACGCTCCTTGCCGTCGCTGCCTTCGCCGCGGTTACCGTGGGCGGGATCGTGGAGATCGCACCGCTCTTCTGGATCGACAACACGATCGAGAAGGTGGAGGGAATGCGTCCCTACACGCCGCTGGAGCTGGCGGGCCGGAACATCTACATGCGGGAGGGCTGCTACAACTGCCACTCGCAGATGATCCGTCCGTTCCGCGACGAGGTGGAGCGCTACGGCCATTACAGCCTCGCCGCCGAGAGCATGTATGATCACCCATTCCAGTGGGGCTCCAAGCGGACCGGGCCGGACCTGGCGCGCGTCGGCAAGCGCTACTCGGATGAGTGGCACGTCCAGCACCTCATCGATCCGCGCAGCGTGGTGCCGGAATCGATCATGCCGACCTATGCCTTCCTCACCAAACGTGAGCTGAAAGCGGGCGACATGACGGCCCATCTCACGGCGCAGCGCCGGGTGGGCGTGCCCTATAGCGATGAGGACATCGAGAAGGCGAATGCCGATCTGCTGGCGCAGGCCGATCCCGAGGCCGACACCGCCGATCTCCTCAAGCGCTACCCCAAGGCGCAGGCCCGCGATTTCGACGGAAACCCGTCCAAGCTGACCGAGATGGACGCACTCGTCGCCTATCTCCAGATGCTCGGCACGCTGGTCGATCTGGACAGCGCCGCCCCGCAGGAGGTGGAGCGATGAGCTATAACGATCTGCGCCATTTCGCGGACAGCTACGGGCTTTCGGCAATGGTGGTGCTCTATTTCGGCCTGTGCGCATGGGCGTTCCGTCCCGGCTCGCGCCGGAGCAACCAGGACGCCGCGCACCTGATCTTCGCCGAAGATGGCGAGGCTGCAGCCCATGACAGGAAGAACAACCATGGCTGAGAAGAAACGCATCGACGCGCCGACCGGCACCCAGACCGTCGGCCATGAATGGGACGGGATCGAGGAGCTCGATACCCCCATGCCGCGCTGGTGGGTCTGGACTTTCTACGCAACGATGGTGTTCGCGATCGGCTATGTGGTGGTTTATCCCGCTATTCCCTTCGCGCATGAAGCCAGCAAGGGGCTGTTCGGCTGGTCCAGCCGCGGGCAGCTCCAGCAGGTGATGGATGCCGAGACCGCGCGCCGCACGCCGATCCTCTCGGCTATCGCTGCCACGCCCATCGAGAAGCTGGTCGCCCAGCCAAAGCTCATGGAAGCGGCGATGCAGGGTGGTGCAGCCGCGTTCAAGGTGCATTGCGTGCAGTGCCATGGTTCGGGCGCTGCCGGCGCCAAGGGTTACCCGAATCTGGTGGATGACGACTGGCTGTGGGGCGGCGACCTGCAATCGATCGAATATACGATCACTCATGGCGTGCGGAACCCGGATGAGCCGCAGACTCGCACGAGCCTGATGCCCGCCTTCGGCAAGGACGGCATTCTCACCGGCACGCAGGTTCAGGATGTAGTGAGCCATGTCCGCGTGATCAGCGGGCAGGAGAAGGCCAGCGCTTCCTCACGGCGTGGCGACGTGCTGTTCCAGCAGAATTGCGCGGTTTGCCACGGCCCGGCGGGCAAGGGACTGCGTGAATTCGGTGCGCCGAACCTGACCGACCCGATCTGGCTCTATGGCGGCGATCGAGACACGCTGACCCAGACCGTGACGAACAGCCGTCGGGGTGTGATGCCCGCCTGGGGCCATGCGCTCGACAAGGCGACGATCCGCATGCTGGCCGTCTACGTCCACGGCCTTGGCGGTGGCGAGGCGACGCCGGTCGCAGCGCAGATTGCCGCTGAGGCTGCCGGGGCACCGGAGGCGCAGGCCAACGCCGCAACACCATAAGGCGCAGCCGGCCCTTCCTCCGCGCGTCGGGGGAGGGGCCGGCTGCCGCTCATTTCGTTGATCCTGCTCAATGTCGTTTGAGCCGACTGCGCCTAAGCGAAGATCGATCGGAGGCAATCTGATGCCGAAGACGCCAACAACGGACGCTGCCATGTCCCCCGTGAATGATGTTACCGCGCCAGCGGAAAGCCTCTACGCCAAGCGCAAGTCGGTCTTCCCCAAGCAGGTCGATGGGCCGTTCCGCCGCTTCAAGTGGCTGGTGATGGCCGTCACCCTGACGATCTATTGGGCCACGCCCTGGATCCGCTGGGATCGCGGGCCGCACGCGCCCAATCAGGCGGTGCTGGTCGATCTCGCCAATCGCCGCTTCTTCATGTTCGGCATCGAGATCTGGCCGCACGAATTCTATTATGTCGCCGGCCTGCTCATCATGGCGGGCGTCGGTCTGTTTCTGGTGACCTCCGCCGTCGGCCGCGCCTGGTGCGGCTATGTCTGCCCGCA
This sequence comes from Sphingobium sp. B11D3A, assembly GCF_025961695.1. Lineage (NCBI taxonomy): Bacteria > Pseudomonadati > Pseudomonadota > Alphaproteobacteria > Sphingomonadales > Sphingobiaceae > Sphingobium > Sphingobium sp. B11D3A. The sequence goes on from NZ_JAOQOE010000001.1 coordinate 129,863, forward strand.
GACGGTCTGGACCGATCTGTTCCAGCATGTCGAGCGCTTCCTCGATGGGGATCGCAACGCGCAGATCAGGCTGGAGAAAGCGCCCTGGACCCCGACGAAGGTCTGGAAGCGGCTGCGCAAATGGGCGGTCTGGCTGGTCATCTCGTTCCTAACCGGCGGCGCGTGGATCTTCTACTTTGCCGATGCGCCGACGCTGCAACACCAGTTCTGGACCGGGCAGGCGCCGTTCGTCGCCTATGGCACCACCTTCGTGCTGACCATGACGACCTTCATCTTCGGCGGCTTCATGCGCGAGCAGGTGTGCATCTACATGTGCCCCTGGCCGCGCATCCAGACCGCGATGACAGATGAGAAATCGCTCATCGTCACCTACAAGCACTGGCGCGGCGAGCCCCGCACCAAGGGGCTGAAGAAGGCGCAGGATGAAGGGCTGCCGACCGGCGACTGCATCGACTGTCTGCAATGCGTGCAGGTCTGCCCGACCGGGATCGACATTCGCGAGGGACCGCAGATCGGGTGCATCACCTGCGCCTTGTGCATCGATGCCTGTGACAAGGTGATGGCGCAGATCGGCCGCCCGCGCGGCTTGATCGACTACGCCACGGAGATCGACTGCGAGGCCGAAATGAAGGGCGAGGCGCCGGCGCCCGTGCGCAAGCGCCTCTTCCGTCCGCGCACAATTGCCTATTTCGCGATCTGGGCGAGCATTGGCCTTGCCATGCTGTTCGCGCTGGGCGTGCGTTCGCGCATCGACATCGCGGCCAATGCGGAGCGCAATCCGGTCTATGTCCGTCTGTCCGACGGGTCGATCCGCAACAGCTATCTGATCAAGGTGCGCAACATGCAGAGCCGCGCGCGCCCGATGGCCATCGGCCTCGATGGGCTGGACGGCGCGCTGATGTGGCGCGAGGGCCAGACCCGCGATCAGGCGAGCCGGACCCTGCAAATCGACGTGCCGCCCGATCAGGTGCTCAAGGAACGTGTGCATGTGGTTGCGCCGGCGCAGGGCTTTGCCCGCCAGGACTTCGCCTTCACACTGCGCACGCTCGATGAACAGAAAGAGGCTGCGCAGGATGATGAGAGCTTTGTTCGCCCGGAGGAAGGCCAATGACCCGCAAGTTCACCGGACGGCACATTACCGTCATTCTCGTCAGCTTTTTCGGCGTGGTCATGGCGGTCAATTTCACCATGGCCTTCCTCGCCAGCTCCACCTTTGGCGGGCTGGTGGTGCAGAACAGCTATGTCGCCAGTCAGGAGTTCAACAAATGGCTGGCGCAGGCTCGCGCCGAAAACGCGCTGGGCTGGGCGCTCACGCTGAATCGGACTGCGGAGACACGGCTGAGCGCGACGCTGCGCAGTGCGAATACGCCGATGAACGATGTGGCGCTGACCGCCACCGCCCGTGACCCGCTTGGCCGCAAGCCGGATATCGCGCTGCAGTTCCGGGCGCTCGGCGATGGCGTGTATGAGAGCCTGCAGCCTTTGCCGCAAGGCCGCTGGATCGTCCATGTGCGGGCCCGCGCCCACGGGCGGGAGATCAACCGGGTGGTCGATCTGTCATGACCTATGTGGCGCCAAGGCCCGATTGGTCGGCGGATGCGGTGGAAACCCGCCTCGCCGTGCCGGACATGCATTGCGCCGGCTGCATTTCCAAGATCGAGCGGCTGTTGCCATTGCAGCCGGGAGTCCACGCCGCCCGCGTGAACTTCTCGGCCAAGACGGTAATCGTCGCGCATGCCGCCGATCTGGCCGAGCCGGACCTGCTGCAAGCCTTCGATGCGATCGGCTTCGAGGCGCAGCCGCTGCACAGTGCGGCGGCACATGAGCGCAGCCAGACGCTGCGCAAGCTCATTCGCGCCCTTGCTGTTGCGGCCTTCGCAGCGATGAATGTCATGCTGCTCTCGGTCTCGGTCTGGTCCGGGGCGGATGGCAGCGCGCGCGCGCTGTTCCACTGGATTTCGGCGCTGATCGCCATCCCGGCGGTCAGCTATGCGGGGCAGCCCTTCTTCCGCTCGGCCTTCAGGGCGTTGCGAGCGGGTACCACCAACATGGACGTGCCGATCTCCATCGGCGTCATTCTCGCAACCTCGATGAGCCTTTACGAGACGATCATCGGTGGGCGCCACGCGTGGTTCGATGGCGCGTTGATGCTGCTCACCTTCCTGCTCGCGGGCCGCGTGCTGGACGAGATGATGCGCGCGCGCGCCGCGAGTGGTGCCGAAGCGCTCGTCCGCCGCACCGCGCCCGGTGCGATGAGGCTGGCGGAAGATGGTGCGAGCCAGTGGGTGGCCGCCGACGCGCTGGCCGTGGGCGACCGCGTTCTGGTGGCGGCCGGCGAGCGCCTCGCAGCAGATGGGGTGATCGAGCAGGGCACCAGCCGGTTCGATCTCTCCTTGCTGACCGGGGAAAGCGCGCCGGTGGCGCTGCGCGCAGGCGACATGGCGACCGCCGGCACGCTCAATCTCGACGGCCCGGTGACCCTGCGCGTGAGCGCGGTGGGTGAGGGCCGGGCGATTGCCGAAATCGCCCGGTTGATGGAAGGCGCCGGCCAGGCCAAGTCCCGCTATGTCCGCCTCGCCGACAAATGCTCGCGGCTTTATGCACCGGTGGTCCATCTGCTCGCCGCCATCACCTTCGCCGGCTGGATGATTGCCGGGGCGGGTTGGCACCAGTCGCTGCTGGTCGCCATCGCCGTGCTCATCATCACTTGCCCCTGCGCGCTGGGCCTCGCCGTGCCGGTGGCGCAGGTGGTGGTCTGCGGGGCGATGATGCGGGCGGGGCTGCTGGTGAAGGACGGCAGTGCGCTGGAGCGCCTCGCGCAGGCCGATCAGGCGCTGTTCGACAAGACCGGCACCCTCACGCTCGGCCGTCCGCGTGCCTTCGGCGTGGAAGTGCTGGATGAAGAGGAGCGCAGCATCGCTCGCGCTCTGGCCATGACCAGCCGCCATCCCCTCGCGGTGGCGCTTCGGCAGGCGCTGGGCGGTGAACATGTCGGCCCGGCGGCTCTCACTGACATCGAGGATATTCCGGGCGAGGGCGTGCGCGCGCTCTGGCAGGGGCAACCGGTCGCGATGGGCAAGCCGACGCCGCAGGAACTGAGCGATAAGACCGGCGCAAGTGATGATCCGACCATGGCTGTCGCGCTGGATCTTGGCCCCGGCCGCCGCCACGTCATCCGCTTCGCCGACGCGCTGCGCCCGGATGCGGCGCGGGCGCTGGCGGACCTGCGCAGCCTCGGACTGCCGCCGGCGATCATGTCGGGCGACCGGGAGGAGGCGGTCCAGTCGCTGGCCGATCAGCTCGGCGTGCCGGCACAAGGCGGGATGAGCCCGGCCGACAAGCTGGCGCGGCTGCAATCGCTGGCCGAGGCTGGGCACAAGCCGTTGATGGTCGGCGACGGACTGAACGACGGCCCGGCACTCGCTGCTGCTCATATCTCCATGGCGCCCGGCTCGGCGAGCGATGTCGGCCAGCAGGCGGCGGACATCGTGTTTCTGGGCGATAGCCTCTCCGGCATCCCCAGGTCGGTGCGGGCCTCGCGCGCTACCATGCGCATTGTCCGGCAGAATATCGGTCTGGCGATCGGCTATAATGCGCTCGCTGTTCCGCTGGCGATTGCCGGCTATGTCACCCCGCTGATCGCCGCCGTCGCGATGTCGAGCAGTTCACTCATCGTGGTGGCGAACTCCCTCCGGTTGCGTTGGGCCGTCAGATGAACGGATTGATCTTCCTCATCCCGGTCGCCCTGCTGCTTGGTCTGACTGGCCTCGTCGCCTTCATGTGGTCGTTGCGCAATGGCCAGTTCGACGATCCGGATGGCGCCGCCATGCGCATTCTGATCGAGGATCAGGATAAGCCGGCGTCTTCGCGACCCTGTGGCATTACGGACAGTGAACGCCGTTCGTCCTGAGTAGCTGCTGAGCTTGTCGAAGCGGCGTATAGAAGGATTGGCCCCTGCGCTGCGATGCTTCGATACGGCTCTTCGATATGCGCCTGCGGCGCACCTCAGACCCTACTCAGCACGAACGGTCGGGATTTAACCACAAAAAAACGGGCCTGCTCCGGGAGAGGGAGGAGCAGACCCGCCTTGCCGGCGCGTGCCGGTAACTGGGCTTAGAAGCGGTAGCTGACGCCGCCGCTGACGACCCAGGGATCGAGTTCGTGCCGCGTTGCCAGCACGGTGGCGCCGGAGGCATTGTAGAATTCGGCAGTCGGCCGGACGAAGTAGCGCTTGGCGTCGAAGGAGATGCCAAGGCCCGTATCATTGACCGGAATGTCGACGCCGGCCTGCAGCGCGAAGCCAACCTTGCTCTTGAGCTTGGCGCTCGCGGCGCCCAGCGCGGCGGTGCCGCCCGCGCCCACCTTGGAGTCCAACACCCAGAAGTAGCTCGGCCCGGCGCCGATATAGGGTTTGATGGGGCCGGCGTTGAGGTGATATTTGAGCGTCACCGTCGCCGGCACGATCTTGATGTCATCGAGCAGCCGGTTGACGCCCTTGATCGCGCCCGCGCCATCCACATGGTGCGCGGTCATGCAGCAGATCGTCTCTACCGAGACGGCATCGCTCAGGAAATATTCGATTGCGGCGGTCGGCACCCAATTGTCGCTGGCGGCGGTGTCCGTGCCGGCGGGCAGCGTCACCGTGGCGGATTTCACCGTGTCGATCTTGCCATTCGGCAGTACGCCGGTTGCCATCAGCTTGACCTGCACCTTGCCTTGCTGCGCCTGCGCGACCCCGGGGGCAGCGAGCATCGCAAGACCGGCGACACAGCTGAGTAAACGAGCATTCATGGGTTCTTTCCTTTCTTTCCCTGAACCTGCATCGCTCATTAGGATTGGGGTGGGCGCCGCTCATTGACCCAGCGCAAGACTTGGCTTGATCGAGGTCAAGGGCAGCCAACGCTCGACAAAGTAGAGCCATTTCCATGTGGTCCTATTATCCCGATCTGCTCGCCCGGCCGGTGCCGCGCTACACCAGCTATCCGACGGCGGCCGAATTCACGGACCGGGTGGGGGAGGCCTATCTCGGCCATGCGCTGGATGCGGTGCAGCCGGGGCAACCCGTCTCGCTTTATGTGCACATCCCCTTTTGCGAGGAGATCTGCTGGTATTGCGGGTGCAACACCGGGCGCTCCAACAAGGCGCAGCGGCTGACCAGCTATCTTGATGCGCTTCATGCCGAAATTCGCACTGTCGCACAGCGCCTCGGCGGACGCGCCCGCGTCGAGCGCATCGCCTTTGGTGGCGGCAGCCCCAATGCCATTCCGCCGCTGGAGTTTGCCCGGCTGGTCGATGAGATGATGCTGGCCTTCAACTGCGGCGCGCCGGTGCTCTCGGTCGAGATCGATCCGCGCGGGTTCGACCAGCGCTGGGCGATGACGCTGGGCGTCTCCGGCACCAAACGCGCCAGCCTTGGCGTGCAGACTTTCGATCCCGCCATCCAGGCCGCAATCGGGCGGGTCCAGCCGCGCGATCTCATCGTCAGCGCGGTTGATCGCCTGCGCAGCAACGGCGTGCGGTCCATCAATTTCGATCTGATGTACGGCCTGCCGGGGCAGGATCGCGCGTTGCTCGAGCAGACGCTGGACGAGGCCATCGCCATGCGTCCAGACCGGATCGCCCTGTTCGGCTATGCGCATGTGCCGCATATGCTGCCCCGCCAGAAGCGGATCGATGCCACCCATCTGCCTGATCAGGCCGAGCGTTTCGCCATGGCGGCGCTGGGGCATGATCAGCTCGTTGCGGCTGGCTATGTGCCGGTGGGCTTCGATCATTTCGCGCTGCCCCATGACGATCTCGCCAAGGCGCAGCTGCAGGGCACGCTGCGCCGCAATTTTCAGGGCTTCACCGAGGATCGGGCCGATGTGCTGATCGGCATCGGCGCGACGGCCATCGGCCAGTTTCCGCATCTCATCGTGCAGAATGACAAGAATAGCGGCCGCTACCGGATGCGCGCCGGCGCCGGCCGCCTGACCGGCGAGCGCGGCATCCTGCGCGACGCGGATGATCAGCGGCGCGGCGCGATCATCGAGGATCTGCTCTGTGGCCGGGCCGCTAACGTCGGCACCGATCTGCACCGGACGGACCTGCGTGCCGGACTTGCGCCTTTCCTGGAGCGCGGCCTCGCTACGCTGGAGGGCAATAGCCTGCGCATCACCGAAGAGGGGCGGCCTTATGGACGCGCCGTCGCGGTGCTCTTCGACCGCCATCGCGCCCTGTCCCAGCAGCGGTTCAGCAGCGCGATCTGAGCGATGGCCGATCCGTGGACCTTCGGCGGCGGATTTCTGCTCGGCTTTGCCTCCAGCCTGCATTGCGTGGGCATGTGCGGCGGCATCGCGCTGCTGCTTGGTCAGGCGCGGGCGGAGGGCGATCATCCTGCGGTCTTCGCAGCGCGGCTCCATGCCGGTCGCATCGGTGCCTATATGGTGATGGGCGGCGCGGCGGGCGCGCTTGGTGCACTGGCGCTGGGCGGGCTGGATGCGACACTCGGCCATCTGCTCCTGCGCTGGGCGGCGGCGATGAGCCTCGCTTGGGTCGGCTTCTCGATGCTGGGTCTCATGCCGAGCCCCGCTGTGGTCGGGCACGCGATCCGGGGACAGGTGCATGTGCCGGCTTCCGTCGCAGGCGCGGCGCGATCGATGCTGCCGCCGCGCCTGCGCATGATCGCCACCGGCTTTGGCTGGGGCATGATGCCGTGCGGAATGGTCTACGGTGCGTTGCTATATGCGGCCTTTGCCGGGTCGCTCACCGGCGGTCTGCTGGTCATGGCGGGCTTTGGCATCGGCACACTGCCGGCGCTGCTGGCGGTGCAGGGCGGCGCTACGATGCTGGCCGGGCTGGCCCGCAAGCCCGGCGTGCGGACGCTTGCCGCCCTCGCAATCCTGCTCTGCGCGCTGCTCAGCCTCGGCGCCGGGGAGGCCGGCCTGCTGGCCCTGTGCCGCGCGAAATAAGCGTTCGACCGGCTTGGGCGGGGTTGCAAGAATCAGTCTCAGGTTCCAACAAGCGGCAACTGGCGCGTGAGCGCCGTTCCTTGCTGGAGAGATGGGGCATGAAAACGCGGGCTGCGGTAGCATTTGAGGCAAAGAAGCCGCTGGAGATCGTCGAGCTGGATCTGGAAGGGCCCAAGGCGGGCGAAGTTCTAGTCGAGATCATGGCGACGGGCATCTGCCATACCGACGCGTACACGCTCGACGGCCTCGACAGCGAAGGCATCTTCCCCAGCGTGCTCGGCCATGAAGGCGCGGGCATCGTGCGCGAGGTCGGCGCGGGCGTCACTTCCGTGGTGCCGGGCGACCATGTCATCCCGCTCTACACGCCGGAATGCCGCCAGTGTAAGTCCTGCCTCTCGGGCAAGACCAACCTGTGCACCGCGATCCGCGCGACGCAGGGCAAGGGCCTGATGCCGGACGGCACGACGCGCTTTTCCTACAAGGGCCAGCCGATCTACCATTATATGGGCTGCTCGACCTTCTCGAACTTCACCGTTCTGCCCGAGATCGCGGTCGCCAAGATCCGCGAAGACGCGCCGTTCAAGACGAGCTGCTACATCGGCTGCGGGGTGACGACCGGCGTGGGCGCGGTCATCAATACCGCCAAGGTTCAGGTCGGCGACAATGTCGTGATCTTTGGCCTCGGCGGCATCGGCCTCAACGTCATCCAGGGCGCGCGCCTGGCTGGCGCCAACAAGATCATCGGCGTCGACATCAACCCGGATCGCGAGGAATGGGGCCGCAAGTTCGGCATGACCGACTTCCTCAATTCCAAGGGCATGAGCCGCGAGGATGTGGTAGCGAAGATCGTGGCGATGACCGACGGCGGCGCGGACTATACCTTCGACGCGACCGGTAACACCGAAGTGATGCGCACGGCGCTGGAAGCCTGCCATCGCGGCTGGGGCACCAGCATCATCATCGGCGTGGCGGAAGCGGGCAAGGAGATCGCCACGCGGCCATTCCAGCTCGTTACCGGCCGCAACTGGCGCGGCACCGCGTTCGGCGGCGCCAAGGGCCGCACGGACGTGCCCAAGATCGTCGACATGTACATGACCGGCAAGATCGAGATCGATCCGATGATCACCCACGTCATGGGCCTTGAAGAGATCAACACCGCCTTCGACCTGATGCATGCCGGCAAGAGCATCCGCTCCGTGGTGGTGTTCTAAGGTCCGCAGGGCGGCGGTTGCGCTCGGGAGCGGCACCCATGTTCAGGCATCTGGTTCTCGGCACCAACGACATCGAGCGGGCGCGCATCTTCTATGATGCGACGTTCGCGGCGATGGGCATCGCGCCGGCGCAGGCCGATGCGAAGAGGCGGCTTCTCTATCGGGATGGTGGCGGTCTGTTCATCGTTGGCCACCCCATCGATGGCCAACCGGCCTCCCATGCCAATGGCGGGACCGTCGGCTTTCTGGCGCCCACACCGGAGGCGGTGAAGGCCTGGCATGCAGCCGGCCTGGCGCATGGCGGCCAGGCGTGCGAGGGAGAGCCGGAGAACCGGATTTCGCCCGCCACCGGGGGAGGTATCTGGGTCGCATATCTGCGCGATCCGGATGGCAACAAGCTTTGCGCGGCTTGGGACGAACCCCAGTGATGCTCCGGTGCGCGCAGGATTTTGAGTAACCAAGAGGAGAGTTACAATGTTTACGCATATCATGGTTGGCGCGAAGGACCTCGCGCAGAGCGCGAAATTCTATGACGCCGTGCTCGGCGCACTGGGCGCTGGCGCCGGCCACAACATCGGCGATCGCGCTTTCTATTCGCACAATGGCGGCACCTTCGGCATCATTTCGCCGATCAACGGCGAGCCGGCGACCCATGCCAATGGCGGCACGATCGGCTTTGCCGCTGCCGACAAGGATCAGGTCGATGCGTTCCACGCGGCCGGTGTGGCCAATGGCGGCACCAGCGAAGGCGAGCCGGGCAAGCGCCCGCAGGCGCCGGGCAACGCCTATGGCGCCTATCTGCGCGACCCGACCGGCAACAAGATCTGCGTCTTCTGCCAGCTGCCTGAAGGCGCCTGATCGATGACGCTGGAGACGCTCTCGACGAACAAGGCCTATGGCGGCGTCCAGGGCGTCTACCGGCACACATCTTCGGCGACGGGGACGGCGATGACATTCGCCGTCTTCGTTCCCGAGCATGAGCCGGGCGAAACCTTGCCCGTGCTCTTCTACCTCTCCGGTCTCACCTGCACCCATGCGAACGTGATGGAAAAGGGCGAGTATCGCGCGGCCTGCGCAGCGGAGAAGATTATCTTCGTGGCGCCGGACACCAGTCCGCGGGGCGAAGATGTGCCCGACGATGCGGAGGGCAAATATGATTTCGGCCTGGGCGCCGGCTTCTATGTCGATGCAACCCAGGCACCGTTCGCGACCCATTATCGCATGAAGAGCTATATCGAGCAGGAACTGCCGGCGCTGATCGCGGCAAATTTCCCGGTCGATATGGCGCGGCAGGGTATCACCGGACACAGCATGGGCGGCCATGGCGCGCTGACCATCGCTTTGCGCAATCCCGAGCGCTTCCGGTCCGTCTCCGCCTTGGCGCCCATCGTTGCGCCGAGCCAGGTGCCCTGGGGCCAGAAGGCGCTCGGCGGCTATTTGGGTGACGATGCATCGGCCTGGGCGCAGCATGATGCTGTCGCGCTGATCGAAGGCGGTGCGCGACTGCCCGACCTGCTGGTCGACCAGGGCGGTGCGGACAATTTCCTCGAGCAGGAGCTGCGCACGCATCTGCTGGAAGCCGCCTGTGCCAAGGCCAGTCAGCCCGCGACAATCCGCATGCAGCCCGGCTATGACCACAGCTATTATTTCATCTCGACCTTCATGGCCGAGCATATCCGCTGGCACGCCGAGCGCCTCAAGGCCTGATCTTCGCGGCCTCTTCGGCGCGCAGACTTAGACGGAGCGTGCGCGTCCTTGGGTGAGGGCGGCCTCTTGCCGCTTGAGATAGGGATCGTTGAGAAAGGTGCCGAACGGGAAGAATGCCGCCAGCGTCGTCCGCAGCCAGCCCATGACACCAAAGCCCTTGCCCGGCAGCACGAACAGCATCGCGCCGATGTAGAGCAGGAAGGCGATGCCATGGGTCATCCCGACCGGACGGATCAGCGCGGGATTGTCGAAGCCATATTTGAGCGGCATCGCGATCAGGAACAGCGCGAGGGTCGTGATGCCTTCCACCAGGGCGATATAACGGAAAATCCTGAGCATGGTGTCTCCTGAGCGGTCGATGACCTGTCGCGTCGCGATCACAGCTCTGTCGCAAGACTCACACGATATCGTCGCGCCGGTTGCCTGATCGGGTTCGATGGGCTTTATCATGCAGATGACAGCATGCCAGGGGCGAGGAGCAAAAATATCGTGACGCAAGAGGCGGATATCGGTCCCCCCCAGCTCGATGCCGGGCTTCTGGGGATGCGCCTCATGCTGCTCATGCGCGCGATCCGCGAGGGCGGCCTGCCGCTGTTCGAGGCGGAGGTGGGTTACAAAGAAATCCATCGCCATTTGCTGCTGCTGCTCGGGCTTTCCGGCGGCATGACCTCTCAGGACATCGTCGGCTTTGCCGGCTACGAAAAGGCGCAGGTCAGTCGCGCGATCAAGCCCTTGGAGCGGGACGGGCTAATCGTGCGCGAGAAGCTGCGCGCCAAGCTCACCCTCTCCCCGGCGGGGCGGGTGCTCTTCGAAAAGATCCGCGCCATCGTCCGCGCCCGTGACGGCCAGCTGGTAGGCGGTCTGGGGCGCGACGAACTGGAGCGCTTCGGCCTGCTCACCGACCAGTTGGCGCAAAAGGCGGCCCGTATCTACAATCAGGAGCGCTGCCTGAGTGTCGAGGCGGGGATCATCGGCGCGGCACCGGGCGGGGCCGGCACACCCTCATGGCCTGTCGGGCCGGAGGGCAAGAAGATCGAGCCGCCGCCGGACCTCATCGCGCCCAAGCTGGTCGGACTGGTCGCCTATCTCAAGCGCAGCGCGATGCTCTCCTGCCAGCGGATGCACGGCCTGTCGAACTTTCAGGGTCAGGTTCTCGCGCTCATCGGCTTGTACGCGCCGCTGCCGATGGCGCAGCTGATCAAGGCGATGGGCCGGGACAAGAGCCAGATCGGGCGGACGGTCTCGGCACTGGAAGAGAGCGGGCTGATCGAGCGATTCAGGCCCACCCGTCGCCGCGATATCGTCCTGCAACCGACCGAGGCCGGTGCCGTGGTGTACAAGGCGCTCCATCGCGAGGCCTCGGTGCGGGATGCCAGCCTCTGGAGTGAGGCAAGCGCCGAGGATCGGGCATTCTATCAGGCCATTGTGAGCCGCCTCATGCTCCGCGCTCGGGCTTTGAGCGGCGAGAATTCGGCTGCGGCGTGAACGCCAGTCTCCTATCCCAGAATCTCGAGCGAGGCCTGTTCCTGATCGAGATATAATCCGAACGGGTCAAGGCACGGGACGCCGAGCGCGGCCTCAAACTCATCCTGCGATGAGGCGCCTGCGCGGGATCCAGTCTCTGCATCGGCGAGATTGGAGCGAAAGATGCCGGCGGCACTGACCGGCAGGAAGTCCTCATAGGTGATCGGGCTCGCTTCCAGCCAGCCATCTGCAACCAGCTCGTCCGGTGCGCCGGATGGCAGCTGGCGTCCCGCAGGAAGCATAGCGGCCTTGGGCGTCGGCGCATAAGTGAAATAGGCCAGCCCCTGTTCGCGGATCGCATCCAGATCGTCGGGAAAGCGCTGGAAGATCTCTGCCAGGCGCGCTTCATAGCCTTTGCCGCCCAGGCCGCGGGCCTGCTCGGCTTCCGCGAGGATCGCATCGTAAAGCGCGCGGCCATGTGGCGTCAGCGCAATCCCGCGCTGCTCGATCTCGCCGAACCGTGCGGTGTGGACGCCGGCCACGCTCTCATCGCCATCGCGGAACAGGATGGCCTCCTCCAGCGCCTGAAAACTCGTCTGGCGCAGCAGGATCGGGACAGACCGGCGGGGCGGGCCTTCGATCACGGCCTTGGCCTTGATGCCGCGCGCGATCATCTCGGCCTGAACCGCATCGATGTCGAGCGCGCGGGGCGTCAGGTGATTGATGTGCGGACCGCGGAAGCACACAATGTCGGCGATCAGCCGGTGCGCGCGACTGAAGGCTTCATAGGTTGCATGGTCCACCAGCGCTTCGCCATGCCAGCGGAAGGTTTCCAACGCCTCCAGCACGAAGGCTTCTGCCTCTTCGGTGCCCAGACCGCCCTCCCGCTCGAAGCGGTCGATCAGCGCCAGCGCGCCATCTGTGACGATGCTGCGTCGGGCGAGCAGCGCCTGGGCCTGTTCGCGCAACGCAACATCCTCGATCAGCTCGAGCCGCAGCAGCGAGCAGAAGATACGGAAGGCGCAGCGGTTCAGCGATGCCGTGTCAATCGGCCGAAACGCTGTCGAATGCACCGGCAGACCGGCCACGCCGAGATCATAATAGCCGACCGGCACCATGCCCATCACGGCGAACAGCCGCCGCATGAGGTGCAGTTCTTCTGGCGTGCCGACCCGGATGGCGCCGTGGCGCTCGGCACTGAGCCGGTCGAGTTCGCCCTGCGCTGCGAGCCGTTCGTTCAGAGCGGGATTGTTGTGCAGCAGGCGGGCATTGCTCGTGGCGACGATCTCCAGCAGCGTGCCGTAAAGCGGCACCTCGGCCCGGTACATCGCGGACATCGCCTCCGAAAAGGCGAGGCGAATGTCAGCAGGATCGACGAAGCGGGTCATGGCAGGGCTTGCTCCAATGCATGGCGCAAGGCCGTCCGCGCCGCCTGTGCCTGCGCCCAGAGGTCGGGCAGGCCGAGATCGGACGGGGCGAGGCGCTCGGGCCAGTGATTGCCGACGATCGTCTCCAGGCGGTCCAGTCCGCGCTCGTCGAGCAGATGGGCAGGGTGAACCGCCTGTTCCGCCTCACGTGAGAGCAGCACGCGCAGGCGCAGGCAGGCAGGGCCGCCGCCATTATGCATGGATTCGCGCACATCGACGAAATGGGAGGTGTGGATCGGGCCGTTGGCGCCGACATTGCTGTCCAGCCAGGCTTTGACGGCGGGGGTTTCCTGGCACTCCATCGGGAGAATCAGCGCTCGCTGCCCGTCCGGCAGTGTCACCAATTGGGAATTGAACAAATAGGAGGCGATGGCGGCTTCCAGCGAGACTTCGCTGGCCGGCACCTCTAGGATGATCAGGTCCGGGCAGCGCTGCGACAGCGCGGCATAAAAGGCCGCCTTGTCCGCAAAGGCTTGTTCATGCGCGAAGAGGATGTTTTCGTGCGCGACGGCCACGACATCATTGTGGAACGCGCCCGCTGCGATGGCGTCGGCGGATTGCTGTACGGTCAGGCCGTCCTCAATGCCGTGCCGACGGAAGATCGCGCGGCAGGCTTCGGCCGATTGGCGGGCAGGAAAGCGCCCGCCCGGTTCGCCATAGACCATGACCTCGACGCCGGGGCCGTTCACGGGGGAGGCCAGCCGCATGAAGTTCGCGGCGCCCTCATCGCCGAAGCGAGCGGGGACCGGATCATGGACCGCGAAATAGCGTTCGTCCGCGAAGATGTGCCGCAACTGCCGCAGCGTTTCGGGCCATTCATGGCTGCGGTGCGCCATGGTCGCGAGATTGGCGACGGTGAAGTGCGTCCGCCCGTCCGCCGTATCCGGGGCAGGGGAGACCGTCGCCGCATTGGCTGCCCACATCGCCGATGCGCTGGTGGCTTGAGCGAACAGCAGCGGTTCTTCCGCCCATGCGCGGGCATAGACCTGCGCATCCGAACCGTCGAAGCCGAATTGACGCAGCCAGCCCGCGTTCGGGCGATCGTGCGGCAGGAAGAAGCCCTGTCCCAGTCCCAGCCCGTGCAGCGTGCGCATCTTGGCGATGCCTTGCAGGGCTGCCTTGCGGGGCTGGGAGACCTCGCCGGCATGGAGCGTGGCGGCCAGATTGCCGAGGCTGAGGCCCGCATAATTGTGGGTCGGGCCGATCAGCCCATCGAAATTGACCTCGCGAAAGACGGGCGCGGTGCTCATGCGCGCAGTCCGGTGGAAAGCGCGCCCTCCAGCGCCGGGGCCTCCATGCCCGCGACGGGGAAGGCGCAATAATCCGCCGCATAATAAGCGCTGGGGCGCAGGTTGCCGCTGTCGCCGATGCCGCCAAAGGGCATGGCGGAACTGGCGCCGTTGGTGGGCCGGTTCCAGTTGACGACGCCGGCGCGCGTGGCTGCGCGAAACTGCTCGAACTGTGCCCGGCTCCCACCCAGCATAGCGGCGGACAGGCCAAAGCGCGTGGCGTTGGCGCGGGCGATGGCCCGGTCGAAATGCGTCTCGCGCCAGAGCTGGACCACCGGGCCGAAAATCTCCTCGTCAGGGGCAGTCTCGATGCCGGTCATGTCGATCAGCGCCGGTGAGAGGAAGGGCAGGCCGGAGTCCCTCCGGACCAGCGGACGGATCGGGCGCCCGCCCAACGCAAGCAGATCCGCGACGCGCGCCTCGACCAGATCGGCGGCGCGATTATCCACCACCGGCCCCATGAAGGGCTGCGGATCGTCGAAGGGCGCGCCGACGATCAGCCTGTCCAGTGTTGCCGTGACCCGCTCGATGAGCGCGTCGGCGATCTCGTCCTGCACGATCAGTCGGCGCGCGCAGGTGCAGCGTTGTCCGGCGGAAAGCCAGCCGGACTGGACGATGAGCGCAACGGCAGCGTCCATGTCGGCCTCGCCGATCTCCCAGGCGAGCAGCGGATTGTTGCCGCCCATCTCCAGCGCGAGAATGCGGCCCGGCGTGTCGGCGAATGCGCGGGCGAGGAGCTTCCCGGTGCTCGAACTGCCGGTGAACAGCAGGCCATCCGTACCGGGATGCGCGGCCACTGCCTTGCCGGTCTCACCGCCGCCCTGCACGATCTGCAGCACGCCGTCGGGCAGGCCAGCCTCCCGCCAAAGCTGGCCCATCAGTTCCGCCGTCGCAGGCGCCAGTTCGCTGGGCTTGAAGACCACGGCATTGCCCGCCAGCAGCGCCGGAACGATGTGCCCGTTGGGCAGATGCGCCGGGAAATTATAAGGCCCGAGCACCGCCAGCACGCCATGGGGCCGATGGCGCAACGCCAGAGCGAACCCGTCTCCATCCCGCAGCGTCTGGCCCGCCCGCTCGGCCTGCGCAGCGATGGAAATCTCCACCTTGGCAGCGACGCTGGCCGCTTCGGTCCCGGTCTCCCAGAAAGGCTTTCCCGTCTCGCGCGAGATCACCCGCGCGACGTCATCGGCATGGGCTTTCACCGCTGCGGCGTAAGCGCGCAGGATGGCGATGCGCTCAGTCAGCGGTGTGCGCTCCCAGCCCGGTTGGGCGGCGCGGGCCTGCGCGACGGCGGCATCGACGGCAGCGGCATCCGCAGCAACGCCCCGCCAGACGACGTCTCCCGTGCACGGGTCGGTGGAAATCAGGTCGGTCATGCTCTTCCGCTCGTTTCGTCTTTGGTCTGTTCGGTCAGTCGGTCGTCAGATAACGGGCCGTTGCGCCCTCGCTCAGGCGGCCGAGCGCGATCGCATCCGCTGGTAGGGTCAGGCGCTCTGCTTCAGCATCGATCTGTCCGGCGGCGCGCCAGGCGCGAAAATCGAGCAAATCTCCGGCGGCCAGCAACATCGGGCGGGCCTGGGTCTGAGATGGAGGTGCATCGCTGAAGGCAGCCGCCTCGCGGCTTTCTTTCACCGCCCGCAAATCATCGACATCGGCCTGCATGGTTGGCCCGGCGTCGAACAGGTCGACATAGCCATCATAGCGGAAGCCCTCGGCCGCGAGCAGCTTCATGGCTGCGGCGCCGCTCGCGTGCGGCTTGCCGATAGCTGCCTGCGCCTCGGGTGGCAGCAGCGTGGTGTAGATCGGGTGTTTGGGCATCAGGTCGGCGATGAACTGGTTGCCGTTGAGGGCGTGAAAGCGGTCGGCATCGGCAAACTCCAGGTCGAAGAAGCGCCGGGTCAGCCCTTCCCAAAATGGCGAGACGCCTTCGGGCTCCTGCCAGCCCCGCAATTCGGTGAGCACCTGCTGGCCGAAGCGGGTGCGGTGCATCGCCATGAACAGATAGCGGCTGCGCGCGAGCAGCACGCCAAGCCCGCTGCGCCGCAGTTCGGGCACCAGAAACAGGCCGCCGACCTCGCTCGCGCCGGCAAAGTCGTTGACCAGATTGAGCACGCTCGTCGTGACGATGCGGTCGAGCTGGCGCGAGTGCTGCGAGAGGCGGGTGAGCTTGTAGGAATAAAAGGGCTTCTTGGTGCCGACGCTGGAGAAGATGAGCGCCGTTCCGCCGATCCGCCCGGTGCCAGCTTCTTCCAGCGCGAACATGTAAAGCTCGTCATCTGGCTGGCTCAACTGCGCCTCAAAGCTGCGCTGGGATCGTTCGAGGCGTGCGAACAGGGCCTCGCGATCATGGGGCAGATTGGTGAAGCCCGGCCCGGTCTGGCCGGCGAGCGTGTAGATGGCGTCGATATCCGTCGTCGTCGCAGGGCGGACGAACCAGTCGTTGAAAGAGCCGTCAGTCATGGTCGGCCCCTGCCATATCCGGCGCGGAATTGAGGGCGTGGTCGAGCCGTCCTTGTGCGATCCGCAGCATGGTGATGGCAGCCAGCGCGGCGCGTTCGCTCAGTGAACTCAGAATCATGAACTCCTCATCGGTATGGATGGCACCCCCGCGCACGCCCATCGTGTCCACCACCGCAACGTTCTGGGCGGCGATGTTGTTGCCATCGCAAACGCCGCCGCTTGGCTGCCAGTCGATGGCGAGGCCCAGGTCCGCGCCGGTTTCCCGGACCAGCCCGAACAGCGCCTGATGCTTCGCGTCGAAGGGCTTGGGCGGTCGCGCAAAGCTGCCTGCGAGCGCGATCGTCACGCCATGATCCGCACTGACCTGCGCAATGATCAGGGCGATGGCCTGCTCGGCGGCCTGCTGGCCGGCCAGGTCCACGGGCCGCATGTTCCAGCTCAGCAGCGCCCGATCGGGCACAACATTGTTGCCGCCGCCGCCGGACAGGCGCGCGACATTGACGGAAAGCCCCTCGATCTCGTGCTTGAGCGAATCCAGTCGTACCGCGAGATCGGCCGCGGCCACCACGGCATTGCGGCCGTCCAATGGATTGCGGCCGGCATGGGCGGATCGGCCAGTCACAGCGACGGTGAAATTGCCGCTGCCCCGCCGGGCGCTCGCCAGCGTGCCATCCACCGTGACGGAAGGCTCGAAGGTCATGCCGGTCTGGCAGCGCCGCGCCGTCTCGCGCAGCAGCGCTGCAGACCCTAGCGAGGACACTTCCTCATCGGCATTGACCACCACGTCCCAGCCGAAATCGGGAATGGCATTCGCCGCCTCCAGCGCAGCCAGCGCCTCGATCATCACGAGGAGCCCGCCTTTCATATCGGCGGTGCCGGGGCCGTTGAGGCGGTCGTCATCGATCAGGCGGCAGGTCTGGAAGGGGTGATCGGGCGGGAAGACCGTATCCATATGCCCGGTGAGGATCATGCGGCGGGCGCAGGCGACACGCTTGCGGGCGAGTAGATTGGCGCCATGGGCGAGTGCAACGGTGCGGCCTGCCTCATCCAGCGTTTCAGCGGGCTCTGGCGCAACGGTTGCGACCGTATCGGCAATCTCCGTCAGTCGGGCCGCGATATGCTGGCGCATCTGCTCCAGCCCGGCGAGATTGCGGCTGCCTGAGTTGACCTGCGCCCAGTCGACGACTTGCGTCGCCATGTCCGCCTGTCGTCTCCTAAGATGCTCCACGATCCCGATTTCGGTCGGTGAGAGTCCTGTCATGGCCCGATGCTAAACCAACTGGCCGCCCGGGGCTAGGGGCGCGCCGGATCGATAGTCAAAGGACGTCGCCGAACATCAGCCACAGCATGACCAGCCAGGCGATCAGACCGCCCGTGCCGATGACGATATGCAGCCGCTCGCGCAGCCAATTGACAAGGCCGCCGGGATTCTCGTCGTCATCAGGATTCATGCCGCGAAACCCACAGTTTAGCGCCCCTCCGGCCGATCGACGCCGAATGTCGCCCATTCGGTATCGCCGCCCGGCTCAGGCAAGGCATCCCGTACACCGTCCATTGGCTCCACGTCGGTATTGGTCCGCTGCCGGTGCAGATGCGCCTTGGCAATGAGGTTGGCGGACACCGGCGCCGTGATGAACAGGAACAGAGTGATGAGCAGTTCGTGGGCGGACCAAGTGCCGTCCTGGAACGGAAAGTAGATCATGGATGCGACGAGGCAGCTTCCGACGCCGAGGGTGGTTGCCTTGGTCGGGCCGTGCAGCCGCGTCATCAGGCTGGGCAACCGGGCAAGGCCCCAGCTTCCGATCAGCGCGAAGGCGCCACCGAGGACGATGAGAGCGGCGATCAGGATTTCTGCGATCACTGCCATGGCTTACTCCACAATGTCGCCGCGCAGGAGGAACTTGCAGTAAGCCACCGTGCCGACGAAGCCGACCATTGCGAGGAGTAGCGCCGCCTCGAAATAGGTGGTGCTGGTTTCGTAGATGCCAAACAGCACGATCAGCGCGATGGCGTTAATCACCATGGTATCCAGCGCCAATATCCGGTCGCACCGCGTGGGGCCGCGCAGCAGCCGGTAGAGGTTGAGCAGCACGGCCAGCGCGATGCAGGCGAAGGCGAAGGTCAGCGCGAGCGCGATCATCGGAAAATCCTCTGCAGCCGGGCCTCATAGCGCGCCTTGATATGGGCAATCTCGTGCGCGACATTGCCCGTGTCGAGCGTGTGGACGAGCAGATAGCGCCCGTCCGCCGACACGTCTGCAGAGACGGTGCCGGGCGTGAGGCTGATGGTGCCGGCCAGCACGGTGATGGCTTCGGCCGAACGCAGGTCCAGCGGGATGGTCATCCAGCGGGAATTCAGATCGCGGTTGCGCCGGAACAGAATGAGCTTGGCGACATGGAAGTTCGCCACGACAATATCGTAGAGCACGATCCCGAGATAACCGAGCATCGCCCAGCCAAAGCGCAGGCGCGGGCGATCGGGCCAGAACGGTGCGGTAAACACCGGGATGACGGTCGCCAGCAAGAGGCCGAGAAGGAAGCCACCGGCCGTCAGGCTGTTCTGGATCAGGATCCAGACGATGAGCAGCATCACCGTTAGGCCGGGATGGGGGAAGAGTTTGGTCAGCATTGCTTCACCCTCCCGTCGCCGGGCCGAGCACGGCCTCGATCGTGTGCGTCGGCGCGAAAAGCTGCTGGGCCGTTGCGTCCATGTAGCGCGTGACCGGCCCCGCCGCGACGGTGAGCACGACCAGCGTCGCGAGCAAGGCGGTGGCGGGCAACATCTCCACCAGACGGGCATCGGGCTTTGCCGTCGCGGCATCTTCGTGTGGATTGTCGGGGTGCGCTGCGCTCTTCCAGAAGATGGCGCTGCCGGCGCGGGCGAGGCCGAGAATGGCGAGGAGCGTGGTGCCGAGAATGACCGCCCAGATCCACGCCGCCCAAGGGTCCGCCAATGTCGCCTGCAGGATCAGCAATTTGCCGATGAAGCCCGAAAGCGGCGGGAGGCCCGCGAGGGCCATGGCCGCCAGCAGGTAGAGCGCGGACAGTGGCTCGATGCCGGCAAAGCGTGGGGAGGGGACGATCGTGTCGCCGTAACGACCGCGCCGCAGCCGGATGAGATCGACGACGAGGAACAGCAAGGCCGCAGCCAATGTGGTGTGCGCCAGATAATAGAGTCCCGCCGTCAGCACCGTGCGGTCGAACGCCGCAATGGCGACCAGCAATGTGGCGGTGGAGCCGAGCAGCCCGAATGCGGCAAGATCGCGTAGGGAGCGCGCTGCCAGCAGGCCCGCAAAACCGATCACCATCGTCGCCAGTGCGGCCGGCATCATCCACACCTCCGGCGCCCATGCCGCCGCGCCGGCCTGATCGCCGAAGATCAGCGAGGATGTCCGGATGATCGCATAAGCGCCGACCTTGGTCATGACGGCGAACAAAGCCGCCACGGGCGCGGAGGTGCCGGCATAGGTGCGCGGCAGCCAGAGTTGCAGCGGCAGCAGGGCCGCCTTGAGTGCAAAGACCAGCGTCAGCAGATGCGCGCCGGCGCGCAGCAGGCCCTGATCTGCAGCCGGCAGGGCCGGGATGCGGGCGGCCATGTCCGCCATGTTGAGCGTGCCGGTGATGCCGTAGAGCAGCCCGATCGCGAAAAGGAACAGCGTCGAGCCGATGAGGTTGACGATTACATATTGCACGCCGGCTTTCAGCCGCTCCGGGCCCTGGCCGTGCAGCATCAGGCCGTAGGAGGCGATCAGCAAGACCTCGAAAAAGACGAAGAGGTTGAACAGGTCGCCTGTCAGGAACGCGCCGTTGATGCCGAGCAATTGGAACTGGAACAGAGGATGGAAATGCCAGCCCTTGCGGTCCAGCCCGGTCAGCACCGCGTGGCACAAGACGGGCAGGGCGAGTAGGGCGGTAATCAGCAGCATCATCGCCGAGAGCCGATCCAGCACCAGTACGATGCCGAAGGGCGCGGCCCAGTCACCCAGCGCGTAGACGGAGATCGTGCCGCTGCTGGCGACGCCCAGTAGATAGATGGCGAGGGCGAGGAGGCCGGTCGCGCCCACGATGGAAATGGCGGCGCCGATCCAGCGGTGGCGGCGCATGAAGATCAGCGTGGCTGCGGCCATGAGCGCGGGCAACAATAAGGGGGCGGCGATCAGCGCGGTCATGGCACGATGTCCTCCGGCTCGTCATCCGGTTTGCCGTCGACCTGGTCGGTGCCCGTCTCGAGGAAGCTGCGCAGGGAAAGGACCACCACCAGCGCCGTCATGCCAAAGGCGATAACGATGGCGGTGAGGACCAGCGCCTGCGGCAGCGGGTCCGTATAATCCGTAATGCCTTTCTCATAGATCGGCGGGCGGTCCACGACCAGCCGCCCCATCGCGAATAGAAACACGTTGATGGCGTAGGACAGCATGGCAAGGCCGAGCACCACCGGGAAGGTCCGCCCGCGCAGGCACAGATAGATGCCGGCCGCCGTGAGGATGCCGATGGCGCTGGCGACGAGCATTTCCATGCTGATCATGCCTTGGCCTCCCGGTTGCGCGCGGGGTCGACATCCATGGGCGCGTCGTCGCTATGGTCTTCCTTGTCGGCGCGCTGGGCGATGTGACTGAGTTCGGCCAGCGCGAGCATGACCGCGCCGATCACGGTCATCGCCACGCCGATGTCGAACAGCATGGCCGTCGCCAACTCGAACGTGCCGATGACGGGCAGGGTGACATAGCCAAAGGCGCTGGTGAACAACGGGGCGCCGAAGACGAGCGAGCCCATGCCCGTAAGCGCGGCGATGATGACCCCGAGGCCGATCATCAGATGCTCGTCGAACTTGCGGCGCTGTTCGGCCCATTCGAAGCCCGACGCCATATATTGCATCAGCACGGCAATGGAGATGATGAGCCCGGCGATGAAACCGCCGCCCGGCAGATTATGCCCGCGCAGGAAGATGTAGATGCCGACCATCATGGCAAGCGGCAGCAGCAGCCGCGTGGCGACGACGAACATCATCGGGTGCCGTTCGGGCGAGCGAATGAGGTCCGGGAGCCACGCCCGCAGCCGTGCGCCGGCCGCGCCGCGCGTCGCCGGCTGTAGCAGGGCGAAGATGGTCAGCGCGGCAATGCCCAGCACGATGATCTCGCCGAAGGTGTCGAAAGCGCGGAAATCCACCAGCGTCACGTTCACGACATTGGTGCCGCCACCGCCCGAATAGCTGTTCTCCCAATGGAAGGTCGAGATGGGCTGGTTAGGCGCGCGGGTGAGCACGGCCCACGCGCCTAACCCGGCCACGGTGCCGCCCACCAGGCCGAGCAAGCCATCCCGCAGCCGCAGGCCATCGCTGGAGAGGCGGGCAGGCTTTTTGGGCAGCAGGTTGAGCGCCAGCAACAGCAGCAGGATCGTGACCGTCTCGACCGAAATCTGCGTCAGGGCCAGATCGGGCGCGGAAAGATAGACGAAGCCGAGCGAGACGATGAGGCCGATAACGCTGATGAAGACGAGCGTGAGGTAACGCTCGCGCTGGGAGATGACGACCGCCAGCGTCGCGCCGACCAGCAACAGCCAGCCGATAATGGCGAGCGGCGAGGCCGGCAGCGTCGCGCGCGGCCCGGTGCCGCTGCCGCCCCCGACCAGCACGCCCTCGACCGCCAGCGCAATGGCAAGCACGAAGATCAGCGCAAGCTGCCGCTGCAGCGAACCGTTGTGCACGGCATGGATGAAGCCGCGGGCGGCGTCCACCAGCGTCGCAATCCCGCTGTCGAACAGGCGCTTGGCTTCCGGCAGCGGGAGCGCTTGCCAGATGCGCTCGGCGAGGCCGAACCGCCAGAGCATCAGCGCGCCCACCGCCACGGCAAACAGGCTCATCAGCAGAGCAGCATTCACGCCATGCCAGAGGGCCGGCGCGAATGTCCCGGCGCTGCCTGCGGTGACGGTATCGGCGACCGGTTGCACGAGCCATGTCGTCAGCGTGGCGGGGAACAGGCCGACGAGGATGACCAGAAGGACGAGCAGCCCAGAGGGCGCCCAAAGGCCGAAGGGCGGATCATGCGGCGCATGGGGATAGTCATCGCGCTGGCGGCCCAGATAGACCTGGAAAGCGTAGCGCAGCGCATAAGCGACCGAGAGCGTCGCGGCGACCACCGCGATGGCTGGCACCAGCCAGCCCATCCCCAGCCAGGCGGTATGCGCCGCCTCGTCGAGCATCATTTCCTTGGATAGGAAGCCGTTGAAGGGAGGCAGGCCGGCCATCGATCCCGCCGCGATCATGCCCAGCGTCGCGGTGATCGGCATCAGCGTGGCGAGACCGCCCAGCCGGCGGATATCCCGCGTGCCAGCCTCATGGTCGACAATGCCGGCATTCATGAACAGCGCCGCCTTGAAGATGGCGTGGTTCAGGATGTGGAAAACGCCGACCATCGCCGCCGTGCCGCTGCCAAAGCCGAAGAGCATGGTCAGCAGCCCGAGATGGCTGACGGTCGAATAAGCGAGGATGGCCTTGAGGTCGGTCTTGAACAGCGCGATGGCGGCGCCGATCAGCATGGTGACGAGGCCAGTTGTCGCGACGAGATAGAACCACAGATCCGTACCCGCCAGCGCCGGCCATAGGCGCGCGATCAGGAAGATGCCGGCCTTCACCATCGTCGCGGAATGGAGATAGGCGCTGACCGGTGTCGGTGCCGACATGGCGTGCGGCAGCCAGAAGTGGAAAGGGAATTGCGCCGACTTGGTGAAGCAACCGAGCAGGATGAGCACCAGCGCGACCGGATAGAGCGGCGAGGCCTGAATGAGGTCACTGCTGGCCATTATGGTGCGAATATCGGTGGAGCCGGCAATGCTGCCCAGCAGCAATAGCCCGGCGATGAGCGCGAGCCCGCCGCCGCCCGTCACCACCAGCGCCATGCGGGCGCCCTGCCGAGCCTCGGCTCTATCGCGCCAGAAGCCGATCAGCAGGAAGGAGGAAAGGCTGGTCATCTCCCAGAAGACGAGCAGCAGCAGCACATTGTCGGAGAGGGCGATCCCCAGCATGGCGCCCTGGAACAGTAGCAGAAAGGCCAGAAAGCGCCCCATTGGGTCTTCCGCTGCCAGATAGAAACGGGCGTAGACGATGATGAGCAGGCCGATGCCGAGGATCAGCCCCGCGAACATCGCGCCCAACGGATCGAGGAAGAACCCCAAGGACAGGCCGAGGGCCGGCACCCAGTCGATCTGCATCGCAGGGGTCTGCCCGGCGAGAGCGGCCGGCATGAGCGCGATGAGGATCGCGAGCGCCGCGCCGGTCGTGCCGGCGGCGATCCACGCCTGAAGATTTCGGCTGGTGCCGCTGAGTATCGCCAACAGCAACGCGCCAAGAAATGGCAGCAAGGCGAGTATCAGCAACAAAAGTCCGCAGCTCCCGTGATGCGTCGGCAGGTGATTGACGATCCGATGGCGATCAGGATCTGGCGATCCTCAAAAGGTCTGCCCACCTTATCCAGACAATGCGGCATGAGGACAACCCGAAAGCGCCGAATTTTCGGCCTTCACTGCCGATTTATAGCCATCGGGGCGTGGGGCTGACGGTCTGTCAGAGCAATCTTCAGTCAGGCGCCGTGGCCATCAATAAGGCGCCAGCCCGTGCGAGAGCTGGCGCCTGTGATAAGGGTCCGTGATGAGGATATGTCTGGCTTAGCGTTCGACGCACATGGCGATGCCCATGCCGCCACCGATGCAGAGCGTCGCCAGACCCTTCTTGCCGTCGCGGCGGGCGAGTTCGTAAAGCAGCGTGGTGAGCACGCGCGCGCCCGAGGCGCCGATGGGGTGACCAAGCGCGATGGCGCCGCCGTTCACGTTCACGATGTCCGGGTTCCATCCCAGTTCCTTGCCGACCGAAAGAGCCTGCGCAGCGAAGGCCTCGTTCGCCTCGATCAGGTCGAGGTCGGCGAGCGACCAGCCGGCCTTGTCCAGCGCGATGCGACTGGCCGGGGCCGGGCCGATGCCCATGATCGAGGGATCGACACCGCAGGTCGCCCAGCTTGCGATGCGCGCGAGCACCGGTGCGCCACGACGGGCGGCCTCCTCGGCCGTCATCAGCACCAGCGCCGCGGCGCCATCGTTCACGCCGCTGGCATTGCCGGCGGTGACCGTGCCGTCCTTCTTGAACGCAGCGCGCAGCCCTGCCATCGCCTCGATGGTGGCACCGGCGCGGATATACTCGTCGGCATCGACGATGGTGTCGCCCTTGCGGCCCTTGACGGTGACAGGCGCGATCTCATCGGCAAAGCGACCCGCGGCGCGGGCGGCTTCCGCCTTGTTCTGGCTGGCCGCTGCGAACGCGTCCTGCTCTTCGCGGGTGATGCCGTACTTTTCGGCAAGATTCTCCGCCGTGATGCCCATGTGGTAGCCATTGAAGGCATCGGTCAGGCCGTCATTCACCATGGTGTCGATCAGCGTAATCGGTCCCATCTTGGTGCCCGCGCGCATCATCTGGGCGTGGGGCGAGAGGGACATATTCTCCTGACCGCCGGCCACCATGATGCTGGCATCGCCGCAGCGGATCGCCTGCGCGGCGAGCGCGACGGCGCGCAGACCCGAGCCGCAGACCTGATTGATGGTGATCGCCGTGCGGTCGATCGGGATGCCGGCGTTCACGGCCGCCTGCCGCGCGGGGTTCTGGCCCTGGGCGGTGGTGAGCACCTGGCCGAAGATCAGCTCGTTCACCTCATCGTGCGAGACGCCGGCCTGCTCTAGTGCTGCGACGATGGCGACGCGACCGAGTTCATGCGCGGGGGTGTTGGCGAAGCTGCCCAGAAAGCTGCCGACCGGCGTGCGCTTGGCGGCGGTGATGACGATATCGGTCATGGATTGGCAAGTCCCTCGATTGCGGCGCCAGGGGCGCAGGTTGCTCTCTCGTGCCGGGCCTCTAGCATCAGCCGCCACAGCGCGAAAGCCAGTCGCTCAATCCTCTCCACAGTTGCGCTTCCGCACGGCTGCCGATCATCATGCCGACGTGGCCGAGCGCAAGGTCGATCCGTTCCGCCGCAGGTGGCACGGCGGCGGCGGGCACGATCCGGTCCGTGGTCGAGGCGATTGCGAGCGTCGGGCAATCCAGCGCTTGCGGGTCCGCGACGGTGCCGTGGATGGACCATTGACCGCTCGCTGTCATATTGGCGCCATAGCACCGCTCGGCAAGGTCTCGTCCGCTCGCCAGTGTCAGCGGCGCGCCTTCATTGGCCCAGTCCTCCAGCGCGATGAAGGCCTCGAAGGACGGACTGTCAGCCTCCATTTCGGCGAAGGCGGCATATTTGCGAATGGTGCGATCGGGATCGAGCGACCAGAAGCCGGTCTGGAACACTTCCATGGGAACAAGGCCCAGCGCCTCGCAGCCGGGCTTGGCCTTGGCCCAGATTTCGGCAAGCTGGGACTGAAAGGGGGCGTCATAGGCAGAGAAGTCCCAGGGGGCCGCTATGGTCGCGACGCCGGCGACCGGCTTGCCCAGCGCCTGCAGTCGCGCCGCCGCGCCGATGGCGAGAGTCCCCCCCAGGCAATAGCCGACGAGCAGCGGCGGGCGATCCAGTTGCTGCACCAAGGGGAGCAGCATGCGCTCGACATGATCGGCCAGATCGACGTCGCGCTCGCCATCGTCCGGCGTGCCCCAGTCCAGCAGCAGCGGGTCATGGCCCTGCTGTCCAAGATAGCGCAGCAAGGAGCGTTGTTCGGAGAGGTCGAGGACATGGGGCGGGTTGATCAGCGACGGGATGAGGATGACCGGCGCCCGGTCTCCGTCGGTGCCCCTCATGCTGCGTTGTGCATTGCCGTTTCGCGTGAGCAAAGCCGCGCGGCCATTTTGCGCAGCAATTTCCGGCAGGTCACTCGGCGCAGGTCGCGACGCTGTCTGAAAACGGCGCAATCCTGCCAATGCCTTGCGCCGTAATTGGGCGTCCTGTGCCGTAACTTGCCACAATATGGAAAGAAACAGCGGCAGCGGACGCGGCCCATGTTGCGGTGCAGAAAGAAACGATGCTATGTTGCGCCCAACGGAGGGTGGAGCATCATCTATGGCACGATCGAAATCAGGTGGCGAATCAGGGACCATTGTCATCAAGAAGTACGCCAATCGGCGTCTCTATGACACGGAAACCTCCAGCTATATCACACTTGAATTGCTCTCGCAGATGACGCGCGAGGGGCGCGATTTCGTGGTAGTCGATGCCAAGTCCGGCGAAGACATCACGCACAATGTGCTCACCCAGATCATCATGGAAGAAGAGCAGCGCGGCGAGAACATGCTGCCGGTCAGCTTCCTGCGCCAGCTCATTTCGCTCTACGGCGACTCGATGCAGTCCATGGTGCCGCAATATCTTGAGGCGAGCATGGAAGCGTTCCGCAAGAACCAGCAGCAATTCCAGGAAGCCATGCAGGGCGCATTCGCCGGCGGACCCTTTGCCGAGATCGCCAAGCGCAACATGGAAATGCTCAACGCCGCAGCGAACGCCTTCAAGCCCGCTGCACCTGCCGCACCCGCGAAGGCTGGCGACTCTGCCGATGAAGTGTCCGAGCTCAAGGCACAACTCGCCGCGCTCAATGCCAAGATTGACAAATTGGGCGGGTGACCAACCCCGGCGCGGTCGGGATGGCCGCGCCTTAACGGCCCACGGTTCGAGCGATCAGCGCCGCGCAATTGGCATCCGGTGCGGTTTCCGCGCGACCACCGATCGCTCGACCGACGGCCTTCAGGATGTTGCCGACCGAGCGCGTATTTTTCGGCACGACCAGATCGGGATTGCGCAATGTGCCGCGCAGATGGGCATTGCCGGGAAGCTGCAGCGCATGTTCGTTCTTGGCGAGGCCCTTGAGGGTCAGTTCGAGACGTTCGGCGGGGAAGCTGACTGTGCCGGTGCCACGTGACTGGCTGACCGGCGTGTCGACGACCAAGGTGCGCACAACGCCGCGTCCGCCCCGTATATCGAGCTGGACCACACCGCAGCGCAGCGCTTCCCGTCCGTCTTCGTCCGCAAACAGGCCCTTGCCGATGTCAAAGCCCAGCAGGCCGGCCAACCGCGCCGGCATCGATCCGCCGCGGGTGACCGCGCCTACGGTTCCGTTCGATTGCCCTACGACCTCGCGGATCGTGTCGCCCACGCCGGTCAGGCGCGCGCGTGCGTCCACGCGGCCCTGCACGTCGCCCTCGCTATTGCCGTCCCCGCCCGCCAGCGCCGCGATGCTGCTGTTGCGCATGTCGAGCGCCAGCGTGACCGTCGGTTTGGGCTGGCCGTCCCGCTGATTGACCACGGCCCGCCCGGTCATCACGCCCTGCGTCAGGCCGATGCGCAGCGGATCGACGGTGAGGATGCGGTTGTCGAGATTCAGCACCGCGCTGGCATTGGTGAGGGAGGAGGGGCGCCGCCCGCCCAAAATCCGGTCGACGCGCACCGATATGCGCCCGTCCGTCTTGTCGATCTTGCGGATGTTGATCCGCGTGTTGGGCACTAGCCTCTGGCCCTGCGCTCGCTCCAGCGCGACCGCCTGCGCATTGCCCTTGTCGTCGGCCAGATCCTCGAAATCGAGTTGGCTGAAGCGCGCCTCGCCATCCAGCTTGGTGCGGCCATCCACCTTGCGAACCGTGAGCGCGCCCGTGAACCGGCTACGGCCGACGGTGCCGCCCAGATCGGCCACGCTCCACACGCCATCGCGCCGCTGGACATTGGCAGCGATATCGACCGGCTGCGTGCCGAACAGTCCCGCCTCGATGATCCGGTCCACCAGTTTGAGCGTGCTGGCGCGAGCGGAGACCTTGAACGTCATATCGTCCGTGCGCATCGGGCCGGCCATCGTGCCGCGCGCGTGCATGGTGAGGGCGTCACCCATGATGCGCGCATCGAATGGCCAGCTCTGGCCGGCGCGCATCGGTGCGCCGGTCAGGCGCAGCATGACCGGTTCCCCTTCGACGGTGCCGGCGCCGGTGCCGCGCAAGCCCTGCTGCGGATCGACGGACAGCTTGACCTTGAACTGACGCTTCTGGAAGGCATCGCGATAATCGATCACAGCGTCATCGACACGGACCAAAGGCGTTTCCGAGCTGCCCTGGTCGTCCTTATTCGATTTACTGCCGAGCGCGTCCCAGCTCTTGCGGCGATTCTCGTCGCGAACCAGCGTCAGTCGTACGCCCCGGGCGGAGAGCACCTGCGGCCCGCCGTGCCCGAGCAGCAGTCCGAGGACCGGAAGACGCAACCGCAACGCCTCGATCCGTGCCAGATCGCCTTCGCCGGCCCAGGCAGGCTGGGGCACACGGATATCCCGCACCTGAATCACGGGGCTGAACGAGAATGTGCTTTCACGCGTCATCGATCCGATGGTGGCTCTGGTGCCGATCTGGTCGGACAGGCGCCGCTCGGCGGCCTCCTTGAACCAGGAAGCGGGAAAGGTGGCAGCCAGCACCAGCAGGGCCAGCAGCAGAACCAGCAGCGCGGCCGCCATCATCGCGATGATCCGAGTGCGGCGGGGCATAGTGCGAATCATCGACGAGAAGTGGGCCATTGGAGACGGGACGAGTGAGGTCAGGGAAAGTTCCCGTTCGTCTCCCAGCGTCAGCGCGCGAACGTCTTGGTATTTTTCCGCGCGGCCACTAAAGACCGCTGCAATCCCCAATCCAGATCCCGGAAGCCAGACATTGTCCAACATCAAGCACGCGTTGCCCGTCACCCGAGCCAAGGATTTCGCTGCCTGGTATCAGGCCGTGATCAGCGAGGCCGATCTGGCCGAGGAAAGCGGCGTGCGCGGGTGCATGGTCATCCGTCCGTGGGGCTATGGCATCTGGGAGCGCATCCAGAAGCTGATGGATGCGCGCATCAAGGCGGCGGGTGTTGAGAACTGCTATTTCCCGCTGTTCATCCCGCTCTCCTTTTTCGCCGAGGAAGCCGACCATGTCGAAGGGTTCGCCAAGGAAATGGCGGTGGTGACCCACCATCGCCTCAAGAACATCGACGGGAAGCTGCAGACCGATCCCGATTCCAAGCTGGAGGAGCCGCTGGTCGTGCGCCCCACGTCCGAGACGGTGATCGGCAAGGCAATGGCGCGCTGGGTGCAGAGCTGGCGCGATCTGCCGCTGCTCACCAACCAGTGGGCCAATGTCGTGCGCTGGGAGATGCGCACCCGCATGTTCCTGCGCACCAGCGAGTTCCTCTGGCAAGAAGGGCATACCGCCCATGCCGACGAAGCCGACGCGAGGACCGAGACGATGCGCGCGCTCGAAATGTACCGTGATTTTGCGGAAACCGAGCTGGCCATGCCGGTGGTCGCGGGGGAAAAGCCGGAGAATGAGCGTTTCCCCGGCGCGGTCGCCACCTATTCCATCGAGGCGATGATGCAGGATGGCAAGGCGCTGCAGGCCGGCACCTCGCATTATCTGGGCACGGGCTTCGCCAAGGCGGCGGGCATCCAGTACCAGAATCAGGATGGCCAGCAGGCCCTGTGCCACACCACGAGTTGGGGCGTTTCGACCCGCATGATCGGCGGCGTCATCATGGTCCATGGCGATGACGACGGGCTGCGTTGCCCGCCGATGATCGCCCCGCATCAGGTGGTGATCGTGCCGATGCTGCGCGATACGGACGAGGATGCGGCGGTCATCGAATATTGCGACGCGCTCGCCAAGGATCTGGGCGCGGTCGACGTGTTCCGCGAGCCGCTGCGGGTGTTGTTCGACAAGAAGCCGATCAAGGCCGCCCCCAAGCGCTGGGGCTGGGTGAAGAAGGGCGCGCCGATCATCGTCGAGGTCGGCGGGCGCGATGTGGCGGGCGGCAATGTTTCGGTCGTGCGGCGGGACCGGCTCTATAATGAGGCGGGCAAGCTGGCGAGCGAGGTCATGGCGCGGGATGCTTTCGTGGCGGCGGTCGCGGACATGCTGCGCGGCGTTCAGGACAGCCTGCACAGCGAGGCGCGCGCGCGGCTGGAGGCGAACATCCGCCGCGACGTGAGCGAGCTGACGGCGCTGGCGGGTGCGTTCGGCGGCGACAAGCCCGGCTGGGTCGAGGTCGAATGGAGCAAGCCCACCGGGGAAGCGTTGGACAAGGTGGTCACTTGGCTCAAGGGCGAAAAGCTGACGCTGCGCAACGTGCCGATGGATGCGACGCCGGCGAGCGGGACGTGCATCTTTACGGGCGAGAAGGCTGTCGAGCGGGTTCTGGTCGGCCGCGCGTATTGAGGTTTTAGGGGCGGAAAAATCAGGCCGCCCCCCACTCCGCGTTCGTGTCGAGCCCTGAGCGCGCGCCCTGCGGGCAGTCGAAGGGCTCGACATGAACGGTTCTGTGGATTTCCTGAGCCTACTTCTCCAGCAACCGCGGCATCAATTCCACGAAGTTGCACGGCCGAAAGCGGCTGTCGAGCTGATAGACCAAAATCTGATCCCACCCATCCTTCACCGCACCGGTCGAACCGGGCAGGGCGAAGATATAGGTGCCGCGCGCCACGCAGGCGCAGGCGCGGGACTGGATGGTCGAGGTGCCGATCGACTGGAAGCTGAGCCAGCGGAACAGTTCGCCAAAGCCTGGAATGGCCTTGTCCTGCACCTTTTCCAGCGCTTCGGGGGTCACGTCGCGCCCGGTCACGCCGGTGCCGCCGGTGGTGAGGATGACATCGATCTGGGGATCATCGATCCAGCGGTGGAGGTGCCCGAGGATCGTCTCGACCGAATCCTTGCTGATCTCGCGGGCCTTCAGCACATGGCCGGCAGCGGTAACCCGCTCGGCCAGTGTGTCGCCGGATCGATCGTCCGCCAGCGTCCGCGTGTCGGAGATGGTGAGCAGGGCGATCTGAACCGGGGTGAAGACGCGGCTCTCGTCAATAGGCACCGGCGGCAGTCCCATGCGGGGTGACGCGGACGGCGACATCCTTGCTGCCATCCGGGAAGCGGACCCACAGGCCCTGCGCCATGGCCGAGAGTGCCGGGGAGCGGCCGCCTTGCTCGTCCATCTGGTAGATCCAGTAATTGCGCAGCACGGCGTTCAGATAGGCGCGGGTCTCGTAATAAGGCACGGATTCGATGAAGAGCAGCGGATCGCCCTCATCGCGGATCTGCACGTTCCAGCGCTCGATCGGAGTGGGGCCGGCATTATAGGCCGCGACGACCTTGGGTAGCAGTCCGCCCGTGGCCGGCATCTGGCTGAGCTTGCGCAGATAGGCCTGGCCGAGCGCGAGGCTCACGGCCGGATCGTAAAGCTGATCGGGCGTCACTGCCATGCCGCTGGAGCGGGCAAGCTGCGCACCGGTGCCCGGGAGCACCTGCATCAGGCCGCGCGCATCGGCCGGGCTGCGGGCATCGGTCTGGAAGCGGGATTCCTGCAGGGCATGGGCGAAGACCAGCGCGCGCTCGACCTGCCAGCCATTGCTCGGTGACCATTCCGGGCGGGGATAGCGCGCATAGGCCGCCGACTTGCGCCCGCTTGGCGAGCGTTGCGCCAGCCAGAGCTGGGTGGTCGGCAACGAGAGGTCGCTGGCGAGATGCACGAGTGCGCTATAGCGCGTGTCGTCGCTCAGCGCAGCCTCATGGCGCAGCACGGCATCGGCCTGCGCGCTCCGGCCCAGCGTGGCGAGGATCACGGCGTTGCGGACATTGCCGCTGCCCGCGAGCAGTGACCAATCCTGCGACGACACATTCTCCCGCTTGAGCGCGGTGCTGAAGCCGAGGCCGAGCGTTTCGCGGGCCAGCAGGCCGTAGAAGCTCTCTTCATCGCGCGCCGCGCTGCGCAGCAGGGCATTGACCCGCTCGGGCTTGCGGTCGGCCATCATGGCGCGCGCCGCCCAGAAATAGCTGCGGCTGCGCAGGTCCGCGTCGGACGTGCTCATCGCGGCATGATAGAAAGAGTCGGCGGCGGCAGCCCATTGCTTCTCGCGCCAGGCGGCGAGGCCCATCACCCAGTAAGACGGTGCCACGAATTCGCCGGTGCCGCCATTGACGGCCAGCGCGCCCATGCGGCGGGCATTGGCGGTATCGCCGCAGATGAAATAGGACCAGGCGAGGCGCTGACGCAATTCGGTGCGGCCATCCATGCCGAGCCCGGCCTCGGCGGAGGCGAGCAGGGCCTCGCCCTGATTAGGCTGATCGTCCTTGATATACTGGAGCAGCGTGCCGCGCAGCTGATCAGCCGCGGCATCGCCCTTCACCGAGCGGAGCATCTGCCGCTGGGGCGACGTGCCGGTCCACATGAGCTGGCGCGTGGCCGGCCGGTCCGGCAGCGTCTGCGCGCCCCGCTTGCGGGCCAGCGAGGCGATGCGGTCGTTCTGCGGAAGGTTGGGCGTCTTGTGCAGCAGGTCGAGCAGGTCGAACAGCTCGACGCGGGGGCTATCCTTGGCGAGATACAGCTCGGCAAGCAGATGCGGGCGCATACTGTCCGCCTCGGAGAGGCCGAGAATGGCACTGCGCGCCTCGTCCCAGCGCTTGCCCTCCAGCATGGCGAGAATGGCGCCATATCGGCCTTGCTCATCCTGGCTCGGCGTCGGGATGGCGGAGGCTGCCGCCGCCGGCTGGGCTACCGCCAGTGGGCCAGCGAGCGCGCACAGCGACAGGGCCATGAGCAGCGACCGGCGCACACGGGATCGGGAAGGGGACCTGTTCATTGCGTCAACAATCCATGGAGCATACGCACGCTTTGCCAGCTTCTGGCCTTGGCAAGCGGCCGGTTCATCAGCAGATCAGGCCCCGCGAGGGCGACCGTATCCACGCTGCCATGCGGTAGGTCAATCTTTTCGAGCCCCACCAGGCCCGGCCGCCAGCGCTCGCCGAGCATGGCGCGGCCGATCCGGTCACCCAGCAGGATGATCGCGCCCGGCTGGACCAGATCGAGATAGCGGCTGATCCGCGCAGCGAGCTGGGGGAGCAAAGCGGCATCGAGATGACCGCCCGGCGGACGGCGCAGAGCCAGCGGCAGACAGGGCGCCTGTGCGGGCTCAAGGCCGAGCGTGCCGAGCATCGAGGCGATGAACCGCTGCTGTTGCGGCTCGAGAAGCTGGGCCAGATCGGTTGCACCGGCGGCCGGCATCTCGACGAGGAGAACGAGGCGCGGCGCGTGCAGGGCGGGGAGCGCGATCCGCTCGCCATGCCAGTCGGCTTCCGGCTGGCCTGCGTCCTGCGCAATCCAATCCAGGAAGCCCGGTATATCTCCCGGCATCCTCTTGGGCGCCTGATCCGGCGTGCGGGCCTGTACGGGGGCGGGCTGCGGCGCCGGCCCGGGGGCTTCAGCAGGCGCATCAACGGCCGGCCGCGCGGCAACGTCTGCTGCGCCACTGGCTGTGTTGGAAGAGCGTCGCCAGAATGGAACGGGTTCGCCATCTCGCCAGCGCCGGGGCGCCTCGTCGGTGGCGCAGTCCAGCCCCGCTTCCCGCCACCAATGCGCATAGGCATAGGCCGCCTGCTCCGGCGTCATCATGTCCTGCTCACCCATGGGTTTACAGAGACAGAGGTTGACGGCGCGGTCAACTCTGCCGCATCGCTGGCGACTGTAAAGCGTGAAAATATTGCGGCGACCGGACGGAACTCCAGAGCGTCCGCCGCATAGGGAGGTAGACATGTCCGAACGGGAATCCATGCCCTATGACGTGGTGATCGTAGGCGGAGGCCCTGCAGGATTGAGCGCGGCGATCCGCCTCAAGCAGCGCGCCAAGGCGGCGGGCAGCGAGATCAGCGTGTGCGTGCTGGAAAAAGGCTCGGAGATCGGGGCGCATATTCTCTCCGGCGCAGTGATTGATCCCCGGGCGCTCGATGAACTGCTGCCGGAGTGGCGGACCAGCGACTGCCCGCTGGCGCAGGTGCCGGTCACCGAGAACCATCACTGGATGCTCAGCCGCTCGGGCAAATTCGCAATGCCGCATCTCCTGACGCCGGGGTTCATGCACAATAAGGGCACATATACCGGCTCCCTCGGCTCGCTGTGTCGCTGGCTTGCCGAGCAAGCGGAGGGGCTGGGCGTGGAAATCTTCCCCGGCTTCCCCGCCGCGGAAATCCTGTACGATGAAAATGGCGCCGTGAAGGGCGTCGCGACCGGCGACATGGGAGTCGCCCGCGATGGCACTCGCAAGCCGGATTATCAGCCCGGGCTGGAGCTTCATGCCCGCTACACGCTGTTCGCAGAAGGCGCGCGCGGCCACCTCACCAAGCAGCTCAAGGCCCGCTTCGATCTGGAAGCGGAGAGCGATCCGCAGACCTATGGTTTGGGCTGCAAGGAATTGTGGGACATCGATCCGGCCAAGCATGTGCCTGGCCGGGTGATCCACACGCAAGGCTGGCCGCTGACCGATGCCTATGGCGGCGGCTTCCTGTATCATCAGGCGAATGGTCAGGTGGCGCTCGGCTTCGTGGTCGGGCTGGGCTACAAGAACCCCTATCTGAGCCCGTTCGAGGAATTCCAGCGCTGGAAGCAGCATCCGGATATCCGCGCGGTGCTGGAAGGCGGCAAGCGCGTCTCCTACGGCGCCCGCGTCATCAATGAGGGCGGCTGGCAATCCATCCCGAAGCTGGTGATGCCCGGCGCGGCGCTGATCGGCTGCTCGGCCGGCTTTGTGAATGTGCCGCGCATCAAGGGCACGCATACAGCGATGAAATCCGCGATGCTGGCGGCCGACGCCGTGGCGGATGCGGTCGCCGCGGATCGTTCCGGCGATGTACTGGATGCCTACCCCGCCGCGCTGGACGAAAGCTGGATCGCCAAGGAGCTGAAGCTGGTGCGCAATGCCGGCCCGGCGCTGGCCAGGTTCGGCAATGTCGCGGGGACGCTGTTTGCCGGCATCGATATGTGGATGCGCACGCTCGGCATCGGGCTGCCGTTTACGCTGCGCAACAAGGCCGACCATACCAAGCTCTGGCGCAAGGATGCCGTTCACAAGATCGCCTATCCCAAGCCGGACGGGGTGTTCAGTTTCGATCGCCTCTCGTCCGTCTTCCTCTCGGGCACCAATCATGAGGAGGACCAGCCGGTCCACCTGCAGCTCAAGGACCCCGACGTGCCGATCCGCTACAATCTGCCGCTCTATGACGAGCCGGCCCGGCTTTATTGCCCGGCGGGTGTCTATGAAGTGGTAGAGGATGGCGCCGGCAACCCGCGCTTCCAGATCAACGCGCAGAACTGCGTCCACTGCAAAACCTGCGACATCAAGGACCCGACCCAGAATATCAACTGGGTGGCGCCCGAGGGTGGCGGCGGGCCGACTTATCCGAACATGTAGCTGCGCCTACACCCTCGCTGACGCATAGAAAAACGGGGCCGATCAAGGCCCCGTTTGTTCATCGATCATCTGGCGCGATCAGAGAGATCGGCGACCGGTGATGAGCTGGAATACGAACACCACGCCCGCGATCAGTAGGAGGATGTGGATCAAGCCGCCGCCGACATGCAGGACGAACCCAAGCAGCCACAGAACGATCAGAATACCGAT
Organism: Sphingobium sp. B11D3A; assembly: GCF_025961695.1. Taxonomy (NCBI): domain Bacteria; kingdom Pseudomonadati; phylum Pseudomonadota; class Alphaproteobacteria; order Sphingomonadales; family Sphingobiaceae; genus Sphingobium; species Sphingobium sp. B11D3A. The sequence goes on from NZ_JAOQOE010000001.1 coordinate 165,765, forward strand.
GATGGTCCAGAGCATGGAGGTCCCTTTCAACACAATGTTTTGACGATAGGGAGACGGTTTTCGGACGGAATGGTTCCCGTCGCCCTCGGAGTGCGCGGCGTGCTCTTATCACGCAGCCAGCATATGTAGGCGAGACAGCGGCGTTCAGAGCGGCTAAGAGCGCGGCCGTGCTCACAGAAACCGCCTACGCCAAACTCAACCTTGCCCTTCATGTCCGCGCGCGCCGCGCTGATGGCTATCATGAGCTGGAGAGCCTGTTCGCTTTTTGCGCGGATGGCGACGGGCTGAGCGGCACGCTCCGCGAGGACGGCGAGATCGCGCTGCGGGTCGAAGGGCCGTTCGCTGATGGCTTGCCGACCGATGAGCGCAATCTGGTGATGCGCGCAGCGCATGCCTTGCAAGCCGTGACTGGCGGCCATCTGGGCGCCGATCTGCTGCTCGAGAAGCACCTGCCGGTTGCTTCCGGCATCGGAGGCGGCTCGGCCGATGCCGCCGCTGCGCTTCGGCTGCTGGTGCGGCTGTGGGACGTGCGGCCGATGGAGATCGATTTCCCGGCCATCGCCTCGGCGTTGGGCGCCGATGTGCCCGCCTGCCTTGGCTCGGCCACCGTATTCGGGTCGGGCGTGGGCGTCCGGCTGGAGACGATCGATCTCGATCTTGCAGAGACGCCCGTGTTGTTGGTCAATCCGCTGATCGCCTGCCCGACCGGGCCTGTGTTCGGCGGATGGGACGGCATCGACCGGGGCGCGCTGGATCCGCTGGCATGGGCGCGGGGCCGCAACGATCTGACGGCGAGCGCTATGGCTCTGGTGCCGGAAATCGAGGACGTGCTGGCGGTGCTGCGCGCGCAGCTTCCCCAAGTTGCCCGCATGTCCGGCTCCGGTGCGACCTGCTTTGCCGTCTTCGCGAGCGAGGCCGAGCGGGATGCCGCCGCAGACCGCATCATCGCCGACCATCCCGACTGGTGGGTGATGACCAGCCTGCTGCGCTGAACACGTGGTCTTTTGGCAGGCCGCAAACTGCGCTAGGCCTTGGACATGACTGCTGCGTTTCAAATCCTGGGCGATCCGTCCGCACCGATTCTGATCATCGCCGATCATGCCTCCAACCATGTGCCGGAGGATATCGATCTCGGTCTACCCGCTGCCGTGCTGGAGGAGCATGTCGCGGTCGACATCGGCGTCGCGCAGGTCGCGCGGCTGCTGGTGGATCAAGGCGGGTGTTGCGCCATCCTGGGCGGCGTCTCGCGCCTCGTCATCGATTATAATCGCGAGGCGGATTCGGCCGGGCTGGTGCCGGTGCATAGCGATGGCCACCATATCGAGGGCAACAGCACCGCCGAGGTCGCCGACCGCCTCGCGCGCTTCTACGATCCCTATCATGCCGAGGTCGCCGCGCTGGCCGAACAGGGGCATCGGCCGTTTCTGCTCTCGCTGCACAGTTTTACGCCGCAATTGCGCAGCCGGCCCGAGGAGGCCCGCCCATGGGACATCGGCGTGCTCTACAATCAGGACGATCGCGGCGCGCGGATCGCCATCCCACTGCTGGCCGCCACCGGGCTGCTGGTCGGCGATCAGGAGCCCTATTCGGGCAAGCTGCTCAATGCGACGATGAACCGCCATGCCGAGGCCCATGGGCGGCCCTATCTTGGCATCGAGATGCGGCAGGATCTGGTGAGCGACGGCGCCGGTCAGGCGCGGCTGGCGGGCATCATCGGGCCGGTGCTGCGCGCCTGCCGTGCGGCCTTTTCCTGAGAGCGGCTCGCAACAGGCGTGTTTTGCGCCCTCCATGCTTGCAAGCCGCCCCGCAACGGGCCTAGAGCGCTGCCCGCAGGAAGGTGAATGAAATGACCCACAGCTTCGACAAATCCAAACTCCCCAGCCGCTACGTCTCCGTTGGCGTCGAGAGCGCCCCCCACCGCAGCTATTATTATGCGATGGGCTGGAAGGAAGAGGATATTGCCAAGCCGTTCGTAGGTCTCGCCTCCGCCGGCAATGACAGCGCGCCGTGCAACACCACGCTCGATACGCAGGCCAATTGGGCGCGCGAGGGCGTGATGGCGGCAGGCGGCACGCCGTTCCGGTTCAACACCATCACGGTGACCGATGGCATCGCCATGGGCCATCAGGGCATGAAGAGCAGCCTCGTCAGCCGCGAGGTCATTGCGGACTCGGTCGAGCTCTCCGTGCGCGGCCACTGCTATGACGCGCTGGTGACCTTCGCCGGTTGCGACAAGTCGCTCCCCGGCATGATGATGGCGATGCTGCGGCTCAACGTGCCCAGCATCTTCGTCTATGGCGGCTCCATCCTCCCCGGCCAGTATAAGGATCGCGAGGACCTGACCGTCATCGACGTGTTCGAGGCTGTCGGGCGGTTCGCTGCCGGCAATTGCCCGCTCTCGGAAGTGACGGCCATCGAGAAGGCGGCCTGTCCGGGCCATGGCGCATGCGGCGGGCAATATACTGCCAACACCATGGCCTGCGTCGGCGAGGCCATCGGCCTGTCGCTGCCGAACAGCAACATGGTGCCGGCGCCCTACAAGAGCCGTCAGGAAATCGCCGTCGCGGCGGGCAAGCAGATCATGGAACTGCTCAAGATCAACCTGCGCCCGCGGGACATCTGCACGCGCGAAGCCTTTGAGAATGCCGCCCGCATCGTCGCGGCGACCGGCGGTTCCACCAACGGCGCGCTGCACCTGCCGGCCATGGCGAATGAATGCGGCATCGACTTCTCGCTGTTCGACGTGGCCGAGATCTTCAAGACCACGCCGTACATGGCTGACCTCAAGCCGGGCGGCAAGTATGTGGCCAAGGACATGCATGCCGCCGGCGGCATCTACATGCTCATGAAGTCGCTGGCCCAGACCGGCCTGCTGCACCTCGATTGCATGACGGTGACCGGCAAGACGCTGGGCGAGAATATCGACGAAGTGACGTGGAACCCTGACCAGAAGGTCATCTACGACGCCAAGACGCCGATCACGCCGACCGGCGGTGTCGTCGGCCTCAAGGGCAGCCTTGCGCCGGAAGGAGCGATCGTGAAGGTCGCGGGCATGAAGCGCCTGCAGTTCACCGGCATCGCCAAGGTGTTCGAGCGCGAGGAAGAGGCCTTCGCCGCCGTCGAGGCGCAGCAGATCGTGGACGGCGATGTCGTCGTGATCCGCTATGAAGGCCCCAAAGGCGGCCCCGGCATGCGCGAGATGCTCTCGACCACCGCTGCGCTTTATGGGCAGGGTCTGGGCGAGAAGGTCGCGCTCATCACGGACGGGCGCTTCTCGGGCGGCACGCGCGGCTTCTGCATCGGCCATGTCGGCCCGGAAGCAGCGGACGGGGGCCCCATCGCGCTGGTCGAAAATGGCGATACGATCAGCATCGATGCCGAGGCGGGCACGATCGACCTGCTGGTCGACGAAGCCGTGCTCGCCGAGCGCCGGGCGAAGTGGCAACCGCGCCAGAATGATTATCAGGCGGGTGCCCTGTGGCGCTACGCGCAGAATGTCGGCCCGGCTTGGCAGGGCGCGGTGACGCATCCCGGGGCCAAAGCGGAGAAGCATGTCTTCGCTGATATCTGATCCCATGGCCCTTCTCCTCGGGAGAGGGGCCTGGGCTGATGCATCCCTGCGTCAGTTGCGGCGCCACCGACGCTTATTTGCTCAACGCCGTGTTCCTGCGAAGGCAGGAGCCCAGGGCGCAAGCAACCGTCCTGACCACCCTAGGCTCCTGCCTTCGCAGGAGCACAGTGGTGGATCAGGAAACCTACGCTCTCCGCGATGCAGCCGCCAATGACCGCCGCGCCCATCCTTACCGTCGCCCAGATGCGCGCCGCCGAACAGGCGCTGTTCGACGCCGGGACGGACTCCTATGCTCTGATGCGCCGGGCCGGCGAGGGCGCTGCGGAGGTGATCTTCCGCGCTGGCGCGATGCGCGATGTGCTGGTGCTCTGCGGCCCCGGCAACAATGGCGGGGACGGCTTCGTCATCGCCCGTGCCCTGCGCGATCTGGGCGTGCCCGTCCGCGTGGCGGCGCTGGGCGAGAGCGGAACGGACAGCAGCCGCAAGGCGCGCACCGACTGGGGCGGCCCGGTCGAGGATATCATGCTTGCCGAACCGGCGACGCAGTTGGTGGATGCGCTGTTCGGCATCGGCCTCACGCGCGGCCTGTCGCCGGAGCTGGCGGCGCGGCTCGGCGCCTTGGTCGATGCCGCGCAACTGAGCTACGCCATCGACGTCCCGAGCGGCGTGGAGAGCGATGCCGCGCTCGCGCTCTCCCCAGTGCCGGTCTTCACCCATTGCCTCTCGCTGGGCGCTTGGAAGCCCGCCCATGTGCTGATGCCGGCGCTCGGCTTCGCGCAGCAGCGCTGGCTTGTCGACATCGGCATCGACGCGCCGGCGGATGCCGCGCGGGTTCTTCAACCGCCATCGATCCGGCCTCCGGCCCGTGATGCCCACAAATATCTGCGCGGTCTGGTCTGCGTTGTGGCCGGCGCGATGCCGGGCGCGGCCGCGCTGGCGGCGGAGGGGGCGGCGCACAGCGGTGCTGGCTATGTGCGGCTGATCGGGCAGACTGCGCCGGCCAGTCCCCAAAGCCACGCCATTGTGTGCAGCGAGCATTTCGAGGTGGATCGGGCCAAGGCGCTGCTTGTCGGCCCCGGCCTTGGGCGCAATGATGCCGCATGGCGCACGCTCCTCACGGCCTTGACCGCAGGGGTGCCGACCGTCGCCGATGCAGATGCCTTGTGGCTGATGGGCACGCGGGGTCCGGCGGAAGCACCATCCCCTGCTATCGTCACCCCGCATGAGGGCGAGTTTCGCCAGTTGTTCGGCGAACGCTCCGGCAACAAGATCGATCGCACTCGCGCGGCGGCGGCCGATATCGGGGCCGTCGTCGTCCACAAAGGCGCGGACAGCGTGATCGCCGCGCCCGATGGACGCTGCGTCGTCGCCCCGCCGGCTTCGTCATGGCTCTCCACCGCCGGCACGGGCGATGTGCTGGCCGGCTTGTGCGCGAGCCGTCTGGCGGTTACGGGCGATGCCTTCACCGCTGCCTGTGAGGCCGTCTGGCTGCATGGCGAGGCTGGCCGCCGTGCCGGCGCGGGTTTCATTGCCGACGATCTTGTCGGTTGCCTTCCTGCTGCCCTTGCGAGTGCCTCATGACCAGCCCCGATCCCGATCTTATCGTCCGCATTGCCGCGCGAGGCGATGGCGTGACGGCGGATGGCCGCCATGTGGCGCTGAGCGCGCCGGGCGACCGTCTGCGCACCGATGGCAGCATCGAGGCCGGGCCGCATCACGTCACGCCGCCATGCCGGCACTTCCCGCAATGCGGGGGCTGCCAGCTCCAGCACCTGTCGGGTGAGGCCTTCACCGACTATGTGCGCGATCGCGTGGCCGGCGCGCTGGCCGGGCAGGGACTGAGCGCGCAGGAGGTCGCGGCGCCGCACGTCTCGCCGCCACATAGCCGTCGTCGGGCCAGCCTGCGCGCGCTGCGGCTCGGCAAGCGCGTCCAGTTCGGCTTCTCGGAGCAGGGCAGTCACAAGCTTATCGATCTGCGCGAATGCCCGGTGCTGGACCCGCGCCTTTTCGCGCTGGTCGCCCCGCTGCGTGCGCTCTTTGCGACGATGCTGCCGGATCGCCAGCCCGGCGAGGCGGATCTGACGCTGGTCGATCAGGGCGTGGATGTCGTCCTTTCAGGCCTGCGGGTCGATGGCCTCGCGCATACCGAAGCGCTGCTCGAGTTCGCCCGGGAGAACCAGCTCGCCCGGCTCATCCTGATCGATGACGATGCCCCGATGACCATCTGGGAGCCGGAGCCGGCGACGGTGCGCTTCGGCGATGTCCTCACTGGCTACCCGCCACGCGCTTTCCTGCAGGCGACGCAGGACGGGGAGGCGGCTCTGGTCGCCGAGGTGCGTCAGGCATTGGGCGGCGCGGCGATGGTGGCCGATCTGTTCGCGGGGCTCGGCACCTTCGCCCTGTCCATCGCCAATGATGTGCCGGGGCGGAAGGTCTATGCGGCGGAGGCCGCCCGCGATCTCGTGATGGCCCTGCGCGGCGGCGGCAATCGCCTGCCCGGCCGCATCTTCCCGGAGCATCGCGACCTGTTCCGCCGTCCGCTCACCCCGGCGGAACTCAACCGCTTCGATGCCGTCGTGCTCGACCCGCCCCGCGCCGGCGCGCGCGACCAGGTGGCGCAGATCGCGGCCTCACAGGTGGCGCTGATCGTCTATGTCTCCTGCAATCCGGCCAGCTTCGCGCGGGATGCGGTGATGTTGGCCGAGGCAGGCTACCGCATCGAGCGGGTGAAGCCCGTCGGCCAGTTCCGCTGGTCGACCCATGTCGAGCTGGTCGCGACCTTCAGGCGCTGAGCCGTAGCGCGGCGAGCAGGCCGTTGACGGCCAGCACCGCCAGCAGGATCGACGAGAGGAAAAACAGGCTGGCGCGCACCGGAATGGTGTTCACCTTCGCTTGCCACACGCTGTGGACGATGCGGATGCCCACATAGGCCCAGGCGAGGGCGATGTTGGCCGTCGTGCCCTGGCCGAGTAGCGCCAAGCCGATCGCCGTCGCGTAGAAGATCGTCGGCTGTTCCATCAGATGCGCATAATTGTGCGCCGGCCAGTTGATCTCGCGCGGCAGCATCCGGTCGAGATCCTGCCCACGTCCGCCGCGTGCCTGCTCCGGCGAGATTTTGAGCTTGCTCAGCGCCGGGAGCCGCAGCGCGACCATCCAGATGAGCATCACGATGGACCAAAGCACCAGCGCAAACACCGGCACCAGCAGATTGACGGACATGAAAAAGCCTCCCCGAAACTTGTCCGGAGAGGCTGTCTCATTCTGCCAGGCTTGGCAATCCGCTTTAGCGGCGCAGTTGCACCACGTTGGACTGCTGCGGGACGGGCTCTTCCTCGCGGTAGAGGCTGGCCATCGGCTCGTCGGCGACCTGTGCGACGCTCTCCGCGCCGAAGCCGTTGAAGTCGGTGCGCATGGCATTGCCATAGGCGCCGAGCATCCCGATCTCGATATAGTCGCCCACACGCACGTCCGCAGGGAGCATGAACGGGCCGGCCATATGGTCCATGTCGTCGCAGGTCGGGCCGTAAAAGCTGAAAGCTTCCTGATCCGCCTCGTTGGCTTCCGCGCGCAGCAACTGCACGGGAAAGCGCCAGCCGAGATGCGCGGCATCGAACAGCGCGCCATAGGCGCCGTCGTTGATAAACAGCTCGTTACCGCGGCGCTTTTCCACGCGCACCAGCAGCGAGCTATATTCCGCGCACAGCGCCCGGCCCGGCTCGCACCACAGCTCTGCCGAATAGGAAATCGGCAGGCTCTCGAAGGCGCGGTGAATGGCCGAGAAATAATGGCCGAGCGGCGGCGGCTCCATGCCGGGATAGGTGGAGGGGAAACCGCCACCCACATCCACAATGTCCACCGTCACCGATGCATCGACGATCGCGGCGCGCACGCGCTCAATGGCCTGCACATAGGCGTGGGGCGACATCGCCTGGCTGCCGACGTGGAAGCAGATGCCGAGCGCATCGGCGGCCTGACGGGTGGCCTGCAGCAGCTCACGCGCATCGGCGAGATCGCAACCGAACTTGGAAGCAAGGCTCAGCTTGCTGTGCTCGGAGGAGACGCGCAGGCGCACGCACAGCTCAAGGTCCGGCGCGCCACGGGTGGCCCGCACGATCTTCTCCAGCTCCTCGAGCGAATCCAGCGAGAAGGTCCGCACGCCATGCTTGAAATAGGCCTCGCGAATGGCTTCCTCGGCCTTCACCGGATGCATGAAGCAGAGCTTGGCCTGCGGCAGCGTCCGCGCGACCAGCCGAACCTCGGCAATGGACGCGACATCGAAATGCGTGATTCCAGCCGCCCACAGCGTTTCGAGCAACGCGGGCGAGGGATTGGCCTTGACGGCATAGAGCGAGCGCCCCGGGAACTTCGTCGAGAAGTATCGAGCGGCGCGGGCAGCTGCCTGCGGGCGAATAAGCGTTACCGGTGCTGCCGGTTTGAGGGAGAGAGCTACCCCCAGCGCGCTATGATGCTTGTACAACTCAAGGGACCTCCAGTGGATTGCAGTCGAAAAGAGCTGCCTTGCGGTGGAAGTCCCATGGGGCAGCAGGGGTGCGCATATATGACCTGTGGCCCCCCCTGTAAAGATCGGGGGTCAAAATTGAGTCACGCGCTGCGGCGCGGGAAAGTCGCGGAAAGTCTAGCTTTTGGAATGGCGCCGTTGCGGCGGCTCACTTTCGGCACAGGATCGGGCGTGTCGCAGACAGGCCGGATCGGGGCAAGGCAGGTGCGACGAGTCGAGTCTGCGCCTGAATGCGCTTCAACCAGCGCCGCCCTCACGCATCACGATCTCGCTCAGGAACCGCTCCACCCGCCGCGAGAGGGTGCTGGACGAGTCGCTCAGATCATGAGCCGTCCGCGCCAGATCCTGCGCCCCTTCGGTCGCCGACCGCGCATTGCCGCTGATCCGCACGATATGCGCCTCAATATCCTTGCTTGCCGACGCTGCCTGTTCGGTGCCGGCCGCAAGGTGCAGGGAGAGCGCGCGCTGGGCGCTCACGGTTGCGGTCACGCCATCGGCAATCTGCTTGACGCTTGCGATCACGTCCTCGAGGCCCGCCTGTGCGTTGCGCACGGCAGCGACCGTGCCGCGCACCGTGACGGCATGGGTGCGGATGCTCTGCGCAGCCATACCGGTCTGCTGGGCCAGCGCGCGTACCTCATTGGCGACGACGGCAAAACCGCGCCCGGCTTGCCCAGCTCTCGCGGCCTCGATGGACGCGTTGAGCGCGAGGAGTTTGACCGAGCGTGCCAGCATTTCAATGGTGGCGGTGACGGTCTCGATGGATTGCGTCGCCTGATCGAGCGCCTGCGCCTGCGCGGCGCTGGCGTCCACGCGGGTCACCGCTTCGGCGGCCACGGTGCGCGCCTGCTCCGTCTCCCAGTCGAGCCTGCCCAGCGATCGCACAAGCGCGGCGCTGGACCGCGCCACCTCGTCCATCATCGCGCCGGTCTGGCTGGCGGCGGTGAGCACATGCAGAGCGTGGTCGGTATTGTCCTGGCTGCGACTGGCGGTGCCCGTGGCATTGCGCTGGAGCAGGGCCGCCATGTCGCCGAGGGTGTTCGAAAGGCCCTGAATGTCCTGCTCGAAGGAAGCGCTCACGCTCCGCAGTCGCGTCAGTTCCGCGTCGCGGGCACGGAGCTGACGTACCTCCTGCGCGTTCACTGCGGCAAAAATGGCGGCATTGGGAACGAAGCCAGCATAGCGGCCCCCGCGCGTCACGATGATCGCTTCCTTGCCACCGTCGCGCGCGTGGACGGCGAGCAAGCCGGCAAGGCCCCGGTCCATCTCGACCACCGGGCAGCGTTGCATCCGTTCGCCAAAGGCGATGGTGATGCCGGGATTGCTTAACAGGGCATAGCCATAGGGATTGAAGAGAATATTGCGGACATCCTCCTCATAAATGGCGCCCACCGGCCGATCCGCCTCATCGACCAGCGGGAGAAGCCGCAAGCCCATATGCTGGCGAAATACCGCCACGATCTCCATCGACGAGGCGCCCTGCCGCGCCTTGATCTGCGCGCTGCCCGGCATCCGCAGCCGGGCGACAGCGTCCTCGTCATCCTGTCGGTCGATCTGGAAAGAGGGCGCATGCATCATGCCACGCCTCTAGAAGCGGGACGGTAAAGTTTTGGTTATCCAGCTGGAACGAGACGAGGAAATTCAAGGGCTTATTGTGACAGTTTTATGTCATTTCCGTGTCAGCTCAGCCGACTCTTGAAGTCCTCATAGCTGAACTGGCGGATTTCCTGCAGTTCGTCCGTCTCGCTGTCCCACAACCAGATGGAAGGCAGCGGCACGCCGTTGAAGGTGTTGGTCTTCACCATCGAATAATGCGCTTGATCGAGGAAGGCGATGCGCCGGCCCGGCTCGGCGGGGACAGGCAGGGCATAGTCGCCGATGATGTCGCCGGCGAGGCAGGATGGGCCGCCCAGCCGCACCAGATCGCCGCCGGGTTGCTCGCCGAGCATGGCCGGACGATAGGGTGCCTCGATCACGTCCGGCATATGACAGGTCGCGGAAATATCCACGATGGCCACCGGCATGCCATTGTCGATCACATCGAGAATTTCGCCGACCAATATGCCCGCGTCCAACGCCACGGCCTCGCCCGGCTCCAGATACACGTCGAGCCCGGTCTCACGGCGGACCTGCTGGAGGAAGGCGACCAGCTCATCGCGCTGATAGTCGGCGCGGGTGATATGATGGCCACCGCCGAAGTTCAGCCATTTGAGTTGCGGAAAGAAGCGCTTGAGGCTCGGCTCAACGGAGGCCCATGTCCGGCCAAGCGGCACGAAATCCTGCTCGCACAGCGTATGGAAATGGATGCCGTCCACGCCCTCAAGATGCTCAGGGAGAAGCTGGTCGATGGGGAAGCCGAGCCGGCTGTTGGGCTGGCAAGGATCGTACTTCGCCACCTCGCCCTCGGCATGGAGGGGGTTGATCCGCAAGCCCACGTCGAAGCTCATGCCCTGCGCGCGCTGCGCATCGAGAATGGGCCGAAAGCGCGCATGCTGGCCGGGCGAATTGAAGATGATATGATCGGAGAGCACGCAGATCTCGGGCAGGTCGGCCGCCTTGTAGCCGGCGCAATAGGTCGCGACCTCGCCCTTCTCATCCAGCCCGGTATATTCCTCGCGGCCCAGTCGGGCCTCGTAGAGGCCGGAGGCGCAGACTCCGTCGAGATAGGCCGAGACAGTGGGCCCGAGCGACCACATGGAGAACGCCTTGAGCGCCGCCAGCATCTTGATGCCGCCCCGATCCCGTACGTCCTTGAGGATCGTCAGATTGCGGCGGATGGCGGCCGCATCGACCACGAAAGCGGGCGAGGGCACGCGATTGAGGTCGAAGCGCGCAAAGGCGCCGGGGTCGCCGGCTCGGGTTTCCATGGGGTCTGCTCCGCTCAAGTCATGTCATGGCGCGGCTGCGAGCGCCGCGCCTTCATCGATGCACCGATCAGTCGATGCACATAGACCGAACGACCTTGCCGCCGTCGAGTTCGGCAAAGCATCCGAATAATTTGTTGTCAGCCTGGCAATGGCCGGGCGCCTTCTGCTCGTCGAGCGGCAGGGTGCCGTTCTTGCCCGGCTGGGCGAGGCAGCGGCCCTGACAGTCCTTCTTCGAGGCGCAGCTCTTGCCTGCATCCGCATAAGGCACCACGCACATGACGGTCTGCGCGCGTCCCCGTGCCTGCAGCGAGCCGCCCTGGCGGGCGCAACTGTTCAGCTCGGAAGACGGCACGCCATCGACCAGGCCGATCTGCGGCGCGCAGCCTCCCAGAGCGAGCGCCAGGGCGGCGCTCGCCAGCCCGATGCGGATGCGCAGGGCGCCCATCAAAAGGGCAGCGGTCCGTCGAGTTCCTTCACCTGCCACGGCAGGCCATGCTTGTTGAGCATGTCCATGAACGGGTCGGGATCGAGCTGCTCGATGTTGAACACACCAGCGCCGGACCACAGGCCCTGCAGCATCAGCGCCGCGCCGATCATCGCCGGCACGCCGGTGGTGTAGCTCACCGCCTGATTGCCGGTCTCGGCATAGGCGTCCTCATGGTCGCAGATATTGTAGACGTAGAGCGTCTTGTCCTTGCCGTCCTTGCCAAGGCCGGTGGCAATATCGCCGATGTTGGTCTTGCCCTTAGTCGTCGGGCCAAGGCTGGCTGGCTCGGGCAGCACGGCCTTGAGGAACTGCAGCGGGATGATCTCAACGCCATTGTAGATCACCGGGTCAATCCGCGTCATGCCGACATTCTGCAGCACTTCGAGATGCTTGAGATAGGCATCGCCAAAGGTCATCCAGAAGCGGATGCGCTTGATCTCGGGCAGGTGCTTGGCGAGGCTCTCCAGCTCCTCATGGTACATGAGGTACATGTTCTTGGGGCCGACCTGCTCGAAGTCGAAGCTCTGCTTGTAGGAGAGGGCAGGCGTGGTCACCCACGCACCATTCTCCCAGTGCCGCGCGGGCGCAGTTACTTCGCGGATGTTGATCTCCGGATTGAAGTTGGTGGCGAAGTGCTGGCCATGGTCGCCGCCATTGCAGTCCAGAATGTCGAGCGTGTCGATCCGCTCGAAATGATGCTTCTTGAGCCAGCTCGCGAAGACGCTGGTGACGCCCGGGTCGAAGCCGGAGCCGAGCAGCGCCATGAGGCCGGCATCCTTGAACCGGTCCTGATAGGCCCACTGCCAGCTATATTCGAAATGCGCCTCGTCGCGCGGCTCGTAGTTCGCCGTGTCCATATAATTCACGCCGGCCGCGAGGCAGGCATCCATGATCGCGAGGTCCTGATAGGGCAGGGCCAGATTCACGACCAGCTTGGGGCCGATCTGCTTGATCAGCGCGGTCGTTGCGGTCACGTCGTCGGCATCCAGCGCATAGGTGCTGATGGCAACGCCCGTGCGCTCTTTCACGGAGGCGGCAATCGCATCGCATTTGGAGACCGTGCGGCTCGCGAGGTGAATGTCGCTGAAGATGTCCACATTCATCGCCATCTTGTGGACCGCGACCGATCCGACGCCACCTGCGCCGATGACCAGCACCTTGCTCATCTGTTAGTCTCCATGAAGTCGAATCGACAAGCGCCTGCATATAGGGGGGCTCTGTGACAGAACAAGAATTGCTCGATCCGCTTCGTGCGCCGAGCCGCGAAGGCGTGTTGCGCGCGGCGGACAAGATTGCGGCGCTGCTGCCGCCCACGCCGCTTTTGCCTCTGGAGGTCGAGGGGCGGACGATCTGGTGCAAGGCGGACATGCTCCAGCCCATCGGCGCCTTCAAGATCCGGGGTGCATGGCATCGGCTGAGCGATCTGACGGCGGAGCAGCGGGCGCGCGGGGTGGTCGGCGTTTCCAGCGGCAATCACGCGCAGGGCGTGGCTTGGGCCGCCCGGCGGCTTGGCATCGCCGCGACCATCGTGATGCCGAGCAATGCGCCCCGCGCCAAGCTGGCGGCGACCCGGGCGCTGGGCGCCAAGGTGTATCTGTATGATCGCGCGAGCGAGGATCGCGACAGCATCGCTGCCGATCTCGTCGCGAAGACCGGCGCGACCCTCGTTCATGCCTATGGCGATCCGTGGATCATCGAGGGGCAGGGCACGCTCGGGATTGAGGCAACGGCGCAAATGCAGGTGCAGCTCGGGCGCGGACCCGACCGCATCGTTGCCTGCTGCGGGGGCGGGGGCCTCTCTGCCGGTCTCGCGCTGGCCTGCCCGGATGCGGCGCTCTATCTGGCCGAGCCGGAAGGCTATGACGATCTGCTTCGCTCGCTCGCCGTCGGCAGCATCCAGTCGGTGGACGACCTGGCCTTCCCGACCGATTGCGACGCGCTCCAGACTCCACGCACCTTCCCGATTAATTTCGCGGTATTGCAGGGCCGGGCCAGCGGTGGCGCCGCCGTGACGCCGATGGAGGTCGCGCAGGCCATGCGGGTGGTTTTCGAGAAGCTCCATCTGGTCGTCGAGCCCGGCGGCGCTGCGGCGCTGGCTGCCGTGCTCGCGGGCAAGGTGCCGGTGACCGATGCGACGCTGGTCACCCTCTCGGGCGGCAATGTCGACCGGGAGACGTTCACCCGCCTGCTGGAGCTCGCCGACCGGGCGGGCTGAGGCTCACAGCAGCGAATCCACCAGCCGGGCGATGTTCTCGGCGAGCCGCCGGGTGCGCGAGCGGGCGCGCCATGCTGTCGGGGTCAGCGTGGTGGAGGCCGCCAGATAGCCTTCATGAATTGTCAGCACCTGCGCAATCGAGGCGGCGTCGTAGATCAGCAGGCTGGCCTCCTGATTGAGCTGGAACGAGCGCAGGTCGACATTGCTCGATCCCACCACGGCCAGCCGGTCATCGATGCTGAGCGTCTTGGCGTGGAGCAGTTCGTTGGGGAACAGGTGGATCGAGACGCCGGCGTCCAGCAGCTCCTGATAGAAGGAGCTTTGCGAGAGGCGAACGAGCGGCTGATCCGCCACGCGCGAGAGAATGAGGTCGACCTTGACCCCGCGCGCCACCGCTGCGCCCATGGCGCCGAGCACGTCCTCGCCCGGCACGAAATAAGGGCTGACCATGACGACGTGCTGGCACGCCTGATGCAATTGCCAGACCAACAGCGTCTCGAACCCGGCCAGCGGATAGTCCGCCCCGCTCGGGAGCAATTGCAGGCAAGCGGTCCCGGCGGTGTCCGTCGGGGCAGGGGAGGCGCCGGGGGGATCGCCAGACTCCAGCGACCAGTCGGCACGCACCAGCGCCGCCATGCTGGCGACCACCGGCCCCGTCACCCGCGCGACCAGTTCGCGATTGACCACGCCGGGCCGGAAATCGCGCGCGACGATGTTCTGGGAGCCGGCATAGCCGATCCTGTCGTCGATCACGAAGAGCTTGCGATGATTGCGCATGTCGCGCCGGGTTCGCGCCCGGATGAGGCGCAACGGCAGCGTTTCGCACACACGCACCCCCTTGGCGCGCAGCAGCGCCTGCGTCCCGCGCCGCCATGGGCGCGAACCGACCGGATCGAACAGCACCCGCACGTCCAGACCGCGCTGAACGGCCCGGCCAAGCGCGGCGGCCACGCGCTGGCCCACGGCATCGTCGGCGAAGATGTAGACGAGCAGGTGGACGGACTGTTCGGCGGCATCGATATCCGCGACGAGCCGGTCCACGACCGCATCATAGGCGTCGATCAGCGTGATGGCATTGCCGTCGGTGGCGGGCATATGCCCCAAAGTGTGCGCGAGCGCCGCGATGGGCTCCACATCGCCCAGCGCGGGATGATGCCGCTGCTGCGCCTGCGCGGTCGCAGCAAAGAAGGGCTGCAAGGCGCCGAACCGCTCGCGCCGCCACGCCGGGAAGCGCGGACTGCCGATGGCGAGAAACAAGAGCAGGCCAGGCACCGGCAGGAAGAAGATCAGCAGCAGCCACGCCCGCGCCGCCGCAGGTGTCCGCCGCAAGGGCACGACCGCGAGCGCGCCGAGGCGGATGAGCCATTCCAGCGCGTACCAGATCTGATCGAGATGGGGTGATGACCCTGCCATGCCCGATCCTAGCGTGAGCGCTCCGCCAGAGCCAAGACCATTGCACGCAGCCTCGTCACCAATCTGCCATCGCGCGGTCACGGGCCTGACATGCACGGCGCCTAGTGGGGCGTCAGTGGACCATCAGGGGAGCCGTTCATGCCGCATGTCATCGATCGCGCCGTTATCAACCATGAGGCGACCACGCGCGAGGGCCTTCTGGAACGCGCCTTCGCCTTCGCGTTTCGAGGCCTGGTCTATGCGCAGATCTGGGAAGACCCGGTGGTGGACATGGCGGCGCTGGCGATCAAGCCGGAGAGCCATGTCGTGACCATCGCCAGCGGCGGCTGCAATGTGCTCTCCTACCTGACCGCCGATCCGGCCCGCATCACGGCGGTCGATCTCAACACGGCGCATATTGCGCTCAATCGGCTGAAGCAGGTCGCGGCGCAGCAATTGCCCGATTATGCGAGCTTTCGCCGCTTCTTTGCCGAGGCCGACAGCGCGGAGAATCTTCGGGCCTATAAGGCCTATATCCGCCCGCATCTGGACGAGACGGCGCGCCGCTATTGGGAGGGGCGCGATCTGGTGGGGCGGCGCCGCATCGGCATGTTCCGCTCCGGCGCTTACAAGCGCGGGTTGCTCGGCGGCTTCATCGGCGCGGCGCATCTGGTGGCACGGCTGTACCGCATCGATCCGCGCGAATTGCTGGCCGCGCGCGACATGGAGGAGCAGCGCCGCATCTTCGAGGCGCGACTGGCGCCGATCTTCGAGCGCAAGTTCATTCGCTGGCTGACCGACCAGCCCGCCTCGCTCTTCGGCCTCGGCATTCCGCCCGCGCAATATGATGTGCTTGCCGGCGATGAGAAAATGGCTGCGGTGTTGCGCAAGCGGCTTGAGCGGCTCGCCTGCGACTATGATCTTAAAGCCAACTACTTCGCCTGGCAGGCATTTGGTCGTGGATATGGCCGTCATGAGGATGCGCCGCTGCCGCCTTATCTGGAGCGCGCCCATTATGAGGCGGTGAAGCACAGGGCCCGCCGCGTTGATGTGCAGCACGCCAACATGACCGACTGGCTCTCACGCCAGCCGGCTGCGAGCGTCGACCGCTATGTTCTGCTCGATGCGCAGGACTGGATGAGCGATGCGCAACTGACTGCGCTCTGGTACGAGATCAGCCGTACCGCGCGCCCCGATGCGCGGGTGCTCTTCCGCACGGCGGCCGAGCCGAGCCTGCTGCCGGGGCGTTTGCCCGATCCGCTTCTGGAGCGCTGGCATTATCATGGCGAGGACTCGCTGCGCTTCACCCGCGCCGACCGCTCGTCCATTTATGGTGGCGTGCATCTCTACGGTTTGAAGGGCTAGGCGGTGTCGCACATGGACCGCATCGGCGCCGCGAGCGACCGCCATGCGCGCGCGATGGACGCGCAATATGCGCTGCAGCGGCATGTCTACGACATCACCCGCAAATATTATCTGCTGGGGCGGGATCGGCTCATCCGCGATCTGGCCGTGCCGGTTGGCGGATCGGTGCTGGAGATCGGGGTCGGCACCGGGCGTAATCTCGCGCTGGTCGCCCGGCATTATCCGCAGGCGCGGCTCTTCGGTCTCGATATCTCGGCGGAAATGCTCAAATCGGCGCAGCGCAATATTGCGCATGCGGGGGCGCACTCGCGCACCCTGCTGGAGCGCGCCGATGCCGCCCGGTTCGATCCGCAGGCCTTGTTCGGCGAGCCGGGCTTTGACCGGGTCTATATCAGCTACAGCCTCTCGATGATCCCGCAATGGGAGGCGGCGCTCGCGCAGGCGCTCTCGGTCGTCGAACCGGGCGGGTCGCTCCATATCGTCGATTTCGGCCAGCAGGAGCGCTTGCCCGGCTGGTTCCGGGCGGCGTTGCGGGGCTGGCTCGAGCGCTTTCACGTCACGCCGCGCGAGCCGCTCTTTGCCGTGGCCCACGGCCTTGCCGCGAGCTATGGCGCCGACCTGTCCTGCCGCGCCCTGTATCGCGGCTACGCCTGGAGCGTGACGATCCGGCGGTAAACGCCGTCGATTTCGGCTGCGTCCGGGCTGTGCCTGCCTTATGCTGGCGGCCATGGATTTTCATGACCTGATGCTGCGCTATTTCGGCAAGACCGAACTGGAAGAGTTGCCACCCGAGGCGATGGGCGCCGGAATTGAGCGGATGCGCGTCGATTTCGGGCTGGAGAAGGACGCCGGCCGGCGCTTCGGCCTATGGGCGCTGTTGCACATGCTCGGTGGCGCGCCGGACCTGGACGTGGCCTTCAAGGACCCCGCCGAGCGCGAGGCCGCCCGCAATTTCATGGATATGGCCGCGCGGCTCACTGACGCCGACGAAACGGGCTGATGAATTAGCCGAAGCGACGAAGGGCGGTGAGGAAGACTTCGCCATAGGCCTCCAGCTTGCGCTCGCCGACACCGCTGACCAGTGCCATGTCCCGCAGCGACTTGGGGCGGATCGCGGCCATGTCGCGCAAGGTGCTGTCATGGAAGATGACATAAGGCGGCACCCCGGCATCCTGCGCCAGCGTGCGGCGGCACTCGCGTAGCGCCTCGAAAACCGGGTCGTTGACGGGGTTCTCCCCCTTGTCGCGGCCACGCCGGCGCTCCTTCTTCGGCTGGATCACCAGCTCGACGCGCTCCTCGCCCTTGAGATAGCCGCGCGCCGCCGGGCCGAGCGCCAGCCCGCCATGGTCGGTGGTGGTCAGCGCATCATGCACCTGCAGAGCGCGGGCGACCGGCTTGATCAGCGCGGCCTCCTCGCCTTCGATAATGCCGAAGACCGACAGGCGATCATGCCCGCGCTGGGAAATCCGGTCATTACCCCGCCCGGTCAGCACGGCTTCGAGGTGACCGAGGCCAAAGCTCTGGCCGGTGCGGTGGACGGCCGAGAGCAGCTTCTGCGCCGTCAGCGTCGCATCGATGCTGGCGGGGGGCGAGAGGCAATTGTCGCAATTGCCGCAGGTGGGCGGCGGGTTCTCGCCGAAATGGCGCAGCAGTACCGCACGGCGGCACCGCGCGGTTTCCACCAGTGCACCCAGGGCGGCAATGCGCGCGCGCTCGCCGGCCTGACGCTCTGGCTCCACCTCGCTAATCCGCTGGCGCGCCCGCATGAAATCCTCTGCGCCCCACAGCAGCGTCGCCGTTGCGGGATCGCCATCGCGCCCTGCGCGCCCGCTCTCCTGATAATAGCTCTCGATCGACTTGGGCAGGCCGGCATGGACGACGAAGCGCACATCCGGTTTGTCGATGCCCATGCCGAAGGCCACGGTGGCGACCATCACCATCTCCTCGCTGGCGAGGAACGCGGCCTGATTGGCGGCGCGCAGCTCAGCGGGCAGCCCCGCATGATAGGCCAGCACCGGCCGCCCCTTGGCACCGAGCGCCTCGGCAAGCTGCTCGGTCGCGGCGCGGGTTGGCGCATAGATGATGCCCGGGCCGGAATTGGCCGCCAGAATATCGGTGAGCTGACGACGCAGGCCATCGCGCGGCTGCACGAGGTAACGGATATTGGGCCGGTCGAAGCCGGAGATGATTAGCCCCTCGGCCGGAATGCCGAGCTGGGTGAGAATATCCTCGCGGGTGTGGGCATCCGCCGTGGCGGTGAGCGCGAGCCGGGGGACATCGGGAAAGGCGTCCAGTAGTGGGCGCAGCAGGCGGTAATCGGGGCGAAAATCATGGCCCCATTCCGACACGCAATGCGCCTCATCGATCGCGAAGAGGCTGAGGCGCGACCGCTCCAGCAGCGCGCGGAACCCGTCTCCCGAGGCGCGCTCTGGCGCTACGTAGAGCAGGTCCAGCTCGCCGGCAACCAGCCTGTCCTGCGTCTCGCGCCAGTCAGCGTCCACCGACGTGAGGCTCGCCGCGCGGATGCCGAGCGCTCGCGCCGCCCGCAACTGGTCGTGCATCAGCGCGATCAGGGGCGAGACCACGACGCAGCAGCCCGGCAGAGCGAGCGCAGGCAATTGATAACAAAGCGATTTGCCGGCGCCGGTGGGCATGATCGCCAGCGTCGGGCGGCCCGCCAACACCCGGTCCACCACCTGCGCCTGCACGCCCCGAAAGGCCTCGAAGCCAAAGACGCTTCTGAGCAGGGCGGCGGGATCGGCAAGCATCGGGCGGCTATAGGGTGGCGAGGGGTGAGGGGGAAGGGCAGAATGGACCTGCCCGCCGCTCAAGATCTGTCAGCGCAGCAGAACAGGCCGTTGCCGCCAACGGAAAAGCCGCAAAACGGCCGCATCTCGCTCGCTTATGTTTCCTCTGCGCCCTTGCGGCTCAGCGCATATTCCACATGGCTCTCGGCCTCGTGAACGCCGACCGCCCAGCCATTGGAGTGCGCCAAGGCCGGCACATCGATTTTTGCCACCGGATCGTCGGCTAGAAGCAATACGCAATCATGATCGCGCATCGCGCGCGCGGCACGCAGGACGGGCCACGGACATTTCAGTCCGCGGGCGTCGACGCGCGCCGGATCACTTCTTTTTGTCAAATGGGTTCCGTGCGCTACGCAGGTTTAGCCGGATCGGCACGCCCGAAAAGTCGAGCGCCTTGCGGATGCCGTTCACGAGATAGCGACTGTAGCTTTCCGGCACCTCGTCGAGACGCGACCCGAACACCACGAAGGTGGGCGGCCGGCTGCGCGCCTGGGTGATGTAGCGCATCTTGATCCGCTTGCCGCCCGGTGCCGGCGGCGGATTGGCTTCCAGCGCCTCATCGAACCAGCGGTTAAGCAGGCTCGTTGGCACGCGCTGCGACCAGCGGCGGCGGGTATCGAATGCCGCTTGCAGCAGATCGTCAATGCCCTTTCCGGTGGCGCCGGATACAGTGAGCAGCGGCACGCCGCGCACCTGCGCAAGCCCGTCTTCCAGCGCCTTGCGGACGCCCTGATACAGCGACGAGCCATTCTCGGCCACGTCCCACTTGTTGAGCGCGATCACGAGCGCACGGCCCTCGCTCAGAACCTTGTCGGCAATGCGCAGATCCTGCGCCTCAAGCCCAAGCGTGGCGTCGAGCATCAGCACCACGACTTCCGCGAAATCCACGGCATGAAGCGCATCGGCGACAGAGAGCTTCTCCAGCTTCTCCTGCACTTTTGCGCGCTTGCGCATGCCGGCGGTGTCGATCAGCCGCACCGCGCGCGCCACGCCGTCGGGCGCGTGCCAGGTCCAGTCCACGGCGATGCTGTCGCGCGTGATGCCGGCTTCCGGCCCGGTGATCAGCCGCTCTTCGCCCAATATGCGGTTGATGAGCGTGGACTTGCCGGCATTGGGCCGCCCGACGATAGCGAGCTTGAGCGGCGCGCTGTCGTCCAGCTCGTCCTCGTCTCCCACATCATCCTCGTCGCCCTCGACGGGTAGGTCTGGCTCGTCCGCCTCGACATGCGAGCGGATCGCCTGGAACAGGTCGGCAAGACCTTGCCCATGCTCCGCGGAAAAGGCCACAGGCTCATCAAAGCCGAGCGAAAAGGCTTCCATGATGCCGGGATCGGCGGCGCGGCCCTCGGCCTTGTTGGCGAGCAGCACCACCGGCGTGTTCCCGGCGCGCAGCCAGCGGGCGATATGCTCGTCGAGCGGCGTGATGCCCGCGCGCGCGTCGATCATGAACAAGGCGACCGAGGCACCCTGAACCGCCATTTCGGTCTGCGCGCGCATTCGGCCCGGCAGGGTCTGCGCGTCGTCTTCCTCGAAACCGGCGGTATCCACGATGCGGAACTTGAGGCCAAGCAGTTCGGCATCGCCCTCGCGCCGGTCGCGGGTGACGCCGGGCTGGTCATCGACAAGCGCGAGCTTCTTGCCCACCAGCCGGTTGAACAGCGTGGACTTGCCCACATTCGGGCGGCCGACGATGGCGACGACCGGAAGGCTTCCGGCCGGCGTGTCGCGGTCTGGGCGTTGTCTTTTTGCCATCAGCGGAACGCGAGGATGCGTCCCTCGTCCGTCAGCACATAAAGCATGTTGTCCGCGACGATGGGCGGCAGGGTGAGGCCCTGCTTGAGGTCGCGCTCCTGCAGCACTTTGCCGCTCGTCGGATCGACAAATGCCATCGCGCCTTCGGTGGAGACGAGGATGAGCTTGCCGCCCGCGAGGATCGGGCCGCGCCAACGGATTGGGCCGGTCTTCTTCTTCGGCTTGCGCCATGCCGGCAGATCACTGATCCACCGGATCTTGCCAGTGGCACGCGTGATGGCGAGCAGCTGGGACTTGTCGGTCACCACGAACACCCAGTCGCTCACCACCAGCGGCGTCGCGATACCGCCGATGTTCAGCTCCCACAGGCGCTGCCCGCTCACCAGTTCATAGGCTGCCATGCGGCCGCCTTCGCCAATGGCAAACACCTGGCCCCGGTCGACCACCGGGTCGGCGTCAATATCGGTCAGCATGGCGACCGAAGTGGAGATGCTGGTGCGGCTGAGCGCATCGCCCCACAAGGCGCGGCCGTTCTCGTAGCGATAGGCCGTCAGTTCGCCCGAGCTATAGCCAGCGATCACCGAACCCTGCGCCGCCGCCGGAGCGCCGACGCCGAACACGCCCGTCGCTTCCAGCGTGCCGCTGTCCGTCCACACGACCGCGCCATCTGCCTGCGAGAGCGCGAAGAGCTGGTTGTCCTGGCTCATCACATAGGCATTGCCGTTGGAGAGCGTGGGTGCACCGCGCAGCGGGCCGCCAGGCTGCACCTTCCAGATCTCGGCGCCGTCCGCGACATTCAGCGCGGCAACGGACCCGGCGCCGGACGTGGCGAACAAACGGTCGCCCTCGACACTGACGCCGCCACCGAACTGCACCTGCGAAGGCTGATTGGGCGAGCGAATGCTCTTCGACCAGAGCCGCGCGCCTGTCTTGGCGTCGAAGGCGGAGACCGTCGCATCGGTGTCGATCACGAACAGCTTGCCGCCTGCGACGACCGGCGCTGCGGCCAGCCGGCTGCGCGAGCCGCCACCGGTCACCGATGCCGACCAGGCCTGCTGGATATTGTCGCCGAGCGCGACATGGCCGATGGCCTTGGCGGCATTGCCACCCGATTGCGCCCAAGCGGGGTTAACGACCGGGGGCGGCAGTGTGACCGGGAGCGACGCAACAGCATCGTCCACGGCCAGCACATTGTTGCTGCCGAGGATGGAGGTGCGGTCGCCATGCACGGGGGTCTTGGGGCCGCTCTTCCCGCCGCATCCGGTCAGGAGCAGCAGGGCCGCAGGAATGCCGATCCAGGCGGCGCGATATGATGTGGGATTACGCATCCTCGTGGGTTTCTCTTTCAATGGAATCAGGAGGCAGGCGTGTCAGCGGTCGGCCCGGCTTGCCGGGGCGTCGTCGCCGATCCAAGCATGCTGGCCATCTGTCCGGCGCGCAGCTTGATGGATTCAGGCACCAGTGGATCGTTGGCCATCTCGTTGAAGATCTTGCCGGCCTGATCGCGCTGGCCGGCCTTGAGATGGGCGATGGCGGTCAGTTCACCGGCGCTGCCGAACCAGCTATTGCCCGGCACCGCCAGCGGCTTGAGCGCGGCGATCACGTCCTGCGGCTTCATGCTGTCGAAGGCGAGGGCAGTCCGGCGCATCAGTGCGGCGTCCTTTGTCGCGGCCGGGGCCTGCGCGTCGGCCAGAATGGCATCATAGGCGGCAAGCGCGGTCTTGGGGTCATTGCGACCGCCCGCCAGTGCGGCCCGGAGCATTTCCGCCTGCGCGCGATAACCCGGGCCACCTTCGGTCATGATCTGCTTGTACACCCCGTCATCCAGCGTGGCCCGCTGGGCAGCGCTCATCAGCCGGGCGAACTGCTCGCCGTTGGCCTCGGCTTTCTGGGTCTGGTGGTGCTGCCAGTAGAGCCAGCCGCCAAAGGCAGCGAGGCCAAGCACGACGACGGCGATGACCAGACGGCCGTAATTTTTCCAGAAGGATAGCAGATCGTCCTGTCGCACGGCATCGTCGATCTCGCGGAGCAGGGCCTCGTTCTGATGTGGCGTCAGGGCCAAGTCTCTATCTCCAGTCGGCTGAAAAAGCGCAGGGGCGCATGAAGGGATTTTGTGGCCGCGGACCTTAGCGGCGGATGAACTCCGCGCAAATCACTTTTTGGCGCCATAAAGCTGGGCCTCGCCGGGGAAGCTGCGCGCGCGCACCTCCTGCGCATATTGGGCCGCGGCATCGCTGATCGTCCCGGCAAGATCGGCATAGCGCTTCACGAAGCGCGGCGTGCGCTCGAACATGCCGAGGAGGTCTTCGGTCACCAGCACCTGCCCGTCGCAGGCTGCCGAGGCGCCGATGCCGATGGTGGGGCAGGGCACGTCTCCCGTGATCTCGATAGCCAGTTCCTCGATGACGCCCTCGATCACCATCGCAAAGCAGCCGGCAGCGGCGACGGCGCGGGCATCGTTACGGATTTTGGCGGCCTCGGCGGCATCGCGGCCGCGCGGTCCATAGCCGCCGAGCGCGTTCACCGCCTGCGGCGTGAGCCCGACATGGGCGCAGACCGGGATGCCCCGCTCGCTCAGAAAGGCGATGGTCGGCGCCATAGCCTCGCCGCCTTCCAGCTTCACGCCGGCAGCGCCGGTTTCCTTCATCAGGTGGGCTGCGCTCGCGAAGGCCTGCTCAGGGGAGGCCTCATAGCTCCCGAACGGCATGTCGATGATGACGGCGCTGTGATAGCTGCCGCGCACGACCGCAGCGCCATGGGCGGCCATCATCTCGAGCGTGACGGGCACGGAGGACGGCAGGCCGTAGATCACCTGCCCGAGCGAGTCGCCCACCAGCAGCAGGTCGCAATGGGGATCGAGCAACTGCGCCTGCCGCGCCGTGTAGGCGGTCAGCATCACGATTGGCGAGTCGGTCACCCCATCGACTTTGCGCGCGCGGATGGCGGGAATGGTCAGCCGACGCATCGGCGCCGGCGTGGGGTTCGCCCGGCTGGTCGCCGTATCGAGGGTGTAAGTGGCGGACATGGCCGCGCTTTAGCGCAACCGCGGGGGTTCGCCTAGGCTGCGCGGGTCAAACCCACAAATATGCTCGCCTCAGAGGGGGGGCTGGGGGTGGTGGCGATGCGCCAGCATCGCAAACTTAGCAAGTGGCCGCGCGGGCGCAACCCCACCCCAACCCCTCCTCTGAAGAGGAGGGGCTAAATCTGCTCGATTTTGAATTGAGGCGGCGCGCTGTCCGCAAACGCTCACTTCTTATCGACAGCACCTTGGGCCGCATCGCCCACATCCTGCGCTGCATCGCCGACTTGCTGCGCCGCCGTGGACACAGCGTCGTTCTTGTTATCCTGGCTCTGCAGCAGGAAGTAGCCGCCCACCGCGAGGATCAGCAGTGCCACGATCGCAATGATCGCGGTTGCGCTGCCGCCGCTCGAGCGCTCGACGATTACCGTTTTGGGTTCTTCGGCCATGTCATCCTCCACCTGATTGATGGCGGAGAAACGATCATCCCGCGGCGCGGTTCCGGTCAGAGGAAGGCGCTGAGGCGTCCCCGCAGCTTGTCGAGCGCAGATTTCTTGATTTGGCACACCCGGGCCGCGCCGATATCGAGCGTCAGCCCGATTTCCTCAAGGTTCATCTCTTCGACGAAGTAGAGCTGCAGCACCATCGCCTCGCGCTCGGGCAATTCCTTGATGCAGGCGGAAACCGCGCGCTTGAGGGATTCCCGCTCCAGCACTTCCTCGGCGCCCTCGGTTGCATCGGCGAACCACATCGACTGGTCCGAATAGACCTCGTCCATGCTCTGATGCTGCGCCATGTCCGTCCCATCGGCAAGCTCGCGCCAGCCGGCAGCATCAAGACCGAGATGCGCGGCGACTTCGCTATCCGCGGGCGGCCGCCCGAAGCGTTGCTCCAGCGCGCGACGGGCATCCTGAATGGTCTTGCGGCGCGCCATCGCCGAGCGACACAGGGTCGCATGGCGGCGCAGATGGTCGATCATCGCGCCGCGCACGCGCATTTGCGCATAGGTCGCAAAGCCGAAGCCGCGATCCTCGAAGCTATTGGCCGCCTCGACCAGCGCGACCATGCCGATCTGCAGCAGATCCTCGATCTCGATCGCGCTGGAGACGCGGCCATGGACATGCCAGGCGATCTTGCGCACCAGCGGCATATATTGCTGCGCCAGCTGATCCGGTGAGACACCGGGCCGGCGACCATAAGTCAGGGCTGCAACCTCAAGCTGTGCGCTGTGCATGGGTCTCATCTATGCTGAAAGGTTTAACCGGGAATTTCCGAGCAGGGCGGAGGCGTGTGCGGATTATGCTGCGCAACATCGTCATGCCGCCTGCAGCCGCTCGACCTGGTGGATGCGTGTCTCGTTGCCGACCACCGCCACGACTTCCACGGCCTTGCCATCCGGGATTTCCAGGAAGGAGAGCACCGGAACGTCGGGCAGATGCGGGCGGAACAGGCGGGAGAGGGCGCGACGCGCCACCGGTGAGGTCACGATCGCAAAGTTGCGGGCCTGTGCCATCAGCGGACGGGCCGCCTCGCTCACCTGTTCGATGAGGCGCTGGGCCAGCGCCGGTTCGATGGGGTGATGGGCATCGGCGCCGACGCGCATGGCCTGCGCGAGCAGGCCTTCCAGCTCGCCATCCAGCGTGAGCACCGGGAGCGGCGCTTTCACTGGCACGATGCTCTGGATGATCAGCGAGCCGATGCGCTGGCGGACCGCCTCGATAAGCGCGTCGGTGGACATGTCCCCGCGCGCAACGATCACCATGGCTTCGGCGATACGACGGAAGTCCTTGAGCGGAATGCCCTCAATGAGCAGCCCGCGGCACAGCGCGGCGATCTGCGCGAGGCTCAACGGATTGGGCGTCAGGCCCTCGACAAGTTGCGGCGTCACTTCACGCAGTGTGTCGAGCAGCTTCTTGGCCTCGTCCATGCCGAACAGCTCAGCGGCGTTCTGCAGGATGAGATGATTGATATGCGTGGCGATCACCGTCGACGGGTCGACGACGGTATAGCCGGAGACGACCGCTTCGCTGCGCCGCTCCATCGGAATCCACACCGCGTCCAGCCCGAAGGTCGGGTCCTGCGCGGCGCGACCCTCGATCCGCTGGGTGATGTCGCCGCTGTCGAGCGCCAACAGGCTATCGGGGAAAATCTCGTCCTCGCCCACCACCACACCGGCGATGGTGATGCGATACTGGTTCGGGCCAAGCGCGAGATTGTCCTTCACCCGGATCATCGGCACCACAAAGCCCAGTTCGCGCGAGAGCTGGCGGCGAATGCCGGTGATCCGGCCGATCAGCGGCGCCTCCTTGCGCTCATCAACCAGCGAGATCAGGCCATAGCCGATCTCCAGGCCAAGCGCGGCGCCGTCGGAGACGTCGCTCCACTCGATGTGGGCAGGATTTTCGACCACCGCCGGTTCCGCCGGTGCCTCGCTGCGGGCCTTGGCGGCCTTGCGCAGTTTCCACGCGATGAACCAGGCGAGGCCGGCGGCGGGCAGGATGATGAGGTGCGGCATGCCCGGTACGATGCCGAGCACGGTGAGAATACCCGCAACCGGAACCCAGGCGCGGCTGTGGCCGAACTGGCTGGAGATCTGGCCGGAGAGATCATGCTCGGACGTGACACGGGTCACGATCGCGGCTGCGGCAATGGAGAGCAGCAGCGCCGGCACCTGCGCCACGAGCGCGTCGCCAATGGCCAGCAGGATGTAGGTCTGCGCGGCTTGCCCGATGGAGAGGTCATGGCTGACCAGACCCAGGGTGATGCCGCCAAGGATATTGATGACGAGGATCAGCACACCGGCGACGGCGTCGCCCTTCACGAACTTGGAGGCACCGTCCATCGAGCCGTAAAAGTCAGCTTCGGTCGCGACTTCCTGCCGGCGGACCTTGGCCTGCTCGGCGGTCAGCAGGCCGGCGTTGAGATCGGCATCGATGGCCATCTGCTTGCCGGGCAGGGCATCGAGGGTGAAGCGGGCAGACACTTCCGACACGCGGCCCGCGCCCTTGGTGATCACCACAAGGTTGATGATCATCAGGATCGCGAACACGAAGATGCCGACGACATAATCGCCGCCGATCATGAAATTGCCGAATGCCTCGATCACATGGCCGGCCGCATCCGATCCGTTGTGACCGTTAACCAGCACAATGCGCGTCGAGGCGACGTTGAGCGCCAGGCGAAGCAGCGTGGCCAGCAGCAGCACGGTCGGAAAGCTGGAGAAATCGAGCGGTTTGGCGGCGTTCAGCGCGATCATCAGCACCGCAAGGCTGATCATGATGTTGCCGACGAAGCCGATATCCAGCAGCAGCACCGGCACCGGCACCACCATGAACATGACGAGCAGCAGGATGGCGAAGGGCAGGGCTGCCCCGCGCGCCGAGTTCTTCCAGATGCTGCCGTTGATGTCGTTGCGCGTCATGGTTGGCGATTACCTTCCGAGGGTGGCGAGCATGAGGTAGGCAAGCCGCGCGGTTTCGGCGCGCGGTGCGAATTCGGGATAGGGCTGCTTTTCGCTCAGTGTCTGGTTCATCGTCAGCCGCTCCTGCGCGATGCGGACATAGTCGGCGGGCATCACGGTCTGCGTGCCGTCCATCGCCATATCGCTTGCCGCACTGCCGGCGGCCTGACCGCCCACCGCCAGCTTCTGCGCGAAGCTCGCGCGGATGTCCGTCAGGCTGCGGGCATTGCCCTGCCGGTCGAAGAACACCGAGGCATTGGCCCGCGCGGCGGCGGGAAACAGAGCCGCTCCGGAGGCGTCGGGCGCCTGCGCCATCGTCGTAAGGAATTTCGCTGCGCCACCTGCACCGAGGAAATGGGCGAGGTAGAGATCGACCGCCTCGGCCGGTCGGCCGATCCGCTCTTCAAGATAGGCGCGATTGTCGGTGGCGAGTTCCGCCGCCATGATCGAGGCCGTCTCGGGATGATTGCGCAGGTCGAGGATCTGCTGGCGCAGGGCCGGGTCCGAAACCACGTACCGCCCGTTCGCCGTGCGCTCGATGGCGTTGGACGCCCAGTCCATGCCGTATTTCGCGCCATGGTCGTTGACGATGGAAAGCCAGCTCTGGTCGATAAACTGGTAGAGGCCGGTCGCACTAGAGGTGCGCGCGCGCGCCGTCGGGTTCAGCGCGCTTTCCACATGCGCCTGGCTCATCAGATAATTGAAATCCACACCGGTGCGACTGCTGGCCTTGGCAATGGCCTGCGTCACCCTGGCGGCATTGCTGCCCTGGGCCGAGTTGGTGGTCAGTCCATTCACGGACATGGCGACTAATGATCTCCCGTTGGTACCGGGGATCAAAAAGCAAGATGCGTGCCAGAATTGGTTAACGGCGGATCGGGATTTTTGGGGCGATCACGACGCGCGGCGACAGGCCCACAGGGCGCACTGGGCTTGGTAGGAAAGTACGAATATCCGGGGGCGAGGCCGAAGCCTCAGCCGGCGCGCTGGTACAGCGGCTGCGGCACATCCAGATCGCGATCGGCGATCGCGCCGTGCATCTGCGTGGTCATATCGCCGAGCAGGCAGGCGAGCATCCGCGAAGAATCCAGCTCCTCGATCAGGTCGCTAAATCGCGCCTTGATCGCAGGATCACGCTCCCAGGTCTCGATGGATTTGATCGCATCGAGCGAGATGCGGAACAGGTCCATTGCCGTTTCGATGGCCTGCGGGTCGGCGCTTTGCATGGCGACCCGGAGCGAACCGGTCGCGGCCGCGAAATTCTCGATGATGGACAGGTTCATTTGGGGCACGTTCAGGCGCGCAGATGAGGAAGATCGAGGTCGATCATGCGATCGGCGATCTTGTCGGCATCGACCGGATATTGGCCCGAAGCAATGGCCTGCTTGACGCGGTTGATCCGGTCCATGTCCACCGGGGCGCCCTGCGCGGCCATGCGCGCGGCGGGGGTGGCTGCCGATTCCGCCGCTTTCGCGGGCGCGGGCTCGGCGCTGACTGGCGCAGCGGAGCGGGCTTGTGCAGCGTCGCGCAGCTTGGCTGCCTCTACTGCGGCGCTCGTCGCCTGGCCAACAGACTTGATCATTCCAACGTCCTTTCTGTCCAATCCGTACTATAAACGGATCAGTTCAGGAAAGTTTAAATGCCGGGGATACGAACAACACCCGTCCGCTCGACACGGGCCATGACAGGCGTGGCGCGCGGTTCTTCCCGCACGCGGATCAGCGCACCGGGCGCGCCGTCTTCATCCGCGATCATCATGCGGGAAATGCTGAAGCTCTCATTACCCGCGACCAGCTGAACTGGATCGCCCTTCTTGACGACCGGCGCGCCGCTCGCGGTCTCGGAAAAACGGCCGTTTTGCTGAGGATTGCCGGCCTGCCGGTTGACCAGCAGCGGCACGCGGATGCGCCAGCCGAGGCTGGGGCAGGCAACCGTCGCGGCGTTCATCTGCGGGGTTTCGACCGTCGGTGTCTGCGGGCAGGGTGCCAGTTTCAGGCGGCGATCGATGGGCGCCAGTGGGCCGCCCGGCTGGCCGAGATTGGCGCCGAGGCTGGCCGCAACCAGGCTGTCCAGCCGGTCCAGATTCTCGAAACTCTGCGCCTTCGCCGGCGCGTGGATGCTGGTAAGCGCGATCGCGCTGAGCAGCAGGGCTGCGATGAGGGCAGCGCGCTTTGGGAAGGTCAGGCGTTCAATCGTCACGTCACTTGCTCCGATGCATGGTCGGAACAAACACAGCAAGGTCCGTGCCAGACGCATGTTACGGGTCGGTTTCGGCCAGTTCGGTGATCCTGATAGTCTGCTTGCCGGGCGCGCTGGCGTCGGGACGTTCGGCGAGGCCCGCGATCCGCAGGCGCTTCTCCGGCACTCCGGCGGCGACCAGGGTGCGGGCGACGGCGCCGAGGCGCGCTGCCGCCAGATCCCAGGCGTCGAAGCGATGATCGCCGGAGTCGAGGCCAATGGACTGAATTCGCACGACCTTGTTCTCGTGCACGATGGGTTCTGTCGCTTTCAGCAGAGCGGCGCGACCGGCAGGGTTGAGCAGAGCCTCGCCCGGCTCGAACAGCTCTTGCGCGACCAAATTGGCCTGGCGCGGCGCCTCGAACGCGCCGAAATAGCTGCCAATCCCGGCCAGGGCCGTCTCACGCGTGGTCTGGTTGGATTGCAGCAGGGCGAAGAAGGCGAGCAGCAGCAGGCACAGGTCCGCGAAGCTCAGCGCCCAGCGCGCGCGGCTCTGGCGCGGCTGCGCCGACATCAGGCGACCTCGCGAATGCTGGCACGCTGGAACGGATTGGCTTCCCGGCGGGCGATGGCGATCATCCGGTCCGCCATGGCCTGCTGCCAGCCAATCTCCCGCTCGGAGAGTGCGGACAGGCGGTTGGCGATGGGCCCGGCGATGGCGTTGGCGAGGATCAGGCCGTGCAGCGTTGTCATCAGCGCCAGCGCCATGAACGGGCCGATAGCTGCGGGGTCGCTCATCTGCGCAAACATGCCGATCAGGCCGACGATCGTGCCGGCCATGCCGACGGCCGGCGCGGCATCGGCCAGCGCATTCCAGAAGGCGATGACCCGCCCGTGACGGGCACGGCGATCATGGATCGCCTGATGGACCCAGAGCGCGAAATGCTCGGCATCTGCGGCATTGGCGAGGGTGGTAAGGGTCTGGTTGACGAAGGGGTGGGTGCTTTCCAGTCGGTCGGCGCGGGCCAGGCCCTTGAGCTGCGCGACGGCCTCGACCTTGAACAGCAGCGCGCGGGCATTGTCGCGTTCATCATCCGGGCGCGCGGTCAGCAGCGGGCGTAGGGAAGCCAGGGCGCGAAAACCCGTGCCGAACCCGACCTGCGCCAGTGCGATCATGATCGCGCCGCCCAGCACCATCAATAGGGGCAGCGGCGCGAAGACGTGGCCGAGAATATCCAACCCCACAACATCCGACATGGTCCCGCTCATCCCCCCATGCTGCCGGGCGCACGTGCGCACCGGCAAAACTCTGCCGCCAACCGGCAAAACATTGCCACCCTTGCCGCCCGCCTGCGCAAAGGGCGCGGAAATCCTCATGTCCGCGCGGCCTCAGCCGGCGGCAATTTGGTTTGGCACGGCATTTGCAATCCATACCCGTGGGCATGGGTCGTGCCGGAACCGGACCAGTTTCAACCGGTCAGAACGGATGCGGCCCACGGACTTTTAGGGAAGGCACGAAAAAATGTCGTTCGACGACGCATTGTTCGGCATCCATGGCAAGGCACTGGCGCTGCGCTCGCAGCGGCTGGAGCTGCTTGCCTCCAATATCGCGAACGCCTCGACCCCCGGATACAAGGCGCGCGACATCGATTTCGAGAAGGCGCTCGCCAGCGCCACCAGCCAGCAGGGCTCGGTGACCGGCGCGCTCGAAACGGCAATGGGCTATCGCGTGCCACTGCAGGCGAGCAGCGATGGCAACACCGTCGAGATGTCGACCGAGCAGACGCTCTTTGCGGAGAATGCGGTGAAGTACCGCACCACGCTTTCCTTCCTTGAGGGCCGGCTCAACACCATCACGCGCGCGCTGCGAGGAGAATGAGCATGGACAAGCCCATGAACGTTTTCGACATCGCCGGGCGCGCCATGTCGGCGCAGCTCGTGCGCCTCAACGCCACCGCGTCCAACCTCGCCAATGCCGGCTCGGTCACGGGCAGCGAGGACAAGGCCTATCGCGCGATCCGCCCGGTCTTCTCCACCGTGGTCGAGAAGCCCGGCGTCGCCACGGTCAAGGTCGATAACGTCGTGACCTCCGACACGCCCGCCACCAAGCGGCACGAGCCCGGCCATCCGCTAGCCGATGCCAATGGCGATGTGTGGGAAGCCGGCGTCGATACCAGCGCCGAGCTCGTCGAAATGGTCGAGAGCGCGCGCATGTACCAGAACAATGTGCAGGTCCTCCAGACCGCCAAATCCCTCATCCTCGAAACAATCAGGCTCGGCAAATGACAGCAGTGACGACCAACACCAGCCCCTGGGCGGTGGACACCAACACGGCGTTCACCAACCGGAACCTTGCCGAGACGAGCGCGAAGTCAAACGCGTCGATCGACATGAACGGCTTCCTGCGCCTGCTCACCACGCAGATGCAGCATCAGGACCCGTTCCAGCCGATGGACAACAATCAGATGGTCACACAGATGGCGCAAATGTCGTCGCTGGCCTCGCAGTCGCAATCGACATCCCTGCTCAGCCAGATCGCGGACTCCGTGTCCGGCGCGCGCCTCTCCGATGCCGCAGGCTGGATCGGCAAGTCGATGCTGGTCGAGAGCAACATCGCCACGCCCGACCGCACCGGCGCTTATGCCGGCGAGATCGCGCTGGGCGCCGACGCCTCGAACGTATCGATCGATCTGGTCGATGCCAGCGGCAAGGTCGTCCAGAGCTTCGATCTCGGCGCCCAATCCAAGGGCAATGTGCCGTTCTTCTGGGACGGCCGGGACGATGCCGGCAATGTGATTGGCGGGCAGGCGCTGCAGGTCAAGGTGCGCGGCGCGACGCCGGCCGGCATCGCGACCTGGGCCAGCATCGCCGCCGTCCAGTCCCCCGCGAGCGGCGGAAACGCCCAGCTCATGACCGCCCTCGGCAATTTCTCGCCCGAAGACGCGCTGCGTCTCGGCTGATCCCTGAACTTCACAAGGAGCATCCACCATGTCCTTCTACATTTCGCTTTCCGGCCTCAAGGGCGCCCAGACCGACCTCGGGGTCGTCGCCAACAATGTCGCCAACGTGTCCTCGCTCGCCTTCAAGAAGAGCAAGGCAACCTTCGGCGACATTTATGCGAGTGGCGGCGTCGGCGCGGGCGGCAATGGCGTCCGTCTCGTCGATGTGAAGCAGCAGTTCACGCAGGGCACGCTGGAGACGACCGACAAGACGCTGGATCTGGCCGTCACCGGCGAAGGCTTCTTCACCGTCAAGAGCGCCTCGCCTGACCAGACGATCAGCTACACCCGCGCCGGTGCCTTCACGATGGACAAGAACCGCTTCATCGTCGATTCCACCGGTGCCCGCCTGCAGGTGCTGCCGACCAACGCGACCGGCGATGGCACGCCGACCAGCACGGCGGCCGGCGATCTCTCCGATCTGGAAATCCCCAGCGCCCATCCGGACGATGCCAGCATTCCGCTCACCGCCATCGCGATCTCGGCCACTGGCGTCGTCAGTGCGACCTTCGGCGATGGCTCGGTGCGTAACCTCGGCGTCGTGGCCATGGCCTCATTTCCCGCGCAGGAAGAGCTGCGGCAGATGGGGGATTCGCACTGGATTTCCTCCGGCGACAGCGGCGAGGCGAGCTACAGCGCCGGCAATAGCGGCATGGTCGGCGCGGTCCGCTCGGGCACGCTGGAGCGCTCGAACGTGGACATCACCGAGGAGTTGGTCGCGCTGATCTCCGCGCAGCGCAACTTCCAGGCGAATTCCAAGGCGATCGAGACCGCCACCGCCATGACCCAGACTATCATCAACATGCGGACCTGATCGCGAAGATCGACCGGACCCGGAGCTGAATCATGGATCGTCTCACCACCATTGCCCGCACCGCGATGCGCGGCACGATGGCTCGCCAGACGGCGGTCGCGAACAATCTCGCGAACGTCAACACCAGCGGCTTTCGCGCCGAGATCGCGAACGCCTCGACCCGCTGGGTCGGCGGCGGCGCGTTCCAGAGCCGCGCGGAGCAGGTGGGGCAGGTCATCGCGGCGGACATGAAGGCCGGCACGGCGGTGCAGACCGGCAATACGCTCGACATCGCGGTGGATGGTGACGCCCTCATCGCGGTGCAGGCCAATGACGGGTCGGAAGCCTATACAAGGCGCGGCGATCTCAAGCTGAACGAGAGCGGCCTGCTGACCACGGGCGATGGCTATCCGGTGCTGGGGGAGGGTGGCCCGATCACCCTGCCGCCCGCCGATAGCGTCAACATCGCCAAGGATGGCAGCATCTGGATCGTCCCGCAGGGCGGCCAGATCGATCAGCCGCAGCAGGTCGATGTCATCAAGCTGGTGAACGCCAAGGGGTCGACGATCGCCAAGTCCACGGACACGCTGTTCCGCGAAGTGAATGGCGGCGCCTTGCCGCAAGACCCGATGGCGACCGTGACCAGCGGCGCCCTTGAAGGCTCGAACGTGAATGCCACCACGGCGCTCGTCCAGATGATCGAGGCGAGCCGCGCGTGGGAAAATCAGATCAAGATGATCGACACCGCCAAGGAGATCGACTCCGGCGGCGCGAGCCTCATGCGGCTCGACTGACGGATAGATAGGGGACCAAACCAATGACCAGCAGCGCACTTCATGTCGCCCGCACCGGCCTTGACGCACAGGACGTCAAGATGCGCGTCATCGCCAACAACCTAGCGAACGTGAACACGGTCGGCTTCAAACGCGACCGCGCCAATTTCGAGACGCTGGCCTATCAGCAGGTCATTGCGGCGGGCACGCAGGCAGATAGCCAGAACCGGCTCGCCATCGGCCTCAACCTCGGCACCGGTGTGCAGCTCACCGGCACCGAGCGTATCGATACCCAAGGCACGATGAACACCACCGGCAACACCTATGATCTCGCGATCGAGGGGGCCGGCTTCTTCCAGCTCCAGCAGCCCGACGGCACGATCGCCTATACCCGGGCGGGCAATTTCAAGACCAATGCGGAAGGCCTGCTGGTCTCGCCGGATGGCCTGCCGCTGGTGCCGCAGATCCAGCTTCCCGAGGGCGTGAGTGCCGTCACCATCGGCAATGACGGGACCGTCTCGGCGACCGTCGCCGGTCAAAAGGAGCCGGTCGAGCTTGGCGCGATCGAAACCGCACGGTTCGTCAATCCCGCTGGCCTGCAGGCTGTCGGTGGAAACCTCCTACTGGAGACGGCGGCATCCGGCGCGCCGCAGGTGGGCGCTGCAGGCCTCGAAGGCCGCGGCACCATCCGCCAGGGCGCGCTCGAGCAGTCAAACGTCAACACCGTCGAGGAGCTGGTCACGATGATCGAGACCCAGCGCGCCTATGAGATCGCCTCCAAGATGATCAAGGCGACCGACGAAATGCTCCAATACGTCAATCAGCAGCTTTGAGCATGACTATGCAGTATCGCCGCGCTTCCATCCTGATCCTTGCGCTCACGGCGACCAGCTTTGCCGCACCGGCCTCTGCCGGTCTGTTCGGCAAGAAGCAGGAGCCGCTCGAAAACCCGGCCTATCAGGTCACCTATCCGGGCGACGCTGGCAGCGCCGCGCCGGTGCGGCCCAATGGCGGCATCTTTCAGGCCTCGGCCGGCTATTCCGCGCTGACCAATGGCGCGCGGGCAGCAAGCGTGGGCGATGTCATCACCATCCTCCTCGTCGAGCGGACGCAGGCCAGCAAGAGCACCAGCGCGAATACCAATCGCGCGGGCAGCATCGGCCTCACACCGCCCAGCACCGGGCCGTTCAGCAAGCTGTTCAGCGGTAGCGACATCGCTTCGGGCGGCACGCAGGGCTTCACCGGCAAGGGTGATGCTGCGCAGTCGAACGCGCTCTCCGGCGAGATCACCGTCACCATTGCGCGGGTCTATCCCAATGGCACGATGCTGGTGCGCGGGCAGAAGGCCCTCACGCTTAATCGCGGCGACGAATACGTCCAGATCTCCGGCCTTGTCCGGCAGGCGGACATCGGGCCCGATAACCGCATTCTCTCGACGCGCGTCGCCGATGCGCGGATCACCTACACCGGCAAGGGAGAAATCGCCCGCGCCAGCCGTCAGGGCTGGCTGCAGCGCTTCTTCTCCATGATCAGCCCGTTCTGATGGAGCTTTCAGCCATGATCAGGCCTTATCCCTCCTTGCTCCGTCGGCTGGTCGTCTCCCTCGCCCTGCTGGCGTTCGGGCTCTGCCTCATGATCGCCACCTCGGCCCATGCCCAGCGCATCAAGGACATCGGCACCTTCGAGGGGCTGCGGTCCAACCAGCTTGTCGGCTATGGCGTTGTGGTTGGCCTCGCCGGCACGGGCGATGACAGCCTCGATTATGCGACGCAGGGCGTGAAGGGCGTGATCTCGCGCTTCGGCCTCACTTTGCCGCCGGGCGTCAACCCCTCGCTGAAGAACGCCGCAGCCGTACTCGTGACGGCGGAATTGCCGGCCTTCGCCAAGCCGGGACAGCGGCTGGACGTGACCGTCTCCGCGCTCGGCAAGGCCAAGTCGCTGCGCGGCGGCACGCTGGTGCTGACCCCGATGCGTGGTGCTGATGGCGAGATCTACGCCATGGCGCAGGGCAATATGGCGGTGGGCGGCTTCGGCGTCTCCGGGGCCGATGGCTCGCAGCTTTCCGTGAACGTGCCCTCGGCCGGCCGCATCCCCTCGGGCGCCTCCGTCGAGCGCGCCGTAGCCACCGGGTTCGAGACCAGCCCGACGATCAATTTCAACCTCGCGGAGGCGGACGTGACGACCGCGCTGCGGGTGGCCGACGCGATCAACCTCGCGTTCGGCGATCAGCGCGCCCGTGCCGTGGATGGCGTCTCCATCGCCATCGATGCACCGCCGGGTGCCGAGAGCCGCGTCATGATGATGGGCCTCATCGAAAACATCCAGGTCAAACCCGCCGATCCGCCGGCCAAGGTGATCGTCAACGCGCGCAGCGGCACGGTGGTCATCAACGGCAATGTGCAGATCACCCCGGCCGCGGTGAGCCATGGCAAGCTGACCGTGACCGTGACCGAAGCGCCGCGCATCGTGCAGCCTGCGCCGCTCTCGCGGGGGGTGACGGCGGTGGAGGAATCCAGCCAGCTTTCCGCCCATGAAGAAAAGAATCCGATGTTCCTGTTTAAAGGTGGCGCGTCTCTGGCCGATATAGTCAAGGCGGTGAATGCCGTGGGCGCCTCCCCCTCGGACCTTCTCGAGATCCTGAGCGCGCTCAAGCAGGCCGGCGCCATGCGGGCGGAGCTGGAGGTGATATGACGCAGGTCTCAGGGATCGGCTCCGGTCAGGCGGCCTTTGCCGCCGCCATGCAGGGCGCGCAGGCGCAAGCCCCGACGTCGCCAAAGGCCAGCGACGATCACGCCGCATTGCAGAAGGCCGCCAAGGCATTCGAGGCCGTGTTCACCCGCCAGCTCCTGTCTTCCATGCGCCAGGCGAGCCTGGGCGAAGAGATTGGCGGCGGCAGCGGGCTAGACCAGTTCCGCGAGATGCAGGACGCGCATATGGCCGAAGGGCTCGCCACCAAGGGTGGCCTTGGCATTGCCGAACTGATCCTCCAGCAGCTTGACCATAAGCCGTGAGCAGCGATCTTCTTCAGATCGGCGCTTCCGGCACGCGCGCCTATCAGGCGGCGATGGGAGCAATTGCCGACAATATCGCCAACGCGGAGACGCCCGGCTACAGCCGCCGGACGATTGCGCTCAGCGAATCCGCGGCGGGCAATTCGCCGATGCTGCTCTATAAATCGAGCGCCTCCTTCTACGGCGTGCAGATCGGCGGCGTGGTGCGCGCATCCGACCAATATCTGGAAGCGGCAGCGCGTCAGACGACCAATGCGCTGGGCAGCGTCAATCAGCGTGCCCGCTGGATGTCGGACATCCAGAGCGCCCTCAACGATGGCGAACTGGGCGTCGGCCAGCGCTTCACCGGCATGTTCGCAGCGGTGGAGCGGCTCGCCTCCAACCCCACAGACACGACGCTGCAGGCGGACGTGCTGTTCTCGTTCGAGCAGATCAATGCAGCGTTTCAGCAGAGCCACAATGATCTGGTCTCGATCCGCAGCTCGATCGGCAACACGGCCACCAATGAGGTGGATTCGCTCAACGATGCGTTGCGCCAGCTCGGCAATGCCAATGAAGGCCTGCGCCGCGTGCCGGAGGGAACGGCGAGCCATGCGAGCCTGCTGGATTCACGCGATCAGGCCCTGAGCGAGATTGCCGAGCGGCTGAACGTGACGGTGACCTTCGGCGCCAATGGCGTCGCGAACATCAGTTACGGCAGCGACATGCTGGTCGAGAACAATCAGGTGAAGACCCTGACGGTCAGTCAGGCCGCCGACGGCATTTTAAGCTTCGGGCTGGCGGACGGCACGGCGATTGCCACCCCGACCGGTGGCGCGCTGGGCGGCATCGCCACCAGTGCCGGCGTCGTGCGGGACAGGATCGACGCGTTGGACGATCTCGCGAGCCGCTATGTGAGCGAAATGAATGATTGGCACACCAGCGGCTATTCATCCCCCGGTGTCGCGGGCCAGACACTGCTGAGCATGGGGGCGGATGCCAGCTCGCTCTCGGTGCTGATCAGCTCGCCTGCTCTCGTCGCGCGCTTCTCCGCCGATGGCACCGCGAACGGCAATCTGTTGGCCATGACCGCCCTGCGCGGCAGCGGGTCCATCGAGGATGAATGGACCGGCATCATTGCGACCCATGGCAGCATCGCCAACAGCACGACCAAAGAGCAGACCGCGGCCGAGAGCCGCAACACCATGGCGCAGCAGGCACGCGCCGATGTGGCCGGCATCAATCTCGACCGGGAAGCGGCCGAATTGATCCGGCTCCAGCAGGCCTACCAGGCATCGTCCCGCGTGATCCAGGTCGCGCGGGAAATGTTCCAGACACTGATTTCCGCATTCTGACGCAATAAGGGCAATCCATCATGGTTTTCATCACCACGCAGTCCATCACGGCTGAGATTACCCGCCAGCAGCGGCTCGCTGCGGATATTGCGGGCGAGCAGACCAAGATTTCGACGACCAAGAAGATCAACCAGCCCTCGGACAATCCGCATGACTGGGTGCAGATCTCGCAGGTCGGGCGGCGCCAGTCGATCAACGCGGCGTGGAAGGGCAATCTGACCTTCGCCGAATCCCGCGCGACGCAGGCCAGCACCAATCTCAATGAGGTCAACAATCTCATGACGCGCGTGACCGAGCTGATTGTCACGTCCACCTCGACCGCCGACGGATCGACCGGGCGCGAGGCGGTGGCCAAGGAACTGGAAGGCATTCGCGCCACGATCAACGATCTCCTCAATCAGACCGATTATCAGGGCACGCCGGTCTTCGATCATCCCAGCGCCGTGCTGATTCCTCTGGGCGCAGGGCTGAACGTGGAAGCCGTGCCGACCCGCGCGAGCATCATGGAGAATGCGGTGGGCAGCCGGTCGATCGATCAGGTGATCTCCGACATCATCAATGTGGTGCGCACCGGTACGGAGGCAGACCGCTCCGCTGCCCTGCAGGATGCCCGCACCGCGCTCGATCATGTCATTGTCGCCCAGTCCGTGCAGGGCGTTCGCTCGCAGCGGCTGGAAGACATTGGCGGGCGGCTCACCAATTCCGATCTGGCGCTGACTGAGCGTCGCTCGGCGCTGGAAGATACGGACATCACCGAGACCAGCGTGAAGCTGCAAAGCAAATTGCTGACGCTGGAAGCCGCGCAACTGGCCTTCGCGCGGATCAATCAAAAGTCGCTATTCGATCTTTTCTGATCCTGTTCGAAGAGAGGCAAATCTGGCGGTCCGCAGGCTTTTGGCTGCGGGCCGTTTTTCTTGTTCGCGCCGGCAGAAATTTCGAAAAATCGTAATCGTCATCTTTCGCTAACCCTGTCGCTAAACCCTGTTTCAGCAGAGCCGTTCTAGGAAGGGATGAAGGGACCAAAAGCAGCTGTGCGCGGTCCCGTTTTATGAACATGCGGGGATCAGAATGTTCGCTGGTATCGGTCTTGTCGTTCTGCTGGTCATGGTCTTCGGGGGCTTCATGCTCACCGGCGGCGCCATTGGTCCGGTGCTTCATGCGCTTCCGCACGAAATGCTCATCATCGGCGGCGCCGCGGCAGGCGCGCTGATCATCGGCAACAGCGGCGCGGATTTGAAGGCGCTGGCCGGCGGCGTGATGACCGTCTTCAAAGGCCCCAAGTTCAAGAAGCAGGATTATCTCGACTGCATCTTCCTCGTCAGCAAGCTGATGAAGACGCTGCGGGTCGAAGGTCCGGTCGCGCTCGAACCGCATATCGAAGACCCCAAATCCTCCGCGATCTTCGCCGAATATCCCCGGCTGATGGCGGACAGCGCGCTCATCCACCTCATCTGCGATACGTTGCGGCTGGTGGTCGTCTCATCCGGCACGCTCGATCCGCATGCGGTCGAGGACGTCATGGATAATGCGCTCAAGACCCACCACCATGAGGCGGTTCGTCCCGCCGACAATCTCCAGGGCCTGGCGGACGCGCTGCCGGCGCTCGGCATCGTCGCCGCCGTGCTCGGCGTAGTCAAGACCATGGGCTCTATCGACAAGCCGCCGGAAATTCTGGGCGGCATGATCGGCTCGGCGCTTGTCGGAACCTTCCTCGGCGTGTTGCTGGCCTATGGGATGGTCGGCCCGTTCGCCAGTCGCGCCAAGCAGGTGATCGAGGCGGATGGCGCCATGTATCATGTCGTCAAGCAGATCATCATCGCCTCGCTCCACGGCCACCCGCAGCCGCTGGTCATCGAGGCCGCGCGCTCCAACCTCATCCATGCGAACCAGCCGGCCTTTGCCGAAGTGTTCGACGGCATGCGCGTTCGCTGAGGGCTAAGCCATGGCATCGGCCGCAAAGAAACCGGTGAACGAGCCTGAACCAAGGCCAATCATCGTCAAGAAGATCATCGATGGCGGCCATGGCGGCCATCATGGCGGCGCCTGGAAGGTGGCCTATGCCGACTTCGTGACGGCGATGATGGCCTTCTTCCTGCTCATGTGGCTGCTCGGTGCGACCACCGAGAAGCAGCGCAAGGGACTGGCCGACTATTTCACGCCCACGCTGGTGCAGATGAAGATGGACAGCGCCGGCTCCAGTGGCCTGTTCGGTGGCGACAGTCTCGTCAGCAAGGAGAATTATCCGACGACGGGCGGGCAGGGCAATCTGGCCATCACCATCCCGCGCGACGCCACGGGCACCAAAGATGTCGGCGGCGAGGATCTCAAGAACCAGGATCGCCAGAAGTTCGAGAAGCTCAAGCAGGAGCTGGAGCAGAAGCTCGAGCGCACCGAAGCGCTCCGCAAGCTGCGCAAGCATGTGCGCTTTACCGAGACGCTGGAGGGCTTGCGCATCGATCTGGT
Source organism: Sphingobium sp. B11D3A (assembly GCF_025961695.1). Taxonomy (NCBI): domain Bacteria; kingdom Pseudomonadati; phylum Pseudomonadota; class Alphaproteobacteria; order Sphingomonadales; family Sphingobiaceae; genus Sphingobium; species Sphingobium sp. B11D3A. Next base: position 206,770 of record NZ_JAOQOE010000001.1, read on the forward strand.
GGATGAAGCCGATTTCGCGATGTTCGCCATCGGCACGGACAGGCTGGTGCCGGAAGCCCGCGCATTGCTCTCGCAGGTCGCCGAGGCGGTGTCAGAAGTGCCGAACGATGTGATCGTGCGCGGTCACACCGACGCGCTGCCCTATGCCGCCGGGCGCAACATGAACAACTGGCTGCTCTCGTCATCCCGCGCCGAAGCCACTCGCGCCGTGCTCGCACAGGGCGGCATCGGAGCGGATCGCTTCGCGCGCATCGAAGGCGTGGCGGATCGCGAGCCGTTCGTCGCGGACAACCGCTACGATCCGCGCAACCGGCGCATGTCGGTGATCCTGGCGTGGAGCAAGGACTCTCCCGCCGGGGGGGCGGTCGCCAATGCCGCAGGCGCGCAGCCCGCAGCGCCGGCTCCCAAAAGCCCCGAGCAGGCCAAGATCGACCGCCGCATCCTCGTGCGCGACCAGCGTGTCGCCATGGCGGAATCCGAAGTGCGCAAGCTGGACCTCGGCCGAACCGCGCTGCCCCAAGGCGCGACGGTGATCAATGCGGACTCGATTCCCAAGCGCAGTTCCAACACCCCGCCGGGCAAGACCGATCTTACAGCCCGCACGACGGGACTGATGGACCAGCATTGATGCGGTGAGGGTGCGCTTCACGCCACACGGTTCCGCCCGGTTTGCGATCATGGGTAGAGTGGGACGCGAGCGATCGGCAGATCGGTCAAACAAAAAGGGGCGCCGGGGACGGCGCCCTTTCAAACAGCTATCCGAAGCGCGGGGAAACCGCTGTGCAGCTTCCCCAGCGGGATCAGGCGAACTGCACTTTGGCACTCTTACGGCGCATCGCTGCCCCCGCCAAACCAAGCCCCGCGATCATCATCGCCCAGGTCGTGGGTTCAGGCACCGGTGCCTGGCTGACGCCTTCCACGCGGAACTGACGCGTGCTCGTCACGCCGGGATTGAACGTGAAAGCAAGGCTGGTGATGCCCGTGCCGCTCAGCGTGAACTGGTTGTTGCCATTGCCAATCGTGCAGATGTTGCACGCGGGGCTCGAGAACAGCGCCGAGCCATTGACCAGCAGGTTGAACGTCCCGGTGTCGCCGGCGAAATTGAACGTCACGTTGTCCCAGCCCTTGGCGAAGAGGACGCTCAGATCTTCAAGCAGCGGATCGCCATTGATGGTGGCTTCTCCGTTGCCGGTGATGCTCATCGAGCCCGTGCTCGTGCTGAACGTGACACCCGATCCGTCCTGATTGACATAACCGTTCAAGGTCGAGCCAGACTGCGAACCGGACGAATGAACGCCGGTCTGCGCGCCAAACGTACCAGTGTTGAGCGTGAACCCGCTGACCACGATGGCTGCATTGGCGGGCAGAGCCGCAAATGAAGTTCCGCATGCCAGCAGCGCCACTGTCAAAAACTTACCCATGGAAATGCCCTCTGCATCTCGCAAACCGACAATGCCCCAAGCCGATCTGCCTCCCACGACTCAAATGTCGCTGATGCAAACATACCGCTCCTCAGAGGCCATTTCCATTTTGTTAACTTTGGCTTCCCTGTTGCATCCTGTTCTGGGACATGTTCCCAGCAGGTAGGAATCGGCGCCGATAGCAGGGGCGGCCGGCCATCGCTGACCACCATTTGTCGGTCACCAGTGTGTCCGAGGTCAACGCATAACCAAACGAGAGCCAGTCTTCACGCCAGCGGAAAGCTCAGCTCCGCGACCAGCCCGCCCTCAGGCCGATTGCGCAGTTCCAGTCGGCCCGATTCCGCTGACGCGACCGCGCGAACGATGGCCAGGCCAAGGCCAGTGCCGCCGGTGTCGCGGCTGCGCGACGCTTCCATGCGGGTGAAGGGCTGCAGCATGTCCTCGATGCGGTCTTCCGGGATGCCGGGGCCTTCGTCGGCCACGCAGAGCGTGGCGCGTTGGCCTTCGATCCGAAGCGAAACATGCGCGCGTGCGCCATATTTGACGGCGTTCTCGATCAGGTTGGTGAGCGCTCGCCGCACGGCGCGGGGATGGACGTTGACGATGGCGCGCGGCATGTCGCTTCGCTCTACCGGCACGCCCATATCCTCGAAATCGTCGATGGTCGCATCGGCCAGCGCGGCCAGGTCCATGCGCTGCGGTGGTTCGCGGTCCCGGCCGACACGCGCCAGCGAGAGGATGTCGTCGAGCATCTTCTGCATGTCTTCGATGGTCGCGACCATGCGCTCGCGATCCGCCCCCTCGGCGACCGATTCCACCCGCACCCGCAGCGCCGTGAGGGGCGTGCGCAGATCATGGCCGATGGCGCCGAGCATATGGTCCTTCTCCTCCAGCATGGAGCGGATACGGTCCTGCATGGCGTTGAAGGACGCCGCGAGGCGCCGCAAATCCTCCGGCCCGGTTTCGATCACCGGGGCGGCGCCCTCCGGTGTGCCGACCCGCGCCGTGGCCTGGGTGAGCGCGTGGAGCGGCCGGGCGAGGCGGCGGGTGAACCAGACGAGGGGCATCAGCACGATGCCGTAGAGGAACAGCGACTGCATCACGATCTGACGCAGCATCGGCTGGGCCACCGGTGCGGCGCGCGTGTAGACGGTGATCCAGCGGTCGGGTCGGAGTTGCACGCTCAATTGCACCTGCAGACGCGGTGCGCGGCGGTTGGGCGGCTGGAGAAGATCGCGCGCCCGCTCGCGCCCGTCCGCGCCGGGCCGGGCTTCCGCAATGGCGACCCGCACCGCGAGCGGCACCAGCCCGGCCGAGCGGAACAGCTCGTTGGCACGTACGGCTACGCGCGGCGAGTCGGCGCCCTCACGGCGGGGCGGCGCGTCGGTGACGACGATGCCGCGGGCCGCCCGCGCGCGATGCCAAGGGGAGGGTGCGTCTCGCTGATCGAGCGCCTCAAGGATGCGGATGACGCCCGGGGCGGCGGCAATCGTCACCCACTGATTGCGCTGCATCATGTAGTAGAAGCTGAACCCGATGAGCTGCACGGCAAACAAGGAGGCGGCGACGACGAGGATCGTCTGCCCCGCCAGCGTTCTGGGCCGCAGCCAGCCGGTGAAGGTGCGCAGGCTGAGGGTCATTCGCGCGCCACATCGGCGGCGAACATGTAGCCGCCGCCCCACACGGTCTTGATAAGCGTCGGCGACCGGGCGTCGTCTTCCAGTTTGCGGCGCAGGCGGCTGATCTGGTTGTCGATGGAGCGGTCGAAGGCGTGAGCCTCCCGGCCTTGTGTCAGGTCGAGCAGCTGATCGCGGCTGAGCACCTGGCGCGGATGCGTGACGAAGGCATGGAGCAGCCGGTAATCGGCCGTGCTGAGCGGGATCGCGACTTCGTCTGGGCCGGTCAGCGTCCAGTCGTCAGCGCTGAGCGTCCAGCCCTCGAAGCGGTAGAGGGATGCGCTTGCCTGCGGTTCGCGGGCGGTGCCGTTGCCGGTGCGGCGCAGGATCGTCTTGATCCGCGCCACAAGCTCGCGTGGAGAGAAGGGCTTGAGCACATAATCGTCCGCGCCCATTTCCAGCCCGACGATGCGGTCGGTCTCTTCGGTGCGGGCGGTGAGCAGGATCACCGGCAGCTCGCCCTGTTCGCGGATCGAGCGGCAAAGGCTGAGGCCATCCTCACCCGGCATCATGATATCCAGCACCACCAATTCGATGGCGCTGCCGGCGAGGATCTTGCGCGCGTCGGCCGCATTCCCGGCATCGGAGACGCGAAAGCCGGCCCGCTGGAGATATTGCCCCAGCGGCTCGCGAATGGCCGCTTCATCGTCGACGAGGAGGAGATGGGGCCGTGCGGACATCAAAGCGCTTTCGCAAAATCGGTGGGATGCAATTCTCTGCCCTGCTTGGGTCTTAAGGTCCATCCCTCAGCCGCCTGAAAGGGGCAGGCGACCGAGGGCAGTAGGGATGGCCGACCCGGCGGCATAGGAGTTGTCTCCGCCGGATCGGCCAGGGGGCTCAGCGCACCGGGGGCGTTTGCGCGGGCCGTTGGTCGGTATTGCGGCGCTCCATCATGGCTTTCCGGCCGGCCTGCCGTTCCTCGGGCGAAATCTTGCCGTCACGGTTGGTGTCCATTCGGTCAAAGCCGGCAAGGCCGGCCTGGATGAAGGTGGCGCGAGGGATCGGCTTGTCACGGTAGGCAGCGAGCTCGCGTCCCATCATCATCATGCCGCTACCCATGCCGGGGCCGCCATGGCCACGCCGTTTGCCTTCGTGGCCGCGTCGCTGATGGCCGCCGGCCATCGCGCCGGCTTCCGCAAATTCGGCTTTCGAGATTGAGCCGTCCTTATTGGCATCGAGGCGAGCGAACATCGCATCGCGCATCTTGTCGCGATTCTGCGCCTGATGGGCCTTGCGCTCCTCAACCGAGAGCACGCCGTCCCGATTCGTGTCGGCGGCATCGAACATGGTCGCGAGGCGCGTTTCGAGGGAGGCGCGATCCATCGGCGCCCGGGCTTCGCCGCGCTGGGGCGGCTGCGGTGCCGATTGAGCGATTGCCATGGTCCCGATGGACAGCAGGCCGACGCTAGAGAGCGCGATTGCGGTGAGACGTTTCATAGACTTGAAATCCTGGTCTGCCGGCGCCGGGGGGTAGCGCCATGACCATGATATAGCGGGGACTTGTCGCGAGACTTTGTCGTGGGAAGGCTCAAATGTCACAAAATGTCGCCAGTTCGCGGCCGACCTCGCAGATCAGGCGGCGACCACCCGATTGCGGCCGCCGCGCTTGGCCTGGTAGAGCGCGATGTCCGCCTCATGGATGAAATCCTCGGCGCTTTGCCCCTGCCGGTAGCGCACGACGCCGCAACTGATCGCAGCCCGCAGGCAGTTGCCCGAGGGTAGGGCAATGGGCTCGCTGCTGACCGCGGAGACGATCCGGCCGCAGATTTCCTGCACACGATCCCAATTCGAGGTGGCGAGGAGCACCACAAACTCGTCGCCACCCATGCGCCCGACCGCGTCGCTCGCCCGGACCTGGCTCGAGATGCGACATGCGATTTCCCGCAGCACGGTATCGCCCATCTGGTGGCCGCTATTGTCATTGATCAGCTTGAATCGGTCGATGTCGATCACGGCGAGGCTGAGGGTGCCCGGTGTCGCCTTCACCAGCGCCTGCTCCAGCCGCTGATGGAAGCCGGCGCGGTTGAGCAGACCGGTCAGGCTGTCCGTTGTGGCGGTGCGGGAGAGCCACAGCTCCTGCTTCTTGCGCTGCGTGATGTCCTGCACAGTGGCGATCGTCCCGATGCACCGGCCGCGCTCATCGAAGTGGGCGCGGAATGTGGCTTCCATCCAGGCGTCACGCAGCTTGAGGGTGCGAAACTCGGCAATCTGGCTGGTGCTCACATCCTCAAGCGCCGCGCTATGCGCGCGGGTCAGATCATATTGGCCTTCCTCCGAAATGTCGGAGAGCCCTGCGCCGACGAGCGCGTCGAACGGGCGGTCGAGCAGCAGCTCGCGCGTGCCCACGACCCGTGTGCAGACGCCTTCGAGGTTGAAGGCCAGCAGCAGCACCGGAGAGGCTGAGGCGAGCAGGTTCAGCGACTGTTCGTTCTGGCGCATTCGCTCGATCGTCGCCTGGCGGCTGGCGAGCATGGCCGAGATCGGCACCTGCACCACGATGAGCAGGGCGATGAACATCTGGATGCCGTAGAGGTGATGGGCCGCATGATGGCTGTGCATCACGGGCGAGCCATAGCCGCCCATCATCGCTGCGCCGCCGATGACGGTGACGATGGCGAGGGCGATCTTCGTCGCCATCCACCCACTACGCAGCAGAACGAGCAGCATGGGCGGAACGACGAGCAGCAGATGCGATGATTCCGTCGAGAAGAAGGCGACGCCAGCCGCGCCGGCGGTGAGGGCGAGCAGCGCCGCGACTTCCAGCCTGCGTTGCCGGGTCTGGATGGCGAGGCTGCGTTTCATCTCGCCGTTGAACATGGCAAGGAAGACCGGCGTGAAGATCAACAGACCCAGAGCATCCGCGAGGAACCAGCGCGCATAGGCTTCGCTGAGCGGATGGGCATTGTTGGCCCAGGCGCCGATTCCGCCCAGAAATGCGCCGCAAGCCGGACCGACCAGCCCGGCCCAGATCAGCACATGAGGGAGAGCCTCGGGGTCCGAAAAGGCGTGGGCGCCATTCCTGTGCAGCTTGAGCCCGGCCGCCGCGACGGCGATTTCCAGCCCATTGGCGAGCCCGTAGACCATAGCCGTCTGGAGATTATTGCCAGCCGGCAGGCCAGACAGCACGTTGGCGACCATGCCCGCCATGATGAGGGCAGGGGCCTGCCGCGCGGGCCGGGCGAGCACGAGGGCCAGCAGGAAGGCGTTGGCGATCCAGACGGGCGCGACCATGCCATTCGTGGTCTTGAGCGATATGGTCGCGTAGGAAATCACGAAATAGCCCAGGCCCGCCAGTACCGGCAGGCCGGCATGGCGGATGAAGGCGTAAAGGATTTGGCGCTGGCTTTGCCCCATGGCCCATCATGGCCCGGCGCAGGTTGTTACCTGGTTAACGCAGCGGGAACAATCTGGCGGCGTTACCCTCGGGCACCTCAGGCGCCAGCGGCATCCGCTTCGTCGGCGCGCATCTGTTCGTGATGCCGGATCACTTCATCGATGATGAAACGCAGGAATTTCTCGGTGAAATCCGGGTCGAGATTGGCGTCGATAGCCAAAGTGCGCAGCCGTTCGATCTGCCGGGCCTCGCGATCCGGGTCGGCCGGGGGCAGGGCGGACTGGGCCTTGTGCTCCCCGACCGCCTTGGTGATCTTGAAGCGCTCCGCCAGCATGAAGACCAGCGCCGCGTCGATATTGTCGATGCTTTCGCGGTAGCGCCTGAGCGTTTCGTCCATTCCGGGTCGTCTCCCTGAGCCTCTGGGGCATTGTTCCTGTGGCCTGATCTCGCTGGGGCGAACCAGGCTGATGAGGGGCCGGGCAGCGCCCGCAACGGCGCATCACTTGCCGCTCCGGGCGCACAAGGCAAGCCAATTTGCTTGCCAAAGCGCGGTCATCTGGTCAGAGCACCGCGCATGAGCGCCACAATCCACCACCTGCCCCGCCAGGGCGCGCCATCCCTCCAGCCGATGCTGAGCCTCGTTGCGGAGGATATGAACCGCGTCAACGAAGTCATCCTCGCCCGAATGCAGTCGCGCATTCCGCTGATCCCGGAGCTGGCCGGGCACCTCATCGCCGGCGGTGGCAAGCGGCTGCGCCCCATGCTCACGCTCGCCTGCGCCCGGCTGCTCGATTATGCCGGCACTCGGCACCACAAGCTGGCGGCGACGGTGGAGTTTATCCATACCGCCACGCTGCTGCACGATGATGTGGTGGACGGCAGCGCCATGCGCCGCGGCAAGCAGACCGCCAACATGATCTGGGGCAACAATGCCTCGGTTCTGGTCGGCGATTTCCTGTTCAGCCGGTCCTTCGAGCTGATGGTCGAGGATGGCAGCCTCAAGGTTCTCAAGATCCTTTCCAACGCATCTGCGGTGATCGCCGAGGGGGAGGTCAATCAGCTGACCGCCCAGCGTCGTGTGGAGACCGACGAGGACCAGTATCTCGACATCATCGGTGCCAAGACCGCAGCCCTGTTCGCAGCAGCCTGCCGGATCGCCGCCGTGGTCGCGGAGCGCCCGGAGGCGGAGGAATTGGCCCTGGATGCCTATGGTCGCAATCTCGGGATTGCCTTCCAGCTCGTCGACGATGCGATCGACTATGTCTCGGACGGCGCGACGATGGGCAAGGATACCGGCGATGACTTCCGCGATGGCAAGATCACGCTGCCGGTAATCCTGGCTTATGCGCGCGGCGGCGAGGCGGATCGCAAATTCTGGAAAGAAGCGATGTCCGGCCTCCATGGCGACAATGCCGATCTCGCCCATGCCCAGCATTTGCTGCGCGAAACCGGCGCGATCGACGACACCATGGCGCGGGCGCGCCATTATGGCCAGCGCGCCATCGACGCCATCGGCATGTACGGCAAGGGTGCCGCCAAGTCTGCGCTGGTCGAAGCCGTCGAATTCGCGATCGCGCGGGCTTACTGATCCGGCTTTTCAGCGGGCGCCAGCGCCTTCCACGTTGCACCGACAACCATAGCGAGATGACGCGCCGCGCTGCCCGATTGGGCGGGGCGGCCGCCTCGCCTAGCCGGTCTCGAATCGGGGCTTGTCGGTGCGGCAGTCCGCCACTTCCCCTCTTCTCGCCAGTGCCTTCCCGTCCATTTTCGGGACACGGGGTATATCGGCCACGACCCAAATAATTTTGCACTGCACGGGAACGATGCTGCGTTGCGATGAAGCGACCGCACTGCCCGCCATAGCGTGGTAAATCTGCGGTTAACGGTTGGGAACTTTGGGAACCCGGCAAATTGGTTGGCCGGATTAAGTATCTGAAATACAGCAATAAAATATGAGGAATCCGTTGATAATCCGTTAACCGACCAGTATTTCTCTGCTCGAGCGGTCGCCTCATTATCTACTCGGAATGTTCGCCTTTCAGGCGGTGTGGGAGAAGCATGATGAGCCAGCTCAAAAACCGAACAAACAAAGGAGCTATCCATGAGGAAACTGGTATCTTTGGCCGCACTGGCCACTGCGGCAGCATTTGCGCCGGGTGCGGCCAACGCCGCCACCTGCGTTGCCATGAACTGCACGTTCACGCCTGGCGATGACGAGTTCACCACGTCTGGCGACACCATCCCCCCCATCACCGAAGCCGTTTCGGCCACCATTGGCCGCACCGACATCGGTTCGGGCATCTTCACCGACATTTACCGCTTCATCGTTGACGTTGATGGCGTCGGCAGCGGCGGCATCATCACGACGCTGTCGGGCCTGTCGACCAACATCGACCTGCTGACTGTCACGATCAACGGCAAGGACGTCCCGATCTTCGGCCAGGGCACCGACGTTGAATCGGCTGGAATTTCGGGCTTCCCGATCATGGCCGGCATGCTGAACGAGCTGGTGATCAGCGGCACGTCCGCCGGTCTGGGCTCCTACGGCGGCAACCTGACCTTCACGCCGTCGCCGGTGAGCGCGCCGGTTCCGGAGCCGGCCACCTGGGCACTGATGCTGCTCGGCTTCGGCAGCCTTGGCTACACGATGCGCCGCGCACGTCGCACTAGCGCACGGGTCCAGTTCGCCTGATCATCCTGGCCGTCTCCCACGGGACGGCCTCGATAAAGAATGGGGATCAACGGGGTGCAGCCGTTGATCCCCATTTTTTATGCGATGAGAGCAAACGATCCTGTTCAGGCGGCGCTGCGCCAGAATGTGCCGCTCATGCCATTGCGGCTGCGGGGTTCTGCGCAACCCGCATCCCTGTCCCACAAGCGCGCGACGCGCCGTGCGACGTCCTGCTCCTCATCGCGCGAGAAGAAATAGGGGTAGAGCGAGCGGCCGATCTTGTCGGCGCGGCCGGCAAAGCGATTGATCTGGTCGGCGACATCGCAGACCTTGAGGCGCATGAGCTGTACCGGCGTATCCTTGGGCCACCAGGAGACGGACTCATCCATCTTCGGCGGGCCAAGCCGATCGAAACCGAGCATGGCCTCATAATAGCGCACATGGCGTGGATGCACCTCGATCACCAGATCCGTGCAATCGAAGCGCTGCATACCGTAAATGAAGATGACATGAAAAAGCCCCGCGAGGACGGAGGGGGACTTGGTCATGGGATCGACCGCGAACTTGGTGAGCTCGCACAGGCGGGCACCGGGCGCCTCGCGCAAGGCATCCAGTTCCATGCGGAACGTCTGATCGGTCGAAAGGCCGGCTGGTGAGTCCACCGTCAGGGTGAGCGTGGCGATTACGGCATCTTCCAGCGCTGCCGTGAAGACGGCCTGGTGATCGCCATTGTCGGGAAGCAGATGCGCCATTCCATAACCGCGCGATCCATACATGCGGTTCAGGAGATCATGCGCCTGCTCGCGCAGGTCGGGCCGATCAGCCAGCCGGACATCGATGGTGCGCAGCCGCTGGCCGCAGGCAGACGGTATACGGCGCACGGACAGCAGCCCGCCGTGCGGTTCCGCCAAAGAGGCGGACACAATATGATCATGCACTTGGACGACCCCCAAAAGGCCCCAACCGGGCCAGACGAGCTTTCTATTTTTACGAAGCCTTGCGCCTCAGCGAGACCATGGATGGGTTCGAACGGTTAACAGAGCAATACCTCTTCGCGGTAAAGAGGCGGAGCGTTCGGGCGTTGCGGCAAAAGGTAGAGAGTTCCATGACTTAAGTGAACAAGTGCACGGAACTCTTGCCGCACCGGTGCAATCGCAGGAGCAGATTGCTCCCATGGCGGTGGTTAAGCATTAACCATGTTCGCCATCCTCGGATGACGCTGCGGCGGTCAGGCTTTGCTCTTATCCCTTACGCCGCCAGCTTGGCTTTGCCGGCGTCGGCGCATAAGCGAATGACGTGACCGCTGCGCTCCCCATCCATGAGGTTCTGCCCGACCTGCTCGCCGCCTTGCGCGCGGGACCGAACGCCGTGCTCGTGGCGCCGCCCGGCGCGGGCAAGACGACCAGCGTTGCGCCCGCTTTGCTGGGCGAGCCGTGGGTGGCGGGCGGGCAGATCTGGCTGCTCTCGCCGCGCCGGCTTGCCGCGCGCGCTGCTGCCGAGCGCATGGCGGATCTGGCTGGTGAGAAGCCCGGCGACACCATCGGCTATGCCACCCGACTTGAGAGCCGCCAGTCCGCCCGCACCCGCATCCTCGTCGTGACCGAAGGGATCTTCCGGCGCCGCATTCAGGCCGATCCAGAGTTGACCGGCGTCGCCGCCGTGCTGTTCGATGAAGTTCATGAGCGCAGCCTGGAAGGCGATTTCGGGCTGGCCCTCGCGCTTGATGCGCAATCCGGCCTGCGCGAGGATTTGCGCCTGCTCGCCATGTCCGCCACGCTTGATGGTGCGCGCTTCGCCACGCTCATGGCGGTGGAGGACAAGCCGGCCCCCGTGATCGAGAGCGCGGGCCGATCTTTCCCCATCGATCTGCGGCATATTGGCCGCGCGGCAGAGCAGCGCATCGAGGATGGCATGGCGGCGGCGATCCGTCGCGCGCTGGCCGAAGAGTCGCAGGGCGATGTTCTGGCCTTCCTCCCCGGTGTCGGCGAGATCGAGCGCACGGCCGAGCGGCTGATGGGGCTGTCCGAGAGCATCGCCCTCCATCGCCTGCATGGCTCGCTCGACCCGGCAGCGCAGCGCGCGGCCCTGCGGCCGGCGGCGGCAGGCACGCGCAAGCTGATATTGGCGACCAGCATCGCCGAGACCAGCCTCACCATCGACGGCGTGCGCATCGTGGTCGATTCAGGGCTCGCCCGTCGGCCCCGGCACGATCTCGCCGCCGGCGTCACGCGCCTGGTGACGGAACGCGCCAGTCAGGCCGCAGTGACCCAGCGCGCCGGCCGCGCGGGTCGTCAGGCGCCGGGCGTGGCCTACCGCTTGTGGGAAGCAGCGGCGACCGCCGGGCTGCCGCCGTTCGATCCGCCCGAAATTCTGGAAAACGACCTGACCGGCCTGCTGCTCGATTGCGCGGTGTGGGGCGTGACCGACCCGACCATGCTGCGCTGGCTCGATCCGCCACCGGCGGCGGCCGTAGCAGAGGCGCGGCGCCGGCTCGAGGCGCTGGGCGCGCTGGATGGGGAGGGGCGGGCGACGCCGCATGGCCGCGCGGTCGCCGATCTGCCGCTGGAGCCACGCCTCGCGCATATGCTCATCGCCTCGGCTGAGGCGGGGGAGGGCGCTGCGGCGGCTGACGTGGCGGTGCTGCTCACCGAGCGCGGGCTGGGCGGGCCATCGGCTGACCTCGCCCGGCGTCATGCGCTCTGGCAGCGCGAGCGGGGGCAGCGGGCCGAAGCGGCGCGTGGCCTTGCCCGCCGCTGGTTGGGGTTAGTCGCGTCCGGGTCGTCGCGAGGCATTATCGACGATGCCGCGCTTGCCCGCTGCATGATGCGGGCTTTCCCGGACCGCATCGCCCGGCGACGGGATGCCAGTGGCGAACATTGGATCAGCGCGGGCGGGCGCGGCTTCCGGCTCGATCCCGCCGATCCGCTGGCACGTGCAGACTGGCTGGCGGTGGGCGATATTCAGGGCAGCGCCGCCGGGGCACGCATCCTCTCCGCATTGGCCGTGCAGGAGGAGGATGTGATGATCGCTGCCGGGCATCGCGTCATGGACCGTCGCACGGTGCGCTGGCGCAAGGATCTGGCCGGCGTTGAGGCATTGCGCGAGCGGCATCTGGGCGCAATCCGTCTCACCAGCGGGCCGGATGACGCACCCGAACGGGCCGCCATCATTGCGGCGCTCGCACAGGCGCTGCGCAGCGAGGGGCTGGGGCTGCTGCCCTGGGGCAAGGCGGCGCAGGCGTTGCGGACACGGGCTGCCTTTGCGGGCGTGGGCGATGAGATCGGCGATGCGGCGCTGCTCGCTGATGCGGAGGACTGGCTGGAGATGCTGCTCCCCGCCAATGCCCGGCGCTTTTCCGCGATCGACGGTGGCGCGCTGCATGGCCTGCTAACCCAGCGCCTGGGATGGAATGCCACGCAGCGGATCGAGGCGCTGGCGCCGGCCGAGTTCCGTAGCCCGGCCGGCAGCACCCACGCCATCGACTATGAGGCGCCAGCCGGCCCGACCGTCGAATTGCGGGTGCAGGCGCTCTTTGGACTGTCGGAACATCCGGTCATCGGGCGCGAGCGCATCCCGCTGGTGCTGTCCCTGACCTCGCCCGCAGGCCGCCCTATCCAGACGACGCGGGATCTGCCGGCCTTCTGGAAAGGCAGCTGGGCGGACGTCGCCAAAGAGATGCGCGGGCGCTACCCGCGGCATCCGTGGCCGGATGATCCCGCCGCGGCCAGCGCTACGCTGCGGACCAAGAAGGCTGATGCCCGTCGGTGATCCTGTTCCGGATGACCTTCCGTTCGTGTCGAGCGAAGTCGAGACACGGCAGAGCGGTGCGCGCGTGTCTCGACTTCGCTCGACACGAACAGGTCGCCTCAGTCCTCCAATCATCTTGACAGGGCCACCCGCTTTGCGCGACGGCGAAAGCGCTCACATGTTGGGCATATGCACGATGGGGAAAGCACCGATGTCCGCCCGGATCTACCAGATACCCAAGAACGCCATGCAGTCCGGTCGGGCGCGCACCGGCACCTGGATGCTGGAGTTCGCCCCGGCAGAAGCCAAGAAGCCCGATCCGCTGATGGGCTGGGCCGGCTCTGGCGACACGCAGGAGCAGGTCAAGCTGAGCTTCCCCGACGAGGACGCCGCCCGTGCTTATGCCGAGCGCTATGGCATCGCCTATCACGTCGTGAGAACGCCACCCAAGACGTTGAAGATTCAGGCTTACGCCGACAATTTCCGCTAAGGTCTCGGGCCGTCCCGACCGAGGGGACGGCTAGCGCACTTCAATCGTGAGATGCGCGAGCGTGCAGCGTCCGGCCATGCGGCCGCGAATCGTGTCGCTGCTGACCTCCGGTTGCGCGATGACGCTGACGATCGCGGCATGTGCCTGCGGACCAACGCGCCAGACGTGAAGATCGGCCACGCGCGCATCGCCTTGCTCCTCGACCACCGCCCGCACCTTGCCGGCCAGCGCCTCGTCGCTGCGGTCGAGCAGCATGGTCGAAGTGTCGCGCATCAGGCTCCAGGCCCAGCGGGCGATGACCAGCGCGCCGACGATGCCCATCAGCGGGTCCATCCATACCCAATCGAGATAGCGCCCGGCCAGCAGGGCGCCGATGGCGAGGACAGAGGTCAGCGCATCCGCCAGCACGTGGAAATAGGCTGAGCGCAGATTATTGTCATGGCCGTGGCTATGCCCATGGTCATGCGCGCCATGGTCATGGGCGGCGTGATGATGATGCGCATGGGCATGATCATGTCCATGGCCATGATCATGCCCATGCGCACCGCCCATCAGCACCAGGGCGCTGGCGATGTTCACAAGCAGGCCGATCACCGCCACGAAGGTGGCCTCGCCGAAGGCGACTCTCGTCGGTTCGAACAGGCGCACCGCCGACTCGCTGGCAATCGCCAGCGCGACGAGACCCAGCGCCATGGCGGAAGCGAAGCCTGCCAGATCGCCGACCTTGCCGGTCCCGAAGCTGTAGGCGGGGTCCTGCGCATGTTTGCGCGCATAGCCATAAGCGAATGCGGCGATGGACAGCGCGCCGGCATGGGTCGCCATGTGGAAGCCATCCGCCAGCAGCGCCATCGATCCGGTCCAATAGCCAGCGATGATCTCGCCCACCATCGTCACGACGGTTAGCAGGATGACCCAATAGGTCCGCCGGGCATTTTGGTCATGCGAGGCGCCGAGGAAGTCGTGGCTCGGCGTCAGGCCGTCAATATCGAGTGTCCGCATCACCGTTCCCTACTTCGCGTAGCGGCGGATGACCGCCAGCAGTTCGTCCGCCCCTATCTGGCGTTCAGCATCGCTCAGCCCCGGCCGCGCGACATGCGCCTCCAGATGCTCGGCAATGATTTCATCGAGCAGCCCGTTCACCGCGCCCCGCACGGCCGCCACCAGATGCAGGATATCGGTACAGCTTTTGTCCGATTCGAGCGCGCGCTCGATGGCGTTGACCTGCCCCCCGATCCGCCGGACGCGGGCGAGCAACTGCGGATTGATTTCGAGGAGATGCGACATAGGGATACCCCCTATCCCTATTTGAGGCATCAATCAATTGGCGCGAGGATGTCTGGACTTCGGCTGCGGAGAGGAAACGTCGACGGTTATGCGAAGACCTCGATCCTTTTTCTCGGTCATTCCCGCGCACGCGGGAATCCATACTACCCCTGCGCGGTGACGCGAGGTTCAAGCTAGATTCCCGCGTGCGCGGGAATGACGGAAAGGAATGCTGGGACGTCGGGACCGCCAGCGCTCCCGCGCTAAAACTGGTCCGCAATCTCGAGCATTTTTGCCAGCCGCTTGGGCGCCACGGCCCGCCAGCTCTTTTCCAGCCAGCCGCGCACATGCTCCCAGTCGACGCCCGGGCGGTCGAGGCGGATCGCGATCCAGCCGCTCGCGCCGTAGTAAGCCGGGCGATAATAGATGTCGGGGTCGGCCTCGATCAGCGCGGCCATTTCGTCAGCGCCGGAGGTCTTGACCAGTAGCGCCACCGCATCCTCGCCATGGTGGCGCACCGAGACATAAGCGAAGAACTTGCCCGACGTTTCGCTGCCCACGCGCCAACCCGCCGCCCCATGCGAGTCGCGGGCATGTGTCTCCGGCAAGGCGAGGGCCAGTTGGCCGACGCGGTCGATGAGCCAGTCCGGGTCCATCTCGCGCCCCACATAGCTGGCGAGCATTCGGGGATAGAGCTGATATTCGGCATAAAGCACGCGCTGGGCGAGCGTGTCGGCAGTGTCCTCGGGCAGGATCGCGACCGGGATTTGCCCCAGCACCGGGCCGTCATCCAGCGCCGGTGTGACGAGGTGGACGGTACAGCCGCCATGGCTATCGCCGGCGTCGATGGCCCGCTGGTGCGTGTCGAGCCCCTTGAACTTGGGCAGCAGGGACGGATGGGTGTTGAGCATCCGCCCCGCCCATTGGCCCACGAAATCGGCGGTGAGGATGCGCATATAGCCGCACAGCGCGACATAATCCGCGCCCGATGCCCGCAGCGCGTCGAGCATGATCGCCTCATGGGCCTCGCGGCTCATGCCCTTGTGGCTGTGGGCAAAGGTGGCCACGCCCTCGGCCGCCGCGACAGTCAGCCCGCGCGCTTCCGGCTTGTTGGAGGCGACGAGCACGATCTCATAGGGGCAGTCCGGCAGGCGCGAGGCATAGAGGAGCGACGTCATCGTCGTCCCCGTGCCGGAGAGCATTACCGCGACTTTGGCCTTGGACACGTCAGTTCCCCCAATCCGTTCGGGCTTATTACCCTAGATGGACCGCGTTCCAGTCTGCCATGGCGCACCACGTCTCTTGCGATCCGCGCACGGTGCAGCCCTTCTCGCCATCGCGAATCTCGCCGATGCGGTGGACGGTCTCGCCCGCCTCACGCAACGCCGCACTCACCGCGTCCACATCGGCGGGCGCCACGACGACGGCCATGCCGATCCCGCAATTGAATGTGCGCGCCATCTCGCCCGGCTCGATATTGCCCTGTGCTTGCAGGAACGCCATCAGCCGCGACTGCGCCCAAAGGTCCGCATCGATATGCGCGTGCAGGCCAGCCGGCAGAATCCGCGGGATATTCTCCAGCAGGCCGCCACCGGTGATATGCGCCATCGCATGGACGAGGCCCTTGCGGACCAGCGGCAGCAGCGGCTTCACATAGATCCGGGTCGGGGCCATCAGCGCATCGATGAGCAGCACTTCCTGATCGAACAGGGCAGGGCGGTCCAGCTTCCAGCCCTTGTCCGCCGCCAGGCGTCGCACCAGCGAATAGCCGTTGGAGTGGACGCCCGAGGAGGCGAGGCCCAGAATCACGTCGCCCTCGGCTACCTTGTCGGCGGTCAGCACTTCGTTGCGCTCGACCGCGCCGACGCAGAAACCGGCGAGGTCATAATCGCCATCGGCATACATGCCAGGCATTTCCGCCGTCTCGCCGCCGATCAGCGCGCAGCCGGCCTGCTTGCAGCCCTCGGCGATGCCCGCGATCACCCGCTCGGCCACGCCATTGTCGAGGCGGCCGGTCGCGAAATAATCGAGGAAGAAGAGCGGCTCTGCGCCCTGCACGATGAGGTCGTTGGCGCACATGGCCACCAGATCGATGCCCACCGTGTCATGCTTGCCGCTATCGATGGCGAGCTTCAACTTGGTGCCGACGCCGTCATTCGCCGCAACGAGCAGCGGATCGGTAAAGCCCGCCGCCTTCAGGTCGAAGAAGCCGCCGAATCCGCCCAGATCGGCATCGGCCCCCGGTCGCCGCGTCGCGCGGGCGAGCGGAGCAATGGCGCGAACGAGCGCATTTCCGGCAGCGATATCCACGCCGGCCTGCGCATAGGTGTAGCCCTCGGGCTGGTTGTGCTTGGAGTCCATGGCCCGCCCTTACCAAATCGGGCTTGGTTTTCCAGAACAATGCCGCCAAAAGGGCGCCGTGACGCTCTCTCTGCCATCCTTGCGCCCCATTCACTTCGTGTTCGCGCTGGTTCTGGCGGCCTTTGCGGCTGTGCTGGTCGCGCAGATCGAGGGTGAGCGGGGCATTGCGCCGCTGGCCTCGCAGGGCGATTTCGAGGTGAAGGATATTCGCGTCGATGTCGCCGGGCCCAATGCCGATGCGGCGCGGGCGACCGGGTGGCGGTTGGCCCAGCGCCTCGCCTGGCAATCGCTGTGGAAGCGGACGCATGGCGGCAATGGCCCTGCGCTTGGGGACAGCGTGCTGGATGGGCTGGTGTCCGGCATTGAGGTGCAGCAGGAGCAAATCGGTCCCAATCGCTATATCGCTACGCTCTCGGTGATGTTCGATCGAGCTAGGGCCGGGCAGGCGCTTGGCGTTTCCGGGCAGATTCGCCGCTCGCCGCCGCTGCTGGTGATCCCGGTTCTCTGGGATTCGGGCACGCCGATGACGTTCGAGCGGGTGACGCCCTGGCAGAAGGCGTGGGCGGAATTCCGCATTTCCGACAGCCCGATCGATTATGTGCGCACCGCTGGCGATGGCCCGGATTCGCTGCTGCTCAATCCCGGTCAGACTGGCCGGCGCGGGCGCAACTGGTGGCGTATCCTTCTCGATCTTTATGGTGCGGCGGATGTGATCATGCCTATCGCGCGGATCGAGCGCAGCTTTCCCGGCGGGCCGATTACCGGCCATTTCAGCGCGCGCTATGGGCCGGACAATAATTTCATCGGGGATTTCACCCTGCGCGCTGCCACGCCCGCCGACCTGCCCAAGATGATGAGCGATGCCGTCGCCCGGATCGACCAGCTTTACGCCGGCGCGCTGGCGGACGGCACCTTGCGGCTCGACCCCTCGCTGGTCATCGAGGAGCCGGTCAACGCGGTCGAGATCGAGAATGCGGTTGGGCTGGAGGCGATCCTCGGTGTCCTGCCGGCCGATACGCCCGGTGCCGCCTCGTTCAGCGTTCAGATCGAGACGCCTACCACGGCCTCGGTCGGGGAAGCGCAGGCGATGCTGCGGGGTATTCCGGGGGTCAGCGCGGCCTCGACCTCAAGCTTGGCACTCGGCGGCACGTCTGTCATGCAGGTCGGCTTCAGCGGCACGATCGAGCAATTGCGCGCGCAGCTTGAAGGACGGGGATATTCGGTCGCCGTATCTGGCAACACGCTGCGGATCGCCCGTCGGAGCGCGAGTCCACCAGCCGGCGGAGGCGGGGGCGGGCAATGACCCAGTTGCCGCTGCCCATCGGCTGGTCGCGGCATGGCGGAGCGGAAAGTCTGCTGGTCCACGCTGCCAATACCGACGCGCTCGCGCTGATACGCGACTGGCAGCGCTGGCCCTCGCCCTGCACATTGCTCGTCGGCCCATCCCGGTCCGGTCGTTCGCTCATCGCGGAGGTGTTTCTGCGCGAAAGCGGCGGCGTGCTGGTCGATGATGCCGACCGCGCCGATGAGACCCACCTATTCCACCTCTGGAACGAGGCACGCGATTCGGGCCGGCCGCTGTTGATGGTCGCCAGCGAGGCGCCGCCGACATGGACGATTGCATTGCCCGATCTGCGCACGCGCCTCGCGACCGCCGCCGTCGCGCGTATTCTCCCGCCGGACGAAGCGGTTACCGCAGCGCTGATCGTCCATGGACTGGAGCGGGCAGGCTCGGCCTTCGCTCCGGACCTCCCGGATTTTCTCGCCCGCCGCACCGCGCGCTGTTATGCCGCGATCGAAGGCGTCGTGGCCGAGCTGAACGCGCTGTCGCTGGCGCGGGGGCAGAAACTCTCGGTTGCGTTGGCGCGGCAAGCGCTCCGTAACAATGCGCTGCTAGACGGAGCGGATGAGACCGCACCGCATGAGGGGACCCATTGACCGTGTCTGAAGCCGATCCCACTTCTTCGATCACGGGCGCGGGCGCCGCAAACGGGGCGCGCTACTTCAACCGGGAGCTGTCCTGGCTCAATTTCAATCAGCGCGTACTGGAGGAAGCCTGCAATCCGGCGCATCCGCTGCTGGAGCGGCTGCGCTTTCTCTCCATCTCCGGCAGCAACCTCGATGAGTTTTTCATGGTCCGGGTGGCCGGTCTCAAGGGCCAGCAGCTCCAGGGCGTCGAAATGCGCTCGGTCGATGGGCTGACCCCGGCCCAGCAGTTGGAGGCGATCGGCGACCGGGCCGAGGCGCTCATGTCCGCCCAGCAGGTCGTCTGGCATGATCTTCATGCCGCGCTCCGCAGCGCGCATATCAGCGTGATCGGTCCCGAACCGGTGGATGCCCGCGCGGACAGCTGGATGCGCCAGCATTTCCTCGAGCAGATCTTCCCGATCCTCACGCCCCAGGCGCTCGATCCCGCCCACCCGTTTCCGTTCATTCCCAATAAGGGCCTCAGCCTGTTCTTCGACCTGTTGCGCGAATCGGACAAGGAGGTGGTACAGGAGCTGGTGATTCTGCCGGCCACGCTGCCGCGCTTCATCCGCGTGCCGGGCAAGAACGCGCGCTACATCGCCATTGAGGCGCTGGTACGGCGCTATTCGGCCTTGCTCTTCCCCGGCTTCATCGTGCGGGACAGCGGCCTGTTCCGCATCCTGCGCGATAGCGACATCGAGATCGAGGAAGAGGCCGAGGACCTCGTCCGCTATTATCGAAGCGCCATCAAGCAGCGCCGGCGCGGCCGGATCATCCGCGTGGAAATCGAGAGCGGCGTGGCCGAACCGGTCGAAACCAAGCTGCAGACGATGATGCAGGGCCATGAGGCCATGGTCGTGGATATCGATGGCTTCATGGGTATCGCCGATCTGGCCGAGGTGGTCGAGGAAGATCGGCCGGATCTCAAATTCCCGGCCTACGCCCCGCGCTTCCCCGAGCGCATCCGCGAATATGGCGGCGATTGCTTCGCCGCGATTCGCGCGAAGGACATCGTCGTCCACCACCCTTATGAGAGCTTTGATGTCGTCATCGCCTTCCTCAAGCAGGCGGCGGACGATCCCGATGTAGTGGCGATCAAGCAGACGCTCTACCGTGCCGGCAAGCAGAGCGCGATCATCCGTGCCCTCATTGATGCGGCCGAGGCAGGCAAGTCCGTCACCGCCGTCGTCGAGCTGAAGGCGCGGTTCGATGAGGAGCAGAACCTGCTCTGGGCCGCGCAACTGGAGCGCGCCGGCGTGCAGGTCGTCTATGGCTTTATTGACTGGAAGACCCACGCCAAAATTTCGATGGTCGTGCGGCGCGAGGGGAACGGCTTTCGCACCTACTGCCATTTCGGCACCGGCAATTACCACCCGATCACCGCGCGCATCTATACGGACCTATCCTTTTTCACCGCTGATCCCCGGGCCGGGCGCGATGCCGCCGCCGTGTTCAATTACATCACCGGCTATGTCGAGCCGCAGCATATGGAGATGATTACCCTCTCGCCGCTGCACATGCGCGACAAGCTCGCGGCGCTGATCGAAGCGGAAATCGAGCATGCCCGCGCTGGCCGCCCTGCGACGATCTGGGCTAAGATGAACAGCCTGGTAGACCCCGCGATCATCGAGCAGCTTTATGGCGCCAGTAATGCGGGCGTGAAGGTGGAACTGATCGTGCGCGGCATCTGCTGCCTGCGGCCCGGCGTGCCGGGCATGTCGGAGAATATCTCGGTCAAGTCGGTGATCGGGCGGTTCCTGGAACACAGTCGCATCTGGGCCTTCGGCAATGGCAAGTCCCTGCCCAACAATAGCGCCAGGCTGTTCATCAGTTCGGCGGACTGGATGCCACGCAATTTCGACCGGCGGGTTGAATATATGCTGCCGATTGAGAACCCGACCGTCCATGATCAGGTGCTCGATCAGGTGCTGGTGGCCAATCTGCTCGATGATGAGCAGAGCTGGGCACTGGGCAGCGATGGCAGCTACACACGCCTCAAGCCGGGGAAGAAGCCGTTCAACCTGCATCATTATTTCATGACCAATCCGTCCCTCTCCGGTCGCGGTGCCTCGCGGCGCTCCGCCCGCGCGGTGCCCAAGCTCTCGCTCTCCGAGCGTGGCTGAGGACAGAGGTGCGGCCATGACCCTGCTCGATCGCACGACGCGCCGCTCGATGAAGGCGACGCTCAACGGCCCGCATTTCCGCCGGACGGCGATCATTGACATTGGCTCCAACAGCGTCCGCCTCGTCGTTTATGACGGGCCACGGCGCATTCCCTTCGTGCTGTTCAACGAGAAGGTGCTGGCGGGCCTGGGCGCGGAGATCGGCACATCCGGGCGGATCGGCGCGGCGGCGATGGAGCGCGGGCTGATGGCGCTGGAGCGCTTTGCCCGGCTGTGCGTGGAGATGGAGGTGGACCAGATCACCTGCGTCGCCACCGCCGCCGTGCGCGATGCGTCCAACCGCGATACCTTCATCGACCGTGCGGCGGAGATCGGCCTTGAGGTGCGCGTGCTGAGCGGTCAGGAGGAGGGGCTGGCCTCTGCGCACGGGCTGCTCTCCGGCATGCCGCGTGCGGACGGGATCATGGGCGATCTGGGCGGCGGCAGTCTCGAACTGGTGCGCGTGCGGCCCGAGGGCGTGGAGATGCCCGTTTCCCTGCCGCTCGGCATTTTTCGGATCGGTGACGTCCGCGCGCGGGGACGCAAGGGGCTGGTCCAGCATCTCGATGGGCTGCTCAAAGCGCAGGGCCTTGGCGACATCGAGCAGGGCCTGCCCTTCTATCTGATCGGCGGCAGCTGGCGCGCGCTGGCGCGACTGGACATGCACCTCACCAATTATTCGCTGCCGATCCTGCATCATTACGGAATGACGCCGGATCGCCCGGCCGAGCTGCTCAAATGGCTGGAAAGCGCGCAGAAGGCGGATCTCAAGGCAGTCGGCGTCTCCAGCGCGCGCTTCCCGACCCTGCCGGATGCAGCGCATCTGTTGTGCGCGGTGGTGGAGCGGCTGCGCTCCGCCCATCTCACCGTTTCGGCCTTCGGGCTGCGGGAAGGGCTGCTCTACGGGAGCTTGCCGCGCGATATGGCGAATCAGGACCCGCTCCTGGTCGCCGCCCGCATCGAGGGTGAGGCGCAGGGGCGCTTTGTCGGCCATGGCGATACGATCAGTGGCTGGATCGCGCCGTTGTTCCACGATGATCCGCCGGAATGGGCGCGCATCCGCTTTGCGGCCTGTCTGCTGGCGGATGTCGGCTGGCGCGCCAATCCCGAGTTTCGCGCCGAGCGCGGCATGGAATTCGCCTTGCAGGGCAATTGGGTCGGCGTGGATGCCGCCGAGCGCGCCGCGCTGGGGCAGGCGCTGCACGCGAATTTTGGCGGCGGCACCAGCATACCCGCGCTGCTCGCAGGCCTTGCTCCCGAGCCGCTGCTGCGCCGCGCGATCCAGTGGGGCCTTGCCATCCGCCTGTGCCAGCGCCTCTCCGGCGGCGCGGAAGGCCCGCTGGACGGCTCCTCGCTCGACGTGCGCGACGGCACGGTCATCCTGCGCCTCGACCCGGAACATGCGGCACTTGCCGGCGAATCCATCGACCGCCGCCTGCGCCAGCTCGGCCAGGCCATGGGCATGGGCTATCTGCTCGATGCGTGACTTGGCTGCGGGCAAATTCCAGAGCCGACGGATCGGCCGCTCAGAGTATTTTTGAAGGATTTAATGGGTTGTCTTGGGGTGGTTAGCTGCCATTCATGCTAGTAATGTCTTAAGCGCTCAGAAGGACGCGCAGTTGATTGCTCTATTGATCATGGCCAATGTGAGCCGCTGCGCTGCGCCGACGCTCTGTCCGACCGATGAACAAATATTGGCCGCAGTTCGTAACCGTGACGGCGCGGTCGTCCAAGCCGCCTCCAACCAAGCGGCACAAGACGATCCGAGCGGCGTCGTTCTGATCCACTCGGAACGCATAAAGCGAATAGCCGACGTGTTGTGCGGTGACGCGTTACCTAACGATGTTCCGGGAAGTCCAACCACTATCAACTGCGCGTTCGTAGTTCGGTATTGGAGCAGAGACGCTCACACCGTGGCGCGGATGATCCGCCAAAGCGACGCTTGGGAGATAGACGACGCTCTAACGGTGACCCGCGATCGCCGGTAAGCCGAACGTCCGGAAAGTCGCCTATCGGGACGGCTGTACAGTGTCGTACCCCTGAATTGCCGGCGCAGCCCAGCCCCCCGTCACCCGCAATTCACCCGCTCGATCATCATCGCATTATCATAGCTGATGTTCAGCCGGTCCTCGCGATAGTCCATCGTCATGGCCGAGCGAGGCGGGCCCCAGCGTAGGGTGCGGGCGCCGGATTTGGCGAGGAGGTCGGCGCCCAGAGTCGCGGTTGCGCGCTGGCCGATGGCGCTTTGCAGGCCTTCCGCCGAACAGGCGCCGTTGCCGGCCAGTGGCGGTTCGCCCACGCTGGTCGTGGCGGTAGCGCAGGCCGTCAGCGGGGCAAGAGCGAGAAGGGGAGCGATCATGCGCATGGTGCCGGGCCTTTCCTCAAAAGGCCAGCCTAGCATGCGGGCGTCCACCGGTCATCCGGCAGGCGATCAGTCGTTGGGCTCGGCCAGCTTTTCCGTGCGGGTCATCAGCAGCTTGCCGTCGCGCACCGCGAAGGCCATGCGGCCTTCCACCAGATCCAGCGCGTCGCGGCCGAATTGCTCGAACCGCCAGCCTTCCAGAATCGGCAGGTTGGTCCGCACGCCGGCTGCCAGCATCTCCAGATCGTCGGCGCGGGCGAGCAGGCGCGAGGCAACGTTGATCTCGCGCGAGCGGATCTTGAGCAGCAGCTTGAGCAGATCGGCGACCAGCGCGCCTTCCTTGCCGAGGCCGGGCCGACCGGGATCGCGCTCGGGCATTTCGTCGCGGGGGAGGGGGCCGGCATCTTCTACTGCAGCCATCAGCCGCGCGCCGATGTCATTGCCCTTCCAGCTTGCCGAAAGCCCGCGCACCTTGCCCAGATCCTCCTGCTTGCGCGGCGGATGGGAGGCGATGTCGGCCAGCGTCTCGTCCTTGACGATGCGCCCGCGCGGCAGGTTCTTGTCCTTGGCCTCGGTCTCGCGCCATGCGGCGAGCGCCTTCAGGCGCCCGAGAACATCGGCCTTGCGGCTGGAAATGCGCACGCGCTTCCACGCCTCGGCCGGATTGACCTCATAATTACCGGGATCGGCGAGCCGCTCCATTTCCTGATTGAGCCACACGCCGCGCCCCGTCTTGCGCAGTTCCTCCAGCATCATCGGGAATATCGCGGCGAGATGGGTAACGTCGCCGATCGCATAATCGATCTGCCGTTTGTCCAGCGGACGGCGCGCCCAGTCGGTGAACCGCGCGCCCTTGTCGAGATGGATGCCCAGCCAGCTATCGACCAGATTGCTGTAGCCGATCTGCTCGCCCTGGCTCAGCGCCATGCTGGCGATCTGCGTGTCGAACAGCGGGTGCGGCGTCTTGCCGGTGAGGTTGAAGACGATCTCGATATCCTGCCCGCCGGCATGGAAGACCTTGAGCACATCCTCATTGGTCACCAGCAGGTCGAGCAGTGGCCCCATGTCCAGCCCGGGCGCCTTGGGGTCGATCGCCGCGGCTTCCTTCCCATCGGAGATCTGGAAAAGGCACAGCTCCGGCCAATAGGTGTTCTCGCGCATGAACTCGGTATCCACGGCGACAAAGTCGGCCTTGGACAACCGCTCGCACAGCGCGGCGAGGGAAGAGCTGTCAGTGATCAATGGATGGATTTGCATATGGCAGGTGATCTTATTATTGGCCGGTCCTCGGATTGGGGGCCGGCGGCACGCTTGAGCGTATCACCATATCCCCCACAAGTCGTCTTTGTCATCCAATTGGCGCCCTCGCAATGAGGCGCGTGAAAATAAAAGGCCGTTAGACCATGCACGCCTATCGCACGCACACCTGCGGGGAGCTCCGCGCCGCCAATGCCGGCGAGACTGTTCGGCTGTCCGGCTGGGTCCACCGCAAGCGCGATCATGGCGATCTGGTGTTCATCGATCTGCGCGACCATTATGGCATGGTGCAGATCGTCACTGAGGTCAGCGGCCCGGTGTTCGACGTGATCGAGAGCCTGAAGGCCGAGAGCGTCGTCACCATCACCGGCACGGTGGTGGCGCGCGCCAAGGAAGCCGTGAACCCGAACCTGCCGACCGGCGAGGTCGAGGTGCGGGCGGCAGAGGCCGTCGTACTCTCCGCCGCGCAGGAGCTTCCGCTCCCGGTCGCGGGTGAGCAGGAATATCCCGAGGATATCCGCCTGCGCTATCGCTTCCTCGATCTGCGCCGCGAGACGTTGCACGCCAACATCGTCAAGCGCACAAAGATCATCTCGGATATGCGCCGCCGCATGGAAGGTGCGGGCTTTACCGAATATTCGACCCCCATCCTCACGGCGTCTTCGCCGGAAGGCGCGCGCGACTTCCTCGTGCCCAGCCGCATTCATGCCGGCAAGTTCTACGCGCTGCCGCAGGCGCCGCAGCAGTATAAGCAGTTGCTGATGGTCGCCGGCTTCGATCGCTATTTCCAGATCGCCCCCTGCTTCCGCGATGAAGACCCGCGCGCCGACCGCCTGCCGGGCGAGTTCTACCAGCTCGATCTGGAAATGAGCTTCGTAACGCAGGAAGATGTGTGGAACACCATGGAGCCGGTGATCGCGCAGGTCTTCGAGACCTTTGCCGATGGCAAGCCGGTGACCCCGGCCGGCAGCTTCCCGCGCATCCCCTATGCCGAGGCCATGCTCAAATATGGCAGCGACAAGCCGGACCTGCGCAACCCGATCATCATCACCGATGTGACCGATCACTTCGTCGGCTCGGGCTTTGGCATCTTCGCGAGCATCGTCGAGAGCGGCGGCGTCATCCGCGCCATTCCGGCGCCGGGTGCTGGCGCTGGCAGCCGCAAGTTCTTCGATGAGATGAACAACTGGTCGCGCTCGGAAGGTTTCTCAGGCCTTGGCTATATCAACATCAAGGATGGCGAGCCTGGTGGTCCCATCGCAAAGAATCACGGCCCGGAGGCCACCGCCAAGCTGATCGAAGCGCTCGGCCTTGGTCCCAATGATGGCGTGTTCTTCGCTGCCGGCAAGGAGGCGCAGGCCGCCAAGCTCGCTGGTCTTGCCCGCATCCGCACAGGCGAGCAGCTTGACCTGATCGACAAGGACCGCTTCGACCTGTGCTGGATCGTGGACTTCCCGTTCTACGAATATGACGAGGACTCCAAGAGCCTCGACTTCGCGCACAACCCCTTCTCCATGCCGCAGGGCGGGATGGAGGCGCTGGACGGGCCCGATCCGCTGTCGATCAAGGCCTTCCAGTATGACATGGTGTGCAACGGCTTCGAGATCGCGTCCGGCTCGATCCGCAACCAGTCGCCCGAGCTGATGGTCAAGGCCTTCGAGAAGGTGGGCCTGAGCAAGCAGGATGTGGAGGATCGCTTCGGCGGCCTCTACCGTGCTTTCCAATATGGCGCGCCGCCGCACGGTGGCATGGCCGCTGGCGTGGACCGCATCGTGATGCTGCTCTGCGGCGCGGTGAATTTGCGCGAGATCACGCTGTTCCCGATGAACCAGCGCGCCGAGGATCTGCTCATGGGCGCGCCCTCCCATGCGGAACTCAAGCAACTGCGCGAGTTGCACATCCGCGTCGTCGAGCCGCAAAAGAGCTGAGCGCCAAAGAGCTGAACTCTCGACAATGGCTGGCCGCACGATAGGGTGCGGCCATGACCATCAAGCTCTCCGATTACGAAAAAGGCGCCGATTTCGACGGCGACTTCGACAAGGCCTTGATCAAGCTCCAGAAGCGGCTGGAGAAGATCCAGGTCGCCCACATCATCCACAAGCGCCGCAGCGTGGTGATGCTGGAAGGGTGGGATGCCGCCGGCAAGGGCGGCATCATCAAACGAATGACGTCGCTGCTCGATCCGCGCTATTTCCGGGTCTGGCCCATCGGCGCGCCGACAGCGGAGGAGCTGGGGCGCCACTTCCTCTGGCGCTTCTGGACGAAACTGCCGGAAGACAGGCACATCGCGATCTTCGACCGGAGCTGGTACGGGCGCGTGCTGGTCGAGCGGGTGGAGGGCTTCTGCACGAGAGCCGAGTGGAAGCGCGGCTATGGCGAGATCAATGCGTTCGAGGCCCAGCAGATCGACAGCGGCACCGCGATCGTGAAGCTGTTCGTCCACATCACGCAGAAGGAGCAGGACAAGCAGCTTGCCCAGCGGCTGGACGATCCCTTCAAGCGCTGGAAGACGGGTACGGAGGATTATCGCAATCGCGACAAGCGGGCCGATTATCTCGATGCCATCAAGGACATGTTCGCCAAGACCGACACCAAGCAGGCGCCCTGGCAGGTGATCGATGGCAATGACCGCAAGGCTGCGCGGATCGCGGCGCTTACCTGCATCGCCGACCGGCTGGAAAAGCATGTCTCGATGGAGATGCCCGACGCCGACCCCGCCGTCGTGAAACTGGCGCATGAGGCGTTCGGCTATCAGCCGGAGGAGTGAGCGGCTCAGGCCTGATCCATGAGGCTGCGGTACATCACGAGCGCATCGACATAACCGTGAACCGGATGGTGGAACGCGCCGGGAAGCGCCCCGACCATGCTAAATCCCATATGCTGCCATAGGCGCACGGCGCGGATGTTCGTGGAAATCACCAGGTTAAACTGCATTGCGCGGAACCCCTGCGCGCGGGCCGTCTGCAGCGAGTGGCGGCACAGCGCCTGCGCGATGCCTTTCCCACGCTGGTCGGCCCGGACGATATATCCGGCATTGGCGACATGGGCAGCCGGGCCGGTCGAGTTTGCGCGCAAGGTGTAGCTGCCGACGATGCCGGTGTCGGATGTCGCGACGAACACCTGCTTGTCCGGCGCGGTCCAGTAGGCGTGGGCACCCGCCTCATCCAGATCGCGGGCGAGGGGAAAGGTCGCGCCCTCGCGGATGACCGGCTCGAATACGGTCCAGATGTCCGGCCAGTCGGCGGCCGAGGCGGGGCGGATGTCCATCATGGCGAGGCGCTCAGTCCTGCGCGGCCGGGGCGTAGCGCATCGTGCCGTCGCGCCAATGGAGAACCAGCTTGTCGTCCTCGCGAGTCACCAGCGTATCGCGGAAAGCGGCAACGCCCATGTCATTGGGGGTCAGGATGATGTGGACGCGAAGATGCTCCTGCGCGGGCAGCGGGATCACCTCGGATTTGGTGCCGAAAAATACTTCGGAGACTTGAATCGAGCGCGGACGGCGTTTGCCTAAATCGCCGGTCCAGCCGTCGCTCTGGGTATAGTCGGCGATGGTGTCGCCATCGTCGAGGGTGAGCTCAAAATCGACGGCGGGAACGCCCACTCCATTGGGCCAGGTGACCAGCAGGGTGAACGGCTCGTTCCCGTCGCTGGCTACATCGGCGAGCGAGAACGCTGCCGGCTTGGGGGTCGGCTCGGTGGTGAGGCGCAAGGTGCCGTCATCCCTGCATTCCCAGCGCCCCGCTGCCGATTCGTCCACAGCGCCGGCGGTGAACATGTAGCGGAAGCGACCATCCGGGTCGATTTCCAGTGCCGAGGCTGCATCCGGCCCGGCATCGGCCATGAAGAGCCCCGTCGGGCAATCTGCAGCCCATGCCCCCGACGCCGTGCCGGCCAGCAGCCCAATCCCCAGCAAGGCCGTCCGCGCGATCATTGCGGATAGCTGATGGCGAGGATTTCCCATTCCTTGCTGCCGCCCGGCAGGTCGACGCGGCGTAGGTCGCCCACGGCAGCTCCTCTCAGGGCGCGCGCCAGCGGCGTATCCCAGCCGATCCGAGCGGCGCCGGCATCCGCCTCGTCATTGCCGACGATGGTAACACTGCGCTGATTGTCCTCCTCATCGGCGAGCGTGACCGTCGCGCCGAAGAAGATGCGGCTCTTGTCCGGCTGCTGCGCGGGTTCGACGATCTTGGCGAGCTTCATCCGCTGCGCCAGCCATTTCAGGCGTCGGTCGATCTCCCGCATCCGCTTGCGGCCATAGAGATAGTCGCCATTCTCGCTGCGATCGCCATTGCCGGCGGCCCAGCTGACGATCTCCACGATCTTGGGCCGTTCTTCCCCGAGAAGCTGGTCATATTCGGCGCGCAGCGCGGCAAAACCGCCCGGCGTGATGTAGTTCGGCCGAGGCAGCGCGCTCATTTGCCCCGGCGTTTCGGCCGCTTGCTGGCATACATCAGGGCTGCAGCGAGCGCCGCCGATCCGATGCCGACGCCGGCCCAGAAGGCCTTGGTCCCGCGCTTCTCGTCGGTCTCGGCGGCGTCGGCAGGTCCGGAAATGGACGTCGATGCGGGCGCGGAACTCGTCTCACTTTCAGTCATGGTCTCTATTCTGTTCTGGGTCGAAAGGTCGGATTAGCTGGATGCGGGCGGGCCTCAGCCGGGCAAGGACTTGCCCAGGAACCGGCTGAGCGGCGCCAAGTCGGCGGTGCTCTGCACGGGGCTCAGCATGTCATAAATCACGGCATTCTCCAGCACGCGCTGCACATAATTGCGCGTTTCGAAAATGGGAATGTCCTCGATCCACTGGACCATGTCCACGCCGGGCAGGCGCGGGTCGCCGTTGGATTGCAGCCAGCGGTTCACTCGGCCCATGCCGCCATTATAGGCGGCGATGGCGAGCGGGTAGCTGCCGTTGTAGTAGCGCAGTAATTGCTGGAAATAGGCACTGCCGAGCTGCACGTTATAGTTCGGGTCGTAGAGCGAGCTTTGGTTGAAGCTCATGCCGATCTTGCCCGCGACTTCGCGCGCGGTGGAGGGGAGCAGCTGCATCAGGCCATGCGCATTAGCGTGGGAGACGATGGCCCGGTCGAACTGGCTTTCCTGCCGGGTGATTGCGTGGATCATCGTCCAGTTGGAGCGATCGCTCAGCGGCACGTTCATGCGGGGGAAGCTGTAGTCGGGCGCGGCGCTCAGGCCGTTGCGGCCGGCGCTGCGTGCGGCCATGACGCCGAGATCCGGGCGGCCCAGGACTTGCGCCAGTTCGCCGGCAAGCGCCAGTTCCGTGTCCGTCTGCGCATTGTCGGCAATGGCGCGGATGAACAGCGACTGGTCGCGGGTCTGCCCGTTGCGCCCGAGCAGGCTGGCGGCGCGCACCACCGGTCGCGCCATGAATGCGGCCCGCTCGCTGGCGCTGGGGCGCACGGCACTGGCGAGCGCATCGGGATTGACGCGGCGTTTGAGACGCTCGAGCGCGAGCTGGCCATAATATTGATCGGGATAGCTGCCGGCCTTCTCGAAATGCGCAGTCGCCTGCGCCTGCCGGCCAGCAGCCAGCGCTGCGCGTCCGGCCCAATAATGGCCCTTGGAGCTGGTCTGGCCCGATTTGGCGCCATTGGCATAGCGGTCGAACATCGCTTCGGCGTCGGCGGGGCGGTTCAGCTTGTTGAGCGCGATCATGCCCGCCAGCCATGTGAGGCTGGTATAATCATCGCGCACGCCCAGCGATTGCGCACTGATGTCTGTCCCACGGGGGAAGGCATCATCGACCTTGGAAGCAATGGCAAAGGCGGTGCTGAACTGATTGTCATTGTTCGCGGCGCGGGCCTGCGCCAGCAGCACCTCATACCATTTTTCCGGGTCGGTCGGGCGCTGCATCAGCGCCGTGCGGTTGCCGAGCAGGCTGCGCGCCGCAGCAAGGTCGCCATTGTCGGTCAGCCAGCGTGCCTTGTCGGCCAGATAGCCGGCGTCGAGCATCCCCACGGGATCGGCCGGACCCATGAGGGCCGCAGCATTGGGCGATTTGCGCTGGAAGGCGATCCGCGCGGCGACAACCGCCTGGCGGGTCACCGGCACCGAGGCGAGCAGGCGTTCGGCGATCTCGGGGCGACGTTGCCACAACGCTGAATCCGCGCGCTGCAAATGATCCTCTGGCGTGAGGGTGGATGCGAACTGCATCCGCAGCCGGTCCTCCCATTTGGCATCCATGGCGCCGGAGGCCCAGGCGTCACGCGCCATTTTTTGCGCTTCGCCCTGCTTGCCCATTCGCGCCAGCGTCAGCGCATGGATGGCCTTGGCCTGCGCAGAGCGTGCGGGATATTTTGCGAAGAAGGCGAGAATGACCGACGGCTCGTTGATGTCCGCATCCACGCGGCGCTCGGCATAGGAGCGCAGCTTGGATTCCTCGGGCCAGCCGGGGTTGGCGAGCAGGAAGTTGGCGTAGACCGAGAAATCGTGGCTGTCGCTGGAGGCAATGCGGCGCCAGTTTTCAATCGCATCGCGGGTGCGTGCTTCGTCATTGGCGCCAGCGGCAAGGCGCTCCTGAACGGCCTGCCAGGTGACGGTCGGCGTGCTTTGCTGAGACGATGCAGTGGTCGCTGCCAAGGCCATGGCCGCAACAAGAACGACAGCAGATAAGCGAAGGTCTTTTCCCATGGGAAGCATTATGGCAGAGCCTCGATGATCGAACGGTGAACGGGCGCGTGCATTTGCCCCACTATGCCTGTCCGAGCGCGCGCTTTGAAGGAGTTTTTTCATATGTTTTCCGGCTCGATTCCGGCACTGATCACCCCGTTCCGTAATGACAGGCTGGATGAGGACGCATTCCGCAGCTTCGTGGACTGGCAAATCGAGGAGGGATCGAGCGCCCTCGTGCCGTGCGGAACGACCGGCGAGAGCGCCACGATGACCATCGAGGAGCATAATCGCGTCGTACGGATCTGCGTCGAGCAGGCGGCTGGGCGCGTGCCGGTGATTGCCGGCGCTGGCTCCAACGATACCCGGATCGCGCTGGAACATATGTTCGCCGCGCAGGCCGCCGGTGCCGATGCCGCGCTTGTCGTCGCGCCCTATTACAACAAGCCGAGCCAGGAGGGGCTGTACCAGCATTTCGCCTATCTGGCCTCGCGCTGCGATCTGCCCATCGTGCTCTACAATATTCCGGGCCGCTCCATCGTGGATATCGGCGTGCCGGTGCTGCACCGGCTGGTCGAGGAATTTCCGAGCATCGTGGGCCTCAAGGATGCGACCGGGAATATCGGCCGCGTGACCGCCCAGCGCCTCGCCTGCGGGGCGGACTGGTGCCAGCTTTCCGGCAATGACGAGACGGCGCTGGCGTTCAACGCCATGGGCGGCCGGGGCTGCATTTCGGTGACGGCCAATGTCGCGCCGCGCCTGTGCGCCGATTTCCAGAATGCCTGCCTTGAGGATCGCTGGAAGGATGCGCTGGCGTTGCAGGACCGGCTCTATCCGCTTCACGATGCGCTCTTCACCGATTCTTCACCGGGCCCGATCAAATATGCGCTCTCGCGGGTGCGACCGGAGATGCCGTGCGAGCTGCGGCTGCCGATAACATGGCCATCAGGTGCCTCGCGTGCGACGGTAGACCGCGCTCTAGAGATCGCGGGGCTGGTTTAGGCTGGTCACATCGCCTAAATCTGGCGCTCATTACAGAAAGATTCCAATGGCTCGCCCGCGCCCTGCGACATTCAACAAGGTCAAGACCGTGGCCGAGAACCGGCGCGCCCGTTTCGATTACGCGATTGAGGACGTTTACGAAGCGGGCATCATGCTGCGCGGCACCGAGGTTAAATCGCTGCGCTTTGGCGATGGCTCCATCACCGAGAGCTATGCCGAGGTGAAGGATGACGAGATATGGCTGATCAACAGCAACATCCCCGAGTTCAGCCACGGCAACCGCTTCAATCATGAGCCCAAGCGCCCCCGCAAGCTCCTGCTGCGCGAGCGCGAGATCGCCAAGCTGCACGGCGCCGTCGCCCGGCAGGGCATGACGCTGGTGCCGTTGAGCGTCTATTTCAATGAGCGCGGCAAGGCGAAGGTCGAGCTGGCGCTGGCCAAGGGCAAGAACGTCCGCGACAAGCGCGAGACCGCCAAGGAGCGCGACTGGAAGCGCGAACAGGGCCGCATCATGCGGGAGCGGGGCTGATGCCCAAGCGCCGGCTGATCAAGGCGTTTCGCGCGTCCATGCCCAGCCGGGAGAGCCTGGCGGAAAACCGGTTCGTCAAGCCGGTGGCGCATCGCGTGCTGGCCCCCGAGCTGTGGCGCTTCACCCGCAGGTCCGTGCCGCGCGGCGTGGCGTTGGGCTTGCTCGTCGGCATCTTCCTGCTGATCCCCGGGCTGCAGATTGCCGGCGCGGCGCTGCTGGCGCTGCCATTCCGCGCGAATGTGCCGCTGGCCGCTGCGATGACCTTCCTGTCCAATCCCGCGACGACGCCCTTCATCCTCGCCGCATCCTATTATGTCGGCGCAACCATGTTGGGGCGCTCCGGCGATGTTAGCCAGGTGATGGCGCTTATTCATCAGGAGGCGGGGCTGGCGGAATGGACGGCTTGGCTGCTGTCCTCGACGGCGCCGGTGCTGCTGTTCGGCCTGTTCGTCGTGTCGGTCGTCTCGGCCGCAATCGGCTATTTCGTTTCCTCCTGGCTGTGGAAGAGCCGCATCGGACGGAAATGGCGCGGGCGTCAGGCGGGGCGCTCGGAAAGCGCTGAGACCGGAGGCGACGGGATTTTGCCGTTGGGAGGGCAGATTTCGTGAGCGATGGGGGAGCGAATGCGCGCAATGGCGATTTGCTCAATCTGACGGCAAATCAACCGCGCTTCCCCATGCTGCTGCTCGTCGCTCTGGTCGCGCTGCTGGCGGGCGCGCCGCTGTTATGGCTGTTCGGCGATCCCGCTGTGGGCGCCGTGTTCGGGGCGTCCGTGCTCGCGGTGTCCGCGCTGCTCTGGGTGACGCAGCGCAGCCTCGCGCCGGTCGTGCCGGCTACGCCTGCAGACCCGGACTGGACGCTGATCCGCGCGGCGGCAAATGCAGCCGGTTGCGCCATCGCCCTGACCGACCGGACGGGCCGCATGGTGTGCGCCAACGATCATTATGGCGACTGGTTCGGTGGCTATCCCGCGCCGGCCGAGATCGACATTTCCCCGAGCGATCTCAACCGCGTGGCGCAGGCCGGACAGGCGGCCTGGCGCGAGGGCGAAATCACCGTGCGTGGCATATTGCGCGGCAGCCTGCATCTCGATCTGCAGGTCACGCGCACCGGGCGGGCGGATGACTATCTGCTCTGGCGGTTCGAGAGTGTCCAGCAGGCCAGCATTGTCGATGATTTCGGCCGCATCATGGCTGGCGAGGCGGGCGAGCGCCTGTCCGATTCCGGCTTGATGTGCGTGATGATCGGTGGGGAAGGGCGCATCCGTGCGGCCAATCCCGCCTTCATCCTGCGCGCGACCGGCCGCGCGGACAGCATCATCGAGGGTCGCGACTTCGCCGGCTATATGCGCGTGGACGCCGAGGGCCGCATCTTCTTCGCGCAGGAAGAAAAACAGGCGGTGCCCATCCGCATGATCCAAGTGCCGCTGCGCCCGGATGATCCCTCCGGCCAGATCGTGCTGGTCATGGTGGATGAGAGCGTGTCTGCGGTGGAGGGCATTTCCAGCCTCGCTTATGTCGAAGCCCTGCTCTCGCTGCTGCCCTTCGGCCTTGGCATGGCCGACCGGGAAGGGCGGCTTTTGTTCTTCAACAAGGCCTTTGGTCGCGCTGCGGGCATCCCGCCGGGCGAGAAGCCGAGCTATCCGGGCGATATCGTGGTGGTGGAGGATCGCGCCGCCGTTGCCGACACTATCCGGCGCTTTGCCAATGGCCCGCAAATGTCCGGCGACATGCAGGTCGGCCTGCTCGGCGCGCCGGACGAGCCCGTGTCTCTGAGCCTCGCCGGGGTGAGGGGGCTGGGCGAGGCCGCGGTGCTGCTGAGCCTCAAGGACAATAGCGAGGAATCGCGCCTCAAGCGTCAGGTCGCCCAGCAGACCAAGATGCAGGCGGTCGGCCAGCTTGCCGGCGGCGTGGCGCACGACTTCAATAATATCCTGACTGCGATCATCGGCCATTGCGATCTGATGTTGATGCGCCACACGCCCGGCGATAGCGACTATGACGACATCCAGCAGGTCAAGGCCAACTCCAACCGCGCTGCCTCGCTGACGCGCCAGCTTCTCGCCTTCTCGCGCCAGCAGACGTTGCGCCCGCAAGTGCTGCAATTGCCCGATGTCGTGTCCGAGGTCTCCAGCCTGCTCAAGCGGCTGCTCGGCGAGAATATCCGGCTGGAGGTCTTCCACGGCCGCAATCTCGGCCATGTCCGCGCCGACCCTGGCCAGCTCGAGCAGGTCATCGTCAATCTGGTGGTGAACGCGCGCGATGCGATGCCGGAAGGCGGCACGGTGACGGTCCGCACTTTCCCGGTCTCCGCTGCCGATGTGCGCGAGATGAAGAACGAGATCATGCCCATCGGCGACTATACGGGCCTCAGCATCTCGGACACCGGCACCGGCATCCCGCCCGAGGTGCTGGGCAAGATTTTCGAGCCCTTCTTCACCACGAAGTCTGTCGGCAAGGGCACCGGGCTTGGGCTCTCCACCGTCTACGGCATCGTCAAGCAGTCCAACGGGTTCATCTTCTCCGATTCGACCGTGGGGCAGGGCACCACGTTCAACATCTATCTGCCGGTGCACGCGGTCGCTTCGGAAGGCATGTCTTCCCCCGTGGCCCCGCGCAAGGCGGCGGTCAGCGAGACATGGGGCACCGGCACCATCCTGCTGGTCGAGGATGAGGACATGGTGCGCAACGTGGCCGAGCGTGCGCTGGCCCGGCAGGGTTACACCGTCGTCACCGCCTCGGATGGCGAGCAGGGACTGGCGCGGCTTGCCGAAGCCGAGCGGATCGATCTGCTGATTTCCGACGTGGTGATGCCGGGGATGGATGGCCCGACGATGGTCCGCCATGTCCGGGAGAGCCATCCTGACATCCCGGTGCTTTTCATGTCCGGCTATGCCGAGGAGCAGCTTCGCAAGTCCATCGACATCGAGAATGTGGCTTTCCTGCCCAAGCCCTTCTCGGTCTCCCAACTCGCCGAGGCCGCGCGCGATGTGCTGGCGAGCGCCCGCCAGGGCGATCTGCAGGATGATGCGACCGCCCGCGCATAACACGGCCCAGCCGTGCTTCGGCTAACGATATCGTAACCACGCCACTGCTAGTCCCGCTCGGTGGGCGCCGGGCAGACGCCCGGTATCTTTCAGGGGTGGTGGTATTCATGAGTCGCGTTGAAACGATCCTGCGGGCGCGCAGCACGCGCATTGCGCTGGCGGTAGCCTTGCTGAGCACGGGCGCCATTGGCTTTGCGCCTTATGTGTTCAACGATGTGTCGACGCAGGCGGCGGTGAACGCGCCGATCATCCGCCTGACCGCTGCGGCGGACGGGACGGTGGCGGCGCTGCCCGCCGATGGCCAGTATTTCATGAAGCCGACGCCCGTGCATCTGCTCGATCTCTCGCAGGACACCGGCGAGGTCGCGGAACTCAAGGCCCGGGCCGAAATCGCCCTCGCGCAGATCGATCTCGCCAAGCGCCAGCTCGGCGAGCTGACCGCGCAGGAGGTCCGGCTCGGGCGCCGCGCCACGGTGTTCTCCAACGCCACGACGGCGCGCCTCTACGAGGATCAATCTGCCGCTGGCGCTGCCTTGTCCGGTTGCCAGGCCGAGCGGACAGAACTTCGCGCGAGCCTCGCCCGCGCCCGCCAGCTCTCCGAGCAGGGCTTCATGTCTGCCTCCGGCGTGGAAAAGGCCAGCGCCTTGCTCGCCGCGAAGGACAGCGAGTGCAGCGGCCTTGGGGCCAAGATCCAGTCCATCGGCATTGCCCGCAACGCCGCGCGCGCCGGGGTGTTTCTGGGCGACAGCTATAATGATGCGCCTTATGCCGTGCAGCAGGCCGATCGCGTGGTGCTCCAGCGCCAGACCATTGAAAAGATGCTCACCGACGCCAATGCCGAGTATACCCAAACGCAGCTCCGGTTGAAGGATGCGCAGGCTCGCGCCAATTATGTGGCGCCAGCCGGCACGCTGGTCTGGGCGACCACCGCCAGTTCCGGTACCTCCATTCGTGCCGGCGAGCCGGTTGTCGATCTGGTCGATTGCCGCCGTCGCTTCGTGCAGGTGGCCTTGCCCGAGCGCAAGGCGGAGGTGATCCACGCTGGCTCGCCCGCGAACATCCGGATGATCGGCGCGAGCGAGTGGATGAAGGGCCGGGTCATCGCGATCACCGGCGCTGCCGGTCGCCGACAGGAAGGCCTGCTCGCCGCCTCGACCTATTCCCTGCCGGAAGCGCGCGAGATCATCGTCGATGTTGCGCTGCCCGAGCAGGTGCCGGCCAAGGCCGACGCCGCGCGCAAATGCGATGTCGGGCGTCTGGCTGAGGTGCGGTTCAGCCGCAGTCTCTAAGGCGTATGACCGACGTCGCTTTCACGGCGCCCTGGGCCTCGCTGGCGCTGGTGCTGGGCGCCTTCGTCATATTCGGCGGGCTATGGCCGTCGCGTGTCGGCATCGTGGCGACGATTGCGGCTGCCATCGTCAATTATCTGCACTGGCGGATTGTCTATACGATTCCCTGGAGCGGCAGCTTCAGCGAGCTTTGGTGGCCGGTCTCCTGCCTGATCGTGGAGGTGCTGGCGCTGTTCGATGCCGGCATTCTTCTGGCGATTCTTTCGCGCCCGACGGACCGCTCGGCTGAAGCCGATGCGGGGGAAGCCCGGCTGAGAGCTTTATGGGCGGAGAATGCCGATCTTCTGCCGCCGGTGGACGTGTTCATCGCGACCTATAATGAGCCGCGCGAGGTGCTGGAGAAGACGATTCTCGGCTGTCTCGCGATGGATTGGCCGGAGGCGCGCGTTTGGGTACTGGATGACGGGCGGCGGCCCTGGGTACAGGACATGTGCCTCGCCAAGGGCGCCGGATATATCACCCGGCCGGACAACAAGGGCGCCAAGGCCGGCAATATCAACCATGGCCTCACCCAGACGAATGCGCCGTTCGTCGCCGTGTTCGACGCCGATTTTGTGCCCCAGCGCGATTTCCTCATCCGCACCATGGGCTTTTTCGAGAATGAGAAGATCGGGATCGTCCAGATCCCGCACAGCTTCTACAATCACGATCCCATGCAGACCAATCTTGGCCTGCAGCAGGCCATGCCGGACGATCAGCGCTTCTTCTTCGAGGCGATCATGCCGGGCCGGGATGGCTGGGATGCCTCCTTCTGCTGCGGCTCCAACTCGGTGACGCGCCGGGCGATCTTCGACGAGATCGGCGGCGGCCTGCCCGAGGGCTCGATCACCGAGGATATGCTGCTGACCCTGGCGAGCCTGCGCAAGGGGTACATCACGCGCTATCTCAACGAACCGCTGGCTTATGGCCTCGCGCCGGAAAGCACCGCTGCCTTCTTCGTCCAGCGTCAGCGCTGGGCGCAGGGCGCGATCCAGATTCTCTATCTCAACCATGGCCCGCTGGGGGGCACGCTGAAGCTGCGCTATCGGCTGCTGTTCCTTCCCTCTGCCTGGGTGACGCAGGGCCTGCAATCGGTCTTCACCATCCTCGCGCCGATCCTGTTCGCTCTGTTCAATCTGGCGCCGATGGTCGGGGTCGATCTGCCGGGCATTATCTTCTTCCTTCTGCCGATGATCGTCGCGCTGCTGGGTGGCATCAGCATGCTGGCGCCGGGCCGCTATTATCCGCTCGCGGCGCAGATCCTGTCCGTCTTCCAGACGTTCCGCATCCTGCCCGCTGCGCTCAAGACGCTGATCGCGCCGAAGGGACTGACCTTCAAGGTGACGCCCAAGGGCTCCGGCTCCAAGGGCGGCAAGCGCGGGCCGGGCGATTATGTGCTGTTCGCCTCGCTCACCCTCATGGCGGCGAGTCTGGCCAGCCTCGCCATCAACATGCTGCCCGATTATCGCATCGTCACGCAGGATGGCCTGCTGCCGGTCGTGGCCTTCTGGCTGGCGTTCAACATGGTGATGCTGCTGCTGGTGGCGATGATGTGCCTGGAGAAGCCGCGTGTGCGCGGCGAGGAGCGCTTCGACCTGCGCCAGACGGTGACGCTGATCGGCGATAACGGACAGATGCTCAGCGCCTCGAGGGGGGATATCTCCATCTCGGGCATCGGCCTGCATCTCGATGCGCCGAGCGGCTTCGCGGTGGGTGAAAGGGTGCAGATCGTGCTGCCCGACGTCGGCATATTGCGCGGCGAGGTGCGCTATTCTGCCCGCCGGATCGGTATCCTGTTCGACTTTCATTCCGAGGAAATTCGCGACCGGCTGATCGTGTCGCTGTTCACCAACGGTATGAACGTGAATGCGCTGCGTCCCTCAGCGCTCGCCGTCGCCGGTGCGATCGTCAGACGGCTCTGGTCGGCGGACCTCAGCATCCGCGCCCAGGCCGCATCCGCGCCGGAAGCTCCGGAGGTGCCGGTCGAGAAGCTCAGCGCCGCAACGCGCTGCATCGCGCCCCGCAAGCGGCCGGATTTGCGCGGTCCGGTACTGCTGACGGCGGAGGAGGGGGCTTCCCTCGCCGCTGCCAAGGTTGCGGTCGTGCCGGTCCCGGCGGAAGGTCCGCGCCGGGTCGCCTGACCTGCGCTCTTAAATTTCGTTCCCCTCTTGTTCCGCAAGAACAAATAGGATACATGGCTCTTGTGACTTTCGGTTCACGAGGATTTGACTTCCATGGGGAGCAGGCACATGACGGCGAGCTTGAAGCTTATCGACGGCGAGAAGAACGTGGGAACCATGGAACGGCAGAAAGCACTCGAAGCAGCACTGGCGCAGATCGATCGCGCCTTCGGCAAGGGCTCGGCGATGAAGCTGGGCTCCAAGGAGGCGATGCAGGTCGAGGCGATTTCCACAGGCAGTCTGGGCCTTGATATCGCGCTTGGCGTCGGCGGCCTGCCGCGCGGTCGCGTGATCGAGGTCTATGGCCCGGAAAGCTCGGGCAAGACCACGCTGGCGCTCCATGTGATCGCCGAGGCGCAGAAGACCGGCGGCACGGCAGCGTTTATCGACGCCGAACATGCGCTCGATCCAGTCTATGCCCGCAAGCTGGGCGTGAACATCGATGAGTTGATCGTCTCGCAGCCGGATACCGGCGAGCAGGCCCTGGAGATCACCGATACGCTGGTGCGCTCCAACGCCATCGACGTGCTGGTGGTCGATTCGGTCGCCGCGCTGGTGCCCCGCGCCGAGATCGAGGGTGAGATGGGCGATAGCCATGTCGGCCTGCAGGCGCGGCTCATGTCGCAATCGCTGCGCAAGCTGACCGGCTCGATCAGCCGCTCGCGCTGCATGGTGATCTTCATCAACCAGCTGCGCATGAAGATCGGCGTGATGTACGGCAATCCGGAGACGACCACGGGCGGCAATGCCCTGAAGTTCTACGCCTCTGTTCGTCTCGACATTCGCCGGACCGGCCAGATCAAGGATCGTGACGATATCGTCGGCAACGCCACGCGCGTGAAGGTGGTCAAGAACAAGGTCGCGCCGCCGTTCAAGCAGGTCGAGTTCGACATCATGTACGGTGAAGGCATTTCCAAGGTCGGCGAGATTCTGGACCTGGGCGTCAAGGCCGGCGTGGTCGAGAAGTCGGGTGCGTGGTTCTCCTATGATTCCGTCCGGATCGGGCAGGGGCGTGAGAACGCCAAGAACTTCCTGCGCGAAAATCCCGAAATGATGGACAAGCTGGAGCGCACCATCCGCGCGCGCACCGAGGCTGTGGCCGAGGGCATGATGACCGGGCCGGACAGTGACGAGGCAAGCGAGGATTGATTTTTCGGGCGGCCTGATCGTGCACAAGCACGGTCAGGTCGTCGTCTGCGGTGGCGTCGCATGAGTAGCGCGCTGTGCAGTTCGAGCGATCGTGAAGCTGCGCTTGCGACTGACGATTGGAGTTTGGTCGCGATTTTCCGTTCACTCACCGCTTGTCGGCGGCTGCGGCTTCCCCTAATCGCTCGTCCATGACGTCGACCAACGATATCCGCCGCGCGTTCCTCGATTATTTCGGGGCCAATGGTCATGAGATCGTGCCTTCCGCGCCGCTCGTGCCCAATAACGATCCCACGCTCATGTTCGTGAACGCGGGCATGGTGCCGTTCAAGAATGTGTTCACCGGACTTGAGAGTCGTCCCTACAAGACGGCCACCTCCTCGCAGAAGTGCGTGCGGGCGGGCGGCAAGCACAACGATCTCGATAATGTCGGCTACACCGCGCGGCACCTCACCTTCTTCGAGATGCTCGGCAATTTCTCGTTCGGCGATTATTTCAAGGAACGCGCCATCGAGCTGGCGTGGACGTTCGTCACGCGCGAACTCGGCCTGCCCAAGGACCGGCTGCTGGTCACGGTCTATCACACCGATGACGAGGCCTTCGGTTACTGGAAGAAGATCGGCCTTCCGGACGAGCGCATCATCCGCATCGCGACCAAAGACAATTTCTGGTCGATGGGCGATGATGGCCCATGCGGCCCCTGTTCCGAGATCTTCTACGATCATGGTCCGGATGTGCCCGGTGGGCCTCCGGGTTCGCCCGATGAAGATGGCGATCGGTTCGTCGAGATCTGGAATCTCGTCTTCATGCAGTTCGAGCAGCTGGGCGGCGAAATCGTCGGCGATTTGCCACGTCCCTCCATCGACACCGGCATGGGCCTCGAACGCGCGGCTACGGTCATTCAGGGCGTGCATAGCGTCTTCGATACCGACCAGTTCCGGGCTCTGATCGATCTGTCCGCCACGCTGACCAAGACGTCGGCAAAAGGCGAGCAGGCCGCCAGCCACCGCGTCATTGCCGACCATTTGCGTTCGGCGGGCTTCCTGATTGCCGATGGCGTGCTGCCGGCCAATGAGGGGCGCGGTTATGTGCTGCGGCGGATCATGCGCCGCGCCATGCGTCATGCGCATCTGCTGGGCGCCGCCGAGCCGCTGATGCACCGCCTGGTTGGCGGTCTCAGCGCGGAAATGGGCGCGGCCTTCCCGGAATTGATCCGCGCCCAGCCGCTGATTGAGGAAACGCTGCTGCGCGAGGAAACCCGCTTCCGGCAGACGCTCGACAAGGGGCTCAAGCTGCTGGATGAAGCCGTGGCCGGGCTGCC
Organism: Sphingobium sp. B11D3A; assembly: GCF_025961695.1. NCBI lineage: Bacteria > Pseudomonadati > Pseudomonadota > Alphaproteobacteria > Sphingomonadales > Sphingobiaceae > Sphingobium > Sphingobium sp. B11D3A. Next base: position 248,660 of record NZ_JAOQOE010000001.1, read on the forward strand.
GACAGGCGCGACGCTGCCCGGTGACACCGCGTTCAAGCTCTATGACACCTACGGCTTCCCTTACGATCTGACCGAAGACGCGCTGCGCGCCCAGGGCCTCACCGTCGACCGCTCCGGCTTCGACGCGGCCATGGCTGCCCAAAAGGCCGCCGCGCGCGCCGCTTGGAAAGGCTCTGGCCAGAAGGCATCGGAAGACGTCTGGTTCGATATTGCCGAGAGCGAGGGCTCGACCGAGTTCACCGGCTATTTGAGCGAAGCCGGTGAGGGTCGCGTCGTCGCGCTGGTCAGGGATGGTGCTCGCGTCGAGCAGGCGCAGGCCGGCGAGAGCGTGACCATCGTCACCAATCAGACGCCCTTTTATGGTGAGAGCGGCGGCCAGGCAGGCGATACCGGTCGGATCAGCAAGTCAGATGGGCTGTCTGCGACCGTCTCGGACACCGCCAAGCCCCTGGGCCGTCTTCACGCCCATCAGGCGAGCATCGAGGCCGGGCGAATCGCCATTGGCGATATCGTCCACATGGAGGTCGATGCCGCCCGCCGCGCGCGCGTGCGCGCCAATCACAGCGCCACGCACCTGTTGCACGCCGCGCTCCGCAAGACGCTCGGCCCGCATGTGACCCAGAAGGGCAGCCTCGTCGCGGAAGACCGGCTGCGCTTCGACTTCTCGCATCCCGAGGCGCTCACCCCGGCGCAGATCGCGCGGGTCGAGGCCGATGTGAACGCGCAGATTCGCGGCAATGCCGAGGTCAGCACGCGCCTCATGTCGCCGGACGACGCAATTGCTGCCGGCGCCATGGCTCTGTTCGGTGAGAAATATGGCGACGAAGTGCGCGTGCTCTCCATGGGCACGGGCGACGAGGGCACCTATTCGGTCGAGCTGTGCGGCGGCACTCATGTGCGCGCGCTGGGCGACATCGCGCTCTTCAAGATCGTGGGCGAAAGCGCGGTTGCCAGCGGTGTCCGCCGGATCGAGGCGCTGACCGGGGAGGCCGCGCGCCTGTGGCTCACGCAGCGCGACGAGCAATTGCGCGCCATCGCCACGACCTTGCGGACGACGCCCGAGGACGCAACGGCCCGCGTGGCCGCGCTGGCCGAACAGAGCCGCAAGCTGGAGCGCGAGCTGGCCGAAGCCAAGAAGGCGCTCGCACTGGCCGGCGCATCGGGCGGCGGCGCTTCGGCTGAGGCTGCGCCCGAGATCGTCAATGGCTACAAGGTTCTCGCCCAGCAATTCGATGGGCTCGACCCCAAGGGGCTGCGCGGTCTGGTGGATGACGCCAAGGGCCGGCTTGCCAGCGGCATCGCCGTCGTCATCGCGGTGAATGACGGGCGCGCGAGCATCGCGGCCGGCGTGACCGACGATCTGACCGGCACGTTCAGCGCTGTCGATCTGGTTCGTCTCGGCGTGGCTGCGCTGGGCGGGCAGGGTGGCGGCGGTCGCCCGGATATGGCGCAGGGTGGCGGTCCGGACGGTTCGGCTGCACCGGCGGCGATCGAGGCGATCAAGGCGCGCATCGCGCAGGGCTAACGGGGCGCTGAACGGGGGAGGGCAGACCTCTCGGTCCGGCCGGCTCCTGTGTGGGAGACGATCCATGACGCCGAAGTCGCTCATTACCTATCCCATACACCTCGCGCGGGGCGGCAAGGCCGTGGCACAGCCGGCCATGACCTCCGATCCGGCATGGTATGCCTCCTATGATGCCCGCCATGGCGGCGATGGCGCAGATGGCCGCCTGGTCAGCGCCTATCGTTTCAGCAGCAATTGGTCGATGTGGGAGCGGCATCCGCTCGGCGAAGAAATCGTCTATTGCATCGCCGGCGCCGTGACGCTTCGGCAGCGCGCGGACGATGGCACGGAAACCCATGTTGCACTCTCCGCCGGCGACTATGCGATCAACCCCGCCAATGTCTGGCACACGGCGGATGCGGCCGGAGAGGTGGAACTGCTGTTCATCACCCCGGGCAGCGGAACCGAGCACGAGCCGCGCTAGCGGCGAGTAGGGCTCAGGCAGGACCGTTCGCTTCCCCCAGCCGCCGGCTCCGCAGCCGCGGCGCGACGTCGAGTTCCGCCGCCGCCTTGATCTCATTCTGCAGGTCTTCGCGCTTTTGGTGCACGGACGCGATTACCGGCCCCATGGGCAGGCCGAGGTCCACCAGCGCGGTCTCGGCCAGGTGCAGTGAGCTTTCCAGCGTCTCCGGCACCGCGTCGCTTGCGCCGGCCCGATAGAGTTGCGCGGCGTGGGTGGTGTCCCGCGCCCGCACGATGATTGGCAGATCGTCCAGCCAGCCCCGCACGCGATTAGTGACGCGCATCGCCAGCACCGGGTCGTCCATGGTGATGATGAGCGCCTGCGCGCGCCCGAGTCTCAGGCGATCGAGCGTGTCCGGGCGCGACACATCGCCGAACTGGACGGTGTAGCCCTCCGCCCGGGCCTGCGCGACGATATCGATATCGTTCTCCACCGCCACATAGGGCACCTCATGCACGCGCAGGAGATCCGCGACGGTGCGGCCAACGCGGCCGAAGCCGAGGATGATGGCGGCGCGCGCATTGTCGTCAGTGTCGGTGCTGTCCGGCTCCAGCGCATCCCGTTCGACCCGCCGGGCCATGCGATGCCCGAATTTGGCGAGGATGGGGGTGAGGGTGAGGCCGATGGCGGTGGCCATTTGCCAGAACGCCGCCGTGCCGGGGCTGATGAGATTGGCCGTCACGGCGCTCGCCAGCACGATGAGTGTCGTTTCCGAGGGGCTGCCCATCAGGATGCCGGTTTCCAGCGCCACCCCACGCCGCGCGCCCGCAAGCAGCAGCAGCAGGCTGGTCACCGCCACCTTCGCGAGAACCACGCCGGTGATCGCGAGCAGCAACCCATCCCATTGCGCGACCAGGGCGACCGGATCGATCGCCATGCCCACGGTGATCAGGAAGACGCCCAGTGCCAGGCCCTTGAACGGCTCGGTCATGCCCTCGACCTGGCCGTGATAGTCGGTTTCCGCGATCAGAATGCCCGCGACCAGCGCGCCGACGATGGGCGAGAGACCGGCAGCGGTGGTGAGCAGGCTGGAGACCATTACCACAAGCAGGCTTGCCGCCAGAAAGACTTCGGGTCGCTTGGCCCGCGCCGCCTGTGCGAAGAGGCGGGGGAGCATGAAGCGCCCGCCGATCAGCAAGGCGAGGACGGCGAGACCGCCGGTCAGCAGGACGGTAGCAAGATTTTCCCAGCCATCGTCCGCGACATTGGGCGCCATGGCACCAAGCGCGAAGACGATCGGCACAAGCGCCAAATCCTCAAAGAGCAACATGCCGAACGCGGATTTGCCGACCGCCGAATGGGTGCCGGCAATCGGCATGACCAGCGCCGTCGAGGAGAGGGAGAGAGCGAGGCCCAGGCCGATGGCGGCATACAGGCTGCTGCCCAGCAGCAGCATCCCGCCACCGATCAGCGTGGCGCTGCCGAGCAGTTCCGCCGCACCGATGCCGAAGACGAATTTGCGCATCGACCACAGGCGTTTGAACGACAGTTCCAGGCCGATGGAGAAGAGCAGCATGACGATGCCGAGTTCGGCAAAGGCGGTGATCGCCGATTCCCGCGAGATCGTCACATGGGCGAGCGCCGGATAAGCGCTGACGAACCGGCCGAGGCCGAAGGGGCCAACCAGCAGGCCGACGAGAATGAAGCCGATGATCGGGCTGATGCGGAAGCGCGCGAAGGCGGGGATCACGAGGCCTGCCGCGCCGAGAATGACCAGCGCCTCGTTGAAGGTCTGGCTGCCGAACGTGCCGTGGATCATCGGATCAGTCCGCTCGGGCGAGTGGGCGGGAGGCCAGGGTGCGGGCGTACCGCAGGGAGGGAGGAGGGCGCTTCGAGCGTGGTTGACCCCATCGAAGCGCCCCCTTCAGGTCCTTAGGACCAGTTGCTCATTTCAGCTTCGAGGTTCCGGCGGATCGCCTCGAAGAACTGCTCGGTGGTCATCCAGGCCTGATTCGGCCCGATGAGGATCGCGAGGTCCTTGGTCATTTCGCCATTTTCCACCGTCTGCACGCAGACGCGCTCCAGCGTCTCGGCAAAGCGGACGACGTCCGGCGTCTCGTCGAACTTGCCGCGGAACTTGAGGCCACCGGTCCACGCGAAGATCGAGGCGATCGGGTTGGTCGAGGTCGCCTTGCCCTGCTGGTGCTGACGATAGTGACGGGTCACGGTGCCATGCGCGGCTTCGGCCTCGACCGTCTTGCCGTCGGGCGACATGAGGACGGAGGTCATCAGGCCGAGCGAACCGAAGCCTTGCGCCACGGTGTCCGACTGGACGTCGCCGTCATAATTCTTGCACGCCCATACGAACTTGCCGCTCCACTTGAGTGCGGCCGCGACCATGTCGTCGATCAGGCGGTGCTGATATTCGATGCCAGCAGCCGCGTACTTGTCCTTGAATTCACGGTCGAAAACGTCCTGGAACAGATCCTTGAAACGGCCGTCATAGGCCTTGATGATCGTATTCTTGGTGGAGAGGTACAGCGGCCACTTGCGGTCGAGCGCATAGTTCATGGATGCGCGGGCGAAATCGATGATCGACTGGTCGAGATTGTACATCGACATGGCGACGCCCGAGCCGGGGAACTGGAAGACTTCACGGTCGATCACCTTGCCATCGTCGCCTTCGAACACCAGACGCAGCTTGCCGGGACCGGGCACGAGGAAGTCGGTGGCGCGATATTGATCGCCAAAGGCATGACGGCCGATCACGATCGGGTCGGTCCAACCGGGCACCAGGCGGGGCACGTTCTTGATGACGATCGGCTCGCGGAACACGACGCCGCCCAGAATGTTGCGGATCGTGCCGTTCGGCGACTTCCACATCTGTTTGAGTTTGAACTCCTCGACGCGCGCCTCGTCCGGCGTGATCGTGGCGCACTTCACGCCGACGCCGTACTTTTTGATTGCCTCGGCGGAATCGATGGTGATCTGGTCGTTGGTGCGGTCACGCTCTTCGACGCTGAGATCATAATAGTGAAGGTCGACGTCGACATAAGGCTTGATGAGCCGCTCGCGGATCCATTCCCAGATGATCCGGGTCATCTCATCGCCGTCGATCTCGACGATCGGATTTTTCACCTTGATCTTGCTCATGCGTGCCATGTTCCCTGTTCGATGTCGCTGGGGCCGCCGCGAACGCGCGCGGCAGGGCCTTTCAGCATGCCTCTAGGGAAGGTCGCGGCGATGATCAACTGCCCTAGCCACGCATGAGAGGCTGATGTCGGGCGATTTATGCCGCGTGGCAGGCCTGTTTGGGCCGGCGGGGATTGTGCCGGGCGGCGGCTCACCCTAAACAGAGCCCATGACAACAGAATTTTCGGGCACGCAGCCGGTCGCGCCTTCACGGACAAGCGTCAAGTGGAGTTTTCCATCGGTTCACCCGGAGGGGCGGCGCTTTGGGGCGATTGCCGCTGCGATTACCCTCATTTTTGCCTTGATGGGCTGGTCGATCCTGGCCTGGCTGATGGTCGGCGTGACGCTTTGGGTGTTCGCCTTCTTCCGTGATCCCATCCGCGCCGTGCCGCAGGATGAGCGCGCGATCATCGCGCCGGCGGATGGCCTGGTGACCCTGATTCAGGTCGTTCCGCCCCCGCCGGAGATGCTCGGACCAGACAAGCTTGGAACCGAACCCATGACACGGGTTTCTATCTTCATGAGCGTGTTCGACGTCCACATCAATCGCACCCCGATCAGCGGCACCATCAAGGATGTCGTCTATATCAGTGGCAAGTTCGTCAATGCGGACCTGGACAAGGCCAGCGAAGACAATGAGCGCCAGCACATTCTGGTCGAGCGCAGCGATGGCGTGCGGGTGGGCTTCACGCAGATCGCTGGGCTGGTCGCGCGGCGGATCGTTCCTTTCGTCAAGCGCGGCGATATCGTCGCGGCAGGCCAGCGCGTCGGGTTGATCCGCTTCGGCAGCCGCGTGGACGTCTATCTCCCTGCCGGCACGGCGCCGCAGGTCGCGCTTGGCACGCATACCGTCGCCGGCGAAACGATCCTGGCGCATCTGGGCGAGAACCAGTCCGCCACGGCTGTGCTGCAATGAGGCCTCGCTCGCTTGGCGCGCCCATTGGCGGCCCCGCGCCTGTTTCGGATTTGATATAATGGCGCGACCGCGTCCCATCGCCCGGATGAGCCGCGGCATCACGCTGCGTCAGGTTGCACCGAACGCCATTACGGCGATGGCGCTCTGCTTTGGTCTCACCGCCATTCGCTATGGCATTTCCGGTGAATGGCAGCTTGCCGTCGCGGCGATCATCTTTGCCGGCGTGCTCGATGGGGTCGACGGACGTGTCGCGCGCCTGCTGCGGGCGGACAGCCGCTTCGGCGCGGAACTCGATTCGCTCTCGGATGCGATTGCCTTCGGCGTCTCGCCAGCGCTTCTCGTCTATCTCTGGTCGCTGCAGTCCATGCCCCGCTTTGGCTGGATCGTCGCGCTGGTGCTGGCGCTCAGTTGCGCGCTGCGCCTCGCGCGCTTCAATGCCAGCCTCGATGTCATCGATCAGCCGCGCAAGGCTGCGGGATTTCTCACTGGCGTACCTGCCCCGGCGGGCGCCGGCATCGCCCTGCTGCCGCTCTATGCCTGGTTCATCACCGGATTGGACGTGTTCCGCGACTGGCGGCTTGTCGCCCCGTGGATCGTCATTTCGGCGTTCCTGATGATCTCCAGCCTGCCGACGCTGGGCTGGAAGGGGCTCCGCGTGCCGCCGGCCTGGCGCCTGTTCGCCATTCTGCTGGCCGGCATCTTCGCCGCGAGCCTGATGGTTGCCCCGTGGCACGCTTTGCTACTGCTGTCGCTGGCGTACATCGCGCTGCTGCCGGTCGGGCTGGTCAGCTACGCTCGGGTTAAGCGGCGGCTCGTGGCTGCATCGCTATCGCAAGGCTGAGGCCCGTCGCGGCGACGGGCTGTGCCGTCTGCCGCTGCCCGGCCCGCTCGGGCGTCCAACCTTCCAGATCCAGCGTCCGCAGAGCGCGCATCATCGCGCCATGGCGCAGCCGCAGTTCATGGACCATGATCGTCGCCGCCAAAGTCGCCGCAACCGCAAACAAGGCATATCCCAGAATATAGAACATCGTCGTCCCTTTCCTGTGTCCACAGCATCGCCATGGCTTGATGTTCTCTATTTGTTCTTGTTCTCGCCGCCTGTCAAGCGGGATGTGCAGGCTTGTGCTCCTGTCGGGCTTGGTCTAAGGGCGCGCGTCTAACCCACATGGGATTCGCCACATACCGGTGCCGCTTCGCGGTCACTGAATCCCAGAGGCTCAACCGGAAGGAGATATATTATGGCGGCACCCGTCGTCACCCTGCACCAATTGATCGAGGCCGGCGCGCACTTCGGCCACCAGACGCACCGCTGGAATCCCCGCATGAAGCCGTACATCTTCGGCGAGCGGAACGGCATCCACATTCTCGATCTCTCGCAGACCGTTCCCCTCTTCGCCCGCGCGCTGGACTTCGTGTCCGCGACGGTCGCCGCTGGCGGCAAGGTGCTGTTCGTCGGCACCAAGCGCCAGGCGCAGGAGCCGATTGCCGAGGCCGCCCGTCGTTCGGGTCAGCACTTCGTCAATCACCGCTGGCTGGGCGGCATGCTCACCAACTGGAAGACCATTTCCGGCTCGATCAAGCGCCTCAAGACGCTTGAGGAGAAGCTGTCGGGTGACACCCACGGCCTCACCAAGAAGGAAGTGCTCCAGATGACGCGCGAGCGCGACAAGCTCGAGTTGTCGCTCGGCGGCATCCGCGACATGGGCGGCATTCCGGACGTGATGTTCGTCATCGACGTCAACAAGGAAGAGCTGGCGATCAAGGAAGCCAACACGCTGGGTATTCCGGTGGTCGCGGTTCTCGACTCGAACGTCGATCCGTCGGGCATCGCCTTCCCGGTTCCGGCCAATGACGACGCCAGCCGCGCCATCCGCCTCTATTGCGAGGCTCTGGCCCAGGCTGCGACCCGCGGCAACCAGAACGCCGCCGCGGCATCTGGCATGGACCTTGGCGCCATGGACGAGCCGCCGGCTGAGGAAGCGCTCGCGCAGGTCTGATCGGCGCCGTCAAACGCACGCAAAAATGTGCGGGCAGGGCGCCGGATCGGGAACGATCCTGGCGCCCGCCTGACATCTGGCAATATTGAATTCGAGATTTGAGGAACAAGAGACATGGCAGAGATTACCGCAGCCGCCGTCAAGGAACTGCGCGAGCGCTCGGGCGCTGGCATGATGGACTGCAAGAAGGCGCTTGCCGAAACCAATGGTGACGTGGAAGCCGCAGTCGACTGGCTGCGCGCCAAGGGCCTTGCCGCCGCGCAGAAGAAGTCGAGCCGCACCGCAGCCGAGGGCCTGGTGGTCGTGGCTGTCGATGGCACGCGCGGCGTTGCCGTCGAAGTGAACAGCGAGACGGACTTCGTCGCCAAGAACGATCAGTTCCAGGGCTTTGTCCGCACGGCCGGCGACGTGGCGCTCAAGAACGCCATCGGCGATGCCGAGGCCCTGCTGGCCGCGCCGCACCCGGCCGGTGGCACGATCAACGATGCGCTGGTGACCAATGTCGCCACCATCGGCGAAAACCAGCAGCTGCGTCGCGTGAAGGCTGTGTCGGTCGATCAGGGGCTGGTCATCGATTACATGCACAACGCCGTGGCGCCCTCGCTCGGCAAGATCGGCGTGCTCGTCGCGCTGGAAAGCCCGGCCGGTGCCGACGTGCTCGCCCCGCTCGGCAAGCAGATCGCCATGCACATCGCGGCGGCTTTCCCGGTCGCGCTCAAGGCTGAGGACATTCCGTCCGAAATCCTCGACCGCGAGCGCAAGATCGCGGCGGAGAAGGCTGCCGAGTCGGGCAAGCCCGCCGACATCGTCGCCAAGATGGTCGACGGCGCCGTGGCGAAGTTCGCCAAGGAGCAGGCGCTGCTCTCGCAGATCTTCGTGATGGACAACAAGACGCCGATCGCGGACGTCGTGGCCAAGGCCGCGAAGGATGCCGGCACGACCATCGTCCTCAAGGACTATGTGCGCTTCCAGCTCGGCGAAGGCATCGAGAAAGAAGAGAAGGATTTTGCGGCAGAAGTCGCAGCCGCCGTCGGCGCCTGATCCTTTCCTTCATTTATTACGCACCGGGCGCGCTCGGTGCTTGGCATGGCGGCGCGGGCTTACTAAGGTCCGCGCCGCTCCCGTCTCTGGAATTTGTTAGGCATTCATGACCACGACCGCCCCCAAGCGCATTCTCATCAAGCTCTCGGGCGAGGCCGCGATGGGGGCTCAGAGCTTCGGCATCGATCCGGGCACTGTCGCGCGCGTGGCCGGGGAAGTGAAGGAAGCCAAGGAATTCGGCTTCGAGATCTGTCTGGTGATCGGGGGCGGCAACATCTTCCGCGGCATGGCTGGCGCAGCGCAGGGCATGGACCGCGCCAATGCCGATTATATGGGCATGCTGGCGACCGTGATGAACGCCCTCGCCATGCAGGATGCGCTGGAGCATCTGGGCGTCGCGACGCGCGTGCAGTCCGCTATCCCCATGGCCAGCGTTTGCGAACCCTATATCCGTCGCCGCGCTCAGCGGCATCTGGAGAAGGGCCGGGTGGTGATCTTCGCCGCCGGCACGGGCAATCCCTATTTCACGACGGATAGCGGCGCGGCGCTACGGGCGGCCGAAATGAGCTGCGACGCGCTCTACAAGGGCACGTCGGTCGATGGCGTTTATGATGCCGACCCCAAGCTCGTCGACTCCGCAAAGCGTTTCGATCGCGTGAGTTACGATCAGGTGCTCACACAAAATCTCAAGGTGATGGATGCCAGCGCCGTGGCGCTGTGCCGCGATAACGCCATTCCCATCATCGTGTTCAACATTCGCGAGCAGGGCAACCTTGCCCGCGTGCTGCGCGGCGAGGGTGTTTCGACCCTGGTCGACAGCGGTCGCTAGGTTCATCGGAGAGGCAAGATGGCAAAATATGACAAGGCTGATCTGGAGCGCCGCATGGCAGGCGCCGTCGACGCGCTCCAGCACGATCTGAACGGGCTGCGCACGGGCCGGGCCAATGTGGGCCTGCTCGATCCCATCACCGTAGAGGTGTACGGCGCCAAGATGCCGCTTAACCAGGTCGCGACCGTCTCCGCGCCGGAACCGCGCCTGCTCTCCGTGCAGGTGTGGGACAAGTCCAATGTCGGCCCGGTGGACAAGGCGATCCGCTCGGCGGGCCTTGGCCTCAACCCGATTGTCGACGGGCAGAATGTCCGCCTGCCGATTCCAGACCTGACCGAAGAGCGCCGCAAGGAACTCGCCAAGCTGGCCGGCCAATATGCCGAGAAGGCGCGCGTCGCCGCCCGCAACGTCCGCCGCGATGGCATGGACAATCTGAAGACTGACGAGAAGAAGGGCGAAATCAGCGAGGACGAGCGCAAGCGCGCCGAAGCCGACGTGCAGAAGCTCACCGATTCGACCATAGCGGATATCGATGCGGCAGCGCAGGCGAAGGAAAAGGAAATCCTTGGCAAATAATCCGTCCTTCGACTGCCGAGGGAGAGGCCAGGGCCATTTATGAGCCTTTTGAGGTCCAGGATGACGCGCAAGGCCGCGCCGACCCCCGCCCAGACCGGCGGGGAAAGGGCGGTGCCGCGCCATGTCGCGATCATCATGGATGGCAATGGCCGCTGGGCGAAGGCGCGCCGCTTGCCGCGCGTCGCGGGTCATCGCGCCGGCGCCGAGGCCGTGCGTCGTACCCTGCGGGCTGCATCCAAGCTCGGCATCGAATGCGTGACGCTCTACGCCTTCTCGTCTGAAAACTGGAAGCGGCCCGAGGATGAAATTGCCGACCTGACCGGCCTGATGAAGCAGTTTCTCCGCTCGGAAGTGGACGATCTGCACGAGGCTGGCATCCGGCTGAAGATCATCGGCAATCACCATGCCTTCGAGCCGGAAGCGGCGGCCATGGTCGATGCGGCCGTAGCGCGCACCGCCGGAAACACTGCGTCCACGCTGGTGGTGGCGCTCAATTATGGGTCGCAGGACGAACTGGCTCGCGCCATGCGCGCTCTTGCCCAGCAGGTGCAGGCCGGCACGCTGGCGCCAGAGGCGATCACGCCGGACCTGATCGCGGCACAGCTCGACACCGCCGATCTGCCGCCGCTCGATCTGTTGATCCGCACGTCTGGCGAAGTGCGCCTCTCCAACTTCCTGCTCTGGCAGGCGGCTTATGCCGAACTATATTTCACCGAGACGCTGTGGCCGGACTTCGACGAGGCGGCGCTGGCAGCGGCGGTGGAAAGCTACGCCTGCCGTGAACGCCGGTATGGAGGCCGATGATGGCGGAACGCGCGCCTCGTTCCGATCTGGCGGTTCGCACCGGCTCGGCGATCGTGCTGCTGGTCGGCGCCGGGCTCGCGCTATGGGCCGATGGCGCGGTGCTGATCCTGCTGGTGGCGCTGGTGAGCGCGCTCGTCTTCTGGGAATGGCGCGGCCTCGTTCGGCGCTTTCCCGATGGCACGCTCGCCCGGATACTCTGGCTGCTCTTCGGGTTGATCTATATTGGCGGCGCGGCGCTAGCGCTGCTGTCTCTCGGCGCGGCGACGCGCTGGCTGCTGATCGGCGTCGTCATCGCGACGGATGTGGGCGCCTATTTCGCCGGGCGGACCATCGGTGGACCGAAAATCGCGCCAGCCATCAGTCCGTCCAAGACCTGGGCTGGTCTGGGCGGCGGCATGGCGGCCTCCGCGCTGCTGGTGGCGATTGTCGCCAGTGTGAGCCTTCAACCCGGTTTCGTGCTGGTCAGCGCCCTGCTCGGCGCGGCCATCGCGGTGGTGGCCCAGGTCGGCGATTTTTTCGAGAGCTGGATGAAGCGCCGAGCGGGCGTAAAGGATAGCGGCAATCTCATTCCCGGCCATGGCGGCATGTTCGACCGGGTGGATGGCCTGCTGCTGGCCGCCATTCTGGCTTCTCTGGCCAGCGCAGGAGGAATGCTGGGATGATCGCGCCGCGCACCGTTTCCGTCTTCGGCGCGACCGGGTCGGTTGGCACCTCCACGCTCGATCTCATTGCGCGCGAGCCGGAGGCGTTCGAGGTTCTGGCCGTGACGGCCGGGGATGATGTCGACAAGCTCGCCGCGATCGCCGTCACGCACAGCGCCCGCCGCGCCGTCATCGCCAATGAGAGCCGCTATGGGGCGCTCAAGGCTGCGCTGGCCGGTAGCGGCATCGAGGTCGCCGCTGGCAGCGAGGCACTGATCGAGGCGGCGCAAATGGGCGCAGACTGGACGATGGCCGCCATCGTCGGCTGCGCGGGACTGGCTCCCACGCTCGCGGCGGTCGCCGGGGGCAAGACGGTGGCGCTGGCTAACAAGGAGGCGCTGGTTTCGGCCGGTGACGTCATGATGGCAGCGGTCGCCCGCAGTGGCGCCGCGCTGCTGCCGGTGGACAGCGAGCACAACGCGATCTTCCAGTGCCTCGCAAGCGGCGGCCTCGACGCCGTGCGCAAGATCACGCTCACCGCCAGCGGCGGGCCGTTCCGCACACTCGGCCGCGAGGCCATGCGCGCGGTGACGCCGGCGCAGGCCGTCAAGCATCCCAACTGGTCGATGGGCCGCAAGATCAGCATCGACAGCGCGACGATGATGAACAAGGGGCTGGAGCTGATCGAGGCCTACCACCTCTTCCCCATCGGGCTAGAGCGCTTCTCGATCCTCGTTCACCCGCAATCGGTCATCCATTCGATGGTCGAATATCGCGATCGCTCGACGATTGCGCAGCTCGGTTGCCCGGATATGCGCATCCCCATCGCCAGCGCGCTGGCCTGGCCGCAGCGCATGGAGACGCCCTGCGAACCGCTCGATCTGGCCACACTCGGCCGGCTCGATTTCGAGGCGCCCGATGAGGAGCGCTTCCCCGCGCTGCGCCTTGCGCGCGAGGCGATTCAGGCAGGCGGCGGCGCACCTGCCGTCCTCAATGCCGCGAATGAGATCGCCGTCGGGGCGTTCCTCGATGGGCGGATCGGCTTTCTTGATATTGGCCGGATCGTCGAAGACGTGCTAGCCCGCAGCGATGCAGGCCGCATCGCCACGCTCGAGGATGTTCAGGCCATCGACAGGTCGGCGCGTGCAATGGCCGAGCGGCTGACGGCGGAGCTCATCAATTGACCGATAACCCCGGTTTCTTCTTCACAATTCTTGCGTTCCTGCTGGTCATCGGCCCGCTCGTGTTCGTTCATGAGCTGGGACATTATCTCGTCGGCCGCTGGTTCGGCGTTCATGCCGAGACCTTTTCCATCGGCTTCGGCAAGGAAGTCTTCGCCTGGCATGACAAGCGCGGCACGCGCTGGCGCGTCGCTGCGCTGCCGCTCGGCGGCTACGTCAAGTTCGCCGGAGACATGAACGCGGCCAGCCAGTCCGACCCGAGCTGGCTGCAACTGCCGCCGGATGAGCGCAACCGCACCTTCCAGTCCAAGTCGGTCGGCAAGCGCGCGCTGATCGTGCTGGCCGGGCCGCTTATCAATCTGCTGTTCGCCGCGATCATTCTGGGCGGCTTTGCTTATGCCTATGGCGAGAATGTCACCCCGGCCGACGTGACGGCGGTGGAAGCCAATTCCGCGGCGGACCGCGCCGGCATCCTGTCCGGGGACAAGATTCGCGGCGTGGATGGCAAGCCGGTGGAGCTGTTTGGCGAGCTGCGCCAGATCATCGTGACCAAGCTGCCCGGCGAGGAGGTCACTCTCACCGTCGAGCGTGGCGGGGCAGCGCGCCAGATTCCGGTGAAGATCGGCGAGGTCGTTCAAGTCGATCGATTCGGCAACGAGTTCCGTTATGGCGCGCTCGGCGTGCGTAGCCTTGAATCGGTTTCGCGCCCTGTCGGGTTGCTCGAGGCGCCCTGGGTCGGCGTGCGCCGCACGGGCGAGCTGATCGGCATGATGGCGAGCGGCCTCGCCGACATCGTCACCGGGCGACGCTCAGTCGATGAACTGGGCGGGCCGCTTAAGATCGCGCAGATTTCCGGCGAGCAGGCGGCATTGGGGCCGGAGGCGCTGATTGCCTTCGTTGCGCTGGTCTCCATTAACTTGGGGTTCATCAATCTCTTGCCAATTCCCATGCTCGACGGGGGTCATTTGTTCTTCTACGGAATAGAAGCTATTCAGCGCAGGCCGGTCAGTCCACGCTTTCAGGAAATGGCGTTTCGGTCGGGCCTCGCGCTTTTGCTGGGACTGATGATCTTCGTGACTTTGAACGATCTGGCGTCGTTTGGCGTCTGGCGAGGGCTGAGCGGCTTGATTGGCTGATCGGGTTGGGGCAGGGGAGGCAGCGCGGATGCGGCTTCCCCGGATGAAGTGCATTCAGGACATGTCGAGGAATCTGAGTTTGAGCGAAGCAGCACGCATTTCATCGACACAGGGCCGCCTCGCGCCGTTGCTCCTGTGTGGCACCATCCTGGCGGGCTTCGGGTCCGTGCCGGCGATGGCACAGGCCACCGGAAGCGCCACAGCGCAGCCGGCCCCCGCGCTGCCCTCCGCGCCTGCGGTTCAGCCGGTGACCGCCGAAGAGCGCACCATCTCCGCCATCACGGTGGAAGGTGCCCAGCGCCTCGAGGGGGACACGGTCCTCTCCTATACCAAGCTGCGGATCGGCAACAAATACACCCGCGAGACGCTCGACGAGGCGCTGCGCGAGCTTTACGCCAGCGAACTGTTCTCGGATGTGCAGATCCGCGACAATCAGGGCGCGCTCACCATCCAGGTGACCGAGAACCCGGTCATCAATCGTATCGTGCTGGAGGGCAATAAGCGCCTCAAGGACGACAAGATCCTTCCCGAAATCCGCATGGCGCCCCGGCAGATCTACACGCGCTCCAAGGTGCGTGCGGACGTCGCCCGGATCATCGAGCTGTATCGTCGCCAGGGCCGGTTCGCGGCGGTCGTGGATCCCAAGCTGGTGCAGTTGGACCAGAACCGCGTCGACATCGTCTACGAGATCACGGAAGGGCCGAAATCCAAGGTCCGCCAGATCAACATCATCGGCAACGACAAATTCTCCGATGGGCAGCTGCGCAGCGAGATGGCGACCAAGCAGTCGCGCTGGTTCCGCGTCTTCTCGTCCGGCACTACCTACGATCCCGACCGTCTGGCCTATGACCAGCAGAAGGTCCGTCAGTTCTACCTGACGCAGGGCTATGCCGATTTCCGCGTCGTGTCGGCCGTTGCCGAGCTGACGTCGAACAAGCAGGACTTCATCATCACCTATGTGGTGGAGGAAGGCGACCGCTACAAGTTCGGCGACGTGACCGTGCAGAGCGATATTCGCGACCTCAGTTCCGAGGGCCTGTCCCGCTCGCTGCGGATGAAGAAGGGCGACTGGTACAACGCCAAGGCCGTGGAAGACACGGTCGAGCAGCTCAACCAGACCGCCGGTCTGTTCGGCTATGCTTTCGCCGACGTGCAGCCCGAGTTCAATCGCAGCCGCGAAGACCTCACCATGGGCATCACCTTCCGCATCGCCAACGCGCCGCGCGTCTATGTCGAGCGGATCGATATCAACGGCAACACGCTGACGCAGGACAAGGTGATCCGCCGCGAGTTCCGTCTGCACGAGGGTGATGCGTTCAACACGTTCCAGGTCCGCCGCTCGCAGGACCGGATCAACTCGCTGGGCTTCTTCCAGGAGCGTCTGGAGATTGACCAGAAGCCGGGTTCCGCGCCCGACCGCATCGTGCTGGAAACCAATGTCGAGGAAAAGGCGACCGGTGAGCTTCAGCTTTCCGCTGGTTTCTCGAGCCTTGAGCGCTTCATCCTCTCGGCATCGGTCACGCAGCGCAACTTCCGCGGCATGGGCCAGGAACTGCGCACTTCGGTCAATTATTCGAGCTACTCAAAGTCCGTGAACGTCGGCTTCACCGAGCCCTACTTCCTGGACAAGAACATCGCGCTGGGCGGCGATATCTTCCGGCAGGATACGAACTCGTTCAACTACCTGTCCGGTAATGACCGCAACACGCTGTACAGCCAGGTCCGCACCGGCTTCCAGCTGCGGGCCGGTCTGCCGATTACCGAATATCTCTCGCTGGCGCTGCGCTATGGCCTCTCGTTCGAGGACGTGACGCTGGACAAGGCCAACTATTACTCCGACCGTGAGCAGGCCGGCAACTTCCAGTGCGACCCTCTGCGCGCAAGCCAGTATCTGTGCGATGCCATCGGCAAGCGCACCACGTCGTCGATCGGCTATTCGTTGATCTACGACATGCGGGACAACCGCATCCGTCCGACGCGCGGGCACAGCATCACGTTCAGTCAGGACTTTGCCGGTCTGGGCGGTAACGTTCGTTACCTGCGCAACCGTCTCTCTGCCGATAAATACTGGCCGCTCGGCGGCGGCTTCATCTTCTCGGTGAAGGGCGAGGCTGGCTACATCCATTCGTTCGAAGATGGCGCGGGGCCGAATTCCGACCCCGTCCGCCTCGTCGATCGCTTCTTCCTGGGTGAGCCGCAGTTGCGCGGTTTCGATATTCGCGGCGTCGGGCCGCGCATCGTGCGCAAGCCTTATCTGTACGACGAGAATAATAACGTCATCGGACTGAGTGAAAATCGCGACCAGTGGTCCGACGACGCTCTGGGCGGCCGCGCTTACTACCTTACGCACTTTGAGATCGAGATCCCGCTTGGTGCCGGCGCGCGTGACATGGGCCTGCGTCCGTCAGTGTTCATCGATGCCGGTGCCGTCTTCGGCGTCCGTCGTCCGAACTTAATCGACCTGCCCCAAAACATCGATTTCCCCATCCGGGATGCCAGCGGCTTGAGGCAGTGCATCACGCCTGCGACCGACACGACCGCCAGTTCGCTCTCGTCCATTCCCGATGGCGCTAGCTGTCCTTCCGGTACGACGCCTTACGTAACGTCGATTGGCGGCTTCAAGGAAGTCTTCCTCGGCGACAGCCCCAAACCGCGCGTGTCGGTCGGTTTCGGCGTGAACTGGAATTCGCCCTTCGGTCCGTTCCGGATCGATATCGCCAAGGCCCTGGTGAAGGTCGACGGCGATGATACCAAGCTTGTAACCTTCAACATAGGGACACAATTCTGATGCGTAACTCCATCTTTTCCGCTGTTGCGCTCGCAACGGCATCGGTCGCGGCCCTCAGCGTTTCTGCGCCGGTTTCCGCACAGGTCAAGCAGGCGATTGCCGTCGTCAACATCGACGAGGCGATTGGCCAGTCGAGCGCGGCCACCACGGCCAGCCAGCAGATGCAGGTGACCTACAAGTCGAATATCGACCAGATCAACACGCGTCGCACTGCGCTGCAGACCGAGATTCAGCAGAAGCAGACTGCGCTGCAGACCGCAGCGCAGGCCGCTGGCCAGAACCCGCCCGCTGCCACGCAGACCACCCTGCAGAACCAGTATAACGAGTTGCAGCGTCGCGCGCAGGAAGCGCAGGCCGAACTGCAGCGTCTCGAGCAGCCGCTCCAGCTCGCCCGCGCCTATGTGCTCGAGCAGATCGGCGCCAAGCTGCCCGAGGCCATGCGCAACGTGATGACCAAGAACAAGATCGACCTGCTGGTGAAGGCGGAAGCCGCAGAAGCCTTCCAGCCCACGGCGGACGTCACCCGTCTGCTCGTGCAGGAGATCAACGCGCTGGTCCCGTCCGTCAGCATCACGCCGCCGCAGGGCTGGCAGCCCGGTGGTCAGCAGCAGCAGCAGCCTGCCGCTGCAGCGCCGGCTGCGCGCACGCCGACGGCTGGCGAAGGGCGCTAATCACCGATGAGCGAAGCGGAAAGCGCAGGGGCTGAACAGAGCGGCGGACTCGATATCCGTGGCGTGCTGGCAGCCTTGCCGCATCGTTACCCGTTGCTGCTGGTCGACCGTGTGGTCTCGATGGTTCCCAAGACCTCGATCCACGCGGTCAAGGCCGTGTCGATGAACGAGCAGTTCTTCCAGGGGCATTTCCCCGGGCGTCCGATCATGCCGGGCGTGCTCATCGTCGAGGCGATTGCCCAGGCTGCCGGTATCCTCGCCGTCGAGTCTCTCGGGCTCGCCGGCACGGGCAAGCTCGTTTATTTCATGACCATCGAGGGCGCGAAGTTCCGTGCGCCTGTCGAGCCGGGGCATCTGCTGGACCTCCATGTCGAGTTCACGCAGCTGCGCGGTTCGGTCTGCAAATTCTCCGGCAAGGCCAGCATCGACGGCAAATTGTGCGCAGAAACAAACTGCGTCGCGATGATCGCCGATCCGCCGAAGGACTGAGCGGGACACAAACCCCGGGGAGCCTTGCCAAGCCAGCCCTTTCCCGCTAAGGGCCGCGCTTCCCTAACGCCCCGGACCGGTCGGAAACCGGTCATTTCAGGAGCCGACACATGAAAAAAGACACGCATCCCGAGTATCATCTCATCACCGTGCAGATGACGGACGGGACCAGCTTCCAGACCCGCTCGACCTGGGGCAAGGAAGGCGACACGATGACGCTGGAAATCGATCCGACGTCGCACCCGGCATGGACCGGCGGTCAGCGCCAGCTCGATCAGGGCGGCCGCGTGGCCCAGTTCAACAAGCGCTTCGGTGGCCTCACGCTCAAGAAGAACTGAGCGGGCTCAACCCAAGGTTTCAGAGGAAGGCTCCGGTTTCCGGGGCCTTTTTCTTTGTAAGGAGCGCCGACGCAGGCTTGGCCGCGCGCCCATAATGCTGACCCTCAGCGCGCTGTATCCATCGGGACCGGCTCGGGCTGGAACGCTTCCCTTGGCGTCCCATCGACAGCGTACAGCCGCTCGGTCGGCAATTTGATGATCACGCCGGATTTGGGCAACGCATGATCGTAGATCGCGCCCAGGAGCCCTGCCATCCTGCTGCCTTGCACGCGCGTGCCTATGGCATGCAGGCCAATCGCCAGGCCTTCGCCCATGCTCCCGGTCCAGCGTGACACCCGCACACTGAGGGGGCCGGCATGGTGCTTCCCCGCCCGTGGCAGCACCTGCTCGATCCACTGCCGCGCAATGCCTGTCTCGCGCTGTTCGACGGGCAGGTTGTGAATTTGATAGGCGGTGGGCTGGGTGACGAACCAGCCCATGATCGCCCGCGCCACCGTGGTATTGCCGCCGCTGGCTGTGTCGGTCAGGTCGAGGATGATCGGCTTGCCCGGCGTCAGCGCTGCCATGGCCGTATCGAAGGCTGGGATCGTGTCATCGCGACCGAGGGAGTCGTGGAAACGGATGATCGCCGCGCCGCGGGCGTCCTCCGCGACCGAAAGCGGCGGCATGTCCTGAGGCTTGAGGGCGTACAGATTGGGCAGTTCGACCGTGCGCGGTGACCTGCCGCCCGCCTTCACGGTCAGCTGTCGCGGCCGGTCGCGACGGCCCGCCGCGAGCACGCGCGCGGCATAGCCGGCATCGCCTTCGCCCGGCGCGACGCCGAGGTCGGTCCAGAATGCGTCGACCGCTGCCTGTACAGGCGTTCCGGCAATGGCGATCAGTTCGTCGCCGGCTTGCACACCGGCCTGTTCCGCCGGGCTGCCGGTCCGGACCTGCTCGATACGATAGCCAGCGCCGCGCCGCTCGATCCACAGGTCGCCATAGCTTGGGAAAACCGCCCAGCTGTTGGAGAAGGAGGCTCCCGTGATTGCATGATGGTCGGCGAGAACCATGAGGGCGCGTTCTGCAAGGCGGATGAGGCCATCCTCATCGCGCACCGCCTCGGCTTCCGCCTGGAGCCGGGAGGGCAGGCGATATTCGCCACCCGCAAGGCGCTCGGGATAGGCATAGGTTTCCGCGATGATGCCCGGAAGTGCACGGGCATCCTCCTGATAGGGATTGGTCTGTCCCAGCGCGCCACTGGCAGAGAGGGCGAGGGCGCCCAAGGTTAGGGCAAGGCAGCAGAGCCTCAGTTTCAGCATCATGTGTCCTGCGGCCAAGGGAGTCGATGCCACAGGATATCGCGTCGGACATCCAAGCAAAAGGCCCGCCGGATCGCTCCGGCGGGCCTCTCTATTTTCTTCCTGAAAGGACCTGATGCTTAGTTCATGTCCTCGGTGGTGAAGTCCTCACCCTGCACCTTGCCGAGCGGATCGTCGCCGATGGCGGCTTCCACGGGCTGGCGCAGTTCGGCCTCATGCTCTTCTGCGGCGGTCTGCGGTGCCACGAGGTGAACCTCGTTGGCGGCCCGCATGGCGGCGCGGAGCGCAGCATCGCGGCTGTTCGCGGCGATCCGCATCCGGTTCATCGAGGAGCCGGTGCCGGCCGGGATCAGACGCCCGACGATCACATTCTCCTTGAGGCCGATCAGCGTGTCCTTCTTGCCCTGAACGGCCGCCTCGGTGAGGACGCGGGTCGTTTCCTGGAAGGAGGCTGCCGAGATGAAGCTGCGGGTCTGCAGCGACGCCTTGGTGATGCCGAGGAGCACGGGCTTGCCGAAGGCCGGCTGCTGGCCGGGCGCGAGGCGGGCGTTCACTTCGTCCATTTCCTCGCGATCGACCTGCTCGCCTGCCAGCAGCGTGGTGTCTCCGCCGTCGGTGATCTCAACCTTCTGCAGCATCTGGCGAACGATCACCTCGATGTGCTTGTCGTTGATCTTCACGCCCTGCAGTCGATAGACCTCCTGGATCTCCGCGACCATATATTCCGAAAGCGGCTCGATGCCGAGCACTTCGAGAATGTCGTGGGGATCGGGCGAACCGCCGATCAGGTTGTCGCCACGCTTCACGTAGTCGCCTTCCTGAACGTCGATCACCTTGCTCTTGGGGATCAGATACTCGACCGGCTCGCCGCCATCCTCGGGGAGGATCGCGATCTTGCGCTTGGCCTTATAGTCCTTGAGGAACTGAACGCGGCCCGAGACCCGTGCGATGATCGCATTGTCCTTGGGCTTGCGCGCCTCGAACAGCTCCGCCACGCGCGGCAGACCGCCCGTGATGTCGCGGGTCTTGGCAGCCTCGCGGGAGACACGGGCCAGCACGTCACCGGCCTGCACCTGCGCGCCATCCTCGACCGAGAGCGTCGCGCCCGGTGCCAGAAGGTAACGCGCTGCCTCGCCGGAGGCATCGTCCAGCAGGGTCAGGCGCGGACGCAGATCGTCCTTGGAGCGAGACGGGGCACGATATTCGGTCACCACGCGCTGCGTGATGCCGGTGGCCTCGTCCGCCTGTTCGGTCAGCGTCTTGCCGTCGATCAGGTCCTGATACTTCACGATACCCGGCTTCTCGGTGATCACCGGCTGCGTGAACGGATCCCACTCGGCGATGCGGTCGCCCTGCTTCACCTTGGCGCCATGCTTGAACAGGATGGCGGCACCATAAGGCAGGCGATGGACCGCACGCTCGCGGCCTTCATCGTCGATGATCGCCAGTTCGCCATTGCGGGCCAGCGACAGGTTACGGCCATGCTTGTCCGTGATGGTCGGCATGTCGCGCAACTCGATCGAACCGTCGGAAACGGCCTCAAGGTTGGACTGCTCGTTGAGCTGGGCGGCACCGCCGATGTGGAAGGTGCGCATCGTCAGCTGCGTGCCCGGCTCACCGATCGACTGGGCGGCGATCACGCCGACAGCCTCACCGATGTTCACCGGCGTACCGCGGGCGAGGTCACGCCCGTAGCACTTGGCGCACACGCCCATCTTGGATTCGCAGATCAGCGGCGAACGGATCTTGACCGCCTGAACGCCGATGGCCTCGATCTTCGCGACCATCGCCTCGTCCAGCAGCTCGCCCTCGGGAACGATGACCGAGCCATCCTTGCTGTCCACAATGTCCTCGGCCGTGGTGCGACCGAGCACGCGCTCGCCGAGCGATGCGATCACGCTGCCGCCCTGGATGATGGCCTTCATCTCCAGCGCCTTCTGCGTGCCGCAATCCACCTCGACGATGGTGCAGTCCTGGCTGACGTCGACCAGACGGCGGGTCAGGTAACCCGAGTTCGCCGTCTTGAGCGCCGTGTCGGCCAGACCCTTACGGGCGCCGTGCGTCGAGTTGAAATATTCAAGGACGGTCAGGCCTTCCTTGAAGTTCGAGATGATCGGCGTTTCGATGATCTCGCCCGACGGCTTGGCCATCAGGCCGCGCATACCGGCCAGCTGCTTCATCTGCGCCGGGGAACCACGGGCACCCGAGTGGCTCATCATGTAGATCGAGTTGATCGGCTTCAGGCGGCCCGTATCCGGGTCCTGCGGCATCGAGCGAATCTCGTCCATCATGGCGTTGGCCACACGGTCACCGCAGCCCGACCAGGCGTCGATCACCTTGTTGTACTTTTCCTGCTGGGTGATCAGGCCGTCCTGATACTGCTGCTCATAGTCGGCCACCAGCGCCTTGGTCTCATCGACCAGAGCCACCTTGCTGTCCGGAATGATCATGTCGTCCTTGCCGAACGAGATGCCCGCCTGGAACGCGTGGCGGAAGCCCAGCGCCATGATGGCGTCGGCAAACAGCACCGTGTCCTTCTGGCCGGTGTGACGATAGACCTCGTCGATCACGTCGCCCACGTCCTTCTTGGTGAGCAGGCGGTTGACGGCGTCGAACGGCACCTTGTGGCTCTTGGGGAGGCACTCGCCGATCAGCATACGGCCCGGCGTGGTTTCCACGCGGCGCATGTAGGTCTCGCCATTCTCGTCCGTCTGCGGCACGCGGCTGATGATCTTGCTGTGCAGCGTCACCGCCTTGGCGAAGAGGGCCTGGTGGACCTCCTGCATGTCGGCGAGGATCATGCCTTCGCCCGGCTCGCCGGCCAGCTCCATCGACAGATAATAGATACCCAGCACCATGTCCTGCGAGGGCACGATGATCGGCTTGCCGTTAGCGGGCGAGAGGATGTTGTTGGTGGACATCATCAGCACGCGCGCTTCCAGCTGGGCCTCAAGGCTCAGCGGAACGTGAACGGCCATCTGGTCACCGTCGAAGTCGGCGTTGAACGCGGCGCAGACCAGCGGGTGCAGCTGGATGGCCTTGCCCTCGATCAGCACGGGCTCGAACGCCTGAATGCCGAGGCGGTGGAGCGTCGGGGCGCGGTTCAGCAGCACAGGGTGCTCGCGGATCACCTCATCGAGGATGTCCCAGACTTCCTTGCGCTCCTTCTCGACCCATTTCTTCGCCTGCTTGAGGGTCATGGAGAGACCCTTGGCGTCGAGGCGGGCGTAGATGAACGGCTTGAACAACTCGAGCGCCATCTTCTTGGGCAGGCCGCACTGGTGCAGCTTGAGCTCCGGACCGGTCACGATGACCGAACGACCGGAATAGTCGACGCGCTTGCCGAGCAAGTTCTGGCGGAAGCGGCCCTGCTTACCCTTGAGCATGTCGGAGAGCGACTTGAGCGGACGCTTGTTGGCGCCGGTGATGACGCGGCCGCGACGGCCGTTGTCGAACAGGGCGTCAACGGCTTCCTGAAGCATGCGCTTTTCGTTGCGAACGATGATGTCCGGCGCACGCAGCTCCATCAGGCGCTTCAGGCGGTTGTTGCGGTTGATGACGCGACGGTAGAGATCGTTGAGGTCCGAGGTCGCGAAGCGGCCGCCGTCCAGCGGCACCAGCGGGCGCAGTTCCGGCGGAATGACCGGCACCACGTCGAGGATCATCCATTCCGGGCGGTTGCCGGAATCGATGAAGCTTTCCACGACCTTGAGGCGCTTGATGATCTTCTTGGGCTTGAGCTCCGACTTGGTTGTCGCCAGCTCTTCCATCAGCGCCTTCTGCTCGCCCTCGAGATCGAGGTCCATGAGCATCTGCTTGACCGCCTCGGCACCGATGCCGGCGGAGAAGGCGTCCTCGCCATATTCGTCCTGCGCCTCGACCAGCTCGTCCTCATTGAGAAGCTGATACTTCTCCAGCGGGGTGAGGCCCGGCTCGATGACGATGTAGCTCTCGAAGTAGAGGACGCGCTCAAGCTGCTTGAGCTGCATGTCGAGCAGCAGGCCGATGCGCGAAGGCAGCGACTTGAGGAACCAGATGTGGGCAACCGGCGCGGCCAGCTCGATATGGCCCATGCGCTCGCGGCGGACCTTGGAAACGGTCACTTCCACGCCGCACTTTTCGCAGACGATGCCCTTATACTTCATGCGCTTGTACTTGCCGCACAGGCACTCATAGTCCTTGATCGGGCCGAAGATGCGCGCGCAGAACAGGCCGTCACGCTCGGGCTTGAACGTGCGATAGTTGATCGTCTCCGGCTTCTTGATCTCGCCGAAGGACCAGCTGCGGATGCGCTCAGGCGACGCAATGCCGATCTGGATCTGGTCGAAGGTTTCCGGCTTGGCCATCGGATTGGCGAAGGTGGTCAGTTCGTTCATGGGTTGATACCCTTCCTCGTAAACTTGGTTCGCCCCTCCCTTTCAAGGGAGGGGAAGGGGGTGGGTGTCGCGCAGCAAACTGAGCGCCAGGCCCCACCCCAACCCCTCCCCTGAAGGGGAGGGGCTTCCATGATTTATTCCGCCGCCTCGGGCAGTTCGTCGTCGCCATCGCTGTCGGAGAGGTCTTCCAGCGCCGCCAGCTCAACATTGAGGCCGAGCGAGCGCATTTCCTTCACGAGCACGTTGAAGCTTTCCGGAATGCCGGCCTCGAAGGTGTCGTCACCCTTGACGATCGCCTCATAGACCTTGGTACGGCCGACCACGTCGTCGGACTTGACCGTGAGCATTTCCTGCAGCGTGTAGGCTGCACCATAAGCCTGCAGTGCCCAGACCTCCATCTCACCGAAGCGCTGACCACCGAACTGGGCCTTACCGCCCAGCGGCTGCTGGGTGACGAGGCTGTAGGGGCCGATGGAACGGGCGTGGATCTTGTCGTCCACAAGGTGGTGCAGCTTGAGCATGTAGATGATGCCCACCGTCACCTTGCGGTCGAACGCGTCACCGGTCCGGCCGTCATAGAGCGTGGACTGGCCCGACGTATCGAGCCCTGCCAGCTGCAGCATAGCGGAAACGTCGGCTTCACGCGCACCGTCGAACACCGGTGTTGCGATCGGAACGCCGGTCACGAGGTTGGAAGCAAGCTCGATGACCTGCTCAGCCGAGCGGGACTTGATCTCGTCCGCATAATCCTCGCCATAGACGGTCAGCAGACGCTCCTTCACCGCTTCCGGCATTTCACCGCCGGTCGCGTTCGGGTTGGCCTCGCGCCAGTCGCGCAGGGCATGCTTGATCTGCTGGCCAAGGCCGCGGGCGGCCCAACCAAGGTGCGTCTCGAAGATCTGCCCGACGTTCATGCGCGACGGCACGCCCAGCGGATTGAGCACGATGTCGACCGGGGTGCCATCCTCCAGGAACGGCATGTCCTCGACCGGCAGGATGCGCGAGATGACGCCCTTGTTGCCGTGACGGCCGGCCATCTTATCGCCCGGCTGCAGCTTGCGCTTCACCGCGACGAAGACCTTGACCATCTTGAGCACGCCCGGGGGCAGCTCGTCGCCGCGCTGCAGCTTCTCGACACGGTCCTCGAACTTCTCGACGATGACCTTCACGGCCTCGTCATACTGCGTCTTGACCGCTTCGAGCTGCGACTGGCGGGCATCGTCCGCAACCGCGAACTTCCACCACTCGTGACGCTCGACCTCGGAGAGCAGCTCCTCGGTGATGTCGACACCCTTCTTGACGCCCTTGGGTGCTGCCGTGGCCGTCTGGCCGACCAGCATCTCGCGCAGGCGGTTGAAGGTTGCGCGATTGAGGATTGCGCGCTCGTCCTCGCGGTCCTTGGCGAGACGGTCGATTTCCTCGCGCTCGATGGCCATCGCGCGCTCGTCCTTGTCGATGCCGTGACGGTTGAACACGCGCACCTCGACGATCGTGCCGGCAACGCCCGGCGGCAGGCGAAGCGAGGTGTCGCGCACGTCGCTGGCCTTCTCACCGAAGATGGCGCGGAGGAGCTTCTCTTCCGGCGTCATCGGGCTTTCACCCTTGGGCGTGATCTTGCCGACGAGAATATCGCCCGGCTCCACCTCGGCGCCGATGTAGACAATGCCAGCCTCGTCGAGGTTGCGCAGGGCTTCCTCGCCGACGTTCGGGATGTCGCGGGTGATGTCTTCCGGCCCGAGCTTGGTGTCGCGGGCCATCACCTCGAACTCCTCGATGTGGATCGAGGTGAAGACGTCGTCCTTAACGATCCGCTCGGAGATCAGGATGGAGTCTTCGTAGTTGTAGCCATTCCAGGGCATGAACGCGACGAGGCTGTTGCGGCCCAGGGCCAGTTCGCCCAGCTCGGTCGAGGGACCGTCGGCGATCACGTCGCCAGCCTTCACATGCTCGCCCACCTTCACCAGCGGACGCTGGTTGATGCAGGTGTCCTGGTTGGAGCGCTGGAACTTCATCAGCGTGTAGATGTCGACGCCGGACTTGCCGGCCTCGATCTCTTCGGTGGCGCGGATCACGATGCGGGTGGCGTCAACCTGATCGACGATGCCCGAGCGCTTGGCCGCGATGGCGGCGCCGGAGTCGCGCGCAACCGTCTCTTCCATGCCGGTGCCGACGAACGGCGCCTCGGCCTGCACGAGCGGCACGGCCTGACGCTGCATGTTCGATCCCATGAGCGCGCGGTTGGCGTCATCGTTTTCCAGGAAGGGAATGAGCGATGCGGCAACCGAAACGAGCTGCTTGGGGCTGACGTCCATCAGCGTGATGTGGTCGCGGGGCGCCATCAGGAACTCGCCTGCCTCACGGGCGGAGATGAGATCCTCGGCGAAGGTGCCGTCCGGGTTCACTTCGGCGTTGGCCTGCGCGATCGTGTGCTTGGCCTCTTCCATGGCGGAGAGGTACACGACCTCGTCCGTCACCTTGTTGTCGATGACCTTGCGATACGGTGTCTCGATGAAGCCGTACTTGTTGACGCGCGAGAAGCTCGCCAGCGAGTTGATCAGACCGATGTTCGGGCCTTCCGGCGTCTCAATCGGGCAGATACGGCCATAATGGGTCGGGTGAACGTCGCGAACCTCGAAGCCGGCGCGCTCACGGGTGAGACCACCCGGGCCCAAGGCCGAAACGCGGCGCTTGTGCGTGATTTCGGAGAGCGGGTTGGTCTGGTCCATGAACTGCGAGAGCTGCGAGGAGCCGAAGAACTCGCGCACTGCGGCCACGGCGGGCTTGGCGTTGATGAGGTCGTTCGGCATCACCGTCGAGACGTCGACGCTGGACATGCGCTCCTTCACGGCGCGCTCCATGCGGAGCAGGCCGACTCGATACTGGTTCTCCAGCAGCTCGCCCACCGAACGCACGCGGCGGTTGCCGAGATTGTCGATGTCGTCGATCTCGCCCTTGCCGTCCTTGAGGTTTACCAGCTCCTTGACCACGGCGAGGATGTCCTCGCGGCGCAGCGTCGTGATGGTGTCCTCGGCGTCGAGGCCAAGGCGCATGTTCAGCTTCACGCGGCCCACGGCCGAGAGGTCATAGCGCTCGCCGTCGAAGAACAGGCCTTCGAACAGGGCTTCGGCGGTCTCGCGCGTCGGCGGCTCGCCGGGGCGCATCACGCGGTAGATGTCCGAGAGCGCGTGGTCGCGGTCCTCGGCCTTGTCGACCTTGAGCGTGTTGCGGATCCACGGACCCGTATTCACATGGTCGATGTCGAGCAGTTCGAGGCGGTCGATGCCTGCCGCATCCAGCTTGGCGAGGTTCTCGGGCGAGACCTCGTCGCCGGCTTCGATGTAGATCTCGCCGGTGCTCTCGTTGATGAGGTCATAGGCGCTGTAGCGGCCATAGACTTCCTCGGTCGGGATCACGAGCGCTTCCAGGCCGTCCTTGGCAGCCTTCAGCGCCGCACGCGGGCTGATCTTCTGCCCGGCTGCGAACACCACTTCGCCGGTCTTGGCGTCGATGATGTCGAAGGTGGGCTTGAGGCCGCGCCAGGCGTCCGCCGTATAGGGGATCTGCCAGCCATTCTCGCCGCGCACGTAGGTGACCTTGTTGTAGAACTCGCCGAGGATTTCCTCGCTGTTCAGGCCAAGCGCGAAGAGCAGGGCAGTGACCGGTAGCTTGCGCTTGCGGTCGATACGCACGTTCACGATGTCCTTGGCGTCGAACTCGAAGTCGAGCCAGGAGCCGCGATACGGGATCACGCGAGCGGCGAAGAGATACTTGCCGGAAGAGTGGGTCTTGCCACGGTCATGGTCGAACAGGACGCCCGGCGAGCGGTGCATCTGGGACACGATGACGCGCTCGGTGCCATTGACGATGAAGGTGCCGTTGCCGGTCATGAGCGGCATGTCGCCCATGTAGACATCCTGCTCCTTGATATCGAGAACCGAGCGGGTCTCGGTGTCCTGATCGACTTCGAAGACAATCAGGCGGAGGGTGACGCGCATCGGCGCGGCGTAGGTGATGCCGCGCTGACGGCATTCCTCGGTGTCGTACTTGGGATCTTCCAGCTCATAGTGGACGAAGTCCAGCTCGGCCGTGCCGGCAAAGTCACGGATCGGGAAGACGCTGCGCAGCGTCTTCTCAAGGCCGGACACATAGCCGATTGCGGGATTGGACCGCAGGAACTGCTCATAGCTTTCGCGCTGAACCTCGATGAGGTTCGGCATTTCCACGACCTCGTGGATGTTGCCGAACACCTTGCGGATACGCTTGGTGGCGCTTTCGCCGGGCTTGATGGGGAGAGCCTTGGTTGCCATGCCAGAGATACCTGACCTTCCTGCGTGTTGTGGTCCCGATAATATTTTTCGCATTGCAGCGAAAATTCAGCCTTTTGCTGCGGCTGCGCACCTCGATTCGAGGGCTGCGAGCACGCAAAAAAGTGCGGGCCGGGGCTGTCCGATCCGCACTTGAGCGTCATATGAACCTCGCCGTCACCCCATATGTGATGCATGTCGTGCGCAACGCGTCATGCTTGCCCGGGTAGCGGAAGGCGACTGGCGGGCAGATGCCCGACCAATCCGAATGACCAGCGATATAAGGCCATCGCGCGGCATTGCAAGGGGCTTGCGGCCCGCTGCAATGCCTTTGCGGCGTTGGTGGTCGGCGACGAACCCGATCTGCGATCAGGATTCCTTGCGGTAGAACACGCCGCACATCACCCGGCCGCCGCTGTTGCCAGTGGGGTCGGTGCGCATGTCGTCGGCGTCCGCGTGGATCACCAGCGCCGCGCCATCGTCGTCCAGCAAGGTTGCCATGTTGGTGTGCGCCATGAACGTTACCCTGGCAGCGCCGCGTGCGTCAGCGGTGACCATCGGCAGGTCGCCGGCATGGGGGCCTTGCGGGTTCTCAGTGCCGTGCTGCTTGCTCTCGGGGTTGAGGTGGCCGCCGGCCGATACGAAATCGGGCAGGGTGCATTTGCCGATGGCGTGAATGTGCATCCCGTGCGCACCCGGCGTCAGCCCGCGCGTCACCTCGACGCTGCCGCGCATATGGCCGTCTTCCGGCACCAGCGTCGCGACACCGGTGCGGTTGCCCTGGCCATCATAGAGGATCGCCTCGGCGAAGGGCTCGGGCGTGGGCATCGGCCCCGCCGGGGCCTTGGCGCCGCAGCCCTGCAAGGCCAGGCAGAGGCCGGTGGCGGCGAGGAGGAGGGGGGAAGCAGCAAAATGAGCCATCATGTCTCTCTGTGTTGGGGCGATGCAGTCGGCGCAATCTAGCGTGTTGTCCGGCGAGGTCAAAGCAGGTCGAGCACCCGTTCCATGGCAAGCGCGGCCCGGCGAGAGGCGGCGCGGAGGTTGGCGTGGAAATCCCCGGCACTGTCGGGATTGGCATCGTCCGTCACCGCCTTGATGCCGCCCCAGGGGAGGCCGCACTGGGCGGCATATTGGGCGACGGCCGCGGTTTCCATGTCGACGATGTCGGCATCCAGCGCAGCGACGAGATGGGCCGCATAGGCGCCATCCTCGATGAATGCGTCACCGCTGGCGATGCAAGCATGGGGCAGGGCGCTGCCGGGATCGGGCATGGCCGCATAAGGCGTGACATTTGCCGGCCCCATTGGCCAGGCGCCAGCGGGGTAGTGCACGAAGGCATCCGGGCGACGCGCGCCATAATCATGCTGGACGGCGCGGGCGAGCCAGAAGCAATCGCCGGCGAGGGCGCTCAGCTTGCCGGCCGTCCCGAGGATCATCAGCATGTCCGCATCGTAGATCGCGTGCAGCCGCGCGGCGGCCGCGGCGATGTTGACCTTGCCGATCCCGGTCGTCGCGATGTGCACCAGATGGCGCCCGGTGTCGACGCGGCGCACCAGCGGCCAGTCGCCGTCCAGCCTGTCCCCCGCATCCGGCAGGAAGGCATCGGCCTCTTCCGGCAGGGCGGCGAGCATCAGGATGCGCATGCGTCTCAATGCCCCTCAAAGGTGATGAGGGAGAGGGGTGTGATGCCCACGTCCCTGAGGCGCGCCGCGCCGCCCAGCTCGGGCAGGTCGATGACGAACGCCGCCTGATCGACAATGGCACCTTCGCCCCGCAGCAAGGCGGCGCCGGCGAGCGCGGTCCCGCCGGTCGCCAGCAGGTCGTCCACCAGCAGCACCCGTTGCCCCGGCCGCACGGCGCCCTGATGCATCTCGATCCGGTCGGTGCCATATTCGAGCGCATAATCAATGCCGACCGTCGCGCCGGGCAGCTTGCCGGACTTGCGCAGCATCAGCTTGCCCTTGCCGAGCTTGTAGGAGAGTCCGGCTGCGACGATGAACCCGCGCGCCTCGATGCCGGCGATGAGGTCGACCTGCGCTGGATCGACCAATGCCGCGATCCGGTCGATCGTCGCCCGAAAGCCCTCGCCATCCAGCAACAGGGTCGAAACGTCGCGAAACTGGATGCCGGGAATCGGATAGTCCGGGACGGTCCGCACCAGCGCTTTGAGGTCGTCATTGTTCGTCGTGGTCAGAGAAGATGTCTCGGCCATGATGATGTGTCCCTTCGATAATCGGCTGGCGCAGGCCGCACGTGTCGGCGCAAGGATCGGGCGGCACAGGGCGCCTTTTGTCCCTCACGCTTTACATTGGCGCGACGATATGCTGATCGCAGTCTGTCCCGAAATGGGTCGGTGGGGTCATAATGAGATTGCCTGTTGTCTTTCCAGGGATGGCGTCGCTCGCCTGCCTTCTCGCCGTGAGTCCGGCGGCAGGGCAAGCGGAAACTGCGTTTGCCCGGGCAAGCTCCAGCCTTCTCGATCTCCAGAAGCTCACCAGCCTGCTGCTCCCGGCTGCCTTCGGGCAGGATAATCAGGTGCGGGCGCCGATGCTGATCGCCAATGAGGTGCGGCCCGAGAGCCGGGACCGACTGGCCCAGCCCTCCGCGCGGCCGGAGTCGCGCGACCGCCTCGCGCGGCCGGTGAGCGAATTGCCAGCCTATCGCCCGGAGAGCCGCGATCCCTTGGCGCGCTCCTATGAGGATGTGCGCAAGGCGCGGCCCGAGTTGCTGGACTCTGGTTCAAAGGCGGTGGCTCTGGCGCAGGATGTCGCGCCGGCCAATGAGAGCGCTGCCGCGGCGCCTGCCATGAATAGCGCGGATGGGCCACCCGTGCCGATCGCGCTGTCCGCAGTGCCGATGGGCGCCGGGCCGGCTGGGCCGACCTTGCAGCGCACGCAGGGCAAAGCCGAGGGCCTCGGTCTGGCGCAATATCTTTCCGCGCCGTGGCAGCAGATCGGCTTCATCGCCGGCCTGGTGCTGCTGGCCAGTCTGCTCTTCTGGCGGCTGGGAATGCGCGGGCGGCAGGGGCCATTGGCCCTGACCGACTATGGACGGGCCGAGCGCTCCGCTGCCCGGGAGGAAGGCGACCGGGCGCGCTACCCGACGCTGCGCGAAGCCATCGAGGCGATGAAGGCCGAGGCTGCCACACGCCGTTGATCGGCCTCCGGGCGCCCATCGATCACGCCTGATCCACGCGACGATCCCTCAAACGCAAAAAAGAAGCGCGCCCGGATCGCTCCGGACGCGCTTCTTTTTGTCGGGCGGGAACGGCCGGGCCGCTCCCCTCCCATCAAGTTTACTTGATCTCGACGGTCGCGCCGGCTTCCTCGAGCTTCTTCTTCAGCTCTTCGGATTCCGCCTTGTTCACGCCTTCCTTCACAGCCTTCGGCGCGCCTTCGACGAGCGCCTTGGCTTCCGTCAGGCCGAGACCGGTGATGGCGCGGACTTCCTTGATGACGTTGATCTTCTTGCCACCGTCGTTGACGAGGATCACGTCGAACTCGGTCTTCTCTTCAGCAGCGGGGGCATCGCCACCGGCGCCACCGGCGGGCGCAGCAACCGCGACTGCGGCTGCAGCGGAAACGCCCCACTTCTCTTCGAGAGCCTTCGACAGCTCAGCAGCTTCGAGAACGGTCAGCGCGGAGAGCTGGTCGACGAGCGAGTTGATATCAGCCATGTAATTCACTCCATTTTCTAGCGGGGCCGGGTCTGGCCCAAGTCAATTGATTGCAACTGTCTGCCGGGGAGGCGGCCTGAAGATCAGGCAGCATCCTTGGTGGCATAAGCGTTGAAGACGCGCGCGAGCTGCGCGGCCGGTTCCTTGGTGACGACTGCGAGCTTGGTCGCCGGGGCCTGAATGAGGCCGATCAGCGTTGCGCGCATCTGGTCGAGCGACGGCATCGAAGCCAGCGCCTTGATGCCATTGGCGTCCAGGAGCGTAGTGCCCATGGCGCCGCCGACGATCTCCAGCTTGTCGTTCGTCTTGGCGAAATCGATCGCGACCTTTGCAGCCGCAACCGGATCGGAAGACGTCGCCAGGCCCACCGGTCCAACCAGCATCTCTTCGATGCTGGCATAATCGGTGTCCTTGATGGCGATCTTGGCAAGGCGGTTCTTCGTTACCTTGTAGGTCGCACCCGCATCGCGCATCTTCTGACGGAGCTGGGTCGACTGAGCCACGCTGAGGCCCAGATTGCGGGTCACGACGACCACGCCCATTTCCTTCAGAGATTCGTGAAGCGCGGAAACGACCTCGGTCTTTTCATTGCGATCCATGCCATTCTCCTCTGCGGCAAGGCCCGGAAGGCCCGGCCGCGTTCACACATGTGCCGCGCACGACCCGAGATGGGCCGCATGCGGCGAAGCAGTCCGAGGGGAAGGGTTGACTGGTCCAGCACGAGAGTGCGGACAGACCCGGATTGAGCTGCGCATCGAAGCGGAGCGCCGTCCGGCAAGAACTTTTCCCCGTCTCGGCTGGGCATTAAGATGGGCAGATCCCATCACCAGCTGTCTCGGACGGTGCACCGGGACGGGCCCGGTGAGCGAAGGCCCGATAGGCGCGACGGCGGTGAAAAGCAAGCCGTTTCCGATTCCGGCCACGGCGAGGGAGCCGGGGAGGGCGGTGGGCGCCTAATTTGTGACCCTTTGGCAACGTCTGTCGGCCATCTGCGCAAAGGTGGTTAAGACGTGGGAAAAGAAGGTTAAAGCGCTTTAATTCTTTCCACCGCAGGTTTAGCACGGGTTCATGGAAAGCTTATCGACAGACTCGCTCCGTTGGGCGCGCCGTGAAATTGAACGGCACCGAGCTTTGATCGGTCTGGCCGTGGTGGCCAGCGCCTTGATCGCAGCCGCGCCGCACAATGAGCGCCGGATGTTCACCATCCCTGAGTTCGCCTCGGCGTTCGTCGCCGTGCCCGCGCCGGAAGAGACGTCGCTGCGCTCCGCGATCATGGGCTATCTTCGCGATGGCTGCGCGCCCGAATTCGTCAATTCAAAGGGTGACCTGACCCAGCTGGTCAATCGCGCCGATTGCGGTCCTGGCCGTTCTCGCAACCAGGGCAGCAGCCCATTCGCGCAGAAGCCGACCGCGGCGCCGAACAAGTCGCCGGTCGCGCCGACCGCCTTCTTCGCCGAGCCGGAAGCTGCCGATTTCGTATCGAACCTCAACAGCCCGCTGATCGTGACGCAGCCGTCGCTGGAGCCCTCCATGGCCTCCTTCACGCCGCCCACTGGTGGTACGGGCGGTGGCGGCGGGTTCATCCCTGGCATTCCCATTCCCTTGCCCGATTTTGTGCCGCCGGTGTTCGGTTCGGTTCCCGAGCCGTCGACCTGGGCGCTGATGATCGCGGGCTTCGGTCTGGCCGGCACGATGATGCGTCGCCGCAATCCGGTGAAGGTTACCTTCGCCGCCAGCTGATGGCCGGCTTCACACGCGTTTCCCGCTGAAAAGGCCAGTCCGGGGGGGCTGGCCTTTTCTTTGCCGATTGCGCGGCGGGATCGGTCTGGCTGGGAAGCCCGGTTCAGTGGATCGTCAAGGTGTCGCCGCTCAGGGTGACGGTGCCGAGTTGCTGCAGCGCATTCTGGCCCATCAGCGAAACCGGCAGGGCGCCATCGACCACGGCGGCGCTGATCTGCTCGATGCGCTTGCCCGCCATTTCCATCCGCTCGATCTTCGCCCAGCGCATCGCGGACGATCCGTTGACGGTGCGCATCTGTGCGCGACCGGGCAGGCTCTCATAAGTCAGGCCGAGCTTGGCCGCGTCGGCCCGATTGAGCACGACGACCGTCGCGCCGGTATCCACCACGAAGCGGATCGAGTGGCCATTGGCCTTCGCCTCGACATAGAAGAGGCCGTCGGCATGGCGCTGCACGGTGTTGGCAGGTAGTTGGATGGCCGGGGCATCCAGAACTGCGGCCTCCGGCACAGCGATGTTTGCGGCGGCTTCCTTCTGGATGTTCTGGTGATCCGTGAACGGGTTGCTCAGCGCGACGGCAATGGATGCCATTGCCGCCATGATGCTACCGAATTCGAGATGGATGCCAATCATGCCGCATCATCACCCCGACTCACCCAAGAAGCGGTTTCGAGATTGAGTTAGCGCGGCATTAAGAAAGCGCGGTCAGGCGGGCGCCTGTGCCGTGCGGGAGGCCTCGATTTCGTCCTCCATCCGCTGCTTCACCCGGCGGCGGCGGCGGCCGAAGATGAAGGCGGCAAGGCCGGAAATGAGAGCCGAAATCCCGAATTCGGCGGCAAGGACGTTGTAGCGCCACGTCAGCTTGTCGAGCCCGCTGAACAGCACGAAATTATCGTCTTCGACGTCATAACCCGCATGCCGATACAGGTTGACGATCTCGCCCGGCAGGGCCTCGCGCCGCAGAACGCCGTCGAGATAGGGCGTGAAGACGAGGTGCGAGAGGCGGAACCGCCAGACGCGCACCAGGTCCTCATCCTTGGGGAAGGTGATGGGATGATAGCCTTCCGGCACATCGTTGCGCCGCACCTCGACAAAGTAGCGCAGCGGCGAGCGATCGTCCGGCCCGGAACGAACCGGCGCGAAATAGAGCGAGCGCTTGACCAGCAGCAGATCCTCATTGAACTGCGCCGTCTCGCGCAGATCGATGCTGCCCGTGATGACGGCGCGGCCTTCCACCGGCGCGATCGCATCGGGCGAGCCGACGACGATGCTGCGTGGGGTGCCCTCATCGGATGGCAATTGCAGCCGCAGGATCAGCACAATGACCGCTGCAAGCAGGCTGCCAACGCAAACGCCGGCGAAAAAGCCCTGGAGGCGAGCGAGGCGTCCCTTAACGATGCGCAGATCGTCCTGCCGGGCAGGGCCGAAGGATTCGGTGCGGCGCTGGCGCGTGCGCAGCAGCCACACCGCAGCGATGAGCGGCGCAGAGAACAATGCCGTCACCGCGACGAAGGTCAGGGTGGGCCAGTAACGATCGAAATGAAGAAACTGCCATTCGGCCAGTCGCGCGATCAACCCGCGATAATCGAGCGCCTGAAAGAGGAAGAACAGGCTGACAAGAGCGATCCAGAAGCCGAGAAGGCGAACCGCCAGATTGAGCTGTTTCGACACCCGGTCATAGGCATCCTGTCCAGCAGTTGGATGTCGCTTCTTCACCCCAATTTCCCTGTTTTTCATCTGAGTTCTATCGTCGCGTGCCTCGCCAAGCAATGCCATCGCAGGGTTAACAGGCGCTTTACGAACAAACGCCTAATCACACCGCCAATTCAGATCATAACATCGGGCAATAAAAAAGCCCCGCCGCGGTGGATACCGGGCGGGGCGTTTTTAGAATTGGGTGAGATCAGGCCGAGGCGACCTGAGCCACGTCCACCTTTACGCCCGGGCCCATCGAGGACGACAGAGCGATCTTGCGGACATACTTGCCCTTCGAGCCCGAGGGCTTGGCCTTCACAATGGCATCGACGAAGGCGTCGAAGTTCTTGCGCAGGTCGGCTTCGGTGAAGCTGGCCTTGCCGAGACCGGCGTGGATGATACCGGCCTTCTCGACGCGGAACTCGATCTGGCCGCCCTTGGCAGCCTTCACGGCTTCAGCGACGTTCGGCGTGACGGTGCCGAGCTTCGGGTTCGGCATCAGGCCCTTGGGACCCAGCACCTTACCGAGGCGACCGACCAGACCCATCATGTCGGGCGTCGCGATCACGCGGTCGAAGTCGAAATTGCCGTTCTGGATGTGCTCGAGCAGATCCTCGGCGCCCACGATCTCGGCGCCGGCTGCCTTGGCGGCATCCGCCTTGTCGGCGCGGGCGAAGACGGCAACGCGCACGTCCTTGCCGGTGCCGGCGGGCAGGGTGACGACGCCACGGACCATCTGGTCGGCGTGACGCGGATCGACGCCCAGGTTCATCGCGACTTCGACGGTCTCGTCGAACTTGGCGGTGGCGTTCTTCTTGATGAGCGCGATGGCTTCATCGACGCCGTGCAGCTTGTTCGCATCGACTGCGGCGGCCATTGCCTTGGCCTTCTTGGTCAGCTTTGCCATGTTCTTAGCCCTCCACCACGGTCAGGCCCATCGCGCGGGCGCTGCCTTCGATGATCTTCGTCGCGGCCTCGATGTCGTTGGCATTGAGGTCGACCATCTTCGCTTCGGCGATCTCGGCGAGCTGGGCACGCGTGATCTTGCCGGCGGAGACCTTGCCGGGCTCCTTGGAGCCGGACTTGAGGTTCACGGCCTGCTTGATGAGATAGGTTGCCGGCGGCTTCTTGGTGACGAAGGAGAAGCTGCGGTCAGCGTAGACGGTGATGATCGTGGGCAGGGGCGTACCCTTCTGCTCCTTCTCGGTCGCCGCGTTGAACGCCTTGCAGAATTCCATGATGTTCACGCCGCGCTGACCCAGGGCAGGGCCGATAGGCGGCGAGGGGTTGGCGGCTCCAGCGGGCACCTGGAGCTTGATATAGCCCGTAATTTTCTTGGCCATTACACTCACTCTGTAGAAGGCGGGGCCAATGGCGCCGCCCGGTTCAAGCTTAGCGGTCAAACGGCTGACCTTGAGGGGTCGTCCTCCCGCAATGGGCTTCCATCGGGCCTGCAAGACCGTCCGGAAGCCGGCGCCTATAGCGTTGACTGGTGCAAAAGGAAAGAGCGGTCTTCTCGATTCACTTTTGCCCGGCGGTACGCCGCGCCAGCGCATGAAGCTCCGCCTGGGAGAGCAGCAGGGCGAGATCGTCGCGGCTGATGTCGAAACTCTCGTCCATATCCTCCAGCGCCTTGTCGATATCCTCGCTGTGCAGCCCTGATGCCTCTCGCACCTGCGCGCTCTGGATTGCGGGCGCAGCCGGCTGATGCGGATAGCTGTGACCGGTCATGCGATGGAAGAACATGGCGAGCGACACCAGCGCGATGGAATTGAGCCCAACGGGCGCGAAGGCGAAGGCATAGCCGGCATCGTGAATGCCCTGGCTGCCAATCACGGCGGTCAGCGCCGCCGCCCCGCCGGGCGGGTGCAGGCAGCGGCAGAGCGACATCACGAGGATCGCGCCCCCGACAGCCACGCCGGCGGCCAGCGCCATTGGCGGAATCCAGCGGGCCGCCGCCACGCCCACCAGTGCCGAGAGGATGTTCCCGCCCACCACCGACCAGGGCTGGGCGAGCGGACTGGTCGGCACGGCAAAGACCAGCACTGCCGAAGCGCCAATGGGCGCGACGATGATCGGCAGATCGGCGTAAGCGATCGGGAATTGCAGGCAGAGCACGATCGTCAGCCCGATCCCCGCCGTCGCGCCGATCACCGCCAGCAGGCGCGGCATCAGCCGGGCGCCGGCAAGGATCGGTTTGAAGAGGCGCTCTGTGGTCATGGGTTTCGTCGCACCGGCTTGGGAGAGAGGCGCGCTATTGGCGCGGCTTCACCCAGAAAACCAGCGAGCATTTCCCCTTGCCGATCAAGCCTGACTTTTAGGTCGTCGCGCCCCCGCTCATTCGGCCGGCGCGGGCTGTGCCGTGTTCAGCACGTCCGCCGGTGCTTTGCGGCGCTTCACGATCATGCCGATGCCGAGCGCGCACAGTGCCAGAACGGCAGGGCACAGCGCCAGAATGGCAAAGCTGCGAACGATCGGCAGGCCGCTCGCCAGCACGAACGCGCCGATGATCGGCCCTGCAATGCCGCCGATCTTGGCTACGGATGTTGCCCAGCCGGCGCCGTTCGCCCGGATTGCGGAGGGATAGAAGACGCCGGCAATCGACAGAATGCCGAAATGCGCGCCGCCCACGAAGCTGGTCGCGGCGACCGAGACGATCAGGAAGAGCGTCGGCTCCATCGGCACCAGGCCGACAAGCAGCAGCAGCGGGAAGGCGACGGCCGGATAGACCGCGACCGCAAGGGGCCCCTTGCCATCGGTAAAGCGCATCAGCAGCAGGCCTAGCACCGCGCCGGCGATGCCGCCGATGGACGAGACATAGGCCGCCGTCTCGCGCGAGAATTTGAGATCCTCATAGACGATAGGGCCCCAATTGGCCTTGAAATAGACGGCCAGCGTACTGGCGATATAGGCCAGCCAGAGCAGCGGCGTCAGCCATTTGAGGTCGCCCTTGAACAGCTTGGCGGCGGTGAAATTGCTGGTATCCTGCTTCTCGTCGCTGAGCTCGAAGCGGTCCTGCGCGGTCGCGCCGAGCGTGGGATCGACCTTGTTCAACGTCTTGGCGATCAGGTCCGGCTTGAGGTTCTTGCTGGCGAGGAAGCGTACCGATTCCGGCAACCAGAACAACAGGGCAAAGGCGCAGACGATCGTGCCGAGGCCGCCGAAAACGAACACGCCCTCCCAGCCATAGGTGGGGGCAAGCCACACGGTCACCGGCCCGGCCAGCGAGGAGCCGAGGCTGTAGCCGACCATGATCACCGTCACCACGGTCGAGCGGTATTTGGTGGGCACATATTCGATGTTGAGCGCCCAGGCGAGCGGCAGCATGCCACCAATGGCAAAGCCATCGAGGAAGCGCAGGATGAGAAGGGCTTCATAGCTCTGCGCCAGCGCGGTGGCGGTGGTCAAAATGCCGAATGCGAAGGCGGCGCCGATGATCGTCTGTCGCCGGCCGATCCGATCGCCAATGTATGCGAAGGCAAAACCGCCGACCATCATGCCGAACAGACCGGCAGAAAACACATTGCCCAGCTGGTGGGTGGAAAGGCTCAACTCATCGCGCATCCAGGGCGCGGTGAAGCTGATCAGCATCATGTCGAACCCGTCGAACACCGTGATCAACCAAGAGAGAACGATCAGCCGGAAATTGAACGGGCCGAGCTTCCGCTCATTGATGAACGTGGCGATATCGATCGAGCGGGGCGCGCTGGCCATGCTGGCTGTCCTCTCCGGCTGTGCCTCGAATCGTTCGTAAGGCAACTATTCTTTTAATGGTTAGCAATCTATCGGGCGGCGGCAAGCGATACCTGCTGCGCCGCCCGGTTCAGATATCGGTCGAGAGCACGAAGCCACGCAAGGCGCGGGCGTCGTGAAGGGCATTATGCGGCACCTGGCTGTTGCGCGCGCTGCTGAACCCGGCGGCATTGACCAGCTCGAAGCGGAGGCCGCGCACGTCGATCATCTCGCCGGGGCCGGTCATCAGCAGCGTCGCGAAATGGGCGATGTCCTCGGGCCAGTCTGCGACGATCATCGGCTCATTGTCGCCGGCGAGATAGGTGGCGACCAGCTCGGACGCATTGGCCCGCTCCACGGCATAATCCAGCCCGGTCGGCACATGGCGCAGATAGGGGATCACATTGTGCTCGACCCAGGGGTGGAGCGGTTCTGGAAGCGGCAGAAGCGAGAGATACAGCTCCTGATCGCCATATTCGGGCACCAGGGCCAGGCTGATCAGGGCGCCGCCAAAACCATTATATTCGGTATCGAGAAAGTAACGCATGAAGCTCCGGGGATTGGATTGGGGGGAGAGTCGCGCGGAGGCATACAGTGCCGGGACCGTTTGCGCGATGCCTCCGGGTCTGCCAGAGGGACGGCTCGGTTGAAAGGAACGATATGAAGCCCCGCGAACATCTCGGCACGGCAAAGGTGCCCGGCGGCGAGGATCTGCGCCTGTTCCGGCGCGGCGACGATTTCATGATCGTGCTGGACCGCAACGAACTGATGAACAGCCGGATGAGCGGATCGGAAAAGGCGCTGGCGCTGATGACGCTGGAGCGGCTGCCGTCCCGCGCGGGGCGGCATCTGCTGATCGGTGGCTATGGCATGGGCTTCACGCTGCGCGCGGCGCTGGGCGCGCTCGATGCGCAGGCGAAGGTCACGGTGGCCGAGCTGGTGCCGGAGATCATCGAATGGGCGCGGGGGCCGATGGCCGAATTGGCCGCCGGCTGTCTCGATGATCCGCGCGTGGATCTCGTCCACAGCGACGTCGCCGAGCTGATCGAGGAAGGGCAGGGGCGCTACGATGCCATCTTGCTCGACGTCGATAATGGTCCCGACGGCCTCACCGTGCCGGCCAATGACCGGCTCTATGCCGCGCGCGGCCTCTCCCAGGCGATGCGGGCGCTCAAGCCGGGCGGCATTCTCGCCGTCTGGTCCGCCGGCTCGGACGAAGCCTTCACCCGCCGGCTGAAGAGCGCCGGGTTCATCGTCGACGAGGTGGCGGTGAAGGCGCGGGAGAACGGCAAGGGGCCGCGCCACGTCATCTGGTTCGCCCAGCGGCGCGGCTAGGCCGCACGAACTAGCCCCTCATTGCCGCACGGCATCGTCCTGCCAATCCTCATTGCCGCGCGCGATGAGGTAGGCGTGGATCGCCTCCGCCTGTGTCTTGTCCAGCACGCCCTTGAAGCTGGCCATGCCCAGATCGGCCTTGGTGCCCTCCAGCACGATATCGAGGAAGTGCGCGCGCGTGTCGGGCGTCATGTAGCGCAGGTCCTTGAGGCCACCGCGCGCATTCTCGCCATGGCAGCGGGCGCAGGTCTCGCCATAAAGTTGCGCGCCCAGCCGCACCTGCGCTTCGGTGGCGCGGAGGAAGGGCGGGCGGGGCAGGGCCGTCGGCGGCGGTAGGGGCGGCAGCGTCACGCCTTTGGCATCCAGCCTGAACACCAGCAACCGCGCCGGTGACACCCGGAAGCCGCCGGGAATCTTGCTCAGCCCCGCGACGATCGATCCGCCCCAGCCGACATTCACTGCGACATATTGCACGCCGTCGATGGCGTAAGTCACGGGCCCGCCGATGGCGACATTGTCGACATTCATGTCCCAGAGCTTCTGCCCGGTGTCGGCCCGGTACGCCGCGAAGGTCTTCTCGATCGTGCCCTGAAAGACGAGATTGCCCGCCGTCGCCAGCGTGCCACCCGAGCCGGGGAGTGAATAGGGCACGCGCCACACTTCTTTCTGCGTCACCGGGTTCCAGGCGAGCAGATAGCCTTTCTCCATGGCATCCGCCTCTGCCTGCAAGGCCTTGCGCTGCGCGGCCCATTCCGGCGTGGCGCCGGCATAATCGAAGCCGGCATTGTTGCGGAACGGCACGAAGGTAAAATCCTCGTCCCGCTGCCGGGCATAGACGATGGATTGTTCCATGGCCGGGAAATAGACCAGCCCGGTCTTCGGGCTGAACGACATGGGGTGCCAGCTATGCGCGGCGAGCAGGCTCGGCGTGATGCGCTGGGGCGTCGTTGTCAGATGCACGCCCGGATACAGCACCGGCCGCCCGGTCTTCATGTCGATATGGCTGGCCCAGTTGCTCGGCACGAATTTCTCGGCCGAGAGCAATTCCCCGGTCTTGCGGTCGAGCACGTAGAAAAAGCCGTTCTTGGGCGCCTGCATGATGACCGGGCGGGTCTTGCCCTTGATCTTCAGGTCCGCGAGCATCATCGGCTGGGTGCAGGTAAAGTCCCAGTCTTCCTCCGGCACCGCCTG
Source organism: Sphingobium sp. B11D3A (assembly GCF_025961695.1). Classification (NCBI taxonomy): domain Bacteria; kingdom Pseudomonadati; phylum Pseudomonadota; class Alphaproteobacteria; order Sphingomonadales; family Sphingobiaceae; genus Sphingobium; species Sphingobium sp. B11D3A. The sequence continues at coordinate 290,574 of NZ_JAOQOE010000001.1, forward strand.
ATAATGCCAGCGATAGGCGCCAGTGTCGGCATCCACCGCCACGATGCAGCACAGGAACAGATTGTCACCCTTGCCCGCGCTGCGGAAATGCCAGCTGATCGGCGATCCGTTGCCGGTGCCGATATAGACGAGGTTGAGCGCCGGATCGTAGACGAAGCTGTCCCACGCAGTCCCGCCACCGCCATATTTCCACCACTCCCCGTGCCAGGTCGGCAGCGCGATCTTCATCGCCGCGTCCGAGGCTTCGCCGTCGGGGCCATCGGCGGGGTCGCCGGGCACGGTGTAGAACTTCCATAGCTGTTTTCCGGTCTCCGCATCCCAGGCGCTGACGAAACCGCGCACGCCATAGTCGGCGCCGCCATGGCCGATCACCACCTTGCCATCGAACACGCGCGGCGCGCCGGTGATGGAATAGGGATGCGCGCGGTCGAAGGTCTGCACCGTCCAGACCGCCTTGCCGGTCTGCGCATCCACGGCGATCAGCCGGCCGTCGAGCGCGGCGACGTAGATCTTGCCGTTCCACGCCGCAATGCCACGGGTCGAGGGGCCGCAACAGGCCAGCCGCGCCCATTGCCGCTCGACCTGCGGATCATAGGTCCACAGCTTGCGGCCGGTCCGTCCATCATAGGCGGTCACGATGTTGAAGGCGGAGGCGTTGTAGATCACGCCATCGACCACCAGCGGTGTCGCCTGCACGCCGCGGTAGGTGTTCAAATCATCGTACCAGGCCAGTCCAAGCCGCTGGACGGTCTTGTCGTTTATCTGGGTGAGCGGCGAATAACGCTGCTCGTCATAGCTGCGCCCATAGGCCATCCAGCTGCCGGCGCTGGCGGGTGCGTCCGGCGCCCGCATCCGCTCGCTGGTGACATGGGCTGGCTGCATGCCGCCTGATCGGGCGTCCTGTCCCGCGAGGAGCAGCGGCGCCGTCATCAGCGCCATGCCTGCGATCCACGATCTCCTGCTCCCTGCCACGTCTAATCTCTCCTGATGCGGCACCGTTGCGGTGCTTGCGCAATCAAGGGATTATTCGCCGCGCCAACGCAATCGCCCTGCGCGATGGTCAGGTTGGATGAGGTGGAAGAACGGCTGAGACCGGCGCGGCGCGTTTGTGCCTTTTCGGCGTTTCCTGCCCGTCATTCCCGCGTTCGACACAAGAAAAGAGCCGCCGATCAGGGACCGGCGGCTCGAAAAATTGGCTGTCGAAGGCCTTATTTGGAAAGCTCGACTTCCTCGAAGTCCAGTTCCACCGGCGTCGCGCGGCCGAAGATCGAAACCGAGACCTTCACGCGGCTCTTCTCGAAATCCAGTTCCTCGACGGTGCCGATGAAGCTGGCGAACGGGCCGCTCATCACCTTCACGCTGTCGCCGATCTCGTAATCGACATTGACCTTGTGACGCGGCTGGGCGGCGGCTTCCTCGCGCGCGCCGAAGAAGCGGGCGGCTTCCGCCTCGCTGATCGGCTGCGGCTTGCCGGAATTGCCGAGGAAGCCGGTGACCTTGGGCGTGTTCTTGATGAGGTGGTAGATATCATCGTTCATGCTGAGCTTGGCGAGCACATAGCCCGGCATGTTCTTGCGCTCGACCTGAACCTTCTTGCCGCGCTTCACTTCGGTCACGGTCTCGGTCGGCACCTCGACCTGCTCGATGAGCTGGGCCAGACCCATGCGCTCGGCTTCGGACAGGATGGACTCGCGGACCTTGTTCTCGAAGCCCGAATAAGCGTGGATGATGTACCAGCGCGCCATAATTTTATCGTTTCCTCAATTCGTCTTGGTCGGGAGAGCGGCGATCAGCTCTGGCCCGCGGCCAAACCCAGCAGCGTGCGAACGATCCAGCCAAAGAACGTGTCGATGCCAAAGAAGAAAAGTCCGAGCACCGTGGTCAGGATCACCACCATGATCGTGGTCATCACCGTCTCGCGCGAGGTCGGCCAGGTGACCTTGTTCCACTCGGCCTTGACCTGGTTCACGAATTCGATGGGGGAGGTTTTCGCCACGCTCAGCCTGCTCTTTCAGATGAAACCAGAACTCTTTGAAACACAAGAAAGCGGACCGCACCCGGAGCTTTCTCCGGCCGGCCCGCCGCCTGCATTTCGCAACCGTCCTTGCCTCTACGCGCTCGGGCGCCTCGGGGCAAGTTTTGGCAGGGGCGATAGGATTCGAACCTACGACATTCGGTTTTGGAGACCGACGCTCTACCAGCTGAGCTACACCCCTGTGCCGGTGAAGGCGCTGCCCTTAACGCGACCCGAAGGCGGGCGCAAGCGGTCAACGGCGCTTTCCGCAACTTGTCGTCATTCGTCCTTCGCTGCGTCATCGAGGAGGATGCGTGTAATGCCGGGGAGATCATCGTCCCACATCATGTGGCTGGTGGGGAGTTCGTGGACATCCCAGGCCGGGTCTGCGGTGCAGCGCGCGCGGAACTGCGCGAACGAGCCGAGCGGGCTGGCGGACGCAAAGACGTAGGTCCGCCGGGCGACCGCGTCCTCCTCGCCACCCAGTTTGACCGGTTCGAGCAGGGTGAGGAGCGGGTGGCCCGAGACGCGCCCGGCCCGGCCCGGCGGAACCGGGAAGATCGGCTGGACGAGGCCCGGCGACTGCCGCTGATTCTCGATATACATCGCCCGCGTCGCGTCATCGACGATGTCCCAGAGCATTTCGCCATCCTTCGGCAGGAAGGCGTCGAGATAGATGAGGCTGCGGATGCGGGTGCCGCGCAGGGCCGAGACACCGGTGATCACCATGCCGCCATAGCTGTGGCCGACGAGGATGATGTCGCGCAGGCCCTCGCAATCGATGAGGCCGACCACATCGGCGATATGATCGCTGAGCGTAAGGCCGCCATGAGCCAGATGAGCACGCTCGCCCAGCCCAGTGAGCGACGGGACGTGTACCTCATGGCCGGCCGACCGCAGTTCGCGGGCAAGGGGGCCATAACCCCAGCTGCCGCCCCAGGCGCCATGAACCAGCACGAAAATTGCCACAGGCTTGCTCCTCTCCAGACTGTGCCGGATCGCTATCGCCTCCCCGTGGCGCCTGCCAGCCCTTTTTGCCCCAAGGGACGGGCGCGACAAAGGCCGGTGGGGATGCTAAAGGCCGGGAATGGCGATCGATTTACCGATCCTGTTGCGCGCTTATGCGGTCGGGCTGTTCCCTATGGCCGACGACCGTGCCGCCAATTCTGTCTTCTGGGTGGAGCCTGAGCGGCGGGCGATACTGCCGCTCGATGGCTTTCATCTCTCCAAATCCCTGCGCAAGACCGTGCGCGCCGACCGGTTCGAGGTCACTGCGGATTCCGCGTTCGAGCAGGTCATCGCCCTGTGTGCGCAGAGCGCCACAGATCGCCCGACGACGTGGATCAATCGGGACATTGAGGAAGCCTTTGTGCGCCTGCACCACGGCAAGCTGGCGCACAGCGTGGAAGTGTGGAGCCACGAGGATGGCGAGCGCCATCTCGTCGGCGGGCTCTACGGTCTGGCGCTGGGGCGGGCCTTCTTTGGCGAGAGCATGTTCAGCCGCCGGCGTGATGCCTCAAAGGTGGCGATGGCCTGGCTGGTCGCCCGGTTGCGGGTCGGCGGATTCACATTGCTCGATTGCCAGTTCATGACCCCGCACCTTGCCTCCCTGGGCGCGGTGGAGATCGATGCGCAGACCTATTCGGGATTGCTCGGCGATGCGCTGTCGGCAGGCGCGGACGGCGCTGCGGGGGCTTCTGCCGCGTTCGATGCGCTCGATTCGTTGCCGGATGCGCCGGCCGAACGTGCGCTGCGATCCGCCACGCGCACCGTATCCGGCCCGGTCTCCGGCCAGCTCATCGCGCAGCTGATCACCCAGACGTCGTAGATCGGGTGCAGCACCACATTGCGGTCAGGCCGTTCCTTGAACAGCCAGCCGGAGAAGGTGCGGTGCCATTTATTGTCGCGGCTTTCCAGCACGTCGAGCTGCACGAATGCGCCGGTTTCCTTGTCCATTTCCCACGGCGCGGTGGTTTCGCAGGCGCGCAGGCGGATTATGGCATTGCCCGAGCGCAACGCCACGCCCGGCTTCATCGTGAATTTCTGGGTGATGCCGTTGCGCTTGTTGAGCAGGCCGATCTCCGCGACGCGCTCCGCCATCGGCGTTCCGGGCAAGCCGGTCTCGACCTTCACGGGGCGCTCGTCCTGCGTGCGCTCTTCCGGCACGACCGCGACATTGCGGGCTGCCTCGGGGTCCCCGCAGGCCGTCAGCGGTCCAATGATGCCGAGCGCGAGCAACCATCGGCCCGGCCGCGCGGACCGGAGAATCATCACGTATTCGGCGTCCAGGCTTCGTAGTCGCCCGTCGCCATCTGGCGGCGACCGCCGGCAGCGATGGCGCCGGAAGGCAGATGGGCCTGCGGCGTGCCCGTCTGGTTGGGCGTGAATTCGGTTTCCCAGATGCGGGGCGGCGGCAAATGGCTCTCGGGCGTGCCGTCGATGCTGTGGTGCAGCCAGCCATGCCATTCTGCAGGCACGCGGCTGGCATCATTGGCGCCCTTGTAAATCACCCAGCGGCGCGTGAGGCCGTTGGGGTCCGTGCCGCCTTCATAATAGACATTGCCCTGATGGTCCTCGCCCACTTTCGTGCCTTTGCGCGAAGTGAACAGCGAGGTGCCGATGGTGGCGCCGTCCCACCAGGTGAAGATCTTGCCGAGCAGTCCCATGGCCAGAGCGCTTAGCCGCACTCACGGGGGATTGGCAACGTGGAATCGAATGAAGTGCGCTCAGTGCTGCGACGAGGGGCAGAAGCGATCCGCTCGCCACACGGGCGCGCTACCAGCACCGGCGCCTGCATCCGTGGCGCAATCGCCCCATTCGATCCGGTCGCCCTTGGCGATGCCAAGCGCCTCCGCACGTCCCTGCCGGATTTCCAGCACCGCCGTCACCGCCTCATTGGCCGCGAGCGGGCGCAGGCTGTTCGGCTCACCCTGCAGGATGTCTGCAATCGTACCGTCGGTGCGGATGAACAACAGGTCCAGCGGAACGCGCGTGTCCTTCATCCAGAAGGATGCCATGTTAGGATAGGCGAACGGAAAGATCATGCCGGCATCGTCGGCCAGCGTCTCGCGGCCCATCAGGCCATGCTGCTGGGCCTCCTTGTCCACCGCCAGTTCCGCGATGAAGCGATGGGTCTGGCCGCTGGACGTGTGAATGCGAAGTTCGGTGCTGCCAGCGGGCAGGGCCGCGCTATTGGCAACCGCTGAGGTGTTAGCGCTGTCCTCCGGCGCCGCATGGCAGGCGGCCAGCGCGAGCGCTGTCGCCAGCGCGCCGATGTTCAGACCACGCCCGATCCGCCGCCTCTTCGTCATTCCCAATCCTCTGCTGACAGGGTCTCTGGTCGCTCGGGCAACTCGCCCGGCGCGCTTTCGATCCAGTCGCGGGCGGTCTGCATGCTGTGGCCGGCCCGCAAAAAGGTCGCGATCTGCTTTTCCCGCAACGGCCGGTCGGCCTGCTCGGCCGCGAAGGGCCCGATTCGCTTGCGGCGGGCGAGGCGCTCGGCCGCATCCCATTGCGCGGCAGCGTCGGGGGCGGCCTGCTCGGATGTCGTCTCGTCGATCCCGTCATGCCGCAGCGTCTGCGCGATGCGGCGTTGCCCGAGGCCCCGCCGCTGCATCGCCCCGGATTTCATCTCGGCATAGGCTCGGTCGTCCACATAGCCGAGATCGACCAGCTTTTGCGTGATCCGCTCGGTCGGGGGCGGGGAATCGCCGGCCCAGCCACGCTCGCGCAGCTTGCGCATAAGATAGGCGGCGAGTCGGCCCCGGCTGGTGGCGAAGCGCCCGACATAGTGGAGAGCCAGCGCCTCAAGGCTCGCTTCGACAAGCGGTTTTGGCGGCGATTTTTGCGGGCGCGGCGTCATGCGCCATTTTTGTGCCACACTCCCTGTCTTAAAGTAAACGCGCCTAACTCGCGCAAGAACGGGGTAGGGCTAGGCATAGAATGCGGCTTTTCGGTTCAGACAAGCGCAAGCCAGCCAGGCGTAGACGCAAGAGAACAGCCGCCATGCCTTGACTTAAGGGGATGATATCTGGCGGAAAAAGAAGGGTCATTTAAGATGCAGCCAACACCGACGGAAGATCGGCTTGAGCGGCGCTTTGCCGATTTCGATACTTTGGGTGCCGCGCTTGATTATGCTGCGCAGGGTGTTCGTGGAGTTAACTTTCACGATGCCCGCGGCAATCTTGCGCGTCCTTATACCTTTTCGGAGATGCGCGGCGATGCACTGGCCTGCGCCTATCGGTTGATTGCGCGGGGTGTCCAGCCCCAGCAGCGGATCGCCCTGATCGCCGAGACCGGCCCCGAGTTCGCCCAGTTGTTCTTCGGCATCGTCTATGCCGGTGCCTGGCCTGTGCCGCTGCCGTTGCCCACCAGCTTCGGCGGCAAGGAAAGCTATATCGACCAGCTTTGCGTCCAGCTCGACAGCTGCGACCCGATCATGCTGCTCTTCCCTGCCGAGCTGAGCGAGATGGCCGGTGAGGCCGCGCGCCGCAAGGGCGTGGAGCCGCTCAGCTTCGATGACTTCCTCGCGGCACCGGTGACAGCCTGTGCGCTGCCGCAGGCCGGTCCGGACGACATCTGCTATCTGCAATATTCCAGCGGATCGACGCGATTTCCGCATGGCGTGGCGGTGACCCACAAGGCACTGCTCAGCAATCTCGCCGCCCATAGCCACGGCATGGAGCTGATCGCGAGCGACCGCTGCATCAGCTGGCTGCCCTGGTATCATGACATGGGTTTGGTCGGCTGCTTCCTCTCGGTCGTCGCCAATCAGGTCTCGACCGATTACCTCAAGACCGAGGATTTCGCGCGCCGCCCGCTGGCGTGGCTGGATATGATCTCGCGCCATCAGGGCACAGCAATCAGCTATTCGCCTACTTTTGGTTACGATATCTGCGCCCGTCGCATGTCCAGCCAGACGCGGGCATCCGAACGCTTCGACCTGTCGCGCTGGCGCTTGGCCGGTAACGGCGCGGACATGATCCGCCCGGATGTGATGCAGCAGTTCGTTGATGCTTTTGCGGAAGCCGGCTTCTCGCCCAAGGCCTTCCTGCCGAGCTATGGCCTGGCTGAAGCGACGCTGGCCGTGACCATCATGCCGCCGGGTGAAGGCATCATGGTGGAGCTGGTCGAGGAAACCGAACTGTCCGGCGGCCATGCCGTCGAGGATCGCCCGCAGCGTTTCCGCGCGATTGTCAATTGCGGCAAGCCGGTGATGGGCATGACTGTCGAAATCCGCGACGAATTCGGCGGCCCGCTGCCCGAGCGGACCATCGGCAAGGTGTGGACGACCGGTCCCTCGCTCATGGTCGGCTATTTCCGCGATCAGGAGTCGACTGATGCCTGCATGGCCGACGGCTGGCTGGACACCGGCGACATGGGCTATCTTTCGGACGGCTATCTGTACATCGTCGGCCGCGCCAAGGACATGATCATCATCAACGGCAAGAATCACTGGCCGCAGGATATCGAGTGGGCGGTGGAGCAGCTTCCCGGCTTCAAGCAGGGGGACATTGCCGCCTTCGCCATCACCACCGCTGGTGGCGAGGAAGCACCCGCCGTCCTGGTGCATTGCCGCGTCTCTGACAATGTCGAGCGCGCACGGCTGCGGGAAGAGATTCGCGAGCGCGTCCGTTCGATCACCGGCATGAACTGCGTGGTTGAACTGGTGCCGCCGCGCTCGCTGCCGCGCACCAGCTCGGGCAAACTCAGCCGCTCGAAGGCGCGGACACTGTATCTGACCGGGGAAATCGTGCCCTATGACATCGCGGCCTGATCGGAGCGGTTGACGCGGCAAAAGACTGCAAGCGCTTGCTTACGGGTTGATAACCTGCGCGCGATATGACCGCGCCGTGACCAAGCGTTCAACCGTCCCAGACCAGCGCGCAGCGCCCGCCACAGAAGTCGTTTCGCTCGGCTTGTTGTGCGGATTCCGTCCGCTTCCCGGGGCGCAGGGGCGCCTTGTATGCGGGAGCCAGATGCGCTCCGCAGACCGGATGCTGGGGCTCTTCACCACGATCACGGCCATCTCTGCCATGCTCGTGGGCGCGCGGTTTTACAACCATATCAATATCTGGATGTTCGTTGTCTGGATGTTGGTGCTCGGTATTTCACAAGCGCAGTTGCTGCGGTTACGCCGGGTCAATGTGGCGTCGGATTATGCCGATGCGACGCGGGCCGCATTGTTGCGACATGGCGCGATCTGCTGGCTGCAGGGCGCCATATGGGTCGCCGCAATGGTGCTCTTCACCGGTGAGGCCAGGCCGGAAGAAGTGGTCACATTCTGGACCATCGCCTGCTGCCTGATGGCGTCGGTGGCCATTTCGTTCCAGTCGACTCCCTTGTCCGCCAGTGGCTTCATCCTCTCGATCGGCACGGGCACCGTCTGGATGATGCTCCGCCATGCCGATCCCTTTCTGGCGGGTGTCGTGGCGATCTATGCTCTGCTCGCTTTGGCGACAAGCCTCTGGCAGGCGCACCAGTTCGGCGTGCAGGTCTCGACCAGCAAGGCGCTGGCCGAAAAGCGGGAGGTCGTCAGTCTCCTGCTGCGCGAGCATGATCGCGACGGGGCCGATGTGCTGTGGCAGACCGACCCCGCCCGGCGTCTGACCGGGGTTTCCCCGGCCTTTGCGCGGATGCTCGGCAAGACGGTGGAGGAGGTGGACGGGCAATCCATCCTCCAAGTGCTGGCAGGATCGACCTGGACGAACGGGGATTTCGACCCGGCCCTTCATGTGCTGGCGGAGAAGCTCAAGGACCGTGTGTCCTTTTCCGACCTGTGCCTGTCCGGCACGGTCGATGGTGCGCGCCGCTGGTGGTCATTGTCCGCATCTCCCCGGCTGGATGAGGCCGGCAATTTCCTGGGCTTTCGGGGCGTCGGCTCCGACATCACGGTGCAGAAGGAGACGAACGAGCGCATTTCGCAGCTTGCCCGGCTGGATACGCTCACCAATCTTCCCAACCGCCTCAATCTGGGCGAGGAACTGGCCAAATCCGTCGAAGACACGCAGACGTGGCAGACGCGTTGCGCCTTCATGATGATCGATCTCGATCGGTTCAAATCGGTGAACGATACGCTCGGTCATCATGTCGGCGACCAGCTTCTGGCCCAAGTTGCCGAACGTCTGCGCGGCGTCTGCTCGCTCAACGAAGTCTGCGGGCGGCTCGGCGGCGATGAGTTTGCCGTAGTCGTGCGCGAGGTGGCCGATCCCATCTATGTCGACCGGCTGGCGAGCGCGATCATCGAAGTTGTGTCCAGACCCTATGTGCTCGACGGGCAGACGCTGTTCATCGGCGCTAGCATCGGCTCGGCCATGGCGCCGCAGGACGGCACGGATGCGGACATGCTGATGCGCAGCGCGGATCTGGCCATGTATCGCGCCAAGGAGGCCGGGCGCGGCAAGCATCTGCGCTTTACGGCATCGATGCACGCCGATGCAGAGGAGCGCCGCAATCTCGAACTGGCGTTGCGCAACGCAATCGAGGCCGGCGAATTTCACTTGGTCTACCAGCCCATCGTCAACGCGCGGTCCCGCCATGTCATCGGCTTCGAGGCGCTCTGCCGGTGGACGCACCCCCAGCTTGGGCCGATTCCGCCCAACCGCTTCATTCCTATCGCCGAGGATACAAGGCTGATCTCCCGCCTTGGCGCTTGGGTGCTGGAGACGGCATGCAAGACCGCCTGTCATTGGCCGGACGCGGTGAGCCTCTCGGTCAATGTGTCGGCCCAGCAACTGTGCGATCCTGAGATCGTCCCGCAGATCAGCGCAGCTCTGGCGCAGTCCGGGCTTCCAGTCAGCCGGTTGGAGCTGGAGGTGACCGAGAGCGTCTTCATGCAGGAGGAGACCGGCGCGTCGCAGGCGCTCGATCGGTTGGCGAAAATGGGCATCCGGCTTTCGCTGGACGATTTCGGGACCGGCTACTCGTCCCTCGGCTACCTTTCCCGTGCACGGTTCGACACCATCAAGGTCGATCAAAGCTTCATTCACGGCGCCGCTCGCGGCCAGCGTGAGAGCCTCGCCATCATCAACGCGGTCGTGGCGATGGCCACCAGCCTGGGCCTGGAGACCACCGCAGAGGGCGTGGAGACCGAGGGGGAATATGACATCATCCGGGCGCTGGGATGCTCGAAGATCCAGGGCTATTATTTCGGCCGGCCTATGTCGCGGGAAGAGAGCATCGGCCTGTTCGGGCGCTCAGCGACGCAGGTCGCCTGATCCCTTCGCCTCATCCCTTGGCGAGGCGGCGCTCGATGGCTTGCCAGATCGTCGCGAATTGCTCGGCCGGCTGGCTCTGGGCGGCATAAGTGGCGAGCGGCGCGTGCCGAAGGCCCATCTGCTCGACAAGGCTGGAGTAACTGACGATCGGCCAGTCGGGATGGGCGTCGAGCGCCTCGGCATGGAGCTTGCGCCGCCGGTCCACCATCGAGAACACCGGCAGGATCGGGGGATGCCATCCGCCGCGCCGGATCAGGATGCTGGCTAGGTCATCGAGCGATTTGCGGGCGAGCGGTGAGGGGATCACGGGAGCCACGACAAGATCTGCGCCCCGTAGCACCTGCTCGGCCGTCTCGGTGAGGCCGGGCGGGCAATCCAGGATAACACGGTCATAACGCTGCGCGAGGCCCGAGAGGAGCTTCGCCAACCGGCGCTTCTTGCCCAGATCGAAGAGCAGCCGCTCCAGACCGTGAAGAGACATGTCGGCGGCCAAGAGATCGAGGCCCGGGATCGCGGTGGGCTGGCAGATGTCCTCGGGTTCGAGTTGCCGCGCAAAGACGGCGCGGGCGGCGTCGCGCGTTTCCGTCTGCGCGGCCAGGAGCCAGGTCGCGGCGCCCTGCGGGTCGAGATCCCACAGCAATGTTCGCCGCGCCGAGAGGCTTGCCGAGGCCCATGCCAGATTGACGGCAAAGGTGGACTTGCCGACGCCTCCCTTGAGGCTGAATACCGCGATTGTCTTCATCTCGGGTTGCGCTGCCATCATCCTGTGATGGATCGATGACAGAAATGTTGCAAATTAAAGTCATGCGATGGGCCCGTCCGCGCCACCCGCCGGGCGCTCGCACGCGATCCCCGCTTGCAAGATCGCCCGCCGCTGCGCAAAGGTCATCCGCGAAACAGGAGCAGAATTCCCATGCAATGGCAGTTGCCGGCCCTTGTCGCGCTTGTCGGCTATCTTCTGGGGTCCATCCCCTTCGGCATCATTCTCACGCGGCTGGCCGGGGCGGGGGACCTGCGCGCGATCGGCTCCGGTAATATCGGCGCGACCAATGTGCTGCGCACCGGACGCAAGGGCCTCGCGGCTGCGACGCTCCTGCTGGATGGCGCGAAAGGTGCCGTGGCAGCGATGGTCGGCGCATGGCTGATGCCGGTCGGTGATATGGCCCTCAGCGGCGCCACTATTGGCGGCGTCATGGCCTTTGTGGGGCATTGCTATCCGGTCTGGCTGAGTTTTCGCGGCGGCAAGGGCGTGGCGACGATGCTGGGCGTATGTCTTGCACTGTCCTGGATCGTCGGACTGGTCTTTGCGGCGGTCTGGCTGGCCGCGCTGGCCCTGTTTCGGATCAGTTCGGTGGGCGGCATGAGCGCAGCCATCAGCGCGCCGGTGGCGGCGTTGCTGATTGGCCGGCCCGATCTTGCGGCGCCCATCGCCGGCATGGCGCTCGTGGTGCTGTGGCGGCATCGGCTGAACATTGCGCGCCTCCTGCGCGGGGAGGAACCGCGCGTGGGACGCTCCCGCGCCGCATGACGTCGCTCAACGCAGATAGGCACGATCGCCTGCGGCTCATCCGGACGCCGAATATCGGCCCGGTCGCCTATCGGCAGTTGCTGGCCCGCTTCGGCACGGCCGGGCGCGCTCTGGAGGCGCTGCCCGATCTCGCCTCGCGCGGCGGAAACCGCCGCTTCAAGCCCTGTGACCGCCACAGCGTCGATGCTGAAATCGCGCAGGTCGAGCGGCTGGGCGCGCATTATCTGTTCCTCGGCGAGGCCGATTACCCGGCTCTGCTCGGTCAGGCCGAAGGTGCCCCGCCGGTGCTCATCGCCCGTGGCAATGCAGCGCTCGGCATGGAGCGCTGTGTTGCCATCGTCGGTGCGCGTAATGCCTCCGCTGCAGCCTGCCGGTTTGCGCGAGAACTGGCCCATGCCCTGCGCGAGGCCGGCATCGTCGTGGTTTCCGGTCTCGCGCGCGGCATCGATACCGCCGCGCATCAGGGGGCCGGGGTCGCGCGAACGGTTGCGGTGATCGGGTCCGGCATCGACGTGAATTTCCCGCCGGAAAATGCCGATCTGCAGGAGCGGGTTGCGCGCGAGGGCTTGCTGCTCACCGAACTGCCGCCCGGCGCTGAGCCGCTGGCCCGCCACTTTCCCGCCCGCAACCGGATCATCGCCTGGATGAGCCTGGGGACGGTGGTGGTCGAGGCGGCGCCGCGCTCGGGCTCGCTGCTGACTGCGCGGCTGGCGGGCGAGGAGGGGCGGGAGGTGATGGCCGTGCCCGGCTTTCCGGCCGATCCGCGCGCCCATGGCTGTAATGCCCTCATTCGCGACGGCGCCACGCTGGTGCAAAGCGCGCAGGATGTCGTGGAGGCGATCGCGTCGCTCGATCCCCGCGCGCTGCGCTCGGGTCAGCGCGACTTCCTGTCGCAGCCGCCGTCCGACGATCTTGTGGAGGCGGACCGCCAGCGCGTGACCGCCTTGCTCAGCCTTAGCCCGGTGGCGGTCGACGAACTCATCCGGCAAAGTGGCCTGCCGCCGGCGAACGTGCAGACGGCGCTGCTGGAGCTGGAGATTGCCGGTCGTCTGCAGCGCCATGCCGGGGGACGGGTGAGTCTTGCCTGAGGTGGCATCGCCTGACACGCTGCCCGCGTGGCAGGGACGAGGGCTACTGCCCGGCGCGATGGTGCGCCGGCTGCTGTCCTTGCTGCTCCTTGCGCTCATCGCGGTGCAGGCATGGCCCGACGGTGCGGCAACGTTCCAGCCGCGCAACGGCTCGGCCTTCAGCGCTTCGACGGTGGACGTCGCGTTGGTCCCGCCGGGGCGGAGCGAGTTTGCCAAGGCGGAGCCGCATCAGGCGCTGCCGCCGCTGCCCTATGCGCCCGACGTCGTGTCGGCAGGGCGCTCAGAGGCGGTCCCCCAATTCTTGCCGCGGCTGGACCGCACTGACCCAACCCACGATCAGGCGGCGCGCCGCAATCAAGGCCCACGCCCACCTCCCTATGTCTGAAGCTCGGTAATCGCGCCTTCTCGGCGCCCTATCTCACCCGAACTTCGGACAATTATCATGAAACATCTGACGACCCCCGACTCCGGGGATGTCGCTGCGCAGGTGCGCATCGAGACCCTGATCGCCGCATATCCTGACCTGAGCGAGGACGATTTGCGCCGCCTTCTCCACTGGTATCGCAAGGAGGCCTCCTCCTACGATGTCGCGATGCTTTCCGCTCGCGACGACCTGCGGCCGGGCTATGAGCGCTTCTACAAGGATCATATCGGGCGGATTTCGCCCGTTGGATATTCAGCGATATCGATCCTCGTTCTGCTCTGCGCCATCGGCGTTTATGCGATCATCAACTATTTGCGCTGACAGGTGTTGAGGCAGGGCGGGCTTGCCGCTTGCAGGGCCGCCCCGTCTCAACGCGTGCGCGCTTGACTGGAGTTTTCGATGCAAGGTTGGGTGTTTGATGTCGTGGAAAGCAGCGGCCTGTTCGGCGTGTTCCTGCTCATGCTGCTGGAGACGGTCTTCCCGCCCATCCCATCAGAGGTGATCATGCCGGTCGCGGGCGTGCTCGCCGCGCGGGGTGGCATGGGGCTGGGCGGCGTGATCCTGGCCGGTACTGCGGGCGCGATGGCCGGCAATCTGTTCTGGTATGCGCTGGCGCGGATGATCGGCCTGCGTCGCTTCCGCCCCCTCATCGAGCGATATGGCCGCTGGCTGACGCTCGACTGGCCCGAGGTGGAGCGCGCACAGGGCCTTTTTCACCGTTTCGGCGGGCCGATCGTGATGGTCGGCCGGGTCCTCCCAACCATTCGCTCGGTCATTTCCATTCCCGCCGGCGTTCTGCGGATGCGGCTGGTCCGCTTTTTCGTGTGGTCGACGGTCGGCACCGCGGCATGGAGCTCCGGCCTGGCGATTGCCGGCTGGGTGCTCGGGCGGCGGTTCAGCAACATCGAGCAGTTCCTCGGGCCGCTGTCGACGGGCATCATCCTGTTGATCGTGCTGATCTATATCTGGCGGCAGGCGACGTGGCACCGCCGGCATGTGGCAGCAGAGAAGCCCGATGTCGGCGCGTAAGCATTTCGCTTGACGTTGCGGCCGAGCCGTTTCCAGACTCGCGCGTACACGTAAGGATCGTTAGCGGAACCCTATGCAACTCGTTATCGTCGAATCACCGGCCAAGGCCAAGACCATCGAAAAATATCTGGGAGGCGACTTCCGGGTGTTGGCGTCCTACGGCCATGTTCGAGATCTCCCTGCCAAGGATGGCTCGGTCGATCCGGACGATGGCTTCTCGATGGCCTGGGAGAATTATGGCGACAAGGCGCGCCAGCTCAAGGCGATCACCGACGAGGCCAAGAAGGCCGACCGTCTGATCCTCGCGACTGACCCTGATCGCGAGGGCGAGGCGATCAGCTGGCACGTGCAGGAAGTGCTGCGCAACAAGAAGGCGCTCCCCAAGCTGGTCGATCGCGTGACATTCAATGCCATCACCAAGGCCGCCGTGACGGAGGCCATGAAGGCGCCGCGCGCGCTCGATGAAGATTTGATCGATGCCTATCGCGCCCGTCGCGCGCTGGATTATCTGGTCGGCTTCACCCTTTCGCCGGTGCTGTGGCGCAAGCTGCCCGGCGCCAAGTCCGCCGGGCGCGTTCAGTCAGTCGCATTGCGCATCATCGTCGAGCGCGAGCGCGAGATCGAGGCGTTCACGCCGCAGGAATATTGGTCCGTCACGGCCGATCTGGAGCAGGCCGGGCAGAGCTTCGAGGCGCGGCTGGTCCGCTGGCGTGGCGAGAAGATCGACCGGCTGACCATCGGCAAGGAAGGCGATGCCAAGGCTGCCAAGGCTGATGTGGAGGCCGGCCGCTTCACCGTCGCCTCGGTCGAGACCAAGCCGGCCACCCGCAATCCGCCGCCGCCCTTCACCACCTCGACGCTGCAGCAGGAGGCCGCGCGCAAGCTCGGTCTTTCAGCCAACGAAACCATGCGCGTCGCCCAACAGCTCTACGAAGACGGCGCGATCACCTATATGCGGACCGACGGCGTACAGATGGATGGCAGCGCCATCTCCGCCGCGCGCAAGGCCATCGCGGACCGCTATGACGGCGGCTATCTGCCGGACAAGCCGCGCATGTACCAGACCAAGGCCAAGAACGCGCAGGAAGCGCACGAGGCGATCCGCCCGACCGAGTTCACGCGCGAGAGCGTGGGTTCGGGCGTTCATGCCAAACTCTATGATCTGATCTTCAAGCGCGCGCTGGCGAGCCAGATGGCCTCGGCGCGGCTGGAGCGCACGGCGGTCGAGTTCACCGACGGCACCGGCCAGCACGCGCTGCGGGCGACGGGGCAGGTCGTGCTCTTCCCCGGCTTCTTAGCGCTGTATGAGGAAGGCCGCGACGATGTGGCGGATGAGGACAGCAAGCTGCTGCCCGCCATGTCCGCAGGTGACCAGCCGGCCAAGCGCGATGTGCGCGCGGAGCAGCACTTCACCCAGCCGCCGCCGCGCTACAGCGAGGCAAGCTTGGTCAAGCGCCTGGAGGAACTGGGCATCGGGCGCCCGTCCACCTACGCCTCGACGATCCAGACGCTCAAGGATCGCGATTATGTCCGTGTCGAGAAGAACCGGTTTTTTGCCGAGGAGAGCGGGCGGCTGCTGACGGCCTTCCTCGAGCGCTTCTTCGAGCGCTACGTGGCCTATGAGTTCACCGCCGGTCTTGAAGATGAGCTGGACGAGATTTCCGGCGGCCGGGCGCAGTGGCAGGCGGTGCTGGAAGCCTTCTGGCGCGACTTCAAGCCCAAGACGGTCGAGATCATGGATCGCAAGCCGTCCGAGATCACTGCCGAACTGGACGAATTTCTCGCGCCGATGCTCTTCCCGGAGCGGGCCGACGGCAGCGATCCGCGTGCCTGTCCGCTGTGCGCGGACGGGCGCCTGTCGCTACGCGGCGGGCGCTTCGGCGCATTCATCGCCTGCTCCAATTATCCCGAGTGCAAGTTCACCCGCAAATTCGGCCAGCCTGGGGGCAGCGGCGAGGCAGATACCGGGCCGGAAGAGCTTGGCAAGCATCCCGAGACCGGTGAGCCGATCCTGCGCAAGTCGGGGCGGTTCGGGCCTTATGTCGAGATGGGCAATGGCAAGGAGGCCAAGCGCGCCTCGATCCCCAAGGATCTGCCGGATGGCGAACTGACGCTCGACTGGGCGGTCAAGCTGCTCTCGCTGCCGCGCACGATTGGCGATCATCCCGAAACCGGCAAGCCGATCGTGGCCAGCCTCGGGCGCTATGGTCCCTATCTGGCGCATGAGGGCAAATATGCCCGGCTGGGCTCGACGGTCGAGATTTTCGAGACCGGCATGAATGCCGCCGTCGCCAAGCTGGCCGATGCCGCTAATCGCGGCGGCGCCCGCAAGGCCGCCGAGCCGCTCAAGGTGCTGGGCGCACATCCCCGCACAGAGGCCGAGATCAAGCTGATGGAAGGCCGTTATGGCCCCTATGTCACTGATGGCACGACCAATGCGACCCTGCCCAAGAGCGTTGCGCCGGATGCGCTGACGCTGGAGGAAGCGGCTCAGCTTATCGATGCGCGCGCGGCTGCCGCGCCGGCCAAGAAGAAAGGCAAGAAAGCACCGGCCAAGAAGAAGGCCGCGACCGCCAAGGCGCCAGCCAAAAAGGCCGCAGCCAAGAAGCCTGCCGCGAAGAAGGCACCGGCCAAGAAGAAGGCGGCAGAAGAGGCTTAAGGGCCCGCTTCCCACGGGGCAGTCGCAGACCCAGGCGCGACTGCCCAAGCCAAACTGTGGCGGATCGTAGGAAAAGCTTGCTGCACCACCTCTGCTGCTGGGCTAGCAGCGGGACCAGATTAATCGGCCAAGATTGATCGACAATGCCACCGGCCCATCCAGTCCAGGACTTTCCATGACCCGTACGCTCACGCATCTCGAACGCCTCGAAGCCGAGAGCATCCACATCATGCGTGAGGTGGCGGCCGAGGCGGAAAAGCCGGTGATGCTCTACTCGGTGGGCAAGGACAGCGCGGTGATGCTGCATCTGGCGCGCAAGGCCTTCTATCCCGCGCCGCCGCCCTTTCCGCTGCTCCATGTCGATACGACATGGAAGTTCAAGGCGATGTACGAGCTGCGCAACCGCATGGCGGAAGAAAGCGGCATGGAACTGCTCGTCTACCAGAATCCCGAGGCCAAGGAGCGGGGCATCAACCCGTTCGATCATGGCCCGCTGCACACGGACATGTGGAAGACCGAGGGCCTCAAGCAGGCGCTCAATCTCTACGGCTTCGACGTCGCCTTCGGCGGCGCGCGCCGCGATGAGGAGAAGAGCCGCGCCAAGGAGCGCATCTTCTCCTTCCGCACCGCGAGCCATGGCTGGGATCCCAAGAACCAGCGCCCGGAGCTGTGGAACCTCTACAATGCGAAGAAGGCCAAGGGCGAGAGCATCCGTGTCTTCCCGATCAGCAACTGGACCGAGCTGGACATCTGGCAATATATCCAGCTCAACCGCATCCCCATCGTGCCGCTCTACTTCGCACAGCCGCGCCCGACCGTGGAGCGGGACGGGATGCTGCTGATGGTCGATGACGAGCGCTTTCCGCTGCGCCCCGGCGAGGAGCCGGTGATGCGCTCGATCCGCTTCCGCACATTGGGCTGCTACCCGCTCACCGGCGCGGTCGAGAGCGAGGCGAGCACGCTGTCGGAGGTCATTCAGGAAATGCTGCTCACCACCACCAGCGAGCGGCAGGGCCGCATCATCGACAAGGATGGCGGTGCCGCGAGCATGGAGAAGAAAAAGCAGGAGGGCTATTTCTGATGGCCGACGCCACCCTCGAGACGCCGGTCTACCAGACCGATGCCCTCATCGCGCAGGATATCGATGCTTATCTGGAGCAGCATCAGCACAAGTCGCTGCTGCGCTTCATCACCTGCGGCAGCGTGGATGACGGCAAGTCGACCCTGATCGGGCGCCTGCTGTATGACAGCAAGATGATCTTCGAGGATCAGCTTGCCGCGCTGGAGGCGGACAGCAAGCGCGTCGGCACGCAGGGGCAGGAGATCGACTTCGCGCTGCTGGTCGATGGTCTCGCCGCCGAGCGCGAGCAGGGCATCACCATCGATGTCGCCTATCGCTTCTTCACGACGGAAAAGCGCAAGTTCATCGTCGCCGATACGCCGGGTCACGAGCAATATACCCGGAACATGGTGACGGGAGCCTCCACGGCGGATCTTGCCGTGATCCTCATCGACGCGCGCAAGGGCGTGCTGACCCAGACGCGGCGGCACAGCTATCTCGCCAAGCTGGTCGGCATCCGCCACATCGTGCTCGCGGTGAACAAGATGGATCTGGTCGGTTACGACCGCGCCGTGTTCGACAAGATCGTCGCGGATTATGCCGCTTTCGCCAAGGAAATCGGCATCGAGCAGTTCGTACCCATGCCGATCTCCGGTTTCAAGGGCGACAACATCACGACCCTCTCGGCCAACACACCCTGGTATCAGGGGCCGACGCTGGTCGATTATCTGGAGACGGTCGAGGTCGATAACAGCGCCGATCAGGCCCGCCCGTTCCGCATGCCGGTGCAATGGGTCAATCGGCCGAACCTGGATTTCCGCGGTTTCTCGGGCCTGGTCGCCAGCGGCGCGATCAAGCCGGGTGATGCCATCCGCGTGCTCCCCTCGGGCAAGACCAGCACGGTCACGCGCATCGTCACGCTGGATGGCGATCTGGACGAAGCCGTTGCCGGCCAGTCGGTGACGCTCTGCCTTGCCGACGAGGTCGACTGCTCCCGCGGCGACGTGATCGCGTCCGCCGAAAATCCTCCGCAGGCCGCCGATCAGTTCGAATCCACCGTTGTGTGGATGTCCGACGATGCCCTGATTCCGGGCCGGGCCTATTGGCTCAAGATCGGCACGCAGACTGTGTCCGCAACGGTCCAGCCGCCCAAATATGTCGTCAACGTCAACACCATGGAGCATCTCGCAGCCAAGACGCTGGAGCTGAATGCCATCGGCGTTGCCGAGCTAACGACCGACAAGGCCATCGTGTTCGAGCCTTATGCCGAGAACCGCACGCTGGGCGGCTTCATCCTCATCGACAAGATCACCAATTCCACCGTTGCGGCGGGAATGTTGAACTTCTCACTGCGGCGGGCGCAGAATGTCCACTGGCAGGCGATGGATGTCAGCCGTGAGGCCCATGCGGCGCAGAAGGGCCAGCAGCCTGCGGTGCTGTGGTTCACCGGCCTGTCCGGCTCGGGCAAGTCGACCATCGCCAACATCGTCGAGAAGAAGCTGTTCGCGCTGGGCCGCCACAGCTTCCTGCTCGATGGCGACAATGTCCGCCATGGCCTGAACAAGGATCTGGGCTTTACCGAGGCCGACCGGATCGAGAATATCCGCCGCGTCGGTGAGGTGACCAAGCTGATGGCCGATGCCGGGCTGATCGTGATCACCGCCTTCATCTCGCCCTTCCGCGCCGAGCGGGACATGGTCCGCGCGATGTTGCCGGCGGGCGAGTTCATCGAGGTGTTCGTCGACACTCCGCTGGCCGAGGCGGAGCGCCGGGACGTCAAGGGCCTCTACAAGAAGGCCCGTGCCGGCGAGCTCAAGAACTTCACCGGGATCGACAGTCCCTATGAAGCGCCCGAGAAGCCGGAAATCCGCATCGACACCCAGGCCCTCACGCCCGAGCAGGCGGCGGACCTCATCGTCGAGCGCATCGTGGGCGTGTGGAGCCCGGATCTGTGACGGACGCAGAGCTGGCCGCGCACCTCGCGGAGGAAGCGGGCCGGCGGCTGCTCGGCCTGCGGGATGAGGCGCGCTTCGATGGAAAGGCGCTGGGCAATGAGGGCGATGCCCTCGCCAATGCCTATCTATGCGAGGTGCTCGGACGCGAGAGACCCGACGACGGCCTGCTCTCCGAAGAGAGCCGCGACACAAAGGATCGGCTCGCCAAGTCCCGCGTCTGGATCGTCGATCCGGTCGATGGCACACGCGAATATGGCGAGGCGCGGGCGGACTGGGCGGTCCATGTCGCGCTCGCGGTGGATGGCGTGGCCGCCCTTGGTGCCGTCGCCTTGCCGGACATGGGGCTGGTGATGCGCTCGGACCGGCCCATCGCCGTGCCGCCGGCACCTGCGACGCCCCGCATGGTCGTCAGCCGTACTCGCCCGGCGCCGGAGGCGCTGTCGGTCGCACAGGCGCTGGGTGCCGAGCTAGTCCCGATGGGCTCGGCCGGCGCCAAGGCGATGGCGGTCGTTCGCGGCGCGGCGGATATCTACCTGCACAGCGGCGGCCAATATGAGTGGGACAGTTGCGCACCCGTCGCCGTCGCGCTGGCCCATGGTTTGCATTGCTCCCGCATCGACGGCACGCCGCTGCGCTACAACCAGGCCAATGTCTACATGCCCGATCTGCTGATCTGTCGCCCCGACTATGCCGACCGGGTGCTGGCCCTGGTCGGCGCGAAGGCGGGGTGACGGGCGGGTTACCGCTTGATGATGAGCGATTCCGGGCGCTTGCGCGGCACCCATTCGCCCTTGCCGGGGAAGTTCTTCAGCACTTCGCCATCCCAAAGGCGCACGGTGCGACGATGGAACAGCCAGGCGCCGTCCGCCCCTTTCACGGCATGGTCGTCATACCAGCCGGCAAAGCGCAGCAGATAGGGCGGCTCGCCCTCGCATTCGGTCACGAAGGCGAAGGAACGCATCTTTACCGATCCGTCCGGCTGCGGCAAGAACTGCGTCTGGGTGACATGATGCTGCCGGCCCGGAAAGCCCGGCGCATTGCGATAATGCTCGGCAATGCCGCGAATGCCCTCATGGCCTTCCCAGATGTCTGGATCCTCGAAGACCTCCTCCACCATGCGCGCATCGGGGGTGAAGCAGGCGACCAGGGCATCGACATCGCCGGTGTCCAGCGCCCAGCTATAATTGGCTATAAGATCCTGCAGGCCAAGTCTGTCTTCAATGGGCAAAGTCATTGCGCGCCTCTCCTCTTATATGTGCCATCCCTGCAGCGGGGCAGGGTGACATTTTAGTACAAATTGGAGGATTGAAGGCGGCGGCGGCATTTTGCAATGCGGTCTTGGCAGACAGGACAGAAATGAACCCGTTTCGCTGTTTGCCATCCTCATCCGGCCGAGCCTCGGCTCTCCCTCGTTCTGAAGGTTTCTATGCCCGCCAACCGACGCACTGCCGCCGCACTGTTCCTGGCGACCTCGTCCTTTGCCCTGATGCCCGCAGCGGGAGCGCAAGAAGCGGATACCCACCTCGATGAGGGCGTGGGGACGGATATCGAGGAGATCGTGGTCAGCGGTCAGCGCGAGCGGGGCGCGGTCATCGGCAATGCCACCCCTGAGTTGCAGTTGCGCCCTGCAGACATCCGGGCCCTGGGCGTCAGCACGATCAGCGACCTGCTGACCGAACTTGGTCCTGAGCTGCAGAGCGCGAGCGGGAAGCCGCCGGTGACGTTGCTCGAAGGGCACCGCATTTCCGGCTTCCGCGAGATCGCCCGCCTGCCGGCCGAAGCCATCGCGCGGATCGATATCCTGCCGGAAGAAGTTGGGCTTCGCTATGGTTACGGCGCCGACCAGAAGGTTATGAACATCGTCCTGCGCCAGCGCTTCCGCGCGGTCACGGCTGAGGTCGACGGCCGGGTGCCGACCGCGGGCGATGGCGCTTCGCTGGAGCTGGAGGGCGGCCTTTTCCTGATCCGCAACAGCCAGCGGGTGAACATCAGCGCCGAGCACGAGAGCATCGATCCGATTCTGGAGAGCGATCGCGGACTGGACCGCGCGGAGAGCCCGGCGCGCAGTCTCCAGGCCGCGCAGGAGACGCTGACGCTCAATGCCAGCTACAGCCGACCCCTGGGCGAACGCACCAAGGCGACACTGAGCGGCGAGCTGGTCACCAATCGGCGGGACAGCCTCGTTGGCCTTACCCTGCCGGGCGTGACGATTCCCGCCGGAACGCCTTATGCGCCGGGCGCGGACGATGTGCTGTTCTACCCACAACTGGAGGGCGCCGGCGCTCTGGGGCGCGCCTCCAGGAGCCAGACCGGCACGGTCGGCCTCACCGTCAATGCCGAGCGCAGCACGGGGCAATGGACGCTGACCGCCAATTATGCGCGTGCCGAGAGCCGCGTCATCACCGGCCGCCCGTTCGATCTGTCAGATTATGCCGACGCGCTGGCGGCAGGCGATCCGGCGGCCGACCCCAGCCTGCCGAT
The DNA here is from genome assembly GCF_025961695.1 of Sphingobium sp. B11D3A. Taxonomy (NCBI): domain Bacteria; kingdom Pseudomonadati; phylum Pseudomonadota; class Alphaproteobacteria; order Sphingomonadales; family Sphingobiaceae; genus Sphingobium; species Sphingobium sp. B11D3A. The sequence goes on from NZ_JAOQOE010000001.1 coordinate 313,028, forward strand.
CGATGCCGCCTTTCTCAACGCGCGCGCTGCGGACCTCACACGCAGCACCTCGGACACGGCGGACATCACCTTCATCCATAACCGGCCGCTATTCAGGCTGCCGGCCGGTGAGGTCATGGCCACGATGAAGCTGGGGGGCGCGCTCACGCGGATCGAGAATATGCGCGAGCGCGATCTGGTCCCTTCGGTTCGCGACCTTGGGCGGGACAGCGCGACCGGGTCGCTCACCGTGGACATCCCCCTCGTGCCCGCCTCCTCGGGCATCGGACGCATGTCCGCCAATGTCACGCTCGGGCTCGATCATTATTCGGATGCCGGCACGTTGCGGAACTTCGGGCTGGGTCTCAACTGGTCGCCGCTTGGCTTCCTGTCCCTCTCGGCCGGTTACAGCGATGAAGACTCCGCCGCGACGGTGGCCCAGATCGGCGATGCGCAGACCTTTACGCCCTTCGTACCGATCTTCGATTTCGCGCGCGGCGAATCCGTGCTGGTGACGACGATCACGGGCGGCAACCCCGATCTCGACAAGGCGCGGGTGAAGACGTTCCGGCTCGGAGCCGACATCTCGGTTCTGCGCGAGCCGCGCCTGCGGTTCGACATATCCTACAATCACCGCGCGACCGAGGGTGGGGTGTCGGCCTTTCCGGGCGTGACGGCGGACACCATCGGCGCTTTCCCGGAGCGGTTCGCGCGCGATGAAAGCGGCCGCCTCACGCAGGTAGACCTGCGCCCGATCAACATCGCCGAGCAGACGCGGGAAGTGCTCCGCTGGGGTTTCAGCTTCAGCAAACGCCTTGCCACCCCGCAGAGCCAGATCGATGCCATGCGGGCTGCGTTCCAACGGCGGCAGGCCGAGCGGACAGCGCGCGGGGAGACGGGCGGTGCGGATCGGCCGGGCAGGGGCGGGCAGCCCGGAGCAGACGCCCCGCCCGGCGCGGATGCACCCCCTCCGGGTGCTGGACCCGGTCCCCGGCCGGGCGGCTTTGGTCCTGGTGGCCCGGGTGGACGGGGCGGTGCAGGTGGCGGCGGCGGACGCGTCGATTTCTCGGTCCATCACGAGTGGGCGCTGACCAACACCACGCAATTGGCCCCGAGCCTGCCCGTGCTCGATCTGCTGGATGGCGATACGCTGGGCGACACCAGCGGGCCGTCGCGGCATCTGATCGAGCTGCGCACCGGCATTTCGCAGAGCGGCTACGGTCTGCGGCTGACCGGCAGCTGGCGCAGCCCCTCGCGCGTCAATGGCACGGCAGGGCTGCCGGCTAGCCAGCTGCGCTTTGGGGCGCTGGCCAAGGTGGACGTGCGGGCGTTCGTGAACTTCAATCAGATGCCCGGCCTGATCGAGAAAGCCTCGTTCCTGCGCGGCGCGCGGCTCCAGCTGGGGGTCGAGAATGTCTTCGATGCACGCCAGCGCGTCACGGATGGCAATGGCGCAGTGCCCTTCGCCTATCAGCCCGCCTTCATCGATCCGCTGGGCCGCACCGTCCGGTTGAGCTTCCGCAAGCTATTCTAAGCGCTACAGGTCGCGGGACCAGAACTGCATCGGGTGGCTGGTCTCGTCCGTCTGGTCGATGTCCTTCCAGCGATATTCTGCCATGACGCCCTCCAGCGGCTGATAGCCCCGCTTGCGCCAGAATGGGCCAAGGTCGCGGGCCTCAGCGGGGCGGAGCGGATGATCGGCAGGGCGAATGACGCCGCAAAAGCAGGTCGCCGTCGCGCCGGCCTCGCGTGCGGCGGCTTCGCGCGCATCGAAAAAGGCGTGGCCAAGCCCATGCCCACGATAGGCACCGAGCAGCACGGACTCGCCGAAGTAGAAGAGCCGGTCCACCTCGATGCCCCGCGCGCGGAATGGCGCCTGCAGCGGTTCGTCCTGCCCGATCATCGGCGAGGCGGTTGCTACGCCGACGATGGCGCGGACATCCCGGGCAATGACCAAAGCCGCATCGTCGCCGTCGAGAAACGCGCTCAGATAGCGCTGCTCGTAGTCGACCGAGCCGTCATAGAGATAGGGCCATTCGCGAAAGACGGTGATGCGCAGGCGGGCGAGATCGTCGATGGCGGCATGGCGCGCCTCGCGGTCCCGCAGCGTCTCGACGGTCAGGTTGCTCACGCTGGCGCGTCTTCCCGGCTGACCTGCGCGATCCAGTCGGCGAGATTATAATAGACGGTGACACGGCGGATCAGATTATCGCGCACCTCGAAGAAGGCCGCAGCCGGCAGCACATAGCTTTGGCCATGCGCGGGAGGCAGGCCGTCCTCGCCGACTAGATATTCGCCATAGACGATGAATTCCGCCGCGGCGCGACTGCCGTCCTCATTCACCATCAGCGCGATGTCGGCAAGGCGCTCGCGATAGGCGCGGTCCATGCAGCCCAGAAAGGCGCGGAAGGCGTCCTTGCCGGATTCCCGTTCGCCCTGATTGATATCATGCACCACATCGTCGGCGAGGCAGGCCAGCATGGTCTCGGCATCGCCGGCATTGAAGGCGTCATAATAGCGCGCGAGGAGGGCGCGGGTCTGGCTTGCTGAGGTCATCGCAGGTCTTTCGTGATCCATGGAAGGCGGATCGCTAACCTATTCCCGGTTCAACAATCGAGCGCAAGACATGGCCGAACTGGGTGCGCCTTGGCGTCAGTGGCAATAAGTCTGCTTGAGGGTCACCCCATCGATCATCAGGCCGCCCACGATCATCACCGCTCCGCAGCAGCTGGCGTAGAGCAGATAGCCCGCAAAGCCGGGATAGACCTCAAGATAATGGGCACCCCGCGCGGTCGCGCCCATGGCGACGCCGAAGATCGCGAGATAGGCCTCGAACTTGGTGCGAATGGTGAAGAGGCGGGCGATCTTGCGCATCTCTGGTCCTGTGCATCGCGAGTCCGAAGGGCGGACCGCAAAGGTAAGGATCGTGTTAACCATGCGCAATCGCAGGAGACGGTCGCGTTCGCCAGATGTGTCAGGATGGGACGGTGCCGGCGATCCCGCCGGCCCCGATTTTAGAGCAGGTGCGCAAATTCCTGCACGACGGCGCGATAAACCGGGCGCTTGAACGGCACGATCAGATCCACCAGCCGGTCGGACGTGACCCACTGCCACGCCATGAACTCCTGATGCTCGGTAGCAATGTCGATATCGCTGTCCTCGCCCTTGAAGCGCAGCAGAAACCAGCGTTGCGTCTGGCCGCGATATTTGCCACCCCACAGCCGGCCCATCAGCTCTTCGGGCAGATCGTAAAGATGCTCTTCGGTCGAGCGGGCGATGATGTCGACGAGATCGGCCGCAATGCCGGTTTCCTCGCCCAGTTCGCGCAGCAGTGCCTGCTCCGCCGTCTCGCCCTTGTCGATGCCGCCCTGCGGCATCTGCCAGGCATCGCCTTCCTTGGAATCGAGTCGCTGGCCTACGAACACCTCGCCCTGACGGTTCGCCAGCATGATGCCGACGCAGGGGCGGTAGGGGAGAGAGGCGGGGTCGATCTTGGTCATGACGAGGTCGCGATTTCATCCGTTAAAAGAAGTTCACGGCCGCGATGGCAAGCCGGAGAGAAAAAGGCAATGCTCTGTCGCGCGCAGCTTTTCTACTTTGCTCGGCTGGGCTCGACGGACTAGGGGCGATGCAACCACTGCATTACTAGAGTCTGAGCATGGCATCTGCCGCACCTACATCGACCATAACTCACAGCAGCGAAGAGGCTGCGCCCGAAGCCGTTGTCGTCCGTTTTGCCGGAGACAGTGGCGATGGCATGCAGCTCACTGGCGGGCAGTTCACCCTGTCCACCGCACTGGCAGGCAATGACCTTGCGACCTTCCCCGATTTTCCGGCGGAAATCCGGGCGCCGCAGGGCACGTTGTTCGGCGTTTCGGCGTTCCAGATCAATTTCGGCTCGTCCGAGATCACGACGGCCGGCGATGCGCCCGATATCCTGATCGCGATGAACCCGGCCGCGCTCAAGACCAATGTGGTGGATTTGAAGCCCGGCGGCCTCATCATCGCCGACACCGGCGAGTTCAACGAGCGCAATCTCGCCAAGGCGAAATATGAGAGCAATCCGCTGGAGGATGGCTCGCTGGCGCGCTGGCAGGTGCTGGCGTTCGATATTTCCGCGCTCACGTTGGAAAGCGTGAAGCCCTTCGGCCTTGGCAACAAGGAAGCGCTGCGCTCCAAGAACATGTGGACGCTCGGCCTGGCGCTGTGGATGTTCGATCGCAGCCGCCAGCCGATCATCGACTGGCTAAAGGCCAAGTTCGCAAAGGCGCCGGAGATCGCCGATGCCAACATCGCCGCGCTCAATGCCGGCCATGCCTATGGCGAGACCGCCGAGCTGGCCGCGCCGCTCAAGCAGCTCCATGTCGCCCCGGCGCCGGCCCCCGAGGGGCTGTATCGCACGGTGACGGGCGCCGAGGCGATCTCGCTCGGTCTCGTCGCGGGTGCGCAGCTGGCCAGCCTGCCGATGTTCTTCGGCGGTTACCCCATCACCCCGGCCAGCTCGATCCTGCATCATCTCTCGCGCCTCAAGGAATATGGCGTAACGACGTTCCAGGCCGAGGACGAGATTGCCGCCATCGCCAGCGCGATCGGCGCGAGCTATGCTGGGTCGCTGGGCGTCACCAGCTCGTCCGGCCCCGGCATCGCGCTGAAGGGCGAGGCGATGGGCCTCGCGATCATGACCGAGCTGCCGCTGGTGATCGTGAACTCACAGCGTGGCGGTCCGTCCACGGGCCTGCCGACCAAGACCGAGCAATCCGACCTCTATCAGGCCGTCTATGGCCGCAATGGCGATGCGCCGATGCCGGTCATTGCCGCCCGCTCGCCCGCCGATGCGTTCGATTGCGCCATCGAGGCCTGCCGGATCGCCATCGAATATATGACGCCGGTGATGCTGCTGACCGATGGCTATATAGCCAATGCCGCCGAGCCGTGGAAAGTGCCGGATATGAGCGGCTACACGCCGTTCGCCGTCAAGTTCCTCGATGCGGTGCCGGAAGGCGGTCTCAAGCCTTATGCCCGCAATGAGAAGCTGGCACGGCCGTGGATCAAGCCGGGCACGCCCGATCTCATGCACCGCATCGGCGGCATCGAGAAGGAAGTGAACACCGGTCACATCAACTACGCCCCGGCCAATCACCAGGCGATGACCGAACTGCGCCGCGACAAGGTGCTGGGCATCGCCAAGGGCGTGCGGCAGGAGGTGTCGCTGGGCGAGGAGAGCGGCAAGCTCGTCGTCGTCGGCTGGGGCTCGACCTACGGCCCGATCCATCAGGCGGTCCGGCGCGCCCGGCGCAAGGGGCTGGATGTATCGCACATCCACATCCGCCATATCTGGCCGCTGCCGGAAAATCTGGGCGAGCTGCTCGCTGGCTACGAGAAGATCCTCGTGCCGGAGATGAACACTGGCCAGCTCAAGACCGTGCTGCGCGACCAGTATCTGCTGGATGCCCGCCCGCTCAACAAGATCTCGGGCCAGCCTTTCCGCATCGCGGAGATCGAGGCGGCCATCGAGGGGATGCTCGCATGAACGACATGACCACATTGACCAAGCTGCGCGTCGAGACCAGCCTCAAGGACTGGGAGACCGATCAGGAGGTGCGCTGGTGCCCGGGTTGCGGTGACTACGCCATCCTGAAGGCCGTGCAGCGCACGCTGCCGCAGCTGGGCGCGGACCCCAAGAACACCGTGTTTGTCTCGGGCATCGGCTGCTCCTCGCGCTTTCCTTATTATGTCGAGAGCTACGGCTTCCACACCATCCACGGCCGCGCGCCGGCGGTGGCGACCGGCGTGAAGCTGGCCAATCCCGAGCTGGACGTATGGATCGTCACCGGCGACGGCGACGGGCTCTCGATCGGCGGCAATCACACGATGCACATTCTGCGTCGCAACCTCGATTGCCAGATCCTGCTGTTCAACAACGAGATCTACGGCCTCACCAAGGGGCAATATTCGCCGACCAGCCGGGAGGGGACCAAGAGCCCATCCACGCCCTTCGGTTCGGTCGACCATCCGGCGCGGCCCTGCGCCTTCGCGCTCGGCTCGGGTGCCCGGTTCATCGCGCGGGCCTATGACGTGTCCAAGCAGCTGCCGGACGTGCTCAAGGCCGCCTATGAGCACAAGGGTGCGGCGTTCGTGGAAATTTTCCAGAACTGCATCGTGTACAACAAGGATGTGTTCGCCGACTTCACCGAGAAGAAGAATGCCGATGTCGGCCAGCTCTGGGTGGAGCATGGCAAGCCGCTGCTCTTCGATAAGGGCGCTAAAGGCATCGCGCTCGACCGCGAGGCGCTGACGCTCAAGGTCGTGGACGTGGTCGATGGTGATTGGCAGGCAGCCGGCGTGATCGTCCATGATGTCACCAATCGCGCCGTTGCGCATATGCTGGTGGAAATGCCCTTCGGCCTGTTCCCGATGGCGCTGGGCGTGCTCTACGATGCCCCCAAGGCGAGCTTCGAGCAGGCGGTGGTGGAGCAGAACGCGCTACTGGCCAAGGGTAAGACGCCGGACCTGCAGAAGCTGGTGAGCCAGGGCCAGACCTGGACGGTGACGAAGGACGGCCCGGCGCTCTGAGGGCGCCGGTTCCTTTTCTTATCCGGCCAACGCCAAAGAAGGCGCAAGCCGGCCTTGTCTCAGGGTGGATTGGCCCGTAATCCACTCCCGTGATTGCCAATGTCCCGTTCTTTCCGCTGATCGTGGGGGCCGTGCTGGCCGTGTGGCTGGTGCTGGCGGTTTGGGCGCTGTTCACCGGCCTCTCGATGCGGCGCAAGGCGGCGCTGGCGCGCACGCACGCCGCGCAACTGGTCGATCTGCTGAATTCCGCGCCCGCGGTACCCTTGCTCATTCGCCCCGATGGCAAGCTGGACGCGCCGGACAGGCTCGCCGGATGGCTCGGCCGCGAGGCCGCGCCCACCGACCTCGATGGGCTGCTGGATGCAGATGGCGGCCTGGAGCCCGATCATGCCCGCGCGCTCGCGGCGGAGATCGCAGCGGCGCAGCAGGGCGGCCGACCCTTCACGCTGCCGGTGCGGGTCAACGGGTCGGACCGGATGCTGCTGGTGCGCGGCGGCCCTGTCGGCACGCGGCTCGGCAAGGCCGGCACGGTCGTGCTCTGGGTCTTCGACGCGACCGACAGCTTCGCGCAGATCCAGGAGCTGCGCGGGCAGGTCGGGCAGTATCGCCAGGCCCTCGATGCGCTCTCGGGTGTGATCGAGGCGGCACCCATGCCGGTCTGGCATCGCGGCGCCGATCATCAGATCAGCCTGGTCAACAGCGCCTATGTGAAGGCCGTGGACGGAAAGTCCGCGCAGGATGTCATCGAGCAGGGCATCGAGCTTGTCGAAGCAGTCGATGGCATTTCCCCGCGCGCATCCGCCGCCAATGCCGCCGCGCGCAAGGCCCCAACCGCTCGGATGCTGCCGGTCACCATCGATGGCAAGCGCCGGTTGATGAAGGTCGTCGATGTCCCGCTTGGCCCCTCGGGCGTTGCAGGTTACGCCATCGACATGCAGGAGCTGGAGGAGGTGCGGGCAGAGCTGCGCCACCTTTCGCAGGCGAACCGAGACATGCTGGACAGGCTGTCGGCAGGCGTCGTCCAGTTCGGTGCCAATCAACTGCTGCAGTTCTGCAATCAGCCCTTCCTCAGCCTGTTCGGCCTGACGCCGGAGACGGCGGCGTTTGACACCCATTTCGACCGGGTACTGGATGCCATGCGGGACAGCGGGCAGGTGCCCGACACGCCGGATTTCCGCGCATGGCGGCAGGAGCGCCGCAACTGGTTCCTCTCGCCCTCCGCGCATGAGGAGCAGTGGCGCCTGCGTGATGGCGTGCATCTGCGCGTCTACGCCCAGCCGCTGCCCGATGGCGGCCTGCTGGTCATCTTCGAGGACCGTACCGAGCATGTCCAGCTGGCCTCCGCGCGCGATACGCTGCTGCGGGTGCGCACCGCGACGCTCGACAATCTGTTCGAGGCGATTGCCGTGTTCGCCTCCGACGGTCGCCTGCATCTGTGGAACAGCCGCTTCACCAAGATCTGGTCCGTGCCCGACACGACCATGGCGGCGCATCCGCGCGTCGATGAACTCATGTCGGCGCTGGCGGATCGCCTGGCGCGACCCGAACAGGCAGGTCTTGTCCACCAGCTCATTCGGGCCGCGACGATGGAGCGCCGCCAGCGCGGCGGGCGCATCGCCTTTGCCGACGGGCGCTTCTTCGAATTTGCGGCCATCCCGCTGCCGGACGGCAACGCACTGTTCACCATGCTCGACACCACCGACAGCCGCCACATCGAGCAGGCCCTGCGGGATCGCAATGAGGCGCTGGAGGATGCAGACCGGGTGAAGACCGCGTTCGTCTCCAACATGAGCTACGAGTTGCGCACGCCGCTCACCTCCATCGTCGGCTTCGCCGAGATGATGGAAGCCGGCTATGCGGGCGAATTGAGCGCCCAGTCGCGTGATTATGTGAATGCCATCATGACGGCGACCACAAGGCTGACGCGGCTGATCGATAATGTGCTGGACCTGACTCAGGGTGCAGCGGGCGGCTTGCCTATCGAGAGGCGCGATATAGATGTGGCCGCGATGGTGCGGCAGGTTGTCGAGGGCCTGAGCGACAAGGCGGACTCGCGCGACGTGACGGTCGACATGTCGTTCGAGCAGGAGCCGGGCACCGTGTCGGGCGACGAGCGCCGGCTGCGGCAGGCTCTCGCCCATGTGGTGGATAATGGAGTGAGTTTCGTGAGCCGGGGCGGGCGGGTGCTTGTGCATGTGCAGCCCGCGCCGGACGTGGTGCGCATCATCGTGTCCGATGACGGCCCGGGCATCGATGCTAAGACACAGGCGCATCTGTTCGACGTTTTCGTGCGGTTCGGGCGTCACGGCGATGGGGCCAATCAGGGGCTGGGATTGCCGCTGGTGCGCCAGTTCGTGGAAGCGCATGGCGGCAGCGTCGATCTCGTCTCCGAGCCCGGGCAGGGGACCAGCGTTACCCTCACTCTGCCGCGCGGAGAATGATGGCGTGTCCGATCGTGCCCTTGCCTTCTCCTCAGCAGACGCGCTCGCCGATTTCGGGGCAGCTTTGGGCGCAAAGCTGCGGCCCGGCGATGTGATCACGCTCACCGGCGGGCTGGGCGCCGGCAAAACGACGCTCGCGCGCGGCCTGCTCAGGGGCCTTGGGCATGAAGGCGATGTGCCAAGCCCGACCTTCGCCATCCTGCAGGGCTATGAGCCGCCCGAGACCCGTCTGCCGGTCGGCCATGTCGATCTCTATCGTATCGAGGACACGGGCGATCTCGGCGAACTCGGGTTGGACGAATGGCTCGAAGATGGCGCGTTGGCGATCGAATGGCCCGATCGGCTGGCGGGGCGCTACGATGCCATTGCTCTCGCCCTGCAGATCGACATTTTGGCGGACGGCACGCGCCGCTTGACAGCGCGGGTGCCGCGCGTTTGGGAGAGCCGATGGCCAGTCACATGATCCCACCGCCAAGCGCGCGCCCGTTTCTCGATCGAGCCGGATGGGCAGGGGCGGAAATCCTGCCGCTTGCCGGTGACGCCTCCTTCCGGCGCTATTTTCGCGTGGTCGAGGGTGATCGTCGCGCCATTTTGATGGACGCCCCGCCGCCGCATGAAGATCCGCGCCCGTTCATCAGCGTGGGCGAGTGGCTGTGCGAAAGCGGATTCGCGGCGCCCGCCATATTGGCGCGGGATCTGACGCAGGGTCTCGTGCTGCTCGAGGATTTTGGCGACGCGCGGGTGCGCGAGCATCTGGATGCCGCGCCGGCCGAGGAAATGGCGATCTACACCCGCGCCGTGGACCTTCTCGTCGATCTTCATGAGCAGCCGGCCCAGAGTGGCCTCGCGCCTTATGACCGCGCCGTCTACCAGCGCGAGGCAGCGCTGTTGACCGAATGGTTCGCTCCGGCGGCAGGGCTTGCGGTCGATGCGGCGGGCTACACCGCAGCGTGGGACAAGGTGCTCCCGATCGCCGAGCAGGATGTCGCGCCAGTGGTGACAGTGCTGCGCGATTATCATGCCGAGAACATCATGCTGCTGCGGGACCATGCGCGCTCGCGCGGGCTTGGTCTGCTGGACTTTCAGGACGCGCTGGCCGGCCACCCGGCCTATGACCTCGTCTCGCTCCTGCAGGATGCCCGGCGCGATGTGAGCCCGGCCGTGGAGCAGGCGATGCTGGCGCATTATCAGGCGCGCGCGAAGGTTTCGCCGGAATTCGAGGCGGCTTATGCCGTGCTGGGTGCCCAGCGCAATGCCAAGATCATCGGCATTTTCACGCGCCTGTGGAAGCGCGATGGCAAGCCGCGCTATCTCGATTTCCTGCCGCGCATGTGGGGGCTGCTGGAGCGCGATCTTGCTCATCCCGCGCTCGCGCCGGTGGCCGACTGGTTCGCGGAGAATGTGCCGGCCTCGGCGCGGGGCCAACTGGCTGCGGGGCAATCCGCGCAATGAGCACCACGCTTGAGACGGCGATGCTGATGGCCGCTGGCCTCGGCAAGCGGATGCGTCCGCTCACGGCCACACGACCCAAGCCGCTGATCCGCGTCGCCGGCCAGCCGCTCATGGATCATGCGCTGGACCGCATCGAGGATGCCGGCATCCGTCGCACGGTGGTCAACGTCCATTATCTCGCCGCGCCCATCGAGGCGCATCTGGACTCGCGCGCCCGGCGGACGGGTGCGACCTATCCGGTCTCCGACGAGCGCGCCCGGTTGCTGGAAACCGGCGGCGGCCTCGTCAAGGCGCTGCCGCTGCTTGGCGACAAACCTTTCCTCTGCGCCAATAGCGACAATCTGTGGATCAACGGGCCATTCGACTCCATACGCGCGCTGGCCGACCGCTGGTACGATGACGCGATGGATGCGCTGCTGCTGCTCATCCCGCACGCCCGTGCCACCGGTCATCGTGGTCTTGGCGATTTCCACATGGAGGCCAATGGTCGCCTGAGCCGGCGCAAGCCCGGCCGCGTGGCGCCGTTCGTCTTCACCGGCGTGCAAATCCTCTCGCCGCGCCTGGTGCGCGATCCGCCGGGCGAGGTCTTCTCGACCAATATTTTCTGGGACCGCGCGATTGAACAGGGCCGCGCCTTTGGCCTGAGCCATGGCGGCCAATGGTTCGATGTCGGCACCCCGCAGGCGATTCCGCTGGTCGAGGCAGGATTGGCCGATGGCTGAGCGCCGCGCGCCGGCCCTCTTTACCATCCCCGCTCACCGGGCATTTTCGGATGCGCTCGCCGCCGGGCTTCTCGCCCAGCATGGCCGGCGCGATGGCGGGCTGGCCCTCGCACGCGGCATCATATTGCTGCCGAACAATCGTGCGGTGCGGGCGGTGCGCGATGCGTTCGTGCGCGCCTCCGGCAACGGGTTGCTGCTGCCGAGGCTGGTGCCCATCGGCGATATCGATCTCGATGAAGCGCTGGGCAGCGCGCTCAGCCCGATCGGGGCGGAAGCGGATATCCCGCAAGCCATCGCGCCGGCCGAGCGGCTGATGATCCTGACCCGGCTGGTGATCGACCAGCGCGCGCGGCGGGGCGAGCGGCTTGAGACGGGCGAGGGCTGGCGGCTGGCGACGGCACTGGCGGGCGCCTTCGACCAGTTGACCGTCGAGCGCAAGGCGCTTGCCGATCTCAAGGCGCTGCAGCCCGATGACCTCTCGCACCACTGGCAAGCCGCGTTCAGCGATTTCGATGCGCTGGCGGCCCAGTGGCACCAGGAGCTTAACGCGCGCGGGCTGATCGACATGGCCGAGCGGCGCAATCGCCTGCTCGATCATGTTGCGGCCCGCTGGCGCGAGGTGCCGCCGGAGCGCTTCGTGGTTGCCGCGGGTATCGTCACCAATGCGCCAGCCGTGGCGGGACTGCTCAAGACGGTCGCCGGCCTGCCGCGTGGTGCGGTGGTGCTGCCCGATCTCGACCAGAATCTCTCGGATGAGCAATGGGATGCGATCGGCCCCGTCGCGCGGCCCGAGCCGGGGCGCGATCTGCCGCCCCCCGCCAATGAATCGCACCCGCAATTCGCGCTCAAGCTGCTGCTGGAGCGGATGGATGCCCACCGGGCCGAGGTGGCGCTCTGGCGCTGGGGCAGCGAGCATGATGCCCGCGCCGCGCGCGGCAAGGCGATCAGCAACGCGCTGCTCCCGGCTTTGCTGACCGGCGGCTGGCCGGATGTGCCGACCGCGCAGCGCTCGCTCAAGGATGTCCGCGCCATCGAGGCGGCGAACCCGGCGGAGGAGGCGCAGGCCATCGCCATCGCCCTGCGCGAGGCGGTGGAGACGGAAGGGTGCACGGCCGCGCTCGTGACGCCGGATCGCGCGCTCGCGACGCGCGTGTCCGCGCATCTGCGCCGCTGGGGAATCGAGGCGGATGACAGCGCCGGCCGCCCGCTCTCCCAGCTTCCGCCCGGTACGCTGCTGCTGGCGCTCGTGCAGGCCGGCGCGGAACAGTTCGCGCCGGTGCCGCTGCTCGCCTTGCTCAAGCATCCGCTGGTGATGGCTGGTGACGAGCGGCTGACGTGGCTCGAATCCGTGCGCCGCCTCGATCTGGTGCTGCGCGGCCCCCGGCCCGCGGCAGGATTGGCCGGCGTCACGGCCTTGCTCGCGGAGAAGGGCAACCGGCAGCAGGCGATGAGGGAAACGCTGCGTCCCTGGTGGGCGCAGGTCGTGGCACTGCTGACGCCTCTGGAGGCCGCCTTTTCTGAAGTGCAGAGCCTGCCCGCCTTGTTCGCCGCCGTCCGCGAGACCGCCTCGGCCCTGACGGAGGAGCGCGTCTGGGCCGGCCATCAGGGCCACGCCGCCGCGCAATGCTTGGGCGATGCGGAAGCGGCCGCGCCGCAAGGGCCGGCGCGCGCGGATGGTGCCGGCTTCGTGGGGATGCTCGCGCAGATCCTCGGCGGGCAGGCCGTGCGCCCGCCGCAGGGCGGTCACCCGCGCCTGCAGATCCTGGGGTTGCTGGAAGCACGGCTGCAACAGGCCGATCTGATGATCCTCGCCGGACTCAATGAAGGCGTCTGGCCCGGCCTGCCATCGCCCGACCCTTGGCTCGCCCCGCGCATCCGCCGCGCGCTCGGCCTGCCGGGGCTAGATTATCGCATCGGCCTCGCCGCGCATGATTTCGCCAATGGGCTGGGCGCGCCGCAGGTGATCCTCTCCCGCGCCCGGCGGGATGCCTCCGCGCCCACCGTCGCCTCGCGCTTCTGGCTGAGGCTCAAGGCCATGACCGGCGCGCGCTGGGTAGAGGATGACAGGCTGATCGCGCTCGCACGGGTCATCGACCGGCCGGATGCCGCCGCGCCGGCCTATCGCGCGCCGGCACCTCGCCCACGCGCGGACCTGCGCCCGCGTGAGATCGCCGTCACCGATGTCGATCGCTTGCGGGCCGATCCCTACGCCTTCTACGCCGCACGCATTCTGCGCCTGGCGCCGCTGGACGTCGTGGATGCCGACCCCGGCCCGGCCTGGCGCGGCACCCGCGCGCATGATGTCCTCCAGCGCTGGATGGAAGAAGGCGGGCACGATCCCGCGCGGCTCTCCGCGCTGGCCCAAGAGATGATCGCGCAGGCGCAAGCCCATCCGCTGCTCAAAACGCTCTGGCAGCCGCGTTTACTGGCCGCGCTGGACTGGGTGGCGGGTGCCGTGCGCGATCAGGCCGGTCAGGGGCGCGACGTGCTGTTCGGCGAGAAATGGGGCCGCATCGAGCGGGCAGGCGTGACCCTGCGCGGCAAGCCCGACCGGATCGACCGGTTTGCAGACGGCACACTCGCCATTGTCGATTACAAGAGCGGCGCGACCGCCTCGGTCAAGCAGGTCAAGGCCGGCTTCTCGCTCCAGCTCGGTTTGCTGGGGCTGATCGCGCAGGCAGGCGGCTTTGCCAAGGAGGCCGGTCTCGCCGCCGGATCGGACGTGAGCGCCTTTGAATATTGGAAGCTCGGCAAGGGCACAGACGGCAATTTCGGGTTCAAGCGTCCGTTGACCGACCCCAAGGGCAGCTACAAGCGGATCGTGACGACGGATTTCCTCGCGATGGTCGCCGGTTTCTTCGATGATGCCGTGGCGCGCTGGCTGATAGGCGACGAGCCATTCGCCGCACGCCCGCACAGCGATGCACCCGTGTTCACAGATTATGACCAGCTCATGCGGCTGGATGAGTGGTTCGCGCGCGACAGGCGGGCCGAGCCGCTGCCGGAGGTGGGCGATGGCTGAGGCGGGCGAACTCAACCGGCTGACGCACGAGCAGGCCAGCGCCTCGGACCCCGCTGCCCATCGCTGGGTGCGCGCCTCTGCCGGCACCGGCAAGACCGCCGTGCTGTCGGCCCGCGTGCTGCGGCTGCTGCTGAGCGGTGTCGCGCCCGAGCGCATCTTGTGCCTGACCTTCACCAAGGCGGGCGCGGCGGAAATGGCCGAGCGCGTCCACAGCCGGCTTGCCCGCTGGGTGCAGGGGCAGTCCGTGGACGTCGCGCGCGATCTCGTGGCGCTCGGCGAGGATCCGGGGCCGGAGGCGATCGCCCGCGCCCGCCTGCTGTTCGCGCGCGTGCTGGATGCGACCGGCGGCGGGCTGCGCATCCAGACCATCCACAGCTTCTGTCAGGCGCTGCTGGCTGCCTTCCCGCTGGAGGCCGGGCTGGTCCCCGGGTTCCGCCCGCTCGACGAGCGCGGGCAGGGCGAGCTGGCCCGCCGTGCGTTGATCGCGATGATCGAGGAGGCGGGGCAAGCGCAGGACGATCCGGTGCTGGCGGCGCTGGAGATGCTCGCCCTGCGGCTGGGCGAGGAAGGCACGCAGGCCTATCTTGCCCGGTGCGTGCCGGCGGGCCGGGCGCTTGAGGCACTACCGGACGATCTCGAGTCGGCGTTGTTGGAATTTCTCGACCTGCCGGAGGGCGACATCGATGCGCATCTGGCCGATCGCTGCGCCGAGGGCGTGTTTCCGGTGGCTGCGTTGCAGGCCGTCGCCCGGGCCAATGCGGCATGGGGTGCCAAGTCCGGCCTTGCCTGCGCCGATATGATCGCCGCGTGGCTGAGCGGCTCGGAGGCCCAGCGCGCCGAGGGACTGGCGGACCTGCTCGGCGGGCTGCTCACCAAGGAAGGCGAGGTCAAGAACCGCGCCAACAAGAACCTGCTGGAAGCCGAGCCTGATTATGTCGATCTCGCCGGTACCTGCGGCGCAGCGATCAAGGCCTTGCTCGATCTGCGCAAGCAAGCCGCCTTCGCGCGCACGGCGGCGCAGGGCCTGACGGCGGGCCGTGCTTATGCCCGCGCTTATGCCAAGGCCAAGCGGCAGGCCGGCGCGGTCGATTTCGATGATCTGATCGGCCGCGCGAGTGCGTTGCTCACCCAGCCGGGCATGGCGGACTGGATCCGCTACAAGCTCGATCAGCAGGTCGACCACATCCTCGTGGACGAGGCGCAGGACACCAACGACGCGCAGTGGGACATCGTCTGGTCCATCGTCGAGGAGTTCCTTGAGGTGGAGCCCGACGAGCAGGCGCGGCTGCGCACGCTATTCGTGGTGGGGGACACCAAGCAGGCGATCTTCGGCTTTCAGGGCACCAGTCCCGAGGCCTTTTCCAGCGCCCTGCAGCGTTTCCGCGAGGCAACCGAGCGCGTCGGCCACCCGTTCGCCGAGTTGCCGCTGGCCCGCAGCTTCCGCTCCATGCCGGCCGTGCTCGATGTCGTCGACGCCGTGCTGGATGCGGTTGGGCATGATCGCCTCGGGCTGGAGACGCCCTCCGCGCCGCATCAGGCCGCCCGCCAGCACCCCGGCGAGGTGCTGCTCCTCCCGCCGACATCATTGCTGCCAAGTGAGAGCGACGAGGACGGCGAGGCTGACGAGACTGCCGGCGAGGGGGAGGAAGACTGGTTGGCCGACCATCAGCGCCGCCATGCCGAGAAGATCGCGCGGCTGGTCAAGGGCATGATCGGCACGCCGCTGGCCACGCAAGGTCGCCCGGCGCGCGCCGGCGATGTGCTGATCCTGCTCCGCAGCCGCAGCGCGCTCTCCCGCCTCATCGTCGCGCGGCTTTATGAGGCGGGGGTGCCGGTGGCGGGTGTGGACCGGCTGCGGCTTCAGGCCCCGCTCGCCGTGCGCGATCTGCTGGCGGCCCTGCGCTTTGCGGTGCAGCCCGAGGACGATCTCAACCTCGCCAATGTGCTGGTCTCGCCGCTCATCGGCTGGACGCAGGATGAATTGCTGGCGCGCGCCGTCCCGCGCGAGGGCTCGCTATGGAGCCACCTGCGCGCGACATTGGCGCCGGAGCTTCAGGCGCCGTTGCGCACACTGCTGGGGCAGGCCGATTTCACGACGCCCTATCGCTATCTCGAGGCCATTCTCTCCGGCGCCATGGACGGACGGCGCAAGCTGATCGCCCGGCTCGGCGAGGAGGCGCGCGATGCCATTGACGAGTTGCTCAATGCCGCTCTGGGCTTCGAGGCCGACGATCATCCATCGCTGCAGCGGTTCATCGACTGGTTCGACCGTGGCGATGCCGACATCAAGCGCGAACTGGGCGAAGGCGGCGACATGGTGCGGGTGATGACCGTGCATGGCGCCAAGGGGCTGGAGGCGCCCGTCGTCATTCTCGCCGATGCCGCCTTCGATCCCGGCCAGCGCCCGCGCGCCGACGCCGTGAGCCTGCCGGTGACTGAGGCCGCCCGCTTGCCGCTCATCCGCCCCGCCAAGGGAGAGGCCGCGCCGGCAATCGAACAAGCCATGCAATCCGCAGAGCGGCTCGACATGGAGGAGCATTGGCGCTTGCTCTATGTCGGCCTCACGCGCGCAGAAGAGCGGCTGATCGTCACCGGATCGCTCGGTAGCCGCGCCAAGGGTGAGCCGCCCAAGGAAAGCTGGTATCAGGCTGTCGATCTCGCGATGCGGACGCTCGGGGCTGCCGAGGCGGACGTGCCCGACTGGGGCAAATCCCTGCGCTGGTCCGGCCCGGCGGGTCTTGCGCCAGCCAAGCCGAAGAAGGCCCGCGAGGCAGATGCCAGCGCCGCAGAACCCGCGCTGCCCGCCTGGCTGCGCGCGCCGGCGCCGCAGGAAGCGCGGCCGCCGCGTCCGCTGTCTCCTTCCGCGCTGGTTGAGGATGACGTGCCTAATCCGCCGCCGGATGCCGCCATGCGCGCCGCTGCAGAGCGGGGCCGGCTGCTCCACGCGCTGTTCGAGCGTTTGCCCGATCTGCCGGCCAATGAGCGCGCTGCCGCCGCCATGCGCTGGCTGGAGCGGGCCGGCGTGGCCGATGCCGGGATGCGCGCGGACCTGCTCGCGCATGTCAGCGCCGCGCTGGACGACCCTGACCATGCCGCGCTGTTCGGCCCGGATGCGCTGGCAGAAGCGCCCATCGCGGCCGTCGTAGCCGGGCAGGTGATCGCGGGAACGGTGGACCGGCTGCTGGTGACGGATGATCTCGTCCATATTGTTGATTTCAAGACCGGGCGGCATGT
Source organism: Sphingobium sp. B11D3A (assembly GCF_025961695.1). Classification (NCBI taxonomy): domain Bacteria; kingdom Pseudomonadati; phylum Pseudomonadota; class Alphaproteobacteria; order Sphingomonadales; family Sphingobiaceae; genus Sphingobium; species Sphingobium sp. B11D3A. The sequence goes on from NZ_JAOQOE010000001.1 coordinate 330,451, forward strand.
CCCTGACAATGCAGTGGATTTGCCCGTAACCCATGTCCGCCAGATGGCGGCCTATGCCGCTGCGCTGGCCGAGATTTTTCCGGGTCGTCCGCAACGGGTCAGCCTGCTTTACACGGCGGCCCCCCGCCTCATCGATCTGCCGCCGGCCTTGCTTGCTGCGCACAAGCCCGGCTTGCTGGCACAGGAGCACAAGTTGGGCAGCACCGACCTTGAGGCGGACGCCTCGGCAACCTAGATAGACGTTCGACAGAAGGAGTTTCGACGATGGCTACCAAGGCAATTTCCGACGCCAGCTTCCACGAGGACGTGATTGCGTCCGACAAGCCTGTTCTGGTCGATTTCTGGGCGGAATGGTGCGGCCCGTGCAAGATGATCGGACCCGCTCTGGAAGAAATCAGCGAGGAACTGGGCGAGAAGGTGACCATCGCCAAGCTCAATATCGACGATCATCCCGATGCGCCGACTCGCTATGGTGTGCGCGGCATCCCCACGATGATCCTGTTCAAGAATGGCGCGCCGGCCGCGACCAAGGTCGGTGCCGCCCCCAAGAGCGCGCTCAAGGGCTGGATCGAAGGCGAACTGTAAGGCAACCGACCACCATTGGCGGTGAGCCAAAGAAAGGGCGCCAAACGGCGCCCTTTTTGTTTTCAGTTATCGTTAGAAAACAGAATTTTGTGCTGGGTATTGATTAACCGTAAAGAACCGCCGCTGCGCGATCCCACAGAGCCGGAGACGCTGCGGCGAGCAGGCCGCGCCCCGGATCGGCTGCCAGCCGATAGGGCGAGCCATCCGGGCGCGCGACACGACCGCCCGCCTCGTTGACGAAGAGCGCTCCGGGGGCATGATCCCATGGCAAGGTGCGCTCGAACGCAGCGAGATCATGCACGCCCAGCACGATGCGGGGATATTGTTCCCCGGCGCAGCGCGGAATGTCGGCAATGGCGAACTGGCCTTCGACGCGGTCGATCATCGCCTGCCGGTCGGCGGGGTTCAGGAACAGCACGGACAGTCCGGCAACCGGGATATCCGCACCGCTCTCCCTGGCCTCGACCCGTTCGCCATCGATCCACGCCCCCTGTCCGAGCGAGGCCTCGCACAGGCGCCCGGTCAGCGGATCGAGGATCCAGCCCGCCTGGATCACGCCGGCATCGGCCAGCGCGACCATGATGGCAAAGGGCGGCTTTCCGGAAGCGAAATTCGCTGTCCCATCAATGGGATCGATCACCCAGTTGAGACCGGTTTCGAGCTTTGCCGTGAGGCCGGGATCGGCCGCGCAGGCTTCTTCGCCGACCAGGCCCGCCTCGGGCAGGATGCGGCTCAGCCCTTCATTGAGGCGCAACTCGGCTTCGCGGTCGGCAATGGTCACCAGCTCGCCGACCGTCTTTTCCTCCACCTCGTGATTGGCGAGGTTCTGGTAGCGCGGCAGGACGACGTCGCGCGCGACATCGCGCAGGAGCGCGCTCACGGCGCTGCTGAGGCTGTTCATGAGGCTTAGCTCCGGTAATCGGCGTTGATCGAGATGTAGCCATGGGTGAGATCGCAGGTCCACACGGTCGCACGACCCGTTCCCAGCCCCAGATCGACGCCGATGCGGACATCCTGCCCCTTGAGATGCGCTGCCACCGGGGCTTCGTCATAACTGTCCACGGCAAGCCCATCCTGCGCCACCCATTTGTCGGCAAAGCGGATGGCGAGCTTGTCGCGATCCGCCGGTTCGCCGGCCTTGCCGACCGCCATGACCACGCGGCCCCAATTGGCGTCTTCACCCGCAATGGCCGTCTTCACCAGCGGGGAATTGGCGATGGAGAGTCCGATGCGTCGGGCGCTCTCGTCGCTGACGGCACCGGTCACCTCCACCTCGATGAACTTTTGCGCCCCTTCGCCATCACGCACCACCAGCTGCGCGAGCTGGGTGCAGATGTCATTGAGCGCTGCCTGAAACGCGTCGGCGCCGGCATCGTCCATGCTCGTGAGGGGGGCGTTGCCGGCCTTGCCGGTCGCGAAGAGCAGCACGGTGTCGCTGGTGGAGGTGTCGCCATCCACGGTGATGCACGAGAAGCTGCGCCGGTTGGCGGCGCTCAGCATCTGCTGGAGCAAATCGGGCGCGATGGCGGCATCGGTGAAGATATAGCCCAGCATCGTCGCCATATCAGGCGCGATCATGCCCGAGCCCTTGATGATGCCGGAGAGGCGGACGGTCTTGTCGCCGATCACCGCGCTTGTCGTCGCACCTTTCGCAAAAGTGTCGGTGGTGCCGATGGTCTCGGCCGCCTGCTCCCAGGTGCAGGGCGTAGCGGCCAGTGCCGCCTCGACGCCAGCGCGGGCCTTGTCGCGGGGCAGGGGCACGCCGATCACCCCGGTCGAGCTCACAAACACGTCGCTGGCGGCGCAACCCAGGTGCCCGGCGACCTGATCGCGAATCTGGTCCACGGCTTCGCGCCCCCGGAAGCCGGTGAAGGCGTTGCTGTTCCCGGCATTGACGATCAATGCGCGCGCCTTGCCCTGCGCGGCGCTTTCGCGGCCAAGCTCGACTTCGGTCGAGCAGCAGACATTGCGCGTGAAGACGCCGGCCACAGCGGTGCCTTCCGCCAGTTCCACATAAGTGAGGTCGCAGCGATCCCACTGCTTGTACCGGGCACGGGCGACGCGCGGGGTCACACCGGCAATATCCGGGAGGGCGGGGAAGGGGCGAGCGAGAGGCGATCGGTCAGTCATGCCGCGCGATTAGCGCAAGATGGTGCAGGGGCCAATGCTTCTGGTGCGGCTATCGATATCGTCAGGGGGACCGGTTGCGCCTTGGCGGGTTGCTCGGGCATGAGGCGGGAACGGAGATGGGGGCATGAACCGAAAATCACAGGATTTTATAGTGGCGCTCGTCGGTGTGGCCGGGCTCGGGACCTTGCTGCTATGGGCTGGGAAAGCCGTGCAGATCGACGTTGATTATGCAGGGCATTTTGAGCGCGCGAGGGCGGCATTCGGCGCCGTGGTGGAAGCAGTGGTCCTCGGCGCACCCGAAACCATCGAGGACGACTATGCGCATGTCGCGGTTCCGCCGCCTTATGATCCGACAAAAGATGCCCTGAAAGCGCCAGCAACGCGGGCGAGGCTGCAGGGAGCCGCGCCAGCCGTCGACTATCCTCTGCTCGCCCGGCGTAACGGCTGGGAAGGCGCGACCATCATCCATTTCACCGTCGATGAGACCGGCCAGCCTTTCGATTGCAGGCTGGTGGAAAGCAGCGGTCATGATGTGCTGGACAAGGCTTCATGCGTGATGATCACGACGCGTGCGCGTTACACGCCGGCGCGCGATGCGCTGGGTCAGCCAGTGATAAGCGGCTTTAACCAGCGTATTCGCTGGCAGCTCGAGGAATGATGCGGCGCGAAGGTCCGCCATAAAAAAAAGCGCCCGGGTTTCCCCGGGCGCTCATCTCTCCGACTGGTGAGAGAGGGTTGAAACGGATCAGGCGGCGTTCTTGTCGCTTGAGAGGTCGATGACCTCGCCCTTGCCGTTAATGGCGATCTTGCGCGGCTTCATCGCGTCCGGCACCTCGCGGACCAGCTCTACGATGAGCAGGCCGTCGGCGAGGTCGGCGCGCTCGACGCGCACGAAGTCGGCCAACTCGAACCGGCGCTCGAAGCTGCGGTTCGCGATGCCGAGGTGAAGATAATTGGCGCGCTCGCTCTCCGCGACCTCGGCTTTGCGGCCAGTGATCTGGAGCAGGTTCTGCTGCGCCGTGATGTCGATTTCCTCCGCCTTGAAACCGGCGACGGCGACCGTCACGCGATAGCGATCCTCATCGAGGCGCTCGATGTTATAGGGCGGATAATTGTCCGTCTGCTGCAGGCGCGCGCTGTTCTCGATAAGGTCGAACAGGCGATCAAAGCCGACAGTGGAGCGGCGATAGGGAGTCAAATCAAAGCCACGCATAATCAAATCCTCCATTGGAGCGTGTTTGAACTGCGATGCCAGGCCCGAAGTCGGCGCCCGGTGCATCAGCCGATCCCCATCATGGGCGACCGGACAGGGCAGAGATATGCGCGCGCCATGCCCTTTCAAGAGGGGCGGGTAAGGCAAGTGATCAAGATTTTTGCACAGCCAAGCGGCGCCGCTCGCGCTGACATCATCCGGCAACAATCGGGTGCTAGGCGTGCGGGGAAGATCGCCACAAAGACTAAGCGCCCAGATCGTTGCCGATCCGGGCGCCCGTGGACGATTAATCGTCTCCCCCTTTGGCGTCGCTTCCGCTCACCTGTCCGGCCCCCTCAAGCGAGTCAGGCGGGATGCGACATCCCTGAACCACGGCCTGCTATGATTGCCTGTGTTTCGCCGCTAACGCTAGGATGACGCACGGCGGCTGTCATCAGGCAAGTTGCGACGCTACGAAATTGTTAAGCACCCTGTGCCATATCCGCAACAGGCGCGCCATGTCCCCGGTTGGGCCGCAGGGCCTTGCCACTCCCGCCCCCGCACCATAGAGGTGCGCAGACTGTCCCCCCGCGAGGCTTCTGCCCCTGCCATGATCCTCAATCGTTACGAACGCATGATCGCCCGGCGCTACCTGCTGCCTGGCAAGGGCGAGGGATTCATCTTCCTCGTCGCATCCATCAGCCTCGTCGCGGTGATGCTGGGCGTGGGCGCGCTGATCGTGGTGATGAGCGTGATGAACGGCTTCCGCGCCGAGCTGTTCGACAAGATCGTGGGTTTGAACGGCCATGCGGTGGTTCAGGGCTATGGCGGGCGGCTGGACAATTGGGAGGAGATCGCGCGGCAGTCGCGAGCCACGCCTGGTGTGACCAGCGCGACGCCGCTGATCGAGCAGCCGCTGCTGGCGACGTTCAACGGCCGGGTTGAAGCGGCCCTGATTCGCGGCATGACGGAAGCCGATATTCACGACAATGCGTCGCTCTCCGGCAAGGTGCTGGCAGGCTCGCTCAAGGATGTGCGTGCCGGCAGCGGCAAGGTGGCGATCGGCTCCCGCCTGGCCGAGGCGCTTGGCGTGGGCGTTGGCCAGTCAATCAGCGTCATCAATCCGGCCGGGCGCTCGACGCCCTTCGGCACGGTGCCGCGCCAGCTCCCCTATGAGATCGGCGCCATCTTCGAAATCGGCATCTATGATTATGACAAGGCGTTCGTGATCATGCCGATGCAGGATGCGCAGACGCTGCTGCTGATGGGCGACAAGGTCGGCATGGTCGAGCTGCAGACGGAAGACCCCGACCGCGTCGGCGAGATCCTGGCGCCGCTGACCAAGCAGGTCGCAACCCAGGGCCAGGTGATCGACTGGCGACAGATGAATGCCAGCCTGTTCGAGGCACTGCAGGTGGACCGCGTGGTCTCCTTCGTCATCCTCTCGCTGATCATTCTGGTCGCGGTGTTCAACATTCTCTCCTCCCTGATCATGCTGGTCCGCGCCAAGACGCGGGACATCGCGATCCTGCGCACGATGGGCGCGACGCGCGCCAGCCTGTTGCGGATTTTCGTGACGGTGGGCGTGACCATCGGCACGCTTGGCACCGGCGCAGGCCTTGTGCTCGGCTCGGTGATCCTGTTCTTCCGCCAGGGCATTGTCGATGGCGTGCAGATGCTCACCGGCCAGCAGCTCTGGGACCCGTCGATCCGCTTCCTGACCTCGCTGCCGTCCAAGCCCGATCCGGTCGAGATCGGCGCCATCTGCATCATGGCGGTGGGCTTCAGCTTCCTCGCCACGCTTTATCCGGCCTTCAAGGCTGCCAATACCGACCCCGTACAGGTGCTGCGCTATGAGTGAGGTGCTCTCCGTTCACAGCCTGTCGCGCAGCTTCACGCAGGGCGGCGCCAAGATCGACGTGCTGCGCGGCGTGGACCTGAACGTCCAGGCCGGCGAGATCGTGGCGCTGCTCGGCCCGTCCGGCTCCGGCAAGTCGACCATGTTGCAGGCGATCGGCCTGCTGGAGGGCGGCTTCGGCGGATCGATCCGCCTCTGCGGCGTCGAGGTCGCAAGCGAGGGTAATGATGGCCGCACGACGCTGCGGCGCGAGAAGCTCGGCTTCGTCTATCAGTTCCATCATCTGCTGCCGGATTTCAGCGCGGTCGAGAATGTCATCCTCCCGCAATTGATCCTCGGCAAGAGCAAGGCTGAGGCGCGTGCGCGTGCGGAAAGCCTGCTCACCAGCCTCGGTCTCGGGCACCGGCTTGAGCATAAGCCCAGCCAGCTTTCCGGCGGCGAGCAGCAGCGCGTCGCGGTGGCCCGGGCCCTTGCCAATCGCCCGGCGTTGGTGCTGGCGGATGAGCCGACCGGCAATCTGGATGAGCGCACGGCCGATGTGGTGCTGGACGAATTCATCCGGCTCGTTCGCGAGCAGGGCTCAGCCGCCCTCATCGCAACGCATAATGAGCGGCTGGCGGCGCGGATGGACCGGATCGTTCGGCTGCATGACGGGTTTCTCGATTAGCGATTTGTGCCGGCGCGCCATGGTGGCCGACGGCACGCGACAGGAGACGACTCATGGCAACCATCGTGATCGCCGGCGCCAATCGGGGCATCGGCCTGAAACTGGCCCGGCAATATGCGCAGGACGGGCATGATGTGATCCGGGCCATGCGTGGTGAAGACAGAGCCGACCCCATCTTCGGCACCACCATGGCGCTGGATGTGGCGGATGCGCAATCGGTCAGCAAGTTTGCGGCGGCGCTGGACGGCAGGCCGGTCGACCTGCTGCTTGCCAATGCCGGAGTGATCGGCCCCGAGCGTCAGAGCAGCACGGACATGGACTTCGATGGCTTCCTGCGCACGCTCGATGTGAACGTGCTCGGCCCGCTGCGGGTGATCCAGGCACTGCTGCCCAATTTGCGCAGGGCGGCTCATCCCCGCGTGGCGGTGACCTCCAGCCGCATGGGGTCGATGGCCGCGCCGCAGTCGGGCCATCTCGCCTATCGTGCCTCCAAGGCGGCGGTCAACAAGGTCGTCCAGTGCCTCGCCGCCGATCTGGCAGGCGAGGGGATTGCGGTGGCCTCCCTCCACCCCGGCTGGGTGCGCACCGATATGGGTGGCCCCGGCGCGGACATCGACGTCGAGACCAGCGCGGCGGGGCTGCGGCAGGTGCTCGATGGCCTGAGCATGGCGAACACGGGCCGCTTCTGGGCCTATGATGGCGAAGTGCTGGACTGGTAATCGCCGACGCTTTCAGCCTCGCGCCTGAACCGCTCAGGCGCAGCCTATTTTTGAACGGATCGGCGCCTGATTAGCGCCCCAGGCCTTTCAGCTTGGCCATGTCGATGGCAGCGACGGCGGCCTTCAATTCGTCGATGCTGCCCGCGTCGCCCTCTGCCTCGACCATGAAGCGCTTGTCGACCGTGGTTGCGAACGATCCGTTGCCGGCGCCGCGGTCCCACCGCTCGATGACCATATTGTCGTCCACCGTCGTGGTGCGCTCGTAGCTGTCGCCATCCTCACGGTTGGATTCAACGCCCATGGCGCTCGCCATGCCGGCAATCGCACCCATCACAGCCATGTCGGAGACCTTGAGAGTGAAGCGCTTGCCACCTGCCTCATAGCTTGCCTCGGCCTGGCTGGTGGGGCCGGCCTTGACGCTGCTGATCGCCGTGCGCTGATAGGCGCCGATGCTGGCGGGCAGGAGCGCCTGCAATTGCGCTGGAGCGACGGCTTCACGGGTCTGCGCGGCTTCCATGTCGCGCGCTGCCTGCTCGATCTTGCCGGTATCGATGTTGCCGACGCCGGGCAGGACGATCGTCGCGTCATCCTCCGTCGTCACCGTGCCGCCGCCCAGGCTGCCCGAGGGCGAGAAGCCGAAGGTGCGGCCCACCGTGGCGGTGATCGCGCCGATGACGATATAGATCACCAGCACGCACAGCACCGTCACGATCGTGTAGGTCAGCGCCTTCTCGGGCGGCACTTTCATCAGCGGCGCCGCACCGACATAGAAGAGATAGAAAGAATAGAGGCCGAGAATTCCAAGGAAGCTGAGTGACGGCACGATACTGAAGATGCCGGCTAGCCAACTGGCCGTCATCGAATAGGCGACGAGCTTGAAGGCGTTGCGAGAACTGCCGACGCCGCCGAATTTGGGCGCGAGCTTGTTGGCGATGAAGCTGATGAGGAACAGGCTAACCAGCGCAAGAATGAAGCTCGTCACCGCCATGGAGAGGCCGCCCATCAGCGAGGGGCGATAGCTGAAGCCGAACGCGCCGAAGCCGAAGAGCTGGCCGCCGACGAAGGCCGCGATCGGGCTGATCGCCGCCAGTGGCAGGGCGTAGTTGGTGAAGATGTCACCGCTCGGCGTCGTCTCCGCCGCAATCACCGGCCATTCCGCCTTGGGCTTGAGGATGATCGCTTTCGCGCGTTCCATGAGTGATGGCGCCGTGCCACCCGTCGGTTCGATGTCCATAATCCCGTCCCCTGTGTCTGCGACTCATTGAACCATCTTGGGTCCGGGGCGCAAGTCCTTGCAAGATCCCGCGTTCATAGCGATTTCTGGGATGGGCACCCGATGGCGGCGCCAGTGGTGCAAAGCCTGTGGGTAACTTGCGCGCGGCCCTTTCCAGATGGACGCCAAAGCCCCATAACAGCGGTCATGCCGCACCAGCCCTATGTTCCGCTCCGTAACCTGTCGGCCTACACCCTGCTGGAAGGCGCGATTGCGCCCAAGCAGCTTGCCGCGCGGGCCAAGGAGATGGGCTTTCCTGCCGCGGCGCTGACCGATCGGAACGGCCTCTATGCGGCCATGGCCTTCTCGGATGCGGCGGCGAAGGCCGGCGTGCAGCCGATCATCGGCACCACGCTCGCGGTGGCGCGCCCGGGCCGGCCGGACAATGCGCCGGTGCAGATCGACTGGCTGGTCCTGCTGGCGCAGGATGACGTGGGCTATGGTAATCTCTGTGCGCTGGCGAGCCGCGCCCATGTCGAGCGGCCGGAAATGGAAGAGGCGCATGTCTCCTTCGAGGCGCTGGAGCGCCATGCCGATGGGCTCATCTGCCTGACGGCCAGCGGCGAAGGCGCACTCGCCCGGTTGCTGGCGGAAGGCCTGCCGGAGGAAGCCGGTCGCTATTTGGGCCGGCTTTCCGCCCTCTTCGGTGATCGCCTCTATATCGAGCTGTCCCGCACCGACGATGCGATCATGGCGGCGGCGGAAGACGCGCTGATCGACCTCGCATACGCGCGCAATCTGCCGCTCGTGGCCACCAATCCCGCCTGTTATGGCGATGCCGGCTTCCATCCGGCCCATGACGTGCTGCTCTGCATTGCCAACAGCAGCTATGTGGAGAGCGACGACCGCCCGAAAAGCTCGCCGCAAAGCTGGATGAAGCCTGCCGATGCGATGCAGCAATTGTTCGCTGATCTGCCGGAGGCCATCGCCAACACCCTCGTCGTGGCGCAGCGCTGTGCGGTGATGGCGCCCAAGCGCAAGCCAATCCTGCCCAGCCTTGCCGGCGACCGCGACGGTGAGGAGGCGCAGTTGCGCGTCGATGCGACGGCGGGTCTCGTCGGGCGCCTGCGCAAGATCCACCAGCACACGCATGGCGAAGCCGCGGCCGAGCTTGATGAAGCCGCGCTGCGGGAGAGCTATCCGGATTATTTCACCCGGCTCGATTTCGAGCTGGATATCATCATCCAGATGGGCTTTCCCGGCTACTTCCTGATCGTGGCCGACTTCATCAAATGGGCCAAGGCGCAGGATATTCCGGTGGGGCCGGGGCGTGGTTCGGGCGCTGGCTCGGTCGTCGCCTGGGCGCTGACGATCACCGATCTCGATCCGCTGGCCCTGGGCTTGCTGTTCGAGCGCTTCCTCAATCCCGAGCGCGTCTCGATGCCGGACTTCGACATCGACTTCTGCGAAACCCGGCGTGGTGAAGTCATTCGCTATGTGCAGGGCAAATATGGCCATGATCAGGTCGCGCAGATCATCACCTTCGGTACATTGAAGGCGCGCGCAGCGCTCAAGGATACCGGCCGCGTGCTGCAGATGGGCTATAATCAGGTCGATCGGCTGGCCAAGCTGGTTCCCAATCACCCCACCGACCCATGGACGCTAGAGCGAACGATGAACGGCTCCGCCGAGTTCGTCGCCGAATATAAGGCGGACGGGCAGATCAAGCGGCTGGTCGATCAGGCGATGATGCTGGAAGGCCTGCCGCGCAACAGCTCCACCCACGCCGCCGGCGTGGTGATCGGCGACCGTCCGTTGTCGGAGCTGATCCCGCTCTACCGTGATCCCAAGTCCGACATGCCGGTGACCCAATTCGACATGAAATATGTCGAGAGCGCCGGGCTGGTGAAGTTCGACTTTCTGGGCCTCAAGACCCTCTCGGTGCTGCAACGCGCGGTCAAGCTGCTCGCCAAGCGCGGTGTTAGCGTCGATCTGGAAGGGCTGAGCTGGGACGACGCGAAGGTCTACGATCTGCTCAAGCGGGGCGACACGGTCGGCGTGTTCCAGCTGGAATCCGAGGGCATGCGCAAGACGCTCGCCGCCGTGAAGCCGACCAATTTCGGCGACATCATCGCGCTCGTCTCGCTCTACCGGCCCGGCCCGATGGACAATATCCCGCTCTTCGGCCGCCGCAAGAATGGCGAGGAGGCGATTGAATATCCGCACGATTTGCTCGAGCCGATTCTGAACGAGACCTACGGCATTTTCGTCTATCAGGAGCAGGTGATGCAGGCCGCGCAGATCCTTGCCGGTTACTCGCTCGGCGGCGCCGACCTGCTGCGCCGCGCCATGGGCAAGAAGGTGAAGGCGGAGATGGACGCGCAACGCGCGACGTTCGTCGAAGGCTGCAAGGCGCACAACCAGATCGACAAGAAGAAGGCCAACGAGCTGTTCGACTTGATCGACAAGTTCGCCGGCTATGGCTTCAACAAGAGCCACGCGGCCGCCTACGCGTTGCTCGCCTATCAGACCGCGTGGCTCAAGGCGCATTATCCGGCCGAATTCTACGCCGCCTCCATGGCCTTCGATATCCACCAGACGGACAAGCTGACCGTGTTCGTGGATGATATGCGCCGCATGGGGCTGACTTGCCTGCCGCCGGACATCAACGTCAGCGAGGCCGATTTCTCGGTGGAACCGGACCCGGAGGACGCCAGCCGCCATGCGGTGCGCTATGCGCTGGGCGGCCTCAAGGGCGTGGGCGAGAAGGCGATGGAAACGCTGGTCGAGGAGCGGGTCCGAGGCGGCGCGTTTCGCGATCTCGATGATCTGGCCGGGCGGATCGAGCCGCGCCTGCTCAATCGCCGGCAGCTTGAGAGTCTCGCAGCGGCCGGCGCCTTCGACAGCCTGGGGCTGGACCGGGCAGTGGTCCATGCCGCGGCCGAGGCGCTGCTCGCAGTTGCCGCCAAAGCCGCCGAGCAGCGCGAGAGCGGGCAGGGCGGCTTGTTCGGTGGGGAGGATGTTTCCCATGCGGATGTGCCGCTGCCGGATGTGAAATGGGCCGCCGTCGAGCGCATGGCGCAGGAGAAGGAGGCTTTCGGCTTCTATTTCTCGGCGCACCCCGTGGACCGCTATCGCATCCTCGCGCGCGGCAAGGGCGTGCGCAGCTATGCGGAGCTGTGCGGCCAGTCGGATGGCATTGGCGGCGGCGACCGAACCGGCGCGATGATGGCGGGGCTGATCGAGGATATACGCTGGCGCGAGACCAAGCGCGGCGCCCGCTATGCTTCGGCGACCTTCTCGGATTCGAGCGGGCAGTTCCAGGCCAGTTGCTTCGATGAGGAAAGCTGCAAGCTGCTCGCAACCCTGCACGAGAGCAACGAGTGCGCCCTGCTGACCGTGGAGCTGGATCGCCAGCCCGGTGAGGAGACCCCGCGCGTCACCGTGCGCAACGTTCAGTCTTTCGCGCGCCTCGCGGGCACGGCGCGAATGCGGATGGTCATTTCCGTCGAGGAGCCCGGCGCTATTCCTTCGCTCCGGCAGATGCTTGGCGAACGGCGCGGGGCACGATCGACGGTGGAGCTGGACGCGGCGCTGCCCGATGGCGGGCGGGCGCGGGTCATCCTCGGCGAGGATTTCCAGCTCGATGCAGAGCTTGGCGAGCGGGTCGAAACGGTGCGCGGTGTGACCAAGGTGGTGCTCGCTCAGCACGGGCCACAGCTGGCGCTGGTCGCCTCCCGCTAAACCGTGCCTGACGCGCGATGTGTTGCACTGCACCGCGCCGGAGCGCGAGCCGAGGCGGCTTTCCTCGCCTCGTGAGCACAATTGAACGCAGCGCTATTGTGCGTTTGCGAAATGTTAACCATCGCAGCGGCGGGGGTGCCATCCCGTTCCATCGGGTGGCGCCGGGGGTGACTCTTAGGACTTGGGAGTTACCGATGAAAACTATGTACAAACTGCCGCTTGTCACAGCGGCGCTGATGGCCGGAGCCGCCTTGGCGGCACCATCACAGGCCGCAATCATCAGCTTCGATGGTCTCTCCGGATCGGGTGATCCATTCACCAGCTATACGCAGGACGGGTTTACCTTCGCCAATGTGCTGGGGTCTTCCGTGGTCGATACCGGCTCGGGCAATAGCGCGCCCAGCGTCGGCTTTGGCGGCGGGACGGCGCTCAGCCTGTTCGATCTGACGGCGGGCGGCGCGAGCTTCACGCTGGACAGCTTCGATCTGGCGACCGTGGACAGCAACCTGCTCTACAGCGTGACCGGCTTTTCGGGTCAGATGCCGGTATTCAGCCTGCTCTCGACCTTCTCCGGGGATTTCTCCACGATCGCCGGCGCCAGCAATCTGGTTGACCGGGTCGTCTTCGGCTTCGTTGTCGGTGGCGCTTCGGCGAACATCGACAATATTGCCGTAAACGGAACCAACGCTCCGCCGGTGCCCGAGCCTGCTGTCTGGGCCATGCTGGTCATCGGCTTCGGCGCGGTTGGCTACACGTTGCGGGGTCGCAAGGCGACGATGCGCGTGTCCTTCAACTGATCTGACATAGCCGAAGGGCGGTCTGTTCATCGCAGCATGCTGAACAGATCGCCCTGATCGGACGGCGGCACGAACAGATCGTGCCGCAGCGCAAGGCGGCCCTTGCCAAGGCCATGGCGTGCCTGAGCGACGCGGAAGCGCGTGCCGATCAACTCCGCATAAGCCCCGGACCCACGCATGCGCGTGCCGAAATTGGGATCATTGTCGCGCCCGCCCCGCATCGACTGAATGAGGCTCATCACCTTGGCGGCCCGGTCCGGATAATGTGCCTCGAGCCAGTCCCGGAATAACGGCGCGACCTCGGAGGGCAGTCGCACCGGAATGAACGAGACCGATTGCGCGCCCGCCTCTGCGGCCGCCGCGACAAGCGCCTCGATCTCATGATCGTTGATGGCCGGGATCATCGGTGACAGGCTGGCATGGGTCGGCACTCCCGCCTGGGAGAGCCCGCGGATCGCCGCGAGCCGACTGGCCGGCGAGGGCGCGCGCGGCTCCAGCTTGCGGTGCAGCCCGGCATCCAGCGTGGTGAGCGAAATCGCCACCGCGACCAGCCCCTGCGCTGCCATCGGCCCCAGCAGATCGAGATCCCGCAGCACCCGGTTGGATTTGGTAGTGATCATCAGCGGATGGCGGCAGTCCGCCAGCACCTCGATGCAGGCCCGCGTGATGCGATACCGCCCCTCGATGGGCTGATAGGGGTCGGTGTTCGTCCCCATCGCAATGGTCTTCACCACATATGCGCGCCTGGCGAGTTCCTGCCGCAGCAGCCTGGCCGCGTCCGGCTTGGCGAACAACCGGCTCTCGAAGTCCAGCCCCGGCGAGAGATCGAACCGGGCATGGCTCGGCCGCGCAAAGCAATAAATGCACCCATGCTCGCAGCCCCGATAGGCATTCACCGATTGCTCAAAGCCAATGTCAGGGGAATTGTTGCGGGTGATGATCGTGCGCGCCTGCTCCAGCGTCACGGTGGTGCGCAGGGGGGGCGGCTGATCCTCCTCGTCCGCCAGTCGCGCATCCAGCCAGTCGCCATCCACCTCGCGCGCGGGCAAATGAAAACGGCTCGATACCTCGTTGGCCGAGGCGCCGCGGCCCTTGATCGCAGTCATGCGTCAATAGAACATATAGAGAACGCAACCGCAATAGGCTTTGCGGTGTGGCGATGTCGGCTTCATCGCGATAAGGCCGTGGCAGTAACGGGAAAATGGGGACGACGATGAAGACGACCGCTTGGATTTCGGCTGCAGCATGTGCGCTTGTGATGATGGCGGCGACCGCTCATGCGGCCGATGAGGAACCGTGCGGCAAGGGGCTCGTCTGCGCGAATGCGCCCGAGACGGTGGTGAAGGCGATCCAGGACGCGGGTTACAAGGCCAGCCTGAGCAAGAGTGAGTCCACCGGCAACCCGATGATCACCAGCGCGGCAAGCGGCTACAACTTCAACATCTATTTCTACGAATGCGAGGATGGCAAGGACTGCGCCTCACTCCACTTCTCCACCAGCTTCGTGGACGACGGCAAGAACACGCCAGAGCTCGCCAATTTGTGGAACCGCAAGAACCGGTTCAGCCAGATGGCGGTGGACGAGGATGGCTCGCTTGACCTGACCTATGACGTGACGACCTATGGCGGCCTGACCCAGCGCAATTTCGCCGATGTCGTCGACTGGTGGCAGACGATGCTCGGCGCCCTCAACAGCTTCTTCCGCGAGCAGGGCCATATCGAGTGACGGGCTTGCGCTTGTGGGGCAGGGGCAACAGGTTCTCATTTCGTTCCACTGTTCCTGTGAACTTTTCTACGTGTGTCAAAAGGTCCGAGGTCCCCATTTAGGGTGGTCGAAAGCTTGAGATCGGGCTGCCCTCAATATCCGATTCGCAGTTGCAGATTGTCGCTCCAGATCCTCTTCAGTTGGCGAGGTTGCTGGTCTTGGGCCTCGATTTTGCATTTCTTTAGGCTCGACACCAATCGAATTTAGAAAAAATAGCGTCATCCGCCGACGAGTGTGGATTGATAGAACGCAAATGTAATACTTCTGCAATATCTGAAAACTTAGCTCGTCGGCGCAACAATTTCTTTAAGAGGATTCTTCGCCCAGTGGTTGCCGCCAGATCGCGCTATGTTGATAGCATATTAATCAGCTGAAGGATCAGTAAGAATGCATGCCGTCGTCATTACCGCCTATAAGGACTTTCCCACACTAGAGCGGATGGTGCGACGCCTTGATCGCGCATTTTTCCGGGTGATCATTCACGTCGACAAGAGAAGTCGGATCAGTAATGATCAATTGGAGAGGTTGACTGCGCTTGGATGTCATTGTCAGCGTACCTATCGGGTCCGCTGGGGATCAGTTACGCATCTCTATGCTATTTTGGATCTTCTTAAGATTGCGGTGAAGTATGACGATTGTGACTATGTCCACCTTGTAAGCGGGCAAGACTATCCGATTGCGACAGTTGAGGATTTTCAGACTAAATGTGACGGGCGCATTTTTATGAAATATGAGCCGCTGGAGATCTCACCTGATCATGTCGCAGAGAGATATCGGCACTACAATATTTTCTATTTTCTGCAGGGCGGCCCACCATTTTCAGGATCACTACATAAATATCTGGATCGCCTGTTCGCATGGGGTCAAAAAAGGCTTAAAATAAGCCGCAATAAAATTATGCCTTTTGAGAAGATATTCGTTGGGACGGTCTGGATGTCCTTACCGCATTCGGCAGCACGCAAAATTGTAGAAGATAGAAAGGCTCAGGTTTTTTTGAACGGGGCGAAGAGAACCTATTTGGCTGAGGAAATATATTTTCAAACTTACTTTCTAAACAGCAGTTTTAGAACGTCGACAGTGAATAATGATCTACGCTTTACAGATTGGTCATTTCGCAACGGCAGCGTGCCCGCCTATCTGGACGAAAACGACGTGCAGGCGGCGATCGCTTCCGGCGCATTGTTCGCGCGCAAAGTCAGTTCAGACACGTCCCTAAAGTTCATGCAGCGAATAGACGAAGTGGTTTTTGGCAAGCATTGACACCCGAACCCTTTCAGCTTGCCTTAGTGCTTGCAGACAGCTATGTTCTCATTTCGTTCTTGTTTGAGGGTGGGTGTGACGGAAACGTTTCTTTTGATCATGCTTCTGGCTGCGGGGGTAGGCCTGGCTATCGGCTGGCTGATGCGCGCCCGCATGGCTGCACCGGTCGAGGCGGAGCGCAAGGCCCTTGCCGACCGACTCGCCACCCTTGAGGACATGCGCAACGCCGCGCTGCGCGACCTCGCGGTGGCGGCGAGCCGGGCGGAAGAAACGGACCTCTTGCGCGCGAAACTGGACGAGACCGATCGCGCGCGGGACGAGGCCGAACGGATGCTCGCGGCTGTGCAGGCCGATCAGAAGGCGCGGATGGAGGGCTTCGAGGCCCAAATTCGCGCGCTGAGTGAGGCGCGCGAGCAATTGTCTGCTCAGTTCAGTGAAACCGCCGGCAAGTTGCTGAACGAGGCGCAGCGCATGCTCATCGAGCGCGCCGACCAGCGATTCCATCAGGCTCATGAGAAGAGCGAGGCGAGCCTCAAGGCGCTGCTGCAGCCGGTCGAGACGACGCTGAAGCGCTATGAGGAAGGCCTAGGCAAGGTCGAAAAGGAGCGGGTGGATAGCTACGCCGCGCTGCGCGAGGCCGTCGAGCAGGTGCGGTTGGGCAGTGCAGAGGCGCGGGTGGAGACGGCCCGGCTGGTGAACGCGCTGCGTTCTAGCCCCAAGGCGCGCGGGCGCTGGGGCGAGCAGCAATTGCGCAACGTGCTGGAAATGGCGGGGCTCAGCCAGTTCGCCGATTTCCGCTCGGAAGTTTCCGTGGATACTGCCGATGGCCGGCTGCGCCCGGACGTGATCGTGCGTCTGCCCGGGGGGCGGCAACTCATCATCGACGCCAAATGCTCGCTCAACGCCTATCTGGAAGCGGTCGACGCTGTGGACGAGGTGGTGCGGGCCGGGCATCTCAAGGCCCATGCCGGCGCGATCCGCAACCACGCGCAGCAGCTTGGCGCGAAGGATTACTGGACGCGCTTCGGTGATGCGGCGGACTATGTCGTCATGTTCATCCCCGGCGAGCACTTCCTCGCGGCCGCGCTGGAGCAGGATGACGGCCTGTGGGAATGGGCCTTCGAGAAGCGTGTGCTGCTCGCCACGCCGACCAATCTGGTCGCCATCGCGCGGACCGTCGCGAGCGTCTGGCGGCAGGAGAAAATGGCCGAACAGACCCAGCAGATCGCGGCGCTCGGCAAGGAGATGTATGAGCGGCTGGCGGTTGCCGCCGGGCATCTTTCTTCGCTCGGCCGCAGCCTCAATGGCTCGGTCTCCAGCTACAATAAGTTCGTCTCCAGCTTCGAGAACCGCGTGCTGGTGACCGGCCGTCGCTTCAAGGATCTGAGCGTCGAAACCGGATCGCGGGAGATCGACGCGATCGAACCGGTCGAGGCGCTTGGGCGGTTACCGGCACCGGGCGAGAGCGCCGCTCAAGAGGCCGATGCCATGGCCGACGAGCGAGTCACAGGGCGCGCGGACTAGCGTTGTTCGACCAGGTGGCCCTCCGAAAGCGACGCCAGCACGATGTCGCGCACGGCATGCAGATCCTCGACGATGTGAGCGCATAGGCCCTGCATTTCTGATGTGGGCGCCATCAGATCCGGCACCATCACCGTCATCATGCCTGCCGCGGCTGCCGAGCGCACGCCATTGAGCGAATCCTCAAGGGCAAGGCAATCCGCCGGCGAGACGCGCAGCCGCTCTGCGGCGAGGAGATAGGGATCGGGCGCCGGTTTTCCCGCCTGATAATCGCCAAACGCCACGACATGCATGAACCGACCCGCCAATCCATGATGTGCCAGATGATGCCGGACCTGCTCATGGCCGGAGGATGTCGCGATTGCGCGGGGTAATCCCGCCGCATCGAGCACATCGAGCAACGCTTCCACGCCGGGCTTGAGCGGCAAGTCCTGCGCGACGAAAAGATCGAAATGCGCCCGCACGCGATGCCGAAAATCATCGGCCGGAAAATCGCCGCCGAAATGGTCGAGCAATTGCTGGCGCGCCGTCGGCCATGGGCATCCCAATGTGGCATTGAACAGCGCTTCGGTGATCGCATGGCCGCCCTCATCGCCGGCGGCAAACATCGCCGCGCGATAGAGCGTCTCGGTGTCGAACAGCACGCCGTCCATATCGAACACCACGGCTTTTGGGGGGCGGTCCAGCTTCATGCCTGCCTCATAGGCAGAGAGCAGGCGGGTTGGAAGCGCTGCGGTCTCACCGCCCTTCCAAGGCGCGCAAAAGCGCCTATGATCGTGACCATCAAGGGCAAAAGGAACGTCCATGTCTTTCAACGAAGCGTCGAACGAAGCCATTGCGGCCTCCCATATAGACGCGACCATCGATGCGGCGCTGCCCGAACTGCTGGAGATCTACCGCGACCTGCACGCCAACCCGGAACTGAGCTTTCAGGAAGTACGCACCGCGGCGACGCTGGCGGCGCGGATGCGGGCGCTTGGCTTTGCCGTTACCGAGCAGGTCGGGCAGACGGGCGTCGTGGCTGTGCTGGAGAACGGCCCCGGCCCGGTGGTGATGATCCGCGCCGACATGGATGCGCTTCCGCTCGAGGAAAAGACCGGTCTGCCCTACGCCTCAAGGGTCCGGGCGACGACGCGCGACGGCATCGAGAGCCCGGTGATGCACGCCTGCGGCCACGATACGCACATGACGGCCTGGACCGGCGCGGCGCAGGCGCTGATTGGGCTGCGGGCGCGATGGTCGGGGACGCTGGTGATGATCCTGCAGCCGGCCGAGGAGATCGGTCTGGGCGCCAAGGCCATGCTGGACGATGGGCTGTTCACGCGCTTCCCTAAGCCAAGCCATGTCCTTGCCTTCCATGACAGCGCGGAGCTTGCGGCCGGCACCATCGGCTACACGCCGGGCTGGATACTGGCGAATGTGGACAGTGTGGACCTCACAGTGCGCGGTCAGGGCGGTCACGGTGCCTATCCGCACAAGACCATCGACCCGATCGTGATCGCCGCGCGCATCGTCACCAGCCTGCAGACGCTGGTCAGCCGCGAGTGCGATCCGCAGGAGGCGGCCGTGGTCACGGTCGGCAGCTTCGTCGCCGGCGCCAAGCACAATGTCATACCGGATGAGGCAAAGCTGCTGATCACCGTGCGCAGCTATTCCGATGAGACGCGCGGGCGCCTGCTGGGCGGCATCGAGCGGATCGCGCGGGGCGAGGCGATGGCGGCCGGTGTGCCGGAGGACCGGATGCCGATCATGGCGGTGGAGCAGGATTACACGCCCGCCACCTACAACACGCCGCAGTTCAGCGATCATGTCGCGGGCGTGCTGCGCGCCCATTTCGGCGCCGATCGGGTCCGACAGGTGCCCTCGGTGATGGGCGGCGAAGATTTCGGCCAATATCACCGCGCCGATAACAGCATCGAGAGCATGATCTTCTGGGTCGGCGGGGTGGACCCTGACAAGGTGGCCGCTGCGCAGCGCAGCGAGATCAGCCTGCCGTCGCTCCACAGCCCGCTCTGGGCACCCGATCCCCATGCGGTGATCGGCACGGCCGCAAAGGCGCTGACGGTGGCGGCGCTGGATATTTTTGGGAAATCGTAGGCTGACTTTGCTGGGGGCGGGACGTATGTTTTTCGGTTCGATATATGTTGGTCCGAAACAGCAAAATGCGGACCTTTAGGTCAGACATCGAAATGCTGGCCAGGAAGCTCCTCCTCCCCCTGCTGATCATGTTCACTGCGGCTTGCTCTAACGCGCCGCCAGATGACCAGTCCACGACCGATGCGCCGTGTCACGCCGCTCAAACGCAGGCGGAAGTCGCACCTATCGGCCGCGTCAATGACTTCGCCAACATCATTCCAGACAAGCAAGAAGCGGCACTTTCCAAGCGTCTGGCGCGGTTTGAGGAGACCACCCGTCATCAGATGGTTGTGGTGACCGTCAAATCTCTGGGCGGGCGGGATGTTTCAGATTTCACCCGTGACCTTGCCAACGCCTGGGGGATCGGCCGCAAGGATTATAATGACGGCGTGGTTCTTCTTGTCGCGCCTCACGAGCGGCAGGTGCGGATCGCGGTTGGCTATGGGTTGGAACAAGCGTTGCCCAACTCACTTTGCAAAAAGATCATCGCCGAACGGATATTGCCGCGCTTCCGAGCGGGGCAGATGAGCATCGGGATTGACGCCGGTGTGAGCGCCCTGATTGACATTTTGACAACGCCGCGCTGAGCGGCCGGCCTCCCGCCTCGTCCGTCAAGATCACGCGCGCCTCAATAATGCGGTTTGCCATCGTCGCCGCCAAAACCGGACTGCGGCGAGAAGTTTTCCGCGTGGGCCGGGGGCGCCGGTGCGGGGGCATCCTCGGCGACCGGCTCGGGAAGCGAGACGCGAGAGGACTCCGCGTCCAGCGTCGGATTGGCATCGAAGAGGGGATCGGTCGATCCGGGCGCCTGTTCTACCACCGGCGGGGGCGGTGCCTCCGCGACCGGTTCGAACTGCGCCTGCTCCACAGACGGTTCCGGGGCCTGCCCGCCGTTCGCCGCCATCTCTGCCGCCGGGTCCGAGGGCAGGACATTGCTGATGCCCATGACAAGCACAGGGCCACCGATGATGAAGGCGAGGGCGATCAGCAGATAGATGCGGTTGGGCATGAACGGCTCCGGCTCGTCCGGTCTTCGCGGACGCGGGCATGATAAGCAGACAGCCTTAGCATCCGGTAAAAAAAGGCATCGCGCACCGGCAGTCTGCGGCGTTCAGCATATTTTTGCTATTTGACCATAAGCCGGACGGGTGTCGGATCATCTTACAATGACCTGTAAAGCGGGATGGCGGCGCTGCGGCGTGGGCGGTGTGATCTTCACGGCCGCGCGGTCGCTTAGCCGGGGGAGATGCGCATGGCTGTCTGGCTGATTGCCGGCCATCTGGGTCACGCGCTCGCGGCGATCCTGTTCGCCACGCTCGCAATCCTGATTTCGCGACAGCCCCACCGCATCGCCGCGCCGCAGTTCGTCATCGTGGCGCTGGCGCTGACGGCGCTGTGGTCGCTGCGGCACGCCTTTGTCGGCTTCAGCCCGCTCGGCCAATTGAGCGATGGCGTCACCGAGACCATGCGCAATGCGGCCTGGCTGGCAGCACTGGCCAGCCTTTCGCGGGTCTGGCGACCGGGCGGGCGGGCCGGCCCCAAGGTCGTGGTGCTGGCTCTGGCGCTTGTGCTCGCGGTTCAGCTGATTTTCGATCTGCAGATGGGCGAGGGCATTCGGGTCGATCGCCGCATCCTCGTCTATTTCGAGATGACCTGGATGTTGCGCGCTGCCTTCGCTCTGGGCGCGCTGCTGCTGCTCTTCCGCTGGAACACGGGGCGCGGTGACCCGGAATCGGCCCGTCGTGAGGGCTGGCTGGCCGCCGCGCTGGCCTGCATGTGGGCCTATGATTTCAATCATTATCTGCTGGTCTGGTTCGCGGAAGGGAGCATGACCCCGCTTGCGCCGATGCGCGGGTTCGTGATGGCGGTACTGGCGATCATGCTCGCATTGGGCCTGCGCAGCGACGGCACGCGCGCCTTCGCGCTCTCGCGCACACTGAAGACCCGGCTCGTCTCTGCAGGCCTCGCGCTGTTCTATATCTGCGTCATCCTGCTGCTGGTCGGCTTGCTGAGCGGCATGAGCGCTCCCATGGCGCGCATCGTCCAGTTCGCGCTCCTGTTCACCCTTGCCGTCGCGGTCCTGGCCTTTCTGCCGTCTGCATCCATGCGCTCCTGGCTGCGGGGCGAAATCTCCAAGCATGTGTTCGCGCATCGATATGACTATCGTAGCCTCTGGCTCCGCTTCTCCGCCACGATGGATGGCGGAGACACGGATGGCACCAGCCTCGATTGCCGGATCGCGCGGGCGATTACCCAGGCGGTCGATGCGCCGGCCGGTGCGCTGTATCTGAGGCAGGATGAGCGTCTGGTCCGCGTCTGCGCCTATGCGTGGTCAGAGGCTAGCGCCCCGCCGCTGGCCCTGCCACTCGCCGTCACCGACCGGATGGTTCCGGCCGGAAAGATCCTCGACCTCGCACGCGAGGGACATGATCTGGGCGACCTCCTCCCGGCCTCGATGCTGGAGAGCCGTGTCGCTTGGGCACTTGCGCCGCTCATCTGCCGCGATGAGATCATCGGCGTGATGCTGCTCGCGGCACCGCCACGCTCTCGCGCGCTCGACTGGGAGGATTTTGACGTTCTGCGCGTCGTTTGCGGCGAAGCTGCCGCTCGCGTCGCGGAGGAGCGCCATCGCGAGGCTTTGGCTGAAGCGCAGCGGTTCGAAGAGTTCAACCGCCGCTTCGCCTTCATCCTGCACGATCTCAAGAATCTGGTCAGCCAGATGACGCTACTGGCCGGCAACGCCCGCCGCCACGCAGACAATCCGGCGTTCCGGGAGGATATGATCCTGACGCTGGAAGAAACTTCATCGCGGATGAACGACCTCATCCAGCGCCTTGGGCGTGGCGGGCAGGCACGCCCCTCCGAGCGCGAGGAACTGCTGCTGGGGCCATGGCTCGGCGATCTCGCCCGCGCCTGGGCCGGCGGCACGCGCAATGTCGTCGTGGAGGGCGCGCTCGAACAGCAGGTGATCGTCGACGCCGATAATCTGCAGCGCGCGCTCACCCATCTGGTGCGCAATGCCATCGAAGCCAGCCCGGATGGCGCCTTGGTGCGGATCGTCGTGGAACAGGGCGATGCCTGGCTCGATCTTCACGTTATCGATCGGGGCAAGGGGATGAGCGCCGCCTTCATGCGCGACCGTCTGTTCCGCCCCTTCAGCTCCACCAAAGCCAATGGATTTGGCCTTGGCGCGCATGAGACGCGCGCGCTGGTCGAGGCGATGGGCGGCCGCCTGCTCGTCCAGAGTGTCCAGGGAGAAGGCAGCCAGTTCACGATCCGGCTGCCAGTTACCAGCCCAAGTGAGAACGCAACAGACATGCCGATGCGGAGTGCGATGTGATGGGGGATAGTCGCCCGAAATTGCTGATCGTCGAAGATGATCCAGGTCTGCAGCGCCAGTTGCGCTGGTCCTATGACGGTTATCACATTCTGATCGCGGGGGACCGGGAGGAGGCGATGGACATCCTGCGCGCAGAAGCGCCGGCGGTGGTCACGCTCGATCTTGGGCTACCGCCCGACCCGGATGGAATCACCGAAGGCATGGCCGCGCTGGCGCAGATCCTCGCCGAAGCCCCGGCGACAAAGGTGATCGTAGCGTCCGGTCAGGGCGACCGCGCCAGTGCCCGGCGTGCGATCGGGCAGGGGGCGTGGGATTTCTACCAGAAGCCGCTCGACATCGATTCCCTGGGCCACATCGTCGCCCGCGCCTTCCACGTCCACACGCTTGAGCAGGAGAACCGGCGCCTTGCCGAGGCAGTGCCCGCCGATGCGCGGGTGCTCGGGCATATGATCACGGCATCGCCGGAAATGCTCAAGGTCGCGCGCATGATTGAGCGCGTGGCGAGCGCCAGCGTGTCCGTGATGCTGCTTGGCGCCAGCGGCACTGGCAAGGAGCTGCTCGCCCGCGGCCTGCACGAAAAGAGCGACCGCGCAGCCGGACCGTTCGTGGCGATCAACTGCGCGGCGATCCCCGAGACGCTGCTGGAGAGCGAGCTGTTCGGGCACGAGAAGGGCGCCTTTACAGGTGCGGTGAAGACGACGCCCGGCAAGATCGAGCAGGCGCAGGGCGGCACGCTGTTCCTCGATGAGGTCGGGGATATTCCGCTCGCCCTGCAGGTGAAGCTGCTGCGCTTCTTGCAGGAGCGGACCATCGAGCGGATCGGCGGGCGCCAGCAGATCGCCGTGGATTGCCGGATCGTCTGCGCGACCCACCAGAATCTGGAGGAGATGATCGCCCAAAGCCGCTTCCGCGAGGATCTCTATTACCGCCTGGCAGAGATCATCGTGCGCATCCCAGCTCTGGCGGAGCGAACCGGCGATGCCGTGCTGCTTGCGCGCCACTTCGTCGGCCGCTTCGCGCCGGAACTGAATGCGCAGGTGCGCGGCCTGTCCAGCGATGCCATTGCTGCCATCGATGCCTGGCATTGGCCGGGCAATGTGCGGGAGCTGGAAAACCGCGTCAAACGCGCGGTCATCCTGGCCGAGGGCAAGATGGTCACCGCAGGCGATCTTGATCTGGATGGAACAGCCGGCGAGGACGGCCCGGTGGTCAATTTGCGCGCGGTCCGGGAGGCGGCCGATCAGGCGGCGATCCGGCGGGCCATCGCCCGGTCCGAGGGCAATATCTCAGGCGCGGCACGGATGCTGGGGGTGAGCCGGCCGACGCTCTACGATCTCATGAAAAGCTATAATCTTCAGGGTTGAGCGGTCCGTGCCGGAGCGACCTCATGGCCACTCCGGCACGTCCAAACTCAAGCGGCGATCAGCGGCAGCGCGCGCCGCTGCGCTCGATTTCCCGACCGAGCAAGGCGCCACCAGCGGCACCGAGGACGGTGCCGAGCGTGCGGTCGCCCCGCGTATCGATGGTCCGGCCGAGCAATGCGCCACCGGCCGCGCCGATGATCAGGCCCGTCGTGCCGTTCGCGCGCTTGCAATAATAGCGGCCATCGTCGCCGCGCCATGTGCGCGTGTCGCGGGTGATCGGGCGGGGCTCGCGATAATAGCCGCGGTCGTCATACATGCGGCTGGCGCCGTGCCCGTGCCGATGCTTGCTCTTGTGGGCTTCCGCAGGGGCTGCGCTCATCATCACGCCGACGGCGGCGAGGGTAGCAAGGGCGGTCTTGATCATGTTTTGTCTCCGTTCAACCTGATGCGACAAGTCTGGCGAGGCCAACCGCAACGGCAGATGAACGAGAGATCAGACGCGATAGATCGATGGGCTGGAGCGATGGGCCGTGATCAGTCGGTGGTCATGCGATCTCGCTCGACAAGCTCTTCCAGCGTGATTCCAATGCGATGCATCTGCTCGGAGACGCCCGGCCAGACCGCACTGAAGAAGCGTTCGCGCTCCATCGCCCGCAGGCGACGCGATGCGCCCGGCGCGACAAACATGCCAACGCCACGGCGGACCTGCACCAGCCCTTCATCCTGAAAGCTCTGATAGGCTTTGGCGACGGTCAGGGGATTCGCGCCTTGCTGGGCCGCAAAGGCCCGCACCGATGGCAAGACATCGCCATCGGCAAAGCGTCCATCCAGAATGGCAGCGGCGATTTCGTCGCGCAGGCGCAGATAGACAGGCCGGCTCTCATCGATCATGCTGCATCAGTGACATAATACAGTGGATCGGTCAAGGCGCCGGCCAGGAAGCGTGCGGTCAGCCGCCCGACCAGATCGACAACACGTCGTCCAGCTCCGGCCGGGGGCGCTCGTCCAGATCCCGCGAGGGCGTGCCGATGAACACGAAGCCGGCGATCCGCTCCTGGCTGGTGCCGAACGCATCGCGCACGGCCTCGTTGTAGGACGGCCAGCCGGTCAGCCAACCTCCCGCAAAACCCATGGCATGGGCGGCATGCAGCAGGTTCATGGTTGCCGCACCGACTGAGAGCTCCTGTTCCCACACGGGAATCTTGGAAGGCTTGGGCGAGGACAGGACAACGATCAGCGCCGGCGCCTGATGCGCGAACTGATGCATTGCCTCGATTTCCAGCCGGCCAGCCTCGGGCTTCTCGGCGAGATAGGCACGCTCGAGCAGCGCGGCCAGCGCCGCGCGCTTGTCGTCGGGCACGATCAGGAACCGCCAGGGAGCGAGCTTGCCATGATCGGGGGTCCGCGTCGCGATCCGCACCATCTCGCGTTGCTCATCGAGCGAGGGGCCGGGCGCCGCGAGATCGCGCGCTTTGCCGGATCGGCGGGATGCGAGATAGGCGGGGAGGGAAGAGCGGTCGTTGAACATGCCGCATCGCTAGACAAATCCGGTCGATCCGCCAAGCGCGTTTGCCAATTGATCACAATGTTGCATCTACTGTGCCCGGTTTCGCTACGGCAACGGCGCTCGGGCAGCCCTTATCACGGATCGGCGGGCTGGTTGGTCGAGGCCGGCGGAAAAAAGCGCTTTTCTCAAATGTCAGACTCTCTAAGTCTCGTGGGCATATTGTCGCGGCCGGCGTCTCGCCGTTGCCCGGACCAGGAGACTTTATGGCGACCATTCCAGCCATCGCCCTCATCGCGCTCGTCGTGCTTCTTGCCGGCGGCGCGGTTGGGCTTGTGAGCAAGAAGCAGGAGTTTATCGGCCATCCCAAGGGCCTCTACATCCTGTTCTTTGCCGAGATGTGGGAGCGCTTTTCCTATTATGGCATGCGCGCCCTGCTGATTTTCTACCTCACCAAGCACTGGCTGTTCAGCGATGGACAGGCGAACCTCGTCTACGGGGCCTATACCAGCCTCGTCTACGTCACACCGGTGCTGGGCGGCTATCTCGCCGACCGCTATCTCGGCCAGCGCAAGGCCGTGCTGTTCGGCGCGCTGATCCTCACCGCTGGCCACTGCCTGATGGCATTTGAAGGCTCGGGCGGACAGGATGATCCCACGATCAACATCTTCTGGCTGGCGCTAAGCTGCATCGTTGTCGGCTCGGGCTTCCTCAAGGCCAATATCTCGGTGATCGTCGGCCAGCTTTACGGGCTTACCGATCCCCGCCGCGACGGCGCCTACACGATCTTCTATGTGGGCGTGAATGTGGGCGCGGCCATCGGTACCATCATGGCCGGCTGGCTCGGCGAGACCTACGGCTGGAAATACGGCTTCGGCGCGGCGGGCGTTGGCATGTTGCTGGGCGCGGCGGTGTTCGTCATCGGCAAGCCGTTCCTCATGGGCAAGGGGGAGCCGCCCAAGCCGCTCACCCTGCGCACCGAATGGCTGCTCTACGCGATCGGCGTCGCTTCCATCGGCGTGATCTGGTTCCTCGTCCAGTATCAGGATATCATCGAGACGCTGCTCATCGTCGCCGGCGTCGCCCTGCTCGGCTATGTGCTCTACGCCGCGATGAAGCTGCAACCGGATGCGCGCGACCGCATCTTTGCGATCGTTTTCCTCGTCGCGCTCAACCCGGTGTTCTGGGGCCTGTTCGAGCAGGCGGGCGGCAGCCTCAATCTGTATACGGACCGCTATGTCGACCGTGGCGGTTTCCAGACCACCTTCTTCCAGTCGCTCAACCCCATCTACATCGTGCTGCTCGGGCCGGTCTTCGCCTGGCTTTGGCTGTGGCTGGGCAAGCGGGGCTGGGAACCGTCCGCACCGGCCAAATTCGGTCTGGCGCTGGCGCAGGTCGGCTTTTCCTTCCTCATCTTCGTATGGGGCGCCCAGTCGGCCGGCATGGCGGCGCTGACGCCGGTGCTGTTCGTGTTCCTGGTGTATCTGTTCCAGACCACTGGTGAGCTGTGCCTCTCACCTGTCGGGCTTTCCGCGATGAACCGGCTGGCACCGAAGCATCTCGCCAGCCTCATCATGGGCGCCTGGTTCTACATGTCGGCGGTCGGCAATTTTGTTGCAGGCAAGATCGGCGAGGCGACCGGCGGTCATGATGGCGAGATGACCAAGGAAGCAACGCTCTCTGTTTACAACACCATTGGCTGGTGGACGATCGGCATCGCCGTCGCGGTGCTGGCGGTCTCCCCGCTGGTCAAGCGTCTGATGCATCTCGATACGCTGAAGGAAGAGGATGCCCCGGTCGATGATCGCCCGGAGGAAGGCCTGCGGGACCAGACGGCGCCTGTGCGGTGAGCCTTCAAGGGGGCTGGCGCTGCCGGCCCCCGATCCGCTAAGCACCGGCGATGACCAGACGCTTCTTCGGCACGGATGGCATCCGGGGCCGCACCAACCAGTCCACGATGACGGCCGAAATGGCCATGCGAGTGGGCATGGCCGCCGGCCGCCACTTCATGCGCGGCAGCCATCGCCACCGCGTGGTGATCGGCAAAGATACGCGCCTTTCCGGCTATATGATCGAGAATGCGCTGGTCGCGGGCTTTACCAGTGTCGGCATGGACGTGGTGCAATTCGGCCCGATCCCCACCCCCGCCGTGGCGATGCTGGCCGCATCGATGCGCGCCGATCTCGGCGTGATGATCTCCGCCAGCCACAATCCTTATTATGACAATGGCATCAAGCTGTTCGGGCCGGATGGCTACAAGCTCTCCGACGCCGACGAGCTGAAGATCGAGGCGCTGATCGAGGGCGGCGAGATACCGCTGGCCCCGTCCGAAGGGATCGGGCGCGCGCGGCGGGTCGAGGATGGGCGCGGGCGCTACATTCACTTCGTCAAATCGACCTTCCCGCAGCATCTGCGGCTCGATGGGCTCAAGGTGGCGCTCGATTGTGCCAATGGCGCCGCGTACAACACCGCCCCCTATACCTTCTGGGAGCTGGGCGCCGAGCTGGTCCAGATCGGTGTGACTCCCAACGGCACCAACATCAACGATGGCTGCGGCTCGACCGCGCCGCTGCTGCTGCAGGAGACGGTCGTGGCATCCGGCGCCGACATCGGCATTGCGCTCGATGGCGATGCTGACCGCCTGATCGTGGTGGATGAGACCGGCACCATCGTGGATGGCGACCAGATCATGGCGCTGATCGGCACGAGCTGGGCGCGGCAGGGCATGCTCAAGGGCGAGGGGGTCGTCGCCACAGTCATGTCCAACCTGGGGCTGGAGCGAAAGCTTGCCAGCGAGGGCATTCCCCTCATCCGCACCAAGGTTGGCGACCGTTATGTGCTGGAAGAAATGAAGGCGCGCGGCTGCAACGTCGGAGGCGAGCAGTCCGGCCACATGATCCTCTCCGATTATGCGACGACGGGCGACGGCACCATTGCCGCGCTCCAGGTGCTCGCCGCGCTGGTGCAGAGCGGCAAGCCGGCCAGCGCCCTGCTGCGCCAGTTCGAGCCGGTCCCGCAATTGCTCAAGAATGTCCGTTTCGCCGGCGGTAAGCCGCTTGAGGCGCAGAGCGTCCAGGCCGTGATCGCCCAGGCGGAAGCGGAGCTTGAAGGGGTGGGGCGCCTCGTCATTCGGCCGTCCGGCACCGAGCCGGTGATCCGCGTGATGGCCGAAGGGGACGATGGCGATCAGGTCGTCCGCGTGGTGGACCGCATCTGCGATGCCGTGGCAAGCGCGGCGGCCGCCCATGCTTGAGATGCGCCCGGATTGCGAGCGCTGCGGCGCCGATCTCCCCGCCGATGCGGGTGGTGCCTTCATCTGCTCGTTCGAATGCACCTTTTGCGCCGAATGCGCCGAGGATCTGGACGATCGCTGCCCCAATTGCGGGGGCGAGCTGCTGGACCGGCCGAGCCGGACTGGCGACGCGCTCAAGCGAAACCCTGCTTCGACGGAGCGCCGCTTCAAGGGCTGAGCGCCCGCGCGACCGGTTTGATCTGGCGCATGGATTGGCGCGCATCACCGCCTAGACTGGCATCAAGCAGTCGGACGGAGAGGGGGTGGCCATGGACATGATGGACGCAAAAGCACGGCTTCTGGCCATGCGCGATGATCTGAAAGCCCGGCAGAAGCGGCTTGCGGTCGATCTGGACGAACCGCTGAATGCCGATTCAGCTGAACAGGCAAGCGAAGTGCAGGATGATCGCGCACTGGAGCAGCAGTCCGCGCTGGTGGCGCGGGAGATCGGCTCGGTCAATCGTGCGCTCGCGCGGATCGAGGCGGGCGTTTACGGTGCCTGCGTGCTGTGCGGCGAGCCCATCGCGCCGGCGCGTCTGGCGGCCCGGCCCGAGGCATCGCTGTGCATCGCCTGCGCCCGCAAGGAACAGTGAGGCGCAGCGCCAGCGGCTCGACTTCCGCGCCGGCAGGGGGCAAAAGCGCCCCATGAGCTATCCTCGAATCCTGATCATCGCCGGCTCGGACTCCGGCGGCGGCGCCGGCATCCAGGCGGACGTCAAGACCGTCACCATGCTGGGTGGCCACGCCATGACCGCGATCACCGCGATCACCGCGCAAAATACGCTGGGCGTGCAGGCCGTGCATCCCGTGCCGACGGAGATGGTGCTGGCGCAGATCGACAGCGTGGTCAGCGACATCGGCGTGGACGCCGTGAAGATCGGCATGATCGGCTCCGCGGAGACGGCGCTGGCGGTCGCCGACCGGCTTGAGAGCATCGGCGCGCCGGTGGTGCTCGATCCGGTGATGGTCGCGACGAGCGGCGGCGTGCTGGCGGACGCCGCCACCATCGAGAGCTTGCACGAGCTGATGGGCTGGGCGTTCGTCACGACGCCGAATCTCCCCGAACTGGAGGCGCTTGGCGGCGAGGCGGACCTGACTGCGCGGGGCGAAATGCTGCTCATCAAGGGCGGCCACGCCCCCGGCGAGATCATCACCGACCGGCTTGTCGGTTCGGAGGGGGAAATTGCCCGGTGGGAAGGGGCACGCATCCATACCGAGGATACCCATGGCACCGGCTGCACCCTGGCCAGCGCCATCGCGGCCGGGCTGGGGCAGGGGCTCGATCTGCCGGAAGCCATTGCGCGCGCACGCCTGTTCGTGCGGCTGGCTCTGCGCACTGCGCCCGGCCTCGGCCGCGGGCATGGCCCGATGGCGCATGGCGCGGTGCGGCTCGACATGGGGCCGAGCGGCCGCCTCAACCAGATTTCCGTGCCGGTCAGTGATTATGCCGCCTCCCGCGATTTCTACGAGGATCTGGGCCTGACCCTGATCGTGGACAGCCCGGACCAGCCCTATGCCCGCTTCGAGGCGCCCGGCGGCGCGACGCTGTCTCTCCATGGCCAGCAGCATGGCGTCTATCTGGAATGCGATGATCTCGATGCCCGGGTGACCGCGTTGATCTCGGCCGGCCTCGTCTTCGATAATGAGCCGGTGGATCAGGCATGGGGCTGGCGCGAGGCCTGGCTGGTCGATCCGGCCGGCAACCGCGTCTGTCTCTATTCGGCGGGCGAAAACCGGCGCTATCCGCCCTGGCGGGTCGAGGGATGATCGCGGGGGTCGACGAGGCCGGGCGCGGGCCACTGGCCGGGCCGGTGGTCGCGGCGGCGGTGGTTCTCTGCAAGCCGCGCCCGTCCGGCTTGGATGACAGCAAGAAGCTGAGCGCCGCCAAGCGCGCGGGTCTGGAAGCGACGATCAAGCGCCGCTGCCACTGGGCGGTCGGCGTGGTCGATGTCGCGGAGATCGACCGGCTCAACATCTTCGGCGCGACGATGCTGGCGATGACGCTGGCGGTCGAGGGGCTGTGCGCCCGCTTGGGGTGCGATCCGCGCGAGGTGCTGGTCGACGGCAATCTCACACCTCACGGCCGGCGCCCTGAGTGGCGCTGGTCGGCGCGCGCAATCGTCGGAGGGGATGCATTGGAGCCCTGCATTTCCGCCGCGTCGATCATCGCCAAGGAACATCGCGACGCGCTGATGCGGGAAGCCGCGCGCGATCATCCGCATTATGGCTGGGAGCGGAACAAGGGGTACGGCACCGCCGATCATCTCGCCGCGCTGCGCCAGCATGGCCCAAGCCCGCTTCACCGCCGCAGCTTCGCGCCAGTCGCGCAGCTGGCCTTTCTGTAGGGCGCCCGTTGACGGGAGACGGCCGAAGGCCTAAGGCGCTGGGGTCATCTGGGGAGTAGCCAGCTGCCGGTTTCCGGCAGGCCTGCCCGTCAACATACTCGGTCGAGAGGCCGTGGCGGCAGGGAATCCAAGCATTCCGGCGAGACCAATGACATCGAGCTTCCGTCCAGGCCGGGCGGGAGGCGCGGTGTCATTGTTTGTCTTGTTGCCCGGCTGAGGATTTTTCATGGAAGCCCTGTTCACCTCCACCGCCGTCGTCGCGCTCGCCGAAATCGGCGACAAGACGCAGTTGCTGGCCATCCTGCTCGCCACCCGGTTCAAGAAGCCGGTGCCGATCATCCTCGGCATTCTCGCGGCGACGCTGGCCAACCACTTTCTGGCAGCCCTGCTCGGCGCAAGCGTGGCGTCCATCTTTCAGCAAAACTGGTTCCACTATCTGGTCGCGGCCGGCTTCCTCGCCATGGCGATCTGGACGCTGATCCCCGACAAGATCGATGATCTGGAGGACAAGCCGGCCCGCTTCGGCGCGTTCGTCACCACCACGATCGCCTTCTTCTTGGTGGAGATGGGCGACAAGACGCAGATCGCGACCGTCGCGCTTGGCGCCCAGTTCCATCAGGTCGGTCTGGTGACGATGGGCACAACCCTGGGCATGCTGATCGCCAATGTCCCGGCAGTGTTCCTCGGGCACGAACTGCTCCGCCGCGTGCCGCTCAAGGTGGTGCGCATCGTGGCGGCCAGCCTGTTCGCGGTCATCGGCCTGTGGTTGCTGATCCAGGGGCCGGGTAGCCTCTGAAAATCGATAGCGCCGGAGGCTCGGTTAAAATATTTTTCGGCCCATCGCGCCCCTGAGTCTTCGGCGCAACACCACAACATGTTGAGTCCTGCCTGAATCGCAGGACTCCATCCCTCGTGTGGGACTCGTTTCGTTCTCATTTCCGGCGCGGATTCTTCGCGTGACTCCAGTCCGTTACCGCTCTTGACGGTGGACTCGTCGTGACTCACACCGGGCGCACAAACGGGGGTGAGACGACATGAGCGTGATGGAAAAACTGACGAAGCGACCGGTGCGCGCAAAGGTCCTGCCGGCCAACACGCCGCCGATCCTGCCACTCGACACGCTGCTGCAGGGCGACTGCATCGCCATCATGCGCACGCTGCCGACGGCAAGCGTAGACATGATCTTCGCCGATCCGCCGTACAATCTCCAGCTCGGCGGCGATCTGTTCCGCCCCGAGGGCGGGCGCGTCGATGCGGTCGACGACGCCTGGGACCAGTTCGACAGCTACGCTGCCTATGACGCCTTTTGCCGCGAGTGGCTGGCCGAGGCGCGCCGCATCCTCAAGCCGGATGGCACGATCTGGGTGATCGGCAGCTATCACAATATCTTCCGCGTGGGCGCGCTGATGCAGGATCACGGCTTCTGGATCCTCAACGATATCGTCTGGCGCAAGGCCAACCCCATGCCCAACTTCAAGGGCACGCGTTTTACCAATGCGCATGAGACGATGATCTGGGCCAGCCAGGGAGAGAAGGCGAAATATACCTTCAATTATCGTGCGATGAAGACGCTGAACGACGAGTTGCAGATGCGCTCGGACTGGGTGCTGCCGATCTGCGCCGGGCAGGAGCGCCTCAAGCGCGGTGGCACCAAGGCCCATCCCACTCAGAAGCCGGAGGCGCTGCTGTACCGCGTGCTGCTCTCCTGCACCAACAAGGGCGATGTGGTGCTCGATCCCTTCTTCGGCACCGGCACAACCGGCGCCGTGGCCCGCCGCCTGGGGCGCCGCTGGATCGGCATCGAGCGGGAAGACAGTTATTGCGAGGTCGCGCGGGAGCGTATTGCTGCAGCGCTCCCGCTCGATGAGAGCGCGCTGACCATCATGCAATCCCCCAAGAGCCAGCCGCGCGTGGCGTTCGGCACGCTGGTCGAGACCGGCATGATCGCACCCGGCACTGTGCTCACCGCCAGCAAGGGGCGCTTCAAGGCGCATGTCCGCGCCGATGGCTCGCTGGAGTGCAAGGGCCAGACCGGCTCGATCCACAAGATGGGCGCCACGCTGCAGGGCGCGCCCAGCTGCAATGGCTGGACCTTCTGGCAAATCGAGCACGAAGGCGCCGTGAAGCCGCTCGATGCCATGCGCCAGCTTTACCTGCTCGCGACGGAGCCATAAGGCACCGTCGTTGGGGCCCGGACGGCGCGCTCCCACCGCGGGTCCGGGCTCCTGCTTCCGCTTTTCTGTCGGGCAAGCTAAGGCGCGCGGGATGCACAAGGATATCGCCCGATGATGATGGAAATCCCGCCGCCGGACGCCCGCCTCTATCTGCGCCCGATCTGGTTCATCGACACGCCTGTCGGGCTGGAGACGCATGAATTCCGCAGGCTTGCCGGGGGACTGATCTGGTTTCAGGGCCTCGAGGTCCGTTGGGCGGGCGCGGAAGGCACCGCCGGTAAGGCCATCGTCCCCGTTGCCATGTTTGATGACTGGCAAAGCCGCCTGAGCGACGCGCAGGCTGAGCGGATCGCAGCGCAAATGCAGGGGCTGACGGCGCCTCGCGCACCGTTGACGCTGGGCGAGCGCGTCATTCGCTTCGATACGCCGCAGGTCATGGGCATCCTCAACATGACGCCGGACAGTTTCTCGGATGGCGGCAAGCTCATCGGCGATGCCGAGCGCGCCGCCGATGCCGGCTTTGAGATGCAGCTGGCCGGCGCCTCGATCATCGATGTCGGCGGCGAGTCCACCCGGCCCGGCGCCGCCACCGTGTGGGAGGGCGACGAGATCGCCCGGACCGTGCCGGTGATCGAGCGACTGGCCGGGAACGGCATCGTGGTCTCCATCGATACGCGCAAGGCGGCGGTGATGGAGGCCGCGCTCGCGGCCGGCGCGGGCATCATCAATGATGTGACTGGCCTCACCCACGATCCGCGCGGGCTTGAGGTGGTGGCGAAAGCGGGGTGCCCCGTCATCCTGATGCACAGCCCGTCCGCCGGCGACGATCCGCACGGCGGCGCGGTCAAGTACAAGGCCGGCGCCGTTGCCGGCCCGACGGTAGCCATGGCCGTGTTTGACTGGCTGGAGGCGCGGGTCGCTGCCTGCCTCGATGCCGGCATTGCGCGGAGCAAGATCATCCTCGATCCCGGTGTCGGCTTCGGCAAGGCGTTGCAGGACGACACGCGCGTCATCAACAATCTGGCCATGTATCAGGCGCTGGGTGTGCCGCTGCTGTTCGGGGCCAGCCGCAAGCGCATTGTCGGCGCGCTGACCGATGGTGCGCCGGTCGAGGAGCGGCTCGGCGGCTCGGTCGCCTTGGCGCAGGTCGCGATCGGGCAGGGCGCGCAGATCGTGCGGGTGCATGATGTGCAGGAGAGCGTGCAGGCCGCCCGCGTGTGGCGCGGCTTGCGCGACGCCGCCTTGGTCGCTGCCTGATCGCTGGGGAAAGCGTTCCGATGCAGAAACGCCTGTCATGTTGAACATGGCCATGATTGGCGGAGGCGGGCTTCTGTCCATCGGCCAGACCCACCGCATCGCGGCGGAGGCGACCGGACAGATCAGGCTGGTTGCCGGCGTGTTTTCCTCCGACCCGGCGCGATCCCGGCAGGCGGGCCTTGCTTATGGCATCGATCCCGCCCGCGTCTATGCCGATGTCCCCGCCTTGCTGGCGGGCGAGCGGGACCGGGCGGATGGGGCCGATTTCGCGAGCATCGTCACGCCCAATCATCTCCATTATCCGGCGGCCGTGGCCGCCCTTGAGGCTGGCCTTGCCGTGATGAGCGACAAGCCCATGACCGCGTGGCTCGATGAAGCCCGCAGGCTCGCCGCGCTTGTGAACGAGACGGGCCGCCCCTTTGCGGTCAGCTATCCGTATGGTGGCTTTGCCGCTGTGCGCGCCGCCCGCGCGATGATCGCCGCAGGCGAGCTGGGCGCGGTCCGCAAGGTCAGCGCAACCTATGCGCAGGGCTGGCTGGCGAGCGCAGCCGGCCATGCGCAGGCCGCCTGGCGGGTAGACCCCGCGCGCTCCGGAGTAGGCGGCTGCATCGCGGACATCGGCGTCCACGCCTTCCATCTCGCCGAGTTCGTCTCCGGCCTGCACGTAAGCCGGATCATGGCCGACCTTGGCAGCGTCGTCCCGGGGCGCACGCTGGACGATGACTGCGCCGTGCTCCTGCGGTTCGACAATGGCGCGCGCGGGACCATAATGGCCTCGCAGATCGAGGCGGGGGAGGGCAACCGGCTGCGCCTGCGCTGTGACGGGGACGCTGCCAGTCTGGTCTGGACGCTCGATGATCCGCATGCCCTCGCGCTGCATCCGATCGACGGTGCCAGCCTTCGGCTCGCTTTCGGCGAGGACGAGCCTGCGATCGCCTGCCCGCCCGGCGTCCACCACGCTGACGGCTATATGGCGGCCTTTGCCACCCTCTATCGCGATTTCGCGGCGGTTCTTCAGGGCAATGCGGCGCCTTCGCTGCCCGGCGTGCAGGAGGGGTTGCGCGGCATGGCGTTTATCGAGACAGCCGTTGCCGCCTCTCGGGCCCAAGACGGCTGGGTCGATCTGGCGCTCTAGGCCCGCGCTATCGCCTCAGCTGCTGCAGGTCGAAGCGGTGACGCCTTCATTATTGTAGACGCCCGTCCCGCCATTGCCATTATAGTCGCGGTCGTCGCGCACGGTCATGGCGGCAGTATCGACGATGACGGTCGTCGGCACGATGCTCGCCGAAATGAGCGGCGTATAATCATAGGCCACTTCAACGAAAATGACCGCGCCGCCATCGGGCGCCGTCACCTGCTTGCCGGTTTCGCCCATCGCCGGCAGATCGGTGTCGCCCTGCACGCCATGGGTGGAGGCCCAGCTTTTGGCGCCGAAGCAACGCTGCCAGTGAATGTGGAATTTTTTGGGTTCGGGATTGGGATTGGCGACCGGCTCAAGGCTCGAAATGATGATCCGCCCATTCGTCGCGAGATCGAGCGCGCCGGACTGCATGTTGGCGCCGATCAGCAGATCGTTGATCTGCGCTTCGCTGATCTGCGGCGCGGTGAGCAGGCTGTTGGTGCCGATGCGGGAAGCGTTATCGGCAACGTGGAGGGCGATCTGGCTCACCTGCATCCGCGTGATCGCGAAATTGGTGAGTTCCGCGCCCGCGAGGAACATCCCAAGGATCAGCGGAGCCGTGAGTGCGAATTCCACGGCGGCCACACCACTCTGGGCGCGCGCGAGACGCGAGACGTTTCCAAGCCGCATACGGCAGAGTGCGCCTTTGCGCTTGAGGAGTCTCACCGCACTCATGAGCAATACCGCACGGTGGGCGTGCCATCGGTGCCCTGGTCGCCATAGGGCTGGTTGGAGAGGACCGTTCTGGCTACGACATGCGTGATACCATGCCCGCCGATCAGTCTGTCGATCGGAAACAGGCGCGGATAGGACACCGTCACGGTGAACACGACATTGTCGCGCGCGCCCGCGGCGTTGATGGCATTGCCACCGTCGGCATCCCAAACGCCGTTGTTATTGTTGTCTACAAACGGCTCGCCACCGTCACAAACGCCATTCTTGTTGGGTCCGCTCGCACTGTCCGTAAAGGGCTCGGCCTGAGCAGCAGCGGCTTGCGAGAAGCTGCGATAAAAGCGCCGCTGGACCGAAACCTCCGCGTCATTGTGCAATTGCTTGATCTGGCTTTCCACGACGGCGTCGATCGCATCGCGCGAGGTCGCGTTGGTGCCCGCGGATGTCTCCAGCGTGCCGTCCCGCGCGGCCTTCTGCACGGCGCCCTGCACCACGCTCTGCATGTAGAGCGTGTGCCCAACATCCAGCGCGCCCAGCAGCATGATGAGGAAGCCCGGCAGAATGAGCGCGAACTCGATGATCGTCACGCCGTCCTGCGCCCGCGCGAAACGGCGCAGGACAGGCAGGGCGCGTGCGCCGAACAGATGAGGCGCGCGCCTCATCTCAGTTGGTCAGCCTCAGATCGGCGATTTCAGATGCGATCTGCTTGAAATTGCTGATCAGCGTTGGCGTATCGTCCGCCTTGAAATATTTGCCGGGCGTCGCGCAATTCTCCAGGCGCGCTTCAGTCTCGGCGTCGACACCGCCGCCATAGGAGACCACCCACAATGTGATGTTGCGGTTGCGGATCGCGGTGCACAGTGCGACGAGCCTGCTGTTGAGGATGTTGGTGAGCTGCGTGTCGTTGGGCGCATAGGTGGTCTGGCGCCGGTCCCACCAGGGAATGCCATAGGCCGTATAATTTGTGTTGTCTGTCATCGTGGCGCCGTCGGTCATGAAGATAATGTGCCGCTGGATGGCGCCGCCAGTGGGGGTCTCCCTGTTTTCGTCAGCAAAGATACCGGTCGGCGAAATGAACCGGGCGCCCCAGATCATCCCTATGTCGTGGTACGTGTTGCCGATGGCGCGCAAGGAGTTGACATAGGTTTCAAATCCCCCTGGTGTGTACCAGGTCTGGAGCTTCTTCGCTTCGGTCGAGCAATAATAACTGAATCGGTCCTTGCGGGGATGATAAGGATTCGGATCCGAAGTCACTACAGGAGGATCTACGGTCCAATTGTAGTTGTAATTGGTACCCGTGTAGCGCGCCCAGACTACACCAGGCAGCATAGGTTTCCACTGCGTGTCCGGGTTGGAGGGATCGGGCACCGCATCGATGTTCATATCGCGCGCGCCAGTCGGAATGGAATTCCATTCATCGCTCGCATCGCCGTCGCTGTTTAGAACGGTCTTGCGCTCCTCAATACACCCATCCCAAGTGACCTCGGCATTCGCGGCAATATAGAGCGTCGTGTCCGCGTTGGAGCCGGATAGTTTGACCGCTGGAACGGTCGATGTCGCTACCGGCAGTGCGACGCTATTATTCCAGTTTGTACCACCAGCTTTCAAAGCGGAAACGTCGAACGACATTTGTTTATATGTCCAGCCGGTTACGCGTTGCCGGTGTGTAGTCCAAGTGATGGAGCGTGTGCCAGTCGCCGTCTTTGAGCGCGTGTATGTGCGCGCGTTGCTGCTCTGAAGACGGCAACTGCTGTTTGACCATGAGTATTTGTATGCGACGACGACATGGTTGTCGTCCTGCCGATGGGTCCGAACTTGTGGATCTTCCGGATACACCGGAGCTACGTCGGTGGGGTCCTGTAGGCTGCCAGTATCCGTGTAAGTAAGTACCGTCCCGTTCGAGTTGAGGTTGGAGCAGTTTGAAGAGTTCCTGTCGGTGCGCCGATTGCTGTATGATGTGCCGTTAATAGTAGTTGAACTGTTGTTGTTGCTGTTCGTAATATTAGACCAGCCGGAATAGGTGCTGGCATTATTTAGATTCGTCGGAGAACCTGACCAGTTTGTCCACGGGGTTATTGTTTCGGTGCCCGCTTGCCATGAGTAAACTGTTTCAGTTTTTGGCTCGCGCGACTGGTAGATCGCTGTGCTAGCCATCCAGTCATTGTTCAGAAGCTTGCCGACGTTCACGTTTACCGAATAGGGCATGAACCCCAAGCGGATTTGCGCCGTGCCGGCATAAGTGGTGGCTGCAGGGTCGTTGCCGCAGGTCTCCGTGGTGTTAACCCGCAGCAGAGCTTCATAAAAGCATTTGACGGCGCTCTTCAACCCAACAAGGCGGGCATTGCTTGCCGGGCTATTGTTATTGTTGCCGCCCGGGCACCAGCTTCCATCTGCTGGGCAATTCATCGATCCCGTCACGTCTAACACGAACATCACGTCGGTATTCGGAATTTCCATCTTGGCGGTGCAGGTTACGTGCATGGTCCGCTCGGTGATGCCGAAGATGCGCATGATGGTCATGGGCACGGAGACGTCCGCGAAGCCGGTGACCTCGCCGTCATCCTCCGAGAAATCGTGGTCGAGCAAGGTCGTGCCGTAGGCGCCGTCCGTGAAATTTGCGTTGAACAGCTCGAGCGCGCGGCTGCGGGTGCTGGTGCTGCCTTCTTCGGTCCAACTGCCCGATCCCATTGCGCGGCGGCCGGCCAGCACGCCGGCGTCACAAGCCTGTTGCAGTCGCGTCTTTGTGAGGTAGAGACGGCTCATGTCCACGCCGCCGCCAATCAGCCCCGCCAGCGGAATGAGCGCCGCTGCCGAAATGGCGATGACGTTGCCGCGCACGTCGCGGCCAAGCCTGGTCATGAAGCTTGCGCCTGCCCGGTTGCGCATTCCTGTCCTCACTGCCCTTAAAGCCACCCACCCGGCGAACGATTGCACCGCCACCGGCCCGATCCTCGCCTTATTCAGAAGTGGTGGACAAATGCCTAATTCGGTTGGTTGATCGTTGGTGAATGCGCCGCCTACCGCGCTCGGTGCCGATCACGAGCCCGCCCCGTTGCAGCGCCTGTTGCTCGCACACACGCCTGCGGCGGAACGCTCATGGCATGCGCTGTGCTGGCAATTGGACGCCCGGTTGGCCGAGCTGATCCGTCGGCGGGCCGATCCGACGATCGCCGCCATTCGCCTTGCCTGGTGGGATGCCGTGCTGGTGGAACGGGATGATGCCAAGGGGCGCGGCGAGCCTCTGGTCGAAGCCTGGCGCCAGCAAGCGGACGCCGGCGCCAGCGCGGCGGCAGAACGGCTGATCGACGGATGGCGCGTGCTTGCCTCGCCCGATCCGCTGAGCGACGAGGATTTGCGGGACTATGCGCTTGCTCGGGGTGGCGGGCTGTTTGCCCTGCTGGCTGGAGGAGAGAGCGAGGCGTCCGATCGGCTCGGCGCGCTCTGGGCCTTGTGGGATCTGGCCGGTCACGCCAGCGAGGAGGCTCTTGCGCTGCGGAGCATCGCGATCGCCTCGGATTTTCTGCCTCGGGATGCGCGATCGCCTCGTAGCCTGCCGCGCCCCCTGCGTCTGCTCGCCGCTGTTGCCATGCCGGACGTCCGCGCCGCCCGGCTGCCATCGCGCGGCTTCACGCCCCGCCAGTACAGCCGCTTGCTGATCGCCGCCCTGCGCGGTTAATCTCCCTTCGGGGGGCCTGCGATGGGGCGATTCTTTGCCGGTGTACTTTCCGCGCTGCTGTTCGTCGCGGCGGGGCTGTTCTGGTGGCAGTCCGCCGTGGATGCGGACATGCAGCCGCGCGTCGCCAATGGTGGCCTGCGCGCAGAAGCGCCGCCCTTGCCCGGGCCGGGCGATCCCAATGCACGCGGGGCGCCGCCGCCCGACGTCCCGGAAGCCACAGAGCGCACCCGCGAGCAGAAGCGCTTCGACCGCTATGATCGCAATCGCGATGGCGTGGTGACGCGACTGGAAATGATGGCAAGCCGAACGAGCGCGTTCCGAAAGCTGGATAAGGACGGCAACAACCTCCTCTCGTTCGAGGAGTGGGCCGTGGCGACATCGACCCGGTTTGCCGGAGCGGATGCAAACCGCGATGGCCGGCTGGTCCCAGTCGAGTTCGCGACGACCGCACCCCGGCCCAGCGCGACGCGCGCGGGGCCGGTCTGCAAGTGCGAAGAGGACTGAGCCTAGGCGGATTGGGCCGGAGGCGGGAAGGGGGCCGTAGCCCCCTTGGCCTTACTTGGCGGCGTCAGTCTGCTCGACCAGATCGAGCAGGCCGTTGACGATGCCACTTTCCGCGCAGCCGGGCTTCAGGCGCGAGGACACCACCTCGAAGGTATATTGGCCAAAAGCCGCATCGTTCGGGATGTAGCCCGATGGGCCAAAGCCGTTGGTCAGCGTCGCCATCATGGTGCGGCGCGAGGGCGCCTGTGCCTTGAAGCTGGTCGCGATGGGATTGAACACCTCGCCATTCACGCCGCCGATGAAAACATCGCCGATCTTCAGCATGCTGAGGTGAATGGGGATGTCTGCCGCGTCGACATAGGTGCCGGCATAGCCTGCGCGGCCCTTGTCGGTGCGCTCGCGACCGGGGCACACCAAGGTCTTGCTGGCGCCGGCGATGCCGTTCACCTTCTCGGGCCGTTCGAGGCGCAGGCGCATGGTCTGCAGCACTGCCTCACCGAGCATCTGGCCCATGGACTGGGCCATCTGCTTTTGCTGCTCCATGAGCTTGGCGACCTGGGGGTTCTTGCGATCCATGCCGACGCCGCCGGGCGGCATGGCATTGCTGATGTCCTCACCGCGCTTGGCATAATCGGCGATGCGGATGGCGCGCAGATCGTAGGTCTGCTGGAAGAAGATGGGGTTCTGGTCACCCGCGGCACCCTCGGACCACACCGCCACCACATCATCGCCCATCGCATTTTCGATATAGCGGGAGGCGGCGCCGGGCAGATCGCCGCTCACCAGATCGAGATTGCCGGTCAGCACGGCATGGACGGCGTAGTTATAATAAACGGCGATCGGCTTCCCGGCCGCATTCTCGAAGCGCAGCACGGCCACCGTCTTGTCGGACGGGCCATCGACATTGGGGCCTTCCCACCAACGGCGGTTGTCCGGGTCGATGATGTTGCGGTTCACGTTGATGTAGGACTTGCCTTCGCCGAAGGCGACCTTGCCCGGCTGCATCTTGCCGACCGCTTCGCGCACGGCCTGGACGATCTGGTCCTCCAGCTTGGGGTGCGGACCCCAGGGCACGCTGTGGGTGTGGGTCGCGGTGAGCATGACGCGCTCCGGCGCAATGCCGAGGTCGCTGCTCAGTCGAGCGGTGACGCCGCTCCACAGGTCCGTCGGGATCGCGCCCACATCCACCGTCACGAGCGCGGCGCGCTCGCCATTGCTCTCCAGCGCGATCGCGCGCACGTAAATGGGGTCGAGAACGCCGGTATAGGGTTCTTTCAGACTCTTGGCGGCCGGGGTCCAGTCGACCTTGGCGGCGCCGACTTTCAGTTCTGCCTGAGCGGGCGCAGCGAGCGCCGTGCCCATGGCCAGCATGGCGGCGCCGGCGATCAAAAATCTCTTCATTTCAAAGCCTCCTCATCCTCGTGCGGCTGCGGCGAGTCTCGCATCCAGCGGGTCGATGGGTGGGAGGGGTAGCGAAGCGAGGCTCGCAGGGCCAGTAAAAATGCAATCGATTGCCGTGGGAACGTCCTCCCTCAGCAGGACTGCGGCGGCGCGATGCCAAGGATCAGGTCAGCGGCCTTTTCCGCGATCATGATCACCGGCGCATTGGTATTGCCGCCCACAATGCGCGGCATGACAGAGGCGTCGGCCACGCGCAGACCCTCAATGCCACGGACCCGCAAGGCCGGGTCGACCACAGCCTGCTCATCGGCGCCCATGGCGCAAGTCGAGGAGGCATGATGGGCGAGCACGCTGCTGCGGCGATTATAGGCGTCGATCTCCGTATCGCTCTGCACGCCACTGCCCGGCATGATCTCGCCTGCGGCAAGGTCTCGCAGCGGCGCGGTGGCGAAGAACTCCCGCAACATGCGCACCGCCCGGCGCATCGTCAGCAGATCGCGTTCGTCCTCATACATGTTGATCCGGATCTCGGGCGCGTCCGCCGGGTTGCGCGAGCGCAGGCGCACGCTGCCTCGGCTTTCAGGCCTCAGCAGCACGGCGAATGCGCTCATGGCATGACCGGCGCCCTTGCGAATGCCGGGAAACCAGACGCGGGCATCGAGCCGGGTGGGGTATATATTGGCCTTGATATCCGGCCGCGCCAGCCCGGGCGTGGTCGGCATGAAGCCAAAGGCGGTGACCGGCAATTGCGTCGCCCGGTTCCCCAGGCCGAGGAAAAAGCGTCCCACGTTCAACAGCAGCCGGTCGAAGCGCAAATTGCTCTCGAAGCCGATGGGCTCGGTCAGCGTGTAGCCAATGCCGGTGAGGGGATGCTCCTGAAGATTGCGGCCAACCCCGGGCAAGTCGGCCACGACATCGATACCGAGCGCGC
Organism: Sphingobium sp. B11D3A; assembly: GCF_025961695.1. Classification (NCBI taxonomy): domain Bacteria; kingdom Pseudomonadati; phylum Pseudomonadota; class Alphaproteobacteria; order Sphingomonadales; family Sphingobiaceae; genus Sphingobium; species Sphingobium sp. B11D3A. Next base: position 373,678 of record NZ_JAOQOE010000001.1, read on the forward strand.
GCAAGTCGTCTGCCGGGCCGATCCCCGAGAGCATCAGCAATTGCGGCGAGTTGTAGGTGCCCGCGCACAATATGACCTCGCGGCGCGCGCTCAGCAAAGTCGGCCGGCCTTTGTCGATGATCTCGACGCCCACCGCGCGCCCGGCCTCGATGGCGATCCGGGTGACCGTGCAGCCGGTCCGAATGGCCAGATTGGGTCGATGCGCGACGGGATGCAGGAACTGCCGCGCACTGCTGGCGCGGCGGCCTTTGTCCACCGTCACTTCGGGCGGTGCAAAGCCGTGCCCGCTATTTGGCCCATGCTGATCGTCGAGAATTGGATGGCCAAGGGCGCGCGCGGTCTGCATCACCGCATCATGCAAAGGCCCAGTCGTCTCGACCGGGCTGACCGTCAGCGGCCCGTCGACGCCATGATCTGCGCTGTCGCCGCGCCAGCTCCGTTCGGAGCGGCGGAAATAGGGGAGCACCTCGTCCCAACTCCAGCCGGTGGCGCCGAGTGCCGACCATTCATCATAGTCTGCTGGATGGCCGCGCGCGTAGACCATGCCGTTGATCGAGGAGGTGCCGCCCAAAACCTTGCCCCGTGGCAGCCACAGGCGCCGGCCATCCAGCCCCGGCTCGGGCTCGCTCCAATAGGGCCAGGTCAGGAACGGCATGGTTTGCAGCTTCATGAAGGCAAAGGGCATGCGGATCAGCGGGTGGCGATCGTGCCCGCCTGCCTCCAGCAACAAGACCCGGTTTTCCGGCGCGGCCGACAGGCGGCTGGCGAGGACGCATCCCGCCGACCCCGCGCCGATGATGATATAATCTGCGCTTTCCGATTGCGGCACCGGCGCCTCTCTGAAATAGTATATTCTCGTGCTATACAATCCTCACGCCAAGGTGTCACGACTTTGAATGCTCCGCTGTATCAGGATCGTCTCTTCATCGGCGGCGCTTGGGTCAACCCGCACGGCCGGGACATCGTCGAGGTTCGGTCTCCGGCGGATGGAACGTTGCTCGGGCGCGCGGTCCTCGGCGATGCGATCGACGCAGATCGCGCCGTCGCTGCTGCCCGGCAGGCGTTCACCTCATGGTCGCAGAGCAGCATCGCGGAAAGGCTGGACGTGCTCGCCCGGATGCGCGCCGCCTTCGAGACGCTGGCACCCGCGCTGGAGGATCATCTCATGCGGGAGATCGGCCTGACGCGCATGGTCGCGCAGGGACAGAGCATGATGTGCCGAGCGCATTTCGACAGCATGGCCGAGATCCTCGCGCGCTATCCGTTCGCCCAGAAGATGCCCGGCGGGTTCGAGATCGTGCGGGAGCCGATTGGCGTGGTGGTGGCGATCACCAGCTGGAATGCCCCGGTCAATCAGATGCTGTGCAAGGCCGTGCCGGCGATCGCTGCGGGATGCACGGTGATTGTCAAGCCGAGCGAACATGCGCCATTGTGCGGCGGCCTGCTCGCGGAGGCGATGGCACAGGCGGACCTGCCGCCCGGCCTGTTCAATCTCGTCAATGGTCGCGGCGCGGATTGCGGGCAGCGCCTCGCCGCACACCCGGATGTAGACATGATCTCGATCACCGGATCGGTGGCGGGCGGCGCGGCGGTCGCGGCAGCGGCGGCACCGACCATCAAGCGCGTGCATCAGGAACTGGGCGGGAAGGGCGCCAATATCCTGCTGCCGGAAGCTGATTTTGCGGCGGTCGTCCCGCGCAGCGTGGTGGCATGCATGATGGTGGCAGGGCAAGTCTGCGCCGCGCCGACCCGGCTGATCGTCCCGGCCGACCGCTTCGAGGATGTTGCCGCGCTTGCCGTGGCCGCAGCGCAGGGCCTTGTGGTGGGGCCGCCTGATGATCCCGCGACGAGCTTCGGCCCACTGATGAACGCGGCGCAGTTCGATCGGGTGCAGGGCCTGATCCGGCAGGCGATCGATGGCGGGCAGCCGCTATTGACCGGCGGTCTCGGACGACCCGACAATCTGCCGACCGGCTATTATGCGAGGCCGACGATCTTCGGTCCGGTCGCGCCGGATGCCGCCATCGCCACGCAGGAGGTCTTCGGCCCGGTCCTGTGCATCCTCACCTATCGGAATGTTGACGAGGCGGTGGAAATCGCCAATGCCACCGACTTCGGCCTCGCCGCCTATGTGCAGTCGGCCGATCCCGCATCGGCGCGGGCCGTCGCTGCCCGCGTGCGGGCAGGCTATGTGTCAATCAACTTTCCGCAATGGACGGCGGCGGCGCCGTTCGGGGGATACAGAAGGTCCGGCAATGGCCGGCAATATGGTGTCTGGGGACTGGAAGAGTTTCTGGAGACCAAGACAATCATCGCAAGCTGAGAGGGCAAGAGCAATCATGGGTGTGGTCGTACAGAATATCGAGCGTGCTGATCCTGAGGTGATTGACGGTTTGGCGGCGTGCGGTGTTGCGACGGTTCATGAGGCGCAGGGGCGCACGGGTTTGCTGGCGAGCTACATGCGGCCGATTTATGCCGGCGCGCGGATTGCCGGCAGTGCAGTGACGATCAGCGCGCCTCCGGGCGACAATTGGATGGTGCATGTCGCCATTGAGCAGTTGAAAGCGGGCGACATCCTGCTGCTGGCGCCGACCAGCCCGTGCGAAGACGGCTATTTCGGCGATCTGCTGGCCACCTCGGCGCAGGCGCGCGGCTGTCGCGGCCTGATCATCGATGCCGGCGTGCGCGATGTGCGCGACCTCACCGAGATGAACTTCCCGGTCTGGTCCAAGGCCATTTATGCGCAGGGCACGGTCAAGAACACGCTGGGCAGCGTGAACATCCCGGTGGTCTGCGCCAACGCGCTGGTCAATCCCGGGGATGTGATTGTCGCTGATGATGACGGCGTGTGCGTCGTCCCCCGCGCCAACGCCGCCAAGGTGCTGGAAGCATCGCGGGCCCGTGAGGCGAACGAGGCTGGGAAGCGCACGCGCCTTGCAGCCGGAGAGTTCAGTCTCGACGTGTTCGATCTGCGCCAGCGGATCATGGACGCCGGGTTGCGCTACGTCTGAGCCGAAGATTCGCTCGGATCGGGCTGCATCCAATATCGGCCTTGCGCGTTAGGCTATCGGGTTCCCGATCAAGCGTGGAGGCAATTGTGGCCGATCTCAGCAACGTCAAAGAGCATATGTCCATCATCGGCGCGGATGGCGCTCATATCGGGACAGTCGACCATGTCGAGGGCGACCGCATCAAGATGACGCGCGCGGACAGCGGTTCGCATGGCAAGCATCACCATTATCTGTCCGGCGGCCTCGTCGCAGAGGTGGAAGGGGACAAGGTGCGCTTGTCCGCAACTGGAGCAGCGGCCCTGCTGTTCGAAGAGGAGCAGGACGGGAAGCCGATCGCGGACATGAATCCCTGAGATGGCGAGCCGCGCGCAGGTCGCCGAGGCATGTTCTGCAGACCTGGCTGACCGCTTCCAATCCGTCCGCTCGCTTTCTGTCGATCTGGCGGCGCCGCTGAGCGACGCCGACGCGACGGTGCAGTCGATGCCCGATGCGTCGCCCGCCAAGTGGCACCTCGCTCATACGACCTGGTTTTTCGAAACCTTCCTGCTGCGCGACCATGTGCCGGGCTATGTCGCGCATGACGAGCGCTGGGCCTATCTCTTCAACAGCTATTACGAAGCGGAGGGGCCGCGACACCCGCGCCCGCATCGAGGCCTGCTCACGCGCCCCACGCTCGCGGAGGTCGGCGATTATCGTGCGCGGGTCGATGAGGCGGTCCTGAACGCGATGCCTCGGCTCGCGGAGGCGTGCCCGGACTTGCTCACCCTCGGCCTCCATCATGAGCAGCAGCATCAGGAACTGATGCTGACCGATCTCAAGCATCTGTTTTCGTGCAACCCGCTCGATGTCGCCCTGTGGCCTGCACAACCGCGAGGACATAGCGAGACCCCGGCCGTGCGCTGGATCGAGCGGCCCAACGGCCTTGCCGACATTGGCCACGCAGATGGCGATGTAGCCTTCGCCTTCGATAATGAGCAGCCGCGTCATCCCCATTATCTCGCGCCCCACGCGCTCGCCAATCGACCGATCAGCAATGGTGAGTGGCGCGCGTTCATCGAGGATGGCGGCTATCGCACGGCATCCCTGTGGCTGTCAGACGGATGGGATTGGTGCAATCGGGAAGGGATCGGCCACCCGCTTTACTGGCAGGAGTCGGATGGCGCCTGGGAGCAGTTCAGTCTTTCGGGCTGGCAGGCCGTGGATGATGCCGATCCTGTCACGCATATCAGCTTCTACGAGGCCGATGCCTTTGCGAGCTGGTCGGGCGCGCGCCTGCCCACCGAGCAGGAACTGGAAGCGGCGGCACAGGGTGCCGATCCTCACGGCGGCATCCAGCTTGACGGGCCGGGACCGGTCGCGCCGCTATGCCCGGAAGACGGGCCAGGCCTTCTCTCGCTGTTCGGCAATGTCTGGGAATGGACCGGTTCGGCCTATCGACCTTTTCCCGGCTTTCGTACCGCCGAGGGCGCGGTCGGCGAATATAATGGCAAGTTCATGAGCAGCCAGTTCGTGCTGAAGGGCGGGAGTTGCGCTACGCCGCGCGGCCATATGCGCGCCTCGTACCGGAATTTCTTTCACCCTCATCAGCGCTGGCAGTTCACCGGACTGCGGCTCGCAAAGGACTGCTAACCATGGCGACGATGCCCAAACTCGATCTGCTGGACCGCTCCGCACCGGATGAAGGCACCAGTGCATTTTGCGAGGACGTCCTGTCGGGCCTGTCGCAGCGGCAAAAGGCCATCCCGGCGCGCTGGTTTTACGATCTTGTCGGCTCGGAACTGTTCGAGGATATCACGCGGCTGCCCGAATATTACCCGACCCGCACGGAAGTCGGCTTGCTCAAGGCCCATTGCGGTGATGTCGCAGGCCTGATCGGGGAGGGGCGGGTCGTTGTGGAGTTCGGCTCCGGCAGTTCGCTCAAGACCCCCCATCTGCTGCGGCAGGTCAATCCTTCGGCTTATGTGCCGATCGATATTTCCGGGGAATTTCTTCTCCAGTCCAACGCCGATCTCGCGCAATTGCTGCCGGACCTGCCGATCTATCCGGTCGAAGCCGACTTCACCAAAACGGTCGCGCTGCCTTCGGCGCTGCGGGGCAGAGCGATGCTCGGCTTCTTTCCGGGCTCCACCATCGGCAATCTCGCGCCGTTCGCCGCGACGGACCTTCTGCGCTCGATGCGCGACACGCTCGGCCATGGCTCATGGCTGCTCATCGGCATCGACCAGGTGAAGCCAATCGATCGCCTGATCGCGGCTTATGACGACGTGCAAGGCGTGACTGCGCAATTCAACCTCAATCTCCTGCACCGGATCAATCGGGAGCTGGGCGCGGACATTCCCGCAGACGATTTCCGCCATGTCGCCCGATGGAATCCTGCGGCGAGCAGGATCGAAATGCATCTTGAGGCGCAGCGGGACGTCGCGTTTCAGGTCGAGGACCGCTTGTTCTTCATGCGCGATGGGGAAACCATCCATACAGAGAACAGCCACAAATATACCGAACAATCTGCCTGCGCCCTGCTTTCAGCCGGTGGCTGGACCCCCCAACAGGTTTGGACCGACGTCCGGGAGGACTTTCTCCTGATCCTCGCCGAGGCGGAGACGATTCCCCTCGCTCCCTGATCTCGCTGGGGGTTCTGGTGTTCAAAAACCCCTATTCGAGTGGACTTTTTCAACGCAAAGCCCCGGTTTTGTGACGGATATGTCACACCTCGCCAATGAGGCAGTTAACTCGCGCTAAAGGTGTTGAGGGATCAATTCTCCCTTGATAGTCCGTCATCGTTGTTTTTCCAGCATGTCGAACGGGGGCGGGCATTGTCTTTGCGCGCGCGTCGTTCGGCAAAGCTTGTGCCTAGTGCCTGATCAGGAGAGGAGATTGTCCATGTCCCCATTCATTACCCGTTCGCGCGTTTTGAGGGCCGGTGCCGGTGCCAGCCTGAGCGCTCTCGCGCTCGGCATGGCTTTTGTCGCCACGCCCGCTTTCGCCCAGGACGCCGCGCAGCCGCAGGATGATGAGGCTGGCGAGGCGATCATCGTCACCGGCTCGCGCATCGCCCGCACCGGCTTCGATCAGCCCACGCCCGTCTCCGTGGTTGGCGGTGAGCAGATCGCGCGCCAGGCTGCCGTCAACGTCGCGCAGGTGCTGAACGAGCTGCCGTCCTTCCGTCCGCAGGCGACGCCGAGCACCAACGCGATCTTCGCCAACAACATCGGCGCCTCCACCGCCGACTTGCGCGGCCTCGGCGCCAACCGCACGCTCGTGCTCATCAATGGCCGCCGCGTGGTGGCTTCGACCGTGCAGGGCAGCTCCTTCGCCAATGCCGGCGCGGTTGACCTTAACATCATCCCGACCTCGCTGGTCGAGCGCGTCGATGTGGTGACCGGCGGTGCCTCGGCCGCTTACGGCTCGGATGCCGTCGCCGGCGTCGTCAACGTCATTCTCGACACCAACCTGACCGGCCTCAAGGGCTCGGCGCAGTACGGCATCAACGATGCAGGCGATGGCAAGGAATATCAGTTCGCGCTCGCCGGCGGCATGAGCTTCGCCGGTGGTCGCGGCCACATCATCGCGGGCGTCGAGTATTCCGATAATAAGGGCACCGATGGCTGCTATTCGCGCGACTGGTGCTCGCTGGCTTACAACACAGTCGCCAATCCGCTCGTTAACCCCGCCAATCGGAGCCTCGGCCGCGTCGGCGCGGGGCTGCCCGCCACGCTGATCCTGCCGAACACGCGCACGGCGACGGCGTCCTATAATGGTCTCATCGTCTCCGGGCCGGCTGCGAACGCGGCAGCCTTCAATGCGTCGGGTCTGCGCGGCATGGAATTCCGCCCGGACGGAACGCTCGTGCCGCATGATTATGGCACCTATTACGGCGTGCCAATCTTCCAGAGCGGTGGTGGCGATGCGCGTCAGGCTTTCTACGAAAACTTCCCGATCGCCGCGCCCGTCGAGCGCCTCAATGGCTTCACCCATCTGAAGTTCGAAGTGGCTGACGGCGTCGAGTTGTTCGCCGAGGGCTCCTACAGCCGCGTCAATGGCTCCACCATCGGGGCGCAGCGTCGCGACCTGGGTTCGCTGGTGATCCGCGCCGACAACGCCTTCCTGCCGGATTCGGTCGCAGCCACCATGGCGAGCGTCGGCCTGCCGTCCTTCAACATGGGTCGCGTGTGGAACGACCTCGGGCCGCAGCGTTCGACCGTGAAGCGCGACACCTACCGCGCGGTCGTGGGTATCAATGCTGAAATGTGGGGCGACTGGAAATTCGATGCTTATTACCAGTTCGGCCGCACCGACTACTGGCAGCGCGGCTACAACACCTCGATCACGCCGCGCCTGCAGTTTGCCATCGACGCCGTCGATCAGGGCGAATTCAACGGCGGTCCTGCCAACGGCAACATCGTGTGCCGCGCAACCCTGCAGGGCAACCCGGCGGCTGCTGGCTGCGTTCCGCTGAACCCGTTCGGTGAGAACAACTTCTCGGCCGCCGCCAAGGCGTGGACGCATGGCACGGTGGAGCAGGACACGCGGATCACCCAGAACGTCGTTGCCGCATCGATGAACGGCACGCTGTTCCAGGGCTGGGCCGGTCCGATCAAGGCCGCAACGGGTGTCGAGCTGCGCCAGGATATCGCGCGGGGTAATGCCGATGCGATCTCGCGGGCGCTGCAGTTCTACACGGGCCCGGGCGCGCCGATCGACGGCAAGGTCGATGTCTTCGAGGCCTTCGGCGAACTCGACGTTCCCGTCGCGCCGGGCGTCTATCTGAACGGCGCTCTGCGTTACACGGACTACTCGACTAGCGGCGACGTCATGACCTGGAAGGTCGGTGTCGAGGCTTCGCCGCTGGACTGGCTGCGTGTGCGCGCGACGCGCTCGCGTGACATTCGTGCGCCCAACCTCTTCGAGCTTTTCGGGCCGCTGCAGACCAGCTTCCAGAACGTTCGCCCGAGTGAAGGCGGTCAGGTGCTCACCTCCGTGCTGCTCGGCGGCGATTCCACGCTGGTGCCGGAAGAAGCCGATACCTTCACGGTCGGCGTCGTCCTGCAGCCCGATCTGGGCAGTGCCGGTCGCCTGCGCTTCTCGGTCGATTACTTCGACATCAAGCTTGATAAGGCTGTGTCGCAGCTAGGTGCGCAGGTCATCGTCGATGGTTGCGAGCGCGATGGCATCCAGGAATATTGCAGCCTCATCACCCGCGGTCCGGTCGCTCCGGGGCGCCGTTTCGGTGATATCCAGTCGATCGTGAACACGAACGTGAACCTGGGTAGCTTGATCACGCGCGGTTGGGACATCGAGGCCGCTTACACGCTGCCGGTCAACCTGTTCGGGGGCAGCATCTCGCTGCGCGGCATGGCGACGATCATCGACGACCTGATCACCAACTCCGCCAGCGGTACGGTCGATCGTGCCGGCATGAACGGCTCGCCGGTTTCGCAGCCCTCGGGCATGCCGCGCTACATCATCAACGGCTATGTGACGTTCAATGCGGAGCCTGCCACGCTGCAGGTGCAGGTCCGTCACATCTCCAGCGGCACCTACAACAACTCGCTGATCGGGCCCGGCCAATATGGCTATGACCCGAACCTCGATAACAGCGTCAACGACAACTACATCGCGCCGTGGACCTATGTGAACCTGAACGGCAGCGTCGCGGTCTGGAACCGTGGCGACCAAAAGATGGAGATATTCGGCGCGATCAACAATCTGTTCGACAAGGATCCGCCGGTGGACGCACCGTCCAGCTTCGGTCCGACCAACAACGTGCTGTATGACGTGGTTGGCCGTTCCTACCGCATCGGTGCCCGGTTCAAGTTCTGATCCGTTAATGATGTGCCCGGCGGTCGAACTGACCGCCGGGCATTTTTAATTTCCAGACGAGAGGATTGTCGATGAGCGATACGGCCGGCTTCACGCTGATCATGCAGGACAGCATTGATCCCACGACAGCACCGGGCAAGCCGCCGCTGCCGCCGATTGCCCATGAGCAATGGGAAGAGGACGGCCTCCTCATCGACCGCAATATCCAGGTGACGCTGCGCGACGGCGTTCACATCTATGTCGATCTTTATCGTCCCGCCGATGCCGCCGCTGGCCCGCTGCCCGTGCTTCTGGGGTGGAGCCCTTATGGCAAGCATGGCCTGTCCGATAAGCTCTTCCCGCCCCATTCGGGCGTGGAGGCTGGTTGGATGTCCCGCTTCACCGCCTTCGAGGCGCCCGATCCGGCCTTTTGGTGTGCGCATGGCTATGCCGTGTGCAATGCGGACTCGCGCGGCATGTGGCAGTCCGAGGGCGAGGTGCGCCACAACGGCCTCGGCGAGGGCGAGGATTGCTATGACCTTATCGAATGGCTCGGCGTGCAGGATTGGAGCAATGGCAAGGTCGGCATGACCGGCGTCTCCTATCTCGCGGCGATCCAGTATCTCGTCGGTCAGCTCAAGCCGCCGCATTTGGCCGCCATCAATCCGTGGGAAGGCTTCTCGGACTGGTATCGCGAATTCGCCTATCATGGCGGCATTCGCGAGACGGGCTTCCTGCCGCGCGGCAGCAGCAATCTGCGCTTTGGCCATCAGCGCTACGAGGATACCAACGCCAATGTGCAGGCGCATCCGTTGTACGATGCCTATTGGGCGAGCAAGGAAGTCGACCTGTCGGCCATCGACATTCCGGCGCTGGTCGTGGGCAGTTGGGCGGATCAGGCACTGCATACCCGTGGCACCTTCGAGGCCTTCCGCCAGTTCTCCTCGCCGGACAAATGGCTGATTGGCCATGGCCGCAAGAAATGGGCACATTATTATATGCCCGAGAGCAAGGAGCTGGCCCGCGTCTTCTTCGATCGCTATCTCAAGGGCGTCGAGAGCGGCCTTGCCGACTGGCCCAAGGTGCTGCTCGAAGTCCGCGAAAGCGCGCAGACATGGACCATGCGCGGCGAGCAGGAATGGCCGCTGGCACGCACGGTCTACACGCCGCTCTATCTCGATGCCGCGACCGGCACGATGCAGGGCGAGCCCGTGGGCAATGCAGCCAGCGCCTCCTATGATCCGCTCGACGAAGCCGGCGAGGCCCGCTTCGATATCCGCTTCGACACGGATACCGAGCTGACCGGCTATATGAAGTTGCGCCTGTGGGTGGAAGCGCAGGGCGCGGACGACATGGATCTGTTCGTCGCGCTGCAGAAGCTCGATGCCGATGGCAATGCGGTGGGCATGACCTTCTACGCCTTTTTCGAAAATGGTCCGGTAGCATTGGGTTGGCTGCGCGCCAGCCATCGCGCGCTGGATGAAGCACGCTCGACGCCGTTCCAACCGGTCCACAGCCATCTCGTTGAGGAGCCGCTGGAGCCGGGCGTTCCGGTGCCGGTCGATATCGAGATCTGGCCGTCCTCCACGCTGTTCCGGGCGGGCGAGCAATTGCGCGTCGTCGTGAAGGGCATGGATATCTATCGCGAGGGCCTGCCGATGCTGCCCTTCGCGCGCCACGAAGAACTGCGCAACGCCGGCACGCATATCATCCACACCGGTGGTCAGTATGACAGCCACCTGCTGGTGCCGGTCATCCCCAAGGCGTGAATGCGAACGCCCGCGACGTGGAGTTTTCCATGTTGCGGGCGCGCTCGCGCACCTAAATGCTAGCGGAACTGAGAGGGTAGGCGGCTGCGCGTTGTTCAGGCTGCCGCGCCCTGATTGGCGGCGCGTAGCGTTTGAATAGCGGGCTGCTTCAGAGGTAGCGTTCCGACCAATTAAATGCTCCATGCCTTGAAAGACATGATATACCATATCATAATGGTGGCATGAAATTGAATCATGTAGCCGCCGCATCTCCCCTCACGCAAACCCGGAGCAGAAACGACTGGCTGGACGGCTTTGCCGTCTGCGCCTCCGTCGCCTGCATGATCCACTGTCTGGGACTGCCGCTGCTGCTGGCAGCCCTCCCGGCCTTCGCCGATCAGATCGATCCGGGCGAGAGCTTCCACGCGATCGTCCTCGCGCTCGCGGTGCCGACCAGCGCCTTCGCGCTGGTGAGCGGTTGGCGCAGGCACCGGGCGCCCGTGCCCTTGGCGATCGGCGCGGTCGGCCTGGCGCTGATGGCGGTCGGCATCCTGTTCGCCAGCCGGGAGATTCTGGAAACGGCGATCACGGTCTCGGGCAGCCTGCTGCTCGCGGGGGCGCACATCGCCAACTGGAGGCTACGGCGTGCGCGGAACCGGTGATGTCCTTCACGACACCGGCAGTGGCTCCCGCCCGACATGCGCAAGGTCGAACGCGGTGGTTTGATAGGCCTCGTTGATCCAGTTGGCGAACAGCAGATGGGCGTGGCTCCGCCAGCTGTTCAGCGGCGGACGCGCTGGGTCATTCTGCGGGAAATAGTCGACAGGCAAACAGGCCCCGCCATCGCGGGCATATTCCCGCGCGAGCGTCTCCGTATCATATTCCAGATGGTTGAACATGTGCAGCATGTGTCGGGGCTCGTCATAAACCAGACCCGCGCCTGTTCCGGGCGCATCGGCCAGGACCTGCAGATGCGGCGCCGTCTCCAGCTCCATCCGCGGCACCTCGGTCCAGCGCGACACCGGCACGTCGAACACGTCGGACATGCCCCGCAGATATGGCGAGGTCGGCAGGCGATTGCGATGCGGGAAGATCCCGAACGCCTTCTGCTCCAAGGTGCGCTTGCGTAGGCGATGGAAGTGATAAAGCGCCGCCTGCGCCGCCCAGCAGATTGTCAAGCTGCGGTGGACATGCGTCTGCGTCCAGTCGAAGATGTGGGTCAGCTCCGGCCAGTAGCGCACATCCTCATAATCGAGCCGCTCCACCGGCGCTCCGGTGATGATGAAGCCATCGAACCGCTCATGGCGTACCGCGCTCCAAGGCCGATAGAAGGCGGCCATATGATCGGCGGAGGTGTTGCGGGTGGCGTGATCCGTAATCCGCACCAGCGTCAGCTCGATCTGGAGCGGCGTGGCGCCGAGCAGCCGGGCGATCTGCGTCTCGGTGCTGATCTTGTCCGGCATCAGGTTCAGCAGGCCGATCCGCAATGGCCGGATGTCCTGCCGCGTTGCGGTGCCTTCGTCCATGACGAGGACGCCTTCCGCTTCCAGGGTACGGCGGGCGGGAAGGTGGTCTGGTATCTTGATCGGCACGGTGCGTCGGTCCTTGTCCGGGTCGACGCTGAGTGGCTTGATCCGCATAATTGCCGTTCGGCCACATCCTCCTTGCGGAGTGCCACCTTGCCCGGATTGGCAGGTTGGCGTTGGGCGTCGCCCCAACTCTTGATGTACGGAGCCTGCTAGACGCTCGCGCGGGCTTTGGCAACCGCGCCTGCTATCAGGCTGTGAGATCGATGCCGAAAAAGGCCTCGCCTTCCACCTGCTTGCCATCCACGAACCGCATCGTCTCCAGCGCGCGCCGGGATCGGCCATTGCGTTGCGCGAGATAATGGACGTCCAGCACCTGTGCCTCGATGTCGCACACCGCCGCGAGGAGGGTGAAGTGCATGTCCGTGGTGACCGCAAGCGCATCGGACCAATAAGCGCGCAACGCGGCCTTGCCCTCGATAATGGGCGAGCCGGCAATCTCCTTGGCCAAGGGACTGATGAAGCGCGCGTCCTCGGCGAAGTGCGCCAGCACGGCCTCCAGATCGCGCGCGTTCCAGTTGGCGATCCACTGGGTCGCAAAGCGCATCATTTCGTCGCGTGTCATGCGCCTATCTCCCTAGATCAGAAACAGCAGAGCGGTGAGCGCCGTCATGATGGCCATGGTCCGCACGAACATGGTCATGGCCTTGCGACTTTCGAGCAATTCGCGCGCGCCGGCGCCCATGGCCGCCCAGCCCGCGATGGAGGGCAGGCCGATCAGCGAGAAAGCCGCGACGATCACCGCAAGCTGCAGACCCAGCGGACGGTCCGGCACGGTAAAGGTGGCAATGGCCGGCACGGTGATGGCCCATGCCTTGGGATTGATGAACTGGAAGGCCGCCGCCTGCCAGAAGGTCATCGGATGCGCGCCTTCACGCCGGGCCATGCCTTCGGACTGCCAGAGTTTCACCGCAAGCCAGGCCAGATAGGCTGCGCCCCCGATGCGCAGCACCCAGCGCAGGATCGGCCAGGCTTCGAAGATCGCGCCAAGGCCCAGCCCGCTCAAGGCCAGCATCGCCGCACAACCGAAATTGATGCCGAAGATATGGGGCAGTGTCCGCTGGAATCCGAACACCAGCCCGGATGAGGCGAGCATGATGTTATTGGGGCCAGGCGTGGCCGTGCAGACGAAACTATAAAGCGCCAAAGGCGCGAGCAGGCTGGTATCCATGATGATCTCCCGCTTCCGGAAATGATCGCGATTGATCCATGTGTCAAATGTGATATTGCACCGGTTCAATCGAGCGAGGATGATGGATGAAGGACTGGCGGCCGGAGGTGTCGGGCGACGACGCGCCGATGTATGAGCGTCTGGTGGCAGCGCTGGAGCGCGATGTGCGCGAGGGGCGGCTCGTCCCGGGGGATCGCCTTCCGCCGCAGCGCGACCTTGCCCATCGCCTGGCGCTGAGTGTCGGGACGGTCAGCCGCGCTTATGTCGAGGCGGAACGGCGGGGCTTTATCTCCAGCCATGTCGGGCGCGGTTCCTTCGTCGCGGACCGAGCGCGGCCGCAATCGCCGGCCGAGGCGGGCGGGCCATTGGACATGGCGCGCAACATTCCGCCGCTCGCGCCTGCCGAGCGCTGGATCGGTGAAGGGTTGAGCCGTGTGCGACAGCGCGCGGATCTGGCGACAGCCGTCAATTATGCCCCGCCCGAGGGGCTAGAATCCATCCGGGAGGCCGGAGCCTCCTGGCTCCGCCGTCGCCATGGCGTTCAGCTCGCCACGCGGGATCGCGTGATCCAGTGCAATGGCGGCCAACACGGCCTTGCGCTGGCCTTCGCAGCGCTGGCGCGGCCCGGCGATACGATCTTGTGCGAGGCGGCTACCTATCCCGGCATCCGGACGCTGGCCGATCACGCTGGTTATCGCCTGCGCGGTGTCGCCATGGATCAACGCGGACTCGAACCTGAGGCACTGGCCCGCGCCGCCCGCGAGACCGGTGCGCGGGTGGTGGTGTTGATCCCGACCCTGCAGAACCCTACCACCATCACGCTCGATGCCGCGCGACGCGCAGAGATCATCGAGGTGGCGCGCGCGCGGGATCTGATGATCGTCGAGGACGATGCCTATCGTGTCTTCGCGGATCGGGACGCCCCGGAGAGTTTCGCCGATCTGGCGCCCGAGCGCACGCTGATGGTGGCCGCCGTGTCCAAGGCCGTCGCGCCCGGCCTTCGCCTCGGCTTTCTGCTGCCGCCGGCGGATGCCGGGGTTCGCGACCGATTGCTGCTCGGTGTCCGCGCCTTTGGTTATACGCCGCCGTCCTTGGGCGGTCTGGTGTTCAGCCAGTGGGAGCAGGATGGCACGGCCGATCGCATCGCCGACGAGCTGGTCGCAGAGACGGAGATGCGGACACAGCTTGCCCGCGACATTCTGGGCAAGGCCATGGCCGTGCCGGGCGCGGCGCGCAGCCTGCATGTGTGGATGCCGATGCCGATGCTCGATGCCGAGCGCCTGAGCGCCCGCGCCCTGCGTGCCGGCATTGCGCTCACCCCGCCCGATGCGCCGGCCGTCGATCCCTGTGCGCCCTCGGGCGTGCGGCTGTGCCTCGGCGCGATCCCGTCACGGGATCGTCTCGAGCAGGCGCTTCATGAGGTGGTGGAAATGCTGACGCCGGCCGGCGACAGCGCCGCGCGGGGGCTGGTGTAATGGGCGATCGTCGTCAGGCTGACGCGTTGGCGCTGATCCTGCGCAGCACGAAATCCCCGCGCTCGTCCGGAGTCGTAAGCGGTAGCGGCACGAGATTATATCCAAGGTCGGAATAAACCCGGGCCATGACCTCATGGGTCGCCACGGCTTCTGACCAGTCCTGTTTGCGCTCGGCATCCTGCGCATAAATCTCCGCCCAGGGCGGGGCGATGAAGACGTCGTTATTGTAGCGGTGCGCGCTGGCGGTTCGGTGCAAATTGTCGGGAATGGGAAGGCCGCACAGGGCGCGATAGCCGATCACGTCCGGGATGCCCCGGTCGAAGAGAATCGGGCCGGATTGTCCCTTTGCGGTCTCATAGGACGTCACGTCGAAGGCCAGCATCTTCTCCGCAAACGCCTCCCGGTCGGCCCAGGGCAGGGCGCTGCCGCCTGCGGCCATCTGTTGCTGGATGATCGCGCGCCCGGCCTCGGCCATGGTCGCGATACCGTGCCGGGCCAGCGCATCGAGCAGTGTGGTCTTGCCCGATCCGGGGCCGCCGGTGACGATGAAGAAGCGATCCACGCCGGCCGCTCAGCGCCGCGCGGCGTTCGCAAAGGTCAGGACCAGCGTATCCCGCCAGGCCGGCAGATCCCCGGCTTCCGACTGGATCGGCGTGGTTCCGTGGCGCACCTCTCCATCATCGAGGAGCAGCGCCTCGCCGGCGTGCGCGAGCCGGTGTTCGAGCAGGCACGCGCCCGAAACAGTTTCGACGCGGGTCTCGCCGCCGGAATAATTGCTGCCGCCGACCAGCAGGATTAACACCCAGTCGCGTCCATCCTGATGCATCCCCTCAGGGGTCGGTAGGCCGGGGAGGTCGGGCAGGGCCTCAATGCGAAACTGATGGGCCTCGACCATCCATGGGTGCTCTTCGCAACCGCTGGCCTGCGAAATGCGCGCCGCAGTATCCCGCATCAGATCTTGCAACAACGCGCTCTCGGCCTGTTCGTCCGCCATGGGGGCAAACCAGCGTTCGACGCCGCCATTCAAGCGATTGTGATCGCGATCCTGATAATGGGCGCGATGCGGCAGGCGCGCGCAGGCGTCGCCATCGATCTCAAAGGCAGCGTAGCGGCGGCGGCGGTAGGTTCCGCCATCGGCCATCCACATGTCGCGGGGCAGGTCATGCCAACTCTGCGCGAACGAGCGCCATTCGGGCCGGGCAGGGAGCGCCAAGTCGCCGGGCTGCAGCAGCAGGGCTGTGGGACGAGTTAGGGTCTCGTTGTGTGGCCTCATAGGGTGAGACCGGCGTGGTCGCGAATGCGCATGATTGAACCAATACATTAGTTCGTCTGATCAGCAGGCCTGCTGATACAATGACACCGGCCCGTGGGCAACCCTGCCGCGTTCGCTCAGCCGGAAAGATCGGCCGCGCGGTCAGCGGAGCCGGTCAAACGGCCTTGTCATCATCTTCCTGCTTGGCCGGCCCGTCCTCCTTCTTCGCGATGAAGCTCATTTTGCCATTGGGTTCGAGAATGGCCCAAGCGACCTCGGATATGTTGGCGATACCAGCCAGCCGCATCTCGATTTCAACCTCGGCCCGGGTTACGCGATCACGGCGCATGTTGGGGGTAATCAGTTCCCCATCCTTGATCAGCACGCGCGGTACGCCTTCCAGCAGCCGTTCGGCGCGTGGGGAAAGATAGGTGATCCAGCTCAGCGCCAGCGCCCAGAAGGCAATGGTGCCAATGGCGAGCGCGGCGCCGGTCATGCTGAGATCGTTGTGGGTGATGCCCTGCTGGACGAGATCGCCCATCACCACTAGCAGCACCAGTTCGAACGGCGTGACCTGACTGAGTTCGCGTTTGCCCAGCAGCCGGAGCAGCATGTACATGATGAAGAACATCACGCTGGCGCGCAGGATGATATCCATCAGGGCAAGACCTTGATGTGGACGGGCAGGGCAGCGAGTTCGCGGTCCCCGTCGAGGGCGGCGATCTTGCCGCGCGTGCCGGCGAACAGCGGCGGGTTGATCTGCCCGTCGATCTTGAAGCGGAAGGTCTCGCCGGGCTTTGCCTCGCCGAAGGAGAACTGACGAGAGCCGTCTTTGTAACGTTCTTCGCTTGCGGCCGGGATCATCGTGTTGATCGTCATCTCCCGCCAGAGGTCATCCGACACGGCAATCACCAGATCGCCGATCGGTTTGCGCGGCGTCACCTCGACGATGGTCTCGAAAACCATGCCGTTGCGCAGCGTTTCCGGCGTTTGCACGAGGAGGGTGATGCGGTCGTTCGAGCTTTTGCGCACGACAGGGGCCTGCCCCGCAAACAGGCCGGTCAGACCGGCGCCCAAGATCACTGTGAGCAGGACCAGCGGCCAGGGATTGGCCCGCCGGCTGTTGCTCTCATGCTCCTGCGTGATGCCATCGGGTGCCGGTGTCGCCATGGGTGGCCTCACGCGACCTGCTGAGGATCGGCGACCACCTCGGCGAACATCTCGCTCAACATGGCAAGCGCAACGCGCAGGCATTCGATCCTGGTCGCGCCGCGCCCGATGTCGCCGAAGTGATGGACGCTGTGGCGCGTATCCGCCCCATGCGCGGCGCAGGCGAAATGGACCAGCCCCGGCTCATCGTCGGAGGCACCGGGGCCGGCAAAGCCGGTGATCGCAATCGCCAGTCGCGCTTTGGATCGGCGCAAGGCCCCTTCAGCCATCGCGCGCGCGACGGGTTCGCTCACCGCGCTGTAATCCTCGACAAACTTATGGCTGAGCCCGAGCAGATCGCATTTGGCATCCTTGCTGTAGACGACGAAGCCCCGGTCAAAGGCATTACTGGTCCCCTCGATATCGGTCAGCAGCGATGCGAGCAGCCCCCCGGTGCAACTTTCTGCAGTGGCGATCCCAATCTCCGCCTGACTGGCGGTTTCGAGCACGGCCATGGCTGCCGCAATGATGTCATCGGGTAGTGCCGGGGATAGGGTCTCGGCATAAGCTTCTGAGGGTTTCTCCTGCGGAAACATCATCTCTCGACCTGTTGTCCTTATCGCTGGAGAGAAACTTCCATCCGGTCGACATCGTTCCCGGCGCCGGGGTCTCCGCGAGGAGTCGACCGGCGCTCGGCGCGGCCGGTGGCCGTCCCAGTCCAAGCTTGCGTGGCATCTGAGATCGCGCAGTTATTTGGTCTTCTGGTGCCTTTGCGCTTCCTCGCCGGCTTCGATCAGACTTTCGCCCGTGGCAACGGCTGCGTCCGCCGTCATGGTTACAGCGATCCCGCCCGGACCCTCGAGGATGACATGATCCTCCTCGGCCGTGGCGACGCCGGGTTCGGCATAGGGCTCGATTGGGGAGTGGACAGTCATGCTGGTCCTCCTTGCTGGATATCTGCGCAGGGGGCGAGATACAGATAATCTGATGAAAAATTGCCCCGGCGGGCCAGACCGGCATAATCGTTGATCTGGACCAGTGAGGCGTGCCTCTCGCACAGTCCGGCTTCTCTTAATTGGCGGAGCACCCGATTGGTGTGAACGGTGGTCAGGCCGCAAATCTCGGCAATGTCGCCCTGCGTCAGGGTCAGCACGAAGCGATGGCCGTCCGATAATCCCACCGCATACAGGCGGGCATTCATCTCGCACAGGAAATGGGCGACACGCCCCACCGCGTCGAGCCGGCCGACGCGGAACAACCAGGCGCGATGCAGCGCGGCATCGATGAGCGTCGAGAACCACAGCTTGCGCGCCAGATCGGGCCGGGGATCGAGAATTTCCTTCAGCGCCTTGTGCGGGACAATAGCGATGCTCGCGGTCGTGAGCGTGCCGATGGCATGGTCCAGCTCACGCATGGGGTAGGCATGGAGATCGACGAATTCGCCCGGCACATGGATGGCGACGAGTTGCCGCAAGCCTTTGCGATCATCGATATAGCGCGACATGATCCCTTCGACCAGGAAGCTGCTGACATCCACAATCTGACCCGCTTCGATAATCGTCGTGCGGGGCTCGAAGGTGCGAACCTCGAGAATCGTGTCTTCGAGCGCGGCTCGTTCTTCCGGCGTCAGGGCAACGCCGCGGCGGTTTGCAAGGAGGCGATCCATCAACATCGAGTGGCTAACGGATAAGCCGCGCTGGCGATCCAGCCCCGATCGGCTTTCACTATGATCAATGTTAATTCCTAGCCTTAACAGGCAACTGTCATCCGGACGGCGTGTTGGTGAAGCACGAGACGAACTCGTTCACATCCCAGCAATGACAAGGAACCGCGATGGCGAAACAGGCAACGCGTGCGGCGAAAGGCCGTGCGCCGATGAAATCCGATCAGCAGCGGTCATCGGCAAACAGCCCTTCTGCAGATGCCGCCTTTGAGGACATGCCTGTTTTTGAAGGACCGATGGGCGAGGGTGGCGAGACGCGGCAGACCGCTGGCGGTGATGTCGCGACGCTGACGACCGCGCAGGGCGTTCCCGTTTCCGATGACCAGAACAGCCTCAAGCAGGGCGCGCGCGGCCCCGCGCTGCTGGAAGACTTCCATTTTCGCGAGAAAATGTTCCACTTCGATCATGAGCGTATCCCGGAGCGCGTGGTTCATGCGCGCGGTTATGGCGCCCATGGCTTTTTCGAGCTGACAGACAGCCTGTCCGACATCACCCGTGCCGATCTCTTCCAGCGGGTAGGCGAGCGGACCGAGGCCTTCGTTCGCTTCTCGACCGTGGCCGGGTCCAAGGGCTCGTTCGATCTCGCGCGCGATGTGCGCGGCTTTGCGGTGAAGCTCTACACCAAGGAGGGCAATTGGGACCTCGTTGGCAACAATATCCCGGTCTTCTTCATCCAGGACGCGATGAAGTTTCCCGACCTGATCCATGCCGCCAAGCCCGAGCCGGATCGCGCCTTTCCGCAGGCCCAGACGGCGCATGACAACTTCTGGGACTTCATCAGCCTGACGCCGGAATCGATGCACATGGTCATGTGGATCATGTCCGACCGGACGATCCCGCGCTCCTTCCGCTTCATGGAAGGGTTTGGCGTCCATACCTTCCGGCTGGTCGATGCAGAAGGAAAGTCGACGTTCGTCAAGTTCCACTGGAAGCCCAAGCTGGGCCTTCAGTCGGTGGCCTGGAACGAAGCGGTCAAGATCAACGGCGCCGACCCCGACTTCCACCGGCGGGACCTCTGGGCCGCCATTGAAGCCGGCGATTTTCCCGAATGGGAACTGGGTCTCCAGCTCTTCGATCAGGAATTCGCCGACAGCTTCGATTTTGATGTGCTCGATGCCACCAAGATCATTCCCGAGGAACTGGTGCCGATCCGTGTCGTGGGTCGTCTGGTGCTCGATCGCCTGGTCGATAATTTCTTCGCCGAGACCGAGCAGGTCGCCTTCTGCACCCAGAATGTCGTGCCGGGCATCGACTTCAGCAACGATCCGCTGCTGCAGGGGCGCAATTTCTCCTATCTGGATACGCAGCTCAAGCGCCTCGGCTCGCCCAATTTCACGCATCTGCCGATCAACGCCCCGCGCTGCCCGTTCGCGCATTTCCAGCAGGATGGGCATATGGCGATGCGCAATCCCGTTGGTCGCGCCAATTACGAGCCCAATAGCTGGGGCGCGGAAATCGGCGGTCCGCGCGAGGATCCGCAGCGCGGCTTCAAGAGCTATGCGGAGCCGGCCGATGGCGACAAGCTGCGCATTCGCCCGGAAAGCTTTGCCGATCATTATAGCCAGGCCACGCAGTTCTATGCGAGCCAGACGTTGATCGAGCAAAAGCATATCGGCGATGCGCTGGTGTTCGAGCTCTCCCGCGTTGAGCGGCCGGACATCCGCTCCCGCATGGTTTCGCATCTGCTGAACATCGATGCGGACCTCGCGGCAACCGTCGCAGACGGGCTGGGGCTTCCCATGCCGCAGGCGGCGACCGCAGCGGTGCAGCCGCGGACGGATCTGGCGCCGTCCGATGCGCTGAGCATCATCAAGCGTGGGCCGCAGAGCTTTGCCGGCCGAAAGCTCGGCCTGCTGGTGACCGATGGCGCCGATGCGACGCTCGTCCAGGCGATCATCAATGCGGTCGATGAAGCCGGTGCGATGATCGAGTTCATTGCCCCCAAGATCGGCGGGGTCACCTTGTCGGACGGTAAGATCCTTGGCGCCCACTACAAGGTGGATGGCGGGCCTTCGGTCCTGTTCGATGCCGTCGCGGTCGTCGCCTCGGCCGAGGGCGGGCAGTTGCTCGCGCTCGATGCCACGGCGAAGGACTTCGTGACGGACGCTTTTGCCCACTGCAAGTTCATGGGCCTGAGCAAGGAAGCAGAGCCGCTGCTGACCAAGGCCGGTCTGATGCCCGACCTCGATGAAGGCTGCTTCGCCCTCAAGAGCAAATCCGATGCGACGGCATTCGTCGCGGCGCTGGCGCCGCTGCGGTTCTGGGCACGCGAGCCGCTCGTCGATCTCGATGCCGTTGCCTGAGTTCCTTCGAAAAGGAGATTAATCATGTCCATCATCGATAAGGTCATCGCCGCTGTCACCCCGCCCGAAAGCGAGGAGGCGCGGGCCGAGGCCCGGGCCAAGGCCGAGGAGCTTGCGACGCGCGGCAGCTGGCTTGCGCATATTCTCGATCATCATCGGCAGATCGAGGCTCTGTTCGCTGCGGTGAAGGCCGCAGCCACGGCCGAGACGCGTCGCGATGCGCAGGAGCGGCTGGCGCTGCTCCTCACGGGCCATTCCATCGCGGAGGAAGCGGCGATCTATCCCGCGCTGGCCGCGGACAAGCAGGTCGGCCATGCCGAGCTTGCCTATCAGGAACAATCCGCCGCCAAGATGGAGATGGGTCTGCTGGAACGGCTGGACCCGATGAGCCAGGATTATCTCGACAAGCTCGAGCATATCCGCGGCGCGGTCGCCCATCACATCTATTCCGAGGAGGGAACCTGGTTCCCCAAGCTGATGGAGGACGTCTCGTCCAGCGAGCAGGCGATGATCACCCGCCGCTATTCTGAGGAGTTCGTCCGATATGTGGGCAACGGTCCCAGCTGAGACGCGTTGACTAATCATACGCTCACTGAGCCAACCCGCGACAGGAGAAGTAGAATGCCCGATGCGCGCGACGACGCACCGCTGACGACCTCCAAAGATCGCCACGCGGTCGATGAGGCTGCGGCGACCCTGGTCGAACCCAAAGGCGACAGTCTGGTCGGCCGCTCCGTGACGATCAATCGCCCCCGTGCGGAGCTGTACGCTTACTGGCGTGACTTCACCCGGCTGCCGACCTTCATGGACAATGTCGTGCGGGTCGACATGATCGATGATGTTACCAGCCATTGGGTGGTGAAGGCGCCAGGCGGCCGGACCGTCGAGTGGGATGCCGTCATCACCGAAGAACAACCGGACGCGTTCATCGCATGGGCCTCGACCGAGGGCGCCGACGTGCCGAACAGCGGCCGCATCGATTTCCGCGATGCAGGCGCGCGCGGCACCGTGGTTACGGCGACGATCCTCTACGATCCCCCCGCAGGGTTCATCGGCAAGGTCATCGCCAAGATGTTCCAGCGCGAGCCGGCCATTCAGGCCCGGCGCGACCTGCGGCGCTTCAAACAACTCATGGAAACCGGCGAGATCGCCACGTCGGCGTGGACGCACAAGCAACTGGAAGAGGAGACGGCCTGATGCGCGCGCTCACCTGGCACGGCAAGCATGATGTCCGCGTGGACACCGTGGACGATCCTGAAATCATCAATCCGCGCGATGCGATCATCAAGGTCACATCCACCGCAATCTGCGGCTCGGACCTGCACCTCTACGATGGCTACATTCCCACGATGAAGTCCGGCGACATTCTCGGCCATGAGTTCATGGGCGAGGTGGTCGAGACCGGACCCGGCTCGACGCTCCAAAAAGGGCAGCGGGTGGTCGTGCCGTTCACCATCGCCTGCGGGAGCTGCTACCATTGCGGCAAGCACCAATATTCGGCCTGCGACAATTCCAACCCGGCCGATAATCAGGATATCGCCCAGACGCTCTACGGCCAGCCGATGAGCGCGCTGTTCGGCTATAGCCACATGACAGGCGGCTATGCCGGCGGGCAGGCGGAATATGTTCGCGTGCCGTTCAGCGACGTTGGCCCGATCGTCATTCCCGACGGGATCGACGACGACAAGGTGCTGTTCCTGTCCGACATTCTGCCGACAGGCTGGCAGGCCGCCGAGTTCGCGC
The DNA here is from genome assembly GCF_025961695.1 of Sphingobium sp. B11D3A. Classification (NCBI taxonomy): domain Bacteria; kingdom Pseudomonadati; phylum Pseudomonadota; class Alphaproteobacteria; order Sphingomonadales; family Sphingobiaceae; genus Sphingobium; species Sphingobium sp. B11D3A. Next base: position 396,638 of record NZ_JAOQOE010000001.1, read on the forward strand.
AGATCGAGCCCGGCGATACGGTCGCTGTCTGGGGATGCGGGCCGGTCGGCCTGTTCTGCGTGCAGGCGGCCTTCCTGATGGGCGCCGAGCGGGTGATCGCAATCGATCATTTCCCCCGCCGCCTTGAGCTGGCGGCAAAGTTCGGCGCGGAAACCATCAACTTCGAGGAGAGCAAGACCTACGAGGCGCTGATGGAGATGACCGGCGGCATTGGCCCCGACGCCTGTATCGACGCGGTTGGGCTGGAGGCGCACGGCCTTTTCGCTGACAATGTCTGGGACCAGATCAAGGTCTCCACCTTTACAGGCACCGACCGCACCCATTCGATCCGCCAGGCGATCATTGCCTGCCGCAAGGGTGGCCGCGTGTCCATGCCGGCGGTCTATGGCGGCTTCGTCGACAAGTTTCCGCTCGGCGCCTTCATGGAGAAGGGTCTGACGCTCAAGACCGGCCAGACCCATGTGCAGCATTATCTGCCGGGCCTGTTGAATGCGATCATGGAGGGGAAGATCGATACCACCTTCCTCATCAGTCACCGCATGCCGCTGAGCGAAGCCGCGCAGGGCTACAAGATGTTCCATGATCACCAGAACGAAGTGACCAAGGTGGTGCTGAAACCGGGGCTCGACCGGGTCGCCGCATGACTCATGCAAGGAGACGGATGATGAAACTCTATTTTACGATACCGTTGGCGGCCTGTGTATTGGCTGGGTGCAGCCAGGGCAGCACACCGGCAAATGATACAGCCATGACCAACAACGACATGGCCATGACGGGCAATGCCACGAACATGTCCGTGGGCGCGCCGCCGCCGGGCGAGATGTCCGCCGCGCCAACCGACGCGACGGGCTATCTGGCCAAGGCAGGCGCGGGCGACCTGTTCGAAATCGAATCGTCCCGCGCCATCCTCGCGAAAAATCCGGACAAACCGGTTGCCGATTTCGCAAACATGATGGTCGATGCGCATGGGCAATCCACCGCCAAGCTCAAGGCAGCGGCTGAAAAGGCGGGCCTGACCGTCACGCCGCCGGCGCTCGACGCCAACCAGAAAGCCAAGCTGGACGCCATCAAGGCTGCAGAAGGCACTGCCGCCACCACGGCTTACCTGACGGCCCAACGCGAAGCCCATGCAGCGGCGCTTGCGCTCCATCAGGGTTACGCCGCCAACGGCGACACGCCGGCGCTCAAGGCTGCTGCGGGCGAGATCGCTCCGGTCGTCCAGAAGCATATCGACATGCTGGCAAAGATGCCGGGCGCATAAGGAGGCATGGGATGGGCGAGAAATTCGCAATCGTCACGGGCGCGTCTACCGGCATCGGTTTCGAACTCGCCCATCTCATCGGGCAGGATGGCTATGACCTGCTGGTCGTTGCTGACGAGCCGCTGATCGACGCGGCCGCGCAGGACTTCAGGCGCCATGGCGGCGACGTGCGGTCGCTGGAGGCCGATCTCTCCACGCTCGACGGCGTGGATCGGCTTCTGGCCGCAGCGGAAGGCCGGAGGATCGACGTGCTTTGCGCCAATGCCGGGGTCGGCACGGGCGGACCCTTTCTGGAGCATGATGTCGCCATGTGGCGACGGTCTGTCGACACCAATGTCACCGGCACCGTCTATCTTCTGCAGAAGGTGCTGGCCGACATGGTCGCGCGCAATGACGGCAAGATTCTCGTCACCGGCTCCATCGCGGGCTACATCCCGGGCACCTTCAATGCCGTGTACAACGCGACCAAGGCGTTCATCGACAATTTCACCGAAGCGCTGCGCAACGAGATCAAGGAGGCCGAGGGCGTTACCCTCACCACATTGATGCCCGGCCCCACGGACACCGAGTTCTTCGAGCGCGCCGGTCTGCTGGATACGCAGGTCGGCCAGCAGGACAAGGCCGATCCCGCCAAAGTCGCGCGCGATGGCTGGAAGGCGCTGCTGGATGGCAAGGGGCATATCGTCTCGGGCCTCTCCAACAAGCTGCAGGTCGCCGCCGCCGGCGTCGTGCCACAGGCGATGCTCGCCGAGCAGCACCGCAAGCTGGCCGAGCCCGGCAGCGGGAAGGACTGAGCCATGGCGGACAAGAAATGGTCTCAGGATGTGACCGAACATTCGGATGCGCTCGATCTGGACGACGGTGTCTTCAAGCATCACGACCCTGCAAAGATCGCAGCCTCGCTCAAGCGCTCGGCGGAGCATAGCAAGCGACGCAAGGGCACCCCGCTTCAGTCCGCGATGAGCATGCTCACCTTTTACATCAACCGCGCCGGCGACAATCTCGGCAAGGAGCAACGCCAAATCCTCGAGAAAGCCAAGGATGAGTTGCGCGAGGCTTTTGGCAAGGAGCCAAAGACCGCTGGAAAGGAGAAGGCCCATGGATAAGGATCGCGAAGCGGAGGCCGATCCTCCCAAGGACAAGGGCGAGAAGGGCAATCCAACCGAGATGCCGCGCGGGCCGATGGGCGATACGCGCCCGGACGCTGCCGAGAATGACAATCGCACCGGCGGTGGTCAGTCTCAGGAGAAGGTGGAAGACCGCCCGATGGTCGGCTCGGTCAAGCCAGAGGATTATCCCGAGCAGCAATAGCCTGTTGCGGGAGGGCGAGTACATCGCCTGACTTGGCATTCTGAAGCATTTGCGCCATCATCGCGGGATGAAGATAGCACCGTGTACCATCTGCATCGTGCTTCCGCGTCATTGACCTGAGAAGCTGAAGGCGGGCGATCCAGCGATCGCCCGCACGTTGTCTTGCGCCAGCGGCCGTCTCAGGCCCTCGAAGCTGGCGATCAAATCTTCAGGCCAGACCAACCATGCAAAATATATTTGAAAGCCTCTTCAAGGGCATCACGCTCGATCGTCTTGTTGCGCACCCGAACATCCGCGTGGGACGCTACAGCTATTATTCCGGCTATTATCATGGCCATGGTTTCGACGATTGCGCCCGCTACCTGTTGCCCGATGACGGCGCGGACAAGCTCATCATCGGCTCGTTCTGCTCCATCGGATCAGGCGCGTCCTTCATCATGGCGGGCAATCAGGGGCATCGCAGCGACTGGATCAGCACCTTCCCCTTCTTCTGGATGCCGGACGTGCCGGCATTTGCCGGTGCGGACAGTGGCTATCGGCCGGCAGGCGATACGGTCATCGGTCATGACGTGTGGATCGGGTCGGAAGCGGTGATCCTGCCCGGCATCACCATCGGGCATGGCGCGATCATCGGCACGCGCAGCGTCGTGACGAAGGACGTCGCCCCCTATGCGATCGTCGGCGGCAACCCCGCCAAGCTGATCCGGCAGCGCTTCGCAGAGGCGGACGTTGCCCGCCTGCTTGAGCTGTGCTGGTGGGACTGGAGCGATGACGACTTGCAACGCGCCATGCCCATCCTGACCAGCGGCGATATCCCGGCTCTCTACGAACATTGGCGCACGAACATCGCTGCCGACAGATAAGGGAGAAGCCTCGAGCCGGCGCTGGCGTCAGGGACGGCGGCAGGCTAGATCACAGCTTGCCGGTGCCTTGGCGCCGCGCTGTCCGCTCGGATGATGGGGAAGGAACATGGCGGGGCTTTTTGCGGCATCCGATGGCGTGGCCCGTTGCGGCTGGTGCGCCGCGTCGGAGGATTACATCGCCTATCATGACGATGAATGGGGCTATCCCGTGTCCGACGATCGGCGGCTGTTCGAGAAGCTGAGCCTCGAAGGCTTCCAGTCGGGCCTGAGCTGGCGCACGATCCTGACCAAGCGCGAGAATTTCCGGACCGCCTTTCACGGCTTCGATTTCCATCGCGTTGCAGCGTTCGATGAGAGGGATGTCGAGCGCCTGCTGCAGGATGCCGGCATCGTCCGCCACCGCGGCAAGATCGAGGCGGTCATCAACAACGCGCAGCGCGTGCAGGATCTCGTGCGCGAAAGCGGCTCCTTCGCAGCCTATGTCTGGAGCTTCGAACCCCGAGACGAGGTTCCGCATCTCGCCTCAACGTCCCCCGCATCCATCGCCATGTCCAAGGACCTCAAGAAGCGCGGCTGGAAGTTCGTTGGCCCGACCACGGTCCATGCCTTCATGCAGGCCATGGGGCTGCTCAACGACCATGCCGAAGGCTGCGCGATCCGGGCACGGGTTGCCAAAGCTCGTGCCGGGTTCCAACCCCCGCAGGGCTGAGCGGCCGTGCGGGGCCGGGGCGATCAATCCGGCGCGCGCCTGTTGGCCTCGATCGCCGAGACCTCCGGGCCATATTCGTTGATCGTTGCGCGGCGCATGTCGCGCTTGTAGCGATAGCGCTCGAAAGACGTCGCGCTGTGCATTGTGCAGCGATTGTCCCACACGACCATGTCGCCCGGCCGCCATTTATGCGCGTAGACATAGCGCTCCTGCGTGGCGAAGCGGTAGAGCTCGTCCAGGAAGGTGCGGGCCTCGTCTTCCGGCCACCCTTCGATGCCCACGCCGTGCCAGCCCATGTACAACGCCTCGCGCCCGCTGGCCGAGGTACAGACCAGCGGATGAGTCATGCGCGGATAATTTTTCCGCATCTCTTCGTCCTCGAACTTGACGCCGTTCAGCTGCAGCGCGCGGAAAAGGTCGTGGTCCACCTTGAGGTCGGCGACCTTTGCCTTCATGTCCGCCGGCAGATCGTCATAAACGGCGCGGGTATCGATGAACTCCGTATCGGCACCCTCCGGCGGCGTGACATAGGCCAGCAACATCGACCATTTCGTGGGCCAGGAATTGAACGGGCTGTCGGTATGGAATAGCTCGAAATCGGCCGGCTGCGCGCCATCCGGCTTGGGCTGGATGATCTCGCCCTCGGCGGTAAGATTGCTGATGTCGTAAAGCTCCGACGCAATCCGCTTGCGCCCGGGCGGTGCCAGTTCCAACGGGCCGAAGGCCCGGGCGAAGGCGATATGATCCTCGTCCGACAGGCTGGCGTTGCGGATCACGCAGACAGCATATTGCGCCATCGCCGCCTCGAAGAATTCGACGGTCTCGGGCGAGAGGGGGCGGGAGGTATCCAGATCGGTGATCTCGCCCACGAACCGGGGGTGCAGTTGGTTGATCTTCATCGCTCCGCTCATTCCTCATCCCACTCTTTTCTCAGCCCGGCGCGTGCAGGTGCTGCCTGCGCGCCATGCCATTCTCCCTCAGTCTGGCATGAGCGCCTGGCCTCAAAATAGTGTGTTCTTTTGCGGGTGCGGGTTCATGCCTTTCAGGAGGTTGCTTTCATGATGCTTTGGGACCGCAACCAATTCACAGCACTATTTTCGTCCCGCGTGCTTAGCCCAAAGGCAAGTGGACAAGAGAGGATGTCATCGACCGGACCTCGTCTGCGACACGCGAGCAATGCGGCGCAGTACCGGATCGTGCATCCCGAAACAGCCGCAAGGCCGGGAGGGTGAACATGACTGCAGGCTGCCATCGTCTTTCATTCAAGTCGCGCGCGCAATTCGCGCTTGTGCTGCTCGGCAGCGCCTCGATGCTGGTGCTGACCCAGCCGGCGCGCGCGCAAGCCGGTTCGGCGAGCGCGGATGTCGCGGCGCAGGATGAGAATGCGGATAATGAGCGCGCGATCATCATCACCGGCACCCGCATCGGCGGCGAGGCACCGGTGGGCACGGCCCTTGTGCAACTGGGCAAGGAGGAGATCAGGGCGACGGGTCTCTCCAGCACCGCCGACATTCTCGGCACGGTGCCCTCCATCCTGCGTCTTGGCGGTGGCGACAATTATGCGGGCGGGCAGGCGCAGCAGGCCAACACGATCAACTCCTTCAACTTCAACAAATCGCCCAACGTGCGCGGTCTGGGCGTGGGCGCGACGCTCAGCCTCGTGAATGGCCACCGTGTGCCGTATGAAGGCGGCAACATGAACTCGTTCGACGGGGATAATTACCCCGCGCAGATGATCCAGCGGATCGACGTGGTGCAGGACGGCGGCTCGGCCCTCTACGGCGCGGACGCGATCGCGGGGACGGTCAACTATATCCTGCGACGGCCGGAGGACACGCTTGAAGTCCACGGCGGCTATCGCAAGAATGACGGTCAGGATGGCTGGTATGTGACCGGCATCGGCGGGGTGCGCTGGGGCGAGGGCAGCGTGGGTGAGGGCGGCATCATCCTCTCCTACCAGCACTCCTATCAGACCGCCTTCGCGGCCTCGGCACGCCCGGATCTCTATAATGACGATCTCTCGCCTTATGGCGGGGCGCCCTCATCGCTTTACTCGGCGCCGGGCAATGTCGTCATCAACGGCATCTATTACGGCATCCCGGCTGGTCAGGACGGGTCGAAGCTGACTCTCGCAGATCTCAAATCCACGCCCAACTATTTCAATACCTGGAGTGGCATCGAGGTTATTCCGCAGGTTGAGGCCGATCGCTTTGCGATGAACTTCGAGCAGAATGTTACCGACTGGCTGCGTGTTTTCGCGGACGCGCTCTACGTGCGGCGCGACTTCACCATCAACGGGCCCAACTCATCGACCAGCAACCGCGTCACCAATCTCGGCCAGTTGCCGCGCATTCCCAACACGAACCCGTTCAGCCCCTGCAATCCCAGCCATTATGCAGGCGGCGTGGTCACCGGCCCGGCCAATCTTCTCGCCGCCTGCGGGACGGGCGCGCTCTCCGTGGCCTACAGCACCGTCTACGATATCGGGTCGCCGCGCCGCTTCGGCAAAACGGAAACCTGGACCTATGGCGGCGGTGTCGACGTCAAGCTGCCCTATGACTGGTCGGTCACCCTGTCTGCCTTCGCAGGCACGCATGATGCGCCCTCGACCACGACGCAGACCGGCGGCGCACCGGCACCGGTCTTCGCGACGTTCAACTTCTTCTGCGATCCCACCGCCTTCCAGTGCACCGATCAGGCGACGGCAGATTCCATCAATGCGCGCGGCACTTCGCTCATCAACCGCACCAAATATGACATGCAGGTCTATTCGGCGACCGCCGACGGGCCGCTCTTCTCCCTCCCGGCCGGGCAGGTGAAGCTGGCCGTGGGCGTGGAGCGCTATGAAGGCTCGCTGCTCAACGAGAATAATTTCGGCGGCAACAACTTCAATCCGCGCAGCGTATCTTCGGTGTTCGGCGAATTGTTCGTGCCGGTCGTCAGCCCGGATGCGGAAAGCGGCCTCATCTACAAGCTCGAGTTGAACGGCTCGGTCCGCTATGATGATTATAGCGACGCCGGCACCACGACCAACCCGCGCCTTGGCTTCAATTTCTGGCCGACGCGCGGCCTCAAGATTTTCGGCAGTTGGGGCACGTCGTTCCGCGCGCCGGGTCTTGCCGATAACGATCCCTTCTCGCAGACCGGCGTGATTCCCTTGGTGACGGCGGGCAATCAGCTTTCGCCGGCGATCTGCGCGGCGTGCCAGGGCGTCCCGATGGGCGCGATCTATCAGTCGATCGGCGGCGCCAATCGCGATCTCGCGCCTGAGACCTCCGAGACCTATGCCATCGGCGTGGACTGGACACCGCCGTCCCTTCCGGGCCTCACCATGTCCGCCAAATATTGGTGGCTGAGCTATGAAGGCCAGATCACGACGCCGGCCTTCAACGTGGGCAGTGTGCCGGCGATCAACCAGCAGATCTATAACTCGCAGATCATCTACAACCCGGCCTATTTCCCGACACTGGCCGCGAACAACCCAACTGCCTTCTTTGGCGATTTCCCGACGATCAATCAGGCAAATCCGTCCTGCGCCGCAGCCTTCGGGAAGAATGTGACCACGCAGGCGCTCTACGATGCGATGATCAGCTGCTACAACACCGGCGGGGAGCGGGGCGGTCTGTTCGGTCCGCCGACGGCGCCGGGCAATGTGTTCGCGCTGGTGAGCGGTCGCCGGATCAACGCGGGCAAGACGGTCGGCCGGGGCATCGATTTCAACATCGATTACGCCTTCGATAGCAGCATGGGCCGGTTCAACCTCGGTGCGGTGGCCTCCTACACGATGAGCTGGAAGGTCTCCCCGCTGCCCGGCGCGGACCTTGTGCAGGAAGTGAACCAGCTCGGCTTCCCTCTCACCTTCCAGGCGCGCGGCCAGCTGGGATGGCGGCGCGATATCGGCATGGGCGATCTGTTCGCCAGCACCTTCATCAACTTCCGCAATTCCTATGAGATCGATCAGGCACAACTACCGGTCGGCGTCGACCCGTCCTATGCCAAGATCGGCTCCTACACGACGTTCGACCTGACCATCGGCTTCGACACCGGGGACCGGGGCGGCTCATGGCTGACGGACAATTTCAGCATCGTCCTCAGCATGCAGAACGTCCTCGATAAGGACCCGCCACTGGTCGTCAATCAGGCGGGCCTCGCCGGCAGCGCGATCCGCTTCGACCCGACTTATGGCAGCGCGCTGGGCCGTGTGATGCAGATCCAGGTCGGCAAGCGCTTTTGACGCGGGGTTCGCTGGGCGGGGTGGCGGCCTGCATGCTGCTCGCGGCATGCACGGCCTCCTCGGGCGACGGATCGCCGTCGCTCGCACCGCCCGTGGCTGCCGCGAGGGAGGGAAGCGTCGTGGCGGTCATCGGTCACCCTGCGCCACTGTCTCTGCTGGAAGACAAGGACCCGCGTCTGGCCCGGAACAAGCGCCTGGCGTTCGACATGTGGCGCAGCATCGTCAATGCCGGCCATGTCGAGCGGGCTGACGATCTGCTGACGGAAGGCTATATCCAGCACAGCCCGGTGCTGCCGAGCGGGCGCGCGGCCTTCAAGCAGATCTTCTCGGCCGTGCCCCGCCGCGACATCCCGGCACTGGTTTCGCCGCCGCTCGTCACGATGGTTGCAGAAGGCGATCTGGTGGTGATGGCGTTGCGGGAGGAGCTGCGCGAACTGGTCGGGTCCGGGCGCTATACCAGCACGCACTTCAATCTGTTCCGGGTGGAAGGGGACCGTCTGGCCGAGCATTGGCACTCGGTCGAGGCTCCGCCCGGCCCAGATCTACCGTCTCCAGACAAGGGCGGGCCGCAACCGGTGACGGGGGCGACCGGGCCGGCCCAGCAAGCGCTGCTCCAATCGGACGATCCGGCGCTGGCAGCCAACAAGCGGCTCGTGTTCGACGCCTGGCGCCATCTGGTCGATGCGGGCGACGTGGCGACCGCCGCGCGCTATCTGGCCAAAGACTTCATCGAGCATGATCCACGCGCGACGGACGGCACACCGGCGATCCTCGCTGCAGCCAAGGGTCGCACTGCGGTACCGCTTGCTCAGGCTATGCAGGCTACACTCGTCGCCATGGTCGCGAAGGGCGATCTCGTGGTCGTGGTGTCCGGCCATGAGCATCCGCACCCAAGCCGGGCAGGGGCCAGTTACACGACAACCCGGTTCAACATGTTCCGGATCGAGATGGGGCGCCTCGCGGAGCATTGGACCGGCGCGATGAAGCCGGGGACCGTGCCCGGTCCCTATACCGATTGATGACACGCTGCGTGGAGAGACGATTTGACTGACACCACCGCCGCGCAGCCCGATCCGGATCGCGCCGCCAGTCCCGCTTATCGCCCCCATTATTCGGATGAAGCCTGGCCGGCCGCGCGCCAGGCCTATCATGTCGCCTGGGTGCTGGCCGCCGTGCAGATGTGCGCCCAGCTCAATAACGGCGTCATGACGCTGCTGGTGGAGCCCATCAAGCGCGACCTGCAATTGACCGATATGGAGATGAGCTATCTGCTCGGCTTCTCGGTCAGTCTCTTCTACGTGCTGATCGGCATTCCCGCCGCTCGACTGGTGGACCGGCATAATCGCAAACATCTGCTCGCCGCATCGGTCTTCCTGTGGAGCCTTGCCAGCGCGGCATGCGGCCTAGCCCAGAATTTCTGGCAGTTCTTCGCGGCACGCTTTGGCATCGGCGCTGGGGAATCGATCAGCGGGCCGCTCTCCTATTCACTGATGGCCGACTATTTTCCGCCGGAAAAGCTGCCCCGCGCCATCGCGATCTACAATGTCGGCTTTCAAGGCGGCACGGCGCTCTCGCTGCTGCTGGGCGCGGTGATGATCCACCTGCTCTCCGGGATGCCCGCCATTCACCTGCCCCTGCTCGGCGCCGTGCGCGAGTGGCAGGTCGTGTGGGTGGTGACCGGCCTGATGGGCATCCCGATCCTGCTGCTGGTCGCCACGATCGTGGAGCCCAAGCGCCGCGGGTTCAGCGCGGCCGCGGTCGTGGGGATGCAACCGCGCAAGGTCGGCCTGCGCGAGACCTTGCGCTATCTGCTCGCCCATTGGCGGCTTTACGGCCCGATGTTCCTCGGCCTGTGCTTCACCGCCATGCACATGTTCGGCACGGCGGCATGGAGCGCGGCCTTTTACGCGCGGACCTATGGATGGGCACCGGCGAGCACGGGCCTCTACACCGGGCTTCTCAGCCTCATCCTGGCGGTTCCGGCCCTGTTCGGTGCGGTCTGGCTCAACGATCATTTCCGCAACCGCGGCCATGCCGATGCGAACATGCGGGTGCTGGCCATCGGCTTTACTGCATCGGCGCCCTTCATGATCGCGGCGCCACTCATGCCCAGCCCGTGGCTGGCGCTCGGCATGGGCGGCATCGGCACGGCCTTGATGCTGATGGCGGCGCCATCGCTCAACTCGGCCTTGCAGGTGGTGACGCCCAACGAGATTCGGGGGCAGATCACCGCGCTCTATCTGTTCACCATGACGGCAGTGGGCGGCGGGCTCGGACCGACCTACTTCGCCTTCCTCACCCAATATGTGTGGGGGGACGAGGCGCTGTTGCGATATGCCATCGCCACCTCTGCGGCGATTTCCTTCCCGCTGGCGGCGATCACCTATTGGGCGGGGGTGAAGCCCTATCGGCGGCGCATCCTGGAGATGCGGGCCGATGGCGCGCCGCTCTGAACCGCCCACCGCATCTGCCTATTGTCGCCACTATTTTCGCGCCCGGCGCAGCGGCACTCGCTGGGGAAATCAACGGCATGCCTCTTGCGTGAGGCGACGCCGGCAAGCTGACACATATCGAGGGAGAGAATGATGGCGAACAAGCGTGGAACGATCGTGATCGTGCATGGCGCGTGGGTTGGCGGGTGGCGCTGGCGCAAGGTAGCCGATCTGCTGCGCGATCGCGGCCATTATGTGTTCACGCCCACGCTGACCGGGCTGGGCGAGCGCGCCCACCTCACCAGTCGCGACGTCAACCTGGCGATGCATGCGCAGGATATCGCCAACGTCATCCGCTATGAGGAACTGGAGAATGTGCTGCTGGTCGGCCACTCCTATGGCGGCATGCCGATCTCGCAGGCGACCGAACTGATCCCCGAGGGGGTGATCCAGTCGATCCTCTATATGGATGCTTTCATGCCCGAGAACGGCCAGTCGCTGAACGATCTGGTGCCCGGCGAACCGCACCTCCCGCCCGAGGAAGGGGATTATCTCGTGCCGCCGCCCCGGCTGCTGCTGCAGGGCTTCAATGCGCATATGGACCCCGCCTCGCGTGCGTCTTACGAGGATCGGCGCACAGCGCAGTCCGTCTACTGCTTCTCGCAGAAGGCCGAACTGACCGGTGCCCGCGACCGCATCCCGCAAAAGACCTATGTGATCGCTACCGGCTACAAGAACGATACGTTCGCCCCCGTGGCCGAACGGTTGCGCACCCAGCCGGACTGGCGCGTGGAAGAAATGCCCTTCACGCATGATCTCCAGCATGTCGCCGTGACCGAATCTGCCGACATGATCGAATCCGCGCTGCCCTGAGGCCACTCGGCTCGGCTCAGCCTTGCAATGTAGGCACTATTTTCAAGCCGCCCCGTCCGCACACTGGGCCGAATTGAACGAAAGGCGGCCGCAGCGGCATTGCCAGACCGGACGGATAGTCCGCCGACTGCGATGCCCTGGCCGCCATGAGGAGAGAGAATCGTGAACAATCAGGCTGCCGCCGTCGCCTCGCGCCCGACCTCGGTCGAGAGCTTCATTCGCTATTCGGAGCGCGCGGCCGATGGAGGCTGGATCGAGAAGAACGGCTCCTATTCCTTCTCGATGGAAGACCATGACGTGACCGTGCACAACGCCCGGCTCGCGGACATTTCATTCGATGCGCAGGGCTTCACCCTGGTGAAGCACGCCACAGATGTCGATTTCACCGACAAGGATGATTTCGAGCGCCGCTATTATCCCGAGGTGGCGCGTCTGGTGAAGGATCTGACCGGCGCCAGCGAAGTCTTCGCCTTCATGGGCATTTTGCGCGGTGGCGAGGATGCCAAGGGCGGCGGCCCGGCGCTGAGCGCCCATGTGGATTTCAACGGGCCCGCGCTGCAGCAGTGGATCGCGCGGCTCGTGCCCGATCGGGCCGAGGAGCTGGCGGCCAAGCGCCTCGTCAACATCAATGTCTGGCGCGGCACCAAGCCGGTCGAGAATTATCCGCTGGCGGTCTGCGACAGCCGCAGTGTCGAGAAGCGCGATTTCTTGAGCGTATCGCTGGGCAAGCCAGAAGGCGGCTTCCGCCAGGGCATGCCAGCCGGCCTCAACATGGCCTACAATCCCCGGCATCAATGGTATTATTATCCGGATATGCAGCCCGATGAGGCGCTGATCTTCCGCCTGTACGATACCGGCAATCCCGATTGGCAGATGACCGGCCATACCGCGTTCGAGGATCCGACCAGCGAACCGGATTCCCCGCGCCGGGAGAGCTTCGAGGTCAGGACCATCGCGGTGTTCGACGCATGATGGCGCAGCGCTCTCCTGTCCGCTCCGCCATCCTGCGCGCCGGATCAGCCCGAGGCTGCGCCGGCCGGCGCGCCGATGCGGAAATGGCCTTCCTCCAGCCGGGTCAGCTTCGCCTGTCCGCTCTGCTGCCAGGGGTCCTTCGCCAGTCGATCGAGCACTTCTTCGCGGCTGTCGGCCAGAAACACGAACAGCACATCCTCGGACTCGGCCAGCAGGCCCGCCATGGCGATGAAGCCCTCCTTTTCGAGCGCGCCCATATAGCCGGCGTGGTCCGCAAAGCCGGGCTGCTCATGCGCTTCCTTGCTGGGGTCCCAAAGGTCTGTTCGCTCGACCAGAGCAACGAAGGTCTTTTTCATAAGAACGCCTTTCAAGTTTTTCAGACTGCATCAGTATAAGTTCAGTCTAACAATATATTCAAGCGTTACGTTGGAGAATAAATCATGAAGGTCTTCGTATTCGACTGGACCGCTTATCAAGAGAATGTTGATAAGTATCGCGAGGATGGTGTTCTTCCGCGCTTGGGTGCAAGTCATTTTGATCCGCAGGCCGCTGCAAAGACTTACGAGAACCATCTTGAAGCATGGGCAGAGATGGACAAGCAGGGTTTTGATGGCATTGCGATCAATGAACATCATGGCACGCCCTTCGGTCTGGGCAATTCGCCCAATCTGATGGCGGCAGCGCTGTCGCAGGTGACCCAGCGCCTGAAGATCCTGGTCTACGCCAATCTGCTGCCCATCCACGAGCCGCTGCGTCTGGCTGAAGAGATTGCCATGCTCGATTGCATGAGCAACGGACGGCTTATCTGTGGCGTGGGTCGCGGCGCGCCCCGCGAATACAAGATCTTTAACGTGCCCATGGGTGAATCGCGCGGTCGCTTCAATGAGGGCTTCGAGGTGATGCGGCGCGCCTGGACGCAGGACAGCTTCTCCTTTGACGGGGAGTTCTACAAGTTCGAGGACGTCTCCCTGTGGCCGCGTACCTTCCAGCAACCCCACCCGCCGATCTGGGTGCCACTCACCGGGTCGAAGGAGTCCATCGAATGGGCGGCCGAGCATGATGCGACCATCACGCCGGGTATCTTCCGTGGGTCCATGCGCGAGGATACCATCCGCTATTTCGCCGAATGCCAGGCCCGCCATGGACGCGAGGTCCAGTCGGACAAGATCAGCATCATGGTCGACTGCTATGTGGCTGATTCCAAGGAGCAGGCCATCGAGGAATATGGCAGCCACCTGATGTATCTGTTCAACACGCTGCTGCGCTACGATCAGGTCTGGCAGTCGGATGTGCGCAAGACGAAATATTATAGCTCCACGGCGTTCGAACATCTGCGCGAAGGCGCGAAAGGCACGCTGGCCGAGGATGACACGGTGTTCAACGAGTGGACGATGGACACGGTCCGGGGCGCAGCCCAGCACATGCCGATCGGCACCGCCGACGAGATCGTCGCGCGCATCATCGATGAGTGCAACGATGCCGGCGCCAACAATGTGCTGCTGGTATGCAACCGCGGCGACATGCCCCACGACATGTACATGAATCAGGTCCGCCGTATCGGCAAGGAGGTCCTGCCCCGCCTGCAGGCGCACAATGTCACCTTCGTTCCCCATGCCGAGCGGCAGCAGGCAGCGGAATAGCAGTCGGTCAAAAATACAGTAGAACCGACCGACGAAATGGGGGGTGACGATGGCGACGACGACACAGCATAATCCGGCAGAGCCGCTCGCAGACGAAACGCATCCGCTGCTGCGGCCCGGCTACAAGAAATGGGCCGTGTTCGTGCTGCTGCTCGTCAGCATTTTCAACTTCGCCGATCGCGCGATCCTCGCGGTGCTCGCCCAGCCGATCAAGGAAGACCTCGGGCTTACCGACACCGATCTCGGCATTTTGCAGGGGCTGGGCTTTGCGATCATGTATTCCGTGCTGGGCGTGCCGCTCGGCATGTTGGCCGAGCGCGTCAACCGGACGCGGCTGATCGCCATCTGCGTCGCCGCCTGGTCTGCGATGACCGCGGTCTGCGGCCTGGCAACGGGCTTTACGACCTTGCTGTTGGGGCGGATCGGCGTGGGTATCGGCGAGGCGGGGGTGCAACCGCCGACATCATCGCTCCTGTCCGATCATTACCGGGCCAATCGTCGCGCCTCGGTGCTGGCCGTCATCTCGCTCGGCTCACCGTTCGGCTTTCTGCTCGGCCAGTCGCTGGGCGGTTGGGTGGCGACGCAATGGGACTGGCGCACGGCCTTTTTCGTCATGGCCGCACCGGGCATCATGGTCTCCCTGCTGGTCTGGTTCACCCTGCGAGAGCCACCGCGCGGATTGGCGGATGGCCGCATCACACGCGCACCCGTGCCCTCGCTGGGGACGGTGCTGCGCTTCCTTTTGGCCAAGAAGACCTACATCCACTTGCTGGCGGGGGTGACCATTGCCGGTTTCACCCTCAACGCCATCGCCAACTTCGTGCTGCCCTTCTATCTGCGCAGCTTCGAGATCAACCTGGCGACGCTCGGGGTGATCTTCGGCATTGTCACCTTCACCTCCAACGGCATTGGCATGCTGCTGGGCGGGTTCGGCTTCGACTGGCTGTCGCGTCGAGACATGCGCTGGGTGCTCTGGGGGCCGGCGCTGTGTATGGCGCTGTGCGTGCCCATCTATTTCGGCGCCTTCATGAGCCGCGAACTGTACGTCTCGCTCGCCTGCATCTTCTTCGGCAATATGGCCCTCATCACCTTCATGGCCCCCACGATGGGCACGATGCAGAACCTTGCCGGGCCGCAGATGCGCGCCATGACCGCCGCGATCACCGCGCTGGTCGGCGGTCTGCTGGGTGCCGGCCTCGGACCGACTGTCACCGGGGTGCTCAGTGACTTCTACGCTAGGCGCGCTTATGGCGCGGCTGATTTCGCCACATCTTGTCCGGGGGGCAGGGGGCCAGATGGCATAGGCACGGCTCTCGATGCCGCCTGCCTCACGGCGTCATCGACCGGTTTGCGGTACGCACTGGTCACGGTGCTGGTGCTGTTTTTCTGGGCCGCCCTGCACTATGTTCTCGCCGCGCGCGATCTGCGCAAGGATGTCTACAGGCCCGAGGATGAGGCGGGGGCGGTGTAAGATCGCCGCCTCGCGCGCGATCAGATCGGGCGCGTCGAGCTCATGGAAAGCATGACCCGGGAGGCCTCTGCCTTGGCCCAGCCCAATTGCGCATCGCTCCCCATCGGCAACCGGTCGAGGAGCATGCGCAGCAGCGCGAAATATTCGGCCTGCTTGTGCGCCGGCAGGCGCTCCAGCAGGAAGGGATGGAACCGCGCCTCATAAGCCGCGAGGCAGCGCGAGAAGAGATCGATGATCGGGCTTCTGGCCAGCTTGGAGACATATTGGACCAGCGCCAGCAGATCATAGCGATCGATGGGGTCGCTGCTCTGTGCGCGGTCGAGAAGTTCCTGCAGCCGCGCTCGCTCCGCCGCACTGGCGCGGCTCACGGCCAGCGCCGGTACGAAGCGATTCAATTGGAACAGCGTTGTGCCAGCGGTCTGGGGATCGACCTGCCGGCTGATCAGGAAGGCAAGGACAAGCCGGATGCTGCCGGTGCCGCGCAGATCCCGCACGATCAGGCCATTGCCCCGACCCCGGCGGCACTCGACGAGCCCGCTATCCTGCAACTGCCGGATCGCCTGACGCAGCGTGACGCGGCTGACGCTGAAGCGCTCGCACAAGTCCCATTCGGAGCCCAGCCGCTGGCCGGCATTGCCGCTCGGCAGGATTTCGGCCGCCAGCCTGCGGGCGACGAGGAGGGCGAGCGTCCGGTCGGCATCCTGACGGGACGCCTCGATGGTCGGCGGCGAAAGCGGCGCATCGCGCGCGGCCAGCCAGTCGCCAAGGCGCCGGTGAAGCCTGTCGGCCTCTTGCTGTGCGGCCGTCACGTCGCGGTTGGCGACGGCCTGGTTGATCGCTTCGGCTTGCTGCTTGGCCTGCCCAAGCCAATCGCCGTCATGCGATTCAACCCCGGTAAACAGCATCGTCAGTTCGTTCAGGCACTGCACGAACAGCGGCAGGACAGGGTCTCCACTCATCGCCGCCAGATCGGACCGCACCCGCAAATGCCAGGCAAGGCCGCCCTCGCGTTCATTCGGCGCGTCCAGGCGCATCCCATGGTCTGACCGATCGGCTGTGGCCGCAAGCGTTGCGAGCAGCGGGTCGACAGCTTCGCGCGCATCCAGCACCTGCTCGCACGTAACGCCAGCCAGCTGGAAGTAATTAGCGAGCTCAAGCCCGATCCGGCCCACGTCGGGCTGCGCCACCATGAAGCCACCGCTCGGTCCGGGACGTAGCCGGCCCAATCCGCGGCGCTCGAGCAGGGCGACCGCTTCGCGCATAGCTGCGCGCCCCACGGCATAATGCTCGCACAGACCCCGCAGTGACCCCATCACGCCACCGACGGGCAAGGGGCTGGAGGCGATATCGTCCTCGATCCTGCGGGCCAGCCGCTCGGCCAGGCGGGCGGTGGCGGCATCCTCGCTGGTGGATGCGCTATATATCTTTTCCGCTGTGTTCATGCGATCCTCTACGGACCGATTGAAACTGTCTGATCCTTGTTATGCAAGCGAAATTCAGCCAGCGGCAACTATATTTTCGCTCGGAATTGTTGCCACTATTTTAGTCTGCCCAAGTCCGCCAAGCTCTGGCACACTCGTATCTGTCATACGCATGATGGAACTCAGGAAGATATCTTGAAAAGGCAGCTGCTCGGCGACCTAAGCGCCCAGGTCGTGATCTCTTCGTTACGTCGCAAGCTGCCCCCGCTGCCGGTGATGACGGTTCAAGGTCGCCTCGCGTGACCATTTCCATGCCGGCCCCGGACCCGGACATTCTGGGTCGTCGCGCGGAGATCGTGCGGGCGATGCAGGCCATCGTGCCGGGGGAGGGGGTCGTCTCCCATCCCGATGGCCTGCGCCCGTTCGAGACCGATGCGCTCACCGCCTACCGGCAGATGCCGCTGGCCGCGGTGCTGCCTGAGACGGTCGGGCAAGTCTCGCAGGTGCTGGCCTGGTGCCACGCCCATGACGTGAAGGTCGTGCCGCGCGGGGCAGGAACGTCGCTTTCGGGCGGCGCGCTGCCGCTGGCCGATGGCATCCTGCTCGGCCTCTCCCGCATGAACCGCATCATCGAGATTGATTATGCCAACCGGGTCGCCGTCGTGCAGCCTGGCGTCACCAACCTTGCGATCACCAAGGCGGTAGAAGCGCAGGGCTTCTATTATGCGCCGGACCCCTCCAGCCAGATCGCCTGCTCCATCGGCGGGAATGTCGCCGAGAATAGCGGCGGCGTGCATTGCCTCAAATATGGGCTGACGACCAACAACGTGCTCGGCGTGGAGATGGTGCTGATGACCGGCGAGATCATCCGCTTGGGCGGCCGCCATCTCGATGCGGCCGATCTCGATCTGCTGGGCGTCATGACCGGATCGGAAGGGCTGCTGGGTGTCGTGACGGAAGTCACCGTGCGCATTCTCCCCAAGCCGCTGCAGGCACGAGCAATGCTGATCGGCTTCCCGAGCATCGAGACGGCGGGGCGCTGCGTGGCGGATGTGATCGGCGCCGGCATTATTCCGGCAGGCATGGAGATGATGGACCGCGCCGCCGTCGGCGCTGCCGAAGCCTTCGTGAAGGTCGGCTATCCGCTCGACGTGGAGGCCTTGCTGATCGTCGAGATCGACGGTGTCGATGCCGAATGCGATCATCTCGCTGCAGAGATCAGCGCCATCGCGACGGCCAATGGCGCCGTCAGCCTGCAGGTCTCACAGGACGAAACGCAACGTCTTGCCTTCTGGGCTGGTCGCAAGGCCGCCTTTCCCGCCGTCGGTCGCCTTGCGCCGGACTATTATTGCATGGATGGCACCATTCCCCGCCGCCACCTGCCGCATGTGCTGCGGCGGATATCCGAGCTGGCCGCAGCACATGGCCTCGCCGTCGCCAATGTCTTCCATGCCGGCGATGGCAATCTCCATCCGTTGATCCTCTACGATGCCAACCAGCCCGGCGAGCTCGATCGCGCGGAAGACCTCGGCAATGCGATCCTTCGCCTGTGCGTCGAGGTGGGCGGCGTGCTCACCGGCGAACATGGCGTCGGAATCGAGAAACGCGATCTGATGCCGGAGATGTTCAGCGAGACCGATCTCGCGCATCAGCAGCGGGTGAAATGCGCGTTCGATCCGGCCTTGCGCCTCAACCCCGGAAAGGTCTTCCCCACCTTGCATCGCTGCGCCGAGCTCGGCCGCATGCATGTGCACAAGGGGCAGGTGCCTTTCCCCGACCTTCCGAGATTTTGATGACCACCAATATGGTCACGCCGACTGGCATCGCTGAGCTCTGCGCGGTCATCCGCGATGCGGGTCGCGAAGGCATGCCGGTGGAACTGCGCGGCGGCGGGACAAAGGCGGATATCGGCCAGCCGGACCGGCAGGGGCTGATGGTGAATATGTCGGCTTTTGCTGGGATCATCGATTATGATCCCGCCGAACTTGTGCTCACGGTGGGGGCGGGTACGCGCCTGTCCGAAATCGATCACATTCTGGCAGAGCAGGGCCAGATGCTGGCGTTTGACCCGTTCGATTATGGTCCTGTCTTTGCGCGCCCATCCGGCGCCTCGACCATCGGGGGTATCGTCGCAGCCGGCGTCTCCGGCTCGCGCCGCCTCTCGGCCGGGGCCGCGCGCGATCATATGCTGGGCTTCGAGGCCGTCTCGGGCCGTGGCGAGGCCTTTATCGGTGGCGGCAAGGTGATGAAGAATGTCACTGGCTACGACCTGCCCAAGCTGATGACAGGAAGCTGGGGCAGGCTGGCTGCGCTCACCAGCCTCACCCTAAAGGTCATGCCCCGCCCGCAGACACGCGCGACGCTGCTGTTGCGTGGACTGGACGACGAGGCGGCCGTCGCAGCAATGGCCCGCGCCATGGGTTCGCCAGCCGATGTCGCCT
This sequence comes from Sphingobium sp. B11D3A, assembly GCF_025961695.1. NCBI lineage: Bacteria > Pseudomonadati > Pseudomonadota > Alphaproteobacteria > Sphingomonadales > Sphingobiaceae > Sphingobium > Sphingobium sp. B11D3A. The sequence goes on from NZ_JAOQOE010000001.1 coordinate 416,266, forward strand.
GCGCCGCCCATCTGCCCGAGGCGGGTCTCACGCTGCTGCGTATCGAAGGCTTCGCGCCATCGGTGACTGCGCGCGGCGACGTGCTGCGGGCGCTGCTGGGGCAGGCGGATTTGCTTGCAGACGGCGCCGACGAGCCTTTGTGGGCGGCGGTGAGGGGCGGCGGCACCCTGCAGGACGAGGCCATATTGTGGCGGATCAGCACTGCGCCGTCCCGTGGGCCTGAGGTCTTCCGGGCACTCCAGTATCTGGGCGCGCGACGCTGCTATGATTGGGCCGGCGGTCTCATCTGGCTGAGCTTGCCGGAAGATGCCGATCAGCATTGCGTGCGCCAGGTCGTCACACAGACGGGCGGGCACGCGACGCTGATCCGCGCGCCAGCCGCGGTGCGCACCAGCATGTCGGCCCTCCATGTCGAAGAGCCCGGCGTCGCCGCACTTTCCGCACGGGTGCGGGCGGCGTTTGATCCGCTGGGCATCCTGTCACCCGATCGCTTTGGAGCCGCCGATGCGCACTGATTTCACGGCCGAGCAGCTGGCCGATCCTGCGATGGCGAGCAGTGAGCGCGCGATCCGCAAATGCGTCCATTGCGGCTTCTGCACCGCGACATGCCCGACCTACGTGCTGCTCGGCGATGAGCGGGATTCGCCGCGCGGGCGCATCTACATGATGCAGGATATGCTCCAGAATGAGCGCATGCCCTCCAGCGAGACCGTGCGCCATATCGATCGCTGCCTGTCTTGCCTGTCCTGTATGACGACCTGCCCGTCGGGGGTGAACTACATGCACCTCGTCGACCATGCGCGCAGCTGGATCGCGACGCATTACAGGCGCCCCTGGCACGAGCGGCTGATGCGGCGGCTGCTGGGCGCGGTCTTGCCGCACCCGCGCCGCCTTGCCCTGGCCCTGCGCCTCGCACCGCTCGGTCGCCCCTTCGCACCGCTGCTGGCGCGATGGCCGGCCACGCGCCCTCTGGCAGCGATGCTGCGACTGGCGCCGTCCGAACGCCCAACGGCTGCTGGGGTGCCGCCAACCGCGACCGGCAATCTGGGCCGGGTCATTCTCCTGCATGGCTGTGCAGAGCCGGTCCTGAAGCCCAACATCCGCGCTGCCACGCACCGACTGCTTTCGCGCGCCGGCTATGAGGTCTTGTTCGCCAAAGGCGAGGTTTGCTGCGGCGCGCTGGTCCGGCACATGGGGCAGGACGCCGAGAGCCTGAACGCCGCGCGTCGGAATGTCGATGCCTGGACGCCTCATATAGACGCCGGCCTGAAAGCCATCATCATCACCGCCTCGGGCTGCGGCACGACGATCAAGGATTATGGTTCCATGCTGCGCGACGATCCGCTTTATGCGAAGAGGGCTGCCCGCCTATCGGCGCTGGCCTGCGATATCAGCGAGTTTCTCGCGAAAATCACGCTTCCGCGGGGACGTCCGCAGGGCATCCGCGTCGCCTATCAATCGGCCTGTTCGCTCCTGCACGGGCAATCGGTCGACCACGAACCGCGCGCGCTTCTGGAGCGTGCTGGTTATGAGGTCGCGACCCCCGCCGAGCCCCATTTGTGCTGCGGCTCGGCCGGCACCTACAATATCCTTCAGCCGGAAATCTCTGCACAGCTGCGCGATCGCAAGGTCGCCAATCTGCTAGCCTTGCAGCCCGATGTCATCGCCACGGGCAATATCGGCTGCGCGATGCAGATCGCCAGCGCCACGGACATTCCCGTACTGCACATCGTTGAACTGCTGGATCGGGCGTTGGGCGGGGCGGACGCCAGGTCTATCACCTGACGCCCAAGCCCTTCATTCGCCGCAACTTCGATCAGTGCGGCGCGAGCCCCATTTCTACGCCGGTTTTGTCGTGCAACGCGAAGCGGTCGACAATGTCGGCGCTGGCGCGGTTGTAGCCCACGACCTCGACCTCGCGCCCGTCGCGGCGGAGGCGCGCGACGATCTTGTCGAGCGCGCCGACGGCCGAGATGTCCCAGAAATGCGCGCCGGTCACGTCGATGACGACGCGGGTCGCCGTGCCTTCCGATTGGAACGCGCGGGTGAAGCGGTCGACCGACGCGAAGAAAATCTCCCCAGTCACGCGGTAGATGGCCTGCGCGCCGTCCGCAGTTTCATCACGCTCGACGGCGAACATGCGCTGGACCTTACCGGCGAAGAAGATGCCGGAGAGCAGCACCCCGGCCAGCACGCCAAGCGAGAGATCATGCGTGGCGACAACCACGATGACCGTGGTCAGCATCACCACTGACGAGGTTGCAGGATGGCGGCGCAGGTTGGGGATGGAGTTCCAACTGAACGTGCCAATCGAGACCATGATCATCACCGCGACCAGCGCTGGCATCGGTACCCGGCCCACGAATGGCCCGAGGACGGCCAGAAGGAAGAGGAGGAAGGCGCCCGCAACGAAGGTCGAGAGGCGTCCACGGCCGCCCGACGTGACGTTGATCACCGACTGGCCGATCATCGCGCACCCGCCCATGCCGCCAAACAGGGCGGCGACGATGTTGGAGCCGCCCTGGCCGGCGCATTCGACCCGCTTGTTGCTGTCGGTGTCGGTCATGTCGTCGACGATCTGCGCGGTGAGCAGGGATTCCAGCAGGCCGACCGCGGCCATCGTCAGGGAATAGGGCAGGATGATCCGCAGGGTATCGAGGGTCAAGGGCACGTTGGGCAGCGCCAGGCTCGGCAGTCCCTCGGGCAGCTTGCCCATGTCGCCAACTGTGTTGACGGGCAGGCCCATGCCGATGCTGATCGCGCTGAGCACGAGGATGGCGACGAGCGGCGAGGGGATGGCCCTCGTGATGCGCGGAAAGCCATAGATGATGACCAGGCCGCCCACGGCCATGGCATATGTCTGCCACCCGACATTGGTCAGCTGGGGCAACTGAGCCAGGAAGATGAGGATCGCCAGCGCGTTGACGAAGCCCGTGATGACCGAGCGGGACACGAACTGCATCACCAGATCGAGGCGCAGCAGACCCGCGATCATCTGGATAAGACCCATCAGGATGGTGGCCGCAAAGAGATAGTCGACCCCATGCTCGCGGACGAGCGGCACGACGAGGACGGCGACAGCCGCCGTGGCCGCAGAGATCATGCCCGGGCGGCCGCCGATCAGCGCGATGGTCATGGCGATGGCGACAGAGGCATAAAGGCCAACGCGCGGATCGACGCCGGCGATGATCGAAAAGCCGATCGCCTCCGGAATGAGCGCGAGCGCGACGACGATACCCGCCAGGATGTCGCGACGAGCGGTCGGTCCGTCAGTAAACCACTGGCGGCGGTACGATGTCAGATGAGAGGTCATGCGGATTCCACAACAAGGCACATGGCGCACATTGGGCGCGGGGGAGGTTGCATGTGTGATGTTGTCCGGCGGATCGGCGGCCGGAATAGCCACCCGGGGTTTCACCGGGTCCTTGCGATTGCCCGCCTGTTACATGGCACAACGCGGTCGGGCAAGGGACAGAACCACCGCTCGGCATCGCCTTGAGATCGACCGAATAGTCCTGACCACCCTATGGGCGCTCATCGCCCATCGGTCAGCGTAGCCGCGGCGCGGTTAGCGGAAGGATCTACGCTGATTCCCCGCGCTCTCCGTTCGGAATAGCGATCGACCAGTTGCGCCGCATGCGGTCGCATGAGCACGGTGATCCGCACCAGTTCCTCCATCACATCGACGATCCGGTCATAATAGCTGGAGGGCTTCATACGGCCGGCCTCATCGAACTCCTTATAGGCCATGGCCACCGACGACTGGTTGGGGATGGTGAACATCCGCATCCAGCGGCCCAGCAGGCGGAGCGTGTTGACCGCGTTGAAGGACTGCGATCCGCCCGACACCTGCATGACCGCGAGCGTCCGGCCCTGTGTGGGGCGCAAGCCTTTCATCTCCAGCGGCAGATGATCGATCTGCGCTTTCATGATGCCGGTGATCTGCCCATGCCGCTCCGGGCTGCACCAGACCTGTCCCTCCGACCACAGCGACAGCGCGCGCAACTCGTGCACGGCCGGGTGATCGTCGCCGGGCACCTTATCGGGCAGCGGCAGGTCCGAGGGATCGAAGATGCGGGTTTCCGCGCCGAAGAACCGCAGCAGGCGCGCGGCTTCTTCGACCGCTAGGCGCGAAAAGGACCGCTCCCGGAGCGACCCATAAAGCAGCAGGATGCGCGGCGGCGGCTGATCCTCGCCAATCCCGAGGGCGGGCCTGGGTATCGCATAGGAACGGTCGAGCGCGGGAAGAAGATCAGGATCGGGCAGGATGCGCACACGGCTCACGAAACGAGGTTCCTTTCATACCAGGGCCGGCTGCGCTTCACGATGGCGACAGCGGAGAGCATCACCCGCACTTGGACCAGCACGATCATCAGCCAGATCAGCGCGGCGACGATGAGGTTTACTTGTGCCACTTCGGCCGCGGCGAAGACACCGGGCACGGCCTTGCCAAGCAGAATCCCGCTAACGATGCACAGGGCCACCCAGAGCGAGAGATAGCGCTCGAACGTGCCCATCAGCTCACCCGCTGCCCGGCGGCATCGACGACCGGCTCGCCATCCTCCTTGGTGAAGGCGCCGCGCTGCGCATCGGGCAGGATATCGAGAACAAGCTCGGACGGGCGACAAAGCCGCACGCCCAGCGGCGTCACCACGAGCGGGCGATTGATGAGGATCGGACGCGCCATCATGGCATCGAGCAGCGCGTCATCGCTCAGGCTCTCATCGCCCAGCCCGAGTTCGGCAAACGGCGTGCCCTTTTCCCGCAGCAGTGCGCGCGGCGTCAGCCCGGCCCGCGCGATCATCTGGGCGAGCAGCGCTCGCGTCGGCGGGCATTTCAGATATTCGATGACATGCGGCTCGACCCCGGAATTGCGGATGAGCGCCAGCGTGTTGCGCGAGGTTCCGCAATCGGGGTTATGATAGATGACGATGGTGGTCATGATCCCGTCCTTCAGCAGCAGGAGAGTTCGGCAAGCAGCGGTTCGCACAGATCTGCGCGGCCCTGGCAGCAATCCTTGGCAAGAAAGAGCATCAGATCGCGCAAAGCCGCGATATTGGCGCGCTGGATCTGCTGGCGTCCCCGCTTTTCCGAGATCACCAGTCCTGCCTTCGCCATGACGGCCAGATGGGTCGAGAAGGTGCTCTGCGTCAGCCCGCTCGCCTCGACAAGTTGCCCCGTCGAAAGGCCCTCCGGTTCGTGTCGCACGAGGAGATGGAAGGTCGACAGGCGGGTCGGGTGCGACAGGGCCGAGAGGATGGCGAGGGCGTTATCGGCGTCCATTCATCGGGAATAGCCGATAGGATTGGCTCGCGCAATATCGAACGGGAAAACCCGATGCTATTTTCGGACAACGAACGGCGGCTGCCGCTGGACGCCTGGAATCTAATGTGGAAGCAATGCCTCGCTTCGCTCTAGAGATTGAAATTTAGGAGAAAAGTGGTGGACGCACTTGGGCTCGAACCAAGGACCCGCTGATTAAGAGTCAGCTGCTCTACCAACTGAGCTATGCGTCCACTTCGGCGGCTCGTTGATCGTTTGATCAACATCCCGTCGGGAGGTGGGCCGTTAACATGGTGTTTTGAGGATGCCAACAAAAAATCCGAGGCGTGGCGAAAAAAGATGCTGCTTTGCGAGAAAACCGCGTGCGGCTCAGTCGGTCTCGCGGGTGCCGGGGCCGACGGGGGCATCGATGTCGCCATCCTCGCTCGCATTGGCGCCGTCTTCGCTCCCGGTCTGCGCCGGGGTGGCGGGAGTCGGGGCGGCCGGGGAGGCCGCATTGCCGGGCTCGGGCATGAGGGGCGCAGACTCAAGGCCGCGCGCAATGCGGAAGGCGTTGAGCTGGCGCTCCATGCGCATCTGCGGCGTGCCGCCCCAGGTCGCTTCGAAGCGCTGCAGCTTCTCCATCGCCTTGGCGGGATCGTAGAGATAGGTGATGCAATCGCCCGAGATCATCGGCGCGTCCTGCACCCGGTCCATGTGGCCGCCATGTTCGATGATCGTGGCGATGGCGTAGCGCGGATTGTCATGCGGCGCGAAGCCCTGGAACAGGGCGTGATCGCGCAGGCGGAAGGGCTGGCTTGCCGCGCGCTGGCCGCGGGTGCTGATCGCCCCGACCTGCGCCGTGCCGGTCTTGGCGGCGAGCATCACGCCGGGAACATCCAGCCGCGCTGCACGGCCGGTGCCGCCGCCGTTGACCACATCCTTCATGGCATTGCGGATGACCGTAAGATGCTCGAGCGACACGCCCAGCGGCTCGCCCTGATGGCGCTTGCCGTCGACGATGAAGTGCGGATCGAGATCGAGCCCGGTGGCGAGGCGCGCGGCCATCACGCACATCTGCGTCGGGTTCACCAGCATATAGCCCTGGCCGATGGTCGCGTTTACCGTGTCATAGGTCTGCCAGGGCTGGTTGTATTTCTTCATCTTCCAGGCTGGGTCCGGCACGGTGCCATAGCTCTGGTTGGGGAAGGGCAGGTCGAAGCGCTGGCCGAGGCCCAGCCGCCGCGCCATCATGGCGATGGCGTCCATCCCGATCTTCTGGGCGAAGTAATAGAAATAGATGTTGCAGCTCTGCTCGATGGCGCGGTGCATGTTCGTCGTGCCGTGGCCCCGGCGCGCATGGCAGTGGAACAGGCGATTGCCCACCCGCAGCGCCCCGGTGCAGTTCACCGTCGCCTCGGCCGGCAGCCCGGCTTCGAGGAAGGAGAGGGCGATCATCGGCTTGACGGTCGATCCGGGCGGATACAGCCCGCCCAGCGTTTTGTTGCGCAGCGGCACATGGTCGTCTTGCGAGAGCATCTGCCATTCGTGATGCGAAATGCCCTCGGAGAAGCTGTTGGGGTCGAAGCTCGGCATTGAGGTCGAGCAGAGAATGTCCCCGGTGTGGCAATCCATGATCACCACGGCGCCGCTCTGCGTACCCAGCCGGCGGCCGGCGAACTCCTGCAGGCCGGCATCGATGGTCAGCTTGATGGAGCGGCCCGGCGTATCGGGCCGGGTTTCGAGGTCGCGCACCATCGCCCCGCGCGCCGTCACTTCCACGCGGCGAGCACCGGGCTTGCCGGTGAGAACCGAATTGAGCGACTTCTCCAGACCCTGCTTGCCGAGCTTGAAGCCCGGCGTGATCAGCAAGGGGTCGCGCGATGCATTATATTCCTCGGCTGACGGCGTGCCGACATAACCGAGTAGATGGCCGACTGGCGGCCCAGCAGGATAATAACGCGAAAAGCCTTGCGAGGGCACGACGCCGGGAAAATCGGGCAGCCGCACGGAGAGCGCCGCATATTGCTCGTAGCTCAAGTCATCGGCCACCTGCACGGGCTGATAGCCCGCCGCGCGGTCGAGATGCTCGTTGATGCGGTCCACATCATTGGGCGTCAGGGCCAGCAGCGTGGCCAGCTCGCGCACCACCCGCTCCCGGTCGCGCAGGCGATCCGGAATGATGTCGACACGGAAATTGGTGCGGTTCGAGGCCAGCGCCTGCCCGCGCCGATCCAGAATCCAGCCCCGCCGGGGCGGGGTGATGGTTAGGTTGATGCGGTTGCTGTCGGAGAGGAGCTGGTACTTCTCATTCTCCGCAATGGCGATCCACCCCATGCGTCCCACCAGCAGGCCGCCCACTGCCAACTGCGCCCCACCGAGCACGAAGGTGCGGCGGTTGAAGCTGTAGGCCTGGCTGGCGGGGGTGACGACTTTGTTGGGGAACAGGATCTTGCGGAAGGAAATCACGGAAGCCGCCATTTGTCCAGCGCGGCACAGATGCGCACGATGAAGGGGAACAAGGCGACACTATAGAGGAACTGCGGGAGGATTTGAATGATTTCCCCGCCATGGCCGGAGAGATGCACGGCAAGCCAGCCGCCGGCCAGCGCAAAGCCGATAGCGAGGGAGCCGAGCAGCCAGCCATGCCAGTAATCGCGCCACAGGTTCCGCTGCCCCTCAAAGTCGAAAGCGAGCAGCAGGATCGTCCACAGAAACACGGCGCTGCCGACCGGCTGCCCGTTCATAAGATCATCGGCCAGCCCCAGCGGCACGCCGATCCACAGCGGCCAGATGTCCGGACGCAGCACCCGCCAGGCGATCAGCATCATCAGGCCGAACGGCGGGAGCAGGGGGGTCTGCGCGATGACCGGCATGAGCGGCGCCAGCATCGAGCCGAGAATGACGGACGCGACCGGCACGCCGCGCAGGTGCAGCCAGGTCCGCTTGCGGCCGATCCGGTTGCTGTAGCGGCTGTTCATGGCGCGGCGGGCGGCTGCGCGGCATTGCCGGCACGCTCGGCTTCTTCCGGGCGGAAGGGGGCCTGCACGACGACCAACTCCACGCGCGAGGGGTTGGCGAGTGGAATGGCGATGGCCTTCTCGCCTTCGCGCCGCGCGACGATCGCTACAGGGATGTTGGAGCGATACAGACCGCCAATGCCGGACGTAACGAGCACGTCGCCGGGCTTGAAGGGATTGCGCTCGGCATTGAGGGCGCGGATCTCGACCGTGCCGTCGCCCCGGCCGGAGCTAATGCCCGGAATATTGTCGCTCGTGCGTCGTACCGGCACGATATTGCCTTCATCGATGAGCAGTAGGACGTCGGCGGTGTTCGGCCCGGCACGCAGCACGCGGCCAACCAGGCCCTCCGGCGCGCGCACCGGCATGCCCGCGCTCACGCCCTCGCTGCGGCCCATGTCGAGGCGCGCCAGGCGGGCGGCGCTGGCCGGTGTAGAGGAAATCAGATGGCCGGCAGCAACGACGCCCTGATCGGTTTCGGTCAGCTTGAGCAGGTCGCGCAGGCGGATATTCTCCTGGCGGATCGCTTCGGCCTCGATGAGGCGCGTGCGGTTCGCTTCCACCTGCCGGCGCAGGGCGGCGTTCTGCGAGCCTGCGTTGATATAGGCGGCAAACTCTTCCTCGATATTGCCGACGCCGACGACGACTGAGCGCAAGTTGCTGGAGATCGGGCGCGTGACTTCCGCCGCCGCCGAGCGCAGGCCAGCAAAGCCGGCGGGATCGGCAATGGAGACGATAAGCATCAGCAGGCCAGCGACCGCGCCGAGCAGCGCGATCACATAGCTGGCGAACAGTCCATATTGCGCTTTCCGGTTGAAGCCGGGGCGCCTGTTGCCGGGTGGCGCCATGCGAACAACCTCGGGCTCAGGCGGTCTGGAGCACGCCGCGGAAGACCGGGTCCTCCATCGCGCGCCCCGTGCCAATGGCGACGCAGGTCAGCGGGTCTTCCGCCACGGTCACGGGAAGCCCCGTCTCGTCGCGCAGTTCCTCGTCCAGCCCCTTGAGCAAGGCGCCGCCGCCGGTGAGGACGATGCCCTGATCGACGATGTCGGCGGCCAGCTCCGGCGCGGTGTTCTCGAGCGCGATGCGCACGCCTTCCACGATGGTGCCAATGGGCTCGGCCAGCGCATCGGCGATCTGGCCCTGATTGATCGCGATTTCCTTCGGCACGCCGTTCACGAGGTCGCGGCCCTTGATGTGGATCGTCGCGCCCACGCCGTCGGCCGGCTTCTGGGCGATGCCATATTCCTTCTTGATCCGCTCGGCCGTTGCCTCGCCGATCAGCAGATTGTGGTGGCGACGGACATAGGAGACGATGGCTTCGTCCATCTTGTCGCCGCCCACGCGCACGCTGGTGGTATAGGCAAGGCCGCGCAGCGAGAGCACGGCGACCTCGGTCGTGCCGCCGCCAATGTCAACGACCATTGAGCCGATGGGCTCGGTGACCGGCATGTCGGCACCGATCGCAGCGGCCATTGGCTCCTCGATCAGGAAGACCTGGCTCGCGCCGGCATTGCTGGCGGCATCACGGATCGCGCGGCGCTCGACGCTGGTCGAGCCGGACGGCACGCAGATCACGATCTCGGGAAAACGGGGGAAGCGGCGATGGCCATGGACCTTGCTGATGAACCATTTGATCATCTGCTCGGCAATGTCGATGTCGGCGATCACGCCGTCGCGCAGCGGGCGGATGGCCTCGATGGATTCCGGCGTCTTGCCCATCATCAGCTTGGCGTCTTCGCCGACGGCCTTGACGCGCTTCACGCCGTTGATCGTCTCCACCGCAACCACGGATGGTTCATTGAGGACAATGCCGTGACCGCGCACATAGACCACTGTGTTGGCCGTGCCGAGGTCGATCGCCATGTCCCTGGAAGTGAACTTGAACCAATTGGAGAAGAACGCCATTGACTGTCCTGTTCATGCCGGTCGCGCCGGTGAGGACGCGGCTTTCAGATGCTCCGGGGAATGCCCGCCCTGCCGACTCCAGCCACCGGAAAAACGGGTGGCTTTCGCTCGCGTAGGAGGCTCGCTTGGTCTAGTCGCAATCCAATGTCAATACGCCGCCTCCCCGAGTCCCTCGTTAATCGAATTGCCGCCGGAGAGGTGGTCGAGCGCCCTGCGAGCGCGCTCAAGGAGTTGCTGGAAAACGCGCTGGATGCGCAGGCCCGCTCCGTTGCGATCTCGCTGCAGCAGGGCGGCCTCGGTGGCCTGAGCGTCACCGATGATGGCCATGGCATGAGCCGCGACGATCTGCCGCTCGCGCTGGAGCGCCACGCCACATCCAAGCTGCCGGATGAGGCCATCGAGGCGGTCAGGACGCTCGGTTTTCGGGGTGAGGCGCTGCCCTCGATCGGCAGCGTCTCGCGCCTCAGCATCGCCAGCCGCCAGCGCGATGCGGATGGCTGGCGCCTGGTGTGCGACAATGGCGTGCTGGCCACCGCCGCCCCCTGCGCGATGGCGCCCGGCACGCGTGTGGAGATGGATGGGCTGTTCGAGCGCGTTCCGGCGCGCCGCAAGTTCCTGCGCTCGGCCCGGTCGGAATATGCCGCCTGCCTCGACATCGTCCGCCGCCTCGCCATGGCGCGCAACGATGTCGCCTTCGTGCTGGAGCATGACGGGCGCCGGGTGTTCTCGCTGCCCGGCGGTCAGACCCGGGAGGATCGCGTGGCCCAACTCATCGATCGCGAGTTGGCCGACAATCACGTCATCGTCTCGCTGGAGCGGGAGGCGGTGACGATCAGCGGCGTCGCCTCGCTGCCCACCTATCATCGTGGCTCGGCTGATCATCAATATCTCTTCGTCAACGGCCGCCCGGTGCGCGACCGCCTGCTGGTGGGCGCTGTGCGCGGCGCCTATGCCGATTTCATCGCGCGGGACCGGCATCCGGTGCTGGCCTTGTTCCTGAATGTGCCGATGCCGGACGTGGACGTGAACGTGCACCCCGCCAAGACAGAAGTACGCTTCCGCGATCCCGCCTTCATGCGCGGGATGATCGTCAGTGGCCTCCGCCGGGCGCTCGATGATGCCGGAATGCGGGTCGCCAATCGGCCCGAGGCAAGCGCCGCCGATCTGTGGCAGCGCGAAGAGGCGCCCGCACAATCGCCCGCGGCCGCGACACCTTGGCCAGCGACGCCATCCGGCGGCGCCTATGGCGGCGCGCCCCTGTTTGGAGACCGGCAGGCCCGTTTCACCGGTTTCGCACCGTCTGGCCGGGCGGAAGCGCCGGTCGCGCAGCCGCAGGCCGAGCATCGCGAGTTTCCGTTGGGTGTGGCGCGCGGGCAGGTGGCGCGGACTTACATCGTCGCCGAAGCCGAGGATGGGCTGGTGCTGGTCGATCAGCATGCCGCGCACGAACGCCTCGTGTTGGAGCGGATGCGGCGGGCTCTCGTAGACGGCGCGGTCGCGCGGCAGGCGCTGCTGTTGCCGGAAGTGGTCGAGCTGGATGAGCCGGCCTGCGACCGGATCGAGGCGCGCGCCGCCGAGTTGGCTGAACTCGGGCTGGAGGTCGAGCGCTTCGGCCCGGCGGCGATCCTCGTCCGCGCCGCACCGGCCCTGCTGGGCACCAGCGACGTGCCCGGCCTCGTTCGCGATCTCGCCGACGATCTGGCCGCGCTGGGCGATGCCGCCTCGCTCAAGGCCCGGCTCGATCTTGTTGCGGCGACCATGGCCTGCCACGGCTCGGTGCGGGCAGGGCGGGTGCTCTCCGTGGCGGAAATGAACGCGCTGCTTCGCGAGATGGAGGTCACGCCGCATAGCGGGCAATGCAACCATGGCCGGCCGACATGGATCAAGCTGGCGCATGGCGACATCGAGAAGCTGTTCGGCCGGCATTGAGCCGGCGCGGCTTGTTCGCTCTGCTTATTCGCTCTTGCCGGCCGGGATGAACTCCCGCCGGAACACCGCCGAGCGGATGTTGGTGAAGACGTCGCCCACATATTCATACAGCGCGAAGCTGTTGATGTGGATGCGGTCGCCTTTCTTGAGCGGGCCGGAGGTGAAATCGGGCGCATCGACCGTGGCCAGAAACTCCGATTCCAGCTCGGCGACCAGCCGCTTGCCATCGGTGAAGACATTGCGAACCTGAATGATGCGCCGCGTCTGCTGGTTCACCTTCTTGTAGAAGGCGACGATGGCATCGTGCCCGATCAGCTCGGTGCCATTGCCGATGACGAGATGCACATCAGGCGCGTAATTCTTCACCAGCGCAGGCCAATCCTGCGCGTTGAACGAGGCGATATAGGCCCGGAAGCGATCTTCCTGTGTCATGCGCTGCGCCCCTTCTGCGGACTGAACCGGGCCGAGCGGACCCGCGTGAACCGGCCATCCTTGATGTCGTACATGACGAAGTTGACGCTCGAGCGCGTGTCGCCCGCCTTGAGCGCGCCAGTCGGCATGTCCGGCCAGTCGGTGTGCGCGACCAGCGTCGTGCGGAGCACCGCGAGGATATGCGCGCCGGACGGATCGCCCACATAGGTCAGCAGATCGACCTTCTCATGCAGATGCTTGCGCACGCCGCGATAGAAATCGATCACCGCCTGTCGGCCGGTTACCTGCGCGGCCTGGCCGAAGAACTGCACGTCATCGGCATAATAAGCGCTGAATACCGCTTCGTCGGCGCGATTGAACGCGGCCAGATACGCCTCGAACCAGGCCTGCGACGGCACGGTGCCCTCCTGCGTTGCGGCCCTTGCAAGCGCGCTGGTGCTGCCAATGCCGAGCGCAGCCGCCCCGGCGATGAACGTGCGCCGCGATGGTGCGAGCGCTACCGGCACAGCCTTGTCATCCTTCATGATCCTCTCCTTGCCGCCCCCATGGCCGACGCGCACAGGGTGCAGCAAGGATGTTGAGAGATCAATACATCTTGTGCTTCATTTGTCGCATCAGGCCTTCGGGCGGCGACGATGGAGCACGACGGAGACGAGGCTGAGCACTTCCTGATCGTCCTGATTGAGCAGGCGGGTGCGCCATTTGAGGATGCCCGTCTCCGGCCGGCTGCGCGATTCCAGCTTCTCGACCAGTTCGCTCGATCCGCGCAGCACGTCGCCGGGGAAGACCGGCCGGCGCCAGCGCAGTTCGTCCAGACCCATCGCGCCCAGGGCATTGGCCTGCCAACCGCCGCTATTCTGACGCGCCCGCACCATCGCGCCCATCATCATTGCGCAGGTCTGCCAGCCGCTCGCCGCGAGCCGGCCGAAATGGGTCTTTGCGGCGGCTTCTTCATCGAGGTGGAAGGGCTGCGGATCATAGCGCTCGGCAAAGGCGATCACTTCATCGCGATCCACTTCGAACGGGCCGAAATGCTCGGTGAGGCCAAGCTCCAGGTCTTCCCAATAATAGTCCATGTCTGTGCCTTCGGTTCAGGGATCGGATGGCCGTTTGCCTAAGCGGCGAGGGCAAGAAGGGCAAGCGGCGCTCATCCGGCTTGAACAGGGTGCGAATATGTAACATGATATGTTGCATGAGTCGCAACAGCAGCAAATTGTCCGGCGTCCTCCACGTCCTCCTCCACATGGCCGAGCAGCAGCGCCCGATCACGTCCGAGATGCTGGCCAGGATCATGCAGACCAATCCGGTAGTGATCCGCCGGGTCATGGCTGGCTTGCGGGACGCCGGTTATGTCCGCTCGGAAAAGGGCCATGGCGGGGGCTGGTCCATCGCCTGCGATCCGGCGGTGGTCACGCTGCTCGATATTTATCGGGCCATCGGGGCGCCGCCGCTCTTCGCCATCGGCAATCGCAGCGACAATCCAGGCTGCGCGGTCGAGCGGGCGGTCAACGCTGCGCTTGATGCACCGCTGCGGCAGGCCGAGACGCTGCTGCTCGACTCCTACGCCACCGTCACGCTCGCCAGCCTCAGCGCCGGCTTCCACCGTCTCTTGCCGCCCGATTATCCGGGCCAACATAGGATCGAACATCCATGACCACGCACGACACAGCACCGGACAAGACGGTGGACCCGGACATGTTCATCAAGGCGTTCGACGATCCGGCAGCGACGGCGCGCTATTGGGACGGCCCGCGCCGCTTCGTGCCGGGGCTGGATGCGCTGCACCGGATGACCGGACTGCTGCTCGCCGAGCGCGCCCCATCGGAGGCTAGAGTGCTCGTGCTCGGCGCGGGCGGCGGCATGGAATTGAAAGCGCTCGCGGAGGCACAACCAAACTGGCGCTTCGTGGGCGTGGACCCGGCCGGCGAAATGCTGAAACTGGCTGAACGGCAGCTCGGTCCGCTGATGGAGCGCGTCGAGCTGGTGCAGGGGCTGATCGATGACGCACCGGACGGGCCATTTGACGCGGCGGTCTGCCTCCTGACCCTGCACTTCCTCGACCCGAAAGAGCGGACGCGCACCGTGCAGCAAATCCACCGCCGCCTGCGCGCAGGCGCGCCCTTCGTCGCTGCCCATAGCAGCTTCCCGCAGGATGCCGAGACCCGCAATGTCTGGCTGGACCGCTATGCCGCTTACCCCAAGGCGATGGGCGCGGACCCGGCGGACACCGCCAAGGCCCGCGCCGCCGTCGCCGCCAGCCTCCACTGCCTCTCGCCTGAAGGAGACGAAGCAATCTTGAGAGCCGGCGGCTTTGCGGACGTGGCGCTGTTCTACGCCGCCTTCACATGGCGGGGCTGGATCGGCCACGCGTGAAGGGCTACTTTTAGCCCCTCCTGTTGAGCTTCGCTCGCCTGCGGCTCAGAGAAGGGGTTGGGGTGGCGCAGCAACCTCGCGGCTCATCACTGACTGTGCGATGCTCGGGCATCGCGACCACCCCCGCCTCCTCCTAGCAGGAGGAGGAGGGGAGGCTGATGTCAGCGCCCCAAGGAAAGCCGCGCGAACAGCGTGTAGCCCCAGGGATTATCCCCATAGACCGCATCCAGCGCCGCCGGCTTGGCGTAGAGATTGACGCTACCGCCAAGCGCAAGGTGGACCGGGCCGTCACCGATCGGGGTGTTCCACGCATAGCCGGCCTGCATCTTGGTGATGCGGAACGGCACGTCGTGGAGCGGATCGTCATGATCGGGGATCAGCTCATCATTGGCGACATTTTCCACCCGGCCGAACAGGCTATGGCGCGGCGTCAGGTCGTAAGTGATCTCGCCGAGCCAGGCGGTCAGCGTATCGCCGGGGTCGCGGTTCTTGGCGGAGAAGGCCGCGGTCGCCGAGAGGGCGCCGTCCGCATAATGGACGCTTGCCGTGGTACGATGCTCGTTCTGGTCGCCATGAAGCGTCTCGGGGTTTTTGAGGAAGCCATGGCTGACCTGCGCCGCCCAGTTGGGCGTCGGCGTCCAGCTCAGCCGCACCGACCAGCTATCGAGCTTGGGCGTCTCGATCCCCCAGCGCTCCTCATCCGGCTCACGCCCCCGAAAGGCCGAGCCCTCGAGCTGCCATTGTGGCAAGGCGACGCCCGCAGTCACCACGCCATAAGTGATATGGGTGGAATCGAACCAGTGGTGGGTGATCGGCGGCTCGGGATTATAGTGCGCGCTTGCCCGATGCATGAAGGCCGATGGCCCGAGCGCCGGCTCGCCGACCGGTCCGCCGTAGAGGAAGACGCTGGCGCCGGGCGCGATGTCCACGTCCAGACGCGCGGCCAGCTCCATGAAGAGATCGTGCGGATGCTGGCGGTCGACCAGCGCCGCGCCGCCCGCCGTCTCGCCCGTGGCAAAGAGATTGGGGTAGCCGCGCGCCGACATGGTGGGCTCAAGGCTGAGCATCGAGCGGAGCGCGAACCGCGCGCCGCCCAGATCCCGCTCCGCCGCCAGCATCAGCATGGAGGTGGCGTAGACCAGATCGTCGCCGCGCGGCCTCTTGTGGTCGGTGTAATTGAGCTGGACATTGCCGTGCGCCATCAACATCCAGTCGCCGCTCATCGCATGAAGGCCGCTCATCGGGCCTTGTGCTGCCGGGAGCCGCGCCGTGCCGGAGCCATCGACATAAGGGAGGGCGGTGTCGGTGGGGTGGACGTGGTTCGGCGCCAAGGCGGGTGTTTCGCCATTGTGCTGGGCGTGATCCATGCCAGAATCCATGCTGGCATGATCCATCGCGCCATGATCCATGGTCGAATGGTCCATCGTCTCGCCGGCATTTTCGGCAGGCGGTGTCTCCGGGCTGGCGCTCTGGTGTCCTGCATGGTCATGGCCGGCCATCGGCGCCTGCGCGAAGAGGGCAACGGGCGAGGCTGCCGCGAGCAGGCTCGCAGCCACATTCAATCGAAAACTCATGATAAAAAAGTCCTGTCTGAAGCTGTTTGGGAAAAGCGTTCAGAGGACCTGTCGGGGAGGGGGCGTATCGGGCGAGCCCAGCCAGTCGGTCAGGCGGGCAGGGTTGGGGGACCAGTTCGCCTTGCCCGGCAGCAAGGACAGTCGATCGACCGGCCGATAGGTCCGGCTGTCGATCGGCGCGACGCAGCCGATGCAATCATGATGCGCCACCACCGGCTTGGAGCCATCCGGGGCGGACGGCGCATGGCCGCTATGGGCAGCGTGGTCGCCATGCGGCGCGGCAGCCTCGGCGCTCGCATGGTGCGCTACCCCCGTCCCCTCGCTCCCCGGCGCGCATGCGCTGGCCTGCATGGCCGGCAGAGCCAGCAGCAGCGTCAGCAGCGCGCAGAGTAGTCGGCGGGGCAACGGCATGATGGCGAGGTTATCGCACCGATCTAGCTGTGAAGGAAGTGCATCACGTCGCCGTCCTGCACCACATAGGCTTTGCCTTCGGCGCGCAGCTTGCCGGCCTCGCGCGCCTTCGCCTCGCCGCCAAGCGAGATGAAATCGTCGAAGGCGACGGTTTCGGCGCGGATGAAGCCCTTCTGGAAATCGCTGTGGATTTCGCCCGCTGCTTCCGGCGCGCTGGCGCCGCGATGGACCGTCCAGGCACGCGCTTCCTTGGGGCCGACGGTGAAGAAGGTGATGAGGTGCAGCAGATCGTAGCCGGCGCGGATCACGCGGGCCAGCCCGGCTTCCTCCAGGCCCATGGCCTCCAGAAACTCGGCGCGATCCTCGATCGGCATCGTGACGAGATCGGCTTCGATCGCGGCGGAGACCACCACGGCCTGCGCGCCCTCGGCCTTGGCTTTCTCGAACACGCGGGCGCTGAAGGCATTGCCCTCGGCCGCGCTCTCTTCCTCGACATTGCACACATAGAGCACGGGCTTGGAGGTCAGCAGCTGCGCCTGCTGGAAGATGCGCGCTTCCTCCTCGTCATTGATATCGACGAGTCGCGCGGGCTTGCCCTCGCGCAGCAGATCGAGCGCGCGCCCGAGCACGGCGGCGGCAATCTTGGCTTCCTTGTCGCCGCCGGTCGCCTTCTTGGCAAAGGCGGGCACGCGCTTTTCCAAGCTTTCAAGGTCGGAGAGCATCAGCTCGGTCTCGACTGTCTCGGCATCGGCAATGGGATCGACGCGATTGTCGACATGCTGAATGTCGTCATTCTCGAAGCAGCGCAGCACATGCACGATGGCGTCCACTTCGCGGATGTTGCCGAGGAACTGGTTGCCCAAGCCCTCGCCCTTGGAGGCGCCGCGCACCAAGCCCGCGATATCCACAAAGGCCAGCTGGGTCGGGATGATCTTCTGGCTGCCGGCAATCGCCGCGAGCTTGTCGAGCCGCGCGTCCGGCACCGAGACCTGGCCGACATTCGGCTCGATGGTGCAGAAGGGATAATTGGCAGCCTGCGCGGCCTGCGTCTCGGTCAGCGCATTGAAGAGAGTCGACTTGCCGACATTGGGCAGGCCGACGATCCCGCATTTGAAACCCATGGAAATCTGTCCGTTCGATCTGGAAGCACGTGATCTGGCCCCTTAGCGCCCTGTCGCTGCCATGGCCAGCCGTCTCGACCGTAGCGCCCAACAAGAAAACCGCCGCGCCGGGGTGGGCGCGGCGGCGATGCATGGTCGGATCGTGAACCGGTCAGGCGCCGACGGGCTTGCCGTCCGTCCGGGTGATGACGACGGTCGAGGAGCGCGGCTGCTCGCCGGCGATCGGCCAGTTGCCGGTCGGGTGCTGGATGTTCACGAAGAAGGTCTTGAGATCCGGCGTATAGGCCAGGCCGGTAATCTCGCAGCCCGTCGGGCCGACGAGGAAGCGTTTGCTCTTCTTGCTGGTCTGGTCGATGTAGAACATCGCATTGTGGCCCACGACCTGCTCGATGGTGACGCCGCTCGCGCCCGATGTGCCCGGCACGCTATGGTCTGTCTGCACCCACAGGCGCCCCTGCGGATCGATGCGGATGCCATCGGGGCTGGAGAAGGTGTCGCCATTGATATTGCCGACCAGATTGGTTCCGCCGGCTGCATAACCGGGGTCGCCGGCCAGCAGGAAAAGCTCCCAGGTGAAGCCGGTCGCCAGCGGAGAATCGCCACTCTCGCGGAACTTGAGGATATGGCCGTGGCGGTTGGTGACGCGCGGGTTCGCCGCATCCGTCACCTTGCGGCCGCTGTTGTTGGTCAGCGTCACGAAGATCGCCTTGCCGTCCGGCGAAACCGTGATCCACTCCGGCCGATCCATCACGGTACCACCGGCAACCCGCGCGGCCGAGGCGCAATTGATCAGCACGTCGGCCTGGCTGTTGAAGCTCACCGGCGTCGGCGCAGGGGCCGTCGTGAACTGGCTGACATCGCCGGGATCGGACGCATTGGCGACAAGGCCGTTCTGGCCCTGCACCAGCGCTTTCCACTCGCCCGAGCCGTCCGCATTGAACTTGGCTACATAGAGTGTGCCATAGTCGAGCAGGTTGCTGTTCGCCGCCCGGTTGGTGGTGCTGTAGGCCTGATCCGGCACAAACTTGTAGATGCAGCCCGGCGTCGAATCATCGCCCATGTAGAAGGCGACGCGGCGATCGCTGTTGGTGAGGTGAGCGACATTCTCATGGCTGAACCGGCCCATGGCGGTCCGCTTGGTCGCCGGAGCCAGCTCCTGCAGCGGGTCGATCTCGACCACCCAGCCATAATCCCGCTCGGGGCGTATGGGATCGAGATAATTGTCCGTCGTTTCCTCGCAGGTGAGGTAGGTGCCCCAAGGCGTGCGGCCGCTCGAACAATTGTTGAGCATGCCCTTGATCGTGCCGGAGAGCAGCCCGGCGGCGGGGCCACCCGCGCGATAATTGGAGTTGCCGGTATAGCGCTTGTTATATTGCGAGCCGGCCTTCACCGCCCAGTTGCCATCGCTGCCTTTGGCGACTTCCACCACCCCGATGCCCACAGCCGAGAGGGCGAGCGCCTTCTGGTCGGCGGTGGCGGTGGCGGCATCGTAATTGCCGTTCATCAGAATGTTGAAATCGGGATATTCAAAGTTGATCGCCAGCAGGCCGCCCTTGTTGGGGTCGACGCCCGACAGCTCGAAATATTCCATGCCGTCATGATTGCCGCCGGCCCATTTCTCCGCCGTCGCAGGCGTCGGGAAGCTGCCGGCATAGCCGGTGACGCCGGTCTCGATGGCATCGCCCGCCTTCAGCAGGACCTTCACGTCATAGCCGGCCGGCACGGTGACCTTGTCATCCTGATTGGCGGCCACCGACGTGAACTCGATGGCGTAGCTGACCGCCGGCGTGGGCGTGGGAGTCGGCGTCGGACTGGGTGTCGGCGTGGGATTGGGAATGGTCACCATCCCGTCCTTGTCCTCCCCGCAGGCCGAGAGCATCGCCGCGACCGGGAAGATCGACAGGCCGAACAGCCCGTTCTTGATGATCGTGCGGCGCGAGGGATTGGCCTCGACAATGGCTTCCAGACTGTTGGGATTGGCCTCGTTAGACATCGCGGTCCGGTAGGGCGCGCGGGCTTCGTCGGTAAGATGTGACATGATTTCCCCTGATTTGGTTCCGCCACGGCTCGCGGAAGGTGCATTCGCCGCTCAGGCGGGGCCTGATCGCAGAGGTGCATGACATGATGATTGCGAGGCGATGGCACGGGGATGAAGATTGCAAGTCAGTTCTGTGACTTAAAGGATGTGAGGGGGGCGGGCTAAATGGGAAGTAGAAAGCTCAGAGCCCAAACTCCGTCGTTCGCGCGCACGCGGGTGACGAAGGGCTAAGCGGCGTGGGCAAATTCAGTGGGCAGGTGACGTCCGGTTTCGGAAAGAGTCCAGGGAGGTCTGTACATCTGATTTGGCGTGGTGAGCGGACGCAGCCCAACGCGCTTCGCTCCGTCCCCTTCGCGCCATTTTCAGACACGGCGACCAGAAATCCGTGAACCCGATACCAGACGCTTTCGTCCGATGGCAGAGATGATCCGCATAAGCTGATTTTGACAGCGTCGGCTGCTCGGCGAGCGTCGATAGTTTCTGCGATCCGGTCAGCGCTGGAGGCCCGCGACTCCGCCCACCACTCCGCCTAGGTCTGATTGGATCGCATAGAGAAATCCTATCTCAATTCCCCTAGGGCCGAAAAGCGATCCTTTGAGCGTGCCGCGAAAGCTGCTGTCACTGCTCGTTATGTTGCCCGTTATCTCATTGTTAGCTGGATCGAAGGTTCCGATGAAATTGAGGGTGGCAATGACGTTCGACACGCCATTTTCGTCATTGGGATAGTGGGCAACGAGCGAGCCGCGCAGCTGGTTCGTGTCGAAATTTAGCGTGACGCTGCTATCACCCCAGAAACCCTCTACTGTATTATAGGTGGGGGTTGAGCCAGTTATCTGCACTTTGTAGGTGAGGGTGCCTGACTTCGGGAGATCGTCGATCACCGTATGACTTCCGAACAGGAAATATTTCTGTGTCTGAGTGAAGGGCGTCCGGGTGGAGGAATTCGCGCCATTCGTCAGAAGCAAATGGGAAAAGCCAACATAGGATGTCTGGTTTATCGTGCTGTCAAACGCATTGAAGAGCGCAAAAAAGGCGCCAACGGAGGAGGGGCCTGAATTGTCGATATTCGAAACTGTCAGCTGGCTGTTCCGAAAGACGTTTATATTTTCAGAGAAGACGCGGTGATCGCTGCCGGAGATCAAATTGATTAGCAAGGGTGATGCCTGAAGATTTATCTGTGCCGCGCTTCTGGTCGGCCAAATCGATGCCGTGGCCGGAGTGGCAGTGTCGTAGATGAGCTTCAGACTGCTGTCGAAAGCCTTGCGATACGAACTTTCTGCCATGATCGAATTGATGATGAACCCGTTCGCAAAGTTGTACACTTTTGCATAGGTTGGGGACGGCGTCATGGTGGGCGGAGTGATTGTTGTAGGGGGCGTCCCAATCGTCGTTGGGGATGTTCCCGTACTTCCTGTGTCACTACCGCCGCAGGCCGACACCAACGACAATAACGGCAGTATCCAAGATTTCTTCACCAAATTTCCCCCGTCTGGCCTCAGGCCCCTAAATACCTAGGATAGGGGAATCAAGTGATCGCAAGTGCTGATGCTCCATTGTGGACCATGTGAATCAGATTGAAAGGATGCCGGTCACTCTGCGACGCGATCACTTGGAGCATCATGCTTTTGGGGAAGAAATATTGGGGATGAGGCACACTAAGATAGGGTTTCAGCTAGCGACCACTCGCGGTCAGCTATCATGATCGACTGCAGGTAGCTATCTCAGGTTACTCGCTGGTGAAGCGACATTCCGCTACCGGCCAAATTCTGCCGCCCGGTCGTACGCTATGGAACGTCCGCAATCTCATCGTGTACGGAAAGTCAGCTTTTATGGCAGAGGGGCGGACAACTGCCGTGAGGGCTATAGAGCGCCGAACGAGGATCGGCGAACCGCAAACTTGGCGTGGAAAGTAGCCTGGCAGCTTTCAAGTCGAGCGCGACTCATAGTCGCTCCGTCCAGACCGCCTGCGTTAGCTTTGCCGCAAAGTAGAGTGCGCCCCAGCCACCTACGAAGATCAACGACCAAGTCGCCTTTCCTAAGATCAGATAATTCGCCGTCAATATCATGCACCAGAGCAATTGTCTTCGCACCTAGTCGCTTAAAAGAGGTGTTTCCGGTCCCAAGCAACAGCCGTCCTTTCCGCCTCTGGCTTATTCTTCCACACCGTGAGAGTTTCCGCAATGTCGTCGTGTCCGGAATAGCTGCTTCGCGACGACCATGCCGGATGGCCGACATTGCGCGAAAGCAGCGAATTGGCTCACGCACCCTAGCAGGCGACTCATCTCTTCACCGTGGCGGCGCAGTGGGTTAGGAGGGAGGCGATGCTTGCGATCCGCCCTTCCATGCCGCGTGCCTTGCCGGGGCGCTCTGTCTGGCTCGCTCTCCTCGCGGTGCCGGCCCTCGCCGGATGCGCCAGCAGCACCAAATTCCGTCCGGTCAGTGATACGCCGGTGCGCATTGGCCCGCCTTATGTGGTGCGCGGCGTCACCTACACGCCGACCGATGATCGCACGCTGGACATGCTGGGTGATGCGAGCTGGTACGGCGGCGAGTCCGGCAACCAGACCGCCAATGGCGAGCGCTTTGTGAAGCACGGCATTTCCGCTGCGCACACCACCTTGCCGCTGCCTAGCTATGTCGAGGTAACGGCGCTGGACACGGGCCGGACGATCCTCGTGCGCGTCAACGATCGCGGGCCCTTTGCCAGGAACCGGATCATCGACCTGTCGCAAGGGGCAGCGGAATTGCTTGGGATCAGGCAGCAGGGCACGGTGCAGGTGCGGGTGCGCCGGGTCGATCCGCCCGAGGCCGATCGGGCGCGGTTGCGGGCGGGAAAACCGGCCATGGCCCGGCCGGACGTGCCGCAACAGACGCTGGCGCCTTGGCGTGCCCGCCTTGCGGCCTATCGCGCCGCGCAGGCGCAGGATGGCGGCAGCCGTTAACGGCGCTCGTGCCTGCTGTCACTCCTGCAGGCGGCGCGCAACCTCGTTCATGAAGCGCACATCGTCGCCCGCAGCCAGCCATTCCGCCTCGCGGGACATGGCGCCGAGCAGGTCGGCCAGCGGATCGATCTCGATCTTGGCATAATTGCCAAGCACATAGCCGGTCACGCGGTTCTTGTCGCCGGGATGGCCGATGCCGATGCGCACGCGGCGAAACTCCTTGCCCAGATGCGCGTCAGTGGAGCGCAGGCCGTTATGGCCGGCAGTGCCGCCGCCGCGCTTCACCTTCATCTTCATCGGCGCAAGATCGAGCTCGTCGTGGAAGACGGTCACGTCCTCGACACCGAGCTTATAGAAATCACAGGCGGCACGGATAGACTGGCCGCTTTTATTCATGAATGTCTGGGGCTTGAGCAGCAGCACCTTGTCCGGGCCGATGCGGCCTTCGGAAACGAGGCCCTGAAACTGCTTCTTCCACGGCGAAAAGCCGTAGTCTGCGGCGATGACGTCCAGCGCCATGAAGCCGACATTGTGGCGGTGGAGCGCATATTGCGATCCGGGATTGCCGAGGCCAACCCAGAGTTGCACAGATGCGCTCCCCCCGCGCGGAGAGGCTTACGCCTCGCCGGCCTCTTCGCCGTCCTTCGTCGTGTCGCCTTCGCTCGACTTGAGCGCGGACGGAGCAACGATGGTGGCAATGGTGAAATCGCGATCGGTGATCGCCGGCTCGGCGCCCTTGGGCAGCTTCACCGCGCTGATGTGGATCGAATCGCCCACATCGAAGCCAGTGAGGTCAACCGTGATGCTGTCCGGAATCTCGGCGGCATCCACGATCATTTCCAGCTCGTGACGGACGACGTTGAGCACGCCACCGCGCTTGAGACCGGGAGCGGCCTCTTCGTTCTCGAACACCACGGGCACATTCACATGCACCTGGGCGTGTTCGGAAACACGCAGGAAGTCGGCATGGAGCGGACGATCCGTCACCGGATGGAACGCCACGTCCTTGGGGAGCGTGCGGACCTTCTTGCCGCCCACTTCGACCATGACGACCGAATTGAAGAAATGGCCCGTGCCGAGCAGCTTGTTGAGGATCTTTTCCTCAACGTGAATCGACTGCGGCTCTTCATTATTGCCATAAATGACGGCGGGAACGCGGCCCTCACGGCGGAGAGCGCGGGAGGCTCCCTTGCCTGCCCGATCGCGTGCCTCGGCCGACAGCGTAAGCGTATCGCTCATGTGCGTGTCTCCAGAAGCTTAGTGCTAGAATCTCCGTCACGCCTCCAGGGATGACCATGACGGAAGCCGGGGCGCTTAGCGGCAAATTGCGGGGAAAGCAAGCGAAGCGACCGAACGCGCGTTCATTGCACGCGGCCGATCCGCCATCCGCGCGCGGCAAGGCGGGCCTGCAGGCTGGCATCGCCGACCAGATGCCCGGCGCCGACCGCGACGAAAGCGGTGCCGGGTTGGGCCGTCATGGCCGCATCGAGATGCCGCGCCCAGCGCTCATTGCGCCCGTCGATCAGCCTTGCGCGCAGAGCCGGCGCGCGCGCGAACGGGGCGATGAACTCGCGCTCCAGCCGGGCCACGTCGCCGCTCGCCCAGGCGGTGAACAGGCTGCGGTAGAGGGCAGGGGCCTGCGCCGCATCCGTGAGGGACTGGCTGAGCAGTAGCCGTTGCTCGCTCTCCGGCATCCTGTCGAACAGGCCCAACTGCTGGTCGATGGTCTCCAGCCCGAGAACCGGCCGCGAGGCCTTGTTGAAGCGTTGCTCCAGCACCGCTTCGCCCGCCTCTGCGGCGGTGAGCGAGAGTCCGGAGGCAGCCGCAGCGTTGAGGAGCAGGGCGGCGGCCCAGCTCTCATAGCCGTCCAGCTGATCGAGCGCGGCGCCATGGTTCGCCTGCAGCGCCCGATAGCGCTCGGCATCCTCCGGAGAGAGGCGCGCGGCGATAGGCGGCAGGCCAGAGCGCCGCCCCAGCCGCTCGAACACCGCCCGGCTTTTGCGCTCGCCTTCAAGCCCGGTGACCTCAAGATACAAGCGGTCGCTTTCGTCCGCCGCCTTGGCGATGGCCGGCGAGAGCCAGGCCTCGCCGCGCGGCACGGCGTGGATAGTCCCGAACAGCCAGAGCCGCGCCTCGCCTTTGCTGGCCTGCCACAGCGCCGGGCGGGCCGTGACCGTCGCAGGATCGGGCTGCGTCGGCGCGCCGATCCGCCAGCCCAGCCAAAGGAGGGCCGCCAGAGAGGCCAGCGCGAGCAGCAGCAGCGGCGCAAGGCGGCGCTTGTCTAAGGCTGGGTGCGGCCCACTCATCGATCAGCCTTTATGCTACCCCGTCCATCACCGCGGCCATTTCACTCGCTTGGCGGACAGACCGTGCTTTCCCAGCATCGCCTGCACGCTCTGGTCTCCCGACAGATGACCCGCGCCCACCGCCATGAAGACCGTGCCGGGCTGCTTCATCCGCGCGGCGATCCACTCGGCCCAGCGGGCATTGCGGTCGGTGAGCAGGATGCGCTCGATTTCTTCGCTGCTCTCAGTCGTCTCGTTCATCAGCGCCGCGAGCCGCTCTTCGTCGCCAGCGCTCCACGCGGCGACCATGCCGTCGATGGTTTCGGCCAGCGTCGGCAGCTCCGCCAGCGTCTCCTTGAGCAGCGTCAGTTGCACGCCCTCGGGCATCTGGTCGAAAAAGCCGATCTGCTCGCTGGAGGTCTCCAGCCCGACCAGGGACTTGCCCGCGTTGACCGCCGCAGCCTTCACCGCCTTGTCGACGCCGCTTTCGGGCGAATAGCCGAGGGCATCCAGCGGCAGCACGGTCAGGGTCGTGGCCGCGAACCAGGGCTTCACATGGTCGAACAGCAGGGTCGAGACGCCATATTTCTCCAGCGCGGCGAAATAAGCGGTGCGGGTCGCCTCATCGAGCTTGTTGGAGAGCGGCAGGCCCGGCGCCACCGCGCGCTGCATGATTGCCTCCCGCGTGGCGCCCTGATCCTGATCGATGACCTCGAGCACGACGGTATCCGCCTTGTCGAACGCCTTGCGCACCGGTCCCTCGAACCAGCTGATGCCCGGCTTGAGCAGATGAATGGTGCCGAACAGATAGATCGTCGTGTCCCTGTCCCGCACCACCCACAGGGCGGGGCGCGCGTGAACGGTGGACGCCTCCGCAGCGGGTGCCGGTGTGGCCGGCGCCTTGGGTTGCTGGGCGAGCGCGGGCCCGGTGAGGGCCGGGGGCAGCAGCAGCGCCCAACCGAGGATCAATGTTTTCCAGTTCATGCACGCGCTCCTCAAATCACCGCCTGCATTGGGCAAGTTGGCGCGCGGACGCAACCCCGCCCGGCCCGGCGCCACCGCGCGGCTTGACCGCGTTAGCCCCATGGGCCAAAGCGCGCCCGTTCCGACAGGCGGTGCACAGCCGCTCAAGCTTAGACGTGAAACGGTTGAACCATGCAGGATAAGGCCTCCAAACCGCTGAGCTTTCAGCAACTCATCCTGACGCTGCATGACTATTGGGCAGCGCAGGGGTGCGTGATCCTCCAGCCCTTCGACATGCGCGTCGGGGCGGGCACCTTCCACCCCGCGACCACGCTGCGCAGCCTGGGGCCGAACCCGTGGAACTGCGCCTATGTGCAGCCCTCGCGCCGGCCGACGGACGGGCGCTATGGCGAGAACCCCAACCGGCTGCAGCATTATTACCAATATCAGGTGATCATGAAGCCGAGCCCGACGGATCTGCAGGATCTGTATCTCGGCTCGCTCAAGGCGATCGGTATCGATCCGCTGCTGCACGACATCCGCTTCGTCGAGGATGATTGGGAAAGCCCGACGCTCGGCGCTTGGGGTCTGGGCTGGGAAGTGTGGTGCGATGGCATGGAGGTGACGCAGTTCACTTATTTCCAGCAGATGGGCGGCTTCGACTGCAAGCCGGTGGCGGGCGAGCTGACCTACGGGCTGGAGCGCCTCGCGATGTATATCCAGGGCGTCGACAGCGTGTACGACCTTGTGTTCAACGAGGCAGTGGGGGATCGGCCCGCCGTCACTTATGGCGACGTGTTCCTCGAAAATGAGCGCCAGCTCTCCAAGTGGAACTTCGAGGTGGCGGATACGGACAAGCTGTTCCGCTGGTTCAAGGATTGTGAGGAAGAGTGCAAGGCGAGCATCGCGGCCGGCGTGCCGCTCGCAGCCTATGAGCAGGCCATCGAGGCGAGCCATGTCTTCAACCTGCTGCAGGCGCGCGGCGTCATCAGCGTGCAGGAGCGCGCCAGCTACATGGGCCGCGTGCGCGATCTCGCCAAGGGAAGCTGCGAGGCCTGGATGACGCATAACGGATGGGCGGAATGATGAAGCAATCCACAACTCCGTTCGGTTCGAGCGAAGTCGAGAACCGTTTAGGGCTGCGCGAGCGTGTCTCGACTTCGCCCGTCACGAACGGAGAGCATCAATGAGCGCTGACTTCCTTCTCGAGCTGCGCTGCGAGGAAATCCCGGCGCGCATGCAGGCCAAGGCCAGCGAGGATTTCGCCCGGCTGTTCAGCGACGCGATGGCGCAGGCCGGCCTCAAGCCCGAGGGCCTGACCGTCCATGTGACCCCGCGCCGTCTCGCCCTGATCGCGCGCGCTCTGCCGCTCTCCACACAGGCCGTCAGCGAGGAATTCAAAGGCCCGCGCACCTCGGCCCCGCCGCAGGCGCTGGAGGGCTTCCTGCGCAAGACCGGCCTCACGCAGGAGCAGCTTGAGGATCGCGACGGTGTGTGGTTCGCCACGGTCGAGAAGCCTGGCCGCGCCACGGCCGATGTGCTGGCCGAGGCGATCCCGCAGGTGGTGCGCGCCTTCCCCTGGCCCAAGTCGATGCGCTGGGGCGATGCCAGCCTCTCCACTGAGAGCCTGCGCTGGGTGCGTCCGCTGCAGGGCATCATCGCGCTGCTCGGCAATGATGTGGTGCCCTTCGCCATCGAGGGGATTGAGACCGGGCGGACGACGCGCGGCCACCGCTTCCATTCCAGCGGCGCGATCACCATCGAGAGCGCCGCGACCTATGCCGAGCAATTGCGTGCGGCCTACGTCATCGTCGATCAGGATGAGCGCAAGGCGATCATCGACCGGCGCGCCAACGAGCTGGCGACGCAAGCCGGTCTGGAGCTGATCCCCGATGCCGGCCTCGTCGCCGAGAATGCCGGGCTGACCGAATGGCCGGTGCCGCTGCTCGGCCGCTTCGATGCCGCGTTTCTGGAGGTGCCGCCCGAGGTCATCCAGCTCACGCTGCGCATCAACCAGAAATATTTCGTGCTGCGGGACAGTGCTGGCAAGCTCGCCAACGCCTTCATCTGCACGGCGAACATCGAGGCCAGCGATGGTGGCAACGCGATTGTCGAGGGCAATGGCAAGGTGCTCGCCGCACGTCTCTCCGATGCCCGCTTCTTCTGGGAACAGGACAAGAAGACGAAGCTGGAAGACCATGCGCGCAAGCTCTCGCGCATCACCTTCCACGAGAAGCTGGGCACCGTCGCGGACAAGGTGGACCGCGTGGCGAAGCTCGCCCGCTGGCTGGTAGAAGAAGGCATTGTCGGCGCCGATAGCCAACCCGGTGTTCCTGCGCAGGCAGGAATCCAGGGCGATGTCACCCAGGCTGGCCCTGGGCTCCTGCCTTCGCAGGAGCACAGCAAAGCGCAACTGGCCGATCTCGCTGAACAGGCCGCCCGCCTGTGCAAGGCCGACCTCGTCACCGAAATGGTCGGCGAATTCCCCGAACTGCAGGGCCCGATGGGCGGCTATTACGCCCGCACCGAAGGTCTGCCGGATGCGGTGGCAGATGCCATCCGCGATCATTACAAGCCGGTCGGGCAGGGGGATGAGGTTCCGACTGCGCCGGTGACGGTGGCGGTGTCGCTCGCGGATAAGCTGGATACGATTGCAGGTTTCTTCTATGAAGAGATGCCTCCGACTGGCTCGCGCGATCCATTTGCGCTGAGACGCGCTGCTCTGTCAGTTATGGCAATTGTCCAGGCTTCTGACCTGAAATTGCCTCTTCGGAGAGCTACAACTTTGGCCATTGCATATCTTGGTCGGTTGCAAGGCGCACAAGCGGCAGCAGCAGTTAACCAGCTGATGCTTGCTCGTGGAGCGGCCGGGTTGTCAGCGAACGAAAATGATTGGTCGGACACCGCAAGCGCGGTGTTAAATACAGTTTTGTCCGACGAAGCGAAGGATCGCCTCGTTATTCAACGTGTTCGCCCTACGGTGAACGGAGTTCTCGACTTCTTCGCCGACCGCCTCAAGGTCCAGCAGCGGGAGGCCGGCGTCCGCCACGACCTCATCGACGCTGTGTTCGCGCTCGGCGGCGAGGACGATCTCGTTCGCCTGCTCGCCCGCGTCCATGCGCTGCAATCCTTCGTCAGCACCGAGGACGGCAAGAATCTCCTCGCCGGCTACAAGCGTGCGGCCAATATCCTCAAGAAGGAGCAGCCCGAGGGTGGCAAGCCACAGAGCCAGCTTGGCGAGGAAGACCCCGGCGAAGCGCTGACCGATCCGGAAATGGCCGACGCCATGCGCGCGCATGAGGCACAGTTCGCGGCTGAGCCCGGTTACGCGCTGGAGCCCGCCGAGGCGGCACTGGTGAGCGCGCTCGACGAGGCCGAGCCGCGCGCGCAGGCCGCGATCGAGGCGGAGGATTTCGAGAGCGCCATGGCCGCGCTGGCTACGCTTCGCGCGCCCATCGATGCGTTTTTCGAGACGGTGACGGTGAACGATGCCGATCCGGTCAAGCGCCAATCACGGTTAAGTCTGTTGACCCGTATTCGCGCTGCGGTGCACAAAGTCGCCGACTTCTCGAAAATCGAAGGTTAGGTTCGCGAGCAATAATCGCGCGTCGGCGGCGAGACCATAACGGCTGCTTGCGCGCGCATTCCAATGCAGGTGGAGTGTCTGAATGACGAAATATGTGTACCGTTTCGGTGGTGGCGTCGATGATGGCGGCAAGGGCGACAAGAACCTGCTTGGCGGCAAGGGCGCCAATCTGGATGGCATGGCCGCAATCGGCCTGCCGGTGCCGCCGGGCTTCACCATCACCACCGAGATGTGCACGCGCTATTATGAGGATGGCGAGACCTATCCCGAGAGCCTGAATGCGGAAGTCGCTGGAGGCATCGCGCATATCGAGGGCGTGACCGGCAAGCGCTTCGGCGACAAGGCCGATCCGCTGCTGGTCTCCGTCCGCTCCGGGGCCCGCGTCTCCATGCCGGGCATGATGGACACGGTGCTCAACCTCGGCCTCAACGATGAAACCGTGGAAGGCCTCGCCACCGTCTCCGGCGACGCGCGCTTCGCGTGGGACAGCTATCGCCGCTTCATCCAGATGTATTCGGACGTGGTGCTCGGCCTCGATCACGGCAAGTTCGAGGAAGCGCTGGAGATCGCCAAGGAAGACAAGGGCGCCTTCCTCGATACCGAGCTGAGCGCGGAGGACTGGCAGGCGCTGGTCGCCGAATATAAGGCGCTGGTGCAGCAACTCTGGGGCAAGCCGTTCCCGCAGGATGTGCATGAACAGCTCTGGGGTGCCGTGGGCGCCGTGTTCGGCAGTTGGCAGGCGGACCGCGCCAAGGTCTATCGTCGCCTCAACAATATTCCGGGCGACTGGGGCACGGCGGTCAACGTGCAGGCCATGGTGTTCGGCAATATGGGCGAAACGTCCGCCACCGGCGTCGCCTTCACGCGGGATCCCGCGACCGGCGAGAACGCTTATTATGGCGAATACCTCATCAATGCGCAGGGCGAGGATGTCGTCGCCGGCATCCGCACGCCGCAATATCTGACCAAGGCCGCGCGGGAGCGGGCCGGGGCCAAGCCGCTCAGCATGGAGGAATCCATGCCGGAGACCTATGCCGAGCTGGCCAAGGTCTTCCAAATCCTCGAGACGCATTATCGCGACATGCAGGATATCGAGTTCACCGTGCAGCAGGGCAAGCTGTGGATGCTGCAGACCCGATCGGGCAAGCGCACCGCCAAGGCCGCGCTCAAGATCGCGGTGGACATGGCCACGGAAGGGCTGATTACCAATGAGGAAGCCGTGGCGCGCGTCGATGCCGCCGCGCTCGACCAGCTGCTGCACCCGACGCTCGATCCGCAGGCGCCGCGCGATGTGTTGACCAAGGGCCTGCCGGCCTCGCCCGGGGCGGCCTCCGGTCAGGTGGTGTTCGATGCCGAGACCGCCGAGCGGCTGAATGAGCTGGGCGAGGCGGTCATCCTCGTGCGCATCGAGACCAGCCCGGAGGATATTCACGGGATGCACGCGGCCAAGGGCATTCTCACCGCGCGCGGTGGCATGACCAGCCACGCCGCCGTGGTGGCGCGTGGCATGGGCCGCCCCTGCGTGTCTGGCGCAGGCAGCATTTCCATCGATACCGCCGGCAAGCTGATGCGGATCGGCGACCGCCTGCTCAAGGAGCGGGAGATCATCACTATCGACGGCGCGACCGGCGAAGTGATGGCCGGTGAAGTGCCGACCGTGCAGCCCGAGCTGGCCGGCGATTTCGGCACGCTGATGGAGTGGGCCGATCAGGTGCGCCGCCTCAAGGTGCGCGCCAATGCCGAGACGCCGCAAGATTGCCGCACCGCCCGCGAGTTCGGCGCGGAAGGCGTGGGCCTGTGCCGCACCGAGCATATGTTCTTCGATGCCGCGCGGATTACCGCCGTGCGCCAGATGATCCTGGCCGAGACAGAGGCAGGCCGACGCGAGGCGCTGGCCAAGCTGCTCCCCGAGCAGCGCGCCGACTTCACCGAGATTTTCACCGAGATGGCCGGTCTGCCGGTCACGATTCGCCTGCTCGATCCGCCGCTGCACGAGTTCCTGCCGCATGAGGATGTCGATTTTGCCGACGTGGCCGAGGCTGCCGGGGTGAGTGTCGATCTGCTCAAGCGTCGCGCGGCCGAACTGCACGAGTTCAACCCGATGCTCGGCCATCGCGGCTGTCGTCTGGGCGTCACCTATCCCGAGATCTACGAGATGCAGGCCCGCGCCATCTTCGAGGCAGCGCTGGATGTCGCCAAGGCCAGCGGTGACGCGCCGATCCCCGAGGTCATGATTCCCCTCGTCGCCACCAAGCGCGAGCTGGAGCTGATGAAGGACATCGTCGACAAGACCGCCAAGGCCGTGTTCGCAGAGCGCGGCGCCTCGGTCGAGTATCTCGTCGGCACCATGATCGAACTGCCGCGCGCCGCGCTCAAGGCCGGCGAGATTGCCGAGGCCGGCGAGTTCTTCTCC
The DNA here is from genome assembly GCF_025961695.1 of Sphingobium sp. B11D3A. Classification (NCBI taxonomy): domain Bacteria; kingdom Pseudomonadati; phylum Pseudomonadota; class Alphaproteobacteria; order Sphingomonadales; family Sphingobiaceae; genus Sphingobium; species Sphingobium sp. B11D3A. The sequence goes on from NZ_JAOQOE010000001.1 coordinate 448,523, forward strand.
TTCGGCACCAACGATCTGACGCAGACGACCATCGGCATCAGCCGGGACGACGCCGGGCGGTTCCTTACCCAATATGTCGACAAGGGCATCTTCGCGCGCGACCCGTTCGTGAGCCTCGATGTCGAAGGCGTGGGTGAGCTGATCGAGATCGCCGTGGAGCGGGGCAGGGCGACGCGCCCGGCCATCAAGCTTGGCATTTGCGGCGAGCACGGCGGCGATCCGGCCTCCATCGCCTTCTGCGAAAAGGCGGGCCTCGATTATGTCAGCGCCTCGCCCTACCGCGTGCCGATCGCCCGTCTGGCGGCCGCACAGGCGGCACTCGCCGCGCGCGGTTGAAAGGACAAAAAGAATGCAAAAAAGGGGGTTGCCACGGACGGCGCCCCCGACTATCTGCGCCTCTCCCACGGCGGCCAACCGGCACCGTGAGATTGGCAAGCGCCCGTAGCTCAGCTGGATAGAGCATCAGACTACGAATCTGAGGGTCGGACGTTCGAATCGTTCCGGGCGCGCCATTTCTCCCCATCGCAAGCATGATGACCCGCACGGCCTAGCGCCGGCGGATGGGGCTAGAGGGCGGTCCAGACCACATAGCCGCCGACGCCGATCACCAGCATCGCAAAGCCCTGCTCGAGCAGCTTTTTGTGCGCAGCAAGCGCCGACCCCGCGCGCATCCCCAGCACCGAGCCCGCAGCACCGCCGGCGATCAGCAGCGCCGTCAGCGGCCAGTCGACATAGCCGGACAGCGCATAGGATGTCGCAGTGGTTAGTCCCAATGCCGTCACCACCACCAGCGAGGTACCGACGGCCGTGGCGAAGGGCATGGCCGTCGCCGCGATGAGCGCCGGGACGATCAGAAACCCGCCACCAATCCCGAAGAACCCCGCCGCCAGACCCACGCCGGCGCCCATGGGGATCAGCCGCGGCAGCAGCCGCCCGGCGGACTGGCGGGTGAGGCGCACGTCGGGATCGTCAACGCCCTTGCGCCTGCGCAGCATCGCGATACCGACGCCGATCATCAGCAGGCCGAACAGCGCGAGCAGCCGCCGGCCGTCCACCGCCTTCCCGATCTCCGCCCCCAGCGCTGCCGCCACGACGCCCGACGCCGCGAACACCAGCGCGCAGGGCCATTTGACCCGCCCGGCCCGCGCATGGCCCGCAAGCCCCGTTGCCGCATTGGCCGCGACCGCTACGGCTGCCGTTGCAATCGCGCCATGGGTCGATCCAATCCCGACGACATAGACGAGCAGCGGCACGGCAAGGATCGATCCGCCGCCGCCCACCATTCCGAGTACGATGCCGATAATGCCGCCCGAGAGGAGCGCGAGGAGGATCTGCGCGGTCGTCATGGCCTCAGGCCGCCTTGCGACGGTTCCAGGGCATGCGCTGGAGCAGCGTCGCCATGCCGCACCAACCGGTCGCCCCCGCGAACATCAAGCCCGCGCCGACAAAGGCGGAAAGGCCGAAGAACCCCGGCGCGACGAGGAAGCCGAGCAGCACACCGATGAGCACCAGCCCGCCGGCAGTCAGTTGCACCTGCCGCATGATCTCGAGCGGCTGCCCGCTGTCGATGTGCACATCCAGCCCGGCCTTGCGCCAGGCGTCGATGCCGCCTTCCAGAATGAAGCAGGGGGCATCACTGGCTGCGGCCAGCCGGTCGGCATTGGCCTGTGTCCGCATGCCGGAGCGGCAGTGAAACACGATGGCATTGTTGCCGGCGTCGACCGTGTCGATGCGCTCCAGCGGCACGTTGACGGCGCCCGGAATGCGCTCGCGGGCATGTTCGTCCGCCGCGCGGATATCGATGAGCTTGGCGCCACCCTCAATGAGGCGCTTGGCGTCGGCGGGGGAGAGTGTCTGGATCGTCATGGGGTCAGTCCCCTGTGCAATAGAGTTGATAGAGCGTGGCAAGCAGGGTCTCGATCCGGGGATCGGCGATCCTGTACCAGATGGTCTGGCTCTCGCGGCGGGAGGTCACGAGGCCTTCCTCGCGGAGCCGGGCGAGATGCTGCGACAGGGCCGATTGAGAGAGGCCGACATCGTCCGCCAGATCGCCCACCATGCGCTCGCCATGTTCGACGAGCTTGCACAGCAGCATCAGGCGACGCCCGTTGCTCAACTCCTTCAGCACCTGCGCAACCTCTCCGGCGCGCGCCTCGAGCATGTCAAGATCCATGGCAGCTTTTAACATCAGTATCCTCTAAATTAGATATTGCTAATGTAGAAGGCGCTTCTATATTGTCAAGCATCGAACGGAGGCCCTTATGACCCAACCCATCATTGAGGCATTTTTTGACGAGCCCACCAACACGGTGAGCTATCTGGTGGTCGATCCTCAGACGCACATCGCGGCGGTGGTCGATCCGGTGCTGGATTTCGATCCAGCCAGCGGCGAGGTCGACACAGGCTCAGCCGAGCGCATTCTTGCCCGCGCCAAGGCTCAGAACTGGTCGATTGCCATGGTGCTGGAAACCCATGCCCATGCCGATCACCTATCCGCCGCGCCCTTCTTCAAGGCGAAGACGGGCGCGAAGATCGGCATTGGCGAGCACATCCGGGACGTTCAAAAGATCTTCCGCCCGGTCTTCGCGCTGGACGATTTGCAGACCGACGGCTCGGATTTCGATTGCCTGTTCGCCAATGGCGAGCGGTTCTCGATCGGATCGCTGGAGGTCGAGGTGCTGCATCTTCCGGGTCACACCCCGGCGGACATCGCCTACCGGATCGGCGATGCGGTTTTCGTGGGTGATACGCTGTTCATGCCGGATTATGGGACCGCGCGGGCCGACTTCCCCGGCGGCGATGCCCGCACCCTCTACCGCTCGATCCGCCGCCTGCTGAGCCTGCCGGACGAGACCCGCCTGTTCATGTGCCATGATTATAAGGCGCCGGGGCGGGATGATTATCGCTGGGAGAGCACCGTCGGCCAGCAGCGGAAAAACAGCGTGCATGTGCGCGATGATGTCAGCGAGGAGGACTTTGTGGCGATGCGCACCAAGCGGGACGCCGGATTGTCCGCGCCGCGCCTGTTGCTGCCCTCGATCCAGGTCAACATCCGCGCTGGGCGCTTCCCGAAGGCGGAGGCCAATGGCGTGCGCTATCTGCGCATTCCGGTGACGGTGAAGGGCGAAGCCGCGATAGGTTGATGCCCGGGAGGGGAGGGGCCGTAGCCCCGCTCAGCCCAACGCTTCCAGCGCGGCGAGCAGCGCCTTTTCCTCGATGGTCAGGCGTTTTTGGAACTTGCGATTGCTCGCCTTCACCCGCTTCATCGCTTCGCGCTGCAGGGCTTCCCCCTGCGGCGTGAGCGTCAGGCTCAGGGATCGCCCGTCAATGGGCGCATCGCTGATGAGATCGCGAGCTTTGAGCCGGCCGATGAGTGGCGTCAGGTTGGCGCGCTTGATCGCCAGCGCCCGCCCGACATCGCTCTGCCGGCAACCCGGATTATGGCCGACGAGAATCAGCAAGGAGGCCTCGCCGACGCTTAGGTCAATGGCGCGCAGTGCGGCGATGACATCGCCCATCATCGCCATGGAAGCGCGGCGCAGCCGATAGCCGAGCGTCCCGTCGAGCGGGCTCGCGAGCATGGTCGCGACCGGGGGTTCAGCCGGTGAATCCAGCGCCTTGTCGCGTCCCTGCCTCTGGTCCCTTGCCATCATGCCCCCGGATGAAAACCAGTCGCCAGCCCCTTGTGAGCCATGGTCGATAATGCTATGGCGCATAGCATAAATTGCCTTGAAGGGAAATCAAATGGCTGAGGAAAATACGTCCGTCGAGCGGGAAGAGGATACCGTTCGGGTCGAGATCGAGAATAATATCGCATGGGTCTATTATAACCGTCCTGCCAAGCGGAACGCGCAGAGCCCCAAGTTGAACCGCCAGATGCTCAAGGTTCTGACGGATCTCGAATTCCGGGACGATGTCGGCGTTGTGGTTCTGGGTGGCGAAGGCCCCGCCTGGTGCGCCGGCATGGACCTCAAGGAATATTTCCGCGAGACCGAGGCGCAGGGCCTGGCCGGCACGCGCAAGGCACAGCGTGAAGCCTATACCTGGTGGGAGCGTCTGCGCTGGTTCCAGAAGCCGACCATCGCCATGGTGCATGGCTGGTGCTTCGGCGGCGCTTATGGCCCGCTGTTCGCCTGCGATCTCGCCTTTGCGGCTGACGAAGCGCAGTTCGGCCTGTCGGAAGTCAACTGGGGCATCCTCCCCGGCGGTGGCGCCACCAAGGTGGCCGTGGACCTGATGCCGATGCGCGTCGCCATGTATCACGCCATGATGGGGGAGAACCTCTCCGGTCAGGAAGCAGCCCTCTACAATCTCGTCAACGAGTCGATGCCGGTCGACCAACTCAAGGCCCGCGTGAAGCAGGTAGCCGAGACGCTGATCGCCAAGAACTGGGCGACGGTGAAGTACACCAAGGACGCCGTCCGCCGGGTCAAGGAAATGACCTACGACAATGCAGAGGATTATCTGATCCGCCTGCAGGAAGGTCTCAACTGGTTCGACAAGTCGGATGGCCGCCATGTCGCGATGAAGCAGTTCCTCGACGACAAGACCTTCAAGCCGGGCCTGGGTCACTACGACAAGACCAAGACCGACGTCTGAGTTGCCGGAAGGGTGGCCCAAGCAGGGCCGCCCTTTCCTGTGTGTTATCCTTCGCCCCGGCTGCATCCGCCTCCGGGGCGAAAGGTCTGATTGCCACGAGCTGGTTTCGCGAAGGAGAGTTGAGTTATGACGGTTGAGGCCGGAGAGCGCCCGCAGGCGGGAACGCGTGACATCAATCGGTTGCTGCGTCCGCGGTCCATTGCGATCGTCGGGGCATCCGAGACGCCGGGTTCGCTCGGTGCCAGCGTTCTGGCCAATCTCGTTCGGAACGACTTTTCCGGTGACATCCATCTCGTCAATCCCAAGCGTGAAACGATCAGCGGTCGCCCTGCGGTGCCCAGCGTCGAGGCGCTGCCCGAGGGCGTGGATTGCGCGATCCTCGCCATTCCCCGCGTCGCCGTGCTCGATACGATGCGCCAGCTTGCCGCGCGCAAGGCCGGCGCCGCCATCATCTTTGCGGCAGGCTTCGCCGAGGGCGGCGAGCAGGGCATGGCCGACCAGCAGGAAATCGGGCGCATTGCGCGCGAGGCCGGCCTCGTGGTCGAGGGGCCGAATTGCCTGGGTTCGGTGAACTATCTGGACCGCATTCCGCTCACCTTCATCGATACCGACATCAAGGCGCCCAGCCCGGGTGGCGTCGGAATCGTCTCGCAGAGCGGCGCCATGGCGGCCGTGCTCGCGGTGATGCTGGAGAGCCGCACGCTCGACCTCACTTACTCGGTCTCCACCGGCAATGAGGCCGGCAGCGGCGTCGAGGATTATGTCGAGTTCATGATCGCCGACGAGAAGACGCGCATCATCGCGATGATCGTCGAGCAGTTCCGCGATCCCGCCCGCTTCCTGGCACTGATGGACAAGGCCCGTGCCGCCGGCAAGCTCGTTGCCTTGCTGCACCCGGGCAAGAGCAGCGCGGCGCGCGAGTCCGCTGCCACGCACACCGGCGCGATGGCTGGCGACTACAAGCTCATGCGCGCCAAGGTGGAGCGGGCAGGGGTCGTCGTCGCCGAGACGCTGGAAGAGCTGGGCGACATCACCGAGATCGCGGCGCGTTGCCCGGCGCTGCCGAGTGGCGGTACCGCCGTGCTTGGCGAATCCGGTGCGCTCAAGGCGCTGACGCTGGACCTCGCCGAAGAGCTGGAGCTGGCGCTGCCGACCCTCGATGACAACAATGCGCCTGCTTTGCGCGCGGCGCTGCCCGAGTTCGTCCCGGTTAGCAATCCGCTCGATCTGACCGCACAGGGGCTTGTCGATCCCGACATGTATTACCGCACCCTCGCGGCGCTGTTCGAGGATGATCGCGTCGGCACCATCTTCGCCGGGATCATCCAGACCAATCCGGCGACGATCGGCATCAAGCTGCCGCCGTTCCTCAAGGCCGTCCGTGAGCTCAAGGCGACCAAGCCGGTGATCTTCGGCGGCGTGGATGAGGGCGCGCATGTGCCGGCCGACTGGATCGAGCAGCTTCGCGTCGAGGGCATCCCCTATTTCCCGACCACCGAGCGGGCATTGCGCGCCATCAAGCGGCTCTCGGCCGCTGGTCAGCGCGATGCGACCAAGACGGACGCAGCGCCGGCAAGCGTGCCTGCGCTGGCCAGCGAGAAGGGCGTCGTGCCGGAATATAAGGCCAAGGCTCTGCTTGCGCCGCTCGGCATTCCCTTCCCCAAGGGTCAGTTTGCCGCGACCGTAGACGAAGCGATTGCTGCGGCCGACGCCATTGGCGGGCCAGTGGTCATGAAGGCGCAGGCTGCCGCGCTCAGCCACAAGAGCGATGCCGGCGGCGTGGCGCTCAATCTGGTCGGCGCCGATGCGATCCGCGCGGCGTGGGACAAGATGTTCGCGGACGTGAAGCGCTATGACGCATCCATCATTCTCGATGGCGTGCTGATCGAGGCAATGGGCGCGCGCGGTATGGAACTGATCGTCGGCGCCAAGAATGATCCGCAATGGGGTCCGGTGATCCTCGCCGGTTTCGGCGGCGTGACGGCGGAAATCCTGCAGGATGTACGCCTGCTCTCGCCGGACATGACCAAGGCGGCCATCGTGGCGGAGCTGGGCAAGCTCAAGCAGGCTGCGTTGCTCAATGGCTATCGCGGTGCGCCCGCACTGGACGTTGACGCGGTGGCCGATCTGATCGGCGGTATTGGTCGCCTGCTGCGCGGCGAGCCGCGCATTCAGGAGCTCGATCTCAATCCGGTGGTCGTCTATCCCAAGGGTCAGGGCGTGGTCGCTCTCGACGCGCTGATGCTGGTTGACTGACACCAGCAGGTCCATTCGTCCCGCAAGGACACCATAGTAGACCCTCCCGCGCCCGGCGTGGGAGGGTTGCTCGCATTGGGTGCCTGTGCATTCCTGACGTGCAGCAAAATTGCAGTCTCAACTCCGAATTGGTCTGGCCTTGCGCCACGTTTTCGGGTAGATGAAGTTTTCGTATATACGAACGATTGGAAGCGATGAACGACTCGCCCTCTCTGGCAGTGCCGGTCTTATTGTTGCCGGGCCTCATTTGCGATGCGCGCATCTGGGCGCCGCAGGTCGCCGCCTTGGGGCAGATCATGCCGATCACAGCCGTGGATGGATATGGCGAGGCGGACAGCCTCACCGCCATGGCCGATCAGGTGATCAAGTCAGCCCCCTCGCGCTTTGCTGTTGTCGGCCATTCAATGGGCGGCCGGGTCGCGCTCGAAATCTTCCGCAAGGTGCCCGAGCGGCTTGCCGGCATCGGCCTCATCAGTACCGGCGTTCATTTGCCCAAGCCTAACGAGGCGGACGGTCGCTTCGCGCTGCTTAACCGCGGCGTGGAAGAGGGCATGGACGCCCTGATCGATTCTTGGCTCCCGCCGATGGTGTGGGAGCGCAACCGGCTCAAGCCGCAGTTGATGGACATGCTCTGGCAGATGTGCAGCGATGCCGGCATCGACATGTTCGAGCGGCAGATTCGCGCCCTGCTGGCACGCCCGGAAGTCGAGAGCCTGTTGCCGCAAATTCATTGCCCTGCCTTGGTCGCAACCGGCGCGCACGACGCCTGGGCGCCGCCGGTGCAGCATGAGCGAATTGCTGCAGCAATTGCGGGCGCGACTTATGCTGTGATCCCGGATTCAGGGCATATGCTCCCGGTCGAACAGCCCGATGCGATGTCCGCCCTGTTGCGCACCTGGCTCGACCGGGTCGCGCAGCAAGAGGCTGCGGCAACCGCGAACCCCTGACCAATTATAACTGCGTTTCCAACTTCAGTCCGAAGGAGAGTATCATGGCGAAGAATCTTCAAGACGTGCTGGATGGCGCCGGCAATGCCGTCGACTTCCTGCGCAACCAGCAGACCGGTCCCAACGTCTATCCGGGCGTGCCGGCGGAATATTCGAACTGGCGCAACGAGCAGCGCGCATGGGCCAAGACGGCCGTGCTGTTCAACCAGAGCTACCACATGGTCGAGCTGATGGTCGAAGGCCCCGACGCTTTCGAGTTCCTCAACTATCTCGGCATCAACAGCTTCAAGAACTTCAAGCCCGGCAAGGCCAAGCAGTGGGTCCCGGTGACGCCTGAGGGTTATGTCATTGGCGACGTGATCCTGTTCTACCTCGCCGAGAACCAGTTCAATCTCGTCGGCCGCGCGCCGGCCATCGAGTGGGCCGAGTTCCACGCCTCCACCGGCAAGTGGAACGTCACGCTGACCCGCGACGAGCGCACCGCGCTGCGCACGGACGGCAAGCGTCGCCACTATCGCTTCCAGCTGCAGGGCCCCAACGCCATGGCGATCCTGACGGACGCGATGGGCCAGGCTGCGCCGGACCTCAAGTTCTTCAACATGGCGGACGTCCAGATCGCCGGCAAGACTGTTGGCGCCCTGCGTCACGGCATGGCCGGTCAGCCGGGCTATGAGCTTTATGGTCCCTGGGCCGATTACGAAGCGGTGCACAGCGCGCTCGTCGCCGCCGGCAAGAAGCACGACCTCGCCCTTGTCGGCGGTCGCGCTTACTCGTCGAACACGCTGGAGTCGGGCTGGATCCCATCCCCGTTCCCGGGCTATCTGTTCGGCGAAGGCTCTGCGGACTTCCGCAAGTGGGCCGGCGAGAACAGCTATGGCGCCAAGTGCTCCGCGGGCGGTTCGTTCGTGCCCGAGACGCTTGAGGGCTACGGCCTGACGCCGTGGGATGTCGGCTATGGCATCATCGTCAAGTTCGACCATGACTTCATCGGCAAGGAAGCCCTTGAGAAGATGGCGAACGAGCCGCATCTGGAAAAGGTGACGCTGGCGCTCGACGACGAGGACATGCTGCGCGTGATGAGCAGCTACTTCGCCGAGTCCGGCCGCGCGAAGTATTTCGAGTTCCCGAGCGCAGTCTACTCGATGCACCCCTATGACTCGGTGATGGTCGACGGCAAGCACATCGGCGTCTCCACCTGGGTGGGTTACTCGTCGAACGAGGGCAAGATGCTCACGCTCGCCATGATCGACCCGAAGTACGCCAAGCCTGGCACGGAAGTCTCCCTGCTGTGGGGCGAGCCCAATGGCGGCACCTCCAAGCCGACCGTCGAGCCGCACGAGCAGACCGAGATCAAGGCGATCGTTGCGCCGGTGCCTTACTCGGCCGTCGCCCGCACCGGCTATGCTGACAGCTGGCGCACCAAGAAGGCCTGATCGGTCTCAAGAGCTTAAGGGCGGGGCTGCCGAAAGGCGGCCCCGTTTTTTATGGGCTGGACGACGGCTCAGTGAATAGCGATGAGTTTTGCGCGAGCGCCGGCCGTGGAATGACGCGGCGGGCAGGGCAGGCAGTGCGCGAAAGGGGCAAAGATGGTCGAAGACGAGAAACTCCCGCCATTCGAGCAATCGCTGGCTGCGATCCTGTTGAGCGCCAAGGAAGCGGTGATCGCCCCGATGCGCACCAAGTTGCGCGACTTCGACATCACCGAGCCGCAGTGGCGCGTGCTGCGGGTGATCAACGACCGGGGCACCACCGATGCAACCGACCTAGCCGAAGTCGCGCTGCTCCACGCGCCGAGCGTCACGCGCATCTTGCGCGAACTGGAAGCGCGTGCGCTGATCGTGCGCACAGCCGATCTCGATGATCGCAGGCGCTCCACCATCGCGCTCTCGCCGGCCGGCGCGCAGATCGTGACAGCGGTTTCCGCCCATGTCGCGGCGATGATGCGGGTCTATTCCACCCGGTTCGGCGCGACCCGCCTTGATGACCTCGCCGCTGAGTTGCGCGCATTGTGCGCAGCAATCGATGAGGAGTGAGCCCACACATCCCTCTTGCGGCAGTTGCGACGATATGCTTATCATGTTAAGTGATTTCGCATGATGCGCGCGATGGTGTTCCAGGATCTTGTCGCGCGACCAGCATGATCCTTGGGAGATGAGTGAACGATGACCGGCTTTGCGCTTCGCGACCTGATCGACGACCGCCCGGAAGACGGCGTGTTCCGCGTCAACCGCGCCCTGTTCCGCGACCCCGATCTGTTCGATCTGGAGATGAAGCACATCTTCGAAGGCGGGTGGGTGTTCATCGGGCTCGCCACGCAAGCCGAGAATCCCCATGATTATTTCACCGGCTTCATCGGACGAGTACCTATCATTGTCAGTCGTGATGGCGAAGGGGTGCTGCACTGTTTCGTCAATGCGTGTCCGCACAAGGGCGTGCGCCTCATCCAGAAGCTGTGTGGCAATGCGCGCCGGCACGTTTGCCCCTATCACAGCTGGACGTTCGACAGCGCCGGCGCGAACAAGAACATCAAGTGGCAGAAGAGCGGCTGCTATGGCGCCGGGTTCGACGATGAGAACCACGATCTGGCACCCGTTGCAAAGTTCGGCGAGTATCGCGGCTTCCTGTTCGCCAGCCTGAATGCCGAAGTGCCCAGCCTAGACGAGCATCTTGGCGAGGCCCGCAAGTTGCTGGATCTGGTGGTCGACAAGAGCCCGGAAGGCGTGGAGCTGGTCCCCGGCCGCGTCACCTTCACTTATGCTGCGAACTGGAAGATGCAGCTCGAAAACTGCTCGGACCAGTATCACTTCACCTCCACCCACCCGAGCTACATCCGCATTCTCGATCAGCGCGCCAAGGAGCAGGCCGAAGATGTCGTGCAGTCCTCGCTGGGGGCCTCCGATTTCTGGCAGGAGGAAGCCAGCGGCACCAGCGGCGGCACGATGAGCTTCGATCATGGCCATGTGCTCAACTGGGGCATCATGCCCGTCTCCTCGGCCATTCCAGAGTTTGAGCGAGCCGAACAGCTCGCCCGCGATCACGGCGAGGCCAAGCGCAACTGGATGTTCAACATGCGCAACCTGACCATTTTCCCCAACCTGCAGATCGCCGAAAATGCGTCGAGCCAGATGCGCGTCATCCGCCCATTGGCTGCCGGCCTCACCGAGATGCAGACCTGGTGCATCGCGCCGCGCGGGGAGAGTGCGCAGGCGCGGACATTCCGCATCCGGCAATATGAGGATTTCTTCAATCCGACCGGCATGGCAACACCGGACGACACCGTCTGCTATGAGGAGGCCCAGCTGGGCATGGCTGAGCAGGACCGTCCCTGGCTGCAAGGCCACGCGCGCGGTCTGACCGCCTCGAAAGAGGGCGGGAACATGTATGCCGACATGATCGACCTCAAGCCCGCGCGCAACGTCGTCGCGGATGCGCAGCTGTGCGACGAAAGCCTGTTCGCGAGCTACTATCGCGCCTGGGCGCAGCGCATGGCGGAGGTGATCGCATGAGCCAGCTGAGCCACGCCGACGCCGCGCAACTGCTTTATCGCGAGGCGCTGCTGCTCGACCGTCTCGATCTCGAGGCCTGGCTTGAGCTGTTCACCAAGGATTGCGTGTTCTGGATGCCCGCCTGGCGCGACGACGGCACGCAGACCGAAGACCCTGAGGCTGAACTCTCGCTGATCTACTATCGCGGTCGCCGCAACCTGGCGGACCGGATCCAGCGCATCCGCTCGGGCTTTTCGGTGGCGTCTGCTGTCATGCCGCGTGTGTCCCACATGATTGGCAATGTCATCGCCGAGCCGGCGGGCGAGGGGCTGGCGCGCGTCAATTCGACCTTCATCGTGAATGTGCACGACGTGCGCAGCAATCGCTCGCACGCCTATTTCGGCCGATACGAGCATGAGCTGCGACACGAGGACGGCGCGTGGAAAATCTCCCGCAAGGTCATCCGCCTGCTGAACGACCGGGTGCCGACCATGCTGGACATCTACGGCATCTGACCGCCCGGAAGGCGCCCGCTTACATCGCCCGGTAGAAGCGGATGCGGACGGCGCTCACCTTGCCGTCCGCCATCACCGGCTCCAGTGTGCCAAGAAACGCGCTCTGCCCCAGCCACTCATATTTGCCGAGCGGTGCCTCGAACACCGGGTGGGTGCGCCCCGGCCGAGGCCTGCCGTCCTTGTCCGGCCCGCACAGCGTGCCCTTGTTGACGACGTTGATGATCACGCCATCATCGGTGCGGATCATGTAATCGGCCTTGATGTCCGTGCAGCCATCGCTGCGCCGCAACTGCCAGTCCCATCCGCCAGGGATGATCGTACCCTTGATGCCCGGCCCCTCAAACGTCCCGCCGGTGATCGGAATGATCAGGCGCTCGCCATAGGGCGTCTTCCCGGCCGGCATGGCCGGCGAGAGCGTGACCACCTCTTCAAAGGCGAACTCCAGGCTGGGCTTGCTGGGGTCAGCGTCGGCGGCATGAGCCGGGAGCGCCAACGCGGATATCAGCGCGACTGCACCGAGGCCGCGGCTCATGGCTTTTCCTCCACGTCAGGTTGGGTGCAGGTGAAGCTGCTGGCCTTCGTGGCATCGCCGCCGGTATAGCGCGCATATCCCGGGAACGGGCAGAGCGGACGACTGGCCGATCCATCGCGCCGGCTCGCAGTCACGCCTTCTGGCGCCTTGCCTTGCTCGACCCAGTCCACCACGGCGCCGAGCAGATCGAACTGGTCGAAGGCATTGCCGCCGCCGCAATGGGCCATGCCCGGCACCATGTAGAAGCGGCTCGCCTTGTCCCAGGCTTCGTCATTCGTTTCGGACGCGCGCAGCCAGTAATCCCACGTATCCCAGGCCGAGAACCAGGGATCGCTCACGCCGTGGAAGAAGAGGATCTTGCTGCCCTTGTCGAGGAAGGTGTTGAGGTTGGTCCAATAGGATGTGTCGGTGAGCCGCTGCTGGGCGTTGTTGCGCACCTCGTTGATGCGGGCATCGAGATCGATCGTGAGGTCGCGCAGCGGCGGGCCGAACACGCCCGGCGCGCCGGTGGTGATGTAGCCGGACACCGGGCCGGACGTGTCGACGATGCCGGTATCAAAGGGCACCGGCGCATAAAGCGGGTAACCGGATTTGTCGCGCGGCCCGGCAAAGGCGCGCTCAAGGGCCTCGACCTGCGCCTTGCTCAGGCACGAATCCGCCTTCGCGCCGGTGCATTGCAGCCGGGCAGGCTGGAAGCGGCATTGGCCGACATTCTCGATCATCCCGTCCTTCAGGCCATCGAGACCGTCGCACTGGTTGAGCAGCCCCTTGAGGATGAGTTGGCGATCCGTCGGCGAGAAGGTCCGGTCGATCAGGGGCGTGCCCTTGTCATCCTTGGGCGCGGCCTGGTTGAACATCACCTGCGCATAGCTCATGCCGAGATTTGAGTTGCCGGTCCGCATGGCCGGCGCGCCGACCACAATTCCATCGAACAACTCGGGATAACGCTGTGCGGCGAGCATGCCCTCCCGACCGCCGGTCGAGCATCCGGTCATGTAGCTGCGCGTGGCCGATTTGCCGTAGAAGCCCTGTGCGATCGCCTTGCCGGCGAGCGTGACGGTGCGCACCGAACTCTCCGCAAAGTCGAGCGTGGCGCGCTGATCGATCATGAAAGCGTTGTCGAACACCGCGCCCTTGTGGCCGCTGTCATGGCTGAGCACCGCAAAGCCGCGGGAGAGGGCAGGGCGGTTGCCGGCCGCGACCGGACCGATCGGCTCGCGAATGCTGCCATTCAGTCCGCCGCCGCCCATCAGGAGGAAGCGACCGCTCCAATCCTTCGGCAGCGCAAGGGCGAAGCCGATGCCATAGGTCTTGCCACCGGCGCCCGTGCGCTGGTTGATGACGCCATCCACGCGGCAATGTTCAGGAAGCACTAGCGTCGCGGGCGGCTCGCCCGGGGGCGGCGGGGCCTTGGAGGGACCGGCCGGTACCAGCATGGCGCTGGTGATCTTCACCTCGGCCCCGAAATTCTGACTGGTGAGGGCCGCACAGCGCTGGGCCGCGTCCTGTGCGGCTGCAGGCGTCGGCGCAAGGGCGGCGCCGGCCAGCAAGGCGGCCAGAGAGGCGATGGATTTGCCGTTCATATATTCTCCCCTGTCTTTGCGTCTTATTGGATCGTCGCCGTCGCGTACGCAAGGCGCTCGGCAGGTTCCGGTCAGGTCAGGTCGCTCAAGCCGATCTTTGCGCCTTCCAGCGCGGCCTTGTTAGCGGCCCGGCGCATCCGCTCGACCTCAAGGCGCTCCGGCGGCGCGACTTCATCCGGCAGGGCGGCGAGGCTGGTTTCGTAGATGTCCTTGAAGTCTTCCGCAAATTCGGGGTGGGTGAAGATCAGGCCCCGGTTCTCGACCATGCCGGCAAAAATCTTCTCACCGGCCTCCAGCGGGTCCATGCCATTCTCGAAAGCGGTCGCGAACTGGCGGATTTCCGCCTCGTCCACCGGTGCGAAACCGCTGCCCCAAAATTCGGCCGGGCGCTTGAGCGCGGAGAGCGCCGCATCCGTCGCGACCAGCGCCGGGCAGACCAGCGAGACGCCAATGCCATAGGGCACCAGATTATAGCGCAGGCACTCCGTCAGGCCGCGCACGGCAAATTTGCTGGCGGTATAGATCCCGGCTTGCGGCCCGGAGAGATAGGCCGCCATGCTCGCGACGTTGACCACATGGCCGCCTTCGCCGCTCGCCTTGATCTTGGGCAGGAAGGACACGATGCCGTTCACCACTCCGCCAAAGTTGACGCCCATGATCCAGTCATAGTCGGCAAAGCTGGCTTCATCGGTGGGGCCGAAGACGGAGACGCCGGCATTGTTCACCAGCACATGGCAGGCGCCGAAATGCTCGACCACTTGGTCCGCAGCCTGTTGGAACGCTGCCCGGTCGGTCACGTCCAGCTTGATCCAGAGCGGCGCCTCCCGCCCGCGCTCCTCGAACCATTGGGTGCAGCGCGCCCGCTGCTCTTCATTGCGGTAGGAGAGGGCGAGGCGCATGCCGGCATTGCTGAAAGCCCGCGCAATCCCGAAGCCGATTCCGGTGCCCGCGCCCGTGATGAACGCGACTTTTCCGGACCAATCCGTGCTGCTCATGATGACTCTTTCCTCTCGCCGGCTATTTGTGCTTTGTTAGCAAAACATACAGTCAAAGTGAGAGGAGTCGATAATGTCTGAGGTGGAATCGCGCCTGGCCAAGCTGGAAAAGAAGGTTCAGGAACTCGAGGATATCAACGCGATCCGTCGGCTCCAATGGGCCTATGGCTATTATATTGACTATAACCGCCCCGAGGAGGTTGCGGGTCTCTTTGCCAAGGAGGGCGTGGTTGTCTTCCTCTCCGGCGAATATGTCGGATATGAGGGCGTGATGCGCCTTTATGGAACATGGTTCCAGAACCTCTTCACCGGCGGGCGGCGCGGCCCGGTCCATGGCCTGCTGCTCGACCATTTCCAGTTGCAGGATGTCATCACCATTGCCGAGGATGGCCAGACTGCCAAGGGGCGCTTCCGCGGCATTCTCGCGGGTGGCTGGCATGATGACGCGCTGCACGAAAAGCCTGAAGGGGTGCCGCAGCAATTCTGGGAGTCCGGCATCTACGAGAATGACTATGTCAAGGAAGACGGCGTCTGGAAGATCAAGCGCCTCGACTATATGATGCAGTGGCAGGGCGACTATGAGAAGGGCTGGGCGCACACCACCGCGCACCTGCAGCCGGCGCAAAAGCCTTATCCGGAAGATCTCAACGGCCCCGACCGCATCCTGCCCGAGAAGGAAGTGCGGCAGACCTGGCCGCACCGCTACGAAGTGCCGATGAGTTTTGCGCATCCGGTGCTCGGCCGCGCCTTCATCATCGAGAATTTCACGCCGATGATGACCAAGCAGCCGCGGGGTAACTGATCCCGCCCCGCTTCGCCCGGCGGTTCACTCTGCCGGGCGATCCTGCGCGAAATGCACCGCCAGCCAGACGGTCGGCGGTGCTGCCTGCGTCCAGACGACGCGATGACGGACGTGAGCAGGGATAAGCATCGCGTCGCCGGGCGAGAGCGCGCACTCGCCCCGATCCTCCAGCCAGAGCCGGGCGCCGCCGGCCAGCAGCAGCACCCACTCGTCATGCGGCTGATCGTATGGCGCGACCTTGGGTGTCACTTGCCCCTGCGACACGATCCGCTCGATCCGGGCGCCTGCCTTTTCGAGGATCAGGTCGAAGATTTCCTCGACGCTGGCATCGGGAAGTGGCGCGAGGAGGTTGATAACCCCCTGCGCTTTGCCTTCAGTCTCCGCCAAGCGCCTGGGCCGCCTGGGTGAGCAGGACGGCCGCGCGCTGCTCAAGCTCCGGCGTAGCCCGCGCGACCGGGATGGCGGCGCTGATCGCACCGACCAGGCTCCCGCCCACATGCACGGCATGGCCGATACCGATGATGCCGGGGGTAAACTCTTCGGCAGTGCGCGCAATACCGGTTTGCGCGATCTGTGCCAGTTCGCGGCGCAGCTCTGCCTCGGCAGTGCGTGTCTGCGGGGTGAACGCCGCGCGACTCGCCGCCGCGAAATAGGCGTCCAACTCCTGCGGATCGAGCGCGGCCAGAATGGCTTTGCCGGCGGCAAAGGCATGGAGCGGGACGAGGCGGCCAACCTCAATGGTATAGCGCAGCGCTTGCGGCGCCACTTCTCCTGCAATCGCCTCCATATTCTCGCCATGGCGGACGAAGAAGGAGACGGTCTCGTTGAGTTGCCGCGAGACCGATCGCAGCACCGGGTAGACCCGGTCCTTGAGCGGGATGGCTTCCGGTGCCGGGTTGAGACGGGCGAGCGCCGGCCCGGGCGAATGGAGCCGGCCGCTGCGCAGCAGATAGCCCCGTTCGACCAGCGTCCCGAGCAGATAGGAGAGGCTGCTGACGGGAATCGCCAAGGAGAGCGCAATCTCGGCAGCACTGACCGGCCGGCCACTGCTGACGACATATTCCAGAATGTCGAGCGTCCGCGTGGCCGATTTGACCGACGAGGACTCCGCCTTCGCTTCCATGCCGCGATCCCCCAATAGCCGTCGGCGGGCCTGCCCTATTGTGCCCGCCTCACTGCTTAAGCCCGAGCATCTGCCGGGTCTCACCCGGCGTGGCAAGCTCACCGCCGATCTTCTCGAGAATCTCGACGCCCTGCCGCACCAGATCGGCATTGCTCTGCGCCAGCACGCCCTTGCGCAGGTAGATCGTATCCTCGAAGCCAACGCGCATGTGCCCGCCGAGCAGCACAGACTGCGCCGCCATGGGGAAGCTGTGGCGGGAAATGCCAAAGCCGGTGAAGGGCGCGCCGCGCGGGATCTGGTTCTTGGAATACATCATCGCCTCCGGCGTCGCGGGCAGACCATATTTGGTGCCGAGTACGAAGGTGAAGGGTGCATTTTTGGGAATTAGGCCCTTGGCCATCAGATCGTCCGCGAAGACGAAATCGCCGGCCTCGAAGCATTCGATCTCGGTCAGCACGCCGGCATCCTGCAACATGGTACCCATCTTGCCGACGATCATCTCCAGATTCATGGCAATGCCGCCCCACAGGTTCATGGTGCAGATATCGAGCGTGCACATGTCGGGCTTGAGGTCGAGGATGTGCTCGATGCGCCGCTCCGCGGTGAACATCAGGGTCTTTTCGAGGTCCGGCATCGCCGGCTCGTCGGCGCTCTTGGGGAACCACATGCAGCCCGGGCCGGTCGTGACGTTGAGGATCACGTCCGTGTTCTTTTCCCGGATGAGGCTCACCACCTTGCGATAATCGTCCATCTCCTGGCTCGGCGTGCCATCCTCGCCATTGCGGACGTGAACATGGATGATCGACGCGCCGGCCTCTGCCGCGTCCAGCGCTTCCTGCGCCACATGCTCGGGACGGAAGGGAAAGTTGGGATGTTTGGGCATCGGCGATGCGCCGGTGATCGCGCAGGTAATGAATGTCTTGCTCATCTTTTTCTCCTATCGGACACCGGCGCTCGCTGCTCATGCTGCGCGCAGCATAAGCCTCAGCGCGCCCGTTCCACCATGACTTCCAGCAAGCGGGGGCCGCTGCCGGCAAACAGATCCCGGATCGCATCGTCCAGCGCTGCAGGGTCGGAAACGCGCGCGCCGGGCACGCCCATGCTCTCACCGAGCTTCACGAAATCGATGCCCGGAAGCTTGCTGCCCACCACCTCGATGTCGAACAGCGCACCGAACTGATCGAGCGCGGCATAACCGCCATTGTTGACGATGAGGAAGCGCACGTCGAGCTTGAGGTCGCCCGCCGTCCAGAGACCCTGGATCGAATACATGGACGACCCGTCGCCCAGCAGGCACAGCACCGTGCGGTTCGGCTGCGCAAGGGCCGCGCCGACTGCCGCAGGTAGCGCAAAGCCCAGCCCGCCGCTGGCGGTGGCCATGAACTCATCCTCGAGCCGGATCGGGAAATGATCGTGCAGCGGTCCGCGCGTGCTCGGCGCTTCCTCGCTGATAATGATGCCCTTGGGACGCAGGGCATCAAGGCGCTGCATCAGATAGGGCTCGAAAATGGCGGCGCCATCGGGGCTTTCGGCGGCATGGCTCGCGGGAGGTGCGGGCGCCTTCCGGGGTGCAGCATTGGATGCAGCATACAGGCGCGCAATCGCATCCGCGACATTGCCGACGATAGCGGTGCCGACCGGCGTGCGGGCTGCCGTGGCTGGATCATCGACAATCTGTATGATCTGCGCGCCCTTGGGCACATAGGGGCCGAAGCCCTCGACATGATAAGTAAAGACCGGCGCCCCCAGCACCAACACGAGATCATGGCCATCCAGTGCGTCCACAATGGCTTCACGCGAAGCTGGGAGGAAGCCTGCGAACAGGACATCGTCTTCCGGGAACACGGCGCGGGCAGCCATTGGCGCGACCCACACCGGCGCCTGATGCGCTGTCGCCAGGGCATGGAGCGCGGCGCGCGCATTCTCGCGGCCGACGCCAGCGCCGGCGACTATCACCGGCGATTTCGCGGCGTTCAGTGCGTCCGCGGCGGCACCGATGAGGGCAGGGGACGCCATCGATTCCTGAGAGACAGTCGAGGTGCTGATCGGCTGGCAGGCGCGATCCCAATCGTCGATGGGCACCGAGACGAACACCGGACCGCGCGGCGCCTGCATCGCCATATGATAAGCGCGCAGGATGGCCAACGGCACATCCTCGGCGCGCGCCGGCTCGCAGGTCCATTTGACGAAGGGTTGCGGAAACTCCGTGGCGCGCTCGGCATAGAGGAACGGGTCGTAGGGGAAGATGCTGCGGGCCTGCTGCCCGGCGGTGATGACCAGCGGCGTCTGGTTGCGGAACGCCGTGAAGATGTTGCCAAGCGCATGGCCCGTGCCGGCAGAGGAGTGCAGGTTCACGAAGGCAGCATTGCCGCTCATCTGCGCGAAACCGTCCGCCATGCCGACGACGACGCTCTCCTGCAGGCCCAGAACATATTGGAAGTCCTGCGGCATGTCGCGGAACAGCGGCAGTTCTGTGGAGCCGGGATTGCCGAACAATGTCGTCATGCCCAGATCGCGCAGCAGGCTCATCACGGCATCACGCACCGTTGGTCCTTCGACCGCCTTGGGCTTCTCGACCGCCAGACCCCGCGCCGTCATGCCGTTGCTCCCATCATGTTTGTTGCTGCCGTCATTGTCATTCTCTCTATATATGAAATTATCACATACGCGAACGCATAATCGCGCCTGCGGCCGGGCCGTCAGCCCACGCAAAGTAATTAACATGTTCAGCAAAAGATGGAAGCGGCAAGGCTAGCTCGTCGCCGCGCAGGGCCGATCCAAGCCGCACCCGAAGGAGAACGGGCGCGGCTTGTCGAGGATCAGGCTACCGGTCAGGCGTCCATCACAAGGACGGGCTTCACCACCGCGCCGCTCTCGCCGGCATGGAAGGCTTCATCGATCTGCGCGAAGGGGAACGTCTTGATCAGCCGATCGTGCGGGAAACGACCCGCAAGATGATGGTCGATCAATTCGGGCAGAAAGCCGAACAGATCGGAATCGCCACCCAGGATGCCCATCAGCCGCTTGCCGCCACCCATGAAGGCTGACTCGTTGAGTGTCAGATTGGCGGCGGGGTCGGATGCACCGACGATGCCGACGATGCCAAGCGGCGCAATCAGTCCGGCGGCGCTCTCGATGATCGCCTTCAGACCCGTCGTATCGAACGCATAGCCCAGACCCTGCGGGCAGAGTTTGCGGATTTCCTCCTCCGCATTGCTGGTTTTGCCGTTGATCGTGTGCGTCGCGCCCAGTTCGCGGGCCAGTGCCAGGCGGTTGTCGTGGATGTCGACGGCAATAATCGGGTTCGCGCCCGCGATCTTGGCGGCCATGATCGCGCCGAGGCCGACAGCGCCCGTGCCGAAGACGGCGATGGGCATGCCGGCGCGCACCTTCATGCTGCGCAGCACGGCACCGGCGCCGGTCATGAAACCGCAGCCGAGCGGCGCGAGGGTCGAGAGCGGTACATGCGCGGCGCTTTCGGGCACCTTCACGACGTTGCGAGCATGGCCGATGGCGTGGGTGGCGAAAGATGATTGGCCGAAGAAATTCGCATTCACGCCCTCGCCATCGCGATGCAGCGTGTGGCTGCCGTCCGGCCTGGTGCCGATCCAGTTCTCGGGCACGAAATTGTAGCAATAAGTGGGCTTGTCGACTTCACAGCTCGGGCAGGTGCCGCAGCTGTTGAAGCTCATCAGCACCCGGTCGCCCGGCTTTACATGCGTCACCTCGGACCCGACCTTCTCGACCACGCCGGCCCCTTCATGGCCCAGCACCATGGGGAGCGGGGTCGGGAGCTGCCCATCGCGTGCGGCCATATCGGTGTGGCAGATGCCGCAGGCGTGGATGCGCACCAACACCTCGTCAGCGCGGGGCTCGTCCAGCGTCACGGCTTCGATAGCGAACGGCGCTTCGCCGCCCTTGCAGATGGCGGCCTGTGCGGATGTGGTCATGCGTGTCACTCCTGTTCTGGTCTTGGCTTGAGGCAGCGCGATATTGCTCAGCCGAGCCGGCCGAGCGACATGCCGCCATCGATCATCATCTGCGCTCCGGTTACATAGCTCGATGCGTCGGAGGCAAGGAACAATGCCAGCGGCTTGATCTGATAGGTCTCGGCGATCCGCCCCATCAAGGTCGCGTCGTCCCACGCCTTGCGGACCACGGGATCCTTGAGCGATCCATCCGCGATGTTGGTGACGAAAGGTCCGGGCAAGATGGCGTTGACGCGGATCTGATAGGCCCCCAGCTCCAGCGCGAGGTGGCGGACCAAGTGGCTGACCCCGGCCTTGGACGGCATATAGGGCATCGGCACAATCGGCTCGCAGATCACGGCCGCATTGGACGAGGTGGCGATGATCGAGCCGCCATTGCCGCTCTTCTTCATCAGCCGCGCCGCATCGCGCATCGTGTTGTAGGCGCCGGTCAGGTTGATCGCGATGATCCGGTCCCAGATGGCCGGATCGTAGGTGTCGATCTGGCCCTGCGGGTCGCGGCCGCCTTCTGGCTTCCAGAAGCCGGGGCCGATCCCAAGCCCGGCATTGGCAAAGGCGATGTCCAGTCCGCCATAAGCAGCCTCATGTGCATCGAAGACCTGCGTGGTGCGGGCGCGGTCGGAGACATCGAGCTCGTCGGCGCGCACCTCATAGCCTTGCGCCCGCAGGCGGGCTGCTTCCCGCTCGGCGGACGCGCCATCGACATCCGTCAGCGTGACCCGTGCGCCGGCTTCCGCCATCGCCTCGGCATAAGCGAGGCCGATGCCGGAGGCAGCGCCTGTCACGAGCGCGCTGCGCCCCGCGATGTCGAACTGCTCAAGTGCCTTGGGCGGCTGTCCCGTGCCAGCGTCGGTCATTCTGTGCGGTCCTCTCTGGTCAGGCGCGTTCAGGCCGGGTCTTCGTCGAACACGTTCAGTTCGATCTGCACGCCCGTGGGATCGTGCAGGAAGACCTGTGTCATCTTGATCACCTCGACCCGATTCTCCCGCCAGGGCACGCCGTGGACCTCAAGCCGCTCGACCAGCGGGCCAAGGCCGACGCACTGGAACGCGACATGATCGAGGCCGCCCGTCGTCCCGGTGATATTGTCGTAAACCCCATGCTCCGACAGCGCGCCGGGCGTGCTGATATGAACGATCGGATCGTCCTTGTGATCGTACATCCATCGCACCATCGTCCGGTCCAGATTGGACGGTGGATCGCGCTCCTCAAGCAGCAGAATGTCGCGGTAGAACGCCACCACCGGCGGCAGGTCACGGGTGCGGATATTGACGTGGTCGAGCCGTTTGATGAGCATGTACGAGTCCTGTTCGTGGGAAGGCAGGCGGTCGGCTTATTGATAGTGTCCAAATCATCTGCGGCGCAACCGCTTCTGGCCTTTTTGTGCGGCGATTGTGCGCACAATAGGATTGGGAGAGACGACGGTGCGCCCCTCCCGATCCGCTGGCTTGACGAGGCGGTCAGAAACTGCGGCGCACGGAGACCGCCCAGGTCCGTAATGGCGCAGGCACGCCCGTTACGACGCCAAGCGACGCGCTGACATCGCTCTTGGTCAGGAAGTAATATTTGTTGAACATGTTCTGCACTTCCAGCGAGACGCGCCAGTCCTTGTCCGTCGTGGTGAAGGACAGGCGGCCATTGGCGAGGAAGTTGCCCTCGACCCGGCTCCACTCAGAGTTGGATGTCTCGGTGAAGACATCGGACTGATAGGAGCCATCGAACCGCACGCTCACCGTGCCGGGCGTGATCTCATGATCATATTGCAGGCCGAAGCTGTAGGTCCATTCCGGCGTGTAAGGCGTCACCGCATCGAGCGAGATGCCGGACGTGCCGACTTCCTTATACTGGAAGTTGATGTAGCTGAGGCTCCCATCGACGGTGAAGCCCGCGAACGGATGAATGGTCGTTTCCAGCTCGAAGCCCTTGACGTCCGCCTTGCCGACATTGGTCGGCTTGAGGCACGGCACGGATGGGCAGGCCGAGAGCGTGAGGATCATGTCATTATATTTGTTCAGGAACACCGCGCCGTTCAGCCGCACGCGCCGGTCGAACAGGTCGGACTTGAACCCCAGTTCATAGGTGGTGAGCGTTTCCGGGTTGAAGCTGCCGAGCTGATTGCACGCCGCTGGAGCGACATAGCCCGGCGCGGTGCAGGAGCCGGCCGAGGGGCCGAAGAACGGCCGTGGGTTGACGCCGCCCCCCTTGAAGCCGGTGGCGACAGAGCCATAGACCAGCAATTCCGGCGAGAAGCGGTAGTCCGTGGAAATGCGCCAGTCCCACCGATCGCCCTTGAAGCTGTCGCTGACATTGTAGAGGCCAGAGAGCAAGCAGTTCGGCGTGTTGCCGATGCCGGTTGGCCCAGCGGTCGGCGCGCCCTGGAAGAACTCGCAGATGGGCAGGGACGGCAATTGCGCGGGCGTCCAGTTGCCGAAGGGCACCGTGCCGTCCGGATTGCGCCGGAAGTACGTGTAGGTCTTTTCATCCCGCGTGTAGCGCAGGCCGCCGGAAATGCTCCAGCCTTCAAGCGGACGGATCACGCCATTGGCGAACAGGGCCTTGGAGGTGGATGGCGTCGTGTCCGGGCCATGCAGGAAGTCGATGCCGGCATAGTTCAGGTCTACGCGAGCGGAGTAGGTGCCCTTCTGGTCGAAGTAGAAGCCGCCGAGCGTGAAATCGGCGAACGTGCCGATCTTGCCGTTCAGGCGCAGCTCCTGGCTCCAGGCATGATGGTTGAGCTGGTTATCCAGTTGCGCGACGGGAACCGGTGTGGCGTCCTGATCCTGCCCGAAGTTCGACTGATATTCACGATAGGAGGAAATCCACACGACATTGAGGCTGTCGCTCAACGTCCATGTCACATTGCCGTGAATGCCCCAGCCCTTGAAATCCTGGTTCTGCAAGGCCGTGTAGGGCTTGTAGGGCGACTGCGACGTCGCCAGCATTCCATCCATGAAATTGGCATAGCTGATGAAGCGCCGGTCGCCGCCATAAGCCGAACTGGCCAGTGAATCGCAGCCATAGGCTCCATAAGGCACGAAAGCGCAGTCCACAGGAACGGGGCTGCCATTCTTGCCGGGCAGCCACGCGCCGCCATCGGCATTGGTGCCCGGATTGGGAATGGCCGGGTTGAACGCATTGGGGTTGGTCGTGGTCGGACCCGGCAGGCCCGCCGCGATCAGCACGGTCGGCGCCGGCTCGGATTTATCCGAGGTGTAATCGCCCGAAACATTCACTTCGAGCCTGTCGGACGGCACCCAGCGCAGGGCGAGGCGCCCGGCGACATAGGATTGTCCACCCTGCGTCCCGACGACGGGATCGGCGCCCCGGTTGTTGCTGGCCGGCACATTCGAGCTGGGGTGGGTGGCGCCGTAATCCAGGAGCTTGACGTATCCATCACGGCTCTTCGCCGCACCGGACACGCGGACGAACAGATTGTCGGTCACCGCAAAGTCGGCCATGCCGCGCAGGTCAAGACGGTTGTAGGAGCCATAGGTGGCCTCCAGCGTGCCGCCCCCAGACCCATCGGGTTTGGCGCTGAACAGTTTGATGGCGCCGCCGATCGAGTTCTTGCCGGCCAGCGTGCCTTGCGGGCCGCGAAGGATTTCGACCCGATCCAGATCCATGAGGTCCAGCAGCGAGCTGGAGAGGGTCGGAATGTAGACATCATCAATATAAACGCCCACACCAGGGTCGAGCGCATAGTTGAAGTCCGTCTGTCCGACACCCCGGATGAAAGCGATGAGGCCGGCGCCACCATTTTGCGGCTGTGGCCGCAAGGTCACGTTGGGCGACTGGTTTGCAATCTCCGCAATGCTGGTCTGGCCGCGCTGTTCCAGCAGGGCGGCGTTGACCGCGGTGATGGCGATCGGCGTATCCTGAAGCCGTGTCTCACGGAACTGGGCAGTGACGATGATATCGCCGGTAACGTCCGTATTCTGGGCACTTTTGGGCTGTTCGCCGCTCTGGGCATAAACCGGGGCGGCTAGCGCACAGGCCAGGGCATAGGACGCAACGGATCGCGCGCAAAATCTGCGCATGGGCAATCTCCTCTCCATGTTGCCGTTGCTGATTTTCATGTCTCGTAGCGGACATGCAACGGCGTGGCGGCGGCATAACATGAGGGTTTGGGAGCAGCAATATGTGCAATAGTGTGAACGGCGGCGGGCCGGGCGGTTGCCCGGGTGATGCTGAGACATCATTGGATATTGTCAACAATGGCCGTCTCCGCAAATGGCGGTAAGCCTTGCGTTTTTGGCCCGACCTCTCTCGGGCTTGCCTGATTGCATCGGTCGTGCGAGGGGCGGCGGCATAGCGTTGAATTGAAGAAAGGGTTGAGTACTGTGATCGCAACGACACATGTCGGAAGTCTGCCGCGCGGGCCGGAGCTTGTTCCCTTGCTGCTCGCGAAGGATCATGGCGAGCCTTATGACGCCGCGCAGTTCGAGACGGTTGTGCAGCAGGCCATCGACGATGCCGTTGCCAAGCAGGTCGAGGCCGGAGTCAGCATCGTGTCCGATGGCGAACTCGGAAAGGTCGGTTACTCAACCTATATCATCGAGCGTCTGGAGGGCTTTGGCGGCCACACCGATCGCAAGCCGGCGCTCGACCTCGCGCCCTTGCCGGAGCTGCGCAAGAAGCTCGCCGCGATCATGGGCGATCAGGAATTCACCCGCGCCTCGTGCATCGCACCGGTGAAGCTCAAGAACCTGCAGCCCTGCCATGACGACATTCGTCGGTTCGATCAGGCGCTCAAGGCGCAGGGCAAGGGCGCACGCGGCTTCATGAATGCCGCGTCCCCCGGCCTGATCACGGCCTTCCAGCCCAATGCCTATTATCCCAGCCACGAGGCCTATCTCGCGGATCTGGTGACGGCCATGCGCCCTGAATATCAGGCGATCATCGATGCGGGCTTCGACCTGCAGCTCGATTGCCCCGACCTCGCCATGTCCCGCCACACCGGCTATCAGGACGTGAGCGACGCAGAGTTCGTGAAGATTGCCGAGGCCAATGTCGAGGCGCTGAATGCCGCCACCGAAGGACTCCCCCGCGACCGGCTGCGGATGCACATCTGCTGGGGCAATTATGAAGGCCCACATGATTGCGACATCGATCTCGCCAAGGTGCTGCCGACGATCCTGCGGGCCCGCCCCGGCGTCGTGCTGTTTGAATCGGCCAATCCGCGCCACGAGCATGAGTGGACCGTGTGGCGGGATGCGAAGCTGCCCGACGATCTCGTGCTGGCCCCGGGCCTGATCGATAGCTGCTCGAACTATGTCGAGCATCCGGAACTGGTCGCCCAGCGGATCGAGCGCTTTGCGGGCATTGTCGGCGCTGAGCGCGTGATCGGCAGCACGGATTGCGGCTTCGGCACCTTTGCCGGCTACGGCAAGATCGATCCCGCCGTCACGTGGAAGAAGCTGCAGGCCCTGCGGGAAGGCGCCGATATTGCAGCCAGGCGCCTCGCGAGCGTGCCGGCCTGATTTAAAAGCTCCATGCCGGACCGCGCTTTCCAGATGCGTGGCCCGGCATCGGATCCTGTCAGGACGCGGCCGCCATCCTGGCGCGTTGCGAGGGGGCGGTTTCGGTGAGGAAAATCGCCACGATCCCGCCGAGGATCGCCAGCACTACCATGATCCACAAGGGCGCGGCCAAGCTGGTCGCGTCCGCCGCTACACCGGTCAGCGAAGGCGCGAAGACCCCGCCGAGGATTTCCGCCGATCCCATGGTGAGACCCAGCGCCGTCGCGGCTTGGCGCGGATCGACGCTTTCCGACGGCACGGTGGCCATGAACAATGGGAAGATCCCGTTCAGGCCCCAGCCAAAGAAGAAGATCGGGACCAGCCCCCAGATCGACCCGCTCCAGTAGAGAGCGCCCAGCGGCAGGATGATGCCGAGCAGAGGCATGGCGATCATGACGGGCCGCCGCCCGATCCAGTCCGACAGGCCCGAGATCGCGAAGCTGCCGATAGTCGCGGAAATGCCCAGGGTTGCGATCAGCCAGCTCATTTCCGTCGGGGTGTAGCTTCTGACGCTGGTGAGGTAGATCGGCAGGAAGGTCAGGCAGATGACGAAATAGCTGACCATCAGCACGCCCAGCAGCACGCAGACCAGCACATTGCGGGTGCGCAACACACTGAGGACACCTTGGGCTTGGCCATCCTGTACCTGTGGCCGTGCCGGCGCTGCGGGCTCCTCCAGCGTGAACCAGATCAGCAGGGCACAGATGATGCCGGGAATGGACGCGAGGAAAAAGGCGTTGCGCCATCCGAATTCCAGGCCGAACCACACGAGCAAGACCGGCGCAAGAAACGATCCCAGCAGATTGGACCCGAAATTCTGGGCAATCCCCTGCGCAAGGCCGCGACGGCGCGGATCGACTTCGCTGGCGACCATGGCATGGCTGATCGGCATCACGCCGCCCTCCGCCGCGCCCATCAGCATCCGTGCGCACAGCATGAAGAGGAAGCTTGTCGCCATGCCGCTGAGAAAGCAGCAGAGCGAGAAGCCGAGCGTCGCGCCGACGAGCAGCAGCTTGCGATTGCCGATCGTGTCCGACAGGCGGCCGATGGCGAAGGCGGCAATGGCCCAAGTGAAGGAGAGGCCGCCCGCGAGCAGGCCGATCTGAGCGTTGGACAAGCCGAGCTCGGGCTGGACGAACGGCATCAGCACGTTGAGCGCCTGCCGATCGAAAAAGACGATGCCGAAATTCAGGCTGAGCAGTCCGACCAGCCATGCCTGATAGCCGCCGCTGCGCAGACGCGGCGTGCCCGCATCCCCCATCACCATAAGCCCCTCCATGAGTCCTCTTGTTATGAGGGTATCATGGCGCAGGCTTTGGCAAATGAATAGCCCTCTATCGAATGGCGGTGCGCCCTCGATAGTTGGGCAGCCTTACGCTCCGGGCAGAGCGAACCGGGCCCGAATGTCATCGGGCACGCGCTCCGCGCGCATCCCGCCCGGGCGCTCGCTGTCCCGCACGGTCCACACCCTCTTTTCCGTACCGCTCACGCAGACATGCCCGTCCTTGAGCAGGCGATGCCGAATGGTGAAGCTGGAATTGCCGAAATCGGGCGCTTCCACCTCCAGCACCACTTCATCGCCATAGGCGGCGGGGCGCTGGAACTTGGCCGACACATCGACCATCGGAAAGCCGACTACGCCCTGGGTTTTCAGCATGTCCCGCTTGCGCACGCCAAGCGCCTTCTCGAACAGCATGATCGTGCTCTCGCCGAACATCTCGAGGAAGCGCGGCGCATAGACGATGCCCGCCGGGTCGCAATGGCCCCATTCGATGCGATAGGGTCGGGAGAGGAACGCCTGGAAGTCATCCGGCTGGGATGCAGGGACGCCGGTCATGCCGCGAAATCCAGACCGCCGCGCCGTTCTGCAAAGCGCCATCCCTCCGGTGTCTTGCGCAGGCGGTCCGCATAGGTACCGATCAGCGGCCCCTTGGGATCGCGCACGGGCAGCCCGCCGGTTTCGCTCGCGACGCCCTGATACAGCACGATGACCGACAGCGCCGTCGCTTCGGTCTCGCTTACGACGTCCACGACCACGTTGGAAACCACATGGCGCGCCGCACGGACCGGCCGGCTCTTGAAGGTCGCGAGAATAGCCTCACGTCCCTTTATCGGCTGATCCGGTGCGCTTGGCCGGGCCATCTGGCCATCCTCGGTGTAGAGGGCCGCGACGGCGTCCCAGTCAGCCGCATCGTTGAGCAGCGTGTAGCGATTGATGAGCGTGGTGCAGTCCCACTCGATCGCCCGCCGCATCGCGTCGTCCAGTGTCACGCTCATGCCGCGTCCGCCTCTTCGGGCAGCAATTCGGTATCGATCTGCTTCTGCACCGGTGCGGGATAACGCGCGCCGGCAACGGCGCCAGGCGCGAAGATCGCGTCCACGGCCGCGATGGATTCCGGTGCGAGGTTGATGGAGGCCGCTTTCACATTCTCCTCAAGATGCGCGATGGAGCGCGTGCCGGGGATCGCGATGATCTGCGGCGCCCGCGCCAGCACCCAGGCTAGGCTGAGCTGGGCAGGCGTGATGCCGAGATCGGCCGCAACCGCATTGAAGCGCTCGGCAAGCTTGAGATTGTGGCCGAAATTGGGTTCCTGAAAGCGCGGCATCGGGATGCGGATGTCGCCGGCCTTGAAATCGATGCTGCTGATGGCGCCGGCGAGCATGCCGCGCGCGACCGGCGAGAAGGCGACGAAGGCGATGCCGAGTTCCCGGCAGGCGTCCAGCACAGCGACTTCCGGATTGCGCACCCAGGGCGAATATTCGGACTGAATGGCAGCGACGGGATGCACGGCATGGGCGCGGCGGATGCTCGCTGCGGACATTTCGGACAGGCCAATGGCGCCGATCTTCCCGGCTTCCTTCGCCCGCACCAAAGCGCCCATCGAGTCTTCGATCGGAACGTTCCGGTCGAGCCGGTGCATGTAATAGAGATCGATAAAATCGGTATTGAGCCGCTGGAGCGAGCGTTCCAGCGATCCGGTGATCGTCTCCGGTCGCCCGTCGAGCACACGCTCGCCGTCGATCAGATCGAGCACGCACTTGCTCGACAGCACATAATCCTTGCGGCGATGGCCGACAGCGCGGGCGATCAGGCCCTCATTCTTGCCACCGCCATACAGCGCTGCGCTGTCGAGATGCGTCACGCCGATGTCGAGCGCATGATTGAGCAGGCGCGCGCCTTCCTCCTCGCTCGGCGGGGCGTCATAAGCGTGAGAGAGGTTCATGCAGCCCAGACTGATGGCGGAGACGGCCATGTCCGCGATGCGGCGGGTGGGGAGGGGTGTCGATGGCGAAGTCATGGCCCGGCTTGTGTCGCCCCGGGCATTAAAAATCAATCCTCGCGGCGCTTTTGGCGAGGATTGCGTGCCTATCGCCGAAAGTCGAGGGCGGTTTCGATCCAGTCCCAGAAGTCCCGGGACGCATCCTTCACATGCTGGGACGCATCGCGATAGGCGATGGGATCGTCCCGGACACGGATGACCGGCCAGTCCGCCTGATTGATGGCATTGCGTGAGCGGAAAGCCGCCAGCAGGCGCATGGCTTGCGTCATTAGAGCTGGCGAGGCGAGCAGGATGGGTTCGCTCTGGAGTGCGGCATTCATCAATCCGAATTGCTCGACGAACTTCCGGCGAAGCTGGAGTAGTTCATGCATCCGCGCTGCTTGCGCGATCGTGCCCAACTGCACGATTTCAGTCTCGGTGGCAGAAAACGCGCGCAGCATGTCCGCGAGATCTGAACTTAACCCGGTCGCCACTGACATGCACCTCTCCCGCCGCCTATGGTCTGACGGTAGAGCGGCGCCTTAAATGGCAAAGCTTGAGAAATGCCTACGGGCATGACGCCGATGATTGAGCGTCGCCGGAAATGAGGCGGTGTGCAGCCGCGAACAGGCTACACACCGCCAGTCTTTATCAGCCGGCCTTGTTGAGCTGGACTTCCAGCTCGCCGAGCACGCGATAGCAATCGAGCACCTGTGCGACCGAGCTGTTCGGCTCGCGGCCATCGCGGATCGCGGCGATGAACTCGCGGTCCTGCAGCTCGATGCCGTTGCTGGAGACGGCAACGCCGCTCAGGTCCACCGGCTCTTCCTTGCCGGTCACCAGATCGTCATAGCGCGCGATCCAGGTGCCATTGTCGCAGATGTAGCGGAAGAAGGTGCCGAGCGGCCCATCATTGTTGAACGAGAGGGAGAGGGTGCAGATCGCGCCGCTCTCGCTCTTGAGCTGGATGGACATGTCCATCGCGATGCCCAGCTCCGGGTGCATCGGGCCTTGCACGGCATTGGCCTGCACGATCTTGCCGGCCTGATAGGCGAACAGGTCGACCGTGTGCGCGGCGTGGTGCCACAGCAGATGGTCCGTCCAGGAGCGAGCCTCGCCCTTGGCATTCATGTTCTTGCGGCGGAAGAAATAGGTCTGCACGTCCATCTGCTGGATCGCGAGTTCGCCCGCCGTAATCTTGTTATGGATATACTGGTGGCTCGGGTTGAAGCGGCGGGTGTGGCCGACCATGCAGACGAGTCCGGTTTCCTTCTGCGTGTCGATGACCGCCTGGGCGTCGGCCCAGCTGTCCGACAGGGGGATTTCCACCTGCACATGCTTGCCGGCCTTCATGCAGGCAATGGCCTGCTGGGCGTGCATCTGCGTGGGCGTGCAGAGGATCACCGCGTCGACGTCATCGCGCGCGAGCGCCTCGTCCAGTTCCGTGCCGCTGTGCTTCGCGCCATATTTGGCGGCGACTTCGGCGGCCTGATCGGCACGACGGCTGATGATCGAGACGATCTCCACACCATCGATGTTCTTGAGGCCGTCGAGATGCTTTTCGCCGAATGCGCCGGCGCCTGCGAGTGCGATTCTCATGAGGGGGAGTCCTTTCTCCAGCTAACCCCTCCCTTTCAAGGGAGGGGCAAGGGGTGGGTGAGAGGCGAGGGGGCTCAATGCCCCCCAAGTCACTTCAAATGGGGTGATGGCCAGCACCACCCCAACCCCTCCTCTGAAGAGGAGGGGCCTTTGCGCGTGTTAGGCCTTCGCCATGCTGTGACCGCTCATCACCTTGCGCGGTTCCAGCGGCGCTCCGGCCGTTTCTTCCGGTTGCAGGATCATCGCGCCGAGCGCAGTGTTGGAGGCCGGGATGTGGTAGAAGGTGTAGAGGTCACGCACCTTCTCCGGCAGCGCGCCGCGCATGATGAGCCACATGACCAGCTCGATGCCTTCCGACCCGCTTTCGCGCAGATATTGGATGTGCGGCATCTTGCTGAGCTCTGCGGGATCGCTGATCAGCTTGTCGATGAAGTTCAGGTCGAACTCCTTGTTGATCAGGCCAGCGCGCGGCCCCTGAAGCTGGTGGCTCATGCCGCCGGTGCCCCAGACGTGGACGTTGAGGTCTTCCGGGAAGCTCTCGACCGCGGCGCGGATGCTATCGCCCAGGCTGAAGCAGCGCTTGCCCGACGGCGGCGGATAGGTGACCACGTTGACCGGGAAGGGAATGACCTTGCACGGCCACTCGTCCGGCTCGCCGAAGATCATCGAGAGCGGCACGGTGCAGCCATGGTCGACGTCCATCTGGTTCATGATGGTCATGTCGAACTCGTCCAGGATCAGGCTCTGGGCGATGTGCCAGGCGAGATCGGGATGGCCCTTCACGTCGGGCACGGGGCGCGGGCCCCAGCCTTCATCAGCCGGCTTGAAGCTTTCGGCGCATCCGATCGCAAAGGTCGGGATGATGTTCATGTCGAACGCCGAGGCGTGGTCGTTATAGACCAGGATCACAACGTCGGGGGTGTTGCCCGGCTGCTTGATCCACTCCCGGATCGGCTCATAGCCCTTGAAGACCGGACCCCAATAATCGTTGTCGCTGGTCTTGGTCTGCATCGCCGCGCCGAGCGCGGGAATGTGGCTGGACGTAATGCCTGTGGTAACGCGTGCCATGATCAAAATCCTCCCTTGATCGAGCGCACGCCCTCAGGCGAACGACCACCGTCGATCATCATCTGTGCATATTCTTCCTGCGTCATGCCGGTCATCGATCCGGCAGCGAATTGGAAGCTCTTGCCATCGGTCGAGAAGAGCTTGGAGAGGAAGTAAACATTCCCGCCCTCGTCGATCATGGCATTGTAGTCGCGGGCCAGCACGGCCGCCTTGGCGGCGGGTGTCAGGTTCCACTCGTCGAGATAGGCGCTCTCGTCCGCCTTGAACCGCTCGCGATTCTCGGCCTTCATCAGGCTCATCGCGAACTGATTGAGATTGTAGCCCCGGCGCGCGCGCTGGGCCGTGAACACGCGGGTGCCGGGAATGTCGTCAAACTCGGCAAGATAAGCGTGAACGTCGATTCTTTCTTTCTTCTCGGTCATGATATCCTCTCTTAGAGCCCGCGGGCGTTCAGCTTGGCGTCGAGACGCGGGAAGACGCGGCGGGTATTGCCCTCAAAAATCGCGTGACGCTCCTCGTCAGAAATGTCGAGCGCATCGATATAGCGCTTCGTATCGTCGAAATAATGACCTGTGGTCGGGTCGATCCCACGCACGGCACCGACCATCTCGCTGCCGAACAGGATGTTCTTGTTGTCGATCACGTCGGCCAGCAGGTTGATGCCGGGCTGGTGATACACGCAGGTGTCGAAGAACACGTTGTTCATGAGCAGCGTATCAAGGCTGGGTTGCTTGAGCATGTCCGCAAGTCCGCGGAACCGGCCCCAGTGATAAGGCACTGCGCCGCCGCCATGCGGGATGATGAAGCGCAGCGTCGGGAAGTCGGCGAACAGATTGCCCTGCAGAAGCTGCATGAAGGCGATCGTATCGGCCGCCAGATAATAGGCGCCCGTCGCGTGCATCGCGGGATTGCAGCTGCCCGAGACGTGGATCATCGCCGGGACGTCCAGTTCGACCATCTTCTCGTAGAAGGGATACCAGAATTTGTCAGTCAGCGGCGGCTGCTTGAAGTGGCCGCCGCTCGCATCCGGGTTCAGGTTGCAGCCGATGAAGCCCAGCTCATTGACGCAGCGGTCCAGCTCGGCGATCGAACTGGTCATGTCCGCCTCTGGCGACTGCGGCAACATGCACACGCCAGCGAATGTCTCGGGGTAGAGATCGACGACGCGCGCAATGAGGTTGTTGCATGCCTGCGCCCAAGGCACTGCCACCGACTGATCGCCGACATGCGGCGCCATGGCCGAGGCGCGCGGCGAGAAGATCGTCATGTCCGCGCCGCGCTCCTTGATGAGGCGCAACTGGTTCTGCTCGATGGTCTCGCGAATGTCGTCGTCAGAAATCTCGGGATAGGGCGGGCAGGGCGTGCCATTTTTGAAGGCCGCCTTCTGCTGCTCGCGCCACTCGTCATGCGCCTTGGGCAGCACGGTATAGTGGCCATGGCAGTCGATGATCATCGTCATTCCGTCACCTTCCAGACTTTTCTGTTTCTGTCATTTTGGGCTGCCCAGCGGACACGGGCTTCGCGATCATTTCGGGATGCATGGCATCCAGAAAGGCCAGCTTTGCCTCAAGCCCCTGCGGCATCTCGACCGAACCGAGCAAGGCGCCCATCGCCCGCTGGCGTGTCACTGTCCCGCGTGTCATGGCCGGTTCGATGCCCAGCTCGGTAAGCGTCACGACCACCTCGTCCATCTCGGCGGCGCGCCGTGTGCCGTGCGCCAGCATCCGGTCGAGATTATAATCGATCTTTTCGGGCCAGTCTCCGCCGAGTGAGGCCAGCACATTCTCGGTCACGCCCGCACGACGGGCCGCGAGGATCATCTCCGCCGTCAGCGCCTCGATGCCCTTGATCATGACAGAACGAACCATCTTCGTCGCGCTGGCGGCGCCGACCTGATCGCCCGCAATCGCAACCTTGCTGAAGCCGATCGCGCGCAGCGCCGCTTCGCCCTGCGCAGCGTGCGGGCCGCTGATCAGCAGCGGCACAGTCATCGCGGCGGGCTGCACGGGCGACATGACCGCTACATCAACATAATGGCCGCCAGCCTGCTCGATCGCCGCAGCATTGCGCTGCTTGGCGCCCGGCGACACGGAATTCATGTCGAAGAACAACGTGCCGGGGGACAGGTGCCGCGCGGCTGCGGACGCTGCCGCCTCGGTCTGATCGGCGGTGACGAGACTCAGGATCATTTCCGCGCCGGCTAGCGCGTCCGACAGGGACTCGCAGCCCGTGACGCCCGTTTCGGTGTAAGCGGCGCGGATCGGGCCGGCCGTCTGCGGTTCGATTGCCTTGAGGTCGAATGCGCGCGCGTCGCTGCGCCATCCGGCGGCACCGGCGAAGGTCCGGCCCGCTTCCCCAAAGCCGATAAGGGCAATTCTCCCGCTCATGATCGACGCTGTGCCGCCTATCGAGCGGAATCGCAAATTTGTTCCCGCTCCGTGCCATAAGCAGAAGCGAATGGTTCCGTCGCGGCCCGGTCCAGCTCGGCAATGAAGGCAGCTTGTGCCGGGGCCGGTCGCCACTGCGCCCGGGTGGTGAGCGCGACCGCGCGAGAGAAGCCCCCGGGCGGGGCGCCAAGCGAGACGAGCCAGCCCGCCTCCTGCTCGACCGAGACCTGATCGGGCGAGAGCAGGGTCAGAAAGTCGGTTTGCATCAGGATTTCGCGGATCATCATCACCGACCCGCATTCGATCGGAACGGGCGGTGGGGCAAGTCCGGCCGTGCGGAACATCTCGTCGAAGCGCGCCCGCAGGGGCGCGCCGGGCGACGGCAAGATCCAGGCATAGCGCGCGAGATCGCTCAACGGGCGATCCCGTGCCGAACCGGCCTCGGGATGACCGGCCCGCGCGATGATAATCACCTCATCCTCGAACAGGGGGCGCTGCGTGAGGTCCGGGCCGGGCGGCGGATCGCGCATGGCGCCGACCATCATGTCTATGCTGCCGTCGCGCAGGGATTCCGCCAGTTCGCCATGCGATCCTTCGACGATCACGATCTCTATGGCCGGAAATGCGGTGTTGAACCTTGCCAGCGCGCGCGGTAGCACCCGAGCGCGGGAGAGCGGCATCGCCCCGATGGTGATCCGCGCGGGCACGCCGCCGGATTGGCCCAAGGCTTCGTCGAGGCCTGCTTCCAGCTCTGTCCGGGCGAGGCGGAAATTGCGGGCGGTGCGCCGGCCCGCGTCGGTCAGCGCGATCCCCCGTCCGCGCCGCTCGACGAGCGACCGCCGGAGGATCAGCGACAGATCGCCAATGGCGCGATGCAGGGTCGGCTGCGAGAGGCCGCTCTGCGCCGCTGCAGCCGCATAGCTTCCGCTATCCGCGACGGCGAGGAAAGCCCGCAATTGCGCCATGGTCACCCGCCGCGAGCCGATCATTTCGGCCGCTTGCTCAACGCGCTCAGCCAGCGCCATCGCAGGAGGGAGGGGCGTCATGCCGTCCGTGCGCCGCTCGAATAGCTGCACGTCCATGATGCTTTCCACGCGAGCAATGGCTTGGGTCACAGCAGGCTGGGTCAGATGGAGCGTGCTCGCGGCGGCGGACACGCTTCCCTTGTGCGTTACTGCCGCAACGGCGGCGAGGTGGCGCAGATTGAACGAAAAGGGTGAGAGGCCCGATGCCATGAGGGCCAGACTTAGCAGATGCTTATGATCTGCGCAAAGTTCGGGGTGGATTGACCGGACGCCGTTCCCCTATTCTATACGGGAGCAAGGCTGTTGCCAGTTAATGTTGATCGAGAGGAGCAATCATGGGTGTGGTCGTACAGAATATCGAGCGTGCTGATCCTGAGGTGATTGACGGTCTGGCGGCGTGCGGTGTTGCGACGGTTCATGAGGCGCAGGGACGCACGGGTTTGCTGGCGAGCTACATGCGGCCGATTTACGCCGGTGCGCGGATCGCGGGCAGTGCAGTGACGATCAGCGCGCCTCCGGGCGACAACTGGATGGTGCATGTCGCCATCGAGCAGTTGAAGGCCGGCGACGTGCTGCTGCTGGCGCCGACCAGCCCCTGCGAGGATGGCTATTTCGGCGATCTGTTGGCGACCTCGGCGCAGGCGCGCGGCTGTCGCGGCCTGATCATCGATGCCGGCGTTCGCGATGTGCGCGATCTTACCGAGATGAACTTCCCGGTCTGGTCCAAGGCGGTCTACGCGCAGGGCACGGTCAAGAACACGCTGGGCAGCGTCAACATCCCAGTCGTCTGCGCCAATGCGCTGGTCAATCCCGGCGATGTGATTGTCGCTGATGATGACGGCGTGTGCGTCGTCCCCCGCGCCAACGCCGCCAAGGTGCTGGAAGCGGCCCGCGCGCGGGAAGCCAATGAAGGCGAGAAGCGCGAGAAGCTGGCCTCCGGCGTGCTGGGCCTCGACATGTACAAGATGCGTGAGCGTCTGGAGAAGGAAGGCCTGAAATATGTGTGAGGCACGTCCGCCTCGGAACGCATCTCCGTTCGCTTCGAGCAGGAGGCTGTGATGGACGGCATTACCTGCATGTGGATGCGTGGCGGCACCTCTAAGGGCGGCTATTTCCTGGCGGACGATCTGCCCACGGATACCGCCGCCCGCGATGCCTTCCTGCTGCGCGTCATGGGCTCGCCAGACCCGCGCCAGATCGACGGCATGGGTGGCGCCGATCCGCTGACCAGCAAGGTTGGCGTTGTCAGGAAATCGAGCCGCGAAGGCGTCGATGTCGATTATCTCTTCCTGCAGGTGTTCGTCGATCAGGCGATTGTCACCGACGCGCAGAATTGCGGCAATATCCTCGCGGGCATCGGTCCGTTCGCCATTGAGCGCGGTCTCGTGCAGCCAACCGGCGATGAAACCCGCGTCGCCATCTTCATGGAGAATACCGGCCAGGTCGCCGTCGCCACGGTGCAGACGCCCGGCGGCCAGGTTCGCTATGATGGTAACGCCTCGATCAGTGGCGTGCCGGGTACATCGGCGCCCATTCCGCTGTTGTTCCGCGATACCGCTGGCTCATCCTGCGGCGCCCTGCTGCCGACGGGCAATGGCGTCGACGAGATCAATGGCATCAAGGTGACGATGATCGACAATGGGATGCCCTGCGTCGTCATGCTTGCCAGCGACGTCGGCGTGACCGGCTATGAGGATCGCGACACGCTTGACGCCAATGCGGAAATGAAGGCGAAGGTCGAGGCTATCCGCCTCAAGGTCGGTGAGATGATGAACCTCGGCGACGTAACCGAAAAGTCCGTCCCCAAGATGATGCTGGTGGCGCCGCCGCGCGAGGGTGGGGCCGTTACCGTGCGTTCGCTCATCCCGCATCGTGTCCATGCCTCCATCGGCGTGCTGGGCGCGGTGAGCGTGGCGACGGCATGCCTTATCGAAGGCTCTCCCGCCGCCTCCGTCGCCAAGGTGCCCGAGGGCGCGACAAAGACGCTAGGGGTCGAGCATCCGACCGGCGTCACCGAATGCGTCGTGACCGTGGACGCTGACGGACAGCCGGTGGAAGCCGGCATGTTGCGCACCGCCCGCAAGCTGATGGACGGGGTGGTGTTCGGCTGAACATCCCCTGCGTCCATGGCAGGCTCCCTGCACCTCAGAACAAGTCCGTTCGCCCTGAACTTGTCAAAGGGCTGTTTCATCTGGAACAATCGAACGGAAAGTGAGAACCGGGCTTCGACAGGCCCAGCCCGAACGGAACCAACGAGATGACCGACCGCATCCTTTCCTGGCATAGCAACCCGAGCAAGCCCGCCTACACGCCGCCGCTGGGCGCCGTGGATGCGCATTGCCATGTGTTCGGGCCGATGGCGCAGTTCCCGTTCAGCGCGAAGGCTAAATATCTGCCGCAGGATGCAGGCCCGGACATGCTCTTTGCCCTGCGCGATCATCTGGGCTTTTCCCGCAACGTCATCGTCCAGGCGAGCTGCCACGGCACCGACAATGCTGCGACCTTGAACGGCATTGCCGTTTCTGACGGGAAGGCGCGCGGTGTCGCCGTGGTCGATCCCGCGATCAGCGAGGCCGAGCTTGAGGCGCTGCACGCCGGCGGCATGCGCGGCATCCGCTTCAACTTCCTCAAGCGCCTCGTGGACGATGCCCCCAAGGACAAGTTTCTCGAGGTCGCGAGCCGACTGCCGGAGGGCTGGCATGTGGTCATCTATTTCGAGGCGGACATTCTCGAAGAACTGCGCCCGTTCATGGATGCGATCCCGGTGCCGCTGGTCATCGACCATATGGGCCGGCCCGATGTGCGCCAGGGACCGGACGGTGCTGACATGAAGGCCTTCCGCAACCTGCTCGATAGTCGCGATGACATCTGGTTCAAGGCGACCTGCCCGGACCGGCTCGATCCCGCCGGTGCGCCTTGGGATGACTTTGCCAATGCCGTCGCGCCGCTGGTCGCCGATTATCAGGATCGGGTCATATGGGGCACCGATTGGCCGCACCCCAACATGCAGGATGCCATCCCTGACGACGGCCTGCTTGTGGACATGATTCCGCGCATCGCGCCAACGGAAGCGTTGCAGCGCAAGATGCTGGTGACCAACCCGATGCGTCTATACTGGCCTGAAGAACTTCGCGCTGGGTCATAGCCAGTTCGACAACGAGAGACCAAACAGGCCCGAAACCGCAAGCTGACTGGAGAGAAGAATGCCGTTTCCCGCAACGCCGGACTATATGGGCCTCAACACGCCAGTCCGTCAGGAAGTTTCGCTCAAGGGCCTCACGGCATCAGAGGGCATCATTCCGGCGGATGTGCGCGGCGCTTTCTTCCGGGCGGTGCCCGATCCGCAGTTCGAGCCTTTCTTCCAGCCCGATACGGCGCTCTCGGATGATGGCATGATCAGCCGCATCCTCTTCAATGAGGACGGGACGGTCGATTATGACATCAAATATGTCCAGACCCCGCGCTGGAAGGCCGAGAACGCGGCCGGCAAGCGTCTGTTCGGCCGCTATCGCAATCCCTTCACCAATGACGCGTCGGCTGAGGGCGTGGAGGGGACTGTCTCCAACACCACGCCGGTCTGGCATGCGGGCAAGCTCATCATGACCAAGGAGGATGGGCCGGGTCATCAAGTCGATCCGCACACGCTGGAGACCATCGGCGCCTATGATTTCGGGGGCGCGCTCAAGTCGCAGACGATGACGGCCCATGTCCGCATCGATCCCGAGACCAAGGAGATGTTCGTCTACGGCTATGAGGCGGATGGCCTCTGCTCAAAGACCATCGCTTATTGGTGGACCGACAAGGACGGCAAGCTCATCAGGGAACAGTCGTTCGAGGCGCCGTTCTGCAGCCTTGTCCATGACTTCGTGATCACCGAGAACTACGCCATCTTCCCGCTGCAGCCCACCACCGCCGACCTGGAGCGCGTGAAAGCCAAGGGTGCGCACTGGGTTCACCAGCAAGATCTGGAATATCACATCGGGGTGATGCCGCGTTATGGCGATGTGTCCGAGATCCGCTGGTTCAAGGGACCGAAGGGCGCCTCCAGCTTCCACATGATGAACGCCTTTGAGACGCCGGACGGCAAGGTCCATATCGATCACCACATCACCGATACGATCGCCTTCCCGCATATCCGCGCGGACAGCGGTATCGATGTACAGCCTTGGGAGCTGGGCGGCGGCTTTCAGCGCTGGACGGTCGATATGAAAGGCGACGGCGATGGCGTGGAGGTCACGCCGCTCGGGCCTCCGGGAGACATGCCGCGCATTGCCGATGCCGATCAGGGGCGCCCGTACAAGCGGGGCTGGTATTGCAGCATGAACCCGCAGCCCATGGGGCCGCCGCTGATGGGCGGCGTCGTCGGCGCCATGTTCACCGCGCTCCTCCGGAAGGATTTCGAAACCGGCGCAATCGTCGGCTATAATCTGCCGCCGGCGCATGGAATGAGCGAGACCGTGCATGTGCCATCGAGCGAGCCCGGTCATGAAGGCTGGCTGGTCGGCGTCGTCGATCATGAGACCGCGCCGGACCAGTTCGAGCACGCGGTGTGGATCTGGAACGCGGGGGATCTTCCGGCCGGGCCAGTCGCCAAGGTGCCCGTGCCCACCCGGATGCGGCCGCAGGTCCATGGCTGGTGGGTGCCGATGGCGGCCTATCAGGCGGCGAAAGCGGCCTGATCCTTTCGCACGCCCAAGGGCGCAGGTGTTAGAGCCTGCCCCCTTGGACGGCGGTGATGTTTCGTCATACCACCTTGGCGATCAAAGCGTGCTGATCATCCGCACAGTCTCGGCAAACCGTCCCTCGCGCTCCGCCGAGCGAAGGAAGCGGACATTCTCGACGAGAATTTCCTCGGGCGTGGGCACTTGCTGAAAGAGCGCCATCACTTCCGCAGCATAATCATTGAGCGGCATATAGTTTTCCCGCGTGGATTGTCCCGGGGTTAGCTCGGTGCGCACGGCTGGTGGGGCCAGCTCGATCACCTCGACCTTGCCGCGCAGCTGTTCCCGCAGGGAGACCGTCCAGCTGTGCAAGGCCGCCTTGCTCGCGCTGTAGCTCGGCGTGCCGATCAGCGGCACGAAGGCGAGGCCGGAGGTCGTGTTGATGATCGCGGCGTCTTCCTGCGCCATCAGATGCTCAATCAAGGCATTGGTCAGGCGGATCGGCCCCAGCACATTGGTGATGAAGGTCTGCTCCGCCACAGTCGTGTCGCCGCGGCGCGCGAGATCCTCGCGCTGCATAATGCCGGCATTGTTGAACAGGATGTTGATCGCCGGAAAGCGGGCGATCGCTTCGGCCGCGAATGCTTCGATGCTTGCCGGATCGCTCGCATCAACTGTGAGCATGTGCATGCCCGCGCGACCCTCGATGGTTTCAGCTAATGTCGCTGCTGTCCGCCCCGCGACGATCACCGTGTTGCCGAGCTCGTGGAAATGGCGCGCCAACGCGCGGCCAATACCGGAGCCGCCGCCGGTGATGAGAATGGTGTTGCCCGTGGTCTTCATGCCGTTTGCTCCAATTCTGCTGGTGGACGGCTGCTCATTTAAGTCCTAGCTTTCAGAACGAAAGAAGGCACCGGAAAGATTGATACTCACCGGAAAGAGAGTGTGAATGACAACTCAAGCAAAGCGCCCAAGTGTGCCAGCTAGCCCGGATCGCTACGACCAGATCGATCCCCGCGTGGAAGCGCTGGTCAATGACCTTATCGGCCAGGTCGCGGACAAATGGACCATGCTGCTGATTGAAGTGCTGCACGATCATGGCGAACAGCGCTTCACACGGATCTTCGAAAAAATGCCCGGCATCAGCCAGAAGATGCTTACGCAGACCCTGCGGCAGATGGAGCGCAACGGTCTGGTCCACCGCACGGTGCATCCGGTCGTGCCGCCCCATGTGGATTACCGGCTGTCGGAGCTGGGGGCCAGTCTGGGCGAAGCATTTTGTGGCGTGTGGACCTGGGCGGAAGATCATCTGCAGGCCATCGACGCCGCTCGCCTGAGATTTGATGAGGCACGCACTCGTTAAGTGAGCCGGGCAGGGCGACCGCTAACTCGCCGCATTCTGTTTTCACGAACGAAGCGGCAACGAATCACGCATTCAAGTTGGGGTCTTAGCCGGCCTCCGCCTCCATCGCGGCGTGAGATCGCCTTCTCCGTGCTTCAAAGATGCACAACCAGACATGTTCCTGCGCTCTTGAACAAGCGCGCTGATGCATAAGTCCCACGCCGGGACCAAAAGTTCGGCCGTCGCGCCGCCGCCGTCTCCTTTAAGTTGATCCTGTCCGGAATTCCTGCCTATATCAACGAGCCTAAAAAACGGCTCCTGTATGCTCTGCGAGAGGTCGCAAAGACCCGCGCAATGTGAGGCTGCATCGAGCCGCACAGGTGAGGAGAAGATGTGATGAACAGGAAGTCCAGAATCCGCCCATTGCTGTGCGCCGGTTCGGTTATGGTGATGGCCATCGCGGCGACGACGCCCGCTATCGCGCAGCAAGATGCCGCCCCGCAGGCCGACAGCACCCCCGATATCATTGTTACTGCACAATTTCGGTCTCAGCGCCTGCAGGATACGCCACTGGCGATCACAGCGGTGGATGCGGCGCTACTTGAAGCGCGCAATCAGGATGACATCGCCGCGGTCGCCCGGCAGGCGCCTAGCGTGACCCTCACCCCCATGGGTGGCGCGTTTGGCGATTCCATGGGCGCCTCCATCCGCGGCATCGGGCAGTTCGATTTCAACCCGGCCTATGAGCCGGGCGTGGGGCTTTATGTTGATGATGTCTATTATCCCACCCTTACCGGTGCCAATTTCGACCTGCTCGATCTGGAGCGCGTGGAAGTGCTGCGCGGGCCGCAGGGAACGCTCACGGGTCGCAATTCGATTGGCGGCGCGATCAAACTGTTCTCGAAGAAACCGGAAGCCGATCCGAGCGGTTTTGCCGAAGTGAGCTACGGCTCGCGCAACCGCGTGGAAGTACGGGCCGGGGCGAATTTCCCGATTACGGATATGCTCTTCGCCCGCGTTTCCGGCGTCCATAAGAGCCAGCGCGGTTATGTCCAGCAGATCGATTATGGCTGCGCCAATCCCGGCAATCCCGAGGGCATCCTGCCGGCCGTGCCGACCAACACCGACTGCGTGGTCGAGGATCTGGGCGGCATTAACTATTCCGGCGTGCGCGGCGCGTTGCGTTATGCAGGCGAGAAGCTCGATATCCAGATTATCGGCGACTATCAGTATTCCGATCGCCCCAGCGCTGCCGAAGTGCCGATCGTGGCGCAGGGCGACGCCTCGAACTTCCTGTGCGGGCCCTGGTGCACCTATGCAAGCTGGGGGCTGCCGGCGGGCGGTCAAGCCGGCAACTGGAATACGGGCAATCGGAACAAGTTCCGTGGCTGGGGCGTGTCCGGCCATATCGATTGGGATGTGACCGACAATCTTCAGGTCCAGTCGATCACGGCCTATCGCTCCTACAATAACCGCTGGGGCACGGACGATGATTTCACGCCGACGCTGACGCGGGCCGCTGGCGGCTTCAACGATCTCGATTTCTGGTTCGTGAGCCAGGAGCTGCGCGTCAACGCCAAGCTTGGCGACATGGCCGATCTGACCGTTGGCGGCTATTACTCCGACCAGCGCAGCACCTACTTCACCATTCAGGATATCCGCTACATCATCCCCGGCGTGCCGCTCCAGTTCCTCGGCAACGATCCGATCAATGCGGACAGCAAGGCCGTGTTCGGCACCGCGATCGTTCGCCCGGTTGATGGCATGACGATCACGGGCGGTATCCGCTACACTGAGGAGCACAAGGACTATACGTTCATCCGGCGGAACCTTGACAATACCGCGCCGCTCTTCCCCGATCCGTTCGGTCTCTCGGCTCTCAATAACCTGAAGGCCGTGTATGACGGGAGCCGCGTCGACTGGCGCCTGTCCGTGGATTACCGCTTCTCGCCGGAAGTGTTGCTCTATGGAACCGTGGGCACGGGCTTCAAGGGTGGCGGCGTCACCGCGCGCCCGTTCCTGCCGACGCACGCGACCCAAGGCACGTTCGGGCCGGAGACCGTCACAGCCTACGAAATCGGCCTGAAGACGGACTTACTCGACCGTCGTCTGCGCGTAAACCTCGCGGGCTTCTACAACGACTATAAGGCGATCCAGCTGCCGCTTTCCGACTGTTCGGCTTATGGCGGCGGGCCCTGCGCAGTCATCGCCAATGCCGGCGACGGCAAGATGTGGGGCTTTGAAGCCGAGGTTTCGGCAACCCCGGTCGACAATCTGATGATCGACGCGTCGCTGAGCCTCATCGGCTCGGAGTACAAGTCGATCTCGCCCGCCGTCGGCAGCACGATCACCGCCGGCAGCCCCATCGTTTCGCCCGAAACACAGTGGAGCGCAGGCATTCAGTATGAGATCGACATGGGCGGGGCAGGCTCGATTACGCCGCGGCTGGACGTTGCCTATCGCGGCCGGCAGTTGGCCAGCAGAACGCTGAATGCGGTCAATCCGGACTTCGAATATTTTCCCTCCTACGTCCTTGGCAGCACCCGGCTGACCTGGCGTAATCGGGATCGCGACCTCGCCGTGTCGTTCGAAGTCACCAATCTCTTCGACGAATATTACTACACGTCGCGGTTTGACGCGGTCTACGGCTTCGCGGGCACGGCCTATGCCAATGTCGGCGCGCCGCGCGAATGGCGCGTGTCGATCAAGAAGGATTTCTGAGGCCCTAGGGCGAGATAAACTTGAGGAGGGCGGCCGCGTGGTCGCCCTCATTTCCTTTGACCGCCCCATGATCCCACAATAGCAATAGTCGAAAGAGCGAGAGGCCGCACAGGCCCGCAAGGAGAGGTGAGCGCATGAAGCTAGTTTTGCCGCCCGGAATGTCACCGCAACGCTTCGATGCCGCCGTCAAGGCGTTGCAGGCTGCGGTCGGTGCGGGCTGGGTGATGACCAGCGATGAAGATCGCGACGCCTATGCGGATATTTACGCGCCGGGGCCCGAGACGCTCTGGACCGCATCGGGCGCGGTAGCCCCGAGCACGGTCGAGGAAGTGCAGGCGGTCGTGCGCATCGCCAATGAGCACAAGCTCCCCCTGTGGACTGTCGCGCGCGGCAAGAACCTTGGTTATGGCACGGCAGCGCCGCGGATGCCGGGCTGTATGGTGCTGGATCTCGGGCGAATGAACCGCATTCTCGAGGTCGATCCGGAGCTGGGCTATTGCGTCATCGAGCCGGGCGTCGGCTTCATCGATCTCTATGAGCATATCCAGCGCGAG
The DNA here is from genome assembly GCF_025961695.1 of Sphingobium sp. B11D3A. Classification (NCBI taxonomy): domain Bacteria; kingdom Pseudomonadati; phylum Pseudomonadota; class Alphaproteobacteria; order Sphingomonadales; family Sphingobiaceae; genus Sphingobium; species Sphingobium sp. B11D3A. The sequence continues at coordinate 493,485 of NZ_JAOQOE010000001.1, forward strand.
AAGCTGCCGCTGATGATGTCCGTTCCCGGCAATGGCTGGGGCTCGGTGCTTGGCAACGCGCTTGATCATGGCATCGGCTACACGCCTTATGGCGTCCACGCGAGCAACCTGTGCGGTATGGAAGTCGTGCTCGCCAGTGGCGATGTGGTGCGCACGGGCCTTGGCGCGATGGAGAACAACAAGGCCGCGCATCTTTTCCCGTTTAGCTACGGCCCGAGCTGGGACCAGATGTTCACCCAGTCCAATCTGGGGGTCGTGACCAAGGCCGGCATGTGGCTGATGCCCGAGCCGGAAACCTCCGTAGAGCTGAACCTTGAAATCCCGCAGGCGGAAGACATCGGCTGGGTGATCGATACGCTCACGCCCCTGCGGCTGAACCGGATCATCGATCAGTCGATCTTCATTCCGAGTTGGCTCGGCAAGATGACGATCCTGGGGCAACGCAAGGACTTCTGGGACAAGCCCGGCGCCATTCCTGACTGGCGCGTGCAGGAGCTGCTCAAGGAGCACAAGCTGAGCTACTGGAACATGCAGTTGCGCCTCTATGGCGAGGAATCGGTGACGAAGGCCAAGGCGGCTGTCGTGAAGGCGGCTTTCGCGCCGCACCTAAAGACGCCGATCGGCGAGCGCTGGTGGCGCAAGGGCGATCCGACCAATGTGATGGACCTGACGCTCGGCGTACCTTCGGCCGTTCCGCTGCAGATGGGCGATTGGGTCGGCGGGCGCAGTGCCCATATGGGCTTCTCGCCGGTTGTCCCGGCCACCGGCAAGCATGTGCTCGACCAGATGCGCCGCAGCCGCAAGATCATCAACGATCATGATGTGGATTTCTACGCCAGCTTCACCATTGGCGGGCGGTTCTGCAACAATGTGAACATGCTCATGTACGACCGCGACAACGACAAGCAGGTCGAGACGATCAAGACGCTGTTCAACGCCCTGATCGCCGACGCTGCCGCCCATGGCTATGCCGAATATCGCACCCATCTCGGCTGGATGGACGCGATCTCCGATACCTTCGGGTTCAACAACCACGCCATGCGGCGGATGACCGAGCAGGTGAAAAACACGCTCGACCCGAACGGCATTCTCTCCCCCGGCAAGAACGGCATCTGGCCCAGCGCCTATGCCGACCAGCGTGGAAAGGCACTGGCATGAGGATAGGGCAGGTAACGAGCCTCATGACGCTGATGGCGGTCGGCGTGCTGATGACGACCTATGATCTGGGGACAAGGGATGCGCGGGCTGCCCAGCCCGGCGGTGCTCCGGCAGGCGGCCCGCCGCCACCCTCCGCTTACGGCATGCGGGCGCAGATGGCGCCAGGGGACCGGCAGCATAATGCCAATAGCGGTGAAGCCCTGTTCTCCAATCGGTGCGGCGCCTGCCATTTCGATTGGGGGATGGGCACAAATCTGATCACCAAGCAGCAGGTGATGATGGGCAACCCGCCCGCCATGGGCCTGATCGCCAACCGGGACGATCTGACCGCCGATTATGTGAAGGCGGTTGTGCGCATGGGCAAGGGCGCGATGCCCCGCCAGACGCGCGTGGACATCACCGATTCCGAGCTGGAAGCCGTGGCGGCCTATCTGGGGAAGGGCAAATGAGCGGCGTCTCGCGGCGGCAATTGCTGGGCGGCGCGGCGGTGGCAGGGGCTGTCGGCTTATTCGGCGCCCGGGCCGTCGCTGGCCCGGAGAAGGCAGCCCGCATTGTCGTCTATGACAGCCGCAGAGCCGCAAGTCGGTCTTTCGCCGGGCAGTTCTTCGGCGTGCAGCAGATCGATCTTGCCGGAGAGCATAGCCGTAACTGGGCCGGCGTCCGCGCGATCCGTCGCAGCGGTGCGATGTCTGGTCCGGTAGCGGGTCTGACCGGCTGGAATGACTATGTCGCCGCCCGGACCTGGCTTGAGGATCGCGGGCTGCGTCTGCGCTCTGAACGGCGCGACGCGACCCATGAACTCATCGCCTGGACGATGGCCTGAAATTGATCGAGAGGAGAGGGCAGCGGCCCGCGTTACGATGAGCAGCAGCAACGACGTCACTTTGTACCATTGGGAGCCCAACGCCAATTCGGGCAAACCCATGCTCACCCTCATCGAGAAAGGTGTGGCGTTCAATAGCCATTATCTCGACCTGCTCTCGTTCGATCAGCACAAGCCGGACTATCTGGCGATCAACCCGATGGGGACGATCCCGGCGATGACCCATGGCGGCCGGCTGCTCAATGAATCGACAGCCATGATGGAATATGTGGAGGAGGCCTTTCCCGGCCCCTCGATGATGCCTGAAGACCCGGTCGATCGCTGGCGTGTGCGCTGGTGGATGAAATATCTCGACCAGTGGCTTTGCCCGTCGTTCAGCATGATCGGCTGGAGCATCTTCATCGGCCCGCAAGTCCGGGCGCGCGACCCGGAAGAACTCAAGGCAGCGATCGACCGCATTCCCTTGCCGGAGCGCCGCACTGCCTGGCGCAAGGCGATCTACGGCTTGTTCAGCGAGGCGGAACTGGCAGAGTCGACGCGGCGGGTGAAGCTGGGCATCACCAAGCTGGAGGAGGCGCTGGGGCAGCGCGAGCATCTCGGCTCGGATCAATACTCGCTGGCGGATATCAATTGCTTCAATTCGGCTTACGGGCTCCCCTCCATGCAGCCCGATGACGTGAACGACGCAAAAACCCCCAACATCATGCGCTGGCTGCGCGCCATTGCGCGGCGCCCTGCGGTGCGGGAGACCTGGGCCTATAGCCGCGTGCCCCGTTTTGCCGAGCGCATCATTCCCTTGATCGAGGAGGCAGCGTGATGGCGATGACCCTGTATCATGGCGAGCCGACCGGCCCCTCGCTCACGGTGCTCGCCGCGCTGTTCGAGAGCGGTCTGAACGCGGAGCTTCGCCCTATCGACCTCGGCATGGCCGAGCGCCATGGCGGGACTGTGCCGCGCGCTTTCGAGGTGGATTACAGCGTCGAAGGGGAAGGTCCCGTGCTCGTCGTCGACGGGCACGCGCTGTGCGATAGCGTGTTCATCGCCTGCTATCTGGATGACGCCGCGCCCGGTTGTGGCCTGCGCCCCACTGATCCCTATGCCCGGTGGGAAATGATGGCCTGGTGTCGCTGGATGATCGAGCGCGTCGCGCCCGGCGCGGCGGCCCTGGCCAACTTGGCGTGGACGACACCGCGCTTGGCTGCGCTCGATGACGCGCGCTTCGATGCGCTGATCGCCCCCATTGCCTCGCAGGATCTGGCCGAGCGTTGGCGCGAGACGCGCAGCGGCCAGCTCTCGGCCGAGCATCGTGCTGCCAGCGAGGCGCGGGTCCGGGAGGCCACGCAGAAGATCGAGGGTCGCCTTGAGGCGCGCGACTGGCTCATGGGCAGCTTCTCCATCGCCGATCTGGAAAGCTACGCCTGGGTGGCGCCGATGCGTGATCTGCTTTCCGATGCCTTCACCGACAAGCCGCGCCTTGCGGCGTGGCTTGCGCGCGTAGAGGCGCGGCCCAGCGTGCAGCGGGCGCTCGCGCAGGCACGCAGCCCGCAGCCGGCTCACGCCTTTGCGCCCGGCCCGGAAATCAATCGCTGGGGCTAGGGCGGAACGTCCACCGCGCTCTCTCGTTGGATGATCGGCGGCGCCTGTCGCGCCGCTGTATCATCGGAGAGGAGCAGCATGAGCACCCAAGCTCGCGACCTGACCAGCTTGCTGACCGTCTGTCTGGAAGACCTGTATGCGGGACGGGTTCTCGCCGCCGAGGCTTTGCCCTCAATCGCTGCTGCCGTCGGCCTGCCGGTTTCCCAGCTTGTCGATGCCTTGGCGCGCAGCTGGGGGGATCAGGCGCGTGCGATCAACGCGCTCGAGCCGATCGACGATCCCGCTGAGAACCTCTGGATGGGCGGCATCGTCAAGGATGCCCACCGCGATACCGAGACGATCCCGCAGGGGGCGTTACGCGACATCGCCATTATTGGCGCCGTGCGAAAAGCCGTGGCGGCCGATGCCGTCTCCCTGGAGACCGCCATCGCCGTTGCGAACAGGCTATCCCATGATCGTGCGCAGGAGGCTCTGACCGCGATGCGCACGCATGCCCACGCTAGCGATGAGCAATTCCGCACGCTGCTGCTCGATGTGACGCGAGCCGCCGGCTGACCGTTCCTTTCATCTGACCAGCTAGCAGAGGCTAAAGACGCCGATGGCGCGGGCCTAGGCGGGAGGCGATTTGCCGGTCTTGCCATCGATGAGCACCGCCTGCTGCCATCGCCCGGGGGCCTTGTCCGTCCGGTGAATGCACCCGGCCCAACAGCAGGGCCGCTTCTTGCCCTCGCGCAGTTCCTCGCAGGTTCGCTGGATCCGTCTTTCGCGGGTCTTCGCCTGTTTAGCGTCCTCCACCCAGCAGATGAATTCGTTCCGGCCGAGCGGAGTCAGCTTCTCCCAGAGAGCGAGCAGGTCGGCATCTGCGGTCAGCGCGTGCCGAAGATCGTCTGCGGCCCGATGGACGGTGCCATGCGGAAATGCGTCTGCCGTCTTGCCTACCAAATTACCCATGGACGCATGGTGCCCGCGATGACCGGACAATTCAATGGGAAGGACGGGAAGCGCTGGCTGCGTGGGGCGGACGCGCATTTGCGCTAGCCCGGCGCGACCTCGCAATGCGTAGTTTGACGTATTCCCTCCGAGCCCCTCGCAGCGCTCAATCATGGCACTTTCCGGCCGGTTTCGGAGTGCCTTATGACCCAGACTTCCCCCTCACGCCGCCAGTTTCTCGCTGCCGTCGGCAATCTGGCCAGCGCGGCCTGGGTGACCTTGAACTGGCCACAGATCGCATCCGCCGCAGAGCATGTCGGGCATGGTCATGGCAGCGCAGGAGCGGGCGAGGGGCATACGAGCTTTACGACGCTGAGCCCTGCGGAAGCGGCCAATGTTGATGCGATCGCCAACCAGATCGTGCCGGGCGGCGCCATGCCGGGCGCGCGCGATGCGCATATCGTCTACTTCATCGACAATGCGATGGGCAGTTTCTTTGCTGAGCAATGGCCGTCCTTCAAGGCCGGTCTGACCGAGTTCAACGCTGGCTATGCCGCGAAATATGGAACGCAGGCGCCGTTCTCTGCCGCGCCGGACGCCCAGCAGATCGCCTGGCTCAAAGAGGTTGATAAGACGCCCTTCTTCCTGGCGGTGCGGCGGCTCACGGTCCTGGGCCTCATCGCCATGCCCAAATATGGCGGCAATTTCGAGGGGGTTGGTACCAAGCTGATCGGCGTGATCGACAGCCATTATTGGGAGCCGCCCTTCGGCTATTACGACAAGGATTATCCGGGGTTCGAGCCTTATCCCGGCACCAAGCCCTACATGGCCTGACGGAGGCGCCCCATGGATCGCAAGACATACAAGACCAGCGAAACAGTCGATTTCATCGTTGTCGGCTCGGGCGCTTCGGGCGGCATCATGGCGCGGGAACTGGCGCGCGCCGGCAACAGCGTCGTGGTGATGGAGCAGGGGCCGCGCCTGGAAGCCTATGAGTTCGAGCATGACGAGCTGAAATATCGGCACATGTCCGGCATCACCAACAGCCCGACAGCCAATCCGCAAACCTTCCGCAGCGACCCGAGCAAGCCGGCGCAGCGCATGGATCGTAATGCGCTGACCTATGCGCGCGTGGTCGGCGGCAGCAGCGCGCATTTCAACGCCAATTTCTGGCGACTGCACGAGATCGATTTTATCGAAGGCAGCCGGTGGGGCTCCATTCCCGGCGCCGATCTGGTCGACTGGCCGATCACCTATGCCGAACTCGAACCTTATTATACGATGGTGGAATGGGAGGTCGGCGTGTCCGGCCTCGCGGGAGCTAGCCCGTTCGATCCACCGCGCAGCAAGCCTTATCCCATGCCGCCGCTGCCGGTGAAATCCTCCGGCGTGCTGTTCGAGCGCGGGGCGCGCAAGCTCGGCCTGCATCCGTTCCCGGCGCCGCTGGCGATCAATTCCGTGATCTACAAGGATCGGCCGCCTTGCGCGCAATGCGGTCTGTGCGGCGGCTTTGGCTGCGAGGTGATGGCCAAGTCCTCGTCGGTCTGGACGGTGATCCCCGAGGCCGAGGCGACAGGCAATTGCGAGATCCGCTCGGAGAGCTACGTGTTCCGCATCGGCATGAACGATGCCGGGCGCGCCACCGGCGTCCATTATTTCGACAAGGATCGCAAGGAGCAGTTCCAGAATGCCCGCGCCGTGGTCGTGTGCGCCAATGGTGCGGAGACGCCGCGGCTGCTGCTCAACTCCGCGACCAATGCCTTCCCGGATGGGCTGGCCAATTCCAGCGGCAAGGTCGGTCGCTATCTGATGTGCAACAAGGGCGGCGGGGCGATGGCCCGGTTCGAGCAGCCGCTCAACGAATATAAGGGTGCGAACGTCACCCGCATCTTGCACGATTTCTATGACGCCGACGAGAAGCGCGGTTTCTACGGTGGCGGCGGGTTCGACGCGCGCTCGGGCGGCCCTCTCACCTGGGGGCAGAGCGTCCCCAAGGGCACGCCGACATGGGGGCCGGGATTCAAGGAATATCTCGAATCCTACACCTATTGGATGAATTGCTCGGGCCACGGCACGTCGCTGGCGCAGGAGACCAACCGCGTCGACATCGATCCCGAACTCAAGGACGAGTGGGGCATTCCGGCGATCCGGGTGACGTACAAGGATCACCCTGACGACACCAAGCATGCGAACTGGCAGGCCGATCGGGCGGTGGAGATCATGGATGCCGCCGGCGCGACGCAGGTCGTCCGCAGTGAAGTGGGCGAAGGGCGCGGCGGCGTCCACCTGCTCGGCACCTGCCGCATGGGGAACAACCCGGAGACGTCGGTCATCGACAAATATCACCGGACCCATGACGTGCGGAACCTGTTCCTGTGCGATGGGTCGAGCATGGTGACGTCCGGGCGCGGTCAGCCCACGCAGACGATCGAGGCCCTGGCCTTCCGCGCGGCTGAACATATCGCCCGGTTCGCGCGGACCAATCAGATCTGATCGCAGCCACAGGGGCCGTCTGACACCAATCAGACGGCCCTGAGTTGACCTATTAGATGCGTTCGCCCGGCATGAATGGCGGCGATTACGGTTATCGCCAGCCTCCCGCAATCACCCCATCGACTCTCATCATGACTTTGTCCTAAACCTGTCGTCGAGATCGATGATTTGGGTCATGCGCGTTCCTTCGCCGCCAAGAAGCGTCGGAGCGCTCTGGGCAGATGATATGCCCGGCACGCTGAGCCGGGTTCACAGAGGAGCTGGATGAATGAACCAGATGAGCAACGTGAAGCTCGAGCAATTCCCCTATTCGGAAGCGGCCAAGAAGGCGCTCGCCCGCAAGCCGCAGCTGTTCATTGACGGGCAGTGGGTGGATTCCACCGGCGGTGAGACGCTGGGCGTGATCGATCCCAGCTCCGGCAAGGAAATCAGCCGCTTTGTCGATGCGAGCGATGCCGACGTCGATCGGGCCGTGGCAGCCGCCCGCCGCGCGTTCGACGATGGCCGCTGGTCCGACCTGCCGCCCATCGTCCGCGAGACGATGATGCGCAAGCTCGCCGATATTCTCGGCGCCCATGCGGATGAACTGGCCGAGCTGGAAGCCATCGACAATGGCAAGCCCAAGGGCATGGCCGGTGCCATCGACGTGCCCGGTGCCATCGGCATGATGCATTATATGGCGGGCTGGGCAACCAAGCTGGGTGGCGAGATGATCGAGCCCATGTCCGCGCCGCGCGGTGCCTTCCACAGCTATGTCCGCCGTGAGCCGATCGGCGTCGCTGCGCAGATCGTGCCGTGGAACTTCCCGCTGCTGATGGCGGTGCTGAAGATCAGCCCGGCCCTGGCCGCCGGTTGCACGGTGGTGCTCAAGCCGGCCGAGCAGACCTCGCTTACCGCGCTGCGCCTTGCGGACTTCATCGCCGAGGCCGGCATCCCGGCCGGCGTGGTGAACATCATCACCGGTAATGGCCACACCGCCGGCGACCGCCTCGTGCGGCACCCCGATGTCGACAAGGTCGCGTTCACCGGGTCGACGGAAGTCGGCAAGATCATCAACCGCACCGCGACCGACAGCCTCAAGCGCGTGACGCTGGAACTGGGCGGCAAGTCCCCGGTCATCGTGCTGCCCGATGTCGACCCCAAGGTGGTCGGCCCCGGCACGGCGCAGGCGATCTTCTTCAATTCCGGCCAGGTCTGCGTCGCCGGCTCGCGGCTGTACGCGCACAAGAGCGTGTTCGACAGCGTGCTGGAGAGTTTCGTCGAAGCCTCCGCATTCTGGCAGCCGCGCGCCAGCCTCGACCCCGATGCGCATATGGGGCCGCTGGTCAGCGACGAGCAGATGCAGCGGGTGATGGGCTATATCGAGGACGGCAAGAAGGCGGGCGCGTCGGTGGCCGTCGGTGGTGACACGCCGGCCAGCGAGGGCGGCTATTACGTCAATCCGACCGTGCTCGTGGATGTAAAGCCCGACATGCGGGTGGTGCGCGAGGAGATCTTCGGCCCGGTCGTGGTGGCCCAACGCTTCGACGATCTGGACGAAGTCGCGCGGCAGGCCAACGATACGAGCTTTGGCCTTGCGGCGGGCATCTGGACCAAGGATCTCTCGGCCATGCACAAGCTGGCCGCGAAGCTGAAGGCCGGTACGATCTGGGGCAATTGCCACTCGATGATCGATCCCGCGCTGCCGTTCGGCGGCTTCAAGGAGAGCGGCCTTGGTCGCGAGCAGGGTCGGCAGGGCGTCGAGGCCTATACCGAGCTGAAATCGGTGATCATCGCCCTTTGATCCACAAATGAGCGCCCCCTCCTCAGCCGGGGAGGGGGCGAGATCGGTCGAGGGATATGGCGGACCCGGACGATATCCGGAACTTTCTGCGCGTGGATACGCGGATCACCACATCCGGCCGCCTTCAACCGGGCGATCCGGCGCGCCTCGCCACGATCGGCGTGGGCCATGTCATCAATCTGGCGCTGGGCAGTCACCCGGATGCGTTGCCGAATGCGGCTGCAGAGATTGCCGAGGCAGGGCTGCGTTACACGCATATCCCCATCCCGTTCGAGGCGCCGACCGAGGCGCATTATCGGGCCTTCGTCGCAGCGCTGGAAGCCGATGACGCGCCGGTGCACATCCACTGCATCATGAACTGGCGGGTCTCGGCGTTCGTGTATCGCTACCGCCGGGATGCGCTCGGCATCGCCGAGGAACAAGCGCGGGCACTGATGACGCAGATATGGGATCCTGCCGACATGGCGACGTCCGGGAGCAGCCCGGACCTTGGGCCGTGGATCGAGATCATCGCGCCGCGCTAGACGGTGCGCAGGGAGAGGAGAGAGGCCATGACAGACTTTGCGGGGCGGCATGTGATCGTCACGGGCGCATCCAGCGGTATAGGACTGGCGACGGCGCGGATGCTCGCCGCCCGTGGCGCGAGGGTCTCCATGCTCGCGCGGCGCAAGGACGCGCTCGCCGATCAGGCACGGGCCATTGGCGATCATGCCGCTGCCTTTGCCGCCGATGTTGGTGACAAAGCCGCGCTCGAAGGCGCGCTGGCGGACGCCGTGGCGCATTTCGGGCCGGCTTATGGGTTGTTCGCCAATGCCGGGCTCGCGGGCAACTTCGCGCCGGCGCTGGCCTATTCGCCCGAGCTGTTCGACGAGGTGATCCGTGTCAACCTCACCAGCGTCTTCTGGGCGATCCAGGCGCTCGCGCCGGGAATGGTGGAAGCGGGCGAGGGCAGCATCCTCGTCACCGGATCGATGGCCAGCAAGCGCGGCATGGCGATGAACCCGGCCTATGTCGCATCCAAACATGGCGTGCTTGGGCTCTCGCGCGCCATCGCCGTCGAACTGGCGCCGCGGGGTGTGCGGTGCAACTGCATCGTCCCCGGCTTCATCGAAACGCCGGCCTTTGACCTGATCCCGCCCGAGCAAGCCGCGCGCATCAATCAGCGCGTGCCCCAGCGCCGGATGGGCAGCGCCGATGAACTGGCGGAGGTCGCCTGCTTCCTCCTTTCACCGGCTGCCAGTCATGTGACGGCGCAGAACTGGGCAGTCGATGGCGGCGTGCTCGATACGCTCGAAGTTTAAGGAACCCTCAGGATGACGCTCAAATATTACCACGCCGAGCCACTGGCCAATTCCCTCAAGTCGATGATCCCCTTGAAGGAGAAGGGGCTGGCTTATGAGTCGATCTACGTCGATCTCCACAAGTTCGAGCAGCATTCGGACTGGTTCAAGGCGATCAACCCGGAAGGGCAGGTGCCGGTGCTGGTCCATAATGGCGCCGTGATCACCCACACGACCGTCATCAACGAGTATCTGGAAGACGTCTTTCCCGAAGTCCCGCTGATGCCCTACGATCCGCTCGGCAAGACCAAGGTGCGCTACTGGAACAAGTTTGTGGACGAGCATGTCATGAACTATGTCTCCATGCATGGCTGGCACCGGCTCGTCGGCGTGATCGCGCGCAACATCGAGAATGGCGAGTTCGAGAAGCTGCTCGAGCATATTCCGCTCCCCGATCAGCGCAAGAAATGGGCGACCGCGCGCTCTGGCTTTTCCGAGACGGACCTCGCCAACGCGAGCGATAAGATCATCTATGCACTGCGCAAGATCGAGGCCCAGCTTGGTAAGACGCCCTGGCTGGCCGGCGAGATGTACACGACGGCGGACATCAATTTCTTCAGCCATTGCGGCGCGATGGTAGAGCGGATGTTCCCGGAGCTGGATGTTACGACCAACTATCCGCGGATCGTCGATTGGCGCGAGCGGGTGAAGGCGCGCCCGGCCGTCGCCGAGGCGCTGGCCAGCGAAGACCGCACCGCGCCGGGCCTGCGGACATGGTCTGGCGACCGCTAGGCGCTGTAGCCGGCGACACAGTGAATTGAGATGAGTGAAGGAGTTTGACTATGCGTGCATGGCAACTGGCGGCGGGGGCCACCTCGATCGACGATCTTCATCTGGTCGAGCGCGATCAGCCCGCGCCCGGCCCCGGCCAGGTGGCGATCCGGGTTCATGCCTGTTCGCTCAACTATCGCGATCAGGCGGTGGTGCTCGGGCGCTATCTCGGCGGTCCGGTGCCCAACCCCACCATTCCCTTGTCTGATGGGGCGGGCGAAGTCATTGCCGTGGGTGCGGGCGTGACGCAGTTCAAGCCTGGCGACCGGGTAGCCGGCACCTTCTTCCAGAGCTGGGACGATGGCCCGCCCAATCCGGCGGCTGGCCTCGCGCTCGGCGCGGCCGGCGCTGACGGGATGCTCGCCGAAGTGGTCGTTCTGCCGGAGCAGGGCGTGGTTCCCGTTGCCAAGTCGCTCAGCTACGCCGAGGCTGCCTGCCTGCCCTGCGCCGGTGTGACGGCCTGGAACGCCCTGTTTGAAGGTCCACGGCCGGTCAAACCCGGCGAGCGTGTGTTGCTGCTGGGCACCGGCGGGGTTTCGATCCTCGCCTTGCAACTCGCCAAGGCAGCGGGCTGCGAGGTCATCATTACCTCCTCCAGCGACGCCAAGCTGCAGCGCGCTAAGGCGCTGGGTGCCGATCATCTCATCAACTATAGCGAGATCGAGGACTGGGGTCAGCATGTCTCCACCACGATGGGCGGCGTCGACAAGGTGGTGGAGGTGGGCGGTGCTGGCACGGTGCAGCAAAGCATGGCCGCACTGCGCCACAATGGTGAGGTTGCGCTCATCGGCGTGCTCAATCCCATTGGCGGGCCTAACCCGTCGGGCCTGATGTTCGTCGGCGGCACGCTGCGGGGCATTTTCGTCGGCTCGCGCGGCATGGCACGGCGACTGGCTGCGGCAATTGACGTCAACGGGATTAAGCCGGTCATCGGCGCCCGTTATGCGTTCGAGGATGCCAAGGCGGCCTTTGCGCATGGCAGCGGTTCGGAACATTTCAGCAAGGTGGTGATCGACGTTCGTTGAGATCGCGTGGCGCGCTTCATGTTCATACCCGGGGCCTGGCATAGCGGGTCGTGCTTCGAGCGTCTGCGCGCGCCGCTGGAGCGGGCCGGACACAGCATGCTTGCGCCCGACTTGCCGGGTGCCGGTGGCGATGCGCGCGCCATGGCGCAGGTCTCGTTGGAGGGCTGGGCGCAGTTTATCATCGGGGAGGCCCGCCGCCAGGCTGAGCCGGTGATCCTGTGCGCCCATAGCCGCGGCGGCGTCATCGCCAGCCAGGCCGCCGAGCTGGCGCCGGAGGCGTTCGCGGCGCTGGTCTATATCAGCGGCGCGCTCATCCCCGATGGGCAAAGCCTGTATGACGTGATCGGGCGCTCGATGGAGACGGGCCGTTTCGGCGCCGCGCTCAGCCCCGTCCATGCAGGCCTTGGCTTGCGGTTCGATCCATCGGCAGCGGCGGAATTCTTCTACCAGCTGTGCAGTCCTGAGGACCAGCGGCAGTCGGTCGTGCAGCTCATTGACGAACCGGTGAGGCCATTCGGGACCGCGCTGCGCCTCACTGCGGCTCGCTTTGGCCGCGTACCGCGCCATTACATCGAATGCGCTCAGGACCGAACCTTTTCATTGGACGTGCAACGCGCGATGCAGGCGGTGCTGCCTTCCCGCAGCGTGACCACGCTCCAGAGCGACCACAGCCCGTTCATTTCCATGCCGGAAACCCTCGCGGGTGCTTTGGCGACCATCGCAGAACAAGAATGAAGAGGAGAGACGGATGACCAAGAAATTTGGCTTCGGCGGCGACATCGGCACCATCTGCCAGATGGCCTATGTGGTCCGCGACATCCATCAGGCGATCGACTGGTGGATCGAGCGCACGGGCGTCGGGCCCTGGTTCGTCCTGCCGAGCTTCGGGGGGCCGGATCATGTCTATCGCGGCGAGACCTGCAAGAGCAGCAGCGCCATTGCGATGAGCTTTGCCGGCTCGACCAATATCGAGCTGATCCAGCCTTTGGACGACCATCCATCGGTCTACAAGGAGACCATCGATCGCGTGGGCTATGGCTTCCATCACTTTGGCGTCGCGCGCGAGGACATCGAGGACGAGGTGGCGCGCCGGGTTGCCCGTGGGGAAACATTGGTCCAGCGGGCGCCCGTTCCGACCGGTGGCTCTGTCGCGTTCTTCGAGGGCGGGCCGGGCGCGCCGGGCTTTGTCGAGCTGATTCCTGCGACGGCTGGCATGGATGCAGGCTTCACCGCCTTCTGGGAGCAGACGCAGGATTGGGACGGCCGCGACCCCATCCGGCCCTTCCTGTGAGCCGGTTTAGGCCCCGTGCGGCCTCAATCATATTGCGCAGCAACATCGCTGCGCCTGATACCGCCCGCCGTGGAAACGGCATGAACCCGCGATCTGCTGGAACGGCCTCAGACGGGGCCCGAAACTGGTTCGCTGGTGCAGCATGAACGTGCAATTTTTTGACGCCGTTGCGAGGTGATAAATCCCTATCAATTCGCTAATTTCTGCGCCCGAGGGTCTGGGCGGCCTTCCAATTTTTCGTTTGTGTAACATACAAAATTTCGTATGTTCCGCCCGTCCATCGATTCGACTTTCTCGTCGAACGCAGACCCTTGTTTCTCGCGATCCAAATGGAGAGGCTCTCTGATGTCCAACCCTACCAATCTTGAGCAAGTGCTCAACGCCGCCGGCAATCCGGTGGAAATGCTGCGCAATAGCCAGATCGGCGCCTATGTGTATCCGGTCGTTGCTCCGGAATTCTCCAACTGGCGCTCCGAGCAGTGGGCTTGGCGCAACGCTGCCGTGCTGTTCGATCAGTCGCACCACATGGTCAACCTGTTCATCAAGGGCAAGGACGCGCTCAAACTCCTGACCGACACGATGATCAACTCGCCCAAGGGCTGGGAAGTCAACAAGGCCAAGCAGTATGTGCCCGTGACGCCTTATGGCCACGTCATCGGCGACGGCATCATCTTCTGGGAAGAGCCCGAAGTGTTCTGCTATGTCGGCCGTGCGCCGGCTGCCAACTGGCTGCAGTACCACGCCGAGACCGGCGGCTACGACGTCGAGATCGTCTATGACGACCGCTCGCCTTCGCGTCCGATGGGCAAGCCCGTCAACCGCAGCTACTGGCGCTTCCAGATCCAGGGGCCGAACGCCTGGGACGTGATCGAGAAGCTGCATGGCGGCAAGCTCGAGCAGCTCCGCTTCTTCAACATGTCCACCATGAACATCGCTGGCCGCTCGGTGCGCACGCTCCGTCACGGCATGGCCGGCGCGCCGGGTCTCGAAATCTGGGGTCCGTACGAAGAGATGGAAGACATCCGCGGCGCCATCGTCGAGGCTGGCAAGGATCTTGGCCTGGTGCAGGTCGGTTCGCGCGCTTATCCCTCGAACACGCTGGAATCCGGCTGGATCCCGAGCCCGCTGCCGGCCATCTACACCGGCGAGAAGCTGAAGGCCTATCGTGAGTGGCTGCCGGCCAAGAGCTACGAAGCCACCGGCGCGATCGGCGGTTCGTTCGTCTCGAACAACATCGAGGATTACTACACCAATCCTTATGAGATCGGTTACGGTCCGTTCGTGAAGTTCGACCACGACTTCATCGGCCGCGAAGCGCTCGAAGCCCTCGACGCTTCGACGCAGCGCAAGAAGGTCACGCTGGCCTGGAACGGCGACGACATGGCGAAGATCTATGGTTCGCTGTTCGATGCCGACGCCGACTCGCACTACAAGTTCTTCGACCTGCCGCTGGCCAACTATGCCAACACCAATGCCGACGCCGTCCTCGACGCCGCTGGCAACACGGTCGGCATCTCGATGTTCACCGGCTACTCGTACAACGAGAAGCGCGCGCTTTCGCTCGCGACGATCGACCACGAGATCCCCGTCGGCACCGAGCTGACGGTCCTGTGGGGCGAGGAAAATGGCGGCACGCGCAAGTCCACCGTCGAGCCGCACAAGCAGATCGCTGTTCGTGCCGTCGTGAGCCCGGTTCCCTATTCGGTGACCGCGCGCGAGACGTACGAAGGCGGCTGGCGCAGCGCTCGCGTCGACGCCTGATCCTGACCCGTTGCGGGCGGCCATCCTCGGGGGTGGCCGCCCCGACGACCTTCCGAAGACACTATAAGCCCCAATCGAGGCGAGGACTTTTCATGGCTACGGCAACCCTGGACAAGACCGCACTGGCGCGGCTGTTTGAAGACTACTCGCTCGAAATCACGCCCAAGGACGTGGAAGCGCTGCAGAATGCCGCGCACATGATCCCGCAGGGTACGCTCATTTCCTGCACCTTTTTGCCGGGTGCCGAGTTCGAGGATCGCGTCCGCGCGGCTCGGGCCATTCAGGACCTCGGTTTCAAGCCGGTTCCGCACATTTCCGCACGGCGCCTGCTGGTGAAGGAAGACCTCAACCGCTTCCTCGACATGCTCGCCGCACAGATCGACCTCAAGCATGTGTTCGTGATCGCCGGCGATCCTTCCGAACCGCTCGGCCCCTATGACGACGCGCTGGCCGTGATCTCCTCGGGCACGCTCAAGGAATATGGCATCCAGCATGTCGGCATTTCCGGCTATCCCGAAGGTCACCCGGACATCACCAACGAAAAGCTCGTCAAGGCGATGCATGACAAGGTCGCCTCGCTCAAGGAGCAGGGGATCGACTATTCGATCATGACCCAGTTCGGTTTCGATGCCGATCCGGTGCTCGATTGGCTCAAGCAGATCCGCGCCGAGGGCATTGACGGCCCCGTGCGCATCGGCCTTGCCGGCCCGGCCTCGATCAAGACGCTGCTCCGCTTCGCCGCGCGCTGCGGCGTCGGCACCTCCGCCAAGGTCGTCAAGAAGTACGGCCTCTCGATAACCAGCCTGATCGGCAGCGCCGGTCCCGATCCGGTGATCGCCGATCTCGTCCCCGCGCTGGGCGAGGAACATGGCAAGTTCCACCTCCATTTCTATCCGTTCGGCGGTCTGGTGAAGACCAACGAGTGGATCGTGAACTTCAAGGGCAAGCAGGGTATCTGACGCGCTCGCGTCCGTTGCCGCTCAATTAATTCCGGACAAAGACGGTCGGCCCGTTCCGGGCCGTATCATGGAAAGGCTAGGAGAATCATGGCTCAAGGCTCCGACATCGAAATCGCACGCGAAGCGAAGATGCAGAACATCGCCGAGGTCGGCGCAAAGGTCGGCATCCCGCAGGACGCGCTGCTGAACTACGGCCCGTATAAGGCGAAGCTGTCCTGGGACTTCATCAACAGCGTGCAGGGCAATCAGGATGGCAAGCTCATCCTCGTCACCGCGATCAACCCGACGCCGGCCGGCGAGGGCAAGACCACGACGACGGTCGGCCTTGCTGACGGCCTGAACGCCATCGGCAAGAAGACGGTCGCGGCGCTGCGTGAGCCGTCGCTCGGCCCGTGCTTCGGCGTCAAGGGCGGTGCTGCCGGCGGTGGTTATGCGCAGGTCGTGCCGATGGAGGACATCAACCTCCACTTCACCGGCGACTTCCATGCCATCACCTCTGCGAACAACCTGCTCGCAGCGCTGATCGACAACCACATCTACTGGGGCAACAAGCTCGGCCTCGACCCCCGTCGTATCGCGTGGCGTCGCGTGCTCGACATGAACGACCGCGCTCTGCGTTCGATCGTGAACTCGCTCGGTGGCGTGTCCAACGGCTACCCCCGCGAGGATGGCTTCGACATCACCGTGGCGTCAGAAGTCATGGCGATCCTCTGCCTCGCTTCGGACCTCAAGGATCTGGAGCGTCGCCTCGGCAACATCCACGCCGGCTACACGCGCGACCGCAAGGCCGTGCTGGCCCGCGAGCTGAACGCCTCGGGCGCGATGACCGTCCTGCTCAAGGACGCGCTGCAGCCCAACATCGTGCAGACGCTCGAGAACAACCCCGTGCTGATCCACGGCGGTCCGTTCGCGAACATCGCGCATGGCTGCAACTCGGTGCTCGCCACCAAGACGGCGCTCAAGATCGCCGACTATGTGGTGACCGAAGCCGGCTTTGGTGCTGACCTTGGCGCCGAGAAATTCTTCGACATCAAGTGCCGCAAGGCCGGCCTGAAGCCCTCCGCGGCCGTCATCGTGGCCACTATCCGCGCGCTCAAGATGCACGGCGGCGTCGACAAGGCCGATCTTGGCACGGCGAACCCGGACGCGGTGCGCAAGGGCGGCGTCAATCTTGCCCGTCACATCGAGAACGTCCGTCAGTTCGGCGTGCCCGTGGTCGTGGCGATCAACCAGTTCGTCACCGACACGGCCGAGGAAATGGCTGTCGTTCAGGAGATCGCGGAAGCCGCTGGCGCCGAGGCGGTGGAGTGCAGCCACTGGGCCAATGGCTCCAAGGGCACCGAAGAGTTGGCCCGCAAGGTTGTCGCCCTGGCCGAGGGCGGTTCGTCCAACTTCGCACCGATCTACGAGGACGGCCTCTCGCTGTTCGACAAGATCGACACGATCGCTAAGCGCATCTACCGCGCCAGCGAAGTGACGGCCGACAGCAGCGTGCGCAACAAGCTCAAGGGCTGGGAAGCCGATGGCTATGGCCATCTGCCGGTCTGCATGGCCAAGACGCAGTACAGCTTCTCGACCGACCCGAGCCTGCGTGGTGCGCCGACCAACCATGTCGTGCCGGTGCGCGACGTGATCCTGTCGGCAGGCGCCGAGTTCATCGTCGCGGTGTGCGGCGACATCATGCGCATGCCCGGCCTGCCCAAGACACCGTCGGCGGACTTCATCCGTCTGGACGACAAGGGTCAGATCGAAGGTCTGTTCTGATCAATTAAGACAGAGGGGAGGCGCACGGCCTCCTATTTTGAGAGATTGGCCCGTCGGCGTTGCTGGCGGGCCATTTTCTTTTCCGGTTAACAAATGTTTGCCACGCATTAACCATCGGTTAAATGAGACTTGTCTGTGGGGGGCAAGCGAACGATGGTGCGCTATAAAGTGATGCTGGTTTTCGGCACGAGGCCCGAAGCCATCAAGATGTTTCCTGTCTATGATGCGCTGAAATCTCTACCGCAGATCGAGACGAAGGTCTGCGTTTCCGCACAGCATCGGGCCTTGCTCGACCAGGTTCTCGACCTCGCCGGGATTGTGCCGGACTTCGATCTCGACATCATGGCGCCGGATCAGACGCTCGATACGTTGACGGCGCGGCTCATCCTCGCCTTGGGCGCCGTGTTCGACGCCGAACGGCCCGACAGGGTGCTGGTCCACGGCGATACCAAGACCGCAATGATGGCCGCCCTCGCGGCTTATTACCGCCGCATTCCGGTCGGGCATGTCGAGGCGGGCTTGCGCAGTGGCGATATCTATAACCCATGGCCCGAAGAGGTGAATCGCCGCATCATCGCCTGCGCGGCCAATCTGCATTTCGCCCCGACGCCGGGGGCAGCGGCAGCGCTGGAAGCCGAGCATACGCAAGGGCGGATTATCGTTACGGGCAACACGGTGGTGGATGCCTTGCTCGCGACTCAGGGCAGGCTGCGGGAGCAGCCTTTTTTGGCGGGCTCGATCGCCCCCGTGCTGCGGCACTTTTCAGGGCGCCGGATCGTTATCGTCACCAGCCACAGGCGGGAGAATCTGGGGCAGGGGCTCTCGAACATTGCCGCCGCCATCCGCACCCTCGCCCAGCGCGACGATGTGGCCATCATCTGGCCGGTCCACCCCAATCCACAGGTCCGCGCAACGCTGGAGCCCGCGCTTTCCGGCCTGGAGAATGTCGCGCTGATTGAGCCGCTGGATTATCCAGGATTTGTAGGCCTGTTGGATGCAGCCTCCCTGGTGTTGACGGATAGTGGCGGCATCCAGGAAGAAGCGCCCAGCTTCGGCAAACCGGTGCTGGTCATGCGCGAGACGACCGAACGGCCAGAGGGCATCGAGGCAGGCACCGCCCGTCTCATCGGCACCGTCCCTGATCGCATAGTCGCTGAAGTCGCGCGGTTGCTGGACGACCCGCAGGCCTATGCCGCCATGGCCCATGCCCATAGTCCTTTCGGGGATGGCCAAGCCGCCGCACGCATCGCGGCAGTGCTGGCAGAGGAAGCCGCAACGCGATGGATGGTGGCGCCCAGTCTCGCAAACTTGCAATCGGTTTCCCACGTGCCCAGCGCGCCATAGAGCGCGGCTTGGCATCATGATCTTGCCTGCGATCGGGCGGATAACCTGGCGGGGTCGATGGCATGGGAGTGATCGTGGAAGTCGGGCGAATGCTGAATCTCGCTTATCTGCGATTTCTACGGGCTCGCCAATGCTGGGTCAATGAGGATCACCGGCATCTCCCTTCGACGCAACGCGATTCGCTCACCTTAGCTCAGCCAGCGGGAAGAAGCGGGTCACCCAACGACCGACCAGCAGAATCCCACACAATCTAAAGCAGTTGTATTTGTCGGAGCAATCGATTGCAAAAATGTTTAGACAAAGTGTATTCATTTTCGTAAGTCGATATCGACGATCGACAGTAGGGCCGATCGCGCTGTCATATTGGGGAGGATCATGGCCAAAAATGGCTTCCGGCGCGCATCTGCGCTTGGCTTCGTGTCGTTCGCTGCACTTGTTGCGTCGCAGAGTGTCAGCGCTCAGACGGGCACCACGCAGACCAGTCAGTCCGACGATGATGCCGCGAACACCGCCGACATCGTGGTGACCGGCACCCAGCTGCGCGGCGTTGCGCCGGTAGGTTCATCGGTGATTGCAGTCGGTCAGCAGGAAATCCGCGACACGGGGCTGGCCACTACATCGGATATCCTCAAGACCATTCCGCAGGTGTCCGCCTTGGGGCCGGGCGAAGCCACGCTGGGCACCAACGTCAACAGCGCGACGCTCAACAGCACCCGCGCCAATGGCGTCAACCTGCGCGGCCTCGGCACGCAGGCGACGCTGACCCTGCTCGATGGACGCCGCGCGCCTCCGGGTGGCGTCGCCGGTCAGCTCTTCGATGCCTCGGTGATCCCGGCCATTGCGCTCGAACGGATCGACATCGTGGCGGATGGCGCTTCGGCCACTTACGGCTCGGATGCTGTCGCGGGCGTCGCTAACCTGATCCTGCGCCGCAACTTCGACGGACTGGAGGCCAGCGCGCGTTATGGCTTCGCTGATGGTTACGACGAGTGGCAGGGCAATGCCATCCTCGGCAAGAAGTGGAACACCGGCTCGGTGATGATTGCCGGCGACTATTATTACCACAGCCGCCTGCGCCAGGAAGATCGCGCCGATCTGTTCCAGTGCGATCAGCGTGCCTTTGGCGGATTGAACAACTGCGCCTTCACCAGCTCGCCGGGCAATGTGATCGATCCGGCGACCTTTACCCGTTATGGTCTCCCGGGCAGCAGCGGTGAAAATCTGACGCCCGCCGACCTCTCGACCACGCCCAACTTCCAGCAAAGCTATGTGAACAATGATCTTCTGCCGCAGCTCAAACGCTGGAGCGTCATTGGCCGTCTCGATCAGGAACTGACGCCTGCGCTCAAAATGTGGGCCAGCGGATTCTATTCCAAACGGACCCTGAACCAGCGCGCGGGGTCTCTGACGCTGGGCGCCGCGACGCCTGTTCCGAGCAGCAATCCCTATTTCATCGAGTTCGCGCCCGGGCAGACCTCGCAGATCGTCGAATATGCCTTTAACGAATATGGGCCGATCCAGGGCAACATCTACGAAAGCTCCTACCAGCTGGCGACCGGGTTCGACTATTCGCTGGATGGCAATTGGCAGCTTTCCATCTACGGCTCCCATGGCGCCACGGAAGGCGGCGCCAAGACGGACGGTTTCCTGAACACCGCTTTGCTCTCCGCCGCGCTGGCTGATTCCAACCCCGCGACGGCCCTGAACGTCTACGGGACCGGGCAGAACAGCCGCGACCAGATCGAGAAGCTCGTCGCCTTCTTCGATGTGACCGGCCTCTACACGGTCGATCTCGTCAACGTGAAGACGGACGGTGCGCTGTTCAACATCGGCGGCGGCGCGGTGCGCATGGCGGTGGGCGGCGAGTTCCACCATGATTATTACCGCAACACCGCTGCCGAGAATATCAACGGGCCATCGCTCTCGCAGATCAACCTCTTTGGCGATACGGCCAGCTCTCGCGACGTCTGGTCGGCCTTTGCGGAGGTGAACGTGCCGCTGGTCGGTGCGGCCAATGCCATGCCGGGCATTGATCGGCTCGAACTCAACATTGCCGGCCGCTATGATCACTATAGCGACGTCGGCGGCACGACCAATCCGAAGTTCGGCATCCGCTACGATCCGGTGCCGGGCGTCTCGGCTCATGCCAGCTACGGCACCTCGTTCCGGGCGCCCACCCTGTCCGATACTAATCCCGCCAGCACGGCGACGGTGTTTTCGATCCCCAATTTCGGCCCGTTCGGCAATGTGATCGAATATGTCGGCGGCAATGCCGATCTCAAGCCGGAGAAGGCCACGACCTGGTCGGTTGGCGTGAAGTTCACCCCGCCGAACAGCGGCTTCACCGCGTCACTGGACTACTTCAACATCGATTATAAGGACGTCATCGAGACCGCGCCGGTCTTCAGCGTGCAGGTCTTCACCGACCCGGCCTACGCGCCGTTCGTGACCTTCAACCCGACCGTCGCGCAGGTGAACGCGATCTACAATCTGCCCTGGGCGCCGCCGGCGATCATTGCAGCCTCGGATGTCGATGCCATTGTCGATGCCCGCCGCAACAATGTTGGCCGCATCAAGATGGACGGGCTGGATTTCATGGCCAACTATGCATTCGATCTGGGCGGCGGATCGGCCAATATCGGCGTCTCCGGCACTTATCTGCTCGGCTATGGACGGGCGACCGGCCCGACCTCACCGACAGTGGACCGGCTGAACCTCGCCAACTTCCCGCTGCGGTTCCGGGGCCGCGCCAATCTCGGGTGGCGGGGCGACAATTTCGGCGCCACGATGTTCGTGAACTATACCAATGCCTACACCAACACGGTGGGCACCATCGCGCCATCGCAGTCCGTCGACTCCTACACGACGGTCGATCTGACGCTGACCTACGACGTGCCCAAGGCGGATGGCGTGCTGAGCGGCCTGTCCTTCTCGCTGAGTGCGCTCAATCTGTTCGACGCCGCGCCACCCTTCGCGGCGATCGCCAACAATCAGGTCTATGACTCGACTGTGGCGAACCCACTCGGCCGGTTTGTCTCGCTGACGGTCCGCAAGGCATTCTGACCCGATGTCACCCGCGCCCTCCAGTAGGGCGCGGGTGGCCGGATTGCTCTCGACGGGCAGGGGCGAGCGCGCTACCCCGCCGACATGATCGACTGTCCCTCATCGCCGCTGGCCCTGCATCTGGATCGTGACGCGCTGATCGCCAATTGGCGCTGGCTGGCAGGGCAGAGTGGGGCGGCAGCCTGCGGGGCAGCCCTTAAGGCCAATGGCTACGGCCTGGGCGCGACCGAGGTTCTTCAGCATCTGCTGGCCGCCGGGTGCCGGGATTTTTTCGTCGCGACATGGCAGGAAGCTGCGGCTGTGCTACCATTGCTGGAAGGCGCATCGCTCAGTGTGTTGCACGGGGTGCGCGCGGAAGATTTGGCTTTTGCGCTGACAGCACCGGCAAGACCGGTGCTAAACAGCGCCGCGCAAGTCGCCCGATGGAAAGCTGCAGGCGGCGGCCCGTGCGATGTCATGATCGATACCGGCATGAACAGGCTGGGCCTACGCCCCGATGAACTTGGCGCTGGCGTGCTGGACGGGCTGGAGATCGAGACACTCTGCAGCCACCTTGCCTGCGCCGATGAAATGTCCGATCTGAACGCGGTGCAGCGCGCGCGCTTCGAGGCCGTGCGGCAGCAGGTGCCGGCGCGGCGCTACAGCCTGGCCAACAGCGCAGGCATTTTGCTTGGGAGCGATTACGCTTTCGATCTGACCAGGCCCGGGCTCGCGCTCTATGGCGGCCTGCCGACGCCAACTGCGGCCGGCCATATCCGCCCGGTCGTGCGTCCTCATGCGCAGATCCTCCAGCGGCGCCGGGTCGAAGCTGGCGAAACAGTGGGCTATGGCGCGACCTTCACCGCGAAGGCGCCCGTCGAGACGGCGATCGTCAATCTTGGCTACGCAGACGGCTATCTGCGCGCTTTTGCCGGGGGAGGGGCGATGCTCCATGGCGGAGAGCGGCTGCCGCTGCTGGGGCGCGTCTCCATGGATCTGATCGCCGTCGATGTCAGCGCGGCACCGGATCTGGAGGAAGGGGCCTGGCTGGAGGTGGACTATGATCTGCCCACCGCCTCAGCGCACACCGGTCTGTCTCAATATGAGTTGTTGACCGGACTGGGCCAGCGGTTCGAGCGGCGCTGGGTCTGATCATGAACCGCCCGCCAGCGCGCTCAAGGCAACGCTGACGGGCCTGTTCTTCACTCTGCGGTGTCGGATGCCTCGCCCTCGGTCGCCGGCATGTCCGCCTCGACCTCGTCCGTGCTTTCCTCAATCCGCGCGGCACTCACGACATGCTCGTTCTGCGCCACGTCGAACAGGCGCACGCCCGCAGAACCACGGCCGATCACGCGCAGGCTGCTGAGCCCCATGCGAATGAGCTTGGCCTGATCGGTCACCAGCATGAGCTGATGCTCGCGGGTCGCCGGGAAGCTCGCCACAACCGGACCGTTGCGCTCGATATTGTCGATGTTGGTGATGCCCTGGCCACCACGTCCGGTGCGGCGATACTCGAAGGCCGAGGAGAGCTTGCCATAGCCATTGGCGCAGACGGTTAGGATGAACTGCTCGCGGGCGCGCAGGGCCTCGAAACGGTCGGCGGCCATCTTCGGCTCGCCCTCCTTCTCGCCCTTCCATGGAGCGAAGCGCAGATATTCCTCGCGCTCTTCCATGTCCTGGATGCCGGCGCGCTGGAGCACGGAGAGCGAGATGACCTCGTCGCCTTCCTTCAGCGTCATGCCGCGCACACCGGTGGAGTTGCGGCTCTGGAACTCGCGCACATCATCGCCGCGGAAGCGGATCGCCTTCCCCTGGCGGGAGGCCAGCAGCACGTCATCCTCCTCGGTGAGCAGCGCGACGCCGATCAGGCGGTCGTCGGCGTCCTCACCCTCGAACTTCATGGCGATCTTGCCGTTCGAGGGGATGTTGGTGAAGGCATCCATGCCGTTGCGGCGTACGCTGCCCTTGGCGGTGGCGAACATGACATGGAGCTGCGCCCATTCATTCTCGTCTTCCGGCAGCGGCAGCACCGTCTGGATGGTCTCGCCCTCCGCCAGAGGCAGCAGGTTGACCATCGGACGTCCGCGTGTGGCCGGCCCGCCTTCCGGCAAGCGCCAGACCTTGAGGCGGTAGACCTTGCCCAGCGTCGAGAAGAACAGCACCGGCGTGTGCGTGGAGGTCACGAACAGCTCGGTGACGACATCCTCTTCCTTCGTCGCCATGCCGGCGCGGCCCTTGCCGCCGCGGTTCTGGGCGCGGAAGGTATCGAGCGGCGTGCGCTTGATGTAACCGGACATGGTCACGGTCACGACCATGTCTTCGCGCTCGATCAAATCCTCATCCTCGATGCCGTCGGCAGCGGGGGCGAGGGTGGAGCGGCGCGGCGTGGCGAATTCAGCTTCGATCGCGTCGAACTCTGCGCGCATCACCTCGAACAGGCGAACGCGGCTGGCGAGGATCTCGAGATAGCCAGCAATCGCATCGGCCAGCCCCTTGAGCTCATTGCCGATCTCGTCGCGGCCAAGCGCCGTCAGCCGGTGCAGGCGCAGATCGAGAATAGCGCGAACCTGCGCGTCCGACAGATGATAGACGCTGCCCGAGGGCTCATCATCCGCGGCCTCGACCAGCTTGAGATAGGGCGCGATGTCCCCGATCGGCCAAGCGCGCGCCAGCAGCGCCTCGCGGGCCGCCGCCGGGCTGCTGGCCCCGCGGATCATGCGCACGACTTCATCGAGATTGCTGACCGCGATGACGAGGCCGAGCAAGATGTGGGCGCGATCCCGCGCCTTGGCCAGCTCGAACTTGGTCCGGCGGGTGATCACTTCCTCACGGAAGCGCACGAACGCCTCGATGATGTCGCGTAGCGTCAGCAGTTCGGGCCGCCCACCACGGATGGCGAGCATATTGGCCGGGAAGCTCGACTGGGCGGGCGTGTGCCGCCACAGCTGATTGAGCACCACATCCGCCGTGGCATCGCGCTTCAGCTCGATGACGACGCGAACGCCCTCGCGATTGGATTCATCGCGAATGTCCGAGATGCCCTCGATCCGCTTGTCCTTGGCGGCCTCGGCGATCTTTTCGACGAGGCCGGCCTTGCCGACCTGGAACGGAATTTCGGTGAGGACGATCTGCTGACGATCCCCGCGCAGGGTCTCGATCACATGGCGCGAGCGCATGATGATCGATCCGCGCCCGGTCGTGTAGGCCGAGCGGGCACCGGACTGGCCGAGGATGAGCGCGCCGGTCGGGAAGTCCGGCCCCGGCACGATTTCCATCAGCTCCTCGGCGGAGATCGCGCCGTTATCCATGTACGCCTTGCAGGCGCGCAGGACTTCGCCGAGATTGTGCGGCGGAATATTGGTGGCCATGCCGACCGCGATGCCGCCGGCGCCGTTGACCAGCAGGTTCGGGAAGCGGGCAGGAAGCACCTGCGGCTCGCTCTCGCTGCCATCATAGTTCGGCAGGAAGTCGACAGTGTTCTTGTCGAGATCGTCCAGCAGCGCGTTGGCGACTTTGGCAAGGCGCGCCTCGGTGTAGCGCATGGCCGCCGGCGAATCCGGGTCCATCGAGCCGAAGTTGCCCTGACCGTCGATGAGCGGCACGCGCATCGACCAGTCCTGCGTCATGCGCGCCAATGCGTCGTAGATCGAGCTGTCACCGTGCGGGTGATATTTACCCATCACGTCGCCGACGATACGGGCCGATTTGCGGTAGGGCTTGTTATAAGTGAAGCCCATTTCGTGGGCGCCGAACAGGATGCGGCGATGCACGGGCTTCAGCCCGTCGCGCACATCCGGCAGCGCGCGGGACACGATCACCGACATGGCGTAGTCGAGATAGCTCGACTTCATCTCATCGACGATGTTGATCGGGCTGATATCCGAGGGTTCGGCGAGGATTGTCTCGTCGCTCAAGCGTTTTCTCTTATGATTACGTGGTGGGAACTCGAAGCGGTGTGACTAGCCCGCGACTGCAGAAAAGGCCAGAGAAAAGGGCAAAATTGCACGCTGTCTCGAACCGGTCGAAGCCGAATGGGGGCGGGAGCGCGACGGCTTGCGGATTTCCCGTGCCAACCGGCGTCGCGCCCTCATGACAAGCTCCGGAACCGCGGTTATAGCGACATTCAATTCCCGTTCACGCGTGATCCTGCAGTGCAGGGCCATGAAGTCAGCGGGATCCGCGACTTGGGGGCCGAGATCTTAGTTCTGGAGGAATATTTGATGCGTCTGTTCAATACCACTGCTCTTACGATCACCCTGGCCGCGTTTGCGGCGGGCGCCTTCGCAACGGCTCCCGCATCGGCGCAGAGCCGGGATGGCAAGCAGGCCGAACAGAGTTCGGCACCCAAGATTTCGCTGAGCCGCGGCTTCCAGAAGGGAGCGGTCGAAGCCCAGGAGCTGGTGAAGAAGCAGGATTTTGCGGGCGCCAAGGCGAAACTGGACGAGATCCAGTCCACGGCGACGAAGCCCGACGATCGCTACTTCTTCGGCAGCCTGCTGCTGCAGGTCGGCATCAACCAGAAGGATGAGGCCATCCAGCGCCAGGCTCTGGAAGCGATGATCGACTCCGGCATGACGCCGGCGACCGAAGTGGCGAAGTTCCACTATTTCGTCGGCCAGTTCGCCTTCAACGCCAAGCAATATGATCAGGCCCGCACCCACTTCCAGTCGGCCATCGACGGCGGTTACGGCGGCCCCACGCCCGACGTGCTGATCGCCAACACCTATTTCAACGAGGCGCAGGACCAGATCGTCAACAACCAGTTCACCGATGCCGGCAAGGCGAAGGTGGAGCAGGGCCTGCCGCACCTCAAGCGCGCGATCGAACTGCAGAAGGCATCGGGCCAGCCTGTCGATGCGAGCTGGTACAACAAGGGCCTGAGCATGGCGGTGTTCGCCAAGTCGCCCACGCTCTCCGACTGGACCAAGCTGGCACTGCCGGTCAGCGGCACGCCGGACAACTGGGCGCTGGTTCTGCGGATGTTGCAGGACGAATATCCCAATGCCACCCGCGACGAGAGCATCGACATCATGCGTCTGATGGCCGCCACCAAGTCGCTCAAGAGCGCCTATAACTACAATGAATATGCAGAGGCGGCCAATCGCCTCGGCCTGCCCGGCGAGGTCAAGGCGGTGATCGATCAGGGTCGCTCCAGCGGTGTTCTGAGCGGTACCACCCTGTCCGACCTCTATCAGGTCGCGACCAGCGGGATCACGCAGGATCGCGCATCGCTTGCAACCTCGGAGAAGAGCGCCGCGTCTGCCGCCACCGGCAAGCCCGCCGCCAATACCGCCAGCGCCTTCATGAGCTATGGCGACAATGCCAAGGCCGTCACCCTGTATCGCCTCGCGCTGCAGAAGGGCGGCGTGGATGCGGACGAGGTGAACACGCGCCTCGGCATCGCGCTCGCACGCTCGGGCGATAAGGCCGGCGCTCTGGAGGCATTCGGCAAGGTCAGCGGCACCGGCGTGCGCAAGCGGACGGCCGACCTCTGGACGGTGTGGCTGAACAGCCCCAACGCCTGAACCTCTGCGGGTGGATCGAAAAAGTTAAAATGCCGGCGGCTCTGTCGCCGGCATTTTTGCTGGGCGTTGGACGGACTGCCTCAGCCCTCAGCCACGCCCGGGCTCAGCGGCCGACCGGAACGCCTGGCAGGTTCTTGGACGTGCGGATCGTCAGCGACGTCTTCACGCTGGCGACATTGGGCGCTTGGGTGAGCTGCGAGGTGAGGAACTGTTGGAAGCTGCGCAGATCCTGCGCCACCACCTTGAGGATGAAATCGATCTCGCCGTTCAGCATGTGGCATTCGCGGACTTCCGGCAGCGCCGCGACATGGGCCTCGAACGCCTGCAAATCCTCTTCCGCCTGACTTTTCAAGCTGACCATGGCGAACACCGTCGTCGTGTAGCCCAAGGCGACCGGATCGAGATGGGCGTGATAGGAGGCGATGAAGCCGCGATCCTCCAGGCTTTTCACCCGGCGCAGGCAGGGCGGGGCGGTCAGGCCGACGCGCCGTGCCAGCTCGACATTGGTCAGGCGGCCATCCTCCTGAAGCAGGTCGAGCAATTTGACGTCGGTCTCATCCAGCGAACTACCGGGCATAGGGGACATTTCCTTTCACGGTAGATGTTCTTGCAGACATATAATGTCGCTGCAACGTAATTGTCCCACAATGCAACGTCCCATTTTTTAACGCTAGGCGGGTCGGTTTACCATCAGTACACGCGGTTCCGTTACAGGGGCCAACTGAATGCGTTTCAACGATCTTCTGCGGACGGTGCTGGCCAATGGCGGCGAGGGCACAGGTGCCGCCGTGACGCGCTGGCGCCAGTGCATGGATCTGCTTGCCCAATATGATGTCTCCGGCGCGAAAACCCAGAAGCTTTCGCCGGACGAGGCCCACACCATCCTGACCATCCTGACCATCCTGCAGGAAGCCCGGCCGAAGGTGAGCTTGGAAGGCCGCATCGCATCCGTCGTGGAACTTGGGTCCAGACTCCGCTCCCCCACGCTGGTGCAGTGGCTGGCGGGCGATCATCCTTCGGTTGTCGTGGCGATGATGAAATCTGTCCGCCTGACCGGCGAAGACTGGGCCGCGATGATACCCCATCTGGGCCCGCTGGCCCGCAGTGTTCTGCGTCGCCGTCCGGATCTGCCGGAAGCCGCAATGGCTGCGTTGCGGCGCTTCGGCGAAGTCGATCTGTCGCTGCCGGCCGCCGAGATTCGGGAGGCGGAAGCAGAGACGTTGAGTGCGGACCGGGTCGCTGGGACCGACGAGCTTGATCGATCGGGCAGCACAGACGAGGCAAGCCAGATCGGCCGTCTCGTTGCGCAGATCGAGCGGTTCAAGAAGGCGAACCCGTTCAAGGCGGCCGGCGCCGCTGACCCTCTGCCGGATGCAGTCCAGCCAGAGTCTCGGGTCCAGGACACGCCGGAGCCCGATGTGGACAGCTTTCAGTTCGAGACCGATGCCTCGGGCCTCGTCCGCCTGACCGACGGCGCATTTCCCGAGGCGATCATTGGCCTCAGCATTGCGACGCCGGGCGTGGATGTCAGCCATGGGGTGGATGGCGCCACGCTTGGGGCATTTCGGCACCGCGCCGCGTTCGAGAATAGCCGCCTGACCTTGCAGGACGGTGCGCTGGCGGGCGAATGGCGCATCTCCGGCGAACCGCATTTTGACCGGCAGAGCGGTCGCTTCCGGGGCTATACCGGCATTGCCAGGCGCGAGCGGCGGTTCGAGGCGCCGGTTCGCCCCATTGAAATGCAGGCGAGCGACGAGGGCGCCACGCTCTCTGCCACCAGCACGCGGCAACTGATCCATGAGCTGCGCACGCCGTTGAACGCCGTTCAGGGCTATGGCGAAATGATAGAAGCGCAGATCCTGGGCCCGGTCCCTGAGGTCTATCGCGACATCGCCCGGGCCATCCTGGCGGATGCACGGGCATTGCTGACGACCTTCGACGATCTCGACGCGGCAAGCCGACTGGAGCGGGGAGACCTCTCGGCCCAGCAGGATGATGTCGATCTGACCGCTGCCCTGCATAGGGTGGTGGACGCCGCCGGCTTTGGCCAGGCCGTCAATCTCTCGGTCGAGAGCGGCTCCAGCCTTGTGCATGGCGATCGCAACCAGATCGAACGCATGTTGAATCACCTGATCCGCATCGGCCATGCCGGCTTGGCGGCGGGGGAACAGCTTGTCCTGTGCGTCTGTCCGGCGCCGGAGCGCGCCTCCGTGAGCTTGACGATGAGTCGCCCGACGGCCTTGCGCGGCATCGAGGCGCGCGCCTTTCTCGAACAGGGTTATGTGGTCGAGCAGCGCCTCTATGGCGACACGCCGCCGCTCGGCCTTGCGTTCACCCTCAAACTGGTGCGCGGAATCGTCCGCCATCTCGGTGGGGAGTTCGCTATCACGGCACAGGCCTTCGGCATCGTGCTGCCGACCGCGCCCGAGGCCTATCGCGAGCAGGGCCATAACGGCTGATCCGACGCCTGTTCGCTCCGCTCGCCACCATGCATCAAGACTTGCCAAGCAGGATCGCCGCAAGCTAACGCGCCCAGAGCCGGCGCCATGCGCTGCGGTGGAGAATGGGGCCTGTAGCTCAATGGTTAGAGCTGGCCGCTCATAACGGCTAGGTTGCGGGTTCGAGTCCTGCCGGGCCCACCATCCATCGAAGAGCCGACGTTGCTGCGCCTTGCGCTCCTCGCCAGAGACGGAGCGACCGCCCGGCCCAATCATGGCCGCGCGGGTTATGACATTCGGAAAATAAGGAAAAAATGGTCGGGGAGACAGGATTCGAACCTGCGACCCTCTGCTCCCAAAGCAGATGCGCTACCAGGCTGCGCTACTCCCCGATCCAGGGCGGGCCTTAGCTTTCGCTTTGCCCTTGATGCAAGCACAAAGGCCGCGCCGATCCCGGATGTGTCCGGTGGCGAGGCGGCGATGATCGCAAAAGGATCACCGGTGCCTGTAACTGGCGGGCACGATCCAAACGGCATTGCCGGTGACCGTACCACCAAATGTAAAGGCGGCGCCGATGATCGACGCCGCCCTTGAACAATGCGCAGAAGCGCAGTCGCAGATTACTCTGCTGCGTTCGCCGCGTTGTTCGAGACGTTGGCGAGGTTGTCCATCGCGTTCGCAGCATTGTCAGCAGCGTTGGCAGCGGCGTCCAGCTCGTTCACAACCAGCTCGTTGGAGACGTTGTTGGTCTCAGCAGCCGGCTTCTCGCCGCACGCTGCAAGGCTCATGAGCGCGATCGCGGCGCCGGCCACAGCAAACTTCTTCATATTATTAGGCTCCCATAGCAAAGGTCGTGCACAGCAAAGGGCACGAGCGGCCCAATTAACGCATGCCGCAGGGAAATCAATAGCCTTATCAACCAAAGTGCTTGGCAATAAGGAACGGTTTTTCGCGTGGGACAGCACTTTTACAGCGGGGAGGCGGAGAGTGCGGGAGCGGCACAAGCCGGGATTTGCCAATGGACCCGCCGTAAGCTAACCGGGCGCCAATTCAAAGACACTCCATTCCGCTCAAGAGGACCGTTTCCCAATGGCCGTCCAGTACAGCTTTGTCATGAAGGGTCTCACCAAGACCTTCCCCGGCGCAAACAAGCCGCTTTTCAATAACATCCACCTTCAGTTCCTGCCGGGAACGAAGATCGCGATCATCGGCGTAAACGGCGCCGGTAAATCGACGCTGATGAAGGTGATGGCCGGCATCGACAATGATTATACCGGCGAGGCTTGGGCCGCCGAGGGGATTCGCGTCGGCTATCTGCCGCAGGAGCCGCAGCTCGATCCCGACAAGACGGTGATCGAAAATGTGAAGGACGGCGTGCGGCCTGTCGCCGATCTGGTCGACCGGTTCAACGAGATCAGCGCGATCATGGGCGATCCGCCGGAAGATTGCGATTTCGATGCGCTGATGACGGAGATGGGCGAGCTTCAGGAGAAGATCGACGCGGTCGACGGCTGGACGCTCGACAACCAGCTTGAGATCGCCATGGAGGCGCTGCGCTGCCCGCCGGGCGACTGGAGCGTCGACAATCTCTCGGGCGGTGAGAAGCGCCGTATCGCCCTGTGCCGCCTGCTTCTGGAAAAGCCGGACATCCTGCTGCTCGACGAGCCGACCAACCACCTCGATGCCGAGAGCGTCCAGTGGCTGGAGCAACACCTGATCAACTACACCGGCAACGTGATTCTCGTCACCCACGACCGCTACTTCCTGGACAATGTCGTCGGCTGGGTTCTGGAGCTGGATCGCGGCCGGGGCATCCCGTTCGAGGGCAATTATTCGAGCTGGCTGGACGCCAAGGCTAAGCGCATGGCGCAGGAAGAGCGCGAGGATGCCGGTCGGCAGAAGGCGATCAAAGAAGAGCTGGAGTGGATCCGGCAGTCGCCCAAGGCGCGCCAGACCAAGAGCAAGGCGCGTATCCGGGCGTTCGATGAGTTGGTCGAGAAGCAGGAGAATCGCGCGCCGGGCAAGGCCCAGATCGTCATCCAGACACCCGAGCGCCTTGGCGGCAAGGTGATCGAGGCCAAGAACCTCACCAAATCCTATGGCGACAAGCTGCTGTTCGATGATCTCTCCTTCACGCTGCCGCCGGGCGGCATTGTCGGCGTGATCGGCCCGAACGGCGCGGGTAAATCTACGCTGTTCCGGCTCATCACCGGGCAGGAACAGCCCGATTCGGGCAGCATCGAGGTCGGGCCGACCGTGCGCCTGGGCTATGTCGACCAGAGCCGCGATGCGCTCGATCCGAATCATAACGTCTGGGAAGAAATCTCCGGCGGCCATGATCTGATGACCATCGGCAAGCATGAGTTGCAGACGCGCGCCTATGTCGGCGCCTTCAACTTCAAGGGGCCGGACCAGCAGAAGAAAGTTGGTCAGCTCTCGGGCGGTGAGCGCAACCGCGTCCACATGGCCAAGATGCTCAAGGAGGGTGGCAACGTCCTCCTGCTCGACGAACCGACCAACGATCTCGACGTCGAGACGCTGCGCGCGCTGGAAGACGCGCTCGAGAACTTCGCCGGCTGCGCTGTGGTCATCAGCCACGATCGCTTCTTCCTCGACCGCCTGGCGACTCACATCCTCGCTTTCGAGGGGAACAGCCATGTCGAATGGTTCGAAGGCAATTTCGAGGCCTATGAGGAAGACAAGCGCCGCCGCATGGGCGACGCGGCGGATCGGCCGACGCGACTCGCTTACAAGAAGCTGACCCGCTAGCGGAGGCTTGCAGGGAGGGGCAGGGAGCTCGGTGGGTCAGAGACTCATCGCCGCTCCCGTCAGGCCGCTCGGCTGCCCCTCACTGCAGAATCGGACCCGGTCTGGTGCTCCGGCGGATTGCTTTTGACGGACAAGGGGTCGCCACGGTGCTGGCGATTTGGACCGGCCGCTTCACGAGCGTTCGCCGACTGGGCGCGGATCGACCCAATTTGGCGAGAGCGCTGGATGTCGGCGTGACGCCAGACTACGCGTTGCGCCACTGGCCGGTGGCGATCACCGGCAAACCCTCGACGCTGCGATTATACTCATAGGTCCAGACCCGGCGCCCACTATCCAGCAGGTCAACCTCGATGCGGCGATACTCTGACGCGCCGGGCTTATCGGGATCGTACAACTCGTAGACATCCATCTTCTCGAGCAGCAGTGGATCGCGGATGCCGATCAGTTCGCCATGCACCACGCCGGACTCGCCCGTTACCAGGCCGGGATAATCACCCAGATGATAGAGCCGGCCGACCACCCGGTCCGGCCCGAGCCGGCGCACGCCGCCCTCCATGCCGAGCGCAGCGAAGCCCGGTCCGCCTGTCATCAATAGTCCGTAGACGAAGAAAGCGACTTCTGTGTCCATCGCCTATTCGAACGGAGCGAAGTCGCCGCTCTGCTCATCGAGCACGTGCAGGACGCCATCCGATATGGCGAAGAATGCGCCTCGGAGCGCCAGCGCGCCGCTGGCTTCCTTTTCCGCGATCCACGGGAAGGTGCGCAGATTGGCGAGGCTGACCTTGACGGCGGCCAGTTCCATCGCCCGGCCTGCCGCGCCGCCATGGTCGCTGCCATGCGTCGCGACGACCTCGGCCCGCGCGTCATCGAGCAGGGATATCCAGTTCGCGATGAACCCGCCCTCGCCGGGCGCCGCATCGTGCATGGCACGGGTGAGCGCCGCGTTGCAGCCGCCGCACATGCCATGGCCCATCACAAGAATTTCCCCCACGCCGAGGAACTGCACGGCGAACTCGACGGCAGCAGACACGCCGTGCCGCCCGGGATTGGTTTCGAACGGCGGCACCAGCGCCGCCACGTTGCGGACGACGAAGATTTCCCCGGGACTGGTGTCGAAAATCTGGGTCGGATCGACGCGGCTATCCGAACAGGCGATCACCATCACGCGCGGGCTCTGGCCCTCGCTCAGTTCCGCCCAGCGCGTGCGCTGTTCAGACCAGTCCTGACCGCGAAACCGGCGATATCCTTCGAG
The DNA here is from genome assembly GCF_025961695.1 of Sphingobium sp. B11D3A. Lineage (NCBI taxonomy): Bacteria > Pseudomonadati > Pseudomonadota > Alphaproteobacteria > Sphingomonadales > Sphingobiaceae > Sphingobium > Sphingobium sp. B11D3A. Next base: position 527,549 of record NZ_JAOQOE010000001.1, read on the forward strand.
CATGTCTGAAAACTGTACCATGGCAATTTCTTTGCCGATGATCGTGGGGGCTGGCAAGCGGGCTTTGCGGTCGCTATCTGGGCGGCATGAACGATCTCTCGTCCGATCCCGCAGGCTTCCGCCCGCGCAAGCCCGACTGGATCCGCGTCAAGGCGCCGGTCAGCGCCGGTTACGAAGCCACACGCAAGCTGATGCGGGACAAGGGGCTGGCGACGGTCTGCGAAGAGGCGGCCTGCCCGAATATCGGCGAGTGCTGGACCAAGAAGCACGCCACGGTGATGATCCTGGGCGACACCTGCACCCGGGCGTGCGCTTTCTGCAATGTGAAGACAGGGATGCCCCGGCCCGTCGATCCGCGGGAGCCGCAGAATCTGGCCGATGCCTGCGCCGAAATGGGTCTTGAGCACATCGTCGTGACGTCGGTGGACCGCGATGATCTGGCCGATGGCGGGGCGGGCCAGTTCGTGAAGGTGATAGAGGCGTTGCGCCGCACGACGCCGGAAACGACGATCGAAATTCTGACGCCGGATTTCCGCAACAAGCATGAGGCCGCCGTGGAGGCCATCGTCGCGGCGCGGCCGGATGTCTATAATCACAATCTGGAGACCGTGCCCCGGCTGTATCCCACGATCCGCCCGGGCGCGCGCTACTATGCCTCGCTGCGGCTGCTGGAGACGGTGAAGCGGCTCGATCCCTCCATTTTCACCAAGTCCGGCATCATGCTGGGCCTCGGCGAACAGCGCCTCGAGGTCCATCAGGTGATGGACGACATGCGCTCGGCGGATATCGATTTCCTGACCATGGGCCAGTATCTGCGCCCGACGCCCAAGCACGCCGCCGTGGCGGAGTTCGTGACCCCGCAGGCGTTCAAGGCTTATGCCGCTATCGCGCGGGCTAAGGGCTTCCTGCAGGTCGCTTCCAGCCCGCTCACCCGCTCAAGCTATCATGCCGGCGATGACTTCGCCCAGATGCGGGCCGCGCGCGAAACTGCGCTCGCCAAAGCCGCGATGAAAAGCAGCCTCTGAACGCCCATGCCCAAGCATAACGAAACCCGCCATCTGCCTTACTCGCCGGAACAGATGTTCGATCTGGTGGCTGACGTCGCGTCCTATCCGGAGTTCCTGCCGTGGGTCAGCGCCATGCGGGTCCGCTCGAACAGCGACACGGAGATGCTGGCGGACATGGTGGTCGGCTTCAAGGGGCTGCGCGAGACCTTCACCTCGCGCGTCGTGAAGGAGCGGCCGCATCATGTGCATGTGGATTATGTCGACGGGCCGTTGCGCCATCTCTCCAACGACTGGCGTTTCCGGCCGGATGGGGAGGGCGGGGTGCTGATCGACTTCGAAGTCGATTTCGCGTTCAAGAGCCGCATGTTCGAGATGTTGGCCGGCCAGGTGTTCGACCGGGCGCTGCGCAAGATGATCGGCGCTTTTGAAGAGCGGGCGGCGGCCCTTTACGGCGCCGATGCCTCGGGCAGCAGCAGTTCGAGCGCACATAGCGCCGCCTGAAGCCGCACTTTCGCGCGGCCTTCATCCTCGAATTTCCGCAAGTCGGCGACGGCATCGGCATCCTGCATGCCTTTTTCCGCGCGGGCGAACACGACCGTCCCGACCGGCTTCAACTCCGTTCCCCCATCGGGACCGGCCACGCCGGTGATCGAGACGGCGACATCGGCGCCCGTCCGGTTGAGGGCGCCATGCGCCATCGCCCAGGCGGTGGCGATCGAGACCGCCCCGAAGGCATCGATCACATCTTCGCTGACGCCGAGCAATTTGACCTTCTGCGCGTTCGAATAGGTGACGAAGCCTGCCTCGAACACGGCGGACGATCCGGGAATTTCGGTCAATGCGGCAGCAACCAGCCCCCCGGTGCAGCTCTCCGCGACCGCAACGGTGCGGCCAATGGCGCGATTTTCCGCGATAACGCGACGGGCCAGCACGACAAGTTCGGCAGGCAGCACGCCATCGGCATTGTTCAGGGTCGACTCACTCATGATCGTCCACGCATGATCGCATCGGGTTGAAAAGCCAACGGCATTAACGATGACCTCGACGAACGGGAACGGCGGCGACTGGCATTTGGTTGCCTTGAGGCCGCGTCACGATGCGGGTTCAACGTCATCATCCGGCACGCGCAGAGTCACCACGGCCTGCGCCGCGATGCCCTCGCCGCGGCCGGTCAGCCCGAGCCGCTCGGTGGTGGTCGCCTTCACGCTGATCCTGCCTTCCGGCAGCGCCATGATCGCCGCGAGACGGGCGAGCATGGCTCCGCGATGCGGCCCGATCTTGGGTGCCTCGCAGATGATCGTCACGTCAACATGATCGATCCGCCCCCCGCGCGCCGACACGCGATCGCAGGCGAAGGCCAGGAACCGATCCGAAGCCGCGCCCTTCCATTGCGGGTCGCTGGGTGGGAAATGGCTCCCGATATCCCCCTCGGCCAACGCGCCGAGCATCGCATCGACCAGCGCGTGGATCGCCACGTCGGCATCGCTATGGCCGGAGAGGCCATGACTGTGGGGAATCTGCACGCCGCACAGCCAAAGATCTTCGCCTTCCACGAGGCGATGCACATCGAAACCCATACCCACGCGCGTGCTCATGCCGACCGTCAATAGTCGCTCCATCCGTTCATGATCGCCCGGTCCCGTGATCTTCTCAAGCGCGCTGTCGCCCGGCACCAATGCCACGTCGATGCCGACGCGCCGCAGCATCTGCGCGTCGTCGGTCGGTTCTTCGGGGCCCGTCCACTGCTGATGGGCGGCCATGAGCGCGGCAAAATCGAAGCCCTGCGGGGTCTGCACGCGCGCGAGGACCGACCGGTCGACCACCTGGCCGGCCTCGTCGCCACCGGAGCGCACCAGCGTGTCGACCACGGGGAGTACCGGAACCACGCATCGCGCGCCATCGGCGAGTGCGCCGAGCACTCGGTCGATGACGGCAACCGGAAGCAGCGGTCGGGCGCTGTCATGAACGAGCACATGGGCTGCACCGGGCTCGCTGCCGGCCAACGCCTCAAGACCGGCGAGAACGGAGAGGCGCCGGCTGCTGCCACCTGCAACGATCATCAGACCTTCCGCGCGGGGGCCGAGCAGGCTGCGCATCGCATCCTCGCTGCCTGGCGGCACGACGAGCGCCACAGGGCCAACGCCGGGATGGGCGCGCAACGCATCCAGCGCATGGGCCACAACCGGCTTGCCGGCGAGCGTTCGCAACTGTTTGGGTGTCTCGTGACCGGTGCGCAAGCCGGCACCGGCAGCGAGCAAAATCGCGGCTGACAGGCCTGCGCGAGGGGCTTGATCGGGCATGGGGCGCGCTTAGCGCACGGCTTGCTTGCCCGCCAGCGTCATTCGCGGTAAGGGCTGCCTGTTTTTTAGGCAACATTCCGGTCATGACGCTGCTCAAACCCATCCAGATCGGTCCCGTGCGGATCGAGACACCGGTCGTTCTTGCGCCCATGACGGGCGTGACTGACATGCCGTTCCGCACGCTCGTGCGGCGCTATGGATCGGGCCTCAACGTCACAGAAATGATCGCCTCACCGGCGATGATCCGCGAGACGCGGCAATCGCTGCAGAAGGCCGCCTGGCACCCGGTCGAGGAACCGGTGTCGCTTCAGCTCGCCGGCTGCCAGCCCGCTGAAATGGCTGAGGCAGCCAAGCTCAATGCCGATCGAGGCGCGGCCATCATCGACATCAACATGGGTTGCCCGGTCAAGAAGGTGGTGAATGGCGATGCCGGCTCGGCGCTGATGCGCGACCTGCCGCTCGCTGCCCGACTGATCGAGGCGACCGTGAAGGCGGTCGATGTGCCTGTGACCGTGAAGATGCGAATGGGCTGGTGCCATGACAGCCTGAACGCACCCGAGCTGGCACGCATCGCCGAGGATTTGGGCGCCAAGCTGATTACGGTTCACGGGCGGACCCGCAACCAGATGTACAAGGGCAGCGCGGACTGGGCGTTCGTGCGCCGCGTCAAGGATGCGGTGAGGTTACCCGTGATCGTGAATGGCGACATCTGCTCGCTCGACGACGCGCGCACAGCGCTGGCGCAAAGCGGCGCCGATGGCGTGATGATCGGGCGCGGCGCCTATGGCAGGCCGTGGCTTCTCGGGCAGGTCATGCAGGGTCTGGTGAGCGGCCGGACCGTTGAGAACCCTGACATTGCCGAGCAATATGCCGTGATCGTCGAGCATTATCACGCGATGCTGGATCACTATGGTGAGACGACCGGCGTCAATATGGCCCGCAAGCATCTCGGCTGGTACACCAAGGGCCTGCCCGGCTCGGCCGAGTTCCGCAACATGGTCAATCAGGTGCCGGATGCGGCGACCGTGCTCGATATGCTGGAGCGCTTCTACACGCCGTTCGTGACGCACCCTGAACGGCTCGATCAGGAACCGGAACAGGCCAGGAATGCAGCCTGAGGCCGATTTCAGGGCTGGGGCGGATGCGAATGCACCGACCCGATCCCTGCCTGCCGCTGCCGAAATCGTCTCCGCGCATCCCGTCGCGACATTGATGATCGATCCGGACGGTCGGATCGTCACGGCCAATGCGCGCGCGGAAACGCTGCTCAACATGGCACGCTCGGCGCTGGTCGGCAGCGCCATCGGGCGGGTGCTGCGCATCGCCGATCCACGCGTCGATGCGGCGATCTGGATGACGGACAAGCCGCTGTCTGCCTATGATATTCAGGTCCATGCCGGGCGGAATGAAGCGCTGGAGATGGATATTCTCATTCATCCGCTACTGGAGGACGATCGCTGGCGGATCGTCGCCCTGCATGTCCATGGCCAGTCGCAGGCACTCGGCACGCGGCGCACATCCATGGGCGTGCGCTCGGCGACCGGCGCGGCAGCGATGCTCGCCCATGAGATCAAGAACCCGCTTTCGGGCATTCGCGGCGCGGCGCAATTGCTGGAGGGCGATGCCGGGGAGGCAACCCGGCCGCTCACCAAGCTGATCTGCGACGAGGTGGACAGGATCGCCGCCCTGATCGACCGGATGCAGCATTTCACCAGCAATCAGCCGCTCGAATGCCGACCGGAGAATATCTATCCGCTGCTTGACCGGGCGGTGGAGTTGGCGTGCGCCGGGTTCGCCCGCAATTGCACGATCACCCGCACCTATGACCCGTCCCTCCCGTTCGCACAGGTGAATGGCGACGCGCTGGTCCAGATCATGCTCAACCTGGTCAAGAATGCGGTAGAGGCCGTGGACGGCATGGCGGATGGCGCGGTTCAGGTTGCGACGGCCTATCGCCATGGCCTGTCGGTGATGGGCGCGCGCGGTAAGGGCGCCGCACCGCTGCAGATCGAGATTCAGGTGATCGACAATGGCCCCGGCGTGCCGGACAATATCCGTGACGTACTGTTCAACCCCTTCATTTCCAACAAGCGAAGCGGGCAAGGCCTCGGTCTCGCGCTGGTCGACAAGCTGGTGCGCGATATGAACGGCCTTGTGCAATATGAGCGCGACAAGGTTGCCGGGCGGTCGATCTTCCGAGTTCTGCTGCCGATGGGAGGGAGCCTATGACGCGCCTGACTGGCAAGGTTCTGGTGGTCGATGACGATCCGGCGATCTGCATGGTCGTCAGCGAGGCGCTCAAGCGGCAAGGCCACATCATCCGCACCGCTGGCTCGATAGCCGACCGCCATGAGGCGCTGGCGAGCTTCACGCCCGATGTGCTGATTACCGACGTGATCCTGCCGGACGGCGATGGTCTCGATGATGTCGGCAATATTCTGGCTTCCGAGCCTGACCTCAAGGTCATCATTCTCTCGGCGCAGAACACGCTCAACACGGCCGTACGCGCCACAGGGCAGGGTGCATTTGAATATCTGCCAAAGCCGTTCGATCTGAATGAGCTTAGCCGCGCGGTGGCGGAAGCACTCAGCGTTCGGGCCAAGGGCAAGCTGGCGGAACCGTCGGCTGGTGAGGGCACGGACGACGGCCTGCCCCTTATCGGGCGCTCGCCGCAGATGCAGGAGGTCTATCGCACGATCGCGCGGGTGGTGGGCAATGATCTCAACATTCTGGTTCTGGGCGAATCCGGGACCGGCAAGGAACTGGTGGCCGAGGCGATCCACAGCCTGGGGCCGCGCCGCAATGAACCGTTCGTGGCGATCAACATGGCCGCTATTCCCCGCGAGCTGATCGAGGCCGAGCTGTTCGGATACGAAAAGGGCGCGTTTACGGGCGCCTTCGCGCGAACGGCGGGCCGGTTCGAGCAGGCCGAGCGCGGCACGCTGTTTCTGGACGAAATCGGCGACATGCCGATGGACGCGCAGACGCGGCTGCTGCGGGTGCTCCAGTCCGGCGAAATCACGACGGTGGGCGGGACAAGGCCGGTGCGGGTCAACGTGCGCATCATCGCCGCGACCAATCAGGATCTGCCAACCCTGATTAGCGAAGGCCGGTTTCGCGAAGACCTGTTCTATCGCCTCAACGTCGTGCCGATTCGCCTGCCGGCGCTGCGTGAGCGGACAGGTGATGTCGCGATCCTCGCGCGGCATTTTCTTGATCAAGCTGTCTTCGAGGGGTTGCCGAGCAAGCTGCTCTCCGAGCAGGCCGCCGCGCTGCTCGAGCGCTATGACTGGCCTGGCAATGTGCGCGAACTCCAGAACCTGATGAAGCGCCTGACCGTGCTCACGCGCGATCAGGAAATTCAGGTCCAGCATGTCCGGCAGGTGCTGCGCGTGCAGGACAGCGTGGGCGACCCGGCCGACAGCAGCGCCGCCGATCTGGCGGAAGCGGCGCGGCGCTGGGCGCGGGATCACCTCGCGGTCGGCGGCAATGCCAGCCCCTGCGAGCTTTACGACCGGCTGCTCGACGTCATCGAACCTGTGCTCTTGAGCGAAGTGCTTGCCGCAATGGATGGCAATCAAATCCGGGCAGCGGCCACACTGGGGCTCAATCGCAACACCTTGCGAAAGAAGCTCAATCACTATGATATCGACCCCACCATGCCGCTGCGCCATCGCTGATTGCGGTGCGATAGACCGGGGCCGGCCAGCGCCGTAACTTCCACCGTCGCGTGTTAAGCGTGTTTGCTCCGCCACGCCGATGTTGTATCGGTGCCACGATGGATCAAAGATCGACCGTGCTGGACAATGTGAGCGATCCGTCGCGGCCGTTGCGCATCTGGCAGCGGCTCAGTCGTCTGGCTGTTCCGCTCACAGCGGGGGTCTTTGTCGCCACGGCGGGGTTCACCTGGTGGTTGCTCACGCGTCCCCAGGATGATGACACATTGCTCAGCGCCGCCGTGGTGGCGCTGCTGCTGGTCCTCAATCTTCTGCCGGCCATTCTGCTGCTCGTTCTGCTCGGCCAGAGGATCGCCCGGCGGCGCGCCAATCGCAGCCTCGTGGGCGGCAATGGGCGTCTGCACGTCCGCCTCGTCGCCCTGTTCTCGGTGATCGCGAGTCTGCCGCTGCTGCTGGTGGTGATCTTTGCCTCGCTGCTCTTCCAATATGGCGTGCAGTTCTGGTTCTCAGCTGATGCGCGCGGCATGCTCCAGAACGCCTCCGATCTTGCTCGCGGCTATTATCAGTCCAACCTCAAGGAGTTGAGCGACGAGACCGTGACAATGGCGGGAGACCTGCGCAATTATCTCTCCCAATCAAGCATTTCCAGCCCGTCCTTCGCGGAGGGTTATATCTATCAGGTGGTCACGCGGAAACTGAACCGCTCGGCGATCATCGAGATCGGCAAGGACGGCGTCGCGCGGACGGCAGCCACGGTCGATCCGGAACGGCAGACGGCCACGGATATGCTGACGCCGGAGATCATCCGCGATTTGCGCAATGGCCAGCCCGTCGTGGTGCAGGCCAAGCCCAACCAGATCGAAGCCTTTGTGCTGCTCTATCCCGAGTCCAACACATTCCTCTACGCCACCCGCGATTCGGCCGTCTCCGCTTTCAGCGAGATGGAGCGCGCCCAGGCCGTGCTCGCCGATTATGACGAGTTTGCCGCGCGCTCGCGGCAGCTACAGCTGCGCTTCAACATCGCTTTGTTCATCGGCACATTGATGCTGGTCGGCACGGCAGTGTGGATCGCGCTGGCCGTAGCGGATCGACTCGTCCGACCGGTGGGAGAGTTGGTGGATGCCGCGCGGCGTGTGACGGCAGGCGATCTGTCGGCGCGGGTCACTGACTCTCATTCTCGCGACGAACTGGGCACACTGGCAAGCGCGTTCAACCGAATGACCCAGCGGTTGGAGGCGCAGACCGGCGCGCTCGTCTCGGCCAATAATCAGCTAGCAGATCGGCGGGCGCTCATCGAGGCCGTGCTGTCGGGTGTCAGCGCGGGCGTGGTCTCCGTCGACCGCGATGGCACCATCCAGATCCTGAACAGCTCGGCAGCGGGTCTGCTCGTGCGCCCTGGCGAACAGGCGGTCGGCCAACGGCTTGCCGATGTGTCCGAGGAGCTGGCAGCGCTGATGGAGGCCGGCACCGGCGCCGACATCATCCAGATCCGTGCGCGGGGCGAGGTGCGCACGCTCGCGGTTCGGGTGGTCGTCGAGGACGGCAATCAGGTGCTGACCTTCGATGATATAACCGAGCAACTGCTCGACCAGCGCCGCGCCGCCTGGTCGGATGTCGCCCGCCGGATCGCCCATGAAATCAAGAATCCGCTGACCCCGATCCAGCTCGCCGCAGAGCGGCTGCAGCGTCGCTACGGCAAGGAGATCGAGTCCGATCCCAGCACCTTCCGCCGCCTGACCGAAACGATCGTGCGGCAGGTCGGCGATCTGCGCCGTATCGTCGATGAGTTCACCTCCTTCGCGCGCATGCCCAAGCCCGTCTTCCGGGAGGAAGCGGTGATCGACATCGCCCGCCATGCGATGTTCCTGCATGAGGTCGCGCACCCCGAGATTACTTTCACCTTCGATAGCGAGGAAGCCGATCCGGCCTTGGTCTGCGACCGCCGGCAGATCGGCCAGGCGCTGACCAATATCGTCAAGAACGCGGTCGAGGCCATCGAGCAGCGGCATCTTGCCGACACGCCGAAGGGGGAAGGCGATCAACCGCCCGCCAATGCCCCGCATGGCCATGTGACGATGCTCGTGCTGCGTGAGGAAGGGCAGCTCGCCATCTCCGTGACCGACGACGGCATCGGCCTGCCCGAGCAGCGCGAGCGGATCATCGAACCCTATATGACGACGCGCGCCAAGGGCACCGGCCTCGGGCTCGCGATCGTGAAGAAGATCGTCGAGGAACATTTCGGCTCCATCACCTTCGGCGATGCCGAAAGCGGAGGCACAGTCGTGACTCTCCGCTTCGACGTGGAACGGCTGTCGCGCCTCGCCGAGGGCGACGAGAGGGCCGAGACAATATGAAAGAGACGTTGAATGGCGCTTGATGTTCTGATCGTCGATGACGAAGCCGATATCCGGGAACTGGTCGCGGGTGTCCTCGAGGATGAGGGGTTCGAGACGCGCCTGGCGGCCAATAGTGACGAGACGTTGGAAGCGCTTGCCGCGCGGCGCCCATCGCTGGTGTTGCTGGACGTGTGGCTGCAGGGGTCAAAACTGGATGGCCTCGAACTGCTCGACATCATCAAGGAGCGAGACCCCAGCATTCCGGTGCTGATGATCTCGGGCCATGGCAATATCGATACGGCCGTCGCGGCGATCCGGCGCGGGGCGGTCGATTTCATCGAGAAGCCGTTTGAATCCGACCAGCTTCTTCACATCGTCAACCGGGCGACGGAAACCGAGCGCCTGCGCCGGGAAAATCAGGTGCTGCGCGCGCGCTTCGGACAGGAAGAGGAACTGACCGGCACCAGCAATGCCATCAACACGGTGCGTGCGACGATCAAGAAGGTCGCCGGCACCGGCAGCCGGGTGCTGATTACCGGACCGGCCGGCGTCGGCAAGGAAGTGGCGGCGCGGATGCTCCACAACTGGTCGACGCGGGCGAGCGGTCCGTTCGTGATCGTCACGGCGGCGCGGATCGAGCCGGAGCGCGCCGAAGAAGCGCTGTTCGGCGTGGAGGGTTCAGACGGGGTGATCCGGCCCGGCCTGCTGGAGCAGGCCCATGGCGGCACATTGTTCCTCGACGAAATCGCGGACATGCCCCTCACCACGCAGGGCAAGATCCTGCGGGTGCTGACCGACCAAAGCTTTACGCGCATCGGCGGCCAGCGGCAGGTGAAAGTCGACATCCGGGTCATCTCGTCCACGGCGCGCGACCTCAAGGAAGAGATTGCCGCGCGGCGGTTCCGTGAAGATCTCTATTACCGGCTCAATGTCGTGCCGCTTACCCTGCCACCTCTGGCAGAACGGCGGGACGACATTCCCGGGCTGGTCGAGCATTATCTAGCACGCTTTGCCGCTGAGCGCGGCATGGCCTCTCCCAACATGGCGCCCAATGCGATGGCCGCCCTGCAATCGGCTGATTGGCCGGGCAATGTCCGCCAGCTCCGCAATGTCGTGGAGCGCACCGTCATTCTGGCGCCGATGAATTCGGGCGGCGTCATCGAGCTGGAGATGCTGCCGGCGGAGGCCACTGGCGGCGGCGACGACAGCGCCATGTCCACCGCGATCATGGGGGCGCCGCTGCGGGAAGCGCGCGAGAATTTCGAGCGGGAGTATCTGCGCATCCAGATCAAGCGCTTCTCCGGCAACATTTCGCGGACCGCTGCGTTTATTGGCATGGAGCGCTCGGCCCTGCACCGCAAGCTGAAGTCGCTTGGCTTGGGAGATGAACGCGATAGTTGAGCACTAAGAACCTTTGTGCAGCGCAACAAGCCGGGGCTGGATTTCTCCCTGGGAATCACATAGCTTGCACCAGTCACCCCACTCATGGGGCATATCGACGCTTTGACAGAGCGCGACGCGGACAGCGAGCCGCCAATAATGGAGTAGAAAATGGCCGAAAAACTCAATAACTTACAGGACATATTTCTCAACAGTCTTCGCAAGAGCAAGACCCCGGTGACCATGTTTCTGGTCAAGGGCGTCAAGCTTCAGGGCATCGTCACCTGGTTTGATAATTTCTCGGTCCTGCTTCGGCGCGACGGTCAAACCCAACTGGTCTACAAGCACGCCATTTCCACGGTCATGCCTGCGCATCCGATGGATCTCGCCAAGATTGAATCCGCCTTCTCATCAAATGAGCGCAAGCCGAAGCTTTTGCAGGAAATTTTCCTGTCGGCGGTCCATAAGTCCGGTGACCCGGTAACCATGTTTCTGGTCAACGGCGTGATGCTTCAGGGCGAGATCGCGGCTTACGACCTGTTCTGCATGTTGCTCCAGCGCGATGGTCTCGTGCAGCTCGTCTACAAGCATGCCATCTCGACCGTTCAGCCCACCCATCCGCTCGATCTCTCGGGCGAAAATGATGAAGATGAGGACTGAACAGATGGGGATGACCCATTAGTTTTCATCTCGATCAGGAAGAAGTGACGCGTGGGACGCGGGCCATCGTGGTCCACGCCGATCTCGGGCGACGCCAGCGGCGGGACGTCTCGGCCCGGCTGGAGGAAGCCAAAGGACTCGCGCTCGCCATCGGACTGGACGTGTGCGGGACCGCGGCGTTCCGCGTGCGGCAGTCCCGCCCGGCCACGCTGTTCGGCTCCGGGCAGGTGGAAGAGATCGCCGCGCTGGCCGCGCGTGAGCAGGCCGAGCTCATCGTCGTCGATAATAATCTGACACCCGTGCAGCAGAGCAATCTTGAGAAGAATTGCGCCGCCAAGGTCATCGACCGCACCGGCCTTATCTTGGAGATTTTCGGCGAGCGCGCCGCCACGGCCGAGGGGCGCCTGCAGGTCGAGCTGGCCCATCTCGATTATCAGGCCGGCCGGCTTGTGCGCAGCTGGACCCACCTGGAGCGGCAGCGCGGCGGCTTTGGCTTTCTTGGCGGCCCCGGCGAAACGCAGATCGAAGCCGACAGGCGGATGATCCGCGATCGCATGGCCCGCATCCGGCGCGAGCTTGAGCAGGTTACGCGGACCCGCGGGCTTCATCGCGCCCGGCGCCAGCGCGCGCCCTGGCCGGTGATCGCGCTCGCCGGCTATACCAATGCTGGCAAATCGACCCTGTTCAATCGCCTGACCGGATCGGCTGTGGTCGCGCAGGACATGCTGTTCGCCACGCTCGATCCCACGATGCGGCAAATCAGCCTCCCGGGCATCGACAAGGCCATTCTCTCGGATACGGTGGGCTTCGTGTCGGACCTGCCGCACCAACTGGTCGCGGCCTTTCGCGCAACGCTCGAAGAGGTACTATCCGCCGATCTCATCCTCCATGTGCGTGATATCGCGCATCCCGACAGCGACGCGCAGAAAGCCGATGTGCTGGACGTGCTGGCCGATCTGGGGGCCGTCGCCGGGGAGGATGACGAGGCGCCTGCGGACAGCGCCGTGCCGGTGCTGGAAGTCTGGAACAAGGTCGATCTTATCGACGATCCCGACCATCAGGCCGCGATCCGCAACCGGGCCGAGCATGAGCCCGATGTCGCCCTTGTTTCCGCGCTGACGGGCGAGGGGATCGAGGCGCTACGTCGGCGCCTTTCCGATATCCTCGGCAAGAGCCACCGGCGCTACGAGTTCGATCTGAGCGGACGTGAAGGCGCGGCGCTTGCCTGGCTTCATGCCCATGGCGAAGTGCTGTCCGAAACGGCAGAGGCCGATGGGGGCGAAGTCACCATCCACGTCTCTGTGCGGATGGAGCCGGCCGATTATGATCGCTTCGTGCGCCTGCACGGCGACCAGGCCGGACTGATCGCCTGAGGCTCGCCCTCAACGCTCGGCGCGCTTGACCTTCTGCCAGAGCGCTTCCTTCTCATCCAGAGACAAACCGGGAAATGCCTCGCCCGCATCGGCTTCCATGGCGCGGAACCGCCGCTCGAACTTCCCGCTCGCCCGGCGGAGCGCCGTCTCGGGATCGACATGATGATGCCGCGCGAGATTGACAACCGCAAACAACAGGTCGCCGATCTCGTCCTCTAACTCTGCCTGATCGGTAGCCTGTTCGACCTCCTCCAGCTCTTCCCGCACCTTGGCGCGCACATCTGCGATGTCATCCCAATCAAACCCGACGCGCGCGGCACGGTTCTGAATTTTCTCCGCCCGCGAGAGCGCGGGCAGGGAGAGGGCAACCCCTGACAAGGCCGAGCGATCATCCGAGGGCTTGCCGGCGCGCTCTGCGGCCTTGATCTCGTCCCAACCGGGCGAGACCGACCCGGGCGCTGCAAAAACATGCGGATGGCGCCGCAACATCTTCTCGCAAATCGCGGAGATCACATCGGAAAGATCGAAGGCCTGTTGCTCCGAAGCCATCTGGCTGTGAAACACGACTTGGAACAGCAGATCGCCCAGCTCATCCTTGAGCGCCGCCATATCGCCGGACTCGATGGCGTCGGCGACCTCATAGGCCTCCTCGATCGTGTAAGGCGCGATGGTGGCGAAGGTCTGGGCGACATCCCACGGGCAGCCATCATCCGGATTGCGAAGCCGCGCCATGATGTCCTGAAGCGGTGCGATGTCTGCGGGTGTGTTGCTCAATGAAGGTTCCGTCACGATAGGAAAGCTCGCAAGACGGTAGACAGGTCGATGTCCAAACTCCAGCACCGACCGGACTAAGCTCCCCATCGGGCTCGGAGTCACCCAAAAAGAGAAACTGAATTTTCTTTTTTTATGAATGCGCTGAGGAATTCCGGGTAACGACGCTCATAGAAAACAGAACAAACGGACCTCTCACGGAGATGGCATAGGTGCAGGATAAATCCGTGCCTGTTTTGGATGACGAACGCGTGTCGCTGCACCGGCGCGCTTTGCATCGCTATTTCAGCAAACGGGTGCCCATCGGCGAGGTCGAGGATCTCGTGCAGGAAGTCCTGGCCAATCTGCACAGCCGCCAGAAAAGCGCGGAAATCGAGAATGTGCAGGGCTATCTCTTCACCATCGCCTCCCATGTGCTGGCGCGGCGGCACCACAAAAATGCCCAGTTGCGCTATGCTGACGAAGAGGTGCCGGATCAGATCGATCCCTTCTCGCCAGAACGCATCCTGATCGGGCAGCAAAGCCTCACCGCTGCTCTGGAGGTGATCCGCACGCTGCCTCCGCGCACTCAGCAGGTGTTCGTTCTTCATCGCTTCGAGGAGATGACCTACGCCCGGATCGCGGCGCATCTGGGCATCTCGGCAAGCGCCGTCGAAAAGCACATCATGCAGGCTTTGAAAGCATTGCACGACAATGCCAGGGGGACGGAATGAAGTTTCTGCCTCGCCTCGTGCGACCCGCCGACCGGCCGACGCCCGTGGATGCCCCCGGATGGGTCGCCCGTGTGCGCTCAGGCACATTGCCTCCGCAAGAGGTTCGCCAGTTCGAGCGCTGGCTTGCCGAACGTGACGAGAACCGGCGCGACTATGACGCGTTGGTTGCCCAGTTTCTCGAACTAGACCGCCTCCGCTCCCATCCCGAAATCATGGCTTTGCGCGAGGAGGCGCGCCAGGCGCCGCGGGGCAAACGCCGGCTCGCCATCGCGGCGGCTCTCGGCCTGCTGCTCACTGGTGCCGTGACGGCCGTCGTTGCGCTCGATCTGCTGCCCACCAGCAGCGAGCAGCGAGCGTCCGTCGTCACAGCCTATTACGAAACGCCGGAGGGCAAGACGTCGGCGATCGTCCTGCCCGATGGCAGCAAGGTCTTCCTCGATGCGAGCAGCGCGCTCAAGGCGAGCATGGGCGAGACGACCCGGCGCATCGAGTTGCTGAGCGGCCGCGCCAACTTTGCGGTGGCGAAAGATCGCGAGCGGCCCTTCGTCGTGATGGCCGGTGGTCAGCGGATCAAGGCGCTCGGCACCCAGTTCGACGTCAATCTCGTCGAGCGGACCGTCGAGCTGACGCTCATGGAGGGCCATGTCGTCGTGCAGGGCCTCAAGACAAAGTCGGACACGGCGTCGACCGTCTTCATGCGCCCCGGCTACCGCCTCGTCGCAGGGGACGGCAATTGGACACTCGCCCCGGTCGATCTGCGCAATGTTTCGCGCTGGCGGGAGGGTGTCCTGATTTTCGACGAAGCCCGGCTCGGCGACATCGTGGCCGAGATGAATCGCTATCTCCCGGCCAAAATCCTCATCGGCACGCCCGCCATTGCCGAGCGGCGGATGAGCGCCGTGCTCCGCGCCGGAGACGTATCGACATTTCTTTCTGCCATCGATGCCATGGGCGTGGCCCGATGGACGCGGGTTTCCGACGGGGAATATCGGTTGCTGGACATCGCCCGTGAAAGAAATCTGAACGCACGACTGAGGTAAATCGCGCGAACCGCCTCATCAGGTAGAGAAGTCTAAAAACAGGTGAGGGGATTTTCATGTTCATGTCTGGTTTCAACACGCGCGGCGCCCTGATGCTCGGCGCGGCGGCGACCGCGCTGGTCGCTTCGGCGGCGCAGGCCAAGCCGGTCGATTTCGATATTCCATCGCAGCCTCTGCCATCAGCCCTGCGGACGTTCGGGCTGCAAAGCGGCACGTCGATCGTCTTCTCGGCCTCGTCCACAGGCTATGGCCCGTCGGTCCCCATCAAGGGGCAGTATGAACCCAAGGAAGCGCTCGCCCGGCTGTTGGGAAGCGCACCGCTGCAGCCGCTGGAGCGCGGCAGCGGCTTCACCGTCGTGCGCATGGAGCCGCGACCTGCCGCCGCTATGGCCGCACCAGCGCCCGCCGCGCCTGCGCCGCAAGCCATGGCTCAGGCTGAGCCGGCGCCGGAGGCCGAAGAGGGCGATGCGATTGTGGTCACCGGCTCACGGATCGCCCGATCCGGCTTCACCGCGCCGACGCCTGTCACGCAGCTCGGTAGCGAGCGTCTGGCGAATACCTCGGCGGCCAGCGTTGGCGAGGCGCTTGCCCAGCTTCCCGCCTTTCGCGCCACCACTTCGCCAACCACGTCCGGCGTGACCATTGGCGCCGGTGGCGCCCGCACAGTCGATCTTCGCGGCTTGGGCGCGCAGCGCTCGCTGGTTCTGGTCGACGGGCGCCGGTTCGTGCCCAGCACGATTGCCGGCGCTGTCGACACCAATCTAATTCCCGGCATCCTCATCAATCGCGTCGAGCTGGTGACGGGCGGCGCCTCGGCGGCCTATGGCTCGGATGCCGTCGCCGGCGTCGTGAACTTCATTCTCGACAAGAAGATGCAGGGCTTCCGGGTCAATGTGCAGGCTGGCATCTCCGAGCGAGGCGAGGATAGCGATCAGCTGATCGCCGCCGCAGCAGGCACCAGCTTTGCCGGTGGACGCGGCCACGTCATCATCGGCGGCGAGTACAACAATAATCGCGGCATGGGCGGCTGCTACAGCTACGATCTGTGTGCGCAGGAATGGCAGGTTCTGACCAACACCGCCTACCGGACCAACGGTCAAGCAGCGCGGATCATCAGCCCGAACGTCCATACGGCGACGCAGACCTATGCGGGCAAGATCAACGCCCCGACCGCGCTCGCGACGATCCAGTTCGACGATGCAGGCAACCCCGTTCCATTCGTGCGCGGCCAGTATGCGACGCTGTTCATGCAGGGCGGGAGCGGGGAAGGGCAGAACGCCTTCCGGTCCGCTGGCGTTCTGAAAGTGCCTGTGGAGCGCTATGCCCTCTACGGACGCACCGAATATGAGCTGGGCGCGGTGACGCCGTTCATCGATGTGTCCTATGGCCGGGTGCGCGTCATCACGCCGGGCGCGCAGACCCGCGACACCAATCTGACCATCAATCGCGACAACCCCTATCTGCCGCGCTCGATCGTCAACCAGATGACCACGCTTGGCGCGCAGACGCTCACCTTCGGGCGCGTCGGGCAGGATCTTGGCGTGGCCGTTGGCGACAATGTCACCAAGACCTTTCGCATCGTCGGCGGTTTCGATGCCGATCTTGGCAATGGGTGGAAGGCGGACGCCTATTATCAATTCGGCCAGACTGACGCGAGCCAGATCGTCGAGAACAACCGCATCACCGCCAACTTCACGCGGGCGCTGGATGCCGTGGACGAAGGCCGGTTCCGCACCGGGGTGGACAATGGCAATATCGTATGCCGTGCGACCCTCAGCCCCAATGCTGCGGTCCGCGCCGCCGCGACGGGCTGTCAGCCGCTCAATCTGTTCGGGCAGTATCGCTTCTCGGAGGCGGCGCGCGCCTACAGCTTCGGCACCTCCGAGCAGCGCACGCGCTTTCAGCAACATGTGGTCGCCGCCAACCTGCGGGGCGATCTGTTCGACTTCGGCTCCGGCCCCGTC
This sequence comes from Sphingobium sp. B11D3A, assembly GCF_025961695.1. Taxonomy (NCBI): domain Bacteria; kingdom Pseudomonadati; phylum Pseudomonadota; class Alphaproteobacteria; order Sphingomonadales; family Sphingobiaceae; genus Sphingobium; species Sphingobium sp. B11D3A. Next base: position 544,770 of record NZ_JAOQOE010000001.1, read on the forward strand.
TCCATCGCGGTGGGCGGCGAGTATCGCAGCGAGCGTGTGAGCGGCACGGCAGACCCGATCTCGCTGACTAACGGCTTTTACATCGCAAACGCCTCGTCCTTCGGGCCGGAAACGATCAACATCGTGGAAGGCTATGCGGAAACCGTCGTTCCGCTGCTCCGCGACATGCCCGGCATAGAACTGCTCGAGTTCAACGGGGCGATCCGCCGCACGAATTACAGCACCAGCGGCTCTGTGACGACGTGGAAGCTCGGTGGCATATATGAGCCGGTCGAGGGCGTGCGCTTCCGTGGCACACGGTCGCGCGACATCCGCGCGCCCAATGCCGCCGAACTCTATACGCCGCTGGTGGCCTCGCAGGGCTCCATCTTCGACATCTCGAACAGCAGTCAGGTGCTTGCACGCGTGTTCCGCGGCGGCAACCAGTCGCTGCGGCCGGAAATTGCGGATACCACCACCGCCGGCGTCGTGCTTCAGCCGCGGATGATCCCGGGGCTGCGCTTCTCCGCGGATTATTACGATATCAAGATCCGCGACGCGATCGACCTCGTCGGCGCGCAGGTGATCACGGATCGCTGTAACGCGGGCGGGGCCAGCTACTGCGCGCTGATCACGCGCGACACCGGCCCCAGCGGCCTGATCACGGACGTGGTGGACCAGTATCTCAACGTCAACCAGATCAAGACGCGCGGCATCGACTTCGAGCTGGATTTCTCGAAGCGCTTCGGGGCCGATAACCGCATCGCCATCAACCTGCTGGCGACCCGCGTGTTCGATCTGATCCAGGTGGATGCGACGGGCTCTCTGGACCGCGCCGGGCAGACCGGGCGTCAGGTCGGCGGCCCGATCGGCGTGCCTAAATATACGCTGGATGGGACCTTCACCTTCGAGAAGGGACCGTTCGGTGCCACGGTGCAGGGGCACTACATTCCCAAGGGCAGCTATGATGCCAGCCTGATCGGGCCGGATGATCCCAATTACAGCAACACCTTGGCCAACAGCATCGACAATAATGTCGTGGACGACATGCTGACCTTCAATCTCTCGCTGCGCTACACCATCGGTGGGGCAGGGGATTCCACGATGCAGATCTATGCCGCGATCAATAATCTGTTTGATACGGACCCGCCCATCGCGCCGGGCAACTCGGTGACCAACCCTGTTTTCTTTGACCAGACCGGCCGCAGCTACCGCGCCGGCGTGCGTCTGAAATTTTAAGAGGAGAGAAAGAGATGACCCTGGAACGCAGAGATATTCTGACCGGCGCGGCGGGCCTCGGCCTTGCTGCTATGGCCAGCAGCGCCGGCGCACAGCGACGCGGCGGCGCGAAAGTGCCTGTCATCGACGTTCACACCCACAATTTCACCCCGCGCTGGGTGGAAATGCTGCGCAAGCACCCGGATGAAGACACTCGTCTCCTCGCCACGACGCCGGACGAAACAATCTCCTATCGTGGCGCGCCGATCGTGCGGCTGGCGCCGGATATGACCGACCTCGACATGCGCATCGCCGCCATGGACAAGGCCGGGGTCGATATCGCGATCATCAGCCTTACGGCGCCGAATGTGTTCTGGAGCACGCGCGAGGTTGCGATCCAGACCGCGCGCGAGGTGAATGACGACTTCGCGGCGGCGGAGAAGAAATATCCCGGCCGCATCAAATGGATGGCCTCGCTACCCTGGCAATATCCCGATGCCGCCATCGAGGAACTCGCGCGCGTGCGCGGCATGGGAGCCGCTGGCCTCTGCCTGATCACCAACATGGTCGGCATGCTGCCGGACAATGAGCATTTCCATCCGGTCTGGAAGGCGGTGGAGGAATCCGGCCTGCCGGCGTTCATTCACCCGACGGTGCCGATGGTCGACATCAAGAAGTGGGGCGTGGAATCTTTCGGCCTCGCCAACACCATCGGCTTCACCAGCGACACTGCGCTGGTGTATGCGCGCTTCATCCTCACAGGCTTCATGGACAAGTTCGAAGGGTTGAAGCTGATCGCCTGCCACGGCGGCGGCACGCTGCCCTACCTCATCGCACGGATGGACAAGATGTGGGAGAACACCACCAGCCGCCGGCTCGTCAACAAGCCGCCGAGCGCCTACTTCCGCAAATTCTGGTATGACGCGATCGTCTACGACCAGCCCACGCTCGAATTTCTTGTGAAGCAAGTCGGCGAGGACCGGGTGCTCTACGGCTCGGACTATCCCTTCTCCATCCAGGACATGGTCGGCGTGAAGGCAAGGGTCAGCGCGCTGCCGCCCGTGCAGCGGGACAAGATCCTGGGCACCAACGCGCAGCAGCTTTTCAAGATCTGAGCCACCGCGGCGAAAGCAAAACAGCGCAGGCCGCACCATTGGGTTGGTGCGGCCTGTTTCTTTTGGGTTGAGGCGGGCCGGCCTGGCGGCGCCATATCGGCAACCTTGCTGAGCTTGTTCGTTCTGTCGACATTATACGCGCGCTACGGCGCACGGATGGCGTAGGCAGAGAATGCCTACAAGCTGGCGATGGAAGGAGTCCCACATGGCGCATGATCATCACGGTGGTGGGCACGCCCATGATCATACCGCCGGGGCCAGCGCCCGGATGCTGGTCCTGGCTCTCATCCTCACCTCGATCTATCTCGTCGCGGAGGTGGTGGGCGCGTTTGTCTTCAACAGCCTCGCCCTGCTGTCCGACGCAGCGCACATGTTGACGGACGTGGCAGCGCTGGCGATCGCGCTGCTAGCCATCCGCATCGGTCGCAGGCCCGCCGATGACAAGCGGACGTTCGGCTATCGAAGGTTCGAGATTCTGGCGGCCGCGTTCAACGCGGTTCTGCTCTTCATGATCGCGATCTACGTCTTCACCGAAGCGATCTCGCGCTTCAACGCGCCGCAGGAGACGCAGTCCCTGGGCATGATGATCGTGGCGGCGATCGGGCTGGTCGTGAACCTTGTCTCGATGCGACTCCTCTCGGCCGGCAAGGACAAGAGCCTCAACGTGAAAGGGGCTTATCTGGAGGTATGGGCCGACATGATCGGCTCAATCGGGGTGATCGCGGGTGCCATTGCCATTCGCCTCACCGGGGCGACATGGATTGACCCGGCCGTGGCGATCGCGATCGGCCTGTGGGTCCTGCCGCGGACCTGGGTCCTCCTGCGCGATACCACCAACATCCTACTGGAAGGCACGCCCCAGGGGCTCGATCTGGGCGAGGTCCGCCGCGTTATCGCTGCCGTGCCGGGTGTCGCCGATGTCCACGATCTCCATGTCTGGTCGATGTCGAACGACGATATCAGCTGTACCTGTCATGTCACCCTGAGCGGGGAGGGGCGCGCGGATGCCATCCGCATGGCCGTGACCAAGGCCATCGCATCGCGCTTCGCCATTCACCATGTGACGGTGCAGACCGAAGCGCCCGATCTCGCCTGCGCGGAAGAGCATCGGCACGGATGAGAACGCGAGGCCCCCGACCGACTTAGAACATCTCCTGATCAAAGACTTTCCTGATCGAGCTCAAAACTCTCTTTTGAATATCATCTGAGCTTTTCTTGCTGCAGACGAACGTAATCCAGAACGTCGTTTGGTCACGAGATAATTTCACGATGTCACCACTCTCAACGGCAGAGCGGGCGTGATGATCGAGCAGGAACGTCTTGGCGCCCCTCTCAATGGCTTCCGCAATAATCTGGTCTGAAAAAACCTGAGACTGGATTATGTTGTGATTAAATTCGCGGGATTGAATTTCCTTGATGCAAATCTCGTTAACTCCGTGATTGGAGCTCGGAGTGACATAAGGCAAATCTTCGATGTTTATTTTTCCATCCACGCACATTTTATAAATGTTCGTAGGAACATAGACCGAGGCTAGAGATTTTTTGAGATAATGAAAATTCACCTGATCATTCTGCTGCACATATAATCTCGCGATGCAGAATGCACTGTGATTGGTGGAGATACGATTAACGATCTCCGTTGTCGATTCCAGAATCGTCAACCGCAATTTGCTCGGATAAACGGCTTCATTGATAATTTTTATTTTAGGCTTCACGAATGTTTCGAAGAAATAAGGCCTCGTTATAAATTCCAGATCCTCTTCGATACCTGCGTTCAATTTCGGCGACTGGATTTGCTTTTTAAGCTGAAGGGTTTCGTTCGCGAGTTTCAGCGTGCGCTGACCGCCGCTGGTTAGCTCCGGCGATTTTCCAGCCGCGCGGTCGAAGAGGGCCGCCCCGCACGCGCGTTCCAGAGCTTTTATCTGCTTGCTGACGGAGGCTTCGCTGATGTCGAGCTTATCCGCAGCCCGGCGGAATCCGCCGGCCTCCACCACCGCCAGAAAAATCTCGAGCTGTCTCGTCGTCGCCATACCCACACCACACCGATAACCAATTGGTTATCACGGTGATAGCCCGCCGGTACATTGCTTCTCAAGCGCTTTCCTCCGAACTGACGATCAACCGGCCCGCGAGAGGGGACGGATCAATGTTTATAAGGGGGAGGAATCGTGTCCAAGATTCGCACTTTACTCGTACGGGCCAGCGTCGTGGCCGTCGCATTATCTGCCGTCACGCCTGTTATGGCACAGGGACAAGCCACAATCGACAATAGCGCGCAGGAGGCCGATGGGGGCGTCGGCGATATTGTGGTGACCGCCCAGTTCCGCTCGCAGCGTCTTCAGGACACGCCGATCGCCATTACCGCGATGGATAGCGCGATGATGGAGTCGCGCAGCTATAACACCGTCACTGATCTTACGAACAGCGCGCCCAACGTCGTCTTGAAGCCGACGACCTCGGCCTTCGGCCCTGGCGCGGCGATCTATGTGCGCGGTGTCGGACAGGCGGATACCAACTTCGCTTATGAGCCGGGCGTGGGCCTGTATGTCGACGATGTCTATCATGGCACGGTCTTCGGTTCTCAACTGGACCTGCTCGATCTCGAGCGGGTGGAGATCCTGCGCGGGCCACAGGGAACGCTGGCGGGCAAGAACTCCATCGGCGGGGCAGTCAAGCTCTTCACCAAGAAACCCTCGGGCGAAGGCGGCTTCATCGAGGCCACGACGGGGAGCTTCGACCGCCTCGACTTGCGCGGTGCAGGCGATTTCGCGCTCGTGCCGGATCGGCTCTTCGTGCGTGTATCGGGCGCCACGCGCAGCAAGAAGGGGTATCTCGACCGGCTGGATTTCGGATGCGTCTACCCGAATAACGGGGTATTCACGGCCTCTGCCGCGGTGGGCAAAGATTGCGTGATCGGACAGGAAGGCGGCACGAAGTACACCGCCGGGCGTGTTGCTTTGCGCTGGGTCGCCAGTGACGACATCGAGGTCAATGTGGCGGCCAGCCGTTTGGTGGACGACTCAGAACCGAGCGCAACCAAGCTGCTCGCGATTACGGTTGCGCCGACGCTGACGCCCGGCATCACCAACCGCAACGTCTTCATCACCGGACCGGAATCGTACACAAACTACGCGAATTACACGACGCCCGCATTCACCGATGCCGGCGGCAGCCACAATACGGTCGTGTGGCAGCCTAATACGCGTCTTCGCACTTGGGAAGTCTCTGGCTCGATCGACTGGAAGCTCGGCCCTGATCTGGCTCTGAAGTCGATCACCTCGTATCAAAGCATATCCGGCCGTTATGGCACGGATTTTGACACGACGCCCTATGGCATCAACACCAACAACATCACCAATACCCATCACCAGTTCACCCAGGAACTGCGCCTCAATGGCACGAGCATTTCGGGGCTGCTGGATTGGACGCTGGGCGGCTATTATTATAAGGCCACCAGCTATATTGAGGGCGGCAGCATCATTGCGCCCGGGGCGGCAACCTCTTCCGTTTTCTATTCGGATGACACCATTCCGGCACGCAGCGTTTCCGGCTTTGCCCATGTCACGGCGCATCTCACGGATCGCCTCAACCTGACCGGCGGTATTCGCTACACCGACGACAAGAAGGACTATAACTTCCGTCGCTTCAACCCGTTCAACACGAGCCAGGTGAGCTATACCGCACAGCGCCTGATCGACGGTGCGGTGGGCAGTTACAGCGGCAAACGCTGGGATTATCGCGCCAATATCGATTATCGCCTGACCGACGATCTGATGGTGTTCGCGCAATATTCCACGGGCTTCCGCGGTGGTGGCGTCAATCCGCGGCCGTTCGTCATCCAGCAGGTGGTGCCGTTCAATCCTGAATCGCTGGAAGCCTATGAAATCGGCTTCAAGAGCGATATGCTGAATCGCGCTGTCCGGTTGAATGCGTCTGCCTTCATCAACAATTACAAGGACATCATCTTCTCGAACACGGCGCCAACCGTTGTGAACGGGGTTGTCCTGACACCGCAAAACGCGACCCCCACCAATGCCGGCGACGCCCGGTTCAAGGGGTTCGAGGCGGAACTGACCGTCAATCCGCTCCGTGGCCTGTCGTTCGACGGCAGTGTCAGCTACCTCGATTTCCAGCTCACGAAGCTGGGCGCGGCGGGCGCCACGATTGCCGGAATCACGCTCAATTCGATCGCGCCTTTCGTGACCGAGTGGAAGGTCAGCGCTGGTGCGCAATATGAGATCCTCGTCGGGAACGCGGGCACGCTGACCCCGCGCCTCGATCTCGCCTATCAGTCGTCCTTCTACACCAATTCGGACAATAACCCGGCCTCCCTGGTGCCGGCCTATACGATGCTGAATGGTCGACTGACCTGGCAGTCCGCCGATGAGGATTGGAAGGTCTCGCTCGCCGTGACCAACCTCACCGACAAGTTCTACTACCAGAACAAGACACGCCTGCCGATCGGCCTCGTCATCGGGACGCCCGGCGCGCCGCGTGAATGGTCGCTCACCGTCAGGCGGGCGTTCTGATCCGTTCCTGCCGCCCGGACACGCGCCGGGCGGCAGGGAATATGAGGGTTTTCCTGATGCAACTGATCGGCGGAACAACATTCACGATGGGGTCTGACGATCACGATCCGGAAGAAGCGCCGGCCCGGAAAGTGAGCGTTCGCTGCGCGCGGAATGCGTGAGCCAGAATAAGAGGACTACCCCAATGTCGCCCCGCTCTGCCAAGCTCCGCCTCTCTCTCCTTGTCGCCTCATTGCCGGTCCTGACCATGCAACCGGTGCCGGCCGTCGCGGCCGATGAGCCGGCGCAAACATGGCAGGCCTATCCCAAGGAGCCGGTCGCTCCCAAGGACGCACCCAATGTGCTGCTAATCATGACCGACGATGTCGGCTTCGGCGCAGCCTCGACCTTTGGCGGACCTGTCCCCACGCCGGCCTTCGATGCCCTGGCGCAGAGCGGACTGCGCTACAATGCCTTCCACACGACGGCGATGTGTTCCCCGACCCGCGCCGCACTGCTGACCGGGCGCAATCATCATGCGGTGGGGAGCGGATCGATTGCCGATGTGTCGCTCGATGCGCCCGGTTATACGTCCGTCATTCCGAAGAGCGCGGCGACCATCGCCCAGGTGCTCAAGATGAACGGGTATGACACCAGCTTCGTGGGCAAAAATCACAATACTCCCGTGTGGGAGAACACCCCGGTCGGGCCGTTCGACAATTGGCCCAACGGCATGGGCTTCGATTATTTCTACGGGTTCAACGCGCCCTATGCCGATCAATTCAATCCCGCCTTGATCGAGAACCGCAACACGGTGCGGGCGCCAGAGGACCCCGATTACATTCTGGATCGGGATCTTGCCGACAAGCTGATCCACTGGATTGACGTGCAGCATAACCTGCGGCCGGAGCATCCCTTCTTCGCCTATTTCGCCTCTGGCTCGACGCATGCGCCGCATCAGGCACCGCCCGAGTGGATCGCGCGCTTCAGAGGCCAGTTCGATCAGGGATGGGACGTGCTGCGCCAGCAGACCTTCGAGCGGCAGAAACGGCAGGGCATCATTCCGGCCAACGCTCAGCTCTCTCCGCGCCCGGAGCAGATTCCGGCGTGGGATCAGGTCAGCCCCGAAGTTCAGCGCGCTTACGCGAAGCAGATGGAAGTGGCCGCAGCGCAGCTCGCTTTCTTCGATTTCCAGATCGGGCGCGTGCTCGATACGCTGCGGCAGAACGGCCAGCTCGACAATACCATGGTCGTCTACATCCAGGGCGACAATGGCGCGAGCGAGGAAGACCTGCGCGGCAGTGCGGACCTGCTCCGGGTCATTGCGGGAAATCCGACGACCGACCAAGACCTGATTGCCGCGATGGGCGACTATGGTGGCCCCAAATCCTTCGGCACTTATCCGGCCGGCTGGGCCTGGGCGACCAACGCGCCGTTCCAGTGGGGCAAGCGCGTCGCGTCGCATCTGGGCGGCCTGCGCGATGGGATGGTGGTGAGCTGGCCGGCGGGGATCAAGAAGGGCGGGGCGATCCGCCAGCAATTCACCCACGTCATCGACGTCGCGCCGACCATTTTCGAGGCCGCAGGCGTTTCCGCGCCCGACGTCGTGAACGGCGTCCAGCAGCAGCCGATCGATGGGACGAGCTTTCTCTACACGTTCAAGGATGCGGCGGCGCCAGAGCGGCATCGCGAACAATATTTCGAGATGCTGGGCAACCGGGCCTATTACAAGGATGGCTGGATGGCATCGACCCTGCCGGGACGGGCCCCCTGGGATGGGGCAGCCAAGACGCAGCCGGCCGATTTCAAATGGGCGCTCTACAACCTTCGGAGCGACTGGTCTCAGACGGAGGATGTCTCCTCCCAACATCCCGCGAAACTGGAAGAGCTCAAAGCGGATTTCGACGCCGCCGCGCGTCGATACGCCGTCTACCCCCTGAATGCCGACCTTCATACGCGGATGGCGCCGCAGTTCCGGCCGTCTTTGCTCGGGCAGAGGACCAGCTTCACTTACTACCCCGGCGATACGCGGTATACGAACTACGCTTTCCCAATGGTCGCCGCCGGCTGGACCGTGACCGCCGACGTATCGACTGCGGGCCCAAGCTCCAGTGGGCCGATCTACGTGCAGGGGGACCATTTTGGCGGCATGGCGCTGGTGCTGAACGCAGGACGCCCCACCTTCATCGTGAATCCCGGGAGTGCCGGGACGCCGGTGGAGATTTCTCTCCAAGATGCGCTGCCAGCGGGGCGTTACAAGATTGCGGTAGATTTCGAACCCGTCCCTGCAGGCGGTACTACCGTACGCCTCAGGGTCGACGGCGCCGAGGTCGCGTCCACGGCGGTAAGCCAGGCTCTCCGCGGCCGTGGCGATGCCTATATCGGGCGCGCCGGGACGGCGCCGCTCTCCTACACCCCGTCCGTGGCGCCAGTCGCAAGCCGCTGCACCTGCGACATCGCATCCGTCACGATCAGCAAGAACGCCCGGTAACCAGGAAAGACCGATCATGCCCATGAAATCCCGTATCGCCCGCATCGCAGGATCGACGGCGCTCTCGCTCCTGGTCCTGGCCCACGCCGGCACAGCGATGGCGAAAGAGCCCGCAGATCGCACGCAAGCGCCGGAATGGCGCTATTATCCCAAGGCACCGAGCGCCCCCAAGGGCGCGCCGAATGTGCTGCTGATCATGACCGACGATGTAGGCTTCGGGTCGGCAAGCACCTTCGGCGGCCTGATCCCGACGCCGACCTTCGACGCCCTTGCCAAGCGGGGCCTGCGGTACAATGAGTTCCATACGACCGCGATGTGCTCGCCCACCCGCGCGGCTCTCCTCACCGGCCGGAATGCCCATGCCGTCGCGTCGGGCTCGATCACCAATGTCGCCATCGATGAGCCGGGCTATACCTCTGTCATGCCCAAAAGCGCGGCGACCATCGCGCGCGTGCTGCGCGACAATGGCTATGACACGGCGTTCTTCGGCAAGAACCACAACACGCCGGTCTGGGAAACCGGGCCGATGGGCCCCTTCGATCGCTGGCCCAGCGGGATGGGCTTCGACTATTTCTACGGCTTCAACGCTGCCGCCAGCGACCAGTTTCGCCCCGAGCTGATCGAGAACCGCAACGCCATCGAGCCTCCCAAGGATGGCGATTACATTTTCGACAAGGACATGACCAACCATCTGGTGGACTGGTTGCGGGTGAAGTGGAGCCAGAAGCCCGACAATCCCTTCTTTGTCTATCTCTCCCCCGGCACCATGCACTCGCCGCATCAGGCGCCGGCAGAATGGATCGCGCGTTTCAAGGGGCGTTTCGACATGGGCTGGGATGTCATGCGCCAGCAGATCTTCGACCGGCAGAAGCAGTCAGGCACGATCCCGGCCAATGCGGTTCTGACGCCCCGGCCCGATGCGGTGCCGGCCTGGGACAGCCTCAGTCCGGAGGCCAAGCGGACCTATGCCCATCAGATGGAGGTGGCGGCCGCGCAGCTTGCCTATTTCGATGACCAGCTGGGCCGGGTGATCCGCGAGATCGAGGCCAATGGCCAGCTCGACAACACCATGATCATTTATCTGCAGGGCGACAATGGCGCCAGCATGGATAGCCGGCGCGGCGCGGTGCAGGAGTTGCAGAGCCTGATCGGGATTGAGCCCACCGAAGCGGAACTGATCGAAACATCGGACCAGAACGGAACCCCGCATAGCTACTCGAACTACAATGCCGGCTGGGCATGGGCGCAGAACGCACCCTTTCCCTGGGGCAAGCAGATCGCCTCGCATCTCGGCGGGCTACGCGATGGGCTGGTCATCAGCTGGCCTCAGCGCATCAAGGCGACCGGGCAGGTCCGTAGCCAGTTCCACCATGTGATCGATATCGCGCCGACGATCTATGAGGCAGCCGGCGTCGTGCCGCCGACGAAGGTCGATGGCGTCGCGCAGCAGCCGATCGACGGCGTCAGCATGGTCTATAGCTTTGGCAATGCGGCCGCGCCCTCCACACGCCGCGCGCAATATTTCGAGATGCTGGGCAACCGCTCCTATTACAAGGATGGCTGGCTGGCCTCGACTACGCCGCCCCGCGCGCCCTTCGACCGCTCGACCACCCCGCTGGACCCGTCGACGTTCAAGTGGGAGCTCTACAACCTCACGCAGGACTATTCGCAGTCGCGCGATCTGGCCGCTCAGCATCCCCAGAAACTGGCCGAATTGCAGAAGGATTTTGAGGAGGCAGCACGGCGCTATCAGGTCAATCCGATCCAGGCTGACCTGATCGGGCGTGTGGGGGCGGGGAAGCGGCCCTCGCTCGTCGATGGTCGCAACCAGTTCACTTATTATCCGGGGCCAACCCGTTATCCGCAGGGGACGTTCCCGGCCCTCGGCATGGACTGGACCATGCGCGCCGCGATCACCACCGCGAGCCGGAACGCGAAAGGGCCGATCGTGATCATCGGCGATGAGGCCGGGGGCGGGGGCCTGATCATGCAGGATGGTCGCCCCACCTATCTCTACAACCCGAGCGGGCGGGAAGCCGAACGCGTGCGGCTGGAAGGCGAGCCAGTCTCCGTCGGGCGGCATGATGTCAGCATCTCGGTCACGGCGGCACCCAAGGTCGGCCCGCGCGCCGCGACGATCGCCATGATCGTGGATGGCAAGGTGGTGCAGTCGCAGGCCGTCGCAGTCTATTACCCGCTGCGGGGCAGCGGTGTGATCGGCCGGTACAATGTCCGCACCCTGCTGGAGAACATGGCCGAGCCGGCCATGTCCGAACTCGCGATCGACCGCGTCACCTTCGAGAAATCAGCCAAGTGAACTGAGAGGGAGGAGACGGCAGCCAGCTGCGGCCTCCCTTGTCCTGGCAGAAGTTAGGGTAACAAGTGCGTGAAAAAATTCATCAAAGCTTCCGCCGCCGCCTTCAAGGCCACCACAAGCGTGCTGGGCCTCTCGCTGATGCTGTGGGCACAACCGGGCGTCGCGCGAACCTATGATGCACCCAAGGCTCCGCCGAACATCGTCCTCGTCATACTGGACGATGTGGGCGTTGACGCAGTGTCCGACATGTATCCTGGCATGATCGATCGTCTCGTGGAGCAGTACGGACCCTCGGGGCTCAATCATCCGAATTACCGCGCGATCAAGGGGCGTCCGGCCTCCACCCCCGTGCTGGATCGTCTGGCGGGGGAGGGGCGCACTTTCACCAACGCCTGGGCGCAGCCTTTCTGCTCACCGACCCGCGCATCCATGCTCACGGGCCTCTATGCCCACAATACGGGACTGCGCGATTATGAGGATTGGCTGTCGCAAACGCAGCATTCCTTCGTGGAGGATCTGCAGGCCGCCGGCTACACATCCGCGGTGTTCGGCAAATGGCACATGGCTGGCCTTAACCAATATCCCGGCATGAAGCCCAAGGAAGCCGGTTTCGCGCTGTTCGAAGGGAATCTGAACGGAGCGATCACCGATTACTGGCATCATGATTATCAAGTGCAGGATTCTACCAGCCCTGACTCGGAATGGCGAACCGAGCCGGCGCCGGTCCGCTCGCTGCCGGGCATCGCTCCGACCAGTTTCGAGCCGGTCGTGCGGGCCGCCGATACGCTTAACTGGATCAGGCGCAACCAGGCTGAAACGCCGGACAAGCCGTGGTTCGCCTGGCTCGCGTTCAACATGGTCCATATCACGGCAGGGCCGCAGCCGTCGTTCGTACCGAATGCGGATACGCTCGATGCCAAGTCCCGCGCCGAGATCGAGGCTTGTGGCGGAAAGTTCGGCACCACGGAGCTCGGCAACTGCTCCCCGCCGGCCCTGAACCGGTCCTGGGTCAATTCGACCGATACGGTCCTCGGGATATTCCTCAAAGAGCTCAAGAAGCTCAGCCCGGACACCTATGTGATCATTCTGGGCGATAATGGCACGCCTATGTATGGCCGCCCGGCGGTCGATTTCATCGACAATATGTACCTGACGGCGAAGGGCAGGGCCAAGGGCACCGGTTATGAAAGTGGCATGCGGGTGCCACTGGTGATGCTGGGGCCGGACATCAAGCCGGGCTACAGCGATGCGCTGTCACACGTCGTCGATATCTACTCGACCGTCCTCGATCTGGCGCATGTGGCCCAGCCGGAGCAGGTTCCCAATCGCGCCGGGGACATGATTCCGCTGGACTCGGTGTCTCTCGCGCCTGTCCTCTTCGACGGAAAGGACAGCGTCCGTGACGAGGAGAAAGACTTCATCATATCCGAAACCGCAATCCCTTTGAAAGACAGGGAGCGGCAGGTCGCCATCCGCAACAAGCGCTATAAGCTGCTGTATATCAAGTCAGAAACGGGCAATCCCTCCTGCGCTTATTACGACCTCGCGAACGACCCGCTGGAAGAGTTTCCGATATCCAAAGCCGAGGTCGGCAGCCTGTTCGACGGGAGCATGAAGGGACTGAACATATCCTGTCAGGGCGGATCCTGATAATTTTGGCAGGCGTGCAGGATGACAGAATTTCGTCCTGCACGTTACCGCACTTGTCCGAAACCGCTTGGAGCGAGCGGACGCCCGACACGCGGGCATGACGGAATGGAACGGATCGGTTCAGATCGTCCCGGCGCGCGTGGGGGCAGAGCGTACCGACTCGTGAAGCGAACCCCACTGCCTTGGCACAAGTTCGATAATAGTAATTATGTTAAATCCATGCCGTCAGCCAGCAGTGGGTTGATCATTACGACCACCGATACCCGCCCCGTTATATCGCCCTAACCTGTCCTTCGTGATCAGCCAGAAAAATTCCAGATTGCGGGCGTAGCGCATGGCGTAGCGTCGTGGGTCGGATACGACGCGGTGAAACCATTCGAGACCGAGCTTGCGCATCCATACCGGCGCGCGCTTCACGACTTGCGCTTCGTAGTCAATTGTGGCGCCTACGCCCATGAAAAGCTTGACACCTGGCATGCGGTGCTTGTGGCGACTGATCCAGATTTCCTGCTTCGGGGCCCCCAAGCCCACCACCAGGCATGTCGCGCCTGAGCGGTTGATCATGTCGATCGCTGCGTCGCACTCGGCTGGGTCGTCGACGAAATTCATGGACGGACCATGCGCGCCCACGACGATTTGGCGCCCGGCCAAGCGATTGATCCGCTCCTGGGCCGCCTGAGCGACGCCCGGCTTCGCGCCGAGCAGGAACATCGTGACCTCGGGATTGTCGGCATGGTGGCGCCAGTATGCCGGCACGATGTCCGAGCCGCATGCTTTCTTCATCGGGCCTCGACCAGTGAAGACCACGCCAGCCTTCACATATTTGCTGTCGCAAGAGATGACGGTCGCGGCCGAATAGGCTTCGCGGAAGGCGGCATTGCGCTGGAGCTGATACAGGTGATCGACATTGGCGGTGAAGAGAACATCGTCATCCAGATTGGCGACAATTTCTTCGACTGACAGGTCATCGAGCCAGATGTTCAGCAGCCTGACTTTGCGCCACGTTTGGCCATTGGAGCGCTGGATTGTCCGGATATCCGTCATTCTGTTCCGCATTCGGGGATCTGAGGGAGTTTCCTCTTATAGATGGATATTGGGTTTGAAATGGTTAATCGCAGAGCATAACGGTTTTGCGAGGGCCGCCTTCGTTGGGCGCTCATGCGCGGTCCTGACAGCTTCCCGCATTGACGGGCGCGCTTCACGGTCATACTCGGGCAGTGGGCGCCCGTAGCTCAGCAGGATAGAGCATCAGATTCCTAATCTGGGGGCCACAGGTTCGAATCCTGTCGGGCGCACCACCCTCCAGCGCCGATCAGTTGACCTGATCGGGCGGGGCGATGGGGATCAGCAAGGGGGCGACGGGCAGCCCCTCTTCCAGCATCTCGCGGGTTTCCCTGGCGTTGGCCGTCCCATGGATCAACCGGCTCTCCGTTTCGCCATAATGCATCGCGCGGGCCTTGTCCGCAAAACGTTCGCCAACCCATTCAGATTGCCCGATCATTTCTGATTGAGCTTGGGCCAGCGCTGTCATCAACGCACCGATCCGCTCGGCATCCGCCTCGGACATGACTGGAATGGCACCCGCGCCCTCCGGCATGGCGAGATCGGTGCCAGGCGATGCTTTCTGGTTGCCCTTGGCCGCCACGGCGGGGGCCATCACCGCTTTCTCGATCCTGTCATCCCCGCAGGTGGGGCACTGCAACAGCCCCCCTCCCCGCTGGGTTTCATAGTCTGCGGATGACCGGAACCACACTTCGAAGACATGATCGTGGCCGCATTTAAGATCGAAGGAAATCACGAGAAAACAACGTCCTGAATAGACTTTCTATGAGCCAGTACCGGGATTTTCGAGCGGACCTCGGTAATGCGATCAAGGTCAAGATCCGCGAAATACAGTCCCGGCGCCTCCCCCGCATCGAGCAGTACTGTGCCCCAAGGGTCGATGATCAGACTGTGCCCGTAGGTCCGCCGACCATCCTCATGCAGCCCGCATTGGGCGCTCGCAATGACGAAGGCGGCGGATTCTATGGCGCGGGCACGCAGCAGCACATGCCAGTGCGCCTCGCCCGTCGGCACGGTGAAGGCGGCGGGCACCGAGATGATGTCCGCCCCGGCATTGCTCAGCGCACGGAAAAGGTCAGGAAAGCGCAGGTCGTAACAGATCGTGAGGCCGATCCCGCCCCACGGCGTTTGCACCAGAACCGCCTCGTGGCCGCTCTGGTACACGCTGGACTCGCGCCAGCGCTCGCCGCTCGGCAGATCAACGTCGAACAGGTGGATCTTGTCATAGCGCGCGCGGATCTCGCCGGCGGCGTCGATGACAAAGCCGCGGTTGAAACGTTTGCCGGTTTCCGGATCGCGCAGAGCCAGCGATCCGAGATGCACCCACAAGCCCGAAGCCTGCGCGGCCTCACGGACGGCGCGGAGCGTCTCATCCTCATCCTCGGTCGCAAGCGCGGCTTCTGATCGGGTGCGATCCTGATCGAGCAGGCCGCTCATTTCCGGCGTGAACAGCATGGCTGCGCCGCCGGCCGCTGCATCGTGCACCGCCGTGACCAGTGTCTCGCGATTGCGGGCCGGATCGATGCCGGCATTCATCTGCAAAATGGCGACGCGCACGGCGTTGGCCCCGGTCAGGCGTTCAGCAACGGGTCGAGCTTGCCGCTCCGTTCGAGCGCCATAAGATCGTCGCTGCCGCCAATATGCTGGCCATCAATGAAGATTTGCGGGAACGTGGCGCGGCCATTGGCGCGCTCGATCATCTCGGCGCGCTTCTCGCCGCCCATGGTCAGATCATATTCCTCAAAGTCGACGCCCTTCTCTCGCAGCAGCGCCGTTGCCCGCGCGCAATATCCGCAAAAGGCTCGCGTGTAGATTTCGACATGCGCCATGCGTGGGTGTTTCCCTTGTGATAAGTCTCAAGACCGGATGTCGTGCGCATGGAAACGAATGTCAATGTTCGCCCATGCCCACCCGCGTCCAGCACAGCACCTCAATCCGCCGCGCGCCCGCAGCCCGCAGCACGCGCGCGCAGGCGCTCGCGGTGGCGCCGGTCGTCCAGATATCGTCGATCAGGATCACATGGCGGTGTGCCAGACGCGCGGCTGCTCCGGGGGCAAGCGCGAAGGCGCCCTTCACGATCTTCCGCCGCTCCCGCCGGCTCAGCATATGCAGCGGCGGCGTCGCCTTCACGCGACGCAGAAGCTCCGGCTCCAGCACGCCGCCGGTCCGGCGGGCGATATGGCGGCCAATCAGCGCGGACTGATTGAACCCCCGAGACCAGAGTCGCCAGCGATGCAGCGGGACTGGCAGGAAGAGGGGTGGATCGGCTGATCCTGCGGCTTGGTCCAGCGCAACCAGTCGCGTCATATGCTCGGCCATGACCCGCGCGAGGCTGAGCCGCCGCCCGTATTTCAGGCGATGGGCCACGGTCCGTGCGATCTCGCCATAGGTCATGACGGCGCGCGCGCGATCATAGGGCGGTGGCTCGGAGAGGCAGGCCCCGCACGTCATGTCCCCGCCGAGCGGACCCGGCAGGTCGACCCCGCATGTCGCGCAGATCGGCTCGCCGATAAAATCGATGGACAGCCAACAGTCCGCGCAGAACGTCCCCACCGCGCCGACCACGACACCGCAGCCGGGGCATCGCGGCGGCAGCGCATAATCGAGCAGGGGCGCGAGTGCGGCCTGCAAAATCGTCCGAACGGCCATAAGCAGCTTGTTCCATGCATCGGGAGTCGGCACAAGCCCGGCATGACTGTCCCGGTGATCTTCAACGAGGCTTTGCGGGCCCAGCGCCGCGACCGCGCCGCTGGCAATTTCGCAGCGCATGACTTTTTGTACGCCGCGATGGCCGACGCCATGCTGGAACGACTGGATGACGTGACGCGTGCCTTCGAGTACGCACTCGTCATCGGCTGCCCGGACCGCCGCCTGATCGATGCCCTCGCCGCCCGGGGTTGCTCGGTAACGGCGGCCGATCCGGGCGCGCGGTTCGCGCAGGCCTGCGGCGGCGACATTATTCGAGAGGATGCCCTCCCCTACCCGTCGGAACGCTTCGACCTCATCCTGTGCTGCGGCACGCTCGATACGATCAACGACCTGCCGGGCGCCCTGATTGCCCTGCGCCGCGCGTTGCGGCCCGACGGTTTGCTCCTCCTGACGATGATCGGCGCGGGGTCGCTGGCGCGGCTCAAGGCGTCCCTGCTGGCGGCCGACGGGGAGCGGCCCGCCCAGCGCATTCATCCGCAGATCGACGTCCGCGCGCTCGGCGATCTGCTCGCCCGTGCCGGCTTCACCATGCCGGTGGCAGATAGCGACAGTCTGGACGTGCGCTATGGCTCGATCTTCAGCCTGATGGCAGATCTCCGCGGCATGGGCGCGGCGCAGTGCCTCGCCTCGCCGCCGCCGCCGCTGACGCGCGCAGGGCTGTTGCAAGCGGCTGCGCACTTCGCGCAGGCCGCTGACCCGGATGGGCGGACGCGGGAACGCTTCGTGGTCCTGCATGGCAGCGGTTGGGCGCCCGATCCGGATCAGCCCCCCCCTGCAAGGCGCGGCAGCGCGACGGTGTCGCTGGCGGAGGCTCTGCGCCCCTCCCGCGCCACCGAGACCTAGTCGCTAGAGCAGCGCGTCCAGCATTGCCGCGAGCGGTGCGTCGGCGGGGGGCATGTCGAGCGCGAACAGCTGGTGGGTGTGTAGCCAGCGGCTGTCCGGCGCTTCTGTCGGCTGAACGATGCCCTGCCATTTGCGGCAGACGTACAGCAAGAGGAGTAGTGGTCGCTCGCCGATCATGCCGGTCGCAAAGCTCGCTGGCGCGAGGCAGGCGGTTTCGGTCTCGATCGTGAGTTCTTCGCGCAGCTCGCGGATCAGCGCTGCTTCGGGGGTTTCATCGGGCTCGACCTTGCCGCCGGGAAACTCCCACAAGCCGCCCATCGCCTTTTCATGCGGGCGCTGCTGCACGAACACCCGGCCTTGCGCATCCACCAGCGCCGCGGCGACGACGACCAGTGGCGGTTTGCTTTGGTTCATTCCGGTCATGCTCGGGCGATCATCCTACAAATTGTTAACGGCTTGCGCTTTACACCGCGTTGGACCGACATCTGCTTTCAGGAAAACCCTCGTGCGGGCCTTCATCCACAGCCTTCTCGTATCCCAAAAAGGCGCCACCGCCGTCGAATATGGGTTGATCCTCTCGCTGATCGTGCTGGCGCTCGTCACAGGCGCATCGCACCTGGGTTCATCGACGACCCGTACCTGGAATGAAGTATCGAACGAAGTGACCAGCCATTAACCACCATTTTTTTACAACTGGGCCCTAGGTTAGGAATTTGGAAATCAATCGGCCGTATCGATAGCCTGCTTGCTGACCCCATTCAGTAGCCGGGTGTGATTGATACCAAGGATTTGAGGAGACCTCCTATGAAGACCCTTCGCAAGTTGTTCAAGAACGACAAGGGCGCGACCGCCATCGAATATGGCCTGATCGCAGCCCTGATCGCCGTCGCCGCCATCGCCGGCATGAGCGCCATTGGCGGAAGCCTCGGCAACACGTTCAACAACGTGTCGGACGAGCTTGAGACGCCAGCCGCATCCTGACGAGTTATCAGTTTACTGAGGCTGTTTCGACGACTCCCTCATAAGAACGGGTGGCGACCTCGCGGTTGCCACCCGTTTTTGTTTATTCAAACGAGCGCTCAGTAGGTCACGATCTTGACCCGACTGCCTGCGGCCAAAGCGGTGTTGGACGACAATCCGTTCAGCACCAGGAACCGCTCGACCCTGTAATCGTCGAACTCCATGCGGCTGGAGAGTGCCTGGACGGTATCGCCCTGACGCACCGTCACCAGTTGCAAGCGACGCGGTTTGATCGCCGCCGCCTCCTTGTCCGTCATGCGCGTCACGGAGTTGATCAGCGTGGAGAGCGATCCAAGGCCGCGGCCGGCCGGCGTGACCGTGATGAAATGATAGGCCGTGGACGGGCCGAACTGATAGGCAACCACCGTCACGTCGAGCCGTGTCCCCTGGCTGTTGGCCATGCTGGCCGAGCCCGACGCGACCGGCAGGCCGTTGATGGTGGTGCGCTGGACGCGAATGTCCGGCGCCTGCCCTTGCCCAGCCAGCTGATTGAAGACTGACTGAACGTAGCCGTCGAGATTGCCATTGAACTGCGCCATCGAGAATTGCGCCTGGCCGGATTGGCCGACCACGGCCACGGCGCTGGCGCCGTTCTGGATCGAGAAGCCCTGGGGTGCCGTGAACTTGAGCTTCATCACCGGATGCAGGAACTGGTTGCCCTGCACGATCCCGTCCTTGGGATCGTCGCCGTAGATCATGCCGCCCAGCTGATTGAGGAACACGTCGCGGTTGCGCAGCGTGTTCGTCGAGCGTGTCGCCTGCGCATTGGTGAGCGCGCGGCGGACGCGGGAGGCGGGATCGGGGTGTGTGCTGGCCCATTCGGGCACCGCCGTACCCTGACCGCGCACCTGCCCGTCCAGCGTGTTCTGTGCCGCCAGCGAGGCGAGCATGGATGACAGCGCCCTGGGATCGTAGCCCGCGCTCGCGAGATAGCGGATGCCAAGATCGTCCGCCTCATATTCCTGCGACCGGGAGAATTTGAGGGTCAGCAATTGCGTGCCCGTGCCGATGCCGCGTTGCAGGAGCTGGCCCAGCCCTGAATCGCCCGCGACAGCGCCAACCAGCACCTGCCCCAGCACGCCGAGGATCGAGTTGCGCGTGGCTGCGCTCTGGCGGCGCTGGCCGTGCTGGGCTGCCACGTGGCCGACTTCATGGCCAAGGACGCCCGCCAGCTCGGCTTCGTCATTCATGAGTGCCAGCAACTGGCGAGTCACATAGACATAGCCGCCGGGGATCGCGAACGCGTTGTTCACCGATGAATTGAGCAGGCTGATCGTGAAATCATTCTGCTGGTTCGACAGGCTCGATTGGACGGCGATGCGCTTGCCGACGCTGGTCACATAGGTGGCCTGCGGACCGTTATAAATGCCGCCGAATTCCGCCAGAAGCTCCGGATGTGCCTTGGCGCCTTGCTGGCGCTCGGACTGGCTCATCGAGGTCGCCGTGCGGATACCGCCCTGCTGTGCCTCACTCGATTGCGTGGTTGCGCAGCCTGCCACGAGGGCGCCGCTCAACCACAGCATCAGATATTTGCGGCCCATGGCCTCCCCTTCTCATTCAGGTCTATTTTGCGACGAACCGAAAATAGACAGACGTTGAGGGAATGCAAATCGCCTTGGGCTGTTCCCGTTGTCAGGCGCCCATGGCCAGAAACTTCTGCGCTCGCTGCGTGCGCAGCGCATTCGAATCTTCGCTGGCGAGGGCACCAAGCTCTTCCAGAATTGCGCCCTTGAGGCTTCCGATGGCCGAGTCGGGTGCGCGATGAGCACCGCCCATCGGCTCCGGAACGATCCGGTCGATCACCCCCAGGCTGGCGAGCTGCTGCGCGGTGACCTGCATCGCCTGCGCCGCGTCCGCCGCCTTGTCGGCAGTCCGCCAGAGGATGGAGGCACAACCCTCAGGCGAGATCACAGAATAGATCGCATGTTCGAACATCAGCACGCGATTGGCAGACGCCAGCGCCACGGCGCCGCCCGATCCGCCCTCGCCCACCACGGCCGCGACCAGCGGCACGCCGAGGGTGAGGCAAGCCTCGGTCGCACGCGCGATCGCCTCCGCCTGGCCCCGCTCTTCGGCCTGCACGCCGGGGAAGGCGCCTGAGGTGTCGACCAGCGTTACCACGGGCAGGCCAAAACGATCGGCCAGCTGCATCAGCCGGATCGCCTTGCGATAACCATCCGGCATGCCCATGCCGAAATTATGCTTCACCCGGCTGGCGGTATCATTGCCCTTCTCATGGCCGATCAGCATCACCTTGCGGCCCTCGATGGTCGCAAAGCCGCCCTGGATCGCCTGATCGTCAGCAAAGGCGCGGTCGCCGGCGAGCGGCATAAAGTCGCTGCACATGCCCTCGACGAAATCGCGGAAGTGCGGCCGCTGCGCATGGCGCGCGACCTGCGTCTTCTGCCAGGGCGTCAACCGCGCGTAGAGATCCCCGAGCATCGCCGTCGAGCGCTGCTGCAGCTTTTCGACCTCCGCATCGATATCGATGGAATCATTGTCCGCCGTCTCGCGCAATTCGTCGATCCGGGCCTGGAGTGCCGCTACCGGCTTCTCAAAGTCGAGATAACTGATCATGCTCGCGCGCTATACGCCGCGTCGCTTGAGGTCAACGAGCGGATGGCGTGCATTAACGAGCGCAACCAGTCGCGCGGCGTCGACATGGGTATAAATCTGGGTGGTCGCGATGTCGGCATGGCCCAGCATCGCCTGCAGTGCGCGCAGGTCTGCGCCCCCTTCCAACAGATGGGTCGCGAAGGCGTGACGCAGGACATGCGGGCTGACCCGCGCCGGATCGATCCCGGCCTCGGCGGCCAAAGCGCGCACCAGCTGGAAGAGGCGCACGCGGCTCAAATAGGATTTGCCTGACGGGAAGAGCCAGGCACTGTCCTCCGGCACATGCGCTCGCCACGCGGCCACGGCCGCGCGCGCACGGTCGGAGATCGGCACAAGCCGCTCGCGCCCGCCCTTACCCCGCAGGATGAGAAAGGGGCGATCGGTCGCCATGGCCTTGGCGGGCAACGAGACCAGTTCGGTCGCGCGCAGTCCCGATCCGTAGAGCAACTCGATCAGCGCCGCGAGCCGCAGGTCGAGCGGATTGACCGGCACGCGCGCCACCCGTTCGGCGATCACCGCAAAAATCGCATCGACATCCTGATGAGACAGTATTTTGGGGAGCGGACGCTGCAGGCTCGGCCTTGCCAGAGTCGCGGTGGGATTGTCAGCCCGGACCGCCTCCGCCTCCAGAAAAGCGAAGAAACCTCGTAGCGCCGAAAGTTTGCGCGCGACCGTCGATGTCGCGAGGTCCCGCCACGATGCAGCCAGCGTAGCGAGCCGGGCCGCGTCCGCATCTGCCAGCCCCTGGCAGAGCGCCGCAGCGTCTTCGAGATCGGTTCGATAGGCAAGCAATGTGTTGCGCGAGGCACCGCGCTCGGCCGCCATCATGGTGAGATAGCGGCTGATCAGCGTGGCATCGCGCGAACCGACGATCGACTCGCGCTCGTCCGCACCGGCCATCAGAGCCGGGCCATCGCCTCGGCGCCGATCATCCGCGCATAGGCCTCAAGACCGACAGCGTTCAGGCTCGATATGATGTAATAGAGCTGCTCGGGCGTCATGTTGCGCCAGTTGAGGCTCTGCATCCCGACGCCCGCCAGTAGCGCTACTGTGCCCTGTTCCCGGCGTGCCGCCGCCGCAACGATTGCCCGGACCCATGGACGCCGCGAAGACAGGTTGATCCCGGCATCCTGCAAAAGCTGCGACCGCTCGCCAGCAGGCAGGCGATTGAGCCCACCCAGCACGGCGACAAGGCTATGCCCAAGCAACTTGTCTTCTGCCTCATCGGCGTCGACAAACGCGGCGATACGATTTGCCGAGAGGTCCACCGCCGCATCGGGCAGGCCGGTCGCCAGTAGGGCCCAGCTGCGCTGCTGTGCGTCACCGTCCAGTCCCTCGAGCACGCTGCGCCAGCGCGCGGCGCTCCGATCATAGCCGCCCGCAAGCATGGCAGCGATCAGCCAGGGCGTATCCTCGCCTGCTTCGGCGTAGACCGGCAGCGCCGCAGCCGCGCGCGCGACAGCGGGCAAAGCGCCATAGTAAACGCCGCCCGGCCCCGCACTCCAGCCACCTGCCGGCTGGGCCTGCCAGAAATCGCGCATCGCGGAAATTCGCGCGCCGGTATCGCCCGAGCCATAGGCCGTCCGCAACCAGTCGACGCGATCATTCGCGGCAGCCTCGGCGGACTCGTCCTCGGCCAAGGCAGCAAAGAAGCCCAATGTTGCGGCGCCCGAGAAAACGCCCAGCTGTGAGGCGACTCCGACACCCGCCAGACGATCCATCGGCGACAGATTGGCCGCGCGAGCCTGCCAGGCGAGCACCTGCGGCCCGGCCGTCTGGAACAGCGCGGGCGGAATGGCGACATTGGTCGCGGTCGCCAGGCCATAACGCCATGTCGTAAGTTGGCTCACGCCATCCCACTCAATCTTTACCGAGCGGCGGCTGTTCGGCCCGGCGCCGACCACCTTTTCGGCAAGCCGGTAATCGATGCCGCGGGCGATGCCGCGCCGCTGCGCCTGGCTGAGCAATGCGCTCGCCGTGCCCTGATCTGCCGAGAACGACGCGCAGATGGCCTGTGCCATGAACCAGCCCGGCTCGTCGCTCATATCCCGCGCGCGCGGTAGCAGCGGGCAGAAGCCGGCGGGATCAGCGGTAGCAAGTTGCACCTGCATCGCCACGGAATAGAGCCGGCGGCTATACTGATCGGCATCGACCTGCTGGATCAGCAGGCGCGCATTATCCGCCTCGCCCATGCGCAGCAGCAGCCATGCGCGCTCGGCGGCCCAGTCCGCACCACCGATGTCCGACGGCGTGGAGACCTGAGAAAGCAACGCCCGGCGCATCAAAATGCTCGCCCAGCGAGACATGACCGGCGCGCGCATCGTGCGCATAACGCCTGCAAGGGCCTGCCCATTGCGTTGCCCGAAAGCGCTCTCGCCAAGGCCGCCCTGCGCCCTCTTGAGTGGGCCGATCCGGTCCAGAGACCGGCGTGCGGACGGGGGCAGATCGTATTTCTCGGCGATTTCGTCGGCAGCCGTCTCGTTCACCGCCTCGTCGGCTGCCATGGCATTGGCGGCGCGGTCGATCACCGCGCCGGGTGGCAGTAGCGGCGTTGGCGCCGGCGAGGCCGGCCGCGCGGGCTGCGGTGTCGCCGGCTGCGGCCCGCTGGGCGACGGCGTCGGCGCGGCATCGCCAAATCCGGGCGGCAGCAGCGATTCAGGGCCGCTCTGCGCCAGCACGGGAATGCTGAGCGCCAGCGCGCTCATCCCCGCCAGCAAGCCAATCTGTCTGCCTCGCACTGCCCTGCCCTAACCGGCAAGTTGCTCGGCGGAAACCGGCAGCTCGATCTCGGTGACGGGTCGTTCAGCGCCATTCCACCAGGACAGCACGAGGAGCAGCACGATGACGACCAACAGAATGACGCCGATCAGCGACAGCGGATTGCGCGGACGGCGTGAGCGATAGGACTGTTGATAAGGGTCGCGGCGGCTGAGTTTCATGATGGGGGATCGGGCCTTACCGTTGCAGTGACATATGCCTGATGGCGTTCGAACGCCGTTGCCTCAGACGTTGGCGGCTGTATAGCCCCGCAGATCATGGGGCGAAACGATAAATATCGCGAAGAGGCCATCGCAGGGGCATCCGCAGGACCATCCATCGTCCTGGTGGGCCTGATGGGCGTGGGAAAGTCCACCATCGGCCGCCGCCTCGCAGCCCGGCTTAACCTGCCCTTTGTCGATGCCGACGACGAGATCGAGCGGGCGGCCGGGATGACCATTCAGGAAATCTTCGACACCTATGGCGAGCCGGCCTTTCGCGATGGCGAACGGCGCGTGATCGCTCGGCTGATCGACGGCGTGCCCAAGATTGTCGCCACCGGTGGTGGCGCTTTCGTCAATGACGAGACGCGGGCGCTGATCCTCGCGCACGCCACGGCCGTCTGGTTGGATGCGGATATCGACATTCTCGTCGACCGCGTTTCCCGGCGCGATGGCCGCCCCCTGCTCAAGGGCCGTGAGCCGCGCGAAGTGCTCAAGAGCCTCGCTGCGGCGCGCACGCCCTTTTACCAGCAAGCCCCCATCCACATCAAAAGCTCGGACTCGCCGCATGAGGCGACCATCGACAAGATCGTGAAAGCGCTCAACCCATGACCACCGTCCCCGTTTCCCTTGGCGAGCGCAGCTATGATGTCCGCATCGAAGCCGGGCTGATGGAGCGCGCGGGCGAGGCGCTGGCGCCCTTTGCCAGCAGCCGACCCTTTCTGGTCGTGACGGATGCGCATGTCGCTTCGGCTCAATGGCCGCGCCTGGCGGCCGCGCTGGAGCGGGCCGGGCTGGCGGCCGAGCTGGTGACGCTGCCCGCTGGCGAATCCACCAAGAGCTGGCAGCATCTCGAAGCCCTGACCGACCGGATGATCGCCCACGGCATCGAACGGCGGGACCATGTGATTGCACTGGGTGGCGGGGTGATCGGCGATCTGGTCGGTTTCGCGGCATCCATCGTCAAGCGCGGCTGCAACTTCGTGCAGATCCCGACGACATTGCTCTCCCAAGTGGATAGCTCGGTCGGCGGCAAGACCGCGATCAACAGCCGGGCAGGCAAGAACCTGCTCGGGGCCTTCCATCAGCCGTCGCTCGTGCTGATCGACCCCGATACCCTCGATACGTTGGGTCCACGCGAAGTGCGCGCTGGCTATGCCGAGGTGGTGAAGTACGGCCTGATCGACGATGCCGAGTTCTTCGCCTGGTGCGAGGCGAACGGCACGGCGCTGATGGCTGGTGACCCCGAGGCCCGCGCCCACGCCATTGCCCGCAGCGTCGCCGCCAAGGCCACCATCGTCGCCGAGGATGAGCGCGAGACCAGCGGCCGCCGGGCGCTGCTCAACCTTGGCCACACCTTCGGCCATGCGCTGGAGGCGGAAACTGGCTTTTCGGATCGACTGCTGCATGGCGAGGGTGTCGCTGCGGGTATGGCACTGGCCTTTGGATACTCCGTGCGGCGCGGCGAATGCCCGCTCGAGGATGCAGAGCGGGTCGTCGCGCATCTGCGCGCGGTCGGCCTGCCCGCCTCGCTGGCGGATGCGGGTGTCTCCGCTTCTGGTGCGCGGCTCGTCGAGCATATGCTGCATGACAAGAAGATGAGCAGCGGCACCCTGCCCTTCCTGCTGGCCCGTGGTATCGGCAAGACCTATCTCGCCAAGGATGTCGATCTGGCGGACGTTGCCGCCTATCTCGACGGCGCCTGAAACAGGCAGATCGCCTCAGTCAGCGCGCGCGAGTTGCCAGGCCAACCAGAGCCATCCCAGGATCATCACCACGCCGCCAATCGGCGTGATTGCGCCGAGCCAGCGCGGGGCACCCAGTGCTATGGCGTAGAGCGTCGCCGCGAACAGCGCGCTGCCGCTCAGCAATGCCCATGAAGGACCATTGCTAACCGGCAGGCGCAAAATGGCGAGCACTGCCACGGCATGGACAAGCTGATAGACGCCCCCGGTCCGTAACCACTCCGCCGCCTGCGGGCTGCTGGCAGCATGAGCGCCGAACGCCGACGCGCCGATGGACAAGGCGGCGCTCAGCGCGGCCAGCATGCCGATCATGACGACGCCTCCCCGTGGGCATCCCCTTGCGCGCGAGCGAGGGCGGCGGCCGTGGCCTCGAATGCCAGTCGCATTGAGGGGTGCCGGGCGGGATAATCGCGACCGGCTGCGAGCAAGGCGAGATCCGGCCAGTCCGGCAGGGCATCCTGCTCCCCGGCCAGATAGCCCCGCCATGCCTCGCTCACCGAGTCGATGGTTGCGTGGTCTGCACCGACAGCTTGCGCGGCGAGAATCGCCGAGGCGGCCTGCCCCAGCGCGCAAGCCTTGGCATCCACCCCGAAGGCGGTGATGCGGCCGGCCTCATCCACCCGCAGGCTGACCGAGACACGACTGCCGCAGGTCGGCGAGCGCCGCTCCTCGACGAAATCAGCCTGCTCGAGCGGCGGATAGGCGGAAATGCCGGCAGCGCGGCGCAGCACGTCCATGCTGTAGAGCGCGCTGCTCATGCGCCGGTGCCTTCACTGCGCGGCATTGCTGTCCTCGCCACTCGCGTTGCTACTCTCAGCGCCATCATCCTCAAGAATACCGAGCAGGCCACCGCGGCGGCTGTTCTCCGCCATCCAACCGCTCATCGCCGCGCCGCTCGCGCTCAGGAGCGGATAGGAACGGGACAGCCGCATCCAGTCCGGCCGATTGGTCTGCACGCCGTAGATGGCATCATAGCCGATCGTGAACAGCACGAAGGCGATGGTCGCCACCAGCAGGCCCTTGATGGCGCCGAAGCCAAGGCCCAGCGTCCGGTCGAAAAGGCCGAGCAGCGACGTCTTGGTCTTGTCGCCGATCCAGCGCGCCAGCAGCGTGCCCAGCATGAAGACGACGCCGAACACCGCGACGAATGCCAGCAGCGCCGCCACATATTCCGCCCCCACGATGGTATCGAGCAGAGCGGTAAACGGCGCGTGGAACAGCCGCACCGCGACGATGGCGCCGATCAGCGCCGCAAGCGATAGCGATTCGGTCACGAAACCGCGCAGGAAGCCCCGCACGGCCAGGCCACCGATGAGCAGAAGAACGGCAAAATCCAGCACGGTCATGCCGGCTGGCTAGTCCCGCCCAAGCAGATGGTCAACAAGATCGCCGAGCCGGCGGAATCCGGTCGTCGAAATGCCACTGGCCTGCGCCGCGCTGGATGCCGGCAACAAGGCACGCCCGAAGCCGAGCTTGGCAGCTTCCCGCAGGCGCAGCGCACTATGGGCGACCGGGCGCAACTCGCCGGACAGTGCAATTTCCCCGAGCATCACAGCATCATGCGGCACGGGTTTTTCGGAAAGCGCCGAGATCAGGGCAGCAGCGACGGCAAGGTCGGCGGCAGGGTCCTGCAAGCGGTAACCGCCAGCGACATTGAGATAGACCTCGCAAGTCGCAAAGCTCAAGCCGCAGCGGGCTTCGAGCACGGCCAGCACCATGGCCAGCCGGCCGCTATCCCAACCCACGACGGCCCGGCGCGGGGTCGCGCCACTGGCCAGCCGCACCGTCAGCGCCTGCACTTCCACCAGAACCGGCCGCGTACCTTCAAGCGCGGGGAAGACGGCCGTGCCCGCCACGCGCTCTTCACGGTCCGTGAGGAACAGCGCCGAGGGGTTGCCGACTTCCTGCAGTCCCTCCTCAACCATTGCGAACACGCCGATCTCGTCCGTGCCGCCAAAGCGATTCTTGATCGCGCGCAGGATACGATACTGGTGGCTGCGCTCGCCCTCGAAGCTGAGGACGGTGTCCACCATATGCTCCAGCACGCGCGGACCGGCGATGGTCCCATCTTTGGTGACATGGCCGACGAGAATGAGCGCGGTCCCGCCCCGCTTGGCAAAGCGAATCAGCTCTTGCGCGCTCGCCCGCACCTGGCTGACCGTGCCCGGCGCACCTTCGATCAGGTCGCTGTGCATGGTCTGGATCGAATCGATGATGAGCAGATCGGGTTCTTCCCGCTGCCCCAAGGTCGTCAGAATATCCCGCACCGACGTAGCGCTGGCGAGATGCACCGGCGCATCGCCCAGCCCCAGCCGCCGCGCGCGCAGCCTGACCTGATCGGCAGCTTCCTCGCCGCTCACATAAACGACGTGACGCCCGGCCTTGGCCATCCGCGCCGCAGCTTGAAGCAGCAAAGTGGACTTGCCGATGCCCGGATCGCCGCCAATCAGACTGGCGGACCCGGCCACCAGTCCCCCGCCGACCGCGCGATCGAACTCCGGCAGGCCGGTGCTCATCCGCTCGGGCAGAGCGATATCCGCGTCCAGTCCAATCAGATTGATCGCCTGCCCGCCCGCTTGTAGATCGTGCTTGGCCGAGAACGCCGTGGGCGGCGCTTCCTCGATCAGACTGTTCCATTCTCCGCAGTCATCGCACTGCCCTTGCCAGCGGGACGCCACCGCCCCGCAGGCCTGGCACACATATCGACGTTTCACTTTCGCCATGCCCCCTCTTAGCAGAACGAAGCGGGAACGCCAGAGGCGAGATCAGCTCTTCATGAGTATCTGTTCGATCTCGTCGACCGGATGGCTAGTGAGCGTCTTGCCGATTTCGCCCGCGAGCCGATCCTTGAGCGTCTTGTGATAATGGCGGCGCATCTCGCCCAGGGTGATCGGTGCCGCGACGATGACGAGGTGGTCGAACGATCCCTCCATGGCGCGCTTGTTGAGCAGCGCAACCGCATCCGCCGCAAACCGATCCTCCGCCTGCTGCTTGAAGTCGGTTTCTTCCATCGCGCTGCGATCCTGGCTGTTGGGTGCCGAGGCGAAGCTGCGCCCGGGACGATCGGTCGAAAGATCCTGATCCTGCTCGGATTTCTGCTCCACCGCCTCTTCGACCTGAAGGTTAAGAAACTCCTCGTCGCCAGCATTACGGAACAGCAGCATCTTGCTGCCATCGACCACCATCACGAGCGCGTCATGAGCAACTTTCATCATCATCCTCCAAGATTGCGATATAAGTTGAATGGCTGAGCTGGCGCGGAGTTGCCTTTTTCTTGGCCATGGGGTTGCCTTGCGGCCGATAAGGCCAAATCTACGGCGCAATGATCAAGGTCGCTTCTTACAACATCCGCAAAGCCGTCGGTACCGATCGGCGCCGCATGCCAGAGCGCATCATTGATGTGCTGAACGAACTGGATGCCGATGTGATTGCCCTGCAGGAAGCCGACCGCCGCTTCGGCATCCGTCATGCGGTGCTGCCGGATCGCCTGCTGGAGATGCATTCGGATTATCGCGCCATCGAGTTGCCGACGCGAGTCGAGAGCATGGGCTGGCACGGCAACGCGCTTCTCGTCCGGCGCGACCAGAGCCATGCCGATGCCAGCGTGATCCATCTCCCCTGCCTCGAGCCGCGCGGCGCTGTGATGGCCTGTATCGAGATCAAGGGCATTCGCCTGCGGACGGTGGGGATGCACCTCGACCTCTCCGGCCTCTGGCGGCGGCGGCAGGCTGCGGCGGTTCAGCATCATGTCGATATGGTAGATGTCCAGCATCCCGCCGATGCGACCATCCTGATGGGCGACACGAACGAGTGGACCGCCAATCGCGGGTGCCTGCAGGATTTCTCGCGCCACTATGACATCGCGCCATGCGGCCGCAGTTTCCACGCCCGCCGCCAGATTGCCGAACTCGACCGGATCATGTGGCGGGGCGGCCTGACGCTGACCGACAGCGGCGTCCATTCCTCCGTTCTGGCCCGGCGCGCGTCCGATCATCTGCCGGTCTGGGCCACGTTCGACCTTCGCTGATTTGCGGATAATCCGTGCAACGGCTCGACAAGCCGGCCGTAGCGCGCCAATCTGCGCTCATGCGGGAGAAGGAACTGAGGCTGGCGCTGGTCTGCTATGGTGGAGTCAGCCTCGCGGTCTACATGCACGGGGTCACCAAGGAAATCTGGCATCTGGCGCAGGCCAGCCGGGATTTCCGCAGCGGTCGGCCGGGCAATCTCGTTTATCAGCGCATTCTGGAGACCTGCCTTGCGGAGACCGGCCTGCGGGTGCGGATTCTGCCGGACATCATCGCCGGGGCCAGCGCGGGCGGCATCAACGGCGTGTATCTGGCGCAGGCCATAGAGAGCGGTCAGTCGCTCGACCCGCTGACCGAACTGTGGCTGCGCTGCGCCGATGTCGACATCCTGCTCGATCCGGACGCGCGCCCGCTCTCGCGCTTCACCAAATTCTGGGCCGCGCCGCTGCTCTGGCTGCTGCTGCGCCGCCGCAATGACACGGTGTCCCGCACCGTGGCGCCGGAAACGCGCTCGGAGGTGCGACGCAAGCTGTCCAACTTCATTCGGGCGCGCTGGTTCGCGCCTCCCTTCGGCGGCAAGGGGTTTACCGAGCTGTTGCTCAATGCCTTCGATGCGATGGAAAAGGCGCGCGAGACGGAGCCGGAGAAGAGCGGAGGATCGCTGCTGCCGCGTGGGCATCCGCTGGACCTGTTCGTCACCGCCACGGATTTCACCGGCCATGAGGAACGGCTGCGCCTCAATAGCCCGCCGGAGATCAGCGAGACGGAGCACCGGCTCACGATAAGCTTCCATGCCCGGGGCGGGCAACCGCGCACACTCGCCGACCCTGCCGAACTCGCCTTCGCGGCGCGTGCGACGGCCAGTTTTCCGGGCGCCTTTCCGCCGTTCACGGCTCGGGAAATGGACAAGGTGCTTGCCGACCGCGACCGCGCCTGGCCCGGTCGCGATGCGTTTTTGCGCCGTGTGCTCCCCGGTCACAGCGCCACCGGCGATGCGGAGGATGCCGTGCTGATCGACGGATCGGTGCTGGCCAATGCGCCCTTCGCCCAAGCAATCGATGCGCTCAAGAACCGCCCGGCGCGGCGGACGGTCGACCGGCGCTTTGTGTTCATCGAGCCGACGCCCAGTGCGCCGGGCTTTCGCCTCACCTCCCCTTCCCACCATGCGCAGAATGGTGAGCGCCCGGTCCCGGGCTTCTTCCGCACGATCTTCGGCGCGGTCAGCGATATTCCGCGCGAACAGCCGATCCGGGACAATCTGGAGGCGATTGGCGCCCGCTCCAGCCGCATTCACCGGATGCTGGAAATCACTGAGCGCTTGCGGCCGGACATCGAGCGGACCGTGGACCAGACCGTCGGCCTCAGCCTACTGCTCAGCCGGCCCTCGCCGCGCCGTCTGGCGCATCTGCGCGCGAAGCTGCAGCAAAAGGCTTCGCGGGCGGCGGGCTTTGCCTATCCCGCTTATGGCTATCTCAAATATGCCGGCATCATCGATGAACTGGCCGATCTGCTCAGCCAACTCCGCGATGGCCCACGCACGGCCACACGCGAAAGCCTGCGGGAGCGCCTGCGAGCGCAGCTACATGCGGCGGGCGTGGACCAGATGGATCCCGGGTCGGGCGATGGCGCAAGCGCGGCGCTCATTCTGTTCTATCGCAATCACGACATTGCGTTCCGCATCCGCCGGCTGCGCTTCCTCGCCCGGCGCCTCGTCCAGCTCCGTGAGCAGACTGTGGAAGGCGCCAGCGAGGAGGATGAGGGGAACGGCGCCGCGCTCTCCGCCATGCAGGATATGCTCTACGAGGCCATCGGCCTTTATGCCGAACGTCAGACGCCCGCATGGTTTGGCGCGGGCACACGCGAAGCCCTGCGGCCGCATGGCGATGACCTGATGGCGTCCCTTGCGATCATCGCGGAAGCGCGGGGCTTGCGGGATCTGGACCAGCAGATCGACGCGCGTTTTGCGGCCGCTTGTGTGGCGCTCCCGGCCGAGGACCGGCGGACCTTGCTCAAGGCCTATCTCGGCTTCCCTTATTACGACATTGCGACCTTTCCGCTCCTGCAGGGAGAAGGTCTGGATGAGTACGACCCCATCAAGGTGGATCGGATATCTCCCGAAGATGCCGTGGCGATCCGCAAGGGCGGCGCACCAGCGACGCTGCGTGGCATCGAATTCAACTGCTTCGGGGCGTTCTTCAGCCGTGCCTATCGCGAGAACGACTATCTCTGGGGTCGGCTCCATGGGGCTGATCGGCTGATCGACATCCTGCTCTCCACCATGCCGCCGGAAATCGCCGCCGATGACGCCCGCAAGGCGGCCTGGAAGCGCGCGGCCTTCGAAGCGATTTTGGATGAGGAAGAGCCCCGACTGACCCTGATCCCGGGCCAGATCGCGACGATCCGCGCCGAGATCGCTCAGATCGGCGCCTAGCGCTTGATCAGCGTCACCTGCGAGACATCGATGCTGCTTCCGGCAAAACCGCCTTCGCAATACATGAGATAGTAGCGCCACATGTCCACGAACCGCGCATCGAACCGGGCGGGCAGACGACCTGCATCCACCACTGCGTCAAAGCGCGCGCGCCACTGTCGGAGTGTCCACGCATAATCGAGGCCGAAGCGAGTCTGGTCTGCCCATTCCAGCCCTTCGTGCTGGGCAAGGTCACGAAAGCGCCGCTCGGCGATCAGGCAACCGCCCGGGAAGATGTAGCGCTGGATGAAGTCGGCCCGTGCGGCATAGGCCGGGAAAATCTCGTCATCGATGCTGATATACTGGATGGCGGCGCGCCCGCCGGGTTTCAGCAGCCGGGCAAGGCAGGCAAGGTAAGTCGGCCAATAGCTTTCGCCGACGGCCTCCACCATTTCCACGCTGGCAATGGCATCGAACTGGCCCTCGCAATCGCGATAATCCTGCAGCAGCACATGGGCACGGTCCTGCGCGCCCAACCCCTCGATCCGCCCCTGCACGATCTGCTGCTGCTCGGTGGAGAGTGTAAGGCCGGTATAGTCGACA
This sequence comes from Sphingobium sp. B11D3A, assembly GCF_025961695.1. Lineage (NCBI taxonomy): Bacteria > Pseudomonadati > Pseudomonadota > Alphaproteobacteria > Sphingomonadales > Sphingobiaceae > Sphingobium > Sphingobium sp. B11D3A. The sequence continues at coordinate 578,059 of NZ_JAOQOE010000001.1, forward strand.
TCGCACCGATCCAGCACGCGCTCGGCCAATCCTCCCCATCCGCAGCCAATTTCAAGCAGTTGCTGGCCATCGTTGAGATCGAGTCGCGCCAAAAGCTCATCGATCTTGCGAATCTGCGCGGCTTCTAACGCTTCCTGGGGATGCGCGGGTCGGGCGCTGGAATAAGTCAGCGTCTCGTCCAGCCACAGCCGATAGAAATCATTGCCCAGATCATAATGCTCGGCGATGTTCCGCCGCGCGCCCCGCCGGCTGTTATGCCGCCGCGCGAGTTTCCAGCGGCCCATCAGGCGCGGCAGGCCAGTCGAGCGCGCGGACTTCCCCAGCGAACGGGCATTAGCGCCGAACAGGGCGAACAGCGCAACCGGATCGGGGCTCGACCAGTCCCCATCCGCCCAGGCGCGATACCAGCCGGTCGAGCCGGAGGCCGCCAGCCGGATCAAGGCCCGCCAATTGGCAAGGTGGACGATCGCGGCAAAGCCCTGCTTGCGCCCGCCGAGTAAGCGCACCGATCCATCCGGCAGATGCAGTTCGAGTGATCCACGCATCAGACCCCGGTCGACCCTCACGAGCATCGGCTCGAACAGCCGGGTCGGCAAAGCCCGCCAGAAACGCCCACCCACCTGCGCGCCGGCCCGGCGCATCATGGCGCGCTGGCGGCTGGCTTTGGGATTGTGAATGGTCATGCGCCCATATGAACGCATTCCTCCCGCAAAGACAACCGGGGCCCGCTCAGCCTTTCACGCGGGCATAGGCGGCGAGCGCCCGCTCTCGCGCGGCGCGATGCTCGATTAACTTGGCCGGATATTGCGCTGGCCTAACACCCGCGGACTCGGGATCGTGGATTGCGGCGTCCTTCACATGCGCCAGCTCCGGCACCCAGCGCCGGATATAGGCAGCCGCGTCGAACTTCTCGGACTGGGAGAGCGGCGCCATGATCCGCACGAACATGTTGGAATCGATCCCGGTGCCCGCGACCCACTGCCAGTTGACGGCGTTATTGCCATAATCGGCATCAATGAGCGTATCCCAAAACCAGCGCTCCCCTGCCCGCCAGTCGATGAGCAGATGCTTGATAAGGAAGCTCGCCGCGATCATCCGCACCCGGTTGTGCATCCATCCGGTCTGCCAGAGCTGGCGCATCCCCGCATCGACGATCGGGTAGCCGGTGCGACCCTCTTGCCAGGCCTTGAGGTCGTCGCGCGCCTCATGGCCCGAGCGCCAGGGAAAGGCATAGAACTGCGCCCGACCGTTCCGACTCCCATAATCGCTTATCTGCGTGATCACATTCTGAGCATAATCGCGCCAGCCCAGTTCGCGCAGATAGACCTCACTGGCGCCATCCTCACGGTCGAGCGCGTGCCACAGCGTCGCCGGTGAAATCTCGCCGAAATGCAGATGCGGCGACAGGCGCGAGGAGCCCTCTACGGAGGGCAGATTGCGGCCTTCGTCATAGTCACCGACATGGTCCATAAAGGCATCGAGCCGATCGTGGGCGCCCGCCTCGCCAGGCGACCAATCATGCGCGAAACCGCCCGCCCAGTTGGGTGAGGTCGGCAGCAAGGCCCAGTTTTCGAGTTGATCGCTCACCGGCCATTTTGGGGGAGCAGGAACGGTATCAGGCGCCGGCACGGGCCGACCCGGCGGCATCACCTCCCGCAGCGCGCGCCAGAAGGGCGTGAAGATCTTGTAGGGGCCGCCGCTGCCCGTGGTCAGGGCGCCCGGCGGCATGAGGTAATTGCCATCGTGCAATATCAGCTCGTGGGAGCGCGCAACCGTCTTCTCTGCCTGGCGCCACCATGGCTCATAATGGTGCAAGGCATGGATGCGGGTCGCGCCGGTCTCTCCGGCCAGCACGGCGAGAACCGCCTCGGCCTTACCCTGGCGCAGGATCAGTCGCGATCCGCGCGCGCGCAGGGCAGCATCAAGGCTCTCGATACTATGATGCAACCACCAGCGCGAGGCGCCGCCCATGGCCCGGTGCCGCGCCGTCTCATCATCGAGAATATAGACCGGGATCACCGGCCCGTCCGCGCACGCCTGTATGAGCGCGGCCTGATCGGTCAGGCGAAGATCCCGCCGGAACCATAAGATGCTCGCTGCCGACATCGCCCTACCGCAATGCTTGCGCCGGCACCTGCACGGAAAAGCTCGCGCTGGCGCCGCGCCCCTCAAAGCGCTGGTCGGAGATCAGCAGGTCGCCATTCTCCGCCCGCTGCGCGACCGGCATCCGCGACCAGAACAGGAAAGCCCGCGCATCCGCATCGCGCTGCCGCGCCCGCTCGACGCCGGGATCGTCCATGCCGGTCGGCATCCCTTCCGCTGCGCCTGCATCGGCTTCTAGCCCGGTGGCGAGGTTGTAGGGAAAGCCGCCGAAGCGCCCGTCCCCACGCCAGAGCATTTCGCGCGACCAGGGTGCGAACGGACGCGCATTGGCAACCACCAGGTCCGGATCGCGGCCTTGGGCGCGCAGCCATGCGGCGGCTTTCGCCTCCGCCGATCCGGTGATCAGTCCGTTGACGAAGATGTAGGCGCAGGCGGCCGTCGCGATAATCCGCGCGCGCTGCATCATCGGCGCGGGCCCGGTGCGCTCGCCGCACCGTGCCCAGAGATAGCCGCCGATCAGCAGCGCCCAGAGCCAGATATCGATGATGAACAGCGTATCGCCATGGAACCACTGGTCGCTGAACGGCGAGAGCAATCGGATGCCATAGCTGTTGAGCCAGTCGAAGGCGGGGTGGCTGAGCGTCCCGATCTGCGCGCCGACCCACAGCCAGACTATGTTCACCGGCGGCCGCGTCTTTGGCCGTGTCCCACGCTTCGCCTGCCAGCGGTCGAACGCGACCATGATCGCGGTGAGGATCAATGGCAGCACGATCATCGCGATGGGGCCGTGCGTCAACCCGCGCCGCAGCGCCAGCGCCTGTGTCCCCATCAACGTGCAAGTGGCGTCGATATCCGGGATGTTGGCCGCGATGATAATCGTCGGCATGGCAAGGCCGGACGTGCGCTTGAGCCCGATCTGGCCCAGCACGGCGCCCACCATGCTGTGTGTGAGATTATCCATGCCCTGTCTTCGCGACCCCACTGCCGCAGGTCAAGTTGCCCGAGAGGGCGGGAACGGATCAGGGGCGCGGCCCGGATCACGAAAAAAGGCGCGGACTTAGCCCGCGCCTTCTCACGTCTTCTCAGCCTTATGCGGCTTAGTAGCGGTAGTGATCCGGCTTGAACGGACCCTCGGGAGTCACGCCGATATAAGCCGCCTGCTTGTCGGTCAGCTTGGAGAGCTTCACGCCCAGCTTCTCGAGGTGGAGCGCTGCGACCTTTTCATCGAGATGCTTGGGCAGAACATAGACCTCGTTCTTATAGGCATCGCTCTTGGTCCACAGCTCGATCTGCGCCAGCACCTGGTTGGTGAAGCTGGAGGACATGACGAAGCTCGGGTGGCCGGTCGCGCAGCCCAGGTTCACCAGACGGCCCTTGGCGAGCATGATGATCTTCTTGCCATCGGGGAACTCGACCTCGTCGACCTGCGGCTTGATCTCGGTCCACTTCATGTTGCTGAGCGCCGCGATCTGGATTTCGCTGTCGAAGTGGCCGATGTTGCAGACGATGGCCATGTTCTTCATCGCGCGCATGTGGTCGAGCGTGATGATGTCTTCATTGCCGGTCGCGGTCACAAAGATGTCGGCGCGGGTCGCCGCCTCTTCCATGGTCACGACCTCATAGCCTTCCATCGCCGCCTGCAGGGCGCAGATCGGGTCGATCTCGGTCACCAGCACGCGGGCGCCGCCATTGCGGAGCGAGGCCGCCGAGCCCTTGCCGACATCGCCGAAGCCGGCGACGCAGGCGACCTTGCCAGCCAGCATCACGTCCGTGGCGCGGCGGATGGCATCGACCAGCGACTCCTTGCAGCCATAAAGATTGTCGAACTTGGACTTGGTGACGCTATCGTTCACGTTGATCGCCGGGAAGGGCAGCTTGCCCTTCTTGGCGAGCTCATAGAGCCGGTGAACGCCGGTGGTCGTCTCTTCGGATACGCCCTTGATCGCCGCGACGGTCTTGGTGAGATAGCCGGGACGCTCGGCGAGGAAGCGCTTGAGGGTCGCGACGAAGATCGTCTCTTCCTCGTTGGACGGCGCGAACAGCTCTTCACCGGCCTCGACACGGGCGCCCCACAGCGCGAACATTGTCGCGTCGCCGCCATCATCGAGGATCATGTTGCAGGTCGTGTCCTGACCCCAATCGAAGATCTTGATGACATAGTCCCAATATTCCTCGAGCGTCTCGCCCTTGATGGCGAACACGGGGATGCCCCGCTCGGCGATCGCGGCGGCGGCATGGTCCTGGGTCGAGAAGATGTTGCAGGTGGCCCAGCGCAGCTCTGCGCCCAGCTCAGCCAGCGTCTCGATGAGCACAGCGGTCTGGATCGTCATGTGCAGCGAGCCGGTGATCCGCGCGCCCTTGAGCGGCTTGGATGCACCGAATTCCTCGCGCAGCGCCATCAGGCCCGGCATTTCGGTCTCGGCGATCTCGATCTCCTTGCGGCCGAAGCCAGCGAGGGAGATGTCCTTTACGATATAGTCCTGGGCCACGGTCGCCACTGATCATTCTCCTGATTGCCTGAGCCGGGGCCGCTACGCACGCCACCGGTAACACCGCGGCGCCTTACCAAGGCTATCGCTCCCTCGCAAATATAAAGATATCTTTATGTGATTGGGGTCGGGCGGAAGGGATAAAGGAAGCCAGCCCTGCCGTGTCAGGCGTGTCCCATATTGCCGGTCAGCATCGCGGGATCGATGCCTTCGAGCGAAAACGCCCCGGCCCAGCGGTTCTCCGGCGCCATCGAGAACAGCCGATAAGGCTGCGCCTTGCTGAGATACCAGCCCGGCGCGGCCAGCTCCGTTTCCAGCTGTCCCGCGCTCCACCCGGCATAGCCCAAGGCGACCAACCAGCGGGCCGGCCCGCCGCCCGAAGCAACGGCGTGCAGCACCTCCATCGACCCGGTGAGCGCAATCTCGTCATCAATGGGGTGGCTGTCCGCCGTCATCCAGTCCCGACTGTGCAGCACAAAGCCACGGCGCGGTTCGACGGGCCCGCCTTGCAGCACCGGCTCATCGCCCACCGACTGCGCGTCGATGCTTAACGAGCCAAGCAGAGCGTGCAGTCCCATGCCCTCCATCGGCTCGTGCAGCGCGATGCCCAGGGCGCCGCCCTCGTCATGCACACACAGGAGAATGACTGCGCGCTCGAACCGCGCGTCCGGCATATCCGGCATGGCCAGCAACAATTTGCCGGCGAGGGAGAGTCTCGGTTGCGCGGGCGCGCTCATGCGATGGGCCTCCTGAGCGCGACCATGCCTTGTTGGGGACAATGCGTCCACCCCGCAGGCGCTTGGCCCGTCCGGCCCAGCGGCCATCGTACCGCAGAGCCGCCCGGTCCTGCACAGCATCAACCTTGACAGGCGCAGGCCGAACACCGACTTGCTCGCTGCGCGCTGGTTCACCAGCCGAGCCCTTTCCCCCAAGAACAGGAGACACCGATGACGATCAAAGTTGGCGACACGCTGCCCGAAACGACCTTCGTCAAGATGACCGAAAACGGCCCCGAACCGGTTGACAGCAAGAATTATTTTGCTGGCCGCAAGGTCGCGCTCTTCTCCGTTCCGGGCGCCTTCACGCCCACCTGCTCGGCCAAGCACCTACCGGGCTTTATCGAGAAGGAAAGCGATCTGAAGGCGAAGGGCGTCGATGAGATCGCCTGCACCGCCGTCAACGATCCGTTCGTGATGGGCGCGTGGGGCAAGGCCTCGTCGGCTGACGGCAAGGTGACGATGCTGGCGGACGGCAATGGCAGCTTCGCCGAGGCTGTCGGCCTCACCATGGATGGCAGCAAGTTCGGCCTCGGCACGCGCGGCCAGCGCTTCTCGATGCTGGTCAATGATGGCGTGGTCGAGCAGCTCCATGTCGAAGCGCCGGGCGAATTCCGCGTCTCCAGCGCAGATTTCATGCTCGAGCAGCTCTAAGACCATTGCGAGCGGGGCGGCGGCACAAGTCGCTGCTGCCCCGCCCCGCGCCCCTCTTCCGCCTGTCATACAGGCCAGCTATGAAGGGGCATGAACCAAGCTTCCAGCACCCACATCGTCGAAGCGCTGATCGCGGGCTATGAAACCGCGACCGCCAATTTGCGCGAGGCCATTTTCGCTTATGCCAAGGATGGCACCGTGCCTTCCGCCCGCTCGGTGGCGGACCGGGATTTCTGCTATCCCTCGCTGATCATCGATTATCATCAGACCAATGACGGCGTGCCGAGCCGCCGCTCCTTCGCGCGCCTCTCTCGCCCCGGCCATTATGTGACGACGATCACCCGGCCGCAGATGTTCGCGCGCTATCTGACCGAACAGCTCGATCTGCTGATGGCCGACTATGAGGTGGAAGTCAGCGTCGGCCGGAGCGATCAGGCGATCCCGTTCCCCTATGTGCTGGATTCGCTGCCCGCCGGCACACTTGCCGCAATTCCGCCGAGCGAGTTGGCGCGCCATTTCCCCTCGACGGAGCTCGCGCAGATCGGTGATGAGGTGGCGGACGGGCTGCTGCTGCCCGGCCCATCAGGCGAGCGACCGCTGGCGCTGTTCGATGCGCTGCGCACGGATTTCAGTCTAGCGCGTCTGCGGCATTACACCGGCACGCCGCCTGAGCACGTCCAGCGCTACATTCTGTTCACCAACTATCACCGCTATGTCGATGAATTCGTGCGCTGGGGCTGCACCGAACTCAAGCGACCGGGCACGCGTTTCACGGCGCTTTCCGGTGCCGGGGGCGTCGAGGTCACCGCCGACACCGCCAATCCGGAAAGCGCGATCGCTGACAGCGCCTGGCGGCGTCACCAGATGCCGGCCTACCACTTGATCGCCCCGGACGGCACCGGCATCACGCTGGTCAACATCGGCGTCGGCCCCGCCAACGCGAAGACCATCTGCGATCATCTCGCGGTTTTGCGCCCCGAGGCTTGGCTTATGATCGGTCACTGCGGCGGCCTGCGCCCGAGCCAGCGGATCGGTGATTATGTGCTGGCCCATGCCTATCTGCGCGACGACCATGTGCTCGATGAAATGTTGCCGCCGGAAATTCCGGTGCCCGCCATTGCCGAGGTGCAGGTGGCGATGGCCGAGGCGTGCGAGCATATTCTGGGCGCCAGCGGCGACATGAAGCGCCGCCTGCGCACCGGCACCATCGTGACGACGGACGACCGCAACTGGGAACTGCGCTACTCCCGCTCGGCCCTGCGCTTCTCCCTCTCGCGCGCGGTGGGCGTGGATATGGAGAGCGCGACCATCGCTGCCCAGGGATATCGCTTCCGGGTGCCCTATGGCACGTTGCTGTGCGTCTCCGACAAGCCGATCCATGGCGAACTCAAGCTGCCGGGCCAGGCCAATCGCTTCTACGAGGAAGCCATAGCGGGCCACCTCGCCATCGGCATCGAGACCTGCGAACGCCTGCGCCAGCAGGGCGACCGCCTGCACAGCCGCAAGCTGCGCGCGTTCAACGAGCCGCCGTTTCGCTGACGGCGCGAAGGGACGTCAGGCCGGGCTCTCCTCCGCCAGCCGGCCGGCGACGCAAAGCCGATCGCGGCCCCCGCGCTTGGCCTCATACAGCGCATCATCCGCCCGGCGCAGGAATGTCGTGCGCCCCTCCGCCTCCGCAAGCGTGGCTGCGCCGATGCTGGCGGTGACCGCCAGCGTGTCGCCATTGGGCAAATCGATGCTGTGGTCGCGCAACTGTCGCAGCAGCCGGTGCCCCAGCCGCGCCGCATCTTCCAGGCTGCTGTCCGGCGTGATTACAACGAACTCTTCGCCGCCATAGCGCACCACGATGTCATTCAGACGCACCTGGCTCTGGATCAGCGAACTCACGTGACGCAACACCTGATCCCCGACCAGATGCCCATAGAAATCATTGACGCCTTTGAAATGGTCCAGATCGATCATCAGCGTCGATAGGGGCAGTCCCGAGCGGCGGGAGCGGCTGATCTCTTCGTCCAGCCTTGTGTCGAGATAGCGTCGGTTGAACGTGCCGGTGAGCGGATCGCGCACCACGTCGCGCTCCAGTATGGCGATGCGCACGAGATCCTGCGTGGTCAGCGCGGAGAGCCGGGCCACGGCGAGCACGAAGAACCCGCCCGCCAGCAGAATCAAACTGCCAAGCAAATCCGTTGGCTCCGACACCGTGGCAAAGCGAGTGCTGCCGTACACGGCATAGGCCATGATGAAGCCGACGACCAACCAGCGAAGGCGATTCCAGCGGCGGTACAAATCGCCACCTTTGAGGGCCTTGAGGATCGAATGGATCGAGGGAAGGGACGATGCGAGCAAGCCAATGCCGGCCGAGACGATTAACAGGAGAAGCCAGACCATATGCCCACCAGACCATCTAACATGCTGTCAAATAGCATGTTTATCTAAGCATTGCGCGCATTCCCTGCTGCGTTAACCATCATTCGCACGTCCACTCGCCTCGCCCGCGCCTAACGCATCAGCGGACGATCAAGGCTTCGGTGTAAGGACGGGGCAGAGCGGCTCGCCCTGCCCCGCTGGCGGCTCACCAGCCGCAGCTCTTTCCCTTGTTCTGCCGGTCCAGCCAAGTCTTCAGCGGCGAGAAATAGGCGGCCAGTGCCTTGCCGCTCATCTCGCGCGAGCCGGTGAAGGCCTGCAGCGCATCCGGCCACGGGCGGGAGGCGCCCATTTCCAGCATGGCGTTCAGCTTTTCACCGACGGCCTTGTTGCCGTAGAAGGAACAGCGGTGGAGCGGCCCCTTCCAGCCCGATTGCTTGCAGGCAGCCTCATAAAATTGGAACTGCAGCAGCCGCGCCAGGAAGTAACGGGTATAGGGCACACTCGCCGGAATGTGATATTTCGCGCCGGCGTCGAAGGCGTCATCCGGACGGTCCGTCGGCGGAACGATGCCCTGATATTGCAGCCGCATGGCATTCCACGCCTTGTTGTAGTCCGCGGGCTGGATCGAGCCGTCGAACACGCCCCAGCGCCAGCGATCGATCAGCAGGCCGAAGGGCAGGAAGGCGATCTTGTCCATCGCCTGCCGCAGCAGCAGGCCGATGTCCTTGTCCGTGCCTGGCACCTTGGACGGATCGAGCAGGCCGATGTCGACCAGATATTGCGGCGTGATCGACAGCGCGATGGTGTCGCCAATGGCCTCATGGAAGCCGTCATTGGCGCCGTTCAGATAGAGGAAGCTCTTGTCCTTATAGGCGCGCTGATAGTAATTGTGCCCCAGCTCATGATGGATGGTGACGAAGTCGCCGCTGTCTACCTTGGTGCACATCTTGATGCGGATATCGTCCTTGTTGTCGATATCCCAGGCCGAAGCGTGGCAGACCACTTCCCGGTCGAGCGGCTTGATGAACTGGGTGCGCGTCCAGAAGGTTTCCGGCAGCGGGTCGAAGCCGAGCGAGGAGAAGAAGCCCTCGCCGAACTTGAACATCTGCGTTTCCCACTTGCCACGCTTGGCGGGGTCCGCCTCGGTCGGGCTGGTTTCCACATAGCCCTTGGCCTTGAGCAGGGCACCGATGTCATAGCCCAGATCCCCAGCCCCGGCCGGCGCGACCAGCGGGTAGATATTGCCCCACTCCTGCGCCCACATATTGCCGAGAAGATCGGCGCGGATCGGCCCGGTCTTGGGCTGGACCGCATCGCCATATTTGGCGTTCAGCTTGTCCCGCACATAGCAGTGCAGCGAATCGTAGAGCGGCTTCACATCCTGCCAGAGCTTCTCGGTCAGCTTGGCGAAGTCGTCCGGCGGCATATCGTAATTGGAGCGCCACATCGCGCCTGCATCCGCAAAGCCCAGCTCCTTGGCGCCTTCATTGGCGATGGTCACCAGCCGCTCGAACTCGCCGCGCATCGGTTTGCCCACATTGTCGTGCCAGCTCGTCCACATCTCCCGATACTCGTTCGGCGTGTGGTCGAGATTGCCCATTTCCGCTTCGATATCGCTGCCGTTGATCGGCTTGCCGTCCAACGTGCCGCGGCCCTTGCCATAATCGGACTGCAGCTTGGTCGCGATGGCGTTCAGCTCGGCGGCAGCGCCGGGCGTGGTCGGCGCCGGCAGCACGATGCCTGCCCGCAAGATGTCGAGCTTGCGCTTGGTGTCGTAGGAGAGGCCCGGCACCTTCTCGAACTTGGCGGCCTCAAGCGCATAGCGGACCGACATCTCGGTGCCCTTGGCGCCGACGCGGGCGGCAAGCGCATCGGTATCCTCGGTCAGATAGGTCGCGTTGACCCAATAGACCTGATTGGCCTCCAGCGAATAATCGAAGAATTCCTTCTCGGCCTGCGCCACGAGGGCATCGGCCTGCGCCGCCGTGGGCATTGCCTGTGTCGGAGCCGAATCGGCCTGGGCAAAAGCCGGCGCGCCGCAAACGGCCAATGAGAGCGCTGCCGCTACGGCAAGGCGCGAAACGGGATTGAACATGATTGGTGTCCCTGAACCTGTGGCCTGAGCCTGTGGATTACGGCCAAGCTGGCCTGTCAGGGCTAGGTTCGTCAACCCGCGAGATAATCGGCGATGACCTGTCCGAATTCCGGTTTGGTGATCGCTGTCATATGGGTGCCTGGGCATGTGCCGCGTTGCGCATTGGGCAGCGCCGCGACCAGCGCATCGGCCGACCCGTTATCGTCATCATCCTCGCCGCACAGCACCAGGGTCGGCATCGTCACCTTGGTCAGCACCGCGCGATCCATATCGCTCATGCTCATCAGCAGCAGGCGCAAGGCGACCGGATCGATCTTCATTGTCTTCATGAACTGGATCGCCATATAGTCGCGGTCGCCCGGCCGCACTGTCTCGAAATGATCGAGCGCGTTGAGGAAGAACTGCCGGCGGCGCGTCCACTCCAGCAGGCCTTCCAGCCCCATGCCGCCGAGCACCAGCCTGCGAGGCGTCATGCCCCGGTCGATCAGTCCCAGGCACAGCCGCGCGCCCATGGAATAGCCGACAAGATCGAACTGGTTGACGCCCAGCGTCCCGATCACCGCTTCCAGGTCGAGCAGCATCACGTCCTGCGGATAGGCATCGGCATCCGTCGGCGCATCGCTGCTGCCATGCACGCGCTGATCGATCATGATCGCCTCGAAACCGGCATCGGCGATTTTCTGGGCCGTGCCATAACGCTGCCAGTTGATTTGCGCGCTTGAACTGAGGCCATGCAGCATAATGACCGCCGGCCCATCGCCGAGCCGATGGACGGCGATGCGCGTGCCGCCATGGCCTTGAAGATGGTCGATGCGGATCGTCGATGTATCTGTCATCGCCTGATTGTGGGCGAGATCGCCCACCGAAGGCAAGGCGAATACGCGGGAAATGAGCGCGCCGTCCCGTGCGCGGGGTACAGAGTCTGGACTTGCTTTTAATAAGCCGGCTTACTAAATGCGCCGGCATCATGGACGGCAATCATCTCGCCTTTGCAATCGGCGACCTCGGGCGCCTGTATCGTCGCAGGTTTGACGAGCGCACCCGCAGCCTTGGCATTACCGGGCCGCAGATGCGCGCGCTCGCGCAGATCATGCGCTTTCCCGGCATCAACCAAGGCGCGCTTGCCGAGCGGCTGGATGTCGAGCCGATCACGACCTGCCGCATGGTGGACCGTCTCGAGCAGGCCGACATGGTCGAGCGCCGCCGCGATCCGCAGGACCGCCGCGCCTGGCAGCTGTTCCTGACCGAGGCGGCCAAGCCGCTCGCCGCCGAATTGCAGCAGATCGGCCAGCGGGTGCTCAATGAATCGCTCGCCGGCATTTCAGCGGAGGAGCAGGAAACCGTGCTTTCCGTGCTCTGCCGCATCCGTGACAATCTTTCCGGCGATAGCCAGCCTGCCACTGACGCGGCCGCAAAGGAGGCGGCAGTCCATGTCTGAAGCCGATCCTGCCCTGCGTCCGACCGCTCAGTCGCCTGCGCCTGCCGAGACCGTGGCTACCCCCGATGAATCTGCCGCAGCGGAGCCGCGCGGCAAGCGCTTGCGCAACCGCCTGCTCATGATTTCGGTGCCGCTGATCATTCTGGCGGTGGGTGCGTGGTTCTGGGCGACGAGCGGGCGCACCGTCTCCACCGACAATGCCTATGTAAAGCAGGACATCGTGGCAGTCGGCAGCGATGTCGCTGGGCGGATCATCGAGGTGAAGGTTCGCGAGAACCAGATGGTGAAGGCCGGAGACGTGCTGTTCGTCGTCGACCAGCAGCCCTACAAGGTCGCCCTCCAGCAGGCCAACGCCCAGATCGCCAATGCGCAGGTCGCGGTCGGGCGCCTCCGCACGGATTTTCAGGCTACGAACGTCGACATCACCGGTGCGCGTGAGGATGTCTATTACGCCCAGCAGGATCTCGACCGGCAGCAGGCGCTGATGAAGGACGGGTTCACTACCCGCGCCCGTCTCCAGCAATCCCAGCAGGCGCTCGACAATGCCCGCACGCGGCTGCGCACGGCGGAAGCCGATGCCGCCAAGGCCAAGGCGGCGCTCGCCAACGGCGCGCAGGTGCCGGGCGTGAATCCTGAAATCGCCGCGGCGCAAGCCCAGCGCGATCAGGCCGCTCTCAACCTCGATCGCACCGTGGTCCATGCCCCGGTCTCCGGCCGGATCAGCCAGGCCAGTCGCCTGCAAGTCGGTCAGATGGCGGTGCAAGGTCTGCCACTGGTCAGCATCGTCGCTAGCGACCGGATCTGGGTGACCGCGAATTTCAAGGAAACCGATCTCGACAGGATGCGCCCGGGCCAGAGCGCCGATATCAAGATCGATGCCTATCCCGGATCGCATATCCGTGGCCATGTCGACAGCATCGGCGCAGGTACGGGCTCTGAGTTTTCAGTACTCCCGGCCCAGAATGCCAATGGCAACTGGGTGAAGGTGACGCAGCGCGTGCCGGTGCGCATCGCTATCGACGGCCATCCGGAGCGGCCGATGATCGCTGGCCTGAGCGCGAAGGTGACGGTGGACATTCACGCGACCAAAGCTGGCGCCGCAGTCGCCTCCGCCCGCTGACGCAAACCGGCATCATGGCCCCTACGTCGGATCTTCCGCAACTGCAGGTGCGCCACAAGGCGCTGCTGACCATGGCGATCATGTCGGCCATGATCATGCAGGTGCTCGATACGACGATCACCAACGTGGCGCTGCCGCACATGCGCGCCTCACTCGGTGCCAGTGACGAGACAATCAGCTGGGTACTCACCAGCTACATCCTCGCCGCCGCCATCGCCATTCCCATCACCGGCTGGCTTGCGGACCGGATCGGGACGCGGCGACTGCTGCTGATTTCCGTCTTCGTCTTCGTGGTGGCCTCCGTGCTCTGCGGCATTGCGCAGAGCCTGACGGAGATGGTGCTGTTCCGCGCGCTGCAGGGTGTTGGCGGCGCCTTTGTCGGCCCGCTGGCGCAGAGCTTGATGCTCGACATCAATCGCCCGTCCCAGCACGCCAAGGCGATGTCCGTCTATGGCATGGGCGTCATGATCGGCCCGATCATGGGGCCGGTGGTCGGCGGGTGGCTGACCGAGTGGATCGACTGGCGCTGGTGCTTCTTCGTCAACGTCCCCTTCGGCATCGTCTGCCTGGTCGGGCTTTACGCCCTTCTCCCCGAGAAGCCGCTGCAGCGGCGGAATTTCGACCTGTTCGGCTTCGCGCTGATCGCCTTGGGTCTGGCGAGCCTCCAGCTCATGCTTGACCGCGGGCAACATGCCGACTGGTTCTCCTCGACGGAAATCTGGGTCGAGGCCGCTCTGGCCGTTAGCGGCCTGTGGATGTTCGCGGTCCACACGCTCACCGCCCGCAAGCCGCTCTTCGCCCCTGCCCTCTTCGCAGATCGCAATTTCCTGAGCGCCGCTGCGTTCATGTTCATCATCGGTCTGGTGATGTTCGCCGCCATGGCGCTGCTCCCGCCGCTGCTCCAGGGCCTCTATGGCTATTCAGTGGTCGACACCGGCTGGATCCTGGCGACACGCGGCGCGGGCCTGCTGGTCGCCATGGCCCTTTCCAGCCGCCTGACCAGCCTCATCGATCCGCGCGTGCTGATTGCCGGCGGCTTCTCGGTCACGGCCAGTTCTTTGTGGATGATGACCGGCTGGTCACTGGAGCAGAACTGGGTGCCGTTCGTGGTCACCGGCGTAGTTCAGGGGGCCGGTATCGGCATCGTATTCGTGCCCCTGCAGATGCTCGCCTTCGGCACCCTGCCACCCGGCGCCCGCACCGAGGGCGCCGCCGTGCTCAACCTTACCCGGAACATCGGCTCGTCCATCGGCATCGCGGTGGTGATGGCGCTGCTGGCGCGCAACAGCCAGGTCAGCCATGCCGATCTCACGCAGCATATCTCGTCGGCCAATCTGCCGGTGGACCCGAGCGAGTTGCAGCGCTTCGGCAGCTTCGGCACGACCGTACTCGCGACGATCGACGGGATCGTGAACCAGCAGGCGACGATGATCGCCTTCCTCGACGATTTCTACGCCATGGCCATCGTCAGCACGCTGATCATTCCGGCCGCCTTCTTCCTGCGCAAGCCCAAGCGAGGGCCAGGATCGCCCCCGCCACCCCCGATCAGCGAGTGAGGGGGCGCCAAGCCCGGCGGACGGTCGCCGCCGGGCGTTGACAGGTATAAGGCTCAGCCCTTCTGCAGGTGCTCGCGGCCGAGCAGTTCGGCGATCTGCACCGCATTCAGCGCCGCGCCCTTGCGCAGATTATCCGAGACGCACCAGAGCGACAGGCCGTTCTCGACGGTCGAATCCTCGCGTACGCGGCTGACGAAGGTCGCATAATCGCCCACGCACTCGACCGGGGTGACGTATCCGCCGTCTTCATGCTTGTCGACGAGCATCACACCCGGCGCCTCACGCAGGATTTTCTTCGCTTCCTTCGCGCTGATCTCATCCTCGAACTCGATGTTTACGGCCTCGCTGTGGCCGACGAACACCGGCACCCGCACGCAGGTCGCGGTGACCTTGATCTTGGGATCGAGGATCTTCTTGGTCTCGACCACCATCTTCCACTCTTCCTTGGTGGAGCCATCGTCGAGGAACACGTCGATGTGGGGAATGACGTTGAAGGCGATCTGCTTGGTGAACTTCTTGGGTTCAGCGGAATCGCCGACGAAGATGTTACGGCTCTGCTCGAACAGCTCGTCCATCCCCTCCTTGCCGGCCCCGGACACGGACTGATAGGTCGCCACGACCACCCGCTTGATCTTGGCGGCATCGTGCAGTGGCTTGAGCGCCACGACGAGCTGCGCGGTCGAGCAATTAGGGTTCGCGATGATGTTCTTGCGTCGGTAGCCCTCGATGGCCTCGGGATTCACCTCCGGCACGATGAGCGGCACATCGGGGTCCATGCGGTAGAGCGAGCTGTTGTCGATCACCACGCAGCCAGCGGCGGCGGCCTTGGGCGCATATTCCTTGGTCGGTCCGGAGCCGGCGGCGAACAGGGCCATATCCCAGCCCGTGAAATCGAAATGCTCGATATTCTTGACCTTGAGCATCTTGCCGGTCTCACCGAACTCGATCTCGTCGCCCGTCGACCGCGCACTGGCAACGGCCGCGATCTCGTCGATGGGGAACTCCCGCTCGGCAAGGATGTTGAGCATTTCGCGACCGACGTTGCCGGTGGCGCCTACGACGACGACACGATATCCCACAGGGGCTTCTCCAGCGGTTGAATGAGGGAAACAGCGGGCCGGATACCGCAAAAGGGCCGCAGAGGCAAAAGCGCAATCTTGTGGCGGGTACTTGTGCCCCGCCGGTGAAGGGTCAGGGCTTTTCTGGTGGCGGCGCGCCGGTCAGCGCGCGCATATCCTCGTCTTTCCACGGTGCCGGCAGGCTGCTCTGCGGGCAGTAACGCGCCTTGTTGGCCCAGCCGCTGTCCGATTGGGCAGCGTAATTTTCCGCATCGGTCACGTCATAGGTCCGGGTGCTGGTGCGCACCTCCTGCCGGCTTGCGAGGGCATCGCCTTCCCGGCATGTCTCGGTCACGCGATAGGTGGTGGCGCCGGTCTTCTCGATGGTGCCGAAGGTGCAACTGTAGCGCGCGCCGCTATAGCCATTCCGGCCGATCAGCGTGACCGTGGCTTTGGAGGCTGACTCACAGGCCGTTTCGTTGGAAACATAATAGCCCAGCCGCAAGGGCAGGCCGCCGACGAGCACTTTGCCCGGCTCTGTGCTATTCGCCGCGCTGTTGCCGGCGCTGTTCATCGCATTGGCTGCCTTGGCTTGCGATCCGACATCGCCTTCCAGCACGTTGAGGCTGTTCGAGACGTCCTCCGAGAGATTTGACCCGGATTGGCCGCAGGCAGAAAGAAGCGCCAGTGCCGCCACCAGGGTCAATCGTCTCATCATGCCTCCTCCATCTCATCAGCTTCGATAGAGAATGGGCGTTGGGGGCCGCAGTGACAACCCCGAGCAGCTGCATTTTTCCGCGAAACATGGACTTCGCCGCCTCGCGCGCCTAAATGCGCCGCATGTCTGCCAACCCCGCCCTTCTCTCCTTCGCCAAGATGCACGGCCTCGGAAATGACTTCGTGGTCATCGATGCCCGCGAGCGACCTGTCGTCATGACCGAGCAGCTGGCACGGGCCATTGCCGACCGTCGGACCGGGGTGGGATGCGATCAGTTGATCGTCGTCGGCGCCTCCGAGCGCGCCGATGTCTCCATGCGCATCTTCAACCAGGATGGCAGCGAGGTCGATGCGTGCGGCAATGCCACCCGCTGCGTGCCGCTGTTCGTGGGGCGGGACGTCACCATCGAGACCAATGCCGGACTGCTGGAGGCGCATCGCCAGGGTAATTTGGTCAGCGTCGACATGGGCGAGGCGCGGACGGATTGGGAGCAGGTGCCGTTGGCTTATGCCATGGACACGCTCACCATGCCGGTGAGCTGGGACGATCTGCCGGCGCCGTCCGCGGTGAGCATTGGCAACCCGCATGTGGTGTTCTTCGTCGATGCGCTGGATGATGTGGACATGGCGCGCCTCGGGCCGCTGATCGAGCATGATCCGCTGTTCCCAACCCGCGTGAACGTGAATTTCGCGCAGATGCTCGCGCCCGACCATATTCGGTTGGTGGTCTGGGAACGCGGAGCTGGCTTCACCCAGGCCTGCGGGACCGGCGCCTGCGCGACGGCAGTCAGCGCGCTTCGCCGGGGGATCGCTCAAGGTCCGGTGCGCGTCAGTCTGCCGGGCGGTGATCTTCTCATCGATTGGGCGCCGGGTGGCCATATCAGCATGACCGGCCCGGCTGCCCATGTGTTCGATGGCACGCTCGATCCGGCTGAGTTCGCACCCGCCGCATGACCGGCCCCGAGGTCATCACGCTCGGCTGCCGGCTCAACATTGCCGAGAGTGAGGCCATTCGCCAGCAATTGGGCGGGCAGGATGATCTTGTCGTGGTGAACAGCTGCGCGGTCACCGGCGAGGCCGTCCGCCAGACCCGCCAAGCCATTCGCCGCGCTCATCGTGCCCGGCCGGAGGCGCGCATCGTGGTCACAGGCTGCGCGGCGCAGACCGACCCCGGAATGTTCGCTGCTATGCCGGAGGTTGCCGCCGTGATCGGGAATGGCGAGAAGGCGGACTTTGCAGAGCATCTCCGGACCTCTCCGTTCGTATCGAGCGAAGTCGAGATACGGCCAGGCTCGTCCTCTGGTGTCTCGACTTCGCTCGACACGAACGGAGGAGAGATTCCATCGCCCGAGCGGGTCCGTGTCGCCGATATCATGACCCTCGAACATCAGGCGCCGCACCTGCTGGCCGCCTTTGCCGAGCGGGTTCGCGCCTTCGTCGTGGTGCAGAATGGCTGCGATCATCGCTGCACCTTCTGCATCATCCCCTTCGGCCGTGGACCGAGCCGATCGGTACCGGCCGGCGCCGTGGTGGATCAGATCCGCGCACTGGTCGATGAGGGCGTGCAGGAAATCGTGCTCACCGGCGTCGACGTGACGAGCTATGGGCCGGACCTGCCCGGCACGCCCAGTCTCGGGCTGCTGGTCGAGCGCATCCTGCGCCATGTGCCTGACCTGCCCCGCCTGCGCCTCTCCTCACTCGACGGCATCGAGATCGACGACCGGCTGTTCGAGCTCATCGCCGGCGAACCGCGGCTCATGCCGCATGTCCATCTCTCGCTGCAGGCGGGCGATGACATGATTCTCAAGCGGATGAAGCGTCGGCACAGCCGTGCTCAGGCCGTCGATCTGGTCGAGCGCTTGCACGCGAGGCGCCCGGAGATCGCCATCGGCGCGGACATCATTGCCGGCTTCCCGACCGAGGACGATGGGATGTTCGAGAACAGTCTCGCGCTGGTTCGTGATTGCCGCATCGTTCACGGCCATATTTTCCCTTACTCGCCGCGTGACACCACCCCGGCAGCGCGGATGCCCCAGGTCGACCGGGCCGTAATCCGCGAGCGCGCCGCGCGGCTTCGGGCCGCCTGTGACGCCGAACGGACGGTATGGCTTCGCGCCCTCGTCGGCTCCACCCAGAGCGTGCTGATCGAGACCAGCGGACTCATGGGCTATGGCGAGAGCTTCGCGCCGGTCCGCTTTGCTACCCCACAAAAGCCCGGCGAGATTGTCCGCGCCCGCATCACGGGGCTTGAGGGAAACACGCTCATCGCGCATGGAGCCGAGCATGGCTGAACTTTCCTGGCGCGATCGCCTTTTCGGCGGCTTCAAACGCACTTCCGACCGGCTCGGTGAGAGCATTTCCGGCGTCTTTGCCAAGGCGGCGCTGGATGAGCAGACGCTCGATGAGCTGGAGGAAGCGCTCTACACGACCGATCTTGGCCCGGCGATGGCCGCGCGCATCCGTGACCGGCTAGCCGAGGGGCGCTTCAACAAGGAACTGACCGAGGAATATCTGCGCGAGATCCTCGCCGAGGAAATCGAGAAGGTGCTGACCCCGGTAGCCAAGCCCATCGAGATCGAGGCTTTCCCGCGCCCGCAGGTCATCCTAGTCATCGGCGTCAACGGCTCGGGCAAGACGACGACCATCGCCAAGCTCGCGCATCTGTTCCAGGAGCAGGACTACAGCGTGATGCTGGCGGCCGGCGACACCTTCCGCGCCGCGGCCATCGGCCAGTTGCGCATCTGGGCCGAGCGGTTGGGCGTGCCCATCGTCACCGGACCGGAAGGCGGCGATGCGGCAGGCGTGGTGTTCGACGCGGTCAAGCAGGCGACCGCGCAGGGCACGGACATCCTTATCGTCGATACCGCCGGGCGGTTGCAGAACCGCACGGAGTTGATGGACGAGCTGGCCAAGATCCGCCGCGTGCTGGGGCGCCTCAATCCCGCCGCGCCGCACGATGTCGTGCTCGTGCTCGACGCGACGACCGGCCAGAATGCGCTGTCGCAGATCGAGATTTTCCAGAATGTCGCCAATGTCACCGGGCTGGTGATGACCAAGCTGGATGGCACGGCGCGGGGCGGCGTTCTGGTCGCGGCGGCCGAGAAATTCGGCCTGCCCATTCACGCCATCGGCGTAGGCGAGAAGATCGACGATCTGCGCCCCTTCGACCCCGGCGAACTCGCCCACGCCATTGCAGGAGCGGCTTATGCACGCTGACGACAAAGCCCGGCCCCGCGTCGATGCGACCATCGATTCCGCGCCGATCGCACCCGGCCCGAAGGGCGAAAGCTGGCTGCCGATGGCACTTGATTTCGGGCCGTTGCTCGTCTTCTTCCTTGCCACCAAGTTCATCGGCATGTTTGCCGGCACTGCCGCCTTCATGGCCGCGATTGCGGTGGCCGTGGTGGTCAGCAAATGGCGGCTGGGCAAGGTGTCGCCGATGCTCTGGCTCTCGGCGATCCTGGTTCTCTTCTTCGGCGCCCTGACGCTGTATTTCCATGATCCGGCCTTTATCCAGCTCAAGCCGACGATCATTTACGGCTTCTTCGCGCTGATGCTGATCGGGGGCTGGATGGGCGGCCGCCCGTTGCTGCGCTACCTGCTGCAGTCGGCCTATAGCGGGCTGGATGAAACGGGCTGGCTCAAGCTCTCGCGCAACTGGGGCTTCTTCTTCGCGGCGCTCGGCGTGGCGAATGAACTGATGCGGATGTCGCTCGATTTCGATACGTGGCTGCTGGTCAAGGTCTGGGGCGTCACCGCTGCCTCGATGCTGTTCGCCATGGCCAATGTCCCCATGCTCATGAAGCACGGTTTGGAGCTGGGCGACAAGCAGAGCGGCCCAACGGCCTAAGACAAGCGCGCGACAAACGCTGATGTTGGCCGAAGAATTTTAGCAATATTCTTCAAGGCTTAAGAAACGACCTTGCGCGTCGCGCGTTAATTTGTCACGTCAAAGAGAGGGAAGCCCGGAAAGTGACCGCAACGACGTTGGCAATGTCTCCCAAATTTTTGTTCCTTCAACAGTTTATCCGCCATCCGCGGATGGTGGGATCGGTGATCCCCACGTCCGACATCGCCATTCACGCCCTGCTCGATCCGGTCGATTGGCAGGATGTGCGTTGCGTCGTCGAATATGGGCCGGGCACGGGCGTGTTCACCCGGCGCATTCTTGAGCGGCTTGGGCCGGACGCGCGGCTGATCGCCATCGATACCAATCCCATGTTCGTAACCCACCTGCGCCAGCACATGGCGGACCCAAGGCTGATCTGCGTGGAAGGATCGGCCGCCGATGTGGAAGCCATTCTCGCACGTGAGGGTTTCGAGGCCGCGGATTACATCATCTCCGGCCTGCCCTTTTCCACTCTGCCCCCCGCTGTCGCCGACGACATCGCTGCCGCAACGGCGCGCGCCATCCGTCCGGGCGGGCAGTTTCTCGTCTATCAATATTCGCGCTTCGTGCTCTCACGCCTTGAAGCCAATTTCGCGAATGTCGCGCAAGGCATGGTGTGGCGATGCATTCCCCCTGCCCGCCTGTTCTGGGCGCGCAAGGGTGACGACGTGGGCGCCGCGCTCAGCGACGCCGAAAGTTTAGCCGTCGCGTGACGGTATAGTCGGCCACGCCGACCAGAAGATAATCGATCCACCATCGAAACCGACTGAACGGACTGGCGAGTGCCGCATAAGTGCGGCCGTCGATGACCGTGCTGTCCTTCGCCATCGTGTCGACCAGCGCGCGCGCGGCGCGGGCAAATTCGGCATCCTCGATGCGCAGCATCAGCTCCAGATTGAGGAACAGGCTGCGCATGTCAAAATTGGCGGAACCGACGTAGACGATGTCATCAATGACGATCAGCTTCATGTGCAGCTTCTGCGGCTGATATTCCAGGATTCGCACCCCGGCCCGCAGCAGCCGCCGATACAAGTGCCGGGCAGCCCCGACCGTGGTGGTGTTATCGGATCGCTCCGGCGTGATGAGCCGGGCGCTCCCACGCTGGGCGATGCCGGCTATGCGGCGCATGATGCCGGGGCTCGGGGAAAAATAGGCCGCGACCAGATCGAGCGTGCGGCCATGGTGCAAATCTGTCTTCACGCACTTGGCCCAGCTGTTAAGAAAGCGCGTCGGTCCCCCGATCAGCCAGCGCGCCTTTCCTTCGCCGGGCTGCCAGGTGCGGACCAGCCGGCGCAGATGGCTGAACCGCTGCCGGCTTTCCAGGCTCCACTTCGCCAATCCCTGATACCATCGGCCGAGATCTTCGACGAGCGGCCCTTCAAGCGCGAGGCCGAGGTCGCACCAGGCGTTCGCGTCCTCGGGGCCTGCGAAGTAGCTGTTCTCGCAATTGAACCCGCCGATCATCGCCCGCCGGCCATCGCAGATCACCATCTTCTGATGATTGCGGATCAGGTAGCGCATGGATCGACGCGCACCGAACCGCGCGAAACGCCCACCAGCACAGATGAAGGCATCGAAGAACCCATCGGGCGTCCGCGCCGATCCGAACGCGTCGATCATCAGTGTGACAGCGACGCCGCGCTTGCAGGCCTCGACCAGAGCGTCACGGATCAGCGTGCTGCAGTCGTCCGCCGCGAAAATATAAAAATAGAGGTCGAGTGTCTCGCGCGCGTTGCCAATCAGATCGAGCAGCGTATCGAGCCGATCCTGCCCGCCGGGCAGCAACCTGAGCTTGTTACCGGCCACCTCGTGCAGGCGATCATCCTGCACGCGCGGTGCCAGCGTAGAGACGTTGCCTGTCATGCCCCCCCTCATGCGTCAACCACCCTGCCTTGCCAACCATCACGCGCGCATCCCACCCTTTCAATGCCGGATGGACGCTATTGTTTCCACGATCGCAGCGCCGCGAGCCTCCCATCGCCCCTGCGATTTTCTTGACTTTCGCTCCCTCGACTGTTAGCTGACAGCCTTTCCCGCATTCTCCTTAATCTGTTCAGGAGCCAAGCATGGCGCGCGTTACTGTCGAAGATTGCATCGACAAGGTTCCCAACCGGTTCGACCTCGTTCTCCTCGCGGCCCAGCGCGCCCGGACCATCTCCGGTGGCGCCGAGCTGACCGTGGATCGGGATCGCGACAAGAACCCGGTCGTCGCTCTGCGCGAGATCGCTGAAGAGACGATCATGCCGGACGACCTCAAGCATGATCTCGTCGGCTCGATGCAGAAGATGCAGATCGACGACGACGATACGCCGGACGAAATCGGCTCGATCGCACGCTCTGCCGAGGCGCTGCGCCTCACGGCTGCGACGCCGCCGCGCTCGCACAGCCTGGGTGCCGATTACGACGGCTAAGCCCCCAGAACATCAGATTGAAAGGCGGTTTCGGCACAGTCGAAGCCGCCTTTTTTTATGCGGCTAGGGCCTGAATTCGACGTCAATCGTGCCTTGCCGCTACCGGATGCGGCGCGCGCGGTGCCGGCCTGTGGCGCAAATCGCTGGTTTGCAGCACGCCGCCTGCAAGAAAGGGCTCGACGATGGTCTCGATCCGTGCGGAGCGGCCAGACCGGATCGCGATGTTGTAGAAGCTGTTGGCGACGACATCGGCGATCTGCACCCCCGCCGAGCGCCTGCTGTCGATCATCTGCGCGCTGCCGCATCGCGCGAGCCTTTTGGCAATGTCGTGCCGCACGGATTCCAGCACTAGCGTGTCATAGCGACCCGCATCGATGAAGACCTGCAGACAATCCTCCTCCGCATCCGGTCGCCACTCATCTACCAGTTGGGTGAGTAGAGCGACATAGACGTCGAGGTCTTCGGGACGGCGTCCGGCGTCTTGCGGGTCGGCGCGGATGATGCAGATCTTGGCCCGGGCACCGAACCGGTCGAGCAGTTCGAAGAAGAAGGCGCGTTCGACCAGACCGATCCGGCTGCCCTTGAGCTCACCGCGCAAACCCACAACCGCACGAAACCGAGCCAGCAGCCGGTCTGCTGCATCCGCCTCGATCTCGACGCCAGCCATGATCATGGCGCCCGCGGGAAGACTGCCGCTTTCGTCAATATAGATGGGCATCCGTCCTCCTGCGCCGCTTCTTGAAATGGCCGCCTGTTGAAATGAATGTCGCCGCAAAGCCCGTGGGCTCGCGGCGACAATCAGTCTTTCGTGTCCACCCTCATGAGGGTCAGACGTTTTGCGGCGTCGGATCGCTGATCGGGCCTTTGCGCTTGCCCGTCTTGGGGATCGACGTGCCCGTCACCGGGACCGGAGAGGGCCGGATCTTCTCACCACTCGGACGCACGAGTTCGCCCTTGTCGATCAAAGTCTTGATCTCGTCGCCCGAGAGCGTTTCGAACTCCAGCAGCGCATTGGCCAGCAGGTGAAGCTGGTCGAGATGATCGCTCAGCACCGTCTTGGCCCGATCATAACCGGATTCGACAACCTTGCGGATCTCCGCGTCGATCTTCTGCGCGGTTTCATTGGACATGTGCACGCGCTGGCTTTGCGAGTAACCGAGGAAGGTCTCGCCCTGCGGCTCCTCATATTGCAGCGGCCCCAGCTCGTCGGACATGCCCCACTGGGTGACCATGTCGCGCGCGAGCCGCGTGGCGTACTGGATATCGCCGGAAGCACCGGACGACACCTTTTCGTGACCGAAGATCACTTCCTCAGCCACGCGCCCGCCCATGGCGACCGCCAGATTGGCGTGCATCTTGTCGCGGTGATAGCTGTAGCTGTCCCGCTCGGGCAGACGCATCACCATGCCCAGTGCGCGACCGCGCGGGATGATTGTCGCCTTGTGGATCGGATCGGACGCCGGCTCGTGAATCGCGACGATGGCGTGACCAGCCTCATGATAGGCCGTCATCTTCTTCTCGTCCTCGGTCATGACCATGGAGCGCCGTTCGGAGCCCATCATCACCTTGTCCTTGGCCGCCTCGAACTCGGCGCTGGCCACGAGACGCTTGCCGCGCCGCGCCGCCATCAGCGCCGCCTCGTTGACGAGATTGGCAAGGTCGGCACCGGAGAAGCCGGGCGTACCACGTGCAATCGTGCGGGCATCGACGTCGGGCGCCAGCGGCACCTTCGCCATATGGACTTCGAGGATCTTGATGCGCCCCTCGATATCCGGCCGCGGCACGACGACCTGACGGTCGAAACGACCCGGACGCAGCAGCGCCGGATCGAGCACGTCAGGCCGGTTGGTCGCGGCGATGATGATGATGCCTTCGTTCGATTCAAAGCCATCCATCTCGACCAGCAGCTGGTTCAGCGTCTGCTCGCGCTCGTCATTGCCATTGCCCAGGCCCGCGCCACGATGGCGACCGACCGCGTCGATCTCGTCGATGAAGACGATGCAGGGTGCGTTCTTCTTGGCCTGCTCGAACATGTCGCGCACGCGGCTTGCGCCGACGCCCACAAACATTTCGACGAAGTCAGAGCCCGAAATGGTGAAGAACGGCACGCCCGCCTCGCCCGCGATCGCGCGCGCCAGCAGCGTCTTGCCGGTGCCCGGCGAGCCGACCAGCAGCGCGCCCTTGGGGATCTTGCCGCCCAGTCGCGCAAACTTGCTCGGGTCCTTGAGGAACTCGACGATCTCCTGAAGCTCCTCACGGGCTTCATCGATGCCGGCCACGTCGTCGAACGTCACCCGCCCCTGCTTCTCGGTGAGCAGCTTGGCCTTGGACTTGCCAAAGCCCATCGCGCCACCGGCGCCGCCACCCTTCTGCATCTGG
The DNA here is from genome assembly GCF_025961695.1 of Sphingobium sp. B11D3A. Lineage (NCBI taxonomy): Bacteria > Pseudomonadati > Pseudomonadota > Alphaproteobacteria > Sphingomonadales > Sphingobiaceae > Sphingobium > Sphingobium sp. B11D3A. The sequence continues at coordinate 603,111 of NZ_JAOQOE010000001.1, forward strand.
CGCAGAACGAAAAAGGCGATGCCGAGGATCAGGATGAACGGCAGCGACTGGTAGAGCAGGATCATCCAGAAGTTCGGCTGTTCTTCGGGCTGGCCGCTATATTTGACCTTATGCTCGTCCAGCAGCGCCGTGAGCTGCGGGTCCGGCACGGCGTAGGTGACGAAACGCTGATCGTTCTTGAGCACGCCACTGATCCGGTCCGGACCGATCGCCACTTCCTTCACCGCGTCAGCCGAAACCCGGTCGCGGAAATCGGAATAGGCAATCGCGGTGCCGTTGTTGCTCATGCCCTTGCTGTCGAACACCGTCACGAACATTAGCAGCGCAAGAAACACGCCCGCCAATATGAGGGCGCTCTTGATCCATGGATTGCCTTGCGGCTCTTTGTTATCGTTCATCAACCACTCGCTTTCGCGGTCCAAAATAGGACTTCCTGCCCGGAACACAATGCCCGGAACGGCTTTGGGCTCAGCACGACTTGCGCGGTGGTGCCCGCCGCATCGTCCATCGCGCCCCTCCGGTGACAAGGCAGTCTGCCAAGGTGACGGTCTTACCATCGAAAAGTTGAACAAGCGCTTGATCCAGCGATGGCCCGCGCGGTTTTTCTGCCTGCGGATTGAGATGGGCAACCATGCGCAAGATCAGGCGGCGAAGCAGCTCGGGCGGCAGGTCCGTTCGCGTGAGGTCGGCGCGATCCTCGGCCAGCACAAGGTGCTCGGCGGCGAGCCGGTCCAGCATCCACGCGATGGCGTCCTCCGCTTCGCCCAGCGCTTCCAGCGCGCGGTTCATGCCACCGGGGTCAATCAGATCGCAGCCAGTCAGTGCCTGCCGAACCCTTACGCGGTCGAACCGCTGGTTCTCGTTGCTCGGATCGTCGATGAACGGGACGTTTTCGCTCTGGCACCACGCGCGCAGATCAGCGCGGCGCTCATTGAGCAGCGGCCGCAGCAATGTCCCGCGCCGGGCCCGGATGGCTGACAGTCCCGCCACCCCCGCCCCGCGATTGAGCCGCAGGACCAGCGTTTCGAGCTGATCGTCCGCCTGATGCGCCGTCATCAGCCAGTCGAGGCCCCGCGCCTGCTGCCAGTCCTCCAACAGGGCATAGCGCGCTGCACGTGCCGCCGCCTGAAGATTGCCGTCAAGGGACCGCGCGACGGTCAAAGTCGCGTGGGGTACGCCCTCGCTTTGGCACCAATGGGCCACCATGGCTGCTTCCGCGGCGGAATCGGCTCGCAATCGGTGATCGACCGTCGCCGCCTCAACCTGCCCGGGCCAGCAACGCGCAGCCAGCGAGAGCAGCGCCATGCTGTCCGCTCCGCCCGAGACTGCGATGCCAACGCGCTCGGACGCTTGCAAGGCGCGCCCAAGCAGGTGCTGAACTGCCTCGGGAAATCGCTGCGCGAGCGTGTCAGCCACTACATTTGGCGCGGGTCCGGCCCTTGGTCATCATGTCGCGCACGCTGGCCGGCATGTTGGCGCCGAACACCTCGTTCAACTCATCATAGGCGAGGCACGCGTCCTTCAGCCGGTTGAGCTGGATGAGCGACTCACCCACCCAGGCAAGGCTCTCCGCCGCGCGGTCGCCAGCCGGGCGCTGCCGGTAATTTTCGTAGAAAATCTTGGCTGCAGCCGCCGGCTTCTTGTCATCGAGAAACGCACGGCCGAGCAGATTATGGGCACGGCTGGCGATCGGGTCCTTGCCATATTTGTCGACGGTCTGCTGCAGCTGCACCTGCGCCTCGGGATAGAATTTCGCGGTCCAGAGGCGGAAGCCATAGGTGTAGCTATCCAGCGCGGCATTGCCGGTGCTGGGGCGCTCGACCGCCGCCACCGCTTCGGTGCGGGCCACGAGGGACGGCTGCGCTGCTGGGCGTGGGGTCGCCGCCGGCGCAGCCTGGGCCGCGCGGTCGGGGAGCGGCGCGCTGGGCGGGCCAAAGGGACTGGCCGGATCGACGGCCGGAGCAGCCTGCGCGGCGCTCATCGCCTTGAAATTCTCTTCCAGCTGACGGAGCCGGTGCTCATTCTCCTCGACCTGACCGGTGAGGCGAGCGAGCTGCGCCTCCACGGCGTTGATTCGCGCCGTCAGATCCGCAATCGGCGTCGTCGCGGGCGCACCGGCTGCGACACCGGGCGTCGGCGCAGGCGGCGTGACTTCCGGCGCCATGATCTGGCCCGCCCCGCCGGGAAACACCTTGCGCTGCACGGCCCGCATTTCCTGCTCGAGCCGATCGACGCGGCCTTCCACCGTGCGCTGGGCGCTTGCCGGGGCACTGAAGAGCAGCGGCAGGCCGGCGCCGGCAAGGAGCAGCGCGCGGACAATCCCGCCGCCGGTCCGTTTACTGGTCATCTCGTGGGGGGAAAGCTCTGCTGCCATGGTGAAATTCCTGATATGTTCAAATCATGTTGGCCGGTGGCGGAGGCGCAATGAGCGCAACCCCATCCGTTGGCGAGGCCGTGCCTGCTAGCATCAACCCGCCGGCGGTGCATCACCATTGCTGGTTTGCGATGCCGCCGGATCGGTGTCTGTGGGCTGAACGCGGCGTTCAAGCAAAGCCGCAGCCGTCAGCGGAACATCCGATATCGTCCGCTCGGCAGTCCCGAGTGGCGGGATAGCCTGCCCGCCAACGGTCACCGCCAGCGCATCCGGACGCCCGGTGAGGATCATCGGGTCCTGTGCCTCGGCCGGGACGGTGAAGCTCTTGTCCTTCTCCAGCGTCCCTTCGAAGAGACGCTTTCCGTCCGGCTGATAGATGCGCAGCCAAACCTCGTTCACCGCAGTCAGGACCACCGGGCCATTGGGACGCGCCTGCGCCGGGTTCTGCGCGGGCGCCGCCGATTTGTTGCGCGGGTCGGCGATGCGCGGCTCGGTTCGCTGCTCGATCGCAAGCTGGTCGTCGGTCGGCGGCGTGATGTACTGGGTCCGCCAGATCGCGTAACCGCCCGCAAACAGCAGCGCGATGACGGCGGCGGCGATCACCAGATAGCGCGGCGGAACGCTGCTGGGATCGACTGGCTCCTCGATCTCATAAGGGTCCTGCTCGACGCCCATTTCAGCGATTTCTTCACGCACCTTGCTGACAAGGGCGTGTTCGTCGATGCCGACCGCGCGGGCATAAGCGCGCGAGAAACCTGCGCAATAGGTCGTTCCGGGAAGGGCCTGATAGTCACCGGCTTCCAGCGCGGTGAGATGGCGCAAGGTAATCCGCGTGCGGTTCGCTACATCATCGAGCGACATGCCTGCGGCCTCACGCGCCTGCCGCATCTTTGCCGATGCACTCAGTCCGCTGCGCGCGACCGTCTCATTTTCGTTCGCATCTTCGCGCATTGAGGCCTTTTTCCGTCTATTTTCGGTCTTTTTGCCAATTCCTTTGTTCCATCAGTCGCTATGCGGTGTCAACGCGCGAATTCGCTGGCGCGGCACCGCACAGGCTCTCAACCGAGATCGACGCCGTTATCGTCGGCCCACTGCGAGAGTGGCTCGCGAAGGTTGGCAACCCCGCCCTTCAGCAAATCGACCGTGACCTGCGACAAGGCCGTGAGATCCACCGAGCGTACCATCGCCTTGACCGGGCCGATCGAGGCCGGCGTGATGGAAAGGCGCCGAATGCCAAGGCCGAGCAGGGCCATGGCTTCCAGCGTCCGCCCGCCCATTTCGCCGCAGACTCCCACCGGCACCCCATGCTCGGAGCAGGTCCGCGTCACGCGGGCGAGGAAGCGGAGGATCGCGACGCTCAGCCAATCGTAACGCTCAGCCAGCTTGGGGTTCGCGCGGTCGGCAGCAAACAGGAACTGGGTGAGATCGTTGGTGCCGATGGAGAGAAAGTCCAGTTCCGGCAGCACGAAGTCGAGCGCCTCGGCGAGCGCGGGCACTTCCAGCATCGCGCCATATTTGACGCTCTTGGGCAACTTGCGGCCACGCTTGGTGAGCCAGTCCTTCTGCTCGCGAAACAGGGTCATCGCCTGGGTGAGTTCCCATGGCTCGGAGATCATCGGGAACATGACATGCAAGGTCCGCCCGGCCGCGGCCTCCAGCAATGCCCGCGCCTGCGCCTTCATCAGGCCATCGCGCTCTAGAGCGAGGCGAACCGCCCGCCAGCCCATGGCGGGATTTTCCTCATCGTCGGAATCGCTCTTGCGCAGATAAGGCAGGGCCTTGTCCCCGCCGATATCGACCGTGCGGAAAATGACCGGGCGGCTGCCCGCCGCGTCGAGCACTTCCTTGTAGAGCCGCTGCTGGCGCTCGCGCTGCGGCAGGGTGGCCGAGACGAGAAACTGGAACTCGGTGCGGAACAGGCCGATGCCATCGGCGCCCGTCACGTCCAGCGCGGCGACATCGTCGCGCAGGCCGGCATTCACCATCAGCTCGATGCGCTGGCCGTCCTTCGTCTCCGCCGGCAGATCGCGCTGCCCGGCATAGGCCGCGCGCCGCTTCTGCGTGAGCGCCAGGCCGCTCTCGAACGCCTCGTCCATCGGCTCGGAGGGGCGGATGTAGAGGCGGTTCTGATTCACATCGAGCAGCAGCAGATCGCCCTCGTTGATTAGCGCCCGGGTATTTTTGACGCGGCCCAACACCGGCACGCCCATGGCCCGCGCGACGATCGTGACGTGCGCGGTCAGCGAGCCTTCTTCCAGCACGACGCCCTTGAGGCGCCGCCGGTCATATTCCAACAACTCCGCCGGCCCCAGGTTGCGCGCGATCAGAATTGTGTCCTGCCGCAGCCCCAGTTGCGCAGCCGTGCCAAGCTGTCCCGCCACGATGCGCAGCAGGCGGTTGGAGAGATCCTCCAGATCATGCATCCGGTCCTGCAGAAGCGGATCGTCGATCTGCCGCATCCGCATCCGGGTGCGTTGCTGCACCCGCTCGATTGCCGCCTCGGCCGTGAGGCCGGAGTCGATCGCTTCGTTGATCCGCCGCGACCAGCCTTCATCATAGGCGAACATCTTGTAGGTCTCGAGCACCTCCTTGTGCTCGCCGTCCATGCCGAACTCGGCCTGCCCGGCCATCCGCTCGATCTGCTCGCGCATCTTGGCGAATGCCGAATACACGCGCTGCCGCTCGACCTCAACATCCTCGGCGACGGTATGCTCGATGGTCACGCGCGGCTGATGGAACACCGCGTGACCGCGGGCCATGCCCATCACGAGCTGCAGGCCAGAGAGGATGCTCGCACCGGTTTCGAGCGGGCGATCTTCGCCGGGATTTTCATCGACCAGATTGGCGTTGTTGATCAACTCGGCGAGCACCATCGCCACCGTCTGCAGCGCCTCGATCTCGACTTCCTCATAGCCGCGCGGGTCGAGATGCTGGACGCACAGCGCACCAATTGCATTCTCACGACGCACGATCGGCACGCCGGCGAAGCTGTGGAAGCGCTCCTCGCCCGTTTCCGGCCGATAGGCGAAGTCGGGATGGCCCGACGCTTCCTCGAGGTTGAGCGTTTCGACATTCTGGGCAATCGTGCCGACAAGCCCCTCGCCCGGCGCCAGGCGCGTGACGTGAACGGCCTCCTGCTTGAGGCCGCGCGTCGCGAACAGCTCCAGCATGCCATCGCGCAGCAAGTAAATCGAGCAGACCTCGCTCGAAAGCTCCTGTCCGACAATCTCGACGACCTTGTTGAGTTTCACCTGCGTCTGCGTACGCGCCGCCATCACCTCATGGAGGCGAGAGAGAATTCTGCGCGCGGCCGTGGCCGCACTGCTCGATGGGGATTCCGGGCGCCGCGTTTGATCCATGCGTTCCTGCTATCAGAAACTGCCGCCGGGAACCAACCTCGTCTCGATCTTTCCGGGCGAGAAACCCGGCAAAGACGATGACGGAATGGCGAGCAGCAGAGGAAGAAAGCCAGTCGGAAAAGAAGGAGACGCGGCAGACACGCAAGCAGGCGTTGAAACGCGCAACAACGCGCCCCTCATGCACCTGTCGTTGGACCGGCCCTTCAGCACGGCACCTCTCCCGATGTCTTGTTCTTTTCGACGGTCGCACCAGTCGGCGCGTTCGCACCGCTGTAAACGGAACGCCGTGATATCGCTACCCGTTAACCAATGACCGACAGGCTGTCTGCGAGAGCCGTGCCGCGATCAGCCGACCCGGCGCGTCAACGCGGCCCGCGCCTCGGCCATCAGGGTCGTGATGATCTCGGCGACGGGTTCTTCCTTCGTCACCATGCCCACGGACTGGCCGGCCATCAGCGAGCCATTTTCGATGTCGCCATCGATCACCGCCCGCCGCAGGGCACCGGCCCAATAATGCTCGATCTGCAGCTGCGCCTCGCCCATATCGACCTTGCCGTCGTCGAGCAGTTGCGCGACTTCGCGCTGCTTGGCGGTGAAGGCGTCGGTTCCGGCGTTGCGCAGGGCGCGCACGGGGATCACCGGCAACCGCGAATCGATCTGAACGCTGGCAATCGCGTCGCGCGCCGACGCCCGGAAGAACGCCTTCTTGAAATTGGCGTGAGCGATGCTCTCGCTGGCGCAGGCAAAGCGGGTGCCCAGCTGCACACCGGCCGCGCCCATGTCGAGATAAGCAGCGATCGCCTCGCCATGGCCGATGCCGCCGGCCACGAAGACCGGCAGCTCGCTTGCCATGACCGGCAGAATTTCCTGCGCCAGCACGCTGGTCGCCACCGGGCCGATATGGCCGCCCGCTTCCATGCCCTCGATCACCAGCGCATCGACGCCCGAGCGGTGCAATTTCTTGGCCAGCGACAGGGCCGGCGCAAAGCAGATCACCTTGGCGCCGCTCGCCTTGATCGCCTCGATGCTGCCCTTGGGCGGGAGGCCGCCAGCCAGCACGATATGCGTCACCGAATGGCGCGCGCAGACCGCGATCAGATCGAACAGCTGCGGGTGCATAGTGATGAGGTTCACGCCGAAGGGCTTGTCCGTCATCGCCTTGGTCGCCGCGATCTCGGTATCGAGCAGCTCGGGGGTCATGGCGCCGCAAGCGATCAGGCCGAAGCCGCCGGCGTTGCTGACAGCGGACACCAGATGCCGCTCGGAGACCCAGCTCATCGCGCCACAGATGATCGCGGTCTCGCTGCCGAGAAAGGCGGTGCCGCGGGCCATGAGGGAAGAAAGACGGTCGGTCATTGCGATACCCAATCTGACCCTTCCCACCGGGAAGCGACGGCAAAGAGGAGATCAGCGGCCGACCGGATGCCGGCACGCTGCCTCGGAGCCTCTCCCGAACGGAAGCGGCTCCAAATAGATCAAGCGGGCGCCTGCTCCGCGTCGAGACCGTAGGCGGTGTGGAGCACGCGAACGGCCAGTTCGGTCTCGTCCTCGTCGATCAGCACCGAGACCTTGATCTCGCTGGTGGAGATCGCCTCGATATTGATGCCGCGCTCGGCCAGCGTCTTGAACATGGTCGCCGCGACGCCGGCATGGCTGCGCATGCCAACACCCACGACGCTGATCTTGGCGACCTGATCGTCGGTGATGATGCGGCGGAAACCGATCTCGTCCTGCAGCTTCTCCAGAATGTCGACGCTGCGCGCGAGGTCGGTGCGGGGGACCGTGAAAGTCACGTCCGTCTCCGCATTATCCTTGCTGTCATTCTGGATGATCATGTCGACATTGATGCTCGCATCGGCCAGCGGACCGAAGATGCTGGCAACCGCCCCGGGCTTGTCCGGCACGCGCGTGACGATGATCTTGGCTTCGTTCTTGTCATGAGCGATGCCGGTGATGAGCTGCCGTTCCATGTCGCTTTCCTCAATTTCTGCTTCGCTGACGATCATCGTGCCGGGTTCGGGATCGTCCCCTGGCGCGTCGAAGGAGGAGAGCACCTGCACGCGCACCTTCTCCTTCATCGCCAGCGCGACGGACCGCGTCTGCAGCACTTTCGAGCCGACACTGGCCAGCTCCAGCATTTCCTCATAGGTGACCTTGTCGAGCTTGCGGGCCCGGCTGACGATGCGCGGATCGGTCGTGTAGACGCCATCGACATCGGTATAGATATCGCACCGATCGGCCTGCACGGCGGCCGCGACCGCCACGGCGGAGGTATCAGACCCGCCACGACCCAGGGTCGAGACCCGGCCGCTCTCCATCTGCCCCTGAAAGCCCGGAATGACCGCGACCTGCCCGGAGGTCATCGCCGCCAGCAGGCCTTCGGTCTCGACCGTGTCGATCCGCGCCTTGCTATGTGCCTCGCTCGTGCGGATCGGCAACTGCCAGCCCAGCCAGCTGCGCGCATCGACGCCCAGCGCCTTGAGCGTCATCGCCAGCAACCCGGACGTCACCTGCTCGCCGGCCGCGACGACCACGTCATATTCCGCAGGGTCGTAAAGCGGGCTGGCTTCCTTGCAGAAATTGACCAGGCGATCGGTCTCGCCGGCCATCGCAGAGACGACGACGGCGACCTCGTTGCCCAGGCCAACCTCATGCTTCACCCGAAGCGCGACGTTGCGGATTCGCTCCATGCCGGCCATCGACGTGCCGCCAAATTTCATCACAATACGCGCCATGGACTTGCCGCGGACCTTTCTTGGACTATCAAGGGGGCATGAAATGCCGACGGATCGGTATTCACCGGCCTTCGAGCCGGCGCCCTATTAGTCAGCAGGATCGGCAATGGCAAGCGAACCGCACAGCAGCACCATCGACCCCAAAGAAGCCGCGCATTTCGGCGCGCACGCGGCCGATTGGTGGGACCCCAATGGCTCCAGCGCCATGCTCCACAAGCTCGGGCCGGTGCGCCTTGGTTTCATCCGCGCCGCTATCGACGCGCACTGGGGTGGATCGCCCCAGGATCTGCGCCCGCTGGCCGGCAAGCGCGTCCTCGATGTCGGCTGCGGGGCCGGGCTGGTAGCCGAGCCGCTCGCCCGCATGGGCGGCGCCGTGACGGCTGTAGATGCGGCGCCAGAGAATATCGCCGTCGCCCGTGACCATGCCGCCGCAATGGGCCTGCCCATCGATTATCGCAATTGCGGGGTGGAGACGCTGAGCGATCCGCAGTTCGACCTGATCACGGCGCTGGAAGTCATCGAGCATGTCACCGATCCGGCGATGTTCCTCTCCGCCATCGCGCGGCTGCTCAAGCCCGATGGGCTACTGATTATCTCGACGCCAAACCGGACGCCGCTCTCCAAGCTGATGGTGGTGACGCTGGCAGAGGGCTTCGGCCGCATCGCCAAGGGCACGCATGACGCAGCCCGCTTCATCACCCCGGAGGAAATGGAAGCGCTGCTGACCGACCGTGGCCTGCACCTCACGGCGACCAAGGGACTGATGGCCGATCCGCGATATGGCTTCGTGCTCAGTGACAATCTGTCCGTGAACTACATCCTCTCTGCGGCGTTCTCATCGCACGACATCCCCCAATCTGCGAGCACGCCAGCCTGATGACTGCTGCCCCGACGACAACTTCATCCCACGCCAATCCCCTCCGCAGCCTCGAACATGCCATGACATGGCTTGGCGAGAACTGGATCGAGGTGGCGATCGCCATCGCGATCGGCATCGCCATCTATTTTGCGCTGGGGCTACTCAAGCGGATCGTGCAGCGGCTGCTCCTCAAGGCCGCGCACAGCGCCCCGATCATGGGCGTCGCGGCCAGCACCGTCGGGAAAACCGGGCATCTGTTCATGATGCTCATCGCGGCGCGCCTCGTCGTCAATTATTTCCCGGTGCCGCCGGCATTGTTCAATGCGATCAACTTCCTGTTCATCGTGGTGACGGCCTGGCAGATCGCGGTCTGGGTGCGCCACATGGCGCTCGGCTTCATCCAGATGCGCTCGGACCCGGAGCTGGGCGGCAGCGAGGCCTTGGCCAATGCCAGCGGCCTTATCAAGGTTCTGCTCTCCATTGCGATTTTCGCCGTTGCGGCCATCGTCGTGCTGGACAATCTCGGCGTCAACGTCACCGGTCTGGTCGCCGGTCTCGGGATCGGCGGCATTGCCATTGGTCTAGCGGCGCAGGGAATTTTTTCGGACCTGTTCGCGTCCCTCTCGATCATCTTCGACAAGCCCTTCAAGGTCGGCGATGCGATCAATTTCGGTACGCAGACGGGCGTTGTGGAGCGCATCGGCCTCAAATCCACGCGCCTGCGCGTGGTGACAGGCGAACGCATGATCGTCTCCAATGCGCAATTGCTGAACAAGGAGATCACGAGCTACACCGGCCTCGATCGCCGCCGGATCAAGTTCGCTATCGGCGTGATCTATCAGACCCCGCCGGCCGAAGCGGCGAAAATACCCGATCTGCTACGAGAGATCGTCAACGCGCATGGCGGTGACTTCGTGCGCTCGGGCTTCATTGGGTTCGGGGCCAGCTCACTGGATTTTGAGCTGGAGTTCGACGTGCACTCGGCCGATTGGGATAAAATCTATATGATCCGCCATGCGATCGGCCTCGATATTCTCGACCGTTTCAACGATCTCGGGCTGGAATTTGCCTATCCCACGCAGACCACATTTACCGCCGATCCGGCCGGCAAGATGATCATGCCCTACCCGGTCCTCCACGAACTTCCGGGCGCTCTGGCCCCGCGCAGCATCGGGAGCGCCGATCAGGCCACGTCGGAATAATAGCCGGCCCACACATGGTTCTGTTTGCGCTCGATCCGCATGAGCGCAAGCACGGCGACCATCATCGCGAGCAGCGCCAGCGCGGTGAACACCGGCCAGACCGATTCCGGCGAAACCATCAGGCTGAGCACGGCGCTCGCCATCAGCAGCGGCACGAACAGAACCGTCGCGAGCGCGGCGCGCTTGCGAGCTTTCTTGCGCTTGGGTGCCGTGCGCCAGAACCAGAGGCACAGGCCGACGCCAATCGCCGCAGGGACGATCTGCAGCCAGGCGAAGGGCATGCGATAGAGGAAATAGGCCGACACGCCGACAGTCGCGAGTACCACCAATAATGCGAGAATTCGTGCCAGGCGCACGTACAGCCTCCTCCAATCGCGACCCGGCAACTGCCGGTCCTCGGCCTTTACGACCGCTTCAAAACCCTATTGTCGTTCAACTTCGTTGAGCATCCGTTATAATCGCCTCGCCCCATAAAGTTCCGGGCGAAAGATATCCGTTGGCGACTTTCATGGCGCCCTCGCGATCATGAGCTAGCAGCAAGGCGCCATCGAGGTCCACCCAATCGGCGAACTGTGCAAGCAGAAAGGCAGGCGCAATGCCGAGCGAGCTTGCGAGCATGCAGCCGACCATGATGCGCTTGCCCGCTGCCCGCGCCGCATGCGCCATGGCGAGCGCCTCGGTCAGTCCGCCGGCCTTGTCGAGCTTGATGTTGATTGCCTGATAGGCCCCGAGCCGCGCGAGATCCTCCAGCGACTGGCAGCTCTCGTCCGCGCAGATCGGCACCGGCAGAGCCAGCCCGGCGAGCGCTGCGTCAGCCTGCGCCGGCAAGGGCTGCTCGATCAATGCGACGCCCAGATCAGCCAATGCACGGGCTTGCGCCTGCACGTCCAGATCGGCCCAGCTCTCATTGGCATCCACGATCAGGTCGACATCCGGCGCACCTTGGCGCACCGCTTCGATGCGGGCCTGATCGCCGTCGCCGGTGAGCTTGCACTTGAGCAGCGTGAACCCCCGCGCCCGCGCGTCTGCGGCCGCCTGCGCCATCTTCTCCGGCGTATCGAGGCTGATCGTATAGGCCGTCCGGACCGGCTGGGGCGCCTTCAGTCCGGCCAGCGCCCAAACCGGCTTGCCGGTCCGCGCTGCCTCCAGATCCCACAGTGCGCAATCCAGCGCATTGCGTGCGGCGCCCGGTGGCATCAGGGTGCGCAACGCCTCGCGGTCGGGCACGCCGCCCTGAGCCTGCACGAGCGCCTCGATCGCCGCCGCACATCCTTCGGCCGTCTCACCATGATAATAGATCGGCGTGCCCTCGCCTCGGCCGATGAACATTCCGTCCGTGACCACGCACATGACCACATCCACAAACGTCTTGGCGCCACGGCTGATGGTGAAAGCGTCGCGCACGGCGAAGCGCTCGACCGCGACTTGCTGCAGGCCAATGTCGATCATTGCGAATCCGACCTCATGAGAACGGGCGATCAGCCGCGCGGTAGATCATCGTGGCTGGAGATCCATGCCTCGACCACTGGCGCAATGCGGTTGCGCCATTTCGAACCATTGAAGATGCCGTAATGGCCGACCGTCTCGGCGAGATAATATTGCTTCATCTCGTCCGGCAGGTTCGGGGAAATCTTGAGCGCCGCCCTCGTCTGGCCGATCCCCGAAATATCGTCATTCTCGCCTTCGACGGCGAGCAGCGCGACATCCGTGATCGCCGCCGTGTCGATGCGGACGCCGCGATGCATGAACTCGCCCTTGGGCAGGCTGTGCTTCTTGAAGACCTCATTGACGGTCTGCAGGTAGAATTCGGCGGTCATGTCGCAGACCGAGCGATATTCCTCGTAGAACTTCTTGGTCGCGTCCGCGCTCTCGTCATCGCCCTGAACGAGGTGGCGGAACATCTGCCAGTGGCTCATCAGGTGGTTGCCGAGGTTCATGGTCATGAAACCGGCCAATTGCATGAAGCCGGGATAGACCTTCCGCCCGGCGCCGGGATAATTGAATGGAACCGAGGTCACGACGTTCTGGCTGAACCAGCTCAGCGGCCGCTCCTGCGCCAGCTGATTGACGGCCGTCGGCCCCTCGCGCGTGTCGATGGGGCCGCCCATCATCGTCAAGGTACGCGGACGGCAAGGATGCTTCGAGGCCGACATGAGGCTCGCGGCAGCAAGGCAGGGCACGGACGGCTGGCAGACCGCCAGCATATGTGCGCCCGGTCCGATATGCTCGAGCCACCCGACGAGATAATCGACATAATCATCCAGATCGAACGACCCATCGGAAAGCGGCACATCGCGCGCATCGCGCCAGTCGGTAATGTAGACGTCATGCCCCGGCAGCATCCGGGCGACGGTGCCGCGCAGGAGCGTCGCGAAATGGCCGGACATCGGCGCGACGATCAGCAGCTTGGGGTGCCGGCCCTCCTGCCCTTCCCGCACGAAATGACGCAGCTGGCCGAAGACCTGGCGCGCCTCGATGACTTCGTTCACCGCTACGGTCTGCCCGTCCACCTCGGTGGTCGGTAGATCGAAGGCGGGCTTGCCGCGCGGCGCCGCGGCATGTGCGAACACATCCAGCGCGGAGGCGAGCATCGGACCGCCACCGAAATAAGCAAAGGGATTTGCGGGATTTTGGAGCAGTTCTACGCTCGCGGTCGCCATGGCACTGGCGCTTGCCAGGAAGCTGCGCTGAATTTCATAGGCACTATAGAGCATGTGTTTCCTTACTCGGGGCCATCTGTCTAAACCAGCACATCCAACGCCCTGATGCCAGCGCCGATGCCGGGCTTAGAAGCATTAAATAGTGCCGACGCGTCTCCTTTGCCACACCCGAAGGCACAGCGCAGGTGCAAAAGCCCTCCCCTTGGTTGCAAAGTTGGTCTAGGGCGCGGCCATGGCTACCTCGGCGTCCACCCCAGACAATGACGATCGGCGCAAAGCGGGCGATCTTGGCAATCTTCGACTGATCTGGCACGCCGCGCTCCGCTACCCCGGCCGCATAGCCGGCGCCGGCTTCGCACTGGTTCTCGCCTCTGCAGCAACGCTTGCCATCCCCAGTGGTTTCAAGCTGGTCATCGATCGCGGTTTTGCCTCTGGTCTGGATGGGGACATCAGCCGCTGGTTCCAGTATCTGCTGCTGATCGTGGTCATCCTCGCCTTTGCGACGGCCATGCGCTTCTACTTCGTCGCCTGGCTGGGCGAGCGCGTGGTGGCCGATCTGCGGATCGCCGCGCAGGCCAATCTGCTGCGGCAAGAGCCGGCTTTCTTCGAGCATAACCGGCCCTCCGAGATCGCCTCTCGCATGACGGCGGATACGGCGATCATCGAGCAGGTCGTCGGCTCGACGGTCTCGGTGGCGATGCGCAATCTGCTCACCGGTTTTGGCGGCATCGTCTATCTGTTCATGCTCGCGCCGCGCCTTACGGCGATGCTGCTGTTCGGCATTCCCATCGTGCTCGGGCCGATCATTCTGGTCGGTCGGCGCCTGCGCGCGCTCTCGCGCAACAGTCAGGATCGGCTGGCTGCGGTCGGCAGCATCACCAACGAAGTGCTGAGCGCCATGAAGATCGTCCAGGCCTTCGGTCAGGAGGAGCGCGAAGCCGGCCGGTTCCGGCGCGCCGTCGAGGACAGTTTCCGCACGGCCCGCCAGCGCATCACCCTGCGGTCGGCTATGACCGCAACGATCATCCTGGTTATCTTCGGCTCCATCACGCTCATCATGTGGCAGGGCGCGCTTGACGTCGCGGCGGGCCGGATGTCCGGCGGCAGCATCGCAGCCTTCGTCATGACGGGCGGCCTTGTCGCGGGTGCCTTCGGGGCCCTCACCGAGGTCTATGGCGATCTGCTGCGCGGGGCCGGGGCCGCCACCCGGCTGAGCGAACTGACCAGCGCCGTCTCCGAAATCCGCCAACCGGCGCGGCCGGTCGCCATCCCGCAGCCCGGTCAGGCGCGGCTGACATTCGAAAATGTGGCCTTTCGCTATCCGACGCGGCCCGATTTGCCCGCCCTTATGGATTTCTCGCTGGACGTCGCGCCGGGCGAGACCGTGGCGATCGTCGGCCCATCCGGCGCGGGCAAATCCACGCTCCTTCAGCTTGCAGAGCGGTTTTACGATCCGTCCCACGGGAGGGTCCTCCTCAACGGCGTCGACCTGCGCGAGGCAGACCTGCTGAGCCTGCGCGGCATGATCGCGCTGGTGCCGCAGGAAACCGTGATCTTTGCGGCCAGTGCGCGCGACAATCTGCGTTACGGACGCTGGGATGCCACCGACGAGCAGTTGATGGAGGCCGCGCGCGCAGCCAATGCCGACGGCTTTCTCAAGGCGCTGCCGCAGGGCTTGGACACAGAACTTGGCGAGAGCGGCGCCCGCCTCTCCGGCGGCCAGCGCCAGCGCGTTGCGATCGCCCGCGCGCTTCTCAAGGACGCGCCGCTGCTGCTGCTCGATGAAGCGACCTCGGCGCTGGACGCGGAATCCGAGAGCCTGGTGCAGGATGCCCTCGCCCGGCTGATGAAGGATCGCACGACCATCGTCATCGCCCATCGCCTGGCGACCGTCCGCGCCGCCGACCGCATCGTCGTCCTCGATCAGGGCCGGATCGCCGACATCGGCACCCACGCGGACCTGATTGCCCGCGGTGGCCTCTATGCGCGGCTCGCATCGCTGCAGTTCGACGAACCGGCCTGATCGGAGCTTACCGGACGTTGGCGCGGCGGTCAGCTGTTGCTGATGCGGCGCTGGCTCTCAGCTGCTTGCGCTCGCGAAGGGAGGGCGTGACTGGCCCGGCAGCCGCGTGGCCAAGTGAGCGACGATCAAACATAAGTCGGCTGCGTAGGGTTCAGGGTCTCACGTGGGAGCACTGAGACCGGCAGCCCGCCCACGCGCAGCCCGAGCAGTTCCAAGCCCTAAAGAACGGGTGCAGAATGGCATCGAAGCATCAACCAAGTCCTTACCACGCCCCTTCGATGTCGAAAGCGAGGTCCCTTTCGGTGCTGCCTGTCGTGTGCAGTAAACCGGCAATGGGTCTGCAGCGCGGCACGGAGCTGACCGAGCGTGTCCCACGATCAGGGCAAGCAAGCCTCAGCGCACCCTCCAGCCCTTTGCCCATTTGCCTAGCCCGCGCCCTTGATTGGCCCGATGTCGTCAGTCCGCCTCAGCGCCCCGAACGATGTGATCGAAAATCGCCGGATGCATCGGTGTCTCGAACTCGCACCCCGCTTCATGGTCGCACACCCACGTGACGAACGCCTTGCGTCCTTCAAAGCCGGCAAACATCACCCACACTTCCATACCGACCTGAAGCTTCACATAGCTCATCAGGCGGAAGCCGGTGAGCGACATGTCCGAAATCCGGCTCTTGAACCAGCTCTCGCCCTTGCGGCGCACGCGGACGCCAATCAAGACCGACTGCCGTGCTGACGAACGAGCGGACGGCTCATTCATTCTGTCTGGAACTGCGCCCATATCGACCTGCCTGCCTGGAACATCGCACGATACGACAGGGAAGCTTACCATCGTCCTAATCATACGAGGTCCCTCCGGCGCAGCATATGAGACTCTAAAACCTAGGACTACCTCGACCGGCGGCCACTTCTCCATCCCGATCGCTTGAAATCAGCAGCGCCGCCTCAGCGCCCGAGCAGAGGGCTAATGGCATCACCGGCGCCGTTGAAAGGTCCAGAACCGTCAACTGGCTTGCGTGTTTGTCCGCCAGTCACGTGCTGGCGTCCCAGCGCAATACCACTGTGCTCGCACGCGCGGCCAGGATCGAGGTCATGAGGGCCGCTAATCCGCGCCGACGCTTGAGGCGAAGCCTGCCGCCCAGACGCCTTCTTAACCCCAGACGCCTCGCTCTGAAGCCCAATAAAAAAAGGGGGCCGAAGCCCCCTTTTCCAAATGCATCCAGATCCGCGACGAAGCGCGTTTCCGCTATGATCAGAACACGCCGCCGTAACGGTCATTGCCGACGAAGCCCAGCTTGGTCACGCCAGCGCGCTTGATGATGGCGAGCACCTCATCAACCACCACATAACGAGCCGACTGGTCAGGCTCGAACTGCAGCTCAGGCTCCGGGGCCATACGGCTGGTCTGATCGAGATACTGGCGCAGCGTCACCCGGTCGACCGGGGCGCCATTCCAGTAGATCGTGCCTGCCGGATCGATGGTCAGACGATTCTTGACCGGGTCGATCGTGTTCTGCGGCGCGTCCGCATTCTGCGGAAGGTCGATCTTCACCGCGTGGGTCTGGATCGGGATCGTGATAATGAACATGATGAGGAGCACGAGCATGACGTCGATCAACGGCGTCGTGTTCATTTCCATCATCGGCTCGCCGTCGTCGCGGCCACCACTCATTGCCATGGGACTGGTCTCCTAAACTTGGGCGTCAGAGGCGACGGACGGAAATCGAAGCCGGGTCGGGCTCGGAAATGAAGCCAACCTTCGGATAACCAGCGCGCTGCATCGTGAAGATCGTGCCGCCGATGCACCGGTACGGCGTATCGATGTCTGCACGGATGTGCGCTTCGGGCAGATCGTCGGGGTTCATGTTCTCCACGCCGCCGGCCTTCTCGATATCCGCTTCCAGCTTCTTGACAGCGCGGTTGAGAAGGTCACCGGCCGTGACCTTGGTCACGTTCCAGTACACTTCGCACTGGCCATCCACTGCGCGAACCGTAAGGCTCACATTTTCCGGCTTCGTGGTCGTTGGCTCGAAGGCGATCTTCGGCAGCTTCACGTCCACTGTCTGGATCACCACCGGAATTGCGATGAGGAAGATGATGAGAAGCACCAGCATGACGTCCACGAGAGGCGTCGTGTTGATGTCCGACATCGGGGTGTCATCACCACCACCCCCAGAGCTAATTGCCATCGATCAAAATCCTAACTCTTGGCTTTGGAAGCACGCACGTCCTTGCGGAGGCTTGATGTGGCGACCGCTCGAGGGTCGCCACACCTGCTTCATTTGATAGCTCAGGCCTTGGCGGCAGCCGGCTTGGCAGCGGGCGCGGCCGGGGCAGCAACCACGGTCGGACGGACCGCACCGTTGGACACCATGTAGCCGAGCAGGTCGTTGTTGAAGCCGCTCAGGTCTTCAGCAATCGACTTGTTACGACGCTGCAGCCAGTTGTAGGCAAGCACAGCCGGAACGGCCACGGCCAGACCCAGCGCGGTCATGATCAGAGCTTCACCGACCGGGCCGGCAACGGCGTCGATCGAGGCCTGACCGGACGCACCGATCTTGATGAGCGCGCGGTAAATACCGATAACCGTACCGAACAGACCGATGAACGGCGCGGTCGCACCGACGGTCGCGAGGAACGCGAGGCCACCGCCGAGCTTGGAGTTGATGGCAGCTTCCGAACGCGCGAGCGAAGCGTGCATCCAGTCATGCGCCTCGACCGGATCGGTCAGCTTGGCATGCTGTTCCTGCGCCATGATGCCGTCGTCGACCAGCTGCTTGTAGGCGCTGTTCTTCTCGAGCTTGGCCGAACCCTCCTTGAGGGTCGCCGAACGCCAGAACGTCGTACGGACCTTCTTGGCCTGGCCGATCACCTTCTGCTGCTCGATGAGCTTCGAGAACAGAATGAAGAACGAGAACACGGACATGCCGCAAAGAATGATGAAAACGGTCCAGGCGATCACGCCGCCCTGCTCGAGGGCTTCCATGAGACCGTAAGGGTTATCGGCCGGCGCAGCGGCTGCGGACAAATAAATCAACATTCGTGTATTCCTCTCAAACCAGTCGGTGAATGGGCCGTCCCTCGCCCCGGTTCGGGACGGCCGAAATCAGGATTAACGTTCAAGCTTCCAGACGACGCGACGCGAGCTGCTAGACTTGATCGGGTTGCCGGCTTGATCGAGCGCAGGAGAATAACGTCCCCGGCGAACGATCAGACTGCAAGCGGTTTCGTCGAGATCCCGACGGCCGCTCGATGCGGTCACTCGGCAATTCTCCACCCGACCCTGCTCATTGATCTCCCATGCGATCGTCACCGAACCCTCGGCTTCGTCACGACGGGCGCCTGCAGGATAGTCGTCAGACGTAATCCAGCTCGCAGGGTTACCCCTGGCACCAGCAGCCTTGCTGACAACCGGCGCAGGCGGCGGCGGCGGCGCGGGCGGAGCCGGCGGAGGCGGCGTGGGAGGCGGCGGCGGCGCCAGAACCGGAGCCGTGCTCGGCAGCGAAATCATCGGCGGCGGCGCTGTGGGCGGCGGCGGCGGTGGTGGCGGCATGTCTGGCGGAGGCGGAGGCGGTGGCGGCGGCTCCTCCTCTGGCGGCGGCGGCTCCTCTGCCACGTCGATGACGTTCAGCTGTTCTGCAGCCTGCTTGACATACTTGATGCCAAGCCCCGTCACAAACGCATAACCGAGGATCGCGTGAATGATTGCCACGATGATAAGAGAAACCGTCCTACCGGACGATTGTGACTGGTCAGCATAGGCCATTCAGCAATGACACTCCCTAGCTCGATACAGCGCTGACAATCAGACCACGAATCGACGAAATGCCGTAAAGCACGACGTCTTCCGTGCGATACTGATCGCTCGGGCTCCTAAATTCCGAGGCATGTCCTATCGTGGCAAAACGTGTGAAGCAAACGCTTTGTTGACGGTGGTCACCTCTGCTTAACCCCCTATGTTAGAGGCTGAGGAAGGCCTATCAGGAGAATTGCGTATGACCGACACAATCCGACGCCAAAAGGCCCCGTTCAAACTGGCGGCAATCGGTTGCAGCGTCCTGTTGACGGCCGCTTTCCCCTTTATTTCCACTTCCGCTACGGCACAGGTGGCAGAATCGCCAGAGCCGGCAAGCTTGAGTTACGCGCGGATGGCCGAACTGGTATCGTCATCCCCCACGGTGGCGCGCATTACCGTGCGCTCTATCGTCGCCCTCAAGCGCGAGCGCGCGCCCGATCTGCCGGAAACGCGGAGCCGTTTTTACGTTCAGGCTGAAACGCTGGGCTTGATTCGCAGCGATGGTGTGATGTCCAAGCGAATCTCTTTCCTCGTGGACGGGTCCGCGGAAAATGCCCGACGCCCCAACCTCAAGAACAAGATTTTTCTCGCTTTCGGCAAAGTCGGCCAGCAGGTGAGCGAGTTCCAGTTGAGCGCGAGCACGGCGCTCGTGCCCTGGACCCCCGCCAACGAGGCGCTGGCACGAAAGGTCATCGAAGATCTTTACGCGCCGGGCGCACCCGGTCCGATCACCGCCATCACCTCCGCCTTCCATGTGCCAGGCGCGATTGTGGGCGAAGGGGAGACCCAGATCTTTCTTGGCACAGCGGACGGCTCGCCGATTTCACTGTCGGTGATCCGCAGACCGCAGGAGCAACCGCATTTCAGCGTGTCGCTGGGCGAGGTTGTGGATGATTCGGCGAAGCTCCCCGAGCGGGACACCTTGCTGTGGTATCGCCTCGCGTGCAGCTTGCCCGACCAGCTCCCGCCCTTGTCCCTCACCGAACTGGCGCGCAACGATGCGGAGGCCGCCAGTCGCGATTACAGCGCATTCCGGGCCGCGCTCGGACCATGTGACCGCACCCAAACGCCAGTCATTTAGGCAGAGGGCTCTTTCCTGAACAGGATTACCCGCTATGAGCGGCGGCGGACCTCCGCGCGACCGCCGCTCACACCTTTTTGCAGGACATGATCATGACCGACGCCTCTTCCCGCCCCCTTCGCCTCGCCATCGTCGGCTTGGGAACCGTGGGCGCCGGTGTCATTCGCCTGCTGGAGACCAATCGGGATCTGATTGCCCGGCGTGCAGGCCGCCCGATCGAGGTGGTCGCCATTTCCGCGCGGGACCGCAGCAAGGATCGCGGCCTCGATCTCTCCGCCTATGAATGGGTCGACGACATGGCGACCCTCGCCCAGCGCGAGGACATCGACACGGTCGTTGAACTGATCGGCGGCGCGGATGGCCCGGCCTTGACGCTGGCCCGCCAATGCCTGAGCCAGGGCAAGCCTTTCGTTACCGCCAACAAGGCGATGATCGCTCATCATGGTCTCGATTTGGCACATGAAGCCGAGCGGAGCGGCGTTGCGCTGAAATATGAAGCGGCCGTCGCGGGCGGTGTGCCGGTCATCAAGGGCCTGCGGGAGGGCGCCGCTGCCAATCGCATCATGCGGGTCTATGGCATCCTCAACGGCACCTGCAATTACATCCTCTCCACCATGGAACAGCACGGCAGCCCGTTCGACCAGGTGCTGGAGGAAGCGCAGGCCAAAGGCTATGCCGAAGCCGATCCAACCTTCGACATCGACGGTATCGACGCCGCGCACAAGCTCTCGATTCTCGCCAGCCTCGCCTTCGGTACGGAGATCGATTTCGGCTCGGTAGATATCACCGGCATCCGCAACGTCATGGCTGCCGACATCCGCGAGGCGGCATCGCTCGGCTTCAAGATCAGGCTGGTCGGCATGGCGGAGTGCGAGGCGGACGGCAGCGAGAATGTCGGCCTTTTCCAGCGCGTCCACCCCATGCTGGTGCCGCTCGATCACCCGCTTTCTCACGTCGATGGCGCGCTGAACGCCGTCGTGGCGGAGGGCAATTTCGTCGGCCGTCTGTTCTTCCAGGGCGCCGGCGCTGGTGAAGGCCCGACTGCTTCGGCGGTGGTCGCCGATGTCATCGACGTGGCACGCGATGAATATGGCCCTGCCTTCGCCATGCCGGCCGAATGGCTGCAGCGCCAGGTCAAGGCCGATGCCGGCCAGCGCACCGGCCGTGCGTATTTGCGCTTCCAGGTCCAGGATCGCCCCGGCGTTCTGGCGGAAATCACGGCGGCGATGCGGGATTCGGGCGTGTCGATCGAAAGCGTGATCCAGCGGGCCGCCACCGCGGACGAGGGCGTTCTCGTCGCCATCGTCACGCACCCGGGCGCCCTCTCCGCCATCGACGATCTGCTGCGCAGGCTCGGCGGATCGGACAGTCTACTGGGCGCACCGATGCTGATGCACATCCTCGACTGACAGGCGCGACCCCGCGCTTAGAGGCCGGGATGCGATATGCGCCCGGCCGCACCGGTAAGACGCTGGCTCATTATCGACATTGCAACAATCCTCGCCTATCGCGTCCCATCAATTCAGCAAAGGATGCCGCAGGATGGGGAAGTCGAATACCGTCGAAGCCAGTTCCGTACTCGATCGGGTACTTGTTCTTGAGATGGTGCGCGTCACCGAGGCCGCCGCGATCGCCGCGTCCAAGCTGGTGGGGCGCGGCGACGAGAAGGCCGCTGACGCTGCAGCCGTCGAAGCGATGCGCAAGGCCTTCGATGGCCTGTACATGGATGGCACGGTGGTGATCGGCGAAGGTGAGCGCGACGAAGCCCCCATGCTGTACATCGGCGAGAAGGTCGGCGGCGCGCCGGGCCGTGGCCCCAAGATCGACATCGCGCTCGATCCGCTGGAAGGCACGACCATCACCGCCAAGGCCGGCCCCAATGCGCTTGCGGTTCTGGCTGCGGCCGAGGAAGGCAATCTGCTCAACGCGCCGGACGTTTACATGGAGAAGCTGGCGGTTGGCCCCGGCTATCCGCCGGACATCATCGACATGCGCAAGAGCGCCACGGAGAATGTCGAGGCGGTGGCCAAGGCCAAGGGCGTGAAGCCCTCCGAGATCATCGTGTGCGTGCTGGATCGCCCCCGCCATGAGAAGCTGATTGCCGAGCTGCGCGGCATCGGCTGCGGGGTGGTGCTGATCGGCGACGGCGACGTGGCCGGCGTGATCGCGACGACGGACCCGGACACCACCATCGACATGTACATGGGCTCTGGCGGTGCGCCCGAGGGCGTGCTAGCCTGTGCGGCCCTGCGCTGCGTCGGTGGCCAGTTCAACGGCAAGCTCTTGTTCCGCAACGAGGACGAGAAGGCTCGCGCCCGCAAATGGGGCATCACCGACCTCGACCGCATCTACAAGCTGGAGGACCTCGCCAAGGGGGACTGCATCTTCGCTGCAACCGGCGTCACCGATGGCTCGCTGCTCGAGGGTGTCAAGCTCCTCCGCGGCGGCAAGATGACCACGAACAGCGTCGTGATGCGGGCCTCGTCCGGCACGGTCCGCTGGGTCAAGGGTGAGCATCGCGCCCGCGACTGACGCACCGAGTATTCAGAGACTGAACCGCCCGCCTGCGTTCGCGCAGGGCGGGCGTTTTGGTATTTAACGCCAGTTCGCTCTACTTCTTGAGACGATATCCGGTCTTGAACATCCAGGCGATTACCGCGAGGCAGATGACCAGCATCGCGCTGACGAATGCCACGGAGACGCCCATCGCGACATCGCCCTTCCCGAAGAAGGTCCAGCGGAACCCGCTGATCAGATAGACCACCGGATTGAACATGGTGATCGTCCGCCAGGGCTCGGGCAGCATATGGATCGAGTAGAACGCGCCGCCGAGAAAGGTCATCGGCATGACGACGATGAGCGGAATAACCTGCAACTGCTCGAAACTCTGCGCCCAGATACCCAGGATGAACCCGAACAGGCAAAAGCTGATCGCGATCACCATCATGAACAGGAGCATCGCGGCAGGGTGCGCGATGGGCAGATCGACGAACAGATGCGCCGTCGCGAGAATCACCAGCCCGATGATCATCGACTTGGTCGCCGCCGCGCCCACATAGGCGATGATCGTCTCCAGCGCGGAAATGGGCGCGGAGAGCAGCTCGTAGATCGTGCCGCTATATTTGGGCATGTAGATGCCGAAGCTGGCATTGAAGATGCTCTCCGTGAACATCGACAGCATGATGAGGCCCGGCACAATGAACGCGCCATAGGGAATCCCGTCGACCTCAGTCATCCGCGAGCCGATGGCGCTGCCGAACACCACGAAATAGAGCGTGGTGGTCAACGCCGGCACGACCAGCCCCGTCATCAGCGTGCGCTGAAAGCGGTGCAGCTCGAACAGATAGATCGCGCGGATCGCGTGGATATTGATGCCGCTCATGCCGCCTGCTCCGACCGGGCCGTGGGCTTGTGGACAAGATCCACGAAAATGTCCTCCAACGAGCTTTCCTTGGTATTGAGGTCCTTGTAGCCGATGCCGAGGGCGCTCAGCTGGCCGAGCAGCGCCGAGATCCCGGTGCGCTCGGCCTGGCTGTCGAACACATATTCAAGCTCGGCGCCGTCGCTCTCCAGAGTCACGCGCCAGTCAGACAGGGCAGCAGGCACAGCCGACATCGGCTCATTGAGCGTGATCCGCAGCGTCTTCTTGCCCAGCTTCTTCATCAGCCGCGCCTTGTCTTCCACGAGGATCAGCTCGCCGCCGGTGATGACCCCCACGCGATCGGCCATGTCCTCGGCTTCCTCGATATAATGGGTCGTGAGGATGATCGTCGCGCCATTGTCCCGCAGCTGGCGGACCAGCGCCCACATGTCGCGGCGCAGTTCCACGTCGACGCCGGCAGTCGGCTCATCCAGAAACAGCAGGCGCGGCTCATGGGCGAGTGCCTTGGCGATCATGACCCGCCGCTTCATGCCGCCGGAAAGCTCCTGCAGCTTGGCGTGGCGCTTGTCCCAAAGCGTCAGGTCGCGCAGCACCTTCTCGATATAGGCATCGTCGCGCGGCTTGCCGAACAGGCCACGGCTGAAGCGCACCGTATCGATCACGCGCTCGAACTGATCGGTCGAGAGTTCCTGCGGCACCAGACCGATGGTGGCGCGCGTCTGGCGATAATCCCGCACGATATCGTGCCCGCCGACATGCACAGTCCCGCCACTGGCGCGCACAATGCCGCAGATGATGGATATGAGCGTGGTCTTGCCAGCGCCATTCGGCCCGAGAAGCGCGAAGATCTCGCCCTCCTCCACATCGAGATCGACGCTGCCGAGCGCCTTGTGACCGCTGGCATATTGCTTGGTAACGCCGCGGAGCGAGAGGATTGCCGTCATGATAGCGCAGCTACTCCATCGGCCGGGTCTTGCAAAGAGCGGCGTGCGGATAAACGCCGTTCCGCCCGAAGGACGCCGTGCGCAAAATGACGACATCTCGGATGATATCTCCGTTCGTCCTGAGTAGCTGCTGCGCCTGTAGAAGCGGCGTATCGAAGGCTTCGATGCTTCGATACGGCTCCTCGCTACGCGCCTGCGGCGCACCTAGACCCTGCCCAGCACGAGCGGCGAAGACTAACCCGCCCCTATCACGACGCTCCTATCCTTTCCCCCACAAGCTCGGCTATGGTGCCGCCATGCGCTTTGCTCTGGATATCGATCGATCGCTCACCGGCCGTGCATGGCGTTGGCGCGGACCTGAGCCCTGCGGCAGCGGCAGCAATCTCGTGGACGATCTGCTGCGCGCGCGGGGGTGCCCGCATGACAGCCTGGAGCGCGAGCGGGCGCCGACCATCCGCAGCTTCCTCCCCGATCCGTCAATCTTCCAGGATATGGATCGCGCCGCCGAGCGGCTCGCCGCGGCCGTCATCGACCGGGAATCGGTCACCATCTTCGGCGATTATGACGTGGACGGCGCGACGAGCGCAGCACTGCTCGTCCGGCTGCTGCGCGAACTCGGGCTCGATGCCGGCGTTTACATCCCCGACCGACTGATGGAGGGCTATGGCCCATCCGGTGAGGCGCTGGTAGCGCTGGCACGCAGCGGTGCCAGCCTTGTCGTCACGGTCGATTGCGGCGCGCAGGCCTTTGCCGCGTTGGAGGCTGCACGCTCCGTGGGGCTGGATGTCATCGTCGTCGATCATCACAAATGCGCCGCCTCGCTCCCCCCTGCCCTTGCGCTGGTCAACCCCAATCGGCTCGATGAGGCCGATGAGGCCGCCAGCCACGGCCATCTCGCCGCGGTCGGCGTTGCCTTCCTGCTCGGTGCCGCGCTGGTCCGCACCTTGCGCGCGCGAGGGTGGTTCGCCGCCCGTCCGGAACCGCGCTTGCTGGACCTGCTCGATCTGGTCGCGCTGGGGACTGTCGCAGATGTGGCGCCCATTCGGGGCCTCAACCGCGCCTTTGTCGCCCAGGGGCTCAAGACGATGGCACGGCGCGGCAATATCGGCCTCAACGCATTGCTTTCCGCAAGCCGGCTGGAGCGTGCCCCGCAATGCTCGGACCTCGGCTTTGCCCTGGGACCCCGCATCAATGCCGGCGGACGCGTGGGCCGCTCGGATCTGGGCGTGCGCCTGCTCACCACCGCCGACCCCGACGAAGCCGCCATGCTCGCCGCGGAGCTCGATCAGCTCAATCAGGAGCGACGCGCGATCGAGGCGACCGTGCAAGAGGAAGCCGAAGCCCTTCTCGCAGAGCTGGGCGAGCGCTCCGTCGCCGTGATCGCCGGCGATCTGTGGCATCCCGGCGTCATCGGCATCGTGGCCGGGCGCCTGAAGGAAAAGATCACCCGCCCGGCCATCGTCATCGCCATTGACGAGGACGGCCTCGGCAAGGGCTCGGGACGCTCCATTACCGGTGTCGATCTGGGCGCTGCCATTCTGGCCGCCAAGGACCACGGCCTGCTCGTGGCAGGCGGCGGGCATGCCATGGCGGCCGGGCTGACCGTTCGCCGGGAGCAGGTGACCGCATTGGCGGAGTTTCTGGAGGAGCGGCTGCGCGAGGATGTCGTCCGCGCCGCCACCGCCCGCGCCCTCCTCATCGACCTGCTGGTGGCGCCGGCAGGACTGACACCGGAGCTGATCCAGTCGATGGAGCAGGCCGGCCCCTTCGGCAATGGCTGGCCCGCCCCCCGTGTCGCGCTGGGGCCGGTGCGCGTCGTGCGCGCCGATATCGTCGGGACGAGCCATGTCCGCGCCATCGTGGCGGGCGAGGATGGCCGCTCGCTCAAGGCCATGGCCTTCCGTCAGGCCGAGACCGAGCTTGGGCAGATGCTGCTCTCCTCCCGCGCCGGCACGCGCTTCTGGCTCGCCGGTCGCGCAAAGATCGACGACTGGGGGCCCCGTCCCGCCGCGGAGCTGCATATCGAGGATCTTGCCATCGCCTGAGCAAATGGCCTTGACCGCGCCAGACCATGCCCGTAAAGGCGCCCTCTCACGGCAGCGACACACATCGCTCGCTCAGTGGCCCCTTCGTCTAGCGGTCAGGACGCGGCCCTCTCACGGCTGAAACACGGGTTCGATTCCCGTAGGGGTCACCAGCATTCGTAAGAATGCTTTAACTCTGCGAGCTTAGCACGAAATCAAGAGCTTTGACACCGCCCGGTAGTACATATCGGTGGTACATAATGAGATTTCGCGTGTCGCATATCCAGAGGATCAAAAAGAGCCGATTCCCCCGCTTTCGCATGCCCGTTCCGAAGGATCTTCAGGACCGGATAGGGAAAACCGAAATCGTCGGCTCACTCGGGACCACCGATCCTGACGAAGCGATCGCGAAGGCGACCCAGCTAAAGCTCGAATGGAAACAGCGCTTCCGCGACATGCGCGACGAGATCGCAGGCGAACGCCTCGCGGCAGCGCCCCAAATCGTCGACCGCTTCATTCGGACGATCGCGGACAAGCAATATGGCGATATCGATGGCGCGATCCACGCACTTAAACGTGCAATCGCATACCGCCTCATGGTGTCGTGGGGGCCGCACGCTTATCTCGAGTACGAGCTCAGCCAGATCTTCGGCGGCGTGCCCGACGATGATAACTGGTTCGAAGACGCTTTCGATGAGGATGGGGATATTGTCCCCGAGGAAGCGCGGCCTGCCCTGGTCAGGGAGATGCTCCTCCTGCACTGGAACCCACATACTTTCGGTGCGGGCTACAACGCCGCGATTCGGTTTCTGCAGCAAAGCCGGCGCTGGGGCGTCCTGAGGCTAGAAGTGCTGATGGCCGAGGAATTCACCGGCACGACCATCGGCCATCAGGGTGCGCTGTACGAAGCGGTCGCCGAGAGTCTGGTTGAGCGGATCA
Source organism: Sphingobium sp. B11D3A (assembly GCF_025961695.1). NCBI lineage: Bacteria > Pseudomonadati > Pseudomonadota > Alphaproteobacteria > Sphingomonadales > Sphingobiaceae > Sphingobium > Sphingobium sp. B11D3A. The sequence goes on from NZ_JAOQOE010000001.1 coordinate 630,485, forward strand.
TGACTTTCCGGTCGAGCCAGTGGGATGAGCGATTGCTCGAGGAGCCGGCCGCCCCAAGCGAGCGGCCGACCGCAACCACCAGCGCACCGGTCATCGCCTCCGTCCCGTCGGAGGTGGTGGCCTCGGCTAGTGACTGGCACAACGTCGGGCGCCGCTACCAGTCGACCCACACCCTGACAGCGGCCCTCCAGAGGTGGAAGGAAAGCATGGCGCCCGGCGAAAGCGCCGTTACCGAGACGACCCGCTCAGTCGAGCGGTTCGTCGATCTCTTTGGCGACAAGCACGTTGCGCAGATCACGCCCGATGACCTCTTCGACTATCGCGACTTCCTGACGACAATGCCCGCCGGCATCAGCCTGCCGGCCGTTAGGGCGAGCGGCACGACCCTGCGCGACCATGTGGAGCGGCTTCACGCTGAGGAGCTCAAGCGTGAAGCTGAGGCCGAGAAGAAGGGCGTCGAGCTGCCTACCCCGCGCCGCCTTTCGCCCCAGTCCGTCAAGAAGGACATCGGTGGTCTCAGCGCGATTTTCAGCGCGGTCTTATCCGAACGATGGATCGTGACTAACCCCGCTGACAAGATCCCCGTTGACGGATATTCCAAAAAACGGAAGGTCTTCCCGCTCAAGCCCAGCATGATGAAGGAGCTTTTCGAAAGCCCCCTATTTACGGGCTGTGAAGGCAGGGCCGGCCTCAAGCGAACGCGCGTCGGACCTTATGTGTTCCAGGACGCGCTGTATTGGAGCTTTCTGTTCGGGGCGACTTCCGGCCACCGTCTGTCCGAGGTGGCGGAGGCCCTGGTGACCGACGTGGAGGAAGGCCTGGGGCCAGATGGCGAGACGATCGTCGGTATCTTCGTCCTGGACGCAAAGAATGAGGATTCCAGGCGAGTCATCCTCGTGCATCCGAAGCTCCTTGAACTGGGCTTCCTTGACTACGTCCGCGCCCGTGAGAAGAATAATGCGACGCATCTATTCGATCTTCCCAAGGGCGGCAGCAAGAAGCTGAGCGAGCACGTCAACGGCTACCTCGATAAAATGGTGGTCGATGACCGGCGATACGTCTTCCATTCGCTGCGCCACGAGTTCGCCGACCGGTCCGAAGTCAACATCTCCGTAGAGGTCTCTAAGAAGATCATGGGCCATGCCCGTGGTCGGCTGTACGGACTGGGCGCGCCTCTCCATCACGCAGCGAAGGAACTGGAGAAGCTGGACCTGGAATTCATCGACTGGGATCGGCTGATGGCGGCGGTCGAACGGGCGAAGGCCAAGTGACCGGCAACATCGCTGCCACTGCACTTCTTTCCTCATATAGCGGCGACCCGCTGCCATTTCTTCCTGAACCTTCGCGCCGGCGTCCCCGGCGCGCCCGTGGCAGTCACGGGATGGTGGCCGGCGGAAACGCCGGCAAGCGTCATGCATCGCGCCCCTTGGCGGGATGCGCAGCCGGCCCTTGCCGGGTGCCTGCGGGGTCCAGGGGTGCAGCGCCCTTGCCCGGGGTTTATTTCGCGAACGCGAAAAAACCTTTCCCGGGTGAAATGTTTTTACGCTTCGCTGTAATAAACATTTCACCCGTCCCCTTTCGGGGCGGGTGGCTCGCCTGATACCATATACCCGCAAAGGGCATGAGCATGGATTTTGATCAGGGGATAAATGGCGATGGAGTGCATGCGACCAGCGCCGGTCGGCGTGAGCCAGTGATGCGGGATCGGATGGGTAGACTCCCTGCAGGCACGGATGGTCGCCCGCTGCTCGGATTCGCCACGCTCAGCCACAGCAATCTGAAAAGCTGGGCAAGGGTTGAGGCCGCGCAGGGCCACAATACCCGGACCAAGAACACGCCTAACGCCCGTAAGGACGCACCACAGCCAGTCGAGCTGCTCGACGAGCGGAGCGGATCCTATGTCGACCGAGTCAAGGATGTTCTCCGTGAGCACGCCGTGCCGGTGAAAATTCGCAAGGGCGGGACCATTGCCTGTGAGGATGTCTACGGCGCCTCCCCAGAATACTGGAATCGCAACGGCGACTGGAAGCTGAAACCGGTAGACGACGTCATGAACGATCCAGTCGTTCAGGCTGCACTTGCACTTGCCCGGCGTAAACACGGCTCCCTCCTCGTGTCGTGTTCGCTGCATCTGGATGAAGAATCTCCGCACGTCCACGTCATCTCCATGCCGCTCGTGCATCGCGCTCACGCCAAGCGGGGACGGAAGCCAAAAGCCACGCCCCGGGACGAGCAAGGCAAGCCGTTGGAGGACGCCCGTCCTCTGGTGCTGAAGTGGAGCCTGGATGTCTCGAGCATCCGAGGGCTCTCTAGCAAATTGGAAAAGAACCACGACCAATGGGCTGAAGTCTGCAAACCTTACGGTCTGGTCCGGGGCGCGAGAGGCAGTGACATGACGGAGGCGGAGCGCCGCGCCCGTCGCAATCGTCAGACGGGCCGTGCGAGCCTTGCGGAAAAGGACGCGCGCGAGCAACGACAGCATCTGCACGAGGAAGCGGAACGTTCGCGAAATCGCGCTGCAGATCACGAGAGGCGCACCGCCGATCTGAAAAAAGATGCCGCGGCGAAGGCCGAAGAGGCGGAAGCCGACCGATTGGCCGCAAAGCTTGAACGCGATATCGCTGAGGCAGCCGTCGCTCGTTCTCGCAGTTTGGAGGAAGAGAACGAGCGCATCCGTAGCGTGTTGGCGAAAGATGAGGAGAAACTGGCCGCGGAAAAGAAGGCGCTAGAGGGGCGAGCGAATGCCCTCGCTCGCGAAAGCGACACGCACCGTGATCAAATGCGGTTCATCGCGAGAGCGCTTGAGCCGACAAGTCCGGTCGAACTCTTTCATCAAGACGGCAAGCCACAGGTACGGGGTCTTGATGCCTCGGACTGGAATGGCGTGCGAGGTAACTGGGCCTGGCTACCCGGCGGGATTGAAGCTCTTGCCAAGCGGATTACGCGGCTTGCCGTCCGCGAGGCTGATGCGGAAAAAGTTCAGAATGACCGTGAAGCTTTGAATTTGGAACAAGATCGGCACCGCGTGCAACTCAGCGTTCTGGAAAAGGCCTTGGATCCCAGCGGCGGGCTTTCCATCGAAAAGGCGGGGTCAGATATTCGCCTCATCGGAGTGACTGAACAAGAGACGGTAGCCCTTAAAGAGGCCCCGAGCTGGTTGAAGAGTGGCATAGAGAGGATCATCGCAGGAGTACGGTCCGTCGCTGATCGCGCCGCGCTGCTCGATCAACGAATAAAGAACGTCGAAGAACGCGATGCAATTCTACGCGGAAACGAAGACCTCTTCGACGAAAAGGCATCGCTGCTTCAGCGCACTCTCGCGCATGCAATGCAATTCCGCAAATTGTGGGATCACATTCCCTCGAGCGAACGATCCCCTGCAGTTAACTCAGCCATAAGCGTCGCTGAAGGCCTTACCACCGATGACCTGCCGCCCGGCTTTACGCTGCCGGGGCGCGGAGGCGCGTCCCGGTAAACTATCCGATTCAGGCCAGATATTCAGGAATAGGCCTTTTTCTTCAGGCATAGTTGGCATGGACCTGCACCAGGACGCTGAACGCTGCTGGCCGGTCCTCTCCTTCCTCAATGCGAACGAGCCTTTCCCGGATAGCCGGCGCCAGGAGCGAGGACGCCCCAGGCGCGATCTCATCAAGGGCACCTTCGCCTTGCGCCACGACCGCATAGTGGGCGACATTACGATTAAACTGCCAGGAGAGCTGCCGCCTGAAGTCGGCTTCACTGTGCGCCCGGGCGACATAGATCTGACTGGTGAGGCCTGCGCCGGTGGCATAATCGGATATGTAGGTCACCCAGATCTGCACCGAGTGGTCGGACGCAATGGCTCTGTCGAGCTCCCACCAGTAAGTGGTGATGTCCGCGTCGGAGAGTTCTCCATTCTCAAGCAACGCGCGAGCACGATGGATGAGATCCTGCATCCGGTCGATCTCGGCGTTACCTCGGCCCGCGAGATGGCGGACGACGTGTTCGGAGATAGGCCGGCTGGTGTCGTCAGTCATGAACGCCCTTCCTGTTCTTCAGCGAGAACATGCTGAAGGATGGCGGCCACCAGCGGCCAGACACCGCTCTCACGGCGATGACCGGTCAGCGTGAACTCCTTTCGCCACGGTGCAACGCCAATTGCGGTGGCAGCATCCTGGACGACTGCGCCAGAATAGGCGCTCACGGAAGCAAGGTCGCTCTCATTGGCCGCCACAATTTCGCCGATGGGATAGCACAAGCGACCATCGCCGCCGGGCCAGATTTCGGCGCGAACGATAAGCATATTTGTATTCCTTAATGAGTGGCCGGACGGACCCGGCCCAATTTATGTGTTAGTCAGCGGAGAAGCCGGGCAGCCATTCGGCTAGCTCGTCGGTCAAAATCTGCTTGCCCCGATCGGTCGCGAGGGGACGCACCAGTTCGCCGAACCCGAAGCTGTGAAGCTCCCTCGCCGGGATCATCAGGTGCATATGCGGCGGATTGGTCGACCCTACCAATACCGGCAGATGCATGACGGCCACGACTGCAAGATGGCGCTCATTGCAGAGACGCTCATGAGCAAAGGCGCGAACTGCCTCCCATTCGTGGGCCAGACGATCGGGTGAGTAGAATCGGAGGGTCGCCATCACCACCAAATCCTTGATCTTGCCGAAGGATTGCTTCTCATAAAGGTCGCAGAGAACCTTGGGATTGAAGCATTCGTCGGGTGCCTTTGGCGGCAGGAGCACGTCATGGCGGTAGCAGCTGGGGCGCCATGGCTCAGCAGGCTTGGCACGGCCGCCCGGGCACAGCCGGCGCAGGATCGCCTCGTGGGTGGTATGAATGGGGCCATTACCGATCTGGCGGCGAACAACCCCAAACGTCAGACAATCCGGTCCCCCTTCGACAGGTACGAAATCGAGGCCGGCAGGCGCCGGGCGCTTCGGGTGAATATCAGTCCGCGCCATGGTCAGATGCTCCTGCGTGCGAGGCCGGCTAGGGCCCGAAATGCCCGCTCAATGCCATGCGACCGACCAGCAGCACTCGAGAACGGCACGAGAGAGCGCTCGAACAGTCCGCCCGCTACCTCGAACAGCGGATAGTCTGGCTGGCAAGGAATGAACCACAGACTTTCCTCGCAAGACCAGGGCAGGTAGCCAGCCAACCAGCTTTCCTGATGAGCAAGCTTGATCTCAAGCGTACCGCCCTGTTCTGCGCCACAACGGAGCAAGATCATGTCGCACAGGAGCATTCGACCGATCCGATCTGCTTCCGTCCGAACCAGCGGTGGCGCGCAGTTTGTAGCGGTAACCGCAAGGCCAGCGAGCGGCAGATACAAGCAACCGGCATGCGCGAGCATCCTGCCTTGAGCAGAGTTATCAATTGGGCTGTCGATCCATTTCGCCAACGCAACGATCTGCGTTTTGGCAACATTGCCCACCTGCGGCAGCAGCTGCTTGGTGGTTCCGAAGTAATCAATTTGGGACTGGTACATGCTTGATCCTTGAGCGGTTCGCGCCGGTCGAGCGGAGCGCGTTCCACAGGATATTTTCATTTCACTGCTCAACCTGACTGAGCACTTCCTTTCTCTTGATCCTTCCTTCACCTGCACGAGGCGCGGCGCGCCGCGGCTTCTGCGCTCTCGGCTGCGGATGATCAGGTCAGGAAGCCACTGTGCCGGCCCGTTAGCGCCAGTTGGCATCATTCGAGGCGCGGCACCCGATCCAGTGCCGCAAAGACTGCGGCCGGAAGCTGTGAATGACTGGTCAGTCGGACAATCCGGCTATTCCGCTTCAGGATTGAAAATCGCCTGAAACCGACGTTCCTTCAGCTTGGGAGTACTGACTACAGTCCTTAACTTACAGGATGAGCGTATCAGCACTTGTGAGTCAGAAGCGAGTTGGGGCAGGTCTGAGGGATGCTAGCACCGCTTCTTCGCCGTCAACTATGGTATCAAGGTCGGCGTGATATCGTCATGGTCGGGCAGGAAATTCTGCGAGACGATCCGCGCTCGCTCATCGTTCTGGGTGAGGCCGGCATGGGCAAGTCGACGCTCTTGCAGCAGCTCGATGGCGTCGATGGTTTCAAGGTCTGCACGGCGCGCAAGTTGATCAATGCTCCGGCCCCCCTCGCGCTCATGGGCAAGGCGACGACCCTCGTCATAGACGCGCTGGATGAGGTATCGGCCCGCCTTGACGGGGATGCCGTTGATCTGGTGCTGCGTCGCCTTGCCGAACTGGCGCTCCCGCGTTTCATCCTGTCATGCCGCGTGGCCGACTGGCGGAAGGCAACCGCGCTTCAGGGCATCACTGATTTCTACGAAACGGCGCCGCTCGAACTGCACCTGGACCCGCTGACACGCGAGGACGCGACCAGCTATTTGACCGCGATTGTAGGCGCGGACGCTGCAAATAGCGCGATAGACAATCTGGAGGATCGGGGCCTTGGCGGGCTCTGGCGCAATCCGCAAACGCTCAACCTGGTCGCTGACGTCGTGGCGACGGGGAGGTTACCCACGTCCAAGGGCGCGCTCTTTGCCGCGGCGACCAAGTTGATGCGATCCGAGCATCGCGAGGAGAAGGCCAACACGCCCTTCGCACTGCTTTCCGAATCCGAGGTGCTTGACGCCGCGGGTGCCGCGTTCGCCGCGAGGATCCTGACCGGAAAGGAGGCGATCTCGCGCCGGGTTCAGGTCGCCGATGGCGACATACCGCTGGCAGAAGCCGCGGGCCTGCCCGGCGCCGGCGCGCTCCCCGACATTCTCGGATCACGCTTGTTCGCGGGCCTGCCCGACGATCGGTTCAGCTATGATCACCGCGCTATCGGTGAGTTTCTGGGCGCTCGCTGGCTTGCCCGGCAAGCGGACACACCCCGCAAGCAGCGCCGCCTCCTCGAACTGTTCAACGGCCAGTCGCTCGTGCCTGCGAGTCTGCGCGGTCTTCACGCCTGGCTCGCCTGGCATTCGGCGACGCTCGCTGAACAGGTCATCGCCGTCGATCCGATGGGCGTCATCGAGTATGGGGACGCCGATACGCTGACGCCCCCGCAAGGCCGGGCCCTGTTCGCCGCCTTGCGTCGCCTCTCCGAAACCAATCCCCGCTTTCGCGACTGGTCAGACTATCGCACCGGTGGGCTCGTCCAACCGGAACTTCTTCCCGAAATCCGCGACGCCATCGCTGGCCCGCGCATCGAGTTCGGTCTACGCCTGCTCGTGCTGCAGGCGCTAAAGCGGTCGCCGCTAGTCGACCAGCTGCAAACCGAACTGGTGAGCCTGCTGTTGTCGCCTGACAGTTTCTTCGCCGCACGAAGCGAAGCGTGCGATCGCCTGGTCGAGGCGGATATCGCGGTTGATTGGCCCAGGATCTTCGAACAGCTCTTGGAGCAGCGCACCGACGACAGCGTCCGGCTGGTTAGCGAGCTTATGCACGAGATCGGCTACGATCGCTTCGGCGATAGGTTGTTGCTCGACACGGTGCGCGCGCAGTTCGACCGGACCGAGCGCACGGTCGGCGTGTTCTTGTCGCTCGAACGCGATTTGCCGAACGACCGCCTGGATGTGCTCATCACGGAGATTGCCAAGATGGCGCGCGCCATGGGGCGACCGCACGAGCGTCCCGACGATGGTGCGATTTCGGACCTGATGTACGCCTTGCTGGCACGGCGTCTTACCCTGCCTTTATCGGACATTTCAGAACTGTGGTCGTGGCTCGAACCTTTTGAAGAGAGCTCCGGCTATCAACGCGAAACGCGGCAGGTAGTCGCGGCCATTTTCGAGGGCAACGAGCAGCTGCGCCGCGGTTTGCAGCGTCACGTGCTGCTCGATCTTCCCGGCGACAAGACCCCCTGGCACCGATCTTGGCGGCTGAGCGAACGCTCTGCCGGACTCCATCCGGGCGAGGCGGATGTCTGCGCGCTTCTCAACCTCTTAGACGATGACGATGACCGCTGGCGCGATATCGTCACTATCGCGCGGCAAGGTCCCGAGCACGGCGCAGCGGTTCGCGCTGCCGCTGCGCGCTTCGCCGCTGGCGACACCGAAGCGGCGCTGTGGCTTGCAGGGCTCGCCAAGCATGTCGTGCCGGAATGGCAAATCAAGCAGGAGGAGCGCGCACGTGTCCGCCAAGCCGAGCGCGACGCCGCCTGGGAAGAGCATCGAGTTAACTTTGCCGCGCACATCGAAGAGATGCGGCGTGGCGACTATGGGTATGTGATCAACCCCGCCAAAGCCTACCTTAAGCTGTTTCAGGACATGGGTGACCAGGCGGCGGATGGCCCCACTCGCTTGCTCGGATGGCTCGGCCCCGATCTTCGCGACGCGGCGCTCGACGGGTTCGACGCCTTCCTGAAGCTCGATCCGCCGCAGCCGAGCGCTAGCGATATCGTGGAGAGTCACGCGGAGGGTCGGCGCTGGGGAGCTGGCGACATCATTATCGCTGCGCTTGCTGAGCGGCAGCGCACCGAGCGCGGGTTCGACGACTTGCCCGACGAACGTCTGATGGCCGGCCTGTTCGAGGTACGGCATACCCGGCTGGACGATCATGCCGGCTTGACCGGTCTCGACGCTTGTCTCGCCGATGAACTGCGCAAGCGTGGCGCATATGAAGCCGCGCTGCGGCAGTTCTTGGAGCCCCAGCTCGCCGCGCGTCTCCAGCATGTTGATGGTCTTTATGAGCTCATGCGAGGCGAGGAGAATAGCTCGTTTGCGGACGCGTTTGCCAGCGACTGGATCGTGCGCTTCCCACAAATGTCCGCCGAGGCCGAGGCCGAGCTACTCGATCGATTGCTCGGCACCGATGAGGGCCGAGCAGTGCTCCGCGCGATTGTCCGCGAGCGCCGAGCCGCGGATCCCAGCGACGAACGCCGAAGAACCTGGGACGCGGTCGGGATCATTGTTGATTTCGCCGAGACCTTGCGGTCGCTCGCTGCCGGCCTCGGCATCGAACCCGCGCTCTTTTGGCACTTGCGGGCCCGGCTCGGCGATCGCCGTCACGGTGCGCCGCATGCCCGACTTGACGTCGAGCAGCTGGCTTGGGCGATCGCCACGTTCCGGTCGATGTATCCTGTGGTGCGGCGGCCGAACTCGGTCACGACAGGTGACACCAACGCATGGGATGCCACTGACTATTTGACGGCTCTTATCAATCGCCTCGGCGATATTCCCTCCCCGGCGGCGACCGCGGCCTTGGTCGAACTGCGCGATGCGCCGGTCGACGGCTACACGGATGTGCTGCGCATTGCGGTCGCCGAGCAGAAGCGGAAGCGCGTGGAAGCCGAATGGCGGTCACCGACTCTCGAGACGGTGGTGTCGGTCATCGCCGACCGGACCCCGACGACTGCCGCCCAATTCCTCGCCGTGTTGGTCGACGAGCTTGCCCACGTGCAAGCCAAGATCACGGGCAGCGATATCAATTGGTATCGCGACTTCTTCGACGACGGTGCGCCCGCGGTCGAGGAGCATTGCCGTGACACCATCATCAAAATGCTTGGCAGGCTCCCGTTCGGCATCAAGGCACTCCCCGAAGGGCATCTGGCCGACGCCAAACGATGCGATGTTCTTTGCCTGCTTGGCGACATGATGATCCCGATTGAGATCAAGGGCCAATGGCATCGTGACCTCTGGACGGCCGCCGATCGGCAGCTCGACTTGCTTTACACCACCGACCACCGCGCCGAACGGGGCATCTACCTTGTCCTGTGGTTCGGTCCCAACACCTCGAAACCACCCAAGGCACCGCCGGTCGGCATGGCCGCGCCCCATAGTGCCCAAGCCTTACGCGACGCCTTAGTCGGGCTGAGTGCCAGTACTGGCGACGGGCGGACCGAGATCATCGTTCTCGACATGACCCGACCGGCATGACCGGGCGCCTTGCTCTGCAAGCACAGCTCGACGCCGCCGTCGAGCAACGGACCATGACCTTGGTGCAAGGGTTGCCGCGCGTCGGACGGAGCCAGCTGATCGCGGACTGGATGCAACGGCGCACCGATGCCGTTATGTGCAGCGATTCGGCTGTTGCACTGGGAACTGACGGCGTGCTCGTCCTCGATCACTTGGATCTGGCTGGCGTCCGCGCCCTCGTTGTATCAGTGCGGGCGGCGGGGCTTGCCGGCGCACGGACGCGCTATGTGGCCGCCCCCGCCGATCTTGCGACTAGTTTCGCGCTGCGTGACACACTTGCCGGCGGTTTCGACACAATCGATGTCATGCCGCTGCGCCCTGATGAAATCGAGGATGGCTTCGCCTCCTTATCGGCTGCGATGGGACCGCTCGTTGCCGCTGCCGCCCCAGCAATGCCCGGGCCGCAATTGGTTTTGGATCGCCATCGCCACTGGTTACGCGGCGGTTTTCCGGAGAGTCTCAATGCGCCCAGCGATCAGGCCAGTCTGGCTTGGCGCCGCCAGTTGCTGGGGCCCTTGCTCGAACGCGACTATGGCCGCTGCGGTCTCCCGCCGGCCTATCCATTACAGGACGTTCTACGGTGGCTCGCGCAGCGCAACAGTGCTGAAGTCGATGAGGCCATCAACAAATTCGGCAAGCGCTCGGAGCTCAAATCGGCCATCTTCACGCTCGACAAGCTCGGGCTGATCCGCCGCCTCCCAAATGTCGCGGCGGTCGAGCACCCTGATGAGTTGGTCGACAAGGTGTTCGTGCGCGACACCGGGATACTTCATGCGCTGCTCGGTATCATCACAGTCGATCAGCTCGAGGCCTCCAAGGCCATTGGGGCGAGCTTCGAAAGCTATGCGATCGAAGCACTGATCGCCGCCGCTGGCAGAGAGAGCGGCGCGCATTTCTATCGGTTCGACAATGGGCAAGGCTTCGATGAGATCGATCTAATCCTCGATTTTCCCGCGCAGGCCGGTCGGCGGATCGCGATCGAATTCAAGGTCGGGCCGACGAAACGGGCTGAGCCGGGCTTCTTTCGGGCGTGCGCCCTGTTGGGTATCGACGAGCAGTTCGTGGTCCATTCCGGCCCGGAATCGTATTGTGAGGAGCGCGTTCACCGGCTCGATCTGCGGTCTGCCATGAGACGCGTAGCGGCCGTCGGGGCGAAAAGGTAGTTGCCAAGATGCTTGGGCTAAACCGCTTTTTGCCATCAATCGCCCAATCCCGTCAGTCCGCAACGGCCCCGATACCGCCCCCGCGAACACCTGTGCACCTCTGGACCCCGCAGGTTCCCGGAGATTTAACTTATAATCCATCCCGGTCCAACGGCTGAACGAACGGCAGCTCATCGGCGGCCGTAAGAAGCGATCGCACGTTTGAAGTCAGCGCAAAGCTAACCTTTCGTCGCGGCCGACGATCCGAGCTTTCCACGCGGGATCCACGCTCGATTGCTCGATCTCAGCTAAGTTTCCGCATATATCCTCACCGAGCATGGGCTATATTCGGCAGCATGATCGATAAACCTAAGAAGCCTTTCACATGGGAGCGCGCCCCCTTTTCGAAGTGTCCGAAATGCCAAGAGGCGGAAGGCTTGGGCATACTTTCAGCAGGCGGCGATACCTTGCGCTGGCGATGCACGAAGTGCCGGTATAGCTACAGCGAGATTTTGCCAGAACTGGAAAAGAAGGTCATCTATCTCGATCAATTCGGCTTCAGCGAACTCCACAAACTTCGTGCCCGAACCCGGCGTGAGGACAAACACACAGCATTTTGGTCAAAAGTCTCGGACCTGATCAACGAGGCGGTCCTTCTCCAACAAGTCATTCTTCCACACTCAAACGTCCACCACGACGAAACGATCGTTAGCCCCTTTGCCGAGGCGTTACGGGACACCCAAGAGCATATCGGAGGGGATATCAGTTTCATCAGCACGAACGAAATCCAGCTCGATCAGATGGAGGTATTTGCCGAGGCGTTTGCGAGTGGCGCAGGACCAAGCTTGGAGTTCGACGTCGATGACATCCTCGATGATGAGCGCAACGAATGGCTCAACGACATTAGGATCAGCGTTCCCTTCGACTGGAGCGGGTTCGCGCCTGAAACGAGAGAGCAACGCGATAAGACGGGCTTCGCGATGTCCGAACTCATAGACCGCTGGATAGCCAAGGGAATGGGTTTTGATGACGTCCTGAAGCAAGAGTTGAACGCCTATCACGAAAGTCGGTTGGAAGGACTTAGAGAGGCCCAACGCAGATTTGAAAAAGGCCTCGAAAATCACGATTTAATGGCGATGGCGGAACTCTTCTACGGCTCCGCGTTCCGGGAGCTTCAATACGTCCGAGAGCTGTTTAAGGGGGCCGGTGTGCCCGACGGCGAACTGACAGCGCGCGTGCGAGCATTTTGGGATTGGGATGGCAACAAGGAGCAGCCTAACGGAAAAATTCTGGCCTACATGCTGGCGGCGCTCGCAGACCAATTTGCTCATGGGCGTAAAAAGAAGCCGTCCGCAGGCTTCTTGAATGACGTTTCCGCGATTGCCTCCTACGCACCGTACGTTGATGCAATGTTTGTCGACATCGAGTGCGCCCAACTGCTTCAAGACAAGCGATGTCTGGGGGCGCTCAAATATCGGGCAAAGATCTTTAGCCTGAATTCCCGGGAAGAATTTATAGCCTACCTTCAGGCGATCATCGACGCGACGCCCGACGATGTGCGCCGCTATGCATCGATTATCTACGGAATTTAGGATCGAAAGTGGATCCCAGGTGGGCCTGAGCCATCTCGAAAATCGCTAACTCACTGAGGTGGGCCTGGTCAGCTATCTTAATCCTTCACGTCAAAGCCTAGAAAGCGCAGAGACTTGATTGTGCGGCCATTAATTGGCGGTCGTTCCGTATCCATCCAACCAATTAACTCCATGATGCAGGCTTCACCGAAGCCGCTCAAGGATCTGTTTTCGTCGAATAGGCAGTCATAGGCGCGCTCGAGTTGAGTGCCGTTGCCATGCAAAAGGTAGGTCAGTGTTTCCTTGATGCTGAGAAGTCCATTTTGGGCAAGAAATTCCGGCCGTAGGCCTCGTAAGCCGCCTGCAACGAACCGTAGGCGTTCGTTGAACGCGTGCACGCCGCTCAGCGCGTCAAAAATCTCATCATATTCCGCGGCCTCAATTGAAGCAGGAGACCTCAATGTTGCCCGTAGGCGCTGAATGTTGCCGACCTCGCTATCGGCCCGAACCATGTCGCCAGCATCCGTTTCCGCCTGGGCAAACCAAATATCCAGCCAATGGCGGATACGTTGCCCCCGTTCTTCGCGATCTGTCAGGGGCGTCGAGTGCCATGTGTCGGCAGGCGCATGGGTCACACGCAGCCAGCCGAGAAAGCGGCCAATCTCAATGTCTGGATCTCCCTCGCGGAACTCTGATCGCCGCCGGCCATCCGCCGCGAAGATATCTCGCACTTCCTGAAAGGCTGGAATCAATTCCTCCTCATACTTGCGGCGCAATGCCTGAAGGAAAGACCGCTTCTTCGAAACCAAGTCACTGCCGACTTTCGCACTTGGCGGCGAAGCAGGAGGGACAAAGCGTTCAATGTGCTTCTGAAAATCGGAGTCTTCGACGGGATTTCCAACAGTACGAAACGCTAGTTCGTATTGCGTGCAGAGTTCTTCGGTGAAGACGTCCGCGCGATCCCAGAATAGATTAAAAAGACCAGGCAGTTCATCGAAACCGGTGTCTCTTCCCTTATGAAGCACCACGGATACCTCTCGGTTTCGCATCAAGCCGGCGTCGGTGAGATTTGCGGAACCGACCATCGCGACGTTCCCGACGATATACAGCTTTGCGTGAAATTCTCGGCTAGTATAGTATCGAACACTCACCAACGGATCTTTGAGCATCTGGCGTAGCGCTGCCGGCGTCGTGATGGAGCATAGTCGAACGAGCAAGTTGACCTTACAGTTCTGTACAGTGAGGAGCCTGACGGGTTCATATGTAGATACGAAGGGGCTAGCCAGAAAAGCTTCTGATCCCTGCACTCCCGCATGTCTGAAGAAGTCAATTGAATAGCCCGAGGGCGCGGAGTTGCCGTAGGCGTCGCGAATTTTCGTTTTACTCAAGCTCATCTCTCCTACCGTCATTCCGCTGTATATCGAGAATATCGGTAAATCTCTGGTGAACCTTTTAGGAAGCTTGCCCTTTCGAATCGAAATGCCTCCGATTACCAGAAGCGGGCCAGCTGTTTTCTATTCCCCCCTGATCGTGATCATTTGGTCGTTAGACTGTATCCAGACGATCAGACGCCGCATCACTTCCCCAAAATCACTTCTCGTCCGGCCTTTGAGCGCACATTCCCACACCGTCGCTACACGCCAGCCAGCGTCTAGCAGCGCGCCGGTGACCCGCTCGTCGTTGGCGACATTGCGGCCGATCTTCTCACGCCAGAAATCCACCCGCGTGGCTGGCCATTTGAACAAATGGCAGTCATGCTGATGCCAGAAGCAGCCATGCACGAACACGGCCGCTTTATGGCGGGGGAAGACGAGGTCAGGTTTGCCCGGCAGTTGTTTCGCGTGAAGACGGTAACGCAGACCGGCCGCATGCAATGCTTTGCGGATCAGCAGTTCCGGCTTTGTATGACTGCTTTTGATGGCAGACATATTCCGGCTGCGGGTCGCTGCATCGTGAACGTCAGCCACACCTCAGGCAGCTTCGCGCGGCAATGCCGGTTCGACCAGCGCCTGGATATGGGGCTGCATAATCCGCGCGACGGCCTCGAAAACGGGCACCGCCACGGAATTGCCGAACTGCTTGTAAGCTTGGGTATCTGACACGGGGATACGGAAGTCATCGCCATAGCCCATCAAGCGGGCGCATTCCCGCGGCGTAAGGCGGCGCGGATTACGCTTTTTGCCCTGACTAACGAGGATTTCGGATCCGTCCTTATAGTAGCGGGCGGAAAGCGTGCGAGCGACATCGTCCGGCGTCACGAGACCGAAGCCAAAGCCATTTCCCGCCGCTTTGTGCTTATCGGCATACCCCTGAAGATACTGCCAGAGCTTGTCAGTCAGCGTATATTTGCCGTTCACAATGGCATCGGGGCCCAAGGTATAAGGTGCTTCTGCCTTCTCTGATCCATCCTGCGGATGCAGAATGCTCTTCAGGCGCACGCTACCCCGGACAGGAAGCTTCAGGTCATCCCATCCGAATGCAACATTCTCCCGGAAGCCAACGATGACAATGCGTTCGCGGTGCTGCGGAACGAAGTGCTGTGCGTCGATGACCCTGTGCCAGACCTTGTAGCCGAGCTCTTCGGTCAGGGTCTTGAGGATCACCTCAAAGGTACGCCCCTTGTCATGACTGGTCAGGTTCTTGACGTTCTCAAGCAGAAACGCCGCCGGTCGCTTTGCTTTCAGAATGCGCGCGACATCGAAAAACAGCGTGCCCTGAGTCTCATCCAGAAATCCATGCTTGCGGCCCAGGGAGTTCTTCTTGGATACGCCTGCGATCGAAAAAGGCTGGCACGGGAAGCCTGCAAGCAGAACGTCGTGGTCTGGGATCTCATCGATGCCAATGGTCGTGATATCGCCATGCGGCGGATGATTGTCCCGGAAATTGGCGGCGTAAGTCTGCTGGGCATATTTGTTCCACTCGGAGGTGAACACGCAATGTCCTCCTATTGCGTCAAAGCCTTTGCGAATCCCTCCAATCCCGGCAAACAGGTCAATGAAGTTGAACCGGGTGGCAGGCTGATTAATGGTCTCGCGAGCCATGGAACGAAGTAGCCCGATTGCGGCCTCGCGCGGCTTACCCTCACCTGCTTCCCAGCGCTGTACCTGACGCCCGCTGTAACCGGTCATGAGGGCGAGTTCATCGACCGACAGGCCGGCGCGGACGCGAAGAGCAGCAAATTCGTTAAGCATATTTTCCTCTGGGACAATTTACGACACAGTGTCGTCCTTCATCCCAGATAACAAGTCCTGTTTCAAAAATAGTTCACTTTTTGTTCTTGGCTGGATTTCGATCTGATTTCAGGGGTGGCAGCGGTTACCTGTCATGCGAAGCGCCCAAGCGCCCGGGCTGCGGCAGCAAGCCCAACCGGGCGATCAGGGATCAATTCAGTGTGCATCAAGGGAAATTGTGCGCACATCCCGGTACAAATCCTTTGCGGCCTCGGCGATGTCGTTGACGCGCCATTGTGAACGCCGTTTGTTGAGCCGGGGATTGCCGGGACAGTACTTAGGTGCCGGATCGAGAAACAGCGTGCCGTTGTACAGCGCCTCGAACAGTCGCTCGGCCGAGGTCTCCCGGCACCACATCACCTGCCGGGAAAACTGGATGATGTGCTGGTGCCCCATTTTCAGCAACTCCGGATCGCTGGACTTCACTTTCGTGGCGGGGATGTAGACAGCCTCGTTGTGCTTGGATGTCCAGGAGTTGAGCATCCGCTCCAACGACCATCCCGCCGCCAAACAATCCTCGTCATCGAACAGGCCAAGATGCACGTCATCGTCGGCGCTGGCTGCAAGCGAGACGCCTCGGACATGGTTCATGATTCGGAGAGTCAGGCCGCTCTTGTCGCATCGCACCCCTACGCGATGGACGCCGGTAACCCGCAGATTGCCGTTTTCATCAGGGTAGCCCCAAGTTTGCATGAACTTCGCAAAATCTTGCGCATAAACCCCCATATCGGGCTCCGGCGTGAACAGGGTCACCTTCTTCTGAGTGTGGGTCTTGAGCTCAATTCCCTCGAAATCGCCATTCTTGTCACTGTTCGGAATGATCCCGAGCGCATGCTCCAGGGTGTAGCCGCACACCTGAGTTCCGTTGAAAGCAAGAGTGCCTCCCGACGTATCCAGCCGACTGCCGGGCAGCGGTCGCCCGGCGGCTACCGCAAGCATAGCAGTGAGGCGCTCAGGCGCGGTCGACCGTAGCCGCAGATGCCGCCACACTCGCGAACCCTGTGCTGAAGGCAGGGCGGCGACATCGCTGATGAACTGCGGCTTGGGATCGGCAACCAGGACCGCAATGACCTCGCCCAAGCCCCGGCGTCCCAGAACCAGATACCGGGGTATGTGCGGATGCGCCTTCGTAAACGCCACCGACATGGCTTCCGGCATGGTGTTCTCGACTGTCTTGAATCCACTCAGCCGCGTCTCCGGATACTGAGGGTAGATGATCATCCGCACGTCTCGGGCGGCGACCTCCCGGCCAGTTGTATCGATCCAGGCAAAGTGACTGAAAATCGCCTCTGGAATCGCCGCCCCCTTCGTGTTGGCTCCCTTCCTGCGGCTTGCAGACGATCCCCGGAGTGAGAATGTCACGTCGAACATGGGATAGACGGGTGCGAAATCAGCACCGGAGTAGATCTGGTTCTTGTCGTTGTGGTTCTTGCTCAGCGGCTTGATCAGCGCCTCTGTCGCGCCATGGCGGCCGAGCAGGTCGCGAATTTCGGAGAGATCTGCGGGAGAATATTCGAACGGCACCGGCACCTCCAGGATTTCTGATGGAGGCGAAGTAGGCACTTGGAAATAGGCGCGCAAGGGGTATTTACACGGCTAAAACCCGGCTAGAATATTATGAATAGCTCATTTCGGCCATTTGTAGACAACATATAGCGAATTGTCTGCGAATAAATTCTCCACGCAGCTCCCGTTCAGCGACTTGGCGCGCGCCGTTAATGCGAGTCTTGGAGATCGGTCGGCGCGACCGCCATGGAGGCGATGGAAATGTCAGGCGCACAGCGGACAGGCTGGCTTGCTGACTGGCACCGGCCTTCTCGTGGTCGGGGGAGTCGCCGATTGCTATTTGGGGTTGCATGATCACGATCTATGGTTGGCATTGATCGGTCGCATGTAGGACATACCCGGAACACCTCACCACTCAGCGGTGAGAACCGCCACGCAGGTCGAGACGGTTTTCGCCTTTACAGGTCCGGGCAGCGCTGGCACCGTGCCCATGCCCGGTACTCCAAA
Source organism: Sphingobium sp. B11D3A (assembly GCF_025961695.1). NCBI lineage: Bacteria > Pseudomonadati > Pseudomonadota > Alphaproteobacteria > Sphingomonadales > Sphingobiaceae > Sphingobium > Sphingobium sp. B11D3A. The sequence continues at coordinate 648,315 of NZ_JAOQOE010000001.1, forward strand.
TGGGTAGTACACGGACGTAGTTTTGGGCTTATCCGGCGGTCAATAAGTTGTTGATTTTTCTATCGGAAGATTGTTGGGGACCCCTCCCGTAGGGGTCACCAGCCTTCCCGGCTGGGCAGGCTTGGAAAAGCCCTTGATCTCCCAACATAGATTATCGACCTGCGATGATCGCATGTGCGCATGTATGGCTCGCGACCGCAAAATTCGTGTGGTGTCAGGGAGCCGGCTACAAGGGGAAAAGACGCAGCCACCAAACCCCTTCCCGAGCGCGGGAAGAGCGAAATCATCGCTATTTGGGGGTGTCAGAAAAATGGTGCCCAGAAGAGGACTCGAACCTCCACGACCTTGCGATCGCCAGCACCTGAAGCTGGTGCGTCTACCAATTCCGCCATCTGGGCACGGGGTAGGACCGGCGCTTTAGGGGGGCTGTTCGGGGGTGTCAACAGCCTCGAACAGATAAGATGGGATTGATGCAAAATATTGTGTCGGGGTCAGCCAGAGAGGCCGCGGAAGGCCAGAACGACGATCCAGACAGCGGCGAAAATGGCGATCCAGATGAGGATCATCTTCACCAGATGGTGGAGCGGGAGGCGGCGCAGGGCCAGGCTGCTGCCGACAAGGACGAAGGCCAGGACGAACCAGAGGCTTTGGGCAATCATATCGGCCATGGCCAACTCTCCTGCTGGAACGGACGCCCGCGAAGGGAGATCAGATCAGGGCGGTCAGACCATCGTAGCCGGGCTCGACGCCTTCGGGAAGCATGGCGCGCAGACGGGCATAGTCCATGCTGTTATCCATGTGGGTGAGGATGGCGCGGCCTGGGCGTATCCGCGCGATCGCCTCCAGCGTCAGAGCCAGATGGGCGTGGGTCGGGTGCGGCCGCTCGCGCAGCGCATCGATGACGAGACAATCCACGCCCGCATAGAGCGAGACCATCGCATCGGTCATCTCGTGAAAATCCGTGGCGTAGGCCAGCGACCGGCCGCCGCAGGAGAATCGGAAGCCGCTCGAGGAGATGAAGCCATGGGGCTGATCGACATGGGTGACCGCGATGTCGCCCACCGTCACCCCCTCGTCGGGCAGGTCATGGCCCGCGATGGTCGCGCGATACCCCTCGCGCCCATCGAACGCATAGTCGAAGCGGCTGCGCAACGCCGCCATGGTCGCCTTGTGACCATAGCCGGGTACAGGGGTGCCACGATGATGCATGATCTGCCGCAGATCATCGATGCCGTGGCAGTGATCGGCATGGTCGTGGGTCCAGAAGACGGCATCCAGATGCACGACATCGGCCGCCAGCATCTGCGCGCGGAAATCCGGGGAGGTGTCGACCAGCAACCGCGTGGTCGCACTCTCGACAAGGATCGAGACGCGGGTGCGGCGATTGCGCGGCTCGGCGGGATCGCACTGCCCCCAATCATTGCCGATACGCGGAACGCCCGAGGAAGTGCCGCTCCCCAACATGACCAGCTTGAGCGTCATGGCGTCACGCGACCGGCGCGGCGCGGGAGAACAGGGCGAAGAAGTTGTGCGTCGTTGCCTGCGTCAGCGCCTCCAGAGGCTCGCCACGAAGATTGGCCAGGAAGCGCGCGGTATCGGCGACGAACGCCGGTTCGCAGGGCCGTCCGCGGTGCGGCACCGGCGCGAGGAAGGGCGAGTCCGTCTCGACCAGCAAACGGTCGGCCGGAATGCGCGCCGCCGTCTGCTGCAAAGCCTTGGCGTTCTTGAAGGTCACGATCCCGGAAATACTGATGAACAGGCCGAGGTCCAGTGCGATGTCGGCAAAGGCATCGCTGGCGGTGAAGCAGTGGATCACTCCGGTGAATGTCCCCTGCCCCATCTCGTCCCGCAGAATGGCCGCGGTGTCCGCCTCGGCATCGCGGGTATGGATGATGATCGGCAGACCGGTCTCGCGCGCGGCGGCGATATGGGCGCGAAAGCTCGTCTGCTGCTGGACGCGATCGCTATGGTCGTAATAATAATCCAGCCCGGTCTCGCCGATACCGACGACACGGGGATTGGCCGCAGCGGCCACAAGCTTGGCGGTATCGACATGGGCATGGCTGTCCGCCTCATGCGGATGAATGCCGACGCTCGCCCAGACGTCCGCCTCGCGCTCGGCCAGTCCGATAATCGCGGCCCACTCCCGCTCGCGGGTGGAGATGTTGAGCATCGTGCCCACCCCCGCCGCACGCGCACGGGCGAGGACAGCGGGCTGATCCTCGACCAGCCCCTCATAATTGAGGTGACAATGGCTATCGACGAGCATCAGGCTTCCGCTGCGGGGGGTTCAAGGCGGGGGAAGAGCGGCTGCTGCGGGCCGACGACATGGCCGCTCGCGCGCAGCGGCGTGTACCAGTCCGTGCCGATGGCGCTGAACGTGCGCGCATCCTGAGGCAGCCCCATGCGGTCGAGCAGTTCCTCTGCGCTGCGCGGGATGACCGGCAGTGCGGAGACAGCCAGCGTCGCAATGCAGACATAGAGCGTCGCCAGCACGGCCTCCATACGGGCCGGATCGGTCTTGCGGAGCGCCCAAGGGGCCTGCGCATCGACATAGGCATTGCAGGCATAGGCCGCGCGCAGCCAGGCCTGGATCGCCTCGTGCGGGGCGAAGCGCTCGAATGCGCCGGGAACATCCTGCATGGCAATCTGCCGCACCTGCGCCAGCAAGGCCTCATCATCGGCATTGGGTGCCGGTGTGGGCACACGGCCTTCCAGGTTCTTGGCAATGAAGCTCAGCACGCGCTGGGCGAGATTGCCGAAGGCGTTGCCAAGCTCGGTATTCGATTTATGAACAATGGCTTCCGCGCTATAGCTGCCATCATTGCCGAAGCCGACCTCGGCCAGCAGGAAGTAGCGCAGCGGATCGACGCCGAAGGCCTCGGCCAGCTCGACCGGATCGGCAACATTCCCCAGTGACTTGGACATCTTCTCGCCGCGGTTGAGCAGGAAGCCGTGGCCGAACACCGTTTTCGGCAAAGGCAGTTTCGCGCTCATCAGGAAAGCCGGCCAGTAGACCGTGTGGAAGCGTACGATATCCTTGCCGATGATGTGGACGATGTCGCCCCCTTCCGCCCAGTAGCGCGCCATGCGTTCTGGATCAGAGGGATAGCCGCAACCTGTGAGATAGTTTGTGAGCGCATCCACCCACACATACATGACGTGATCCGGCGAGCCGGGGACCTTCACGCCCCAATCGAAGCTGGTGCGCGAGACAGACAAATCGCGCAGCCCGCCCTCGACGAAACGGAGGATCTCGTTGCGGCGGCTTTCGGGCTGAATGAAGTCCGGCTGATCGCGGTAGAGCGCCAACAGACGGTCCTGATAGGCCGAGAGGCGGAAGAACCAGCTCTCCTCCACGGTCCATTCCACCGGCGTGCCCTGCGGGGAGAGCTTTTCCCCGCCATCGCTGAGGCTTAGCTCGCTTTCATCATAATAGGCCTCATCGCGGACCGAGTACCAGCCTTCATAGCGATCGAGATACAGGTCGCCATTGTCGACCATCGCCTGCCAAATGGCCTGGCTTGCGACATGATGGGCCGGCTCGCTGGTGCGGATAAAGCGATCATAGCTGATGTTCAAAAGATCATCCATCTCCCTGAAATAGCCTGACATCTCATCGGCCAGCGCGACAGGCTCAACGCCGCGCGCACGGGCGGCCTGCGCCATTTTGAGGCCATGCTCGTCGGTGCCTGTCTGGAAGAACACGTCCCGCCCCATCATCCGGGCCGCGCGGGCGAAGGCGTCCGTCGCGATTGCTTCATAGGCATGGCCGATATGAGGGCGGCCATTGGGGTAACTGATCGCCGTGGTAATGGTTAAGGGTTTGGGCATGATGTCCTGCTGGATAAGGGCCGTCTGAGGCGCGGCTTTCGCTTGCGGCTTCTCTAGCGGGGTACAGGGAGGATGCCTAGACTCCTCTCCGACCTCGCAGCGCGGCGCCCCGCGGAAAGGGTGACTTACAACAGCGAGCGGATCTGATCCACGCACAGCACCGCAAAGAGCAGCGAGGCCAGGCCGAGCATCAGGTTAGACCACCAGCCCGAGCGCCATTGCGCGGGCACTGCCTTCGAATTGAGCAGCCACATGAGCGTGACGGCGAGGAAGGGCATGAAGAAGGCACCGAACGCGCCATAAGCAATGATGAGCGCAAAAGGCTGGCCCAGAAACAGCAGGAGCATGGGCGGGAAGGTGAGCCAGAGGACGTAGAAGCGGAAGGCCGGCGTCCGGTCCAGCGTGGCCGCTATGGCCGGATCATGCACCGCAATCTCCCGTGCCCGTTCCGCCCGGATACTGCGGACGAAATCCGCAAACAGCAGCGATACGCCTTGCCAGACGCCGAGCACCGACGAAAAGGTCGTCGCCGCGAACCCGATGAGGAACAAGGTCGCCACGGTACGCCCGAAGCGCGCCTCCAGCACCGCGCCCAGATCGAGCAGGCCCCGGTCGCCACCGGAAAGCGCGATCTGCGCGGTGTAGAGCAGTTCGGCACCGACGATGAGCATCGCGATGACGAAGATGCCGGTCGCGATATAGGCCACGCGATTGTCGAACCGCATCATCGGGATCCAGGCTGGGGAGCGCCAACCCTTGGCGTTGACCCAATAGCCATAGGCCGCGAGCGTGATCGTGCCGCCGACGCCGCCGATGAGGCCCAGCGTATAGATGGCCGAGCCCTCCGGCAGCGTGGGCGCGAGGCCGATCAGTGCTGCGTCGAGATCGGGCATGACGAGGATCGCAAGCCCGACAACGACGACGAACATGACGCCGATCAGCAGCTTCATCACGGCCTCGAACACCGCATAGCGATTGAACAGGACGAACAGCGCGCCGGCAAGGCCAGACAGCATCCCCCAAGCCCAGAACGGTAGCAGGCCGGGGAACATCGCGGCGAGCGGCAGCGCGGTCGCGCTCATCGCCGTGCCGCCATACACGAAGCCCCAGATCAGGATGTAGATGCCGAAGTACCAGCTCGTCCAATGGCCGAGCGACCGCCAGCCTTGCAGCATCGTCGATCCGGTGGCGAGATGATAGCGCCCGGTCGCCTCGGCCAGCGCGATCTTAATGATGCAGCCGATGACGGCGGCCCAGAGCAACGCATAGCCAAAGCGCGCGCCGGCAACGAGCGTGGCGACGAGATCGCCCGCGCCGACGCCGGTCGCGGCCACGACGATGCCGGGGCCGAGCCGTTTCCAGCGCTCCAGTCCGACGGGCGGGGTTTCGTCTATCGGTGTGGAAGGCAAGTCGGGCGCATCTCGGGTTTGCCTGTGCTCGCTCGCCATCCTGTCAGTCCCCCACTTGCCGTTCGCGAGGGGTATAGCGCGATTTTGGCAATGTGGTGATTTTCCTGCTGGGCAGCCGATGATGTACGCTTGGATGCGCTCCTGCGAAGGCAGGAGCCTGGGGCGGCTAGGTTCGTCAGTTGTGCCCTGGGCTCCTGTCTTCGCAGGAGCACCTATTCAGAAAGGCCAGCGAACACCTCTATCGCCCGACGCGCGCCACGGTCTCGCACAGGGTGTAGACCAGCGCGCCGGGCTCGAGCTGCAGCGGGGTGACAGCGCCGGCGCCGAGGCGCTGGGCTTCTTCATAGGCGGCGATGCCAGGACCGAGCCTGGACGCGGGCGCACCCCGCAGACGGCGGGCGATGTAGCGCGGCACAAGATCGACAAAGGCTTCGAGGCGGGGGCGAGCCGCCACCCCCGAGAGCGCGCTCATCAGGCCGGCGCGGGCGCCCTCCCCACCGCGTCCACCCTGCGCGATGGCATCGAGTGCGTGCTCCAGCCCGGGCAGATCCAGATCGCGATTGGCGATCGCTTGCCCCGGTGCCCCCTCGGCACTCGCCGCCAGCGCGGCGCGCTCAGGCTCTGGCACCTCCGGCAGCGCGGTCGCCAGCGCCTGTGCCATGCTCGCATCATCCAGCGGCGCAAAGCGGAGCACCCGGCAGCGGGAGCGGATAGTGGGCAGCAAGCGACCGGGCCGATGCGCCACGAGCACGAAGATCGCACCCGTCGGCGGCTCTTCCAGGCTCTTGAGGAGGGCGTTGGCAGCGCCCGCCTCCAGATCATCCGCGCTGTCGATCAGCACAACACGCCGGCTGCCCATGGAGGGCGCGCTATGCAGCAGACGCGAGAGGCTGCGCACCTGATCGACGGTGATGTTGCGGGCGAGTGCGCCGCTGTCAGTCTTGCTGTCGCGCTCAAGTCGTTCGAGCCGCATGAAATCGGGATGGGCGCCGCCATCGAACAGGCGCATCGCCGGGTCTGTGGGGTCCGGTGCGAGCCGATCCGACGGGACGGGACGTCCCGCGCCGCTGACCAGCAGCCGCCGGGCGAAATCATAGGCGATCCCGGCCTTGCCCAGCCCCCGCGGCCCGGCGAAGATCCAGCCATGATGGAGCCGGGTCGTCGCGCTGGCCTCGATCAGCGTCGCGATCTGCTCGTCATGGCCGAGCCAGCGCGTCATCGCAGCCAGTCGGCGAGCGCGGCCAGCAGCCGGTCGCGCACCGTCTCCATCGATCCGCTGGCATCAATTTCCCGGAAACGCGCGGGTTCAGCGGCTGCGAACCGGCGAAATGACTCGGCGACATCGCGATGAAACCCAGCATCGCGCCCGCCGATCCGATCCACCGCCCCGGCATCCCGCGCGCCGGCCCGTTCGCTGCTCTCATCGAGCGGCAGGGCGAGCAGCAGGGTGCGATCCGGCAACAGCCCGCCCGAGCCGATGCGGTGGAGCGTCAGAATGTCCTCGTCGCTCAGCACGCCGCCCACGCCCTGATAGGCACGGCTGCTGTCCAGAAAACGGTCACAGATCACCCATTTGCCGGCCTCCACGGCCGGCAGAATGGTGCGCTCGGCATGATCGGCCCGGGCCGCAGCGAACAGCAGCGCCTCGGCGCGCACGCTCCAGCGATCCGCCGCACCGGAGAGCAGGAGGCCGCGAATGGCCTCGGCCCCCTCGCTGCCACCGGGCTCGCGGGTCAGCACTGTCTGGATGCCGCGCGCCTCAAGCGCCTCCGCGAGCAGACGGGCCTGCGTGGACTTGCCGACGCCCTCGCCGCCTTCCAGCGTGATGAAGCGGCCGCGCGTCATGTCGGTACTCAGCTAAAGAAGGAGAGGAAGCCGTTCCACAGGCGCGCGAAGAAGCCGCCTTCTGCGACAGCTTCCTTGGCTACAAGCGGCAGGGTCTGCGTAGTGCCGTCCCCGGCATCCACCACCAGATGAGCAATCTCCTGCCCCTGCGCGATCGGCGCCTTGATTGGGCCGCGATAGACGACCCGCGCCTTGATCTCGCCATTCGCCGCCGCAATCGGCACGGTCGCGACGAGATCGCGCGGCGTCACCAGATCGACCGAGCGTGCCCAGCCGCCCTGGACCTGCGCCTGCCCCAGCGTAACGCCCTTCTTGGCCAGCGGCTTGGACCGCCAGGCCTTGAAGCCCCAGTCCATGAAGCGCACGGATTCCTCCACGCGGCCATTGAAGCTAGTGAGGCCCGCGACGACCATCACAAGACGGCGACCATTCTGCTGGGCCGAGCCGGTGAAGCCGTAGCCCGCCTCCTCGGTATGGCCGGTCTTGAGGCCATCCGCGCCATCCACACGCCCGAGAATCGGGTTGCGATTGGCCTGGCTGATCTCCGATCCGCCCATGGTCTGGCCCCAAGTGAAGGATTTGACCGTGTAGAACTGCTTGTAGAGGTCCGGCGTCTCTTCCAGCGTGTTGCGGGCGAGCGTCGCAAGATCGCGCGCGGTGGTGTAGGTGCGGCCTTCGTCGGGCCAACCGGTGGTGTTCGCAAAATGGCTGTTGGTCATGCCCAGCCGCTTGGCTTCGGCATTCATGAGGTCGGTGAAGGCCTCTTCCGATCCGGCGATGCCCTCGGCCAGCACCACGCAGGCATCATTGCCCGAGAGCGTGACGATGCCGTGCAACAGGTTCTCGACCGAGACCTCCTCATTGACGGAGAGGAACATGGTCGAGCCCTGGCTATGCCACTTACGCCAGGTTTCCGGACGGACGGTGAACTTCTGGTCGAGCCGCAGCTTGCCCTGCTTGATGAGATTGAACGCCACATGCGCGGTCATCATCTTGGCCATGGATGCCGGCGGCATCCGCCGGTCCGCATCCTTATCGAACAGCACCCGGCCGGACGACAGATCGACCATATAGGCGACGGAGGCCTCGGAGGTGTAGCTTGGCGTGTTCGCCTGCGCGGCGGACAGGAAGAGCGGCAGGACGAGGGCAATCGGCAGAAGTGCGCGCATGGGAAAATCCGGTCGTTGACAGGTCATCGCGCGCCCTGCGGGCATCGCGGCTTCGCTTCGTCCTTAGCCATCCGCCATGGCTCTGCCTAGCCCCGGATCAAGGCCGCACCGCATCGGCCAGCAGGCCGACGGACAGCGCGTAGAAGTTCGAGCAGTTGTAGTCGAGGATTACGCGGTAATTGCCGGTGAGCAGATAGGCCGTCTTGCCCGGGCCATCCGGCTCGATCAGCGTCGCCTGAATACTGCCATCCGGCCAGGAGCCGCCCTCCGGCATGATTCCGAGCGCCTGCCACTCGCGCATCGAGAGCCAGCGACTGTGACGACCGAACACGCGCGGGCAGCGAGTGGGATTGAGCGTGCTGGTGATCCGCCGACGGTCGAATCCGGTCGGCAGCCGCACCGCGACGCCCCAGGGCTCGCCTTTGCGCCAGCCGGCGCGCTGGAAATAATTGGCGATGGAGGCCAGCGCATCGGGCTCGCTCGACCAGATATTGGGCGTCCCGTCACCATCGGCATCCACCGCATCGCGCAGATAGACGCTAGGCAGGAACTGCGGATAGCCAAACGCGCCGGCATAGCTGCCGACCAGCCGCTCACGCGGAACGCCGCGTTGCATCATAGACATCACGGCCAGCAGTTCCGGCTCGAACAGCGCGCGCCGGCGCCCTTCATAAGCGAGCGTCGCCAGCGAGCGCAGCAGGTCGAAATCGCCGCTGATCGTGCCGTAATTCGTCTCATGGCCGTAAATCGCGACCATGATCTCCTCCGGCACGCCCGTATCACGCTCGATCGCCACCAGCAGCGCGCGATTGGCATTGTAGACCGCGCGGCCGCGGGCAATCTTCCGCGCATCGATGTGGCGCTGGCGATAGGGCTCGAAATCGGGAATCTGGGCATTGTCGGCTGTCGGCAGATTGCCGCGATCCAGCGCCGCGACGCGCGGGTTGAAGCTCAGCCCGGCAATCGCCCGGTCGAAAGTCGCATCGCTCACGCCTTGCGTCCGCGCCTTGCCACGCAGACTTTGCAGATAACCCGTGAACCCGGCCGCCGTCTGCGCATCGACCGGATCGTTCGACGAGGGCAGTGCCTGCGCCACGGCGGGGGCCTGCGCGGCGAGGGAAAGACCGAGAGCGAAACCGCAAAGCGGCAACAGCCGGCGGCGAAGCGAATGCATTGTCATCCGCGCATATTGGCAGAGTTGACGCAGGACGCGCAAGGCAAGCCTCCGCAATTGGGCGCATCGCCCCTGCGACGAACCGCCCGCGCAACAATGCCTCGCTCGCGCGGGCTTCCTTTGCCGAACAGTTTCGACTAGGGCGCGGAGCAACGGACAGGTGGCCGAGTGGTTTAAGGCAGCGGTCTTGAAAACCGCCGTGGGTGGAAGCTCACCGTGGGTTCGAATCCCACCCTGTCCGCCAAATCTTCTCACGCGGGCTTCCTCTTCCGGTCGCTAGTCTTTGGCGGCAATGGATCGTGCGCCACCCCGATTCCCCACATGTCCAAAAGTTCATGCAGGCGCCATGCTCCGGTTCGGTGCTGGGGGCCATAAGGGGCTTGCGATCCACGAAGGGTCGCTTGTTGAAGGAGATACCCTCATGAACCGTCGCCTGATCATTGCCGGCCTGGCATCCCTCGCAGCCATCGCCACGCCGGTTGTCGCTTCGGCCAAGACGGCACCGGCGAAGGAAAGCCATCACAAGGTGGCCAAGCCCGCCAAGCCGGCCAAGAGCACGACGACTGCATCGCTCGCCGCTCCGGCCAAGAGCACGACCGTCAAGAAGTGATCCCCCGTCACCGGAGCCATGCCGTCCCTCCCCCTTGCCCGCATGGCTCCGGTCGACCGCTTCATGGAGACAGGCTTGATCCTGTCGGCAGCGGAAGCAGACCGAAGGCCGCTCAGCCTCCCACGCCGATGAGAATTTCAACCGCGAACAGACCATGGCGGCGGGTGAAACGGACCTGACCGCCATGCATGCGCGCCACGGCCGCGACGAGCGATAATCCAAGGCCTGCCCCAGCCTGCCCGCGCGCGGCATCCAGCCGACCGAAGCGCCGCAAGGCTTCTGCTTCCCGATCCGGCGCGATGCCCGCCCCTTCATCGGCAAGACCGATGATCACGTCTGCAACCTCGCGATCCAGATACAGCGTCATCGCACCCGCGCCATATTTGAGCGCATTGTCGAGGAGGTTGGCGAGCGCCTGACCCAGCAATTCGCGATGGACGCTGACCTCGACCGGCCGCTCGATTGCGATGGAAAGGCTGCGGCCTTGCTCCTCAACCAGCGGCGCGTACAAGTCTTCCAGATCGGCGAGCATCTCGCCCAGCAGTGTGGGCCGGAAGCGCTCGCGCCCGATGCCCGCTTCCGCGCGGCTGATCTCCAGCGCGGTGGTAAGCATGGCGAGCAGCTGGTCCGCCTCGCGGCTGATGCCCTCGATGGCCGTGCGCATTGCCGCCGGATCGTCCGTCTCCAGCGCCCGGTCGATTCGTGCGCGCAGGCGGGTCAATGGCGAGCGCAGATCGTGCGCCATGCTGTCGGTGACGGTGCGCAGTTCGCCGATCAGGCTGCCGATCCTGTCCAGCATCCCATTGATCGCCTCCCCCAGCCGGTCGAAGCTGTCCCCGGAACCGTGCAGCGGCACGCGCTGCTCGATATCGCCTGCGCCTACGCCCTCTGCCGTCGCGGCGATGTGCCCAATCCGGCGATCGATGATCTGCACTACGAACCATGCGCCGGCGAGCGCGAGCGGCAGGGCAAGCGCCAGCGCGGTCAGCAGGGCCTCGTGAACAGTCTGGCGGATTTGATCGCTGGCCTCGGCGCGGCGGCCGACGAGCAAGCGGCGCCCATCGCCCAGCCGCGCGGCGGTGATGCCGAACGGGGCCGGCTCTGCATCTCCCAGCCGGTAAAGCTCGGCGCGCGTCCAGCCCGCCTCGGCCGTGACATCGGGCGGCCAATCCGAGAGGTTTCCAGCCACTTTGCGCCCGTTACGATCCACGAGCAGAATGAGGGCATCGTTATCGTCCGCAGTTCGCTCGGCGATTGCCCGGTTCAGCGCCTGCACGCCTTCATCCCGGCCGATCATCAGCAGGCTGTCGCGATCCTCAACGGCGATGCTGCGGTCGGCCGCCGCGAGGTCGGCGCGCACGAATTGCGTGACCGAGGCGAGTAACGCCGCGCCGAACACCAGTTCCAGCAGCAAGATCCAGCCCATGAAGCGGACATGCGACGAGCGCAGCCAGCGCAGGCCCGCCCCGGATGCGGCACCCGGTCGACTCATTCGCCCAGCCGGTAGCCCGCGCCGCGCACGGTGTGGATCAGGGGGACATCGCCCTCAATATCGATTTTCCGGCGCAAGCGGCTGACATGCACGTCGATGACGTTGGTGCCAGGGTCGAAATGATAATCCCACACGCCTTCGAGCAGCATCGTGCGCGTGACGACCTGCCCTGCGTAGCGCATCAGATATTCGAGCAGCCGGAACTCGCGCGGCTGAAGCTCGACGCGTCGACCGCCGCGCTGCACCGTGCGCTTGAGCAGATCCATGTGGAGATCGCTGCAGGCAAGCGTCGTCTCCACCGATGTACCATGGCCGCGCTTGCGCATCAGCAGTTCCAGCCGGGCGAGCAGTTCGGCAAAGGCGAAGGGTTTGACCAGATAATCGTCGGCACCCGCCGTCAACCCCGTCACGCGGTCATCTACGGAGCCGAGCGCAGTCAGCAGGATCACCGGCGTTTCGATGCCGGCAGCACGCAGGGCGCCCAGCACGGCCATACCGTCCATGCCCGGCAGCATCCGGTCGAGAATGATCGCGTCATAGCCGCCATCGGTCGCCATGAAGAGGCCGTCGCGCCCATCCGCGCTATGATCGCCGACATGGCCATGTTCGGCCAGCCCCTTCAAGATGAACTCGGCCGTCGCACGATCATCTTCGACCAGGAGTATTTTTCTGCCCATTCCACCGTCCCTGGCGCCATTATTTGCCGCATCGTCGAGCGCGGGCCTCATATCGCACGGCGCCGTGCGCCAGCGATAGCGGAATGTCGCAATGGGCGGGATCGTCGATCATGTGCCGCGCCACGCCGAGCCTTCGCACTGCATGCCCATCCACAGCGCGCAATTGATCGCCCACCGCAATCGGCCCGCCCCCTGCCTGCCCATCCCGCAGGCTGGTCACGACGATCCGGCCCGCCTTGTCCTCGCCCAGCGTGAACCCGGCATGCGTAGCATGGCGAGGCGCGGCGGCTGACGGTGGCACGAGATGGGAGGACAGCAAGGGCGGCGCGCCCGCCAGCGGAACGAGAAAGAAATAGAGGAGGCGGTTCGAGAGGCCCATGACATCCCGCCTAGACCATCGGGAATGGCGGGCGGCTGACCGCCACATGACATGAAGTTCATGAAGCGGCCACCGCGTTGACCGGCTGTCACTGCCAGAGGATACCCTCGGACGATCATGGACATGAGAGCAGCATGACGAGGCGCGGAGGATGGATGCGGAAGACGGCAATCACGCTCGTTGCCCTTATGGCGCTGGTGCTCATGGCGTTCGGCTGGTTGGGCTATTTCGGCAGCGACCCGTTCACGATTTTGCGCCCCGCCGGCTACCATCCGCGCGCCGGTGCGCCCGTGGCGGTCATCTTTTCCGGCGACATGGGCTTTCGGGTCGGCATGGGGCCAAGGATTGCGCAGCGCCTTGAAGCAGCCGGCATCCCGGTGGTTGGCGTCAACAGCCTGACCTATTATCGCAAGACCCGCACCCCGTCCGAGGCTGCTGCGCTCATCACCCAGGCGCTGGCGCAGGCGCGCGCCGTGAACCCGCAAGGGCGCGTGGTGCTGATCGGCCAGTCCTTTGGCGCGGATATGCTCCATGTCGGCCTCGCCAACCTGCCGGAGGCGCAGCGTCGGGATATCGCGCTGGCCGCGCTCTTCGTGCCCGGCGCGACGGTCGAGTATCGTGCATCGCCAAGCGAAGTGCTGAGCTTCTGGGAGACCGAGCATGATGCCCTGCCTACCGCGCGCACGCTCAGCTGGCTCCCCTTGCTCTGCGTCTACGGCAAGGAAGAACCGCAAAGCCTCTGCCCCCGATTCCACCTGCCTAATCTGCGCAGTCATGGCCTTCCCGGCGGTCATCAGCTGAACTGGGATGTCGCGGCGGTCACGGGACTATTGTTCGACGCGATGACCTCGGCCGGGGTCAATCCTCATGGCTAAGCTGCTCGCGATAGCCGTTGCCGCCATGATCGGCGCCTTCACGCCGGCTCATGCCGAGAACGCCATTGCCGGGCATTGGATCAATCCGCGCGGCACGGTGGTCGTTACCACGGGCGATTGCGACGGCGGCCTGTGCGGCTGGGTGAGCTGGGCGAACGCGACCGCCCTTGCCGATGCCGCCGACGCTGGGGTCTCCAGGCTGATCGGGACCAAACTCCTGCAGGATTATCATGCCAAGTCACCGGGGCATTGGGCGGGCCGCGTCTATGTGCCGGACCTTGGCCGCACCTTCTCGTCCACCATCGAGCAGCTCGACCGGGATCGGGTGAAGATTTCCGGTTGCCTGATCGGTGGCTGGCTGTGCAAAAGCCAGATCTGGGTCCGCCAGGTTCAGGCCGATTAGCGCCCGATGGCCTCCGGGGGGCAGATGAAGACCATGACTCAGCGCCATCGCACAATCCTGACCATTGGCGTTGCTTTGCTGTTGGCCGTGCTCGGCTTCGTGGCGCTCAGCCACTTGCTGCGCGAGGTCCATCTGCGCGACGTGAGGGCAGCATTCCACGCCTTGCCTCCTCTCGCCTTTCTGGCTGCCGCGCTCCTCACCGCATGCAGCTACGCCGCGCTGACGCTGTATGATGTGATGGCCCTGCGCACCATTGGGCGCCCCCTGCCTTACCGCACCGCCGCGATCGCCTCGTTCACCAGCTACACTCTGAGCCATAATCTCGGCCTCTCGCTGCTGACCGGCGGGTCGGCGCGATATCGGGTGTACAGCGCCTCCGGTTTGGGCGCCGGGGATATTGCCCGCGTGATCCTGATCGCCAGCCTGACCTTCTGGAGCGGTGTGTTCGTGCTCTCAGGCGCCATGCTCGCCTGGCGGCCCGAAGCGCTGGCTTTTGACGGGATGGTCGTCCCGCCTGGTGTGCTGCGTGCGATTGGGCTCGCCTTGCTGCTCGCCACCGCTGCAGGCCTCCTCTGGTCCGGACGACGAGGGCGGACGTTGCATGTCCGTCGCTGGTCGCTCCCTTTGCCGCCGGCCAAGCAGATCATCGCGCTCATCGGGATCAGCGCGCTCGATCTTGGAGCGGCCAGCGCGGCGTTGTTCGTGCTCATTCCTGGCATCGAGATCAGCGCCTGGCCGGCCTTCTTCATCGGCTATACCCTGGCAATCGTCGCCGTGCTCATCACCCATGTGCCGGGCGGCATCGGCGTGTTCGAGGCGATCATGCTGATTGCCTTGCCCAATGTGGACCGGCCGGAGCTGGTCGCCGCCCTGCTGGCCTATCGCCTCATCTATTATATCGCCCCGCTGATTGTGGCGGCCGTGCTGATCGTGGTGCAGGAGGGCGCGCGGTGGCATAAGCCCATCGGACGAACGCTGCGCGGCGCTCAGGTCGTCGCCTCCGGCATGGCGCCACTGATGATCTCTGCGCTGGTCTTTTTCGGCGGCACGGTGCTGCTGATCTCCGGATCGCTGCCGACCATCCCCTGGCGCGCCAACACCGTGTCCGACATCGTGCCGCTGCCGTTCGTGGAGCTGTCCCACATGGCCGGGAGCCTGATCGGCGCGGCTCTACTGGTGCTCTCCGCCGGGCTTTACCGTCGCCTTGACGGTGCTTTCTGGCTCACGCGCCTGCTGCTTCTCGCCGGCGCGGTCTTCTCGATCGTGAAGGGGCTGGATTATGAGGAAGCAGGCGTCATGCTGCTCATCGCGGCCGCGCTGCAATGGTCCAAGCCCGCGTTCTACCGGCGCACACGCCTGCTGGCGGAGGCCTTCTCGCCCGGCTGGCTGGCGACGATTGCGGTGGTGGTCGGCCTGTCGATCTGGATCGGTCTATTCGCTTACCGACATGTGGATTATCAGAACGATCTGTGGTGGCGCTTTGCCGAGCGCGCCGATGCCGCGCGATTCCTGCGCGCCAGTCTTGCCGTCGCGGTGCTGCTCGTTGGCGTCGGCCTTGCCCGCCTGTTCGAGCCCGGCCGGGCCGAACGCGCCGTAGAAGCTGGGGGCGATGAGCCGTCCCCCGCCGCTATCGCGCTGGCCGACCGGACTGACGCAAATCTTGCCTTCACCGGAGACAAGCGCTTCCTCCACTCGCAAAGCGGCCGCGCCTTCCTGATGTATCAGATCAAGGGCGCCAGTTGGATCGTGATGGGCGATCCTGTCGGCGCCGAGGACGAATGGTCGGACCTGCTCTGGGACCTGCGCGAAAAGGCGGACGCGGCGCAGGGACGCCTGCTGCTCTACCAGATCAGCCCGGTCGCCCTGCCGATGGCCATCGAACTGGGCCTGCGCATCACCAAATACGGCGAGGAAGCCCATGTGGACCTCGCGACATTCTCGCTCGATGGCCCCAGCGCCAAGTCGCTGCGCCATGCAGAGCGCCGGGCGACGCGCGAGGGCGCGACGTTCGAGGTGATCCCTGCGACCGACGTACCCACCCATATGGGCGAACTCGAGCGCGTCTCCGATTTCTGGCTCAAGGCCAAGGGCCAGCGCGAGAAAGGCTTTAGCGTCGGCCGCTTCGACCCGGCCTATCTGGCAAGATTCGATTGCGCCGTCGTGCGCAGTCAGGGGCAGATCGTCGCCTTCGCCAACATCTGGCAGACACAGACCCGCTCGGAACTCTCCATCGACCTCATGCGCCATGACGACGCCGCGCCTTATGGCACCATGGACTTTCTGTTCATCCGCCTGATGCAATGGGGGCAGCAACAGGGCTATCGCTGGTTCAACATCGGCATGGCGCCACTCTCCGGGCTGGAAGCGCGCCGCCTCGCGCCTTTGTGGTCAAAGCTCGGGGCGTTTCTCTATCAGCACGGCAATGCCTTTTACGGCTTTGAGGGGCTGCGCGCCTATAAGGAGAAATTCTCGCCCGAATGGGAGCCGCGCTACATCGCCGGGCCTCAGGGCATCTCGCTCGCCCGCGCGCTCATCGACCTGCAGAGCCTCATCGGCGGCAGCCCCCAGACCTGATCCATCGTCAGCGCTTCAGGGGCGCTTGCGAGCGAGGATGATCTGCGCCAGCAACGCCGCGTTGCTATCGAAATGATGACCGCCCGGCACGACATATTGCTGGGCCAGCCCCTGCGGGATCTTGCCGCAGGCGCTCTCCTCTTCATCCTGCCCCCGCACGCACTGGACCGCCAGGCCTCGCAGCCGGGTAATCGCCGGAATGGTCGGCAGCCCGCCGCTATCGCCCACGTCCAGCCAGCTACTGAGGTGAAACTGGAAATCCGCCGTGCTGCTCAAGCCCAGCAGGGACACGCGCTCGATCTTGCTGCGGATGGCCGGCGGTAGAGCATCGACCATGAATGGGAGGGCATCCGCGCCGAAGCTGTAACCGATGAGCAGAACCCGCGGACGCGCCCATCGCTCGCTGAATGTCTCGATGAGCGCTCCGAGATCGCGCCCGGTCCCGGCAGGGGTGCGCGCAGTCCAGAAATATTCGAGGCTGTCCACGCCGACCACCGGTATCCCTGCCGCAGCGAGTTGGCTCGCCACGTCGCGGTCGATGCTCGCCCAGCCGCCGTCGCCCGAATAGATGATCGCCATCAGATCGCGGTTCATCGGCGTCGGCGCCGCCTGCACCAACGTGAGCGGCATGGTGAGGTGCGGGAGCGCGCCGGCGGGAGGGCGCGGCTGGTCGCGCGGCAGCAGTGCCATCGTCGCATCCGCGATGGCTTTCGGCCATGCCTGCGCGGCTGAGGGCAGCGTTCTCTGGTTGGCGCCCGGCACCGCGCGCACGAAGGATTGCGTCCGGCCGACTTGCGCCGCCGTGCCCATGACGAGCCAAGGCACGCCAATCTGCCTGTTCGGTTTCAACGACCACCGAGCGGTCTGCCCGACGCGCGCAAAGGACGCCCCTCCGGTCGCGCACCACGGGCTGGCACTAATCACCTGCGGCGTGAAGCCGATCGAGATCACCCCACGGTAGGGCGCGTTGGGCCATTGCGACAGCGCGGCATAGGTCAGAGCCGCTCCCATGCCTTGGCCGATCAGCACGGGCTTGAGATAGGCCTCAATTCCCGCACGATGCTGGAGATCCTTGGAGAGATCGTTGATCGGCGCATTCAGGTTGAGGCAGCGTTGATGCCAAGCCTGAACGGTCTTGAGCAATGTAGCTGCCGAAACCGTCGCAACGAGGAGCCCGCGCTGGCTCAAACCGCGCGCGATGGGAGCGGCAGTCGGCGAATCCGAAAGGAAGATCACGACACCCTGCGGCGCACCGGCCGGCCGGTCGACATGCACGGCGCCAAAGGGCGCCAGCCGATAGGATGCGCTCGGCGCGGCGACGGATGTCCGCCCCTGCGCAGTCGCGCTGACCGCACCCAGCAATCCCAACGCCAGAAAGCCGAGCAGTTTCTTGCGCATGTTCTACCTCGTGTTCGATCCGACCGTCGGCGACCGCGTCGCCCGATGCCTCTAGCGGGCCGGAATACTACAGCGCCCGCTGCTCGGCGAGATGCAAGGTGGGCTCGTCGCAAAAGCGATCACTCACCCCTCTTGACGTGCTCCCTGCCCCGGCCGACTAGAGCGCGGCGAGGATGGAGCAGAGCATGACCGGCAGAGCACTTCAGATGGCGGGATGGCAGACCGAGCATGTCATCGGATTTCGCCCGACCATGTCGGCCTTCCTGCTCAAATCCTTCAAGGGCTGGCTGACCTTGGCCGGATCGATCCTGCTGCTCGGGATTCCCTTTATTGCCGTGGGCGTGGTCGCGCTGCGCTATCGCATGACATGGTACGAGCTGAGCGGCGAGCGCCTGTTCATTCGGCAGGGCATCCTCGCCCGGACGGAAGAGGAGATCGAACTCTACCGCATCAAGGATGTGCGCGCGGATTTCTCCATCATCCAGCAATTGTTTGACGTCGGCAATCTGCAGATCATTTCCTCGGACCTGACCGGCGAAGGCGTCGATCGGCGCACCGTGCTGCGCATCAGCAACCTGGAGAATGCGCGCCATATCCGCACGGAACTGCGCAACCGCGTGGAGCGCGCTCGCAGGCTCAAGGGCGTGCGCGAAATCGACATGTAAGCGCACCGGGCGCGTTGCCGGACCGGCTAGATTGGCACGCAAAAAAGCCCGGCCGTTTCCAGCCGGGCTTCCTTGAAATCGAGCGCTCGACTCAGGCGAAGCTGACAGTCGTGCGACGACGACGCATCATCGTACCAGCAATCGCAAACCCGCCGATCAGCATCATCCACGTTGCCGGCTCAGGCACGGGCGCCGCAACCGGCGAAACGCTGCCGGACAGGGCGAAGCGCGTGCCGCCATTCCACTTCACGACGGTCTCGTTCGAGAGCGCGAGCGACGTGCCATCAGCCGTCAGCGGGCTTGCAAAGACCAGCGAGATGCTCGAAATCGGCGAGAGGAACGATGCGCTCAGACCGAGGGTCGAAGACCAGGTGAAGCCAAGGGCATCCGCCAGCGTGTAGGTGTCGCCCGGGAAGTTGCCGAAGAAGCCGTAATTGTTCTTCGTGGTGCTGATCGAGAAATCGAGCAGCGTCGACAGATCGTTGCTGGTGGTGAACGATCCCGTCAGCGCACCGCCGCCGACGAAGTTCACATCATCCAGCGTGAACGTGACTGCTGCAGAGGCAGGCGCTGCCGCCAGCAGCATCGCACCGAGCGACGCTGCCGCCAAAAGTGATTTACGCATGATAATCTCCCACATGTGCCGCTGCGAGTCTGCAGCTGACTGGAGGCGCATAGCAGACCTTAGAATATGATTAACAATAATATTAACCATTGCTGTTCTAAAATGGGCCACTCTTATCGTTCCGACCGCCCCCAGCCCAGCAGGCTCACGCCGGGTCGATCAGGCATTCCTGCGAAAGCCCCAGCCTCGTTTGACTTGAATTATCCCGCCACTTATGGACGGCGCCAAAGATCAATTGCTTGGCTGCACTTGCTGCGTCGCGGCCCTTAAAGAGCAGAAGGCTCTATGAGGGCATTCCACCTGGGAGAGATCAAGCGTGACGCGCGCGACCGCCGGGCATGGGATCGGGACGAACAGCAAATGGGCCGACATCACAGGCCGCATCAGAAAGGCAGGATCGCGTGAACGCTCTCGCAACGGACAATCGGCCAGTGGGCGGCGCCAAGCTGATCGACGGCAAGACCGTCGCCCTCAAGATGCGCGACGAGCAGCGCGCACGGGTCGAGGCACTTCAGGCGCGCGGCGTGACGCCCGGTCTGGCGGTTGTGCTGGTTGGTGAGGACCCCGCATCCGCCATCTATGTCAGCCGCAAGGTGAAGGCCTGCGAGGCGGTCGGCATCAAGTCGATCAGCCATCGTCACCCGGCCACCATCACCAATGAGGAATTGCTGGTGCTGATCGGCAAGTTGAATGCCGATCCCAATGTCCACGGCATTCTCGTCCAGCTGCCCCTGCCCAAGCATATCGACATGGAGAAGGTGCTGGAGACCATCGCGCCCGAGAAGGACGTCGATGGCTTCCACCTTTACAATGTCGGCGCGCTGGTGGTGGGGCGCCAGGTCTTCCCGCCCTGCACGCCTTATGGCGTGATGAACCTGCTCAAGCATGAGGGCATCCCCATCGAAGGGCGCAATGTCGTCGTAGTCGGCGCATCCAACATCGTCGGCAAGCCGATGGCGCTGATGCTCATGGCCAATGATGCGACAGTCGCGATCTGCCATGCCAAGACGCGGGATCTCGGCCAGTGGACCATCCTCGCCGATATTCTCGTCGTCGCTGCGGGCGTGCCGAACCTGATCGTGCCGCAGATGGTGAAGACCGGTGTGGTGGTGATCGACGTGGGCATCAATCGCCTGCCCGATGGCCGCGTGGTCGGCGATGTGGATTTCGAGGGCGTTTCCAAAAAGGCGAGCCACATCACGCCCGTGCCGGGCGGCGTCGGCCCGATGACCATCGCGATGCTGCTGGAGAACACCATCCAGTCAGCCGAGCGCATCGCGGCCAATAAGGACGGCTGATCAGCCTTTCAGCGCGCTGGCGGATCGCCCGCCGGTGCGCTCCGCATTCATCAATTAGCCGACGCGCCGCGCTTCAATGGCCGCATAACGGTCATCGATCGGGGTGATGCCGGTCATTTCGAGCCCGGTCGCGCTCAACAAGGCGCGATATTCGGCCTCCGTTCGCTCCTTGCCGCCAACGCTGAGCATGATCAGGTCGCCCCGGATCACGTCTTCGTCGCCCGGGCCGACACGGTCGGGCACGATCCGCTCGATGATCAGGATGCGCCCGTCCCCAATCGCATCCCGGCAGTTGGACAGGATTGTCCGACACCGCGCGTCGTTCCAGTCATGCAGAATGAATTTGAGGAGAAGGAGGTCCGCGCCGGGCGGAACGGCATCGAAAAAGCTGCCGCCGAGATAGGCAATGCGATCTCGAACGGGCTGCCCGTCCTGCCAATTGAGCGCAGCGTCGCCGAGCGTGGCCAGATCAAAAATTTCGCCGCGCAGATGGGGATGGGCTTCGAGCAAGCCGACAAGCAGTGCGCCATAGCCGCCGCCGACGTCCCGCACCGTCTTCACGTCGGAAAAGTCATAAGCCCGCGCGAGAGCCCGCCCGACACGCAGGCTCCCTTCTGCCATGGCGCGGTTGAAGACATCCGCCCGCGCCGGATCAGCCTGCTGCTGGACGAAATGATCAGGGCCGGACGGCACGGAGGGCTCCCCGCTCTTCACGCTGACACCCAGATTGGCGAAGCTGTTCCACATCCGCTCATTCCAATGTCCGCTCATGCCATATAGCGAATCTGGCGCGTCCTTGCGCAGGCAATCCCCGAGCGGCGTAGGCGAGAAGCGATCCGAGCCCTCATGCGTGACAAGGCCAAGCACCGCCAGTGCGCGCAACAGGCGCATGACCCCGTCCTCACTGGCACCCAGTGACTGAGCGATAGCCGCGCTATCGTGGCGTCCGGCAGCGAGTTCCTCGATGAGGCCCAACCCAACCGCCTCGCCAATCACCTTGGTCTTCCAGGCCGCCGTGATCATGTCGATAAGCCGATGCCGCTCTTCACGGTCGATTGTGCCGTCCATCCTCTTCCTCCGTTATCGGATGCCATGATGGCAGAGCCGCCATCAGCGCTCAACCGCGCCCATCATCGACGATTGACTTGTGCGGACACGCAGCGTCAAGAGAAGCGCCATGGCTGAACCGACCCGCCCGCCTGAAGCGGCTCCCGTCCTGTTCTTCGATTCCGGCGTGGGGGGGCTGTCCATCCTGCGCCCCGCCATGGCCCTGCTGCCGACGATGCCCATCGTCTATGCCGCCGACAATGCCGGCTTTCCCTATGGCATCAAGAGCGAGGCGGAGATCGCGGCGCGCGTCCCGGCGCTGCTGGGCCGGCTGGTGGAGCGCTATCGCCCCCGCATGGCCGTGATCGCCTGCAACACCGCTTCGACCATCGCCCTCGCCTCGGTGCGCGCGGCGCTCGATATTCCCGTTGTCGGCACGGTGCCTGCGATCAAGCCGGCCGCTCTAGCCTCGAAGACTCGGGTCATCGGCGTGCTGGGCACGGATGCGACGGTGCGACAACCCTATGTCGATCGGCTCGCCCGCGAGCATGGCGCGGACTGTACGGTCTTGCGCCATGGCAGCGCCGCTTTGGTCGCTTATGCCGAGGCGCGGCTGCGCGGTGCACCGGCCGACCCGGAAATTCCGGCCACCGCCCTCGCCGGCCTGCTCGAGCAGCCGGGCGGAGACCGGATGGACATGGTGGTGCTCGCCTGCACGCACTTTCCGTTGGTGGAAGCCGAACTGGCCGAGGCCGCGCCGCGCCCCATCACCTTCCTCCACGGCGGCGACGGAATCGCGCGGCGGATCGCCTGGCTGAATGGCGAGGCGCCTTGGCCGGCCGAGCCGGCGCCGGGCAAAGCCGTCTTCACCGGCCCCTCACCGGACATCGACGCACTCAGCCCCGCGCTGCAGACTTACGGCATCACCAAAACCGAACTGCTTTGAGGCAAATCAAAGCGTAGCGGCGCTACATCATTAGACGCCAATATCGACTTGCAAGCCATTATCAGTGGAATTGCGAGCCATAGACCGCTAGAGGCGCGGTATCGAGACGGGACAAGCTGCCGACCATGAATTATCAGCATGTTTTCACGCAGGCGATCGAGCGCCTGCATGGCGAGGGCCGCTACCGGGTCTTCATCGACATTCTGCGGAACAAGGGCGCCTTCCCCAATGCGCGCTGCTTTGCCGGGCATAACGGTCCGAAGCCGATCACCGTCTGGTGCTCCAACGATTATCTCGCCATGGGCCAGCATCCCAAGGTGATCGCGGCCATGGAAGAGGCGCTGCACGATGTCGGCGCCGGCTCCGGCGGCACCCGCAATATCGGCGGCAACACCCATTATCATATCGATCTGGAAGCCGAGCTGGCTGACCTGCACGGCAAGGAGAGCGCGCTGCTCTTCACATCCGGCTATGTCTCCAACGAGGCGACACTCGCCACGCTGGGCAAGCTGCTGCCCGGCTGCATCATCTTTTCTGATGCGCTCAACCACGCCTCGATGATTGCGGGCATCCGCAATTCGGGCTGCGAGAAGCGCGTGTTCCGTCATAATGACGTGGCCCATCTGCGCGAACTGCTGGCCGAGGCCGATCCGGATGCGCCCAAGCTGATCGCCTTCGAGAGCGTTTATTCGATGGACGGCGACGTGGCGCCCATCCACGACATCTGCGACCTTGCCGATGAGTTCAACGCGCTCACCTACTGCGATGAAGTGCATGCCGTAGGAATGTACGGCCAGCGCGGCGGTGGCATCACCGAGCGGGACGAGGCGGCGCACCGCATCACGATCCTCGAGGGCACGTTGGGCAAAGCCTTTGGCGTGATGGGCGGCTATATCGCTGCCGACAAGGTGATCATCGATGTGATCCGCAGCTATGCGCCGGGTTTTATCTTCACTACCTCCCTCTCGCCGGTGCTCGTTGCCGGCGTGCTGGCGGCCGTGCGTCACCTCAAGCAGAGCCAGGTCGAGCGCGACGCGCAACAGGCCGCAGCGGCGTTCCTCAAGGCCGAAATGGCCAATGCCAATCTGCCGGTCATGCCGTCGGTCACCCATATCGTGCCGCTGATGGTCGGCGATCCGGTGAAGGCCAAGCGGATCAGCGACATTCTGCTCGCCGAATATGGCGTGTATGTGCAGCCCATCAACTTCCCCACCGTGCCGCGCGGTACGGAGCGGCTGCGGTTCACGCCCGGCCCGTCCCACAGCGAAGAGATGATGCGTGAGCTTGTCTCCGCGCTGGTCGAGATTTGGGATCGGCTGGACCTGGAGTTCCGCAAGGCGGCCTGACCGGCGGCACGGGAAATCGGGCGAGCGGTTCGGATTTCCCACCCATTTTTTGCCAGCTGTGTTACACTTCTCGCGTTGAGGCGGGGAGTTTCGCTGTTTATCATCGAGTCGGCTGTACATTGCAGCTGACAGTGCGCGGAATTCCGCTTTGCCCCTCGATAGGAGGGACATCCGATGAGAAAATTAACCGACGAATGCACGGACATGGCGAGAGCCATGCTGGATGCCGAATTATACGCAATCGCCCGTCGTGCGGCTGCGCGCGAGTCGAATACGCCGCTGCAACAGGCGGTGAACACCGAAATTGCTCGTCGTAATCTGCCCTTCCGGGGTGAACTGCGTTACGGTTGAGCGCGCCGCGCTAGGTGGCGCTACGCTGACTCGCGCGAACGAGATCGGCGAGCTTGTCGCTGGCAATGGCCGGCGAACGCAGAAAACCCTGATAACATGTGCAGCCCGCCCGCGCGAGAAGCGCGAGTTGCTGCTCGGTTTCCACACCCTCGGCGATCACGCCCAGCCCTAGCGAGCGCCCCATATCGATGATCGCGCGGACGATCACACGATCACGCGCCGTGCCCTCGATATCGCGCGCGATGCTCCGGTCGATCTTGAGATAATCGAGCGGCAGCGCCTTGAGATAGGCAAGGCTGGAATAGCCGGTTCCAAAATCGTCAACCGCGACCTTGAGCCCCGCCTCACGCAATTGCGTGAGCAGCAGCGAGGCGCCGGCGAGATGCTCGACCAGGCCGCTTTCAGTCAGTTCGACGGTCAAACGCTCGCGCGCGAAGCCCGATGCATCAACGGTCTGCAGGAAGTTCTGCAGGAAATCCGGCTCGGAAATGTCGGCCGCCGTCACGTTGATCGCTAACCGCAGATCGCGCAGCTCCTCGGGCCATGCCGCCGCCTCCGCCAATGCCCGCGCATGAATATGATCGGAGAGCGGCAGCATGAAATCGGATCGCTCGGCGATGGCAAACAGCGCGCCGGCGCCGATCTCGCCATAATGTGGGTGCTGCCAGCGCGCGAGCGCCTCGACCCCGACAATGCTGTCATCCTCCATGGCATATTGCGGCTGGAACAGGAGCTGGATCTGCCCGGAATCGAGGGCGTGGCGCAGGTCGTTCTGCAAGCGATCATCATCCACGATGCGGCTGGCTTCGTCCGCCACCCGGATGCGGATGCCGCCCTGCGCACTGCCGCGCCGGGCGTCCGCGAGCGCATTGCTTGCGCGGCGCAGGATCGTCTCGGCCGCATCGCCGGATTGACCGGGCGCAAGGCCGCAGCGCGCCGTCAGGCGAATGAGATAGTCGCCCGCGTTGAAGGGCCGACTGATTTCCGCGACGATTTGCTGCGCAAGCAGCGTTGCCCTCTCGACGGATGGCAGCGCGGTTTCAGGCCCGCCCAGCACGGCGATGACAAACTCTGTGCCGGTGATCCGCGCCACCAGCGAGTCGCGCGGCGCCATGGCATCGACAAGGCGCTGAAGGCGGATCGCCACCCGAGAGAGCATCGCATCGCCGACCAACCGCCCATAAGCGCTGTTCACCCGGTCGAAATCGCCAAGCCCGATCAGCAGAACCGCCGGCAGCCGCCCTTGCGCCAAATGATGGTCGAGCCAGCGGATCGCGCCTTGACGGCTGGCAAGGCCCGTCATCGGGTCCCGATCCCGCCGGTTGGCGCGATGATGCACATCGAGTTCCTCGACCTCACCGCTAAAGCCCTGCGCGTCCGGATAGAGATGCTGGACCAGCCGTCGATCCGGCTGGGACGGGACGGCATGGGCAAAGGCGGAGGGCATCAGGTCGTCAACGGCGCGACGGATCGCGGCCACGGCTCCTGCCCGATCCGCCCGATCCAGCGCACGGACCAGATCGGCAATGCCAAGCCGGGCATGGTCGGCATCCGGCACCATGATCCGCAGCAGATCGCCCAGCGCCGGGCTGATCGCGAGCGTCCGCTCCGCTCCATTCCAGCGCCAGAACAGGCCATCGCTGCGTGCGACGGCATGGCGGTTGCCCGCTGCGGCAAGACTGCCGATCAAGCGCTCGGCCAGCTTGTCGGCGGTGCGCAGCGCGATGGTGAAGCGGGTCTCGTCGATCTCGCCATCAAGCAGATGGGTGGCGCCGGCGGCGATCAACCCGGGGACGTGCGGCGCGCCGACGTCTTCAACGAGCAGCAGCAAGGCGCCCCCGGAGGCTTCGACGGCGGCCGCAAGGGCCTTCACCATCTCGAGCGCATCATCCGGCGCCACACCCCGCAGATCGATGACCGCGATGCGTGCCAGGCTCCCGAGATAGCGGCTCTCGGCCCGGTCCAGCCGCCGCGCCGCGATCGGCTTCCACCCGGCCCGCGCAGCGCAGGCGGAAAGCGCGTCACGGTGCGCGGCCGAGAGAATGAACAGCGGCAGCCCGCCCATGTCCCCGGACGGGCCGGAGGACTGGTCGCCCTCTTCATGGGGCCGGGTTGCGGCAGGCTCTCTCACAATGGTCACGATCCGTTCAGGCTTGTGGATTAGCGGACGGGATCGAGCGCAACCGACGCGCGATGGTTGCGCCTTCCCCCCGCATCGCCTAGCTAATGCGTATGGCGAACGCAATCGACAGCCTCCCCGACGCAGCTCCGGCCATGCGCGACAGTCACGGTCGCCGCATCGACTATCTGCGGATTTCGGTGACGGATCGCTGCGATCTGCGCTGCCGCTACTGCATGAGCGAGACGATGCAGTTCCTCCCCCGGCGGGAAATCCTGACGCTTGAAGAAATTGCGGTCATCGCCGAGCGCTTCATTGCCCGGGGCGTCCGCAGGATTCGCCTGTCAGGCGGCGAGCCGCTGGTGCGCCGCGACTTCGGCGATCTCGCTCGTGCGCTGGGGCGCCATGTGAAGGCCGGCCGGCTGGACGAACTGACGCTGACGACCAACGGCACGCAACTCGCGACCTATGCCGATATGCTGTTCGATGCCGGCATCCGGCGCATCAACGTCAGCCTCGATGCGCTCGATCCGGACATTTTCGCGCATGTGACGCGCGGCGGCGATATCGCCAAGGTGCTCGGCGGTCTTGAGGCCGCGCGGCAGGCGGGCCTCAAGGTCAAGCTCAACACTGTGGCGCTGCGGGATACCAACGAAGGCCAGATGCTGCCGCTGCTCGATTATTGCGCGCAGCAGGGCTTCGACCTCACCCTGATCGAGACGATGCCGCTCGGCGAAGTGGCAGAGGATCGCTCGGATCGCTTCCTGCCGCTGATCGAGGCAATCGCTCCGATTCGCGAGCGGCACGCTCTCATCCCGCTGGATGACCGCACCGGCGGGCCGGCGCGCTATTTTGCCCTCTCCGGCCTCAAGACCCGGCTGGGCCTCATCACGCCGCTCTCCCAGAATTTCTGCGCCGATTGCAACCGGATGCGCCTCACCTGCCAGGGACGCATCTACATGTGCCTGGGGCATGAAGATCATATCGATCTCAAGGCCGCATTCCGCGAACAGGGTGTCGCGGGCATCGATGCCCTGCTCGACCGGGCATTGGCTGCCAAGCCGCTGGCGCACGACTTCAGCGTCGCCGCAGGGGCGCAGCCCGCAACGCGCCGCCACATGAGCGTGACGGGCGGATAACGCCACCTCATGGCCGATCGCAAACTTGCCCTGCTGGCCTCGCCCACGGACGCTGCGCAGGAAGCCGCGCGGCGGCTGCAGGCCGTCATTCCGTTCGTCAGCCTCAACGAGGCCGATATCATCATTGCGCTGGGCGGCGACGGCTTCATGCTGCAGACACTCCATGCGCTGCTGGAGAGCCATCGCCGGGTGCCCGTGTTCGGCATGAACCTGGGCACCGTGGGCTTCCTGATGAACGAATGGCGGCAGGACGGGCTGGACCAGCGGCTCGACAAGGCCAAGGCCTTCAAGGTGAACCCCTTGCGGATGCACGCCGTGACAGTGAGCGGTGAAACCTTCGCGATGCCCGCGATCAACGAAATCTCCCTGCTGCGCGAAACACGCCAGACCGCCTGGCTCGAAGTTTCCGTCAATGGGCGAGTCGTGATCCAGGAACTGGTCTGCGACGGCGCGCTTGTGGCCACGCCGGCCGGCTCCACGGCCTATAATCTCTCCGCACACGGGCCCATTCTGCCGCTCGACTGCGGCCTCGTCGCGCTCACGCCGATCAGCCCCTTCCGTCCGCGCCGTTGGCGGGGCGCGATTCTGCCGGAGCGCAGCAAGATTCGGCTGCGCGTGGTCGACCCCGTCAAGCGCCCCGTCTCCGCCGTGGCGGACCAGCGCGAAGTGCGCGATGTCTCGCAGGTCGAGATCGCCGTGGATTTCGCCATGCCGCTCACGCTTTTGTTCGATCCTGAGCACACGCTGGATGATCGGATCGCGGCTGAACAATTTATCTCATGAGTGCTCTTGCGTTTCTTTCAAACCCGCTGCTATAGGCGCGGCCTCGCCGGACGAAAGCCCGGCTGCTCCCCGATAGCTCAGCGGTAGAGCATTCGACTGTTAATCGAATGGCCGTAGGTTCGAATCCTACTCGGGGAGCCACTACACCGCGAAGTTCCGGTGAAATTCAACATATTACCCCCATCGTGGTTATTTGAGGCCCCCTGTGTGGCCCCCGTTTCAGTTCGAAGCGCTGTCTTTCGATTCACGCGAGACGATCCAGGCTTCGACCTCCGAACGGCGCCAACCGACGCGATTCCCCCCGAGATCCCTGCGTTGCGGAAATGTGCCGGCAATCATGCGGCGATAAATTGTCGCGCGGCCGAGGCCGGTCATCTCGCGGACGCGTGGGAGGCGCCAGAGCGCCTCGCCGCTGTGGCTGTAACTGGTCATGATGCTCCTCCCTCTTTTGCCGGCGGTGGAAGCAAGGCCGGCATGTCTCCAGTTTCGTAAGCCTGGGCGATTCGCGGCCGCACCAGCTCGCCCACGAGCTGGCCATCGGGCATCACGATGTTCGCCAGGAACTCGCTCTCGAATGTGCTGATGCCGACCTCGACCGCTTCGAGCTTCGCCTTGATGACGAGCAGCAACGCGCGCCATCGCGAGCGGCACGCCTGCTCCCATTGCTTGTGCGCCGCATCGGCCGTGCGAAGGCGCTCGTAGCCATGGCCATCGCGATAGGTCGTGAAGGCCTTCTCGGCCGCGTCAGGCAGCTGCAGGTGAAAGCGCACCTGCCGATCCGCCATCGTGAACCCGATGAACGCCCGCGTAGCGTCGTAGCCGCTCATATACTGAGCCGCGCCGTGGCGCTCGACCAGCTCCTCGATCTCCACGCGCGTCTTGGAGATCGGCACTTCGGTTCGCGCTGCATATCTAGCGGACATGGCGCGGCGCCTCCTCGGCGAATGGCGCCTGATGTGCGCAGCCGACATCGCCGCGCACCGCGCAACGCGGGCAAGGTTCGCGGCTCCATGCCGCGCGCCGGGGCGGCGCGGGTCGGCATGCAGCCGGACGCGCGCCCGCCATATGGAGGGCAACCATCATCTTCTCCTCAAATCGTCGAGCAGCACCGCATCAGCGGCAGCAGCAGCAGGCGGGCAGCGACGGCCGCAGTCGCGGTCGCCGCTGCGCGATCTCCGATCACGGGCGTGTCCTCACGGGTAAGTCCGGAAGCTGACGCAGGACTCGCAATCGTCGTTCTCGCCGATCTCCTCGCCGCATTCATCGCAGACGGGCGGCGGAATGCGGCTGAGCCAGGCGATGCCGGCGGCGGTGACCGCCACGGCAATGACGAACCAGATCATGCCCGGTTGTCCTCTCTGGAAAGACCGGGCTTAGGCGGCTGGCGCCCTCGCCTCGGCCTGGTGGTCGTAGGCAGCAGCAGTTGCTGCCCCTGCCCTGGGAAAGCACGATCAAGCGCCAGGCACTCTGCGCAGCGGCACAGGTGCGAGCGGCCGCTCACAGCTGCTCCAGCTGGTCAGCGATGGACTGCAGGTCCGCGATCAGGCCCGAGAGCCCGTCGCGGGAGATGCTGAACACGACAGTCTCGTCGGTCGGCTGCGCGGGATTGCCGCCATAGACCGCGATGATGGCGCCACCGATCTCAGACAGCGGCCACCAGGCGATGCCCATGCCGCGCGTGATCAGCGTGTAGGAGCAGAAGCCGGGCCGGAAGGCGTGCGGCACCCAACCGAAACCGCGATCATCGATGACGAGCGGATCGGCCGCCTGCGGAAACGGTCCCGCGCCCTCGGGCGGCAGGACTTCGGCGATGATGTCCCCCCGGATCATCATTCCATCCCCAGCGCGGCGAGATAGGTCTGGAGGATCGCCTCCATCTCCTGGCGATCTCGCGGGGGCAGCTTCCGCAGGCGGATAAGCTGACGCATGATTTTGACATCGTAGCCGGTCGCCTTGGCCTCGCCATAAGCATCCTTGATGTCGTCCCCGATGCCCTTCTTTTCTTCCTCGAGACGCTCGATGCGCTCGATGAGCAGGCGCAGCTGATCGGCGGCAATATTGTTGCTCATGATGGAACTCCAAAGATCGAGAGGACGCCGGGGCCACCGATCGCGAGATCGAGCAGCCAGGCTGCGCCGAGGCCGAGGCTCAGGCCGATGAGGGTGAGGCGCGCCCAGTGGTTGAGGGCGCGGATGGCCTCGGCCGTGCGATGCGGTTCGCAACGTGGGCAGTGGCACGCGATGGGGTGGACGCGCGCGGGGCGCGGGCGCGGCGCTTGCGCGCGCAACGAGAGCGCGCGCCTCATGCTGCGGCCGTCCCGGCCGCATCGGCCGGCGCGCACTGATGCGCGGTGGCGAAGCGCGGCTCGTCCGCGCAGCTGGTGCAGAGATCGTCCTCCGCCCACCCGCATGTCATGTCGCCGTCGTGGCAAGCATCGTGCTGGGTGCAGGCGCAGACCCGGCAGATGGCGGGCGGCGGCTTCGCCGGATTGTCCGCGCACACGCAGAGCTGGACCAGCACTTCCCCATCAAACGGGAAGAGCTGCTGCAGCGCGACGGCCGTGCTGATGGTCAGCGGTGAAACATCCTGCTCGATATTGCGCAGCCAGGCCACGCGATCGTGCAGGTTCATCGGATAGGGCGTCGTCTCGATGCGAAGCGCGACGTCCTCGACTTCGAGGCCGGCAGCGGCGCGGCGGCGGGCGAGATATGTGCCGGGGCTCATGGTCATGTGCAGGCTCCAGACAGCAGAAAGCCGCTCCCGGAAGCGATGCTGCGGGACGGACGGTGAACAGGGATGCAGTGGACGGTGGGCGGCGCTTAGGGCGGTGCGCGCGACTGGACGGCGCCGATGGCGTCCGGCGCCTGCTTGGCCCTCTCGACGTGCTCGAGCAGCGGGAGAATGTTCTTCAGCTCATCAAGAGCCTCGATCACTTCCCGCTGCGCGGCACGCCGATCGGCTTCAGTCGCACCGGGGAGAGACAGGCGCACCAACGCAGCCTTCGCCTCCCCTGTCTCCTTCACCACGTTGATGACGCGGCGGAGGATCTCGAATTGGTCGGTGTAGGCCTCCGCGACAGCGGCGCCGAGCATCAGACCGTAAACGTCGTAGATCGGGCGGCCCTCGCCGCCGTGTTTCTGGTACAGCAGATCGAGCTTGATGGCAGCGGGTACATTGACCTCGCCATCCTGATCCTCATCGCCCCATTTGCGGACGGTGCGCTCCTCATAGCCCACGGCCTCGCCCATGGCCTTCCAGCCACCGGGCACCTGGCCGGCGATGCGCGCCAAGGCGGCATCGATGCTGAGCGGGCGACGGACCTTCGTCATGCCGGCGCCTGCAGTGCGCAAGCCGGCGCCAGTCCCTTTGGTGTGGGAGCCGGGGCACAAGGGCGCCCCGTGGCGGACTGGCGCCGGTCGCGCGACGGACGGCCGGGAGAGCGACCGTGCGCAATCAGCCCTCCGCAGGGACGGCTTGAGGCCGCCCCTGCATCGGCTACAGTCGGATTTCCAGAAACGACCGTAGAGGCAAAATCATGTCCAGTGTGCGGGGCAAGCAGGTCATCGATACCGGCGTCGCATGGTACAAGCGCGCGGATTATCCCCGAATTCTCGAGATCGTCGCTGATCCGGAGCTCCTTCCCGCGACGTTCGACGAGTGGCAGGAACTTGCAGAACAGCTCGAGCGCCAAGTCGCGCGTAGCGGCGGTCGACTGATCCGCGTTGATCTCAACCCGAAGAAGTTCATCGCCTGGTGTGCCGCGAATGGCCATAACCTCGATGCCCGCGGTCGTATGGCCTTCGCGGCTGATCCCCGGAACTGGCCAATGGAAAAGGCCAACTGACAGGGCGGTGCGCTTCTGGTCGTGATGGTCAGCAGCCATGGCGACCAACCTCCAGCGCCCTAGAATGGGACATGGCAAAAGCCGCGGCGGTCTGCCCGATACGGGCACGCGCGAATGGCGTAGCTTTGCCTCCGGAGGTCGGGACGGAAACGTCCCGACCTCGTTCGGCCATCGCGGCTTCGCTGGGGGGGATGCCGCGAAAGATCATCCCCGGACGCCTTCAATCCGCTCAGGCGCAGCACGCAGCGGCTCGCCGGGCGGAGGAACGTCCTCTTTTACTCCGAGGGCCACCGCAATGCGATGGGATTCACCACGAACGCAGCGCCGCTTGCCAGACAGGACATTGTGGACCTGGGTAGGGTTAAACCCGCGGTCCATGGCCCATTTGGTCACGGAGATACCCGACGCCGCAAACTGCTTTCGCACCGCATAAATGCGCTGTGTGAAGCTTTCAGAACGCGAGACTCCGGGGCCTGACATGTGCCATGTCACCTTTGTTGAAGTTTGTGAGTGTTGAATGCACCAATTATGGTGATTGGTCAAGATATGAACACCAATACTGGTGATATTTCGCTGCGGCTTCGCCAAGCCCGCAGCGACCTTGGCCTTACGCAAAGCGATTTGGCCAAAATCGGCGGCGTGAGCCTCAATACCCAGAACCGCTACGAAGGTGGAACATCACCGCCAGTCGAGTATCTTTTG
Organism: Sphingobium sp. B11D3A; assembly: GCF_025961695.1. Lineage (NCBI taxonomy): Bacteria > Pseudomonadati > Pseudomonadota > Alphaproteobacteria > Sphingomonadales > Sphingobiaceae > Sphingobium > Sphingobium sp. B11D3A. The sequence continues at coordinate 681,019 of NZ_JAOQOE010000001.1, forward strand.
CGTATCGGGGCAGCGGGCGCCGACTGGTTTTGGATCATCACTGGCCAGCGCATAGAAACCGATCCACTCGATTCGCAGACCGCCCAGCTCGTCCAGCTCTTCAAAACGCTACCAGACTTCCTCAAATCGATCGCCCTCGCCCAGGTGCGCGTGTTGGCCGATCAATTCCCACCCGAAAATCTGGACACGCCGCCTCCGCCTGAGAGCGACCAGCAGCAGGCGACCATGCACGATCAGCGGCAGGATTACCGACACCAGTAATCATCCTGCACCATGAATCGGCGGTGTGCCGGGGGGCCAAATCGCATGAATAATCAAATCAGCAGACTGAGGGCGAACATCGGGCGCGCTGTCGCCTTCATGTCGCTTGCCATTTATTCCAATGATAGCCGACGGGTCAGTTGCGCGAACACAATCTGCGATTAGACGGCGCGGGCGAAAGCCGCCACCGCAGCAGCGGCGCAACCTTTGTCGCTAAATCGGATCCGACTTCCCATTCGGCAGTCCGTCCGTCAGACTGGCAACTCAGACAAACATGAGAGGGGGCTCATGACCGTTCGAAAAGCGCTGAGTAAGTCTCGGCCAATGCGGGTGGCATTTCTAGTTGAGGACGGTGAGCACGCGCATCTCGCGCTCGACGGCATATTTGCAGACAGTTATCGACGTTGGGGTGGCCGGTTCAGCCTTATCGTTCCCTGTGAGCAGGGCAAAGTTCGCGCTGATTTCTGGCCTTGGCTAGAGGCCTACGACCCAGACGTGGTATATTCTTATGTCGCATTGGCAGAAACTGGCATTCTGGAGATTCACGAACGGATCAATCCGTCAGTATACAAACAGCATCAACATCACGGAAATGAGCCTAGGCTCGATGTGTTCGGCTTTAAGCCTAGCTACGGCGCCAAGGCCCTATCGTCCCTGTCAACGATATTCCAGATGGCTCGGTATCGCCGTTCCACGCCTACAGGACCGGTGTCGATAGTCGACGACTGGGGTAATTCCTCTCGGTTTTTGACCGACAACTTCGGGACCTATCACGCCTCCTACTCGACAGGAATTTTCCCGCCGGATGCGTTAGGCGCAGCCAATCTGCTGACAATCGTTCCACGCGAGCGGGCCGGAGTACCGAAGGATCTCATCACCATCGCGAGTGAGCTGGAAGCCTTTGCGGCTGTCGCGGAGAAAAGAGCCGACAGCCTCGCAATTGCCTCTATCCTGTACTCATCCAAGCTAGAATTTCCCAGGCATCGCTGGGGAGGATCGTTCAACCTTGTCATTGGGGACAGCTATCAGGACCGGATACTCTTTTGGAACGTTCGAAACCTGATCCCTAACTGGCTTGATCGCGATTTATGCTGCCTACGCGTTGACCCTGAGTTGCTTAATGATCAGGCCTTTTTTGAGGTCCTCGTCAAATTCCTGAATAACAACAATCATGTGAATAACGGCTCGGGCGGTCAAACCAGCCTCACCCTGCGGTCGTGCTCACTGGATCAGACGGCCCTAGAGCAGGTCCAAAAGCGACTGCGCGATGCCCGATGTTGGAACATTGCTCAGGCTGAGCAGATTGCAGATTTGGGCGCCATGTTGCCGACCGCGCGTGACCTAGAACATGCCTCGTCCGGTCATCGCCTCGGTAGCGGCTTCGACCTCGGCCCTGACTGGACAGAGATCCAGTGGCAGTTGCCAACCCTCCGGCCACCCGCCAGCACGCCCGCGCATCTGGCCGACGCCCCGCCGCGACAACAATTCACTACCGGCGTCTGGGCTACCGATTATCTGATCGAAAGCGACACTTTCAAACCACGCTTCACGAATACAAACTACTGGGCGTTACCGAAGAGCTGGCGAACAGCGGGAGCATTCTCGACCAAGTTCTCGAGGAGCGCCCGTGACTTGTGGTATCCAGCGCGAACCGCGAAAGGAGGTCACCTAACCCAGTTCGAAAGTGTCGAGCGGTCGGTTGTCGCGTTAGACATACCGTCCAGCTACGATGTGATCCAGTATGCATTATGCGGCGATGGTCGATGGGTCGGGACGCCGGGCCAATCGGGCGAGATTGCACCCCGAAGCCGGTCGTTGCTCATGGAGCCATCTAATGAAGCCCGCTATCTCGATGGATTGTTGGGGATGGCGAGCGATCTCGGCCACGCGCGGAGATTCCTGCTTCATCCGTTCATGCGGAAGGTTCTTTCCAGTTTCGGAGGAACGCCAAGTCTCCCCGTCGATAAAGTAGCCCCGACCGTCGCTCGCCTTCGAAAACTCCAGCCGAAGGTCCCCTTTTTCGATCTAGCCGATGAGAATGAGAGGCAGGCGTTGGGCACTCTTATCGTCAAGGCTGCGCAAGGGCTGAGAAACCCCCAACTGTACATTAAATACGCTGATCTTGTGTCGCAGTGGGATGCCTATTTGGAAGCCTACTGGGAGACGCATCGAAAGCCGAAAGCCAGCGATCCTCGCGTCGACTGGGACGAGGCAGAGCGGGATTCTCTCGATGACTGCCTGATCGAGATGCGGCGACGCCAAATGATTTTCCAAGGGCATCAATGGACTTGCACGCAATGCCACAACAGGACTTGGATTGACCTTTCCAGCCTTGGGGCATTGCTCTCTTGCCCCGTATGCCATCATGAAAGTGACGCTCCGATCCAGATAGACTGGCATTTCCGGCCGAATGATTTCATGATCGAAGCGCTTCGCGATCACAGCGCGTTATCGCTGATCTGGCTCATTGGTGCTCTGTGTGACAGGGCAAGGTCGGGCTTCAGCTATGCGGGACCAAGCTGGTTTTGGTTCAACGATCCAGACGGCCCGCCCGAGGCCGAAGTAGATTTGCTTGCCATCGTAGATGGCAAATCCATGGTTTGTGAAGTGAAGTCTTCGTGGGCCGGCCTGCGACCGAAAGATATCGACGATCTCGTGACCATCTCTCAGAAGCTCAACACGGATATAGCCGTAATCGCGATCATGGAAACGGGCGAAGGCCAAAACGCTAAGATACGGGCCGCAATCGAAACACTTAAGCAGAGCGGGATTGAGCTACGCGTGATGACGCTAACAACGCATCCCTTGCGCGACGATAGTTATCTGTGATTTCTCCCGACCTTAGGGCTCCCTCGGTGGCGCTGCGCAGCTTCTGTTTGCTCAGCCTGTTCGCGCTGGCGTCTTGCAGTTCAAAGCAAGCTCAAAACTGCGCAGCTCCCTGGCCTGGGTTCTACTCATGGCACGACCAGAGCATCAGAGACAGCGAGGGCTTTTCTGTCGAGCCATTGCCTGCGAATATCATCAAAGTCACCCGCTCCGGACGCGTTCTCTGGAACGGCATCGATGTCACTGACCGGGGCTACGAGGCGGTCACTGATGACTATCTCGGCCAGCTGACCGGGTACGCGCCGCAGACGAAAGTCAGCCTCGATTTCGACGCTGAAGCGCCATGCTCGAAGATCATCAGAATAAGGCAGATGATGATGCAGCACCTGCGCTGTGACGAGCAGCAGATCTGTCTGCAGGGGCACCGCATTTGACCTAGGTGCCTGCGCCGAGCCGGCTTAGACCATCACTGCGCTAGACACCGATAGATGCGCCAATGATCGCGCCGTCGTTTTCACCCTTGCCACTTCTCCACACTCGGTGAACATTGCGTAAACCTTGTGGGGGGTCATCGTGGGAAAGAAGAATCGTGTTCGCGCACCTATAGTTGCTGCTGCGCTCATCATTTTGGCTGGATGCTCAGAGCAGAGAGCGCCCGACAGTAACGCTGCGGGCAATTCCGCGGGAAGCAGCCAGGAAGCTGCAGCCGCGACGCCGGCCACAACGCCGGATGGCAGGCTGTATGTCTCGGCCCAAACGATGTTCGACAAATTCAAGAATGGCGTTGTGTACTGCTATCGTCCTGGCGACGGGGACAGCTGCGACAACGTGCAATATGCCGAAACTGTCGTCAGCCCTACCCAAGTGAACACGATCGCCGTCTATAAATGGGACAGTGCCGAGAAGCATGTCATGAGGGATCGGCAGATACTCAAAGGCGACGCCATTTGCGTGACCTCGGATGAGTGGTCCGTCGAGCGGGCCAATTACTACATTACGGTCGACAATGTGGCGAAGATTCAATCGACCGATATCAGCGCCGAGCCTGAGGGCCTCGAAAGCTGGCGCAAGGACCTCCGCGAGCGTTGGGCCGGCGTAATGGGGCACGAATTCTGCTATCGCTATGCACTCCGCCGTGATGAAAAAGGCGAGACGCATGGCGGCCAGTTTGAGGAATTCAAGTTTTCCGGCGGCGTGCTGCAGCCCGCTGAAAAGCCGGTCTATCTCAACACCTATGAGCGCAAGGATCTGGACGCACTGACACTGCGGCCGCGAAACTAGGCAGGCGCTTGATTGGCAAAATGTGGGGGAATCATGACGACAGCTGTATCTTGCATGCTTTGTAGCGGCAACGGATCCAGATCATTTGGGGCCATTTGCGAGGGCTGCGGCGGTGCTGGGTCCGTGCACATCCTCGAACCCGTCACCTTTTGCAGACTCTGCAACGGTAACGGCTCGAGATCCTTCGGCGCAGTTTGCGAAGGATGCGGCGGTTGCGGTTATGCCGGCCGCGTCACTGGCCTAGCTGGAGTTCCAGCGCAGGGGCAGATGCACGGCAGCATGGGGAATTCCGAGATTCTGACGGAGCTGCGTGCGATCAAAAGCGCCACCGCCAACTCTGCACAGCAGATCGCGGAGATGAGCTCGATTGCCTATTTCGTTGGCGTCTTCATATCGATGGGCATGAACTTCGCCGTCGGCCATGGATTGGGCGCGCTTCTGGTGTGCTGGCTGTCATGGCTGAACGTCGGCTATGTTATCGTCGGCCTGGCCACGGGAACGTACGTCACGCCTCCCACTGGCAGTTAGGCTGCCGACCCGCATCGAGCAGAAAGCGACGAGCCGCACGTTTGGGATGTTCCCAATCTGTTCTCTTTGGCGTTATGTGAGCTGACGAGCCAGGGAATCTGATCATGCTGCTGCCAATCGCGCAGCCGGTCCCGCTCGCCGATATGGCGCCGGGCATCCGGTTTAAGCCGATCGGCGTGGCGGGAGCCGGCTTTCCAAGCCCCGCCCAGGATTGGGAGGAGGACGCTATCAATCTGGCCGAGCTGCTGCGGCTCAATCGGGCCGGGAGCTTCGTCTTTCGCATCGACGGCTCCAGCATGATCGACGCTGGCATTTCCGACCGCGATGTCGTCGTGGTGGATCGCGATGTGACGCCGCGCAACGGCCATATCGTCATTGCGATCGTCGCCGGCGGCTTTGTGTGCCGCCAGCTCGTCTATCGCGGCGGCGTGCCCTATCTGGAAGCGCGCAACAGCCGGCAGAGCTATGCCAACCACCTCGCCGATGAATCGACGGAGATATGGGGCGTGGTGCGCGCGGGCGTGCGCGATTATCAGCGGTGAGCTGGGCGATCGTCGATGTGGAGAACATGTATGTCTCCAGCGAGCGGGTGTTCGACCCGCGCCTGCGGCGCGTGCCGGTGATTGTCCTCTCAAATAATGATGGCTGCGCGATCGCCCGCAGCGCCGAGGCGAAGGCGCTGCACATCAAGATGGGCGATCCGGTGTTCAAGATCCGCGACGTGATCAAGCGGCACGGCATCGAGCTGCGATCCTCCAATTATGAGCTCTATGCCGACATGAACCGCCGGTTCAACGCGGTGATCGGCGAGCATAGCGACCTGGTGGAGATCTATTCGATCGATGAGAGCTTCTATCGGCTGCCGACGCTGGCCGACGGCCGCGGCGATGTGGCGGCCGCGCACGCGCTGCGCGCCGCGATCCTGCGCACGGTGGGCCTGCCAACGCGGATCGGCCTGGGGCCGACGCGCACGCTCTGCAAGGTGGCCAATGCACTCGCCAAGGCCACGGAGAAGGTATGGGGCGGCGTCGTGGATCTCCACGATAGCGAGCTGCGCGCGCGGCTGTTTGCGCAATGGCCGGTGACGGAGGTGTGGGGCATCGCGCGGGCCCTGGCGGCGCGGCTGCAGCCGCTGGGCGTGCGCACCGTGGCCGATCTGGTCGCCCTGCCCCCGGCGGTGGCGCGCTCGATCGGCACGGTCGTGCTCGAGCGCCTGGTGCTGGAGCTGAACGGCATCGCCTGCGACGACTTTAAGCCCGAGCCGGAGGCGCGCAAGGCGACGGCCGTGACGCGCCAGTTCGGCGCGCCGGTGACCGACCTGGGCGAACTGCGCGAGGCCATGGTGCGGCGCGCGGTGCGCGCGGCGGAGAAGCTGCGGGAGCAGAGCCTGATGGCGACGCGGCTGATCGCCTTTGCGCATGGATCGCGGTTCCGCGCCAATGCGCCCTCGGCGAGCCGGCAGACGCGCCTTTCGCCGCCGAGTAACGATCCGCGCATCATCGCCGCCCTCGCCGGCAAGATGATGGAGGCGATGCATCAGCCGGGGGCGGTCTATACCAAGTGCGGTGTGCTGTTGGAGGAGCTGGTGCCGGAAGGGACAGGCCAAGGCGATCTGTTCGTCCAGGCCGACCCGCGTGCGCGCGGCCTGCTGGCGGCGATGGACGGGCTCAACGACCGGTTCGGCCGGGGGACGATCCAGCTGGCGGCGCAGGGTTTTGGCGAGCGGAGCTTCGACACCAAGCGGGGGCAGAAGAGCCCCTCATGGACGACGGATATTCGGCAGATCCCGGTGGCGCGGTAGAGCGTACGTCGGTCATTCGGGCTGGCTGGCAGCGTTTGCCGCTTGTTGAAGCTTCCTGCGTCGGCGGAACGCGAGGAGCGTAAGCGGGCCGCCGACTGCAGATCCCAAGATGAACATCTCGATAAATGTTTTGCCGGGGGTCCTTGATTTACTGAACTCCGAACTGCGCTTCAAATAGCCGAGTTGCTTTTGCTCACTGAGGATCACGCCATTTTTGTCAGCGGCGCTGATGATCAACCAATGCCCTTTGTAGTCCACCAGCGTCAATTTGGCACGGAGGGGGAAGCGCTCTTGGGGAAGGCAATAGATATCCCGCGATCTCCATCGGGCGGCTTCGCAGCTTATTTGCCGGCTGACATTCGCCATATGGAGCGTCATCCACCGGGTGCCAATTCCTCCAACGTCCACCACACCTTCTCGCACAATGCGCGGCGCAGATCGGGCAACATCGTACATGTCTGCCCGGTCATTGTGAGGGTTGAGGTATGCCATCGAGGCGAAGAGCAAAGGACCCCATAGCCACCATGTTGCGAGCCAGCGCTTGTTCCAAGCAGAGAACTTAGCCACTCCGCTGCGGAAGCCGGACCAATCCAGAGATTTCAGTTTCATCTGCCCCGATCTGCGCGACGCGCCGAACACCCGGGCTCGGAAATACAATCTCGGCCGCCCAGCGCAAGCCGTCGTCACGCCGAACATCGCGCGCAACCTCTTAACTTCCTCGCGTTTTTTGCCTGTTCCCTTTATGTCTGCAGGCGGAGGGTGAGGTTCCGTTATGCACGATGTTCCCCGGCTCTCGCCCGTGATGGCGAGCCGCAAGCTGCAGGCGCTCGCATTCATCGAGCAGTTCTTTGCCGCGCGCGGCATCGGCCCCAGCCTGTCCGAGCTGGCCGCTGCGCTGAACTCGAACCGATCGCGCGCGCAGGGGCATGTGCGCCAGCTCGCGCGCGAAGGGCGCATCCGGTATTTCCCTGGCGTGCCGCGCGGCATCCGCCCGATCTCGGCCGAAGAGGAAGCGCTGCGCCGTCTCCAGGCGGCCGGCTATATCGTGACAAATGCGGGCCTGCTCCCGCCGGCGGTGCTGGACCATGTTCCGGCCCGTCATCGGGTGCGACAGGACGTGGGTCACGGCTAGGTCATTGATAATTTCGCGCGAGAATACATATTCACGCTTCCGCAAGGCCGCTTCGCCATAACATGCATTGTTTGACTCAATGAGAGTTTGTGGCAATCTGTTGAAGCCAATGCGACTGGGGGGTGGGAACGGTTAGCGATGATGGCGGTATGAACCTGGAAGATTATCGGTCGCATATTGATCGCCTAATCCGCGAGCAGACGGGACAGCCAGTGCTGAACGGCTCTCACGGACATGCGTCAATTCTCATTGAGCGGATGTTTGCAAATGCAAGCTCGTCAGTGCGCATCCTGACGCGTCGTTTCGACCCTCGCATTTATGGAACTTCCGAAACGGTCGAGCAAGCAGAGCTGTTTCTCGGCCAGCGTGATCGGAAGGCTTACATTTTGGTCGAAGAGTACGAAGAAAGCGAATTCACCAGTCACCCGTTCTTCGAAAGATTGTCAAAGCATGTAGGCTTAGGCAACCTCGAAGTAAGGCAAGTGAATCCCGAATTGACAGACAAAATAGCCATCAATTTCGCTGTAATGGACGATACTGGGTGGCGGATCGAAAAGGATAAGACGAAAGCTGTAGCTGTAGCGGCCTTCGGCAGTCGCGAAATGGCCAAGCGTTGCGTCAATCTTTTCGAAACCGTTTGGGACGTTTCGTCGAACTTCTCAATCGACGTCCGCGTGAACGCTTAAAAGAGAAATTCTCGGGGGGGAATGAGATTGCCGGTTGGGGAGGTAAACTCGTACCTTGCTGAGCTCGAGCCGATACTGGGCGTATCGATAGCGCTTAACCTCGCATATCTGAATATATCGAAATTCAGATATATTGAGATTGTTAAGCGAAACATTGCTGCTCGCTTGAATGCAATCGACAAAAATGTGCGGCTCACTGTCGAAGGTACAAAATGGTATAAGCAAATGCATGGCTTGTCGGAAATTCACACCGATGAGTTCTTCAATCATAAAAACTCTCAACGGTGGATTAGCGCGCCTGGAGCATGGGGCGTTGTCTACAATTTGATGTTTTACTGGCCACTTGGCCGATTGATTTCGGTGATTGCTACATCATACTCCATTCTTCTTCTTTGTCTCGGCTCAGGAGAAAAAACTGGAGCCGTTCATTGGACTTCGCATTTTTTTCCGTTGGCGCAGGTCTCGTTGCATTATTGGTTGAGTGTCTCTGCATTAGTTTGGCCAACTGTCTGCATAGCCGCAGGAACTTATATCTGCAGCGGAGCCCACAAGTTCCTTGATTACCAAACTCAGGATTTGGGTCAGCGTGCTCTTGAAGATGTTACGTCCGGGCTGCAAGCCGCGGAAGAAGCTGTGAATGCGACACCTGTGGTCAGCGAGTAAGACATAAAAACGACGGTCGACGACTGACCTCGTGATATATCGTGACAAATGCGGGCCTGCTCCCGCTAGCCGTCGTGAGCCATGTTCCGTCCCCATGGCAAAACGCAAACACAAGAATCGGGCAGCACTGCGCCTCGCGCCCAGCACTGAGCGAAAGACGCGCAGCAAGCTGGAAAAAGCGCTCGACGTGCGCGCGGCGGCGATCAAGGTGGCCTGGGCGGCACGGCACCCCGAGCGCGCTGCCGAGGAGCGCCGACTGCGCAAGGCCAATATTGCGGCGCAGGCGCGCTGGGCGCACAAGCGCAATGGCACACCGGAAACCCACGAACATGCGAGCCGCGTGCGGCAAGGCGCACTTGCGCGCCTGTATATGAGTGGCGCCATCGATGCCGAGCTGCTCGCGGCCGGTGCCGAGATCGCGGCGGCCTCAGCGTTGATCATGCGCGATGTGGCGGTGCGGACCGCCAGCCTCGAGACCCGGATCGACACCAGTCCGCATGGGGAGATTTTCCACGAAGCGCTCGGGCGCGTCTGGATGGAGGCCGCCTATAGCCAGTGGCGTGCCGATCCGCGCGTGCATGGGCCGCTGATGCTGAGCGTAGTGCATGAGGACCTCGGCATCGCGGCTGCGGCCGCGCGGCACCATATGGCGGCTCGGCGTGCCCGGGCGCGGGTCGTGGCGGGCCTTCAGATTTGGATCGACATGTTCCGGCAGACCCGGCACGAGATCGACGAGGAAGCGCTTGCGCGTGCGCAGGCGGCGATCCTGTGACCGGGCGACGCGGGCACCTCGGCGCAGATCTCGATCTGGGCGAGCCGCAATGGGCGGTGTGCTTCGGCGATGAGGAAGCGCACTGGTATGCGGTTCAGACGGACAATGCCCACCGCGTGGTGACGACGTGCGGCCGGGCAATAATCAAGCCCCTGCTCTATCACCCGGGCAGCTTTCCGCTATGCCGGCATTGCGCCTCGCGCCACCGTGCGCCCAGTCGCTGCTTCCTGAGCAATTCGGTGATCGACTGGCTCAACCGGCCGCCGGCGCCGACTTATGCGGACAAGAGGCGCCCGCACACGCTGCGGCAATGACCTGCTGAGCGATTAGGACCGGTTTGCCAGCTCGAACTTGACTTGAGCCCGCTTCCGTTCTGCAGCCGTTTCTCCCATTTTTCGGCTGAGAATTAGGCGTCCGTTCGTGAAGCACCATTCCTGAACCGCGAAATCAAACAGTGCAGGATCCTCATACGGGAGGACCTTGCATGGCGCACCGTACAGATCCTCGAGCCGTAAGCTCACGCTGTCCGCATCGACCGAGAAGAAATCAGTGGATATCCCGCTGAACTTTCCATTCGAGAAGGCGGCATTGATCTCAGTTCGGACGAGCGGGCTAATATCCGTACTGAACTGGTTAGGAGGCGCTGCAGTGATCTTGCAGATCGTCGAGGGATGGCCGCCGTTCGGCGATAGCACGCAGTTTTCAACCAGATTTTCTCTGCGCGCCTCGTCCAGAGTTGTGTCGCCAGCAGTCAGGTTCAGAAACGTGAAGGTTGTGCCTTCTGAGGAACGCGGATCGAGATCCTCCGCAGCTGGTTGTTTGCCGCAGGACGTGAGCAAGCATGCTCCTAAGACTGCACCGACAACCGAACCCATTCCGTTCATGCCCGCCCTAAAGAAGCCACTTGCCATATTACCCCCGCCCCCTCTTTAGACCTGCGACGCCGCCCCCCGATGACGGCCGGTCAAGGCCCTATCACATGCCGGCCATTGTGGTTCAACGCTCACTTCGTTCGGCCGCGTCGATTCGCATCCCACGCCCAGCAACGACTTGAATTCCAACATCGGTCCCAGGTACGAATCTTTCGCCGCAGATCGAGCGATAGTAGAGACGAGACGGCGACAGTGTTACTGATAGCGAGATGGCGGGGGAGAAAAATGACCTTACAGGAGCTTGTGCAACAAGCTGCAGAAAATGCTAAACTGCAGCATCACCAAGCGGTGCGTGAGAAGCGGATTCAACACGCAGCAGATACTTATGGCCACGCTGCAGCTTATGACAATGCAGTCGTAATCGCTGGTTATGCCGCGTTTTTCGCCCTTTGGGCGGGTACTAACGGAGATCTAGACCCTTTTGCGCGACTTTTGACGGTGGCTTTGATGGGCATCTCTCTGCTTTGCTACATCATATGGCAAGTGTCCCAGATGCTAACTCGCCAAAATTTCGAGTTCCAGCGCGCCGATGTCTTTCGATATGAAGAAAATGCCCGCCAGTTCAATGAGGAGTGGGAAGCAGTGGCGCGCCGCCATGCGATCGCTCAGCAAAAGATCATTCGGTGCTGGCCATATTTTTTCCTTCCCAGCGTAGTGTTCGGATTGGCCGCAGGCGGTCTTCTCGTTTATAATGCGCTAGCCGGAGCATTCGGATGGCCGCAAACCACGGGGCAGCTCTGAGCGGCATCTGAATTAGTGCACCTGCTTGGCACAGTCGCGGTGCAATGTCCCCCATGGCGCTGCTCAAAAGACTCTTACAAGTTTGCCGGGACGATTGCCGCCACTATTACAGGTCCAGCATTTGCCAGAACTCGACGCCAACAGGAACGAGCCGTTTGTGCGCTGCAATCGACTGATCAAGTCGGAGGCGAACTGCTTGAATGCTATTTTTTTAGGCCGGTAAATGTGAAGGGTTGTGAGTTGCGGCACCCTTTCGACTTCGTAGCCACAGCGTTCGAGCGCTCGCTGCGTTCTCCATATGCTGTCACCGACGCAACGGTTATATTCAACGACGTAATGCATTCAAACTTAACTCCTTTTCATTATAAGACCCTTCACTTCATCCCAGGTAGATGATCTGTGCCGTAGAATATTCAGCTGCGCTGCGGATGTAAAATCTGGATCGCCTGTACATCGTTGAAGCTGAATGAGCTGGGGTGGCCCCTGCACTTAACCGTTACAAAAGCGGGACTGCCAAACGGTCATACAAGCGCGCAAAACAACCCCGCCACAATTGTGTCCGGAGCCCATGGCCGTATGTCCCCCCGGCCATGGGCTTCAACGGGGAAAACCCATGTGATCAACCGCCGAGACGTCCAGATCGCCGCCGATATCCGGCTGATGGCGCTCTCTCTGCGCAAGCTATGCGGCGCCAGTCGAGACAAAGCCCCGGTGATCACGGGCATGACGCGCGTTATCAGTGAATGCGACCGCATCATCGCGGCCGGGCCGAGCGAGTTCCACCACATCACCGCCGAGGCGGCCAGCCCTGAAGTCATCGCGCTGGACCTGCGCGACATGGCTTATGGGCGCCGCCGGCGCTGACCCTCATCGATATGGGCGGGGAGAAAGCCAGCATGGCCAGCGCGGAAGACAAGATTGATATCGTCGCACTGCGTATGGAGGCCGACAACAGCGCAGAGCCTGTCGCAGTGACACGGCGCTGGCTGCTCGCCGTCGTCAACGAGCTGGAGCAGGCCCGCGCCATGCTGCGCGGCGGGCGGCTCGATCATGAATCGGACGGAGGAGCGACCCAGTGAGTGAGCTGGCGGACCCGATTCGCGTCATCGATGGCGCCCGCTACATGGTCAACGCTGAAGGCGGCCTGATCCCCGAAAGCGTGGTCAAGACGGCCGACAAGTTGCAGGACGAGCTGGTGCGCAAGATCATCGGCTTCGCCCTGCCCCTTTCGGCGCAGGTGGCCCGCTTCCGCCAGCACAGCTTCGATGATGTCGATGACTTCGTCGCGCTGCTCGAGCAGGAATATGGGGCGCGCAGGGGTGGGTCTAAGGGCAACCTGACCTTCACCAGCTATGACGGGCTGCTCAAGATCGTCGTGCAGGTATCCGAGCACATCGTGTTCGGGCCGGAGCTGCAGGTAGCCAAGGGCATCATCGATGAGTGCTTGGTGGAATGGTCCGCCACCAGCGGGCCGGAGATCCGCGCGATCATCAACCGGGCGTTCGACGTGGACAATCAGGGACGGGTCAATCGCAACGACCTGCTCTCGCTGCTGCGCCTCGAGTTCGCCGATGAGCGCTGGAAGAAGGCCATGCAGGCGATCCGCGACAGCTTCCGGGTGGTCGGCTCGAAGCGGTACATCCGCCTGTATCGACGCGAGACGGGCGATGGCCAGTGGCAATCGATATCGATCGACGTAGCGACGGCCTGACCCCGTCGAGGCCAGGCCGCCCCCTCCCCCACCCCCCTCGCGGGTCCTTCCGGCGCCGCTGGCCATACGGGGGGCGAAGGCGCGGGAGTTTTCTAGATACAGGGATTTTCCCTACTTCATCATCCTAGGGCGCTAAACTCATGAATTTGGCTGAATATCGGCCAACTTTGAATGAAGTTGCCAAATTGGTGGGGAAATCCTCCCGCTGGATTGCCAACCTCCGCGCTGAAGGCGAATTGCCCGGCGATGGCGCCACGCTGACCGAATGGGTCCAGGCCTGGACAAGCTATCAGGTCGGCGCCGGCAAGCCGAAGGAGAAGGAGGTCAACGAAGCGCGCATCCTCCGCGCCCAGGCCGACATTGCCGAGGCCAAGGCGCAGGAAATGAGGAAGCAGCTGCTGCCGCGCCATGAAGTCTCGAGCGCTGTTCAATCCGCCTTTGCCCGCGTGCGGGCGAAGCTCCTGAGCCTTCCCGCCAAGTGCGCCCCTCTCGTCCATGCCAAGCCGACGATCGCAACCGTGCAGGACAAGCTGACGGAGCTGGTGCATGAAGCGCTCCTCGAGCTCGCGTCGACGAAAATCGCCACCGCTGATCCCGACCATCACGTCGATGGTGGTGGCGAGCGCGGCGATGGCAGCCACGGTGGCGACCTGGTGGCCGGTCCTGACGCCGCCGCCGAAACTGACGGTCAGCCAGTGGGCGGACACAAACCGGCAACTCAGCGCCGAAGCAAGCGCCGAACCGGGTAAATGGGACACCTCCCGCGCGGAGTTCCAGCGCGGGATCATGGATGCGGTCAGCGATCCGCTGATCCAGGACATCGTCGTGATGAAGTCCGCCCAAGTCGGGTGGACCGAAATCATCGGAAACGTGGTCGGCTATTTCGTCGACCAGGATCCGGCGCCGATGCTGGTGATGCAGCCGACGCTGGAAATGGGCGAGGCATGGTCGAAAGACCGGCTCGCACCGATGATCCGGGACACGCCGTGCCTGACGGCGAAGATCTCGGACAGCAAGGCGCGGGATAGTGGCAACACCATCCTGCACAAGAAGTTCGCCGGCGGTCATTGCACCATCGCCGGGGCCAACAGCCCGGCTTCGCTCGCTTCGCGTCCGATCCGCGTGGTGCTGGCGGATGAGGTTGACCGTTACCCGGCATCGGCCGGCGCCGAAGGCGATCCACTCAGCCTCGCCTTCAAGCGCACCACGACGTTCTGGAATCGCAAGCGCCTCGCTGGATCGACGCCGACCGTCGCCGGCGCCAGTCGGATCGAGGCAGCCTTCGAGCTGTCCGACAAGCGCTATTACTTCATCCCGTGCCCCAAATGCGGCACGAAACAGCGGCTCAGCTGGTCGCAGGTTAAATGGGAGAAGGACGAGGCAGGCAAACACCTGCACGAGACCGCCTATTACGAATGCGCGGCTGCAGATCCTGAGACGGGCGAGCTCTGCCAACACCACTGGACGGACGCCGAACGATGGGAATCGGTCCGCAAGGGCGAATGGCGGGCAACGGCACCGTTCAACGGCATCGCCGGCTTCCATATTTGGGAGGCTTACTCCTCCTGGGTGAAGCTGGCCGACACGGTGAAGGCCTTCCTGGATGCCAAGGGCAACCCGGAAACGCTGAAGACGTGGACCAATACCGCGCTCGGCGAGACATGGCAGGAAAAGGGCGAGGCGCCGGACTGGCAAAGGCTCTACGACCGTCGATCGAGGGAGCTGGTGTTGGAACAGGTCCCGGAATGGGCCGGCGCCATTACCGCCGGCATCGACATTCAGCGCAATCGCATCGAATGCGATATCTGGGCCTGGGGGCCTGGCCTCGAAAGCGCGCTGGTCGATCACATCGTCATCGATGGCGATCCGGCCAAGGCCGAGATTTGGGAGGAAATGGACGCGCTGCTCGGCCGTGAGTGGGAAACCGCCTCCGGACGGCGCTTGCGGCCGCTGCGCTGGGCGATCGACACTGGCGACGGTTATTCGACCACCACAGTCTATGCCTGGGCACGAAAATATCCGCGCCACGTCATGGCGATCAAGGGCACCGGCAAGTTCGACAGTTCATCGCCAGTCACCGGCCCGACCTGGGTGGATGCCACGGTCAACGGCCGGAAGCTACGCCGCGGCGTGCAGCTCTGGACGATCGCCGTCTCGGTATTCAAGTCCGAGACCTATGCCTGGTTGAACCTTGATGCTCCGGTCGACGGACAACCGCACCCGTCTGGTTACATCCACCTGCCGCAGGGCACGAACGAGACCTGGATCAAGCAGCTGGTCGCCGAGCAGCTGGTCAGGGTGAAGAGCAGATCCGGTTTCGGCCGGCTTGAGTGGCAAATCACCAGCGGCACCCGCAACGAGGCGATCGACATGCGGGTCTATGCCCGCGCAGCGGCCTACGCGGTCGGTATCGATCGATGGACACCCCGACATTGGGCAAGGGTTCGCGGCCAGATCAGCGAGCCGGGCGCAGTCCCGCAAGCAAAGCCGGCTGAACAACCGGCGCAACCGACTGAAACCCCTCCAGCGCAGTCCCAACAAGGCAGCGACTGGATCAACGGCGGCCGCTCTGACGGCGGCAGCTGGCTTTAGGATTTGAGCATGGCCTTGCATCAGAGCGATATCGACGCCCTAAAATCAGCGATCGCGACCGGCGCTACGCGCGTGCGCTATCCGGACGGCCGCGAGATCCAGTACCGGACGCTCGACGAGATGCAGCGGATCCTCCGCATGGCGCAGGAGGACATCGCCGCTTCATCCTCCGCTGGCCGCCCGGCGAGCCGCACCAGCGTGGCAGGGTTCTGACGTGAACTGGCTCGACCGCTCAATTGGGTGGGTGTCGCCCACCTCGGCGCTGCGCCGTGTCCGCGCGCGTGCAGCGCTGCAGCTTGCCACCCGGGCTTATGACGCTGCACGGCGCGATCATCGCACCATGAGCTGGAAAGCCGGCGGCACCGATGCCAACACCGAGATCGGCGCGGCCGAGGAGACTGTGCGCAATCGTTGCCGGGAGCTTGCGCGCAACATCGGCTATGCGGTGCAGATCCTCGACACGTTCGCGGACAATGTCGTCGGCACGGGCATCGTCGGCGCGCCGACCGGCCTATCGAAGCGCAACCAGAAGATCGTTTCGGGCCTATGGACGGGCTTCAAGGATGAGTGCGACTGGGACAACGATAACGATCTCGACGGTCTGCTCTGGCTGGCGTGCAAAGCCATGGCGGAGTCGGGCGCAGCGATCATTCGCTTCCGCCGGCAGCGCTTCGACGCCAGCACGACCCGCACGCCGCTCAAGCTGCAGCTGCTCGAGCCCGATCTGATCGACGTCACGAAAACGACGATGCTGGCGGACGGCTATATCGACCGCGGCATCGAGTATGACGTGGAAGGCCGCGTGCGGGCATGGTGGCTTTACCCGGGGCACCCGGGGAATATGGCGAGCTGGCGCAGCCGTGCCATGACCAGCGAAAGGATCCCAGCCAGCGAGATCGTGTATCTCTATGACAAGCTGCGGCCGGGGCAGGATCGCGGAATGCCGTTGCTGGCGCCGGCGGTCATGCCGCTGCACGATCTGCGCGGTTATTTCGATGCAGAACTGGTCCGCAAGCGGATCGAGAGTTGCCTTGCCGCCTTCATCAAGCCCGGCCTCGATGGCGCGGACGGCCCGGTCGGCACACAGACCGAAAGTGTCCGCCCCGGCAAGCTCGCCGAGAAATTCGAGCCTGGGATGCTCTACCGCCTGCGCGATGGCGAGGAAGTCACTGTCAGCACGCCGGGCAGCTCGCAAGGGGTGGAGGAGTTCGCGACGCTCTACCTGCGCGAGATCGCCGCCGGCGCCGGCGTCATGTACGAGCACGTTACCGGCGACTTCAGCCGCGTGAACTATTCCAGCTGGCGCGCCGGCGGGCATGGCTTCCGACGTCGCATGGAGCGCAAGCAGTGGCACATCATGATCCATCGCGCCTGCAAGCCGATCGGCGCGCGCTTTCGCGAGGCGAGTCTCGCCGCCGGGCTGTTGCCCGCGCAGGATTTCAGCATGCGCTGGACGCCGCCGGGGTTCGTCTCGGTCGATAAGTACAAGGACGCTCAGGGCGACCTTCTCGACCTTCGCCTGGGCAAGACCACGCCCAGTCAGTTGGTCGAGGCCAATGGCTACGACTATCTCGAATTCCTGGAACAGCTCTCGCGGGATCTGGCAGCAGCCGACAACACACTCGGTCCCGGCGTCCATTTCGACGGCGACCCCCGGAAGGCCGCACCGAATCAGGCCAACGCCAACGGCGACAGCAATCAGGACAGCGGCAAAAAGGCCGCCTGACCCCGGAAAGGATCGACATGCCCGAACGCAATACTGGCGCGGATCCCGCGCCGGCGCAGGAGACGCGCACACACGATATCGCGATGGTCACTCGGGAGCTTCAGCTCCGGACCGACACTTGGAACGAAACCGAGCGGACGATCGAGGTGGTTTTCACCACGGGTGCGCGGGGCGCGCGGTTCGACTGGAATCGCTGGGAGTATATCGACGAGGAGCTGGCCACCGAGCCGGTCAATGTTCGCCTCGAGCGCCTCAACAACGGCGCGCCTGTCCTCAACACGCACGCCCGTTACCAGCTCAGTGACCAGATCGGCGTGGTGGTGCCGGACAGCGCGCGCATGGAGAACGGTCAGGGCATCGCCACGCTGCGTCTCTCCGATCGACAGGAGGTTGCCGGCATCGTCGCCGATATCGCCGCCGGCATCATCCGCAACGTCTCCGTCGGCTACATCGTTCACACCTACGAGATCACCGAGCGCGACGGTCAGCGCGCACTTTACCGGGCGATCGACTGGGAACCCTCCGAGATCAGCTTCGTGCCGGTGTCGTTCGATCACGGCGCCCAGTCGCGAAGCCAGACAACCGCGCAGGGCGGCTCCCCCTGCACCTTCCGCCGCATTTCGCCGGCACCCACCGTGGAGAATGAATCCATGCCTGCACGCAACTCGCAGGCCGGTAACGAGCCGGCCAACCCGAACGACCAGACTCGCAGCACGCCGGAGGGCGGCGACCAGGGCCATCAGAGCAACGCAAACCACGAGCGTAGCACCGAGGATGACGCCGGCGCGCCGATGCCGGAAGGGCAGCGCTCGGCTGTTCTGACCTCGGCGACCGTCCTTACGCTGTGCCGCAACGCGGGCCTCGATGCAGACGCACAGACCGCGCTGGTGGACGCTCATGTCGCAACGCCTTTCACGCGTGCTGCGCTCATGGCCGAGCTGGGTGAGCGCTTTGTGGCGCGCGACGCCGCCGCCCAGACCAATGGCCGCGTGCCTGCCCGCCCGGGCAGCGGCGTGACGATGGTGCGTGCGATGACCGACAGCCTCGTCCATCAGATGGCGCCCAGCGCGCAACTGAGTGAGGCCGGCCGGGAGTTCCGTGGCCTGTCCATGTATCGCATGGCCGAAGAGATCCTCGCGCAGTCCGGCGTGAACACGCGCGGGCTCTCCCGCCTCGAGATTGTCGAGCGCTCGCTTCACACCACCAGCGATTTCTCGGCGCTGATGGGCGAGACGCTCCGTCGCCGCCTGCGCATGGCCTATGAGGAGAATCAGCCGACCTATCGCATCTGGGCGCGCCGCGCGCCGAATGCGCCTGATTTCCGCAAGGTCGACGTCGTGCAAATGTCGGCCATGCCCGAACTGCTGCGAACCAACGAAGCGGGCGAGTTCAAGTACGGCACCGCCTCGGATGGCAAGACCAGCTATGGTCTGCTGACCTACGGTCGCATCATCGGCGTGTCGCGTCAGCTGCTCGTGAACGACGATTTGCGCGCGCTCGAGCGGATCACCGTCGGTTACGCTGCGGCGGCCGCGCGGCTCGAGAACCGTACTGTCTACGCGCAGCTGACTGCCAATCCGGTCATGAACGATGGAACTCCGCTGTTCCATGCCGACCATGGCAATCTCGCCGCCGCTGGTGCCGCGATATCGGAGACCACGCTCGGTGCCGGCCGCACCCGTATGCGTCTGCAGAAGGGCATGCAGAAGGAGGAGCTCAATCTGGCGCCTGCCTATCTGATCGCGCCGGCGACGCAGGAGCAGAAGGCCTATCAGTATACCAGCGCGCAGTATGTGCCGGCGAAGGCCGCGGACACGAACGAATTCCGCGCCGGTGGCCGCACATCGGTGGAACCGGTCATCGACGCGGTCCTCGATGCGGTCAGCACCACGGCCTGGTACCTCGCTGCGAGCAACACCGCCGTCGACACGATCGAGTACACCTATCTCGACGGCGCCGAGGGCGTGCAGCTCAGCTCGCGGCCGGGCTTCACAGTCGATGGCATGGAGTTCAAGGCCAGCCTCGACTTCGCGGCCTCCACCATCGACTGGCGCGGCCTCGACAAGAACCCGGGCGCTTGATCGGACGGCTCGAATGATCAGCGGCTGCATGAGCCGCCGCTGATTCCCTTCCCCTCACATTGATGGAGACACCCTCATGAAGAATTTCGTGCAGGATGCCGAGACGATCGAAGTCCCGGCGCCTTATGACGTCGCGTCCGGCGGGGCCTTCCTCGTCGGCGCGCTTTTTGCCGTTGCCCTCGCCACTGCAAAGTCTGGTGACCTCGTTCAGGGCAAGCGCCGCGGGGCAATCATGCTCCCCAAGGCTACCGGCGCGGCCTGGGCAATTGGTGACAAGCTGTATTGGGACAACACCAACAAGGTGCTGACCAAGACGGCCTCGGGCAATACACTCGTCGGCGCCGCGCTGGCGGTGGCGGCCTCCGGCGACACCAACGGCCTCGCGCTGCTCACCGGCCAGATCGCCTGACGCCATTACGACTAGGCGGCGCCGCATCGTTCCGATCGGCGCCGTTCGTCTTCCGCCAGCGAGGAGATCGCCATGGGCCTGCCAACCGCCGGTCTGGCGACCATCCATCGCACCATGGCCGATCCCATTATCTACACCGGCGCCGGCGTCGCGGAGAAGCCGATCACCGGCATCCATAGCGACGTGCCGGCCGACACGTTCACGGGCGCCGGCGCCACGGCCCGACATGTTTCTTTCGAGATCCAGTATGTCGATCTGCCCGGCACCCCGGCCAAGGGCGACCTGATTGTCCATTCCACGGGACGCTGGGCCGTGATCGATCGCGGCAAGGACGACAGCGTCGGCGCGTGGATCCTATCGGTGGCGGCCGCATGATCGCCATTCGCGACCAGATCATGACCGATGCGGAGGCTTGCCTGCAAGGCAAGGCCGCCGAGATCGAAGTCATGCCGAGCGGCGATCCGATGCAGTTCGATGCGCTCCACATTTACGATGACGGGCAGCGGCCCGATCAGCGCACTGAGACCGGATCGCAACGCCAAGGCATGACGCTCAGCATCGAAGGATTTGTCGAGGACGCCGGCGGCCGCGCCGCGCTCACCCGCCTCAATGCTCTCTACGCCGCAACCGTGACGGCGATCTTTGCGATGGCCGACGCCTCGCTGCTGATCGAGGACATCGAGGAAGGCGACATGCGGATCAATCGCGTGCCGCTCGGCAGCACCCACCGCCTCGCCTTCTCGATCGACTTCCTCATCACATTCCCGACCCGCCGCGGCGACCCGACCGCAACCTGACCCTCCGACCAGAAGCGAGACACCGACATGGACCAGACGATCCGTCCGGCGAACAGCGTGATGCTGTTCAAGCTGGAAACCAATGAGGGCGTTGACCCAGGCCCGACCGCCGCGAACGCCTTTCCCTTCGAGGCCGATGGCTTCAGCTACAACACGCCGTTTACCGAGGAGCAGAGCAACGAAGCCACCGGCAGTCTGGTCAGTGGCGCGCCGTTGATCGTCGGGCAGCCGGCCGAGGTGACGATCCGCTTCCGGATGAAGGGCGCAGCAGCTGCATACACGGCGAGCGTAAAGCCGCCGCATCATGATCTCCTGGCCTCGTGTGGCCTGCGCGGCGTGTTCCAGGCCGCGATCGCGGCGGCAGCTTTGACCGCCGGAAGCGCGACCAGTGCGACCCTGGGGACGGGCTTTGCGACCACCGCGCAGCTCTATCGCGGCATGCCGCTGGTCCTCTCCGGCGGGCCCGGCGACGGCCGCACGACCCTGATCGCCGATTACACGAGTGGCAAGGTCGCGACGCTGGTCGACACGTTCGACACGCCGCTGACCACAACCACGCAGGCCGCGATCCCGCCGAACTGGACCTATGCCGGCACCTCTCCGGCTGACGCGGCCGCGCGACTGACGGACCACCCGTCGGGCACCCTTTATCTTTACGAGGACGGCGTGCTGCTCAAGTTCGTCGGGTGCCGCGGCATTGTCCAGGAGTGGGGTGGCGACACCGCCAAGCCGGGCTTCATCACCGTCAAGCTCATGGGCGTGTTCGCCGGGCGCACGGATGCCGCGGTGCCGGTTGTTTCGGTGGCCGCACATGCCGCGCCCATGCTCGTGCAGGGAGTCAACCAGCCCAACCCGGCCTTCCTCATGAACCGCAAGGGCCTGCCGATCGACCGCTGGTCGATTAACCTGCAGGCCGAACAGGAATCGCCCGGCGACCCGAACACCAATTATGGCTTCGGCCCTTCGATCCTCGGCAAGCGCGCCGGCCGCTTGGAGTGCGACCCGAAGGCGACGCTGGTCGCCACCCGCGACATCCTCGCCGAGGTCCAGAACTCGGCGGTCTACAATGGCGTCATCCGCGCCATGGGCAGCGCCAATAACCGCTGGGCGATCACATTACCGCAGCTCACGCCCGTCGGCGCACAGCCCGGGACCAGCGGATCCCTGCGCACCTTCCAGGAGCGTCGCGCCATGACGACGCCGGGCAAGGACAGCAACGGCCGCGACGGCGACTTCATCCTCTGTTTCTGGTGAACTCATGACGATTGTGACATCGACTGCGGCCTCTGCCGCCCTGCGCTACACCCCCGAATGGCTGAAGCAGGAGGAGAAGCCTCCCGTCTTCCTGCTGCGCGCCGGCAACGTCCTCGAGCGAGAGCTCATGGAAGCCGAGCTGGCGAGCGAACACCTCGCCGGCACGGTCTGGCCGTGGGAGCTCGAGGAGGCCTGCGTAGCGGGTTTGCGCGAGCTTGGTGGCGAAGGCAGCGAGGAGCTCATCCTGCTCGCCCAGACCGCCCATAGCGGCGAAACGATCAGTGACCGCGACCAAGCCGTCATGTCTGAGGCCCTGGCGCTGCTCGCGCTCCACTGGCCGCCCTACAAGCTGCTGCTCGCCCAGCAGCAGCGCCGCAGCCAGATGATTCCGATCGTCGCCTTCCGGCGCTTCTGCATCGGTTGGGAGAATATCGCGACGCCCTTCAAGCGCGGCATCGACAAGCTGGTGGAGCTCGACTCGCTCGCAGGCATCCCGTCCACCACCCTGCGGGCCGCCGGCGCACAGGCCTGGCGGCTACAGCATGGAGCGGTCGAACGAAAAAACTCCGATGCGCCCTCGAAATCCGCCGACGACCCGGGGACTTCGAATTCGGGCGCAGATACCCCGGCGGATGGGTCATCGACGGACAGCATTACGCCGAAAACCCTCGACTGACAGTCCCGCGCTGGGCGCTGTTCGTGGTGGACCTGTGGCTTCGCGCCCGCATGCAGACCGCCTTCGGACCGTTCGGCATGCGCGGCGCCGCGCCCCTCCCCTGCGCCGGCGGATGGCAAGAACAGCCAGCGGCCCTGATGGACTGCTTCGCGGCCCTCGATGACATGACCGCGAGAAAGGATTGAGCCCATGCCCTCGATCGAACTCAGGCTAGATCAGCGTGAGATCGACCGTTCGGCCGACCTGGTCGTGCGTGCAATCCTTACCCAGGCAACGGCCGCCGTCCGCGCCGAGACGCGCGGCCTCGAACGCGACCTGGAGGACCTTACGCGCGAAGCCGCCGGCGGCAATCTCTGGCGCGCATGGAAGAGCGCCACCTTCCCGCGCGGATCCCGCCTCGCTGCCTCGCCGGCGGGCGAGGTGTTCGTCAACGGTGGATCCCGCACCCGGGGGGCGATGACCTTCTGGTCGCAGGCTGGCGTCAACAGGTCCAAGGGCGGATTCTATCTCGCGATCCCAACCGAGCATGCCGGCGTCTCCACCCGCTCCCGGGATCTCTCGCCAGGCGAATGGGAGCGGCGCAATGGCCAACGGCTCGTCTTCGTCTACCGCGGCGGGGGCAAGCCCTCGCTTCTTGTGGCCGAACACCGCTATCGCGCCCGCAACGGGCGGGGATCCCGCACTGCTACATCACGCCGACAGGGCGGCGCCTACAGTGGGGCCGCAACCGAAACCCTGCCGATCTTCATCCTCATCCCAGCCCAGCGCTTTGCCAACAAATTCTCGATTGAACCGGCCGTCGAGCGACGCGGCCGCATGCTCCGCGACAATTTCACGCGGCGCATGAACCGCCTGCGCACCGCCATCGATGGCACGCGCGAGAGCTGATCCGGAGGCCCCATGCAGTTCGACATTAATGGGCGCCTGCAGCTGAATGGCGAGGCGCTGTCCTCCAGCGTCAAGAAGCTGACTGCCGGGCTCGGCCCAGCAATGGAGGCCGCCGGCGCCGAAGCAGGCGCCAAGCTCGATCGCGCGCTCGATCCCGGCCTGCGCGCCGTCGAGCGCAAGATCGAGAACACCTTCAAGCGCGCACTGAAGGTCACGCCCGACGCCGGAATCCTCGACCTCGATCTGCCCGGCCTTCGCGCAGGGGCCGTAGCCATGGAGCAGCAGGCCTCCCAGGCGCGCGCCTTAGCGGCCGCGAAGGAAACCCTCAACCGGGCCAGCGGCGTGGTGACGCGAGCCCAGCAGCTGGAGATCGCTGCCGCGCAAAATGTCGCGAGCAAATATGAGCGACAAGCGCGTGCCGCCCGCGAGGAAGTCCAGGCTCTGGAGCTGCTGCAGGCAGAGCTGGGCCAGACTGCGGACGCGCAGCGCGATATGGCGCAAGCCTCCGGTGCGCAGCGCAATGGCCTTCAGCAGGTCGGCTTCCAATTCCAAGATTTTTGGGTGCAGGTTGCCGGCGGGACGAGCGCGATCCGCGCGGCCTCCCAGCAGTTGCCCCAGCTGATCGGCGCGCTGCAGATGATGGGGAATGGCGCGGAGAGCGCCAATACGAAGTTTGGCAAGTTCACCCGATTCTTGGGTGGCGGCTTTGGCGTCGCTCTTGGCGTTGCCATTCCCATGGTGGGGATGTTGGTCGAAGGGCTGTTGAGCTCGGGCGACGCAGCAGAGGAAGCGCGCAAAGGCGCTCTCGATCTGACCCAGGCTATCGACTTCCAGAGCATGAGCGTGCGCGACCTCGTCGCTGCGATCGATGAGCTCGAGGCAGCCCAGCGTAAGCAGCTGGTGAGTGCGAGAGCGATGGAGGAACAGGCCGTTCGCAATGCCGCTCGGGCAGTCGAAGCGGCGAAGGCACAGCGCGAGCAGGCAATCGCAACCCTCGAAGCGCTGAAGGCAACAGAACAGTCCAACTTCGCTGCCTTGACCGGCGGCATCGGTGCCGACTCTGCTCAGTTCGCCCTTCGCCAGTCGATGGGCAATGTCGATAAGCAGATCAAGGACCTAGCGAGCGCACAGACGAAGGCAGAAAAGCTGCTCCGTCAAACCGAGATCCCTGTGCTTCGGCGACAGATCGACGCGCAAACAGATCCTCGAAAGGCGGCGGATGAACGCCGGCAGGCTGCGCAGGACATGCTGGATCAGCAGTACCAGCTGGGCATCATCCGGCAGGAGCACTACGCTGCGGCAAGTACGGCCGTGGCCAAAGCGCACGACCATGAGATCGAGGCACTCAACAAGAAGACGCCGGCGATGCGAAACGCGGCAGCTGCGACGCAGCGCCTGGCCGAACGCGGCGAGGACGCAGCGGAGCGGATCGCCAACATCACCGACCGTTTCACCGACATGCCGAGCGAGCTGCAGCAGACCCAGCGCGCGCTGCGTGAGCTCGATGACTTGGCCAACGATTTCGCGCTCAAGAAGCCACCGAATTTCGAGCAACTGCTCGCCCAGATCGAACAAGCGCGGGATCTGATCACCAACGCGCCGGGGCGCCGGCTGCAGAAGGATCTGGACGAAGAGCTAAAGCACATGGAGGAGGCTGCGCGCCTGGAGGAGATCCGCGCGCGGCATGGCGAACATGCTGCCGAGGCAGCAGCCGAGTATCTGCGCATCGTCCGCCAGTTTCCGACAGCCACGCCGCAGCAGCTCGCGCTATTGCAGCAGGCGATCGACAAGCGCCGCCTCCAGGCAGAACTCAAGGATCTGGCCAACGAAATCTCGGTCGATGTCGGCATCCGCGTCGACAAGGCCAATGAGGAGCTTGGTCGGCTCGCAACCGAGTTCGAGGATCTGTTCAGTAACGGCGTGGACTCAATCTGGGAACGGTTTGAGCGGATCGGCATGGGGTCGATTGCCAAGACCGCTGCAGAGCTGGCGATGGGCAAATGGGATAGCCTTTCCGACAAGAGCAAGGCGACGCTTCGCGAGATCAGCGGCAATGCCAGCGTGGGTGCGGCGACCGCGCGCATGGCCGGCGGCAACAGCCTTGGCGGTGCATTCGGTGGAGCGATCGGCGGGGAGATGGGCAAGCGCCTTGAGAAGCCGCTGACAGACGTGCTCGGAAAGACCCTCGGCTCGATAGCAGGGCCGCTGGGATCGATCGCCGGCGGGCTGCTTGGCGGCGTGATCGGCGGGCTGTTCAAGAAGACGCCGATGGGCTCGACCATCGTGACCGCCAACACAACGAACCCCGTCATCTCCGGCACAAAGGACGCCGGCGTCATCGATTCCCTCACGGGCATGTCCAAGGGTCTGCAGCAGAACATCCAGCGCATCGCCGACCAGCTCGGCGCCGAAGTGGGCCAATATGCCGTCAGCTTCGGACAGCGCGGCAGCTATTACCGCGTGGCCGGCACCGCGACCAATGCGGTCGGGAACAAGCACCCGTCACGCACACCCGGAATCGAGCTGCTCTATGATGGCGAGGATCCGGAGACGGCCATGCGGCTCGCGGTGCTCAACGCCCTGCAGGATGGTGCGATCAAGGGCGTTCGCGAAGGCACCCAGAAGCTGCTGCGAGAGGCTGGCGATATCGAGACCGGCCTGAGCAAGGCGCTGAGCTTCGAGCAGGCGTTCAAGGACCTGAAGCGCTACACCGACCCGGTCGGCGCCGCGCTGGACGAGGTAAACCTCAAGTTCAAGCAGCTGGTGAAGATCGCCAAGGAAGCCGGCGCAACCGACGAGGAAATGCGGCAGCTCGAGCAGCTTTACAAACTGCAGCGCGACGAGGCGGTCAAGGCGGCCGGCGTCGCCACCGATGCGCTGAAGGACTTCCTGCAGTCGCTGAAGGCAGGCAGCAATTCGCCCCTGTCGCTGCGCGAGCAGCAGGCCAATGCCCGGGCCGCGCTGGATCCGTTCATCACTGACATCAACGCCGGCAAGAACGTCGACACCGCCAAGTTCCAGGAGGCCGCCCAGACCTTCCTGCAGATCGAGCGGGACATCAACGGCTCGACCAAAGAGTATTTCGCCCAGTACGACATGATCACCAAGCTCACCGAGCAGGCGATCAGCGCGATCGACAAGCAGAACGCCAACACCGGTACCGGCACCGAAAACCCGTTCGAGAAGGCGATCGCGAAAAACAGCGAAGCGACCGCCAACATCCTCGAGCAGCAGAGCTCCATGCTGGCCGAACAGACCCAGTTGCTGAAGCAGATCGCCGGCGGCGGCGGCAACCTCGATGCCTGGTGGCAAGCCCAGCGCGGATATTGACGAGGATCCATGGCAGCACTTCCTGAAGACGTCGCCGCTTCATCGCGGGCGGCGGCGATCGTCATCGTGTCCGACACCGCGCTGCTGGACCGCTTTCCCACGGCTCGGGACGGCCAGAAGGCGCCGGCCGAGGGCTATTGCGACAGCGCAGCCGACACCGAGACGATCCTCAATGCACGGGCCGCGCTGATCGGACAGCAGGGGCGCCGGCGGTTCGCCGTCAAGATCGCTGCGGTCCTGGACGTCAGCCTCGATGGCGGCGTGCCCTGCTTCCGCCTGACCGATGACGAGCAGCTGGTCGACACCACGATGATGGTCGGCCGCCTCGAGATCGATCTCGAGGAAGAAATGAGCACCCTGGAGCTGTTCGGATGAAGGCGACCGTCTGCAGGATCGATGCCTGGTCGGGCGCGACGCCGACCACTCTGCGGCTTTCCAATGTCGACGACGAACGCGTCTGCCATCTGGACGGTGCCAGCTGGCGGCCGGCGATCGCGCGTCTCCCCAAGCTGCGCTACGATATCTTCGACGGTTCATTTGGCAGCCAGCTGACGGCACCGACTGGTGAGCTCGCCGTCCAGCTCGCAGCTTGGCCCGAATTGCCAGCGCTGGACCTCTACGATGGCCGCGTGCGCCTGTGGCAGGGCGAGATCGGCGCCTCCTGGAGCAGTTACACGCTGATCTTTG
Organism: Sphingobium sp. B11D3A; assembly: GCF_025961695.1. Classification (NCBI taxonomy): domain Bacteria; kingdom Pseudomonadati; phylum Pseudomonadota; class Alphaproteobacteria; order Sphingomonadales; family Sphingobiaceae; genus Sphingobium; species Sphingobium sp. B11D3A. Next base: position 708,793 of record NZ_JAOQOE010000001.1, read on the forward strand.
ACGGCCGCGTGCGCGAGCAGCCTCCCAGCGGCGAAGGTGCCGTACCCTTGTCGATCGGCTGCGATGACGCTTGGCTGGATGAGCCCCTGCTCGATACCTATGCCGGCACCGGCGGCGTCCAGGGCAGCATCGAGCTCAAGGGCAATGTCATCCCCTGGCTGATCGGATCGCCGCGCTTCGTCGAGGGCGTCCTGATCGACGCGGTCGACAATATCTACCAGCTCAGCGGCGGCAGCATGGCGGGCGGCCAGATGGCGTTCGACCGGCTCAGCCGTCTCGGGCCACCGGCGGCCAACTATGCCAGCTTTGCCGCGCTGAAGGCGGCGACGATCGCCAACGGCGACTGGGCCACGTGCGCGACGCTCGGCCTGGTCCGGCTCGGCGCACCGCCGGCCGGCCTGCTCACCTTCCATGCGCTGGGCGATAATGGCGGCGCGCGCGCCTGGGTGCGCCGGCCCGGGTCGATCATCTATCGCATTGCTGAGCGCCTCGGTAAGCTGGACCGCGTCGTGGTTGCGGATCTCGACGCCCTCGATGCCGCCTGCCCTTACAACCTGTCTCTGGCCCTCACCTCACAGACCACCGCCCGCGATGTCATCCTGAGCATCGCGCAGAGCGTCAATGCCACGGCTCTGATCGACTGGCTCGGCCGCCTGCGCGTAAAGGCGGTGCAAATCGGGACGCCGATCGGCACGCTCGCCTCCGATGGCAGCAGCTGGCCGCCGGTCGCAACGGTGGAGCAGATGTCGGTCAGCACGCCCTATTGGCGCCTGGCGCAGAAGGCCGCGGTGACCAATCGCGTTCACACCCTTGGCGAAATGGCACTGAACGACCCGGCACTGGCCGCCGCGATCGCTGCCCAGGAAGCAGCGGACGCAGCGAGCGTGCGTATCGGCCGCATCACGTCGGACGGATGGCTGACCGCCGGCGCCGACAAGCAAGGCCTCATGCGCGAGCATGACTCGCTCACCACCCGATTCACCGCCGCCTATGACAAGGCTGCGGATCTCGGCGTGGCAGCATCCGAACGCGCTACCGCACAGGCCGACATGGAGGCATTGCTCGACTTCCTCGAGGCAATCACGCCCGACTGGGATAATGCCGGCGTCGACAGCCCCGTAAACGGGCCGGAACTCGATGCGCTGTTCTACGCTGCGAGCGTGACTGTCGCGATTCTGGAGAGTGCGGTACGTGGCCTTCCGGGTGATCCCGGGCCAGAGGGGCCGCCGGGCGTCGACGGTTACAATACAGCGGTCGTGTTCCTCTTCAGGCGAGCGTCCAGCACTCCTCCTCCGCCGTCCACGGTCGCTACCTACACGTTCGCGACCGGTGTTCTCACAGGTCATAATAACGGCTGGTCACAAGATCCGCCGCCAGGCGGCGAGCCGCTGTACATGATATCGGCGACCGCACGCTCGAAGCTCGCGACCGATACGGTCGAGGCCTCTGACTGGAGCACGCCGCGCATTCTCGCCCAAAATGGGGCGCCCGGCGCCGCTGGACCTGCCGGCGCTTCGGCGATCGGCTTCGTGCAGGATGACCATCCAGGCTCTGGCCAGTTCGTCTCACAGACCTGGTACCGCCCAACGTCAAAACAATGGTTCCGGTGGACGGGCGGCGACTGGGAGCGGATCCTCGGCGCCATTTCAGCGCTCGACGTCGTCGCTGACAGCGCATTTCTCGGCAACGCCGTCGTCGTGAACGCGAAAATCGGCAACCTCGAAGTCAACACCATCAAAATTGCCGGGAATTCGGTGACCGACAAAGGCTCAGTCCAGATGGTGTCGGGCGTGACGGTGGCTCGCTTTGCTACGCAAACCTTGATGACGCTCACCAAGACGAAGATCGAATCCGCATCTGACCTCGACTTTGATGTCACGTTGTTCGTTCAGACCAATGACGATCTGAACGGCACTGTTGTTCTGCGCACCGCAGCAGAAACCTTCGACCCGTATTTCGGATATAATGTGCCACTCTTTCAATATGTCGTGCCGATGCGAGCTGGCGGAACGGGCCCCGGATTTGGGATGCCGTTCAGCTGGGGCATCAGCCTGGGCGGGTTCGCTGCCGGCACCCACACGTGGCAGCTCCTCTACACGAACAATGGCGGCGACTTCGTCAACGCGCTCACCGTTCTGGGCGGATCCAATCTTCGTTATGGAGAGGTGAAAAGATGACACCGGAGCGAGAGTTCTGGCTCGTGTGGTCCGATGCTTCTGGCAGTGTCGTGAGCAAGGGACACGGCATATCAGGCGACTTTGGAAGCCAGCAGTTCACGGATGGATTAAGAGGGGTTCCGGTCGATCAGTCTGCCTGGATCAAAAACGCAAACTGGACGGCTGATGACGTTCGCGATGCCTTGCTTGCACAGCTGTCGAGGCAATTTGCGCTGGAGGTAAAGGCCGGCTGTCCATCACCGCTCGGCCGGATCTGCTGCGATGATCAGGCGCAGTCTCGCTTCGACAGCACCCTGCGATATCTGAACGGCGCGATCAGGCGGGGCGAACCGGTTTCTTCCATCAACTGGACGATGTGGGATCGGTCACAAGTGCCGCACAGTCTCACAGAATTGGAAGACATGGGCTACGCAATGGATGGGGGCTTCCAAGCCAAAATGGCCGTCCGACAAGCTAAGGAAGCTGCCCTGCGTGACCCCGGCGCGAGTTTCACAGCGTTGATGGCAATCGACATTTTCGCTGGTTGGCCGCCGAGCGAATAAGCCTCCGAAAGCGCACCTCTGGCGGCAGCGATCCGCAACGCCGGGATCGCAGCGACCTGCCCTACCGCCTCCCCTAAGCAAACATCGCGAGAACCGACCGATGAGCAACGCAATGATCATGCGGCCGCTGCCGGTCGCCGTCCTGAGCGGGACGAACAGCCTACCCGGGTATCAGCCATCCAATATCGCCAACGACTGGCTCGGCATGGTGTGGAAGGGGCAGGCGGCCGGGACCGCCAGTCAGTCCTTCATCGTCGACCTGCGGGAAGACCTACCGGCTGACACTATTGCCCTGCTGGGCCTCTCCGGCGCGGCAAGCAGCTGGCTGCTGCAGGTGAGTGCCGCGACCGACGCACAAGGTGCGTTTACCGGCGCCAGCCACGCTTGGCCGGCGGTTCCCCTCCTCGCCGGCAGCGTCATGTTCCCGAGCGGACGTGGCCGCGCCTATTGGGAAAAGCCCGCGACCGGACCTAGCGCAGCTCGCTACTGGCGCGTCACGATCACGACGCCGGCGAACAACACGCCGGTTACGGTTGCACGCGTGGTGATCGGGCAGCGCCTGCAGCCGGAGCGCAATTTTTCCTTCGGCGCCGCGTTCGGCATCCGCGATCACGGCAAGGCCGAATGGTCGACCAGGGCGGTTCTTCTTCGTCGCCGTGGTCTGAAGCTGCGCAGCACAGGCCTGTCCTTCGCCTCACTGTATCGCGACGAAATAGAGAATCTCATCGACCCGATCCTTGCAGCGGTCGGTGCGACCGATCCGATCCTGCTTGTGACCGATCCGGATCCGCATGCGCAACGGCAGAACAGGATCTACTTCGGGCCGCTGATCGGCGACATCGGGACCATATGGGCGCGTGCCAATGCCGGCTTCCAGTGGCAGGCGAATGTCGTCGACCTGGAGCCGATCGGCGACGTCGGCGCCAGCTTCACCCCGCCCACCCCGACGCCGGCGCCGAGCTGGACAAGCCCGCCCTCCGTAAACGGCGCTGGATCCCCGCCGCGCGTCGGCGATGTGCTGACCGCCACCGGCGGAACAATCCTCAATGGTGATCATGCCGGATGGCGCTGGCTCAGAGACGGCACGCTGATTTCCGGCGCAACAGGAGTGACGTATGTGCTGACGATCGACGATCTCGGGGCTCTGGTCGGACCGCGCCAGTTGGCGTCTGGACCGGGCGGCAGCGGCTCCAACGACGGCGACCCTGTCGGGCCGGTCAACCCCACGGTGCCGGCGGCGATCTCGGGCCTCACCGTCGTGCCGGGCAATGGGCTGGCCGTTCTTTCCTTCGACGCGCCTTCAAATGGCGGCTCGCCGATCACGGACTATGTTTACCAGTACAAGCTAGCCGCCTCTTCGACCTGGACGACATTCGCGGATGGCACTTCTGGCGTCACAGGAGCCACCATCACCGGACTCACGAACGGGCAAGCCTATAATTTCCGCGCGGCGCCGGTGAACAGCGTCGGGCAGCAGCCGACGTGGTCGAATGTTGCGACCGGCACGCCCGTTGCGCCCACTGCGAGCTATACGGCCGGATTCACGCTCTCGCAGTTTCCTGCCTATGATGAAAAGCGGATTTACCAGCGCACGACCAACAGCGGCGGTGGCCAGGGCAAGGGCACCGGCACGATCCGCGTGCCGCTGTCCGGCACCGTCACCGCCGGCACGGTCGGCGTGCGTATCCGCTCGGCCGACGACGGCACGACCATTCTCCAGGCGCCATGGACCGCCGGCACGATCGCAAACGGCGCCACCTATGTCGACGTTACCGGCGTGGACGCCCGGCTTGGCTGGTTCTTCATCGATCTGAAGGGCGCGGATGGCGCCTGGCAGCTCGGCACCGTCAAGGTCGGCATGGGCATGTTGACCGGCTTTGCGGGTCAATCGCTCACCGTGCGGATGCTGGGGCGACAGGCCACCGACTCGACGGCGACCTTCGCTTCGCTTGGGATCGCGCCGGATGCCAACAGCGCGGTGCTGGCGCGATATGTGGACGGCAACACCTACAATCCCGCCTCCGCCACCATGCCCTGGCAGGCGCCGGGCGACATGAGCAATAGCACCGGCCCCAATTCCGTCGGCGTCGGTGAATATCTCAACCGCATGATTGCGCTGACCGGCGTCAACTGTGGCGTTGTCGGCCATGCGGTCGGCGGCACCACCATCGCCAGCTTCTTTAGCGGGCAGAGCAACTGGACGGCGCTCTCCGAGGTGATGAACCGGGCTGGCAATGCCTTCGAGGCCTTTGTCTGGGGCCAGGGCCATACCGAGGCCCTCTATGGCATCCCACCCAAGGCTTATGGTCAGGCCCTGAGCACCCTCTTCAGCCAGCTGACCGCGCTCAACAGCCTGCAATCCTTCGCCCGTCTCGTCTGGACCATCCCATCCATGGGGCTGGTGCGGAGCTGGGGCACGCCGTGGCAGGTCAGCCGCATCCGCAAGGGCGCCCAGGACTGGTGCGCGGCCAATGGCGGCACCTATGTCCATATGGACGATGCGCTGATGAGCAGCGACGGCATCCACCAGACACAGGCCGGCTCGCTGACCATGGCCCGGCATCTCTATCGCGCGCTGCGCAGTTCTTATGGCGCCAGTGCCGGCCTTGGCCCCGCGCCCCTCTCCGCCACCCGATCCGGCACCACGATCACGCTTACGTTGAGCAATGTCGGCCAGGGCGCGCTGGTGCTGAGCGGCACGCCGGGCAACCGCTTGTGGGTATTCCCGCGCGGGCGGGTGAACCCGATGGCCAACAACGCGACCGACAACCGCTTCCCCGTCGCCTCGGTCACCGCAGTGAACGCCACCACGCTCGCAATCACGCTCGCCAACGATCCCGGCCCCGGGCATGAGCTCGACCTCTGGGTCTACTTCCCGAGCGGCCCGGCCAATGCGGCGGCAGACACGATCCGCGATGACCGGACCGATGGAGACGGCATCACCACCGGCCGCATCGTGCAGGGCAGCACCCTCCCCATCGCCATCGCGGCGCCGACGCCGGGTGGCGCGATCAATGCCCCGCCGAGCGGCTTCATCGCGCCGATCAGCCCGCTCAGCATGGCCGAGACGAGCACGACCTACGCCGCCAGCACCGGCGGTGCCGCGTTCGGCCAGCAGATGACCGGCGGCTCCGCGCGAGGCAGTTACAGCCCGGTCTTCGCGCCGATTACCGTGGAGGGCTTCTTCACCTGCCCGGACCCGCTCCCGGGCGCGATCCAGGTGCTGTTCGGCGGGTTCGGAAGCAACGGCTCCCGCTTTGTCGCCATCGATGGCGCCGGCAAGCTGCGGGTCTGGAGCGGTCTCACCGGCACCACCGTGCTGGCGCCCGGCAAGCGCTACCATGTCGCCTGCCAGGCCGGGCCGGGAGGGCTGGCGCTCTATGTGACCAACGTCACCGATGGCCTTCCCGGCACGCGCGAGAATTATGCCGCGTTCGGCGAGACGATCGTGCCGGCCACCTCGGGCTATTCGCTCCGCAACCACAATGGCGAATACGGGCTCACCGGCGGCGCGCTGGATGAATGGGCGGTGTTCAACAGCGAGCGCTACAGCGGCACGAGCTACACCTGCCCGACCGCGCCGCTCACCGGCGATGAAGCGGATATCGTCGCGCTCTATCGCTGCGATGGCGACGCAAAGGATGCGGTGACACGATGAACATGATCGACCGCCACGACCTCATCAAGCGCAGCTTCGACGCCGGCGCGATCGCCACCGCCTTTGGAGGCCTTATCGAGATGCTGCCAGCCATCGCCACCAGTCTCTCGATCATCTGGATGGTGCTGCGGATCTACGAGATGGACACCACCCAGCGCCAGCTCGGCCGCGCCCGCGCCACGATCGCGCGGCTCAATGCCTGGCTGAGGAAAGGACGATAGATGGCAGACGCAAAGATGCTCGCGACTGGCGTGGCCAGCGCCATGCTGGCGATCGCCGTGCCCTTCGGGATCAGCTGGGAGGGCATGAAGCTCAACCCCTATAAGGATCTCGTCGGGGTCTGGACCGTCTGCGGCGGCGCCACGCACGTTCCCATGCGTCCCTACACCGAAGCCGAGTGTCGCGAGATCACCCTCGCCCAGTACCGGGACTTTGGTGAAGGCGTGCGCGCCAGCGCGGCCGGGATCGATCGCGAGCCCTGGCAGTGGGCATCGCACACCACATTCGCGTCCAACATCGGGATCTCGGCCTATGCCCGCTCGAGCGTGCGGCGGCTGTTCGTCCAGGGGCGCTATGTGGAAGCATGCCGGGCGATGCGGCTCTACAAATATGCGGGCGGCAAGGTTGTTGCCGGCCTAGTGTATCGCCGCGAGGGCAAAGACCGCCGCGTCGGTGAGTATGAGCTTTGCATGGTCGGCGCGGTACCGGCCGAGCTGGGAGGCGCTTGACCATGTCCTTCCTCATCCGCGCGCTGCCGCATGTCCTGGGCGTCAGTGCGATCCTGGGCGCGCTCTGGTGGCTCGATAACCGCGGATATGTCCGCGGCCAGGCCGACGCCGAACGCGAGCGCATGATCACCGCCGTCATGTTGACGCGCAGCGCGCGCGAGACCGAGCAGGCGATCGGCGAGCAGATCAACGCTGCAAGCGCGCGCTACGAGCAGGGACGCTCCGTCCTGCAGGCGACCAGAACCATCATCCAGCCCACCGTCACGAAGGAGATCATCCGTGAGCCGCGTCTTTCCGATCCTGCTGCTGGCCTCACTGACGGCCTGTACCGCGAAGTCAATCGGGCCCGGGGAGCGGTTGGCGCCTGTGCCTCCACCGCTGCCGGCGGCATTGTCTGCCCCCTGCCCGGCGCCGGCGCAGCTGACGGACAAGAGCATCGGTGAACTGGCGCAGGGCGATATCGACGCGATCCTGGAATCACATGACTGCCGCCTGCGCCATGCCGCGACCGTCAACGCCTATGTGGCGGCCCGCCAGGCCTCGATCGATTGGAACCAGGCGAAGCAGCTGAACGGTAAGCCGCTCAAGGCGCCGGCGGCGCGTAACGGCCGATTGACATCAACTGGCTCGGATAAGGGGCCGCGAGACTGAGTGCATCGTCCAGATCGGTGCGAAGCCAACGGTCATAGTCCTCGGGGTGAAGGATCACGGGGCAGGCCTTCGGATGGATGGCGCCGACAACATGCGTCGCCGGGTCGCCCTCATAGCCGCAGGTGAGAAAGGAATAGACCGGATCGGCTTCGGTCGGCCGCCAGATGCCCGCAAAGGCAAATGTGAGCTGTGAGGGCACTGTGAACCAATAGGGGCGCTTCTTGCCCGTCTCCGGGTCCGCCTGGACGCTCCACTCCTGGAATTCATTGACCGGGACGAGGCAGCGCCGCGCGGGATTGGCCAGCGCCGATTTCCAGAATGGTGAGGTGTAGTTGCGCACGTTGGTGACCGGCTTGCCCCGAAAGGGGAAGCCCCAGTTCATCACCGAGAGAAGGCGCTCGCCATCTTGCTCACGCACAACGTAACCCGGCTTGCCGGGGGCCACGTAATCCTTCTCGACAACGAGGCGATCCGCAGGATCCGGCAGGGCGTCAAACCGCGCGAGATAGTCCTTCAGCCCGACTTTGACGCTGTACAGATTGCACATTGGTGCCCCCTACCCCCTGAACCGATTTGCGGCGCGTCGCCATTCGCTTTTCGGAGGAAGCGGTGGCTGTTCGCCAGTCGGGTCCTCACGCGTCAATCTGACCTGTATCTGCTTAGAGCGGCATTGGGTGCAGCGAAAATGTCGCCCGAGCTGCTTTAGATGATCGTTCCAACCCTTGCGCTGAAACAGCCACCAGAGAGCGTGGGGATCGTAGATCTTCAAATGACCGCAATGCCGACAACGGATCGTGACGGTGTACTGGAACGCAGCTGCCTCGAAAATGCAATCAGGGCCGGCATGCAAGGGCATGAACGAATGGAGAACATCTAGACCCCGAGTCGGTCAATAGTTGGGGTACCGAGTGGGGTATCGGCTCGTCGCAAAGCGCCGAAATGAGCGACCGGGGCGGAGGGGATATCCGTCCTATTCGCAACGCATCTCTGCACAGTTTACGCTACGTTACTTTGCAAGAAACTAACTTTTGTTAAAATTGTTTTGGGTGAATGGAACATTCATCTGCCCCTTCGGCCCTGATCGTCGACGATGAATCGATCATCCTGATTCACGCCTGCGACATTTTGGAGGAAGCTGGCTTCAAGTGCGCTAATGCTGCTGATGCTCCTTCAGCTATCGCGCTGCTTGATCGCCATGCCAATTCCGTCGTCTTGCTGTTTTCTGACGTCGAAATGCCTGGCGAGATGAACGGCCTCGCCCTCGCTCGGCATGTTGACCGCCATTGGCCGCACATCGAAATCGTTCTTGCCAGCGGCCGTATTCGGCCGCAGCCAGGCGATATGCCGGACCGCGCGACTTTCATAACCAAACCGTTCACGACGGAAATGGTCCATCAACATCTTCGCATGAAACTCCCCGACGACAAACAGCCGGGGCCGCTCAAACAGGCGATCTAGTCCGACACCCCGCGATGAAAGATCCCGACAAGGCAAATGACGCCAGCGAACGGCAAAGGGTTGCTGCCTCATCGACGTCGCGGCGAGCAAATTTCGCGATCGTAGCTGTTGCGATCGCGCTATCGATAGCGGGTATGGCCTTGATCGTCATCAGCCCATCGTAAAGGTGTTCACCCGAGCATCTCACCGCAGTAGCACCGTGATGATGATTTGGCGCTGCTTTATCGCCCGCAACCAGAATTACTGAAGCAACCTTACCGGTCCGCTGCGCGATCGGCACCCCCCATGGACGGAAGGGCACAGATGCTCACCAACGCAGCGGTCAAGGCCGCGCGGATCAAGCCGCGCGCCTACAAGATGTTCGATGAGCGAGGGCTATTCCTATTCGTTGCGCCGAGCGGGCTGAAGTCCTGGCGGCTCAAGTACCGCGCCGGCGGAAAGGAGCAGCTGCTTTCCCTTGGCCGTTGGCCCGACATGTCTCTGGTCGATGCCCGCGATGGCGCCGATCGCGCGCGATCGCTGATCGCGGCCGGGCTCGATCCCCGCGATCGCGCAGCCGCGGCGCATGCCGACCAGTTCGAGACGGTCGCCCGCGCATGGTTCGAGGACCGGCGCGGACGCTGGTCGGCCAAACATGCCCGCGATGTGATCCTGAGCCTCGAGCGCGACGTTCTTCCCCTTCTGGCGAAGAACCCCATCGGCGGAATCGAGGCCGTGCAGCTGCTCGAACTCGTGCAGTCGATCGAGGCGCGCGGCGCCATCGAAACCGCGCGTCGGATCCGCCAACGTCTGGACGCGATCTTCTCCTACGCGATTGTCCGCGAGCTCTGCACAACGAACCCGGCCGCAGCGCTGCGCGCGGAGCTGGCGCCGCCGCCGAGCGTGCAGCGGCATCCGGCGCTGGTCGATATCGAACAGCTCAAGGCGCTGCAGGTCGCCGTCGATGCGCTGGAAGCGGCGCCGCGCGTCAAGCTGGCCTCGCGGTTCCTTGCCCTGACAGCCGTGCGCATCGGCGCGCTGCGCCTCGCGCGCTGGTCCGAGATCGAGGAGCTGGACGGCCCTGCCCCGCTCTGGCGGATCCCGGCCGCGCACATGAAGCTGACCCGCGTGCGCAAGGCGGACGCGGCCAATGACCATCTGATCCCGCTGAGCCCGCCGGCGGCCGAGCTGCTGCGCTCTGCCGCCGAAAACGGGTACGATACTCATACCCCTATCTTCCCGATCGGCGCCGGCGCGATCGGCGATCTTTACAATCGAGCCGGCTATGCCGGCCGGCATGTCCCACACGGTTGGCGCGCGAGCTTCTCGACCATTCTCAACGAGCAGTGCCCCACCGAAAAGGACGTCATCGACCAGGCCCTCGCGCATGTGCCGACCAACAAGGTCGAGGCCGCTTACAACCGCGCCGAGCATCTGGCGCGCCGGCGCGATCTGTTTTGCCGGTGGGCAAAGATGCTGGCGTCCTGATCACCAATTGATGGATTTCGTCGCCCAGGCTTAGGCCGGGCGGGGGATCCGGGTAGCCGCCCGGAGAGCCGACGAGTAGCACCTCGCCACGACCTTAGCTGGCCAAACCGGCCGTCCCGCCACCCGTGCATCGGGCGGGGCCATGTGGATTAACAATCGTTATGGAAAGCCTAAATTTTTGCCCCCCGGCTAAACCAATTGCGCCTTATATCGGCGGCAAGCGCAATCTGGCGCGCCGCCTCGTGTCCGTCATCGATGCCGTGGACTGCACCACATATGCCGAGCCGTTCATCGGCATGGGCGGCGTTTTCCTGCGCCGGCGCCGCAAGGCGCGCGCGGAAGTGATCAATGATATCAGCGAGGACGTCGCGACGCTGTTCCGGATCCTCCAGCGCCATTATGTCGCGTTCATGGATATGCTGCGCTTCCAGCTCACAACCCGGGCAGGATTCGAGCGGCTGAAGAAGACGGACCCGTCGACGCTCACCGACCTCGAGCGCGCGGCACGATTTCTCTATCTCCAGCGGACCGCCTTTGGCGGCAAGGTCACCGGCCGAAACTTCGGCGTGTCTACCGATCGGCCAGCGCGGTTCGATGTCACGACATTGGCGGCCGACCTGGAGGCGTTGCACGAACGCCTGGCTTCCGTGACGATCGAGCGCCTGCCCTATGCGGAGTTCATCCGCCGCTACGATCGGCCGGCCACGTTGTTCTACCTCGACCCGCCCTATTACGGTTCCGAGGATGACTATGGCGCGGCTGTCTTCTCGCGCGATGATTTCGACCGCCTTGCCGAGCAGCTCGTCGACATCGCCGGCAAGTTCATCCTTTCTATCAACGCGACGCCCGAGACGCGCGAGATCTTCAGCCACTTCGCGGTCCTTGATGTCGAGACCACCTATACGATTTCGACGAAGGCGCAGGCCGCGCGCGAGCTGATCGTCGCCAATTTTGACATCAGCGCTAAGTCGTGAACTCGTAGACTTGCAAGAGCGAGCTTCGCTGCCATAAACTTGACGCTCTCTCAGCCAAGCCGGGAGGCAAGACTTGGCGAGGGGATCAGCTGGGGCTCTGCGAGGAGCAAAGGGGTTTCTCCCGCCCTCCCAGCACCAGCCACCGGGCGCGCCGCCCGCCAATGACCATCTTGCGCTCATCAAGACTGCGGCATGCAGACGCCGTGCTCGACCACTGCGCCCCGCGGCGCGGTGGCACAGTTCTTGCCCCGCTATCCCCCTGGATAGCCCCCGGGCAGGCCAAAGCCTGCCCGGCCCCTCCGGTGCGCCGGAGAGCTGACTGTGCCTGTGGGCGGGACCTGGCGTCGGGTTTCCCTCATCGGGGCCCCGCGAAGCGGGGTTGGAGCATCGAGCGCAGCTCGATTCCTTATCCCTTGTTCTTACATGGCCTGATTCTGACCGTCTGGAGGACTCGCACCCTCCAATAGACGACGCATGCGGCGGAACGTCGAACGAAGCCCTTCGTCGGCGATCGTTGCCAGCTGCTCGTCGGGCGTCATGGCGTTGAACTGGTCGAGGAATTGCCGTTGCTGATCGGCACGGCGGCCTTCCTCGGTAGGCCGGCGCATGATGCGACGGACGAGTTCGGCCGCCTTGCGGGGCAGCGTCAGGAAATAGGCGTTGGAGATCTGCTGGACATATTGCCCGCCGGGCTCGGGATCCTCGACAGGGGCCGTCCGTCGGCGCCAGTCCAGGAACCCCAGCTCCTTCAGCCGCGCCAAGGCATTGATGACGGCTGACCGTGCGCGGCGGATTTCCGCGGCGATCGTGTTGATCGCATAATCCAGTCGGCCATTCATCCGACCGCGTCGCTTTAACAGGAAGCGATAGACGTCCATCTCGATATCACCAACGATGCCGCGGCGCCGGCCGGGCAGTTTTGTCGACCGCATCAGCTGCTCCAGTTGCTTGAGCCGAGCGTTGTTCTCGGATCGAGGGAACATGTTCTCGCGCTTCCAGCGCTCCTGCTCATATTCGCCGGCATAGGGGCTATGGCGGCGCACCGGCTGGAGCGTGCGGCGGCCGAGGCGGCGGACGCCGGCGATGCTGGCGGCGAGATCGCCAATTGCGCGGGCGCTCATGCCCGCGCTCCGGCGAGCTTATTCAGTCGAGCGGCAGTAGCGATCCTGCGGGCGGCGCGTCCTTCAGGAGCATGTCCGCCCAGATCTGCGCCAGTTCGCGGCGACGGGGCATATAGGCGGCCCGATTGTAAGCGGCTTCGACGTCGCCACGCATGTGGGCCAGCATCAGGTCGATGATCGCGCGGTCGAGGACGTTGTCGTTTTGCGCGGCCATTTCGTTCATGATCGTTGAGAAGGTCGCGCGCCATCCATGCGGGACGTGTCGCCCCTGATAGCCTGCATCCCGATAGATTTTGCTCAGCGTACTGTCTGAAATCGGCTTGGTCGCCTTCACGGTGTTCGGGAACAGATAGGGCCGGCCGTCCGAGACGACAGCAGCCGTCTTGACCACATCCACCGCCTGCCTCGCGAGCGGCACCACGAACTGATACGCCGCGTCTGCCTTGCTCTCGCGGGACAGCTTCATTTTCCCGGCCGGAATGCGCCAAAGTGGCGCGGGTCCGTCGAGATCCTCGAATTCGGTCGGCTCGGCGAGCCGCAACACTCCGGGCCGCACCGCTGTCAGCGCCAGGAGCCGCGACGCGAGCTTGGTCCCCACATAAGCGTCGGTCGTCGCCTCCACCGCAGTGATCAGGGCGCGTGCGTCCTCGATCCTGAGCACGGCAGGCCGCAACGTCCGCGTGCGCGGTTTCAGCGCTGGCTGGATGAGATTTGCAGGATCCGTCTCGGCCAAGCCGGCACCAATCGCGAAGACGAAGATCGACGAGATATGTTGCCGGACGCGCTGGGCCATCACCAGCGCATCGCGCGCTTCGATCGACCGGATGACTTTGAGAACCGTCGCTGCAGTGATGTCGGCCAGCGGCATGGCGCCGATCGATGGGAAGACGTCCGTCTCGAGCCTGTCGAGGATCTGGCCAGCATAACGAGGCGCCCGGACGAGAGACTGATGCTTGTGCCAATCCCGGGCAACCTGCTCGAAGCTCGGCCGTGCTTCCGGCGGCGCCGTCTTCGCGCCTGGATCCCCACCGGCCCGCAGTGTGCTGCGCGCTTCGTCGCGCAGCTCGCGCGCCTTCGCCAGCGACACCTCGGGGAACTGGCCAAAGGAGAGTTTCTTCTCGACGCCGCCGATACGGTACTTCCAACGCCAGCTGCGCGTGCCGGACGGCAGGACGTGCAAATATAGGCCATTTGCGTCCGAAAGCTTGTATGGCTTCTCCCGCGGCACGGCATTCCGGCACGCCAAAACTGTCAGCAAACAGGCCCCCACTGGCCCCCAGCGGAGCCCCCAAATCGGCAGTGCTGCACCGGGACAACCCGAGACAGCAGGAGAGAGGGAATTGCCCAATTACATGGATTTGGCAAGAGTTGTGAGAAACTGTGGGAAAGTGAGAGCAGGCCCCGATGCTGCTACTCGGGGAGCCACTTTCCACACATTGCCGGACTGCTGAGGCGGACTTGCCGGCCCGCGCTGCCGCAAAAAGGGTTAGCCGCGTTGACAGGCTCGCCTCTCCGCTCCCATGAGCGGTCGGCCATGAAACTTGCTTATCTTCTCAACATGTATCCGCTGATCAGCACGACGTTCATCCGTCGCGAGATCGGCGCGATCGAGGCGCTCGGCCAGCCGGTCGAGCGCTATGCCCTACGGCACTGGGATGGTGAGCTGGTCGACCCGGAAGATATCGCCGAGCAGGCGCGCACCCACTATATCATCACCGGCAGCAAGGCGGCGCTGCTGTGCGACGTGGTGCTCACCTGCCTGCTACATCCGGTCAGGACGCTGCGGGTGCTGCCGCTCTGGTGGCGGGTGTGGCGCAACGCGGGGCGAAACCTTGTCGCCCATGTCGCCTATCTGCTGGAGGCCATGGCTTTCACCCGTCGCGCCAATGCGCAAGGGATCGATCACGTCCACACCCACTTCTCCACTAACGCAACCACCGTGGCGATGCTGGCGCGGCGGCTAGGCGGGCCATCCTACAGCTTCACGGTCCATGGTCCCGATGAGTTGGTGCCCGGCGAGCCGGCCCGCCTCTCCATCCGCGAGAAGGCACGCGATGCGGCTTTCATCGTCGCCATCACCCGTTACTGCCACGATCGCATCGTAGCGGAGGCCCCAGAGGCGGCCCAGAAGGTCCGCATCGTCCATTGCGGCATCAACCTCGCCGACTTCCCCTATCAGCCTGCCCCGCCCGAGAGCAGCCGAGTGATCTGCATCGGCCGCCTGTGCGCCAACAAGGGCCAGATTCATATTCCGCCTGCCGTCGCTGCTGTGAATGGGGAATTTCCCGATCTTGTGGTCGAGCTGATCGGCGGCGGGGACGACGAGGACGCGCTACGGGAGGCAATCCGGGCACATGGCGTCGAGGATCATGTCGTCCTGCACGGCTGGGGCACCGGTGCCTATGTGCGGGAGCAATTGCTGGCCGGTCGCGCCATGCTGCTGCCGAGCTATGCCGAGGGCCTGCCCATCGGAATCATGGAAGCCTTCGCCATCGGTCGACCGGTGCTGAGCACGACCATTGCGGGCATCCCCGAGTTGCTTGACGAGCGCTGTGGCTGGATTTTCGCGCCTGGCGATGAGGACGCCATCGCCGAGGCCTTACGCGGCATCATGCGCGCCACGCCCGAGCAGCAGGCTGCGCTGGGCGCCGAGGCGCGGCGCCGCGTGGAAGAGCGGCACGATCTGTTCAAATCGGCCCAGACCTTGCTCGATTATTTCAAGGCGGAAGCAGCCTCCGGCCGGCAGCACTAAACCAAATAAAAGGGCGCCGGACCCGATGGTCTGGCGCCCCTTTTTTAGAAGGCCGACGGTTAGACGGCCATCCGATTAGCCGACGATTTCTTCCGGCTTGAAGAAGTAGGCGATCTCGATCGCGGCATTCTCTTCGCTGTCCGACCCGTGAACGCTGTTGGCTTCGATCGACTCGGCCAGTTCCTTGCGGATGGTGCCGGGCTCGGCATTGGCGGGGTTGGTGGCGCCCATGATGTCGCGATTGCGCTTCACGGCGTCTTCGCCTTCCAGAACCTGCACGACGACCGGGCCCGAAATCATGAACTCGACCAGCTCACCGAAGAAGGGACGCTCCTTGTGGACCGCGTAGAAGCCCTCGGCCTGCTCGCGGCTCATGTGGATGCGCTTGGATGCCACGACGCGCAGGCCGGCTTCCTCCAGCATCTTGGTGACAGCACCGGTCAGGTTGCGACGGGTCGCGTCGGGCTTGATGATCGAGAAGGTGCGGGTCGCCGCCATGAGAAATGCTCCGGTAAAGAAAACGAAAAAGTTGAGGTCGCGCGCGCTCTACCCGCGAAGCGACGGCCGATCAAGAGCAGCAGGCGTCCACGGGTTACGATCAATTAAGCGCTTTGAGTTCACATTGTTACAGTTTGCCATGGTTGGGTGCGCAAAGGGGGAATGGGAACATGCAGGGCGCGGAGCCGAAGGAATCCATTTATCGGATCGACAGGCATGATGACGGGTCGCTGCGCTTTCACAGCATTGCACCGGAACAGCAGCGCCGCTTTCCGGAGGTGGCGACGGTGACGACGCCCTGCCTAACCTTACCAGCAGAGGCGACGGAGCCGGCACTGGCTCGAGGCGCCGCGCGCAAAAGCTCAACCTGCAACCGGGCCTCTCAATATCCTGCCATTTGCTGGCCGGACCTCGGACCGGGCGAGAGCCTGAATGCCTTTGGCATGTTCTGGAAACGCGAACTGGTGCCCTGGTCCGGACCACCCCTCCTCCTCGGCCGGCGCACGAAGGGGGCGCCATTGTTCAACTTTGCCCGTCAGGTGGGTCTTTATCTGCTGCAGGATGGCGCGCGGACCGTCTATGTCGGGCGAGCGAGCAACGATCTCTATGCGCGACTCAAGACGCATACGACCGACCGACTTGCCGGCCGGTGGAATCGCTTTTCCTGGTTCGGCCTGCGAGACGCCAGTCAGCATCTGCCTTTCGCGCAAAGCGCGTGCTGGAGCGAAGCCAATATGCTCAGAACCATGGAAGCGCTGTTGATCGAAACCCTCGAACCGCCGCTCAACCGACGCGGCGGAGACGGGCTGAGCGGCCGTGAATTTCTTCAGGCCAGCGCACCGACGTCCCTCAAGAGCCGTCACGCAGAAGCGCGCGCCGATACCACCAAGAAGCCGCGTCATATGCGGTGAGCGAATCCGGCGCGCCGGCGGTGCCTCAAGGGCCTTGGCGCCACCGCCCGCCATCCTGCTTCCAGAAGCGCGTCGTGACGTCGTCCGATCGGCTCAGCGCCTTCCAGGCGAGCCGCGCCCCGCCCACCGTGGCATCGTCGAAAAAGTAGAAGACCCGATCGAAGCCCAGCGCTTCATCCCGCCACAAGCCATCGGCCAGCGCGACATGGCGCGCGCCATTGGCTGCATCGCAACTCGGCGCAAGGAGGATCGGCTGGACCTGCGGCATGGGTGCATCCGCATGATCGTTGGCCAGATAGCTCTCCGGCCCTGCACTCCACAGACCCTCGGAGATACGGTCGAGCTGGTCTCGCTCGGCGGAAACGACCAGCAGCCGCCCGCCGCCATCAAGCACCCTGCGCGCGATGGCGGGTACCGTCGCCTCGACGGGATCCCGGCTGAGCTGATAGAAATCCACCTGCATGTTGCGGCTCTAGCGCGATTGGGCCCGGCTGCGAAGGCCGGGCCGAAATATGCGCAAGACCTCAACCGGCCTGATAGTGATCGCGGATCAACTGATCGAGCAGGCGCACGCCATAGCCGGTAGCGCCCTTCTCCCATGTCGCGCCGGGCTTGTCGGCCCAGACCATGCCGGCAATGTCCAGATGCGCCCATTTGACGCCATCCTGCACATAGCGCTTGATGAACTGCGCCGCAGTGATCGAGCCGGCATAACGCGGCCCGATGTTCTTCATGTCGGCAATGGGGCTGTCGATCAGCTTGTCATAAGCGGGCGACAGCGGGAAGCGCCACAATTTGTCACCGCTCTCGCGACCGGCCGCGAGGAGCTCTTCGGCAAGACCATCGTCATTACTGAACAAGCCGCCATGCTCGCTGCCGAGCGAGATCAGCATCGCCCCGGTGAGGGTTGCAAGATCGATCACCGTCTCGGGCTTGTAGGTCTGCTGGGTCCACCAGATCGCATCGCACAGCACCAGACGCCCCTCGGCGTCCGTGTTCAGCACTTCCACGGTCTGGCCGGACATGGTCTTGACGATATCGCCGGGACGCTGCGCGCCGCCGTCCGGCATATTCTCGACCAGCCCGCAGATGCCGACGACATGCGTGGGCGCTTTGCGGAGGGCCAGCGCCTTCATCGCGCCGGCAACGGCGCCCGCGCCGCCCATGTCCCACTTCATGTCTTCCATGCCCGCACCGGGCTTGAGCGAAATGCCGCCGGTATCGAAGGTGACGCCCTTGCCGACCAGCGCCAGCGGCTTGGCCTGCGCGCCATTGGTGCCGTCCCAACGCATCGCAAGAATGCGCGGCTTGCGCACCGAGCCCTGCGCAACGCCGAGCAAAGCACCCATGCCGAGATTGGCCATATCCGTCTCATCCAGCACGCTGATTTCAATGCCGAGATCGACCAGATGCCGACAGCGCTCTACGAAGCTCTCGGGATAGATGATATTGCCTGGCTCGGCGACCAGTTCGCGCGTGAATGCAACACCTTGTGCGACGGCTTTGGCATCATCTACGAGCGCCGCCAGATCGCCGGACTCATGAACCAGCGTTACGGTTTCGAGCGTCGGCTTGGCCTTCTCCGCCAGCTTCGTGCGATAGGTGTCGATGCGCCATGCGCGCAATTCCGCGCCCAGCGCGATCCGGGCAAGCGCGTCGGCAGTAAGCCCCGCGCCGTCGATTGCGACATGCTTGACGCCGGAGGTCTGCAGCCGTGCCGTCACCGCGCCGCCTGCCTTCTCCAGATCGGCCGGCGTGCCCTCGCCCGTCCCGACGAGCAGGACGCGGAGAGTCTTGCCCGCCTCGGCCACGAACAGTTCCACCACGGCGCCTGCCTCGCCGCTAAAGCGCGATGCCGCCGCCGCCTGCGCCGCCAGAGCCTGCGCCTCGATGCCCGGCGACACGGCGGCGCCCTTTGCGACCGGGAAAACGAGGCAGTCCATGTCGGCAGGGCGACTGGCGGAAATGGCGATGTGCATGGATACAAGCTCCTGGAAAGGAATTATGTGGCCAGATGACCTGGTGTGAATATGGAAGCGGAATAGCGCCTTGCCAGGGGGTATGCCACGGCAAAGGGACCGTTAAGCGCGATTTCACGCTTGGGAAGGCAATTGCGGAGCGGGCGCTGCAGTGCAATAGGGCAGCGTTGCACACGGCGCGCGCAGACCGCGAGCCGCGCTGGGAGAATGACGATTGGTTGCCACGATGAGCCGTGACACGCGCGAGCGGACCATGATGCGCGTGCACCTGTGCATCAGCGCGCCAGCTCTGATTCTGGCGATGGTCATGGCCGCGCCGGCCTACGCCCAGACGCAGGCCGAGCCGCCGACGCAGGGCGAACCGCCGCTCACCATCGACAATGTGGCGCCGCAGGATATTCCCGCCGGCGCCGAACCGGATTTTCAGGACCGCCCTGCCAAGGAAGAGGCCGAGGCCGTCCCCATGCCGGCAGCGCCGGTCTCCAAGAACGAGATCAATTTCCAGGCCGACCGGATCGATTACGACAGCAATGCCGATATCGTGCGCGCCTCCGGCAACGTCCGCGTCGCCCGGCAGGATGCCAATCTGTCCGCCGATCAGGTGGAGTGGGATCGCAAGGCCGGCACCGTCATCGCGCGCGGCGACGTGCTGCTCGTCAATGAGCGTGGCGACCGCGCTTATGCCGACGAGATGGACGTCACCGAAAGCCTGCGGGACGGCGTCATCGAAAATCTGCTGATCGTCACCAACAGCGAGAATCGGCTGGCGGCGGTGAAGGCCCAGCGCACCGACAACATCTACGTGCTGGACAAGGCGGCATTCACGCCCTGCAAGGTCGAGACGGTCAAGGGCTGCCCCAAGGAGCCAACCTGGCAGATTCAGGCCGATCGCGTCATTCTGGACGAGGCTCGCCAGCGGGTGCGCTATGAGAATGCGCGCGTCAGCATGTTCGGCCTGCCCCTGCTTCCCCTGCCGGGCCTGCGCCACAGCATTGGCGATGAAGGCAGCAGCGGCTTGCTGGTGCCGGATATCGGCTATGATCGGCGCAACGGGGTGCAATATGTGCAGCCTTATTACTGGCGGCTTGCGCCAAATCGCGATCTGACGCTCACGCCCTATGTCTACAGCGCGGTGCTGCCGATGCTCGGCGCCAGCTATCGCGCCCTGCTGTCTAAGGGTGCCTATCAGATCACCGGCTATGGCACGGTCAGCGCCGTTACGCCGGTCACGGGCGAAACCGATGTCACCAGCGATGAGCGTCTGCGCGGCTACATCGCTGCCAGCGGCAAGTTTCAGTTCGACCCGCTCTGGTCGTTGACCGGATCGCTGCGTTACGCGTCCGACCGTACCTTCCTCAATCGCTATGACCTGAGCCACGAGGATCGTCTGCGCTCCACGCTCAATCTTGAGCGGATCGGCACGCGCAGTTATCTCTCGATTGCCGGTTGGGCCTTCCAGTCGTTGCGCTCGGGGGACCGCGCCGGTCAGGTCCCCATCGCCATTCCCGCAATCGACTACCGTTTGCGCACCACCGATCCGCTGTTCGGCGGACGGGTGGAACTGCAGGCCAACAGCCTGTCGATCCTCCGCACAGACGGGCAGGATACCCAGCGCGCGTTCGTCGGCTTCACCTGGAAGCAGAGCCGCCTGACCGGCATGGGGCAGGAAGTCTCGCTGACCGCCTATGCGCGGGGCGATGTCTACAACAGCGCGCAGAATGATCTCTCGCCAACGGTGGTCTATCGCGGTGAGGAAGGCTGGCAGACGCGAGGAATCGCCGCGTTGGCGCTGGATGTGCGCTGGCCATTCATCGGGCAGGCTTTTGGCGGCACCCAGCGCCTGACACCACGCATCCAGCTGGTTGCCGCGCCGCGCCTCGCCAACCTGAATGTACCCAACGAAGATGCCCGCGCGATTGACCTGGAGGATTCCAACCTCTTCGCGCTCAATCGCTTTCCTGGCTATGATCGCTTCGAGGATTCGACCCGCATCACCTATGGGTTCGACTACCGCTTCGACGTGCCGAATTTCTCGTTCGATACCACCGTCGGCCAGAGCTACCGCATCGATGACCGCCCGTCCCTGCTGCCCAATGGCACCGGCCTGTCCGATCGGCTGTCGGACATCGTTGGTCGGTCGGAAATCCGCTACAAGGATTTCCTGTCCTTCACCCACCGCTTCCGGCTCGACAAGGATGGCTTCGCCGTCCGACGCAACGAGATCGAGGCGACGGTCGGAACGCGCCGCACTTATGCCGAGGTCGGCTATCTGCGGCTGGACCGGAACATTACGTCCGGCGTCGAGGATCTGCGCGATGTCGAGGAAATCCGCCTTGCAGCGCGCGTCGCCTTTGCGCGCTTCTGGTCGGTCTTCGGCTCGACGAACATCGATCTGACCGGCCAGCGGGACGATCCGACGAGCACCCTGTCCGGCTTCGAGCCGGTGCGTCACCGCCTCGGCATCGCCTATGAGGATGACTGCCTGGAACTCGGCTTCACCTGGCGGCGCGATTACCAGACGGTCGGCGATGCCCGTCGCGGCAATTCGTTTCAACTGCGGCTGGTATTTAAGAATCTCGGCCTGTAAAGACTCCAGCTTCGCAAAGGGTGTGAAGGCCGGGCGTCATCCTCGCTCAGGCCCGGTTCAGCCGCCGCGCATTAATCCGCCGGGCAGGTCCGCGGCCTCTTGAGGCCGCCTGCTTCTGAATGGAGAGCAAGTTTGACTGACGTGAACAGCGTGAAAAGGATTTCCTCCCGTTTCACCGCCCGGATTCTTGCAGGCGCCGCGACGGGCCTTTTGGCGTGCTCAGCAATTGCTCAAGCGCCGGAAGGCCAGGCTGAGGATGCCGCCGGTGCGACCGCGTCCGCGCTCGATATTCCCGCCTCGGTGGTGCTCTTCGGCAAGCGCGACCCCAATGTCCGCACCGCGACGGCGCTGGTGAACGGCGAGGTCATTACCCAGACGGATGTGGAGCAGCGGCTCGCGCTGGTGGTCCTCGCCAATGGCGGCAATGTCAGTGCCGAGGAAAAGGACCGTCTGCGTCTGCAGGTGCTGCGCAACCTCATCGACGAGACGCTGCAGATTCAGGAGGCAGCGGCCAAGGATATTCGCGTCCCCGCCGCCGAGCTTGACGAGAACTTCGCCCGCGTCGCCGCGAACTTCCGCTACACGCCGGACAATTTCGCAAAATATCTTGCCGCGCAGGGCTCATCCGCGCGCAGCATCCGGCGCCAGATCGAAGGCGAGGTCGCGTGGAGCCGCCTGCTGCGGCGTCAGGTCCAGCCTTTCGTGAACGTCTCCGAGGACGAGGTCCGCTCGACCTATGAGCGTCTCCAGGCAGCCAAGGGCAAGGAAGAGTTCCACATCGGCGAGATCTATCTCTCCGCCAACCCGTCGAACAGCCAGCAGGTGGCCGAGAACGCCCAGAAGATCATGGCGCAGATTCGCCAGGGCGGCTCGTTCCAGGCCTATGCGCGGCAATATTCGGAAGCATCGACCGCTGCAGTCGGCGGTGATCTGGGCTGGGTGCGCGCCGCGCAGCTGCCCGAGCCGCTGGCCGAAGCCGCCCAGCAGCTCCAGGTCGGCCAGATCGCCGGCCCGATTGCCATTCCGGGCGGATTTTCGCTCGTCTATCTGATCGACAAGCGCCAGGTGCTGATGGCCGACGCGCGCGACGCCGTGCTCAGCCTCAAGCAGGTCGCCATCGACTTCCCCGCCGGCACAACGGCTGCTGAGGCCCAGCGGCGCGCCAACGCCTTCGGGGAAGCGCTCAAGAAGCTTCAGGGCTGCGGATCGGTCGAGGCGATGGCCAAGGGCGTCGGCGCGACGGTCATCGAAAACGATATTCAGGCGCGCAACCTGCCCCCGCAGCTCCAGTCCATTCTGCTCTCGATGCAGGTCGGCGAATCCACGCCGCCCTTCGGCTCGGCAACGGAAGGCGTCCGCGCGCTCGTTTTGTGCGGTCGGGACGATCCGCCGGACGCCAGCGCACCGTCGGTGGAGTCGATCATGGCGCAGATGGAGGAAGATCGCGTGAACAAGCGTGCACGCACATATCTGCGCGACCTCCGTCGCGATGCGGTGATCGACTATAACTGACGTCTTCCGCACGATGTATTCCGCGTCCGCGCTGCCGCGGCCGATCGCGATATCGCTGGGCGATCCCGCAGGGATCGGTCCGGAGGTCACCGCGAAAGCCTGGGAAGCGCGGGACGCGCACAATCTCCCTCCTTTCTTTGCGGTCGGTGATAGCGCCGCCATCGCTGCGGTCTGGCAAGGGCCGGTGGCGATGATCGGCGACCCGATCGAGGCCGATGCGGTGTTCGGCAAGGCGCTGCCCTGCCTGCAGGTCGCCGATGCCGGTGAGATCATCCCCGGCCAGCCCTCGATCGATGGCGCGCGCTGCGCCTTCCAGGCGCTGGAAGCGGCGACGGGGCTGGTGCGGGCGGAAAGCGCCAGCGCCCTGGTGACCGCGCCCGTTTCCAAATCCCAGCTGTCGCAAGTCGGCTTCACGCACCCCGGCCAGACCGAGTTCGTGGCCGAGCGCTGCGGCGTCTCGCGCGGCAATGTGGTGATGATGCTGGCCGGCCCGTCGCTGCGTGTGGTGCCGCTCACCATCCATATTCCCTATACAGAGGTGCCGGAGTCGCTCACCGCCGCACTGATCCGCTCCCGCGCACTGGCCACCGCGCGCGGCCTCAAGCGGCTGTTCGGCATCGAGAACCCGCGCCTCGCCATGGCCGGCCTCAATCCTCATGCGGGTGAGAACGGGATGCTCGGCACGGAAGAAACAACGCTGATTGCGCCGGTGCTCGAGCAATTGCGCGAAGACGGGCTCGACATTTCCGGGCCGCATTCGCCGGATGCCTTGTTCACGCCCCGCGCCCGTGCGCTCTACGATGCGGCCTTGTGCTGCTATCACGATCAGGCGCTGATCCCCATCAAGGCGCTGGACTTCGATGAGGGCGTCAACATCACGCTGGGCCTGCCGATCGTGCGCACATCGCCCGACCATGGCACGGCGTTCGATCTGGCGGGCAAGGATCGGGCGCATCCTGGCGCGATGATCGCCGCCATTCGCATGGCGCAGCAGGCCGAGCTCAATCGCCGCGCCTGGGTCGATCCCTGCCAGCCCTCATGACCCCGCTTCCACCGTTGCGCGAGGTCATTGCCACGCATGGCCTGCGGGCCAGCAGGGCGCTGGGCCAGAACTTCCTGCTGGACGAGCAGTTGCTGGATCGCATCGCCGCGATTCCGGGGGATCTGACCGGCGCGCGCGTGTTCGAGGTCGGCCCCGGTCCGGGCGGGCTGACCCGTGCGCTGCTCCGCGCCGGCGCGCAGGTCACGGCCGTCGAACGTGATGCCCGCTGCATTCCGGCGTTGGCCGAAGTCGCGGCGGCCTTTCCGGGTCAGTTGCGCGTCATCGAGGATGATGCGTTGCGGGTCGACCCCGTGGAGGCCTGCGGCGGACCGGCGCATATCGTCGCGAACCTGCCTTATAATATCGGCACAGCCCTGCTCGTCGGCTGGCTGGAGAGCGGCGTTTGGCCGCCCTGGTGGCTCTCCGCCTCGCTCATGTTCCAGGCTGAGGTGGCCGAGCGGATCGTCGCGCAGCCCGGCAGCGATGCCTATGGGCGGCTGGCGGTGCTGGCCCAGTGGCGCAGCCGTGCGCGCATCGCGATGAAAGTCCATCGGTCGGCCTTCACGCCGCCGCCCAAGGTCATGTCCGCTGTGGTCCATCTCGTCCCGGCCGACGCGCCCGGCGGGGTCGAGGTCGCAACGCTCAGCCGGTTGACGGCCGCCGCCTTCGGTCAGCGGCGCAAGATGCTGCGGCAGAGCCTCAAGGGGCTGCCGGGCGCGCTCGATGCTTTGGCGGAAGCCGGGATCGACCCCAGCCGCCGCGCCGAGACACTCAGCGTGGACGATTTCGTGATGCTCGCGCGCCTGATGGGGCGCTGAGCAAGTTCACAGCGCGAAATTTACTGCTGCTCGACCTTCGGTGCGTTGGTCACCGCCTCAGCCGTGGTCACCGGCGGCTTGGTCGTGGCGATCGCGGAGGCCAGCTGATCCGCACTGGCACATTGCGTCTTGCAGAGCAGGCGCAGCTTGGCGAGCGTCTCGCGAGCGCTTTCCACCGCGCCCTTGTCCAGCATCGCGAGCCCTTCGCCTTGCAGGGCCGCCTGATTGCCGGGCTCCAGATCTAGCGCGCGACCATAATAGCGGATGGCCTTGCCGGGGAGCTTCTGGGCGCGGGCGATCTTGGCCAGCGACATGAAGATGCCGGGCTGATCGGGCGCCAGAAGAAGCGCGGTTTCGTAGGCATCGCGGGCCTTGGTGAGATCGCCAGCATCTGCGGCGGCCTTGCCTTTTGCCATCCATTCGGCTGCGCGCGGGCTGGGCGCGGGCGTCGCGCTCTGCTGGGAAAATCCACTGCTCGCCGACAGGGCAAGCGCACTCGCAAGTAATATGGAGGCGGGGGTAAACCGCATGATTGTCTCCCAGATCGAGCCCTGCGCAACAGACGCCATGGTCGACGACGCTAGCATGGTTTTTCAAGCACCGCGAAGAAAAAGCCGTCGGTTCCGTCATGTGCAGGCGTGAGTAAGGTGCCCTCGCCCCATGAACGCCCCGGCGCCTGTTCCGACCCGGTAAAGTGTACCGGCTGCCATAGGGGATCGGTCCTGACGATTTGCTGAATTTGATCGCGCCCTTCCCGGTCGATCAGCGAGCAGACCGCATAGACCAGGCGCCCGCCCGGCTTCACCAGCGGCAGCGCCAGCCGCAACAGCCGCGCCTGCAGCGCAACGACCCGATCCAGCCGTGCGGGCGTCAGGCGCCAGCGCGCCTCGGGATTGCGTCGCCACGTGCCCGATCCGCTGCAGGGCGCATCGATCAAGACGACGTCGCACTGCCCGGCGAGCGGCTTGAGCGCTGCTTCCTCCCGACCAGAGTCGAGCAGCAGCGTTTCGATCTGCCCGCCATAGCCGGCGCGCTCGGCACGCGGCGTCAACCGCGCGAGACGGTCTCGCACAGCATCGGCCGCGATCAGGCGGCCAACAAGAGCGCCGTTCTTGATCATGTCCGCAGCCAGAGCGAGCGTCTTGCCCCCTGCCCCGGCGCATAGATCGAGCACGGTCAGGCCCGGTATGGCGTGACAGGCCTGCGCGATCAGCTGACTCCCGGCATCCTGCACCTCGGCAATACCATCATCCGGAACGTCCGTGCCGGCCGGCAGCGCATAGCCATATGTCGTTGCCCTGATCGGCTGGGCCTCAGGCCAACGCGCCAAAATATCCGCATCGCTCGCCCTCAGCGGGTTGCGCCGAACGTGGAGAGGGGCGCGATCGAGCAGCGCCGCCTGCTCGGCCTCATCGACCAGCCCGGCAAAGGCCGCGGCGACCCAGCCCGGCAGGCGCGAGCCATCCGGCCCGCGTTCCGCCTCGCCCAAGGGCGTCGGCGCATGGGCCGAGCCATCAAACAGCGCCGCCAGCGCCGCGTCCTCGCGCGCCAGACCCGCCATGGCCGCACGGCCGGAGGATGGCGGATCGCCATAGGCTCGCACAGCGCGATAGACGAGGTCGCGCACCGCGCGGCGATCCTTCGATCCGGCATAGCGGCGCTCGCGAAAATAGCGGGCGATCAGCGTATCGGCGGCGGCGCCATCATCGCGCGCACTGGCGATGATGACATCGAGCAGATCGATGGCGGCCTGCACTCGCGCGGCGGGCGTCATACCGCTGCCCCCAATGCAGGGCTGATATCTTTATCGTGTCGGATAATTCGGCGCTTCACGCGTGATCGTCACGTCATGCACATGGCTCTCGGAGAGGCCGGCATTGGTGATCTGCACGAAGCGGGCGCGCTCCTGCAGCTCGCGGATCGTCTTGCTGCCGGTATAGCCCATGGCAGCCTTCACACCGCCGACGAGCTGATGGATGACATCGCGCGCCGGCCCCTTATAGGGCACCTGGCCTTCGATCCCCTCCGGCACCAGCTTCATCTGATCCTTGATGTCCTGCTGGAAGTAGCGATCCGCGCTGCCGCGCGCCATCGCACCGACGGAGCCCATGCCGCGATAGCTCTTATAGGCCCGGCCCTGATAAAGGAACGTCTCGCCCGGTGCTTCCTGCGTGCCGGCCAGCATCGATCCGATCATCACCGCAGCGCCGCCCGCAGCCAGCGCCTTGGCAACGTCGCCCGAGGTGCGCAGGCCGCCATCGGCGATCACCGGAATACCGCTCTTGAGCGCTTCCTGCGCCGCGTCCATGATCGCGGTGAGCTGCGGAACGCCGACACCGGCAACCACGCGCGTGGTGCAGATCGAACCGGGACCAATGCCGACCTTCACGCCGTCCGCGCCGGCGTCGATCAGCGCGCGCGTGGCCTCGGCGGTCGCGACATTACCCGCAACCAGCTGGATTTCATTGGAAAGCTTGCGAATACGCGCGACGCTCTCGGCCACCATCTTGGAGTGGCCATGGGCGGTATCGACCACGATCAGGTCGCATTCGGCGTCGATCAGCGCTTCGGTGCGCTCGATACCTTTGTCGCCGACCGTCGTTGCCGCGGCGACGCGCAGGCGGCCGGAAGCGTCCTTGGTGGCCTGCGGATAGGTGACGGCCTTCTCGATGTCCTTGACGGTGATGAGGCCCACGCAGCGGAAGGCATCATCGACCACCAGCAGCTTCTCGATCCGGCGCTGATGCAGCAGGCGGCGGGCCTCATCCTGCGAAACGCCAGTGCGCACGGTCGCGAGATTCTCATGCGTCATCAGCTCGCGCACCGGCTGTGCCGGGTTTTCGGCAAAGCGCACGTCGCGGTTCGTCAGGATGCCGACCAGCTTGCCGGTCGACTCCACAACCGGAATGCCGCTGATCTTGTGCCGCGCCATCAGCGCCTGCGCCTCGGACAAAGGCTGATCCGGCCCGATGGTGATCGGGTTGACGACCATGCCGCTCTCGAACCGCTTGACCGCGCGCACCGCCGCGCACTGCTCCTCGATGGAGAGATTGCGGTGCAACACGCCGATGCCGCCAAGCTGCGCCATCACGATGGCCATGTCTTCCTCAGTCACGGTATCCATGGCCGAGGAAAGAATGGGGATATTCAGCGAAATGTTGCGGCTGACCCGCGTGGACACATCGGCCTGACTCGGCAGCACATCGGACTCGCCCGGCTGAAGAAGCACGTCGTCGAAAGTGAGGCCGAGCCGAATGTCCATATATGTCGCCACCTGATCTGGAGAGACCCCTTGGGGGAATCAGTGGCGGCCCATGTAACCATTTCCCCCGTGCAGGGCTAGGGGGTCGTCAAAGAGAAGGGCGCGAAGGCTGGTTTGCGCCTATCCGAGGGCGGGACGGACCACCCCGCGCTCCGCACGATCGCTAGCGATCATCTGCGTCAACGCGAGCAGGAGGGCTGGCACGGCAAGCGTCCAGACCAGATCGGACAGTGTATCGTCGAGGCGCAGCGACCGGTAATAGGCCGCTTGCAGGCTCTCGTTGACGAGCTCGGCCAGCGCCACCACAGCAAATGGCAAGGCCGGATGGCGGCGCGTGAGCGGCCAGGCAGCGACCATAGCATAGAGCAGCAAGCCGCCGATCAGGTGCGCGCGCTCGTGCGAAATGGCGAGAAAGCGCAGGCTCCCCTCCGTCAGGGCGACATAAGCGGCGGGAATATCCATGTAGCGCTTCGTAAAGAAAGCAGGTTAGCGATCCGTTACGACGCGATCCAAAGCCTAGCTGCGCAGATGCTCGGCCCGGTCGATGATCGCCTTGGCTTCCTCGACATGCATCGCCTCGATCATGCGCCCGTCATAGCGCTGGGCGCCACCGGTGAAGGCCTCGACCAATGCGCGGGCCTGTTCCACTGCCGGGCCGCTGGGGGAGAAGGCATCATTGGCGATATCGATATGGCTGGGGTGGATGATGGTCTTGCCATCGAACCCCATCTGCCGCCCCTCGTCGCACTCGGCGGCCAGACCGGCCGGATCTTCCAGATTGTTGTAGACGCCATCGAACGCGGCGACACCGGCGGCGCGCGCTGCCAGCACGATGGACTGGAGCGAGTAGGAAATCGCGCTGCGCGGTGCATCAGGCGGCACGGCCAGGCCTCGCCGCAGATCGTTGGTGCCGGCGACCAGCGCCGAGACGCCCGGCTCGCGCGCGATGGACAGGGCGTTGATGATCCCCGCCGGGCTCTCAATCATCGCGATGACCGGCCGTTGCGTCACGCGATTGACGTCGTGAACCTGCCGCGCCTCGATCACCTTGGGCACGATGACATAGGGCACCCCGGCACTGCGGGCCGCGACCATGTCCAGCCCGTGCTCGGGCCGCCCCTCGGCATTGATGCGGATGGCGCAGGGGCGTCCGTCGAACCCGGCTTGCACAGCCTCCACGGCGCGCTGCCGGGCCGCGTCGCGGTCTTCGGCGATCACCGAATCCTCGAGGTCGAGAATGATGAAGTCGCAGTCGAGCTGGCGCGCTTTCTCGATCGCGCGCGGGCGCGAGGCTGGTACGAACAGCAGCGTCCGAACGAGGCGCAACGGCAAATCAATTCTTTCGACCGGACGACGCTTCTGCATGCCTTTTCAATCCTCTTATCCTGCCGATTCCGCTTTCCGGCACTGTTCTGAAGGGCCATAGTAGCGACCGCAAGCGCAGGAGGCTATCGACCATGGATCTGGTCACGTTCGCAATGTTCATCGCCATTCTGGTGATCTTCTATCTGTTTGCCAGCGTGAAGATCGTCCGGCAGGGCCATCGCTACACCATTGAGCGGTTCGGCCGGTTCACCGAAGTCGCGTCTCCCGGTTTCAACATTTATCCCGCCTTCTTCTACCGGGTCGGCCGCAAGATCAATATGATGGAGCAGGTGATTGATGTCCCGTCTCAGGAAATCATCACCCGCGACAATGCCATGGTGGCCGTGGATGCCGTGGTGTTCTTCCAGGTGCTGGATGCCGCCAAGGCCGCTTATGAGGTGAGCCACCTCAATACGGCACTGCTCCAGCTCTCGACCACCAATCTGCGCACGGTGATGGGGTCGATGGATCTGGACGAGACCCTCTCCAAGCGGGATGAGATCAACGCCCGGCTACTGAGCGTGGTCGATCACGCTACCAATGCCTGGGGCGTCAAGATCACCCGCGTCGAGATCAAGGATATCCGCCCGCCGCAGGACATCGTGAACGCGATGGCCCGGCAGATGAAGGCCGAGCGTGAGAAGCGCGCCAATATCCTCGATGCCGAAGGGTTCAAGAGCGCCGAGATCCTGCGGGCCGAAGGCGCCAAGCAGGCGCAGATCCTCGAAGCCGAGGGCCGGCGTGAGGCAGCGTTCCGTGACGCCGAGGCCCGCGAGCGCGAGGCGGAGGCCGAGGCGCGAGCGACGCAAGTGGTGAGCGAGGCCATCGCGGGCGGCAATGCCCAGGCGATCAACTATTTCGTGGCGCAGAAATATGTCGAGGCGGTGGAGAAGTTCGCGACCTCCAGCAACGCCAAGACCATCCTCTTCCCGGTGGAAGCCACCCAGCTCATCGGCACGCTCGGCGGCATCGGCCAGCTCGCCAAGGAAGCGCTGGGAGATCATGGTGCAACGCCGCCTGCACGGCCCGTGTCCGGCACCGGCGTGCCTCACACGCGGACGCCGTGACGCCGATGCTCGACGGCATGCATCCTTCCATCCTCTGGGGTGTGTTCGCGGTGATCCTCGCCGGGGCGGAGATCATCGTGCCCGGCGTTTTTCTGATCTGGCTGGGCGTAGCTGCGGCGCTGACGGCCGGGCTCAGCCTGGTCCTGCCGATCAACCCGGCCTTCCAGCTGCTCGCCTTTGCCATCTTCACCGCGATTTCGGTGAGCGGCGGACGGCTCTGGTATCTCGCCCGCCCTGTCGCATCCCAAGACCCGATGCTCAATGACCGGGCCGCGCGCCTTGTTGGCCGCGAATTGCTGGTGGTCGAACCGATCAATCATGGGGTCGGCCGGGTGAAGGTGGATGACGGAAGCTGGACGGCGACCGGACCGGATGCAGATGCCGGCAGCTATGTGCGGGTGACGGGGACCAAGGGCGCGGCGCTGATTGTCGAACCCCTGCCCACTCCCCTCGCCCCGCCCGGCTTGGCCCGTGACGGCAAGGACGTGCCGGAGCCGGAATGACAGCCTTTGCCTTTATCGGCGCGGCGCTGGCAGAGATCGCCGGTTGCTTTGCATTCTGGGCATGGTTGCGGCTCGACAAATCACCGCTCTGGCTGCTCCCGGGCCTTGCCTCACTGGCGGTTTTTGCCTGGCTTCTCACGCTGGTGGAAGCCGATTATGCGGGGCGGACTTACGCCGCTTATGGGGGTGTTTATATTGCCAGCGCGCTTGCCTGGCTCTGGCTTGCAGAGGGCACCAGGCCGGATCGCTGGGATCTGCTGGGCGGCGCAGTCTGTTTGTGCGGCGCCGCGATCATCGTCTTCGGGCCACGCACAGCCTAGCGATCACCCGGCATGCGCCCGTTCAGTGACATCCCGCGCCAGCAGGCCGCGGTGGCGGGGCAGCGCCTGAGGCATCTCATCGCGGATGAAGGCCAGCACCTTCTCACGAATCTCACAGCGCAGGTCGAAGGCCTCGCCCGCATTGCGCGCGCTGGCGAGGCCGCGCACCTCGATAGCGTCCGGGCGCACCTCCGTCACCTGAAGCACCTTCACCCGCCCATCCCAGAGCGGCGAGGCAGCCACGATCGCTTCATAGCGGACCCGCAGCTGATCGATATCGGCCGTTGGGTCGAGATGGAAGAAAACCGAGCCAAGTAATTGACTTGTTGAGCGAGTCCAGTTCTGGAAACTGTCTTCGAGAAAGCGGGAGATGGGCACGACCAGCCGTCGCTCGTCCCACACCGCCACGACCACATAGGTCATGTAGATCGCCTCGATCTTGCCCCATTCGCCTTCGATGATGACAACGTCATCGATGCGGATTGGCTCGGTGAAGGCAAGCTGGATGCCCGCGATTACGTTTTTGAGCAAGGGCTGCGCAGCCGCGCCGACCGCCAAGGCCGCAAGGCCGGCCGAGGCCATCAGCGTCACACCCACCGCCCGCACCGAGGGGATGCTGAACAGCATGAGGCACAGGGTGATGAAGATCACCAGCACCACGGCGATCCTGCCGAGAATTCCCGTCCGCGTGCGCTTTCGCCGGGCGCGGAGATTGTCGGCTACGCTGATATCCGTCCGCTGCTCCACCACATCCTGCGTGCCGCGAATGAGGGCAACCGCCAGCCAGCCGATCAATCCCGGTACGATCATGGCCGCCGCCTGGCTCCAGATCAGGTGACCGCGCTCTCCCAACGTTAGCGACGGACGGAGGAACGCCAGCGCGAAGGCGACCAGCAGCCAGCGCGACGGCCATTGCGCCCGGCGGAGCAAGGCGAGGCCACCTTCAGAATGCGCATGGGTCAGCAGACGGCGCAGCACCCGCACGCTGATCCAGTGCAGAGCCAGGGCCGCCAGGACGGCGAGAACGCCCAGCATCAGCGATTCCAGTAATGGCGGCAGGGTCCAATGCTCGGGAAACATGTCCCTTTTACTGCTCAGGCGCGATCCGGTTCCCGCGGCAGGTAGGGAAGCAAGTCCGCCAGCGCAGGCTTTTCCAGGTCCGGCGGCGTGTAGGACAGCCGCGCTTCGACCGAGAAGAGACGCTCGCGCGACCAGAAATTGAGCGGCCAGTCCCGTGCGCTCTGTGCTGAGGTCAGCAGGCCATTGACCTGATCCAGCAGGGCACCGCCTACATGCTCGGCCCGATAAAGCCGCACTCCCCCGAGAAACGCGCGCGTGATCGTTTCATGATAGCCGTGGCGATCATCGTTCGGCACGCCCACGCTGGCATTGTAGCGACGGATGATCGGCGCGATCTCATGATCCAGATCGATGTCCGGTCGCTCGACCATCAGCCAGAAACAGGCAGCGAGGTGCGCCTCATGCGTCCAGCGCTCGCGCGGCAAGGTGCAATCCAGAAGCCCCGCTCCAATTGCGTGGATGGGGGCGGCATCGCCGAACAAGCGATGATTGTTATCTGTCGTCACGACGGCGCCCTAAGCTTGCGCGGCATCATTTGCGACCGACAGGCCATTCCATATGCTCATGCGTACCCCCCGCAGATATGAGAACGGCGGCCACCCTAGCATGGGCAGCCGCCGCTCATAAGCCTCGAAAGGCGTCAATCGGCGCGCGTCAGGCCGCGACGGGAGCCTTCAGCACGTCGCGGACGGACGCGTCCACGTCGGCCTCGAACTGCGCGAAGTTGGCGACAAACTTGCCGACCAGCTCGGCGGCCGTCTCGTCATAGCGCGCCTTGTCGCTCCACGCGGCGCGCGGATCGAGCATATTGGGGTCGATATCACCAACCGCCACCGGCACCTCGAACCCGAAATTGGGATCGATGCGGAATTCGGCGTTGTTCAGGCTGCCGTCGAGCGCTGCGTTGAGCAGCGCACGCGTCACCTTGATCGGCATACGGCTGATGCCCGGATCGGTTGCCTTGCCGCCGGTCCAGCCGGTGTTGACCAGCCAGCACTTCACGCCACCCTTGGCGATCCGCTCCTTGAGCAGATTGCCGTAGACGCTCGGGCGACGCGGCATGAACGGCGCGCCGAAGCAGGTCGAGAAGGTCGCCTGCGGCTCGGTCACGCCGATTTCCGTACCCGCGACGCGCGCGGTATAGCCCGAGAGGAAGTGATACATCGCCTGATCGGGCGTGAGACGCGCGATCGGCGGCAGCACGCCATAGGCATCGGCGGTGAGGAAGATGATGTTCTTCGGCACCGGGCCGAGATTGTCGGCCGAGGCATTGGGGATGAAGTCGATCGGGTAGGAGCCGCGGCTGTTCTCCGCCAGCGTCGCATCGTCCAGATCGATCTCGCGCGTGTCGGGATCGATCACGACGTTTTCCAGCACCGTGCCAAAGCGCTTCGTAACCGCGTAGATTTCCGGCTCGGCCTCGGCCGAGAGGCGGATCATCTTGGCGTAGCAGCCGCCCTCGAAGTTGAAGACGGCGGTATCCGACCAGCCATGCTCGTCGTCACCGATCAGCGTGCGGCTGGCGTCGGCGCTGAGAGTCGTCTTGCCGGTGCCGGACAGGCCGAAAAACACCGCAGTGTCGCCATTCGGGCCGATATTGGCCGAGCAGTGCATCGGCATGATGCCCTTGGCCGGCAGCAGATAGTTGAGGATAGAGAAGACCGACTTCTTCATCTCGCCGGCATAGGCCGTGCCGCCGATCAAGATCAGCTTCTCGGTGAAGTTGACCGCGATGATCGTCTCGCTGCGGCAGCCATATTTGGCGGGGTCCGCGCGGAAGGTCGGCAGATCGATGATCGTATATTCGGGCTTGAAGCCGGCCAGCTCATCGCGCTCGGGGCGCACGAGCAGCGTGCGGATGAACAGATTGTGCCAGGCAAACTCGTTGATCACGCGCACGTTGACGCGATGCTCGGGCTGCGACCCGCCGAACAGGTCGGCGACGTAAAGCTGCTTCTTCTCGCCCAGCGCGGCGAAGAAATCCGCCTTGAGCGTGGCGAACTGCGCCGGCGTCATCGGCACGTTCACGTCGCCCCAGGCGACCGTGTCCTCGGTCGTACCATCGCGCACAATGAACTTGTCTTTCGCGCTGCGGCCGGTGTGCTTGCCGGTCTCGACAACCAGCGGCCCATCCTTGGCCAGCACGCCCTCGCCGTTGCGAACCGCTTCTTCCACCAAAGGCGCGGTCAGAAGATTCCATTTGACGTCAGCCGACGTCGATATGCCTTGGTCGCCAAGACCAAAGGAAGAGATAACCTGCACACCTGTCTCCTAAGCAAAAACGCAGGGCGGGCTCCTACGGCCGTCCTCCGCGAGAAAACTTCAAATTCAGCCCCGTCCCCGGCGCATAAGGGTTTGATGGCCCAGCGTCAAACGCCACCCGTTGTGCAGTGCCGCGCATCTGTCGCTTTCGTCCGGTGGCGGGACAAAACAGCGGATTCCCTATCGTCCGCCCGGCCCAGGTTGCGCCCGGTCCCGCGTTCGTCTAGGCCGAATGACCAGCAATAGTCAGAGGATCGGCGCAAAGCTCGATGAGCGCTACCATCGCCCTGGTCGACGACGATCGGAACATCCTGTCCTCGCTCAGCATCGCCCTGATCGCGGAAGGGTTCATGACGCGACTCTATCCGGACGGTCAGGCCGCGCTCAAGGCGCTGATCGAGAACCCGCCGGATATCGTGGTGTGCGACATCAAGATGCCCAATCTGGACGGCATCGAGCTGCTCCGCCGGCTGCGGGAGAAGAGCGATCTGCCCTTCATCTTCCTGACCTCCAAGACCGACGAGCTGGACGAGGCACTTGGCTTTGCGATGGGCGCGGACGATTATATCGCCAAGCCCTTCTCGCAGCGGCTGCTGATTGCGCGGGTGCGGGCGCTGCTCCGCCGCACGGCACTCAGCCAGCCGCGCGATGATAATGGCGGCGAAGGCGAGACCGAAACCATCGCACGCGGCCGGCTGAGCATGGACCCCGCCCGCCACCGGGTGCAATGGGATGGCCGGGACGTCGCGCTGACCGTCACCGAGTTCCTGATTCTCGAAGCGCTCGCCCAGCGGCCAGGCATTGTGAAAACCCGTAATCAACTGATGGATGCCGCCTATCAGGACGACATCTATGTGGACGACCGCACCATCGACAGCCACATCAAGCGCCTGCGCCGGAAATTCCGCGAAGTTGCTCCCGAGTTCAACGCAATCGATACGCTCTATGGCGCCGGATATCGCTTCAACGAGGAATGAGGAGCGCCTGGCGAGCGGCGAATGGACCACGCGCATCTCGCTCACCCGGCGGATCCTCGCGGTCAACATCTTCGCGCTTGCCATTCTGGCTGGCGGCTTCTTCTATCTCGATAGCTATCGGGCGCGGCTGATCGACGGCCGGCTGGTGTCGATCAGCCGGGAAACCGCGCTGATCGCCGCTGCGATGGAGACTGCCCCGGCCAGCGATCGCGCCCGGTTACTGCTGCGCACAGCGCAGACCACGGGTTTGCGGCTGCGCATCTATGATGCGGACGGCACGAAATTGGCCGACAGCTTTCGCCTCATCCCACCCAGCTACACGCTGCGTGATCCGATGCGCGATCCGCTCCACATCAAGCTGGCGCGCGTGCTGGACCGCATTGTCGAGACCATCGCGCTGGCGGACCGCCCAGCCTATGTGAAGGAGCCGGCGCAGGATCGCCGCGATGCCTGGCCGGAAGCCCGCGAGGCCGCCCGCACCCGCGCGCCAGCTTCGGCCTATCGGTTCGCGCCGGACCGCACGCCTTTCCTCAGCGTCGCCCGCCCGCTCGACGAAGCCGGGCGCGGCGACGTACTGCTCGCCACCGCAAACACGCGGGACATCACGGATATCGTCCGGGCGGAGCGCCTGCGCATTGCGCTCGTCTTTGCGGCGGCAATTCTCGTGTCCGTGCTGCTCTCGCTCTTTCTTGCGCGGACCATCGTGCTCCCGCTCCGTCGCCTCGCCCGCGCTGCGGTGCGCGTGCGCCTGGGGCGCGCGCGGGAAGTCATCGTGCCGCGCCTGCCGGATCGGCGCGACGAAATCGGGATGCTGGCCCGCGCCGTCTCCGACATGAGCCAGGCATTGCGCCAGCGCATCGATGCGACCGATGCCTTCGCGGCAGATGTGAGCCATGAGCTCAAGAACCCCATCGCGTCGCTGCGTTCGGCGCTCGAGGGGCTGGCCCAGATCAAGGACCCGGCCCTGCAGGCCAAGTTGCTCGCCATCGCACAGGACGATGTGCGCCGGCTCGACCGGCTGGTCAGCGACATTGCCGAGGCAACCCGCATCGACGCCCAGCTCTCGCGCACGCCGTTCGAGACCATCGATCTCGGGCGGATGATCGGACGGATGGTGCGCAACCATGGCCCGCGGGAGGATGGTCCCGCCGTTCGGCTGAGCTATGCAGGGCCGGGCCGTGGCGCCGTGTTCGTCTCCGGTGACCCGCAGAAACTGGTCCGCGTGGTGGATAATCTCATCGACAATGCCCGCTCCTTCTCACCCGATGGCGGGCGGATTCGCCTGACGCTGTCAGCCGAAGACAGCAAGGCTATCGTGGCGGTGGAAGACGAAGGCCCAGGCGTGCCGGAGAGTGAGCGGGAAGCGATCTTCCGGCGGTTCCACAGCGTGCGCCCGGAGCGGGACGGCTTTGGCAATCACAGCGGCCTGGGACTTGCCATCGCCCGCACGATTCTGGAGGGCCACCACGGCTCCATCTATGTCGAGGCGCGCCTCGATGGTAAGACCGGTGCGCGATTTGTCGTGACCCTGCCCCTGGCCGAGCAGGATGTGCCCCCGCCAAACAGCGCGAAGGCGCGCAGCGGCACATGAGCGACGATCCCGCCCATTGCCAAACCATCCACGCTACCAGCGTCGCCATCGGAGGCAAGGGCGTGCTGCTGATCGGCGGCAGCGGGTCCGGCAAGTCAGACCTTGCCCTGCGCCTCATCGATCGCGGCGCGATGCTGATCAGCGACGATTACACCCGCGCCTCAAAGCGGGACGGCAAGCTGATCCTTGACGCGCCGGAAACCATTGCGGGCAAGCTGGAAATTCGCCACCTTGGCATTGTCGAAACGCCCCATGTCGGTGGCGTGATTGCGTGTCTTGCGATCAGACTGGATGAAGCGCCCGTGCGCATGCCTGACATCGGGTCCACATTTTCCCTTCTGGGTGTCGAACTGCCGCTGGTCGTGCTGGCCGGTCTGGAGCCTTCCGCCCCGATCAAGGCCGAATGGGCATTGCTTCGTCTCGACGGGCAGGCGAAGGGGTAGGCATGGACCAGCCCCCTGCCCTGTCACCTGTCCCCCATGCTCCCGGCGCCAAGCGCATCCTGGTGGTCACCGGCCTTTCGGGCGCCGGCAAATCGACCAGCCTGCGCACGCTGGAGGATGCCGGCTGGGAAACGGTCGACAATCTGCCGCTGGTGCTGCTCGACCGGCTGCTCGCCGCGCCGCTGCCGGCCGGTCATGAGCAACAGGCGGGCCGCCCGGTCGCCATCGGCATCGACAGCCGCACGCGCGGTTTCGCGGCGGATACGATCCTCTCGGCCATCGCCGCCCTGCGCCAAGGGGATGGGCGCGAGCGCACCGGCTATGAGGTCGAGATGCTGTTCCTCGATTGCTCGGGCACGGTGCTTGAGCAGCGTTATGCCGAGACGCGGCGGCGCCACCCTCTGGCGTTGGACCGCCCGGCGGCGGACGGGATTGCCCGGGAGCGCGAGCTGCTGGAACCGCTGCGCCGCGCGGCCGAGCATGTCGTCGATAGCTCGGACCTCACCAGTAACGGCCTGCAGCAGGCGATCCGCCAGCGCTTTGCGGGCAGTTTCGAATCGACCCTGACCTTGCTGTCCTTCGGCTTTGCGCGCGGCGTTCCGCGCAATGCCGACCTGATGTTCGACATGCGGTTCCTGCGCAATCCCTATTGGGACGAGACGCTGCGCCCGTTGACCGGCCTCGATCCGGACGTCCGCGATTATGTGATGGCGGACACGCTGTTCGAGGCGGCCGTGGGCCAGATCGAGAAGCTGCTGGTCACCATCCTTCCTCGCTACAGCGAGGAAGGGAAAGCCTATGTCACCATCGCCTTTGGCTGCACCGGCGGTCGCCACCGCTCGGTGTGCGTGACGGAAGAGATCGCAGAACGCTTGCGCCGGGCGGGCTTTTCGCCCACCATTGCGCACCGCAATCTGGATTCAGTCCAGTTGGACGCCTATGAGAACCGGCGCCAAGGCAAAAAAGAAATCGTACCAACGGAAATCGAAGGGCGGGGCGCACACTCACCATGATTGGACTCGTGCTCGTAACCCATGGCGGGCTCGCGACGGAATTTCGCGTCGCCATGGAACATGTCGTAGGGCCGCAACAGGCCATAGAAACCGTCTGCATCGGCCCCGATGACGATATGGAGGTGCGGCGCGCCGACATCGCCGCCGCCGTGCAGCGCGTCGATGATGGCTCAGGCGTGATCCTGCTGACCGACCTGTTCGGCGGCACCCCCTCCAACCTCGCCATTTCCCTGCTCGACGCCGGGCGCGTGGAAGTGATTGCCGGCGTCAATCTTCCCATGCTGATCCGTCTCGAAAGCGCCCGCCGCAACATGAGCGTCACGCAAGCGGTCGCCGCCGCGCGGGAAGCGGGCCGCAAATATATCAGCGTCGCCTCCGAGCTGCTGGGAGACGCCACTTGAGCGGCGAGACAGCCAGCGCAACCGTGCGCATCGCCAACCGGCGTGGCCTGCACGCGCGGGCCAGCGCCAAGTTCGTCACGCTGGCGAGCAGCCTGCCGGCGACCATCATGGTACGCAAGGATGGGCAAGAAGTGGTCGGCACCTCGATCATGGGCCTGATGATGCTGGGCGCCGCCATGGGCGATGATATCACCGTCTCGGTGAGCGGTGACGATGCCCCAGCGGCGCTGGCTGCCGTCATCGAGCTGGTCGAAAATCGCTTCGGCGAAGACTGATCCTGTGCGGCCCTGCTGACCATGCCCCGCGAAATCACCGGCTTTTCCAACCCGCTCGTCAAGCGCGTGCGCGGCTTGCGGGAAAAGAAGCTGCGCAAGCGCGAAGGTCTGTTTCTGGCCGAGGGCCTGCGTATCCTCACTGAAGCGCGCGAGCGCGGCATTCTGCCCGAGATGCTGTTCATGGCGAGCGATGCCCGCCCGCATCCGCTGGCCGACGAGCTGATCGTGGCGGTCGAGGCGAAAGGCGGCGATGTCATCCTCACCAGCGCGGATATTCTCGGCAAGATCTCCGGCAAGGACAATGCGCAGACGCTCGTCGGCGTCTATCCCGACCGGCTGACCCCCCTCCCCGCGCTCGATCGCAGCGCGGCGCCGATCTGGTTCGTCGCACAGGCCATGCGCGATCCCGGCAATCTGGGGACGCTGCTGCGCATCGGCGACGCGGTCGGTGCCGGCGGCGTGATTCTTGTGGATGACTGTGTCGATCCGTTTTCCGTCGAGACGGTGCGGGCCTCGATGGGCGCCCTCTTCACCCAATCCATCGCGCAGGCGAGTT
The DNA here is from genome assembly GCF_025961695.1 of Sphingobium sp. B11D3A. Lineage (NCBI taxonomy): Bacteria > Pseudomonadati > Pseudomonadota > Alphaproteobacteria > Sphingomonadales > Sphingobiaceae > Sphingobium > Sphingobium sp. B11D3A. The sequence continues at coordinate 748,783 of NZ_JAOQOE010000001.1, forward strand.
GGGCTGACTTCCTCACTTGGCTCCGCACGGGGCCGGGCCAGCTTGTCGGCACCAGTCTCAACACCGAGCACGATTATCAGGCGCCGCGCTACGAGGCCCCGACCTTTCTCGTAATCGGCAATGAGGCGCGCGGCCTCCCCGCCGATTATGAGGCCGCCTGCGACCTGCTGGTCAAAATCCCGATGATGGGCCGTGCGGACAGCCTCAATGCTTCCGTCGCCGGGGCCGTGATGGCCTATGAAGTGCTGAACCAGCAGCGCCGGCGCTGATCCCTCTCCTGTCACCCCCCATTCGCGCCATCTAGCGCTGCTGCCCGGAATTGAGCTAGGGCATCGCCGTCATATGTGAGGGGGGCCGACTTTGAACGACGCAGCAACCGCCGGAACGCCGGCGCCCAGCGGCCTGTCCGCCATGGTGAAGCACCGCCGCGTGCTCGTCGCGAGTCTGGCCGGCACCACGGTCGAGTTCTACGATTTCTATATCTATGCGACGGCGGCGAGCCTCGTCTTCGGCCCGCTCTTCTTCCCCGCCACGTCGCCCACCGCGCAGCTGATGGCAGCTTATGCCAGCTTCGCCCTCGCCTTTCTGGCGCGCCCGCTCGGCGCCGCCGTGTTCGGCCATTATGGCGATCGGATCGGCCGCAAATCGACGCTCGTCGCCTCGCTCATGCTGATGGGCGGCTCGACCTTCCTCATCGCCTTCCTGCCGACTTATGCGATGATCGGCTGGGTCGCGCCGCTGCTGCTCTGTATCCTGCGCTTTGGCCAGGGCTTCGGCCTGGGCGGCGAATGGGGTGGTGCTGCGCTGCTGGCGGTGGAGAATGCCCCGCCGGGCTGGCGCGCGCGCTTCGGCATGATGCCGCAGCTTGGCGCACCGCTGGGCTTTGTCGCCGCGAATGGCCTGTTCCTGCTGCTCGGCCTTTGGCTCAGCGATGCGCAATTCATGGCGTGGGGCTGGCGCCTTCCCTTCCTTGCCAGCGCGCTGCTGGTCATCATCGGCCTGTGGGTGCGCTTGAAGATGGGCGAGACGCCCGAGTTCAAGGCGGCGCTGGAGGCCGAGCCGCCGGCAGCCATTCCGTTGGCGGAACTGCTCACCCGCCATGTGCGCGCGACCATGGCCGGCACGCTCGCCGTCGTCTGCTGCTTCGCGCTGTTCTACATCTCCACGGCCTTCGCGCTGGGCTACGCCACGGTGAACATCGGCATGGCGCGCAGCGAGGTGCTGACCATCCAGCTTGCGGCGATCCTGATGCTCGCGCTGGGGATCATCGTGGCCGGCTGGTGGTCGGACATGCGCTCGGCGAGCCGTGTGCTGATCGCCGGATGCGCCGCGACGGTGCCGCTCGGCATCGTCTTCGGCGCCGGGTTCGATGCCGCCAATCCGCTGGCGCTCTTCCTCATCCTCGCCATGTCGCTGCTGCTGATGGGCTTTACCTACGGCCCGCTCGGCGAATGGCTGACCGCCCTCTTCCCGCCGCGCGTGCGCTATTCCGGCTCATCCTTCGCCTTCAACGTGGGCGGGATCATCGGCGGGGCCATGGCACCCATTGCCGCGCAATATCTGGTGAGCACGCACGGGGTGAGCGCTGTGGGCCTCTACCTCTCCGGCGCGGCGGTGATCAGCCTCATCGGACTGGTGTGGCTGGCGCCGAGGGCCTCGCAGCCCGGCTGAAGGCCGCCGGGCCGGACGTGACCGGGCTTTCGCCCGGCCATCAGATCCTCGTCAGGGTCGTTGTCAGGCCAAGGCGCCGTGACAATGCTTGTACTTCTCGCCGGAACCACAGGGGCACGGCGCGTTGCGGCTGATTTCCTCACCCGCATAGGGATTGCCCTCACCCACCGCCGCAGCCGTCGCGGCGCGCGGAATGGTGGTGGTGATGAACCCGCGCGTGCCGGCATCGATGTCCGCGCTGTTATCCTCGCCCGTGAACGGGTCGATATGACTGGTGAGGAAGTCCGGCAGTTCCGGCAGCGGCGGCGGCGCCGGGTCCTGCATCTGGAACTGGACATGGCTGACCGTGCGGCTTACATCCTCGCGGATGTTCTCGAGCATCCGCTCGAAGAGCGCGAACGCCTCCTGCTTATACTCGTTGATCGGCGTCTTCTGCGCATAAGCGCGCAGGTGGACGACCTGACGGAGGGCATCGAGCGTCGCCAGATGCTCTTTCCAGTGATGGTCGAGATTCTGCAGCAGGATGCTCTTCTCGATCTGCGCCCAGGTCTCGGGCTTGAGATCATTGACCTTCTCCGCCAGCGCGGCATCGGACAGCACGGTGAGGCGCTCGACGAACAGCTCCGGATCGACCACGTCCTCGGTCAGCCAGCCATCGATGTCCGGCGTCAGACTCATCACCGCCTCAAGGCGCTCCTTGAGCTGCGGAATGTTCCACTGCTCGGGGTAGGTGCCCGGAGGACAGGCGGCGCCGACGATGTCGTTGATCGTCTCATGGCGCATCTCGGTGACGACGTCGCCGACCGTCTCGGCATCCATGATCTCGCTGCGCTGCTCGTAGATCACCTTGCGCTGGTCGTTCATCACGTCGTCATACTCGACGACCTGCTTGCGGATTTCGTAGTTGCGCTGTTCGACCTTCTTCTGCGCGGTCTCGATCGCCTTGCTCATCCACTTGGAGGGCGGAAGCGCCTCGCCATCCTCCAGGCTGGAGCGCATCATGCGCGCGAACAGCGTGTCCGGGCCGAAGATGCGCAGCAGATCGTCATCGAGGCTGAGGTAGAAGCGGGACAGGCCCGGATCGCCCTGACGGCCCGAGCGGCCACGCAGCTGGTTGTCGATACGGCGGCTCTCATGCCGCTCCGTGCCGAGCACGAACAGGCCGCCGGCGGCGAGCACCTGCTGGCGCTCGGCCTCGATTTCCGCTTCGATCCGCGCAATCGCGGCATCGCGCTCCGGGCCTTCCGGCATGTCCTTGAGCTCATCCTCAACCCGGAATTCCAGGTTGCCGCCCAGCTTGATATCGGTGCCACGGCCGGCCATGTTCGTCGCGATGGTCACCGCGCCGAGCCGCCCGGCCTGAGCCACGATGCCGGCTTCCTGCTCGTGGAAGCGCGCATTCAACACCGAGTGCTTGACGCCCTCTTCCTTGAGGAAGCTGGAGAGCAGTTCAGACTTTTCGATGGAGACGGTACCCACCAGCACCGGCTGGCCCTTGGCGGCATGTTCGCCGATGGTCTTGGCGATGCCTTTGAACTTGTCCTCAAGGCTCTTGTAGAAGAGATCCTGATCGTCCTGACGCTGCACCGGCAGGTTGGTCGGGATGGTCACCACGTTCATCTTGTAGATGTCGTAGAATTCCGCCGCCTCGGTCGCCGCCGTACCAGTCATGCCCGAGAGCTTGGGATACATGCGGAAATAATTCTGGAAGGTGATCGAAGCCAGCGTCTGGTTCTCCGGCTCGATGTTCACGCCTTCCTTGGCTTCCACGGCCTGGTGCAGACCGTCAGACCAGCGGCGCCCGTCCATCATGCGGCCGGTGAACTCATCGATGATGACGACCTTGCCGTCCTTCACGATATAATCGATGTCGCGCCGGAACATGAAGTTGGCGCGCAGAGCCTGGTTCACATGGTGGACGACCTGTGTGTTCTCGAAATCGTAGAGATTGGCGCCCTGGAGCAGCCCTGCGTCCTCCAGCATCCGCTCCACCTTCTCGGTGCCGTCCTCGGTCAGCACGATGGAGCGCTGCTTCTCGTCCTTTTCGTAATCCTCATCCGCGAGGTTCTTCACCAGCGCGTTGACGGACATATACATCTCGGACTTGTCGTCCGTCGGGCCGGAAATGATCAGCGGCGTGCGCGCCTCGTCGATCAGAATCGAGTCCACCTCGTCGACGATCGCGTAATTGAACGGGCGCTGGACCATCTGGTCACGCTCATATTTCATGTTGTCGCGCAGATAATCGAAGCCAAGCTCGTTGTTGGTGGCGTAGGTGATGTCCGCATCATAAGCCGCGCGGCGCTCCGGCTCGGAGAGGTTGGGCACGATCACGCCCGTGGTCAGTCCCAGGAAGTTGTAGAGCTGGCTCATCCATTCGCAGTCGCGCCGGGCGAGATAGTCGTTGACGGTGACGACATGGACGCCCTTGCCGGGCAGCGCGTTGAGATAGGTCGCGAGCGTCGCGACCAGCGTCTTGCCTTCACCGGTACGCATCTCGGCGATCTCGCCGCGGTGGAGCACGATGCCGCCGACCATCTGAACGTCATAATGGCGCTGGCCCAGCGCGCGCTTCGCGCCCTCACGCACCGTCGCGAACGCCTCGGGCAGGATCTGGTCGAGCGTCGCGCCGTCAGCGAGCTGGCTGCGGAACTTGGCCGTCTGCGCCTTCAGCTCATCATCGCTCATGGCGACCATCGTCGGCTCGAATGCGGCAATCTGATTGACCGTCTTGCTGAGAGACTTGACGTAACGCTCATTTGAAGAGCCGAAGAAGAATTTGGCAACGCCGCCGAGCATATCGGAAATTCCTGTCTGAAAACGGAAAGGTCGGGCGCCGGTTCACACACCGGCAAGCGAACGCGCCGGGAGCCAGCGCGCGAACAGCAGAATGGCAGACCGGCAACATGGCGGCCTGCGGCGGGCTTAGATCAGCCAGCTCTGCTTCAGGGAAAGGTGGGTGCGGCCACTGCGGGCCGGCAGCGCCAGCGCCGTAGCCTGATCGGCCCGTACAAGGACGGCCTCGGCCCGCGTGTCAGCGCTGATCAAGACCCGCGCGACTGCAATCGCCTGCTCACTGGAGGGAGCCTGCTGCGATTCTGCACTGAGTTCCACCTGTGCAGGCGCCACGCGGCTCTCGCCGACCATCAGGCCGGAGAGCGACGCAAGAAGCGCGGACAGAAGGATCATCAATTGCAAGTCGCAGGCATCCCGGCCGGTAAGACGCACCCCACATAGGATGCGGCAAGCGGTTCGTCTACGCCCTTCACCATGAACGATCCGGAAACGGGCCGTCCATGGCTGGTGCAGGATCAGACGAGCCGGCTCTGCTTGAGCGCCGCCGCAATGAAGCTGGCGAACAGCGGGTGCGGATCGAACGGCTTGGACTTGAGCTCCGGGTGGAACTGCACGCCGATGAACCATGGGTGATCCGGCCGCTCGACGATTTCCGGCAGCGTGCCATCCGGTGACATGCCCGAGAAGATGAGGCCGCCCTGCTCGAGCGGTTGGCGATAGGCCGCGTTCACTTCGTAGCGGTGGCGATGGCGCTCGCTGATATCCTCGGCACCGTAGATGCTGGAAACGACGCTGTTGCCGCTCAGCTTGGCCGGATAGGCGCCCAGGCGCATGGTGCCGCCAAGGTCGGTATCGACATTGCGGGTCTGCAGCCCCTCGGCGCTCATCCACTCCGTGATGAGGCCCACGACCGGCTCGCTGGTCTCGCCGAACTCGGTGGTCGAGGCGCGCTCGATCCCGGCGGTGTTCCGCGCACCCTCGATGCAGGCCATCTGCATTCCGAGGCAGATGCCGAAGAAGGGCACGCCCCGCTCGCGCGCGAACCGCACGGAGGCAATCTTTCCTTCCGAGCCGCGCACGCCAAAGCCGCCAGGCACAAGAATGCCATGCATCGGCTCGAGCTGGGCCGCGATGTCGCTGTCTTCGGCCTCGAACAGCTCGGCATCGAGCCACTGGACCTTCACCTTCACCCGATTGGCCAACCCGCCATGCACGAGCGCCTCGTGCAGCGACTTGTAGGCATCCGGCAAGCCGACATATTTGCCGACGACGCCGATGGTCACTTCCCCTTCGGGGTGGACCTGCCGGTCCATGATGTCGAACCAGCGTGTCAGGTCCGGCTCGCGCGAACCTTCGATGCCGAAGGCGCTCAGCACGGCCCGGTCCAGCCCTTCACGGTGATACTGCACCGGCACGGCATAGATGCTGCTGGCATCCAGCGCGGGAATCACGGCTTCCGTGCGCACATTACAGAACAAGGCGATTTTCGCCCGCTCGCTGTCCGGCAGCGGATGCTCGGTGCGGCAGAGCAGAATGTCGGGCTGAATGCCGAGCGAGGTCAACTCGCGCACGCTGTGCTGGGTCGGCTTGGTCTTCAGCTCGCCGGCCGCTGCAATATAGGGCACAAGCGTGACATGGACCAGCACGGTCTGGCCGTGGCCCAGTTCATTGCGGAGCTGGCGGATGGCCTCCATGAACGGCAGGCTCTCGATATCGCCGACCGTGCCGCCGATCTCGCAAAGCACGAAATCGACATCGTCCGTCTCGGCCAGAGCGAAGCGCTTGATCTCGTCCGTCACGTGCGGGATCACCTGCACGGTGGCACCGAGATAATCGCCGCGCCGCTCACGCTGGATGATCGTCTGGTAGATGCGCCCCTGCGTGACGTTGTCGGCCTGCCGGCTCGCAACGCCCGTAAAGCGCTCATAATGGCCAAGATCGAGATCGGTCTCCGCCCCGTCATCCGTCACATAGACTTCGCCATGTTGATAAGGCGACATCGTGCCGGGATCGACATTGAGGTAGGGATCGAACTTACGGGTGCGGACCTTGTAGCCACGCGCTTGGAGGAGCGCCGCAAGCGACGCAGCCATAAGGCCTTTTCCAAGCGAGGAGACCACGCCGCCGGTGATGAATATGAACCGCGCCATGGGAGAGGAGGCTTACGCTGAACTCGAACGGAAGGGCAAGCGGACGAATCCGCCACCGGTGAAAAAAACTGGTGGATCGTTACTGCGCGAGCGGGGCGCCGGCCGCACCATTGGCAGGCGCCGAGGCCGGACCGGCCGGTGCTGCCGCGCTGTTGGCCGCCCCGGAAATGCCGTCGCCATCGGCAATCGGCGCCGACATGTCGCTGGTGCCGGACTGGCCGACCAGCGAGGTATCGATCGTCGCGGCCCGGTGCTGCGTGGCGGCAATCACCGCCAGCACGATGCTCATGCCCACGAACAAGGTCGCGAGAATCTTGGTCGCCCGGCTAAGGAAATCCGCCGCGCCACGCGCCGACATCAGACCGGACGGGCTGCCACCGCCACCCATGCCGAGCCCGCCACCCTCGGACCGCTGCATCAGAATGACAGTGACGAGCGCGAAGGCGATGATCGCCTGGACGACAAGGAGAAAGGTGAACAGCATGAGCGGTTAGGACATCCCGACGGGTGTTGAAGCAGCGCCCTTAGCGCGCATTGCGCCGGGCATCAACCTTTGCGGCAGGTCGCAATGAATCCGCTCAGCCATGGAAATAATCATAGACCGTCTGCGCGACCGCCGATGAAACGCCGGGTGCACGCTGGAGGTCGTCAAGGCTGGCGTTGCGCACGGCGCGGGCGGTACCGAAATGCATGAGCAGCGCTTTTTTACGCGCGGGACCGATGCCGGGCACTTCGTCCAGCGAGCTGACAGTGATCGCCTTGGCCCGCTTCTGCCGGTGCGCGCCGATCGCAAAGCGATGGGCCTCGTCGCGCAGGCGTTGCAGGTAGAACAGCACCGGGTGATTGACCGGGAGCTGGAAATCCCGCCCGTCCAGCAGATGGAAGACCTCCCGCCCCTCGCGGCCATGATGCGGCCCCTTGGCGACGCCGACCATCGGCACATCCTCGATGCCCATCTCTTCCAGCGCCTTGCGGGCTGCGTTGAGCTGGCCCCGCCCGCCATCGATCAGCACCAGGTCCGGCCATTCGCCGGATTCCCGATCGGGATCTTCCTCGGCCGCGCGGCCAAAACGGCGACCGAGCACTTCGCGCATCATGCCATAATCGTCGCCCGCGACGGTTTCAGGGCGCTTGATGTTGAACTTGCGATAGCCGCTCTTGCGGAATCCCTCCGGCCCCGCAACCACCATCGCCCCCAGCGCACTGGTGCCCTGAATGTGGCTGTTATCGTAGATCTCGATGCGATTGGGCGGACCTTCCAGACCCAGCAGCTCGGCCATGTCGGCGAGGATCTTGCCTTGCGCGCTGCTCTCGGCCTGACGGCGCTCCAGCGCTTCCTCAGCATTGCGCTGGGCCTGCTTGATGAGCTTCACGCGGCTGCCGCGCTGCGGCACCTCGACGCGCACCTTGCGCTCCAGCTTCTGGCTCAGCGCCTCGGCGAGCAGCAGCGTCTCGGACGGCTCGCGATCGCAGAGTACCAGTGGCGCCGGCGGCACATCCTCATAGAATTGCGCCATGAACTGCATCAGCACTTCGTCCTCGCCCACCTCGGCGGTGTGGACCGGGAAGAAGCTGCGATGCCCCCAATTCTGCCCGCCGCGAATGAAGAAGGCCTGGATGCACATGCCGCCATTGCGGCTGGCGAGCGCGAAGATATCGGCATCGCCCAACCCCTCGGCGTGGATCGCCTGACTGCCCTGAATGAAGGTCAGCGCCTTGAGCCGATCTCTATAGACCGCCGCCATCTCGTAATCGAGCGACTCCGCCGCCGCATTCATCGCCTCACCGAGCCGCGCCTGCACCGCCGTGGACTTGCCGCCGAGAAAGTCCTGCGCGTCCTGGGTCAGGGCCGCATAATCCGCCTCGTTGATGCGTCCGACGCAGGGCGCGGAGCAGCGGCGAATTTGATACAGCAGGCAGGGCCGCGAGCGATTGGCGAAGAAGCTGTCCGTGCAACTGCGCAGCAGGAACAGCTTCTGCAGCGCGTTGAGCGTCTTGCGCACCTGCCCTGCCCCGGCGAACGGCCCGTAATATTGCCCCTTGTAGCGCCGCGCACCACGGTGGAGCTGGACGCGCGGAAAGGCGTGATCCTCGCGCAGCAGGATGAACGGGAAGCTTTTGTCATCGCGCAGCAGCACATTGTAGGGTGGCCGAAAGCGCTTGATGAGCTGCGCTTCCAGCAGCAGCGCCTCGGCCTCGCTCTGGGTTGTGACGATCGTCATCGAGCGGGTCTGCGAGACCATGCGCTGCAGCCGGCGCGGCAGGCGATCGACCTGCGTGTAGTTGGATACGCGATTCTTGAGCGCCCGCGCCTTGCCGACATACAGGACGTCGCCGCGCGCATCCTGCATTCGATACACGCCGGGTCGCGTGCCCAAGGTCTTCAGCGTCTCGCGAATCGCCGCGACGCCGGCGTCCACGTCCGGCAGTTCACTACCCCGGATGGTGGAGGTCGCTTTTTCTTCGTTGAAGCGATTGGGGGACGATGGCCGCTCGGTCATCCGCGCCATTTAGGCGCCCGAGGCGGACAGGACAACGGCCTCCTGCCTCAACCGACCCAACCACGACCCTTCAAAAGCAGAAAGGCCGGGCCGATCGCTCGGCCCGGCCTTTCTAAGCCATCAATCTGCAGGTCGTTCAGTGCGCGAGCTTGCCGATCACGTCGTCGACGAGGCCCTTGTCGGCCGCGGCACTGTGGGTCTCGCGGATCAGCACGCCCGCTGCTGCCGTCGCCGCTGCAGCCGCCTTGGCGCGCACATCGGCAATGGCCGCGCGCTCAGCTGCGGCGATCTTGTCTTCCGCCATCTTCTGGCGACGGACGACCAGCGCTTCGGCTTCCGCCTGCGCTGCGGTGATGAGATCGGCTGCTTCCTGCTCGGCCGCCGAGCGCATCGCATCGGCTTCCTTCGCGACAGAGGCGATCCGGCCTTCATACTCGGCCTTGAGCGCTTCGGCTTCCTTGCGGAGCCGCGCGGCTTCGTCGAGCTGATTGCGGATCGTCGCGATCTTGGCGTCCAGCGACCGGGCGATGAGCGCCGGCACCTTCTTCCAGATCAGCACCGCAACGAACACGAGCATCGAGAGGCTGACCCAGCCCGTCGCATCCATCCCCAAAGCGGTGGCGTCCGGAACATGGTGCTCGGGGCCGCCCACGGCTTCCGTGGCCGCGTGGATGTCGCCGTCCAGATTCTGGACCTTGTCGGCGTTTTCGAGATTGAACTGCACGGCGCCGGAGCCGTTGTCGCTTGCCGGGGCTGTCTCGGCAACCTGTGTCATGGTCTGGTTTGCCATATCAGAGTACCGCCTTCACTGCCTTGAGCGCCGCATCCGGCGACACCTGCGTGCCTGCGACCTTCTGCACGATGTCCGCTGCGGCATCCGCTGCAACGGTTTCGATCTGCGCCAGCGCCTTCACGCGGCCGGCCTCGATCTCGCCTTCCGCTGCGGCCAGCTTTTCGCTGAGCGCCGCGTCGGTCTTGGCCAGCGCAGCCTCGCGATTGCGAGCAGCTTCGGCCTTTGCCTGGGCCAGACGGCCCTGCGCAGCGGCACGCGCTTCATTTTCCTTCGCCCGCCAGTCGGCTTCGAGCGCATCGGCCTTGGCCGAATTCGCACGGGCCGCTTCGAGATCGTCGGCGATCTTCTTGTCGCGCGCATCCACCGTGGACTGAATCTTCGGCACCATGCCGCGACCGATCACGAAAAACACGAACCCGAATGTCAGCAGAACCCAGAAGATCTGCGACGAGTAGGTTGCGGCGAGCTGGGCTATCTGAGGCATATCACCTGTCCGTTTGCGCGGTCCGGCGGCAGCCCGTCATTGGGCAGCCGCCGGCTCCACATCATCGTCTGTCGTCTTGCGGGCGATCAGGCGACGAAGATCAGGATCATCGCGACGACGAACGCCAGCAGGCCGAGAAGCTCTGCGGCGGCGAAGCCGATGAACAGACGGCCCTGCTGGCCGTCGGCAGCGCCCGGATTGCGCAGCGCGCTCTCAAGGAACGAGCCGAAGACGTTACCCACGCCGAGCGCGGCCACGCCGGCACCGATAGCAGCCAGACCGGCACCGATCAGCTTTGCGGCTTCTGCGTCCATGTTACTTAACTCCTTTTCTGAAACTCGATTTGGTCGTTGGTTGAAACTCAGTGCAGATGCTCGGCGTCGTGAATGTACAGCGACGTGAGCAGTGCGAAAACATAGGCCTGGATGCCAGCGACCAGGATCTCCAGCGCAGAGATGCCGACCATCAGGGCAAAGCTGGGGATGCCGACGCCAAGGCCGGGCGCCACGCCAGCAGCCGAAGCGTTGATCACGAAGCCGGCAAGCACCTTGAGCAGAATGTGACCGGCGATCATCGCGACGAACAGTCGCAGGCCCAGCGAGAAGGGGCGCACCATGAACGAGACGAACTCGATGATGGGGATCAGCCAGATCAGCCACAGCGGGGTACCGTGCGGCACGAACAACGAGAAGAACTTGAGGCCATGCTTCCAGAAGCCGACGATCAGCACGATCGAGAAGCTCAGGATCGCCAGAACACCAGTGACCGTGAAGTGGCTGGTGAAGGTGAAGGGATGCAGGCCGAAAATGCCGATGGGCAGCAGGCCAAGCAGGTTGGCGAAGAGGATGAACATAAACAGCGAGAAGATATAGGGCACATATTTGCGCCCGCCCTTGCCGATATTGTCATCGGTCAGCTTCGCGATGAAGCCGGTCATCGACTCTACAGCCGCCTGCCAGCGCCCCGGCACCAGATCGCGCTTCATGCCGAGCAGCATGAAGCCCCACAGAACGACGACCGTGATCACCATCCACAGCGCGCTGTTGGTGAACGCAATGTTGTAACCACCGAGGCTCCACTGTTCGGTACCGAACAGCGGCTCGATGGCGAACTGGTGCATAGGATCGATCTTGCCGGGTTCTGCCACGTCTGATTCCCAAAAAGCCGTCTGCGATTATGACGAAAGCGCCCTTACTTCTCAGGACGCTTCATCGAAATCTTCCAAATATTCCTGAAGGCTACGATGATCCCCAGAAAGAGGAAAACCAGCAGGAGCCAGGGCGATGTGCCGATGAACCGGTCCAGGACCCATCCAATCAGCGCGCCGCCGACAAGACCGCCGATCAGCTCCGCAAGAACCCGGTTGCCGAGGCGATAGTTCTTATCGCCGCCAACTTCCCGGTCCGCTCCGGTCCTGACCTTTTCGACTGCCTCGGCACGTTCCAACCGCTCGCTGAGCGACTTGATGCGTTCATCTTCGGCAATCGGGTCTCGCCCAGGTTCGGTCTCTGTCATCATGCCAACTCCCGTTCACGCCAAGAGACGTAAAAACCAGCGCTGCATGACGTGCCTGAGCCGCCCCCGTCAAGGCGCGGCCCGTGTAGAAAGCGTTGGCGTGCAAGTCAACACTGGTGACCGCGCCGGAGGGATCAGGCGGATTTTCGAGGAAAATTAGGCCCTCAGTGGCGCGAATCGCTCAGCGTGTGGCGGTGGCGCAATAATCCGGCAGCGCAATCGGCCCGGCGCCTTTGGTCTGCCACGGACCATTGCCGATCCGATAGATCTGCCCTTCCGAAACGCGCCCGGCCAGCGTCTGACAACCGGTCACGGCCGCCATGTCCTGTACGGTCACGCCACGCTTGGCCGCCAGATCGGTATAGGCCGCGCGGCGCTTGATGTTGAGCGCATCCACGGCGGCGCGCACATCGCTGCTGACCGAGCCGTTGACGCCCAGATAGCCGTCCGACTGCTCGCCGACCGTACCGGCCGACTTGGCGGCGCTCACCACCGCGTCCTGCGCGATGGCCGGAGCCGCTCCGACGACGCCGAGACCGAAAACTGCCGCAAGCGCTGCGGCGCGAATGCTGTGCATATATGTCATTTCGGGAAAAGCTCCGGATTGTTCTCGATGAGGTCCTTGGCGTCCTGCTGAAGGCGCACGACCACTTCCTGCTGAATCTTCACGTTGAGATTGATCTCAATCGGCTTTTCGGGCGCGCGCACCTGAATGCAGCCGCCTGCCGCTCCGGCAAGCGCCAGCCCCAAGCCCAGTCGCGTTGCGCGCGATATCCATCGTCGGTGCCTCATTTCCTGTCCCCTTCTATCCTCTTGTCGCTGTCCGCCGGCTGAACGACCACCCCGGAACCCCGCGTGAATGCTCCGCTGCCGACGGGCACAAACTGGTCGCCCAGACTGCCATTGATGAGCTTGGTCGGATCGGCAAGCCCGGTCGCAGTGTTGAGCAGCCCCCGGAAGGGCGCCTGGATCCGCACATTGAACAGGAAGGGCAGGCCAAGGAACGGTCGCGCCAGGAAGCTGCGGCGCGTTTCTTCCGTGCCCTGATTGACCCCGTTGATGCTGACCTGCGTGACAAACTCGCCATCGATGGCGCCGTCCAGCCGGATTGCGAGGCAGCGATAGCCCAAATTCTTGAGCGCATCGAAGGCCAGCCGCGCCATCGCGTTGAGCTGCGCGTTGGACACCTCACCCACGTAAGAAAGGCGTCCGGCCCGGCGCTCTGGATCGCACGGGATCGTCAGGCCCTGCGTGCTGGTGAGGTAGCGTGGCTCGTCTCCCTCTTGCCGCGCAACCAGCAGGCCGCCAACGATCCGCCCGCCATCCTTGTCGAACACCATGGGCAGCAGACCATCGAAGGTGCCCGTCGCGGAGATGTTCTCCAGCTCCAGCGTGTTGATAAAGGCGCCCGCATCCAGCCCGACGACGCGGAAGGTGAGATTGCGCGGCTGGCGTGAATCCAGCGCGAGGGGCGCGGGCATCAGCTCCAGCATACCGCCAGAGAACGGCCAGCGCCCGCCCTCGATCTCCGCCACCTCGCTGGAGAGCAATTGATAGCGTATGGTGCCGTCGCGCACCTCGATGCCCGGGTTGACGCTCTCCACCGTCACCACCTGGCCGGGTTCGGTGCGCAGGCCAAGCAGGTCCGTGAAGCGGATCGTCGTCGACAGGCCGGCGACCGGGCCGAAGGCGGCCGCGAAAGCCATGTTCTCCGTCGAGAAGGTCCCGTCGCTGGTCACCTTGTCGCCGGTCCAGCGGATCTGGCCGGCGCCGTTCACCATCCCGACCACGTTAGCGACCACGCCCAGCGAGAGCGGCGTGAGATCGTCCGGCTGAAGCGCATTGCCGAAGCGCAGGCCGTTCACGGTCAGATCGGCGCGGCCTGCGCCACGGCTGAGGTCGTGCCGGATCACCACATCGGCGACCTTGGCCTTTCGTTCCGAATGCACCAGCACACCAGTCGCCTCGATGCGATTGTCGGCCAGGGTCAGATGTACCTGCTCGCCGGCCAGCGGATTGAACCGCCGATCGGCCTGCGTGTCCGCGACGCGCAGATTGCCATCGACGGCCAGACGTCCGTCGGCGAACTGCCATTGCCCTTCCATGGCGGTGAGATCGAGCGGCACAGAGCCGATCCGGCCCCGGCCTGCCGAAATCGTCCCGGCGAGGCCACCCGCCGACCCACGTCCGCCCGTCAGGCGATCGGCAGCGAGCCGGACCGGGGCTTCGGCCGCGCCAATGCGCACGTCCGGTTGCTGGATTTCGAAGCGGCCGGTGGTGAGGCCGTAACGCGCTGCGCTTGCATCAAATGCGAAGGGATTGTCGCCCAGCCGGCCGCGCAATGCCACGTCGCGGATCGCGGCCGTGCCCTCGCCCAGCCCGCAAACCTGTAACGCCGCAGGATCGAGCACGAGGCCGGACATGCTGAGCGAAGCCCAGCGCAACGGCACGCAAGTCCCTGATAGACTAATCGCCCCGCCTGCCCCTACGCGGGCGTCGAGCGGCATCTGCAGGCCCTTGACCGCGCCGCCCGGCAAGGGGCCGTCCAGCGTCACCTGCGTCTGGACGCTGCCGCGCCCCGCGCCATCCACGGCAAAGCGCAGCGGGGTGAGCGCAAGCCGCGCCCCGCCGGCATCATAAGGCCTCAATGTGGCGGTGCCGCGCACACCGCCTTGCTCCTGCGTGGCGAACTCGATGCGGCCCTCCGGCAGATCGCCACCGGCGATGTCCAACCGTCCCGACGCGCGCAGGCCGCCGGGCCAGTCGATGCGCACCGCGCTGCCTTCCCAATTCTCGATCCGCGCGCCGCTCGCCGAGCGCAGCGCGAAGCGGTCAAGCCGAGCGTTACCTTGCGCGCCGAGCATATTGACCTGGCCCGCCAGTTCTATGTGATTGCGCCGGCCGATCGCCTCGACTGCGCGCGCAAGCTTGTTCGCGATCGGTTCCAGCGGACTGCCATCGGCCGCCGAAGCGAGGCGCGAAAGATTGATCCCGCGAGCCGGCCGGGCATTCTCGATGGTCCCGGTGCCTTGCCACGCCAGAGCGCGATTGCGGGAATCGAGCTGCACCGCGAAATTGCCGCCCAGCTTTGCCGCGTCACTTTCAAGGCCGTCGACAAGCGCGCTAACGGCGGCAAGCGAAGCGCTCCCCCGCAGGGTATCGCCTTCGCCTTTAAAGGTGATGAGCCCGGACAGTTCCTTGAACTCGCGCTTGCCCCGCCCGTCCCCCTGCTCGGCCAATGGCGCGGCAAGGCTCACCGCACCGCCCAAGGGTTCAAGGGCGAGGTTTGTGCGGATGTTGAGATCGAGCGTGGGCGCCGTCAGCCTGAGCTTCGCCGCCTCGCATCCAACACCGCTGACATGGGCAGGGCCCTTGAGGTGAATTTCGCCATTCTCGGTCGCTACGTCCACCGGTGCCCGCAGCGCCCGCAGCCTGCAATCGCCAAAGGCTAGCGCCGGGCTCGCGAGATTAAGCTGACCATTGAACCCCGACGATAACGGCCCGCTGCCATCCAGCCCCAGCTCGACCGTGTCGTTGTCGGTAACGATCCGCGCCTGTGCATCCTCGATCACCGCCGTCCAGTCGGGCAGCTTGGGATCGCCTGTGCCACCTTCCAGCAGGCGACTGACCTGACCCAAGTCCAGCGCCCCATCGGCAATCCGCCCGCGCAGCCGAACGCCGCTGGCCTCGAGCCGATCGATATAAGGCCCGGTCAGGCCCCAGGCGAGTTCGAGCTCGATGAAGCGGACCGTGAGATCGGGCGATTTCGGGTCGCCAATGACGAGATTGTCCAGCCGCTGGTGCTGCGGACCGATCCGCGTGATCTCATATCGGCCCTGTACGCCCCGCTTGGCCAGTTCCCGCGCGATGAAGCTGTCGGCAATCGGCTCGCGCGCCAGCCAGAGGCCGCCAGCGACCAGCAGCAGCGCCATTGCACTCCCGCCGGCGATCCTGCGCACGCGCTGACGGCGCCGGTGCAGCCGATCTGCCGCACCTGCCTCCAGCTCGTCATCCTCTTCGACCCAATCGGTCAGACGATCATCCCCGTCATTCCCGCTTGCCGCTCTGCCGGCTCGCGCTTAGCTACAATGTTCATGGGCGAAGGGCGATCCCGGGGCAAGAGCGAGACGAGTCATGATGGCCCCGGCCATGATGGTGCCAGTCCTGATGGTGCCAGCCATGATGGGGTGGGCCACCGTGCCCGCCTGCGCCAGCGACTCGCAACCGGACCGGATGCGCTGCTGGACCATGAACTGATCGAATATCTGCTCGCGCTCGCCCTGCCGCGCCGGGATACCAAGCCGCTGGCAAAGGCCCTGATCGCCCGCTTCGGCTCGTTGGGCGCCGTGCTCAGCGCCGATTGGGCCACGCTGATGCAGGTCGACGGCATGGGCGAGACCACGACCGCCGCGCTCAAGGCGACACAGGCCGCCGCCCTGCGGATGCTGCGCAACGAGGTGGCGGAGCGGCCGGTGCTGGCATCATGGCAGGCCCTGCTCGATTATTTGCGCGCCGACATGGCCCATCTCTCGATCGAGCGCGTGCGCGTGCTTCATCTCAACGCCCGCAACATCCTGCTGCGTGACGATCATATGGGGGACGGCTCGGTGGATGAAGCGGCCATCTATGCCCGACAGGTTGCTCGTCGCGCACTGGAGTTCGGCTCTGCGGGCGTCATCCTCGTGCACAATCATCCCAGCGGCCTGCCCGAGCCGAGCCGGCAGGACATCCTCATGACTCGCGACGTCATCGCCGCGCTTAAGCCCCTCGGCGTGACCGTCCACGATCATGTCATTGTCGCGACCGAAGGTCACCGTTCGATGCGGGCCATGGGACTGATCTGAGGTTGCGGCACGCGGACGAGGCTCTGATCAATCGGTCGACGCGCACCCATCTGCGAACGATTCGCTTCATGTCGCCGCGACCACCCACCACGAACAGCATTGATTTTTATCGCTATATCTCAGTAGCTTGAGTCATAGCCACCGCCCTCACCCGCGCGATTTGCCCGTTTCGCCGCAGCCTGCTAGGGGCAGCCCGTCTCCAATCTGTCTCATCAGGAACCCGCCCCATGGTGCCTCGTTACGCCCGCCCGCAAATGACCGCGATCTGGGAGCCGGAAGCGCGCTTCCGCATCTGGTTCGAGATCGAGGCTCATGCGACCGAAGCGTTGGCCGAACTGGGCGTGGTGCCCAAGAGCGCCGCCAAGGCGCTGTGGGACTGGTGGGCGACCAATCCCTCCATCGACGTGCCCGCCATCGATGCCATTGAGGCCGTGACCAAGCATGACGTGATCGCCTTCCTGACGTGGGTCGCCGAGCAGGTCGGCGATGAAGCCCGCTTCATGCACCAAGGCATGACCAGCTCGGACGTGCTGGACACCTGCCTCAACGTGCAACTTGCCCGCGCGGCCGATCTGCTGATCGCCGATCTCGATGCGCTGCTGGAGGCGATCAAGCGCCGCGCGTTCGAGCACAAGCTGACGCCGACCATCGGCCGCAGCCACGGCATCCACGCCGAGCCGGTGACCTTCGGTCTCAAGATGGCGGAAGCCTATGCCGAGTTCTCCCGTTGCAAGGCGCGCCTGATCGCGGCCCGTGAAGACGTCGCCACCTGCGCGATCTCCGGCGCGGTCGGCACCTTCGCCAATATCGATCCCAAGGTAGAAGAGCATGTCGCGGCCAAGCTCGGCCTCACGGTCGAGCCGGTCAGCACGCAGGTCATCCCGCGCGATCGCCACGCCATGTTCTTCTCGACGCTGGCCGTGATCGCGGGCTCCATTGAGCGGCTCTCCGTCGAAGTGCGCCATTTGCAGCGCACCGAGGTGCTGGAAGCCGAGGAATATTTCTCGCCGGGCCAGAAGGGCTCGTCGGCGATGCCGCACAAGCGCAACCCGGTGCTCACCGAGAATCTGACCGGCCTGGCCCGCATGGTGCGCGCTTATGCCCTGCCCGCGCTCGAGAATGTCGCGCTGTGGCATGAGCGGGACATCTCCCACTCCTCGGTCGAGCGCTTCATCGGCCCGGACGCCACGATCACGCTCGACTTCGCCCTCGGTCGACTCACCGGCGTGATCGACAAGCTGCTCGTCTACCCCGAGCGGATGATGAAGAACATGAACCGGATGGGCGGCCTCATCCACTCGCAGCGCGTGCTGCTCGCCCTCACCCAGGCGGGTGTGAGCCGCGAGGACAGCTATGCGATGGTCCAGCGCAACGCCATGCAGGTGTGGCAGTCGGACGGCGCGCAATCGCTACTCGATCTGCTCAAGGCCGACCCGGCCGTTTCCGCGCATCTCTCCGGTCCGCAGCTCGAGGCACTGTTCGACCTCGACTATCATCTGAAGCATGTCGACACGATCTTCACGCGGGTGTTCGGAACCGCTGGCTGACACGCCCGTTCCGGAAGCTCCCATGTCCGCAGGGAGGCGTTGAACTGCGCCCCTAGGCAAGCCGTCGCGGGGCGCTTATGGTCAGGCTCTACGGACCAAGCAGAGGAAGAGAAGCCATGCAGTTCCTCCGGACAGCCTTCTGGGTCGTACTGGCGATCATCATCGTCATTTTCAGCTTCGCCAACTGGACCCCCGTGATGATCAATCTGTGGGGCGGTCTCCAGCTTGAAACCAAGCTGCCGGTTCTCGTGATCGTCGCATTTCTCGCCGGTTCGCTGCCCTTCTGGGCGCTGCATAAGGCCACCAAATATCGGATGCGCCGGCGGCTCGATAGCGCCGAGCGTGCCCTCGCGGCTTCTGCGCCGGCGGCGACGGCGCCAGTGGTTCACACCCAGGACCACCCCGCGCCAACCGCCACGCCCGATCACATCACCCCAGCGGGATTCGACCCCGCACCGCCCGTTCGCACGATCGATGTGCGGGTGGACGACGATCTCAAACCGGCAGGCAGAACCGACACTCCATGACCAGCATCATCTATATCGCCATCGACACGCCGTCCCTGCCCCATGCGCAGGAGTTGGTTCAGAAGGTCCGCAACCATGTCGGCGGCATCAAGCTGGGGCTGGAATTCTTCTGCGCCAATGGCCACCATGGCGTGCATGAGATGCGCAAGTTCGGCCTGCCGATCTTTCTCGACCTGAAGCTGCACGACATTCCGAACACGGTCGCCAAGGCGGTTCAGGCCCTGCACGCGCTCGAACCGTCGATCCTCACCGTCCATGCCTCTGGCGGACGGGCGATGCTGGAAGACGCCAAGGCTGCGGCCGGGGTCCACACCAAGGTCGTCGCCGTGACGACGCTCACGAGCCTTGACCAGACCGATCTGGAGGAAACCGGCGTCCACGGCGGTACGCAGGAACAGGTCGAGCGGCTGACGCTGCTCGCCAAGGAGGCCGGTCTCGACGGCATCGTCTGCTCCGGCAATGAGGTCGCCCGCGCGCGCAAGCTGTGGCCGGCCGGCTTCTTTGTCGTGCCCGGCGTGCGCCCGAGCGGCGCCAGCAAGGGCGACCAGAAGCGCGCGGTCACGCCGCGTGAAGCGGTGGATGCCGGCGCCTCGCTGCTGGTCATTGGCCGCCCGATCACTCAGGCGCCCGAGCCTGATATGGCGGCGCGCGAAATCGAGGCGACGCTTTAGGCGACAGACGACATACTCCCCTCCTCTTCAGAGGAGGGGCCAAGGGGTGGTGGCGATGCGCAGCATCGCTCTACCGGTGAACAACCGCGAGGTTGCTGCACCACCCAACCCCTCCTCTGAAGAGGAGGGGCTAAATCCGGCCCTGAATACTTCGCGTAATTCAACAGCGGGATGTGCTTGGGCAGCACGGCCATCGTCGCCCACGACTCCGGCGTAGATTTGGCCCTTTGCCCGAGCCGCGTTCCACGGCAAATACGCAAAACCTCGTATCAACAGCAGCGAGCCGCAGGCCGATCACTGGCTTCGCGACGAGGTGCTGCACAGGTTGGTGCGAGTCGGGTCAATGCCCGGTTCGCCCACCATGGCTCCCCTCACGCAAAGGGGTGACATGGGATATAACCACATATGACAGACACTAACGCGCTGCGCATGAGCAAGCGTGATCTGCTGGCGCTCATTGGAACCACGGCAGGCGCATCGGCGATGTACATGGCGATGTCGAGCCTCGGCCAGGCTCAGGCCTCGACGTTCAAGGGACCGATCAAGCTGGAGGGCGGCGCGAAGGGCGCGAGCGTGCTCATTCTGGGCGCCGGCGTCGCGGGGATGACCGCCGCGCTGGAGCTGAGCCGCGCCGGCTACAAGGTTCAGGTGCTGGAGTATAACGACCGCGTGGGCGGCCGCTCCTGGACGCTCAAGGGCGGCGATACCTACACTGAACTCGGCGGCGCGACGCAGAAGTGCGACTTCGCGCCCGGCAACTACATCAATCCCGGCCCGTGGCGCATTCCATGGCACCACCATGGCATCATGCATTATTGCCGCGAACTGGGCGTGGCCCTCGAGCCGTTCATGCAGGTCAACTATAACGCCTATGTCCACTCGACCAAGGCGTTCGGCGGCGCCCCGCAGCGCTACCGGCATGTGCAGGCGGACTTCTACGGCCATGTCAGCGAATTGCTCGCCAAGGCCGTCAACAAGAATGCCCTGGCGGATACGCTCAGCAAGGAGGATGGCGACATCCTGCTGGAATCCCTGCGAAGCTGGGGCGCGCTCGACAAGGATATGCGCTATGTGAAGGGCCGCGAGTCCAGCAACCGCCGTGGCTGGGAGAAGCAGCCAGGCGGCGGCCTGACTGCCGAGCCCATCCCCTCCGAGCCGATGACCGCCGAAACGGTGCTCCGCTCACGCCTGTGGCGCTCGATTGGGGGCAACCTCACCTGGGATCATGAGTTCGCCATCTTCCAGCCGGTTGGCGGCATGGAAATGGTCGCCAAGGGCTTTGAGCGGGCGGTCGGCCATCTGGTTCGCCTCAACAGCAAGGTCACGGCGATCAAGCAGGGCGCGAAAGGCGTCACGGTCGATTATGTCGACACCAAATCCGGTGCCACTGCGCAGGCCAAGGCTGACTGGTGCATCTGCACGATCCCGCTGCCCATCCTCGCGCAGATCGACATGAATGTCGGCCCCAAGCTGGCTGGGGCGATCCGTGCCGTGCCCTACTCGACCAGCGTCAAGGTCGGGCTGGAATTCAAGCGGCGCTTCTGGGAGCAGGACGACCAGATCTATGGCGGCATCACCACCACGGATCTGCCGATCTCGCAGATCAGCTACCCCAGCAGCAATTATGGCGCCAGCGGCCCGGGCGTGCTTCTGGGCGCTTATACCGGCGGCTCGACAGGGTTCGAACTGACCGCGCTGCCGCCGGAAGAGCGGGTCAAGCGCGCGCTTGAATGGGGCGCGCAGATCCATCCGCAATATAAGGCCGAGTTCATGAACGGCGTGGCCGTCGGCTGGCACCGGGTGCCCTGGGTGCTCGGCTGCTTCGGGCAGTGGACGGAGGAAGCGCGCGCCGAGCACTACCGGAATATGTGCGAATTCGACGGGCGGATCGTCCTGGCGGGCGAGCATACCTCCTATATCGGCGGATGGCAGGAAGGCGGCATCACCTCCGCCATCGATGCGATCACGCGGCTCCATCAACGTGTCACCGCGAGCTAATATCATGAAGATCAGCACATTGGCCTTTGGCCTCGCCGCCGGCATTCTCACCGGCTCGGTTTCCGTCGCACTCGCGCAGGATGCTGCCCAGCCACGCCAGGGCGATCCCGCCGCTCTGGTCGCCCAGCAAGGGGATGCCGACGGAGCGTTCGTGATGCCGGGGCGGTTCAGCGAACCCGACGGCGAAAAATTGTACCGGAGGGTCTGTGCCGCCTGCCACATGCCGGACGCAGCCGGCGCAACGGGCGCTGGCAAATATCCCGCGCTCGCCAACAACCCCAATCTCGCCGCCAGTGGCTATCCTATGCTGGTGACGCTCAAGGGCCTGAACGGCATGCCGCCGGTGGGGGAGATGATGACGGACCAACAGGTCGCCAATGTGGTGAACTATGTCCGCACGCATTTCGGCAATCATTATGAGGATGCGATCACCGCCGATGACGTCAAGGCGATGCGCTGAGCCGGTGCAGGCCTCGCCCCTTAACGGCGGGGCTTGCGCGTCGGCGCGTGGAAGTCCGCCGGCTTGCCGGCGACCCAGCGCAGAAACGCGGCGAGCGCGGGATCGCCGCGCAACGCCGCCTGATCGCGCCCCATGCGCGCCAGCTGGCCATTGCTGAAATGCGCGTGGATCGCGCGATGGCAGATCGGGTGCAGCGGCACCGTCTCTCGGCCGCCCTTGGCCTTGGGCACGGGATGATGCCATTCGATGCATGCGCCCAATGGCCGCTCGCACAGCCAGCATGAATCAGGCGTGCGCTCCAACGCGTCGCTCAGCGCGCCAGCTTTTCCGCCCGCACCCGCCACGCGTCGGCGAGGACGCGGGTCTCGGCCAATTGTGCGACGCCTGCCGGATCGGCCTTATGTCCGCCTGCGATCAGCAGGTTGAACACCCGCGCAATCGGCCAGTCTTCCAAGGGGCGCTCCAGCAGGATCATCGCATCGCCCGCCTTGGCCTCACCCTGCTCGATCACGCGCAGATAGAGTCCGCAATGGCCGCTCGCGATGGCCTGACCCAGCACGTCTTTGCGGCCGAAGCGCGCGTTGAGCTTGGCGCAGGGCTGGCGGCCGTGGCTGATCTCCAGCACAGCGCTGCCCAGCGCGAACCGGTCTCCCAAGCACAGATTGGCTTCGGTGGCCCCGCGCGTCGCGAGATTTTCGCCGAACGCACCCGGTGCGTCGAGCAGCGGATGATCGTCCAGCACGCCGCGCCACCAGGCATAATGCTCGTGCGGCACGAGATGGACGGCCTTGTCATGCCCGCCATGACGAAGGGGGTCGGCGACGCTATCGCCCTCCAGCCCCAGCCAGCCGATCCGGACAGGCCCGCGCACCGCGCGTTTGCCCATGGCGCTCATCACGCCCGGCGCCAGCAAGGCGGGCGCGCCGACCAGCAGCGCATCGACGGAAAGGGAAAGCAAGGGTTCGTCCATGTCCTGTCATGGCACGACACCGATGAGTCGCGCCAGTGCAACAACGGACGGACAAGTTCCTGCCGATCGTGCGGCGGCACTTTGACCGCGCGGCCCGCCTCGCTATAGGGCCTCGATGCTCCCCAGCGACCTCCGCATTGCCCTGTTCAGCGGCAACTATAATTACGTCCGCGATGGCGCCAATCAGGCTCTCAACAATCTGATGGCCTCTGCGCTCGCGAGCGGCGCCAGCGTGCGTGTCTATTCGCCCACCATCGATCCGCCGGCGTTCGAGCCGGCTGGCGAGCTGGTGTCGGTGCCGAGCTGGTCCATGCCGGGCGGCCGGGGCGAATATCGGCTCGCCAAGGGGCTTTCAGCGCAGACTCGGGCGGACCTTGCGGCTTACGCCCCCAATATCGTCCACGTCTCAGCGCCGGACATTCTGGGGCATCGCGCATCGAGTTGGGCGCGGCGGGAGGGCATTCCCTGTGTCGCCTCCCTGCACACCCGCTTTGAAACCTATCCGCGCTATTATGGCCTTGGCTTCATCGAGCCGTTGCTGGTGCGCCTGCAGACCCGCTTCTACAATCGCGTCGATCAGGTGATGGTGCCGAGCGGCAGCATGGCGACGCTGCTGCGCGAATGGGGCGTGACGACGCCGATCGGCATCTGGTCGCGCGGCATCGATCATGCCCGGTTCAACCCGCAGCGGCGGGACAATGGCTGGAGGCGCTCGCTCGGCATCGCCGATGACGAGATCGCCATCGGGTTCTTGGGGCGGCTTGTTCTGGAAAAGGGCCTGGGCGTCTTTGCCGATGTGATCGCGGCGCTCAAGGCGCGCGGCGTTCGCCACCGGGTGCTGGTGATCGGTGAAGGACCCGCGCGCCAGTGGTTTGCCGAGCGGGTGCCGGAGGCGGTGTTTGCGGGTTTTCAGGGCGGCGACGATCTCGGTCGGGCGGCCGCCTGCATGGATATCTTCTTCATGCCCTCGGTCACCGAGACTTTTGGCAATGTGACGACCGAAGCCATGGCGGCGGGCGTGCCGGTGGTCGCTGCCCGCGCCACAGGCGCGATTGATCTGGTCGCGGACGGTGAGACCGGCTTCCTCGTTCCGCCGCGCGACGTGCAGGCTTATGCCGACGCCATCCAGCGTCTCATCGAAGATCCTGCCTTGCGCGCAACGGCGGGGCAAGCCGGGCATCTGCGGGTGCAGGATTACAAATGGGATCAGGTGAACGCCGCGATGATCGAAACATATTGCGGCTTGGCGAAACGCCGGGCCGGCTGAGCACACGGCGACGAAGACCGAGTGTGACGGCCTGCAACCGTTCATCTCTCGGCGCGTTATGTGTCCGATGAGACAAAGGCCGCCCCTGCCCCGAATTGCGCCATTCCTTTCGCCGCGGCTCGCAAGATCACGCGTTGTATATTGCCGGCACGCGCTGTAAATTCACGGCAATGTCTTTCGATACTGATCCCGGCGTGGCGGAAATCCCGACAACAGCCGCGGCTCAGCCAGTGGCCTTCCATCAAGTCCTGAAGAAAGAGACGCGTGCTGACCACGACGAAGTCGACAGCCTGTTCAGCCAGTTCGATCTGACGAGCCGTGCGAGTTACGGCCGTTTTCTGTCAGCCCATGCAGCGGCGCTGGTGCCGCTCGAGCGCTGGCTGCGCTCAGCCTCGCCGAGTATCGACACGGCCGCGCGCGTACAGGCCCTTACAACCGACTTGAACGCCTTGGGCCAGGCCGTTCCCGAGGCCGAGCCGCTGACATGGGCCCCGAGCACGGCGGCTCATTGGGGTGCCGCCTATGTGACGGAAGGCTCCCGCCTTGGCGGCGCGATGCTCGCACGCCGCGTGCCTGACGATCTTCCGCGTGAATATCTGAGCGCCGTGCATCCCCAAGGCGCGTGGCGCGCCTTCATCGCCGCTCTGGAAGATCAGGCCCTGACTCACGGCCCCGTCTGGCAGCGGGAAACCCGCGCAGCAGCGACCCGGACCTTCGCCCTTTACCGAAATTGCGCCATCGCGATGGGAGCCAGACTTGGCCAATGATCCTGCCGGCTTTCGGGTCGATCTCACCAACTGCGACCGCGAACCGATCCATATTCTCGGGACGATCCAGCCATTCGGTTTCCTGCTCGCGGTGAGCGCCGATTGGATGATCGGTCGCGTCTCGGACAATATCGCCGCGTTCACGGGCAAATCGGCGGATGCGCTGCTGGGTTCCAAGCTCACCGATCTCATTACGCCCGCTGCTCAGCATGACATCCGCAACCGGATCTCGATGCTGCGCGGCAATGATTCCGTGGAGCGCCTATTCTCGCAGCCGCTGTTCGATGATGGCAAGCTCTACGATGTCGCCGTGCATTTCTCGGGCAACAGCATCGTCATCGAATGCGAGCCCGCGCTCGAAGATCCAGGCGAAGCGGCGACGCTGGTCCGCACGCTCATGTCGCGCCTCGCCCAGGCCGATACGCTCACCTCCTTCATTCGCGAGAGCGCCCGGCAGGTGAAGGCGATCACCGGTTTCGACCGCGTTATGGTCTATCGTTTCGATGCCGAAGGCTCGGGCGAGGTCGTTGCCGAGGCGCTGAGCGCTGGCGTCGACAGCTTCCTTGGCCTGCATTACCCCGCGTCGGATATTCCGGCACAAGCGCGCCAGCTCTATGTGCGCAATCCGTTCCGCATCATCGCTGATGTGAATGCAGAGCCGGTGCCGATCGTGCCGCAGACCGATCCCAGCGGCGCGGTCCTCGACCAGTCGCTCTGCCTGCTCCGCGCGGTTTCGCCCATCCATGTCGAGTATCTGCGCAACATGGGCGTCAGCGCGTCGCTATCGATCTCGATCATCGTCGAAGGCAAGCTCTGGGGGCTCTTCGCCTGCCACCATTATCAGCCGCGCCTGCCTGGCCTCGCCATGCGTACGGCCGCCGAACTGTTCGGCCAGATCTTCTCGCTGATGCTCGAGAGCCGGGAACGCAGCGAGAATGCCGGCTATGAGTCGCGCGCACGCGGCGCCACCGATCGCTTGATGGCCTCCATCGCGCAGGATGGCGACCTGCTGCGGGACGCGGACTGGCTCGGCGAGGTTGTGTTCGATACCATTCCCGCCGATGGCGTCGGGGCTTATGTTGACGGCTCTGTCTCGCTGAGTGGCCTGACGCCCTCGCGCGAGCAGTTCATAAGCCTCGTCTCCATCCTCAATCAGCTTTCGCACGGCGAGGTCTTCGCGACGGACTGCATTTCATCCGTCCTGCCCGAGGCGACTGCCTATGCGGATGTCGCCGCCGGCCTCATCGCCATCCCGCTGTCACGCAAGCCGCGTGACTATGTGGTCTTCTTCCGCAGCGAACAGATGCGCTCGGTGCGCTGGGGCGGCAACCCGGAGAAGCCGGTCGAACTCGGACCCAATGGCGACCGGCTCACCCCGCGCAAAAGCTTCGAAAGCTGGTCGCAACTGGTGAAGGGCCGCAGCCTGCCATTCACCACGGTCGAGCGCCGCGTTGCCGAAGCGCTGCGGGTCGGGATGCTGGAAGTGCTCATCCGCCTGTCCGAGAGCGCAGGCGAGGAGCGGCAGCGTGCGCAGGAGCGGCAGGAGCTGCTGATCGCCGAGCTCAATCACCGCGTGCGCAATATCCTCTCGCTCATTCGCGGCCTCGTGTCGCAGACCCGCGACGGGGCGGCCAGCGTTGAGGATTTCACGCGCAATCTGGACGATCGCCTGCAGGCGCTCGCCCGTGCGCACGATCAGGTGACGCGCGATCGCTGGGGTCCGGCGCGGTTGCGGGATCTTATCGACATCGAGGCCAATGCCTTCCTGCGCGACAAGCGGACCAATGTGGAGACCAAAGGCTCCAACATCCTGCTGCAGCCGGTTGCCTTCACCGTACTGTCGCTGGTCTTCCACGAGCTCATGACCAATGCCGCCAAATATGGCGCGCTCTCCGATAGCGGCACGGTGCTGATCAGCTGGCAGCAGGACGAGGATGGCAGCCTGTTGATCGACTGGTCCGAACTCGGCGGGCCGGCGGTCACCCCGCCCTCGCGCCGCGGCTTTGGATCGACGGTGATCGAAAAGACCGTCCCTCACGATCTCGGGGGCGATGCCAAGATTCACTACCGACTGAGCGGTGTGAAGGCGCATTTCTGCATTCCCTCCCGTTTCGTGGCCGGCGTCGCGCCTGAGGACCGGACCGATGCGACGGACGGCGCGTCTGCCGATCTGCGCGAGCCGGCGAAGCTGCCGCTGGCCGGACAGCGCGTGCTGCTGGTGGAAGACAGCCTCATCATCGCGCTCGACGGGCAGGACGCGTTGATGGAACTCGGCGCCGAGAAGGTCGAGGTCGCCTCCAGCGTCACCGCTGCCCTGCGCGCCTGTGCGACCGTCCCGCTCGACGTCGCCATGCTCGATTATAATTTGGGCGGGGAGACCAGCGAGCCGGTCGCCAGGGCTCTCGCCGAGCGCGGCATCCCGTTCGTCTTTGCAACAGGCTATGGCAGCGGCTTGGATTCCTCGCGCTTCCACGCCGTGCCGATCGTCACCAAGCCTTATGGCACGGCGCAGATCGCAGCCGCTCTTGCAGAACTGAAGACCGAACCGGCGGACTGATCGCGCCGGTTCGAACTCTCAAGACCAGGGGAAGCTGAGCGGCGCCTCACGGAACGCGAAGCGATCGAGATGGCGGGCGACCGTGTTTTTGAGGCCTTCGAGATGCTCCGGGCTGCTGGCGTCGATGGTCACGTCGAGCGTGTCGGGTTGCGCGACCATCGTCACCAGAGCGTCGGCAGGCCAATCGGCGCCGCGCGCGTCGCGCGGAAACACGATCGTGCCGCGCTCGGGTGTGAACTCCACCTTGAGGTTGTGCGACCAGTGCTTGCACAGTTGCTGGAGGTAGCGGCTGCCGCTCTGCGTGGGCACCTTGGCTGTTGCGCTGTTCATGACATTGTCTTTCTGTTGGTGGCTCCACCGTCCGGCGGTGGGGCGATTGGAATTATGCTGTGCAGTCTTACAACCGCTCGATCTTCCGCGCTGCCTCATCGAGAATCGCGGCGATCTCATGCGGCAGATCGTCTGTGGTCTCGCCTTCGCGCAGCCGGCCCATCAGAGCCGTCTTGAGATTGCCCATGGCGCGGCGGACCGGGCCGCTGTTCGATCGATGCTGCTCGGCGCCGAGGCCGGCCAACCGGTCCATCAGGCCGCCGATCTCGTCAGCCTTCTCGGCAAGATGGGCCTCTCCTGCGGGGGTAATCGCGTACAGCTTCCGCGCCCCTTCGCTCTCGCTGTCGGCGATGAGGTCCATTTCCGCCAGCAGGGTGAGCGTGGGATAAACGACGCCGGGGCTGGGCGCATAAGCGCCGCCGGTCAGCTCCTCGATCGCACGGATGAGGTCATAGCCGTGGCGCGGCCCCTCGCCGATCAACTTGAGCAACACGAGTCGTAACTCGCCGCCATCAAACAGGCGTCCGCGTCCGCGACGGCCGCCGCGCGGACCGCCATGGCCGCCCTGCCCGTCCCACTCTGCGCCGCCCCAGCCGCCGCCGAAACGACCGCCCCGGCCCATCATGGCCTTGAGCGCGTGACGGTGCCCATTCGGGCCGCACCGTCCATGTGTACTTGTGTCAAACATCAAAGATTCAATCCTTCTAAATTTCAGATTGATCTAAGATATATCTTAGACTGATTTCCACAAGGCCCCGTTTTCATTTTTTTTGAGCGTGCCTGCGAATGGCCTGCAGTCCGATGCACGCTGGCCCGTGCAACCGGTGAGGGGCCGACCTATATGAGTCCGCATGTCTGATCTCTTCGGCGGCCTTGCCGCCGCCTCCAGCCCTGCCGAGCCTCGTGCGGATGCGCCGCTGGCCGACCGTCTGCGCCCGCGCACGCTCGATGACGTGGTCGGGCAAGACCATCTCACCGGTACTGACGGTGCCATCGGGCGGATGGTCGCGGCGGGACGGCTCTCCTCAATGATCCTGTGGGGGCCGCCGGGCACCGGCAAGACCACGCTTTCGCGACTGCTGGCCGAAGCGGTGGACATGCGCTTTGCGCCGATCTCCGCGGTCTTTTCCGGCGTGGCGGACCTCAAGGCTGCCTTTGCCGCCGCGCGCGACGCCGCCCGCGCCGGGCAGCGCACGCTTCTGTTCGTGGATGAAATCCACCGCTTCAATCGCGCTCAGCAGGATGGCTTCCTGCCTTATGTCGAGGATGGCACCGTCACGCTGGTCGGCGCCACCACCGAAAATCCGAGCTTCGCCCTCAACGCGGCGCTGCTCAGCCGCGCGCAGGTGCTCATCCTGCGCCGGCTGGACGAGACCGCGCTCGATACGTTGATCTCCCGCGCGGAAGCCCTGACCGGCGCACCGCTGCCGCTGACCGACGATGCGCGCGCGGCGCTTGTCGCCTCGGCTGATGGCGATGGCCGCTTCCTGCTCAATCAGGTGGAGACGCTGCAGGGCATCGGCCTGACCGAGCCGCTCGATCCGGCGGGTCTCGCCGCCCTGCTCCACCGCCGGATGCCGGTCTATGACAAGGATCGCGACGGGCATTACAATCTGATTTCCGCGCTCCACAAGGCGCTGCGCGGGTCCGATCCGCAGGCCGCGCTCTATTATCTCGCGCGGATGCTGGTCGCGGGCGAAGAACCGCTTTACGTCCTGCGGCGGCTGGTGCGCTTCGCCAGCGAAGATGTCGGCCTGGCCGATCCGCAGGCGCTCACCCAATGCCTCGCCGCGAAGGACGCCTATGAATTCCTCGGCTCGCCTGAGGGCGAACTGGCGATCGTGCAGGCCTGCCTGTATCTCGCGACCGCGCCCAAATCCAACGCCGCCTACAAGGCGCAGAAGGCGGCCTTTGCCAGCGCCAAACAAACCGGATCGCTGATGCCGCCCGCGAACATCCTCAATGCGCCGACCAAGCTCATGAAGGAGATCGGCTATGGCAAGGGCTATAGCTACGATCATGATGTGGAAGGCGGCTTCTCCGGCGACAATTACTGGCCCGAGGAGATGGCGCCGCAGACCTTCTACGCCCCCACCGAGCGTGGATTCGAGAAGCGGATCGCCGAGCGCATCGCTTGGTGGGATGAGCGTCGGCGCGACTTGCGCGGTGACTGATCCCGCCAGCCACCCGTGAGCCGCTTTCGCCATTTCGCCGCAATCGACTGGTCGGGCGCACAGGGGCCGCGACAGCCGGGCATCGCCGTCGCCATCTGCGACGCGGATAGCAATGCCGGCCCGGCGCTGGTCCGCCCCGGCCACATCTGGTCACGTCAAGATGTGCTCGACTGGATGCGCCGCGACATGCCACGCGACACGCTCGTCGGCCTCGACCTCGGCCCGTCCCTGCCCTTCGCAGACAAGGGTGCCTTCTTCCCCGGCTGGGATCGTTCTCCACACGATGCCCGCCAGCTCTGGGCCTTGGTCGAGGACATCTGTGCCGAAGAGCCCCATCTGGAGGCCGGCGCCTTTGTCGATCACGCGGAGGCCGCGCGACATTTCCGGCGCCATGGGGGCCGGGAAGGCGATCTGTTCGGCGGCGGACGCGGGCGGCTGCGCCAGACGGAGCTGGCCCAGCAGGCACAGGGCCTCAATCCCTGCAGCAACCTCAACCTCGTCGGTGCCGCGCAGGTCGGCAAATCCAGCCTGACCGGGATGCGGGTGCTGCACCGTATCCAGACGGACATGCCGATCTGGCCGTTCGACGCCGACCCCGGCTCAGGCAGTCTGATCGTGGAAATTTACACCAGCCTTGCCGCGCTCGCCGCCGGCAAGCGCAAGGGCCAAACCAAGGTTCGCGAGGCCGAACTGGATGCCTGCCTTGCGCGTCTCGCCAGCGGGCCGCATGTACCGTTCGCAGGCCGGTACAGCGACCATGCGACTGATGCGCTGCTCAGCGCGGCCTGGCTGCGGCTGGTGCATCGCGAGCCGGCCCTGTGGGCACCACAGGCGCTGACGCCGGAACTGGCGCGGACGGAAGGCTGGACCTTCGGCGTGCTTTGACGCGCAGACGACCGCGCGGCCTGCCGAGCTAAACTATCACCCCTGCAAAGATCGCTTGATTGCCGGTGCCGCACCTCCCGGCTTAAACCCCTTTTGTCCGGAATGACGGGCGGCGCTGCCGCCTCCAGCCCGGAACGCGGCTTTTGATGTTTGTCAGCTTGCTCCGCGTCACCAACCGCTAAAGCGCACGAATCCCACGCGACAACGCCGGCTTCGTGCTCCGTACTGGAGAAACGATATGGCTATCCGTTCCATCCCGCGCCGTAACCGTAATCATGCCCAGCGAGCCGGCCGCGCGCTGACGCCCCTTCCGCATCCAAGCTGGCGACTGGCGCCTGCGGCCCCGCACGACTCGCCGCCCCTCGCCAGTGCCAGTGACTTCTGGTCGCGCCTCGGCCTCTGACGCTCATTTCGAGAGGCCAATGACGATGAAGCGCGCGCTTGTGATTCGGCACGTCCCCCATGAGGGCATGGCGGGATATCGGGAGCCGGTGGAAACGGCCGGCTATGCGATCCATCGGATCGATGTGACCGACCCCGCCTTCGCCACGCTCGACCTGCGAGCACCCGATCTGCTCATCATGATGGGCGGGCCGATGGGGGTGTATGAGCAGGATCGCTATCCGTGGATCGCCTGCCAGCTGCGCCGCCTGGCGCTGCGGCTGGCGGCCGACCGCCCC
This sequence comes from Sphingobium sp. B11D3A, assembly GCF_025961695.1. Taxonomy (NCBI): domain Bacteria; kingdom Pseudomonadati; phylum Pseudomonadota; class Alphaproteobacteria; order Sphingomonadales; family Sphingobiaceae; genus Sphingobium; species Sphingobium sp. B11D3A. Next base: position 780,370 of record NZ_JAOQOE010000001.1, read on the forward strand.
ACGCTCGGCGTGTGCTTCGGCGCGCAGATGATCGCGGCGGCGCTCGGCGCGAAGGTTTATCCCGGTCCGGTCAAGGAGGTCGGCTTCCATTCGGTCAAGGTCAACGATGCTGGCCGCACCGGCCCGCTCTCTCATCTTGTCGACGTGCAGGTTCTGCATTGGCATGGCGACACGTTCACCCTGCCGGAAGGCACCCAACTGCTTGCGTCCAGCGACCGCTACACGCATCAGGCCTTCCGGCGCGGACAACATGTACTTGCCCTACAATTCCATGCCGAAATGGGCGAGGATGCGCGCTTCTATCAATGGATGGAGGAATGGCCGGAAGCTGCGATGGAATCCGGCGGCTGCAACGTGAGCCTGCGCGCCGCCCATGATCGGCTCGGACCTCGGGCCGTCTCCGCCGGGCGCGCCATGCTCGGCGACTGGCTGGCGGGACTGAAAGCGGCCGCGTGATTACACCGGCATGATCGTCACATCACCAGTCTGACCAGCGCGCGGGCCATGCGCGCCCGCCGCCTTTTGCAAGCCTCTCGCAACAACGCGATCCAGCGGTTTGCGCTTGCCAGCCGCGCAAAAAATAGGCAGTAACACAAACGAATTTCAGCAACGAAAGAAGACTTGGGAGACCCGCGCGCATGAGAGACGCCAAAGCCGATCGGCTGGACGAGATCATCGCGAGCCATAGCCGCCGCGAAGGGCCTCTTCTCCCCATCCTCCATGACGTGCAGGCCGAGTTCGGCTGCGTGGACGAGGCGTCCAAGCGCCAGATCGCCCTCGCGCTCAACCTGAGCCGCGCCGAAGTGCATGGCGTGGTGAGCTTCTATCATGATTTCACCGCCGAGCCCAAGGCAGCGCCGGTGCTCAAGCTGTGCCGTGCGGAATCCTGCAAGGCACGCGGCGTCGAAGCTCTGGTCGATGGCGCGGTTGCCGCGGCCGGCGAGCGCGTGAAGATCGAAACCATTTATTGCCTCGGCCTGTGCAGCGTCGGCCCCAATGCGATGATCGGCAATGCCGTTCACGCCCGGCTGGACGCGCCCAAGCTCGACGAGCTGATCCGGGAGATTGCCTGACATGGTCATGGTGCGCATTTCTGACGACGCGCTGGCCATCGCCTGCGGTGCCGACGCGGTTGCCGATGCCTTCGCAAGGGCCGGCGCCACCGTCGAGCGGGTTTCGAGCTGGGGCATGCAGTGGCTGGAGCCGCTGGTGGAGATCGACGGCAAGGGCTTCGGCCCGGCGACGGCCGATGATGTTGCGGCGATTCTGGACGGCTCCTCGCCGCTCGGCATCGGCGTGATTGCCGAGCATCCGTTCATTGCCAAGCAGCAGCGGCTGACGTTCGCCCGCGCCGGCAAGACGCGCCCGACCGAGCTTGCGGACTATGAAGCGACCGGCGGCTGGAAAGGCCTCGCCCGCGCCCGCGAGATCGGCGCCGAGGCGACGGTCGAGGAAGTCGTGGCCTCGGGACTGCGCGGTCGCGGCGGCGCCGGCTTCCCCACCGGCATCAAGTGGCGCACCGTCGCGGCTGCGGTAGCGGACCAGAAGTACATTGTCTGCAATGCCGACGAAGGCGATAGCGCGACCTTCGCCGACCGTATGCTGATGGAGGGCGACCCCTATTGCCTGATCGAAGGCATGGCGATTGCCGGCCTCGCGACCGGCGCGACCAAGGGTTATATCTACGTCCGCTCGGAATATCCCCACGCCATCGCCAAGCTGGAAGAAGCGATCCGCCGCAGCGCGCATCTCGTTGCGCCGTTCGTGCTGGAAGTTCGCGTCGGCGCCGGCGCCTATGTGTGCGGTGAGGAAACCTCGCTGCTCAACAGCCTGGAAGGCAAGCGCGGCGAAGTGCGCGCCAAGCCGCCGATCCCGGCGCTGGTCGGCCTGTTTGGCAAGCCCACCATTGTCAACAACGTGCTCAGCCTTGCGGCTGTGCCTTACATTCTGGCCGAGGGCGCCAAGGCCTATGCCGATTATGGCATGGGTCGCTCGCGGGGCACGATGCCGATCCAGCTTGCCGGCAACATCAAGCATGGCGGCCTTTACGAAACGGCGTTCGGCATCACGCTCGGCCAGCTCGTCAACGAGATTGGCGGCGGCACGGACGACGGCTCGCCGGTGAAGGCCGCGCAGGTCGGCGGCCCGCTCGGCGCCTATCTGCACCCGGACCAGTTCGACATTCCGTTCGACTATGAGGCTTATGCCGCCGTCGATGCGCTGATCGGCCATGGTGGTATCACCGTGTTCGGCGAGGGCGCCGACATGGCCGGCATGGCGCGCTTCGCCATGGAATTCTGCGCGGCGGAAAGCTGCGGCAAGTGCACGCCCTGCCGCATCGGCTCGGTACGCGGCAAGGAACTGATCGACCGGATCATGGCGCGCGTGCCGCGCCAGCGCGATACGCTCGAGGGTCTGCCGCAGATGCACAACGCCCCCACCGCGCCGCGCAGCCTGGAGGATGAGATCGTCCTGCTGGAAGATCTGTGCGAGACGATGAAGTTCGGTTCGCTCTGCGCTCTAGGCGGCTTCACGCCCTATCCGGTGATGAGCGCGCTCAAGCACTGGCCCGAGGATTTCGGCGCCCGCCAGAGCCTCCCCGAGGCGGCTGAATGAGCTGCTGCGTCGGCCTGCTTCCCATCGATCGCGCGGCCGTTCTCGGCGCAGTGATCGCTGGCGGCAAGTCGACGCGCTTTGGCAGCGACAAGGCTGTGGCGACCTTCCATGGTCGCGCTTTGATCGACCATGCCATCGACGCCGTGGCCGTTCACAGCGCGCAGACCATCGTGGTGGGGCGTGAGCATGACGGTGTGGCCAGCATTGCCGACCAGCCCGCACCGCATATGGGGCCGCTTGCCGGACTCGCTGCGGCCTTGCTCGAAGCGCAGGCGCGCGGGCTCCCCGCCGTGCTGAGCGTGCCGTGCGATGCCATCGATCTGCCGCAAGACCTCTTGCAGCGCCTGTCGCCATACCCAGCTTATGTCGAGAGCCTGCCGGTGATCGGCCTGTGGCCCGCCTCGGCGGCCGGCGACGCGCTGGACATCCTCAAGAGCGAGGGCGTGCATTCGATGAAGGCCTTCGCCAACCGTATTTCCGCGCGCGCCGTGCAATTGCCGCGCGAACCTGTTAATATCAACACTGCTGCTGACCTGGAGAGAGTTGAACGTCATGGGCTATGAACCTCAGGCCGATTTCGGCACGCCCGCTTCCACATCGGAGAAGATGGTCACGCTGACCATCGACGGTCGCTCCGTCACCGTCCCGGAAGGCACGAGCGTGATGCGCGCGGCTGCCGAATGCGGCGGCGACATTCCCAAACTCTGCGCCACGGACAGCGTGAAGAGCTTCGGCTCCTGCCGCCTCTGCCTGGTCGAAGTCGACGGGATGCGCGGCACCCCCGCCTCCTGCACCACGCCGGCGATGGACGGCATGACCGTTCACACCCAGACTCCGCGTCTGCAGAAGTTGCGCAAGGGCGTGATGGAGCTCTACATCTCCGATCACCCGCTGGACTGCCTGACCTGCTCGGACAATGGCGACTGCGAACTGCAGGACAATGCGGCCGCCGTCGGTCTGCGCGATGTACGTTATGGCTACACGGGCGATAATCATCTGGGTCTCCAGAAGGACACGTCCAACCCCTATTTCGATTTCGACCCCAGCAAGTGCATCGTCTGCTCGCGCTGCGTGCGCGCCTGTGACGAGGTGCAGGGCACCTTCGCGCTCACGATCGATGGCCGCGGCTTCGGCTCCATGGTGTCTGCGGGTGTCGCGTCCGACGATTTCCTCTCTTCCGAATGCGTGTCGTGCGGCGCCTGTGTGCAGGCCTGCCCCACCGCCACGCTTCAGGAAAAGGCGATGGTCGAGATCGGCAAGCCCGAGCGGGCCGTCGTCACCACCTGCGCCTATTGCGGCGTCGGCTGCACCTTCCGCGCGGAAATGCGCGGTGAGCAGTTGGTGCGCATGGTGCCGTGGAAGGACGGCAAGGCCAATCGCGGCCATAGCTGCGTCAAGGGCCGCTTCGCTTGGGGCTATGCCAACCATCAGGACCGCATTACCCAGCCGATGATCCGCAAGAGCGTGGACGATCCCTGGCAGGTGGTGAGCTGGGACGAGGCGATTTCCTATGCCGCATCTGAACTCAAGCGCATCAAGGCCGCCCACGGTGCGCGCGCATTGGGCGGCATCACGTCGTCGCGTTGCACCAATGAGGAAACCTTCCTCGTCCAGAAGCTGATCCGCGCCGGCTTTGGCTCCAACAATACCGACACCTGCGCCCGTGTCTGCCACTCGCCGACCGGCTATGGCCTCAAGACCACCTTTGGCACGTCCGCCGGCACGCAGGATTTCGACAGCGTGATGGACAGCGACGTGATCCTGATCATCGGCGCCAACCCGACGGACGGCCACCCGGTGTTCGCAAGCCGGATGAAGCGCCGCCTGCGTCAGGGTGCCAAGCTGATCGTCATCGACCCGCGCCGGACGGACATGGTCAAGTCGCCGCACATCGCCGCGCAGCACCATCTCGCGCTGCAGCCCGGCACCAACGTTGCCGTGCTCACCGCCCTGGCGCATGTGATCGTGACCGAAGGCCTGGCCGACGAAGCGTTCATCCGTGAACGCTGCGACTGGGACGAGTATCAGGACTGGGCCGCCTTCGTTTCGCAGGAGCGCAACAGCCCTGAGACGTTGGAGCCCGTCACCCGCGTGCCCGCCGAGGAATTGCGCGGCGCGGCCCGCCTGTTCGCGACTGGCGGTAATGGCGCCATCTATTATGGCCTTGGCGTCACCGAGCATAGCCAGGGCAGCTCGACGGTGATGGCCATCGCCAACCTTGCGATGGTAACCGGCAATATCGGGCGCCGCGGCGTAGGCGTGAACCCGCTGCGTGGTCAGAACAACGTGCAGGGCGCTTGCGACATGGGCAGCTTCCCGCACGAATTGCCCGGCTATCGCCACATCAGCGACGATGAAACGCGCGAGCTGTTCGAGGCGGACTGGGGCGTGACCCTGGATGCCGAGCCGGGCCTGCGCATCCCCAATATGCTGGACGCCGCGATCGACGGTACGTTCCGCGCGATCTATATCCAAGGCGAGGACATCCTTCAGTCCGACCCCAATACCGCGCATGTCGCGGCGGGCCTTAAGGCGATGGAGTGCGTCATCGTGCAGGACCTGTTCCTGAACGAAACGGCGAACTACGCGCATATCTTCCTGCCCGGTTCGACATTCCTTGAAAAGGACGGCACCTTCACCAATGCAGAGCGGCGCATCCAGCCGGTCCGCAAGGTCATGGAGCCCGCCAATGGCTATGCCGACTGGGAGATCACGCAGCTTCTCGCCAATGCCATGGAGCTTGGCTGGAACTACGAGCATCCCAGCGAAATCCTGGCCGAGATCGCCCGTCTCACCCCGTCCTTCGCAGGCGTATCCTGGGCGCGTCTGGAGCGCGAGGGATCGTTGCAGTGGCCGGTCAAGGACGAGACCCACGAGGGTTCGCCGATCATGCATGTGGACGGTTTCGTGCGCGGCAAGGGCAAGTTCGTCGTCACCGATTATGTACCGACGGACGAGAAGACCGGCCCGCGCTTCCCGCTGCTGCTGACCACCGGCCGCATTCTCAGCCAGTATAATGTCGGCGCCCAGACACGGCGCACCGGCAACACCGCCTGGCACCCTGAGGATCTGCTGGAAATCCATCCGACGGATGCCGAGAATCGCGGCCTCAAGGATGGCGACTGGGTAAAGCTCTCCAGCCGCACCGGCGAGACGACGCTGCGGGCGACGATCACCGAACGGGTTGCCCCGGGCGTGGTCTACACCACCTTCCACCACCCCGCCACGCAGGCCAATGTCGTGACCACCGAATATTCGGACTGGGCCACCAACTGCCCCGAGTACAAGGTGACGGCTGTCCAGATCACGCCCTCCAACGGCCCGACCGATTGGCAGGAGGATTATAACAGCTGGTCCGAGCGCTCGCGGCGGATCGTGGCCAGCCTCACGGCTGAAGCGGCGGAGTAAGCATCATGGAAGCCAGCCGCCTCATCTACATGGCGAACCAGATCGCGCGGAATTTTGAAGCGTTGGGCCACGACCAGGCGGCCCTCGCCACCGCCGACCATATCAAGATGTATTGGGATCCGCGGATGCTCGCGGGCATCAAGGCCGTCGACCCCGCCGACATGTCGCCGCTCGCCGCGCGCGCCATCGCCATGGTGGATGGGCCGGTGCCGCACATGACGCGGGCCACCGAATTCGCGAGCGCGGATGAAAACGATCCTGGCTACAACGACGCCGGCTGACCTCGTCGCCCTTCGACCGGATGGCTCCAGCCGTCCGGTCGCGCGCCCCTTTGCGCCGGAAGTGCCGGTCGCGCTGGAATATAACGGCCTTTCCTATGCCGTGATGATGGCCAGTCCGTTTGATCTGGACGACTTCATCACCGGCTTCGCGCTGACCGAGGGCCTGGCCGCGCAACCGGGCGATGTCACCGGCATCGATATCGTGGAGACCGATCTCGGTTGGATTGCGCGTGCGACCATCACCTCCCTGGCGCTCGAAAAGCTTGAAGAGCGCGTGCGCACGCGCGTGGCCGAGTCGAGTTGCGGCCTGTGCGGCATCGATAATCTGGAAGCCGTTTCGCGCGCCCTCCCCCGGGTCGCCGCGCATGAGGCGCTCGCACCAGCGGCGATCTTCGCCGCGCTGGAGGGCCTGCGTGCGCATCAGCCGGGCAATCGTGTCACAGGCGGGATGCACGCCGCTGCCTTCGTGGCACCGGATGGGGCGATCCTGATGGCCCGCGAGGATGTCGGTCGGCACAATGCGCTGGACAAGCTCGTCGGCGCCATGGCCCGCGCAGGGCGGACGATGGACGCCGGCTTCGTGCTTTCCACGGCGCGCTGCAGCTATGAGATCGTGGAGAAAACGGTCCGGGCCGGCGCGCACACCCTTGTAACCATCTCGGTTCCGACCAGCATGGCGGCAGCCCGGGCTGAGGCTGCGGGCCTCTCGCTCTATGCGCTGGCCCGGCCGGATGAAGTGCTCCGCGTCACGGCGGACTGACCGTCTCGACCGCCTGCTCTCGCCACATCATCAGTATCTGACGATCCGCCGCCCCGCATAGACGGGGGCGGCGGACCCATATCTCAGGCCTTGGCTTCGGCTTGCGCAATCGCATCGCCATCACGCATCGGCAGCAGCAGGAGCATGAAGATGGCGCACACCGAGCCAAGGCTCATGATGAGCGATACGGTGAGCAACTCGCCCTTGCCAAGCACGTCGAAGAGCAGGCCAGCCACGATGGGCGAGCCAGCCGCGCCAGCGCGCCCCACGCCGAGGACAAAGCCCGTACCCGTGGCCCGGGCATAAGCCGGGAAGCCCCGCGCGAAGGCGGCATAGAAGCCCACAATGGCCGCGTTGAGGAAGAACATCGACAGGAATGCCGCCACGCGCCATTCGCCCAGCTCGCCATGCCCCATGCCGAACCATGCCACCGCAACCACGCCGGCAATCATCATGGCAATCGTCGGCCCCTTGATGTCCCACTTCTTGAGCAGGAAGCCAAACAGACCGCCACCAATCGCACCGCCGATATTGGCCCAGGTGAGCGTGCTGGCGGCATCGGCCTGCGAGAAGCCGGAATCCGCGACGATCTGCACTGCGAACTTGAGGATATAATAGAAGGTGAGCGTGTGGAACATGTAGCCGAAGGCCAGCAACCAGGTGACCTTGCGCAGGCCCGGCTTGGACAGGATGTCGGTCACCTTGGGCTGCGGGCCCTCCGTGCGCAATGGCGGCAGCGCCTCGATGGTCCGCTTGCGCAGCGCGCGAAGCGAGCGGTTGACCTTCTCGATCGCGTTTGCGGGCCGGCGCGCAGCGTAGAATGCGGGCGTCTCCGGCACGAGGAAGAAGACCAGCGGGATCATGATCGCGGTCACCACGGCGCCGAACATGAACACCGCGCGCCAGTCATATTCCACCAGCAGCCAGCTTTGCGCGGCAAAGCCGCCCACCACGCCGCCAATCGGGTAGCCGATGACGTAAAGCGCCATGGCGAGGCTGCGCGAGGATTTGCTGGTGGATTCCGCCGTCACGGCGTTGGTCGCTGCCAGCATCCCGCCGATGCCGAGGCCGGTGACGAAGCGCCACACTGTCAGGAGTGTCACGCCGGTCGCGGCATGGGCCAGATACATGCCGATCGCCATGACGACGAGGCAGATCAGCATCGTGTCCTTGCGGCCGATGCGGTCTGCGACACCACCGAGGATGACCGAGCCGAAGCCCATGCCGACCAGCTCGGCCGAGAGGACGATGCCCAGCGCCGAGCGCGGGATGCCCCATTCCGCCGAAATGCCCGGCGCCGCAAAGGCGCTCGACAGCACGTCGAAACCGTCCAGCGCGTTCAGCAGGATCATCAAGACCACGACAATCCACTGCCGAACGGACATCGGCGACTCATTAATGATCTCAACAGGATCAGACGATGACATGGTTGGGCTTTCCTCTCCAGGCAGTGGACCGCATCGGCGATCTCAAAGGCCGAATCTACTCGTGAATACGGCGCAATAACTCGATGAGCAACGTGGCTTCTTTCTTGGTGAAACGGGACTTGAGCCATTGCTCATGCTCGTCGATGCAGCGCCGCGCCTCGCTAAGGGCCGCCTGCCCGTCCGCAGTCAGCGTGAGCGTCTGCCGGCGCCGGTCCAGCGTGGACGCGCCGCGCACCAGCAGGCCGCGCGCTTCCAACCGGTTGATGATCGCCATCGTCGTCGCCCGGTCCATTTGCAGACGGCGGCCGATATCGGCCTGCGCGATGTGCGGATGATCGCTGATCAGCCAGAGGACGGAGACCATCTTCTGCGTCAGGCCAAGCTCGGAAAAAGTCTCGGTGAAATGGCGGTAGGCCGCGCCATGGGCAAGGCGGATGTGGAACCCGATAATGTCGTCGATCGCGCCGATATCGTCGTCGATCTGCGCGGGCGCAGGCGATGGCGTCGCACTTCCACCACCCTTGGCGGCCACAAGAGGACGTTGACGTGCGCGTGCTTCCAAGATCTTTACCCCCGAGAACCGGAACGGTTCGGCCATTGATTAAGCAATGGGAATTGCCCAATTGGTATGCATAGCATACAAACCTGCGCAAGAGGAGCAAGCTATGGCGCAATTCCCCAATACCCCCGCTTTCACAGGTTTCAACAGCCCGTCGCGCATCGAATGCGACATTCCGAATCTCGTGCATGAGGGCACGATTCCGCCCGAGCTGAATGGCGCCTTCTTCCGCGTGCAGCCGGACCCGCAATTCCCGCCCCGCCTGGGCGATGACATCAGCTTCAACGGCGATGGCATGATCACGCGCTTCCACATTCATGATGGCCAGTGCGACATCAAGCAGCGCTGGGCCAAGACCGCCAAGTGGAAGCTGGAGAACGAAGCCGGCAAGGCGCTCTTCGGTGCCTATCGCAATCCGCTGACGGACGATGAGTCCGTCAAGGGCGAGTATCGCTCGACCGCGAACACCAACGCCTTCGTGTTCGCCGGCAAGCTCTGGGCCATGAAGGAGGACAGCCCGTCCCTCGTCATGGAGCCGGACACGATGGAGACCATCGGGTTCGAGAAGTTCGGCGGCAAGATGACCGGACAGACCTTCACCGCGCACCCCAAGATCGACCCGCACACGGGCAACATGGTCGCCATCGGCTATGCCGCAAGCGGCCTGTGCTCCGACGATGTGTGCCTGTATGAGGTCAGCCCTGAGGGCGAACTGGTCCGCGAACTGTGGTTCAAGGCGCCCTATTATTGCATGATGCACGACTTCGGCGTGACCAAGGATTATCTGGTCCTTCACATCGTGCCCTCAATCGGCAGCTGGGAGCGCCTGGAGAAGGGCCTTCCACACTTCGGCTTCGACACCACCCTGCCCGTCTACCTCGGCATCATCCCGCGCCGTGATGATGTGAAGCAGGAAGACATCCGCTGGTTCAAGCGCGACAATTGCTTCGCGTCGCATGTGATGAACGCCTATCAGGACGGCACCAAGGTCCACATCGACGTGCCGGAAGCGGCAAACAACATGTTCCCCTTCTTCCCGGATGTGCATGGTGCGCCCTTCAACCCGCAGCAGGCGGCGAGCTACCTCACCCGCTGGACGGTCGACATGGCGTCCAATAGCGACGAGTTCGACAGCGTCACTCGCCTCACGGAAACGTCGGGCGAATTCCCCCGCATTGACGACCGCGTCACCGGCCTGCCCTATCGCTATGGCTGGATGCTGGAGATGGACATGAAGCGTCCGGTCGAGCTCAAGGGCGGCAGCGCCGGCGGATTCCTGATGAATTGCCTGTTCCTGATCGACCACCAGACCGGCAAGGAGCAGCACTGGTGGTGCGGCCCCACCTCTTCGCTGCAGGAGCCTGCCTTCGTGCCGCGCTCCAAGGACGCGCCGGAAGGCGACGGCTGGATCGTGCAGGTCTGCAATCGCCTGGCCGACCACAAGAGCGACCTGCTGATCTTCGAAGCGCTGGACATAGAGAAGGGACCGGTCGCCACGATCCATATCCCCTTCGCGCTGCGCTTTGGCCTGCACGGCAACTGGGCCAGCGCGGACCAGATCGGCCTGGAACGCGAAGCCGCCTGACCCTAGCGATCATCCAGCCACAGCCCCGGCGCGCATTTAGGCGCCGGGGCTGCCGCCTCACACTTCAAGTCTCAAGGAAGCACGTTCATGATTCAGCCCGGCCTGGAATTCGTCTATGAAGCCGGCGGCGATCTCGGCGCGCCGGTGCCGCTCGGCAACACCGTCGACGGCACCCGCCGCATCATCCCGATCTTCGAGGGCGGCCGTGTCGAAGGGCCATTAATCAAGGGCAAGCTGCTCGGCAACGCCGCCGACTTCCAGCTCACCCGGCCGGACGGCGTCACCGTCGCCGATGCCCTTTACGCGCTGCAAACCGATGACGGCGTGGTCATCCAGATCCGCAATCGTGGCCTGCGCCACGGCCCGCCCGACGTGATGGCGCGGCTGGCGGCGGGCGATGAGGTCGATCCGGCGGACTATTATTTCCGCACCGTGCCGGAATTCATCGCGCCGGAAGGCAAATATGACTGGATGAACCGCAGCATCTTCGTCTGCTCGGGCGCGCGCTACAAGGCGGGCATCAAATTGTGGGTCTGGCGCGTCACCTGACTCCCACACGCCCCGCCTGCCACCGGTTGCGTAGCGGGGATGCCGATCCCATCTTGGATCGATGACCAAACTCAGCTTCCTCGACCTCGTCAACGTTGTCGAAGGCGAAAGCGCCGGCGATGCGATCAAGCGCGTCGGCCCGCTCGCCGCCCATGCCGAAGCGCTCGGCTATCATCGCTACTGGATCGCCGAACATCACGGCATGGCCGGCGTGGCGGCAGCGGCCACCGCGCTCATCATCGCCGAGGCCGGGCGAGCGACCAAGACCATCCGCGTCGGCTCGGGCGGCATCATGCTGCCAAACCACTCGCCCTATATCATCGCCGAGCAGTTCGGCACGCTGGACGCGCTCTTCCCCGGCCGTGTCGATCTCGGCCTCGGGCGTGCGCCAGGCGCCGACGGGCGACTGGCCCGCGCCATCCGCCATGACACCCGGCAGGAGGCCGAGGAGTTTCCCCGCAGCGTGGTGGAATTGCGCGCTCACTTTACCGGCCAGCCGGACCTCGGCCTGCTCGCCGTGCCCGGGCGCGGCGCGCAGATCGATATGTGGATTCTGGGCTCCAGCCTGTTCGGGGCGCAACTCGCGGCGGCCTTGGGGATGCCCTACGCCTTCGCCTCGCATTTCGCGCCCGATCTGCTGGATGAAGCGCTGACCATCTATCGCCGCGATTTCCGCCCTTCCGCCTCTCTGCGCGAACCCTATGCGGCGGCGGCGATGAGCGTCGTTGCTGCCGACACGGTGGCGGAGGCGGAATATGTCGCCAGCTCCATGATGCAGAACTTTGTCGCTCTGCGCACCGGCCGCCCCGGCAAGCTACCCCCGCCGGTGGAGAATTATGTCGCGAGCCTCGATCCATCGCTCAGCGCGATGCTGGGGCATGTCATGCAATGCAGCGCCTTTGGCACCGCCGATGATGTCGCGCGTGGCCTGCGCCAGTTCGTCCAGCGGACGCGGGTGGATGAGGTAATCGTCCACAGCCCCGCATTCGATCCGCAGGCCCGCACCAAGTCGCTCACGCTGATCGCGCAAGCCTTCCATGAAATGACCGAAGCCGCCTGACGCGCAGGCGGCTTCGTTTTTCGTTCAGCATTGAAGCCGCACGCTGGCCCGTTCAGGCTGGTGCGAGTTCCTTCGCGTCTTCCAGAATCATTTCCGATCCTTTCTCGCCGATCATGATCGTCGCGGCATTGGTGTTGCCGGAGACGATCTTGGGCATGATCGAGGCATCGACCACGCGCAGGCCCTGAACGCCGTGGACGCGCAGGCGCGCATCGACCACCGCCTTGGGGTCGCTGCCCATGCGCGCCGTGCCGACCGCGTGATACAGCGTGCCGCCGGCGACCTGCGCATAGAAGAACATCTGATCGTCCGTCTCGCCGAAGGGGTCGGGGCCGGCCAGATATTTCGCGATCGCCGGCTGCTGCCAGATTTCGCGAATGATCTTGAGCTGCGTGACGGCCATCTGCTGGTCGATCGGGTCCTGCAGATAATTGGGCGTGATCTTGGGGGCCTGCGTGCCATCGGGTGAGCGGGCGTGGATGTGCCCGCGCGATTCCGGGCGAAGCTGGCAGGGGTTGGAGGCCATGCCCGGCTCCTTCTCCAACGCCAGCTGCTGCTTGGCGTTCAGCACTTCCAGATCCATGGACGCCGCCATGGTGTGGATCTGGATGTCCGGCGTCTCCAGCCCTTCGCGCGAGCGCAGGAAGGTGCAGCCATGCGCCACCGCGTAGGAGAGCAGGCCCTTGCGGGTCATGCCATATTTGAGCACCTGGCCGATCAGCGGCAGGCCGCTGGCCATGGAATTGACCGACGGCGTGCCCGGCTTCAGCCGCGCCTGGCAGCCGATCATATAGTGGTCCTGCAGGTTCTCGCCGACGCCGGGCAGCTCGTGCACCAGCTTCACGCCCAGCTCCCGGACGACCCCGCCCTGCCCGATGCCGGAGATTTCCAGCAGCTTGGGGCTCTCGACCGCACCGGCGGCAAGGATCACTTCCTTGCGCACCTTCACGCGGCGGAGGCGACCATGCTGGACGAACTCAACCCCCACCGCGCGCTTGCCCTCGAAGAGGATGCGCGTCGTCATGGCGCGCAGTTCGACCGTGAGATTGACCCGGTCCATGACCGGATGGAGGAAGCCCACCGCCGTCGAGCAACGCTTGCCGTTGCGCGCGGTCATCTGGAACCAGCTGGTCCCCTCCTGATCGCCGTCGTTCAGATCATCCTTATAGGCATAGCCGGCCTCGACGCAGGCATCGATGACCGCCTTGCTGATCGGGTGATGCTCGGGGAAGTCGGAGACAGCCAGCTCACCGCCCTGCGCATGACCTTCCATGGCGCCACGGGTCTGGTCTTCGCTCTTCTTGAAATAGGGCAGCACGTCGTCCCACGCCCAGCCCTCATTGCCCATCTGGCGCCAGCCATCATAGTCAGCCGACTGGCCGCGCACATAGAGCATGCCGTTAAGCGAAGACGAGCCGCCGAGCACCTTGCCCTTGGGCCATTTGTGGGGGCGACCGCCTGAGCCCTCGTCGACCTCGGTCTCATACAGCCAGTTGACCTTGGGATCGTTCAGCGTCTTGCCGAAACCGATCGGGATATGGATCATCATGTTGGAGCGGAACTGGCTCAATTCCCGCGTCGGGCGGTCATCGCCGCCAGCCTCGAGCAGGACGACTTCCGTGCCCCGATCCGCCGAGAGCCGGTTGGCGAGAACGCATCCCGCGCTGCCCGCTCCGACGATCACGTAATCGACAGTTCTCTCGTCCGTCATGCTCTTGTCATCCTCTCATTGCACCGCGCACGTCCCCCGCGCGGCTCGACTCAGTTCTTATGACACAAAGCGCCATTTCGAACAAAGTCAACAATGAGAGGATGGTGAGCAGGCCAAAGCATCAGACAGGCTCCCCTGCATCCCGGGCGCGGACCAGAATGAGGCTCTCGTCCTTGCGGATGCGGGTGAGGAGAATGACGAGCAGGATGATGATGGGAATCGCCATCCAGTTGACGCTGAGGATCGCGGTGCGCAGATCACCCGTGGCATCCGAGATCATCCCGACCAGATAAGGCCCCATGCCGAGGCCGAAAATGGTGGAGATGATGAGATAGGTGCTCGCGGTGATGCCGCGCATGCGAGGCAGCACAAGTCCGTAGATCAGCGAGTAGAGCGGCGGCATCCAGCAGGTGAGGATGACGCTGTAGAGCACGAAGCGGCTGTAGAAGCCGAACGCGTCCGGCGCATGATAGGTCCAGACCCCGATGAGTGGCGAGACGCCGAGCGCGAACAGCGTGAGATACACGCGCCCGGTCGCCGGCATGGACTTGTCGAACCAGTCAGCCAGAGGCCCCGAAATCATCGGGCCGATCACACCGATCACCAGCGAGAGCAGGCCGAAGGTGACGCCTGTTTCTGCGGGCGATGTGCCATAGGTCTGCATGATGAAGGCGGGCGTGAAGCCCATGATGCCGTAATTGATCACCGTCTGCAGCGCACCGACCGCGATGGCGATCATCAGCGCCGGCGAGCGCACCGTCACCTGATAGGTCGGCGGATCGGCAAGCGCCAGCCGCTGCAACAGGTTGAAGATCACGATGATGCCAAAGCCCATCACACCCCATTGCAGGATGTGGGGATTGAGCGGCACGCCACCGAAACTGAGCGCCGGGCGCGGCGAGAAGGCCGAAGCCAGATGCACGAACAGCGTCATCAGGCCGACCACGAGCACCATGACGCCGATATTGGCGGTCCAGTGGCGGGCACTGGCCTTGCTGGCGGCAAGGCTCAGCAAATTGGTGCCGGGCGTCACCGCACCGAGCAGCGCGAGGCTCGAGCGGAACGGCGCCGGATCGGGCCGGGACGCAATGCCATCCATCGCGCCGCGCTGAGGCTCCTTGAGGTGCCACAGCAGCAGGGCCAGGACGAGGCCCGGAATGGACGCAACCAGAAAGGCGAACTGCCAGCCTGCCAGGCGCAGCGGCGCTTGCCCCGCCGGATACAGCGTCTCCCACCATTGCGCCGCGACACCACCGACGACATTTGACATGCCGAGGCCGACGGCAATGGAGGCAGCAATCGTGCCCATCACGAGACCGCGCCGGTGCTTGGGGAAATAATCGAACAGCAAGGATGTGCCGGCGGGGGACGTTGCCCCCTCGCCGATGCCCACGCCCAGCCGGGAAATCGCCAGCATCGCAAAGCCGCTCGCAAAGGCCGCGAGGCCGCTCGAGAAGGACCAGAAGGCGATGGCGATGGCCAGGATACGCGTGCGAATCCAGCCGTCCGACAGGCGACCGAGCGGCAGGGAGAACAGCGCATAGAACAGCGCGAACACCGTTCCGTACAGCAGCCCCAGCTCGGCATCGCCAATCTGCAGGTCCGCCTTGATGCGCGGCGCGAGAATGGCGAGGATGTTGCGATCCAGCAGCGACATGGCGTTGGTGAGAGCCACCAACGCCAGCGCATACCAGGCGGTGCCGGTCACCCGGCCCGACACCGGCGGAGTCGTCACAGGTTGAAGACCCGCTCGGCATTGGTCTGCATCAGCTTCTTCTTGGCTTCTGCAGAAATGTCGAGATTGTCGTGCGTGCGCACCTCATCGGCGACATATTCATAGGGATAATCCATTGCGTACATCACTCGGTCCTCACCGAGCTGATCGATGCACAGCTTGATCGCCAGCGGACAGGCCATGCCGCTGGTCGTCACGCAGACATTGTTGCGCATGTAGTGGAACAGGTCGTGGTTGAGCGGCTTGAGGCGCTCATAGCGCTTCGAGCGGACGCCAGCCTGATGCATGTAGTTCATGCGGAACAGCCAGTAGGGGATCGCCTCGCCGCCATGGCCGACGCACACGGTCAGGTTGGGATAGCGGTCGAACACGCCCGTCGTCAGGATGCGCAGCAGATGATAGCCGGTCTCGACACCGAAGCCAAAGATCGCGCCATCGAGGCCAGCCTCGACCATGCCGGCGATCATTGCATCCGGCGGCGATTGCGGGTGGATGTACAGCGGCAGATTATTGTCGGCGCAGGCCTTCAGGATCGGGTCGAACTGCTCTTCATCCAGATAGTGACCCTTGGTGTGGCTGTTGACCATCACGCCCTTGAAGCCCAGCTCATTCTTGCCGCGCGCGATTTCCTCGACCGACCACTGCACGTCCTGAGGGACGATGGAGACCATGCCGACATAGCGCGACGGGTGGCGTTCGCAAGCGGCCTTCAGAACGTCGTTGGCATTGCGGACCAGCGTCTTGGCTTCATCGGTCTCGAATGCCTGTCCACCGGGCGATGTCAGGGAGAGAATGGCGACGTCGATTCCGGTCTCGTCCATCGCCTGAATACGCAGATCGTCCAGATCGAGCAGCCGGTCGCGAATGAACTGGGTCCGCTCGGAAGGCGACGTGCCGTAGAAACCCCAGAGCGACGTGGTCGCCTTGTCGGCCCGGCCCTCTTTGACCAGCTTCAGAAAGGCGTCGAGCTGTTCGGCCGTCGCAAAAGCCTCTTCGGTCGCAATGCGAAGATAGCCGCGATCGCCGCCGGTGTTGAGCGCGTGAGTCATGTTACTCTCCTGAGAAATGGGAAAAGAAAGCCCCGGCACCTGCACGGGCACCGGGGCTTGTATTCTGGATCAGCCTTCGTGGACGACCTTGGTCACGAGGCAGGCGTGGAGGCCCTCGGGGCCATCCTCATGGCCGTGGCCCGACCACTTGACGCCGCCAAAGGGCGAGTCCGCACCGCCGATGGCAACGCTGTTGACGCCGAGCATGCCGGTCTCGACTTCCCGCGCCACGCGGCGCTGCAGCTTGACGTCGTCCGTCCAGCTGTAAGCGGCGAGACCATAAGGCAGGCGATTAGCTTCCGCGATCATGTCGTCGACCTTGCCGAACGGGTTGATCAGCGCGACCGGACCGAACGGCTCCTCATTCATGATCTCGGCATCGAGCGGAATTTCGCTGAGCACGGACGGGGCATAGAAGAAGCCCTGATTGCCGATGCGCTCGCCACCCGCATTGAGCTTTGCGCCGCTGCTGACCGCGCCACCGATAAGGCGCTCCATGGCATCCGGGCGACGCTCATTGGCCATCGGGCCCATCTGGATTCCATCCTCAAGGCCATTGCCGACCTTGAGCGCCTTGGCGCGGCTGGCGAACCCGTCACGGAACCGCTCGTAGACATTTTCCTGCACGATGAACCGGGTCGGCGAGACGCAGACCTGGCCGGCGTTGCGATATTTGTGGCCGACCATGACATCCAGCACGCGGTCCACGTCGACATCGTCGAACACCAGTACCGGGCCGTGACCACCGAGTTCCATGGTGGTGCGCTTCAGGTCTTCGGCCGCCAGCTTGGCGAGATGCTTGCCGATCACGGTCGAGCCGGTGAAACTGAGCTTGCGGATGATCGGCGAGGCCAGCAGGTGGCGCGACACCTCATCGGGCACGCCGAACACGGCCTGCGCGACGTCCTTGGGGAGGCCGGCATCGAGCAGGCACTGCAGCACACCAAGAGCGGACGCCGGGGTTTCTTCGGCCGACTTCATGATCACCGAGCAGCCCGCCGCGATCGGCGCGCCCAACTTGCGGCCAGGATTGCCGAGCGGGAAGTTCCACGGCGAGAAGGCCGCAACCGGGCCGACCGGCTCATAGGTCACCGTCGAGCGCATGCCGGCCGGGCGCACCAGAGCGCGGCCATAAAGGCGCGAAACCTCGCCGGCGTAGAAATTGAACAGGCCGGCAACCATCATCACTTCGATGCGCGATTCAGGCAGGGTCTTGCCCTGTTCCATCGTGGCGATACGAGCCAGCGCCTCCTGCCGCTCCATAAGCAGACGCGCCGCGCCGGAGAGCACCGCAGCACGCTCCTGCGCCGTGGAGTTGCGCCAGCGGTTGAACCCGCGCTGCGCGGTTTCCAGCGCGCGGTCGAGATCCGCCGCGGTGGCCAGTGGCAGCTCGCCCAGGGTCTCGCCCGTCGCAGGATTGACGATGGTCTGCGTTCGGCGATCACCGCCGGTCACGGCCTCGCCATCGATGATCATGTGCAGGGCAGGATAATTGGTCATAGCCATCCTCTCGGGACTCTCAGCAAAACAGAGTGACGCCGGACCAAAGCCCGGCGTCGCGCAATATCCCCTGTGAGAACTCAATGATGAGTCGTCAACTCCCCGCAGGCATTGCTTTGCTCACAGCCGCAGCTTCTGCTGCCTCCAGGCGCTCGATTTCCTCACGATAGGGCTTGCAGGCACGCCACATGCTGATCGTGGCGAGCGGCAGCAGCACGAGCGCGGTGATGAAGATCGCCTGCCACAGCCGTGCCTCATCCCGCACGACATATTGCGCCACCACACCGATCACGAGGCTGCCCATCGCGCCGAAGAAGGTGAACATAAACAGGTACAGCGCCGTCACCTGCCCGCGCATGGCTTGCGGCGCGACGCGCTGCACGGCGGCATTCTGCGCCGGCGCGCCCGCAAGGCCGAAGAGCGTCGCCACAGCCATCGCGCCCATGGCGAGGTGCCCGGTCGGCATCAGCGGCGCGGCCAGCGTGCAGATGGTGACCGCGGTGAAGCAGATCGCTGCCGTGCGAACGTTCGCGTCCTTATACTTGCGGCCGAACCACGAGACCATCAGGCCGCCCAGCACAAGGCCGGCGAGCTGCGCGACCAGCAGCATGGGCGCGAGCACCGCGCCGATCTGCGCCTCGTCCATGCCATAGGTGCGCACGAGGAAGGGAACGCGCCAGAAACCGATACCCTGGCTTTCCGTCGCGCTGAGCGCCAGCGCGATGAACAACGGGTAATAGACCATGCCCTTCGCCTGAATGCCGCGAATGGCGTCGAAGCCCATGAACGTGGCGATCTTGCGGCCGAAGCTGGCTTTCTGCGGCACTGCGATCGGGTCGGCGACCGCGGCACGGCGCGCCGGCTCCTTCACCAGCAGGAACAGCAGCGCCGCCGGGAAGGACAGCAGGCCGAGGCCGATCAAGATCCACTGCCAGTTGAAGATGCGCAGGCCCCACACATAGCTGGTATCCCAATGCGATACCGCGCCGATCATCATCCCGCCGAACAGCACGCCAAGCGTGGTGCCGCCGATGAAACCGAACTGCAGCAGCGCGAAGGCAATCGGGATTTTCTTCGGCCGGAACATGTCGACGATGAGAGAATAGGAGCCGGGGCCATGGGCCGATCCGCCCGCGCCCAGCAGCATCCGCGCCGCGATGAACTGGCCGAAGCCCTGCGCCAGACCGCTCAGCATGGTGACACCGCCCGTCACCGCCGCGCTGATCGCGAGGATCATCTTGCGCGGATAGATATCCACGAGCCGGGCCAGCGGAATGCCGACGAACACGTAGAAGATGATGCTCGCCGGGCCGCCCAATATGCCAAGTTGCGTATCGGACAGGCCGAAATCGACCTTGATCCGCTCCGCCAGCATTCCGAACACGGTGGCATCGAAGAAGCTCAGGAAGGTGGCGATAATGATGACAGTCAGCGCGAAATAGGCACGCGGGCTGGAGGGCCATTGCTGCGACGCGGCCCCAGCATCGTCGCCCGGCACGGAGTGTGCCGCCTGAGGTGCCATTGCCATGTCGTGAATTCCTCTCTGCTCGCCCTGGCGCCGCACCGGTTCCATTTCCTGCGGCTCGTTATCCTGCCAGTTTCAACCGCTGAGATTGATTCTGTCCAGCTTTAATTGCACAGGCGAAGCCCCTCGTCTAACCTCTTGCGAGCCTGCGCCATGGCACAGGCAGAGGAGAGGACATCATTATGCCGAACGAAACCGGGCGCCCTACAGCGGCGCAGGAGGATTATGCCGCCGATCGCGCCGCGATCATGCAGCTTGAAGCCGAGTATCTCATGGCGCTCGATTGGGGCGATGCCGAAAGCTACGCCGCCCTGTTCGCGCCCGAAGGCGTGCTGGAATGGGCAGGCGGCACCGCCGTCGGGCCGGAGGAAATCTACAAGGAAATCGGCGTCTACAAGGAAGCCATCAAGCAATATTATGGCGACGACGGCTCAGGCCAGCCTGTCACGCTGCGCCACTTCATCACCAATCAGGCCATCTATGTGCATGGCGATACGGCCAAGGGCGTGATCTACTGGTTCGAGGTAGCCAATAACGGCACGGGACATACCCCGCATATCGGCAGCTACGGCCATTATGAGGACAGGATGCGCAAGGTGGATGGCGCCTGGAAGTTCGTCAGCCGCAAGATTTTCAACGAACAATTACCGAGCCGTCGCGCCGGCGCCGAAAATCCGGGACGGGCGGCGCGGCTGCCATAAACATGTCATCACATTTGGGCTCCTGCGAAGGCAGGAGCCCAGGGCAGCCACGCGATGACTGTGCTGAGTGAAACGGGGTGCCCGTAATGAGCGCCCCGCCCTATCTCAATCGCGATAGCAGACCTTGCGGGCAGCCTTCACGACCCGCGCCGCATCGATCAGCGCCGCCTTTTCGAGATTGGCCGCATAAGGCAGCGGCACATCCTCATTGGTCACGCGCAGCACCGGCGCATCGAGATCGTCGAAGCCCTGCTCCATGCAGACCGCCGCAATCTCGCTGGCGATGGAGCAGACCGGCCAGCCCTCTTCGACCACCACGAGGCGGTTGGTCTTCTTGAGGCTTTCCAGCACCGTCGCGGTATCGAGCGGGCGCAGCGTGCGCAGGTCGATCACCTCGGCATCGATGCCGTCGGCGGCGAGCGTTTCCGCTGCCTCCAGCGCGACGCCAACGCCGATCGAGTAGCTCACCAGCGTCACATCCTTGCCGGGACGGACGATGCGTGCCTTGCCGATCGGCAGGACATGATCGTCAAGCTGCGGCACCTCGAAACTGCGCCCATAGACCAGCTCATTCTCAAGGAACACCACCGGATCTTCGCTGCGGATCGCCGCCTTGAGTAGGCCCTTGGCATCCGAGCTGTCATAGGGCGCGATCACGATCAGGCCCGGTACGGCCGCATACCACGGGCCGTAATTCTGGCTGTGCTGCGCGCCAACCCGGCTCGCCGCGCCATTGGGACCACGGAACACGATCGGGCAACGCATCTGGCCGCCGGACATGTAATTGGTCTTGGCGGCCGAGTTGATGATCTGGTCCATCGCCTGCATAGCGAAGTTGAAGGTCATGAACTCGACGATCGGCTTGAGACCGCCCATCGCAGCGCCGGCACCGATGCCGGCAAAGCCATGCTCGGTGATCGGCGTGTCGATCACGCGCTTGGGGCCGAACTCGTCCAGCAGGCCCTGGGTAACCTTGTAGGCGCCCTGATATTCGGCGACTTCCTCGCCCATCAGGAATACGCGCGGATCGCGCCGCATTTCCTCGGCCATGGCATCGCGCAGCGCTTCGCGGACAGTCGTCTTGACCATCTGCGTGCCTTCGGGGATCGCCGGGTCCGTCACCGCGCTCGCCTTGCTACCCGAGAGATTGGCGGTGCCGCTCTCGGCCTTCTTGGGCGCCTCAGCCTCGTCCGCAGCCTTGGGCGCAGCTTGCGCTTCGGCCTTGGGAGCTTGCGCAGCCGGTGCGGGCGCTTCTTCGCCTTCGCCGGACAGCATGGCGATCACAGTGCCGACCTTCACATTGTCGGTGCCCTCGGCAATTAGGATCTTCTCGATGGTGCCTTCATCGACAGCCTCGAACTCCATCGTCGCCTTGTCGGTCTCGATCTCGGCCATGATGTCGCCGGCCTTGACCTCATCGCCTTCCTTGACGAGCCACTTGGCCAGCGTCCCCTCTTCCATCGTCGGCGAGAGGGCCGGCATCTTGATCTCGAGACCCATCAATACTGCTCCACCAGCACATCGGTATAAAGTTCGGCCATGTCAGGCTCGGGCGAGGTTTCCGCGAAGTCGGCCGCCTCGCTCACATCCTTGCGGATCTTCGTATCGATGGCCTTCAAATCCTCTTCCTTCACGCCGGCATCGGCGAGAATCTTCTTGAGGCCCTCGATCGGATCGGACGTGTCGCGCATGTGCTGCACTTCGTCGCGCGAGCGATATTTCGCCGGATCGGACATCGAGTGACCGCGATAGCGATAGGTCTTCATTTCCAGCAGGATCGGCCCCTTGCCGGAGCGGACATATTCCAGCGCCGCCTCGGTGGCGCCGCGCACCGCCAGCACGTCCATGCCATCGACCTGGATGCCCGGAATGCGGAAGCTCTCGCCGCGACGATAGAGCTGATCCTCGGCGGAGGAGCGCGCCACGGAGGTGCCCATGGCGTACTGGTTGTTCTCGATCACATAAATGATCGGGAGCTTCCACAGCTCGGCCATGTTGAAGCTCTCATAGACCTGGCCCTGATTGGCCGCGCCGTCACCGAAGTACGCGACGCACACGCCGCCATCCTCATTATACTTGTGACCGAATGCGAGACCGGTGCCGAGGCTGACCTGCGCGCCGACGATGCCGTGACCGCCGAAGAACTTGTGCTCCACGCTGAACATATGCATCGAGCCGCCCTTGCCGCGCGAAATGCCGGCCTCGCGGCCCGTCAGCTCGGCCATGATGATCTTGGGATCGATGCCGTAAGCGAGCATGTGGCCATGGTCGCGATAGCCGGTGATCACGCTATCCTTGCCGGGCGTCAGTGCCGACTGGATGCCGACCGCAACCGCTTCCTGGCCGATATAGAGGTGGCAGAAGCCGCCGATCAGGCCGAGACCGTAAAGCTGCCCGGCCCGCTCCTCGAAGCGGCGGATGAGCAGCATCTGACGGTAGAATTCGAGCAGCTCTTCCTGGCTCGCGTCATAGGGATTGGGCTCACCGGGGCGCTCCCGGTTATGGTCCGCAGACGGCGCCGTGGCAGTGGATGCAGGGGCATTTTGCGCGCGTCTGGAAGCTGGCTTCGCCAATGTTTCAGGTCCTTCTCGCGTGGCTGTTACAGCCAGCTATAGGCACGGCACTGGCAGGAGCGCAATGTCCAGATAGGTTAAATGGGTGGCGAAATCTGGTTAGTCGACCGCGCCCATGTTCATTTCATCGGAACGACGACTTCATCGGGGTGCGTGACGCCAAGCTGCTTGCGGACCAGCTCATCGACCATATCCGGATCGGCATGGCGCGGATCGAGCAGCTTCACCCGATTCTCCAGCGCGGCCTTCTGCTTGTGCAGCGCCGACAACTCGGCCTGCCGCTGCTTGAGCTGCCGGCTGTAATCGGACCAGGCGAGAATGCCGTTCGGGCCAATGATGGCATAGCCAATGAAGAGCAGGAGCAGGAAAATGGCAATGGCCGGCGTGAACGCCGAACCAAGAAGAAACCTCAATTTTGCCAGATGCGCCATGGGCCCTTGGAATCACGCCGACCGCTTCAATGCAAGTCCAAAATGAACGAATGCGACAAATTGCATTAACTTTGTAGACAAGCCGTCGGCCCGGGGGATGCGCAACGGATCGTTCGCCTCCACCCGGACGGTTAAAACGCCTTAGCGGAAAATCGACGTTCCCGCATAATAAGCGCGGTCACCCAGCTCTTCCTCGATGCGGATGAGCTGGTTGTACTTGGCGAGCCGGTCGGAGCGCGCCAGCGAGCCGGTCTTGATCTGGCCGCAGTTCGTGGCGACCGCCAGGTCGGCAATGGTCGCGTCCTCAGTCTCACCCGAGCGGTGCGACATCACATTGGTGTAGCGCGCCCGGTGTGCCATATCGACGGCGGCGAGCGTTTCGGTCAGCGAGCCGATCTGGTTGACCTTGACGAGCATGGAGTTGGCCAGCCCCTTCTCGATGCCCATGGCGAGGCGCTTGGGGTTGGTGACGAAAAGATCATCGCCCACCAGCTGGCACTTGTCGCCGATCTTGTCGGTCAGGATCTTCCAGCCCTCGAAATCGTCCTCGCTCATGCCGTCCTCGATCGACTTGATCGGGTAGCGCGCGACGAGATCGGCGAGATAGTCGGCCATTTCAGCCGGGGAGAGCGTCTTGCCCTCGCCGGAGATCACATAGCTGCCATTCTTGAAAAACTCGGTCGCTGCGCAATCGAGCGCCAGCACGACATTCTCGCCCGGCTTGTAACCGGCCTTCTCGATGCTCTGCATGATGAAGTCGAGCGCTTCGACCGTTGAAGCGATGTTGGGCGCAAACCCACCCTCGTCGCCAACGCCGGTCGCAAGACCCTTGTCGTGCAGGCCCTTCTTGAGCGTGTGGAAGATTTCCGAGCCGATCTGCACGGCGTGGGCGATGCTCTCCGCCCCCACCGGCATGATCATGAACTCCTGGAAGTCGATCGGATTGTCGGCATGTTCACCGCCATTGATGATGTTCATCATCGGCACCGGCAGCACATGGGCGGAGACGCCGCCGACATAGCGATACAGCGGCAGGCCGCGCGCATCGGCAGCCGCCTTGGCCGTCGCGAGGCTCACGCCCAGAATGGCGTTGGCGCCGAGCCGCGCCTTGTTCTCCGTGCCGTCCAGTTCGATCATCGCGGCGTCAACATCGCCCTGGTCCTCGGCATCCATGCCGGTGATCGCCTCGGCGATCTCACCGTTCACTGCATCGACGGCCTGAAGAACGCCCTTGCCGAGATAGACGGACTTGTCGCCATCACGCTTCTCGACCGCTTCATAAGCGCCGGTGGATGCACCCGAGGGAACGGCGGCGCGGCCGAAGCTGCCGTCTTCCAGCAACACGTCGACTTCCACCGTCGGGTTGCCGCGGCTGTCCAGGATCTGGCGGGCGTGAATGTCGAGAATTGCGGTCATGGCTGTGCCTTCCCCTTCCGTCTGGCAAATTATCGGCGCGGATTAGCGAGCGCACTCCCTCATGGCAATGGCGGGCGGCTCGGCTTATCTTGCTGTTTCTGTGCAATGGCGGGAACATTTGCCGCCGCAGGTCTGTTAAAGAGGGCGAGCCTTGCTATAACAGGCAAGCCTGTTCTGTATCAAAAGAGGAACCCGCCATGGCCGAGACCAATAGCACTGGAACGACCCGCAAGAGCACGTCGAAGGCGACGTCGGCGCGCAAGGCTGCATCTGATGCGGCGAGCGCGAAGTCGGCTGCGCTGTCCACGGCAGCAGAGGCGCGGGGCGCGGAGACCGGATCGAGCACCGACTGGCGCGAGCAGGCCGGCGAATTTGCCGAGCAGGCTAAGGCCACCGCACGCGGTGCCGCCACGACGGCTAAGAACACGACAGGCGATGCCCTTCATGGCCTCTCGAAGCTGATCGCCGAGACCGCCGAGACCGTCGATTCCAAGCTCGGCCCGCAGTATGGCGATTATGCCCGCAAGGCTGCGGAAACCGTCGCCGGCGCGGCGGACTCGCTGGACGCCAAGGATATCGACCAGCTCACCGAGGAAGCGCGCAACTTCGTGCGCAAGAGCCCTGCGGTGGCGATCGGTGCGGCGGCTGTGGTTGGCTTTGTGCTCATGCGCATGATGCGGGGCTCGTCGAGTGACAGCTGAGGCTGGAAGGACCGGCCGGCATTGATCGATGAGTGATCCCGACACCATGCACACTGCGGCGGGCACCCCGCCGGACCCTGAAGACGCGCTTGAAAAGGAGACCATTGGCGAGAGCTTTTCGCGGCTGATTGCATCGGGCCGCGAACTCGCCGAGGCGGAACTGACGTGGGCGAAGCTCAAAGCGGGACTGATTGCCGCGGCGGCCCGCCGCGCGGCGCTGTTCGGCGTCCTCGCCTTTCTGTTCGTCAGTCTGGCGCTTGTTGCGCTGGTCGCGGCGGCGGTGATTGCGCTCGCGCCCTCCGTGGGTTGGCTCGGCGCAGCTCTGATCGTGGCCGGCGTTCTCTTGCTGCTCGCTTTACTCTGCGGCCTGATGGTCAAGCGTGCCCTCTCCCCCCTCAGCAAGGCAGACCGGCCATGAGCAGCGCGCCCTCCCCCCTCGAGCTGGCCGAGGCCCGCCAGCGCGCGGATGGCGCAAGAGAGCGCTTCCGCTCTGCACTGGACGGGGTTCGCGAGCGGTTGAGCCCGGCGCACTTGAAGGACGACGCCGTCGAGGCGGTTCAGCACAAAGTTTCGCAGGCCAAACAGGCCGCGCGGGGGACGCTGCGTCGCCATCCCGTCCTGACGACGCTGGGCGCGACCGGTGCGGTCGGCCTTCTCTTCTGGCGCCCTGTGCGATTCATCTTGCTCTACGTGATGCGTGGTGCTTGGCTCGTCTGGTTGAATCGCGCTCTGTGGAGCCAGAAAGAGGACAGTTGATCAGACGATGACCGCCCCGAAGACGAAGGAAGGCCGCCCAACGGCTTCTACGCTTGACCAGGTGAAGGACAAGGTCGGGAGCACGCTTGCCACGGTGCGCGAGCGGGGCGAGGACGTGGTCGCCGACACGCGGGAGAAGGCCTATCGCGCGGCCAATGAAACCAACCGGATGTTTCAGGAACATCCCATCGCGGCAGTAGCCGCGGCTGCAGCAGCCGGGGCCGTCATCGCCATTTTCCTGCCCAAGCTCGCCATCGGATCAGCTGCGGGCAAGGCCGGACGGGCGGCGCAGCAGGCCGTGCGAAACTCCGGCGCGCGCCAAGCGGCGCAGACCATGTTCGCCAATCTTGCAAAGACGGAAAAGGCCGCGCTTCAAACGGCGGCGGTCGAAGCCGCCCGCCTGATCGGCAAGCGCATCAAGAAGCCGCGTTCGGACAAGAAATCGAACGCCTAGGATCGCAAGGCCAGTATCGCCATTCTTGGCAGAACCGGCCGAGGCTGCTAGCAAATCGAAAACGCCCAGGCGCCTCTTGCCGGGCATAAATCCGGAGCACTTTCTTGAGCCTCATGCACCTCGTAATGGGCGGTCGCGTCAAAGACCCGCAGAAACTCGAATTCGAAGATCTGAACGCCATCGACATCGTCGGCATCTTCCCGAACTACGCCAGTGCCGAAGCGGCGTGGCGAGGCGCGGCGCAGCGGACCGTGGACGACGCCGAAATGCGCTATGTGATCGTCCATCTGCATCGCTTGCTCGATCCGAGCGCGGATGATGCCGAGGATCACGCTCACTGACAGACTGGTACGGGTGGCGGTGTTAGACCAGCGCTGCCACGCCCGTCAGGACGCCCGGAACCGTCGGGCCAGCAAGGGGCGCGCGAGCAGCAGGCCGGCGATGAAGCCGCCGATATGGGCGCCCACGGCGATCCCGCCGAAGAAACTGTCGAACCCGCCGGCCAGCGCGATTAGCAATTGCAGGATGGTCCACGCCGCGCCAAGCCAGACCATGCGCACGATATAGGCCGGGACAGGCCCGATCGCCTTCACGCCGCGCTGGCTGTAGATGAACGCATAGGTTCCGAGCACGGCGGAAATCGCGCCGCTTGCGCCGATCATCGGCACCCAGCCCTCCCCTTGCGCATAAAAGAAACTCGAAAGCCATTGCCCGAGCGTTGCGGCGTAGGCGCCGACGACGTAGATCACCACGAGCCGGCCTGGACCGAGCAGATTTTCAACGAAGCGGCCGCAGAAGATCAGCATCAGCACATTGAAGCCCAGATGCATCCACCCGCCATGCAGCAGCGTGGCGGTGAGCGGCGTGATCCACAGCGGCAGCCACGGCACGTTGAAGGTCAGCGCTTCGGACGACGAGAGCAACGTGACGCGCTCGGAAATGAACCCGGCAATCAGCGCCGCCCGCCCCATCTCCCCGGTGAGATACAACGGCAGGAAGACGATGACGATGATCGCCGCCAGAATGTTGGTCGCCGGACCTTTGGGAAGCTGCATCGCGATGTCAGCCGACTGCGGCGCGAACCGACAGCGTGAACGCTGCCGGTGCGGCAACCAGAAACGACATAATCATGGCGCGGCTGCGGATCAGATGAATTCGATCTTGTTGACCAGATAGAACTTGTCGCCGGACGGCACCGTCACCTCGACATCCTCGCCGACCTGACGCCCGATCAGGGCGCGACCAAGGGGGCTGTTGTAGCTTATCATGCCCAGCTTCGCGTCCGCTTCGGCCTGGCCGACGATCTGGTAGCGCACCGGCTTGTCATCCTCGTCCAGCAAGGTGACCGTGGCGCCAAAGATGATCTTGTCGCCCGACAGCGTGGTGGGGTCGATAACCTGCGCGCGGGAGAGCTTGTCTTCTAGATCGGCGATGGTCGCCTCGACCTGGCCCTGACGCTCTTTGGCGGCGTGATATTCGGCGTTTTCCGAAAGATCGCCATGGGCGCGTGCCTCCTCGATCGCATCCACGATCTTGGGACGCTCGGCCTTGAGCGCGCGGAGCTGGTCGGTCAGCTTGTCATAACCGACTTGCAGCATCGGCATCTTCTCAACGGTCGCCATCTCGACTCCCTATTTCCAGCGCAACAATGCGCGAACTCCCTAGTCCGCCGGGGATCCGGTCGGCCCGCAACTGATTTCTTGTGTTCTGGAAGATCAGTCGTGCGACGCCTGATAATAGGATTGCAGCGACTTCACTTCAAGAGGACGCGCACGCAAAGCCTCAATTGCGTCCACGGCAGCCAGACTTGCCGCCGCGGTCGTGAAGCTCGGCACCTTGCCACGCAACGCGCTCGTGCGGATCGCTTTGCTGTCCTTGAGCGACTGCCAGCCTTCCGTGGTGTTGAAGATCAGGTCCACTTCGCCATCCGCAATGCGATCGACAATATGCGGGCGGCCCTGCGCGACCTTGTTCACCTTCTCCACCGGCAGGCCGTTCTCCGCAAGGAAATCGGCCGTTCCGCCGGTTGCGACGATCTTGAAGCCAAGATCGGCAATCTTGCGGGCCCCGGGCAGGATCACGCTCTTGTCGCTATCCTTAACGGAGATGAAGACCGTCCCCTGCTTGGGCAGCACCGTGCCCGCGCCGATCTGCGCCTTGGCGAAAGCAGTCGCGAAATCGCTGTCGATGCCCATGACCTCCCCGGTCGACTTCATCTCCGGGGAAAGGACCGGATCGACACCGGGGAAGCGATTGAACGGGAACACGGCTTCCTTGACTGCGATGTGGCGGATCGCATTGCGGTCGATCTTCGGCAGGCTCGCAAGCTTCTCGCCGGCCATTACCCGCGCGGCGATCTTGGCGATCGGCGTGCCGATGGCCTTGGCCACGAACGGCACTGTGCGCGAGGCGCGCGGATTGACCTCGATGAGGTAGACCAACCCATCCTTGACCGCGAACTGGATGTTCATGAGGCCCCGCACGGAGAGCGCGCGGGCCAGCACATCGGCCTGCCGCTCGATCTCGGCGATGAGATAATCGGGGAGGCTGTAAGGCGGCAGCGAGCAGGCGCTGTCGCCGGAATGCACGCCGGCTTCCTCGATATGCTGGAGCACGCCGGCGACGACGACATCCTCACCATCGCACAGCGCATCCACGTCCACCTCGACAGCGTCGCGCAGATACTGGTCGATCAGCACCGGCGAGTCGCCCGAGACCTGCACCGCCGTGGCGATATATTCCTCAAGCTGCGCCTGCCCGTCGACGATCTCCATCGCCCGGCCACCCAGCACATAGCTCGGGCGCATCAGCACCGGATAGCCGATGCGATTGGCCACCGCGATGGCTTCTTCCCGGCTGCGGGCAATGCCGTTGGCCGGCTGCAGCAGGCCCAGTTTCTCGATCAGCGCCGCGAACCGCTCGCGATCTTCGGCAAGGTCGATGGCATCCGGCGAGGTGCCGAGGATAGGAATGCCGGCCTCTTCCAGCGCCTGCGCCAGCTTGAGCGGGGTCTGCCCGCCAAACTGCACGATCACGCCGACTAGCTCGCCCTTCGACTTCTCGACATGCAGGATCTCCAGCACGTCTTCCGCCGTCAGCGGCTCGAAATATAGCCGGTCGGACGTGTCATAATCGGTGCTCACCGTCTCCGGGTTGCAGTTGATCATGATCGTCTCATAGCCCGCATCTTCCAGCGCGAAGCAGGCGTGGCAGCAGCAATAATCGAACTCGATGCCCTGGCCTATGCGGTTGGGTCCGCCGCCCAGGATCACGACCTTGCGCCGGTCGCTCGGCTGGCTCTCGTCCTCCGGCTCGCCGAAGCTCGGCGCCTCATAGGTCGAGTACATATAAGGCGTCTTGGCCTCGAACTCGGCCGCGCAGGTGTCGATCCGCTTGAACACCGGACGCACGCCGAGCTTGTGGCGCAGCGCGCGCACTTCCTTCTCGGTGACGCCGCCGGTCATCGCCACCACGGCATCGCGGACGAGGCCCGAGCCGCGCTTGATCGCGTTGTCCATGCCACCGGGGATGTTGGCCGACTGCAGCGCCAGCCAGGCAAGGCGCTTGTCCGAAAAGCCCATGGACTTGAGCTTGCGCATGGCCTCCGCATCGCGCGGCAGGCCATTGGCGAGCACGCCCTTCTCTGCCTCGACGATCTCGGCAAGGCGCTGCAGGAACCAGGGGTCAAACTTGGCGACGGCATGGATTTCATCCACGCTCAGCCCTTCACGCAGCGCCTGTGCCGCGATCAACAGCCGGTCCGGCGTCGGCTGACCCAGCGCCGCAACGATCTGCTCCTTGGGCGCCCCGACCAGATGATCGACCTGATTGAAACCGGCGAGGCCTGTCTCGAGCCCGCGCAGGGCCTTCTGCATGGATTCGTGAATATTGCGGCCAATTGCCATCACTTCACCGACGGACTTCATGGCGGTTCCAAGCAGCGGCTCGGCGCCCTTGAACTTTTCGAACGCAAAGCGCGGGATCTTCGTCACGACATAATCGATGGTCGGCTCGAAGCTTGCCGGCGTAACACCGGTGATATCATTGGTGATCTCGTCCAGCGTGTAGCCGACCGCCAGCTTGGCCGCGACCTTGGCGATCGGGAAGCCAGTGGCCTTGGATGCCAGCGCCGATGAGCGCGACACGCGCGGGTTCATCTCGATGACGATCAGCCGCCCGTCCTTGGGATTGACTGCGAACTGTACGTTGGAACCACCTGTTTCCACGCCGATTTCGCGCAGCACCGCAATGCTGGCGTTGCGCATGATCTGATATTCCTTGTCGGTCAGCGTCAGCGCCGGCGCGACAGTGATTGAGTCGCCCGTGTGGACGCCCATCGGATCGACATTCTCGATCGAGCAGATGATGATGCAGTTGTCCGCGCGGTCGCGAACCACTTCCATCTCATATTCCTTCCAGCCGAGCAGCGATTCCTCGATCAGCACTTCGGTGGTTGGCGACGCGTCGAGACCGGACGTGACGATGCGGACGAACTCTTCCTTGTTATAGGCGACGCCGCCGCCGGTGCCGCCCATGGTGAAGCTGGGGCGGATGATCGCCGGCAGGCCGGTGAACTCCAGCGCGGCCATGGCTTCGTCCATGGTGTGCGCAATGCGCGAGCGGGCGCTTTCGAGGCCGATCTTGTCCATCGCGTCACGGAACTTGAGCCGGTCTTCCGCCTTGTCGATCGCCTCGGCATCGGCGCCGATCATCTGCACGCCATATTTCTCCAGCGTGCCATCGTTGAACAGCGCCAGCGCCGTGTTGAGCGCGGTCTGCCCGCCCATCGTCGGCAGGATCGCGTCAGGGCGCTCCTTCTCGATGATCTTGGCGACGATCTCCGGCGTGATCGGCTCGATATAGGTCGCATCGGCCATTTCCGGATCGGTCATGATCGTCGCGGGATTGGAGTTAACCAGAATGATCCGGTAGCCCTCTTCCTTCAGCGCCTTGCAGGCCTGCGTGCCCGAATAATCGAACTCGCACGCCTGGCCGATGATGATCGGGCCAGCGCCGACGATGAGGATCGAGGAGATGTCTGTTCTTTTTGGCATTATTTGTTCCGAGCCTCGTTCCCGGTGGAACCGATTTTAAGATCCTTGCGCGATCGCACCTTGTCGAGCGCGCATTGAAGGGCGTTGGTCTCGCTGACCGATGGCAGGGCCTCGCGTCGCAGCATGTCAAAGCTCACCCGATCCGTACCATGGGCCACCAGCCGGACGACCTGGTCGGCGCCGCAGGTGGCGACCATATGATCGAGCTGACGCTGCAACTGGCTCTGATCGCCTGCCGCGCCCGCCGCAAGGAGCGCGAGCGCAATCACTTTAGCCCCTCCACGAACCGCTGGAACAGGTAGAAGCTGTCCTGCGGCCCCGGCGAGGCTTCGGGGTGATATTGCACGGCGAAAGCCGGCTTGTCCGTGAAGGCGATGCCGCAGTTGGAGCCATCGAACAGGCTCACATGGGTCTCGACGACATTGGCCGGCAGCGTGGCAGTATCAACCGCAAAGCCGTGGTTCATCGAGGTGATTTCTACCACGCCGTCTTCCAACCGCTTGACCGGGTGATTGGCCCCGCGATGGCCCTGATGCATCTTGGTGGTCTTCGCACCGGCGGCCAGCGCGAGCAGCTGATGACCAAGGCAGATGCCGAAGATCGGCACATTCTCGTCGAGCAGCTTTCGGATAACCGGCACGGCATAGTCGGCTGTCGCCGCGGGATCGCCAGGACCGTTGGACAGGAAAACACCGGCGGGGTTGAGCGCCTTGATCTGATCGTAGGAGGCCGTGGCGGGGAGCACCGTGACTTTCGCACCGGCCTTAACGAGGTTGCGGAAGATATTGTCTTTCGCGCCGAAATCCATGGCGACGACATGGGGCCGCTCGCCCGCTTCCATCGCCTCATAGCCAAAGCCGAGGCGCCAGGCGCCGCCTGTCCACTCCCGCTGGGCGCCGGTCACCTCGATGGCGAGGTCCATGCCTTCCAGCCCGGGCCAGGCCTTCGCCTTCTCATGCAGCGCCGCGAGATCGAACTGGCCCTGCGGATTATGGGCGATCACCGCATTGGGCGCGCCCTTCTCGCGGATCAGGCGGGTCAGTGCCCGCGTATCGACACCTGCGAGACCGATCCGGCCATTGGCCTTCAGCCAGGCATCAAAGGGCTGGACGTTGCGGAAGTTGGATGGCGCGGTCACATCCTCACGCACAATGCACCCAAGCGCCCAGGGCTGCTGGCATTCGACGTCATCGGCATTGGTACCGACATTGCCGATATGCGGGAAGGTGAAGGTGATGATCTGCCCGGCAAAGCTCGGGTCGGTCATGATCTCCTGATATCCGGTCATCGCGGTGTGGAAGCACAGCTCGCCGACCGCATCTCCCTCGGCACCGAAGCCGCGCGCGAAGACGACGGTGCCATCGGCTAGAACCAATACCCCCGTCGCTCCTTTGGGCACGGTCGGGTATTTGGCGTTCGCCATGGCTGTCTGATCCTTCGCTTTTTGCTTTCTGGCAGGCGCCCCAAGCGCCCGGCTAAACGGCCGGCTCACTATGGGTTCGCACATGCACGGTCAATCTATTAAAAATTCCGCATCGCCGCTATATCTGATCCTTTCCCGCACGGTGACTCGGAGATTACGTGATGATTCGCGACGGCATCAAGGCTGCCCAGATTGAGGCGATGAAGGCCGGCGACAAGCCCCGGCTGGCCGCTGTGCGCCTGATCCTGGCCAAGCTGAAGGACCGCGACATCGAACTGCGCACCGCCGCCAGCACGCCCGATGACGACGTGATTGTCGTCGATGTGCTGCAGAAGATGGTCAAGCAGCGCCGCGAATCGATCACCATGTACGAACAGGGCGGCCGCGCCGAACTCGCCGCGCAGGAGCAGGCCGAGCTGGAGGTGATCGAAGGCTTCCTGCCCAAGCAGATGAGCGAGGACGAAACCCGCGCCGCGATCGAGGCCATCAAGGCCGAAGTCGGCGCGTCGTCGGTAAAGGACATGGGCAAGGTGATGGCCGTGCTCAAGGACCGCCATGGGACGGTGCTGGACATGAGCAAGGCCAGCGGCTTGGTGAAGGCGGCGCTGGGGTGATTGGGGGGACGGGAGTTTCAACCTGCTCTCTCTGACATTACTCCCCTCCCCGTTCGTGTCGAGCGAAGTCGAGACACGGCTGGCACGGCGCTGAGGTGTCTCGACTTCGCTCGACACGAACGGGAAGAGTTGGGCACCACGGATAGAGGTTTTGGATGGCCTTCTGGACGTACATTCTGCGCTGCCGCGACGGCCGATACTATACGGGGCATACCGACGACCTTGAGCGTCGCATTGGCGAGCATCAGACAGGTGGCTTTTGCGCGTTCACGTCCCCACGTCGCCCGGTGACATTGATCTGGTCGGAAGATTTCGGATCGCGTGAAGAAGCCCTACAAGCGGAACTGATCGTGAAAAAATGGTCGCGCGCCAAAAAGGAGGCTTTGGCCGCCAGCGACTGGGCCAGATTATCGCACTTCTCCCGCCCGCCCTCAGAGCGTGTCTCGACTTCGCTCGACACGAACGGAGTTTTAGGGGCACGTGGAGGGGAGCAGCTCGGCGCTCAGGGGCAAATACCATGAGCCTCACCCCGCAATGGCTGGACGAACTCCGCGCCCGCACCACCCTCTCCACGCTCATCGGCAAGACGATCAAGGTCCAGAAGGCCGGGCGCGAATACAAGGCCTGCTGCCCCTTCCACAATGAAAAGACGCCCAGCTTCACGATCAACGACGAGAAGGGCTTCTACCATTGCTTCGGCTGCGGGGCGCATGGTGACGCGATCCGTTGGATGACGGATCAGCGCGGCCTGCCCTTCCTGGATGCGGTCAAGGAGCTTGCCGCCGCCGCTGGCATGGAGGTGCCCGCGCCCGATCCTCGTGCCGCCAAACGAGCCGAGCAGGCGAAATCGCTGCATGACGTGACCGCCGCGGCGCAGAACTGGTTTGAGGATCAGCTTGGCGGCCTCGATGGCGCCGAGGCGCGTGCCTATCTCCACAAGCGTGCGCTGACCGATGCCACGCGCCGCGCCTTCGGCCTGGGATTCGCGCCGGATAGTCGCGGCAAGCTCAAGACCGCGCTGCGCGACTTCCCCGAGGATATGCTGGTCGAGGCCGGCATGCTCATCCGGCCGGAAGACAGCGAGCGAGACAGTTACGATCGTTTTCGCGGGCGTTTGATGATCCCCATCCGCGACCAGCGCGGGCGCGTGATCGCCTTTGGCGGACGGATTCTGGGCCAGGGCGAGCCCAAATATCTCAACTCCCCCGAGACCCCGCTCTTCGACAAGGGCCGCACGCTCTTCAACCTCGACAAGGCGGCGCCTGCCGCGCGCAAAGCGGGCCGCATCATCGTCGTCGAGGGCTATATGGACGTGATCGCCATTGCCCAGGCCGGCATTGCCGAGGCTGTGGCGCCGCTCGGCACGGCCCTGACGGAGGCTCAGATCGAGAAATTGTGGAGCATGGTGGAGACGCCCATCCTCTGCTTCGATGGCGATGGCGCCGGCCAGCGCGCGGCAATCCGCGCTGCCCACCGCGCGTTGCCGCTGCTGCGCCCCGGTCATAGTCTCGCTTTTGCGACACTGCCCGCCGGGCAGGATCCTGATGATCTGTTGCGGGCCGAGGGACTCCAAGCCTTCGAGGCTGTGCTCGCAAGCTCGATCCCGCTGGCGGACCTCATCTGGCGCAGCGAGCATGATGCCGCGTCGCTGGCCACGCCGGAAGAACGCGCTGGCCTCAAGCAGCGTCTCAATGCGCTCGCCGCCACGATCGCCGATAGCGATATCCGGGCACTCTATTCTCGCCTGTTCAAGGAGCGTTACGACGCGCTGTTCTTCGCGCCGCGCGCCGCGTCCAACGCCCGCTTCGAGGGGCGATCGGCCGGTCGCGGCGGCGGCACGATGAAAGGGGGGCGCTGGATCGCCCCGCCCCCGCCGGCTACACAGGATGCCAAGGCGATCCGAGAAACCGGCGGAGACATGCTGCTTCTCCGCGCCGTTCTGGCCGGCCTCCTGCGCTTTCCCGGCGAGATCCTCGTCCACCGTGAGGCACTGGACAGCCTGTCGCCACCCGACTCCGGGCTGGCAAAGTTGCTGGACGCGCTGCTCAAAGCGGCCGATCGCCAAGAAACTGTTGAAACCGAGGCGCTCCTTACCATATTGGGCAGCACTGAGCTGTATAATATGGCGAAGGGGTTGCTCCGCGCCGACGCGCTGCATTTCACCTTCACCCAGGCCGAAGCCGACGGATGGCGTGCACAGCGCGATCTGGCGGAAGCCATCGGGGTGCTGGTGGCAATGCCGCGAATCGAAGCGGAGCTGGCGGCGGCGACGAGAGCGATGGCGGAGAATCTGGACGAGGCGAGTTTCGCCCGCCAGCAAGCCCTGCGCAAGCTCAAGGAAGACCTGGCGGCACGAGCCGCCGAGCTGGCCCAACCCCTCGAAGATTGAATAACTGGCCCGCGCGGCACCGCGCTTGGCCCGGAGCAAGGCAACGCATGGCGACGAAGATCAATGGAAACGCTGGAAACCCGGAGAGTGGCGAAGAAGGCGGCGATGCCCCCCTTCTCGATCTCAACGAAGCGTCCATCAAAAAGCTGATCGCCCGTGCCAAGAAGCGTGGCTACATCACCTATGACGAGCTGAACAGCGCCCTGCCGCAAGGCGAGATGTCCTCCGACCAGATCGAGGACATCACCTCAGCGCTCAGCGACATGGGCATCAACATCGTCGAGAACGAAGAACAGGGCGATGACGGCGAAGAGCAGCCCGAATCCGAAGTCGAGTCCATCGACAATGGTTCGGACGAGGAGGACGGCTCCGGCAATGTCGCCGAGAAGAAGCAGACGACGACCGACCGCACCGACGATCCGGTGCGCATGTACCTGCGCGAAATGGGCGCAGTGGAACTGCTCAGCCGCGAGGGCGAGATTGCCATCGCCAAGCGCATCGAGGCCGGTCGCGACACCATGATCCTCGGCCTGTGCGAAAGCCCGACGACGTTCAACGCGATCATCGGCTGGTCAACTGCGCTCAACAATGGCGAGATGCAGTTGCGCGAGATCCTCGATCTCGACGCCATGCTTTCCAAAGACCCGGCGCCGGAAAGCCTGTCGGAAGACGGCGAAGACGACGACGGTGAGATTTCCGAAAAGACCGCGGGTCCCTCGTTCAAGGACGAGGACGAGGTGAAGGATGAGCCGGAAGCCGACGGTGACGACGATGATTCCATGGTCGAACGCCGCACGGCGCGCCAGGAAGAGGACGACGAGGAGGATAACACCCTCTCGCTCGCCGCCATGGAAGAGCTGCTCAAGCCCGCCGCGCTCGAAAAGTTCGCCAACATCACCGAGTTGTACGGCAAGTTCGGCAAGATCCAGCAGGCCCGGCTGGTCGCGCTCGGCAATGGCATGGAATTCCCGGCTAAGGACGAAGCTACCTACCACAAGCTGCGCGAAGACCTGACGGCGGAAGTCGAGAGCGTCCAGTTCCACCAGCAGAAGATCGAATATCTCGTCGATCAGCTCTACGCCTTCAACCGGCGCCTGACCACGCTGGGCGGCCAGATGCTGCGCCTCGCCGAGCGCCACAAGGTGCCGCGCAAGGACTTCCTCGACCAGTATGTCGGCCAGGAGCTGGACGATGGCTGGCTGGAGAAGGTCAGCAAGCTCGACAAGAAATGGGCGGCCTTTGCGGCCAATGAGGTCGATGCTGTCGAGCGCATCCGCGCGGAAGTCTCCGAGATCGCGCAGTCGACCGGCACGTCCCTGCCCGAGTTCCGCCGCATCGTGAACATGGTGCAGAAGGGCGAGCGCGAGGCACGTATCGCGAAGAAGGAGATGGTCGAGGCCAATCTGCGCCTCGTGATTTCCATCGCCAAGAAGTACACCAATCGCGGCCTGCAGTTCCTGGATCTGATCCAGGAGGGCAATATCGGCCTTATGAAGGCGGTGGATAAGTTCGAATATCGCCGCGGCTACAAGTTCAGCACCTATGCGACCTGGTGGATCCGCCAGGCGATCACCCGTTCAATCGCCGATCAGGCGCGCACCATCCGTATTCCGGTGCACATGATCGAGACGATCAACAAGCTGGTCCGCACCAGCCGCCAGTTCCTCCACGAGCAGGGCCGCGAGCCCACGCCGGAGGAAATGGCCGAGCGCCTGAGCATGCCGCTCGAGAAGGTGCGCAAGGTGATGAAGATCGCCAAGGAGCCGATCTCGCTCGAAACGCCGATCGGCGACGAGGAAGACAGCCATCTGGGTGACTTCATCGAGGACAAGAACGCGATCATCCCGGTCGACGCCGCGATCCAGGCGAACCTCAAGGAAACGGTCACCCGCGTCCTGGCAAGCCTCACCCCGCGCGAGGAGCGCGTGCTGCGCATGCGCTTCGGCATCGGCATGAACACCGATCACACGCTGGAAGAGGTCGGCCAGCAATTCTCGGTGACGCGCGAGCGTATTCGCCAGATCGAGGCCAAGGCACTGCGCAAGCTCAAGCACCCGAGCCGCAGCCGCAAGATGCGCAGCTTCCTGGACCAGTAAGGTCCGAAATCAAATCAGGCGGCGGAGGTGTTGCGCGCTTCCGCCGCCTTTTTCGTGCGCGCAATACCTGCCAGTCGCAAGAACCCTAGCATGCACCTGCGCGATCTGTGCGGCCGAGCTAATACTCTGAAATAAAACAGGCTCGCGTTGCTTGGTTGGAGCGTTTTCAACATCTTGTTAACTTCCTGCGCGTTACATCGCGGCGGGGAAAATTGCCGGCCCGTCGGTTCGGCATTCTAAGGCTTGATATGGACCCGCGCCCGCTTGATTTCGTTGAGACCGGCCTTTCCGCCCGAGTGCTTGCGCTCGTGGGGAGCGAAGGGTCCGCGACACATTCTTACTGCGCGCCCGTGCTGGCCGGCGAGCGGATATCCTTTGCGCGGCACTCGGCGGACTTTGCGGACTTCATCCACCTTCTCGTCCTGCTCCACGGCCAGATCCCGGGCGTTGTCGATCACGCCGCTGTCCACACAGCTGAGCCGGTCGCCCGCGATTGGTTGATCCGCTCGACCAGCGCCTTCGCTGAAGAGCGGGACTATATGCATCGCCTCTGCGCTGCGGCCGGGCCGGTGCCGAGCACGCCGCGCCATAGTGAGGCGACTGCGGCCATCGCCCAGCAAAGCCACGCCATCGAGATGCTTGCTCAGTCGGAACGGCGCGGTTGCGCGCTCGGCACGGCGATCACGCTGGTGCTGGAATGGCAGGCCATCCGCAGTGTTCTCGACGTGGGCGCGCTCAGCCTCGGCATTGAGCCGGCCGAAACCGCCCTCCCCAGCCAGTCCGATACAGTGGCTCTGCTGGACGACCTTCCCCAGATCGAGCGCTTCTCGCGCGCCGTGCAATTCGGCGCCGATCAGTTGCTCGTGCAGCATCGCGGCATGTGGAACCTGCTCAAGGCCAGGGCCGGCGCGCGACAGAGCAGCCAGTAAGATCGAGTGAACGCCGGGCTTATGCTGGCGTGGTCTTTCTCCTGCTCATCACCGAGCCCATGCTGGCGGCCACCACCATTGCGATGCCGGCGAGTTGGATGGCGCTGAGACGTTCGCCCAGCATGAACAGCCCGGCCAGAACGGCGAAGGCCGGTTCGAGGCTAGTCAGCACCGCAAAGTTACGCGCTGGCAACCTCGGCAACGCATAAAGCTCCAGCGACAAGGGAATGGCTGCGGACAGGATCGCCACCAGCAGCGCGAGCGGAAGCAAGGCGGGCGCGAAGAGCCCCACCCCGTTCTGCATCATGCCCACCGGTACGACGAGAAGCGCGGCCACGCAGAGCGACAAGGCCGCACCGCCGGCGCCGAATGATGTTGCAACCCTGCGGCCGCACAGGATGTAGCCTGCCCAGCAGGCTGCAGCGATGAGCGCGAACAACAGTCCCACCGGTTCCAGCGCGCCTTTTGCGCCATCGGCACCCACCAGGCACCAGATGCCGAGGCCCGCCAGCGCGACCCATAACAAGTGGAGGGCACGCTTCGCCATGCAGGCGGCGAGCGTCAATGGCCCTAGAGACTGGATGGAGATTGCGATGCCCAGCGGCAGGTGCGCGATGGCGAGGTAGAAAAAGAGAATAGCCCCCGCAACA
The DNA here is from genome assembly GCF_025961695.1 of Sphingobium sp. B11D3A. Classification (NCBI taxonomy): domain Bacteria; kingdom Pseudomonadati; phylum Pseudomonadota; class Alphaproteobacteria; order Sphingomonadales; family Sphingobiaceae; genus Sphingobium; species Sphingobium sp. B11D3A. The sequence continues at coordinate 820,322 of NZ_JAOQOE010000001.1, forward strand.
CAGGTACCAAGGCCAAGCAGCGCCAGCCAGTCCGGCCGCGCGGGCCACGCCCGCCACGGCCTGACCAACACCAGCAGAATCAGCGCCGCGAACAAGATGCGCAGGGCTGACGCGCCGATCGGCCCGACCGAGGGATATAGTCCCTTGGCGAAAGCCGCCCCGAACTGGAAACAAGCCGTCGAACCCACCACAGCCAGCACCGGCAACAGCGCCAGCCCCGCCGCCGGTTCTGAGCCACCCTTCATCCTCCCACCGCTCAGTAAAGCAGATGGGCCGCGCGGGTCTCCGCCCAGGCACGTTCGTCAGCCCCCGCGAGGTCATCGAGGTCCGCTGGCGTCGCCGCACCATCGTCCACCCACTCGCGCAGCAAGGGCGATCCATTGATGACGTCTATGGGCAGCTTGCCAAGCTCATACTCATAGGGAAAATCGCGCCAGAGCGGATAGTCCGGGTACAGTGCCCGGATCGCCTTGAAGGCCAGTGCCTGCACCCGCCATGGGCGGAAGGTCTGATGTGCGTAAGCCGGCCCTTCGGCATGGATATGGACGCCGGCGCACAGAGTGCCGACATGCTTGTGAAAGGTCGGCTCGAACCAGCAGTCGCGCAGGATGCATCCTGCCAGCCAGTGCGACGCCAGCGCCTGCATCTTGCCGATCACCTTGCGCGCGTCGATATCGGGCGCGCCGAACAGCTCCAGCGGGCGGGTGGTGCCGCGCCCTTCCGATAGCGTCGCGCCTTCCAGCATCACCGTGCCGGCATAACAGCGGGCCATGTTGAGATTGGGCGCGTTGGGACTGGGATTGACCCAGATGCGCTCAGTGGGCCAGCCGAAGCCCGGCGCCGCCTCGGGCGCGTAGCCCTGCATCGCGATCACGCGATAATCCACGTTCAGCCCGAAATGTGCGATGAACCAGTGCCCCAGCTCGCCCATGGTGAGGCCATGGCGCATGGGCATCGGCCCGGCACCGACAAAGCTCTCCCAGCCTGACCTCAGCGTCAGACCCTCGATGGGCCGCCCGGCGGGATTGGGCCGGTCCAGCACCCACACGCTCTTGCCGGCCTTTTCCGCCGCTTCGAGCAGATAGAGCAAAGTCGTCACGAAGGTGTAGATGCGACACCCCAGATCCTGCAGGTCGACGAGGAATATGTCGGCCGAGTCCATCATCTGCGCCGTCGGCCGGCGGACCTCGCCATAAAGGCTGAACACCGGGATGCCGTGAGCAGGATCGATGAAATCCGGCGATTCCATCATATTGTCCTGCTTGTCGCCCCGCAGGCCATGCTGCGGCCCCATGGCGGCGGTCAGCCGGATGTCGCCACAGGCCGCCAGTGCATCGAGCGCGTGGGTGAGGTCCGCGGTGACGGAAGCGGGATGCGCCAGCAGACAGACGCGCTGGCCGGCAAGCGGCGCACGCAGCGCGGGGTCGGCCAGCAGGCGATCGAGACCGGTGAGAAAGCTCATGCCCGGTCCACTGGCGGAAGCCGCAGCGCGAAGCAATCCCGGTGGTGAAAGTCTGGCCGTCCGGGTGGATGCGCCAGCGCCCAATAGCTCAGAGAGCCGTTCGCCTCCTCAATGACCGCGCTGGCGCCGATCGGCCCTGATCGATCCCACACCAGCGCGTCTTCGGGAAGGCGGATGGACAGCGACAGCCGCTCGGCATCTGCCGCCTGCAGGATACGCGGCGCGGGGATCTCGAAGGGCCTCATACCGGTGCGATAATGGTCGAAATGATAGGCCGCGAAGGCGCCGGAAGGCGAGAAATTATACTCGGCATAGGCATCATCGTCCTGCGCCACGAACAGCTCGAAGCAGGTGGTGCGCCATAGCTCATCGGTATGAATGCCTGGCGCGGCCTTGGGCAGACGCAGATCGGCAATCCGACCCATCGCCACGAAGCCGATCTCCCAACCATGATCGTCGGTCAGCTCAATCTGCATGCCCAGCGCCGCCAGTGCATCGCAGGGCGTATCCGGATGGCAGACCAGAGCGGCGCGGGCCAAAATACTACTCATCCTTCCCATCCCATGCTAAGCGCCCCCGCGTTTCAATAACCCCGCGCTTCCCAAAGGGCGATCATGACAAGCTACAAGTCCGACCTGCTGAACCTGCTCGAAGAGCGGGGCTATATCCACCAGATTACTGACGCAAGCGCGCTGGATGCGCTCGCCGCCAGGCAGGTCGTTCCGGGCTATATCGGCTTTGATCCCACCGCGCCCTCGCTGCACGTGGGCTCGATGGTGCAGATCATGCTGCTGCGTCGCATGCAGCAGACCGGCCACAAGCCCATCGTGCTGATGGGTGGTGGGACCGGCAAGGTCGGCGACCCCAGCTTCAAGGATGAAGCGCGCAAGCTGATGACCGTCGAGACGATCAACAGCAACATCGCTTCCATCAAGACGGTGTTCGAGAACTTCCTGACCTTCGGCGATGGTCCGACCGACGCGATCATGGCCGACAACGCCGAGTGGCTGGACGCGCTCGAATATCTGCCGTTCCTGCGGGATTACGGCCAGCACTTCTCGGTCAACCGGATGCTCAGCTTCGATTCGGTCAAGCTGCGGCTGGATCGCGAGCAGTCGCTGAGCTTCCTGGAGTTCAATTACATGATCCTCCAGGCCTATGACTTCCTCGAGCTTTCCCGTCGGGCGGGTTGCCGGCTGCAAATGGGCGGATCGGACCAGTGGGGCAATATCGTCAACGGCATCGAGCTCTCGCGCCGGGTGGATGGCACGGAAGTCTACGGCGTCACCACGCCGCTCATCACCACGGCCGATGGCGGCAAGATGGGCAAGACGATGGCGGGCGCCGTCTGGCTGAACGAGGCGATGCTGCCGCATTTCGACTATTGGCAATTCTGGCGGAACACGGATGATCGCGATGTCGGGCGGTTCCTGCGCCTGTTCACCGATGTGCCGATGGACGAAATCCGGCGGCTCGAAGCGCTGCAAGGCGCGGAGATCAACGAGGCCAAGAAGATCCTCGCCAATGAGGCAACGGCGCTTTGCCGTGGCCGGGCCGCTGCGGATGGCGCTGCCGAAACCGCCCGCCTCACCTTCGAGCAAGGCGCGGCGGCGGCTGCGGATTTGCCGACCGTTCACGTCTCGGAAGGCAGCATCGCCCTGGTTGCCGCCCTCACCCAGGCCGGGCTGGCTGCCTCCAATGGCGAGGCGCGCCGCAAGATCGCCGAAGGCGCTGTCCGCGTCGATGACGAGCCGGTGCGCGACGAAAAGCATCTGATCGCGATTGGCGAGACGCCGGTGAAGCTCAGCCTCGGCAAGAAGCGGCACGCTCTGCTCAGCCGCTAAGCTGCCGGAGCGGGGCGTTCGCGCCTCGATTACGCCGAGTTTATCAGATGTTTACCGGTCCCTGACAGGATCAGACTCCGACTGGGAGTCTGATCCATGACGTTTGCCTTCTCGATGGACGAGCCGCGCCGCTACGAACGGGACGCCGTGGAAAGCCCCGTGCAGATCTGGGGCGGCACCCTCCCCCCATCGCCGGCCACGCTCATCAACATTTCACCCAGCGGCTGCATGATCCGCTGCGATCAACTGGTGTCGATAGGCGAAAGCCTCACCATCGATGTGCCGCAGATCGGCATGTTGCGGGGGCGCGCGATCTGGGCGAATAGTGCGCGCCTCGGTGTCGAATTCGAGTCCGCGATCGCGGACAAGGAGTATGACATCATGCTCCTGCGGCTGAAGGGCCCCGATCATCCCGGCCGCTGACCCTCATGCCAGCCGCGCCGGAGCCTGAACGATGGGCGACGAAGCATGGAGCCGGGCTGTCCGATCCGAGCTGAGTCACAGCCGGCGCCGCGTCGTTTCACGCGATGCCATCTCCTTCCAGACCCATGTATCGCGGCCGCGCGGCGCTGACCCCATTGAGGTCGAGCTGATAGACTTTTCGGTCTGGGGATTTCAGGCCCGCTGCGGTTTCGCACGCTTCGAACGCGGCGAACCGGTCGCCCTTCGCTTGCCGCTCATCACCACGCAGGATGCGCAAATCCGCTGGAGCCTGCGGGGATGCTTTGGCGCGCAATTCCTCCAGCCCATCGATGCGCGGGCCTATCTCGATATTCTGGCATGCATCACCCGGCCCCAAACCGAGGGCTGACGCTCAGCCGCTGGCCAGCAGACTGATCGCCGCATCGCGCTCGAAGAGATAGAGGCACAGCCGCGCAGCCTGCCCGCGCGGGGAGGCCAGCCCGCCATCGCGGTCCATGAGCAGCCGGGCATCGTCGTGCGCTGCATCCAGCAGCGACTGGATCTGTTCCGGGCTGGCCAGCCGGAAGCGCTGCTCGCCCGATTGGCGCGTGCCGAGGATTTCGCCGGCCCCGCGCAATTTCAGATCTTCCTCGGCAATGCGGAAGCCATCATTGGTCTCCCGCATCAGGGCGAGACGCGAGCGCGCCGTTTCCGACAAATTACTCCCGTGCAGCAACATACAGAAGCTGCGCTGATCGCCCCGCCCCACGCGCCCGCGCAACTGGTGCAACTGCGCGAGGCCGAAGCGCTCCGCCGCTTCCACGATCATCAGCGTGGCATTGGGCACGTCCACGCCCACCTCAATCACCGTCGTCGCCACCAGCAGCTTGAGCTGCCCGCGCGAGAAGGCCTCCATGACCGCATCCTTCTCCGGGCCGGGCATCTGCCCGTGGACCATGCCGACGACATCCGCGCCGAACCGCGCCTTGAGCATCGCTGCGCGGGCTTCCGCCGCTGCCTCGTCGCCATCCTCGCTCTGCTCCACCAGCGGGCACACCCAGTAAGCCTGCCGACCCGCCGCGATATGGCGGCCGAGCGCGGAGACGATATCCTCCAGCCGATCGTCCCCGATGACCCGCGTGTCGATGCTCTGGCGGCCCGGCGGCATCTCATCCAGCCGCGAGACATCCATATCGCCATATTGCGCGAGGCAGAGCGTGCGGGGAATGGGCGTGGCGGTCATCACCAGCAGATGCGGCGTCCGTTCCGCCTTGGCCGTCAGCATCAGCCGCTGCGACACGCCGAAGCGATGCTGCTCGTCAATGACCGCGAGGCCGAGGTTGCGATAGGTCACGGCCTCCTGAAAGATCGCATGGGTGCCCACGAGGATATGGATGCTGCCATCGGCCAGCCCCATCAGCGTCGATTCGCGCGCCTTGCCCTTGTCCCGCCCGGTCAGGATCGCGACATTCACCGGCAGGCCGGCCAGCATCGTCTGGAGGCTGGCATAATGTTGGCGGGCGAGAATTTCCGTCGGCGCCAGAAAGGTCGCCTGCGCGCCGGCTTCCACCGCATTGAGCAACGCCATCAGCGCCACCAGCGTCTTGCCGGAGCCGACATCGCCTTGCAGCAGCCGGAGCATCGGCACGGCCTGCGCCATATCCCCCTCGATCTCGGCAGAAGCCCGGCGCTGAGCACCGGTGGGGGCGAATGGCAGGCGCAAGGCGTCGCGCAAATGTCCGTCTCCGGCCAGGGGAAGCCCGCGCCGGCGACGGGTCGAGGCCCGCAGCAGCATCAGCGCAAGCTGGCTTGCGAACACCTCGTCATAGGCCAGCCGCTCGCGCGCGGGCTTTGCGCCGGGCGTCTCGTGCGTGGCCTTGAGCGCTTCCTGCCAGCTCGGCCAGCCCTTGTGGGCGCGCAGCCCCGGTTCGATCCACTCATCCAGAGCCGGCCCGCGCTCGACCGATTGCGCGACAAGATCGCGCAGCCGGCCATTGGTGATGCCTTCCGAAAGCCCGTAGACCGGCTCGCAATCGGCAATCTGCCCCGCCTCTTCCACCGGCACGACATGATCGGGGTGGACGATCTGCAACTCGTCCCCGAACTGATCGAGGCGGCCGGAGACAAAGCGCGGCTCCCCGAGCGGGAAGAGCTTGCGCGGCCATCCGCTGTTCTTGCCGAAATAGACGATGCTCACCGGATCGCCGGCCATATCCACGGCGCGGATGCGAAACGGCGCCCGTGCCGTGCCCGAGGCGCGATAGTCCTGCGCCGTCAGCACCAGGGCGACCATACGCCCCGTCTCGGCTTCCGCGAGCCGCCGCACGCGTTGCCGCTCGATCCAGCTCACCGGCAGGTGGAAGGCAAGGTCGACCACGCGCTTCAGGCCCAAGCGCTCCAGCGGCTTGGCCGAAGCGATCCCCACGCCCTTAAGCGCCGTGCTTTCCGTGAACAGCGGATTGAGAATGTCGGGCCGCATCGCTATCTGCCCTAGTCGAAGCTGGAGGGCCGGAAAAGTCCCCGCCGGCCAATCATGATAAAACGCGCACCCGAGCGCCGCGCGAAAAGGACCGGACATGATCGACGAGACCCGCCTGCGCCGCCTCAAATTCCGCGCCTGGCACCGAGGCACGAAGGAAGCGGATCTGATGATCGGCGGGTTCTTCGATGCCCACGCCGCCAGCTTCACGCAGGCGCAGGCCGATCTGTTCGAGGCGCTGCTCGAGGAAGAGGATGTCGACATCATGGCCTGGGCCATCGGCACTCTTCCCTGCCCCGCGCGTTACGAAGGCGCGATGATGGAAGCGATGCGCAGGCTTGATTATGTTCCGATTGCGAAGTGAGATTTCTCTCATGCCCCGCCACCTCCGTTCGGTTCGAGCGTAGTCGAGAACCCCCAGGATAATACCGCCCCTATAGTGCTACCCGTGTCTCGACTTCAGCCTCTGGCTGAAGTTTATCCTGAGCGCCCGCCCTGCGGGCAGTCGAAGGGCTCGACACGAACGGAAGGCAGAGTCGAACACACTAATGACTGACATATCCCGCATCCTCTCGGCCAAGGCGCCGCTCACCCTGTCCGGCGTGCCTGCGGGGTTCCTGCCGGTTCTGCTGGCGGACCTCGCCCGCGCGGCGAAGGAGCGCACCTGCTTCATCGCCGCCGATGGCCAGATGGCGGACGCGATAGCGCAGACCGTGCATTATTTCGCGCCAGAGCTGGAGGTGGTGAGCATTCCGGCCTGGGATTGCCTGCCTTACGACCGCGCCTCGCCTTCGCTGCGCGCGGCATCCGAGCGGCTGGCCGGCCTGCACGCCCTGCAGGGCACGCCTAAAGGGCCGCAGCTGGTCATCACCACCGTCAACGCTGTCACGCAGAAGACGCTGACGCCTTTCCGCATCCGCCAGATGGTCGCCCGCCTGGCTCCGAACGAGCGGATCGCCATCGACCGGCTGGTCAGCCTGCTTCAATCCAACGGTTATGTCCGCACCGATACGGTGCATGATGCCGGCGAATATGCGGTGCGCGGCGGCATCGTCGATCTCTATCCCTCGGGCGAACCCGGCCCGCTGCGGCTCGATTTCTTCGGCGACGAGATCGAGACGCTGCGCCGGTTCGATCCCGCGACCCAGCGCACCACCGGGGCGGTCGATGGCTTCATGCTGCTGCCCGCCTCCGAAGCGCTGCTCGATGAGGAGAGCATCAAGCGCTTCCGCAGCCGCTATCGCGAGATGTTCGGCGCGACCGCCACGGGTGACCCGCTGTATCAGGCGGTGAGCGATGGCCGACGTCTAGCCGGCATGGAGCATTGGCTGCCGCTGTTCGAGGAGCGGCTCGTCCCGCTCGCCGAACATCTGCCGGAGGGCACGCTGTGGATTCGCGAGGCCGGCACTGCTGGCGCGGCCGAGGCTCGCTTCGAGGCGATCCGTGATTATCACGCCAATCGCACAACCGCCGCGGCGGCCTCGCCGGGCAGCTATCGCCCGCTGCAGCCCGACCAGCTCTATCTGACTGCCGATCAATGGGCGCAAAGTATCGAGGCGCTACCGATCCACCTCACCTCCAGCTTCCACGAGCCCGAGAGCGCCCATGTGCTCGATTTCGGCGTGGACAGCGCCCGCGACTTCGCGCCGGAGCGGGCGCAGGGCGGCAATGTCTATGAGGCGGTGGCCAAGCATCTGGAACAAAGCCAGCGCAAGGGCCGCAAGCGCATCATCGCCAGCTACTCCATCGGCGCGCGCGAGCGGCTGAAGGGCTTGCTGGAAGACCACGGCGTGCGGGGGGTCACACTGGTCGATAGCTGGCAGGAAGCGCTCGGCGCGCCCGCGGGCCGCGTGGCGCTGGCCGTGCTGCCGCTCGATCACGGCTTTGCCAATACCGAACTGGAAGTGCTGACCGAGCAGGACATGCTCGGCGATCGTCTGGTGCGGCGTCAGAAGCGGCGCAAGAGCGCGGACGCCTTCCTCGCGGAACTCACCACGCTCACCCCAGGCGATCTTGTCGTCCATGTCGATCATGGCATCGGGCGCTATGAGGGCCTGACCTCGATCCCGGTCGGCAAATCGCCGCATGACTGCGTGGCGCTGGCTTATGCCGGCGGCGACAAGCTCTACGTGCCGGTCGAGAATCTCGACGTGCTCTCGCGCTACGGTTCGGGCGAGGATGCGGTGTCGCTCGACAAGCTTGGCGGCGAGGCCTGGCAACGCCGCAAGGCGCGGATGAAGGAGCGCATCCGGGAGATCGCCGGAGAGCTGCTCGCCACCGCCGCCCAGCGCGCCTTGCGGGCCGCCCCTGCCTATGAGGCGGAGAGCGCCGGCTATCCCGCCTTCGTCGACCGCTTCCCCTATGAGGAAACCGAAGATCAGGATCGCGCGATCAGCGATGTGCTGGACGATCTGGCCGCCGGCAAGCCGATGGACCGGCTGGTCTGCGGCGATGTCGGCTTCGGCAAGACGGAGGTCGCGCTGCGCGCCGCGTTCGTCGCCGCGATGGCCGGCGCGCAGGTCGCGCTCATTTGCCCCACAACCCTGCTCGCCCGCCAGCATCACCTCAATTTCGAGGAGCGGTTCCGCGGCTTCCCGCTCAAGGTCGGGCGCCTCTCCCGCCTTGTCGGCACCACCGAGACCAAAGCGACAAAGGATGGCCTGGCCGACGGCACCATTGACATCGTGATCGGCACCCATGCCCTGCTGACCAAGGGGCTGGAGTTCGAGCGGCTCGGGCTGGTGATCGTGGATGAGGAGCAGCGCTTTGGCGTCGTTCACAAGGAGCGGCTCAAGCAGCTCAAGGCGGACGTCCACGTCCTCACCCTCACCGCCACGCCGATCCCACGCACGCTGCAAATGGCGATGAGCGGATTGCGCGAGCTGTCCGTCATCCAGACGCCGCCGGTGGATCGCCTCGCCGTGCGCACCTATGTCATGCCGTGGGATGACGTGGTGCTTCGCGAGGCGCTGCTGCGCGAGCATTATCGCGGCGGGCAGACCTATTTCGTCGTGCCGCGCATCTCGGACATGCCGGACATGGAGGATTTCCTCCGAGAAAAGGTGCCCGAAGTGCGCGCCATTTCCGCCCATGGCCAGATGTCGGCCAGCGAGGTCGAGGAGCGCATGTCCGCCTTCTACGAGCGCAAATATGATGTGCTGCTCTCAACGACCATCGTTGAATCCGGTCTCGACATCCCGAGCGCCAACACCATCATCATCCATCGCGCGGACCGTTTCGGCCTCGCCCAGCTCTACCAGTTGCGCGGCCGCGTGGGCCGATCCAAGACGCGCGCCTATGCTTATATGACAACCCCGGCCGACCGGCTGACGACGGAAACCGCCGAAAAGCGGCTGAAAGTCCTGTCCGATCTCGATACGCTGGGCGCCGGCTTCCAGCTCGCCAGCCATGATCTCGACATTCGCGGCGCGGGCAATCTCGTCGGTGACGAGCAGAGCGGCCACATCAAGGAGGTCGGCTTCGAGCTTTACCAGTCGATGCTGGAAGAGGCGATCATGGAAGCCAAGGCGGGCGGTGCCGCGCTCGCCCCGGCACCGGACAAGTCCTCACCGCAGATCAATGTCGAGGCGCCGATCATGATCCCGGAGGATTATGTGCCGGATCTCGACCTGCGCATGGGCCTCTATCGCCGCATCAACGAGCTGGAGGACAAGGGCGCCATCGAGGCCTTCGCCGCCGAACTGATCGACCGCTTCGGCCCCCTACCGGACCCGACCCAGAATCTGCTGACGCTGATCGACGTGAAGCTCAATTGCCGCAAGGCGGGCATCGCCAAGATCGACATCGGCCCGCGCGGCGCGCTGGTGAGCTTCCAGAACGACCAGTGCCGCAATCTCCCGGGCCTCATCGGCTACGTTCAGAAACTCGGCGTCATCGCCAAGCTGCGGCCCGACAGCAAACTCGTCATCCAGCGCGCCTGGGGCGACCCCAAGGCACGGCTGAATGGGGCGCTGAAGCTGAGCCAGGGGTTGGCAAAGAGTATTGGGTGAAGGGCGGATTAGCGCGAAAGCGCGCGATGTGGGGCATGTAACGGGACGGCGCCGGAGGGTCGAAGCAGAGACACCGGCTGGGCAGCTTTCCTCGACGCTGAGGAGTCATCATGGCTCCTATCGATAGAAAAAAGCTGCAGATGCCGGCCTTCTTCTAGCTTCACCGTTCCTGCTGAGTAGGATCCGAGGTGCGCAGCAGGCGCGTATCGAAGAGCCGTATCGAAGCATCCCAGTGCACGGGCCGGTCCTTCGATACGCCGCTTCGACAAGCTCAGCAGCTACTCAGGACGAACGGAGGGAATTCCGACAATGGCGTCGCGCCTGATTAGTCCGTGTTCAACACCAACGTCGGACCACAGCCGTAGCCGCTTTGAAGCGGTGACGAAGGATCGGTGAACGACATGTTCTAGCGTGGGAAGCGGCCGCTCAAGCCGGAGCGCGTTTGTCGAAGAATGAACAAGGCTCAGGGATTTTGATAAGTGGGCTGAAATCAACCGTCCAAAGATCAAGTTCGTACAGATCCCCGTCTTGGTCCAGAATCAACCCAACCCTAACTTGCATCCCATCTTCGTCGTAAAAGCCGCAAGAGCCAGCCTCGCCTCCATATGTGCGTTCGAGCTTTTGCGATACAAATGACAGGCTTCCCATCCCGCCATCATCCATCTCCTCAACGAGAAGCTCAGGCGGTAGGGCGTTACTGCACTCGTTCACCTCCCAAAGGTAGGCAACCAACGCCCGCTCTTCAGGCTTAAGAGGGCGAGGTGCAGAGTGCATTTAACGTCAAATAAGGGATTCAATATTGACTGCAATGACATGGTATCTGGACAGGCAGGTTTTAAGATTGCCGATGATAGCTGACGTTCTTGCCACCAACCCACTTCACGGCCGCCCCTGGAAGCGTCCCGCCCGAGCCGTCCTACTCAATCCATAGCCCATGCGCCCGGTGCCAGTCTTCCAGCCCCTCGTCTGGATAGCCGTCGAAGCACTGGTCATCCGACCCGATCTGCGGCTCGACCCAATTCGCCTTTGATCCGAGCATCATGTGCACCAGCGACGGCGGCTTGGGCAAATCGCTGTCGATCGCGGAAGCGAAAGGGTGGAGCAGGTCGGGATACTCTGGGCTGAACACCCAGAGCGCGCTCGCGCAGGCCGGGCAGAAGTGCCGCTCGCCGGTGCTGACGCGGCATCCGCCCTCGCCCCCACCGCCGCCATCGTCCAGCGCAGCGTGATAGACGGCGGTCTCGCCTTCCACCTTGTGCGTGCGCTTGTCGGCGTGGAGATTGATGGCATAGCCGCCACCGCCGGCGGTCTTGCGGCAGATCGAGCAATAACAGCGCAGAAAGGGCACCGGCGCATGGCTGTCGACGGAAAAGCGCACGGCGCCGCATCGGCAGGAACCTTCGAGCTTGAGGGGCATGGCACGGTCCTCTTGTAGTGATCGTCTGTCAAGCTGAACCGCTGCCCTCCCCGCCGGTTCCCTCAGCGCCCATTGCGCGCTTCCCCTTGCGGCCACTTAATCCTTGATCTGCGCGCGCATCCTCCGCATGGCGAGCGCGCCCGGTGCCCGGCCCATGTCCGGTGGCCGCGTGCCCTGGCAGGAGATGTCCGCCCGTGATCGTTCGCAACCGCCTTGGCTTGCTCGAAGTGCTGTTCGCCTATCGCGGCACGATCATGCCGCATATCCAGCATCGGCTGGCAGGCATCGCCGTGGCCAGCGTGGCGGCCATTCTGGCAGCGCGCGCCTGGCCAGGGCTATTCGCGCAGATCAGCGGCATTCCATTCGCCCTGATCGGCCTGTCGCTCTCCATCTTCATGAGTTTCCGCAACAGTGCCTGTTATGATCGCTGGTGGGAGGGCCGCAAGCAATGGGGGGCGCTGATCATCGCGAGCCGCTCCTTCGCACGGCTCACGTCCTCGCTGCCTGAGGAGGAGCGCGCCCCGCTGCTCCGCGGCGTCTGCGGCTTCACCAACGGTCTTGCTGCCCGCCTGCGTCAGCACGACGAGGCTGCCGCGATCGGCCGGTGGGTGAACGATGGACCGTGGCGCACCTCCCCGAACCCGACCGACACCGTACTCTACGAGATGGGCGCGCACTGCCTGCGCCTGTCCGCAGACGGGCGGATCAACCCGATCCATCATTCGCTCATCGAGGGCCAACTCAAGGCGCTCAGCGATGTGCAGGCGGCCTGTGAGCGGATCGCCAGCACGCCGGTTCCGTTCACCTATTCGCTCATTCTCCACCGCACGACCTACGTCTTCTGCCTGTTGCTGCCCTTCGCGCTGGCGGGCTCGCTGGGCTGGTGGGCCCTCATTCCGGTGCTGGTGGCGAGCTATACCTTCTTCGGGCTGGACGCCTTGGGCGATCAGCTGGAAGACCCGTTCGGCTATGATCCCAACGACTTGCCGCTCGATGCGATGACACGGACGGTCGAACGCGAAATGCTCGCCCGCCTCGGCGCGACCGATCTTCCCGCACCCATCGCGCCTGACCAGCACATCCTGACCTGATCGCTCGCCCGTGCGTGGGACGACACGCCAGCCACCGAGACCTGAGATATTTGGCCGATCCGTGTTGACGTGGCTCGATTCGTTTCCTAAACGTTCTCCGTCCGTTCCATATTGGGGAACCACTCATGTTGACCGCCAAGCAACAGCAACTGCTCAGCTACATCAAGCAGCATCTCGATCAGGGTGGCGTCTCGCCCAGTTTCGAGGAGATGAAGGAGGCGCTGGACCTCAAGTCGAAGTCCGGCATCCATCGGCTGATCAGCGCGCTGGAAGAGCGCGGCTTCATCCGCAGGCTGCCCAATCGCGCGCGGGCGCTCGAAATCCTCAAACTGCCGGATGGTATGCCCGTGGCAGAGCGGACGGAAGAGCCGGCGGCGGCCACCAACGTGACCCCGCTGCGCAAGGCGGCCACCGCGCCGGCGCGGACGATCTCCATCGCCGCCAATGACGTGATCGAAATTCCGCTGCATGGGCGCATCGCTGCCGGTCTTCCCATCGAGGCGATGGAGAGCGACACCATGTTGCCGGTCCCGGCCGCGTTGCTGGGCGCCGGCGATCATTACGCGCTAGAAGTCTCCGGTGACTCGATGATCGAAGCAGGGATTTTTGACGGTGACTTCGCGCTGATCCAGCGGACCGAAACGGCGCGCGATGGCCAGATCGTCGTGGCCCTCATCGACGAGAATGAAGCGACGCTCAAATATTTCCATCATGACGGCCGCAAGGTGCGGCTCGATCCTGCCAATCGCGACCATGAGCCCCAAACCTATGAGGCGCGGCAGGTGCGCATTCAGGGCCGGCTCGCAGGGCTCTTGCGGCGCTATAACTGAGGCGGGCGATATGGGACGCCGGCTCTAGCGCGAGCCGGTGCCCGCGATCCAGGGATGGCGGCTGCGCGGGTCGTGGCCCGGCACGATCTCCCGACTGTCGAGCAGGATCAGTGCACCGCCCATGGCATTCAGCGCAGGCCGATCCAGCTTTGCCCAGCGCGGCACACATCCCGGCGGCAGGGGCCGGTCAGCGATCACAAGATCGGCCTGCGCGCAGGCGGCCACCAACTCGGGATAGGGAACGAGCAGGCGCGAGCGACTGATCAGCAGGTGAACCGGCGGCTGGTCAGCACGGCCCGGCAATGTCATCGCGCACATGTCCCGCGTGCATCCCGTGTCCGGCGCCTGCGCGAGGGACGCAAACTCACCGTCATAGGCGCTCGCTTCAGCCAGAGTCGTGCGAACATAGTCCCCGCTTCGGTCCCGCAGCAGTGCCATGCGCCCATCGCGCAGGCGCACCGCCACATGATGGCCGTCGGCGGTGACGAGCACGTCGGCGGACGGTGCCAGAAATGTCAGGAAAAAGCCTAGCGCCGTCAGAGGCAGGCCCCACCAACGCAGCGCCGTGTGCCAGAGCATCAGCCACAAGAGGCCGATCATGGCGAGCGCAAAGGCCAGTCCGCTGGAGACGGGCAGCGATAGCGTCGCAAAGGGCTGACTGGCGATAGTATGCGCAATCCACAGCAGGAACTTGAGCGCCACACCGACCACCCACCAGACCGGCGCCCCCAGCCCCACAGCGTCGAGCACCAGCGCGAGCACCTCAGCCGGCATCACCACGAAACTTGTGAGCGGAATGGCGATCATATTGGCCGCCGCGCCAAGCAGGCCCGAGCGATGAAAATGGGCAAAGGCAATCGGCGTCAGCACCAGCTCGACCAGCAGCCCGGTCGCCAGCAAGGCGCCGAGGCTGCGGGTCCAGCGCTTTATCCGCCCCTCGTCGCGTCGCTCGAACAGCCGCCGTGCGGGGGGATATTCGTAAAGCGCCACGATTGCGGTCACGGCAACGAAGCTCATCTGGAAGCTGGGGCCGATGACAGCCTCAGGCCAAAAGATCATCACGATCAGCGCGCCGGTCGCGATCAAGCGCAGCCCGATTGCCTCGCGGCCCAGAGCCATGCCCGCGATCACCAGCAAGGCGGCAATGCAGGAGCGGATCGTCGGCACCTGCGCCCCGGTGAACACAGTGTAGCCGATGCCCGCCGCGCCGCCCACGCAGGCGGCGATCATCAGCACCGGCCAGCGCAGCGCGAGGGCCGGCGACAGCGCAAGCAGACTGACCATGATGAGAATCACGCCGCCGATCAGCGCGGAGACGTGCAAGCCACTGATCGAGAGCAGATGGGCAAGCCCGCTGCGCCGCATCGCGTCCGCATCCGCCTCGCTGATCCAGTTCTGATTGCCCGTGGCGAGCGTGATCGCGATCGTCCCTTCCGGTCCCGGCAACCGCACGGCGATGTGGTGGGCGAGAGTCGCGCGCGCATCCCCGCCAGCGGTTGCCGCATCGAGGCGCTGCACTTTGCCGAGTGCCCGCCCGGTAGCGCCGAGGCCGGAAAAATAGGCCGTCCGCGCAAAATCATAAGCGCCCGGCAGGGCAGCCGGTGCAGGCGGCATTAGCCGCGCTCGGACGGCAATGCGGTCCCCTGCGGCAATCTCCTCTGCCATCTGATCGGGCGCCGCGTTGATGCGGACCCGCGCCGGCAGATCGGGCCGCGACAGCGGCGCGACCTCCAGCCGCACCAGTCCCCGGGCAGCCAAGGGCGTTGCCGAGAGGACTCGAGCCTCCATCTCCACCACCGCGGCGCGCGCAAGTGGCGGCTGCGCAACAAGAAGCGCTTTGGCCCAGATCAGCAGACAGCCCGCCGCCAGCAGCACCGCGCCAACGGCGAGCGCAGCGGGCAAGCGTCCTCCGCGCCCCACGGCGCCAAAGGCGGCGGCGACGCCCAGCCAGAAGGCGATCCACGCCATCCACTGCGGTGGCGCAGGCAGGGTGAACCAGGCGATAATCCCGGCGCCCAGCAGGATCGGCACCCACAGTGGGAGTTGCGCCCGCTCAGCCTCCAGCACCGATTCCGCTCGGGCATGAAGCCGTCCCAACCAGACACTGCTGCGGCGCAACAACGGTATTTGTCGAGCCGGAAAAGGCGTGCTAGGGGCATTCTCGTTCACTAGGAAACCCACCCGCGACATAAGGGAAAAGCAGGCATAGCGTGGCAGAAGGACGGAAACAAACAGGCACGGTCGTCACCCGCTTTGCCCCCTCGCCTACGGGATATCTCCACATTGGCGGCGCACGCACGGCGCTGTTCAACTATCTTTTCGCCCGTCACCACGGCGGCAAGTTCCTACTGCGCGTCGAGGATACCGACCGCGCCCGCTCGACCGAATCCGCAATCGA
The DNA here is from genome assembly GCF_025961695.1 of Sphingobium sp. B11D3A. NCBI lineage: Bacteria > Pseudomonadati > Pseudomonadota > Alphaproteobacteria > Sphingomonadales > Sphingobiaceae > Sphingobium > Sphingobium sp. B11D3A. The sequence goes on from NZ_JAOQOE010000001.1 coordinate 836,255, forward strand.
GGCGATCTTCGATGGCTTGAGCTGGCTGGGCCTTGCAGGCGATGACGAACCGGTCTTCCAGTTCGCGCGTGCGGCACGCCATGCCGAGGTCGCCAACGCCCTGCTCGATGCCGGCCATGCCTATAAATGCTTCGCGACTCCCGAAGAGCTGGCAGCCCTGCGCGAGCAGCAACGCGCCGCGCGTCAGCCGATGCGCTATGACGGGCGCTGGCGCGACCGCGATCCCTCCGAAGGCGGTGATGCCCCCTATGTCATTCGCCTGAAGGCGGCCCGCGAGGGCGAAACCGTCATCGAAGATGCCGTGCAGGGCCGTGTGGTCGTGCAGAATGCCGAGCTGGACGACATGATCCTGCTCCGCTCGGACGGCACGCCCACCTATATGCTGGCCGTCGTCGTGGACGATCATGACATGGGCGTCACTCATGTGATCCGTGGCGATGACCATCTCAACAACGCCTTCCGCCAGCTCGGCATCATCCGCGCGATGGACTGGCCCGAGCCGGTCTATGCGCACATCCCGCTGATTCACGGGCAGGATGGTGCCAAGTTATCCAAGCGGCATGGCGCCATGGGCGTCGATGCCTATCGTGACGAGCTGGGCATGCTGCCCGAGGCGGTGAACAACTATCTGCTGCGACTCGGCTGGGGTCATGGCGATGATGAGATCATCAGCCGCGAGCAGGCCGTCGAGTGGTTCGATCTGCCGGGCGTGGGTCGCTCGCCGTCGCGATTCGACCTCAAGAAGCTCGAAAGTCTGAACGGCCATTACATTCGCGAGGCCGATGACGGTCGCCTCGCTCTGCTCGTCGCCGAGCGGATGGATCCGCTGGACGACGATGCGGCGGCCCAGGCCCGGCTGCACCAGCTTGCGGCGATCATGCCCGCGCTCAAGCCCCGCGCCAAGACGCTGGTGGAACTGACCGACGGCGCCGCCTTCCTCTTCGCCAAGCGCCCGCTCACGGTCGAAGAGGCTGCCGCCAAACTGCTCGACGAGAATGCCCGCGCCCTGCTCGGCACTGTGGTCGAGCGGCTGGATGCGCTGCCCGATTGGTCGCTTGAGGCGCTTGAGGCCGCCATCCGCGCAATCGCGGAAGAGGCTGGCCTTGGCCTTGGAAAGATTGCACAGCCACTGCGCGTTGCGTTAACGGGTCGCACGACGTCGCCCGGTATTTTCGACGTGCTACTCCATCTTGGTCGGGACGAAACCTTGGGCCGCCTGCAGGATCAGGCCGGACTCCTCCAGGCTTCCGGGTCCGGACCACAAATTTGAGCAATAAGGGGTGAAGGAATGAGCGACAGCACAGTCAAAATGACCGTCGAGGGCAAGGATCTCGAATGTAAGGTCGTCGAAGGTTCCGTCGGCCCTAAGGTCATCGACATTCGCAAGCTCTATGCCCAAACGGGCATGTTCACATATGATCCCGGCTTCACCTCTACGGCGAGCTGCGATTCGGCGCTGACCTATATCGATGGTGATGAGGGCGTGCTCCTTCACCGCGGCTATCCCATCGATCAGCTCGCCGAGCAGTCGAGCTTCATGGAAGTGGCCTATCTGCTGCTGCGCGGCTCGCTCCCCTCAAAGGACGAGTTCGAGCTGTTCGAGCGGACGATCACCCGCCACACGATGGTGCACGAGCAGCTCTCCACCTTCTTCCGCGGCTTCCGTCGCGATGCGCACCCCATGGCGATCATGTGCGGCGTGGTCGGCGCGCTGTCGGCCTTCTACCACGACTCCACGGACATCACCGATCCGCACCAGCGGATGATCGCAAGCCACCGTCTCATCGCCAAGATGCCGACGCTCGCGGCCATGGCCTACAAATATTCGGTCGGTCAGCCTTTCGTCTATCCGAGCAATGACCTGAGCTACACCGGCAACTTCCTGCGCATGACCTTCTCGGTCCCGGCTGAGGAATATGTGGTCGATCCCGTCGTAGAGGCGGCGATGGACAAGATCTTCATCCTGCATGCCGATCACGAGCAGAACGCCTCCACCTCGACCGTGCGCCTGGCCGGCTCCTCGGGCGCCAATCCGTTTGCATGCATTGCGGCGGGCATCGCCTGCCTGTGGGGCCCGGCGCATGGCGGCGCCAACGAAGCGGCGCTCAACATGCTCCGCGAGATCGGCACCGTGGATCGCATCCCGTCCTACATCGCACGCGCCAAGAACAAGGACGATCCGTTCCGCCTGATGGGCTTCGGCCACCGCGTGTACAAGAACTACGATCCCCGCGCGAAGGTGATGCAGGCGACCGCCAAGGAAGTGCTGGACAAGCTTGGCGTCAGCGACCCTATCTTCGACGTCGCCCGCGAGCTGGAGCAGATCGCGCTGCACGACGAATATTTCATCGAGAAGAAGCTCTACCCGAATGTGGACTTCTACTCGGGTGTGATCCTGTCGGCGATCGGCTTCCCGACGGACATGTTCACGGTGCTCTTCGCCCTCGCCCGCACCGTCGGCTGGGTCGCGCAGTGGAACGAGATGATCTCGGACCCAGAGCAGAAGATCGGCCGTCCCCGTCAGCTCTACACCGGCCCGACGCAGCGCGATTATGTCCCGATGGACAAGCGCTGAGCCTCAGCTGGCTTATTCACGGATTAGTAAAAGGGGCGCCCGAAGCGCCCCTTTTTTTCTTGCCGGTCAATTTCGAAAACCAAGCCGCGCCGCAATGGGCGCGGAAGCTCAGGCGGCTTTGCGGGTCTTGGCAAGCTTCTTGAGCAGCATGTCCCGCTTCAGGCGAGACAGATGGTCGATGAACAGAATGCCTTCGAGATGGTCCATCTCGTGCTGCAGGCAGGTCGCGAGCAGCCCTTCCAGCTCTTCCTCATGAATCCGCCCCTGCCGATCCATCCAGCTGGCGCGGATGCGCGCTGGCCGCTCGACCTCGGCATATTGATCCGGCACGGAGAGACAGCCCTCATTATAGACCGAGCTTTCCGGAGACCCATCAAGGATCTCCGGATTGATGAACACCAGCGGATTCTTGACCGGCGGTGCGCCTTCCTCATCGGACTCGGGCTCCTGCAGATCGATGACCAGCACCCGTTTGGGCACGCCGACCTGTATAGCCGCCAGCCCGATACCCGGCGCATCGTACATGGTGTCGAACATGTCATCGATCAGCGTCTGCAAATCATCGTCGATCGCCTCGACAGGCGTCGAAATCGTCCGCAGAATCGGGTCCGGGGTCTCAAGGATCGGTCTAATGGCCATGCTGTCCAGATATGGAAGCCAAGGCGCGAGATCAAGCCGTTGTTAACGCTTTGTTCCGATCAGGCTGATCGAACGCGGCAGGATCTGCCCGCGTATCCGCCCCTCAACTGATCGGCCGCCGCGCCCGCAGCGCCTGCGCCAGGGTGCCCTCATCGAGATAATCGAGTTCGCCCCCGACGGGCACGCCATGGGCCAGTTGCGTCAGCCGCACCGGATAGGACTCCAGCCGCTCTGCGATGTAATGGGCCGTCGTCTGCCCCTCCAGCGTGGCGTTCATCGCCAGCACCACTTCATCGATGCCGCCATCGGCGACGCGTTGGACAAGGCTGGCGATCGACAGGTCTTCCGGCCGCACGCCATCCAGCGCGGAGAGCCGGCCACCCAGCACATGGAACCGCCCCGGAAACAGGCGCGACTTTTCCAGCGCCCAGAGGTCCGCCACATCCTCCACCACGCACAAAGCGCGGGCATCGCGGCGGGGATCGGCGCAGATGGCGCAGGGATCGATGGTGTCGACATTGCCGCAGACCGAACAATGCACCATCCGCTCGCTCACGCTTTCCAGCGCGCGCAGCAGCGGCACCATCGCCGCATCGCGCCGCTGCAGCAGATGCAGCACCGCCCGCCGTGCCGAACGCGGGCCAAGGCCGGGCAGCCGGGCAAGCGCCTGCGTGAGCGCGTCGATCTCTGGCGAGGACATGACTGCCAAATAAGGGCTTGCGCTGCGATGATACAAGCGTTTCAGAGGGCCGCATGAAAGAGCCTTTGCGGATCGTCTTTATGGGAACGCCGGATTTCGCGGTACCGACGCTCGATGCGCTGACCGCGGCCGGCCATTCCGTCGTGGCGGTGTATACGCAGCCACCCCGGCCGGCAGGTCGGGGCAAGGCGCCTCGCCCGAGCCCGGTGCAAGCCAGAGCGGAGGCGCTGGGCCTGCCGGTGCGAACGCCCCTCTCCCTGAATGACGCGGCGGAACAGGACGTCTTCGATGCTTTCGAGGCGGACGTCGCCGTGGTCGCCGCCTACGGGCTGATCCTGCCGATCCCGGTCCTCCATGCCCCGCGGCTCGGCAGCCTCAACGTCCACGCCTCCCTGCTCCCCCGCTGGCGCGGCGCTGCACCGATCCAGCGTGCCATCCTCGCAGGCGACGAGCGCATCGGAGTCACCATCATGGCGATGGCCAAGGGTCTCGACACCGGGCCGATGCTGGCGAAGGTCAGCACGCCCGTGGACGGCAAGACCGCCGGCGCGCTGACCGATGAACTGGCGCATGTCGGGGCCGCGTTGATGGTCCAGGTGCTCGATCAGATCGGAGCCTATCCGCCGATCGTCCAACCCGAGGATGGGGTGACCTATGCGGCCAAGATCGACAAGGCGGAGAGCCACCTCGATTTCACCGCCGGGCCGGTCGCGGCCGAACGGCAGGTTCGCGCCTTCAACCCCGCCCCGGGCGCATGGTTCGCGCACAAGGGCGAGCGCTACAAGGTTCTGGCTGCCTCAGTCGATTCTCAGCCCGGCCCCGCAGGAACCGTGCTTGACGAGGGTCTGCTGATCGGGTGCGGTGAGCAGGGCTCGCTGCGCCCCACCCTCATCCAGCGCGCCGGCAAGGGCGCCATGGCAACCGCCGATCTGCTGCGCGGCACTGCCATTCCGGCCGGCACCCTCTTGGAATGACCCGCTTCGCTTTCACGGTCGAATATGACGGGCGACCCTATATGGGCTGGCAGCGCCAGGCCCATGGCCCGAGCGTGCAGCAATGTATCGAGGAAGCGCTGGGCCGCATCGCCGGCGGCGCGCCGATCGTCCATTGCGCCGGGCGGACTGACGCCGGCGTCCATGCCCTCGGCATGCGGGCGCATGTCGATCTGGACAAGGCGATCACGCCTTTTCGGCTGATGGAAGCGCTCAATGCCCATCTGCGGCCCGAGCCGATCGCCATTCTGACCTGCCACATCGTGCCGGAGGATTGGCACGCCCGCTTCTCCTGCGTCGCGCGCGCCTATGAGTATCGCATCCTTAACCGCCGCGCGCCGCTCACATTCGAGAGCGGCCTTGTCTGGCGTGTGCCACAAGTGCTGGATGCCGAGCGGATGCACGAGGCCGCGCAGGCACTGGTCGGCCGACATGATTTCACCACCTTCCGCTCCGCGCAATGTCAGGCGGACAGCCCCCACCGCACCCTCGCCCGTCTTGATGTCGTGCGCGTCGGCGAGCGCATCACCGTCCACGCCAAGGCCCGCAGCTTCCTTCATCATCAGGTCCGCTCGATGGTGGGCTGCCTTGCCTTGGTCGGCACTGGCACATGGTCGCCCGATGACCTCAAGGCGGCGCTGGACGCGCGCAATCGCGCGGCGCTGGGGCACAATGCCCCGCCGGACGGCCTTTATTTCATTGCGGCGGACTATCCCCTAACCGCCTGACAACACATTGTTAAAGCTCCCGGGCGCAGATTGGATGCTCAGATGGACATGCGAGCGGTGTCGTGAGGCAGGCTAAGACATGGAATTGGGGTATCTTCAGGCTGAACATATGGCGCTGCTCGAGCTGTGCCAGCAAGTCACGAGCCCGGCGACGCAGCGATCCGGCGCGGAGGTGGGCGAACTGATCGCGCTGCGCAGCAAGTTGAACCGCATCTTGATCCGCCATCTCGCCAAGGAGGACAAGCACGTCTATCCGGCCCTGCGCGCCAGCGGCAACGGCAGGATCGCCACGCTCGCCTCGCAATATCATGCAGAGACCGGGCATCTGGGCGATCTATGGGCCGATCTGATGAAGGCCTGGCCAGACTGTCGGATTTTCCAGGAGCCCGAGGCCTTTCGCGCCGCCCTCAGGCCCGCGCTGGAGGCTCTGGTCGACCGCATCCAGCGGGAAGAGCAGATGCTCTATCCGGCCTATCTGGAGTCGCAGGGCCTGAGTGGGATCGGGATTGCGCCCGATCAGGCATCAGCCGCCTGACGCGCATCAATCCTCTTCGACCAGCAACTCGGCGGCCGGGGCATGGCCCAGAAAGGCCGCCGGGCTGGCGCTCGCGCCATAGGCGCCGGCCATGAACAGCGCGACGAGATCGCCGACCGCGACAGGCGGGAGCATCACAGCATCGCCGAGCCGATCCAGCGGCGTGCAGAGGCACCCGACCACATGGACCGGCTCGCTCGCCGGCGGCTCATCGAAGCGGTTTGCCAGCGCAATCGGGTAATTGCGGCGGACCACCGTACCGAAATTGCCGCTGGCCGCGAGCTGATGATGCAGGCCGCCATCCACCACGGCGAAAGTCTCTCCGCGGCTTTGCTTCACGTCGATCACGCGGCTGAGGTAAATGCCGGCTTCCGCCACCAGAAAGCGCCCCAGTTCAAGCGCGAATCGGCTCTCGCGCAGGATCGCGGGACGGTCGGCCAGCAGACCGCCCAGCCCGTCGCCGATAATGGAGAGGTTAAGCGGCGCATCACCGGGGAAGTAAGGCACCCCGAAGCCACCGCCGAGATTGACCAGCGGCGGGCTTAGCCCCACCTCCTCCGACAAGCGCGCGACCAGATCCATCGTGGCCGACTGGGCCGCAACGATGGCGTGCGCATCCAGCGATTGCGACCCCGCAAAGACATGCCAACCGCGCCATTCCGCTCCTGCCGCGATCAGGTGGCGGGTCAGTGCGGCCGCACGATCGGCATCCACGCCGAAGGGCCGCGCGCCACCGCCCATCCGCATGCCCGAGCCCTTCAGCTCGAAATCAGGATTGACGCGCACCCCGAGCCGGGGCCGGATATTGGCGCGTGCAGCCAGCGTGAGTGCGCGCTCGGCCTCGCCTTCCGACTCCAGGTTGATCGTCACGCCCGCCGCAAGGGCGTCGCCCAGCTCCCGGTCGGTCTTGCCCGGCCCCGCGAAGCTGATCCGGCTGCCGGCCATCCCGGCTACCCGCGCCATCTCCAGTTCTCCGGCGGAGGCAATGTCGAACCCGTCCACCAGCCCCGCCATGAGTGAGAGAAGCGGCGCGAAGGGATTGGCCTTCATCGCATAATGAAGGTCGACCCCGGCCGGCATGGCCGCCCGCAGAGCCGCCACGCGCTGGCGGAGCTTGCCGGCGTCATAGAGAAAGGCCGGCGTCTCTCCGATCTGATCGATCAGCGCGGCCACGCCCTGTCGGCCGACGAGCAGCATGCCCCCCTCGCTCTCATAGCCAGGCGGAATCGGCCCCATCGGCTTGGGCTTGAGCGGCGTCATGCGCCGCCCTCCCCGGCCAGCGCGGCGAGCGCCACGCGGTCGATTTTGCCATTGGGGTTACGCGGCATCTGCGACAAAATCCTGATCTCCGCCGGTTGCATGAAATTGGGCAGCGTCTGCCGCAACTGCGCGGACAGACGCTCACCGAGCGAGCCGCGATCGGTCTCGCATAATGCCGCTTCCGCCCGCACGAACAGCACGATGGCCTGGCCAAGGCGCTCATCCGCGCGACCAAGCGCACAGGCTTCGGCCACGCCCGCGACGGCCACCGCCGCCTCCTCTACCTCGCTGGGACTGATGCGATTGCCGGCGCTCTTGATCATCGCGTCGTCCCGGCCGACGAAGCGCAGCAAGCCCTCGCCATCGCGCACCACGGTGTCGCCGGACCACACCGCCATGCCACCATAGGTAGACGCTGCCGGCGCCGGCTTGAATCGCTCCGCCGTCCGTGCTGCATCCTGCCAATAGCCTTGCGCCACCAGCGGGCCGCTATGAACCAGTTCGCCAGGCTCATCATCGTCCGTCAAAGTGCCATCAGCCCGCACGACGAGCACTTCCGCGTCCGGTATCGCCTGGCCGATACTGTCCGGGTGGCGATCCAGCAGGTCGGGAGGGAGATAGGTGGAGCGAAACGCCTCGGTCAGCCCGTACATGGCGAACACGTCCACACCGGGGAATGTCTCGCGCAAGCGTGCGATCAGCGGACGCGTGAGCGCCCCGCCGCTGTTGGTGAGGCGGCGCAAGGCAGCGCGCGCCTCTGGTGGCCAGTCGATCTCGGTCAACTGCACCCAGAGCGGCGGGACGCCGGCCAGCGTCGTGATCGCGTGCCCGGCTGCGACTTTCGCGACCTCCCGCGGCAGCAGATAATCCAGCGGCACCACGCATCCGCCGGCCCACCATGTCGAGAGCAGCTGGTTTTGCCCGTAGTCGAAGCTGAGCGGCAGGAGCGCGAGAGTACGGTCCGTCGCATCGAGACCGAGGTAGCCGGCCACTGACCGCGCGCCAATCATCAGATTGGCGTGGCTGAGCATCACGCCCTTGGGTCGCCCGGTCGAACCCGATGTGTAGAGAATCTCGGCCAGATCGTCGGGGCGCCCCGTGCCGGGCGGCAACGTCGCGGCGTCCGCATCCTCCATCGCAGCGAGCAGCGCGGCCTCTTCCACGCGCGCCACAGCCTCAGCCAGATCGCCTGGCTCCAGCGTCCCCAGCCGCGCGGGCTGTGAGATCAGCATCGCCGCGCCGCTATCCCGCACGATATGGGCAACCTGCGCCCGCTTGAGCAGCGGATTGATCGGCACATAGACATGCCCGGCCCGCACCACGGCCAGAGGCAGCAATGCCGCCAGAAGGCCCTTGGGCAGCCACGCCGCCACCCGACTGCCGCCGGACGCGCCTGCCCCCTCCATACGCGCGGCGAGACAGTGCGCGAGCCGCCCCACCATCTGCTCCATCGTCGCATAATCGATCGCGCCGAGCTTGCCCGCCAGAGCAATGGCAGTCGGATCGCCCTGCTGTGTCAGATGGTCGAGGGGCGGTAGCATCCTCCGCCCATATCATGTTCTTTCAAGGCATGAATAGGCGCGCGCGTTGCGAACGTGGATCGGCCGCAACAGTCGGGCAAGATCGGCCCGGCCCCGCATCGCCATGCTTTCCAAAATGATATCGACCCGCTAGGGGCCCGATGATGCAGACGAGCCAGGATCGAGAGGGCAATGGCGCCTCCAACAGCGCGGCCAGCGATGCGTTGCGCGCATCGCTCGTGGATGTGCTCGGGCTCTCCCCGCAGCGTGTCGATCTGTTCGACGCCGACACGGGTCTGTTCGGGTCGCTGCCGGAACTGGATTCCATGGCTGTCGCCACCTTGCTGACCGATCTTGAGGATCGGCTCGATATCGTCATCGATGATGATGATGTGGATATGGACAGCTTCGAGACATTCGGCAGTCTGGCCGCCATGCTGAGCCGCAAACTGGACAGCCGCGCCGCCTGACAGGCGTACTCCTCCGTATCCGCTTTTCGCACGTAGCGCTGCACCGCGTCATCGGTTTGCATCAAATGCAATCGCTCCGCCGCTTTTTGCGTTTGTGAGCCATGGTGCAGCGCAGCACTATGACCACGGAAGAACATGGGATGCCGAGCAAGGCTCTTTTGCAACTGACAAAGGAGACTGTTCGTGAAAAATGCTTTTTTTGCCGCCGCACTGCTTTCGTTTGCCGTCGTCACACCCGGCCACGCGAAAGAGGCTGAGAAGACCTTCACGCATGAAGGCGTCAGCTACACCTACACCGTCACCGAACTCGGCGACAGCCGCCGGGTGATCGAGGGCCGCGCAACGCCCGGCTCGACCTTCCGTCTCACCGTCGCCAAGGGCCGCGTGATCGGCAGCGCCAACGGCATGCCGGTATCCTTCCGCGTGAAGGATGCGGTCCTGCTGAACGAGACGCCGCTGACCAAGGTTGCCTCGCGCTAATCGCGCCGCGTGACCCGTCTGGGCTCGCGCTCAGGCTCAAGACAAAGGAAAGCCGGGCAGACCTTCGCGGTCGCCCGGCTTTTCACATTCTAGTTCACCGTGATGCCGCGATCAGGCCGGCACATGCTCGCGCTGAGATTCAAAGTCGGCTTCCGCGAGGAACCGCTCGGCATCTAGCGCCGCCATGCAGCCCATGCCGGCCGCCGTCACCGCCTGACGGTAGATCTTGTCCGTCACGTCGCCGGCCGCGAACACGCCCGGAATGCTGGTACGGCTCGTGCCTTTCTCGACGACCAGATAGCCTTCATCGAGCGGCAGCTTGCCCTCGAACAGCTCGGTTGCCGGCTTGTGCCCGATGGCGACGAACGCGCCGTCCGTCTCGATATGGCTCTTCTCGCCCGTCTCGGTATCGATCAGATCGACACCGACGAGACCTTCCGGATCGCCACCGCCGACAAACCGCTCGACGGCCTTGTTCCACACCACCTTGATGTTGGGATGGGCGAACAGGCGATCCTGCAGGATTTTTTCCGCGCGCAGACTGTCGCGGCGGTGGATCAGCGTCACATCATGGCTGTGATTGGTGAGGTACAGTGCCTCTTCGACTGCGGTGTTGCCGCCGCCGATCACCACCACCTTCTTGCCGCGATAGAAAAAGCCATCGCAGGTCGCGCAGGCCGAGACGCCCTTGCCCTGCAGGAGATGCTCGCTCTCCAGCCCCAGCCACTTGGCCTGCGCGCCGGTCGCGATGACCAGCGTATCGCCATAATATTCGGTGCCGCCGTCGCCAGTCAGCTTGAACGGGCGCTTGCTGAGGTCGACGTCGACGATCTGGTCGTACATCATCTGCGTGCCGACATGCTCGGCCTGCGCCTGCATCTCTTCCATCAGCCACGGGCCCTGAATGACCTCGCGGAAGCCGGGATAATTCTCGACATCGGTGGTGATAGTCAGCTGACCGCCCGGCTGCATCCCCTGCACGACAATCGGCGCCATGCCGGCGCGCGCGGCGTAGATGGCGGCCGAAAGACCGGCCGGCCCGGAGCCGAGAATGATCATGCGCGAGCTGTGCGTGGCGGTCATGGGTCGATGTCTTCCTTCGCGGAGAGATAGGGTTGTTTATGCGCCAGCACGGGGTGGCGATTGTCATTCGCATTTAGGGTGTGCGACGCGGAACTCAATGCTTGGGCGACGAGGTTGGGCTTTTCCAACCTCCCCTCCTCTTTAGAGGAGGGGCCGGGGGTGGTGGCGATGCGCCAGCATCACACCCGCGGTGGATAACAGAAGCGTTGCTGCACCACCCCAACCCCTCCTCTGAAGAGGAGGGGCTAAAGTCTTCAGGATCCCGCGCCGATCATCGAGGGCAGCGAATCAAAGCCGGACTTCAGCACCTCTCCCCATTGCCGGGAAATGGTCGAGAATTCCGGGTCGTCTGCTTCGATTCGGCGACGGACGCTGAACTCATATTGATCGCGTGGGATGATGCTCAGATCGAGCGGCATCCCGACCGACAGGTTGGAGCGCAGCGTCGAATCCATGGAGACGCATACCGCCTTGGCAGCATCCGACAGCGACGTGGTCGGCTTGATCATCCGGTCGAGGATCGGCTTGCCATATTTGTGCTCGCCGATCTGGAAGAAGGGCGTGTCCGCCGTCGCTTCGATGAAATTGCCTTGCGAGTAGACCAGGTACAGGCGGGGCTTGCCGCCCTTGCGCTGCCCGCACAGCAGGATGCTGGCACTCAGTGAGGGGCTGGTGCCGCTCATCCCCTCTCGCATTTCCTTCTGAACCGCTTTCATCGCCTCGCCGACCAGATGCGCGGCGCGGTGCATGGTGGCGCAGTTCAGCAGGGTCTCGACCTCGGGATTGTCGACCGCGTCCTTCATGGCGCGGGAGAGCTTGGTGCGCACTTCCTGCGTGACCGAAAGGCTTCCGGAACACAGCAGCGCAATCGCCCGCTCGCCGGGGCGCTCATAAGTGAAGGTCTTGCGGAACATGCCGATATTGTCGAGCCCGGCATTGGTCCGCGTGTCAGAGAGCATCACCAGGCCGGCCTCGACCCGCAATGCCACGCAATACGTCATTTTATGCCCCTTTTTCATGCCCGCACCGAGCCGCCCGCCCGACTCACTGTTGCGTCTGGGATTGTGCGGTATCCTCAGATGGCAGACTGGCAATCTGCACGTCGTGCGACAATGCGGTTTCGCCCCCTGCGATCATCACGCCCCGAATCGGCGCGGCATCTGCGGCATCAAGGCCACAGCACAGGCGCACATGCCCCTCTACCGGGCAGAGGCCCAGCGTAATATCGAACCCGATCCAGCCCAGCCCCTCTACCCAGGCTTCCGCCCAGGCATGGGGCTCATGGTCGCTATCCGGCCGCTCGTCGTCCCGCAGATAGCCCACCACATAGCGGGCCGGGATCAACAGGCTGCGCGCCGCTGCAATGAAGACATGCGCCTGATCCTGGCACACCCCCGATTTCTGGGCAAAGGCCTGCGCGGCCGTGGTTTCCATGCTGGTGCTGCCGGATCGATATTCGATCTCCTCGTGCACCAGATCGGAGAGGGCGTGGAGGCTGGCGAGCACGCCCTCCTCCCGTCGCGCGCGCTGGGCCAGATCGGCAATCGCCGCGTCGATCTCGGTCAGCGGCGTCGCGCGCAGGAACAGCTGGGGCCGCACTGCCCCATCGGCAGGCTTGAGCACACCGGCGCAATCGACTGTCCGCACTGTCCCTTCTGACAGGATCGTGACGCTGTCGACCCGTCCGGGCGCGCGCCACACGGCCTCCGCATCGCCATAACCGTTGACGATCCAGCGTTCGATGGGCTGGCCGTTCGCTGTCACCGTCCATTGCTCGACGGTTTGCGCGTTGCTGGTCGCGGGCAACAGGCGCAGGCGCATGACCACGCCGCCAGCCTCCTCCTCATACCGATAGACAGTCTCGTGACGGATCGTGATCCGCATGGCCCGGTCGCCTCCCGCTCAGCCGAAATGATAGGCTTGTGCGATTTCGTGCCCAAGCATGTTGCACTGGACAATCTTGCTCTGGACGGTTTCGTGCAAGCCCCGGCGGAAAATATCTCCGCTATTGGCCTGCGCGAGCGTCTCCACCATCTCCTCGCTGCGCAAATTGGCCGGCGTGCGCTGGCCATGCCAGCTGGCCAGCCGCTGCAGCCGATAGGCGATCTGGTCGAAGCAATAGAGCGTGCTGCGCGGAAACTGGCGGTTCAGCATCAAGAAGTCCGTGATCTGCGCCGGCGTGTAGGAGCCGCCATAGACATGGTGATAGGCGCGGCTGCCCGACAGAGCGTGCAGCACCGAAGTCCATTGATAATGGTCGCGGTGGCCGCCGACCACTTCGGTCTCCGGCAGCAGGACGTAATATTTGACGTCCAGCAACCGCAACGTCATCTGCGCCCGCTCCAGCGCGCCACCGACGCGCAGAAAATCATGCCCCTCGTTGCGCAACTGGCCACTCTCGGTCGCGCCCCGGAAGATCATCGCGCGGGTCTTCACCCAGTCGATGATCTCGGCGAACTCGCGGCGCGCATCGTTGACCCCATAGGTTTCGAGCTTGCGCCAGCCCTCGTTGAGCGCTTCCCACATCTCCTGCGTGAGGGCGGTACGCACCGACTTGCCGTTCTGCCGTGCCCGCGCGAGGCAGGCGCGGATGGAAGCAGGGTTATCGGCATTCAGGATGAGATGTTCGACGATGTCGCTCTCGCGGATGATGGCATCCTTGCCGAACACATCCTCGCACTCGGTGACCTGCACGACCGAGCGCCACTCGTCGCGCATCGTCGCGCCGGGGAGGATGGTCATCCGCTGCCCCATGGTGAGCAATCGCGCAGTGGCTTCGGCGCGCTCCATGTAGCGGGCCATCCAAAACAGATTTTCGGCGGTCCGGCTCAGCATGGGTGGCCTCCCTTTGGTTGGGCCTGCATGCCGCAAACGGCCTCTCTCATCGCAGCCCCCCTCACCGCAGCACCCACGTGTCTTTGACGCCGCCGCCCTGGCTTGAATTCACCACCAGCGATCCTTCCGCCAGCGCAACCCGCGTCAAGCCTCCCGGCACCAGCCTGATCTCCTTGCCGACAAGGCAGAAGGGCCGGAAATCGACATGGCGCTGCACCAGCCCGACCGGCCCGAGTGTGGGCGCGGCCGAAAGGTCGAGCGTCGGCTGCGCAATGAACTCGGAGGGATTGGCGCGGATGCGCCCAGCATAAGCCTCGATCTCGCTCGCGCTGGCCTTGGGGCCGATCAGCATCCCATAACCGCCCGAGCCGTGAACTTCCTTCACAACCAACTCGGGGAGATGGTCCATCACATAAGCGAAATCGTCCGGCTTGGAACATTGCCAAGTCGGCACATTCTGCAGGATCGCCGTCTCGCCCAGATAGAAGCGGATCATCTCCGGCACATAGACGTAGATCGCCTTGTCGTCCGCGATGCCCGCACCGGGCGCGGAGCAGAGCGTTACGCCGCCCCCGCGATAGGCATTGAACAGCCCCGGCACGCCCAGCAGGCTATCGGGCCGGAAAGCGAGTGGATCGATGAAATCATCGTCGATGCGCCGGTAGATCACATCCACCCGGCGGGGGCCGCGCGTGGTCTGCATGAAGACCAGCCCGTCTTCCACGAAGAGATCGGCCGGCTCGACCAACTCGACGCCCATCAGGTCGGCCAGATAGCTGTGCTCATAATAAGCGCTGTTGAACGAACCGGGGGTAAGCACCACGACCTGCGGCACGCCCTTGCAGGCGGGCGGCGCCACCTCCTGCAGCGAGCGCAGAAGCTGGCTCGGATAATCGTCCACCGGCGCAACCCGCTGCCGGGCAAACAGCTCCGGGAACATCCGCGTCATAATCTCGCGATTTTCCAGCATGTAGGAGACGCCCGAGGGCGTGCGACAATTATCCTCCAGCACCATGAAATCATCGAGACCGGTGCGAACGATGTCGATGCCGACGATATGGCTGTAGACCCTGCCCGGCGGGGTAAAGCCGGCCATCTCCGGCTTGTAGGCCTTGTTCTGATAGACGATGTCGCCCGGCACGATCCCGGCCCGGATGATTTCGCCGCGATTATAGACGTCGAGCAGGAAGGCATTGAGCGCCGCCGCGCGCTGGCGAATGCCGGCTTCCAGGCGCGCCCATTCCGCAGCGGTGAAGATGCGCGGCAGCAGATCGAAGGGAATAAGCCGCTCTGGGTCGCCGCCCTCCCCGTACACAGCAAAGGTGATGCCGATGCGCCGGAAGATCGCTTCCGCCTCGCTCAATCGTCGGTGCAACCCCTCGATGCCGGTCTCATCCACCCATTGCTGAACCACCGCGTAACAATCGCGAACGTCTCCAGCCTCACCCAGCATCTCGGAACATGTCATCAGCGTATGCGTTTCTCTATCTTATTGTGCATTGCAGCATAGTGAGCCGGGGAAATTCAAAATCAAGAGTAAAAATCGCGGGAGGGACGATCGCGTTCCGCGCGGTTAAAAATATCTGGGCAAGGCGCTGCAGCGGATTGACGCACCGCGAAAAATATGGCCGATTACCGCCGTTTTCCTACTTCATGCTGGACGGATGGTGATTTTCCGTGCATGGGAGCGCGCATGGACTTTTGGCTGGCCCTTCGCCTTACGCGACTTACGCGCCCTTAGGCGCGATACCCAAGCGGTTGCCGCAGGCGGCCCGCTGCGCCTAAGGGCCTTTTAGCCACAGAATCAGATCCTCATCAGTGCAAATGGATAGCGCCTGCGTGCATTTGGCTGTGAACAATGAAATGTCCGAACCATGATGCTGAGCGACCCGTCACAGAAATATCGTCCCTTCCCGCAAGTGGACCTGCCCGACCGGCAGTGGCCCTCGCGCACGATCACGCAGCCGCCCCGCTGGCTCTCGACCGATCTGCGCGATGGCAATCAGGCGCTGATCGATCCGATGGATACCGAGAAGAAGACCCGCTTCTTCGAGCTGCTGACCCGCGTCGGCCTCAAGGAGATCGAGGTCGGCTTCCCCTCGGCGGGCGCGACCGAGTTCGATTTCATCTCCGGCCTCGTCAAATCGGGCCGCATCCCGGACGATGTCATCATCCAGGTGCTCACGCAGGCCCGCCGCGACCTCATCGAGCGCACCTTCGAGAGCCTGCAGGGCGCGCGCCAGGCTATCGTCCACGTCTACAACGCCGTCTCTCCGGCGTGGCGGCGGATCGTGTTCAACATGGAGCGGCCGCAGATTAAGCAGATCGCCGTCGATGCCGCCAAGATCATTCGCGACGAGGCCGCCAAGCAGCCGAACACCGATTGGCGGTTCGAGTACAGCCCGGAGACCTTTTCCACCGCTGAACTGGATTTCAGCCTGGAGTGCTGCGAGGCAGTGATGGACATTCTCCAGCCGACGCCAGAGAAGCCGCTGATCCTCAACCTGCCCGCCACGGTCGAGGCCGCGACGCCCAATATCTATGCCGACCAGATCGAATGGTTCTGCCGCCATATCCGGAACCGCGACAGCGTGGTCATCTCGCTGCACCCGCATAACGACCGGGGCACCGGCGTGGCGGCGGCGGAGCTGGGTCTGATGGCCGGCGCCGATCGCGTCGAGGGCTGCCTGTTCGGCAACGGCGAGCGCACCGGCAATTGCGATCTGGTGACCGTGGCGCTCAATCTCTACACGCAGGGCGTCTCGCCGGGCCTCGACTTCTCCAACATGGAAGAGGTCGTGCAGACGGTGACCTACTGCAACCAGCTCCCCGTCCACCCGCGCCATCCTTATGCGGGCGATCTGGTGTTCACCGCCTTCTCCGGTAGCCATCAGGACGCGATCAAGAAAGGTTTCGCCGCGCAGGAACAGCGCAATGACGAGATCTGGGACGTGCCCTATCTGCCCATCGATCCGGCGGATATCGGCTGCTCCTATGAAGCCGTGATCCGCGTCAACTCGCAGTCCGGCAAGGGCGGCGTCGCCTGGGTGTTGCAGCAGGACAAGGGCCTCAAGCTGCCCAAGCGGATGCAGGGCGATTTTTCCAAGGTGGTGCAGGACATGGCGGACAAGTCCAGCCGTGAGCTGCATGCCGCCGACATCTGGGAGGCGTTCGAGCAGCATTACTGCCTCACCGGCGCGCAGCCCTATGCGCTGGTCGATTATGTCGAGAGCGGGCCCGCCGGGAACCGCGTGTTCACCGGCAAGATCGTCCATGATGGCACGGAGCGCAGCATATCGGGCCGGGGCAACGGCCTGATTTCGTCGGTCCTCTCGGCCCTGCGCGATGAACTCGGCATCGGGCTCGACGTGGTCGACTATAATGAGCACGCCATCGGCACCGGGGGCAACGTCCTCGCGGCGGCCTATGTCGAATGCCGCACCGATGATGGCACCACATTCTTCGGGGTCGGTACGGATGAAGACGTGGCGACGGCATCGGTGAAGGCCGTGCTGTCGGTCGTGAACGCCTATCACCGCCGCCAGAATGCTGCAGCAAAGGCTGCCTGACCCGCCCAATCCTTCAGAGCATCGATAAACCCGGCCGAAGCAGCCCTCCGGCCGGGTTTTTCATATCCCCCGCAGGTTACGCCCGCAGCGTCACACCATCCTAATAATCAGCCCATCCCGGCGGATGAACTGGTGCCACAGCGCCGCGCCGATATGGCCGATCACCAGCGCCCCGAAGATGAGCCCAAGCACCTCATGCGAACCGGCCACGTTCACGATGGCATCGCCTCGCGCCACCGCGAATTTGGGCACGTCGAAGACATTGAACCAGTTGAGCGGACGCGGCCCTGCCGAGGACATGATCCAGCCGGTGAGCGGCATGAGGATCATCAGGGCATAGAGCAGACGATGCATCAACGCCGCCGCGCGCTTGGTGCGTCGGGATATGGTCGTCGGCAGCGGCGGCGGGCTGTTCATCAGGCGCCAGAGCAGCGCCAGTACGGACAGGACGAGGACGGTCAGCCCGATGGATTTGTGAATATTCATGACGCCGGGGATCACCGCGCCCAGCGGATCGTGCCCGAGGCCGATCGCGATATTGGCGATAATCAGCAGCGCAATGATCCAGTGCAGCCAGATCGCCACCATGGAATAGCGCACCCCAGCGTAAGTCCCCATTACGTCCTCCAACATGCCCAACAATGGGCAGAATGCGGACAAGGGCCCCGCTGCGCAAGAGGCCGCTCAAATATGCGAGCGCGACGGAGGCGCTATCCCGCGATCTGGATGCCGATCCAGAAGGTCTGCGGCGTGCCGAGGTCTGTGCTCACGGCGCCGTTGGTCGAGGTGACCTGTCGGGTCACAACGCGCTCGTCGAACAGGTTCTCGACCCGGCCGACCAGCGCCACCCGGCCGGTCAGTGGCACGCGGGCATAGCCATCGAGCGTGGTTGCGGCGGGCATCCGGTCGGCCTGCAGATCGTCCTCATATTGCGGGCCGGCATGGCGCACGGTGAGCGCGAGCCGGGCATTGCCGGGCGCGTGCCAGCCCAGCGTGGCGCTGGCGCCATGGCGCGGGCTTTGTGCTGGTTGCAGGCCATCGAGCTGGGCCGCCGCGCCGCTCGCCTCCACGCGGCTGTCATTATAGGCATAGGATGCCGCGAGATCGAAGTCCCCCAGCGTCATCGTCCCGCTCACTTCGATGCCCTTCGCCACAATCGCATCGACATTGCGGCGCTGGCGCAGATTGGTGCCGATCGTCACGTTCGCGACGGCATCGGCCAGATGATTGTAGAAGGCGGTGGCAGAGAGCGTCAGGCCGGGCGCCGGGGTCAGATCGAACCCGGCCTCGACACCGCGCAGCCGCTCGGGGGCGAGATCGGCATTGGCCTGCGTCGTCACCGGAAACACCGTGAAGCCGCGATACAGCTCGTTGATCGTCGGCAGGCGGAAGCTGGTATAGCCCGCTGCACGCAAAGCCACTCCCGGCGTTGCCTGCCAGATCAGTCCTGCACGGAAGCTGCCTTCCCAATCCTCGCGGTCGGCATAAGTCACCGTCCTGACCACCCCTGAGGCCGGCGTTCGCTCGGTGAAGCGCCCGCCACTGATCCGCCAATAGTCGAGGCGCGCGCCGCCGGTCAGGATGAGGCGCCCGAGCGACCAGTCATCCTCCACATAAATGCCGCTCGTGACCTGCCGGCCGCTGGCTTCACGCCGCGCGGTCGCGGCGCCGGTCGTGGCGTTAAGCGCCTCCTCATACATGTCCGCGCTCGCGAACCGGCTATCGGCGCCGATCCGTAGCAGATGATCCTCACCCACCGGCGGGCGCACCTCCAGCTTGCCGCCGAGCCCTGTCGACGGAGTGTTGCGCTGGTTCAGCGTCGGGCGAAAGCTCGTCGCGCTGACCACGATGTTGCTGAAGTTGCGCAGTTGCACATAGCCCAGCGCCTCGACCTGCCAGTCGCCGCGCCCGACATAACGGAGGCTGGCGTCCTGCCCTTCCTGCGCGCTATCTGCCCCGGCGAAGCGCAAGGTCCGGTCATCGCGAAACAGGCCGATGCGTGCCTGAATCTCGCTCGACTCGCCCACGGCGGCGACACCGCGCGCGCTCACCGCCCATGTCTCGTAGCCCGCCGGCACGCTGGCCGCGACGCGCTGGTCCGCAGGCGTCGTCCAGAAGCCATCACCCCGGGCATAGCTGCCGGAGATGGAGACGAAGCCATTGCCGAGATCGGGACTAAGGCTCGCCTCGATCTGCTGCGCATTACGCGAGCCATAGAGCGCCCGCGCGCTATAGCGCGGCAATTGCGTGCGATCGGCGCTGAACAGCTCGATGCTGCCGGCGACCGTGCCGGCCCCGAAGCTTCCCGCACCACCGCCCCGGGTGATCCGCGCCGCGCCGATTCCGTCGAGCGGCAGGGCATTGAACGGAATGGAACCGAAGAAGGGATCGGCCAGCGGCACGCCATCCAGCAGCACGACCGCCCGGCTGGTCGCATTGCCGCCCAGCGCGCGCAGCGTGACGCCCTGCGCCGAAGGATTGGCCGAGCGGCTATCCGACCGGCGGAACTGCTGGAAGCCGGCGACGTCGCCGAGCGCGTGCTCAATGGTGCCGGAGGCGTCCTCCGCCAGCCGCGTCTTTTCGAGCGTGACCGATCCATAAGCCGGCGTGCCCGGCGGCAGCGCAAGCCCCTGCCCCAGCACCACCACATCCGGGCCGGTTTCCTGCGCATGAAGCGGCATCGAGAGCAGCAGACTGGTGCCGCTGAGCAGCACGACGAAACGGAAATGGGTCATCATGGGGCCGGGCCATGCCGGATCGGCCCGGCCTTGGCAACGCCGCGATAAATAAGCGGGGATGTCTGACCATTTGCTTTGACAAGGCTCGGCACCTGTCTCAATACAGGATCGGAGTTGAGGAGATGGAAGCAGTCAATCTCGAGGGTCTATCCTCGGTTGTCGACCTGAGCGGCTTTGATCGGGCCAAGCGCGCGGACATATGGGCTGGCGCGGCGCCGAATGTTTTTCCCGGCCTGTGCGTACAGGCGATCGAGGCCAATCCCACAATCGGAGCGATCCTGCATCGCCGTGTTGGCCCGGGCGCGCTGTTCGCCGTGTCCTCCGCCCCGGCCGAGGTGACATACGCGCCCACCGGCAGCCCGGAATCCCACCAGTTTCTCACCATGATGTTGCAGGCTGAAGGCAGCTCTCTTGCCACCCAGCGGCAACGCCAGTGCGAGATGGCGCCGGGCGACATCTGCTTTATCGACGAGCGCTACCCGTTCCGCCTGTGCGGGCTGGATTACAGCCAGCTGCTGCTGCTGCGCATGCCCCGCGCGCTGGTGATGAGCCGTTTCCCGGACATGGAGCATCTCGTCGCGACGCTCATTCCCGGGCGCGATGCCGGCACCTCCCTGCTCGCTCACACCGTGCTGCACCTGCTGCGCGTGGCGGGCGACCTGCGAGAGGCGCAGCAGCACGCGGCGATGAATGCCGTCATCCAACTCCTCGGCGCGACTTCCGGCCTCGCGGTGGAGCTGGAAAATGTCCACTGGCGTGTGCAGAAGGCGCTCGACTATATCGAGCTCAATCTCTCGATCCCCGGCCTGACCGCCGAACAGATCGCGCAGGCGCAGCATATTAGCCGCCGCCGGCTCGATCAGCTGATGCGCGATGCGCTCGGCGTTTCGATCACAGGGCAAATCTGGAATCGCCGCCTGCAGCGGGCCGCCGACGATCTGCGCGATGCGCGCTGGGCCGGCGCCTCGATCTCGCAGATCGCTTTTGCCAACGGCTTCGAAGACCCGGCCCATTTCGCCCGCGCCTTCAAGCGCCGGTTCGAGACGACGCCCGGGCAATGGCGCGCCCTCGCGCGGCCTTTGACTCACTGACCAGTCAGGACTCGTTCGGTGCCGCCGCAATCGCGCGGCGCTCATAGACGCGCGCCAGGAACGCGCCGGTCACCAGCTGGACGATGTGGAACATCATTACCGGCAGGACGACGGCGCCGGCCATGGCTGCGGGGAAAAGCACATTCGCCATCGGCACGCCCGTCGCCAGCGATTTGACCGAGCCGCAGAATACCAGCGAAGCCTCGTCAGGACGCGCCAGGCCGGTCAGCCGCGCCGCTAGCCGCAGCACGATGACGACCACGGCCAGAATGAGCAGGCAGAAGCCGAGCAGAATGGCGATGTCGATGCCGGAGATCGCCTGCCAAAGGCCGCCGGTCACCGCCTTGCCGAATGCCCCATAGACCATCACTAATATGGCGCCGCGATCCACGAATGAGGTGAGCATCTTGTGGCGCAGCAGCCAGGCGCCGATCCAGCCGTGCAGCGCCTGACCGATGGAGAAGGGGATCAGGATCAGGCCCACGATCGCCCAGACGGCATCCATGTTGATTGCCGCGCTGCTCGCCAGCAGCAGGCCCGTCAGCAGCGGCGTAAAGACCACGCCGGCCAGATTGGAAGCCGCCGCCGCGCATACCGCTGCCGGCACATTCCCCCGCGCAATCGACGTCAGCGCGATGGACGACTGCACTGTCGAGGGCAGGCAGCACAGGAAGAGAATGCCGGTGAACAGCATCGGCTCGATAACCGGCCCGGAGAGCGGCTTGAGGGCGATACCGATCAGCGGAAACAATGCGAAGGTCGCCGCGAGGATGAGCAGTTGCAGCTTCCATTGGCCGATGGCGCCGACCACCGCCTCGCGCGGCAGACGCGCGCCGTGGATGAAGAACAGCGCAATCACCAGCACCTTGCCGAGCAGATCCACCGCCGGGACCAGACTGCCGCGCGCCGGCAAAAAGCTCGCCAGCAACAGCGTGCCCAACAGCATCAGCGTGAAGCGGTCGATCTTCAGCCAGGCAAGGCGACCGGTCTTTTTCAATTGCTATCCCCCAATCGGATGAATGTCTGGCAGGCACCCTTAGGGCCATCCCGGCAAAGCCCATAGGCTCATGGCGCACAAATTCTAGTCGGCAAAACCCTCGGACGTCTGCCGCACGCCTTGGCCCGCCATCCATAAAGCCTCAGCCGGCTAGCCCGTCGCGGAACCATTCGATATGCTCGCGCTATTCCGAAACAGCCGGCTCCCCCTTCCCAACGGACGACCGGCCCATCGAGAGACATGCTTTATGAAGAGGCCGACCTGCGTGACGACATTTGCCCTTGGTTTCATGCTGGCTGCCGGCGGCGTGCCCGCGACGGCGAGCTTCGCGCAGGATGCGCCGATCATCGAGCGGCAGCGCCTGTTCGGCAACCCGGACCGCGCGCAGCTGCGGGTGAGCCCGGATGGCAAATATCTCTCCTGGCTCGCGCCCCGCGATGGCGTGATGAACATCTGGGTCGCCCCGGCAGACCATCCCGATCAGGCCAAGCCGATGACGGCAGAGAAAGACCGGCCCATTGGCGTGCACTACTGGACGGCCGATTCCGCCATGCTGCTCTATGTGCAGGACAAGGGCGGGGACGAGAATTACCTTCTCTACGGGGTCGATGTCGCCACCGGCGCCGAGAAGCTGCTGACGCCCTTCGAGAAAACGCGCGTGCAGATTGTCGGCACTTCCACCACGATCAGCGACCGCATTCTCGTCGGCATCAACAACCGCGACGAGCGCTGGCACGATGTCTATAGTCTCAACCTGAAGACCGGGACGCTGACCGAGGTCATCCGGGGCGACGGCTATGCCGGCTTCCTCGCCGACAATAATCTCGTGTTGCGCATGGCACTGCGCCCCAATGCCGAGGGCGGCTATGATTTCTTCCGGGTCACGAACAACGTCGTGGAAGACAAGCCCCTCTCCCGCACCACGCTGGAAGATGCCCTGACCACCCAGCCCGCCGGCTTCACCACGGATGGCAAGACGCTCTACTGGCTGGACAGCCGGGGCCGCGACACCGCCGCGCTGATTGCGCAGGACGTCGCTACGGGGAAGAGCCAGGTGCTCGCCGCCAATGACAAGGCCGATGTCGGCGGCGCGATGGCCGATCCCGTGACCGGCGAGATCGAGGCATATTCGGTCGAGTATCTGACCACCGAATGGACGGCGATCGACCCCGACGTCGGCCAGTCGCTGGCGTGGCTGCGCAAGCGGCTGAAGGGCGATTTCCAGGTCACCTCCCGCACGCGCGACGATACCGTCTGGACGATCTACAACGATCCGGTCACCGCGCCGGCCGCCGCCTGGCTGTACCACCGCAAGAAAGGCGCGCTCACCAAGCTCTATGTTAGCCGCCCCGATCTGGAAGGCGCGCCGCTGGTGCCCATGCATGCACGGGAGATCCCCGCACGCGACGGCCTTGCGCTGGTCTCCTACCTCACCCTGCCGCCCGGCAGCGATGCCAATGGCGACGGCGTGCCGGACAAGCCGGCGCCGATGGTCCTGCTCGTCCATGGCGGCCCGTGGGCGCGGGACAGCTTTGGTTATAACAGCTATCACCAGTGGCTGGCCAATCGCGGTTATGCCGTGCTGTCGGTCAACTTCCGTGGCTCGACCGGCTTTGGCAAAAGCTTCATCACGGCCGGCAACCTGCAATGGGGCCTCAAGATGCATGACGACCTGATCGACGCGGTCGATTGGGCGGTCAGCAAGGGCATCACGGCCAAGGACAAGGTCGCGATCATGGGCGGCAGCTATGGCGGCTATGCGACGCTGGCCGGTCTCGCCTTCACGCCGGATGCCTTCGCGTGCGGGGTCGATATCGTCGGCCCCTCCAATCTGGAGACGCTGCTGAACACCATCCCGCCCTATTGGACCGCCGGCATCGAGCAATTCCACCAGCGCATGGGCAATCCCAACACGCCCGAGGGTTTGGCGCTGCTCAAGGCAGCCTCGCCGCTGCACAAGGCGGGCCAGATCAGCAAGCCGCTGCTCATCGGTCAGGGTGCCAATGATCCGCGCGTGAAGCAGGCGGAGAGCGACCAGATCGTGGAGGCGATGAAGGCCAACGCCATTCCGGTGACTTACGTGCTCTACCCGGACGAAGGCCATGGCTTCGCCAAGCCGCAGAATAATATCGCCTTCAATGCGATCACCGAGAGCTTCCTCTCGGCCTGCCTCGGCGGGCGGGCAGAGCCAATCGGCGCCACGGTCAAGGAGTCGAGCGCCAAGGTGCTGGCCGGCGCGGAGATGCTGCCGGGCCTGAGCGATGCGCTGAAGTAACTCGAAACAAAGGCAGGCCGGTGCCGCCCGGCCTGCCGCGCTCTAGGCGCATCTTCGAAAATGAGACAGTCTGGCGCATCCTTTAGGGAGGCGTTCCATGTTGAAGCCTGTGCTCGCGGCCGCTCTGGCCACCCTGTCTCTCCCCGCTCATGCCATCACCCCATTCGAGATCAGCGGCACTGCCGATGTGTACCGGATCGATCAGGTCGCGCAGACCACGACCTATCTGGGCAAGACGACGTTTTTCGCGAGCGGCGATCTCGCGGTGGGCGGCAATGGCGGTGGCACCATGCCCGGCGATTTCACCTATTCCGCCCTGTTCGGCCATGTGACGCGCTGGGACATCGGCTTTTCGTTCGGGCCGGAGACGGTTGATCCCTTCGATGGGCTGTTTCACGCCACGCAGGGCGGCGGCGTCTTCATGTCCGGCTACGAGGTGTTTGATCGCGCCGACCTGACGATCACCAGCGCGCGCATGTGGCAGGATGAGAGCTGGCCGGCCGAACCCTTCCCCTATATCCGCTTCGGCTCCTTCGTCCCCGAACCCGCAAGCTGGGCCATGATGATGGGAGGCCTGGCGCTGGTGGGTGCGATGATTAGGCGGCGGGAGATGTCGTTGAGCTTGGCGCGGGCCTGATGCACAACTTGTGCTCCTGCGAAGGCAGGAGCCCAGGGCCCAACCGCAACGCGCTATCGCCCTGGGCTCCTGCCTTCGCAGGAGCACGCGCTTTTCTTGCTTGTAAGTCCCTGATGCCAGCGCCCGCCCGCAACAATCGCGGGCGGGCGTCCGACCAGATCAGGCGAAGTAAACCGCCTTCGTCTCCGTGTAGTTTTCGAGACCTTCGATGCCGCCATCGCGACCGAGGCCGGACTGCTTGAAGCCGCCGAAGGGCATGTGAATGTCCACCATCATGCCGTTGATCGTCACCGACCCGGCGCGATATTCGCGCGAGACGGCGAAGCCGCGCTCGGCATCCTGCGTGTAGATTGCGCCGTGCAGACCGTAGACGGTGTCATTGGCCTTGGCGATCATGTCCGCCTCATTGTCATAATCGACGAACGAGACGACCGGGCCGAAAATCTCCTCCTGGAAGATCGTCATGCTCGGGTCGACGTCGGTGAACACGGTCGGCTCGATGAAGAAGCCACGGTTGAGGTCGGCCGGGCGGCCGCCGCCGAGCGCAAGCTTGGCCCCCTCGGCCTTGCCCTTGGCGATATAGCCCTGCACGCGCTCAAGCTGGCGCTGCATGGTGAGCGGGCCCATGCCGGTATCGGCCTCGAACGGATCGCCGACCTTCACCTTGGAGACGGCGCTCGTATAGGCGTCGATGATCTCGCTCTTGCGGCTCTTGGGCACCAGTACGCGGGTCAGCGAGAAGCAGACCTGCCCGGTGATCGGCATGGAATAGGGCACGAGGCTCTTGAGCACATGGTCCATATCGGCATCGTCGAGGATCATCGCCGCCGACTTGCCGCCCAGCTCCAGGCTGACGCGGGCGAGACGCTCAGACGCGACGCCGGCAATGTGCTTGCCCGCTGCGGTCGAGCCGGTGAAGCTGATCTTGTCGATGCCCGGATGACGGATGAGGTGGTCGCCCACCTCGCGCCCGGCCGGCAGCATGTTGAACACGCCGGCGGGGATGCCCGCTTCCTTGATCGCTTCAGCAAGGATGTGCGCGTCGATGGGCGTTTCCGGCGAAGGCTTGCAGACCATGGTGCAGCCTGCGGCCAGCGCGGCTGCGACCTTGTAGACCAGCAGCACCAGCGGGGCGTTCCACGGCGTGACCGCCGCGACGACGCCGACCGGCTCCTTCACGACGCGCACCTTGTTGCCGCCCATCGAGCCGATGCGCTCATCGACGAACTTGTAGCTGTCGCACAGCTCGCCATAGAATTTGAACAGGCCGGGCACCTGATAGCTGGCCTTGCTGGAGAAGCCGATCACGGCGCCGACCTGGCCCGTCCAGGCCTCGGCCAGCTCGGGCATGCGCGCCATCAGAATGTCGGAGACCTTCTTGAGGTACACGCCGCGCTCGGCGGGCGCCATGCGTGGCCACGGGCCGGTGTCGAAAGCCTTGCGTGCGGCGGCGACTGCGACGTCCACGTCCGCCGTGGTCGGCTCGAAATAGGTGAGGACGGTTTCCTCGTCATGCGGGGTCACCACCGACAACTCGTTGGTGCCGCTGCTCTTGCGCCACTCGCCATCGATGAACAACTGCGCCGCGCCGCGATCCTTTATGCCTTTGATCGTCTTGTTGAAATTTTCCATGCCGAATCTCCTAAGATCGAACGTCCTCTTCGTGGCGCCTTAATTGGCGATTGGTACGCGAAGGCGCAAGCATGCGATGGCCACTTTCCGGATCGATCCCTGCCTCATGCTGCATTGACAGGGCGCTCCGACATGCAGGAGGATGGACCGAGAGGCATCGCAAACGGATGAGAAGGCGAACGCCTGCCGGCAAGGAGAGATCAGCCATCATGACCAGCGAAATGATCACCGTCGAAGCGCTTGTGGAGGCGCCCATCGATCATGTCTGGCGGTGCTACACGACGCCTGAAGACATCATGCAGTGGAATGCGGCATCCGACGACTGGCATACGACGGCAGCAAGCGTCGACCTTCGCGAAGGCGGCGCATTCTCCTCACGCATGGAAGCCAAGGATGGCAGCGTGGGCTTCGATTTCGCGGGCACCTACACCCGCATCGAGCCGGAGCGCCTGATTGAATATGCGTTCGGAGACCGCACCGCCCGCGTGACGTTCGCGTCTGCAGCGAATGGCACCCATGTTCAGGTGCAGTTCGAGCCGGAGGACGAACATAGCCGCGATTTGCAGCGGGACGGCTGGCAAGCGATCCTCGACAATTTCGCCCGCCACGCCAAACAGGCGCATCAGGCAGGCTGACCCGCCCAATGGGTGGTGGTCAGTCGATCACGTCCATCGCCATGAGCCGCGCGACCGTCTCGTGCCTGAAGCGCTCGAAACTGCTCCGTGCCTCGGGCACCGGCAGACCGGTCACGAAGGCGGTTTCCAGATCCTGATGCATCGCGCGCATTTCCGGCAGGAATTCGCTGTGCGTGAGGATGTGCGGGCGGTTTTCGCGGATCGCCTCGACCACCAGTCGGCCCATTTCCAGAGGATCCATGGCGGCGCGCATCGCGGCCCAGAAGCGCTTGACGAACACACCCTCCTCGCCCGGCGGCGCGCTGCTGTCATCCTCCGGCACCGGCATCAGTGCGCTCTCCACCGCGCCCGGATAGAGGCAGGACACGCCGATGCCATGCGGCGCGAGATCGAGCCGGAGCGTCTGGGTATAGCCGCGCACGGCATATTTGCTCGCAGCATAGGCGCCGGCGCCGGGCAGCGGGACCATGCCGGCCATGGAGGCTGTGTTGATGACATGGCCGCCCTCACCCTGCGCCTTGATGATCGGCACGATGATCTTGCAGCCGTTCACCACCCCGCCAAGGTTTATGCCGATGGTCCGGTCCCAATCCTCAAAGTCTGGATCATCCGCCGCACCGCCGCCACCGACGCCCGCATTATTGGCCAGCAGGTGGATCCTGCCGAACATATCCAGCGCCTCCTGCGCCGCTGCGCGCAGGGCGGCCCGGTCGGTCACGTCCACCTTGATGAAGTGCGTGGCATTGTTGCCCGTCATCAGCTCGCGGGCGGCATCGAGATGGTCCTGATTGTAATCGGCGATAACGAGCTTCATGCCTTCGGCGAGGAACGTGCGCGCCATGCCGAGGCCAATGCCACTCGCCCCGCCCGTCACGACGGCCACCTTGCCCGCAAAATTTTTCATGCCCGCCTCTCCTCATGGTCCGTGCGCCTTTGAGCGTTACGCATTGCAAACAGGGTAACCCGCCGGAGGATCGGCGCCAAGCGGCTTGACCCATGCCGGACCGGACGCCATCAGGGCCGCGCGTGAGTGCTGCCGGGCAGCCATGGAATAAGGAGACGCAGGTGCAGTCCATTTTGATGATCGGCGCGGGCTCGATGGGCTGCCTGTTCGCGGCACGCATTGCCGAGAGCGGCGCGGACGTGCTGCTCATCGATGTCGACAAGACCCGCATCGAAGCGATCGACCGGGACGGCATCCACCTCACCGACGACAATGGCACGCGCACCATCTCGCTGCGGGCCGGACTTGCGGCCGATGCCCAGCCGCCCATCGATCTCGCTCTGCTCTTTACCAAGGGGATGCACAGCCGCTCGGCGATCCAGTCGATCGCGCATCTCGCGGCCAGCGGCACCTATGTGCTCACGCTCCAGAATGGCCTCGGCAATCCGGAGATTGTGGCGGAAAGTTTTCCTCAGGACCAGATCCTCAAGGGGATTGCCGCGCTTCCGGCCGACCTCCATGGCCTCAATGGTGTGGAATCCCACGGCACCGGCCATGTCGAGTTGGGCGCGATGACGCCGGCCGGCGCGCAAGCGGCGCAGGCCGCGACCGCCCTGCTCGCCCGCGCCGGTTTCGACGCGCGCTACAGCACGGACATTGATGTCGCGATCTGGGAAAAGGTCGCCTTCAACGCTGCGCTCAACCCGCTCGGCGCCGTCACCGGCCAGCCCAATGCCGGCGTGGACAACGCCCCCGGCCGCCGCATCATCGCAGCGATCGTCGACGAGGTGGTGGCCACGGCCAAGGCCCATGGGGTGACGGTCGACCATGCTCGCATCACCGCCAGCATCAACCATGCGCTGGCCGAACATCGCGGTCACAAGGCTTCCATGCTGCAGGACATGATTGCCGGCCGTGCCAGCGAGATCGACTTCATCAACGGCGCCATCTGCGACCGCGCCCAAGCGGTCGGCGTCCCCGCGCCCAGCAATCAGACCATGGCCGATCTTGTCCGGTTGATGGAGCTGGCCCGGCGATAATCCGAGCTAAAACATCATTTATTGCAGCGCCTTGCAGGCTGCATTGAAGACCATCTCTCGCAGTGCCGGAAAATCGTCGATCCCGTAGTCGGCAGCGTCATCGCTGCAGGCGATCTCGACGCGGCCTTTCCACAGCCGCAGGTCAATATCCTCCGGCTTTATCACCCGGCGCGCGGCGATGTCGTAGAAGCTCCAGACGCGCGGCGTGGTATATTCGCCGACATTCTGCTCCACCACCAGCGCCAGGCGCCCGTTGCTCAGGCGCACCACCGAGCCGATGGGGTAGACGCCCACGCTCTCGATAAAGTGATCGAGAATCTCGTCATCCAGCTCGCCTTCCATGCCCCGCATCAGGCCGAGCGCGGCATTGGGGTCGATCCGTGGCCGATGCGGCCGGTCGGACGTCATTGAGTCATAGACGTCGCATACGGCCGCCATGCGGCCAAACAGGCTGATATTCTCGCCAGTCAGTTGGTTGGGATAACCGGAGCCATCGCAGCGCTCGTGATGCTCAAGGCAGACCAGTGCGACATCCTCGGCGATTTCGCCGCCCATCTGGAGGAACTCATAGCCAAGCGTGGTGTGCGTCTCGACGATCTTGCGCTCGCCCTCGCTCAAATCGTCGCTGATCGTCGCCACGTCGATGGGCAGATGGCCCATGCCCACGTCCATCAGCAGCCCGGCCAGCCCGGCTTCCTTCACCCGAGCATCATCGAGGCCCATCTGGCGGCCCAACGCGATCATCAGCGCGCTCACCGCCAGGCCGTGTGCATAAAGCGAACTATTCTCGCGGCGGATGCGCATCAGGCCGTTGAAGGCGTGCGGATTGCGCTGCACGGAGGCGAAGAGATCCTCGATCACCGGCTCCACCTGCCCGCGCGAGATGGCTTTGCCCAGCCGGGCCTGCTCGAAGACGGCGCTCATCACGCGATTGGACCGCGCCACCACGGCCTTGGCATGGCCCACCTCCGCGCCGACGCTCAAGGCCGTCGTGGAGCGGGGATTGAACGGAACGACGTTCGATCCGCTCGCGCGCTCCGGCACCAGCTTGCGCAGCCGCTCCATGCGCACCCGCTCGGCAAGACCGACACCGCCCGAGGGGGCGGAGGAGCCTGCCGCCACGAGCGGTCGGCGCAGCGTCGTCGTCGGCGGACGCGGACCGCCCGCACCCGCGACATCATCGCCCTTGTCGATGTCGATCATCACGCCCTCAACCTCGCTGGCGCGCAGGTCGGCGAGGATCTGGGGATCGGTCAGCAGGAATTTCGTCCGCCAGAACGGATGCTTGAGCCACGGCCCTTCAAGTTTGTGAATGAACATGCCGAGTTTCACGTCAGCAACATCGATTCTCTTGAGCATCTGGACTCCGCCGGTCAGGTACGAGCGACGACGATGGCGCCCGCACGATACTGAACGGCTAAGAGCCATGGTTATTTAATGGTTCGCCTTGTCCGTGCACCATGATTGTCCGCCATTTTGCGGCCAGGGACGAAACGGCGCTGCATTGACATCGTGAACAGTACGCAGCACGCAGCGCGCATGGCAAAGGAAACCCGCGCCACTCGGGCGCTGAGCAAGGCCGGCATCGCCTTCACCATCCATCTCTACGATTATGATCCGGCTGCCGCCCATATCGGCTTGCAGGCTGCCCAGGCGTTGGGCCAGCCACCCGAGCGCGTCTTCAAGACACTCATGACGCTGGTGGATGGCAAGCCGGCCTGCGCCATCGTTCCGGCGAGCAGCGAAGTGGCGATGAAGAAGTTTGCAGCCGCCCTCTCCGCCAAGAGCGCTGCCATGATGAAGCCGGCCGATGCCGAGCGCCTGAGCGGCTACAAGGTGGGCGGCATCAGCCCTTTTGGACAGATGAAGCCGATCCGCGCGGTGATCGACGAGAGCGCTTTGGCCCAGCCGCACATCTATCTGAATGGCGGCCAGCGCGGCCTGCAACTGTGCATGGCGCCAGATCAGGCGATCGCCGCACTTGGCGCGACGGTTGCGGCCATCACCGCCTAACGCGCAGGATCAGGCGAGATCGCCTTGCGTGGGCACTGATGGGCCACGCGGCTTCCATCGCGACATGGTGAGGGTGAAGCAGGAGCCCCCATTGACCGTGCGGTAGGTCGCTGCGCCCCCATGCGCCTCGGCGATGCCGCGCACCACGGAGAGGCCAAGACCGCTGCCTTTCGCCGCTCCGCCCTGCTCCATATAGCGACGGAACGGATCGAAGGCATGGCGGGCGAACTCCTCCGTCATCCCTGGCCCTTCATCGGTCACGCTCAGGAGCACGCTGGACGAGGAGATGCGCAGCGTCACGGCCAATTGACCGGGGTCGGCATGGCGATGAGCGTTCTCGAGCAGCGCCATCAGGGCCTGCCGGATGCGTGCGGTATCGACATAGCATAGGCCGCGATCGAAGGCGGTGACGATGCGGAAGCCCGCGGTCTCCAGCTCGGGCTGCATCAGCCGGACGACCGTCTCCATTTCTTCGGCGAGATCGACCTGCTGGAAGCGCATGTCCAGCCGGCCGCCTTCCATGAGGCTCACCGTGCGGAGATCCTCGATCAAGCGGGTCAGGGCATTCACTTGCGTGACGAGCGAGCGCAGCAGCGGCGGATCGGGCGCAAACACCCCGTCGGCGAGGCCCTGGAGACGTCCGGACAGGATCGTCACCGGGGTGCGCAGTTCATGCGCGATGGTCGCGTTCCAACGGCGGACGGCCTCGCCCGCCTGCTCCAGCCGGTCGGCCAGCAGATTGAAATCCTCCACCAGCATCGTGGCCTCGGTCGGCGCCCGATCATCGCTGCGCGCACGGACCTTGATATTGCCATCCGCAATGATCCGGGCGGTCTGCGCAACCGAAACCAGTGGCTGAACGATCCGCCGGGCCAGCCGCGTCGCCACCAGCACGGCAATGCCGGTGGAGACGACGCAAAACAGCCCGATGAGCAGCCATTCGATGCCGTGCGGGCGCCAGTCGTCCGTCAGCGGAAACAGCATATGCGGCGCCACCCGGATGATGACGCCATAAAAGATATAGAGGCCGATGATCGTGATCAGCACGGAAGCGACCGTGGAGATCACCGTGGACAACACGATCTGCCGCCCCAGACCGCCTGCCGGCTTCTTCATGAAATATCTGCCAGACGAAAGCCCACGCCGCGCACATTGTTGATGAAGCCATGCGCACCGGCATCCTCCAGCTTGCGCCGCAGCTTGCTCAAATGCGTATCCACCGTCCGGTCGAGCGCGTCGCCGCCCGGCAGGCAGGCATCGACCAGTTCACCACGCGAGAACGCCCGCCGGGGCGCGCGCGCCATGTGCGCAAGAATGCGGAACTCGGTGAGGGTGAGAGACAGGCTCACGCGTTGCGGATCGTCCCCGACGATCACGCTGGCCAGATGGCTGTCCATATCGATTTCGATCGGCCCCACTCGCAGGGTGGAGCCCCGGCTGCCGCCGGACCGGCGCAGCACGGCGCGCGCCCTTGCGGCCACCTCCAGCGCGTTGAACGGCTTGACGACATAATCGTCCGCTCCGATGCGCAGCGCCTGCAGCTTGTCGATATCCTGATCGAGCGCAGTCAGCATGATCACGGGGGTCGAGCCGCGACGCCGCAACTCGGCCAGCACGTCCCAGCCGTTGAGCCGCGGCATCTGCACATCGAGCATCACGAGGTCCGGCTTGAGCGCAAGGTGCAACTCCAGCGCGGTTCGCCCGTCGGCGGCACGGACCGTCCGGAAGCCTTCCCGCTCCAGATAGGCGGCGATGACATCGGCGATTTCCGGTTCGTCTTCCGCGACCAGCACGAGCGCGTTTTCGGCATCCATAGCATATCCTTCTGCCTGCAAGCCGTTACCGCAGTTCCAAACGGGGGGCCACCTGCCTCCACAATTTCTCCACACTTGACCAACACTGCCTCGACAAGCCAGTCCCAAAGGGCCAGCGCGGACAAGCAAAAATCAAGAGTCGGACATGATGACAAAATGCCCCCCCAGGCGCTCCGGCGCCTATATCGTTATCGCGTCGATGGCGCTTGTATTGTCCGCCTGCTCAGGAGGTGAGACCCCATCCTCGCCGCCGCCGCCAGAGGTATCGGTCGTGAAGGTCTCCCCCTCGCGCGTCGACGTGGCGGACGAACTGCCGGGCCGGGTGATGGCCTTCCGTGTGGCGGAAATCCGCCCGCAGGTGAATGGCGTCATCCAGCGCCGGCTGTTCGAGCAGGGCTCCGAAGTGCGGGCCGGCCAGCCCCTGTTCCAGATCGACGCGACGCCGTTCCGCGCGGATACACAGAGCGCCGCAGCCGCCGTGCAGCGCGCACAGGCCGCCCTCAATCGCGCTCGCATCCAGGCCGAGCGCCTGGCGCCGCTGGTGAAGGTCGATGCGATCAGCGGACAGGCCTATGATGATGCCGTCGCCGCGCGCGATCAGGCCGCTGCCGACCTCGCCCAGAGCCGCGCCACGCTGGCGCGCCAGCAGGTCGATCTCGGCTTCGCCACGATCCGCTCGCCGATCAGTGGCCGGATCGACCAGTCCATGGTGACCGAGGGCGCCCTTGCCGCCGTCGGCGGTGCAGAACCGCTCGCCACCGTCCAACAGATTGACCGCGTCTATGTGGACGTGCGTCAGCCGGCCGCCCGCCTCGAAACGCTGCGCGAGGCGGCGCGTGCCGGCAATTCCGCCCAGGGCGCGCCCGTGGAGATCCTCTCATCCGAGGGCAAGCCCTATGCGGCGACCGGGCGCCTGCTCTTCTCCGGCATCAGCGTCGATCCAGGCACGGGCGAGGTGATCGCCCGGGTCGAGGTGCCCAATCCCACGCGGGCGCTGCTGCCCGGCATGTTCGTGCGTGCGCGCCTGCCCCGCATGGTTCTGCCCAGTGCGCTGACTCTGCCGCAGCAAGCCGTGCTGCGCGATCCCGCCGGTCAGGCCAGCGTCCGGATTGTTGGGAAAGACGGCAAGGTCGAGCTGCGGCCGGTGCAGACCGGGGATGTGCGCGACGGAAACGTCCTGATTACGCAAGGCATCAAGGCTGGTGAAACCGTGATTGTCGAAGGGCAGGATCGGGTCCAGCCCGGCGCCACCGTTTCGGCCAAGCCATGGCGCCCTGCAGCCGCCGCCAAGCCCGCCGCGGCCGCGCGCTGAAGACGAAAGCGAACCCATGCCCCGTTTCTTCATCGATCGGCCCGTTTTCGCCTGGGTGGTCGCCATCGCGATCATCCTTGCGGGCGTCATCGCCATCCCGCGCCTGTCGCTGGAGCGCTACCCGAGCATCGCCCCGCCAAGCGTCGAGATCACCGCGACCTATCCCGGTGCCACACCGCAGACGCTGAATGACAGCGTCGTCAGCCTGATCGAGCGCGAACTCTCAAGCGTGCGCAACCTGCTGTACTTCGAGAGCTCGACGGATACGTCCGGTCAGGCGACGATCACCGCGACCTTCCAGCCGGGGACCAACCCGGAGCTGGCGCAGGTCGACGTGCAGAACCGGCTCAAAGCCGCCGAGCCGCGCTTGCCGCAGATCGTCCGCCAACTCGGCATTCAGGTCGATTCCGCCAATCGCAACTTCCTCAATCTGGTGAGCCTGGAATCGTCCAACGGCCAGCAGAACCTCGAGGAACTGTCGGATTATGCGGCGCGCTATGTTGTCGAGGAGCTCAAGCGTCTCCCCGGCGTCGGCCGTGTCCAGCTCTTCGGCGCCGAGCGCGCGATGCGCATCTGGGTCGATCCGGCGAAACTGGCCTCCTACGACATTGCGATGAGCGATATCACGACCGCGATTGCTGCACAGAACACACCGGTTTCGCCCGGCGTGCTGGGCGGCGAGCCGATTGCCGAAGGCCAGCGCGTCAAGGTTCCGATCACCGTCGAGGGCCAGCTGAAAACCCCCGAGCAGTTCCGCGAAATCGTGCTGCGCGCCGGAACGGATGGCTCCGCCCTGAAGCTGGGCGATGTCGCCCGGGTCGATCTTGGTTCCGCGTCCTACTGGTTCCAGACGCGCCTCAACGGCAAGCCCGTGGCGTTGATGGCCGTCCAGCTCGCGCCCGGCGCCAATGCGGTCTCCACCTCCGCCCGCGTGCATGAGCGCATGGTCGAGTTGGCGCGGGCCATGCCCAGCGGCATGTCATACCGCATTCCGTTCGACACCGCGCCTTATGTGAAGATCTCGATCGAGAAGGTCATCGAGACGCTGGTCGAGGCGATGGTGCTCGTCTTCCTGGTGATGTTCGTCTTCCTCCAGAAATTCCGCTACACCATCATTCCCGCCGTCGTCGCACCGATCGCCCTGCTCGGCACCTGCGCCGTCATGATGCTGGCCGGCTATTCCGTAAACGTGCTGACTATGTTCGGCATGGTCCTCGCCATCGGCATAATCGTCGACGACGCCATCGTGGTGGTCGAGAATGTCGAGCGCATCATGGCCGAGGAAGGGCTGCCGCCCAAGGAAGCCACACGCAAGGCCATGGGCGAGATTACGGGCGCCATCATCGGCATCAGCCTCGTCCTCACCGCCGTGTTCGTGCCAATGGCATTCTACAGCGGCTCGGTCGGCGCGATCTACCGGCAGTTCACCATCTCCATGGCGGTCTCCATCCTGTTCTCGGCCTTCCTTGCCCTGAGCCTGACGCCGGCGCTCTGTGCGACATTGCTCAAGCCGGTCACGGGCCATGAAACCAAGAAGGGCTTCTTCGGCTGGTTCGACCGCAAGTTCGACACGATGACGCACGGCTATCACAACTGGGTAACGCGCGCCCTGAAGCGCAGCGCGCGGATGATGGCGAGCTTCGCGGTCATCGTGGTGCTTATGATCGTCGGCTATACAAACCTTCCGTCATCGTTCCTGCCCGATGAAGATCAGGGCTATTTCATGACCGTCTTCCAGCTTCCCTCGGACGCGACGTCCGGCCGGACGCTGGAAGCGCTGGAAGTCTTCGAGAAGCACACCGCGCAGCGCGCCGGCATCGCCGATACCATCTCTGTGCTGGGCTGGGGCTTCTCCGGCGCGGGCGCCAATGTCGGCCTTGGCTTCACGATGCTCAAGGATTGGAGCGAGCGTGACGGCGCGACCGCATTTGGCGAGGCCGGCGCGGCAAATCAGGCCACCGGTGCCGGCGTGCGCGAAGGGCTCGTGATGAGCCTCATCCCGCCCTCCATCGATGGCCTCGGTACCACCGGCGGCTTCTCCGCGCGCCTTGAGGACCGCTCGGGCCGTGGGTTCGATGCCCTGATGGCCGCGCAGTTCCAACTGCTCGGCATGGCCGCGAAAAACCCGGCCCTTGCCGGCGTCTATCCGGAAGGCTTGATGCCCGGCACCAGCGTCGAGATGGTGATCGACCGCCAGAAGGCGCAGGCCATGGGCGTGCCCTTCGAGTCCATCACCTCCACGCTGAGCGGGGCCATGGGCTCGGCCTATGTCAACGACTTCCCCAATAATGGCCGGATGCAGCAGGTCATCGTGCAGGCGGATGCCCCCTTCCGCATGAACCTTGAGGATGTGCTCAAGCTGTATGTCCGCAACGCGGCCGGAAACACGGTCCCGCTCTCGGAGCTGGTCACGCCGCGCTGGGAGACCATGCCGCTGCAGCTGGTGCGTTATAATGGCTATCCCGCCATGCGCATTGCCGGCCAGCCCGCGCCCGGCCACTCCAGCGGCGAGGCCATGGCGGAGATGGAGCGTCTTGCGAGCCAGCTGCCGCCCGGCTTCGCCATCGAATGGACCGGTCAGTCGCTTCAGGAAGTGCTCGCTGGCAATCAGGCGATCCTGCTGCTGGGCCTCTCCATGCTGGTCGTCTTCCTGGTGCTGGCCGCGCTGTACGAAAGCTGGGCGATCCCGGCGGCGGTGATGCTGGTCGTCCCACTCGGCGTGCTCGGCGCCGTGCTGGCGGTCACGCTGCGCAGCATGCCCAACGACGTGTTCTTCAACGTGGGCCTGATCACGATCATCGGCCTCAGCGCCAAGAACGCAATCCTGATCGTGGAATTTGCCAAGCACGCTTATGACAACGGCATGTCTGCGGTCGACGCCGCGTTGCACGCCGCGCGCCTGCGCTTGCGGCCGATCCTGATGACCAGCTTCGCCTTCACGCTCGGCGTCGTTCCGCTGATGCTGGCGGGCGGTGCGAGCAAGGAGACCCAGCGGGCCATCGGCACGGGCGTCTTCGGCGGCATGATCAGTGCCACCATTCTCGCGATCTTCTTCGTCCCCGTCTTCTTCGTGGTGGTGATGAAGCTGGTCGAGCGGCAAAAGCGCAAGAAGCATGTCGATGGTTCATTGCAGACGCCTGCCGCCTACCCCGCATCGGAGAATTGAGATGCGTAAATTTGCCCTCGCGGCGTTGCTGCTGACCAGCGCCTGCTCGATGAACCCCCGGCTGGAGACACCGCCTGCCCCGGTTGCGCCGGTCTACCCGCTCGCCTCTCCCGAAGAGGCAGCCAGTGCCGCCGCGCTGGGCTGGCGCGAGATGTTTGGCGATCCGCGCTTGCAGCGGCTCATCGAGCTGGCGCTGGAGAATAACCGCGACCTGCGCGTTGCCACCCTCAACGTCGAGGCGGCCCGCGCCCAGTTCCGCGTCGCCAGGGGCGCGCAATTGCCCACACTGGACGCCAACGCGGCTTATTCCCGGCAACGTGTTTCGGCGACCACGGCTCAAACGGGCGCTGGCGCGGAGTTCAGCCAGTTCTCCGCCAATGCTGCGCTGACCAGCTTTGAGATCGATCTGTTCGGTCGCCTCCGCTCGCAGAGCGAGGCCGCCTTCGAGCGCTATCTCGCCACTGACGAAGGCCGCCGTGCCGCGCGCATCGCGCTGATCGGGTCGATCGTCGATGCCTATCTGGCCGAACGGCTCGCCGAGGAGCAGCTTGCCCTCACCGACCGCACGCTGGGCGACTGGCAGGATTCGCTCGCGATCACTCGCCGTCTCCAGCAGGCGCGGCAGGTCAGCGGGCTCGATGTTGCGCAGGCAGAGGGACAGGTGAGTCAGGCCCAGGCCGATCAGGCGATGCGCACGCGGATGCTGGCCGAGGCGCGCAACGCGCTGCAATTGCTGGTCGGGGCGCCCCTGCCCGCCGACCTGCCCGCCCCCATCGCGCTCATGGACCAGCCGATCCGCACCCAGCTGCCGGTCGGCCTGCCCTCCGCCCTGCTCGCCAGCCGGCCGGACATCCGTCAGGCCGAGCATGAGCTGGTCGCCTCCAATGCCGATGTCGGCGCCGCCCGCGCCGCCTTCTTCCCGCGCATTTCGCTCACAGGTCTGTTCGGCTTCACCAGCATGGCGCTGGACAGCCTGTTCGATAGCGCAAACCGCAACTGGTCGTTCACGCCGCAGATCACCCAATCGATCTTCAACGGCGGCAGTTTGCAGGGCCAGCTCGATCTGGCGAAGGTTCGCAAGTCGATCGCCATCGCAAACTACGAAAAGGCCATTCAGTCTGCGTTCCGCGAGGTCGCAGACGGGTTGGCCGGGCGGGAGACCTATACCCGCCAGATCGAAGCCCAGCGGGGCGTGGCCCAGTCGGCCGCGCGGCGCGCCGAGCTTTCCCGCCTGCGCTATCAGGCCGGGGTCGATGCCCGGCTGGAACTGCTCGATGCGCAGCGCAGCGATTATGCTGCGCGGCTCGCACTGCTGGAGTTGCGGCGTCAGGAGCTCTCCAGTGCCGCCGGGCTCTACCGGGCCCTGGGCGGGGGCGATGAGCCGACCGCGCCGACTGCTGGTCAGCCGACGCCGCCGAACTCCCAGTGACCATAGGCTTTCCCTCGCAGCAGTGAGGGCACCTGTGACGCCGGAACCGGCTTACTGAACAAGAAGCCCTGCCCCAGCGTGCAGCCCCGCGCGCGGAGATAGCGGGCCTGCGCGATGGTTTCGACGCCTTCCGCGACCGTCTGCATCCCCAGGCGCCGGGCCATCTGCAACACGGCGTCGATGACGGCCGTCGCGCCCGGCGTGCTGTCCTCGATCCTGTCGATGAACGACTTGTCGATCTTGATCACGTCGACGGGAAATTGCTGGAGATGGCTGAGCGAAGCATAGCCCGTGCCGAAATCATCGAGCGCGACCATCACGCCTAGGCCGCGCAGTTCCTCGAGCATCCGCGCGACTTCTGGCCCCAATTGCCCGATAAGCACAGTCTCCGTCACTTCGATGTCGATCTGGGCAAGACCCTGCCGATGGGTCCGGGCGGCATCCTCAAGACGTGTCGGCAAACTCGGCGCGCGAAAGTCGCCCGCGGACACGTTGACCGCGATCCGCCCCGGCTCCAGCCCATCGGCCCGCCAGCGCGCGATGTCCGCAAAGATGCCGCAGATCATCCGGTCGGTCAGCCGCACCGACATTTCGGCATCCGAGAACGCCGCCTCGATGGCGGCAGGCGGCAGAACCTGGCCGTTCTCGGCCACCCGCAACAGCGCTTCCCAGCCGTCGATCTGCCCGGTCTGGAGGTTCACCTTGGGTTGGTAGAACGGCACGATGCGGTCCTCGTCCAACCCTGCGCGCGCCATGACCAGCATGCGGGTTCGCCTCTCGGATGCCACCTTGAGTGACGGGGAGAACTCCCGGACGGAGCCGGGCATGTCGGCCTTGGCTGCATAGAGAGCGAGGTCCGCCGCGATCAACAAATCCCCGGGCTCAAAGCCATCGCGCGGCCAGACAGCGACACCGACGGAAAAGCTCACTGGAATGCGCAGTTCTTCGATCTGCACCGGCACTTCAAAGCAGCGCTTCAAGGCGTCCGCTACCGCGCGATATTCGTCCGCCGCAGACAGGCCAGGCAAGATGATCGCAAATTCATCGCCGCCCAGCCGAGCCGCTGTCGCCCCTTCGGGGATACAGGAGGACAGGCGCCGAGCGACCTCCACCAACACCCGGTCGCCTGCGGCATGGCCGAGCGAATCGTTCATTTCCTTGAATCCATTGAGATCCAGGATCATGAGCGCCACCGGATCACCGGAATCACATGCCGCGTCGATCGCGGCCTGAATACGAACGCCGAAGAGCGCCCGGTTCGGGAGCCTCGTAAGGTGGTCGTGATACGCAGCCCAGTTCAGCTCGGCCTGGGCCTGCTTCTGCTTCGTGATATCCAGTATCGACCCGACAAGCCGGACGGGTACACCCTTGTCGCCGCGCACGATGACACTTCGCGCCTTGGTATCGATGAACGTCCCTTTAGCGGTGCGAAACCGAAACTCCTCGAGCCAGAACTTCTGGCCGCTCTCCAGCGCCCGCCTCTGGTTGGCGAGGACCCGCTCCCGGTCATCGGGGTGAATACGCTCGATCCACCAATCGAAATGCGTGGCCTGCTCCAGTTCTGGATAACCCAGGACTTTTTTGTACGCCCCGCTCCAGGTCGTAATGCCGGTGGGCAAGGAGCAATCCCATATGACGTCGTTCCCAGCTTCTGCCGCCAGGCGGTAGCGCTCCTCGCTCTGCCTGAGCGCGGTTTCGGCGATCACATGGTCGTGAATGTCTTCCAGCGTGCCATACCAGGCGAGGACTTTGCCATCTTCACCCCGGTGAGGCCGTGCGCGCGCCCGGTACCAGCGGTACATCCCGTTCGCCATGCGGATGCGATAGCGGACATCGGCGGCATCCGACTGATTTTTGACAACGTCCGCCCATAAGGCCTGAACGGTCGGAAGGTCATCAGGATGAACGGCCTGCGTCCATCCATATCCTAGCCCGGCCTCTAGATCGAGGCCCACCTGTTCAGCCCAAAGTGGGCCAATTTCGGTGATGCGTCCCTCCGCATCGGCCATCCAGGCGATCTGGGGATTGAGCTCGACATAGGCGCGATGATGCGCTTGCACATGGGCTAGTTCATCGAGCGCCTCGGCAAGCTGGCCGTCATCCGCCGATGCCGCACTGCCACCCATCAATCCACGCCAGGCCAGAACAAGGGCGGTCATGAAGAGCAGACTGGCCACGCCTTCGACGATGATACGATCCATGTCAGGCCCGGTAGTCGTTCCGGCACGCGCACCCAAGGCCGCAACCCCTGTCAGCAGGATCGCTGAAAACGAAACGCCCGTCACCAACCCCGCCAGCACAAGCCAGGCCCGACGTACGCTCTGCGATTTCATGTTGAACGTATGACCGAGAATGGCCGTGGCCGTTAAAATGCCAGACCCGCAAATCGCCACAATGATCAGCATGCCCCGAATCTGCTGATCAACCACGACCAGATGGTAAAAGCTCTCCACGCCGTCCAATCGTCTCTGAGTTTAGGAGAGTGCTAAGCGTTCAAAGGTTAGTAAAACGTTGCCATAGGACGAAACGAACGGGCTATCGTCAGATCGATCAAATGGTGCTCACAAAGCAGGAAAGATGACGCAAAGAAAAATCGCAGTTTTCGGCTCGACCGACGAGCCGAATTCCGTAGCGTTTCTCGCTCAATCCCCCTGAAAGCGCGGCACCCGCTTCTCCAGAAAGGCCGCGACGCCCTCCTGAAAATCCGCGCTGTGGCCGGCCGCTGCCTGATTGGCGGCTTCGATGCCCATCGTCTCCGACAGGCTGTGATTGAGTGCGGCAGCGACCTGCTTACGGATCATGCCGATGGCGCGGGTCGGCCCCTGCGCGAGTTTGAGGCCAAGACCGCGTGCGGTTTCGCCGAGCCTCTCGTCGTCGGTCACGCGGGCGACCAGTCCGGCGTCCTGCGCCTCCCGAGCGCTCATCGGCTCACCAAGAAGCGCCAATTCCAGCGCCTTGGCGCGCCCGGCGCTCTTCGCGACCAGCCATGTCGCGCCAGCATCGGGCACGAGCCCGATATTGACGAAGCCAAGCTGCAGATAGGCAGAGCGCGCCATCACCACGATGTCCGCTGCTAGCGCCAAGGCAACGCCAGCGCCGACAGCCGGCCCGTTGATCGCGCTCACCACCGGGATATCGAGGCCGGCCAACCGCAGGAACAGAGGATGATAATAGGTCGCCAGGGTCTCCCCGAGATCGGCGCCCATGCCTTCGCTATCGGCCAGATCCGCGCCGGAGCAGAACGCCCTGCCCGTCCCGGTGATCAACACGGCCCGCGCACCTGCACGCACGCCCTCATCGAGCTTGCGGGTCAGGTCTGCCAGCAGGCCGGTGGAAAGGGCATTGAGCCGCTCGGGGCGGTTAAGGGCAAGGGTCAGCACCCCATCGTCCAGCGTGGACAGCACGATCTCGCTCAATCGATCCTCCCTTGCGGCGCGGTT
Organism: Sphingobium sp. B11D3A; assembly: GCF_025961695.1. Classification (NCBI taxonomy): domain Bacteria; kingdom Pseudomonadati; phylum Pseudomonadota; class Alphaproteobacteria; order Sphingomonadales; family Sphingobiaceae; genus Sphingobium; species Sphingobium sp. B11D3A. The sequence goes on from NZ_JAOQOE010000001.1 coordinate 878,803, forward strand.
GCCGACCGCTGTTCTGACTGGGCGCAGGCTAGCATCGTACCCGCGCGCGGCAAGCGTCGCGCCAGAGCGAGTATGGATCGGCAAACACGAGCAGCAATTTGCGGAATTGCGAAATGAGCTGGTTCCGCTACGGTGCGGGCGTCTTGAAGGACGTCCTGGTTTATCGGCACAGGCGCTAACCCGCGGATGAAAAATTTGCGGATCGTGCCCACTGTCCCGGCCAGTGCGGCGATCCCTCACCCCGACTCGTACCCCGGAGACAGTCCTTGCCACGCGGAAACAGATTGTTCGTTGGCCAGAAAGTGCGCGACCTGCGTCTGCAGAGCCGGCTCGATCAGGCGGACATGGCGCGGCTGCTGGGCATCTCCGTCTCCTATCTCTCGCAACTGGAGAATAACGACCGTCCCCTGACCGCACGGGTAAAGGCCGCGCTGGCGGCGGCCTTTCCGCTCGACTGGTCCGATTTCGATGCCCGGCCTGAGGAGCAGTTGCTCGGCGCCTTCAACTGGGCGCTCGCCAATCCCGGCCATCGCTCACCGCCTCCCGATCCCGAGCGGACCGAGCGGCTGCATGTTCAATACCCCGAATTTGCAGCGCGCTATGTCGAGTTGCATCACGCGCTCCGACAGACCGAAGGTCGGCTGGCCATGGCCGAACAGGCGCTTGGTAACGGCCTGCTGCCGGGCGCACGCGCGACTTTCGATCAGGTGAGCGATCGGCTGCGGCTGTTCGACAATTATTTCCATGATCTGGACACCGCCGCCGAGGATCTCGCCACGCAGCTCAGCATCGGCGCGCGCTCCGATGCGGAAGGCACCTTAGCGACGCTCAGCGCGGCACTGCGCGACGAGCATGATTGCACCGTCAGTCGCGAACCACTCAAGACCACGCTGTTGCGCGCGCCCTCCCCCGATGGCCGGACCTTGCACGTCAATGACCGCCTGCCCGCCGCGAGCATCGCCTTCCAACTCGCCAGCCATATCGTGCATTTGCGCGGGCTGGCCGATTCCACGATGCGCGGGGTCATCGCCCAGCATCCGGTCGGCGCGCCTGCCGATGCCCTGCTGCATCACGCGCTCGTCAATTATGGCGCTGCCGCCTTGCTCATGCCTTATGGCCTGTTCCGCGAGACGGCCCGGACGCTCCGCCATGATGTGGATGCGCTGGCGGCGCGGTTTGGCGTAAGCATCGAGCAGGTCGCGCATCGGCTCGCCACGCTACAGCGACCGGGACAGCGCGGCATTCCCTTCTTCTTCTGTCGCATTGATCCGGCCGGCAACATCACCAAGCGGCATAGCGCCACGCGGCTGGACTTTGGCAGCTATGGCCCGCTCTGCCCCCGCCTGAGGTTGCACGAGGCCCCGACCCGTGCTGATTACAGCGGTGCGGAGCGCGCGGAAATGCCCGATGGCGTGCACTATATCCTGCTTGCCCGCGCCATCGCACGGCCAGACCGTCGCCATGCCATCGTGCTCGCCTGCGAACGCGATTATGCCGCCCATCTCGCCTGGGCGGACGGGCTGGACCTCGCCGATGATACCGCAGTCACCCCGATCGGGCCGGGCTGTCGCCTTTGCCCGCGCGAGGGCTGCCCGCAGCGCGCCTTCCCGCCCATCGACCGCCCGATCCATGTCGAGAGGGATGGCCGGCACGTCATTCCCTACAGCATCGGCTGAACCGCGTGCCGGCCTAAACCTTCAGCGCATCAGCACCAGCTCTTCCGCCATGCTGGGGTGCAGCGCGACGGTGGCGTCGAAATCGTCCTTGGTCAGGCCCGCCTTCACCGCGATGGCCGCAGCCTGGAGGATCTCGGGGGCATCCGGGCCGATCATATGGATGCCGACCACCCGCCCGGTCGTTTCCTCGCAAATCAGCTTGTAGAGACTGCGCTCGTTGCGATTGGCCAGCGTGTTCTTCATCGGCCGGAAGTCGGAGGTATAGACCTTGACCGCGCCCAGCGTGTTGCGTGCCTCGCCCTCGGTCATGCCGACAGCGCCGATTGGCGGATGGCTGAACACGGCGGATGGAATGCAGCCATAATCCACCGTCCGCGGATTGCCGCCGAACACGGTGTCGGCGAAGGCATGGCCTTCACGGATCGCCACCGGGGTGAGCTGCACCCGGTCGGTCACGTCGCCGACTGCGTAGATGCTCTCGACGTTGGTGCGGCTATATTCGTCGACCTTGATCGCGCCCTTCGCCGTTTCCACGCCAACCTTGTCCAGGCCCAGCCCGCCGATCTTGGGATTGCGGCCGGTGGCGAACAGCACCAGATCGGTCTCGATCGGATCGCCACCATCGATAAAGACCTTGAGGGAGCCATCCTCCTGCTTCTCGATCTTTTCGAGCGGCGCGTTGAAGCGGAAGTTGATGCCCTTGGCCATGCTGATCTGCAGCAGCCGGTCGCGAATCTGCTCGTCATAGCCGCGCAGGATCTGGTCGCCACGCAGCACCACCGTCACCTGACAGGCGAACTCGTGAAAAATGCCGGCGAACTCGTTGGCGATATAACCGCCGCCGAAGATCGCAACGCGCTTGGGCATCTTTTCCAGATGGAAGACCTCGTTGGAGGTGATCCCCAGCTCCGCACCGGGCACATCGGGCACATTCGGCCAGGCGCCGACCGCGATGAGGATGACCTTGGCGGTCACCAGCTTGCCGCTGGCCAGCCGCACCTCATGAGGCCCCTCCACCGTCGCGCGCTCGTGGAAAGTCGTCACTTTGTTATTGTCGAGCGTCTGCTGATAGAGCCCTTCGAGCCGGGAGACCTCCCCGATCACATTGTCGCGCAGGGTGGGCCAGTCGAAGCTGCAGTCCGAAATATCCCAGCCGAAACGGCGGGCATCCTTAATGTCCTCGGCGAAATGCGCGCCATAGACGAGCAGCTTCTTGGGCACGCAGCCCCGGATCACGCATGTCCCCCCGACCTTGTGCTCCTCCGCCACGGCGACCTTGGCACCATGCGCCGCTGCAATGCGCGAAGCCCGCACGCCGCCCGATCCGGCACCGATTACGAACAGGTCGAAGTCATAGTCGCTCATCAGGAGAGATCCTCGGATTGTCTTGATCGTGTCCGCGCATATGGGCGTGAGTGCATCGCGCGCAAAGCAATTTTGCGAGGGACGCCACCAGATTCGCTACGTCTTCCGACGCCGCGCAACGCTGCGAGTGGACGGAAAGGCGCCGCGCACGGGGCAATTGCGCCCGCTATCGCTAGCCTCTTGTCACGCCCCGCCCTAGGCTCTAGGGCATCTCCAGATTGAAGACCAAAGTAAAGCAAAGGACCTCTCATGAGTGAGACCGCGGATCGCGTGAAGAAGATCGTCGTCGAGCACCTCGGCGTCGAGGCGGACAAGGTGACCGAAGACGCGAGCTTCATCGACGATCTGGGCGCTGACAGCCTCGACATCGTCGAGCTCGTCATGGCTTTTGAGGAAGAGTTCGGCGTCGAAATCCCCGACGATGCTGCCGAGAAGATCGCCACCGTCAAGGACGCGATCGATTTCATCGACGGCAAGCAGTAAGATAGCGGGAGCCCGGTTCGCGGCCTCGTCGCGGACATGCACCGGCCAGTGAATACACATGGATACGGCTCTCCGGTTGCGGGTTTGACTCGCCATGGGAGGGCCGTTCGTGTTTGATCAGCGCCCGGCGTTCCGGGCAACTGGCCGGGTGACTGGATCAGGAGAGTGAAATGCGTCGTGTCGTCGTAACAGGTCTCGGCATGGTTTCGCCCCTTGGCGGCGACGTGGAGACAAGCTGGAAGAACATCATCGCCGGCCGGTCGGGCGCGGAAACGATCACCCGTTTCGACGCGACCGATTTCCACACCAATTACGCCTGCGAAGTGAAGGCCCCGGATCATGAATTCGGCTTCGACCCGAACAAGCGCGTGGATCACAAGGTCCAGCGTCAGGTCGATCCGTTCATCGTCTATGGCATCGACGCGGCCGGCCAGGCCATAGAAGATGCCGGCCTGACTGAGATGAGCGAAGCCGAGCGTCTGCGCACCGGCTGTTCGATCGGTTCGGGCATTGGCGGGCTGCCGGGCATCGAGAGCGAATCGCTGGTGCTGGAGCATAAGGGCCCCAAGCGGGTCTCCCCGCACTTCGTCCACGGTCGCCTGATCAACCTGATCTCCGGTCAGGTCTCGATCAAATATGGCCTGATGGGCCCTAATCACGCCGTCGTTACGGCCTGCGCGACGGGCGTTCACTCGATCGGCGACGCGGCGCGGATGATCGCGCTCGACGATGCCGATGTGATGCTCGCCGGCGGCGCGGAAAGCGCCATCTGCCCGATCGGCATTGCCGGCTTCGGTCAGGCGCGTGCCCTTTCGACCGAATTTCGTGACGAACCCTGGCGTGCCAGCCGCCCGTGGGATCAAGCGCGTGATGGCTTCGTCATGGGCGAAGGTGCCGGCGTGGTCGTGCTCGAAGAATATGAGCACGCCAAGGCGCGCGGCGCGAAGATCTATGCCGAAATCCTAGGCTACGGCCTCTCGGGCGATGCCTATCACGTGACGGCACCCCATCCGGAAGGCTCTGGCGCCTATCGCGCGATGGAAATGGCCATGCGCCGGTCCGGGCTTTCGCTCGCCGACATCGATTATGTGAACGCCCATGGCACCTCCACCCCGCTCGGCGACGAGCTGGAGCTTGGCGCAGTGCGGCGGCTGTTCGGTCCCGCACTGGAGACCATGTCGATGTCGTCCACCAAGTCGGCCATCGGCCATCTGCTCGGCGGTGCCGGCGCGGTCGAGACGATCTTCTGCATCCTGGCGATGCGCGACCAGATCGTGCCGCCCACGCTCAACCTGGATGATCCCAGCGACAGCTGCCAGGGTGTCGACCTCGTTCCGCACACGGCAAAGCAGCGGAAGGTCAAGGCCGTGCTCAACAACAGCTTCGGCTTTGGCGGCACCAACGCCAGCCTTGTGCTCAAGGCTCTCTGACGGCCGCAATGCGCCGCATCGTCCTCACGGTCGCTGCTCTGCTGCTGGCCGGACTGGCCGCTGCGGCGCTTCTCTTCGTCCATGGCTGGTCGAGGCCCGGCCCGCTTGGGGCCGACGCGACGATCATCGTTCCCGAGGGCGCGACGCTGCGCAAGGCGGCCGACGAGCTGGAAGCGCAAGGCGCCATCGGCTCCGCCACCGCCTTCCTTGCCCGCGCGCGGGTGCTGGGGCCGGATGGGTCGATCAAGGCGGGCGAATATCGCATCCCCCGACGAGCGAGCAGCGCTGACATTCTGGGCATTCTCCAGAGCGGCAAAACCCTCGTCCACCTCGTCACCATCCCAGAGGGCATGCCCTCCATCCTCGTGCATGAGCGGCTGATGGCCAATGACGAGCTGACCGGAGACATTCCCGTGCCCGAGGAGGGCTCGGTGATGCCCGACAGCTATGGCTACCAGAAGGGCGAGACCCGCGCGGCAGTGCTTGGACGGATGCAGGCCGCAATGACGAGCTTCATTGCCGCGCAGTGGCCCAAACGCTCGGCTGCAACGCCAGTCAAGACACCTGCGCAGGCCGTCACCCTCGCCAGCATCGTGGAGAAGGAAACCTCCATCCCCGCCGAGCGGCCCACGGTGGCCGGTGTCTACGCCAATCGCCTGCGCGAGGGTATGATGCTGCAGGCCGACCCCACGATCATTTACCCGATCACCAAGGGCAAGCCGCTTGGCCGCCGCATCCTCCAGTCGGAGATCCGCGCGGTGAACGACTATAATACCTATGCAATGACCGGCTTGCCCAAGGGGCCGATCGCCAATCCGGGACGCAGTTCCATCGAGGCCGTGCTGCGGCCGGCGGCAACGAAAGCGCGCTACTTCGTCGCGGATGGCAAGGGCGGGCATATCTTCGCGGAGACGCTGGCCGAGCACAATGCGAACGTGCGCAAATGGTATGACATCCGCCGTCAACGCGGCGAAATGTGAGCTTTGCTCAGCGGAGCAAACCCCTGCTCCGCAACCGCAGCGCATAGCCCAGTTGCAGCATCGCAATCAGCACGATGAAGGCCGGGAACAGCGCCGCACTCGCGCCCTTGACTGCCAGCAGATCGGTGCCGAGGAAGGAGTAGCTGAACTGGACCAATATGGCGATCAGCGCGATGAGCGAGAACCAGACGGCGGCGGCGCGCCGTGCCAAAAGGGCAACGGCGCCGGCAAACGCGGCGGCGACGGCCACGCCGTAGCTCAGCCAGGCCCAGCGCGGCATGTTGGCCCAGATTTCCGCCTGATAGGAATCGGCCATCGCCAGCTCTTCGAGATTGGCGGTCGATTGGACAATGAAGGCGGCGATTCCGATCAGGGTCCATATCAGAAACAGAATAGCCGGAATCTGCGACATGCTCCGGCTGCGATGGTCCCCCTCACCCGTCATCACACACCACCTCCCCATGGCTTGTTGCACGGCCACTTTAGCCCGGTTCTGACATGACGCAAACTGTCCTCGAACTGCCGCGCGGCCCCCTCATCGTCACCGCCCATTTGAGGAGCGCGGACCAAGCTTGGGCCGACCGGCTGCGGCAGACCCATTATCCAGCCGGCCGCAATCAGGTGCCGGCGCACATCACCTTGTTCCACCATCTCCCGCCGTCCCTGCATGCCGAACTGCGGACGATGCTGAAGGGCCTAGTCGATCGTCCCGCGCCCCCGGCCAGTCTGGGCGCGCCGTTCGGGTCAGGCGGTCTTGTCGCGCTGGCGGTGGAGAGTGACGAGCTTCTCGACATACGCGCCATGATCGCCGAGCGGTTTGAGCGACACCTCATTCCGCAGGACCGCGCGCTCAAGCGCCTTCACATCACGGTCCAGAACAAGGTCGCTCCCTCTGTCGCGAAGGAGACGCTGGCGCTGTTGCGGACACAGATCCGCCCTGCCCCTCTTGGCATCGCCGGCCTTGCGGTATGGGTTTATGAAGGCGGCCCCTGGTCTGCCCTGAGCCAGCACCGCTTTCGTCGCTGATCGTTACCACAAACGAAACGGCCCGCTTCATCACGAAGCGGGCCGCTGCATCAGCCGGGCCTTGCCCGCCGTTTCGTCACAATCAGAACGAGATCGACGCCTGCACATACCAGCTGCGCGGACGAGCGTAGATCTTCTCCGCATAACCCAGCGTGCCGAGCGACGCATTGCCCTGCACCAGATACAGCTCGTCGAACAGGTTCTGCACGCCACCGGTCAGCTTCCAACCGGTCGCCTTGTTAGCCAGCGTGACGGAGGCATTGCCGACGAAATAGCCGTCCTGCTCGATCTCCGGCACGCTGCCGGTGATGAACTTGAGGCTGGCGCTGTAATTGCCGTCGAAGCGAGGCGTCAGCGTCACGTCGTCGTTGAGCGGGATCTCATAGCCGATGCCGAAATTGCCCTGGAAGGAGGGCGTGAACGGCAGGTCATCGCCCGGCTGAACCGTCGCCGTCGCGCCCGGAACAGGCGTGATGCTCAGGATCTCATCGTTGAGCGTGCTCGCCGCGATGTCGATCCGCAGGCCGTAAGCGCGCGGATGATAGCTCAGCTCGCCTTCAAGCCCGCGAATACGCGCCTTGCCGCCGTTGAACAGCAGCGGCACGACACCCTGACGGAAGATCAGCTGGATATTGCTGTAATCCGCCTGGAAAGCCGCCGCGTTGAAGCGGAAATCGCCGAAATCGAACTTGGCGCCAATCTCGTAGCTATCCACCTTCTCCTCGTCGAACGGCGTCGGCACATTGCCCGGAGGCGCCGCATTGTAGCGCGTGTTGAAGCCGCCCGACTTGAAGCTGCGCGAGTAGGAAATGTAGGTGCTGACATTGCGCGTCCACGAATAGCGCACGCTCGCCGAGCCGGTCAGCGCAGAGAAGCTCTGCGAATAGGGGCCCGGATAGATGAACAGCGGGCCACCCTGCGGGATCGCCAGCGTCGGCAGCGGATCCGGGTCCGGCAGCGTGGCTGGGAACAGGTTGAACACGATGCCGTGATATTTCTTCTTGTCCCGCGTGTAGCGCAAACCGCCAGAAATCTCGAGATTCTGGATCGGCTTGACCGAAAGCTCGCCGAATACCGCGATGGAATCCGTTTCCAGATCAGAAACCTGCAGGTCGCGCGAGCCGGGGCCGCCTGCCAGCAGGGACCCGATCACCGGCGGCGACGGCGGGAAGGCCAGCGGCACGGTCGCCCGCTCGTTGGTCTTCTCATTGAAGTAATAGCCACCGATGATGCCGTTGAGCACCGGCGATTCATACTGCAGCTGGAGTTCCTGGCTATACTGGTCGGACTGCGAGCCCACATCCGTGGTGATCAGCAGCAGCGGGGTATTGTCCGCATCGCGCACGCCGCGCGACTGGGTGGAGCGATAGGCGCTGATCGACTTGAGCAGGACATTGGAGGTCACATTCGCGGTGACCGTTCCCGAGACGCCCCAGACCTCCGAGGTGCTCAGCACCGGTGCCGTGCCGCCATTGACGAACGGGCCCTTGTTCTGGAAATTGTTGGCGCAGCGGGCATCGTTGATCTGCGGCACGTTCGGCGCCCCGAAGCGCGGATCGCCCGGCGTGAGCGGGGCGAACGGAATGGTGGCGCCGGGGCAGCCGGCAGCCACGCTCGCGATCGCCGCGACCGGTGCGTTCCGGTTCACGCCGGCGAAGACGAACGGCGCCCCGTTCTCGTCCCGCTTGGTGTAGTCACCGCGAATGTTCACCTTGATGTCCGGGCTGGCTTCCCAATAGAGCGCGCCATTCAGCGTCGCGCTATCGTCATTGCCGAGATCGATGCCATCATATTCGCGGATCACATAGCCATCGCGCTTGCGGAAACCGCCCGAGACGCGCGCCGCCAATGTGTCGCCCAGCGGAATGTTGAGGGCGGCAAAGCCTTCCATCAGACTGTCCGAGCCAAGGCGCAGACGCACATCCGCGCCGAACCGGCCCAGCTCCGGCTGCTTGGTGCGCACGAGAATGGCGCCGCCAATCGTGTTGCGACCAAAGAGCGTGCCCTGCGGGCCGCGCAGCACTTCAACGCCGGCGATATCGCCGAAGTCGATGGCGCCACCGACAGCGCGGCCGACATAGACTTCATCCAGATAGATGCCCACGCCCGGATCGACCGCCGCCGTGGGATCGAGCTGGCCGATGCCGCGGATGAACACCACCGTCGCGGCGGAGTTGCCGGAGAGCTGGCCGGCCGTCTTGAACTGGAGGTTGGGCGTGATCGTCTCGAGATCGGACGTCTGGTTGATCTGGCGATCTTCGAGCACCTGCGCATCGAAGGCGGAGATCGCGACAGGCGTATCCTGCAGGGATTCGGCCCGGCGACGCGCGGTCACGATGATCGTGCCGGCTTCCGATTCCGTATCCATCGCCTGGGGCGTCTGGGTCGCGGCCGTATCCTGCGCCAAGAGCGGCGTGGAGATCAGCGCGCCGAGCGCTGCGCCAATGAGAAATGGGGCTTTCATGATATCCTCCCTGTGGTTTCTTGGTCGGCGCAGCGAGGCCGCGCGTGCCCCGCAGGGCATTGACCTGGCCGGGAAAAATAAGCCCACCATGCGCAACTAGCAATGCGACATAACAATCAGTGCGGGGCTGTGATTTACGCGCAACACACCGTTAGCTGGGAAATGATTTTCGGGCGGTAACCCTCAGCCATGAGGGGACCGCAAGCATGAGGAGGGGAGCCATAGACCAATCTGCCGAACCATCCGATGCTCTCTCGCTCGGTCTTCTGGGCGATCTGGCCGGCTATCATCTTCGCCGCGCCTTCGCGGTAATGTCTGCCGACTTCTCCCGCACCTTTGCCGATAGCGACATGCGGCAAGTGCTCTTTGCTGTGTTGTCGGTCGTCTCCGCCAATCCCGGCATCAGCCAGGGCCGGGTGGGCACAGCGCTCGGCATCAAGCGCACCAATATGGTGACGCTGGTCAATCAGCTCGTCGCGCTCGATTTCGTGACGCGTCGGCCTTCGACCTCGGACCGCAGGGCGTTTTCCCTCACGCTGACGGACAAGGGCGGCGCCGCCTTCACCGAGGCCGCCGCACGCATCCACCGCCACGAAACCCAGCTTCTGGCGCATCTCGATACACAGGAGCAACAGCTGCTGATCGATCTGCTGCGCAAGATCAGGCCGGTGGGCACCGTGGGCTTGTCCCCCTCGGACGCGCCCGACCTCAGCCGCTAGGCGACGCCGACCTCTTTCAACGGAATTTCGCCATCTGCCAGTTGCGCCCGGTCCAGGCGGCTCCCGGCGACGACATGGGCGCGGCCCTGGACATAATCCTTGGTGCGGTTGACGCAGTCGAGCGCGATGACATGCCCCTGCCGCAGATAGACAACCGAGAAGCTGCGCGAAGCCGGATCGCCGCGCACGATGCACTCGTCGAAATCCAGCGACAGACCGATGGTCTGCAAGCGCAGATCATATTGGTTCGACCAGAACCACGGCACCGCCTCATAAGGAGCGGGGTTGCCCATGATATGCTGCACGGCCGTGCGCGCCTGATCATTGGCGTTCTGCACCGATTCGAGCCGCATCCGGCGCCCCGCCGCAAAGCGGTTCTCATGCGCGGCGCAATCGCCGATCGCGTAGACGTCGGGCAGCGAGGTCTCGCAATATTGATCGACATCCACGCCGTTGCCGCCGCTCGCCCCCGCGAGAATCAGCGGCCCGGTCTCCGGCACGATGCCGATCCCGACGATCACCGCATCTGCCGGGATCACCTCGCCATCGGCCAGCCGAACGCCGGTGGCCTGGCCCTGATCGCCGGTCTCGATGGCATCCACCGAGGCCGAGAGGCGCACGTCCACGCCATGGGCGCGATGCTCCTGCGCGAAGAAGTCGGACAGTTCCGGCCCGGCGACGCGCGCCAGCAGCCGCTCCTGGGCCTCCAGAAGCGTGACCTGCTTGCCGAGCTTGCTAAGCACTGCCGCCGCTTCAAGGCCGATATAGCCGCCGCCGACGATGGCGAACCGCTCCGCCGTGGGCAGAATGGCCATCAACCCATCGACATCGGCGCGCGACCGCACGGTGAACAGGCCGCTCGCCGTCGAGCCCGGACAGGACAGCCGCCGGGCCGAGCCACCACCCGCCCAGATCAGCTTGCCATAGGAAAATTCCGTACCCTTGGCCGTGACCACCTGATGCGCGACCGGATCGATCGTCTTGACCCGCTCCCCGAGGAACAGCGAAATCGCCTGATCCGTCCAGAAGTTGGCCGGGCGCAGCAGGATACGCTCGAAGGTCTTTTCGCCGGCCAGATAGTCCTTGGACAGCGGCGGGCGTTCATAAGGAAATTCCGGCTCATCGCCGATCAGGCCCACGGACCCCTCATATTTGAGCTGGCGAAGCAGGATCGCCGCCTGTGCACCGGCATGGCCTCCCCCCACGATCAAGCAGTCGAAATGCTGCACGTCATCTCCCCAATGCAAATTACCCCGCGGCCTTGCCAGAGAAACGAAGGTGCCGCAATCGAACGGTCAACCATTGACCATCCGATTTCGCCTGCGTATAGCGCGCCGGCCTGACGCCGCAAGGCGGCAGCAAGCCCTTGGGGCGGAGTAGCTCAGCCGGTTAGAGCAGCGGAATCATAATCCGCGTGTCGGGGGTTCGAGTCCCTCCTCCGCTACCATCCTTCCAGCAACGTAGATCGCAAAGCCGAGGCTGGAAGAGCGCGCCGTAGACGTGGCGCGCCCTCCCCTGCTCAGACGAGTTCCTGCAGGTCCGCCGGACTGAAACCCTTGAGGTCGTTCCAGTCCTGCTGCTGCACCTTGCGGGGCCATTGCGGATCGCTGATCAGCGCGCGGCCTACGGCGATGAGGTCGAATTCGTCGCGCTCCATCCGCTCGATCAGGCGATTAAGCTCCACGCTGGTCGAGCTTTCGCCGCCGAAGGCCGCCAGAAACTCGCCGGAGAGCCCCACGGACCCGACGCTGATCGTCGGCACGCCGGTCAACTTCTTGGCCCAGCCGGCAAAATTGAGGCCGGCCTCGCCGTCGATCTCCGGGAATTCAGGCTCCCAGAAGCGGCGCTGCGAGCAGTGGAGGATATCGACGCCGGCATCCACCAGCGGCTGCAGCCAGTCCTCCATCTCGGCAGGCGTCGCGGCCAGCCGGGCGGAATAATCCTGCTGCTTCCACTGGCTGACGCGCAGGATCACCGGGAAATCTGGCCCGACGGCCGCGCGAATGGCGGCGACAACCTCACCGGCGAAGCGCGCCCGCTCGCGGATGGTAGACCCACCATAGCGATCCTCGCGAACATTGGTGCCAGACCAGAAGAACTGATCGATCAGATAGCCATGGGCGCCGTGGATCTCGATGGTATCGAAGCCGAGGCGCTTGGCGTCGGCGGCTGCCTTGGCGAAGGCCGCCACGGTATCGGCGATATCCTCCTCGGTCATCGCCACGCCGCGCGGTTCGCCGGGCGCGAGCAGACCGGAGGGGCTTTCCACCGGAGCGTCCGGCTCCCAGCCGCTACCGGTGCGAGTCGAGCCGGTATGCCAGAGCTGCGGCCCCATCCGCCCGCCGGCGGTATGGACTGCCTCGATCACTCCCGCCCAGCCGGCAAGCGCCGCCTCGCCATGGAAGAAGGGAATGCCCGGATCGTTGCGCGAGGCTGGCCGGTCGATCACCGTGCCTTCCGAGAGAATGAGCCCTGCCCCGCCCTCGGCCCGCCGCCGGTAATAATCCGCATTGGGCTCGCCGGGGATGCCGCCGGGGGCCTTCGCCCGCGTCATCGGCGCCATCACGATGCGATTGGGGAGGGAAAGCGATTTGAACTGAAAAGGCCGAAAAAGTGCGTCGCCAATGCCAGGCATAGCCGGTAACTCCAGGGTTCAGAGTGGGTCGTCGGCTTGGTAGATAGGGGCGCGCCGCCAAATGCCAAATGCCTGGGAGGATTTGCGGGCAGCGACCTTTCCAGCTGTTCGCCGCAAGCGCGGTCATCTGGCGTTCAGGCTGGGATGCGATACCTGCGGCGTGCCGACCGACCGCCTGTACGCGCAACCAACCCGCGCGCTCATCTTCCGCCAAGGCCGGCATTCCGCCCGACCATCATTGCCCTGAGTTTCAGGGTGACCCCACACGCAATGGGCAATAGACTGGCATCATGACCGTTTCCGATATCTTCCGGCCCATCGTTTCCGCAACCGTTGTCCTCGGCCTGATCGCTTCGGCGCCACTGGCCGCACAGGGCGAGGTGCCCGGCCTTCTTCAGCCGCAATCCAAGGCGGGCGAGCCGACGCTCAAGCCCACCGTTCCGGCCGAGCGCCCGTGGCTCTACGAGAAGAGCGACGTGCCCATCGACCCGGCATGGCAGTTCGGCGTGCTGGACAACGGCCTGCGCTATGCGGTCCGCCGCAACGATGTGCCGGCCGGACAGGTATCGATCCGCGTGCGGGTGGATGTCGGCTCGCTGATGGAAGAGCCTGCCGAAGCCGGCTTTGCGCACTTCATCGAGCATCTCTCCTTCCGCGGATCGCGCGATGTGCCCGATGGCGAATCGAAGCGGATCTGGCAGCGGCTGGGCGCCGAGTTCGGCAGCGACAGCAACGCGCAGACCACGCCAACCGGCACCACCTACGCGCTCGATCTGCCGCGCGCGACGAACGAAGGCATTGACGAGAGCCTGCGCATTCTCGCCGGCATGATGCAGCAGCCCAACATCAGCAAGGTGCCCGTGGAGGCCGAACGCGCCGTCATCCTCGCCGAGCGGCGCGAGAGCCTTGGCCCCGGCGCCCGGCTGGGTGACGAGATCCGCGCCTTCTATTTCGCCGGCCAGCGCCTCGCCAGCCACAGCCCCATCGGCACCGAGCAGACGCTGCTCAAGGCGACGCCGCAAGCCCTGCGCGCCTTCCACGACCGCTGGTATCGCCCCGATCGCACCGTGATCGCCATTTCCGGGTCCATGGAGCCGGCCGCGCTCGAAGCGATGGTCCGCGCGCATTTCTCCGGCTGGAAGGCCAAGGGCCGCGCGACGCCGCTGCCCGACTTCGGCAAGCCCGATCCCTCCGCCCCGGCCACCAAGGTGATCGTCGAGCCGAGCGTGCCCTATAGCGTCGGCCTCGCTTATCTGCGGCCATGGGTGTTCAACGAAGATACGATCGTCTTCAACCAGATGCGGCTGGCCGACATGGTCGCGCTGGAACTGATCAATCGGCGCCTCGAAGCCGTGGCCAGCGACGGTGCGTCGTTCGTGCAGGCCAATGTGTCGCTGGATAACAGCATGCGCTCGGCCAATGCGACCTATGTGACCATCGTGCCCAATGGGAGTGATTGGGAGAAGGCGCTGCAGGAAGTGCGCGCGATCATCGAGGATGCCCGCCGGGTCGCCCCCAGTCAGGTCGATATCGACCGCGAGTTTCAGGGCATGGAAGCAGGCTTCGCTGCGCTGGTAGCCAGTGCAGCCATTGAGGGTAGTCCCCAGCAGGTCGAGAGCATCGTGCAGGCGGTGGATATTCGCGAGACGGTCGTCTCCCCGCAGGACCAGCTCGCCATCTACCAGTCCTCCAAGAAATATATGACGCCCGAGCAACTGCTCGCGGCCACCAACCGGCTGTTCTCCGCTACGGTGGAACGCGCCTTGCTGAGCCTGCGCGCGCCGCAGGACAATGCCGAACAGCGCCTGCAGACTGCCTTCAGCGCGCAGGTCGAGCCCAATTCCCGCGCGCGCCTGAGCGATTCGCGGGTGACCATGGCCGCGCTGCCCAAGCTGCCCGCGCCGGGCAAGGTTGCCTCGCGCACGGACCTCGGTGTGCTCGGCATCCAGAACGTCACGTTCGAGAATGGTGTTCGCTTGCTGGTCGCCGGCAATCAAGCCGAACCGGGCAAGGTGCATATCAATGTGCGCTGGGGCCATGGCCGCCAGAGCTTCGCGCCGGATGAGCGCGCCGCCTTGTGGGCGGTGCCCTATGCGCTGACTGCCAGTGGCATCGGCGACCTCGGCCAGCGAGAGCTGAACGATCTGATGAGCGGCCGCCGCCTGTCGCTGAACTTCGGCATCGATGACGATGCGTTCACGCTCAGCGGCACGAGCAGCCCGCAGGATTATCCCGATCAGCTGCGCCTGTTCGCCTCCAAGCTGGCCTTCCCCCGCTGGGATGAGGCACCGCTGCGCCGCTCCATGGCAATGCTTGAGGCCAGCTATGATCCGGTGCCAGCCTCCGCTGCGGAAGCCATTGGCCGCGATCTCGAGTGGATGCTGCGGGACAAGGATGCCCGCTTCAGCCCGGCCTCGCCGGATGATCGCACGGCGTTGACGCTGGATGCCTTCCGCAAGGTCTGGGCACCCCGCCTCGCCAACGGCCCCATTGAAATCCAGGTGTTCGGCGATCTCGATGTCGAGCAGGCGATTGCCGCCGTGGCCGCCAGCTTCGGCGCTCTGCCCAAACGCGCCGACGCACCGCCACCGGCCCGCAACCTCGCGCTCAATTTCCCCGCTCATGTGGCGACCCCGGTTCGCATCGTCCATGACGGGCCGGACGAACAGGCCGCCGCGATCATCGCCTGGCCGACCGGCAGTGGCGTCGCCGACATTCGCGAGAGCCGCCAGCTTGAAATGCTGGCCCGCATCATCACCGACCGGCTGTTCGAGCGGCTGCGCTCCATCGACGGTGCGGCCTACACGCCCAGCGCATCCAGCAACTGGCCCGAACGGATGAACGGCGGCGGGTTTCTGGTCGTGCAGACCCAGCTCAAGCCCGAGCGCATCCCGTATTTCTATCAGCTGGTGGATGAACTGGTGCGCGATCTGACCACCAATCCGGTGACGGAGGATGAACTCAACCGTCAGATCGCGCCGGTGCGTCAATTGCTGACGCGCGCGGCCTACAGCAATGCCTTCTGGATGGACCAGCTGCAGGGCTTCTCCCGCGACGAGAACCAGCTTGGCTATGCGCGCGCGCTTGGGCGTGATCTCACCAGCATCACGCCAGCCGACCTGCAGGCGCTCGCTGCCCGCTATCTCGTGCCGGAGAAAAGCTGGTCCGCGGTGGTTCTGCCCGAGAGCGCGCCGGCCCCGGCGCTCGGCACATCGGCCGGATCGGCATCCGCTCCGACGCGCTAGGCGCCAACTCGCCCCTTGCACGAGCGCCGGTGACGGCCCAAATGGGAGGCAGTCGCATCCTTGGCCGGCGCGCGTTCAAGCCGGCCTCCGTCCTTCGCGCGAGAGCCAGCATGTTCATCGAAACCGAGCAGACCCCCAATCCCACAACCCTGAAGTTTCTGCCGGGGCGCCCGGTCATGACCTCCGGCACGCGCGATTTCGCAAGCGCAGACGAGGCGACGGCCTCGCCGCTCGCCGAAGCGCTGTTCAACCTCGGGGATGTGACCGGGGTGTTCTTCGGCCGGGATTTCATCTCGGTCACGGCAGCGCCGGGCGTTGCGTGGAGTTCGCTGCGCACAGACGTAATCGCGATCCTGCTCGACCATTTCTCGGCGGACATGCCGCTGTTCGCGCCGGGCACGGCGCACGATATCCGCGTTCCGGCGGAGAATGAGGACGATGGCGCCATGCCCGGCGACGACCCGGCCGATGCCGACATCGTCGCGCAGATTCGCGAATTGATCGACACCCGCGTGCGCCCCGCCGTCGCCAATGATGGCGGCGATATCGTCTATCGCGGCTTTGAGCGCGGCACCGTCTTCCTGCGGATGCAGGGCGCCTGCGCCGGCTGCCCCTCCTCAACCGCGACACTCAAGAACGGCATCGAGCAACTGCTCAAGCATTATGTGCCGGAAGTGACCGAAGTCCGGGCCGTCTGAGCCGATCGATGCGCCGGATCGTTCCCCCACGCGCACGATGAGCCAGCCCTTGGCGCAGCGCACGCTCATTATCGATTGCGCCACGCCGGCGCTCTCCATCGCCCTTTTCGATGGCGACCGGTTGATTGAGGCAACGCATCGCGAGTTGGGGCGCGGTCATGCCGAAGCGCTGCTGCCCGCTATCGCCGCGCTGCCCGAGGGCGGCCGCGCTGACGCCATTCTCGTGAACATTGGCCCCGGCAGCTTCACCGGTGTGCGCGTGGGGCTGGCTGCCGCGCGCGCGCTGGGCTTCGCATGGCAGGTGCCTATTTCCGGCTATGGCTGCCTCGATCTGGTTGCCGCCATCGCGCGCACCGAGTTGGCACCGACAGAGCCGTTCGCAGTGACGATGGTCGGTGGACATGGCGAAATCTTCTGGGCGGATGCGGCATCGCCTGTCACGCCCGACGGCCCGCCCCTCACCGTCCGATCCACGCCAATCGACGAACTGGCGGCGTCTCTCAACGTCGGCCTGCTCGTCGGCTCGGGTGCCCAGACGCTGGTCGATGCCGGCGCGCGGGGTCAGGCCGTTCCGCTGCTTCCCGATGCCCGCGCGGTGGTCCGCCTGCCCGTCACGCAGCGCACCCGCCCGCCCGTGCCCGATTACGGGCGCGGGGCAGACGCGAAGCCCATGGCTGCCTTAAGCAAGCCCAGACCAGCGCCGGTTCGCTGATGCAGGACAAGGAGGCGCTCCGCATCGTGGCCAGTCTCGATCCTTGTGTGGACGAGATCGGCGCCGCCATGCAGGTGATGTCGGCCGCCTTCCCACCGGAATTTGGCGAAGCATGGTCCTCTGCGCAATTGATGGGCATGATGCAGTTGCCCGGCTCCATTCTGGTGACTGGCTACACCCATGCCGGACCGGTCGGCTTCGGCCTAATCCGCAGTATTGCCGGCGAAGCGGAGCTTCTTTTGCTTGCCGTCCATCCGGATCATCGTGGGCGGACACATGGCCGCCGATTACTTGATCGCTGCATGACAGAGGCCGAGGGAACCGGCGCAGAAACAATTTTTCTGGAAGTGCGATCAGGGAATCCAGCTCTTCATCTTTATATCAAAGCCGGCTTTCATCAGTATAATGTTCGACTTAACTACTATTGTGGATCGAACGGTTCCCGCTTTGATGCTTTGAGTTTGAAACTCGTTTTGGGACAGGGAGCGTCCTGAGTCCGAAACTTCTCTTGCGCTCATCGTTCAATCCCCATAATGTTTAACGGTAGAATATAGAGTAAGAATAGTGATTCTACGGGTCGCAAGTTGATAATGGGAACTTCATATGTCCGATACTAACGCTCAAGACGAAGTGCTGATCACGCTCACCTCGGATATCGTGGCTGCCCACGTATCCAATAACAGCGTGGCTGTGTCGGACGTGCCGACGCTCATCCAGAATGTTTACAGTGCGCTGGCCGGTCTTCAGCAGGACGTCGCGCCGCCGCAGCCCAAGCAGGAGCCGGCCGTATCTGTCCGTTCTTCGATCAAGCCCGATTACATCGTGTGCCTGGAAGACGGGAAGAAGCTGAAGATGCTCAAGCGGCATCTCATGACCCATTATCAGATGACACCGGAAGACTATCGCGCGAAGTGGGGACTCCCCGCTGACTATCCGATGGTCGCGCCCAACTATGCCGAGCAGCGCCGCACGCTGGCCAAGAAGATCGGTCTCGGCACCACGCGCAAGCGCGGCCGCAAATAATCCCGCGCCCCGCGCGCGAACGCAAAAATCGAACGATGCCGCCTTTGCACAAGGGCGGCATTTTTCTTGTCCGCCAATCGTCAAAAAGCCGAAATTGCGGGTTCCAGAACGGGCAAATTCAGCTACACAGTCTCCATGTCCCGGACGATTGACATAGAAGCGCTGTGCGCAGAGCGCGGCCTGCGCATCACCGAGCAGCGGCGCGTGATCGCCCGCGTGCTTTCCGAAAGCGAAGACCATCCCGATGTGGAAAAGCTGCACGAGCGCGCCTCCGCGATCGACAGCAACATCTCCATCGCCACGGTGTATCGCACTGTGCGCCTGTTCGAAGAGGCAGGCATATTGGAGCGTCATGATTTCGGCGATGGCCGCGCGCGCTATGAGCCGGCGCCAGAAGCCCATCACGATCACCTGATCGACGTGGAATCCGGCAAGGTCGTGGAGTTCGTGGACCCGGAGCTGGAGCAGCTCCAGCGCCAGATCGCCGAGAAGCTGGGCTATCGGCTCGTGGATCACCGCATGGAGCTCTACGGCGTCTCGCTCGATCGCGATCGCAGCAAGGACTAAGTGAGCCGCCTGCGCGCGCTCGCGAGGCTTGCGCGCCTGATCGGCGTCGTCATTGCCTGCGTCATCCCGCATCTTCTCGCCCGGCACCGCGGCGTTTCGCCCTGGCCCCAGCGCTTCCTCGCGCGCGCCGCGCACGCGACGGGCTTTGACGTCCGCATCGAGGGCACCCCCTTGCTGCACGATGTGTTCTTCATCGCCAATCATGTGAGCTGGATCGACATATTGGCGCTGGGCGGCGCCACGCGGACCGCGTTCATCTCCAAGGATGATGTCGCGCGTGCGCCCATCGTCGGCTGGCTCGCGGCGCAAAACAATACCGTGTTCATCACCCGCGAGCGGCGCGGAGCCGTCTCCGGGCAGATCGATGCCGTGCGTACCGCACTGGCCGCGCATCAGCCCATCGCGCTGTTCCCGGAAGGGACGACTGGGGACGGCCAGTCTCTGCTGCCGTTCAAGCCGGCTCTCTTTTCGGTTCTTCTCCCGCCGCCCCGCTCCATCCTCATCCAGCCGGTCGTCATCGATTACGGCGCGGGAACCGATCTCGTCGCCTGGAACGAGGGCGAGAGCGGCATCGCCAATGCGCTCCGCATCCTCGGCGCGCGTGGCCGGCGCACCCTGACGCTGCGATTCCTCGATCCATTCGATCCCGGCGATCATCCCGATCGCAAGGCACTCGCCGCCAGCGCGCGGGCGAGGCTTGCCGCGGCCATGGGCCTGCCCGGCTGAACGGCAGGCCCCGCAGCGGCCTGCCCTTCCCCCCTCGTCCTAACGGCTGTATAGGCGCGGGCATGACCCAGACCCCACCCAAGACCTACCATGTCAAATCCTTCGGCTGCCAGATGAACGTCTATGATGGCGAGCGCATGGGCGAGTTGCTGGCGGCGCGCGGCATGACGGCGGCGGGCGACGGTGCAGAGGCGGATCTGGTGGTGCTGAACACCTGCCACATCCGCGAGCGAGCGGCCGAGAAGGTCTATTCGGACATTGGTCGGCTGCGGCGGGAGGATGGCACGCGCCCGATGATCGCCGTCGCGGGCTGCGTGGCGCAGGCGGAAGGGTCGGAAATCACCCGGCGCACCAAGGCCGTCGATATCGTCGTCGGCCCGCAGGCCTATCACCGCCTGCCCGGCCTCATCGACGATGTGGTGGCGGGTCGCGAGGCCGTCGATACGGACATGCCCGCCGATTCCAAATTCGACGTGCTGCCGGGTCGGGCACGCCGATCCGCGCCGTCTGCCTTTCTCACCGTGCAAGAGGGGTGCGACAAGTTCTGCACCTATTGCGTCGTGCCCTATACGCGCGGCGCGGAGGTCAGCCGCCCCTGGAGCGCCATCCTAGATGAGGCGCGCGCGCTGGTCGATGCTGGCGCCTGCGAGATCAGCCTGCTCGGCCAGAATGTGAATGCCTGGTCCGGCGAAGACGACGCCGGTCGCCCGCAGGGGCTGGACGGGCTCATCCGCGCGCTGGACAGGCTGCCCGGCCTTGCGCGCATCCGCTACACCACCAGCCACCCCAACGACATGACGCAGGCGCTGATCGATGCCCATGCCGAGGTGCCGGCGTTGATGCCGTTCCTCCACCTGCCGGTGCAAGCCGGCTCGGACCGCATCCTCAAGGCCATGAACCGCAGCCACAGTCGCGACTCCTATCTGCGCATCATCGAGCGCGTCCGCGCCGCCAGGCCGGACATCGCCCTGTCCGGCGATTTCATCGTCGGCTTTCCCGGGGAGACCGATGCAGAGTTCGAGGAGACATTGAGCATCGTGCACGAGGCACGCTATGCGCAATGCTTCAGCTTCAAATACAGTCCGCGCCCGGGCACGCCCGCTGCCGATATGGAAGGCCAGATCGCGCCAGAGGTGATGGACGAGCGCCTCAAGCGCCTGCAGGCCGCGCTGAACGTTCATCAACTGGCGTTCAACCAGGCCCTCGTCGGCAAGCGCACGACCATTTTGCTGGAGCGCAAGGGGCGGCACCCCGGCCAGCTCATCGGCAAGACGCCCTGGCTCCAGTCGGTCCATATCGATGGCACGAGCGCGGCCATCGGCGATCTGATCGCGGTGGATATTCTCTCGGCCGGGCCCAACAGCCTCGCCGGCGCGCTCGCCAGTCCGCTTGCCGCCTGAGGTGGGCAGGCGCGGGCAACGGTCCCCTGAAAACACCGCTTCACCTCTTTGCAGAATACGCCACCGTGCCCGCGCGGCATGTGAACGGCTTCACTCAGTGACGATCTCGAGGGTATGAAGTTTTCCCGCTTTTTCAGCTTTTCCGGCCATGATCTCGCGATCGATCTGGGCACCGTCAACACGTTGGTTCACGTCGCCGGCAAGGGCGTCGTCCTGAACGAGCCGTCCGTCATAGCGATCGAGACGATCGCGGGCGTCGGCCATATCAAGGCCGTCGGCAATGAGGCGAAACTGATGCTGGGCAAGACGCCGGAAGGCGTCCGCGCCCTGCGTCCGCTGCGCGATGGCGTGATCGCCGACATCGAAATCGCCGAGCAGATGATTAAGCATTTCATCGACAAGGCGCTGGGCAGCGCGCGCATGGGCCGCAACCGCGTCGTCGTCGCGGTGCCCTCCGGCGCTACGATGGTTGAGCGCCGCGCGATCCGCGACGCCACCTCGCGCGCCGGCGCTGCCGACGTGCAGCTCATCGAGGAGCCAATGGCTGCCGCAATCGGCGCGGGCTTACCGGTGGTAGACCCGATTGGCGCCATGGTCGTCGACATTGGCGGCGGCACCACCGAGGTGGCCGTGCTGTCGCTGAGCGGCATCGCCTATAGCGGCTCGGTGCGTGTCGGCGGCGACAAGATGGACGAAGCCATCTCCTCCTACGTCCGGCGCCATCATAATCTGATGATCGGCGAGATAACGGCCGAGCGCGTCAAGCAGCAGATCGGTAATGCCATGACGCCCGACGGCGCCGGCATAACCCTGGGCGTGCGCGGACGCGATCTGGTCAATGGCCGCCCGGTCGAAATCGAGATCAGCGAAGCCCAGATCGCCGAGGCCCTGCGCGAATCGATCAACCAGATCGTCGGCTCGGTGATGACCGCGCTGGAGGAGACCCCGCCGGAGCTGTCCGCCGACATTATCGACGAGGGCATCACCCTCACAGGCGGCGGCGCGCTGCTGCGGGGCATGGACGAGGCCATTGCGGTCGCGACCGGCTTACCCGTGAAGATCGCCGAAAACCCGCTGATGTGCGTGGCGATGGGCGCCGGCCGGGCGCTGGAAGATTCGATCTACGACGGCGTGCTGGCCCCGGCCTGAGGTTCTCCGTCCGAGCAGGTGGCCGGGCACGCCTTCCAATCGCCATTTTACGTGTCGGTGGAACCCGCTAGTCCTGGGCGACACTGCTGGGGAGAGGATATGGCGCAATCGCCGGAGGCCGTCGCGCTCGCGGCCAACAAGCAACTTGTGCTGGCGATGTGGCATGACGTCATCGACGGTCGCAACATCGAGGCTGCGGGCAAATATATCGCGCCCGATTACATCCAGCATTCGCCCGGCATCGGCCAGGGACTGGCAGCGCTCATCGCCTTCCTGCGCACCGAATTTCCAGACATGCAACCGCTGGAGCCGGGCACCTATCCGCTGACCCGGTTCGAATTCGTCCTCGCCGAGGGCGACCTCGTCCAGCTCATGTTCCGGCGGTATTTGCCGGACCCGCCCGACCCCAAGCGGCTCACGCCGGTCTGGTGGTACGACACCTATCGCATTCGCGATGGCCTGATCGTGGAGCATTGGGATTCGGCGCACGGCTAAGGGGCGTGCCGCAAAGAAGCGAGTGCCGGCCATTCAAGATCAAAATTTCGAAACGGCGATAGCGCCGACTTTGGATTTTTCCATCGTCATTCCCGCGTGCGCGGGAATGACGAGAAATACTCGTCCCCCCTCACACCTCCCAGGGAAACCGACCCCGCCGCAAGATCACACCCGCGCCCTCACCCAAACCGCAGCCCCTCTTTTCACCTCAAGGTCGAGACTTCCCGCTTGTCGCTCCCCCCGCCCTTCTGGCATGAAGCCTGGCAATGACAGACACTCTCATCGCGCCCCGCGCCCTGAGTCGACCGCTTGGTCGCCCGCTTGCCTAAGCGCCCCGTGCCCGCCCAGGCCGGAGAACGGGCCCGCCTCGAACTGGTCTTCGACAAGCCGTTTCTGCTCGGCGCCTTGTTCGGGGAATATGACCAGAACCTCGTGGCCATCGAGAACCGCCTCGGCGTGTACATCTCCGCACGGGGGAACAAGCTGCAGATCGAAGGGAATGCGGAAGGCGCCGCCCGCGCCCGCGATGTCCTGCAGGGGCTCTATAATCGCCTCGCCGCCGGCCAGACGGTCGACAGCGGCGCGGTGGAGGCGGTGATCGCCATGTCCGCCGAGCCGACGCTCGATGGCATCATCCGGCATGATGTGTCGGAGCCGCCCAAGGTGATGATCCGCACCCGCAAGAAGACCATCGTGCCGCGTTCGGCCAATCAGGGCGTCTATATGGACGCGCTGGCCCGCCACGAGCTGATCTTCGCCCTCGGGCCGGCCGGCACCGGCAAGACCTATCTTGCCGTCGCGCAGGCGGTGAGCCAGCTCATCACCGGCTCTGTGGACCGCCTTATTCTCTCGCGCCCTGCCGTCGAGGCCGGCGAGCGCCTGGGTTTCCTGCCCGGCGACATGAAGGAGAAGGTCGACCCCTATCTCCGCCCGCTTTACGATGCCCTCTACGACACGCTCCCCGCCGAGCAGGTCGAGCGGCGCATCGCCTCGGGCGAGATCGAGGTCGCGCCGCTCGCCTTCATGCGCGGCCGCACGCTCGCCAATGCTTTCATCATCCTCGATGAAGCGCAGAACACCACCATCGCGCAGATGAAGATGTTCCTCACCCGCTTTGGCGAAGGTAGTCGCATGGTCATCTGCGGCGACCCCAAGCAGGTCGATCTGCCGCAGCCCGGCGCATCGGGCCTCGCTGATGCAGTCGAGCGGCTGGAGGGCATTGAAGGCATCGCCGTCACCCGCTTCACCACGGCGGATGTGGTGCGCCACCCCATCGTCGGACGGATCGTCGCGGCTTATGAGGGCCCGAATGCTTGAAGTGCTGACCGAGGCCAGCCCCGAATGGGCCGAGAAGACCGACTGGAACGCGCTCGCTGATCGAGCCGTGCGCGCCGCGCTCGCGCAAACTTCGCAATCGGTGATCATCGACAGCGATGCCTGCGTCGAACTCTCCATCCGGCTGGCAGACGATGCCGAAGTCCAGCAGCTCAACGCCTCCTTCCGGGGAAAGGACAAGCCGACCAACGTCCTCTCCTTTCCGATGATCCAGAGCGATCTCATCGAGTCCATCGAAAATAGCGACGATGGTGAGGTGCTGCTCGGCGACATCATCCTCGCCTACCAGACCTGCGCCCGTGAGGCGCTGGAACGTGCGGTTTCGCTCGAAAATCACGCGACGCACCTCATCGTTCACGGCACCCTCCACCTGCTCGGCCATGATCATGAAAATGACGCCGAGGCCGAGGCGATGGAGCGCCTCGAAATACGAGCCCTTGAAACGCTGGGCATTGATGATCCATATGGGGATCGCGGGCCCGGCATGACCGGGCCGATTGACGAAACAGGGAATTGATCCAGAAGATGTCGGAGACATCCGCACCGTCCCCCTCCAAAGAGGGCGACAGTAGTAGTAGCAGCGAAGGCGGACGAATATGGCAGGGCCTCAAAGCCCTGCTTTTCGGCGATAATGGATCGACTAGCCTCAGGCACGAGCTTGAGAGCGTCATCGAGCAATATGACGATCAGGAAGATGAGACGTCCCGCAAGGGCGACCTCACCCCGATCGAGCGTCAGATGCTCCGCAACATGCTCCATTTCAGCGAGCATACTGTAGACGACGTCGCCGTGCCGCGCGCGGACATCATCGCCATTTCGCAGGATGCCAGCTTTACGGAGCTGATGGCGCTTTTCGCTCAGGCCGGCCACAGCCGCATCCCCGTCTACAAGGACACGCTCGATCATGTCACCGGCATGATCCACATTCGCGATGCCTTTGCCATTCTGGCGCGCGGAGAAGCGCACCCGGAGTCGCTGGAGACGCTGATCCGTCAGCCGCTCTATGTGCCGCAGAGCATGGGCGTGCTGGACCTGCTCGCCGAAATGCGCGCCAAGCGCACGCACCTCGCCATCGTGCTCGATGAATATTCCGGTACGGACGGTCTGCTGACCATCGAGGATCTCGTCGAGGAAATCGTCGGCGATATCGAGGACGAGCATGACGAGGAACCGGAGGCACTGCTGGTGGCGCTGGAAGATGGCATGTGGGATGCCGACGCCCGCGCCGAGCTCGAAGATATCGCCCGAACCATCGATCCGCGCCTTGCCGAGGTCGATTCCGACGTCGACACCATTGGCGGCCTCGCCTTCGTGATCGCGGGGCGCGTGCCGGAGACCGGCGAAATCATCGAGCATGAGCCGAGTGGTTGGCGCATCGAAATCGTCGAGGCCAATCCGCGCCATGTCGCGCGGGTGCGCCTGCATCCGCCCGAGGCACTGGCTGACGATCTGGAGCAATAGGCCAAGGCCGCCGCGAGGTTCACCGGCGGCCGGTCTTACGCGATCTTAAGCGGCGCGCGCCGCTGGCCTAGCCATTTCGCTCTCGGCAATCAGACCAGCCATGAGCTGGGCCAGCCAGCGCGCATCATCCTCGGCGCGGTGGCGCCGCGCGCGCTGACGATCGGCTGCATCGAGCAGCCGCGTCAGGACCGTGCGGTCCGTATCGTGAAAGAGGCGAAGCTCGGCGAGACAGCGGATCGGCAGATGTGTGGGTTCGCCCGCTGCAGCAAAGAGCGTGCGCGACCACGCATCATCGAAATAGCTGTCGGCAATCACCTCATGCCCAGCCACGGCCGCGCGCAATTGCCGTGCGACGCAGCGGGCATCTAGCCCATCGCGCTCCAGCTGCGCACGCGAAATGCCGTGCAGGCTCTCGGCTTCCTCGCTCCACTGCCAGTCGGCCCAGTCCGCATGAGGACGGATCAGCCAGAATCGGCTCCAGCCTTCGGTGCTGGCAATGCCGACTTCAATGGGGAAAGACCGGCCATATTGCGGCAGGCAGGACGCTTCAAAATCAACGGCGATGACGGCCATGCGACATACTCACATAAGGAGCTGCCCCATCACGCTCCATCCTCACCCGTACAGGACGCCCGTTGCCGGATTTTGTTCCTGCCTTTTCTGATCCTGGAAACAGGTCTAGCGGACTGAGGTTAAGATTTCGCGTCATGCCCGGCGCTTCGGGCGCGGGCTGTCAGTTGCTCATCGATGCGGGAGCAGCGCTCCGACGATCTGCCGGTCTTCCTGTCGCAGTACGCCCCAGGCGCGCGCCGCCGCACGGCTATCCATGGCCTCCACGCCGATCCCCATGGCTTCGACGGCGCGGACGAACGCTGCCGAGGGCCTGACCAGCCTGGGTCCAGTGCCGAGGAGGAGAAATTCCGCCGGCGGGTCGAGATCCAGGATCGGGCGCAGCATCTCAATTGTCAGTTGGTCGATCGTCGTGGGCGCGTCCCACGGGACCACGCCAGCCGGATCGATCAGGATGCCGCTGTCGAACACATGATCGCGCACGCGAAAGCCGCGCCCGGCAAAGCCGGTGATGACCGGGCCCGCGGGCTTCTCGTCGCGGAGCAGTTCCATGCTCTTTCCTCCCCGCCCGACGGATGCCGCGAGATCAGCGCGGCATCGTCTCGTTCTTGAGGGTCCGCTCGGCGCCGGCCACCTGACCGCCCGCCTTAGCAACGAAGCTGTCCGAGCCGACCTTGGTCCACACCAGCAGCGGCGCGGACATGTACATCGACGAATAGGTGCCAACGAAAATGCCGAACAACATGGCGGCGGTGAAGCCGAAGATCACTTCCGGCCCGAGGAGCAGCAGCACCACCAGTGTGATGATGATCGTCAGCGAGGTCATCACCGTGCGTGCGAGCGTCTCGTTGATCGAGAGGTCAAGCAGCGGAACCAGCTCCATCTTGCGATATTTGCGCAGATTTTCGCGGATACGGTCATAGATGACGATGGTGTCGTTGAGCGAATAGCCGATGATCGTCAGCAGGGCCGCGACGATGTTCAGGTTGAACTCCATCTGGGTGAGCGCGAACAGCCCGAAGGTGAGCGCCACGTCATGGAACAGCGCAAACAGCGCGCCGAGACCGAACTGCCACTCGAAGCGGAACCAGATGTAGATGGAGATCGCCAGCATCGCGAAGAACATCGACCAGGCGCCAGTCTCGAACAGTTCGCCCGAGACCTTGCCGGACACGGTATCGACACTGCCGAACACCGCATCGGGATGGGCCTTGAGGATCGCCGCCTTGAGCCGCTCGGCAGCCTGGTTCGCGGCATCCTCGCCACCCTCGGGCAAGGAGGTACGGATCGAGACGTCCTTCGCCGAGCCGAACTGCTGGATATTCGCCTCCCCCTTCACCGCCGCATCCACGGTGCCGCGCAGGGCATCGAGGTTGACGGGCTGCGAGAAGGTGACCCGCATCATCTGGCCGCCGACGAAATCGACGCCCAGATTGAGGCCGCGCGTGGCGACCAGAGCAATCGACGCGATGATCGAGATCATGCTGATCGCCATGGCGATGTGGCGCCACTTGAGGAAGCCGATGTTGGTGTTGTCCGGGACAAGCTTGAGCAAGCGCATTGGTCTTGTGCCTCAGATCGTCAGTGTCGTCGGCCGCTTGCGCAGCCAGAAGGAAGCGAACAGGCGCGTCACCGTCACGGCCGTGAAGACCGAGGTGAAGATGCCGATGGTGAGAACCACCGCAAAGCCCTTGATCGGCCCGGAGCCGAAGTAGAACATCAAAGCGGCGGCGATCACGTTCGTCGTATTGGCGTCAAAGATCGCGCGCTGCGCTTCCTTATAGCCGGTTTCGACCGTCTGCATGATGCTGCGGCCGCGTCGCTGCTCCTCGCGGATGCGCTCGTTGATCAGCACGTTGGCGTCCACCGCCGCACCGATGGTCAGGACGAAGCCGGCAATGCCCGGCAGGGTCAGCGTCGCGTTGAACAGCGCCATGATGCCGACGATCATCAGCACGTTGAAGATCAGCGCCAGGTTCGCGTAGATGCCGAAGCGGCCATAAGCCATCACCATCAGCAGCAGCACCGCAGCCGTCGCCACGCCGCCGGCGATAATGCCCTTGCGGATGGAATCAGCGCCAAGATCCGGCCCGACCGTGCGTTCCTCCACCACCGTCAGCTTCACCGGCAGTTGGCCGGAGCGCAGCGCGATCGCCAGCTGGTTGGCGCTTTCCACGGTGAAGTTGCCGCTGATCTGCGCCGATCCGCCGAGGATGGGCTCGTTGATGTTGGGCGCCGAGAGCACCGTGCCATCGAGGATCATCGCGAAGGGCTTGTTCACGTTCTGCTGCGTGGTGCGCGCGAACTTGTTGGCGCCGGAGCTGTTGAAGCGGATGCTCACCACCGGCGCATTGGTCTTGGGATCATAGGATTGCTGGGCGTCGATCAGCTCATCGCCCGCCACCATGGTCTGCCGCTTCACCGCGATGACCGGCTGGCCGAGTGGATTGTCTGGATACGGCACAAGCACGCTGCCCACCGGCGCGATGCCGCGCGCCAAGTCGGCCGGATTGGCCGTCGTGTCGACCAGCTTGAACTCAAGCTGCGCGGTCTGGCCGAGCAGATCCTTGAGCTGAGCGGGGTCCTGAAGGCCCGGCACCTGCACGACGATGCGATTGCTGCCCTGGCGGATGATGGTCGGCTCACGCGTGCCCATCTCGTCGATGCGCTTGCGGATGACTTCCGTCGCCACTTCCATGGCGCTCTCGACGGCGGCGTTGATGCCGGCTTCGGTCGGCGTCACGACGATGGTGCTGCCATCGCGTACCTGCACATCGAAGTCGCGCTGGCCCGTGAGGCCGGCGCCGCGCGTTAGCGGACGGATGCGCTCGACGGCGGCATCCACCTGCGTGGCATCGCGCACCATGAAGCGCAGCGCATTGCCCTGCGTCGACATCTCGCCAATGGCGATGCGGCTATCAGCCCGCCGCAGATCGACGCGGATCGCTTCCTCGATATTCTGGATGCGCTGGCGCGCCACGTCCTTTGTGTCCGCCTCGAGCAGAATGTGGCTGCCGCCGGAGAGGTCGAGGCCCAGATTGACGCGCGCCTGCATGAAGCGCGGCAATTGCGAATAGGTCTGGTCGGGCAGGAAGCTCGGCACGGCATAGAGACTGCCGACGACCAGCGCCACAAGGACGAGCCAGATCTTCCAGCGGGGAAAGTCGAGCATGGCCCGTCAGTCGTTCGCGGGCTTGGCGGTCATCGGATCGACGACATCGCTCAGGGTCGCCTTGACCGCCTTCACCTTGATGCCCTGGCCGAGTTCGACATCCACATAGGTGTCGTCCACCCGGGTCACCTTGCCGACGAGGCCGCCGCCGGTGACGACCTGATCGCCTTTCTTGACCGCGCCGATCTTGGCGCGATGCTTCTTCATCTGCTGCTGCTGCGGACGAATGAGCAGGAAGTAGAACACCGCAAAGATCAGGATCAGCGGAACGAAGCTCATGAAGCTGGCCATTCCGGAAGAGCCCGGTGCAGCGGCGGCGAGTGCAAAAGTTGTGAACATTGCGATCCTTGAGCAGGGCAATCAGCAGATGGATGAACAGCGCGCCCCGCAGATGCGGCCTCACGCACACTGTTTCAAGGCCGCGCGGCTAGCATATCGCCCCGGTGCAGGCAACCGAGATCGCCGGGCGCCCTTCCCCCGCGCCGCCGCTGCGCCGCGCGCCGGCCGAGCAAAGCGCGCCGAACAATCGCCCAGTCACCCCGCCCCGCCTGCCGGCCACCAGCAAAATGAAAAATCATGCGCAGGGAGGCGCCAACGGACCTTGCAACTTCCGCGCGATACGCCTAGGAGCGCACCTCCGGTCGGGACGTAGCGCAGCCTGGTAGCGCATCACACTGGGGGTGTGGGGGTCGGAGGTTCGAATCCTCTCGTCCCGACCAAATAATCAAGAAATTGCTCAGAGCCCTGCATCGCTCGGCCCGTTGCGCCGTTGAAGGTGGGCGGCCAGCGCTGGTGCGCAGCGCCCCTTCAGCGCAACACATCCAGAATTGCCACATCAAGCTAGTACGGGTCAGAAGCCCTGCGCGTCGAAGCTGCGCCGAATATGTTCGGCCACCGTGGTGGCAGGATGATGCGGCACCTCCCCTTCAGCTAAGCAGGAAGGCAAACAGGCGATTTCCTGCTGTGGCGCGCCTGTCAGGAAGAATGGCGCGGAATAACGGTCCACACCGGTGATGTTCACGACCCTGTGAACCGACGATTTGTACCGACCATTGGTCCAGCGCTGGAACAAATCACCCACATTGACCACCAGGCTTCCGGGCATCGGGGGCGCTTCGATCCAGCTGCCGTCATCCTGATCGAGCACCTGCAGGCCGCCCACCTCATCCTGCAAAAGCAGGGTCAAACTCCCAAAGTCGCAATGCGCTCCGGCCCCCTTGGCGCCAGCGGAATAATGGACCAGCCGCAGCGCGGCGATTGGATCGGTGCAGAAGGCGGAAAAATAGTCTTCCGGCAAATCGAGCGAAAGAGCGAAACCGGCCATCAGCCGCCGCGATATATCATGCATGTCAGCCACGTAATCGAGCATGAATGCCTTAAAGCCAGGCACCCCGTCCGGCCAGAGATTGGCCTCTTCGTCCACGCCCTCGCTCCCGAGATAATATTCTTCCTTCAGGGCATCCTGCGGTAAACCTTCACTGGTACGTCCGCCCATGCGCGCATAGCCGCGTCCTCCACGGGCAGATCCATTTGTGATGGCGCGTTTTTCGGCCTCATCCAGGGCGAACAGGGCCTTTGCATAGTTCAACACCAGCGCAAGCCGCTCGCTGCTAAGGCCGTGGCCGACAAGATAGAAGAACCCATGCCGCACACTTGCGGCCTTCAACCCGAGAACAGTCTCCTGCCTCGTGTCAGGGTGATCGCTCTCCATTGCAGAAAGATCGATCACCGGAAGCGCAAAGCCACTCATTCGGGAACTCCGTCGGACGGATTTCAAAGACAGCGAACTTAAGGCCTGTTTTAAGGCCCGGTTGTGCCAATTGAGCATGCTCGCCGAACGTCCTTCGAAACACCCAGTCACGCCGCGATGTGCCATGCGGAAGAGAAGGAGTTCTCGATGCCACTCATCCCTTCCTTCGATCACACCCGGCTCAACGTCCGGGTGGAGGGTCCGCGCGATGCCCCGGCTATACTCTTCGCGCATTCCATTGGCTGCGACCTGACCCTCTGGGACCGGCAAGCAGCGGCCCTCAACGACCGATACCGCATCATTCGCTATGACGTTCGCGGCCATGGTGCCAGCGATGCTCCCGAAGGGCCTTACACCGTCGAGCAACTTGCGGGGGACGCGCTTGCGATCCTCGATGCCCTCGAGGTCGAGCGCGCGCACCTTTGTGGACTGTCACTCGGCGGTACGATGGGGCAGTGGCTGGCACTCAACAGGCCGGACAGGCTTGCCAGCCTGACCCTGTGCGACACAGCGGCCCGACTGGGCACCATTGAAGGCTGGCAACAAAGGATCGAGACCGCTCTCTCGCGCGGCATGGCAGCCTTGGTGGATATGTCACTCCTGCGCTTTTTCTCGGATGCGTTTCGCGATCAAGACCCGGCAACAATCGCCCAGTTCCGCGAGATATTCCTTGCCACGCCAGCGCAGGGCTTCGCGGGCTGCTGCGCGGTTTTGCGCGACTGCGATTTCACGGACCATCTTTCCGCCATAACGGTACCGACCCTGGTCATGACGGGTCGCAACGATGTGCCCACGCCACCCGCCGACAGCGAGTTGCTGGCATCCCGCATTCCCGGCGCGGAACTCATATTGCTCGATGCAGGCCATATCTCTGCACGGGAGGATCCGCAGTCCTTCACCAGAGCCCTTCTCACCCACATCCAGCGCAATGAGCCGCGCGATCCGGCTCAGCGATAACGCGCCGGCCCATCGCCTACGCCCGGCAAGGCGTTGCAATTCGCGCAAGAAAACCGGACGAGAATAGCATTACCGGTTCGCCGGGCGAGCTGCCACCTTGAGCATCGGTCAGCCAAGTTGCAACGATGAGTGAGCAGAGCATGGACGATATGATTCAGGATGAAGACCGCCTGATAGCGCAGGCTGTCGAGCTTTCCGAAATTCCACTGATCGACTTTGCCCCCTTCCTCTTCGGGGATGCCGAGGCGCGGCGCGAAGTCTCTCGACGGATCGCCGAAGCCTGCGCCACCATAGGCTTCTTCTATCTCACCGGACACGGCGTGCCGACCGAGACGCGTCAGGCCGTTTTCGACAGGGCCGCCGATTTCTTCCACTTACCGATGGAAGACAAGGAGGAAGTCCGCGTCAACGACCAACTCAATCGTGGGTGGATTTATTCAGGCGATAAAGAGAATCTGAACGCGAACAGCCGTGTCTTCGAGCAGTATCGCATTCAGCGGGATTTCGCCCCTGATGACCCGCTGCTTAAAACCGGCAATCCCTTTTACCAACCGAACCGATGGTCATCCAAGGTCGACAACTTCGACAAGGATTGCATGACCTATTACGATACGATGTCGCATCTCGCAGAGGAATTGGTCCGTGCCTTCGCCTTAGGGCTGGATCTGCCGGAAGACCGCTTCAACCGCTACTTCCAGAAGTCCACTTCGCAAATCAGCTTGATGTACTACCCTTCCCTTCCCGAAGGGGCCGGCAACGAAATAAAGAATTTGAGCGCCCACGTCGACGAAGGTCCGCTCGTGATCCTCGCCCAGGGTGAGATTGGCGGGCTTGAACTCAAGACGCTGGACGGGCGCTGGATTTCCGCCCCGCCGGTCCCCGGAGCCTTTACGGTCAATATCGGCAACATGATGATGTGGTGGTCGAACGGGCGCTATCGCTCGACGCTCCACCGCGTGCGCAACACCTCCCATGTCGAACGCTTTTCAATCCCCTTCTTCTGGAATGCAGATCACGACGTGGTCGTCGAACCGCTGGAGGAATTGGTGGAGCGTGACGGCGAAGCGAAGTTTGCGCCGGTGCATGTCGGCGCCTTGCTTGGGCGGTTCTACAAATCCTCGGTCTACATACCGTTCGATGACAAGAAATAGGGCGACGCACGGACGGTCGCGGTGTGGCTGATGCCAGAACGCAATTACGCCCAGCAAGCCTGAGCCTGCCGGGCGCGATGTTGGTGCGTTCGGGCAGTCACGCGGCGACCTCAGCCGCCGCGTGAATCCTCAGAACTTGTAGCCGACCGTCAGGCCGTAAGTGCGCGGCGGGAGCCAGGTCACGCCGAGCAGGCGGCCTGTCGCCAGAGCGAAGGTGCTGCTCGGGCGGAATACGTCGAACAGGTTCTTGGCCCAAAGCTGCGCGCGGATGCGGCCGTCGTTGGTCTCATAGGCCAGCGAGGCATCGACCATGGTGTAGGCCGCGCTGCTCTCGATCTCGCGCATATACTCGCTGAAGTAGGTGCGGCTCTTATAGGAGACGTCCACGCTCGGCGTGAAGGTGCCGATGGGCGCAATCACATCATATTCGCCGTGCAGGTTCCACGACCAGCGCGGGCTGTTGCGCGTGTCGTTGCCGGCAAGCTGGATGTTGCCACCGCTCGGCGCACCGAAGGCCGTCGGATCGGGGTTGGTCACGGCGTTATACGGCGTGCCACCAGCGATGTTGGCCGGGTTCAGCGGATCCAGCGTCAGATAATCGACGAAATGCGCATCCGTGTAGGAGAGCGCACCGCTCAGGCGCAGGCCGGGCATCGGGCGCAGCATCGCGTCGAGCTCGATGCCCTTTGCGCGTGTCTTGGCCGCGTTCTGGAAGATCGTGGTGTAGCCGGTCGGGCCGCCCGCGATCGTCTTGTTCAGCTGCAGGCCGTTCAGCGTATAGGCATAGCCCGCGAGGTTCACGGTCAGCATGCGACCGAAGCTCGCCTTGATGCCGGCCTCATGGTTGAACATCTTCTCGGGGTTCACGATCGTGGTGCTGCCTGCGGCATTCTCACCCGAGCCGGCCTTGAAGCCTTCCGAATAGGTGTAATAGAGCAGGATGTCCTGATTGGCCTTCCAGACCAGCCCGGCTTCCGGCGTGAAGTCGCGGAAGGTCTTCTCCACATGCGTGCCCGCGGCGGTGTAGCGCAGCACCGGCCCCACCCCGTTGCGGGTGATGATGATGGAGGGGTTCTCCGACTCCACATGCTCACTGCTCCAGCGGCCGCCGAGCTTCACGCTGAGGCCCGAGAGCGCCTCGCTGAACATGCCAAGCCCGATCTCATACTGGCCGAAGATCGAGAAAGCCTCGGTCAGCAGGTTCGAGCGCGTGCAGACGCGCTTGGGCGCGATGATGTTGCTGCCGCCGGTCACGCCGTTGGGCGAGTATCCGCACAGGCCATAGGCCTCGTTCAGATCAATGCCCGCAGCCTGCAGCACGCCGATATTCTGCGCCATGCCGGTCCGGTTGGCGAGACCGACATTGTCGATCGGCCGCTGGCGCTCATGGAAGAAGAACACGCCGATGGTGCCGTTCACCCATTCGGACTGCAGGCCAAGCCGCAGCTCGTTGCTCCACTGCTTGCTGTCGATCCGGCGCTCCTGCACCGTGGTCGCCTGACCGTTGGTCGGCAGGCTGTCGATCACGGCCGAAAGGTCGAGGTCCTGGAACAGCGAGCTCTTGAAGGAGCGATAGTTGGCGATGTTGGTGACCGTCAGCGCATCGTTGAGTGGCACATTGAGCGTGCCGGTGAAGGCATAGGTCTCGGTCTCGGTGCCCGGGCTGGATTCCGTCGCGAGATCACGCGGGTTGGTCGCATAGCCACCCACGCCGAGCGGGGCCAGACGCGCCACGCCGGGGAAGGATGCGCGCAGATAATGGATCGCGCCGGAGGCGTCGCTCTGGCGGAAATATTCGCCGGAGACCAGCAGCGTCGCCTCACGGCCAAGGTCGAACTCGAGCGAGGCGCGGCCCATGCGGCGGTTGAGGTCGTCGACATCCTTGCCGGAGACCGGGTTGACGCCATAGCCGTCGCGGTTCTCGGTCTTGATCGCCAGACGGGCGCGAATGCCCTCGGTGATCGGGCCGCTGATCGCGGCTTCGGTCGTCAACGCATTGTAGCTGCCATAGCCGATGCGGCCATAGCCGGAGAAGACGTCCGTCGGGCGGGCGGTGATGACGTTGATCGAACCACCCACCGCGTTGCGGCCATAGAGCGTGCCTTGCGGGCCGCGCAGCACCTCGATGCGCTCCAGATCGAAGAGCGAGGTGAGCTGGGCCTCGGCGCGGGCCACGTAAGCACCGTCGACGTGGAAGGCCACGCCGGTCGAGCTGCCCGTGGTCGAGGTGTTGGCACCCACGCCACGAATGAAGATCTTCGCCTGGTTGAAGTCGCTGCCGAAATTCACCGACGGCACGATCGTCTGCAGGTCAGAGATGCTGTTGACGCCAGCGCTGGCGATCCGCTCTGCGCCAAGCGCGCTGACGGCCGCACCGACATCCTGCAGCGATTGCTCGCGCTTCTGGGCCGTGACGATGATCTCCATGCCGTCATCGGCGGCGGTCGCTGTCTGGGCGGCCTGCGGGGTTTGGGCGAGGGCGCTCGTCGAGGCGAGGAGCAGCGCGGGGATGGACGCTTGGATGGACAGGGAAATCCGTTTCATTCTCTCTCTTCCGTTTCTGTTATGCTGGCCCTGCGGGATGGGCATGCATGTTCAATGCGCCCGCACTCACTGAATGCAAGACCCGACTGCCCCAAAGGGCAGTCATATCGTTCATTCGAGACACAGGTGTAGCCTTTGCGCCACGGCTCGCTTTGACCCACGTCAAACCGCCCCGCGCCTTGTCGACACCCGTTGCAAATGCGTATCTGTGCTGCGCGAAGGAGGGGCGCCATGCTGGCATGAAGAGCAGCGATGCGCAGTCCGGACGCTACGGAAACGGGAAGCGCCCGAGCCGGCGGTGGCCGGCTCGGGCGCTCGATGATCGGGCGGATCATCCGGGACGATCCTAAAGAGAGGGAAACGGTGTCGGTGCTATTCGGGGATGGAGCCGTCCTCGTCGTCCATATTCTCCTCGCCTTCATAGGCGCCCATGTCGATGAGGCCGCTGCGATCCATCTGGTTCATCGTGTCCACCAGGTCCGGCGCATCGATGGGCATCACCTGAGCGGGATTCGGCTTGCCGCCATGCTCGGTTTCGGAATCGCCGCGATAGGGATTGGCCTGCGCATCGGCGGCGACATCCTGCGCCTGCGTGCCGCTCTCATCCTGCTCGGCATTGTCCTTGTCGGGATCGTTGAAGTCCAGCGGCGGGGTTTTCTGACTCTGCGTCATGGATAGGCCTCCTATAATGCCGGGGACCAAGCCCTCAGCCTTCGGAGGAAGAACGCGCCCCTGCCCCATCGGTTGCCGCGACCTGCCCCGGCCGCAAGGCGTCCAGTCCAGCCTCGCCCTCCTGGCCGAACAGGCCGCGCACCCGGATTTCCTGCTGCGGCAGCGGGATTTCGATGGCATTCTGGCGCAGGGCATCGTCGATCGCCCAGCAATAGGTCGCCAGCGTGCGCCCCGGTCGTTTGACGGCGGACAGGGTGGGCCAGACGACCAGCTCGAACTTGAGCGCGTTCTCGCCATAGCCGACCAGCCAGACCTGCGTGCGCTTGCGCCCGGCATCCGGCAAGGTCAGCGGCACGGCCTTGGCCGCCTCGATCACGGCGTCGCGTACCTTCTCCTTGTCGGCATTAAGAGCCGTGCGGAACGGAATGTGGACGCGGCGGGTCATGCGGTTGCGCGTCCAGTTGGTCACCTTGCCGTCGATGAGATTGGCATTGGGCACGAGCATGTCGACATCGTCATTGGTCAGCACCGCCGTCGCGCGCGGGCCAATGGAGCGTACCTCGCCCATGGTGCCGTCTTCCAGTTCAACGAAATCGCCGACTTCGATGCTCCGGTCGAACAGCAGCACCAGCCCGCCCACGAAGTTGCGCACGATATCGCGCAGCCCCAAGCCGATGCCGACACCCAGCGCACCAGCGAACAGGGAGAGCGCGGACAGATCGACTCCCAGCGCCGACACCGCCGCTGCAAGCCCGAATGCCACGATGACATAGCGCGCAATCTGCCCGCCGATATGAATGGCGTGGGAGCGCTCCTCCCCCATGGTCTGCTGTGCGCGGCGCACGAACTTCTTGAGTAGCCACACTGCCAGCAGCGCCGTCGAGAAGACAACGATGGCCGAGATGATCGCGCCGATGGTGAGCCCGGACGCCCCGATATAGGCGATGGGTTGGGTCAGCAATGCATCGGCGCCGTTCAAAGCCACATGGCCTCCTGTGGAGTGACCGCACCGTGAGGGCCGGCTAACGGGATGTCAAATCGGTGGCTTGGTCGAAAAGTTCCGGGCCTCCTCAAGTGCCTCACCTGTCCCGTTGCAAGACAAGCTGTCGCAAAACGGCTTCGCGCGGGGCCATGTCGTGCTATTCCGCAGGACATGGAAACCCGGCGTGATGCCATTTACTATCAGCAACTCGCCCGGGTGGCGCGCTTGAAGGCCGACAACTGTGGCGATGCAGATGTCGCCCGCCGCCTGCGCGAGGCCGCTATATTGCATGAGCGCACTGCCCGCCGCCTCCAGCGGGAAGGATCGCCGAGCCAGCCCGAAGAATAATGCGCAGCATCGATAGGGTCGATTGAGCCATTCGTCGCGATCAGCTAACGCCTCATGGCCTGCGCGATGAGGAGAGACGATTGAAACGGCGTATTTTTGCTTCAGCCCTGCTCTGTGGCCTCGCCCTCTCTGCGGTGGCGCGCGCGGGAGAGACGCCGTTATATCAGCCCTCACCGGACTGGGTCATCGCCGCACAGCTTCCCGCGCCGTCCGCGCTTGCCGCGAGCGGCCCCGCCATCCTCATCTTCGACCGCCAGCAGCGCATCGCAGACGGCAGCCTGTGGACCTACTCGGACACCGCGCAGCGCATCACCTCGGCCGAACAGCTCAACCAGCTCGCCAACCTCACCCTGCCCTGGCCGGACAAGGGCGATCTCATCATCCACGAGCTGGCCATCGTGCGCGATGGTCAGAGCATCGATCTGCTGGCCGGTGGCCGCACCTTCACAGTCATCCGGCGCGAGCAGGCGCTGGAGCGGCGCGAACTCACCGGGCTCCTGACCGCGACCATGGCCGTCGAAGGCCTGCGCGTGGGCGACATCCTGCGCCTGCGCGCCTCCACCACCGGCAAGGACGCCGCGCTGGCCGGCCATGTCCAGGCGCTGACGCCGTTGATCACTGCGCCGGTCACGCTCGGTCAGGGTCGCCTGCGCACGCTGTGGGACAATGACAGCCCGGTCAAATGGAAGGTCGGCATTACCGGCATCGAGGCCAAGCCGGTGCGCGGGGCGCGCTTCACCGAGCTGAGCTTCGCCCTGCCCGGCCCGCGCCAGACGGAGATTCCCTCCGATGCGCCCATCCGTTTCCAGCCGCTGCCACTGCTCGAGGTCTCCACGTTCAAGGATTGGGCCGACGTCTCCAGGACGATGTCCCCGCTGTTCGCGACGCAGGGCCTGCTCAAGCCCGGCAGCGCCCTGCTGCAGGAGGTCCAGGCGATCATGGCTGCCGAGCGTACGCCGCTCGGCCGCGCCCAGCGCGCCCTGCGGCTCGTTCAGGACCAGATCCGCTATCTGGCGGTCTCCATGGATGGCGGCAATTATGTCCCGCAAACGCCGGAACAGAGCTGGGCGCTACGCTATGGCGACTGCAAGGCCAAGACACTGATGCTCCTCGCGATGCTGCGCGAAATGGGCATTACGGCAGAGCCCGTGCTCGCCCATGCCCAGCTCGGCGACGCCGTCGTAAATCGCCTCGCCAGCCCGGCTGCCTTCAACCACATTCTCGTGCGCGCGCAGATCGATGGCGAATCCCTGTGGCTGGATGGCACGGGCATTGGCTCGCGGATCGAGGATATCCACGACACGCCACCCTTCCGCTATGTGCTGCCGCTGCGCCCGGAAGGCGCCGATCTCCTGCTGATCGAGCCGCGCAATGCCGGCCGCCCCGCGTTCGACCTGACGATGAGCATGGATGAGACCGCCAGCATCGATCTGCCGAGCGTGTTCGATCTCTCGCTGGTGTTGCGCGGCCTCGCCGCCATGCAGCTCAACGTCGTGCGCACGCAGCTGGACAGCGAGAAGCAGCAGGAGGTGCTTGGCGAGTTCCTCTCCAGCGTGGTCGGCGAATCCCAGTTTGCGGACATCAGCCTCACCGGAGACGATCAGGCCGGGATCGTGACGATTAAGGCGCGCGGCGTCACCGATTCGGAGTGGACGTGGACGGACAAGACCATGCGCCGCGCGGTCGACAAGAGCATCTCGTCGATCAGCTTCGCGCCGGATCGCGCACGTGCGGCCTGGTCCGCCATCCCGGTCGCGACGCCGGCGCCCGAGGGCCGCCATGTTCGCACGACCATCCGCCTGCCCCAGCAGGGCGCGGGCTTCCGCGTTGAGGGCGAGCCTGCGCTCGCAGCGCGCATCGCCGGCTATGATTTCAACCGCGCGCTCAGCCTTGAGAAGGGCGTGCTCACCATCGATGAAGTTGTCGATTCCACCGGCATCGAGATCCCGGCCAGCGAGATCGGCGCCGAGAAGGACCGTCTTGCCACCGCGCAATCGCAAGCGCCGCGCCTGATCGCCCCGGCCAATGCCCTGCGCTCGTGGGACATCACCGGCAAGGACCCCGCCGGCGCGACGCAGATCGCCGCTGCCCAAGCCGTTTACGCCAAGGCCATCGCCGCCAATGCCGACAAGGCCGCGCCCTATCGCGATCGGGCGACCTTCCTCCGCGCCATCAACGATCGCAAGGGCGCCCTGGCCGATCTCGGCAAGGCCATCACGATCGAGCCGGACATCGACCTCTATCTGATGCGCAGCCAGATCCACAAGGAAATGGGCGACCTCAAGGCAGCGCTGGCCGATGCCGAAGCCGGCCGCGCACTCGACCCCGCGTCCGTGGGCGCGGTGTTCAGGGTCGCCAACCTGCGCGCTGAAAGCGGCGATCTGGATAGCGCGGTTGCCCTGCTGGATCAACGCATTGCGCTGGGCGGCGAATCCCGCCGAACGTTCCAGGAGGGCAAGGCCGACATCATCGGCACTTATGGCGACCCGGCCACGGCGCTTGCGCTTGTCGACACGCTGCTGGAAGACCGGCCGGGCACGCCATCGCTGCTCAACATGCGCTGCTGGATCAAGGGGACGCGGCAGGTCGAGATCGAAACAGCCGCGAAGGATTGCACATCGGCACTGGAGTTGAGCAACAGTCCCTATGGCATTTTGGATAGCCGTGCGGTCGTCTCCTATCGCCTCGGCCGCTATGAGGATGCGCTCCGCGATCTCAATGCCGTGCTGAATGCCGTCCCCAATCTCGCGGAAAGCCGCTTCATGCGCGGCGTCGTCCTCGCCCGCTTGGACCGCGGCGCGGAGGGCCAGGCCGATCTCGCCATCGCCCGCCGCATCAAGCCCCGGATCGACGCGGACTATGCGCGCTTCGGCATTGCCCCGTAAGGCAGACCGGCGAGCATCGAGCACCAGCCTATCCCACCTTCGTCACCCCGGACTTGATCCGGGGTCCCGCTGCTTCAATGCGGCCGAAGGTTCAGGCATCCCAAGAAAGCTGGACCCCGGATCAAGTCCAAGGTGACGAGGAAGGGAGGTAAGTCCGCCCGTCGTTCCAACTGGCGCCCGCAAACCCTCAGGCGCGTGCGAGCAGGCCCTCTGTCAGTCCCTCGAACATCCGGCGCCCATCGGTGCTGCCATGGGTCTTCTCGATCGCGCGTTCGGGGTGCGGCATCATGCCGAGCACATTGCCGCCCTCATTGAGGATCCCCGCGATGTTCCGCGCCGATCCATTGACGGCCTCGGCATAGCGGAACGCAACGCGGCCCTCGCCTTCCAGCCGATCCAGCGTCTGCGCATCGGCAAAATAATTGCCGTCATGATGCGCGACGGGGATGTTGATCGTCTCGCCGGCCTCATAGCCGCTGGTGAAGGCGCTTTGGCTGTTCTCCACGGTCAGCGCCACGCTGCGACAAACGAAGTGAATACCGGCATTGCGCATCAGCGCGCCCGGCAGCAGCCCCGCTTCGGTCAGCACCTGAAAACCGTTGCAGATGCCGAGCACATAGGTGCCGCGCGATGCCGCCTGGGCAACGGCCTGCATGATCGGCGAGCGCGCCGCCATGGCGCCGGAGCGCAGATAGTCGCCATAGGAAAAGCCGCCGGGCACGCCGATGAGGTCCAGACCCTCCGGCAATTCCGTCTCGCGATGCCAGACCATCTCGGGCTTGGCGCCGCTCACGGCCTCGAAGGCCACGGCCAGATCGCGGTCGCAATTGGAGCCCGGGAAGACGATGACAGCGCTTTTCATCGGAAACGTCCTTCCTGTCGCCGGCTCAGCCGATCGCCTCGATGCGGTAATTCTCGATCACCGTATTGGCGAGCAACTTGCGGCACATGGCGTCGATCTCGTCTTCGCTGGTGCCGTCGGCCAGATCGAGCTCGATGAGCTTGCCGGCGCGGACGTCATTCACGCCGCCAAAGCCCAGCCCTTCCAGCGCGTGCTGGATCGCCTTGCCCTGCGGATCGAGCACGCCGGATTTCAAGGTGACAAACACGCGGGCTTTCATCGGGACTGTCCTTGTCATGTTGATCGGTGGAGGTGATCGGATGCGCCGGCCCTAGACCTGGTCTTTCGTCGCCGCAAGGGGTGAGCGCGCGTCGATGCGTTGTGCAGCCAGCGCGTCGCGCCGAAACCCGTCGAAGCAGCGCCCACCGACGCGCGCCAGTTCTGCTTCGCCCAGTTGCAGCACGGTGTCAGTTCGCCCGGCGCCGAACAGGTCGGCAAAGGCGGTCTCGTAGCGGCTTGAGAGGCCGGGTTGCGCAGCCTCCAGCTGGCGGGGCAGCCATTTGCCGGCGCCATTCCAGCAGTCGCGGGTGCGCAGGCTCAGTTCCGCCAGCAGCGGGTGGAGTCGCGCACCGATGGCGAGCATCTCGGCGCGGCTGCGCTCGCCGCGCAGATCGTCCAGCGCGTCGGTGATCTGGTAGCGGAGGTCTTCGAGCGCTTCGGCACCCAGC
This sequence comes from Sphingobium sp. B11D3A, assembly GCF_025961695.1. Classification (NCBI taxonomy): domain Bacteria; kingdom Pseudomonadati; phylum Pseudomonadota; class Alphaproteobacteria; order Sphingomonadales; family Sphingobiaceae; genus Sphingobium; species Sphingobium sp. B11D3A. The sequence goes on from NZ_JAOQOE010000001.1 coordinate 920,992, forward strand.
GGCCTTGGCCCCGCCGCAAGCCGCGCCGCGACCTTCGCCTGCAGAACCTTGCCGAGCGCGATCCGCCGCCCGATCACTTCGCCCTCGGCCACCATAGAGAGCAAGGAGGGGCGCCCCTTGGCAATATCCTGCTCCATGAACCAAGCGAGCGTGGAAGGATCGTGCACGAACATTTCGACCGGCACGCCGTCGACCGTCTCCGATTCCCGGTGCGCCAGGGGCAGCGCGCGATAGACCACCACCAGATCGATATCCGACCAGGCGCGCCCTTCACCGCGCATGATGGAACCGGCCACAAAGGCGTAATCGGCTCCGGGAAAGCGTTCGAGGAAAATGGACTTGGCAATGGCCAGCGCGCGCGCGGGATCGGTGATCATGATGGCGGCGCCTTATCAGCCCCGCGCGCGGAAGAAAATGCGCCTGAGCCAGAGCGGACCGGGTTTGAGGTGGTGGCGGGTTGGGGCGGATCGGAAGCCCAGGCGCGGACAAGGTGGGCACCTTCACCGAAGGAACGCGCCCTTCTCCCTCCCTCCGTCATTCCCGCGAACGCGGGAATCCAGGTCAGTGCCAGCGCGTTAAGGCGACGTCGAAGCTGGATTCCCGCGTTCGCGGGAATGACGAGGAAGGGCCGCTATACCAAAATCGTGAAGCGGCGGCTGGCTTATCGAATCCGGTAAAAATCCCCTACCCGATCCAGCGCGAAGCCCAGCACCAGCTTGCCGGCCCGCGCCGGCCAGCCGAGCGCGCGTTCGGCCGCGACGAGGCTTTCGCACGCGCATACGACCCGCCACAGGATATCCACCAGACCGGGGCCGGCCGCAGCCAGCGCGCCATTCAGCCGGTCGCGCGCGCTCATTCTTGCGAGCGTCGGCGCTTGGCCCGGCGCCCCGCCTCGCCCGGCGCGAACCGGTACGGCCGCCAGATCCCAGTTCATCGTTACGCGCGCGCCCATGCCGGCCTGCTCCCAATCGCGGCGCAGCGCCTCGGCGGCATCGAACTGGCGCTGGCTCAGCATCCCACGGGCATGGAGCCAACTCGTCGGCGATTCTGCCATGTTGACCATCACGCGCTCGCGCCGCCCATCGGGCCCTTCGATCACTCGTTCCACTGTCTTACCGCGCCGTTCGGTCATGCCCTGCGTCTCCCGTTTCGAGTCGCAAAAACCATTGCCATGTGGCGACAAATGTAGGACATAGCGAACCGTTAAGGTTAATAAGTCAGGTGAGCCGATGATTACGAGGATTAGGGAAGTCCGCAAGGCGCGGGGCCTCACGCTGGAGGGAGTGGCGGCCCGCTGCGAGCCGCCGACCACGGCCCAGACCATCGGTCGCCTCGAAACAGGCACGCGAACCGTATCGGTGAAATGGCTCAACCGTATCGCCGCCGCGTTGGACGTGCAGGCCAGCGACCTCGTCGATCTGCCCGCCAGCGAGAAAGTGCCCGTCGCCGCGCTGGTCGGCCCGGATGGCGCCGGCGCGCCCAGCCGCCCGCTCACGCTGGTGCCGCCCGCTGTGCCCAAGGGCGCGCTCGGCATCCGTATGACCGCCGCGCTTGGCGATTACCGCGCCGGAGACGAATTGTGGTGCGAACCCCTGCCGCCGGAGCGGTTTGCCGACGCGCTCAACCGCGACGTGCTGGTGCCCCGCCCCGCCGGCCGCTTCCTCTTCGGCCGCCTCATCGGCCGCGACGGCGCCATGCTCCACCTCCTCCCACTCGGCATCGGCATGCGTCAGCAAGTGGTGAACGACCCTGCCTGGATCGGCCTGCCGGTGCGGCTGATCCGGGATTTGTGATCCTAATCGCGGCACCCGATAATGCGCTCGTCTGGGACTAAAGTTGATGCCGCATCTGCCTCGGCTGCCTGATGCTTTAGCGATGATCTGAACTTATGACGCAACCTGCGGAGCCCTTTTCCCTCACACTCGCAAGAGACGGTGCCGAGCATTTTCATGGCGCCGCTTCAAATTGCCTTGGAGAAATTTGCGAAATATTGAGCACGCTTCCCGGAGGGCAAGCCGGCTTGCGTCTTCGTAACGTAGCGGGCCTCCGGCCTCTTTTGGCATCCACAGGACCAATAGGATCTTTGGCCGCTTCGGTTCTCGGAGAGCGCTGCCAACCGGTTCGAGCGATCCTGTTCGACAAAACCAACGAGACGAATTGGTCGCTCGCGTGGCATCAAGATCGGACAATATGCGTGCAACGCCGATTGGAGGTCGAAGGCTATGGCCCTTGGAGCACGAAAAGCGGGATGCAACATGTTGAGCCGCCCTTCGCCCTGCTTGAGCGGATGCTGACCCTACGCTGCCACATCGATGATGTTCCAGAAGACAATGCGCCACTTCTGGTTGCGCCAGGCTCACATCGCGCCGGCCGGCTTCCCATAACCCAGTATGATAACGTCGTTCAGAAATGTGGGGTGCGGGCCTGCCTAGCTCAAGCTGGCGATGTCTGGGCTTACGCCACGCCCATTCTACATGCTTCCGCCGCCAAAAAGTCCGCGGGACATCGGCGCGTGTTACAGATCGATTACTCGGCAGACGAACTCAAAGGCGGACTGGAATGGCTAGGCATATAATGCCGGCCGACCTGCAACCAGTCAGCTTTGGACTTCAGGCAGCGCTTACTCAGCGGCGTTCGCCAGGCCCGCCGCACCCGGCTCCGCCACCGGGATCGTCCAGATCGTCACATTCATGAACATGACCATCGCCGCGACGATCATCAGCCAGCCGCGCTTGGCATCGTGCCGCCAGCCGATCATGTAGATGCCGCCCACGCCCAGCGCGATGCCGGCGAGCATGAGGATGGAGAGAATGGTCCCGCTCATGGCCGCCCGATAGCGCCAGCCGCGCGGCCACGCAATCCACGGTGGCATTCTGGGCCCGTGGATACTAGATAGCGGCGCGAAGCCGACTCGTTCAGATTCAGAGTTTGGCCGGGGACCTTCTGCCATGCGTATCGCCATCGCTTCCGACCATGCCGCAACCGACCTCAAGGCCGCGCTGGCCGATTGGTTGCGCGAGCAGGGTCATGATGTGAACGATCTTGGCCCCGCCGCGGGCGAGAGCGTCGACTATCCCGATTATGGCTACAAGCTGGCCGCAGAGATCGCGACCGGTCGCGCAGAGCGCGGCGTGGCGCTGTGCGGATCGGGCATCGGCATTTCCATTGCAGTCAATCGCGATCCGGCCTGCCGCTGCGCGCTGGTGAGCGAGCCGCTCTCCGCCCAGCTCTCGCGCGAGCATAATGATGCGAACGTGATCGCGATGGGCGCCCGCCTGATCGGCCCGGAAATGGCCAAGGCCTGCCTCACCGCTTTCCTCACCACCGAATTCGGCGGCGATCGCCACGCCCGTCGCGTCGATAAGCTCGGCAATCCGCCGGCGCTCGCCACGACGGCGTGATGCCGCGCCCTATCCGTTGAACATAATTGAACACAGACGTCTGATAACAAGGAACATCCGCTCATGACTGCCTCGCCAGCCGCTGCCGATCTCGACAACCAGCCCGCCATCCGCGCTCAGGGCTTTTTCTCGACCGGCCTTGCGGACGCCGATCCGGAGGTGTTCGCCGCCATTCAGGGCGAGCTCAAGCGCCAGCAGGACAAGATCGAGCTGATCGCCTCCGAGAACATCGTCAGCAAGGCGGTGCTGGAAGCGACCGGCAGCGTGTTCACCAACAAATATGCCGAGGGCTATCCCGGCAAGCGCTATTATGGTGGCTGCGAGTGGGCCGACGTGGTGGAGAACCTCGCCATCGAGCGCGCCAAGAAGCTCTTCGGGTGCGACTTCGCCAACGTGCAGCCCAATAGCGGCAGCCAGATGAACCAGGCAGTGTTCCTGGCGCTGCTGCAGCCGGGCGACACCTTCATGGGCCTCGATCTGTCCGCGGGTGGCCACCTTACCCATGGGTCGCCGGTCAACATGTCCGGCAAGTGGTTCAACTGCGTGTCCTACGGCGTGCGCAAGGAAGACCAGCTGCTCGATATGGACGAGGTGATCGCCAAGGCCCGCGAGCACAAGCCCAAGCTGATCATCGCGGGCGCCACGGCCTATCCGCGCGTGTGGGACTTCGCGGCTTTCCGCGCTATTGCCGATGAAGTGGGCGCCTATCTGTTGGTCGACATGTCGCACTTCTCCGGCCTCGTCGCGGGTGGCGCGCATCCCTCGCCCTTCCCGCACGCCCATGTCGTGACAACGACCACGCACAAGTCGCTGCGTGGCCCCCGCTCAGGCATCATCCTCACCAATGACGAGGCGCTGGCCAAGAAGTTCAACTCGGCGGTCTTCCCCGGTCTGCAGGGTGGCCCGCTGGTGCATGTCATCGCCGCCAAGGCCGTCGCCTTTGCCGAGGCGCTGCAGCCCGAGTTCAAGGCTTATGCCCACCAGATCGTCGCCAATGCCAAGGCACTGGCGGCCAGTCTCGCCGACGCTGGCGTGGCGGTGGTATCGGGCGGCACAGATAATCACCTGATGCTGATCGACCTGCGCTCGCGCAACACGACTGGCAAGGCGGCCGAGAAGGCGCTGGATCGCGCCTACATCACCTGCAACAAGAACAGCGTGCCGTTCGACACGGCGAGCCCGTTCGTCACCTCCGGCCTGCGCCTCGGCACGCCGGCGGGCACGACGCGCGGGTTCCGCGAGGCCGAGTTCCGCCAGATCGGCGGCTGGATCGCCGAAGTCGTCGAGGGCCTGCGTCGCAATGGCGATGAAGGCGACGGCCAGATCGAGGCGCATGTGCGTGAGAAGGTGAAGGCCCTCACCGCCGCCTTCCCGATCTACTGAGCAAGGACAGCGACCGATGAGCAAGCCCGACGATCTCGCCCAGCGCGCCAAGGCGGAAGCCACCGGCATGGCCAAGCAGGGGCTTGCCCATCCCTCCACCAAGCCAGTGCTGACAGGTGCCGCGATTGGCGCGGTGGCCGGGCTGGTCCTGCCGGTGGTCTCGCTGCCGCTCGGCCTTGTGGCCGGCGCCGGTATCGCCTTCTGGCAGAGGATTCGCCGCTAAATGCGCTGTCCTTATTGCGCCCATGAAGACAGCCAGGTGAAGGACAGCCGCCCCACCGAGGACGGCGCCGCGATCCGCCGCCGCCGCCAGTGCGAAGGCTGCGGCGCGCGCTTCACCACGTTCGAGCGCATCCAGCTACGCGACATCGCCGTCGCGAAATCGAACGGCACCAGCGAGCCCTTCGACCGGGACAAGCTCGCGCGCTCCATCGAAATCGCCTGCCGCAAGCGGGCGATCGACACGGTGCGCATCGAGCGGCTGGTCTCCGGCATCCAGCGCCAGCTCGAAACCAGCGGCGAGACGGAAGTCCCGGCCGCCCGCATCGGCGAACTGGCGATGGAAGGCCTCAAGGGCCTGGACAGCGTCGCGTATATCCGCTTCGCCAGCGTCTATCGCGATTTTACCGAGGCGAAGGATTTTGAGTCCTTTGCAGGGTCGATCCGTGAGGTCGGCCGGGAGTGAGGCACCACGTCGCCCTCACCCCGTTCGCCCTGAGTAGTCACTGAGCCTGTCGAAGTGGCGTATCGAAGGGCCTTGCCATGAGCTTCTACACCTATCTGCTGAAGTGCGCCGATGGCAGCTATTATGCCGGGCATACGGACAATCTGGACCTGCGCATTGCCCAACATGAGTCTGGATCAATTCCCGGCTACACAGCAACGCGCTTGCCAGTCGCTCTTTCGTGGTCGGAATCGTTCGGAACGCGCGAGGAAGCATTGAGTGCGGAGCAACAGATCAAGGGCTGGTCACGCAAGAAGAAGGAAGCGCTGATCGCGGGAGATTTTGCGGCCCTCAAGGAAGCGGCGCGCAAGTCCTTCGATACGCCGCTTCGACAGGCTCAGCAGCAACTCAGGACGAACGGGGAAGAAACAGCCGCATTTCCTTCCGTCAGCGCTACTGCCTCGCCTGCGCTCAGTTCGGCCCTTCGACTTCGCTCAGGGCGAACGGAGGAAAGTGAGCAAGTGCAAGGGCATGACACTCCACGCCCCGTCATCGTCCTCGTCCGCCCTCAACTCGGTGAGAACATCGGCAAGGCGGCGCGGGCGATGCTCAATTTCGGGCTGACCGAGATGCGGCTGGTCACGCCGCGCGATGGTTGGCCCAATCCGGCGGCAGGCCCCGCAGCCGCGGGCGCGGACGAGGTTCTGGCCAACGCGCGGGTGTTCGAGACGCTGGCCGATGCCGTGGCGGACTGTCCGCATGTCTATGCCACCACCGTGCGCAAGCGCGGCGTGACCAAGCCTGTCGTGACGCCGGAAGAAGCCGCGCGGGATATCCACCTTGCGCAAGGGCGCAGTGCCATCGTCTTCGGCCCGGAGCGTTCCGGGCTGGAAACCGACGATGTGGCGCTTGCCCGGGCTATCCTCACGGTGCCGATCAACCCGGAGTTCGGCTCGCTCAACCTCGCGCAGGCCGTCATCCTGTGCGCTTATGAGTGGTCCAAGCAGGCGGCGCTCAGCCAGCCCACCCACACCGACCTGCTGCCCCCCGCCCCGCAGGAAGAGCTGGAGGGCATGATCGCCCAGCTCGATGGCATGCTGGAGCAAGCCGGCTATTTCTACCCGCCAGATCGCGCCCCGGCGACACGGCGCACCCTGCGCGGCGTGCTCACCAAGCCCGGCTGGAACAGCCTGGAGGTGCGGACGCTGCGCGGCGTTCTTTCCGCGCTCGCCAATCCGCGCCCGCGCTGACAATCAGCGACGCTGACACCGCGCGACAGGCCCATTGCCGCCATCTTGCGGGTCAAAACCGACGAACCTCCCTGCCATCGCGGCCAGCCGTGCCACCGCTCTGGTGCCCGAGCGCTTTCTTGTTCAAGGCTGGTGCGCGTCAGGAAGAAGAATGAGAACAGACGTTTCGGGTCGTGAACATCATTGGGACGCCATGCGCGCCCTGCTCATGCTGCTCGGCATTCCCTATCATGTCGCCATGGCCTACCGCGCCAATGACGTGTGGATCGTCAATGCGGGCGAAGGTGATCTCATCTTCACATGGATCGCCGGCATCATCCACCTGTTCAGAATGCCCGCCTTCTTCGTGATCGCTGGTTATTTCGCCGCGCTGCTGCTGATGCGCCGCGCGCCCGGTGCGTGGATGAAGAACCGCCTGATCCGCCTCGGCCTGCCCTTCATCGCGGCGCTGCTCACCCTCAATCCGCTGCTTAACCTGTTCTGCGAACTCTCCAATTTCAGCCTCTGGGGCGCCTTGGGCTCGCTGGAGAAGAACAGCCTGCAATCCGGCGGATATTGGGTACGGCATTTGTGGTTCATCATCGTGCTGCTTTATCTTTGCGGTGCGGCCGCCCTGCTCTGCCATCTCGCACCGCGCGCGGGGCAGGCTGTGCTTCCCGCGCGTATCGATGACTGGCTGGGCCGGCATATGGCAGCGGTCGTGATCGGCCTCGGCGTCGTGATCGGCGCCTGGCAGGCTTACGCGATCGAGCTCTTCTATGCCTGGGGTTTTGCCACCAACCTGCCCCAGCAAATCCTGCGGATCGACCAGTTGATCCAGTTCGCGCCGTGGTTCGCGCTCGGCTGGCTGGTCTGCCGCGCCCCCGAGTTCCGGGCAGCGCTGCACAAGCCTTCCGCGTTGCTTGCGCTCACCGCCCTCGCCGCCACCCTGCTCTACCTCCAGATCGGGCGAGACGTGCATCCAATGACCGAGCGGTTCATCGGCACCATTGCGGCGATCACCATTACGCAAGCCCTCATTGCCGCCACCAAGCGGCTTGCGGACAGGCCAAGCCCGGCGGTGCAGGCGCTGGTAAGCGGGGCCTTCGTGATTTATCTCGTCCATCTGCCGATCACGGCCGGTCTCGTCGTCCTCGGCCAGCACATCCCGATGCCGGTGGTGGTGAAGGCGGGCGTGATCACCGCGCTCACCATGGCACTCAGTTGGGGCTGCTGGCGCATCGTCCAGGCCTCTCCTACCCTACGCCTGCTGTATGACGGCGTGGGGCCGGAGCTTCCGCGCCTGTCCACAGCCCCCGCGCGAAAGACCGCCACCGCGACGGCACCTTGACTTTCCGCCCCTCGCCCGCCATAGGCGCGCCTTCGCAATCGGCCCCGCACCCCGGTGCAGCGGCGGCCCTGCCTCTGAAAATGAGTGTCAGGCGAAAGACCGGGATCGACGCCAAACCCTTTCAGGGCGCGGCAGACGTTGTTCGCAATTGAAGGAAAGTCATCATGACGAAGCGCACAAGCGCCAAGTACAAGCTCGACCGTCGCATGGGCGAGAACATCTGGGGTCGCCCCAAGAGCCCGGTCAACAAGCGTGAATATGGCCCCGGTCAGCACGGCCAGCGCCGCAAGGGCAAGATGTCCGACTACGGCATCCAGCTGCGCGCCAAGCAGAAGCTCAAGGGCTATTATGGCGACGTGACAGAGAAGCAGTTCAAGAAGAGCTACATCGAAGCCAGCCGCATGAAGGGCGACACCAGCCAGAACCTCATCGGTCTGCTCGAGCGTCGTCTGGACGCGGTTGTCTACCGCGCCAAGTTTGCGCCGACGATCTTCTCGGCTCGCCAGATCGTCTCGCACGGCCACATCTATGTGAACGGCGTGAAGTGCAACATCGCCTCGCGTCTGGTGAAGCCGGGCGACGAGATCACGCTCGGCAAGAAGGCGCAGGAAATGGCGCTCGTTCTCGAGGCGCAGAGCCTGCCCGAGCGCGACATCCCCGACTATCTCGCCCCCGATGGCGCCACCAAGATCACCTATACCCGCGTCCCCACGCTGGACGAGGTGCCCTATCCGGTGAAGATGGAGCCGAACCTGGTCGTCGAGTTCTACTCGCGCTGATCGATCGGCCTCTCAGGCAGATTTCAAAAAAAGGCGGTCCGGCAACGGGCCGCCTTTTTTCATTATTCTGAACCGGCGCCCTGCCGCTTGAACGCACCCGGAGGCGATGCCATGAGGAGGGCTAACAATTTGAAAGCTCTGTCATGCGCCCCGTTCTTGCCCTGTTCGCCTTACCGCTCATTGCCTTGGCAGGATGTCATTCCCGAGACGTTGTGCAGAGCAGTGCGACGACAGCGCCCGCGCCGATCGCCCAGACGCCGACATCCGACTTCATCCTTCCGGCTCCGCAACCCGGCCGCCTGATCGACATCAACCTGCTCAAAAGCGCCACGCGCACCCTGTCCTCGGACGCTTTCGAAGGGCGCGCGCCCGGGACTGTCGGCGAGGAAGAGACCGTCTCCTATCTCATCGCCCAGATGCGCAAGGCTGGCCTGAAACCGGGCAACAAGGGAAGCTGGACACAGGACGTGCCGCTGGTCGAACTGACACCCTCGCCGGACATGACCTTGCGGATCGCCGGGGCAAAAACCGCCATCAACCTCGCCTACAAAACGGATATGGTCGCGGGCACCTATCGGGTGGTGCCGACGAGCACGGTCGCGGCCAGCGACATGGTGTTCGTCGGCTACGGCATCAACGCGCCCGAACGGGGCTGGAACGATTATGCCGGCGTTGATGTGCGCGGCAAGACGGTGGTCATCCTCGTCAACGATCCCGATTACGAGATGGAAGGTCTCGACGGTCCCTTCGAGGGTCGCGCCATGACCTATTATGGCCGCTGGACCTACAAATATGAGGAAGCCGCGCGGCAAGGCGCCGCTGCCGCGCTGATCGTTCACGAGACATTCCCGGCCGCTTATCCATGGGACGTGGTCGTCTCCTCCTGGACCGGGCCGCAGCTCAACATCGATGTGCCGGGCGATCATATGGATCAGTCGGCCGCGGCCGGCTGGTTGACGCTCGATGCTGCCAAACGCGTCTTCGCTGCGGCCGGCAAGGATTTCGTCGCGCTCAGCGCGGCGGCCAAGCGCTCGGGCTTCCGGGCGGTGCCCCTGGGTGACCTCAAGGCCAGCATCACCATCAACAACACGGTCCGCCGCCAACGCTCGCGCAACGTGATCGGCATCCTCCCCGGCACCAGCCGGCCTGACGATTATGTGCTCTACACCGCGCACTGGGATCATCTGGGCCGGTGCGAACCGATCGATGGCGACGACATCTGCAATGGCGCGGTCGATAACGCGACGGGCACGGCCGCGCTGATTGCGCTGGCCAAGGCTCACCGTGACGCCGGACCAACTGCGCGCACGCTGGTCTTTCTCGCCGTGACGGCGGAGGAAGCCGGCCTGCTCGGCTCGGCTTATTATGCCGAGAACCCCGTCTTCCCGCTCGCGCGGACGGTAGGTGGCATCAACATGGATGCGCTGAACATGGCGGGGCCGACCCGCGATGTGGTGGTCATCGGCGGCGGCAAATCCCAGCTGGAGCTGTTCCTCGAACGCGCCGTCAAGGATGCCGGCCGCGTCATCAAGCCCGAGCCGGCGCCGGAAAAAGGCAGCTTCTACCGCTCGGACCATTTCAGCTTCGCAAAGCAGGGCGTGCCCATGCTGTATGCCGAGAGCGGCGAGGACCTGGTGGATGGCGGCGTGACGGCCGGCCAGGCCGCGGCCGAAGATTACACGGTCCACCGCTATCACAAGCCGCAGGACGAATATGATCCCCGCTGGAATTGGGCCGGCGCGGCAAGCGATCTCCAGCTTCATTATCGCATCGGCCGCGAACTGGCGCAGAGCGACGTGTGGCCCAACTGGTTCTCAACCGCAGAATTCCGGACGATTCGCGACCAGAGTCGAAACGGTGCGAATGCGCCAAAGTAGACGGAACAGGTTATTAAGAGCCTTGGTGTTAAAACTTTAAATCATCGATTTGTTAAGGCCAGTTGTTCTGAGCAAGCGATGAGTTGTTGCGGTGCAAAAATGAGTTGCGCGAAAGCGCAGCCAAAGCTAGCCCAAGGCGCAAATCAGGGAAATTCCGTCGACATGGCTACTGTTAACCCGCGTTCCTTTCACCCTTCCCGGGTAGACCATGAAAGAACGCTCGAGGCGGGCCTGTCCGTTATCACGCAAGAGGCCGCTGGTCTCGCAGCCTTGGCTGCGTCGCTCGATCAGTCCTTTTCGGATGCCGTCAACGTCATCCTGAATACGCCCGGCCGTGTCGTCGTCGCAGGCGTCGGTAAGTCCGGGCATATTGCCCGCAAGATTGCAGCAACCTTTGCTGCGACCGGTACATCCTCCTTCTTTCTTCACGCCGGGGAAGCAGCCCATGGCGACCTGGGGATGCTGAGTCAGGGCGATGTGCTGATCATTCTCTCCAACAGCGGCTTTTCGCCGGAATTGCGCCCGCTGCTCACTTATGCCGGGCGGCGGGGCGTACAGGTGATCGGTATTGTCTCGCGGCGTCATTCGCCGCTGGGCGTCGCAGCCGATATCGTCCTGCAACTGCCCGACGCACCAGAGGCCTGTCCCGTGCGGATTGCGCCGACGACCTCCACCACGATGATGTTGGCGCTTGGCGACGCGCTGGCCATGGCTGCCATGGAACGTCGCGGCCTCACGCGCACCGATATTGCCCAATGGCATCCCGGCGGAGACATCGGCTCGCGCCTCGCGCCGATCGAAGAAGTGATTAACGTCAACGACCCGCTTCCCCTGGTCCGCTGGGACGCGCCGATGCGCGACGTGGTTTTCGAGATGACAAGCGGCGGCAAGGGCGTGGCGGGCGTCGTGTCCGATGATGGCTCGTTGGTCGGCATCATTACCGATGGCGATTTGCGCCGCGCCTTCGACCATGTGCTTACCGCCCGTGCGGCCGATATCATGACCAGCGCCCCCATCACTGTGCCCGTGGGCACGCTGGTGGAAGAAGTTCTCACCCTCATGAACGATGCCAAGATCACGGTGCTGTTCGTCACGGCGCAGGATGACCGCGCAAAGCCCGTGGGCATCGCGCATATTCACGATCTCGCGCCCTGAGCGGGTGCGCCATGATCGCCGGTCAACGTCACGCCCAGATTGACCGCGAGGCTGATGGAACCCGGCTTGCATTCGGCCCGAGATTAGACGACGGGGAGCCGCATGAGTGAGCGCCCTGCCCTGGCTGACGCCGGGACCGTCATCATTATCCCGACACGCTATGGATCCAGCCGTTATCCCGGCAAACCGCTGGCGCCCATCATGGGCCCTGATGGCATCACGAAGACGCTCATCGGGTGGAGCCATGACGGCGCGCTTGCCGTCTCGCGAGACGCAGCTGTCGTCGTCGCGACGGACGACAGGCGGATCACCGACGAAGTCGATGGCTTTGGCGGCCAGTGGCTGATGACGCCGGAAAGCTGCGGCAATGGCACCGAGCGGGTGGCGGCCTGCCTCGACGCGCTGCCCAATGCGCAACTCCTCGTCAACTTCCAGGGCGATGCGCTGCTCACCCCGCCGGCTTTCGTCACTGCCCTGATCGACCATATGAACGCCAATTCGGAGGCGCAGGTCGCGACCGTCGCGGTGCGTTGCTCAGCCGAAACCTATCGCCACCTTGCCGAGGATGCCGCGCAAGGCCGGGTCGGCGGCACCACCGTCGTGGTCAACGACCGTTCCGAAGCGCTGTACTTTTCCAAGCGCATCCTCCCCTATCTGCCGGACGGCCGCATGCCGGACGAAGACATGCCCGTCCTGCTCCATCTTGGCCTCTACGCCTATCGCCGCGCCGCGCTGGAGCGCTATGTCGCGCTGGGGCCGACGATGCTGGAGGCAGTCGAGGGCCTCGAACAGTTGCGCTTCCTCGTCGCGGGCATACCGGTCTCGGTCGTCACGCTTGAGGAACAAGGCTATCCCATCGTAGAGGTGAACAACCCCAGCGACGTTCCGCTGGTCGAAGGGATTCTCAGCGCGCGCGCCTTGCCCTAGGTGAGGATCGTGCGCGAGACACAGGATCGTCCGGGCAAGCCGTACCATAGCATGGGCCGGCACGCACGGCAGACCATGGTGCTGTTGGCGTTGCTGGGGATGACGCCGGGCTGTGCGTCTCTATCACGTGACGTCCTCTATTCTCCCCATAACAAAGCCGGCGTGACCCAATGGGACGGCGCGCCACCCCGGACCATCAGCGTCACCACGACGGATCATCTCGCACTCACCGGCTATTACTGGCCGGGGACGCCGGGCGACCCCGACATCTTCGTCATGTTCCACGGCCGCAACTGGAATGCCGAAATGAATGCGAATGCTGCCCAGCATCTGGCCGGGGCAGGCAATGCGGTTCTGGCTGCGTCTTACCGCGGCTTTGGAACCAATCCGGGTCGACCGAGTGAGGACGGCCTGCTGATCGATGCGAGCGCGTTCATCGCAAAAGCGAGAGACTTGGCCGGGCCCGGAGCGCGTATTTGGTTGATCGGCCATTCGCTGGGCTCTTCCGTGGCGCTTCATGCCGCAGCGAGAGAACCGGATATCGCTGGCGTGATCGCGATGAGCGTTTTCGTTCGCATTGCCGCCGCCGCGCCAAAGATCAGCCGTGCCTTCATTCCGGATCGATGGGACAATCGGGAGGCATTGAAGGCGATCGAGGTCCCGGTCCTGTTCGTCCAAGGCGATCTCGACCGCCTCGTTCCGAAGACCAGCGCCGATACGCTGTTTGCGGCTTATTCCGGCCCCTCCAGTCTGGTCACAGGGGTGGCCTCCCGTCATAATCCCGACATGGCCCTCCTGTCGCCCTGGCTGAACCGCGTAATCGAAGCGATGCGTGCCGATCCCCACGCCGCCGTGCCCAAGCCGCCGACGGGCTGGCTGGAGAAAGTGCATCGCCCATGACGCTCGCCGCACAGACGATCCTCGCTGTTCCTCCTTTTCCCGGCGGCAAACCCTATCCGGTCGTCCTCAGCGCTGCGGGGGGCGAGAGCCATGTCCGCTCGGCAACCGCGGAGCAAATCCTCGCGGCCCTGCGACAATATCGCGTCGGTGGTCCGTTCTGGGCGCCGGACGATCCTTGGACAATCGCACAAGAAAGCGTGACAGGGTCCGCCGACGATCCGCTGATGCTGCTCAGCGCTATCGCAGGCAAGCGCGTTTGCCTTAACGGTGAAGGCGCATTCGCTGCGCTGTCCGACCGCGCGCCCGGCGCCCCCGAGACTGAGGCCATCATCGCCGCTTTGGTCGGGCGGCATCTGGTGCAGAACGTCGCCTACACAGACCCGTTCACCGGCCAGCCAACCAGCGCACTCGATTTGATCGAAACGCTGGCGAGCTGGCGGCGCTTGATCGACGCCAACCGCCCGATCGCCGCCGCATTCGGCTTCGCGCACTGGAAGCGGGATACGGTGGACCCCTTGCTCTGGGCCGGCGGCGCCGTCCCGTTCCGTCCTTCCAATCCCGCCGCCCTGGGCGATCTCACGCCCAGCGATGCCATTGCCGTGTGGAAGGCGCGCATTCCCCCTGCCCTGCTGGCGGAGATCGAGGCGGGTCCCTGGCCAGTCATGGAAGTGGAGGATGGCTTCATCCGCTCGGCCGGACTCGGCGCGGACTGCGTCCCGCCGCTTTCCATCATCGTCGATGATCTGGGCGTCCACTACGACCCCACCCGTCCAAACCGGCTGGAGGAGATGCTGGCGCAAGGCACACCCTCCCCCGACATGCTTGCCCGCGCGCGCCGTCTGCGCGAATGGTTGGTGCGCGAGGGCGTCAGCAAATATGGCATCGGCCGCGCAGCCACTCTGCCCCGCCGGGGCGGGCAGAAGCGTCATCTCCTCGTGGTCGGTCAGGTCGAGGATGACCGGTCCGTCCAGTTCGGCGGCGGGGCGGTCCAGTCCAACCTTGAACTGCTCCGCCGGGTCCGCGCAGGCGTACCGGATGCGTGGATCGTCTATCGACCGCATCCCGATGTTGAAGCGGGCCATCGGCGCGGCGCCATTCCGACGAATATCGCGTTGGATCTGGCGAACGAAATCAACCCCAACAGTCCGATCAGCGCGTTGATCGCCATGGCGGACGAGGTGCATGTCATCACTTCTCTCGCCGGGTTCGAAGCGCTGTTGCACGGGACACCGGTGACGACGCACGGCATGCCCTTCTTTGCAGGCTGGGGGCTCACCAATGATCTCGGCCCATCCCTGCCGCGTCGAAACAAGGCCTTAACGCTAGATGCGTTAACAGCCTATGTGCTTATTCAATATCCGCGCTATCTGGACCCCGTAACCAATTTGCCATGCACGGCAGAAATACTTGTCATGCGTCTCATTTCTGGTGTTCAGCGTCAAAATGTTGCGCTAGTCCCGCTCAGAAAGTTGGTTGGTTTGGCTAGACGGGCCATCGCGCACATGTTGGGAAACAGATGAAATTCCAGCCCATAGCGCATCGGAACTTCCTGTTCCTGCAGGGGCCGCCGGGGCCCTTCTTCTGGCAATTGGCCGAACGACTTCGCACTCTCGAATGCGGTATTTTCCGCATCAATCTGAATGGCGGCGATCTCGCCGATTGGCCCGGCGAGGCCACCAATTATCGCGGAAGCCGCAAGCGGTGGACCTTGTTCATTGATCGCTTCCTGAGCGACAATGCCATCACCGACATCATTCTGTTCGGCGATTGCCGCCCTCTGCACATGGCGGCCCATCGCATGGCACAGCTTCGCAAGATCGACGTGCATGTCTTTGAAGAAGGTTACATTCGTCCGGACTGGCTGACCCTGGAGCCGAGCGGAGTGAACGGCAACAGCTCGCTACCGCGAGACCCGGAATGGTATCTGCAAGCGGCGCGCAGCCTGCCCCCATTGCCGCAGCGCCCGGTCATCACCGCCAGCTTCAACCGCCGCGCGCGCGATGCCTGGCGCTATTACTCACGCACCTGGTTCGGGCGGCCGCTCTATCCTTTCTACCAGTCGCACCGGACCGGGTCCCTGATGATGGAGGGCTTTGGCTGGCTCTATAAATTCGCGCGGGAAAAGGCAGATGCTCGCCGCGCCGAGGAGACCCTCGCGCGTCTGCCTGAGGCGCCCTATTTCCTCTTCCCGTTGCAACTCTCCACCGACTTCCAAATTCGCGAGCATTCGCCGTTCGCGGACATGAAGGAAGCGCTGGATTACGTGCTTTACAGCTTCGCTCGCCGCGCGCCCAAGCATGTCCGCCTGCTCATCAAGGAGCATCCGCTCGATTGCAGCTTCATGAGCTGGCGCAGTCATATCATGAGCCAGGCCCGCAAGGCCGGCATCGAAGATCGCATTTTGCACATTGCTGGGGGCGTCCTTGAGGAACTGACTGCGGATACCCTGGGCATGGTGACGATCAACAGCACCTCAGCCACGCTGGCCCTCGCCGCTGGCGTCCCCACCATGGCGCTGGGCAAGGCGATCTACAACATACCGCAAATCACCCACCAGGGTCGGCTCGACGACTTCTGGATGCGGCCGCAAGCGCCTGATCCGAATGTCTACGAGTCGTTCCGACGCGTGTTGCACGATCGCTGCCTTGTCTATGGCGGGCTGGCGAGCGAGACGGCGACGAGTATATTGGTGGAGTCTTCCGTAGAGCGGCTGGTTAGCAGTCGAACCGGCCAGTGGCAGCTTGCGAGCGTTGCCACTTACGGCTGAGCAGCTAACTCCTCCAACCAGGGATCGAGCTTGGCAAAATGATCCGCCCAAGTTGGCGGCTGCCATCCAGCAAGACGCTTTAGCTGTTCTGCACGTCGAATGCTGTCGGGCTGCGCAAAATCTTCAATCAACTGAGACCAGCCCAGACCATCGATTGGACTGAGGTAATCAGGAATGTCGCCCGCAAGCTCACGAAAGACCCCAAGATTGCTGGCTATGACCGGCGTCCCGCTGGCCAGCGCTTCCACGAGCGGAAGACCATATCCTTCGACGAAAGATGGAAAGAGCAGCGCTCGCGCCCCGCACATATAGGCTTGGAGCTCCGCATCGTCACAGCGTGACAGCTCGATAACATGCCCACGCAGCGCCGCGCTGCGCTCCAACATATCGACCGCCTGCTCACTTTCCCAGCCGCGCTGGCCAATGATAACGAGTTGCGGGCACGCTGCCCCCAAACGCCGAGCCATCTCTGCCCAGATCGTAAGAATAAAGAGGTGATTCTTCCGTCCTTCAATCGTGCCGAGCATAACAAAATAGGGCCGCACCGGCAAAGTCGTATCGGGTCTCGGGGCTTGCTGTCTATCAGAGAAATCCGCTCCTAAAGGTGCCAGAAGCGTCGGCGGCATTTCCAACGATCCTTGGTAACTGGCAAAAATTTTCAACTCATCAAGCGTATCGCGGCTGTTTCCGATGATGCCCGTTCCATTGCGCAATAACGCAGTGATGCGGTGACGATGCTTCTCTAATTCTCTCGGACGACAATATTCGGGGTGAGTTATCGGAATGAGATCATGCACAAAATAGATTGGTCTCACGCCCGATTTCTGAACCCAAGCCTCATGGCTCACCTTATCGAGGCCCGTGTGACCGACATTCAGATAAATGGCTCCCGTGAGGTCACGCCGCCCCACCCGACCTCTCAAAAGCTCCCGCACGCCCCGCCAAACGAGGGAGGGCAATCGGTGGCCACCACCACCTTTATGGGATGAAAGTAAGACCTCGAACAATTCTCGGGAACATTCAAGGGGATAAACCGCTGTCACCTTCCCGAACTGAATGACTGCATGGGCGCGACCGCGATAATGAGAAATATACGCAAGACATGTTCGATCAATACCTGTCGGCAACAAACCTCTTTTCATGCGCCAAATCAAACGAGATACATCTATAAGCATAGATTTTAACTTCATAGAATTAATATAAATATTCAACGCCACTATATTTCACGATAATTTATTAGGATTATCGTCTATTTATTTTCCCTGCATCTTTCAAATAAAGAAGGTTGGGGGCGACCCAATCGCCGTTAGTCCATTATCGCTTGTGATGCCATTGTCGAGCGCAACCAATTTGAACAGAAACTGAGTTCCACTTTGACGGGAAACCCTGCGGGACACCCTCTTCGTGTGCTGGTGCAGCAGAGTTCGGCAACGCCGCGCGACCGCCTGACACCTCCGATGTTCCTAAAGAGAATGACCGTCGAAAGCATTGCTATTCGGTTATTGCTGGATTGCCTTCCGCCAGACCCATCAGTTTGCACCACGTCAGCCCGGCGAAAAAGCACAGACTCGACACATCATAGGCGCAGCCCCCTCCGAAAAAAACAAGCACCGACCGCGACGAAGCGCACCTTGTCATTGCAAGCTATGTCGGCCAAGACGCTCGCGAAACGAGAGAGAACGCCGAATGTCTTACATCCTACCGGCAGAGTGGGGCCCTCAGGAACTGCTTTGGATTGGCTGTCCCGGCGACCCGTCGGAATGGCCCTCAGCGCGTTCGGATGCCCAGTTCCAGGCAGCGGCATTTGCAAATGCGGTCTCCAGCCAAGGCCAGCGCGTCATACTTCTCGCTCGCACCGAGCCAGATGCCCTCTACGCCCGCACCCTGCCCCCCCCCGCCGTAGAGGTCCGCCACGAACCCTTCGGCGACATCTGGCTGCGCGACACCGGCCCTCTCGGCATCCTCGGCGCCGATGGCTCGCGCGCCCTCGTCGATTTCGATTTCAACGGCTGGGGCGGGAAGTTCCAGATGCCGGGCGATGAGGACATCGGCGCGCGGCTTGCCGCCACAACCGGCCTGCCCTGCCGCCACGTTCCCATCATCCTGGAAGGCGGCGCGCTCGATACGGATGGCACCGGGCTTTTCGTGACGACCGAGCAATGTCTGCTCAACCCCAATCGCAATCCCACGCTGGATCGCAAGCAGATCGAGACGATCCTCTCCGGCACCCTTGGCCTGTCGTCCATGCTCTGGCTGGGTGATGGCTTGCTGAACGATCACACCGATGGGCATGTCGACAATCTCGCCCGCTTCGTGGCGCCCGGCATTCTTGCCGTGCCGCAGGCCAGCACCGAGGATGACCCCAACACCGCCATCTATGCCGATGCCACAGCGCGCGCCCGCGCCTATGGGCTGGAGGTCGCTACGATCCCGTCGGTCGGCCGATACGAGATTGACGGGCACATCGTGCCAGCGAGCTACATGAACTTCTGCATCACCAATGGCGCCGTCATCGTACCGCAATATGGCGCACCCAATGATCAGGCCGCGCTGGATGCGCTCGCCCCATTCTTTCCGGGCCGGGCTATTGTCGGCCTTCCGTCCGATGCCATATTGCGCGGCGGCGGCAGTTTCCATTGCATGAGCATGCATCTGCCGGCCGCCGTCTGACCCCCTTCGCCGCAGGATCTATCATGTCTCATCTCACCGTCGCCGCGCTTCAGCTCGCCTTTTCGGACGATGAGGCCGCCAATATCGCGCTGGTGGAGGAGCATGTCGCCAAGGCCGCGGCGCGTGGCGCCAAGATCATCCTGCCGCCCGAACTGTTCGAGGGCCTGTATTTCTGCACGGTCGAGGATGAGGCTTTGTTTGCCCGCGCCCGCCCGCTCACTGAGCATCCTGCCGTGCTAGCGATGCAGAAGCTGGCCAGGGCGCAGGGCGTCTATATCCCCACCAGCTTCTTCGAGCGGGATGGACACCATCATTATAACAGCCTCGCCATGATCGACGATCAGGGCGAGATCATGGGCGTCTACCGCAAGAGCCATATCCCGGACGGGCCGGGCTATGAGGAGAAATATTATTTCCGTCCCGGCAACACCGGCTTCAAGGTGTGGGAGACGAAATATGGCACGATCGGCGTCGGCATCTGCTGGGACCAATGGTATCCGGAAACAGCCCGCGCCATGGCGCTGATGGGCGCTGAACTCCTGCTCTACCCCACGGCGATCGGCTCGGAGCCTTATGATGGCGATCTGAATACAAGCCGCATGTGGCGGCGGGCGATGCAGGGCCATGCCGTCTCCAACTGCATGCCGGTCATCGCGGCCAATCGCATCGGCAGCGAGCAGATCGCCGGCGCCACCGGCGAACAAAGCTTCTACGGCCACAGCTTCATCGCGGACGAATGGGGCGATCTGGTGGCCGAGGCGGAAGACTGGCAGACCGGCGCGCTCATCGCCACGCTCGATCTGGACCGGGCCCGCAAGCACCGCGCCGGCATGGGCTTTTTTCGCGATCGCAGGCCCGAGCTTTATGGACGGCTGGCGCAGGATGTGTAACCATCGCTGCATAAGGAGATGTGTATGACCGTGGCTCGCCTCTACATCATTCCCGCCGCAGACGGCAAAAGCGCCGAGATGGAAGCGGCCCTCATTGCCCTCTCAGGCACGGTGAAGGCTGCCGATGGCTGTGAAGGCGTCGAGCTGATGCGGGACCTGGGCAACGAGCACCGCTTCATCTTCATCGAGAAATGGGCCAGCGAAGAGCATCATGCCAAGTCGCTCGCCTCGCTACCGGAAGGCGCCCTGGATGGCGTGCAGGCCGCCGCCGGTGGACCGCCGGATGGCGCTTATTACGATTATCTGCTGCGATAAGCCCGGCGAGCGCGGCGGTCGCTTTCAGTCCCCGCGTTCACCAGCCTCTTGAGTCGGGCCTTCAGCTTGGCGAGATAAGGCCGGTCAGTAAGGTCTGCTGCAGGCAATCGGCTTTGCTTGCGCGCGATCACTACACAACGGCCGCGACGTTGCGAAAGGCCGGCCGCGCACACGGTCCCCCCCCCCAGCGTTCATCCAACCAACGCAATGGGAGAGAGATAAGAGATAAACGTGCCGCCATCGCGTTGCCTAAAGGCCATCCCGCAACGCCAACGCCCGCTCGAACACCGCCTCGAACATCCCCGCTGTCAGCCGTCCCGTGTTCGTATTGTAGCGCGAGCAGTGGTAGCTATCGATCAACATGCGCCCATCGGGCATCCGGTGCTCGGCGAGATGCGCGAAGCGGGCCTTGGGCAGCCGTCCACCCAGCACTTTCACCGCGGATTGATGCGCGGTCTGCCCGAGCGCGATGAAGATGCGCGCCTTGGGCAGCAACGCGACCTCCGCATCCAGAAACGGACGGCACGTGCGGATTTCCTCGGGGGTCGGCTTGTTCTGTGGCGGCAGGCATTTCACGCTCGCGAGGATCGCGCAATCCACCAACTCAAGGCCATCATCCACGCGCGCCTCATATGTGCCACGCGAAAGGCCGAATTTGTCCAGCGTGGCGAACAGGAGGTCGCCCGCATAATCGCCGGTGAACGGCCTCCCCGTGCGGTTGGAGCCATGTTTGCCGGGCGCCAGACCCACCAGAACAATGCGCGCATCCGGATCGCCAAAGGCGGGGATTGGACTGTTCCACCAGTCCGGATGCTCGATGCGACAGGCTTGCCGAAAGGCGACCAGACGCGGACACAAGGCACAATCGCGCGCCGGTTCGGCGCCGGGCACGGGGCTTATAACAGGTCTGGTCATGGACATGCCCTGCGGATAGGCCCTGGCGGATGAACAAGGCAAGCATCCACCCTCTGGCGCACGACCATCGGTCGCCGGAAACCGGCGAGCAGATCTACGCTGTCGGCATCGGCGCCAATCGCCCGATGGCGGGGATGCGCCCGCGCGACATCGTGCGCGCCGCCTTTGATGCCCTCGACCTCGCGCCCCTCAGCCTTGTTCGAGCCTCCCCCATCATCGACTCGCGCCCCCTGGGCCCGTCCGCGCGCACTTATGCCAATGCGGCAGCCATTGTGAGCACGACGCTGCCACCGCTGGCGATGCTCGACCAGCTTCAGGCCATCGAGCGCACCTTCCATCGCCGCCGCTACCGCCGCTGGGGCGCGCGCACGCTGGACCTCGACCTGCTGCTCTGGTCTGGCGGCGCCGTGCGCAGCAAACGTCTGACCGTACCGCATCCGGCCATCGCAGACCGTGCCTTCGTGCTCGATCCGCTGCGCGCGATCGCTCCGGATGCACAAGATCCTGTGTCCGGCCTCACCATCCGCCATCTGGCCTCCCGCCTGCGCAAGCCCAAGCCAGCCAGATGATCGCGGCTGTAAAAGCCGCCAAGCCGGTTGACCGCCAGAGCCCGCACCTTTAGGGGATCGCGACACCCGCTTGGGGGCCCTTAGCTCAGTCGGTAGAGCAACTGACTTTTAATCAGTAGGTCGCTGGTTCGAACCCAGCAGGGCTCACCATTTTCTACCGGTATTCCGTTTTGTCATAACCCTAGGCTTGGGCGATCCCCTTGCGAGATCCGCCACCACGGTTCGTGGGTTCAGAACTGAACAGCGCGTCAGCGCCAACGGAGAGCACTCACACAACCAGCCCCACCAACCCTCGCCACAAAAAAACGGCGGCCTCTGAAAGGCCGCCGTTAAGGGGGTCCGCTGACCGGCGGGAGCCAGTCAGTGAGGGAATGATCGGCGCGGCATCGGGTTCCGCCTGCCGATAAAAAATCTCGCTCTGCCGTGATGATGAGCCCGGGATCAGCCGACCTCGCCAGAGACCGGCCAAAGCTCAGATCATCGCCATGCCGCCATTCACGTGCAAGGTCTGACCGGTGACATAGCCCGCCTCGCGGCTGGCGAGATAGACCACCGCCGCGCCAATATCCTCTCCGGTGCCGAGCGCACCGGCTGGAATGCGCGAGAGGATGGCGTCCTTCTGGGCGTCGTTGAGCGCGTCGGTCATGGCCGAGCGGATGAAGCCGGGCGCGACGCAGTTCACGGTGATGCCGCGGCTGGCCAGTTCCTGCGCCAGGCTCTTGCTCATGCCGATCAGGCCAGCCTTGGACGCGGCGTAGTTGGCCTGGCCCGGATTACCGGTCACGCCGACGACGCTAGTGATCGAGATGATCCGCCCCGTACGTGCCTTCATCATCGGCTTGGCCGCCGCGCGGATCAGGCGGAACGCTGCCTCCAGATTGATCTTCTGGACAGTCTCCCACTCCTCGTCCTTCATGCGCAGGATGAGGTTGTCGCGCGTGACGCCGGCATTGTTGATGAGGATATCCAGCTTGCCGCCCAGCGCCTCGATCGCGGCGGGCACCAGCGCGTCCACCGATGCCGCATCGCTCAGATCGCACGGCACGCAGACGTGATCGCCGCCCAGCTCGGCGGCAAAGGCCTCCAGCTTGGCGACATTGCTGCCGGAGAGCGCCAGTCGCGCGCCCTGCGCGGCCAGGGCCCGGGCCACGGCAGAGCCGATGCCACCGCTCGCGCCAGTGACCAGCGCGGTCATTTCATTGAGATCGAACATGATGCAGTCCCTCCTGTCTCTCACACGCGGCCGAGCAGCGCCTCGATGTCGTCCATCGAGATGACGCTGGTCACGGTCGCATCCGGCGCGATGCGCTTGACCATCGGGCCGAGCACCTTGCCGCCCAGCTCGACGAAATCGGTAATGCCGGCCTCCCACATCGCCGCGATGCTTTCGCGCCAGCGCACCCGGCCGGTCACCTGCTGTACCAGCAGGTCACGGATGGTCGCAGCATCGCTCACCGGCGCGGCCGTGACATTGGCATAGACGGGAATGAAGGCGCCGGGCGACTGCGTGTCCGCCAGGGCAGCCGCCATCGCATCGGCAGCGGGCTGCATCAGCGGGCAGTGGAAGGGCGCGGAGACCGGCAGCAGCACGCCACGCTTGATGCCATGATTCTTCACCAGCCCGATCGCGCGCTCGATGGCGCCGACATGGCCGGAAATGACGACCTGGCTCGGATCATTGTCGTTGGCGACGGCGCAGACTTCGCCCTCGGCCGCAGCAGCCGCGAGCGCCTCGGCCTTCTCGATGTCGGCGCCGAGCAGCGCGGCCATGGCACCCTCGCCTACCGGCACGGCGGCCTGCATCGCCCGACCGCGCGTCTTGAGCAGACGGGCGGTGGTCGCGAGATCGAAGGCACCGGCCGCGCAAAGGGCGCTATATTCGCCGAGGCTGTGGCCGGCCAGCGCATCCGCCTTGTCGCGCAGCACCACGCCGCCTTCCTTCTCGAGCACGCGCAAAGTGGCGAGCGCGTTGGCCATGATCGCCGGCTGGGCATTTTCGGTCAGGGTCAGGTCCGCTTCCGGCCCTTCGGTCATGATGCGGAAGAGATGCTGGCCCAGCGCCTCGTCGACTTCCTGGAAAATCTCGCGCGCCACGGGCGATGCTGCGGCCAGCGCCGACCCCATGCCCACGGCCTGACTGCCCTGCCCCGGAAAGATGAATGCACGCACGGCCCTGATCCCTGCTTGGTCTGTGAAGGCCTGCGCCCTAGTCCGGGGGGGCGCCCCGGGCAAGTCCTGTTGGCTTGACCGGCACGACGGCGCGCCAGGATGGACATTGGCCATTGTGCGCCCTGCTCATGGGGCATAGTGGAAGCCAGGATGTTAAAGCCACGGTTCTCCAACGCGATCAGCCGCGTGGATGCCCGCGTGATGCGGGGCCGCATCGGCGCGATCGGCGGCGCCTTGCTGCTCAGCCTGGTCGCGGTGCTGTTCGCCAAGCTGGGCGAGGCCGCGCAAGGCGTGTTTACCGGCGTGGCCGATGCCTTTCCTTATGCGCCGCTGGTCATCACGCCCGGCCTGTTCGTCGCGGTGACCTATGTCACGCGGCATTGGTGCCCGGAGGCGCGCGGATCGGGCATTCCGCAGACCATGGCGGCGGCGCGTATGCCGGATCACCCGCAATCCCGCCGTCTTCTCTCGCTGCGGACCGCGCTGTTCAAGCTATTCGGCACGCTGGGGATGCTGCTTGCGGGTGGTTCTGTCGGTCGCGAAGGGCCGACCGTTCAGATCAGCGCTGCCATCATGGCCGCGGTGCAGCGCTGGCTGCGCGTGCCGGTTTCGGCCGGGATTATCATTGCCGGCGGTGCGGCAGGCGTTGCCGCTGCGTTCAATACCCCGCTCGCCGGGGTCGCCTTCGCCATCGAGGAACTGGCCGCTGCCTTCGAGCAAAAGATTGCGATCGTGGTGATGGCCGCCGTGATGATGGCGGGCATCACGAGCCTGTGGCTCTCGGGCGATTACATCTACTTTGGCGCCATGCATCAATCGATGCCGATCTCGTCGATGCTGCTGCTCACGCCGGTCGCCGGGCTGGTCGGCGGCGTGGCGGGCGGCCTGTTCTCCCGCGCGCTGATCGCTCTTGCCTGGTCCCGCAGCCCGCTCACCCGGGCGATGCGGGCCAAGCCGCTGCTCGTCGCGGGCATCTGCGGCCTCGTCGTCGCCATCACGGGCATTCTCACCGCCGGAATCAGCTGGGGCACCGGCTATGAGACGACGCGTGCGTTGCTCGCCGGTGAAGAGGTTTCCTGGAGCTTCGGCCCCGCCAAGCTCGTCGCCACGCTGGCTACGGCGCTGAGCGGAGCCCCCGGCGGCATCTTCGCGCCATCGCTCTCCGTCGGCGCCGGCCTTGGCCAGCTGCTGGGGCTGCTGATGCCGGACCAGCCGCACGGCGCCATCGTGCTGCTCGGCATGATCGGCTATTTCGCGGGTGTGGTGCGGGCGCCGCTCACCGCCGCCATCATCATGATGGAAATGACCGCAGACCGCACCATGATCCTGCCGCTGTTCGCTACGGCGATCTTCGCCAACTGGGTCAGCGGGCAGATCTGCAAGCCCAAGCTCTATCACGCGCTGGCCCGCCAGTTCCGGCCCTGATCGCTTATCGGCGAGAGCGGGCATTGCGCACTTGCCTTGCGGGCACTTTTCAGCCATAGGCCGCCCCTTCGCCGGGCAGGCTCTCGCTGCGCCCGCCGCGAAGCTTTGTTTGAGACGACAGCCGGAGGGGCATGCGCATGGGGCGTATGTCAGCAATCGGCCAAAAGACAGGACGCATGAACCATGCCCTATTATGAGCATGTCTTCCTTGCGCGTCAGGATCTGGCACAGGCCCAGGTCGATGCGCTCGCGGAAAATGCCACCAAGATCATCGAGGCCAATGAAGGCAAGGTGACGAAGGTGGAAAGCTGGGGTCTCCGCAACCTCGCCTACAAGATCGCCAAGAACCGCAAGGCTCACTACGTGATGCTCAACATCGACGCGCCGGCTGGCGTCGTCGCCGAGCTGGAGCGTCAGACGCAGATCAACGAAGACGTGATCCGCTTCATGACCGTCCGCGTTGAAGAGCTGGAGGGTGGCCCTTCGGTGATGATGCGCAAGAACGAGCGTGACCGCGAGCGTCGTGGTGAGCGCGGCGACCGTGGTGACCGCCCGGATCGCGGCGATCGCGCGCCCCGCCGGGACCGCGAAGAAGCCTCGGACGGCGAATAAGGAGACCTGACACATGGCACGCCCATTTTTCCGCCGTCGCAAGACTTGCCCGTTCTCCGCTAAGGACGCACCGCGCATCGATTACAAAGATGTGCGCCTGCTGCAGGGCTTCGTCTCTGAGCGCGGCAAGATCGTTCCCTCGCGCATCACGGCCGTCTCGGCCAAGAAGCAGCGCGAGCTTTCCCAGGCAATCAAGCGCGCCCGCCATCTGGGCCTGCTGCCCTACATCGTGAAGTAAGGAGGGCGGACCCATGGAAATCATTCTGCTCGAGCGTATCGAGAAGCTGGGTGCAATCGGCGACGTCGTAACCGTCAAGGACGGCTATGCGCGCAACTATCTGCTGCCCAACAAGAAGGCGCTTCGCTCCAACAACGCCAACAAGAAGGTGTTCGAGGCCAACCGCGCCAAGATCGAGGCCGACAACGCAGCCCGTCGTGACGACGCTGCCAAGGCGGCCGAGAAGGTCGATGGCGTTCAGGTCGTCCTGATCCGTCAGTCGTCGAACAGCGGCCAGCTCTACGGATCGGTCTCGGTTCGTGACATCGTGGAAGCACTCCACGAAGCCGGCCACACCAATGTGAGCAAGTCGATGGTCGTGCTGGAACGCCCGATCAAGACGCTCGGCCTGTTCGACGTGCGCGTCTCTCTGCACCCGGAAGTCTCCGTCACCGTTCAGGCCAACGTCGCACGTTCGCCTGAGGAAGCCGACCTGCAGAAGGACGGCGTGGACGTCATGGCCTCCATGTTCGAGAAGGACGAAGCCGGCTTCACTGAGGATTACGATCCCAATGCCGAGCCGGGCGAAATCGCGACCGAGGCTGCCGAGCCGGCTGCCAACGAGGATACGGAAGAGGCCTGAGCCCCTTCCCTCCGCAAGCTTTAGAAACCCCGCCGGACAGATCGTCCGGCGGGGTTTTGCTTTGTGGGAGATCGGATCGCCCGTCACCGGGCGCTGCCGGGCGGTTCAGGTCTCCAGATGAAGAAAATCGCGCGCGTAACTGCGCATATGGGCACCGCCATCGACGATGATTGTCTGGCCGGTCACCGACTCCGCCCGCGCCAGATACAGCACCGCCTCGCCCACCGCCTCCGGCGTCGGCAACACGCCGAGCGGCGCGTGGCTGGCGAGCCGCTCCAGTTGCTCGGGCGTATAATCATAGGTCGCGAGGGTCAGCCCCGGCGAGACGGCGTTGACCCGAATAGCAGGCGCCAGCGTGCGCGCGGCGATCCGCGTGAAAGCCTCCAGCCCCGCCTTGCCCAGCGTATAGGCAAGCTGGTCGCCATGCGGCTGGGCCAGGCGCTGGTCGAGAATATTGACGATCGAGGCGCCAGCACCGTCGGGCCGGGCCGCCGCGGCAAAGGCCTGGGTCAGCAACACCGGCGCAACCGTATTGACCTGATGATAGTCGGCCAGCTGGCCGGCGCTGACATTGGCCAGCTCGCTCTCGCCGAACAGCGAGGCGCTGTTCACCAGCAGATCCGGTGCACGGCCGAAATGATCGATCACCGCCGGCATCAGCCCCTCGGCGGCACCCGGCGTCAGGAAATCCGCGACGAAGCCATGCCAGCGCACGCCTGTTTCGGCGAGGCATTCGGACAGGAAGCGATGCGGCTCCGCATCATGCCGGCCGTGGATCGCCAGCGCATAGCCGGCGCGCGCCAGATGCATGGCGATGCGCGCGCCGAGGCGGCGGTGCCCCCCGGTGACGAGCGCGAGCGGGGCCTGCGCCGTCATTTTACGCCCATGAGGCGCAGCACTTCCTCTCGGCTTTTTTCGTCGCGCTTGAACACGCCCATCATCCGGCTGGTGCGCATGATCGTGCCATGGGTGCGGACGCCCCGCCCGGTCATGCAGCCATGGGTTGCCTCGATCACCACGGCCACGCCGAGCGGCTTGAGATTCTCCCAGATGCAGTCGGCGACCTGCGCTGTCAGCCGCTCCTGCACCTGCAGGCGGCGGGCGAACGCCTCCAGCACGCGAGCGAGCTTGGAGATGCCGACGACATAATCCTGCGGCAGATAGGCGATGTGCGCCTTGCCGACGATCGGCGCCATGTGATGCTCGCAATGAGACTGGAACGGGATGTCGGTCAGCAGCACGATCTCGTCATAGCCGCCAACCTCGTGGAAGATGCGCGAGAGGTGATAGGCCGGGTCTTCGGCATAGCCCTCGCAATATTCCCGCCAGGCGCGCGCCACGCGCTTGGGCGTTTCAATGAGGCCTTCCCGCTCTGGATCGTCGCCGGCCCAACGGATGAGGGTGCGGATCGCCTCCTCGACATCCTTGGGAACGTCCGGCTTTGCCGGCTTGGGACTGTGTTCGTTCTGGCTGGCCATGCCTACCCCCGGGAAAAGGACAAGAGGACACGCGGGTGTGCATGTCGATATGCTGATGCGGCGCAGATAGGCCGTTGGAACTTTCTATTCAACCGCAGACGCCCGAGTCGGGCCGCTTGCGCCCAAAAGGGCAGCGTGGACTTGGTATGCCAGGCTATCCGTGGCGCCAAAGATAAGGAAATTATGCCCCGCCCGCGCACCTTCCGTTGACGTTAGGGTAAGGCCGAGGATTGGCGGATTTCTTGGGCTTGCATGGACCACGCAAGTGGCGAAGCCGGCAGCGAGCTCTTGCGCGAAGGCGATGGCATGGCCCATATTGGCCGCACCAAAGGCCCCGCCAGACCTACAGGAGAGCGACCATGGAAGTCTTCATCTATGATGCCGTGCGCACACCGCGAGGACGCGGCAAGCCGGACGGGTCGCTCCATGAGGTGACGCCGGTACAGCTGGCAGTGCAGGTTCTCCAGGCGGTGCGCGATCGCAACGCCATCGACACGGCGGACGTGGACGACGTGATCCTCGGCTGCGTCGCCCCGGTCGGCGAGCAAGGGACGGACATTGCCCGCATGGCGGTGCTGACGGCCGGCTATGCCGAGACCGTGCCGGGCGTGCAGATCAATCGCTTCTGCGCCTCGGGCCTGGAAGCGGTGAACATGGCCCTCGCGAAGGTGATCAGTGGCGAGGCGGAGCTGGCCATTGGCGGTGGCGTGGAGAGCATGAGCCGCGTGCCGATGGGCGCGGACGGTGGCGCCTGGGCTTCCGATCCCAATGTGGCCTATGCCAGCTATTTTGCGCCGCAGGGCATTGGCGCGGACGTGATCGCGACCAAGTTCGGCTTCTCTCGCGATGATGTGGATGCCTATGCGGTCGAGAGCCAGAAGCGCGCCAAGGCCGCCTGGGACGACCAGCGCTTCGGCAAGTCGATCATCCCGGTCAAGGACGTGATCGGTCAGGTGCTGCTCGACCATGACGAGCATATGCGCCCGGAAACGACGATGCAAAGCCTTGCCAGCCTCAAGCCAAGCTTCCTGGCCATGGGCGAGGAGATGCCGGGCTTCGACACCATCGCCCTGCTCCGCTACCCGGAGCTGGAACGCGTCAACCATGTCCACCATGCCGGCAACAGCTCCGGCATTGTCGATGGCGCTGCGGCCGTGCTGGTCGGCAGCAAGGCCATGGGCGAGAAATATGGGCTCAAGCCGCGCGCCCGGATGAAGGCCATGGCTTCGGTCGGCTCCGAGCCGATGATCATGCTCACGGGCCCGGAAAACATTGCCGACAAGCTCCTGAAAAAGTCTGGAATGTCGGTCGGCGATATCGACCTTTGGGAGCTGAACGAAGCCTTCGCCAGCGTCCTGCTGCGCTACATGCAGGCGATGGGGCTCGATCACAGCCAGATCAACGTGAACGGCGGCGCCATCGCCATGGGCCATCCGCTCGGCGCGACCGGGGCGATGGTGCTGGGCACTGCGCTCGATGAGCTGGAACGCTCCGGCAAGGGCACGGCGCTGGTCAATCTGTGCGTCGGCGCGGGAATGGGCACGGGCATCATTATCGAGCGGGTTTGAGGCCCGCAAATTGAAGGCAGCAGTTCAACACCGTTCGTGCTGAGTAGCTCCTGAGCTTGTCGAAGGAGCGTATCGAAGCGCCCAGCCTGCTCAGTGACCCTTCGATACGGGTCTTCGACAGGCTCAGCCCCTACTCAGGGCGAACGGAAAGTGAAGACGAACGAGTCAGGAGGCACATATGGCTACGACCATCACGACCGAGATCGACGGCGACGGCATCGCCCTTCTCACCATCGACGTGCCGGGGCAGTCGATGAATGTCATCACGCCCGACTTCCTGACCGACTTCGCCGCCGCCATCGCACGGATCGGCAGCGAGGAGGCGATCAAGGGCGCCGTCATCTGCTCCGGCAAGGACAGTGGCTTCATGGCGGGCATGGACCTCAAATATCTCTCGGCCATGCTGCGCGAGGCGACAACCGGCGATGTCGACATGGCCGCCCTGTTCGACAATGTCTTCACCCTCAATGACTTGCTGCGCAAAGTTGAGACCTGCGGAAAGCCGGTCGCGGTTGCCATCGAAGGCACGGCCATGGGCGGTGGTCTGGAGCTCGCTCTCGCCTGCCATCACCGCGTGCTCAGCAACAATCCCAAGGTGCAGATCGGCCTTCCGGAAATCCTCGTCGGCCTGTTCCCCGGCGGTGGCGGCTCACAGCGCCTGCCCCGCCTGATCGGCATCCAGGGCGCGCTCATGTACATGCTGCAAGGCAAGAGCTGGCGCCCGGCCGAGGCGGCGGCGATGAAGGTCGTCGATGAACTGGCCGACCCGGGCCAGACTGTCGATGTCGCCAAGGCCTGGGTGAAGGCCAATCCCGATGCCCACACCCAGCCATGGGACATCAAGGGCTTCAAGGTCCCTGGCGGATCGGGCCAGTTCAACCCCGGCTTCATCCAGACGATGATGGCCGCGACGGTGATGACCACCAAGCAGACCCAGCGGAACATCCATGCGCCGCACGCCCTGCTCGGCGCGGTCTATGAAGGCATCCAGTTGCCCATGGATCGGGCGATCCGCGTCGAGAGCAAATATTTCGCCAAGGTGGTGGCCGATCCGCAGGCGGGCAACATGGTCCGCACGCTGTTCGTCTCCAAGCAGGCCGCCGAACGCGGCGCGCGGCGTCCCGCCGGCATCGAGAAGGCCCCGACGAGAAAGCTGGCCGTGCTTGGCGCCGGGATGATGGGCGCGGGCATCGCCAATGTCGCGGCGCAGGCCGGTATCGACGTGGTGCTGCTCGACCGCGATCTGGCCTCGGCGGACAAGGGCAAGGCCCATGCGCAGGCGCAGATGCAAAAGCGCATCGGCCGGGGCATGACGCCGGATAAGATGGAACAAGCCCTCGCCCGCATCATGCCGGCGGACAGCGTGGACGCGCTGCAGGGCTGCGATTTCGTGATCGAGGCCGTGTTCGAAGACCCTGCGATCAAGGCGGAGATCACCCAGCGGGTCGAATCCGTGCTGGGGCCGGACGTGATCTTCGGCTCCAACACCTCCACCCTGCCGATCTCGGGCCTCGCCAAGGCCTGGTCGAAGCCGGAAAATTTCATTGGCGTGCATTTCTTCTCGCCGGTGGAAAAGATGCCGCTGGTCGAGATCATCCTCGGCAAACAGACCGGCGATGCCGCCGTTGCCAAGGCGCTCGATTTCGTCGCGCAGATCCGCAAGACGCCCATCGTCGTCAATGACTCGCGCGGTTTCTACACCTCGCGCTGCTTCGGCACTTATGTGCAGGAAGGCGCGCAGATGCTGGCAGAGGGCATCAACCCCGCGCTGATCGAGAATGTCGGCCGCCAGCTGGGCATGCCGGTCGGCCCGCTCGCCGTCTCGGATGAGGTCTCCATTGAGCTGGCCCATAAGGTGACGCTCGCCGCGAAGGCCGCGCTGGGCGATGCCTATCTGCCCGCGAAGGCCGATGATGTCGTCGCGCATATGGTCGAGATCGGCCGCCTCGGCCGCAAGAACGGCAAGGGCTATTATGATTATCCGGCGGACGGCGGGAAAAAGGCGCTCTGGCCCGGCCTTGCGGCGGAGTTCCCCCGCGCTCTCAACCAGCCGACGCCGGCCGAGGTGCGAGAGCGGCTGCTCTACCGCCAATTGGTCGAATGCGCCCGCTGCTTCGCCGAGGGCGTGCTGGTGACGCCGCAAGATGGCGATATCGGCGCAATCTTTGGCTGGGGCTTCGCGCCCTATACGGGCGGCCCGTTCAGCGCGATCGACACGATCGGCCCTGCGAAGGTGGTCGAGGTGCTGGATCGGCTGACAGCCGCGTATGGCGAACGCTTCGCGCCGCCTGAGCAGTTGCGGGAGATGGCAGCGAGCGGCCACGGCTATTATGACGGCGCGCAGGTGAAGGCCGCCTGAGAGGATAATCGGCCGAGCAGCCGGATCGCCCTGTACCCTCTCCCCTTGAGGGAGAGGGATGCGAAGGCTTGGCAGCGTGCTGCCTAGCCGAAGCTGGGAGAGGGGTATGCGATCCACGGGATCGCGCGGACCATAGATCCGCCAACCCTCATCCAACTGCGCCTAGCCGCTCATAGCGGCAAGGCTTCGTATCCTTCTCCCCCAAGGGGAGAAGGATTAAGCTTGTCACAGCCTTTGCCGGCATCAGGGAGGACAACCCATGCTCACGCTCTACATCGCCCCCGGCGCCAGCTCGATGGCCCCGCACATCGCCCTCGTGCACATCGGGGCGCCGTTCGAGCTACGTTCGCTCTCCTTCGCCAAGCGCGAACAGGCTGAGCCGGCCTATCTCGCGATCAACCCCGAGGGCAAGGTGCCGACCTTGGTGACCGAGGAGGGCACGTTGACCGAAGTGGCGGCCATCCTCTTCTATCTCGCGCGGCGTTTTCCCGAGGCCGCGCTGCTGCCGGATGATCCCATGGGCACCGCGCAGGCTCTCTCCTGGATGTCGTTCGCCGCGTCGACGCTGCATCCCTCCTTCATTGCCGGGCAAGAGCGCGCGGAGGCCGCGCTCGAACAAGCGGAGCATCGGCTTGCGGGTCAGGAATGGGCGGTAGGCGGCAGGCTTTCGGTGGCCGACATCCACCTTTTCCGTCTATTCTGGCGGATGCGACACACGCTCGCCCTGCCGGTGGAGAACTGGCCGGGCCTCACCGCCCATTACGACCGGATGATGGCGCTGCCAGCCGTTCGCAAGACCTGTGAGATCGAACAGTCGATCGGCTATGAATTGCGCGGGCTGCGGGTGCCCTGAGCAGGCCGTCTCCGCTCAGGCGTCCGCCCACACCGGCAGATCGAGCGTGAAACGGGCGCCCTGCCCCAGCGCGCTTTCCACCGTCAGATCGCCGCTCATCGCGCGTGCGAGACGGCGGGAGATATAGAGCCCCAGCCCGCTGCCATCCCCGCCGGAGAGGCCCAGTCGCTCGAACCGCTCGAAAATGCGCTGGTGATCGGCGGGGTCGATGCCGCCGCCCTGATCCGCAACGACGACGCGGGCACGCCCGCCCTCGCTATCGACGCGGACCCAGATGGTGCTGTCGCGCGGGGTATGCCGCACCGCATTGCCGATGAGATTGACGAGGATCTGCAGTACGCGGCGATACTCACCGCAGGCCATGGCACTCTCGCCCAGCGGCGGCGTCTGGATGCGAATGCCGCGCTCGCCCGCACGGACGTGCAGCAGGCCGGCGGCTCGGCGCGCCAGATCGGCCAGATCGACGCGCTCCTTCGCCACCCGGAAATCGGGGCGCTCAATGGCGTGAAGATCTGACAAGTCATCGACCAGATCTAGCAGATGGCGGCTGGCCTGGGCGATGTCCGCGCCATAGCCTGCATATTCCTCGCGCAGTTCACCATGGGCCTGCGCGGCAATGCTGCCGGCATTGGCGATGATCCGCCCGATCGGCTGGCGCAGGGCGCGGTCCAGCCGGGGGGCGAAGCCGGCATCGAACATGCCATCGCCAAAGAGATCGTGGATCTCCGCAGACGGCGCCTCTGCCTCGACGCGGGGTTCCTGTGCGGGCTGGCTCTCCTGCGGCACGGCGCGGCCGCGATAGCCCATCAGCGCGCCATGCTCATCGAACAGCGGCTCGCCGGATATGCGATAGGAGACCGCATCGTCGGCCCGCAGGCGCGCATGCTGGTCCGTGAACGGCATACGCAGCGCCAGCGCCTCGACCAGCGGCATCGGCGACACATCGTCCGCAATGATCGCATCGAGGCGGAAATAGGCGGTCAGCGGCTCGCCATCGCGGGGCGGCTCATGCCCGACGGCGGCGGCTTCGGCCGCAACCTGCCGGAAGCGCAGTTGCGTATCCACTTGCCACGGCCAGCCCGGCTCGGCGGGCGCCAGACGGCGCGCCATCAGCACGCCCAGTTCACCGGGCCATTGACGCGGAGCGCGCACCTGCCAGTCGACGATGGACATGGCATAGCCGTCCGCCTCGGGACGGATTTGCACCCACATGCTGAGATCGGCCTCGCCCTGTGCAGCCTGCACCGCGCGAGAAATCGGGATGCGCAGCCGCGCGGCGAGGCGGACGAGCGCGGCCAGCGCAGGAATGGCGAGCGGCCCATGCGGATCGCCGCCCGCATCGGCCTGCAACCGCGCAAGCGGCGCGTCGGCCGAGA
The DNA here is from genome assembly GCF_025961695.1 of Sphingobium sp. B11D3A. Classification (NCBI taxonomy): domain Bacteria; kingdom Pseudomonadati; phylum Pseudomonadota; class Alphaproteobacteria; order Sphingomonadales; family Sphingobiaceae; genus Sphingobium; species Sphingobium sp. B11D3A. Next base: position 955,484 of record NZ_JAOQOE010000001.1, read on the forward strand.
TGATGCGACCGTCGCCGTCCAGCCGCGCCAGGATTGGCTCCGTGCCGGGGGGCGCGACTGTCATCGGCCGTCCAGCAGAGCGAGCTTGTCCGCCAGCTCGCGCGGGTTCATCCGGTCGAGCAGCCATTGCATGGCCTGTTCCGCGTCAAAGGCGCGGTAGCTCTCGACAAACGCGACAAGCGCGGCATCGCCCCCTTCGGCGAGACCGGTGACCGGGCCGAGCATCTCTGCGACCTGAAAAGCGCCGGGATCGTCCACGCCCATAACCCGCAACAGGGCGAAGCGATCGCGATCCTGCGGGCCGATCAGCGCCTCCAGCACCTCGTCCAGCGCAATGCCGCCCTCGCACTCCACGATGGCAGCGAAGAGGAGCAGCCGTGCTTCCGCCAGCGCGTGCGGGGCGATGGCGAAGCGTTGATCCGAATTAAGCGCACGCGCGCAGCGGCGGGCCTGTGCGATGGCGCCCTGCCCTTCATCATGACGGGCAATCAGCCCCTCGGCGGCGCGCGCGATGGCCGTCGTCAGCATGGGATCGGCGCCGGCGGCTTGTGCGCTACTCCCGTTTACCAGCAGGGCCGCGACGGTCCAGACGAGATCGTGATAGAGCTCGGCCGGCAGGTCCGGCAGGATCGTTGCGTCGAGCAACATCGGCCCGCACCAGTTGCGCTCCGCCAGCGCGAGGCCAGCCAGTGCATCGAGATAGCGACCATTGTCGCTGGCCTCGCTCTCCAGCCGCGAGCGATCGCCATGGCGACCCTCGAGCCGATATTGCCGCATCAGCAGCGACACGCAGGCACGATGACGCAGATGGCGCAGCAAGTCCGGCGAAAGCACGGCGATGTCCCGCTCGATCGCCTGCCGCGCATAGCCTGTATCGGGCATGGCGGAGGCCGAGGCCACAGGCTCACGGGCCAGTCCGGCGACCAGCGCCTGCTCGACCGCGTTCATCAGCCCGGCAAGATGGATCCGCGTTTCGGCCAGCAAGGCATCGGTCCAGCGGCCCGGCGCATCGTCGGCCAGCCGCGCGAGATCGGCGCCATGGCGAACCTCCAGCGCCAGCCCACGAGCAAAGCGCGCGGCAAACACCGCGCCTTCCCGCTCGCCGCCATGGCGTTGCTGAACCGGTTCACCCACGCCCGTCATGCCCCATCCCTAGCCAAACAGGCTTAACAGGCCCTAAAATTCGGACCTTCCCACATGGAACAGTCGCGCGGCCAGCAGACCGGCCAGAACCCAGCCGAGCAGCGCAAAGGCTATTCCCACATAGCCGACGATAACGCCGGCCAGCACCATCAGCAATGCCGCCGGGACGCCGGGACGAAGCTGCACTTCCCAAAGCGCGGTGGGCGTGGTTCGTTCCGACCCGAAGGTGAAAAGAGTGAGGAACAGCAGCACGAACAGCACCGTGGTGAGCGCCAGCGGATCCGCTCCTGCCGCCCGCAAACCGGTCATGCCGAGCAGCAGCAGCGCGCCGCCCTGCACCAGCGCCAACGGCCAACGCCGACCAGTCGCCCGCAGGGTCAGCTGGGCATAACGATTTGCCAGCGCCGCGATGCCGAGCGCCGGCAGCATGAGGAGCAGCGCCGGAAAAGCCCATCCGCTGAGCCCCACTGCCACACTGCCCGCGCACAGCAGCACGGCAAGCAGCGCGATATGTCCCGGTTCCGCCTGCCGGTGCATCAACTCGCGCAGCAACGTACGCGAGAGCGGCGCCAGCAAGGCCGCAACGCCGCCGCCATCGCGCCAGCTTGCGTCGGGGGCGTAATCGCTCAGCGCATTCAGCGCCAGATCGGCACTGGACTGATCGGTGAGGAAGGCCAGCCGCCCCTGCAGCACCGGCTCGGGCGGCAGCATGATCCGCTCCACGCCATCCTGAACGGCGCGACGGAGCAAGGTGAGCACCAGATCCCACTCGCCCAGCATATCCAGCGTTGCGAGCAGCCGTGCCCCGGAAACACAGAACGCCCCGCCCCACATGCTGCTGGCATCCAGCCGCTCGAAGCTGGCCGTGCTCGCGCCCGAGGGCAGCACCAGCACCGCCTCGCCCCCGCTGATCGTCAGGGCGTCGAGCGCTTCTGAGGGGATCACCGCGCCTTCCGCCATCAGCAGAACAAGGTCTTCCGGCCCAATCGTGCGGGCCAGTTCCGGCATGTCGCGCACCACGCTCACCGGGCAATCGGTCTCCCGCGCGATGTGATCGGCCATGCGAGTGAGGCCGGGCAAGTCCGCCTCGGCCGCTGCCGCATCCGCATGGATGATGAGCTTTTCCGCGCCCGCGCCCAGCGCCAGCCGCGCCTGATATTCGATGAGGCTCTGGCCGCCAAAATCCAGCAGCGCCGATGACACGGGCGACTGCAGACCGTCCCGTGCGGCATTGCGCGCACTGAGCAGAGCGACCAGCACCATGGATGCTACCTAGAGACCGACATTCGACACAGACAATCTGTCTGGCAATGCGGTGGCCCGATTGCAAGGCCCCCATTTCGACACAGGGGGATGCCGTGAGAGTGATCAGCCGACACATGCGGTCGGCCGGTCAGTCTTCGTTTTCCGCCCCGACCGTCGCGAGCGCCTGGGTGATGCGCCGCAGGATGACCGGATCGCCCGGCGCGCCGACCAGTGCCTCGTCGGCAAGGTTCATCAGGCGATTAACGCCAAAGCTGGCGCACAGCCCCTTGAGTCGCAGCGCCGCCATCGTCCAGTTCGCATCGCAGCGGGAACGGGCGAGAAGATCAACCTGCCGGCCTGCGCTCTCGAGGAATGCGCGACGCAAATCCGCGATGAGCGCACGGTCGGAACCGACTGCCGCAGCAAGGGCTGCTTCGAGCGTGCCAGGATCATATGCCATGGCCATCTGATAACCTTCGAAAGGTGAACAGAGTGTAAAACCGGGTTCCCCCTCAGAGGGAACATGTTAAGGAAATGTCATGTCCGACGCCCGAAAAGTCGAAAATCCGTCCCAAAACGGTACGGATGGGCGGGATATCGACCAGATTAGCGGCATCAACAAGGGGCCAGAACACGTGAAACAGGACGGCGTCTCGCGCCGCAACGAGTCGGATGCAGGCTGGGACGCGCCCGCCTTTCCCGATCGTTCCTCTGGGGGAGATCAAGGCATGGCCACATCCTTCGCAAACGGCGCCGAAGAGAGCGAACCGCTCAGCCCGGCGCGGAAAGCCGCTCTGGGGGGCTTGGGCGTCATTGCCGTCGGCTGGGTCGCGCTTGTGGTCGCCAGTGGGACCGATCCGGACATCGGCGCGCGCTCCGCATGGCTGATCAACCTGATCGCAGTCGCGACGGCACCCTTGTTGATCCTTGGCGGCCTCGCCGTGATCCTGATGCGACGCCCGGCCGCGGCTGTAGCCTCGCTCAGCGCCGACGACGCCGCGCAAATCACCAGCGAAGCGCGCCAGGCCCTGACCATGCTTACCGACGTGAACGGCCAGCTCGCCGGCCAGACCCGCGAAACCGCCCGGACAGCCGAGGCGGCGAGCGAGTCCCTGCGCCGATCCATGACGGAAATCGCCGCGCAGACCGACCTGCTCGGCCAGAACAGCACGACCTCGCTGTCGCGCGTGAGTGCCGTCGGCGACCGTCTCGCCGCGATGGTCGATACGCTGCCCAAGCTGGAGGACCGGCTGGCGACACTGGGCGAAACGCTCGCGCGGGTCGGTGGCGATCTGGGCCAGCGCCACGATGCCCTCGATCATCAGTTGCAGGCGACAGCTTTGGTGGCGGAGGAAGTCCGCCTGCAGCTCACCGATGCCGGCAAGGCGCTCTCGGCGCAGATCTCCGGTCTGCGTGACGGAGCGCATGACGCGGGAGAAGAGCTGACCAACCTCTCCGAACTCTCCTCCGCCCGTCTCGATCTCACCATCGACCGCGTGAAATCCGTGCTCGATGCGACCGAACAGCGCCTTGATGCGCAGAACGCCGCGCTGGCCGCGCTCGTCGAACAGAGCGCCGCGGCGATCGACCGCGCATCCAGCGGCGGTCTGGATCGCTTCGCGGCCACCTGCCGCGAGATGGAAGCCCTGCTGGACAGCCTCGATGTCCGGCTGGAAGGGCAGACCGGCAGGAGCACGCAGTGGCTGACCCAGACGAGCGAGCAGGCAACCGCGCTTGCGCATTCGTTCGATGCGCTGGAGCAGGCCTCGCTCGCCCGCACCCAGCAGCTTTCCGGCACGCTCAGCCGGCTGTCAGGGGAAACCCAGGCCCTGATCGAGACGCTGGGGCGCGGCGATGGCCATGCCGGCCAACTTATCCAGCGCACCGAAGCGCTGCTGCTCGCCCTGGACAGCAGCGTGCGCGAGCTGGACGAGAGCCTGCCGGCCGCGATTGGCCGGGTTGAAAGCCAGCTTGGCACGATGCACGAGCGCATCCGCACGGCAGGGCCGGCGCTTGAAGCCGTGGAAGCGGTGGCGACCGGCGTCGTCAGCCAGTTGCGCGAGTCGGACAAGGCGACCAACACCCAGCTCAGCGTGCTCACCGAGGCTTTGTGCAAGTCTCAGGATGCCCTTTCCGCGCAGCGCCAGCAAATCGCGGCGCTGGCCGATGCGGTCGAGCAGGCAGGTCGTGGCATGGAGGTGCTTGGCGAGACGGTCGGCCCGCGTCTGGCGGAAGCGCTGGGCGAAGTCCGCAATGCCGCCGACGCTGCTGCCTCACGCGCGCGAGAAGCGATGGACAACGTGATCCCGGCAGCCGCGCAGGGGCTCGCAGTGGCCAGCGACAAGGCCATCCGGCAGGTGGTTGAGGCGACCGTCTCGAGCGAACTGGCCCGGCTGGCTCAGGCGGCCGACGAGGCTGCGCAGACCGCCCAGAAGGCCACCCACAAGCTGAGCGGCGACATGCTGACCCTCGCCGAAGCCGGCAAGACGCTCGACCTCGCCATCAGCGCACATCGCGAGAAGCTGGAGACGCAGGACCGCGATCTGATCTCCGAACGATCGGCCATGCTCATCGGCGCATTGGGCGAGCACGCCATCGATGTCGGCAAGTGGTTCGACAAGGATGTCTCGGACAGCGACTGGAACGCCTATCTCAAGGGCGACCAGGGCCTATTCGCACGGCGCGCGACCAAGCTGGTCAACAATGCAGAGGCGAAGCAGATCCACGCCCTCTATCAGGACGATGCCACCTTCCGCGAGCATGTGAACCGCTACATCCGCGACTTCGAAATGCTGCTGCGCACGGTGATGGCCGCCAAGGACGGCAGCACCCTGGCGCTGACAATGATCTCGTCGGATATCGGCAAGCTCTACGTGGCGCTTGCACAGGGCATCGACCGGCTTCGGCCAAATTGAGGCCGAACTGAGCGGGGCGCGCGGCTGAAACCGCGCGCCCGCCTCCCCGCTTATTGCCGGAGGCTCTCCGGCGCATTTAAAAACCCGTCGAAGCTGCGGATGGTCACCCAGCCATATTCCCAGTTCGCGTAGAACAGCGCAAAGAACAGGGCGGAAAGCACCGTCGTGCGCAGGATCATGCGGAAGAAACGGAACTCATGGGGTGCGCTGTCCGCCTGCCCCGGCACCTTCTCCTTCCCAAGCTCGTCGCTGGTGCGCACGCCGAACGGCAACACCAGAAACAGGCTGAGAAACCAGATCAGAAAATAGATCGCCAGCGCGGAGCCGATTTGCATCCTCGCCTCCCTCAGCCGGCCTGCACGATCGTCACGTCGACGATCGGCTTCTTGCCGGTCCACTCGAACGCCACGCGCCGCGCGCCGATGCGCACCGCTTCCCGCAGGGACTCGACGTCCCCGCTCTCCTTGCCCTTGGCGACAACCGCGCCCACGGCCTTGGCGGCATCGGCGAGAAACTGCTCGCGATCATCCTCCACCGGCACGCCCTTGGTGCGGATATCCGGCACGCCCAGCATCTTGCCCTTGGCGGAAATGGCGAGGCCGACGCTCATATGGCCATGGATCATGATCTTGCGACGCTCGTTCATGGTGTTGCCATCGGCCGGCAGGATCACGTCGCCATCCAGCACGAGGCGCCCGGCGCGCGTCTCACCGATCTTGTGCGGCCCATCCGGGGCGAGGCGGATGATGTCGCCATTGGTCTGCACGATGCCGCGTTCGATGCCCTGCTCGGCGGCAAAGCGCGCCTGTTCGGCCATATGGCGCAGTTCGCCATGCACTGGCACGATCATCTCGGGCCGGATCCAGCCATACATCGCCGCCAGCTCCGGCCGCCCGGGGTGGCCTGAGACGTGGATATGCGCATCGTTCTCGGTGATCATCACTACATTCTTGGCCGCCAGCGCATTCTGGATGCGGCCGATGGCCAGTTCGTTGCCGGGAATCTTGCGCGACGAGAAGATCACCGTGTCGCCGGTATCCAGCTTGATCGGGTGTTGATCGGTCGCGATGCGGGCGAGCGCGGCGCGGGATTCTCCCTGGCCCCCGGTGGCGATGACCATCGCCTCGCGCGGCGGCACCGCCATGATCGCGTCGAAGTCCAGCATCGGCGGGAGATTCTGCAGATAGCCGCAGCCCTTGGCGATGGTGATGATGCGATCGAGCGAGCGCCCCGCCACGCAGAGCTTGCGGCCGGTGAGCCGCGCAACATTGGCCAGCGTCTGCAAACGCGCGGCATTGCTGGCGAAGGTGGTCACCACCACCCTGCCCTTGGCGCCGGCGATGGTGCTCAGCAGATCGGCCTGCACAGAGCCTTCCGAGCCGCTGGCCTCGGGATTGAACACATTGGTGCTGTCGCACACGAGCGCCAATACGCCCTGGTCGCCCACAGCCTTCAGCTCTTCCGCCGTGGAGGGCACGCCGATCTGCGGCTCGTCGTCGAGCTTCCAGTCGCCGGTGTGGAAGATGCGGCCAAAGGGCGTCTCGATCAGCAGCGCATTCCCTTCAGGAATCGAGTGCGCCAGCGGCAGATAGCGCATCCGGAAGTCGCCGAGTTCGAAGCTCTCGTCCTCCCGGATGACATGCAGCGTCACGCTGTCCGTCAGACCTTCCTCGGCAAGCTTGCCCCGCACCAGACCGGCGGTGAACGGCGTCGCATAGATCGGCACGTCGAGATCGGCCGCAAGATAGGGCACCGCGCCGATATGATCCTCATGCCCATGGGTGAGTACGATGCCGAGCAGATCCTTCTGCCGCTCCTCGATGAACGCGGTGTCCGGCATGATGAGATCGATCCCGGGGAAGGACGGATCGGAGAAGGTCACCCCCAGATCCACCATCAACCATTTGCCACGACAGCCATAGAGATTGAGATTCATGCCGATTTCGCCTGACCCACCAAGGGCCAGGAAGAGAAGTTCATCGCCTGGCGTCATGCACTTTTTCCGCTGCGTTCATAAAGGAGTGCCAGGCCGGTCAATGTGAGATCCGGCACGATGGCATCGAAGAGATCGGTCTTCTGGTCGAACAAAATGGCGAGGCCGCCGGTGGCAAGGACAGTCGCCGGGCGGCCGATCTCTTTGCGCATCCGCATGACCAGCCCCTCCATCATTGCCACATATCCCCAGAAAACACCAATCAGCATCTGGTCTTCCGTGGTGCGGCCGATCACGGAATCATTGTTACGGGGGGATTCGATGGCGATGCGGGGCAGTTTCGCGGCATTGTTCACCAGCGCATCGAGCGACAGGTTGATGCCCGGCGCAATGATCCCGCCCTTATAGGCGCCGGTATAATCGATATAGTCGAAGGTGGTTGCCGTGCCGAAATCGATGACGATGAGATCGCCTTCATAGGCGTCATGGGCGGCGACGGCATTGAGCGCGCGATCCGCGCCGAGCGTCTGCGGCATCGGCACGTCGACATTGATATGCCATTCCACCGGCGGCTTGCCGGCGATCAGCGGCTCCACGCCGAAATATTTGCGGGCCAGCACGTCGAGATTATGGAGCGCGCGCGGCACGACCGTGGAGACGATCACCGCCGTCACATCCTTCATGCCCAGCCCTTCGAGCTGGAGCAGCTGGTTGATCCACACGGCATATTCATCACCGGTACGGCGCGGATCGGTGGCGATCCGCCAGCGCGCGCGGATCGTGCGATCGGACGCGATCAGCGCGAAGACGACATTGGTATTTCCGGCATCGATGGCTAGCAACATGGGCTGATCCTCTCAGGCGGCGTTGCGCGTTTCCCGCGTCGAATTCAAGGCAATATGCCGACATCGCCGCTGTGGATGACGGCCTGTGTCCCGTCGTCACAGGCGAGCATCAGCGCACCATCGTCGCGCAGGCCAGCAAAGCGACCGTGAACGGGCGCGTCACCCGTGCCTGTCACCACCAGCGCCGTGCCGATGGGATGCGCCCGCGCCAGCCAGGCCGGGACGAGCGCGGCCATTCCCTCCGTGCGCCAAAGCAGCAGCCAGCGGTCGACCGCAAGAACCAGCGCGTCGAGGACTGTCTCCGCAGTGAAGCCGGCCCCGCCCGGCAGTGAGTTCAGCGCCACGGTCGGGCGGTCGGCGAGCGACGGCGCGGTGGTGATGTTGACCCCGATCCCCGCGACGATCCCCTGCCCCTCCCGCTCCAGCAACATGCCCGCCAGCTTGGCGCCATCCGCAAGAACATCATTGGGCCATTTCAGCAGGATCGGCGCATTGTCTGCGAGACTGGAAAGCGCGTCATGGACCGCGATCCCCATCATCAGGCTGATGCCGGTGACTGGCGGATCACCCGGCTGCAGCGCGATCAGGGTCGACGCGTAGAGATTACCCGTCGGACTCTGCCATGCACGCCCGAGCCGCCCTCGCCCGGCCGTCTGGCGCTCGGCGCGAAGCCAGTGCCCGTCCGGCCAGCGATCGGCCTGCGCGCGCAGATCGGCATTGGTGGAGCCGGTTTCCGGTACGACATGGATGCGCGCGTGCGCCATCTAGCCGCGCCCCTGTGACGCCATGCGGTGATCGAGGGTCATCGACGCGCCCATTGGGCACCGCCGCGTCGCCCCGCTCGGGAGGCGACGCGCGGCGATCTCAAAACAGCGAGGCTGCAGCAGCCGCGCTCGCCCGGTCGAGCCAGGGGTTGAGCAGATAGCCCACGACGATGATCGCCGCGCAGGCGGTCATAAGGCCATATTCCAGCGGGCTCCGTGCGGTGCCATAAGGCTCGGCGGGCTGGTCGAAGTACATCGTCTTGACCACCTTGAGATAATAGAAGGCACCGATGACCGAGGCGGCAATACCGATGGCGGCCAGCGGCGTGAGGCCCGCACCGACGGCGGCATCGAACACCAGGAACTTGGCCCAGAAGCCGAACAGCGGCGGAATACCCGCAAGGCTGAACATGAAGATCGCCAGCGCAGCCGCCAGACCCGGCCGCGAGCGCGACAGGCCCGCGAGGCTCGCGATCGTCTCGACCGGATTGCCGTTCTCGTCGCGCATCTGCAGCACGCAGATGAAGCTACCGACCGTCATGATGATGTAGATGAACAGATAGCTCATCACCGCCGCAACACCTTCGGCCGTGCCGGCTGCCAGACCGATCAATGCGAAACCGATGTTGTTGATCGAGGAATAAGCCAGCAGCCGCTTGATGTTGGGCTGGTTGATCGCCGCGACGGCACCCAGCACGATCGAGGCCAAGGCCATGAAGATGATGATCTGCTGCCAGGCGACGCCGCTCGGTCCCATCGCGCTGATCGCCACGCGCACTGTCAGAGCGAGCGCAGCGACCTTGGGCGCGCTGGCGAAGAAGGCGGTGACCGGCGTCGGCGCACCTTCATACACGTCGGGCGTCCACATGTGGAACGGCACGGCACTGATCTTGAAGGCAAGACCGGCCAGCACGAACACCATGCCGAACATCTCGCCGGTGCTCAGGCCATCGGCCATTGCTGCAGCGACACCGCTAAAGCTGGTCGTGCCGGAGAAACCATAGAGCAGCGACATGCCATAGAGCAGGATGCCGCTCGCGAGGCCGCCGAGCACGAAATATTTGAGGCCCGCTTCTGCCGAGCGCGAATCCTTGCGGGCAAAGCTCGCGAGCACATAGGCGGCCAGGCTCTGCAGCTCGAGGCCGATATAGAGCGTCAGCAGATCGGCCGCCGACACCATCATCGACATGCCGATGGACGAGAAGAGGATCAGCACCGGATATTCGGCACGCAGGCCACCGTCGCCATCGAAGAAGCGCGGTGCCACGACGATGCAGGCCGCAGCCGCGAAGAAGATCAGTGCCTTGGCGAAGCTCGCAAAGGCATCGGCGCGGTAGAGACCCTCGAAGATCAGGCCGCCGGCATTCACCGCCGGCGTGGCGAGCTGCAGCCCGGCCACGGCCAGCGCCAGCACCGAGAGCCAGCTCACCGTGCGACCGGCGCTATCGCCTGCAAAGGCACTGACCATCAGCAGGACCAGGCCCGAGATCGTCAGCGTGATTTCCGGCAGGACCGAAGCAAATACGCCCAGGCTATCCATCAGTGCGCCCCCTCGGCGTGTTCTTCGTGATGTGTTGTAGCGGCCTTGCCCGTGCCCTTGGTGAGATGGGCGTCACCGGCGGGCTTCACAGCCTCGGTGCGGGCAACGATGCTGGCGACATTGCCGCGCATCGGCGCCAGGAAGCTCTCGGGATAGACGCCCATCCACAGCACCGCAGCGGCAATCGGCACAAGCAGCGCCAGTTCGCGCGCCGAGAGGTCCGGCATGGCGCGGACGTCATCCTTCACCAGATCGCCGAACACGACGCGGCGGTAGAGCCACAGCATATAGGCGGCGCCCAGGATGATGCCGGTGGTGCAGACCAAAGCGACCCAGCTCGATGCCTGATAGATGCCCATCAGCGACAACAGTTCGCCGACGAAGTTGCTCGTGCCCGGCAGGCCGACGGAGGCCATGGTGAAGAGCATGAACAGCAGCGCATATTTGGGCATGTTGACGGCAAGGCCGCCATAGCGACTGATCTCGCGGGTGTGCAGGCGATCATAAATGATGCCCACGCACAGGAAGAGCGCGCCGGAAACCAGGCCGTGGCCGAGCATAACCATCATCGCGCCCTCGACGCCCTGCTGGTTGAAGGCGAACAGACCGACCGTCACGATCGCCATGTGCGCGACCGAGGAATAAGCGATCAGCTTCTTCATGTCGCTCTGCACCAGCGCGACGAGACTGGTGTAGACCACCGCGACCATCGAGAGGCCCCAAACCAGCCAGGCCAGTTCGGCCGAGGCGACCGGGAACATCGGCAGCGAGAAGCGGATGAAGCCATAGCCGCCCATCTTTAGCAGCACACCGGCAAGGATGACCGACCCTGCGGTCGGCGCCTGCACGTGCGCATCCGGCAGCCAGGTGTGGACCGGCCACATCGGCATTTTCACCGCGAAGCTGGCGAAGAAGGCGAGGAACAGCCAGGTCTGCGCATGCGGCGGGAAGTCATAGGCCATCAGCTCCGGAATGGCGGTGGAGCCGGCCGTGCGGACCATCCACAGCATCGCAATGAGCATCAGCACCGAGCCGAGCAGCGTATAGAGGAAGAATTTGTAGCTGGCGTAGATCCGGTCCGCGCCGCCCCAGATGCCGATGATGAGATACATCGGGATGAGGCCGGCCTCGAAGAAGATGTAGAAGAGGAAGATGTCCTGCGCCGCGAAGACGCCGATCATCAGCGTCTCCATGAACAGGAACGCCGCCATATATTCGCCGACGCGGTCCTTCACGGATTCCCAGCTCGCGCCGATGCAGATCGGCATCAGGAACACGGTAAGCGCGATCAGCATCAGGGCGATGCCGTCAATGCCCAGCGCCCAGGCGAACCGCCCGAAGATCGGCGCATATTCGGTGAACTGCCACTCCGCCGCACCGGGCGTCATGTCGAAGCTCAGCCAGAGGATAGCGCCCAGCACCAGGTCGATCAGGGTCGCGGCGAGCGCGATCCAGCGCGCCGACTGCGCCGAGACGAACAGGCAGGCGATGGCGCCGATCATCGGAACGGCGAGCATCAGCGAAAGGATGGGGAAGCTCTGGCTCATTTCGGCATGATCGCCCAGGTGACTGCCGCGGCGAGGCCAATCAGCATCACCAGCGCATAGGAATAGAGATAGCCCGACTGCATGGCCCGCGTGACCCGACTGCCGGCGACGACGACTGCCGCCGCGCCATTGGGACCGAACCGATCGATGACCCCCTGGTCGCCGCCCTTCCAGAAGACGCGGCCAAGCCACATGGCCGGGCGAACGAAAATGAGATCATACAGCTCGTCGAAATACCACTTATGCAGCAGGAAATCGTAGAGCATGTAGAACTGCGCCGTAAACTTGGCCGGCCAGTCGGTGTGGCGGATATAGGCCAGCCAGGCGATGACGAGGCCGGTGAGCATGACGACGGCCGGCGTCGCCTTCACCCAGAACGGCACTTCATGCGCGGCATGGACCAGATGCTCGTTGAAATAGAGCGTGCTGGCCGCCCAGAAGCGGGCGCCCTCTTCGACCCCGAAGAAGCTGTAGTAGAACACATAGCCACCCAGCACCGCGCCAAGGCTCAGCACGATCAGCGGGATGAGCATGACCAGCGGGCTCTCATGGGGGTGATAGCCTGCCGTGCCGGTCGCCTGCGCATCGACGCCATGGCCGTGCGGATCATGACCCGCATCTTCCTGCGCCGGCGGATTATCCGCGCCATGCTCGGCATGGCCATGTGCTTCGGCGTGGGCATGGTCGTCATGGCCGTGACCGTGGGCATCATGCCCATGCGCGTCATGCACAGCGTGCTGAATGTGCTCGCTGCCCGCCCAGCGGGGCTTGCCCCAGAAGGTCAGGAACATCAGGCGCCAGCTGTAGAAGCTGGTGAGCAGCGCCGCGAAGGCGCCGACGAAGAACGCGCCCGTGCCATGGCCGCCCGCCGCGAAGGCGCTCTCCAGGATGGCATCCTTGGAGAAGAAGCCGGCAAAGCCGAAATAGGTGCCGGGAATGCCGACGCCGGTAATAGCCAGCGTGCCGAGCAGCATCGTCCAGAAGGTGATCGGGATCGATTTCCGCAGGCCGCCATAATAGCGCATGTCCTGCTCATGGTGCATGGCATGGATCACCGAGCCGGCACCAAGGAACAACAGCGCCTTGAAGAAGGCGTGCGTCAGCAGGTGGAACATGGCGGCGCCATAAGCGCCGACACCAGCAGCGAAGAACATGTAGCCGAGCTGCGAGCAGGTCGAATAGGCGATCACGCGCTTGATATCGGTCTGCACCGTGCCGATGGTGGCGGCGAAGATGCAGGTTGCCGCGCCAACGATGGTAACCACCGCCATGGCCGTCGCGCTCGTCTCGAACAGCGGCGAAAGGCGGCAGACCATGAACACGCCTGCCGTGACCATGGTCGCGGCATGGATCAGTGCGGAGACCGGCGTCGGACCTTCCATCGCGTCCGGCAACCAGGTGTGGAGGCCGAGCTGCGCGGACTTGCCCATCGCGCCGATGAACAGCAGCAGGCAGAGGACCGTCATGGTGTCGAGGCGCATGCCAAGGAAGCCGATGGTCGAACCGGCCATGGTCGGGGCCGCCGCGAGGATCGCCGGAATGTCGATCGTGCCGAACACCAGATAGATGCCGAAGATACCGAGCATGAAGCCCAAGTCGCCGACGCGGTTGACGACGAACGCCTTGATGGCTGCCGCGCCCGCCGAGGGCTTCTTGTACCAGAAACCGATCAGCAGATAGGACGCCAGGCCCACCCCTTCCCAGCCGAAGAACATCTGCAGCAGGTTGTTGGCGGTCACCAGCATCAGCATCGCGAAGGTGAACAGCGAGAGATAGGCGAAGAAGCGCGGCTGATCCGGGTCTTCGTCCATATAGCCCCAGCTATACAGGTGAACCAGCGCGGAAACGCTGGTGATAACCACGAGCATCGTCGCCGTGAGCGAATCCACCCGCAGCGCCCAGCTGACGTCCAGCGTGCCCGAGCGCATCCAGGTGAACAGCTCGACAATCTGCGGCTGCGCATTGCCGGTAAGGTAGGAGATGAAGATCGGCCAGGACAGCGCGCAGGAGAGGAACAGCGCGCCCGTCGTGATGATCTTGGACGGCACACTGCCGATGGCGCGCTGACCCAGCCCCGCGATGATCGCGGCAAGCAGCGGACCGAAGACGATGATTGAGATCACGCGATCAGCCCTTCATCTGGTTGACATCGTCGACGGCGATGGTGCCGCGCTGACGGAAATAGATGACGAGGATCGCCAGACCGATCGCCGCTTCACCGGCGGCCACCGTCAGAACGAACATGGCGAAGACCTGCCCGACCAGATCGCCCAGATAGGCGCTGAACGCGACGAGATTGATGTTCACCGCCAGCAGGATCAGCTCGATCGCCATCAGGATGACGATGATGTTCTTGCGGTTGATGAAGATGCCGAGCACGCCGAGCACGAACAGGATCGCGCTGACGACGACATAATGACCCAGGCCGATCATGCGGAAAGACCTCCCTTTCCGTTCGCTTCGAGCGAAGTCGAGAAGCGGGGTGCGCCACGTGTCTCGACGACGCTCGACACGAACGGAGCGTTGATGCGGAAGAGGCTCACAGCTCTACCCCCTTGCCCACCGGCTGATCGATGTTGCGCACGGCATCCTCGGGCCGGCGGCGGACCTGCTTGCCAATGTCCTGCGAGCGCACGCCGCCCCGGGCGCGATGCGTCAGCACGATGGCGCCGATCATCGCAACGAGCAGGATGAGCCCGGCCGCCTCGAACAGGAAGATGTAGCGCGAGTAAAGCAGCGCGCCGATCGCCTGGATGTTCGGCATGTCCGTCGGTGTTGGCGCAGCCCGCTGCGCGAGCGTGACCTCACCGGCCTGCCAGATGGCGATGCCGAGCACCAGCTCGACCAGCAGGATCAGCGCGATGGCGCCGCCCAGCGGGAAATAACTGACGAATCCCGCTCGCAACTCCGCGAAATCGATGTCGAGCATCATCACCACGAAGAGGAAGAGCACGGCGACCGCACCCACATAGACGATGACGAGCAGCATCGCGACGAACTCGGCGCCGAGCAGCACCATGAGTCCCGCCGCGTTGAAGAACGCCAGGATGAGCCAGAGCACGCTGTGCACCGGATTGCGCGCGAGAATGACCATCGTGGCGGATGCCACGACGATGCTCGCGAACAGGTAGAAGGCGAAAACTTGAACGGTCAAAACGTCCCCCTCTGGTCCCTTCGCGGCGCCTTAACGGTAGGGGGCATCGGCGGCAAGGTTCGCCGCGATTGCCCGCTCCCATTTGTCACCATTGGCGAGCAGTTTCGCCTTGTCGTAATAGAGTTCTTCACGGGTTTCCGTGGCAAACTCGAAGTTCGGGCCTTCCACGATCGCGTCGACCGGGCAGGCTTCCTGGCAGAAGCCGCAATAGATGCACTTCACCATGTCGATATCGTAGCGCGTCGTGCGGCGCGAGCCATCGTCGCGCGGCTGCGCCTCGATGGTGATCGCCTGCGCCGGGCAGATTGCCTCGCACAGCTTGCATGCGATGCAGCGCTCTTCGCCATTGGGATAACGGCGCAGCGCATGCTCGCCGCGGAAGCGGGGCGAGATCGGGTTCTTCTCATAGGGGTAGTTGATGGTCGCCTTTGGCTTGAAGAAATATTTCAAGGTCAAAGCGTGCGCCTTCAAAAACTCCCAGAGAGTGAAGGATTTGACGAGATGCGCAATCATGCGCCGCCTCCATAGCGGGTCAACATCAGGAACCCGGACACGAGGAATACGAAGAAGAGCGAGAGCGGCAGGAAGACCTTCCAGCCCAGCCGCATGAGCTGGTCATAGCGGAAGCGGGGCACAGTCGCCTTCACCCATGAGAAGATGAAGAAGAAGATGAAAGTCTTGGCGAGCAGCCAGATGATGCCCGGCACGATATAGAGCGGTGCCCAGTCCACCGGCGGCAGATAGCCACCCCAGAAGAGCAGCGCGTTGAGCAGGCACATCAGGATGACGTTGGCATATTCACCGAGCCAGAAGAGCGCGAAGCTCATCGACGAATATTCGGTCTGATAGCCGGCGACGAGCTCGGATTCAGCCTCGGTCAGGTCGAAGGGCGCCCGCGCCGTCTCCGCCATGGACGAGATGAGGAACACCACCGCCATCGGGAAGAGCAGCGGGTTGAAGCCGTGGCCATTCAAAAAGCCATAATAGCTGCGCTGCGTCTCGACGATGGTCGAGAGATTGAAGCTGCCCGACCAGAGCACGACGCTGATCAGCACGAAGCCGATCGAGACCTCATAGGAGATCATCTGCGCACTGGCGCGCATCGCAGAGAAGAAGGGATATTTGGAATTGGACGCCCAGCCCGAGATCACCACGCCGTAAACGCCGAGCGAGCTGATGGCGAGAATGTAGAGCAGGCCGACATTGATGTCCGCCAGCACCATTCCGGCATCGAATGGGATCACCGCCCAGGCTAGCAGCGCCACCGTGAAGGTGATGATCGGCGCGAGGATGAACAGGCCCTTGTTGGCCGCACTCGGGATGATCGTTTCCTGCAGGAAGACCTTGAGGCCGTCCGCAAAGGACTGGAGCAGGCCAAAGGGACCAACAACGTTCGGGCCGCGGCGCAGCGCCATCGCCGCCCAGATCTTGCGGTCGGCATAGATAATCATCGCGACGGCCAGCATGAGGGGCAGCGCGATGAGCAGGATGAGGATCAGGTTGGCGACGAACCAGCCGAAGCCCGTCCCCAGATAGGTCTGGAAAAACTCAGTCATTCCGCGGCCTCCGCGAACTCTTCACCCATGACCAGTTCTGCCGAGCAGCGCTTCATCGTCGGGCTTGCCCGGCAGATGGCGTTGGTCAGGTAGAAGTCCTTGATCGGCAGGCTGATCGGGCCGCTCGCATTGCTCGCGAGCGACGGGGCCGACCAGCCGAATTCGACCAGGCCTTCCTGCGCCAGCGCCGGGACGGCGGCATACATGGCAGCACGGAGCGCCTCGAAGCTGTCGAACGGCAGCGTCTTGCCCAGCACATCAGAAAGCGCGCGCAGGATCGTCCAGTCCTCGCGGGCATCGCCCGGCGCGAACACGGCCTTGTCGCCCCGCTGCACGCGACCTTCCGTGTTTACATAGGTGCCGGCCTTCTCGGTGTAGGCCGCGCCGGGCAGGATCACGTCCGCCGCATGCGCACCCTTGTCGCCATGATGGCCGACATAGACCTTGAAGCTCTTGCCGAAGAGATCGAACGGCACATCGTCCGCGCCCATCAGGAACAGCAGCTTGGGCTCGCTCTGCGCGATCGCCTTCACGCCGCCCTGTGCCGCATAGCCAAGCATCAGCCCGCCCATCCGTGCGGCAGCCATGTGGACGACGTTGAAGCCGTTCCAGTCAGGCTTGATCAGACCGAGCGTGTTCACCGCCGCCAGTGCGGCGCCGTGTACGCCCGCGGCCGCCAGCGCACCGCCGCCCATGATGAGCGCCGGGCGGTCGGCCGCAGCGAAGGCATCAAGCACGTCCTTGGGCAGGTTCGCGAGCAGCGCGGCATCGTTGCCGAGCGAGATCACCTTGTAGGTCAGGTCCACGTCCGGCCCGATGGACCAGACCTTGGCGCCCTTCTTGATGGCCTTGCGGATGCGCGTGTTGATCAGCGGCGCTTCCCAACGCAGATTAGTGCCGACCAGCAGGATCGCGTCCGCCGTCTCGATGCCGGCGAGCGTCGAATTGAAGTTCACTGCCGAGAGGCTGGAGACGTCATAATCCAGGCCGCCCTGGCGGCCTTCGAGCAGCGAACCGCCAAGGCCATGGACCAGCTCCCGTGCGGCGAACATCGTCTCGCAATCGAGCTGATCGCCGGCGATCGCCGCGACCGAACCGTTGGCGCTTTTCGCCACGGCAGCGATGGCCGCAAAGGCCTCGTCCCATGTCGCGGGGACGAGCTGACCGTCCTTGCGAACATAGGGCTTGTCCAGCCGCTTGCGCATCAGCCCGTCAACGGCGTGGCGGGTCTTGTCGCTCGCCCACTCCTCGTTCACGTCATCATTGACGCGCGGCAGCACGCGCAGCACGGCGCGGCCCCGGCTGTCGATGCGGATGTTGGTGCCCACAGCATCCATCACGTCGATGGCGAGCGTCTTCTTGAGCTCCCAGGGCCGTGCCTCGAAGGCATAGGGCTTGGACGTCAGCGCACCGACCGGGCAAAGATCGACCACATTGCCGGAGAGCTCGCTCTTGGCGGCATGCTCCAGATAGGTGGTAATCTGCATGTTCTCGCCGCGATAGATCGCGCCGATCTCCGGCACGCCGGCCACTTCCTCGGCAAAGCGCACGCAGCGCGTGCACTGGATGCAGCGGGTCATCACCGTCTTGACGATGGGGCCCATATATTTCTCGGTGACCGCGCGCTTGTTCTCGTCGTAGCGCGATTGGCCACGCCCATAAGCAACGGACTGGTCCTGCAGATCGCACTCGCCGCCCTGATCGCAGATCGGGCAATCGAGCGGGTGATTGATGAGCAGGAACTCCATCACGCCCTCGCGGGCCTTCTTCACCATCTCGCTGTCGGTGCGGATTTCCTGCCCGTCAGCGGCCGGCAGCGCGCAGCTCGCCTGCGGCTTGGGCGGCCCGGGCTTCACCTCGACAAGGCACATGCGGCAATTGCCCGCGATGGAAAGGCGCTCATGATAGCAGAAGCGCGGAATTTCCTTGCCGGCCAGCTCGCACGCCTGAAGCACGGTGGCTCCGGCGGGCACTTCGATGTCGATGCCGTCTACTTTGACTGTGGGCATGATTACTCCGCTGCCTCCAGCACAGGGGCGCCGCCGCGCTTGGCCGCGATGCGGCGCTCGATCTCGGGGCGGAAATGGCGAATGAGGCCCTGGATCGGCCAGGCGGCTGCGTCGCCGAGCGCGCAGATGGTGTGGCCTTCGACCTGCTTGGTGACCTGGAAGAGCATGTCGATCTCTTCCACCTCGGCATCGCCGCGCACCAGCCGCTCCATCACCCGCCACATCCAGCCCGTACCTTCGCGGCACGGCGTGCACTGGCCGCAGCTCTCATGCTTGTAGAAGTAGCTGAGCCGCGCGATCGCCCGGACGATGTCGGTCGACTTGTCCATGACGATGACCGCTGCCGTGCCGAGGCCTGAGCCGAGCGCGCGCAGGCCGTCGAAGTCCATCGGCGCGTCCATGATTTCTGCGGCCGGCACCAGGGGCACCGAAGAGCCGCCGGGGATCACCGCGAGAAGATTGTCCCAGCCGCCGCGAATGCCCCCGCAATGGCGATCGATCAGTTCGCGGAACGGGATGCTCATGCTCTCCTCGATCACGCACGGCTTGTTCACATGGCCGCTGATCTGGAAGAGCTTGGTGCCGCGATTATTCTCACGCCCGAAGCTGGAGAACCATGCCGCGCCGCGCCGCAGGATCGTGGGCGCAACCGCGATGCTCTCGACATTGTTGACCGTGGTCGGGCAGCCATAGAGGCCCGCGCCCGCCGGGAATGGCGGCTTGAGGCGGGGCTGGCCCTTCTTGCCCTCGAGGCTCTCGATCTGCGCGGTTTCCTCGCCGCAAATATAGGCCCCTGCCCCGCGATGCACGAACACGTCGAAATCATAGCCCGAGCCGCAGGCATTCTTGCCGAGGAAGCCCTTGGCATAAGCCTCTTCCACCGCCGCGAAGAGCACCTTCGCTTCGTAGATGAACTCGCCACGGATGTAGATATAGGCCGCCCGCGCGCGCATCGCGAAGCCGGCGACGAGCGCGCCCTCGATCAGCTTGTGCGGATCGTGGCGGATGATCTCGCGGTCCTTGCACGAGCCCGGCTCGGACTCGTCCGCATTGATGACCAGGAAGCTCGGACGCCCGTCCTTGCTTTCCTTGGGCATGAAGCTCCACTTCATGCCGGTCGGGAAGCCGGCGCCACCGCGACCACGCAGGCCCGAGGCCTTCATGATGTCGATGATGCCATCCTGGCCGATTTCCAGCAGCTTCTTGGTATTGTCCCAATCGCCCCGCTTCATGGCGGCGTCGATGCGCCAGTCCTGATAGCCATGGACGTTGGTGAAGATGCGGTCCTTGTCTTCCAGCGGGCCGACAAAGGGCGGCGGCGCGGCGGGCGTTTCGTCAGCCATTACCATTCCCCCCGATAATCATGATTCTCGGTGACCATCGCCTTCGTCGCCGTCGGCCCGCCCTCGGGCGCGCTGGTCTGGCGGTCGATCTGCGGACCGATCTTGGGCTGCTTGCCCGCCGCAAGATCGTCGAGGATCGCCGTCATGCTGTCAAAGGTCAGGTCTTCGTAATTGTCGTCGTTGATCTGGACCATCGGCGCATTGGCGCAGGCGCCGAGGCACTCGACCTCGGTGAGCGTGAAAAGGCCGTCCGCGGTGGTCGTGCCCTTCTTGAGGCCACGCTTGGTGCAGGCGTCCAGCACATCGTCGCTGCCGCGCAGCATGCACGGCGTCGTGCCGCAGACCTGCACATGGAACCGGCCGACCGGCGCCAGATTGTACATGGTGTAGAAGGTCGCCACCTCATAGGCGCGCATGAACGGCATATCGAGCTGGGCAGCGACATATTCGATCACCGGGATCGGCAGCCAGCCCTGCGTGTTCGTCTCCGCACCGACCTGCCGCTGGGCGAGATCGAGCAGCGGCATCACTGCCGACTGCTGGCGGCCCTCGGGATAGCGCGCGATGACCTTCTTGGCCTGCTCGGCATTTTCCGGCGTCCAGGCAAAGCCGCCCCAACGGGCGCGGACTTCGGCTTCATCGGGGATCTGGGGTGCGTCAGCCATTCTCGCGGATCCGCTTGCTGTAGGCCGGCGCGCCGAAGGTCAGCCAGAAATAGACCGTGGCGCAGGCCAGCCCGGCGACCACGCCATCGGGAACATCGGCCATGCGGTCCAGCACGATCAGCACCATGCCGGCAAGGCTCAGCACCAGGATATGCAACCAGACGGGTGTTGCGTCGCCCCTCATCGAATGAACTCCACGCGCGACACCTTGTCGCCCTCGAATGAATAGACTGCGATCACGTCGAACGGCTCAACCAGCTCCGAGCCATCGCTGGCCGGGCCGCGCGTGACATGCTCGCGCATCAGCACGTAATTGCCGATGGCCTGCGCCTCGACGATCTCCGCATGGTTCTGCGGCCATTTGGCGAAAGCGGCGGCGAGGCCCGAGCGGGTCCCTTCCTTGCCTTCGCGCACGACGGCGCCGCGATAATTCGCCTCGCAGGCTTCGTCCGTCATCAACTCGACATAGGCGTCGGCATCCTGACGATTGTAGCGCGCGATCATCTCGCGGGTGATGGCGATGCGCTCGTCAGCGGACAGCATGGTTGCAACGCTCACCGGTCGCACTCCCCGAACACGATGTCCATCGCGCCGAGCACGGCCGTGGTGTCGGCCAGCATGTGACCCTTCATCAGAAAGTCCATCGCCTGCAAATGGCTGAATGCGGTCGGACGGATCTTGCAGCGATAGGGCTTGTTGGTCCCGTCGCTCACCAAATAGACGCCGAACTCACCCTTGGGGCTTTCGGTCGCCACATAGACTTCGCCCTCGGGCACGTGGAAGCCCTCGGTGTAGAGCTTGAAGTGGTGGATCAGTGCTTCCATCGACTGCTTCATCTCGCCGCGCTTGGGCGGCACGACCTTGCGATCGAGCGAAGCGACCGGGCCATCCGGCATCTCGTTCAAGCACTGCTTCATGATCCGCGCCGACTGGCGGACCTCCTCCACGCGCACCATGAACCGGTCGTAGCAGTCGAAGTTGGTGCCGACGGGCACGTCGAACTCCATGCGATCATAGACATCGTAGGGTTGCGCCTTGCGGATATCCCACGGAATGCCCGAGCCACGGAGCATCGGACCGGAGAAGCCCCAGCGCAGCGCGTCTTCCTTGGAGCAGACCGCGATGTCGACATTGCGCTGCTTGAAGATGCGGTTGTCCGCCACCAGGCTGATCGCATCCTCGAAGAGGCGCGGCAGGCGCGTGTCGAGCCAGTCGCCAATATCGGTGAGCAGCTTGAGCGGCACGTCCTGATGAACGCCGCCCGGCCGGAAATAGGCCGAGTGCATGCGGGCGCCGGAGGCGCGCTCGAAGAAGTTGAGGCAATCCTCGCGGATCTCGAACATCCACAGGTTCGGCGTCATCGCGCCGACATCCATGACATGAGAGCCAAGGTTCAGCATGTGATTGCTGATCCGCGTCAGTTCCGCGAAGAACACGCGCAGATATTGCGCGCGCAGCGGCACTTCGAGGTTCAGCAGCTTCTCGATGGCCAGCACATAGCTGTGCTCCATGCCGAGCGGCGAGCAATAATCCAGCCGGTCGAAATAGGGCAGCGCCTGCAGATAGGTCTTATACTCGATCAGCTTCTCGGTGCCGCGGTGCAGCAGGCCGACATGCGGATCGCAGCGCTCCACGATCTCGCCCTCGAGCTCCATGACCAGACGCAGCACGCCGTGGGCAGCGGGATGCTGCGGGCCGAAGTTGATCGTATAGTTCTGGATCGCGGTGTCGCCGAGCGCCGGATCGGCGTCGTCAACAAGATGCTCCAGCTTGTCGAGATATTCGGACATCAGGCGTCACCCTCGGGCGTCTTGGGCTTGCGCGTACGCTTCGGCTTGCTTTCCACCGGGGGCGTGTCTTCCACCGGCGCAGACGCAACCTCAGCCTTCTTGGCACGCGGCGCACGGGCCTGCTTGGTCGCAGCCTTGTCGGCCGGCGCACCGGCACCGGTATCCGCAGGCTCGTCCGTCGTCTTGGGCGTCTTGGCGTCCGGGGAAGCCGATGCTGGCGGGGGTGGCGGCGGAGGAGGTGGCGGCGTGGGCGCACCCGGCGCCTCACCCTTGGCCTTCTCGTCGCCCGGCAGCACATATTGCGCGCCTTCCCACGGGCTCATGAAGTCGAAGCTGCGGAAGTCCTGCGCCAGCTTCACCGGCTCATAAACCACCCGCTTCTGCTCTTCCGAGTAGCGCAGCTCGACATAGCCCGTGAGCGGGAAGTCCTTGCGGAACGGATAGCCCTTGAAGCCATAATCGGTGAGGATGCGGCGCAGGTCCGTGTTGCCCTCGAACAGCACGCCATACATGTCGAACACTTCGCGCTCGAGCCAGCCGGCAACCGGCCAGAGATGCGTGACGGTCGGCACCGCATGATCCTCATCGGTGCGCACCTTGACGCGCAAGCGATGGTTCTTGGTCACCGAGAGCAGATGATAGCAGACCTCGAAGCGCTCGGCTCGCTCGGGATAGTCGACCCCGGCGATCTCCATGAGCTGCTGATAGTCGAAGCGATCGCGCAGAAGCTGCAACGCATCGGCCAGCGCCTCGCGCTGCACGCCCACGCTCAGCTCGAAATGCGCATCCTTGATCGCCAGCACGGCATCGCCCAGCGCGGCGCGAATGGCATCGGCCAGACCCTCGATCGGCTCGACCCGCGGTGCGGAATGAACGGCTGTCACCATATCCGCCCCCTCAACGCTCTATCGTGCCGACCCGGCGGATTTTCCGCTGGAGCTGCATGATGCCATAAAGCAGTGCTTCGGCGGTCGGCGGGCAGCCGGGGACATAGATGTCCACGGGCACGATCCGGTCGCAGCCGCGCACGACGCTGTAGCTGTAATGATAATAGCCGCCGCCATTGGCGCACGAGCCCATCGAGATGACGTATTTCGGCTCGCTCATCTGGTCGTAGACCTTGCGCAGCGCCGGAGCCATCTTGTTGCACAGCGTGCCGGCGACGATCATCACGTCGCTCTGGCGCGGAGACGCGCGCGGGGCAGCGCCGAAGCGCTCCATGTCGTAGCGCGGCATGTTCACGTGAATCATCTCGACCGCGCAGCAGGCGAGGCCGAAGGTCATCCACCACAGCGAGCCGGTGCGCGCCCAGTTGAACAGGTCTTCCGTCGACGTGACGAGAAAGCCCTTGTCGCTCACCTCGGTGGAGAGCGCCTTGAAGAATTCGGGATCTGGCTGCGTGGCCGGCGGAACCCCGATCAGCGGAGCGCCCAACGTGCCCGGCCGTTCAAGTTCTACTCCCAATCGAGTGCTCCCTTCTTCCAGGCATAGACGAGGCCGAGCACCAGCTCGAAAATGAAGATCATCATCGCGCCCCAGCCGGCCCAGCCGATCTCAGCCAGACTCACCGACCAGGGGAAGAGAAACGCCGCTTCCAGATCAAAGATGATGAACAGGATCGCGACGAGATAGAAGCGCACGTCGAACTGACTGCGCGGATCCTCGAATGCGGGAAAGCCGCATTCATATTCGCTCAGCTTTTCCGGGTCCGGCTTGTGCGATCCCGTCAGCCGGCCGACGGCCATGGGCAGGAACACGAACGCGCACGACAAGCCCAATGCGACAACCAGAAACAGCAGGATCGGCAGATATTGCGACAGATCGACCACTTGAATCCCCTAGGCTTAATAGCCTTTGATGGGGGCGCTTTAGGACTGCTGCACCTGCGAGGCAACCCTTGGACGGGCTGAGAATGATTCGCAACAAATCAGCCGAGCGTCAGCCCCTCCCCTATGGGCTCAGACCGGCCGGATGCCCAACCATTCGTCGCATTCGATCACGTCGGAGATTGCAAATGCCTCGCAACAACACTATCAACGAATCATGCTTGTCTGTATCTGTAATGCGATCACGGAACAGGAACTGCGCAGCGTTGCTCGCCAGGGTGTGACGTGTCCCGAAAGCGCCTACCGGGCGCTCGGCAAAACGCCGCAATGTCGCATCTGCCTCGATCATGCGGAAGATGTGATGGTGGAAGAGCAATCCTCCTGCCGGTCGCGCTGCAGCCGCAGCCTCAATGCACCGAGCCAGACCGGCACCTGGGCAACGGCCTGACCCAAGCGGGCCACCCCCCGATTTCGTGACTATCATTGGCATTAGCGAAGAACTGCGCCGCTATTAAGAACCTATCGCGCCCACGGTTGCGAGACGTTCTCGCGTGAATTATTGCCGCTTTGCTGCTAGTTCCGCTCCATCGACTGACGACATGGAGACAGAACATGAAGGGTGACGAAAAGGTCATCGAATTTCTCAATGGCGCGCTCAAGAACGAGCTGACGGCCATCAACCAGTATTTCCTCCACTACCGTCTTCTCGATCACTGGGGTATCTCGAAGCTCGCCAAGTTCGAGTATGAGGAATCGATCGACGAGATGAAGCACGCCGACAAGCTGGCGGAGCGCATCTTGTTTCTCGATGGCTTGCCCAACTTCCAGCTGCTCGGGCGCCTGCGCATCGGCAGCACGGTCGAGGAAGTGCTCAAGGCCGACCTGGATACCGAACTGGAAGCGATCCCGCTGCTGCGCGACGCCATCGAGCATTGCGAGAGCGTGCGCGATTATGTCAGCCGCGACCTGTTCCAGCATATCCTCGACAGCGAGGAAGACCATGTCGACAAGCTGGAGACGCAGTTCGAGATGATCGAGCGCATGGGCCTGGCCAATTATATCCAGCTCAACAGCGAGGCCGTCGAAGGCTGACGCGCCGTCCACAAGCAAAAAGGGCGCCCCTGCTGGCCGAATGGCGAGCAGCGGGCGCCCTTTTTTGTTGGCCGGTAAACGGCGGCAGCGATAGTCGCCGGCGCCGGACCGTTCCGCATCACATGTTGCGTAGCGCTCCGGCGAGCAGCTTGTGGAGCTTGCTGTGGAGCACGTCATTGGCGGCCAGCACCTGGCGACGCTCTACGGGCTCGGCGCCACCCCGGAAATCGGTGACGAAACCGCCGGCCTCGCGCACTAGAAGAATGCCGGCCTGCACGTCCCATGCCGAGAGGCCGCTCTCCCAGAAGCCGTCATAGCGCCCGGAAGCCACCCAGGCGAGATCGAGCGCGGCCGAGCCATAGCGGCGGATGCCCGCAACCGAGGGTGCGATGGCGCCGAAGATGCGGCTCCATTCAGTGAAATCGCCGTGGCCGATAAACGGAATGCCGGTGGCGATCAGCGCCTCGGTCAGATCGCGACGAGCCGAGACGCGCAGGCGCTGGTCATGCCGCCACGCGCCACGGGATTTCTCCGCCCAATAGCTCTCGTCGGTGATCGGCTGATAAATCATGCCGGTCGTCACTTCGCCCCAGCCCTGCCCGGAGCGATGCGGCTCCTGCACGGCGATGGAAATGGCGAAATGCGGGATGCCGTGGAGGAAGTTGGTGGTGCCATCGAGCGGATCGATCACCCAGCGCGGCTTCATGGGATCGCCGGCGATCTCGCCGCCTTCCTCGAGCAGGAAGCCCCAGTCCGGCCGCGCCTTGCTCAGCTCGGCGACCAGCGTGTCCTCCGCCTTCTTGTCGGCGACGGTCACGAAGTCGGCCGGCCCCTTGCGGCTGACCTGAAGATGCTGAACCTCGCCGAAGTCGCGCCGCAGTTGCGGAGCCACCTTGCGGGCCGCGCGCTCGATGACCGTCAGCAGGCCGGAATGGGATACCATGTCAATCTGTCTCCTCCGGCGCGGAAGAGCGGCCGGTCAGGGAATGAAATCACTTCTTGGGCGGTGCGACCATCTCGGGCCGCAAACCGCAAACGGCCGCCATGGCGCTGAGCACCTGGGTCGGATTTTTGCGGTCCAGCTTCTTCTCGGTCATCAGCTTGTCGGTATTCTCGCTGATCTTGCTGAACGGATTCCCGTAGGCGCAGGTGAAGAGAATGCTCTTCACTGGCTGCGGAATCTTGTCGGACTGCAGACCGCTGACCATGATGCGGAAATTCTCCGCCGCGTGCTGAAGCTGGGCTTCGCTGGGCTGCCCCGCAGACTTGGCGGGCTTGGCCTGCGCCAGCAACGGCGCGGACCAGGCGAGAGACAGGACCAGCGCGGGCCCGGTGACGAGGCGGAGAGCGCGCATCAGTCGGCCCGCTTCACATATTCGCGCTCATACACGTCGACGATGATCCGGGTGCCGGTGGTGATGTGCGGCGGCACCATCACGCGCACGCCATTGTCGAGAATCGCCGGCTTGTAGCTGGCCGATGCGGTCTGCCCCTTCACCACGGCGTCCGCCTCGACGACGGTCGCCTCGACCGTCTCGGGCAGCTGCACGCTGATCGGGCGCTCTTCATACATTTCCAGCATGACCATCATGCCGTCCTGCAGGAAGGCGGCGGCGTCGCCGACGAGATCGTTGGGCAGGTTGATCTGCTCATAGGTCTCCGTGTCCATGAAGACGAGCATGTCGCCCTCGGCATAGAGATACTGGAAATCCTTGGTATCGAGGCGGATGCGCTCGACCGTCTCGGCAGAGCGGAAGCGCACATTGTTCTTGCGCCCGTCGATCAGGTTCTTCAGCTCAACCTGCATATAGGCGCCGCCCTTGCCGGGCTGGGTGTGCTGGATCTTCACGGCGCGCCACAGGCCGCCTTCATATTCGATATTGTTGCCGGGACGAATATCCACGCCGCTGATCTTCATGGGTCGCGCCTGTCTATTTCAAGGATGGAAAGAGCCGGTGCGCCCTCTAGCCGTGTTGACGCGCAACGGCAAGGGGCGCGGGCAATCCCGCCGCCCATGCGCTGGCGGTGGGCGACGAATTGATCTTGCGCAAGGCGCGCTATCGTTCCGTCCGGCACGATCGGATCATTGCAAGCCGGACAAGACCCAGGAGAGCAACATGACCCTTGATACCCGCGAGACGCTCGACGACCTGTTCCCGCATGACCATGAGGTGCTTCACGCCCTGAAGCTGCACAACGCGCATTTCCGCACCCTTGCCGAGCGCCACCACCTGCTCACGCGCCAGATCTACCGGATCGAAACCGACATCGAGCCGGCCTGCGACGAGCATCTGGAGGACCTTAAAAAGGAGAGGCTGGCGATCCTGGACGACATCTCGACCCTGATCGCCCAACAGCGGAGCTGAGGCACGCCGCGCCCGGCCTTAGGGCTGGGCGGGCTCGGCCGCTGGCTTTAAGACAGGATCGCTCTTGCTGCCCTTCAGGCGCGGGAACAGCAGCCCGAAGAGATGATCGATCGCGAATATGGTGATCAGCGCGGTCATGAACATGGTCAGTCCCGCAAAATCATGCAGGAAGCCCTGCGCCGCTGCCTCGCCGCCATGATAGGTCAGCAGCACAAGCAGTACGATCCGCACGAAATTGGCGAACACGGCGACCGGCACGATCGCCACGATCATCAGCAGCGCGTAGCGCACATTGGCGTGGTGGCGCAGATACACATAAAATAGCGAGATGGCCGAGAGCGAGATGAGCGAGTTGAGGCCCGCGCAGGCCTCCGCGACAAGCAGCTGATACTGGCCCACCTGAATGGTGACGCCCGACGAGGCGACCGGATAACCGACCAGATACAGGAAGCCGACGGCGGATTCGGACAGCATGATCTTGAGCGGATTGGTGACCATGGCCACCAGCGTCTCAGGCGGCGGCAGCACGAACAGCAGGTAGATGAGCGGGAACCAGAGCCGCTTGAGCGCCTCCCAGCCGATGGCGCTGAACAGCGCCGCAACGACCAGGCCATACATGAGAAAGCCCTCTGTCTCGACGATGTTGCTGACCCGCGAGACGAAATAAAGCGGCAGGAGAATCGCGAAGGCGATGGCAATCGGAAGCCCCGGCGCCGGACGCGCGACGGCCGCAGCATTCTGCCATTCCCGCCACAGCAGCCACAGGCCGGTGGCCAGCACGATGGGACCATGCGCGCCCTGCTCAGTCGACCAGCTTTCCCTTGCCACGAGCAGTAGCGTCGGAACGAGCACCGCGAGAATACCCGCCCCCAGAACAGGGTTGGCGATCAACCAGTTCAGCAGCTCGAAACGAGTTTTCTTTTCGGTAATCACAGGTGCATTCGTCGCCATTGGAACTCTCAGCTCTTTGACCTGCGCCTAACCCGAACAAGGTTAAGAGCTGATGATGATACGGTCAGCCATCGGGATAATTTTGGTTTACGGTAATTTACCTTTACCGCGATCCCCGCCCTCTCGCCAATAGGCAATGGCGCGCGCCTCGACGCTGATGCGCGGCGGTGCCTCGTCATCGCACAGCGGATCATCGAACGCGACGTGCGGCACGCAGCGGGCGCCCCCGTCCCGGCTGTCATGCGTCTTGAAGATGATCGCCTCGTCCGTCGTCATATCGGGAAACCAAAGCCAGCGATGCGCCGGATCGTGCGCGACGACATAGCCCTCGAAGCTCCAGTCGCCCGAGGGACTGTCGAAAATCGCATCGGCGAGCAGCAGCTCTTCACCGGTGACCGACCGCGCATCGCAGATCGCCAGCGGCACATCCTGCGGGGCGGGCGAAAGAACGCGCCAGACATTGTAATGCGCGGCCCGAACAATGTCCCCCTCTGCGGGCTGACGCTGCGCCGAAAAACCCCGCGCCGTCGCGTCGCTGAGATCGACATGGGCGAAGCGCGCGGGATGGCTGTTATCGCTGCTGCCGGCCTTGCCGGAACGTTCCGAAAAGCGCAGGATCGGCGGACCGGTGACGATCACCACATCCGCCCCCGTCTCGCGCAGCAGCAGCGCTTCGATCTCCTCGGCATAGGCCGGAAAATTGGCCTTGTCGGCAAAGTCGGTGACCGCCGTGGGCGCGTCAACCAGCGCCACGCCGGCCGTGTCGAGGCCGAGCACCTCATGCCGTCCGTCGCTGGCGGCCATGCCGTGCTCTTCGATCACCACCGTGTCCCGGCTGTGATCGTTCGCATAATAACGCGGCCGTTCGTCGGTGCGTGCGACATAGTTGATCGTCACAGAGGGCCGATCAGCCCGAATTCTGGTCATCCACTCCTCCGTTCCGCCCGGGGTGTGCCTTTGTCAGGCCCGGATCAATGCTGCTTTCGTGCGATGAACTTTGCCGTCAGCGCGGCTCGAACGCAACGGATGTCCTGATGGCATGGAATATTAGGGGCCGACAGTCCCAAGGGACGCGCGTCACTCGGGGTCGCGGAAGCGGATCAGCCCTTCCTGCGCGACGCTGGCCACCAGGCGACCGTCCCGCGCGTAAAAATGCCCGCGCGCGAAGCCCCGTCCATGCCCTGCCCACGGGCTATCCGTGACGTAAAGCAGCCAGTCGCCGCACTCTACATCGTCGTGGAACCAGACGCTGTGATCGATGCTGGCACTGGCCACCCCGGGGCTGCCGATGTGCAGGCCGTGCGGCCGGTAGGCCGTTGCCAGCAGCAGCATGTCGCTGATGAACCCCAGCATCGCCCGCTGCATGGGCTGCTCAAGGCCGAGCGGCCCCTCCCCCACGCGCATCCAGCACAGCTGCGGCGCGGCATCGTGCATCTTGATGATGCCGGACTGGATATCGCCCACCGGACGGAAGCGCACCGGGCTGTTGCGCCCGGCAATCCAGCGCAGCACCGGACCGGCCGGGAGTTCATGCTGCTCGATGAGATCGCCGAGATCCTTGAGATCATCGGGGTCCGGCACCGGCGGCATGTCGCTCTGGTGCGCCGGACCGCGTTCGGCCTTATGGAAGGACGCGATCATGTTGAAGATCGGCTTCTCCTGCTGCCAGGCCACGATCCGCCGGTTTGAGAAGGCGCGGCCATCCATGTCCGCGTCCACCTGATAGTCGATGGGGTAGTCCTCACTGCCCGGGCGCATGAAATAGCAGTGCAGCGAATGCACGGGCCTGTCCGTCGCCACCGTCTTGGCCGCGGCCGCCAGCGCCTGCCCGACCACCTGCCCGCCATAGACGCGCCCTGCTCCCCCGGGCTTGCGATCGCCGAGGAAATGCCCGGGCTCTCCCGCCGGCTCGACATCGAGCAGGCGAATAAGCCCTGCGGTGAGCATGGACATGGGCGTGGCGTCGCTCGACATGAAGAGCATATCCCGTTCTGTTTCAATCGATTCACCGATTGGAATGCCCGTGTTTCCCACCTCAAGGCAAGCGCTGGACGGCGCCCCGCCCATGCCGTAGCGTCGTTTCATGACAGAACTCTTCGCCTTCAAGCTGTTGCGCCCCGAGGAATGGTCGGCATGGCGCGACTCAGGTGTTTTTACCGGCGCGCCGGTCGATCTGGCCGATGGCTACATCCACCTTTCCGCCCGCGAACAGGTGCGGGAAACGGCAGCCAAATGGTTTGCCGATATCGATCCGGCCATCCTCGTCATGGTCGATCTGCCGCCGCTGGGCGACACCGTGCGCTGGGAAGTCTCGCGCGGCGGCGCTCTGTTCCCGCATGTCTATGGCCCGATCCCGATGAGCGCGGTTGCCGGTCACAGCAAGCTGCGGCTAGGGGCGGACGGGAAACACGCATTCCCGGCAGGATTTGAAGAACCATGACCCATCAGGTGCACATCATCGGCGGCGGCCTCGCCGGCAGCGAGGCGGCGTGGCAGCTCGCCCAGGCCGGCGTGCGCGTGCGCCTCTCCGAGATGCGCGGCAGCGGAGAGCAGACCCCTGCGCATGAGACCGATGCACTGGCCGAGATGGTCTGCTCCAACAGCTTCCGTTCGGACGATGCCAACAGCAATGCCGTCGGCCTGCTGCATCAGGAAATGCGCGCGCTCGGTTCGCTCATCATGGCGCAGGCGGACAAGTGCAAGCTGCCAGCGGGCTCCGCGCTGGCGGTGGACCGGGACATTTTCGCGCAGGGCGTGACCGCTGCCATCCAAGCGCATCCGCTGATCGAGCTGGTGCGCGAACGCGTTGATGGCATTCCGGCGGAGGGCCCGACGATCATTGCCACCGGCCCGCTCACCGCCGCCCCCCTGGCCGAGGCGATCGCGCGGACGACCGGCAAGGACCAGCTCGCCTTCTTCGATGCCATCGCGCCCATCGTCCATGGCGACAGCATCGACATGTCGATCGCGTGGAAAGCCAGCCGCTGGGACAAGGGTTCGCCCGACGGCGACGGCAAGGATTATATCAACTGCCCGATGGACAAGGATCAATACGACGCCTTCGTCCAGGGTCTGCTCGATGGTCCCAAGACCGAGTTCAAGCAGTGGGAGAAGGACACACCCTATTTCGATGGCTGCATGCCCATCGAGGTGATGGCAGAGCGCGGCCGCGAGACGCTGCGCCACGGGCCGATGAAGCCGGTCGGGCTCGACAATCCCCGCACGGGCCGCTGGCCCTATGCCGTCGTGCAGCTGCGGCAGGACAATGCGCTGGGCACGCTGTGGAACATGGTCGGCTTCCAGACGAAACTCAAATATGAGGCGCAAGCCGCTCTGTTCAGGACGATTCCCGCGCTTGAGAACGCGCAATTTGCGCGGCTGGGCGGACTGCATCGCAACACCTTCATCAAGAGCCCGGAACTGTTGGACGATCGCCTGCGCCTGCGCGCCATGCCGCATGTGCGCTTTGCCGGGCAGATCACGGGCTGCGAGGGCTATGTGGAGAGCGCCGCCGTCGGCCTGCTTGCCGGCCTGTTCTGCGCGACGGACCTGAGCGGACGTGACATGCCCCTCCCCCCACCGCAGACCGCGCTGGGTGCCCTGCTCGGCCACATCACCGGGGGCGCCGACGCGGAGAGCTACCAGCCGATGAACGTCAACTTCGGCCTCTTCCCGCCCATCGAGGACGAGAGCGTGCGCAAGAAGCAGCGCAAACAGGCCTACACCGACCGGGCGCGAGAAGCGCTGGCGGGTTGGAAGGCGAGCGCCAGCCCGACCGCGGCCCTATCCGCTTAACGCGAAGGCCGCTCCTCTTGCCGGAAGCCGCGGCGAACGTAAGACATTGCATAGACGGAGACTTTTACTAGGCTGCGGGCCGGGGCCAACAAGCCCCATATCGCTGGGGGGAAGAATAGATGGAGGATATTCGCGTTTCGCGCGCACGCGTTGCAGCGCGGATCGTCGTCGCGGCAGCGCTGTTGTCAGGCCTTTGGACGCCCCCGGCGGTCAGCCAGACACCTCCACCGCCGGTCGCGGCCAACTCGCAGATCACCACAGTAGCCTTCGCAGCGCTGCCCTTTTTCGAGATGCCCCAGCTCTCGCCCGATGGTGAGAACATCGCCGGCCTGCTCGCGACCAGCGGCAAGCAGGTGATCGCGATCATGCCGCTAACAGGCGACCGATCAAATATGATCCGCCTGAATGTCCCCGATCTGATGGACGTGTCCGCCATTCGCTGGGTGGGCAATGATAATATTGTCGTCAACGTTATCGCGCTCGCGCCGATTGAAGGCGAGAACTGGTATCTGAGCCGTCTGATCGCGGTAAACCGGACCTCCGGCAAGGCAACGCAATTGCTCTGGGAGATGGGTGGGCAGAACGCCGGCGATATTCTCTGGGTGCCGTCCGATGACAGCACGCGAATTCTGGTGGCCGCCCAGAACAGCCCGTATCTGGGTGATCCCGACTTCTGGAGTGCCGTGTACAGCGTCGACGTGACGACCGGAAAGAAATCGCTGGTCGAAAAGAGCCGGCGGTTCGTCTCGGAATGGGGAGCCGATGCCCAGGGCCGGGTCCGTATCGGGATCGGCTACAATGATCAGACCACCAAATCGAGCCTGCTGTTCCGAGGACAGGCCGAGAACGGGCTGAGGACCATCGACACCGCTAATCTCAGCGTCGATGAATATCTCACCGTGCCCTTCTATTTCGTGCCCGGGACCGACCATGGCTATGTGTTTGAGGCGAATGATAAGGGCGTCACCTCAATTGTGGAGCGCAACCTGATAACGGGGAAAATCGCCCGCACCGTGTTTGACGATGCGCCAGTCGATTCCGTGATCCTGGATAAGCAGACATCCGCGCTGCTCGGGGTGGTCACGAACGACCGCGCGGCGCCGGTCCGCTGGCTCGATCCCGCTTTGCAGGCGCATCAAAACGACCTTCAAAAGGCCTCGCCGGGCTCGACGGTCGACATCCTCAGCTTCAACAGTGATCATTCCCGACTGCTGGTCAAATTCAGCACGCCGGACAATCCCGGCCTGCTCTATGTTCTGGATGCACCAAGCAATACGCTGGCCAAGCTGGCCGTCGTCAACCCGCGGATCGAGAGCAAACGCCTCTCGCGCGCAACTTACGTGGAATACAAAGCGCGCGATGGGCTTCAGATCGAAGGCGTGCTCACAATGCCGCGCGGCAGACCGGACAAGAATCTGCCGTTCATCGTCATGCCGCACGGCGGCCCATGGGCGCATGACCGTTTGACCTACGATTACTGGGTGCAGTTCCTTGCCGAGCGGGGCTATGCAGTTCTGCAGCCGAACTTCCGGGGATCGACAGGATATGGCGAGGCCTTTTTGAAAGCCGGCGAAGGCCAGATGGGTCTGGCCATGCAGGATGATGTGACGGACGGCGTCATGTGGGCTGTGAAGCAGGGCATTGCCGACCCCAAGCGGGTGTGCATCGTCGGCGCTTCCTATGGCGGCTATGCAGCGATGTGGGGGATCGCCAAGGACCCGGACCTCTATCGTTGTGCCATTTCGGTCAGCGGCGTATCCAACGTTCGTCGCGATGTGAACGACTTCGGAGGCTCAACCCGCGCCCGCCTCTTCAAGGGGCAGTGGCAGCGCATGGCGGCGGACTTCGATGCAATTTCGCCTTACAATGCCGTGGGTCGCATCAAGACGCCGCTCTTGCTGATCCACGGCAAGAAGGATGTTCGCGTCGATCACAACCAGTCGACCCGGATGCATGCCGCAATGACGAAGGCCGGCAAGAGCGTCGAGATGGTCTCCGTCCCGCTTGCAGACCACTATTTCACGCGCGAAGCGGATCGGTTGACGCTCCTGCGCGCGATGGAGGATTTCCTCGCCAAGCATAATCCTGCGGACTGAGCCGCTACGAACGCTTATGAAGCGCCGATGACCTCCCGCCCGCGCTCGACAGGACCAGACACGACACGCTCCTCACAGAGCCTCGCACACCTGCGCGCAGAGAGTGAGGCGCATCGGCTGGATGCGGCAGTGGATGCGCTTGTCGGGGAGTGGCAGGCCGTCATTCCGGCGCTGGATGCCGATGTGCGGGCGATTGCGGCGCGGGTCGCGCGGATCGATGATCGGTTGCGCGCGGAGACGGCAGCGGTGCTCAAGGCGTCGGGGCTATCCGATAATGAGTTTCGTCTGCTGGCGGGCCTGATGCGCATCGGCGCGCCCTATCGCGCGGCGCCGACCGACCTCGCCGGGCGCTATGTGCCGGTGACCTCGGGCGGGCTGACCGGGCTGGCGCGGCGGCTGGAGCAGCGCGGCCTGATCCGCCGCGTCTCGCATGCCAGCGACCAGCGCTCGCTGCTCGTCGAACTCACGCCCGACGGCATCGCGCTGGCCGGGCGGACCATGGCCGCCTTTACTGCGACGGAACAGCGCCTGATGGGCAGCCTTTCGCAGGCGGACCGGCAGCGTTGCAACGCGATCCTGCGCAAGCTGCTCCACTCGATCGAGGCCGCGCTGCCCTGAACGCGGGAGTGGTGGCGCCGGTCAGGCTTCAGCGAACTCGACCACCGGGATGGTATCGACAGCCACCGCGCCATCGCCTGCGTTCGCGAGGCGGACGTGGCGCACCCAGGCGGGATCTTCCTGCGGGAAATCGGTGCGCCCGTGGCCGCTGCGCGTCTCCTCGCGGGCGAGCTTGGCCGTCGCCACCAGTTCGGCGGTGAGCGCGAGATTGCGCAGTTCCTCGGCGGCGACCAGATCGGACTGATCGACATCGGTCGCAGCGATGCGCTGGATCTCCTGAAATTTGGCGATGGCATCGGTCAACTGGGTGCGGTTGGACACCACGCCGACCTGCGCCCACATGATCTCGCGCACCCTCTCGAACAGGGCGACAGGATCCTGCGCGCCCGTGCTGCGCGCCAGCCGCGCTGCCTCGGCCTCCACCGCAGCGGGATCGAGCGCGGGCAAGTCAGTCGTCTTCGCCCGCTGGGCCGCGCTCTGCCCGGCGATTCGGCCGAAGGTCTGCGTCTCCAGGAAGCCGCAGCCCTGCATCCGGTCGCCGCCATGAATGCCCCCGGACGCCTCGCCCGCTGCATAGAGGCCCGGCACCGCCGTCGCAGCGGTCACATCGATGCGCGCGCCGCCCATCAGGCGCTGGAACATGAGGGTGATCTCCACGATCTGCCCGCCTTCATAATTGCCGACCGGCGCGCGCGAGCGGGCGACCTGCCCGTCCTCGACATGCCAGACCACCGGCCCGCGCCCCTCAAAATTCTCGGTATAGACGGCGCGCGCCATCATGTAGCGCGGGGCGCATTCCATATTCTCGGGATCATATTTCTCCATGATCCGCTCGCCGAGCGAATTCACGTAAGCGGCGCCGTAGATCGGCCCGGCGGGCGGCGAATCGCGGAACTGGACGAACTCCATGTCGATCAGCGGTGCGCCGGCATGGAACGCCAGACTGTAGGAATCGCCCGTGGTGCGGCTGCCATGCTCGACCACTTCGTCGCAAAGCTTGGTGTAGAGACGGTTCACTCCGCCCGAGGCCAGCACGACGGCCTTGGCGCGGATGATGAAATGCTCGCCATCCGGGCCGACCGCATATGCCCCCGCGACGGCGCCATCGCTGAGCAGCAGGCGCGTGATCATGGTTCCTTCCTGCAGCGTCACGCCGGCATCGATCAGGCCGGTGCGCATGGGCGCGATGACATTGGCGTGCTTGCCCTTGCCCAGGCCCTGCGCCTGCAAGGTCCGGCGCACGGAATGGCCGGCGCGGCGGGAGATGAACCAGCTTCCATCGGCATTGCGGATGAAGGGCACGCCGCGCTTTTCCATATCTTCGGCCAGAAAGCGCCCATGCTCTGCGCATTGCGCCACCAGATCACGGTCGCAAATGCCGCCGCTGGCCTTCGCCCAATCTTCCACGAACAGCGCGGAGCTATCCGCCTCATCCAGCAACGGCACGCTGAAGCCGACCAGCGCGTGCGGGCTGGAGCCGCTATCGCCAACCGTGCCCTTGTCCACCAGCATCACGGCGACGCCCGCCGCTGCGGCCTCCAGCGCCGCGCGCGTCGCCGCAGAGCCGCCGCCGATCACCAGAACATCCGTCACCATTTCGCGGGCCACTGCGCATCTCCTAAAACCATCATGAGGGGCACCGAGCGCAGCGATGGCGCGTGCGGTGCGTTGGCCCTGAGGGTATTTTCGCGCCTGCCGACTGTCAATATATCTTAGTACTAAGATAATTGTGGCGTATGACGGGCGGAGGGAAAGCATGATAGAGACTGCCGGTCGTGACTGAAAAGCAACCCCTCCCCGATGGCACCATCATCGTCGAACTGGCCCGCTCCGGCCTGGAACTCACCGTGGCGCCGGGTCAGTCGATCCTTGAGGCGGTGCGCGAGGCCGGTGTGCCGGCCAGCTCTAGCTGCGAGCAGGGCACCTGCGGCGCCTGCGCAACGGAAGTGCTCGCCGGAACGCCCGAGCATTTCGACGCGGTGCTGACACCGCAGGAGAAGCGAGAGGGGAAGATGATGATGATCTGCTGCTCAGGCGCGCTCACCGAGCGGCTGGTGCTGGACCTTTGATGAGTGACCAGCCACGCGACTTGCCGGATGACAGCGAATAACTCGTATGGTATACATAATCGTCTACCAATGATTCAGGAGAGGTTTGCTGCGCCCGCCTCCTGGTCCTGTTGCGGGAGCCCCGGTTGCCGCGATCAAAATATTGATGGAGTGGTGAGTGCTCTCGATCCTGAAAAACACCTGGTACGCCGCAGCCTATTCCCATGAACTCGGCGAAGGCACGCTGGCCCGCACGCTGATCGATCAGAAGGCCGTGCTGTTCCGCGACAGCCATGGCGAGGCGGCGATGATCCTCAATCGCTGCCCGCACCGCTTTGCGCCGCTCTCCGCCGGCCGGATCATCGATGACACGCTGGAATGCCCCTACCACGGGCTGCGCTTCAACCGGGATGGCGAATGCGTGCTCAATCCGCACAGCAAGACCAAGGCCGGACTCCCTGCGGCGAACATTCGCGCCTGGCCGCTGCTGGAGCGCTATGGCATCATCTGGTTCTGGCCCGGCGACCCCGCAAAGGCCGACCCGGCGCTGCTGCCGGTCATCGATTTCCTTGAACAGCCTGATGATTATGCCGTGGTGCGCGGCCTGTTGCACGTGAAGGGTCATTATGAGCTGGTGGTGGATAATCTGCTCGACCTCAGTCACGCCGCCTTCATCCACCCGCAGTTCAGCGGGGGCAATTACACGCCAGAGCAATTGCTCGCCGCCACCACGCAGCGGCTGGAGCGCGGCGATCGCTGGATCACCAATCATCGCATCCGCAGCGGCCTAGGCCCCTCCTCGGCGCATGTCGGCCTGTTCGGCATGGACCCCAAGGTTGTGGTGGAAACCGACACCACCATGACCTGGCATCCGCCGGCGATGCTGGACTTCAAGCTGGGCAGCTGGGAGGTCGGTCAGCCGCGCGAGAGCGGCGCGCATATCCCGCAGCTCCACATCATTACGCCGGAGACCGAGTTCACCTCCCATTATTTCTTCGTCAACGGCCGCAATCGCCGTCGCGATGAGCCGGAGGTCGATCAGGCCCTGCTCGATTTCTTCGATATGGCTTTCCGCCAGCAGGACGAGCCGATGATCGAGATGGTGCAGGAGAATATGGGTGCCGTCAGCGACATCAATGAGTTGAACCCGATCCTGCTTGCGACGGATACGGCGCCGGTTTCCGCGCGCCGCATGCTGGCCGATCTCATCGCCCGCGAGCGCGCCGAGGAGGCCACCGCTTCCCTGAATGCTCCGCGTGCACCTGCGGAGATGGCGCACTGAGGGCCGCGCGCACCCACAGGTTAAATATTAGAAAGACGCGCGACCACATGGCATTGACGACGCCAGATTAGTATACTATTTTTTATATTGTTGCTGCCTAGCCGAAGCTTTCCACAGAAGAAAGCGGGGTTGGACCAGCCGCTGCCTGTCCCGCAAGTCTCGCGACGCATCGGATCGGGCGCCTGAGGGGAGACGGTCTTCAATGCGCATGCTGCTATCTGCAATCGCCCTGGCCCTGGCCGGCCTCACGCTGGCCCTGCCGGCGCGCGCGGCAGAGCCGGAAAAGATCGTCGACTCAAGCTGGACCGATGTCGGCAAGACCGGTTACGCCACCAAGCGCCTGGTCCTCGCCTCCGCGTGCCCGGAAGCCTGCCCCTGGGGCGAACTGGGTGAATTCGTGCGCGATGCGATGGCGCCGGAAGGCTATGAGATCATCCTCTGCCGCAATTGCAACCGCACCGAAGGGCCGCGTCTGGTGGGCAAGGCCGCCCTGCCCCCGCCGCTGAAGGAAGGCGATGTGCGCCACGGCACGACCCAGCGGATCAACGCCCCCATCGACTTTGGCATCACCGAGGCATCGATGATGACCTGGGCTTATCGCGGCCAATATATCTACGCCAAGGACGGTCCCTATCCCGCCCTGCGCCTGATCGCGCGGATCGAGGACCCAACCTATCTGCTGGTCGCGGTCAAGCCGGAACTTGGCATCAAAAGCCTTGCTGAAATTCGCGAACGCAAGCTGCCGGTGCGCATTCTCACCGATGGCCAGCCGAGCGAGGCGCCCGTGCTCGCTTATTACGGCCTCGACAAGGCCAGCGTGGAGAGCTGGGGCGGCTCGATCCAGAGCCCGCACGACGTGACGGCCGAGACGCCGTTCGATGTGGTCATCTCCAGTCTTGCCAGCCCGGCGAACAATCCTGAATCCTCCTTCTGGACGACGCTGACCGTCGCGCACAAACTCCACTTCCTCGATCTGCCGGACGATCTGCTCGACAAGATGGTCAAGGAGGCCGACATGGTCCGCACCACCGCCCGCTGGGGCGTGCTGCGCGGCGTGGATCGCGCGATCAAGACGGTCGGCCGCTCCGGCGAAGTCGTGTTCGGTCGCGTCGATATGCCGGATGACATCGCCTATGCCGCCGCACGCGGCATCGACCGGGCACGCGGCGAACTCAAATGGTTCGTGCGGCCCTATTCCATCGATCCACGCACGGTTGGCGACGGCAAGGGCGTTCCGCTGCATCCCGGCGCCGCGCGCTATTATCGGGAGATGGGCTACATCGACTGATCGGGCGGCTCGCAAGCGCCGGACATGACCCGCGTATCCCCACCAACGACACAGGGCGAACGACCCCAAGGCGCTCGCCAGCAGAAAGAAGCACCATGCCCTCGTCACCCAAGCCGCTGACCACTGGCTTCATCGTTCCGGCCGCGCTGAGCGGCGCCATCGGCCTCTATCTGGCGTTCGGCAAGTTCGACACGTTCATGTTCTTCGGCTTCCCGATCCTTGCCGGCATCGTGGGCGCGCTGATCCTGCGCCGGCTGGACCCGAAGCGCACGACGGCGGACCATGTGACGGATGCGATGCGCATCTATTTCGGCCTGCATCTCATCTGGTCGTCCTCGCGCTACTGGCTCACCGACATGCAGCCGGTCGTGCCCCACCCCATCGGCGGACCGTTCATCCAGTCGCTGCTCGATATGGGCCTCTTCCCGGGCATCAAGGCCATGGAGGGCCTTGTCGGCATCGTGCTGCTGACCAACCGGTTCGTGCCGCTGATGCTGGTGCTGCAGGTGCCGACCAGCTTTACGATCTTCTACCTTAATGCCATCGTCGTCGGCCTGCCGCGCCAGCTCATCACAGGACCGCTGGAGATCGGCGTGAACTGCGCGCTGCTGCTGGCCTATTTCCGCTATTACCAGCCTTTCCTGACCGCGCGCGCCTACGCCGCGCCACCGCGCTTCATGGGCGAGAGCGCCCTCGACACGCAGGAGCCGCCCCGCCCCCTTTGACACCATCCGCCGTGAGCGCGCGACACCAGAATCGCCCCCGGCCGCAGACCAACGCCTGACACGGAGAGAGAGCAGCATGGCATCCTTCACCCCAGCAGCCGGCACGGCATTGCCAGCCGAGCCCAGCGGCGCGGCGTCAGCTGTGGTTTCGCACGATCTGGGCACGGCCATCGACAATGCAGCCTGGAGCCCGTTCCAGAAGCTGCTGCTCGGCTGTTTCGCGCTGGTCTTCGCGGTTGACGGGCTGGCCAACCAGTCTCTCGGCATCGTGCTGCCGGCCCTGATCGCGGACTGGGGCATTCCCCGCGGCGCGTTCGCGCCGGTGACGGCCGCCAATCTGGCCGGCGTCGCATTGGGCTCGATCATCGGCGGGATCATGGGCGACCGGATCGGCCGCCGCTGGGCCTTGATCGTTGCCATCCTGCTGTTCGGCCTGATGACGGTGGCCGGTGGCTTCACGCATGACGCCACGCAATTGCTGCTCGTGCGCTTCCTCGATGGCCTTGGCATCGGCGCGGCGATCCCCAATGGCGCCGCGCTCATCTCCGAATTCACGCCGGAAAAGCGCCGGGGCCGCGCCATCGCCATCGGCATGGTTTTCATTCCCATTGGCGGCATCATCGCCGGCGGGCTCGGCGCCTCGGTGCTGGAGATGTTCGGATGGCGAACCCTGTTCTTCGTCGCAGGCGCCCTGCCAATCCTGCTGGCCCTCGCCTTCATCGTCTTCCTGCCGGAATCGCCGAGCTTCCTGCTGCGCGCCGGCCGGCATGAGGATCTGGCACGACTGCTCAAGCGGTGCCGCATCTCGCATGACCCGGCCCATCGCTTCGATGCACCGCCGCCAGCCAGCACGGTCATCGCGCCGCTACGCCTGCTGCTCTCGCCGGCGCTGCGCCACCAGACCCTGCTGCTCTGGGGCGGTTTTTTCACCTGCCTGATGGCCTCCTACACCATCTTCAGCTGGGTCCCGACGATGCTGAGCACATTGGGGTTCGATCTCACCATGACCAGCCTTGGCATCACCACCTTCCATATGGGCGGGGTGGTCGGCGCGCTGTTCAGCGGCATCCTGCTCGATCGCACCGGGTTCAGCCGCGCACATATGGGCCTGGCCGGCGCCGCTGCCCTGCTCGCGGGCGTTCTCGCCGTGCTGCTCGGCAGTGATGTGGTCTCGGCGCTCATCATCCTGCCGGTAATGGTCGCGCTCGGCTTCTGCATGGCGGGGCTTCACAACACGCTCTACACGCTGGCCGCCACGGCCTACCCCACCGCAGCGCGGGCAACCGGCGTGGGCGTCGCCTCCGCCACCGGGCGGCTGGGCGCGGTGCTCAGCTCGTTTACCGGCGTCATTTCGCTCGATCTGGGCGGCTCCTTTGCCTTCTTCGCCGTCGTCGCCGTGCTGCTCGCTCTATGCGGTCTGGCCGGATTTGCCGCCCGCGCCCGCCCCTCGGCCAGTGTGGCCTGAACGGAGATTCCCATGAAGACGATCCCTCTGATGCGCCGTAGCGCGCTTGCCGCACTCCTCCTCGCCGGCACTGCCGCGCCCCTGGCAGCCGACACCGGCGCCGCGCCGCAGGTGACGATTCGTCAGGGCGCGCTGAAAGGCGCCGAGGCGGACGGCGTGCGCAAGTTCCTCAACATCCCGTTCGGCGCGTCGACCGCGGGCGAGCGACGCTGGAAAGCACCGGTCGCGGCCTCCGGTTGGAGCGGCCTGCGCGATGCAACGCAGTTCGGCCCGATCTGCCCGCAATGGCGCCCGCCGGTCGACCAACGGCCGATGAGCGAGGACTGCCTTTCGGTAAATGTCTGGACGCCAGCCGACCACCAAGGGCCGCTCCCGGTGATGGTGTGGATCTACGGCGGCGGCTTCCTGGGCGGCTCCAACCGCGAGCCAGCCTATGACGGCACTGCGCTTGCGAAAATGGGTGTGGTGCTGGTTACTCTCAATTACCGCGTCGGCCCGCTCGGCTTCATGGCGCATCCGGGTCTTACCGCAGAAGCGCCTTACAAGGCCTCGGGCAATTACGGCATTCTCGACCAGATCGAGGGGCTGAAATGGGTGCGCGATAACATCGCGGCCTTCGGCGGCAATCCGGGCAACGTCACCGTGTTCGGCGAATCCGCCGGCAGCACCGCGATCAGCATCCTGCAGGCCTCGCCGCTGGCCAAGGGATTGTTCCACCGCGCGATTGGCGAGAGCACGTCCCAGTTCGATCCCGATGGTGGCCTCGTCGGCCGCAAGGACATGCGCGAGGCGGAGGCTTATGGTGCCGACTTTGGCCGCAAGCTTGGCGGCGAAACAGTCGCGCAGCTCCGCGCGCTGCCGATGGACGCGTTCACCAAGGAACTGGCCTTCTTCTGGCCCACCGAGCGTGACGGCTATGTGCTGCCGGACATCGTCTACAACATCTTCGCAGCGGGCAAGCAGAACGACGTGCCCACGCTGGTCGGCTCCAACTCCATGGAGGGATCGAACATCCGCAAGGATTGGGTGCAGCGGTCGGACACGAATGGCGCGGCTTACGACCGGATTTACGGGGCATTCAAGGACCAATTGGGCCAATCTTCGACCGATGCCGTCCAGTGGCAGATGCGCAGCTGGGCCAAACTTCAAGCCAAGACCGGTAAGTCCGGCGCGTGGCTCTACTGGTTCGATCAGCCCTGGCCCGGCAAGCCGGAAATGGGCGCCTTCCATTCAGCGGAGATCGTCTATGTCTTCCGCAACCTGCAGGTCGAGGATCAACCGTGGACGCCTGAGGATCACAAGCTCTCTGACCTCGTCTCGCAATATTGGGTGAACTTCGCCCGCACCGGCAATCCCAACGGCCCCGGCCTGCCGGAATGGCCGCGCTATGACGACACGGCACCCAAATTGATGCGCCTCTCCCCGCAGCCGGCCGTCATCGGCACCCCGCGCGCAGAAGCGCAGGCCTTCCTCGACAGCTATTTCGATGCGCGACGCTAGCGATCCGCGTCCGGCGGCGGCGCCGGATCGGGTCAGAGGACCGCAAAAGATGTGGCTGTGATCGACTGCGGCTTGTTGAGCAGGATCGCGAAATCGATCAGCTCGTTTGCTTCGTCACGGTAACTGAGCGTTCCGCTGCCGGGATCGTAAATGACGAGCAGGTCGGGATCCGCAGACTGGGTCGAATAACC
This sequence comes from Sphingobium sp. B11D3A, assembly GCF_025961695.1. NCBI lineage: Bacteria > Pseudomonadati > Pseudomonadota > Alphaproteobacteria > Sphingomonadales > Sphingobiaceae > Sphingobium > Sphingobium sp. B11D3A. Next base: position 999,176 of record NZ_JAOQOE010000001.1, read on the forward strand.
GAAGTGACCGCTCAGATCGCTGAGGTTGCTGAGCCGGTCGAAAATACTCTTGTCGAGCGCGATGACGTCACCTGCGCTGACAGAAAAGTCGCTTATGCTGTCGACATTGCTCGCTCCCAGCGCGGTATTGAATATGAACTGATCGGCCGCGCCGCCCCCGGTCAGCAGGTTGGAAACATGGTTGCCGATGATCGTGTCGCGGCCTCCCCCGCCGACCGCATTTTCGATCACGGCCCCCGCAGCGATCGTATATCCTCCGGTTATCGCAAGATTCCGCGATACATAGAGCGTGGGGTCGATGCCGGCCGTGAGCGGATAGGCATTGAGGTTGATGACGCAGTTGAGCGAACTGCCCGCATTGCTGATCGTGTCCACGCCCCCGGCATCCCAGATGCATGCCCAGCCCGTACCCGACTTGCTGGCGGTGGGCAGCGTGTAGACGTCGTTACCGGTGCGGTATGAGAGATTGGCGCCATAGATCGCCTGTATCGCAGCAACATCGAAGACCATCGGTGTCTTCGACAAGCCCCAAGCATAACTGGTTGGGGGCGCCTTCACATCCCAGCCGAAATTGTAGGACATGATAGTCCAGATGCCCTGATTCAGGTCCAGTGTCCCGAGCGCATAGGCATCATTGGCCGCTACACCCGGAAATTGGGTCTGCGTGACGCCGTTGATGGTATCCGTGAAGGGGTGGCCTAGGCCGAGGGCATGGCCAAGCTCATGCACCAGCGTGTCGAACGCGAGGCCCCCTTCGCTCAGATTCTGCCAATAGGATATCTCATAGTTGAAGCGGCCGACCTGCGTGGCATTATATCCGCCGAAGGGAATGGTGAAGTCGGCCAGAATTCCAGGCTCGGTCCAGGTCGAAGCGGGCGATTTTTCGAGAGCGATATTCGCGCCGCCCACCGCTTCGCCATAGTCATCCGTCTCCTGAAAGTCCAAATTCGCGATATTCTCGTAAAGAGCCAGTGCCGATCGCACGGCGCTCTTCTCACTTTCCGACCAGGCAGACGCGCCCGAGCCGGCGGAGAAAGAGTAAGTGATGATGCCACCGGACCAGCCGGCCTCGCCGATAATCAGAGCGTCGACATACTCACTGCCATAGCCGGAGGCCGCCACATCGTTGGTCGTGTAGGCTTGTGCATTGATCTGCAGCGGGACGGTGGTGCTTGAAAGATTACCCGCGTCATCGCTGACGGTGGCCGTAAATGCCTCCGCCCCGATGCCGAATGACACGATGTCCGCGTGCGTGAGATTCAGGGACCAGGCCCCCGCGGCATCCACCGTCACCACCCGCTGTTCAGAGGCCCCGAAGGTGACGACGACCTTGCTGCCGGCTGTGCCTGTTCCGTGCAGACTGGTCGCGCCCTGCTGAAGAACAGAAGCGCCAGCCACCGGGCTCGTCACGAGGTTGATGATCGCCCCCGTCGACGGGTTGATCGAACTCGCGATCGGATCAAAAAAGCCCGATATCACGGGCGCCACCGGCGGCGTGGAATCGATGGTCAGGACAGTCTCATTGTGCCGGGCTTCGGACAGGTTCCCTGCCGCATCGCGCTGCCGGACCTGAACCTGCTCGGCCGCATAGGTTCCCGCAGCAAGGCTGAAGGTCTCCCCCTTGCCCTTGAGCCAGGTCTGTCCGCCGTCGATACTGTATGTCCAGGATGCTCCCGCCTCCAGAAGCGTGACGAGAATATGGCCGTCATTGGTCAGGCCGTCCGTCTGAGATGTCCCGTTATCGTTGGCCAGCGATAGCCGGGGCGCAATGGGTGCGACCAGATCGACGAACACGCTCGGATCAAAGCCGGCGAGATCCGCTAGAGCGACGTTGGCATCCGCCTTCACCCCCTGGCCGGCCACCTGCGAGCGCACAGCCCCATCGGCGAACACCAGCAGATCGTTGAGCGTGCCGCCGCTTGATGCCACGACGACCGTCTCGACGTGCCCGCCTGCGGTGCGGGTGAGCGTCAGACGCGCGCCGGTGAGGGTCTTGGTGTAGTCGGCCCATTGTCCCCGGAAGTAAACCACATCCACGCCGCCGCCGAGCGAGGCAGCGTCGATCGTGGTCCCCTCGGCGACGTACACCCTATCGACACCTGCACTGCCGAGGATCTGGAACGCGACGCCCGGCTTCGAAGCGGCGACCGTCTCGCCAGCAGGGTTGAAGCATCCGATCTTCACTATGGCGTCCAGAACGGCACCGGGCGCGGCCGCGCCTTGAGGGGCTAGTGAGGTTTCGCCCGTCGGCACTGGAACGGCCGTTCCTTCTGCAACATGCGTGTAGAGGGCGTTCACGCTCACGCTGCCATCTGAAAACACCAGCACATCGGGTGCGGTCGTCGCGTTGGCGCCTGCCACATGGACGGTCTCCACTTTACCGTCCACCGTGCGCGTCAGGATCAGCGTCGCGTTATTGCGACTCAGCGTGTAATCGGAGAGCTGACCTTCGACATAAATGCGGTCCGCTCCGCCTCCCGTATTCAGAACATAGCTCGCCCCGGGGCGGACAAAAACGGCATCGATCAATGAGGAGCCGAGAAACTGGATGTCCTGACCATCCAACGCCAATCCACCATATGTCACAATGAAATCGATAAACGCGAGGCCATCACCTCCGTTCTTCATCATGATGTATTTAGAGGTCGTCATTGAAATCCAGGTCGGTTAAGATCGTTATATTAAATTAACAATCGTTAAATAAAATATTTGATTTATACTTCGACTTCAGCTCTCTCGGACGCACCGAATTCCGCAAAATTGTAGAGACAGTCATTTACATACATTGACTTTACATGTCAGGAAATAGACCATTATTTCCGTCGCGCTTGTCAATATGCGCAATCCACCGCCACGCTAAGGGTGGGTTGCGGCGCTTTCGGAAAGCGGCAGGAAGCCGATTAGCGGGGGTGTCATCGTCAGATCGGCGAACCAAGCTGCCGCGATGGGCTCCAGCACCGGCGACCCAGCTTGTTCTAAAGGTCGCGCTCCGCCAGCCAGCGGGCGATGAAATCGGCGATCAGATGATTGTTGGTCTCGGTCGGGAAGCCATGGGTGTTGCCGACGAACCCATGCGCATCGAGCGGGACGAGATCGACGGATACGCCCGCCTTCTCTAGAAACTGCGCGGTGCAGTGATCGTAACCGGCATGATAGGATGCGCCGCCGACCAGCACGATCACCCGCACCTGCGCCAGATTGACCAGCCGGGGCATTTTGCCCGCCACCGTCCAGCAGCCCACCTTATGGCCATCCTCCGGCGGCAATTGCGTGAGCGGCCCGAAGTCGCGCAGTTCCGTGACCAGCGGATCGAAGCGGAGGCCGGCATAGGTAATACCGAAAGGCCGCGCGACCGGATCGCCCGGCGTGCCCATTGGCGCGGCATTGTAGAAAGGCGGGCCGTTCGGCTCAGCGGCGACAATGGCCTTGACGAGTGCCGGCCGCGCATCGGCGATCTGCCAGCCTGTCGTCCCCGCCCGCGAATGGGTGACCAGAATGGCGGGGCCGATCCGGTCGAGCAGCGCTGCGCCCGCCTCCCGGTCCAGCCGGTCGACATGAACGCTGACTGCCAGCGCATCGCCGGGCGCGCCGAAGGGCACCTCGATGGTGGATTGGCGCGCGCTCCGCATATAGGCGGCGGCGGGATCGTCCGGCGCATTCGTGCCGGGCAGATGCGCCGGCTTGCTGGTCGGCGGAGGCGGTGCCGCCTGCCCTTCCCGCGCGGGAAGTCCGGCGGGAGGCATCAGCTTGCGCCCGTCGACCGCCTCATAATGCGGTGAGCGGCCGAGCGTCGGGCGATCGACCACATAGACGGCATAGCCCTTGCGGAGGAACAGCGTCGCCCAGCCCTCGCGGCCGTCGGGCGTACTCCAGAAGCTCGCCCCGCTGGACGCCCCACCATGAAAGAACACCAAGGGATAGGGATGCGTCTGCTGCGCCGGGATCTGATATTCGACGTACATGGCGCCGGCGATCACCGGCCCGTCCGGCGTCTGCGCCTCATGCCCGCCGACGAAGAAATTGCCTTGCCGCGCAATGACGAGCGGCTGCGTTGCAGCGGCGCTCTGCTGTGCGGGCGCAACAGAAAGCGGCAGAGCCGCCAGCAGACAGGCGAGCAGTGGCAGGCGGATAGACGTCATACCCGCTTAGCGCCGAAGATAGACAGTGAGGTAGGTAATGCCGATGGCCGCGGCTATGCCCATAAGCGCGGCGAGGCCGTGCCGCGCGGGCACCATGCGCGAGCCCTGCGCGGCGGATGAACCGCCGGGCGGCCCTGCGCTCCACGCCAGCATCGGGCGGTAGCGGTGGAGATAGCCGAGCGACATGACCGCGTTCAGCCCGATAATGACCGCCGCCACACCCATGCCGAACGGGCGGCCATGCGATGCCGTGACGAACGCAATCATCAACGTGATCGGCCAGGCGGCGACAACCGCCAGCGCCGCGAACAGATCGAGCAGCAGGGCCAAGCCAATGGTGACTTCCAGCGCCTTGACCAGCGCCATCACCCCGGACTCTGCCAGTGCGGGCACGAGACCCGGCCCCGGCTGGATCGACCGGTCCAGATAGAATTCCAGCCAGTAGTTCAGCCCGTGGAACAGGAACCAGCCGCCATAGAGAAACTGGCAGGCATAGACGACGCTGCCGAAGGTCGTGCGCCCACCGGTGGGCGAAGCGACTGTGCTGGGTGCCATGGCGGATCGCCTCCGGTACAACTGACGGACCGGACGAAGCCCTTGGGCTTCGTCCGGGCGCCCCCCTCAGCCGTTAGAACTTCTTCGAGAGCTGGAACGAGATGTACCGGCCCATCGAGCTGGAATAGCTGGAGTCGAACCGGATCGGCGTGGCGCCGCCCGCATTCACCACCAGCGGCGGATCGGCATCGAACACGTTGAGCACGTTCAGCGACGCCGCCAGACCATTGGTGATCATCGATCCGGTTTCGCCGAAATTGTAGCGCAGGCTGAGGTCCACCGTCGTGATCGGATCGATATTCTGATACTGATCGGGCACGGCTGCCGGCAGGAAGTCACGCGTGATCGTGCGCGAATTCACATAGTTGAGGAACACGGTGCCGGAGAAGCCGCCGATGTCCACGCCCGCTTCAACCTTGCCGGTGAAGCGCGCCGGATAGCCGAAGTGGTTCACCTCATCCTTGAGCGCAACGCCGGGAACCGGCGAGGTCTTGTAGTGGAGGACATAATTGGCCCGCGCGCCGAAGCGGAAATCGATGCCATTGCCGTTGAGCGTATAGTCGAGCGAGACGTCGAAGCCGTCCGTCTCCACCACGCCGCTGTTATTGCGGCGCGCATCGACAATGGCGATGACGGTGGTCGGGTCGACCAGGCCCAGCACCGGCAATTGCGGATCGGCCGTGATCTGGTTCCAGTACGCGACATACTGGGCCAGCGTCTGGTTGGTCTTGCTCGGGAAGTAGACCGGGTTGAACACGATGAAATCGTCATAGGCGCCCGAGTTCAGCACCGCGCCGATCGGCGCGTTGTAGGCGGCCGTGTCGACCTTATCCTTGTAGACGATATTGTAGTAGGTCAGGCTGAAGTTGAAGCCCTTGGCCAGTTCCGGCGTCAGGTCCATGCCCAGCGACCAGGTCGTGGCCGTCTCCGGCTTCAGGTCCGGATTGCCGCCAATCGGATAGACATATTGGAACGAGCCCGCAGCGGGCGACAGGCCCACGGCCGAGCCGCTGCCGGTGCGCGGCAGGAAGCCGGCGGTGGCATATTTGTTGACGTCGACCAGCGAGGGCGCGCGGAAGGATGTGCCGTAGCTGCCGCGGAACTGGATGCCGGATGCCGGGGCGTACGTCACACCGAAGCGCGGATTGGTCGTCGAGCCGACGTCGCTATAGCGATCGTAGCGGACGGCGGCGTTGAACTCGAGCTTCTCCAGGCCCGGCCGGGCATTGTCGGGGCCGAACAGCGGCACATAGGCTTCTGCATAGACGGAACGCACGTCGCGCTCGTTAGAGGTCGGCACACCCGCGAAGGTATCGACATTCGCAGTGCGCGTGTTGGAGAGCTGACCGTTGCCGAACAGATAGTCAAAGCGGATCTCGCCACCGACCGAGACGCGCACGTCACCGCCCGGCAGGCGGAAGAGTGAGCCGCCGATATTGGCCGAGCCGCCATAGCTGCGATTGAACACTTCAAGTTCCGTCTGCGCGCGGAAGAGCGCCAGAGTCGCCTCGGAATTACAATCGAACTGCTGCCCGTCGCAGAACGGGTTGAAGAACGGCACGCTCGCCGGCTTGGTGGTGCCGGCTACGGTAGCGCCGAGCGCCCGATTGAGACCGTTGGTATTGAGCTGGTTGGTCGCCAGGCTGTAGCCCTTGTTCTCGCTGTAATATGTGGTGACGTTGGCGTTCCAGTCGTTGCTCAGCTTCATCTCCAGCCCGCCAGAGAGCGACCAGATCTGCTCATAGCCGGTGATCGTGAGCGGACCCAGATCCTCGAGGAAGCTGTAAGGCACGGTCAGCGTGCCATTGGCCGGGCAGTTGAGCGTGGCGCTATCGTCCACCTTGCCGGGCGCGCACGGGCTGAACGGGTTCGTGTTCGGCACCGAAAGCGTCGCGGTCGAGGCAATGCCACGGTTGGTGAGTTCACGCCGCGAGAACAGGCCATCGGCCACGAACGTCACGTTATCGTCGAAATCCTGGCGGAAGGTGCCGACCACCGTATGCCGCTTTCCGGAAGGAATGGCATCGGCGCCGATCCATGCATTCTCGCGATTGGGCGTCGCCGTCAGCTTGCCCAGCGTCACGTTCGTGCCATTCTGCCCGGCGGGAATACCATAGAAGCTCGACCCGAACTGAACGTTGCCGGGATTGGTGAGCACCGGGTTGGGCGCGCCGCCATAAGGCGAGAGGTCGCTGTTATACAGGTTCGGCCGGTCGGCGGCTTCCAGCGCGGTGCGGTTCTGATACTCGTAGGCGAGGAAGAAGCCGCCGCTGGACCAGCGCCGCCCGAAGGCGACCGAGCCGATATACTCCTCGACGGAGTCGGCAAAACCGGCGCGGGCCTGCACCTCGAACACATTGTCCGGCCGGCGCATGATGAAGTTGACGACACCGCCGACCGCATCCGACCCGTAAATGGCCGAGCCGCCGTCCGCGACCACTTCGATGCGCTCCAGCGCGATGGCGGGGATGTTATCGGCGTCGAAGAGCTGGCCATTGGCGCCCTGCGGGGCGACACGGTGGCCGTTCACCAGGCTGAGCGTCGAGGCCGTGCCCAGACCACGCAGGTTGATCGACTTCGCAGCGAAGGAATTGAGCGAGGTGTTCTGGATGATCGATCCACCCTGCTGCTCGTTATTGCCGCCGAAGTTGACGATCTGGGGGAGCTTGCGGAGCGCGTCGTTGGTGGTGCTGACGCCGAGCTTCTCGATCTCCTCGCGACCGACGGGGATGACCGGCGAACCGACCGGCGCGACCCCCTTGATGCGCGTGCCGGTCACGATAATCGCGGCATCCGCGGCATCCGTAGAGCTGCCCTGCTGGGGCGATGCATCCTGCTGCGCCATGGCGGGCACTGCGCCGAGCGCCGCCAACACCAGAGCCGAAGCGGAGACCGCCAGTTTCAGACCCGTCCGTTCGCGGACAGAAAAATTCCGTGCCTTCATCTCATCTCCCTCCCCTTGCTCCCGATCATGGCCGGGATGCCTGAGCGACTGGCACCTCGCCAGACCGCCGAATTCATCGGTATATTAAATGTTATTTGATTTTGTATAACTATATTGAGCCTTGTCGTCAAGGCGATCCTCGCGCGCCCAAGGCGGCGCAGCGCGCGGCTTTGCGCGCAGCATCGGGCGGTAATGCTGGAAATAGGCGAGCATCAGCAGCACGTTTACGCCCAATTCGGTCGGCCCGGTGAGCAGGCCACTAAGCCGCGCGGTGATGAAGGTGTTGAGATAGAACACCGTCATGCTCGTCGGCACTTCCAGCACGAGGGCCAGCGGAACGAAACGGTTGCTCAGCAGCATTACGCCGACAATGCCCTCCAGCACCTTGACCGCCGGGAAAATGCCGGTCGCAAAGAGCGAGGCAAGGAACGGCCCCGCAATCGGATGCATGGGCGCCCCGGAGGGTTGCATGTCCGTGAACCAGAAGCGCAGGCACGACCAGAGCAGATGCCCGCCAAAGTAGATGCGCATCACATCGGTCGCCTGGTCAATCGTCCGCCAATCGGCATGGCGGCGCGTGTTCGCCCAGGCCACAGCAACACCGGCCACCATCGGCAGGCCGAAGAAGATGAAGGAATCAAAGCTCAGCAGATTGAACGAGAAGCCCGCGATACAGATCAGTATCGCCGCGACGATCTTTGCCTGGTGCCCCATCGATGCATCCCCTCCAGCGCAGGATCAGGCAGGGGGCACTTTGTAGCCCTCACGCCTTCACCGCTGATGGTCATGCTAGGGCCATCCCCTACATCGTGTCAACATTTTGAATTTAGTTTTGACTAACGATCTTATTTGTTCGGCGGCGGTAGGTCGCCCAGCAGCGGTGCCAGCGGAACGCGCGCATATATCACCTGCCCTGCCGCGCCTGCTGGCCAGCCTGTCCAGGCGGCGTGAAGCGCGTCCCTCCCGGCGCCCAGACTGCTGATGAAGTCGCCACCCGCGGAATAATCCTTCGCCAGCGCGTCCGGCACGCGGGATGAGGCGGGCGAGACGCGCTGCACCCGCCCGAAGCGCTCGCCATCGGCAGACGCCGCGATGTAGAGGTCATAGCTGCCATCCGCGTGATAGCCGCGCCAGAGCAGCCCCAGCACGCCGTCGGGCGTATAGGCCAGCGCCGGCCGCGACGACCGCACCACGCCTTCAGGCGCAGCCGGGCCATCCAATGCCTGCCAGTGGGCGCCGCCATCCCGCGTGATGCGCACCGAGGGCGTCCCCGCCTTGTCGGACGCCAGCGCGAGCGCATATTGCCCAGCATGGGCCGGATGCGCGGCGATCGGCGGATAATGGACCAGCCGGTCGAAATACTCGACCTGTGTGACGAGGTGCCGCTGCACCGTCGCTCCGCCATCCGCGCTGGTGGCGAAGACCACGCACAAGCACTTGACGCCATCGACCGGCACGGCTTCCGCCAGATAGCTGTAGGCAAGCGTACCGTGGGCGACGACATAATGCCCGTCCCAGCGCTGCGGCCAGCCGGGCGCACCAAAGGCGCGGATCAGCCCCCAGCTTTTGCCGCGATCCTTCGAGACGGTGTAGAAGCGCTGCGAGCGCAGCGCCTCGCCCGGCGGGGCCGGATAGCCGCCGGAGAGGATGATTTCCCCGCTCACCGCGTCGATCACGCCGCGCCCCCCGTCCCATGGCACATGCGTCGCTTCGGCCGGGACCGTGGCATTGGCCTCGAACCGCGCCTCTTCCCCCGTCGCGATGCCGCTGGAGATCGGGGACCAATTATGGCCCCAGTCGGTCGAAAGGCGCATGACTACCCGCCCTGACGCATGCTCGCCCTCCGGCGCGTTCTGCGGCAGCACGCCCGCCAGCGTCGCGCCGATCAGCAGCTCGCCCTGCGGACCAATGTCCACATAAGGCGAGTTGCACACGGGCGTGTCGGCCATCGTCCAGACCAGCGGCTGGGTATCGAAGCTGCGCCCACCGTCCTTGGACAGCGAAAGGTGGCACTGCATGCCCCGCTCGCCGGCGGGTTCGCCAGGCCTTGTCATGGCCAGATCCCGCCATATGACCGCGACGCGCTGCGGGTCAGCGGGGTCGACCGCGATCTCCGGCACCGAGGCGGAAAAGGCCGCGCCGCCGGTGCTGAGTTGCTGGACCGTCGGCATCTCCGCCGCCGGTCGTGCCCCCGCAGGATGACAGCCCGCCACCAGTGCCACTGCTCCTAAGCCAGCAAGCGCCCGCACCCCGCCCTTACCCTGCGCCAGACCGACCATATCCACTCTCCCTCGACCAGCAAAAAGACCGATTTGGACGGCCCCTTTACAATCGATTGTATTCATGTGAGTCTAACAATTCCAGATGCCAATTTGCGATGCGGCACAAAAATCAGACTAAATGAGAGGTTTATATGGGAGAATCATTCGCCAAACGCCCGGCGTACAGCCTGTGGTCGCGACTAGTGGCGCTTACGGGCGCATCGGTGGTCGCGCTGGCCTTCCCCGCCGCCGCACCGGCCCAAACGGCTGACAAGGCGGACAGCAATCCAGTGAAGATCGATTCCGACGGCACAGTGCATGTGCCCGCGATGAGCGTACCGGTTTCCAGTTTCCTGACCGATGAAGCCAAGGCCTATCTGGCCGAGCATCTGCACGACATGCAGGACCGTGAATCGAAGACGCTGCCGGAAAATGGCGTCCCCTTCTTCATGAAGCCCTATATGGCCTCGGCCAAGGCGATGTTCCCGCTGGTCCGGCAGGAAACGACCATCGCAGGCGTGCCCGCCATCACTTACACGCCTACGCAAGGGGTCAAGCCGCAGAACCAGAAGCGCATTCTGCTCAACCTGCATGGCGGCGGCTTCGGCGGCTGCTACCCGGGTTGCGCCGAGTTGGAATCGATGCCGATCGCGTCGCTCGGTGGCTATAAGGTCATCACGATCGATTATCGCCAGGCGCCGCAATATCGCTTCCCGGCCGCGAGCGAGGATGTCGCCAGCGTCTATCGCGAACTGCTCAAGACCTACAAGCCGGCCGATATCGGCATCTATGGCTGCTCGGCGGGCGGCATGCTCGTTGGCATGGCGATGGCCTGGTTCGATAAGGAGAAGCTCCCCATGCCCGGCGCCATCGGCATTTTCTGTGCCGGGATGACGCTAGAAAAAGGTCCCGGCTTCGGCGGTGATGCGCATTATACCACCGCCGCCATCGGCGAGGCGAACCCGCCGGCGGAGCCGCCGCCGCCACTCGGCAAGGGTCTTCCCCCGCTGCAGTATCTCGAGAAGGTCGACATCAAGGACCCGCTGGCCGCACCGGCCAACTCGCTCGAACTGCTGGCCAAATTCCCGCCGACGCTGTTCATCACCGGCACGCGGGCCTTTGAGCTCAGTTCCGCAGTCTACTCACATGGCCAGATGGTGAAGGCCGGCGCCGATGCCGATCTGCATGTGTGGGACGGTCTGTTCCACGGCTTCTTCTACAATCCGGTCATCCCGGAATCGCAGGATGCCTACAAGGTTATCGTCAACTTCTTCGACAAGAAGCTCGGCAAGTAGCGGGTGGAATGCGGCGCAGCGGTCTCCCCTCTGCGCCGCATGTCAGTAAGGAGCCGGCGGCGGACCAGCCTCCATGCCGGCGCCCACCCAATCGAACCGGTCGTCATGATCCTTGGCGATGGGCACCGGCGCAAAGCTGCTGGCGGCGTTGATGTCCCCCCGGCCCGTATAGCGTGCCTGCACCGGGAACGGATAGGTCGGACGGCGGCGGATCGTGCCATCCGCCAGAATGGCAGCGCCTTCCACCGCACCGGGCGCCGCGCCCCGCTCTACCCAATTGACCATCGGCCCGAGCAGGTCGTGCTGATAGCCGATATAGCCGCCAGCGCAGTGATAGACTCCGGGAAACATGTAGACCCGCATGAACAGATCGGTCCTGGCAAAGCCGCCCATCGCGTTCCGGACGCGCTGATAGTAGTCCGGCAGCAGCCATGATCCCCCGGCATTGTCCGCCTCGCCCTGCCACATGATCAGCTTGCCACCGCGCGCCTTGAATGCGGCGAGATCGGGATTGCTGGCATTATAATAGCCGCCCTTGTCGATCAGGTCGGCCAGGGCCGCCGCATCGGGCTTCCATGTGCGCCAGTCGAAATCCTGATGGGTTTCGCCATTGTAGATCATGAACTTGATCTGGTTCGCCGCCAGTTGATAGCCGTCAGCCACGAAGCTGCCCGGCCCGGTCCACAGCAGTTCGGACCCGTAAGGCTCGCCGCCAAAGAACAAGGGCCGGCCCTGTGCATCCCTCGGCCCTTCGTAAAGCCGACGCATCGTCTCGGCCTGCTGCGCCGTCACGCAATCGGCCCGCTGCCCCGGCTTGCAGACGAGCGTGCGCGGATCGAACCGGCAGCGACGGGGATTGTCGATCTGGCCATCCTTGAGGCCATCAAGGCCATCGCACGCCGCCATCACTGCCCGATGAAGCAATTGGGTGGATTGCGGCGTGAGAATGGGTTGGCCATCCGCGCTCCTGGCCACCTGAGACTCATGGATGATGCGGACGACGCCCGGCGTGATCCACAGAGCGGGCGCGCCTGCGATGATGCCGTCGAAATCATCAGGATAGCGCTGCGCTTCCATCATGGCTTCGCGCCCGCCATTGGAGCAGCCCATGAAGTAGGAGTAAGCCGGCTTGCGTCCATAGAAGCGGGCGATGATCTCCTTGGCGACACGCGCCGTCACATGCGCCGCGCGATAAGCAAAATCGGCCCGCAATTGCGGGGCATGAGCCGCCCAGAGCGTATCGCGCGCGTCCGGCCCGACATGGCCGCTATTGTTGAAGCTCACGGCAAATGCGCCGCTGAAGGCCGTCTGATTATCGCAGGACGGCGACACCGTCTGGTAGATCACGCCACAGGCCCCGCCACAGCCACCCTGCAGGTAGCGACCGGTGTAGGTTTCCGTCGGTAGATGCAGCTCAAACTGGATCTGCGGCGCGATCATGCCCGTGATCCGGCAGAATGCCACGCCATTGTCACGCGTCTCCAGCGTTGCGCTGCTGATCCGCGCCGGCGCGTCCTTAATGGCCAGCAGATCCTCGGTGGGCAAGGCGTCGCAGGCCATGACCGGCATCACGACCGGCCGCTCGGGCAGCGGTGTGAAATGGACCGGCGGCATCGGGGATTTCGCGGGCTGAGACTGAAGCGACGCGCTGCTGACACAAGCGAGCATGACGCCCACCGCGAGTCGTGCCAGCCTCTTGATCCAACTTGTCCGCATAAGCCTTCCCCCTCTCCGCTACCTTCGCGTTCAACGCGGTTTTATGGTCTGATCCGCTTCGTCGGCCTCGCCGTGATAATGTCGGTCGATGAGGTCGAGCAACACGGGTTCGCGCTCGCCGATCGGCGCCGCGCCTTCCGCACCGAAGCGCAGCGCGACATGGGCCGGCACGCCATGAGCCGGCCATTGCGGCAGACCGGCTCCGTTGGGATTGCCGGTGCGCGCGAAGTTCAGCCAGTATCCGCTCAGCAGCCGATGGATCATCTGCTCCTCGGCATCGAGCGTCCGCCCTGCGGGCCGATAATTGCCGAAGATATAGGCCAGCTCCGCGCCATGATGGGCCGTGCGCGGGCGGCCGGCCGGTTGGGGAGGCGCATAATCAAAGACATAGCGATAGACTGGCGCCCGGCCGGTCTTCGTCTGCAGGCCAGACCACATCGCGGCGGTGAAATTCCCCCACTCGACATTGGTCAGACGCCAGCGGGCATCGGTGGGATCGGCTTCCCCATCTGCACCGATGGCGGTAGCGATGGCCGGTGCCAGCGGACCATATTCGGCCTGCAGGCCCGCATTCAGCGCCTCCCGGCTGATCTCGGGCGGGCGCCCGAATTCCTGCGTGGTGCCACCAATAATCATCGGCACATCATTCTGCGCCCCGGCCAGATAAATCTCGCGCACGCTGCGGGGCAGCAGCCAGCCATCGACATTGGGCTCATATTTCTGGTCGTCGGGGATCAGCAGCTTGTCCGTGGGCAGCTTGCGCAAGGCGGCGAGGCTGGTCACGCCGCGCTCAGCCATGAACGCCTTGCCCAGGGCCTCGGCCTTCCGGAGCGGCAGGGCCGCCCGCACCCCGAAGGACGAGCCGGATTCGCCGATGGCCTTGGCGAACAGCCCCTTGGCGAGCGGCGAGGCGGTGAGGATGTTCACTGTCTCCGAGCCGGAGGACTGGCCAAACACCGTCACATTCTGCCGATCGCCCCCGAAGGCGGCGATATTCTCCTGCACCCAGCGCAGCGCGGCAACGGCATCGAGAACCCCGTAATTGCCCGAGGCCCCATGGGGCGATTCAGCGCTCAGCTCCGGCGTGGCGAGGAAGCCGAGCGCGCCCACCCGATAGCCGAAGCTCACCAGCACCACGCCCTGCTGCGCGAGCGCGCGCCCATCGAAGATCGGCAGCGCGGTCGATCCACCGCGAAAGCCGCCGCCATAGATCCACACCATCACCGGGCGCTTGGCCTGCGCGCCCATCTGCGGCGTCCAGACATTGAGATAAAGGCAATCCTCGGACGTATCCTTGCGCGCCGGCAGCCCACCGGGGCAGGCTGGCGCAAAGGTCGTCGCCTGCCGGGGTCGGGTCCAGCCCGCCGGCTCTGCAGGCGGCCGCCAACGCAGCTCGCCGGTCGGCGCGGCTGCATAGGGCACGCCCTTGAACACCAGCACGTCATCATCGCGCGTACCGACAACGGGACCATAGGCCGTCTCGGCGCGCGGTGCCTCCGCCGAGGCCCCCTGCGCCTGAGCTGAAGCGGGCGCTGCCACGAGCGTGGCGGCCATCATCAGGGCTGCCATCAAGCGGCGTCTCCCGGCGATCTTCCTCATGCGATCAACCATTGGCCCGACCCCCGCTCGCGCAATCATGGGTCGCGAAGAAGTCGAGCGTCTGCGGCAGATAGCGCACCCAGGCGTCGCCATGCGTGCCCTCGGGAATCAATTCCATGCGCGCATCGACGCCGGCAGCTTTCAGGCGCTCCGTCAGTGTCTGCGTGTCGGATGCCTTCGCGCGATCATCCTTGCCGCCATGCACCAGCAGCACGCTAGAGATGGGCTTCAGCTGCTCGACCGGATAGTCCGGCCAGGGCGGCCCGCCGCTCGCCGAGATGGCGCACCAACGCTGCGGATCGGTCTGCGCGAAATGCAGCACGCCGGTCATGCCCATGGAATTGCCCATCAGATACACACGGCGCGGATCGATATTATAGTCCGCCATCGCCTTGGCCAGCACGTTGCGCACGTCCGCCTCGGCCAGCGCGGATTGCTGCTCCGGCGTCATCGTCGCTTTCTTCCCCATGTCGGGCAGCGCCGAGGGGAGCGGAAGATTGGCGCCATAATCGGCCATGCCATTATAGCCATTGGGCGAGACCACCACGAAGCCATGCTTTTCCGCCTCCCGCTGAAGCGCGCCCCCGGCATCGTCAAAGGGGCCGTCAGCCGTGCTGCCATAGCCATGCAGGATGAGCACCATCGGCCAGTGCCGGTCTGCGCGCCAGTTTGATGGCAGAAAGACCCGGTACGCGATCTCCTCACCCTTGGCCTGCGGCATGGCATAAGTGAGCTTGAGATCGCCGGTCTGTACCATGCTCGCATTCGCTGCGGCCGAATTGTTCTGCGCATCCGGCGCAGCCCCGTTGCACCCGGCCAGCAGCAGGCCCAGAGCACCGAGCGCGAAAAGCGCCTTGCCCCCGGAAAACCGCGCAGCTAGCTTGGCGTCAGGCCTTTGAAATGGGGGCATCATGGCTCTCCTCAATCCTCATCTTGCAATCCATTGCGAATCATCTTTATTCATGATCGTATAACAAAGCGAGATCGGCACCAGCGTTCTTCTGGATAAATTGACCGACCGCTGACCGGACAGGAGACGCCCTATGCCCAATCGCTCGATTTCGCTCTGGGCTTTCACGGCGGCGCTGGCCGGCCTGCTGTTCGGTTTCGACACCGCAGTGATTTCCGGCGCAGAAATGGCCATTCAGCGGACCTGGTCGATGGGCAGCGCGATGCACGGGCTCGCCATATCCTCTGCCCTGTGGGGCACGGTGGTCGGCGCCTTGTTCGGCGCGATCCCCAGCGATCGTTATGGCCGCAAACCGACACTGATCTGGATCGGCATCCTCTATCTGGTCTCAGCCATCGGATCGGCGCTGGCGTGGGACCCGTGGTCGTTCATGGCCTTCCGCATCATCGGCGGCCTCGCCATCGGCGCGTCGTCGATCGCCGCGCCCGCCTATATCTCGGAGATTGCCCCGCCAGCCTGGCGCGGCCGGCTCGGTATCCTGTTCCAGACCATGATCGTGCTGGGCATTCTCATCGCCTATGTTTCCAACGCGCTGATCAGCGGCGCACACCCGGCGGACTGGCGGATCATGCTCGCCATCCCGGCCATTCCCGCTGCGCTCTTCCTCCTCGCCACCGTTGTGCTGCCGGAGAGCCCGCGCTGGCTGCTGCTGCACAAGGGCAATGAAGCCGAGGCGCGGCGCGTGCTGGCCATGGCCGGCGGCGATATCGAGGCGATCCGCGCCACGGCCGACCCCGCTGGCGAAAGCCGGATGACGCTGCGCCGCTTCTTCGACGGACATCTGCGCCGGCCGATCATGCTCGCCTTCCTCGTCGCCTTCTTCAACCAGCTCTCCGGCATCAACGCGATCATCTATTACGCCCCGCGCATCTTCGGCCTGACCGGGGCGGAGGCGAGCGCCACCCTGTACGCGACAGTAGGCGTCGGCGTGGTCAATCTGGTCTTCACGCTGGTCGGCATGGCGCTGATCGACAGTGCCGGGCGCCGGAAGCTGATGCTGATCGGCTCGGTCGGCTACATCGTCTCGCTGGCCATGGTCGCTTATGGCTTTGCCAGCGCGCATTATACGCTGGTGCCGGTCTTCATCTTCCTCTTCATCGCCGCCCATGCCATCGGCCAGGGCGCGATCATCTGGGTCTACATCTCGGAGATCTTCCCGAACAATGCCCGTGCGACGGGTCAGGCGCTCGGCACCGGCACGCATTGGGTGCTCGCCGCCGCCCTCACCCTGATCATGCCCGCCGTGCTCGCCAGCGTCGCGCCGGTTTGGATCTTTGGCTTCTTCGCATTCATGATGGTGCTGCAGCTGCTCTTCACGCTGTTCATGATGGTCGAGACGCGCGGCCGCTCGCTGGAGGAGCTATCGGCGGATCTGGCGAGCGAGCCTGCCCGTCCCTGACCGCCGGGCTACTTCCCGATCAGGCCGACGAACAGATAGAAATTATAGGCCTGCAGCGCGATGGCGAACCAGCCGAACGCATAGAAGGCGATCCGTAGCCAGCGGCGGCTTTTGCGGGGCGATGGGGTCTGCATGGTCATAGCCCGGCCTCCTTCGGTGTCGCCTTCCAGGCAAGCATGGGGCGATAATAGTCAAGGTAACACCAGATCAGCCACAGGTGGATCAGCAGCACGCACAGGCCGCCGATGACCATGTCCCCAATGGCAGCCAGGACCGCCGCATTGGTGACGGTGCCCTGTATCCAGCCCCAGATGTCATCGAGGATCAAAGCATCGAGCATGAAGGTGCCGAAAATCACCGGGAAGGCGACCACCAGCATCAGCGGGATGCCGCGGTTGAAGACCAGCGACAGGCCCAGCAGGATTTCGACCACCTTGGCCATCTGGAACATCCAGCCGGTGCGGATCATCTCGGTGATGACCACATGCTTCATCGGCGCATCCAGCGGCATGTAGATGCTGGGCAGCGGCATGAAGCCGAAGAACCAGTTGAGCCCGCTCAGCAAGCTGAAGATGCCGAGCAGCATCCGGGCAGAGACCACCATGGGCTTGAACATACCGTCTTCTCCGCGCTGCGATCGCCGCCCGAATTGCGTCGATTCGAGTTGACAGCGCCCTTGTAACGCGCATGAATTGCTAGGCAATCATGTATTAGGATTTCTCATGACGCCGCAGACTCTGGGCCGGATGACGATCAGTCGCGTCATGGAAATGGAGGCGGCCATGCCGCTGGCGATGATCTTCCCGCAGGTGACGGCGGACGATCTCGCCAACCTTTCCCGATGGTATCGCGATGACAGCCTGACCGGCGACCCGGCGACCTCCCTCGTCACGCTCAGCATGCACAGCTTCGTCGTCCAGCTCGATGGCCAGAACATCCTGATCGACAGCTGCAACGGCAATTGCAAGACGCGCAGCGTGCCCGACATCCACATGCTCGACACGCCCTATCTCGAGAATCTGGCGAAGCTCGGCCTGCGCCCGCAGGATATTCACATGGTGCTCTGCACCCATCTCCACATGGACCATGTCGGCTGGAACACGCGGCTGGAGAATGGCCGTTGGGTGCCGACCTTCCCCAATGCGCGCTACATCTTCGGCAAGCGCGATTATGATCATTGGTCCACCCAGCAGGATATTCCACCCCATCGCGAGGCCTACGACGATTCGGTCCTGCCGGTGGTGGAAGCCGGGCTGGCCGACATCGTCGATACCGACGATCCGCGCGCGGCGTTCAAGGAGATTGGCGATGGCGTATGGCTGGAGCCCGCCTATGGCCACTCGCCGGGCAGTTGCCTCGTCCACGCGCAGGGCGGCGGCGCTGCGGCGACATTCTGGGGCGATGTGATCCACCACCCCGTCCAGCTCCTGCGGCCCGACCTGCAGCTGATGTTCGATGACGATGGCGACGCCGCCGCGCAGGTGCGCCAGTCGCTGCTCGCACGGTTGGCGGATACCGATACATTATGCTGCCCCGCGCATTTCAGGGGCAATTCCGTCGGTCATGTTCGCAGTGATGGCGACGCCTATCGCTACGATTTCGTCGGCTGATCGGCCTGTCGCCGGCTAGGCCGTAGGCGGCTTCATCGCGGCAATCCGGAACCGCCGGACCGAGACCAGCTCCAGCACGCCTGCTGCGACATAGGGATCAGCCTGCGCCGCCGCCTGCGCCGCGTCGAGATCGGCAGCCTCGATGATGACGACGCTACCGATGGGGCGTTCATCCTCGTCCAGCAGGGGGCCGGTCAGCGGCATGGCTGACCCGAACCCCTTGCGATAGGCGATATGCTCAGGCCGCTTGGCCTCGCGAAGCTCGGCGGCGCCAAGCTCGCGATACTCGACCAGAAAATGCGCCATCAGGCTGCTGCGCCCACCGGCTGGAGATCATCGCCGAGCGGCTGGATGTCCTGCCACTTCTGCGTCGGCTCGAAGTTAAACGTCTCGGCCGTAATCTGGCCCCAGTCGAACTGCCCCTGATCAGCCTCGGGCATCTCTCCGGTCTCCGCCAGCCGCCGCGCCGCCTTCAGCATCATGCGCCGGAACGCCACGACAGCCATGTCCGAGCGCCCGAGATGCTCTTTCGAGCGGTCGGCGATCTTGCCCATCGTCTCGCTCACGGCATGATCCTGCAGCGCCACGCCGATGATGCCGGACATGTTCTGCGTCCGCATCATCTCACGGTCCTGATTGTACCAGACCGACATGCCGTTGGTCTTGAAGAACTGTTCGTCATACGGCGTGTTCGCTTCGCCCATGCGGTGCTCGCGGTCAATGGTCTGGCCGGGATCGTAGAAGAACTGGATGTGCCAGGTCGTGTAGTCGTCACGCGGCACGAAGGCATTGACCAGCCGGCGATTGCGGCGGAATTCCGGCGCCTTGGGGCCATCGGGCGGAATGAAGGTGTAGAAGGGCAGCGGCACCTGCGTCATGCGGCCCTGCTTCTGCTCGCCATCGTTGCGGACGGCGC
The DNA here is from genome assembly GCF_025961695.1 of Sphingobium sp. B11D3A. Classification (NCBI taxonomy): domain Bacteria; kingdom Pseudomonadati; phylum Pseudomonadota; class Alphaproteobacteria; order Sphingomonadales; family Sphingobiaceae; genus Sphingobium; species Sphingobium sp. B11D3A. The sequence goes on from NZ_JAOQOE010000001.1 coordinate 1,018,580, forward strand.
AATAGCGCATGCCGTAGCGGGTATATTCGATCTCGAGCTTGGGCCGCAGATCCTTCTCGTGCGGCCATTTCGCCGGCTGATCCCAGGCGCTGTCGCGGTGCAGGATGCCCGCATGCGAGCTGTCGACCGCGCCTTCCAGCGCTTGCGCGTAGTTGCACTCGTAGATGACCTTGAAGGCCTCGCAGCTGCCCGGCGGCATATCGAACCAGGGGAAGTGCGGGAAGACCGGCTCCTTCTCCTTCGGCCCCATATAGGTCCACACCATGCCGCCCGCGACGCGCGTGGGATAGGCCTTGACCCGCATTGCCTTGGCCAGCTTGGAATTTTCCGGCTCGGCCGGCGTGTCCACGCACTGACCGGTCACATCGAACTTCCAGCCATGGAACAGGCAGCGCAGGCCGCACTCACCGTTCACGCCCAGCGCCAGCGAGCTGCCGCGATGCGGGCAATGCTCATCCAGCAGGCCGATCCGCCCCTCGCTATCCATGAAGGCGACCAGCTCTTCGCCGAGCAGCTTGATGCGCACCGGCTTGCCGTCTGCCTGCAACTCCTGAGTCAGCAGGGCCGGCATCCAGAAGCGGCGCATCAACTCGCCCATCGGCGTGCCGGGACCGATCCTGCAAAGCAGCTCGTTATCTTCGTGAGAGAGCATTTGACGCACCTGACATTGTTAGACAATAAGATATAAATATCGTGGCTCGCCCGAAAAGTCACTACCCAAAAGTTGCCGGCATGCGCGCCGGCCCGATAAGGCGGAGCAGCCGCCGCACTGAGCTGGAGATACTGCGTGGACCTGGACGATATTCTGCCGGTGGAGAACTTCTCGGACCTGACGATCCAGACGCTGGCCGACCGGCTACAGCGCAGCAGTGGCGCCGAACAATGCATCTATCGCGAGAGCGAGCTGGACGAACTCTGGCGGCTGATCGACATCGCCCTCAAGGCCGGCGGCGACACGCATTATGATTCCGAGCAGCTTCATCATCTGCGCGATCTGGTCCACCGCGCCCATGATCTGGTCGGCATGGAAGATCGCCCGCGCGAGGCGGCGGAAGTGCTGCGCGAGGCGTTGCTGCGGTAGGACGCCGCACCGCCAGGCCGGGAACGGCCAGCTGGCCTTGCGGGTTCTTTGGCCATGAACAGCGCTAAACTCATTCTGCTGATTCCCGCCTTCTCGCTCGCTGCCTGCGGCGGTGCGCCGACGGGCGAAAATCAGACCATCGATCCGTCCAACGCGGCCAGTCCGGCAGCGATCAACGCGGAAGGTCCAACCGAGCCTCCGGCCGCCGACGAAGCAGGTGCGGCCAGCAACCGCGCCGCCGCGCCCGACTTCACCCCGCCGATGCTGACACCGGAAGCGGAACGCACCGTGAAAGGCGCGCGCAACGTGCTGATCTCCTTCGCGCGCGCGATCGAGCAGCGCGCGTTCGATCAGGCCTGGGCGTTGCTCGCGCCGGCGGACAAGGAAAAGTGGAGTAAGAGCGCGTTCGCGGCGCTCTTTGCCGACCTCTCCGATATCATGGTCGCAATGCCGGACGGCACGATGGAGGGCGCGGCGGGCTCCAGCTACTACACGGCCCCCGTCGCGATCACCGGCAAGGATCGCGATGGGCGACCGGTGCGCATGGAAGGCGAAGCCGTGCTGCGGCGGGTCAATGATGTGGAGGGCGCGACGCCAGCGCAATTGCGCTGGCATTTCCAGAGCCTGACGCTCGACTGGACGCACTGAGGCTAGGCGGGCGGCGCCTGCCGCCCTCGCCCGGGATTACTTCCAGTAAACGAACCCCATCGCATTGCCCGTCCCGGCCTCGCTGCGATAGCAGGGCACATAATCGAGCACATGGCCCTCCAGCCCAAGCTGCGCCATCGCGCCGGCTACCGGCACCCAGTTCTTCATCTCGGACGTGCCGTCGCGGAACGTCTCTTCCCCCATGTTGAAGACCGGATCGAAATTCTTGCTTTCCAGTGCGTTGAGAAACGTCTTGTCCACCGTTTCGTCAATGACGAAATGGGTCAGACCGCCACTGGCGATGAGCGCGACGCGCTTGTCGCTGTCCCAACCGCGGATCGCTTCCAGCAGGGACTGGCCGAACTTGTAGCAGCGCCGCACGCTCGGCTGGTTGGGTGGGAAGAAGGTGTTCACCGTCACCATCACGCTCGGGCAGGGCCGGTCGCGCATGATGCGGCGATAGACAAACCCCCAGGCGTGGGGCGCCTCCGGGCGGGGCATGGCAGACATCGCGGCGACGTCGAACTCATCCGCCATTGCCTGCTCGATGATCTTGAGCGCCAAATCCGGGCAGCCCGGATAATCCGCGCCGCCAGCGGGAATATAACCCTTGAGCGATGGGGCGATGCCCGGCGGCAGTTCGCTCAGCCGCTCCGGCGTAAACTCGTAATTGGTGATCGTGTCGCCATAATGCACCGCGAAGGCAGGGTTGAGCGTCTTGCGAAAGATCTCGTCCTGATCGTTGCCGACGATCACGGCCACGTCCACCCGCGCCTCCTCGAACAGGTCGGCTAACGCCTCGATATTCTGCTGGCAGCGCGCCTGCCGCTCGTCCCACACGCGTTTTACGGTCTGCTCGCCGAGCCGCTCCCCGGCCCTTGCTTCCACCAGCTCATCGAAGGTCCAGGTGCCGCCCTTCCACGCATGCTTGTTGGCCTTGTCGGCGGGCACGCGCAGGCCCCAGCTCTCGGTTTCGGTGACCAGCATCGGGCCATGGCTCGTGCCGATACCAAGGACGATTTCTGCCATGCTCTGCTCTCCTGCCGATGTTCTTTTGCGGTCGTTGCACGGACGGGCACCGTGGGGTGTTGATGTCCGCTCCATTATCGGATACCTATTTGTATAACAATCCTGCATCGCGGGTCAATCGCGGGCAGAAGGGGCTGCGGCGCTCAATGAGCCGACGGACGCCCCGAAGATGAACGCAATGGAGGAAGGATGACGAACATGGCGAGCCAAGCAAGCGCGGACGTTGCGACGTTGGATATTGCGGGCCGTTACCCGGTCGTCGAATCCAGTGCGGATGCGATTGCGCGCATTCGGGCGCTGCTCCCGCAGATCGCGGCGGCGGATGCCGAGTCGGAGAGCGCCCGACGCCTCTCCCCGCATGTGGTCGATGCCATCCGCCAGACGGGCCTGTTCGGCATCGTCATGCCGCGCAACCTTGGCGGATCGGAGCTGGGCTTTGCCGATCTCGTGCGTGTCACGGCAGAGATCGGCACTATGTCTGGCTCGGCGGCCTGGATTTTCGGCGTACTGGCCGGGCATAGCTGGCTCATCAACCTCTTCCCCGAGCAGGCGCAGCGCGAGGTGATGGACGATCCCACCACACTCATCGGCACCGTCTTCCGCCTCGGTGGCGAGGTCGTGGAGGAAAATGGCGGCTACCGGCTGACAGGCGGCGCCGGGCGCTTCTGCTCCGGCATCGATTATGCGAGCTGGGTGATCATCGGCAATGCCGTGAAGAAGGCGGATGGCCGCATGGAGCCGCGCTTCTTCGTCCTGCCCAAGTCCGAGATCGAAATCGTCGACGACTGGTTCACCATGGGTATGCGCGCGACGGGCAGCCGCTCGATCAAGATCGACAGCGCCTTCATCCCCGCCCATCGCAGTTGCAGCCTGGCCGACATGCTGGCCGGTTCCACCCCAGGTGCGCGCGTGCATGAGGGTGCGGTCTACCGCATGCCCTTCTCCAACATCGCGCCCTTCTCCATCGTGGGCGCGCCGCTCGGCATGGCGCGGGGCATGGTGCAGCGCTTTGCGGCAGATATCGGCAAGCGCCTGGACGGTGCCGATCCGCTGGAAGTCGCCGAGCAATCCGCCACCTTCGCCCGCATCGCGGAGATTGGCGCCGAGGTCGACGCTGCCCTGGCGCTGATCCTGGAGGATGCCCGCATGGTGGATGAGGCCCGCGACCCCGCGGAAATCACGCCGCTTCTGGGCGCGCAAATCTCGCGCAACTGGGCGTGGGGCGTGCAGCGCGCGCGCCATGCCGCGAACCGGATCTTCGAGGCATCGGGCGGCAGCGCCATCTATGATGGCAGCGCCATGCAACGGCTGTTCCGCGACATGAACTCCGGCGCGCAGCACTTCGCCTTCACTTGGGACCGGGCCATGACCGGCTATGGCCGCGCCGCCGCCGGACTCAAGGCGGGGGCCTTCGCCATTCCCAAGGGGAAGTGAGACACGAGGGGCGGACGGAAGTCAGGGGAGGACGCGCATGAGGAGCGTGATCGAAAAATACGGTGTCGTCTTCTGCCGCTATTATCTCGGCGGCTTCAACCTCGTTTCCGGCCTCAACTATTTCATTCTCTTCTGGCCCCAGCCCAAGATGGGCGCGGCGGCCGGCAATGAATTCGTGCTCGCCGCCACCGATCTCAATCTGTTCACCTATGCCAAGATCATCGAGCTGACCGCCGGCGCCTGCCTGCTGCTCAATCGCTTCGTGCCGCTTGCGCTGACGCTTCTGATGCCGGTGACGCTGATGATCTTCCTGACCAATGTGCCGTGGGTGCCCCTGCCCCACATCCAACTCTCGGTGACGCGCAATCTGGTCATGCACCTCATCTTGCTCGCGGCTTACGCCAACTACTTTCTGCCGCTGCTCAAGGCGAAGACTGCGCCGCAGCCGATTTGGAAGCGGCCGTCCCGGCTGATGCGGGCACTTTAAGCAAGGATCGACAGGCCAATGGCGAACTTCAGCTTCAAACTCGACGGCCAAGTCGACATGATGAGTCTCAATCCGCTCGAAATGACGAATTTTGAGATGGTCGGCGCGCTCTTCGGCATTATGGGCATATTGATCACCCTGTTCCTCAGCCGAAAGGCCGCCGCACGGCAACGCCCCCATGAGTTCATTCCGCAAGAAACAGACGAAGACGCCGTCGGCTAGCCGGCCACTGCGCGAGCGGACAGACCTGGCTTGAAGCGGTTTCTGTCCCTGAAGAGTCGCGGCGCGATCCTCATCGCGTCGACCGCCATGTTCATGGTCCAGCTCGATGCGTCCGTGCTGGCTGTCGCGATCCCGCAGATTTCCGCAGACTTCGGCTTGCCTGCCATCGAGCTAAGCCTCGCGATCACCATCTACCTCACCATGCAGATCGCGCTGCTGCCGATCAGCGGGTGGGCGGCCGAGCGCTTCGGCCCGAAGACCGTGTTCATGATCGCAACGGCCGGCTTTGCCTTCTTCTCGATCTGCTGTGCCGCCGCCCCCTCCTTCTGGCCGTTCATTGCCGCGCGCGCCCTGCAGGGGGCGACGGCCTCGCTGATGACCCCCGTCGCCCGGCTGCTGCTGTTGCGGCAAACGAGCAAGGAAGAGCTGGTGGATGCCATGGCGATCGTGGCGATGCCCATGCTCATCGCGCCGACGCTCGGTCCCTCGATTGGCGGATTCATCGTGCAATATGCCCGCTGGGAGTTCATTTTCCTGCTGAACATCCCCGTCACCGTTGCTCTGCTGCTCGCGGCATGGCGCACCATCCCGGCCAGCGCGCCCGATGCCTCTAGACGACTGGACATGGTCGGCGCCGCGCTGCTCGGCGGATCGCTCGTCTGCCTGCTCACCGGGTTCGACCGGCTGGCCAGCGGCGTCGGCCGTCCCTTGCCCTGGATATTGCTCGCGGTCGGCACGGTCCTGTGCCTTGCCGGACTGAAGCATATTCGCACCCATCCGGACCCGGTGCTGAAGCTTGATGCCCTCAAGGACTCGAGCTTCCGGACGACGGTGATCGGCGCGGGCGCCATCGTCCGCATCCCGGCGCGCGCGATGCTCTTCGGCCTGCCGCTCATGTTCCAGATGGCCTATGGCTTCACGCCCATTCTGGCCGGCGTCATGCTCATGGCGCTCAATGGCGGCGACCTGCTGGCCAAGCTGTTCATTCGCCCCCTGTTCGACCGCTTCGGCTTCTCGGGGCCGGTAATGCTCTCAAGCTTTGCAGGGCTGGCCGCGATCGCCGTGGTTGCCCTGGCCGATCAAGGCCCCTGGCTGGCTGCCCTGATCTTCGTGGCGCTGCTCGTCGCCGGGCTGGCCCGCTCCGTGCTGTTCACCGGCATGACCTCGCTGACCTATGTCAGCCTCGATGCCGATACGATGACGCAGGGCAATGTTCTGGCCAGCATTTCCATGCAATTGTTCGCGGCGCTGGCGGTCTCGCTCACGGCGCTGCTGCTCGGCCTCCTGACGCAATTTGCCGGCCATCCAGAGCCGGGGCTGATGGAGTATCGGGGCGCCATGCTGGCCGTGGCGCTGATCGGGCTCGTCGCGACCCTGCTCATGCGCCGGCGCATCCCGCGCCATTTGAGCCAGCTCGCCGTGCGGGATGAGGACTAAGCCGACGGCTAGAATCGCCTAACATTTTACGCTAACGATATCGGCCAACCCCCGGCGATGACAGCCTGTGAGGATATGCCGTGCTCCTGATTGACGCCCATTGCCACGTCTCGCCCCTGTGGTTCGAGCCGGTCGAAACCCTGCTCTTCCAGATGGACCGCCACAATGTCGCGCAGGCGGTGCTGACGCAGATCCTGGGACAATTCGACAATCGCTATCAGCGCGATTGCATTGCGCGCTATCCGGATCGCTTCGTCAGCGTCGGCGCCATCGATCCGGCTGCGCCTGACGCGGTGCACCAACTTGGGATGCTGGCGGATGACGGTGCGGCCGGCCTACGCCTGCGGCCCGATGCCCGCAGCGCCGGTGACGACCCGCTCGCCATCTGGCGGGCTGCGGAGCGGCACGGCCTTGTCATCAGTTGCGGCGGGCCGAGCGCCCAGTTTGCATCCGCCGCGTTCGCCGATCTCGTCGGCAGCGTCCCGACCTTGCCCATCGTGCTGGAGCATCTGGCGGGATGGGTCAGACCCGACTGCGACCGTAAGCCCGAGACCTGGACGGCACTGCTCGCGCTCGCGCGCTTCCCCAATATCACGGTCAAGATCCCCGCGCTGGGGCAGTTGATTGCCCGACCCGTCGGTCAGCCTCTGCCTGCATCCGGGCCTGTGCTCGACCCGGCGGGCGGCGCACCGCTGATCGAGCTGCTCGATGCCTTCGGGCCAGACCGGCTGATGTGGGGCAGCGACTTCCCCGTCGTCTCCTCGCGCGAGGGCTATGCCAATGCGCTCGGCTGGACGCGCGATGTGTTCGAGCAGCACCGCCCCGCCAGCGTCGCGGCAATCTTCGGCGGCAATGCCGGCAGAATATTCTTCCAGCGCAAGGCTTGAAGACTGGAATAGATTGTTATACAAAACGATATATTCTATTGCTGGAGCACATCCCATGGCAGAGGCTGCCAAATCCACGATCATCTGCATTTCCGCGAACGGAAAGACGAGCTCCGCCAGTCAAAGCGCCGCAAACCGGATGCTGATCGCCACCGCGGACGGCGTGGTGGATTTTCGCCGAGACAATCTCAATGCGCCATGGACCCGGCAGCCCGATATGCTGCTCCCCGGCCATCATGTCAGCGCGCTCGTCCATGACGAGGTGACGGACATGCTGTTCGCCGGCCTGCATTATGAGGGCGGCCTGATGGTCAGTTCTGACCACGGCAAGAGCTGGGAAGCGCGCAACAACGGCCTGCAATCCGGCCATGTCTACAGCCTGCTCGTGCAGCATGATGGCGACCGGACGATCCTCAATGTCGGTACCGAGCCGGTGATGTTCTACCGCAGCTTCGATCTGGGGCAGAGCTGGACCGCTTATCCCGGCTGCACGCAGGTCGAGGGCACCGAGCACTGGTTTTTCCCTCGCTCCCAGCCCCATGTGAAGCATATCGCCGCGCATCCGTCCGAACCGGACACGATCTATATCTGCGTGGAACAGGGCGACCTGCTGCGCACTGAAGATGGCGGGGAAAGCTGGACGTCGCTCAACTCCATGGAGCGCCCGGACGACAAGTTCCGCCGTGACCAGCACCGCGTGACCTTCTACCGCGACAACGCCGCCGAAATCTTCCTCACCACCGGCATCGGCCTGTATCATACGGCCGACCGCGGCGAGACCTGGGAGCGCCTCACCGACACCAGCCACCCCTGCGCCTATCCGGACCCGCTCTTCGTGCATCCGCGCAAGGAATTGATGTTCATGGTCGGCGCCGGCATGAACCCCAATCCCAATTGGGGCGCGGAAGGCACGGCCTATCCCAAGTTCATGGTCAGCACGGACCATGGCAAGACGTGGCAGACCAGCATGGTCGGCATGGCCGATCCGATCGCCGGCAATCTGGAAGTCGCGGCGATGCACGATTCTGCCGAGGGCGGGGTGGAGCTCTTCGCCGGCTCTGCCTGCGGGGAGCTCTACGCAAGCCGCGACGAGGCCCAGAGCTGGCAGCGCATGGCCGACGGGCTTCCGGCGATGTCCAAGGGGCCGCACTTCCGCCACTTCCTGCCGCCTGACGAACGCGCGGCTTATGAAGAAAAGCTGCGCGCGCTCAACGCGTTCGCCTGAGCAAGAACGGTCGATCGTCAGCGGGCGACAGACCCGCTGGCGGCTTTCAAGGGGGGGAATGGTCTTGGACAGGCTTCAATCGTCGGCTTTGCGCATTGTCGAACGCGCTCGGATGCGGCGGCCTGATCAGGATGCGGCGGCGCACGGCGCCGGTCCCTCGTCTCACTGACGGGTGCAATTTCGCTCATGATCGACTGCCACGCCCATCTTGTCTCCGATGACAAGACCACCTACCCGCCGGCACCGCCGGGCGGTCTGCTGCCCCCAATGGCGTTCGACAACCTCATGACGGCCGAGACGCTGCTGGAGGAGATGGACAAGTCCGGCGTCGAGCGGGCCGTGCTCGTGCAGCGTGGGTCCATCTACGGGTTCGACAGTCGCTATGTCTGCGACAGCGCCGCGCGCTATCCGCAACGCTTCGCCGCCGTCTGCTCTATCGACGCCACGCAGGCCGATTGTGGGGAGGCCGTGCGATATTGGGTCGGCGAGCATGGCGCCGTCGGCATTCGGCTGATGGAACTCATCAAGGGCTCGGACATCGGCTGGCTGGATAGCCCGGTGGCGCGCGACGCCTGGCAAGCCGCCGCCACGCTCGACGTGCCGGTCTGCGTCCATTTCTTCCCGTGGAACCGAGAAATAGGGCTGGCGCATCTGGAGCGGATATTGCGCGAGGTGCCCGGCCTGACGGTCGTCATCGACCATCTCAGTTCCATTCAGAGCGATGCCGGCGGCCCGGACCATGGCATTGATGATCGGCTGCGGTCGATCGCGCAGTTCGACAATGTCGTCGTCAAGTTCACGACCATTCCGCTGGGACGGCTGGACAAGGCGGGGATCGACCCCTGCCCCGTCATCGAGCGCGTATGCGATCTGTTCGGCGCGGAGCGGATGATCTGGGGATCGGACATCACCCAATCGCCCGGCAGCTATGATTATATGGCCGCACTTGGTCGCGCAGCGGTACGCAATCTCACGGCCGCGCAGCAGGAGATGATCCTGGGCGGAACGGCGATGCGCGTTTACGGCAAGAGCTGGGGCAAGGCCTGAGCGCAACGGGCCTTCGCGACGAGAATTGGAGGGGAATGATGGAGTCCGTGTCTCGTGCTGCCGTGAAGGTCGATATCGAACGATCTGAAATCAGAGAATTTCCGTTCCCGCCCCTCGGCGACAATGACGGGCTGCTGAAAGTCGAGGCCTCGGGCGTCGGCGGCAGTGACCCCGAAATGTACCGGCGTGAGAACACGGCGCCCTGCATCATGGGCCATGAGAATGTCGGCACCGTGGCCCGCATCGGCGACGCTGCGGCGCAGCGCTGGGGCCTGCGCGCCGGCGACCGCATCGCCCTGCACGAGTATCTCCCCTGCTGGCATTGCCACTGGTGTCGCCAGGGCGATTTCCGCCTGTGCATGGAGGCCGACTTCTTCAACGTGAAGGATCGGTTCAACACCCTGCGCTACGGCACCTGCAATGCGGACATTCCGCCGCATCTGTGGGGTGGTTTCTCGGAATATATGTACCTCGCGCCCAATGCTGTCATCCACAAGATCCCGGCGGACATGGATGCCCGGCTGGCGACACTGGCCGTGCCGCTCGGCAATGGCGTGCAATGGGCGGTGCTGGATGGCGGTGCGGGACTGGGCAAGACCGTGCTGGTCTTCGGCCCCGGGCAACAGGGCCTGAGTTGCGCGCTCGCCGCCAAGCAGGGGGGTGCGCTCACCGTCATCATCGCCGGCATGACGCGCGACCGGGCCCGGCTGGACCTCTCGCTCAGCCTCGGCGCCGACATCGCCGTGGACGTGCAGCAGGAGGATCTTGCAGCGGTGGTCATGCGGGCGACCGGCGGCATGGGCGTGGATGTGGTGGTGGATACCACCGGCGATCCCGATGGCAAGATCGCCGAGCAGGCGGTGGCTCTGTCCGCCAAGGGCGCCTGGCTCAGCCTCAATGGCCTTAGCGCTTCGGTGCCGCTGGGCGAGATCAAGAAGCGCTACCTCACCGTGCGCGCACCGCGAGGCCACAGCTATCGCGCGGTGCAGATGGCGCTCGACATTCTCGCCAGCGGCAAGTGGCCGGCCGAAAAGCTGTGCAGCCACGATTTCCCGCTGGAGCAGGTGCATGAGGCGATCCTCGCCACCGCCGGGCGCGGGATCGAGGGCGCAATTCACGTCACCGTCTCCCCGCACAAGAGTTGATCGCAGCCCCCGCTGCCTCCCGCCCCTGCCTATTGCCTCGCTCGCCAAAATCCTCTTCCATGGCGCACTGCCACCAGCCGCAAGGAGCACATATTTGGCCACGCAGATCGACATGGGGGACTCCCTGCCCAATGTGGTGGCGGATGAACTGCGGGCGCTGATCGTGCGGGGCACGTTGCTGCCGGGCGAACATCTCGGGCAGACCCAGCTTGCCGACCGGTTCGGGCGCAGCAAGGTGCCCATTCGCGAGGCGCTCAAGCTGCTGGCGGCAGAAGGCTTCCTGCGCCACGACCATAACAGGGGCTATTTCGTGGCCCCGCTGGAGCTGGAGGAAGCCCGCCAGCTCTACAAGCTGCGCCGCTGGCTTGAAGCCGAGTTGCTCGCCACGGCGGTCTGGCCCACGGACGCACAGATCGCCGAATTCCGCCGCCAGTTCGATGCGCTGGATGCCATGGATCAGGTGAGCGATTTCACCAATTGGGCGCTGGCGCTGGAAAATCTGCGTCTCGCCCTCTTCGCTTTATCACCCGAGCGCATCCTGCTGCGCGAAGCGACCCGGCTCTGGCGGCTGACCGACCGCTATCGCTCGCTCATGCCGCGCACGATGGGCGAGAGCCCCGAGCGCAAGCTGATCGACGCCCTTGCCGCGCGGGACCGTGACGCGCTGCTCGCCGATTATATGCAGGCCCGCGCCAAGATCGAAGGTGCGCTGGAGCAGGTCTTCCAGCACGGCCGCTAGGGCCAATCGACACTCAGCCCTGCACGCGTGTCTGAAGGCTGTGATATTTGAACTGCGCGCGGGCCTCATCGAGGCGCATGCCGGTGCGGCAGGCGGCGCGGATGCTCTCCTCGGCGGCGTGGATCTCCTCGGCGGCGGCGAGGACGGCCTCCTCATGCGCTTGCGGGATGACGATCACGCCATCGGGATCGCCGCGCAGGATATCGCCCGGCGCCACGCGGGCGCCGCCGATGTTGACGGGGCAGTTGGTGACTTCCACCTGCACCCGATCCTTGCCGGTGCGCATCCAGTGGCCCTTGCTGAAGACCGGATAGCCGAGCGCGCGGCAGAGCGAGACGTCGCGGCTGATCCCGTCGATCACGGTGCCGGCGAGGCCGCGGCGATGCGCGATCTCGGTGAGGATATCGCCCCAGATGGTGGCATCCTCGCGGCCGCCATTGTCGATGACGACGACATGGCCGGGGGGGACATCATCGATATAATCGCCCACCGTGCCGGGCGGGGTCGAGGCGGGACCGCAGAGCATGGTGTAGGCGCGGCCGGCCATGCGGAAATCAGGATCGCGCCCGGCGATCTGGTAGCACTGGCCGACGATGCCGAGCCGGTCGAGCGCGTCGCTCAGCGTGGCGGTATCGAGCGCGGCGGCGCGGGTGACGTTGCGGTCGTCGGTCATTGTTGGTCGCCCTTGAGCATATATTCGTAATTGGCGCCGAGCACAAAGCTGGCACTCTCGCCGGTGGCGAGGCGGCGGGTCATCTCGCCCTCGCGGCGGACGATATCCTCGGCGGCATCGAGCACGCGGGCGATGTCGGCTGGCGCGATGAACACCGCCGCACTGGAATCGCAGATGACATAGAAACCGGGTTCGACGGTGAAATCGCCTACGGTGACGGGCACGTCGGTGGCATCCTCATAGACGCGGTTGCGCGCGGTGCGGGCGGTATAACCGCGACAGAAGACCGGAAAGCCGATCTCGCGGGCTTCATCGACATCGCGGGCCAGCCCCTCGCAGATCACGCCCGCCACGCCCTTGTGCTGCGCGCCGCGCGACAGGATGCCGCCCCAGCAGCCGGCATCGATGCCGGTGCGCTGCTCGACCACGATCACATCGTCCGGGCCGCTGGCGTCGATGGCGGCAGCGCCCAGATGCACCGGCGGGCGGTCGGCGGGCGCGTTGCCGGCCTTGAGCTTCACGGTGTGGACGCGCCCGGCGATCCGCTTGCCCGGCGAGGCCGAGCGCAGCCCGGTCACACAGCCGGCCAGGCCCAGCTTGTCCAGCGTGTCCGACACGGCGCAGGCATCCAGCTGGCGCAGCCGCGCGACATAAGGATCGCCCGAGCTCATGCCTGCGGCAGGTCCAGCTTGAAGAGGCGCGCGGCGTTGCCGAACATGATCTGGTTCTTCTCCGCCTGGCTCAGCCAGTCGAAGCCGGTGATGAACGGGGCAATGTCGTCCAGCGTCTTGCCGGTCGCGGGGTCGACGGCAGAGCCCACGCCGGGGCATTCCGCGCCGAACAGGCAATTGTCGACGCCGACGGTCTTGATCAGCAGCCGCAGCGCTTCCTCGGAATAGAGCACGGTATCATAATAGATGTGCCGCATCTTATCGAGAAACTCCTCGCCCTTGCGCAGGCCGGAGGCGCGGAAGCGGCCGACATGATAGGGGATCGCGCCGCCGCCATGGCTGCAGACGATTTTAAGGCTGGGGAAGTCCTTGAACACATCGCTTTCCAGCAGGCCATAGACGGCCATCGTCTCTTCCAGCAGGAAGTTGAGCGTGTACGGCGCGCGGCGGCTGCGCGATCCGGCGGAGTGGATGTGCGCCGGCACGTCCAGCTCGCACAGCTTCTCGTATAGCGGGTACCAATAACGGTCACCCATCGCCGGCGGCTCGGTGCCGCTGTTCTCATAGGGATCGGGGTTGAGCAGGCAGCCCTTGAAGCCCAGCGTTTTCACACAGCGCTCAAGCTCGGGCAGAACATTCTCGATCGGCTCGCCGGCGACTTGCGGCAGACCGCAGATGGGCGCGAAGCGGTCCGGCAGAAGCTGGCACTGGCGGGCGATGATGTTGTTGGTGGCTTCGGTAAACCAGTGGACCAGAAAACCCGGCTTTTCCGAATGCATCATCTGGAACGGGCGGGGGCTGAGCAGCTGAAAATTGGTGCCGACCCGGTCGAGCATGTCGAGATGGCCGCAGGGCGCCATCTCCTTTTTATTGGTGTAGGCGAGAATTTCCTCATCCGTGAGGTCCGGGAACTTCTTGCCGTGCTCGCCGCGATGCGAGAGCAGCATCGACTTATAGATCCACAGTTCCGCTGGCGCACTCACATGGCCATGACAATCGACAATCATCGCAAAATCCCCACCCGCAGCTGGTTATCAGATCATAGGTATACATTTTTGTATACCTATCCTGAATTTCCGGTCAAGCCGGTGGAGGGTGTTTGTCGGCCAAAAGCCTCGCGCGACCGGGTCGGGATTCCTAGCGCGTGAAAATGTCTACATTTTTGTGAGACACCACGCTAGGGATGCCCGGAACGACCATAATTTCAAGGCCGCTGGCTCTTCGGCCAACCAGGAATGCCCATGATGCAGGAAACAGTGAAATCCGAACGCGGAGTTCCCGCCAAGATCGCCAATGAGCTGCGTCTGCTCATCGCCCGTGGCACGCTGGCACCCGGGATGCGGCTGGGGCAGACCGAACTGGCCGAGCAATTCAACGCCAGCCGCGTACCGGTGCGCGAGGCGCTCAAGCTGCTGAGCTCGGAAGGCATCATCGAGCACGACCCCAACCGGGGCTTCTTCGTCACCCGGCTTTCCCGCGATGAGGCCGAGCAACTGTTTGCCCTGCGCCATCTGGTCGAGGACGAATTGCTCAAATCCGTCGACTGGCCGGACGCCGAAGAGCTTGCCGAACTCGAACGTCGCGAACAGCGCCTCGAAGAGCTGCTCGACGAAGGCGACCGCACGAGCTGGTGGAACGAGCATCGTGAATTCCACACGATGATCTTCAACCTCTCCCCCAAGAAGACCATCGTGCGCGAGGCCATCCGTCTTTGGGCATTGACTGATCGCTACCGCGCCCTCCTGCCGCTGCCGCGCCGGAACAGCGAAGAGCGCAAGGTGGTGGACAAGCGCGAGCTGCTGAACGCCATCCGTCAGCAGGACAGCAAGAAGCTGCTGGCCGCCCGCCGCACCCGCCGCGAATCCTTCGAGCGAATGCTGCTGGAAACGCTGGAAGCACGCGGCCTCTAAAGCCGGCCACCTGCCACGCTCAGCTCTAGCGGGCGATCCTCACGCGTCGCGGGCGCAGCGAAACCCGATATGCGATGTGGAGGTATCCACCGTCTGCGGATAGCGCGCGGCGGGGCGATAGCGCTGGCAATAATTGGGCGCGCACAGATGCGATCCGCCCTTGAGCACGCGGCGGGGAAAGCCGCTATAGGGATCACGGCTGGCATCTTCGCTGGCGCCCCGCGGATTATGCGGCGCGCAACAGGGCTTGGTGGGCGCGTCGTGCCGATCGACATACCAGTCGCTCGTCCACTCCCACACATTGCCAATCATATCCCACAAGCCAAAACCATTTGCCGCATAGGCCCGCACCGGCGAGGTACGCAGATAGCCGTCCGAGAGATCATTCTGGTGCGGGAAATCGCCCTGCCAGGTGTTGGCCAGCATGGCCCCGCCGGGGTGCAGTTCATCGCCCCAGGCGAAGGCCTTGCGATCCAGCCCGCCCCGCGCGGCGAATTCCCATTCCGCTTCCGTCGGCAGCCGCTTGCCCGCCCAGGCCGCATAGGCCTCCGCATCGGCACAGGCGATGTGGACAACGGGATGATCCGCGAGCCCGTCGATGGAACTCTCCGGCCCCCAAGGGTGGCGCCAGTCTGTCCCGAACGAGAATGTCCACCACCCCATTGGATCGTGCAGCGGCACGGGGGTCGGCGGCGGCGTAAACAGGGATGAGCCGGCCTTCAGCATCGCGGGATCGGCACCGGGATAATCGGCCGCATCGGGCACCGTTTCGGCCACCGTCACATGGCCGGTCGCTTCCACGAACTGCGCGAACTGCGCATTGGTGACTGGCGTTTCATCGATCCAGAAAGCATCGACCGAGGCCGGATGCGCGGGGCCCTCATCGGGATAATGGTCGTCCGACCCCATCCAGAACTGCCCGCCCGCCACACGGATCATGCCGTCCTTCATCTCTGGCGCACTCATCATGCCACCCTGCGCCTGATCGGTCATCGCGTCTGCTTGCGTCCTTCCTGAGTCTCGATCCGCCGGTCCTCGAGACTGCGGCGGACGAGATAAGCGTCAATGGCGTCGACCTGCGCCGGCGTCAGCTGGCCTGCGAAGCTGGGCATGCCCATCTCCGCCAGCGCGCCGCCCAGAACGACCTGCGAAAAACCCTTCGTGCCGAGCAATCCCGTCCGGCGCAAGTCCGGATAGGCACCGGCGCTCACCGCCCCGCTGCCATGACAGCGCAGGCAGAAGCGGCCGAACAGTCCGTCGCCCTGCGCGATTTGGGCCGGTGTGCCCTTGTCCACTACATCGGGGAACGGCAGTGGCTCGGCCGGCGTGAAGGCAGGCAGCTTCGCCGCCCCATCCAATTTGAACACCAGCAGCCGGTTGGGGCCGATGGTCTTGCCGGCCTTGAGCGCCATCACCCCGCCCGTCAGTGGCCATCCGCCGCCCCAGCCAGCCATGACTGCGATATATTGCACCCCGTCCAGCCGATAGCTGATCGGCGGCGCGACGATGCCGGTCTGCGCATCGAACGACCAGAGCTGCTTGCCGCTCTCGTCATCATAGGCGACCAGCCGCCCCTGCGCATTGCCGGCAAAAACAAGGCCGCCCGCCGTCGCCAGCAGGCCACCGTTGAAGGGCGCCGCTTCCTCGCTCGTCCAGCGCGGTTTGCGGGCGATCGGGTCCCAGGCGATCAGCCGCGCCTTCATGCTGTCGTACAGCGCCTTGCGGTCCGCCGCGCTCATCGCGCCACCGCCGCTCATCGCAACGCCGGACGTATAGGCGCCGATCACCTGCGCCTCCTGAGGGTTGGGGCCGAAAGGCATGCCGACGTCCTGCGCCGGAATGTAGACCAGCCCCGTGCGGGGACTGAAGGCCATGGGCGGCCAATTATGCCCGCCGCCCGAGCTGGGGAACTGGAAATGCGGCTTGCCGGTGCGGTAATAGCGTGCTTCCGGCACAATGTCCGGACGGCCGGTCTTGGGATCGATGCTCTTCGCCCAATTCTGCGGCACATAAGCGGTGGCATTCAGGAACTCGCCGGTCGCGCGGTCAAGAATGTAGAAGAAGCCGTTTTTGGGCGCCTGCATCAGCACCTTGCGCGGCTTGCCGTCGATCTCCATGTCCGCCAGCACGATATTCTGGGTCGCGGTATAATCCCAGGCATCGCCCGGAACTTGCTGGAAATGCCAGACATATTCGCCGGTCGAGGCCCGCAGCGCGACGATAGAAGACAAGAAGAGATTATCCCCCTTCCCGTCCGAGCGCATCTGATGATTCCATGGCGAGCCGTTACCGGTGCCGATGTAGATGAGGTCCAGCGCGGGATCATATTCGATGGCATCCCACACCGTGCCGCCACCGCCATAGCGCCACCACTGGCCTGCCCAGCTTCCCTGCGCCTTGGCCAGCACCGTGTCGGACGCGGCATTGTCCTTCGTGCCCGGCTTCCCGGGGACAGTGTAGAAGCGCCAGGTCAGCTTGCCAGTCGCGGCATCATAGGCACTCACATAGCCGCGCACGCCGAACTCGGCGCCGCCATTGCCGATGACGACATTGCCCTTGATGACGCGCGGCGCCCCGGTGATCGTGTAATTCACCGCAAAGGGGCCGGACTGGTCGATCGTCTGCTTTTCCCAGACCGGCTTGCCGCTTTTGGCATCCAGGGCGATCAGGCGCCCGTCAAGCGCGCCGACATACACCCGGCCCTCCGCCACCGCGACACCGCGCGAGACCGGCCCGCAACAGGAGCGCGCAGACGCCGCGCGGACTTGTGGATCGTAGGTCCACAAGCCCTTGCCGGTGCGCGCATCAATGGCGGAGACGACATCATAAGCGCTGACCACATAGAGCACGCCATCGACCATGATCGGCGTCGCTTCCTGCCCGCGATCCGTCTCCAGATCGAAGGACCAAGCCAGGCCCAGCCGTGACACGGTCTCGCGATCGATCTGATCCAGTTCGGCAAAGCGCTGCGCCGTCTCGGTGCGACCATGCAGCGGCCACTCGACATCGCCGCCGGCCTGACCACCGTCTGCGGCATCGCGGCAGGCGGAAGGGAGGACAAGCAGCAGCGCGGTCAGCGCCATCATGCGCCTGAACATCAAACCCACGATTAATATTCCCTCTCCCTCGACCCACTGCCACCCGTCGGCCGCTATGCGGTCCGTTCCGCATCCGCCAGCGCCCGGCCGAGCACGGGATGCGCGAAGTGCATCGCCAGTTCCTGCCGATAAGGCCATGTCTGCCGCTGATTGTCGACCAGTTCATCCGGGCCGAGCGGGTCTTCCGGGAAGGTCTTCGTCAGCGGCTGGAGATGCGCGATGGTCTTGTACCAGCCGGCATCATAATCCGCCTGCCATTGCACGACATAATCGAGCCGCTTGATCTTCCAGACGCCGTCCTCGCGCACATAATCATTCTCGTACATGCCGGCTTCGTAGAACTGGTCGGGCAGGCCCTCCGGGCGATAGTCGCGGCTCTCATGATTGCCGCCGAGCAGCAGCGCGCGAAACCGGCCCTTGGCGGTGCGGCGATCCGGCGCGACGGTGATGATGTCCTGCATCTGGAAATGATCGAGCAGGAAGCCATAGACTGGGCCGGGGCGCCCTTGCGTGAAGAACTGGCGAAACCAGTCGCCATAGAGCCGCCGCGCACCCACCTTGCCGCGATAGATGCCGGAGAGAAAGATGATCTCGGCATCGTCGGAGAACAGCTCGGCCAGTTCGTCCGAACGGTTATAATCGGTATAATAGCCATAGGCATTGTGGAGCCGGCGGATTGCATTGAGATCCTCCAGCATCCCGATCCGCTCGGTCAGGGCCTTCACATCGCTGCGCAGCGCTTCGATCTCGCTCATAATCCTGCTCCTGATTGCTCTTTTGCTCTGTGCGGGCCGCCCGGATCATCGCCGAGACGCCTCATTCCCAAGGCATCGGTTGCTCCCGATTGCAAAGCAACGGCCCGGTCCGCTATCAGTTATAAGGGAGGGGCTATCGCTTATGGCATTCACGATCCGGCAATTGGAGATTTTCGTCGAAGCGGCGAAGGACGAGAATTTCCGTATCACGGCGGATCGTCTCGGGATCAGCCAGCCCTCGATCAGCAATCATATCAAGGCGCTGGAGCAGAAAGCCGGCGCTCGCCTGTTCGATCGTCAGCGGGGATCGACAGCGCGCCTCTCCCCTCTGGGCCGCGATTTGCTGGATCAGGCGCGGTTGCTGCTGCGCGAGGCGAACAAGGTTCAGTTGGGCGCCACGGCCGGCAGTGCGCAGAGCTATGTGCTGCGGGTCGCCGCCGGCCCTTATCTTATCGATCAATGGATCAGGCCGTGCCTGCCGGATTATTATGCGCGCGGCCAGGTGCCGAATGTGGAGCTGATCCTCTCCGCGCCGGGCGAAGAAATGCTCTCCATGCTCCGCAGCGGCAAGGTGGACGTCGCCTTCTTCACCGGGCGCCCACCGGTCGCCCCGGATCTTACCATCGAGACGCTCCGGCGCGTGACCAGCAGTCTCTTCGGCACGTCCGCGCTGGTCGAGGCGGTGGGGAGCGATCCTGCCAGGATCAGCGCCGCCCCGATGATCATGATGCCGGACAACACACCGCATAATGACTGGCTGATCAATGCGCTGGCCGATGCGTGCATCTACCCGTCCAATGTCGTCGCGCGACCGCAGTTCACCGATGTCGCGATGGGGCTGGCGCTCAATGGCACGGGCCTTGCCATGCTCTTCGACGAGGAAGCCGCACCTGCCACCACGCGCGGACAACTCCAACGCGTCCCGGTCGATTTCGAGCCGGGCTATCGCCTGATGCTCTCGCGCAAGGGGTTCGACGATGCCCGCGGGCGTCTGGCCATCGATCATCTCCGCCGCACGCTGCAGGCCGGACGCGCCGCCAACTGACAGTACCGGCCGACGCCTGCCCTCTTCACTCCGGCGCATCTCAGTGGCGCGGGACGGAACGCTCCGCGCTCTTGGTCATTGTGCTAGCGATCAAGGAGACCGCACATGATGAAAACTTTGCTCGCCGGCGCGGCGATTGGTTATTTCGGCAAGAAGCTCTACGATGAAGGCAAGCTCGATCCCTATATCGCGCGCGCCAAAAGCACCCTCGCCGAGCTTTCCCCTGAACAGGCAGACACACGCGCCCCGCGCGGCGTCGGTCAGGACGAACAGCCCAATATGGCATTCTGAACGGGGTTGCAGCCGAGAGTCGGCCAGCACCCGTCCAGTTGAGAGGCACATGAAAAAGGGGCGCGGTCATTCCGCGCCCCTTTCCGTTTTCGCTCGCAGCGCCTGAGATCAGAAGCTGTAGCTAAAGCCGATCTTGACGCCGTGGTCCTTCCACTGGTCGCCGATGTTGCCCACGTAGGTGGCGCCGATGGAGCCGCCCGGCATGATGTTGGCCTGAACGCCGCCCTCGAGACGCAGGGTATCGCGCGTCGTGGGCAGGCCCGCGACCGAGAAGGCCTCACCGGTCGAGAGGATGTTGCGGCTGGTCGCATCGACATCGCCAAAGCTGCGCAGCCACGCCGCCGAGACGCGCGGGCTGAGCACCGTGGTGGCGCTGACCGGCACTGCCCCGCCCAGACGCAGACCCAGGGTGGTGTAGGTCACATCGCGGGTGCTGTCCGTGACGCCCAGCGCGGTCAGGGCGCTGCCCGTCTCGGTGAAGGCATCGCTCTTGAGATGGACATGGGTCACGCCGGCAAAGGGCTCGGCGGTCACCGCGCCCAGCGGGAGAGCATAGCTCACCTCACCGAAGGCAGAGGCGCTCCTGGCATCATAATCGCCCGCCAGCGCATCGTTGACGCCCAGGAACGCCACCTTGCGTGTCCCGTTGACATCCAGCCAGCTATAAGAGGCGCCGATCCGGGCGCGCAGGGCGCCCCAGCCACCGCCGGCATAGACCAGCGCGCTGTTGCCGTTGACCGTCGCCTCACTGCTGCGCCCATCGACCCGCACCTTGTTCTGCTCATGCGCGAAGGCCACGCCCAGACGCCAGCCACCCAGGCCCGTATCGACACCGGTGATGAAGCCGAACGTGCTCTGCGTCGCCTTGATCGCATTGCCATTGCTCTTGAGCGTGCTCCACGCACCAATGCCCTGGCCCCAGACCGCCGTGCTGCCATCGCGCAGCGTGCGGGCCGAGGAACTGGCACCGGCCAGTGTGCGGCTGACCACATCGGCCTGCTCCATGCGGCCGATCACCATGTCGCCAAGCCGGCGGGTGCCATCCACCATCAGCGTGCCCGTGGTCGCCCACAGCTCGCCCGAGAGCGCATCGAACGCCCGGACGGCGCCGGCTTCCTCAAGCTGCCCGGCTACCGCACGGGACAGGCTGGCATTGTCATCGCTGGCATCCAGCGCCAGCGCCACGGCCACCTGGTTGGGCGTCACCGCCACGCTCTCGAAGCTGCGATTGTTGCGCGTCAGCACCAGCCTGACATTATTGGCGTCATAGCTCAGCTCCGGCGTCAGGAACGGCAGATCGACATCGGTGGCCGCAAACTGCCCGGTCACCCCGCCTGCGGCCGTGATGATCGTGTACTCATTGCTGAAGCGATAATTGCCTGCAGCTGCCAGCACCGAGACCGTGCCGCCCTGGATGGTCGCCGTCCCGCCGACGATCAGCTTGTCGCTCTCGCCATCGGCATTGACCTCCACCTCATAGGTTGAGCCTGCCT
This sequence comes from Sphingobium sp. B11D3A, assembly GCF_025961695.1. Lineage (NCBI taxonomy): Bacteria > Pseudomonadati > Pseudomonadota > Alphaproteobacteria > Sphingomonadales > Sphingobiaceae > Sphingobium > Sphingobium sp. B11D3A. Next base: position 1,039,897 of record NZ_JAOQOE010000001.1, read on the forward strand.
GGAACACGACATTGCCCGCTGCGGTGAGCGTGCCGATCGAGTTGCCCGGCAGCAGCGTGCCGCCATTGCCGACCACGATATTGTTCACCTGCCCGCGACCGCCCAGGGCCGCATCGCTGCCGACCGTGATCGTGCCGCCCATCGAGCCGTTCACCCGCGTCACGATGCCCTCGAGGTTGAGCACACCGGTGAACGAGCCAAAGCTCTCGCCGGTCAGGTTGATGCTGACGGGCGCGCTGAACGGACCGTTCAGCGCAATCGTACCGCTGCCGCTGAAGCTGCCGCCGAACAGCGTGTTGCTGCTCTGGTTGACGGTCAGCGTGCTCGTGCCCAGGCTCACCGTCCCGCCCGCGCCACTCAAGCCCGCAACGGTCTGGTCGGTGCCGCTTAGGTCAAACTCGCCATCATCGACGACCAGATCGGTCGCGCTGTCGAGCTGCGCCAGCAGCCGCACCCGGCCCGCCTGCACCACGGTCGACCCGGTATAACCATAATCGCCCGAGAGCAGCAGCGTGCCCTCGCCCTGCTTGATTAGGCCACCATTGCCGGACAGCGCGCCGGTATAGTCATAGTCGCCAATCTGGTTGAAGATCAGCGTGCCATTGTTGGTGGCATCGGCCAGCAGATCGCCATTCTTCAAGCCATTGCCCACCTGCAGCGTACCTGCAGTGTCGATCAGCAAAGTGCCGCCCAGCTTGCCCGTCAGCAGCACCGTGCCGCCATCGATGGTCGCATCGCCTGCAAAACCACTGCTGTCGCCCGAGAAGGTGATGGTGCCCGTGCCCGTTTTCAGCACGGTGCCCGTGCCGCTCAGCCTGCCCTTGTAGCTCGTGGTCGCGGGGTTGGCGAACACCAGCTCGCCCTGTTCGGCAACATTGACATTGTTGCTGATCGTCCCAACAAACAGGGCCGTACCCTGCTGCACGTCAAGCTGGACGCCGCTCATCGAGCCGCCGAAGGTCACTATATTATCGCCGGTCTTGATCACCGTGCCCTGACCGGAAATCTGGCCGAGATAGCTCACATCGTCCGCACGATCGAACAGCAGCGTGCCGTAATTGGTGACATTGGCAGTGATCGAGCCGGTCGTGCCGCCATTGCCGAGGTTGACCGTGGCGCCGTTGCTGATCCCCAGACCGCCTTCGAAATCGCTGGCGTTGGTCAGGGTGAGCGTGCCGGCAGACACGTTCAGACCGCCCGTTCCGGTGATCCGTCCGGAAAAGACCTGCGAGGCATTGACCAGCATCAACCCCGCATCACCGACGATCACCGTTCCGCTGCCGCCAAGATCCTTGATCTGTGCGCTGGCTGCACTGGTCAGGTCGAAGGTACCATTGACCGTGACGGAACTCGATTGGTTCACCCGGCCCTGATTGGAGAGGGCCAATGTGGCGTCGGCATTAATCGTCGTGGCGCCCGTAAAGGTATTCATCCCGCTCAAGGTGATCGCCCCGCCCGCCACGGTCAGATCGCCCGTGCCGGAAATGACCCGGTTATGATGAAGCGCATCGGAGCGATCGAACACCAGCAGACCGTTGTTCACAAGGTCGCCGTCGAAGGAGCCACTGGTGCCGCCATTGCCGATCTGCAGCGTGCCGTCCTGCCCGATGATCGTGCTTGCGGCACTCGTCGTGTTGGCCAGCACCAGCGTGCCGGCGCTCACGTTCAGCGCGCCGCTATAGTTTCTGCTGTCCCCGGTCAGGATTGTGGTCCCGGCCAGCACGTCGACCACGCCGGTGCCGGACAGGCCGGCGGCCAGCGTGTAATTGGTCTCGCTGTGGTTCAGGACCAGCTTGCCGGCCCCGGCACCGAACTGAATGCCGTTCACGGCATCGATCACGCCGGCCGCCTGGGCCGCACTGCCTGCCGCCGCGCCGATGTTCAGCGTGCCCGTCGAGCCGGCCTCATAAGCCAGCGTGATGCCGCGATTGCCATCAGACTTGAGGGTCGCGCCATCGGAGACGGTGACGACGCCGCTGCTCCCGGCATATGTGCCCACCATGACATAAGACGTGCCTCGGGCGAGCGTGCCTTCACCGCTGATGTTCAAAGTACCCTGGCTGCCATCCACGAAGCCGACAATCAGCTTGTCACCGCCCAGCAGCGCCTCGTCCGTCACGGTGGCCGTGCCTGATCCATAGCTGCCGATGGTCATGTTCCGGTCGGTCGTTACGCTGGACCCGCTGCCTGAGACTGTCATCTGACCGTTGCCGTTGGCGCTTGCGCCAAGTCTCACATCTGCATCGCTGCCGGAGGCGGCAATCGTCGCGCCATCCGTCACGGTGAGGATGCCTTCGCCGCTGGTGCCGATCCCCAAGCCGCTTGCACCGATGTCCCAGCGCGTTCCCACGCCGCTGAGGGTGCCGGTGCCGAGCGATCCGGCATTTACGCCGAAACTCCCGCTGGTGGATTGCATCGTCGCGCCGCCGGACAGGATGAGCGTGCCCTGGCCGCTCCCGCCGAACTGCAGGGAGCCGCTCTGCAGATGGCTATTTTCACCCGAAACGGTGATGGAGCCGACACTGCCCTCGACCGCACCGACGGACGTGGAGGTGTTGACCACGACGGTACCGCCATTCTCGATCGCCACGCTGCCGTCGCCATAATAGCCGACCGTCAGGAATTCGGTCGTGACCGTCGATCCCGTACCCGTGACGAGCAGCGAGCCGCTCTCATCTTCCATGCCCGGCATCGCCGAATTGGTGCTGTTGCTGACGATGATGTTGGGGGCGTTGAAGGTGCCGCCATTCACCACGGTCAGCGACGCCCCATCGAGCCCGCCCAGGAAGACGATGTTCCCGCTCGTCGTACTGCCATCAATGATTGTCTCGCCGCCGGTGAGCATCATGTTGCCAGCAAAAGCGCTGTTGTCGCCGGTGAGGGTCAACGCTCCGCTGCCGGTCTTGATAACAGAGCCCGAGCCTGAAATCGCACTGGAGAGCGTATAATCCTCCGCCTGGGCGAATTCGAGTTTCGTGGTATTGGTCGCAACGACGATACCGCCGTTCAGCGTGGCGCCGCTGGCGAGTGTCAGCCTGTTGGTACCGCCCGTGAAATTCAGGGCCGCGGCCCGCTCGCCATTGCCACCAAGGCCGCCGGATACGGAACCGCCAGTCCCGATGGAAAGAGCAAGGTTCTCGCCTTGAATGCCTGCGCCGCCCGCACCGTTGGTGAACATCCCGGCCCCGCCGGCGCCGCCTGTCACCGCTGTGTCGATCGTGAGGGTGGTGAGGCCGCTCATGTTCTCGATCAGGATGCCAAAGCCCCCGGCCCCGCCGAAGTTGCCGCCTTGGGCATCACCGCCCATGATGCTACCGCCGGAGATCGAAACAGTGCTGCTGCCGGTGCCGCCGGTGAGCACAAGGGCAGACCCGCCATTGCCGCCAAAGGACTGGCCTTCGCGGCTCCCGCCGCCCGCGCCGCCGGTCAGTATGCTGTCCGTAATGCTGATGGCCGTATTGCCGGCCGGCTGGTCGATGACCAGACCGCTGCCACCATTGCCGCCGACGCCAGCCCAGCCATAGGCGCCGCCCGCGCCGCCGGTGGCACTGACGGTGATTGCGTCGTAGGAGTCGTTAAGACCGGTGACGACCGCGCCGAAGCCGCCGCCGCCACCGCCGCCGCCATATCCGGCAATTCCAGCAAGGCCACCATTACCGCCATTGCCGCCGGTGAGCGTTCCCGATGTCGGCAAATCTGTGATGAGTCCGACAAAGCCATGCGCGCCGCCGCCACCGCCGCCGCCTGAACTGTTGGCCCCGCCATCGGAGCCATCCGATCCCGCCTCACCGGGCGCAGCCCCTCCCGTCCCGGCGAAGCCGGGGTTGGGACCAGCACCGGCACCGCCATTGCCCCCTGTGATGCCACTGCCGCCGCCAGCGCCGCCGGAGAGATAGCTGGGATCTGTGCCAACGCCATCCGTCCCGTCACCGCCCGTGAAGGTGGTGCTGGCGCTCCCGCCAACGCTCGTGAAGCTGTTATCGCCCCCCGCACCACCGGTGCCATCCGCGGCGTAGGCGGGCATAGCTCCCACCGCGGCAAGGAACGTCGCGGCCACCGAACAGCGCAAAACAGATTTGAAGGACATAAGACGAATGTCAGCAAGCGGCTGAGCTTCAACGCGGTCAAACTTGTTATAAAAACCCTGCATTCTCAATATCCTTACGGCCATTTATTGGCCTCTGTTCGTGTCGTTTGAGGGGGGCTGCCTCGGTCATCGCGAGACTGCTGTGTGGAATTCGGTCAAGAGAGGCGCGGCCGCAGCCGCGCCTCCCGGAGCATCCGCCTGAGATCAGAAGCTGTAGCTAAAGCCGATCTTGACGCCGTGGTCCTTCCACTGGTCGCCGATGTTGCCCACGTAGGTGGCGCCGATGGAGCCGCCGGGCATGATATTGGCCTGCACGCCGCCCTCAAGGCGCAGGGTATCGCGCGTCGTGGGCAGTCCCGCGACCGAGAAGGCCTCGCCGGTCGAGAGGATGTTGCGGCTGGTCGCATCGACATCGCCAAAGCTGCGCAGCCAGGCCGCCGAGACGCGCGGGCTGAGCACCGTGGTGGCGCTGACCGGCACTGCCCCGCCCAGACGCAGACCCAAAGTGGTGTAGGTCACATCGCGGGTGCTGTCCGTGACGCCCAGCGCGGTCAGAGCGCTGCCCGTCTCGGTGAAGGCATCGCTCTTGAGATGGACATGGGTCACGCCGGCAAAGGGCTCGGCGGTTACCGCGCCCAGCGGGAGAGCATAGCTCACCTCACCGAACGCCGAGGCGCTCTTGGCATCATAATCGCCCGCCAGCGCATCATTGACGCCCAGGAACGCCACCTTGCGTGTCCCACTGACGTCCAGCCAGCTATAGGAAGCGCCGATCCGGGCGCGCAGGGCGCCCCAGCCACCGCCGGCATAGACCAGCGCGCTGTTGCCGTTGACGGTCGCCTCGCTGCTGCGCCCATCGACCCGCACCTTGTTCTGCTCATGCGCGAAGGCCACGCCCAGACGCCAGCCACCAAGGCCCGTATCGACACCGGTGATGAAGCCGAAGGTGCTCTGCGTCGCCTTGATCGCATTGCCATTGCTCTTGAGCGTGCTCCACGCACCGATGCCCTGGCCCCAGACCGCCGTGCTGCCATCACGCAGCGTGCGGGCCGAGGAGCCGGCACCGGCCAATGTGCGGCTGACGACATCGGCCTGCTCCATGCGGCCGATCACCATGTCGCCAAGCCGGCGGGTGCCGTCCACCATCAGCGTGCCCGTGGTCGCCCACAGCTCGCCCGAGAGCGCATCGAACGCCCGGACGGCGCCGGCTTCCTCAAGCTGCCCGGCTACCGCGCGCGACAGGCTGGCATTGTCATCGCTCGCATCCAGCGCAAGCGCCACGGCCAACTGGTTGGGCGTCACCGCCACGCTCTCGAAGCTGCGATTGTTGCGCGTCAGCACCAGCCTGACATTATTGGCGTCATAGCTCAGCTCCGGCGTCAGGAACGGCAGATCGACATCGGTGGCCGCAAACTGCCCGGTCACCCCGCCCGCGGCCGTGATGATCGTGTACTCATTGCTGAAGCGATAATTGCCTGCAGCCGCCAGCACCGAAACCGTGCCACCCTGAATGGTCGCCGTCCCGCCGACGATCAGCTTGTCGCTCTCGCCATCGGCATTGACCTCCACCTCATAGGTTGAGCCTGCCTGGAACACGACATTGCCCGCTGCGGTGAGCGTGCCGATCGAGTTGCCCGGCAGTAGCGTGCCGCCATTGCCGACCACGATATTGTTCACCTGCCCGCGACCGCCCAGGGCCGCATCGCTGCCGACCGTGATCGTGCCGCCCATCGAGCCGTTCACCCGCGTCACGATGCCCTCGAGGTTGAGCGCACCGGTGAACGAGCCAAAGCTCTCGCCGGTCAGGTTGATGCTGACGGGCGCGCTGGACGGACCGTTCAGCGCAATCGTACCGCTGCCGCTGAAGCTGCCGCCGAACAGCGTGTTGCTGCTCTGGTTGACGGTCAGCGTGCTCGTGCCCAGGCTCACCGTCCCGCCCGCGCCGCTGAGGCCCGCAACGGTCTGGTCGGTGCCGCTCAGGTCGAACTCGCCATCATCCACGACCAGATCGGTCGCGCTGTCGAGCTGCGCCAACAGCCGCACCCGGCCCGCCTGCACCACGGTCGACCCGGTATAACCATAGTCGCCCGAGAGCAGCAGCGTGCCCTCGCCCTGCTTGATCAGGCTGCCGTTGCCAGAGAGAGCGCCCGTGTAATCATAGTCTGCGACCTGATTGAAGATCAGCGTGCCGTCGTTGGTCGTGCTGGCGGTCAGCTCGCCATTGCGGACGCCATCGCCAACCTGCAACGTGCCATTGGCGTTGACGGTCACGGCACCATTGAGCTTGCCCGTGAGCAGCAGCGTCCCGGCATCAACCTTGGTCTGGCCAGCGAACGTGCTGCTATCGCCGGCCAGCACCAACCGGCCCGACCCGGCGTTCACGATCGTGCCGTGCCCAGTGATGCTGCCGCCATAGCTGGAAACATCGCTGCGGTTGAACATCAGCGTGCCGTTGGCGTGGACGTCGCCAGCCAGCGTGCCGGCCGTTCCGCCGTTACCGATCTGCAGGGTGCCATCCACCGCGATCGCGGTCGAACTGGCATTCATCGCGTTGGCCAGCACCAGCTTGCCGCCGTTCACATTAAACGCGCCGGTATAGGCGCTGCCATCGCCGGTCAGCACCGTCGTGCCCGCAAGAACATCGACCACGCCATTACCCGACAGACTGGCGGCAAGTGCATAATCTGTCCCGCTGTGGTTCAGGACCAGCTTGCCGGCCCCGGCACCGAACTGAATGCCCTGCACGGCGTTGATCACACCAGCCGCCTGGGCCGCACTGCCTGCCGCCGCGCCGATGTTCAGCGTGCCCGTGGAGCCGGCGCGATTGCCGATCTTGATCACCTGGGCACCGAGTTCTGCGCCATCGGCCAGCGTCAGGACGCCGGCTCCCTCGGCACCGATATAGAGGCCTTCCTCCGTCCGGATCGCCGAAGATGCGCCAGTCACCGTCACGCTGCCGCTCGAGGCGACATCATTGCCGATGTAGACGCGCACCGCCTCTACCTTGCCGCCGTCCGAAACCTCCAGCGTGCCGCTGCCGAACAGGCCGACATTGATGTAACCCGCCCAGTTCGTCAGGCCGTCGTTATAGGCACTCCAAGTCGAGCCGGCGCCGGTCACGATCATGCTGGCCTGCGATCCCGTGAGATTGCCGAGCGTGCCCTGCACCGCGCGCAATGTGCCGCCATTGGAGATCGAAATCGTCGACTGTGCGCCCGCCTCGTTGCCGGCAATGAATAGCCCGCTCATGTCCCAGACCGAGTTGGCACCGCTGATGTTCACAGCGCCTCTCGAGCCGCCGACCGTGCCCACATAGCCATCCGTGCTGGTGACCCGGCCGCCCTGTGCGATGTTGAGCGTTCCTTCGCCGACGTTGCCGACGTAAAGAATGCCGTCATTGGTCCAGGTGCTGCCCGCGCCGCTCACGGTAGCCGTGCCCTGACCGGTCGACTCCCAGCCAAGGATGGCGCCCTGCGAACTCGCCGAGCCGCCATTGCTGACCGTCAGCATGCCCTGGCCAGAGATGCCGACACCGATGCGACCGCTGCCGATCTCGAGCGTGGAGCCTGCCCCATCGAGGCTGACGCTGCCGACAGCGGACTGAGCCCCACCGATTCGCAGGGATTCGCCGGTGACCCGGCCGTCCGCCTCGATGGTCAGCGTACCGCCGCTGCCCTCCTGGCTCGCCACATCGATCAGGGCGGCTGCCGACAGCAGGGCGCCGTTGGAAACCGTGGCGGTGCCCGTGCCGCTGTAGCCGACCCGCATGTTGCCGGCGTAGCCGTTACGGGCGAGAACACTGTAGGTCGTGCCTTCGCCGGTCAGCGTCAGCGTTCCGCTCGAGCCGGTGTCGACACCAAGCGCGCTGGTGTAGGACGTGACTTCAGCGCCGCCGGACACCGTCACATTGCCCTGGCCAACGGTGTCGTTGCCCGTTCCGCCGATGTACAGGCTGAGGCCGTTGCGCCACACCGTGCCGGCACCGTCGACGATCATCGTCGCCGTGCCGGACCCGTTTCCGCCGATATAGCTGCCGTCAGCCTCCAGCAAACCACCGTCGGTCACCGAGATGCTGCCCTCATCCGCACTGAACCAGCCATCGGCCGAAACCCAGTCGGCCGGCAGTTCGGAATGCAGCGTACCGACACGGAGCGCCGAACCCTGACCACTGATGCTGACCGAGCCGCCCGCGCCCATGTAAATGCTGCCATTCACAGTTTCGACCGAGCCGCCATTTGTGATGGTCAGCGACCCGGAGGAATTGGGATTGCGACTGATCTCGATGAGGCTTGAGTTGATCCAACTCGCGCCGCCGTCAACGGTAACGCTCCCCGCGGTGCCATTCATGCCAATGGCCGCCGAGACAGAGTTGAGCTGCCCCGCCGCCTTGATATTGAGCGAAGCCAGCTCCGCGCCGCCCACGGTCACCGTGCTGGCGCTGAAGTCGCCCGTGAGGTCAAAGGCACCGCCGGTGACATCCAGCGCACCGTTGAAGAGAGCGCCATTGCCGGTGAAGGCGAGCGCACCTTCGCCCGCCTTGACGAACCTGCCCTGGCCGACCAACGTGCCGGCGAAGACGGTGTCGCTGCTCTGGTCGAGCACGAGCACGCCGCCATCGGTGGAGACAAGGCCAGCTTCTCCGACAGTGAGCGAGCCCAGGGTCGCCTGATAGGTGGAGCCCCCCACGCCCAGCACGCCCCCTTCAACGACATAGGCCTGACCCACACCGAATGCGTCGCTGCTGGCAGCGTTCAGCGTCCCTTCGCGGACCGTCCAGCCGGTCGTCCCTGTCCCCGTGAGCGTCCAGGTGCCGGTCCCTACCTTCACGAACTCATCGAAATCATAATATTGCGTGCCGACCAATCCGGCGTCGAATGACGCATTGATGGCGCCGCCCAGCGCCAGGGTATTGGTGCCGCTCGCGATATCCGCATCCGCGACGAGGCCGATGATGTTGGAGCCGGCATGCAACTCCAGCGTCACGTCCCCGGCGCCCATCAGAATGGCGTGGCCGAAGGAAGGCGAGGCTTCGATGGTACCGGCGTTGATGATCGTGGTCGCCGCGCTGTTGGTGACGATACCGGTTTCACCCAGGATCGACCCGGAATTGGTGATCTGGACCATGCCGCTAAGTGTGTCTGCATCGACAGCCGCGATCCCGCTCAGCGATTGCAGCGTGCCGGTGTTGCTGATGACCACATCGCCAAGCGGCGTGCGCGCCTGAACTGCGCTTCCGGTTCTGCCAGTGACAATGCCGCTGTTGGTGATGGTGATTTTACCAGAGCCGGGCGCATCCTCGTCGAAGCCGGCGACGGCGAGAATGCCGGTGGTGCCCTCCGCAATGCCTGCATTGGTGATGGTGATATTGCCGATCTGCGAGGCGCCCTGAATCGCCGGGCCGTTGGCCGAGATAGCCTCACCCTGCTCCTGATTGTCGACCACCACTTCGCCGTTCGGCGTCCAGCCGACCAGCGCCTGATTGTTCACCGAAGAAACGTAGGCGTTGTTCGTGATTTTCGCCAAACCGTTGTAATTGACGACGCGGATACCCGCCGCCTGAGCCTCCACCTGGCCAGTGTTCGTCACGGTCACCTCGACCGGGTCGGCATCGTTGAAACCGCCGTCGGCGTAAATTCCCCGCTGGGTGAAGTCTGCGGCCCCGATGGTTTGCTGGACCGTGATGGCCCCGCTATTGGTGATGTTCACCGATCCTGCGTTGGTGGTGGCAGAGATGCCATTGGTTTCCACGCCTGAGACCGTCAGCGCGGCGCCATTCTCGATCACGATGTCGCCCGCGATCTGGTTGCGAACCCAGATGCCACCGTTGCCACCCACGCTGTCAACCGTTACGTCCGGGCCCAAGGTCACCGAAATGTCGTTCCGACCCTGGATATTGGAACTGACGTTTACGCCGCCATTATCGGTGGTGCTGATCGTGGAATTGGTGATGAGCAGCGTCGACGTAATGTCGCCAGAGGCTGTATTGTCCCACGTATAATAGCTGACGCCATCGCCCGTGATACTCCACTCATCCTGTGCGCCGTTCACAATGAGGCTGGTATCGCCTCCTTCAATACGAGCCTTAACCGACGAGGGTTCGCAGAAAAACAGGGTCACATTACCCTCAGTCTGGCAAATGCCAGGCTCGGCGTGGGCGGCCGATGCGCCTGCCAACATCCCCGCAATGCCGACGCTGCTGAACAGACCGGCCTTGAGAGCCTGCCCAACGGTGCTGCGCGTTTTGATTGCCTTGCCCTGCATTACGAAATCCCCTCGTGTGGGCCCACCGCCCAGATGATGTGAAGGGCAAACCGCCATGCAGGTGCGGTTCAACGGGATTTGAGACAGGGATCGAAGCGCGACGACAGGGAGCGCAGCCTGAGGTTCAAACGAACCCCATGACCTTCTCACAGCAGGTTACACACGATATCCGAAAATGCTCTGTTTCATCCCCCGGTAGCCCCGCTACCCCATTGGGGCCGGAGGCTTTGCGTCCCGCCGTTACCGACAGTTTGCCCTTGTCGAAGGCGACGAACACCCTTGGGAACGCCCATGGGCGGAGCCGTCATCTTCAGGAGGAATGTTAACGTTAGCTGAGCGGCAGCGCAACAAAAAAGCCCGGCCTCGTCGAGATGATGCGCATGCAGAGCGGGGCCATGCAGCTGATTTGTCGTGTGAAAATCGCCGTCGTCGGTCTGGAGCGAGGCCACAACCGGCCCTGTTAAGCCGATAACCATGATTAACAGATGCGCAAGCAAGACATCGATTGCACTGCAAACCGCTCCTCTAAAATATGGTTGGGGACCACCCGCCCGCGACGTGATCGTTACAGCCGTCGCTGGTCGGGCAACCACGCCGAAAGGCGCCGAACTGCCTCTCGCACTTCGGCTTCCGTGATCGCAAAGCTCAGCCGGATGAACCGATGGCCATTGACCGGATCATGGTCGACCCCCGGCCCCGTGGCGAGCCCAGTCTCAACGAGCAGCTTCTTGCAGAACGCCGGGCTATCATCGGTAAAGTCGCTGACATCCGCATAGATGTAGAAGGCGCCATCCGGCGGCGCGATCCGTCGCAGACCAAGCGCTGGCAGGGCCTCCAGCAGAATGTCCCGGTTACGGGCGTAAGTGGCGCGATGCGCTTCCAGTTCTGACGTGCAGTCCAGCGCCGCCAAAGCGGCATGCTGACTGATCGACGGCGCGGTCAGGAACAGGCTGCCCATATAGGCGCGGGCACGCTCGACCATGGCGCGCGGCACATAGAGCCAGCCGAGCCGCCAGCCGGGCATGCAGTAATATTTCGAAAAACTGCTGACGATCATCGCGTCGGCTGCGAATTCTCCCATCGAGCGGCAAGGCGCGCCATAGCTCAGGCCATGGTAGATTTCGTCCGAGATGATCGCGATGCCGCGCTCTGCGCAGAGCCTGGCAATCGCCTCCAGTTCAGCCGGCGCGATGATCGTTCCGGTGGGGTTGGCCGGGCTGGCGACGATCACACCCTGCGGTGCCGGATCCAGCGCCGCGAGCGCGCGCGCCGTCAGCTGAAAGCGCGCCTGCTCGCCGTATTCGATCTCGACCGGCGTCATGTTGAGCGCGCGCACCGTGTTGCGATAGGCGACATAGCCCGGCCGGGCCATGGCGATCCGATCACCCGCCTTAAACCGGGTGCTCAGCGCAAGGACCAATGCCGGCGAGGCGCCGCAGGTGAGCAGGAACTGATCCGGCTCGGCTGCCATGCCGTACCGCTCCCGATAGAGCTGGACGAGCCGCGCCTGCAGCGCAGGACTCTCCCAATAGCCCATCGGATCGATGCCGAGCGCGTCGCGCGCGGCGTCCAGCGCAGCCTGCGGCGCCCCCGTCGAGGGCTGGCCAAACTCCATATGGAGAACCGAGCGCCCCTCCGCACCCAGGTGATAGGCCAACTTGCTCAATTCTATGGCCTGAAACGGCTCGACTTCCATCAGATCATCCATCGCTCGATACAGCGCCGATAGCGGGCGGGCGCGCAGATGCCAACGATGCAACCCCACCCCGGCCGTCGTTCATCCTCGCGGCGCATCTGCCGTGAAATCAAAAAATTGCGCCAGCGTCGTCGGGCGCTTCGAAGAATGCTTTCGGCAGAAAGAAAACGGCAGGTCGTATTGTCGGCCTGCGCGTGACGCGCATTTTCAGGCAGTCTGTCAAATGGCAGCTCGCAGAAACCTGCATCACGGAAGCAGGGCCTCCGACCCCCTTCAGCGGGACGGCTCCCCGAAGCCAGAACTCCTTACAGCCTGAGCATAAGGTTTGATCGCCAGATACATGAGCGCTGCGCCGCCGGGGGCCATTACGGCGGCGAAGAACGCCATCGAATAGCGCAGCATGCTCTCGTCCTTCAGCAGGAAATCGGTCACCAGCGCAATGAGCAGGGGCCCGAGACCATTGCCGATGACACTGATGGTGAAGAGATACACAGCGCTGATCTGGGCGCGCATCTCGCTGGGCGTCACCATCTGGATCGCCGCATTCTGCGCAGGCGCGCTGGCGAGGCCGATGATCGAGGAGATCATGCCGCAGAAGAAGGCGAGCCAGGGGCTGGGCATGAGCGAGGTGGCGATCGCGAAGGGAGCGGACAGTGCTTGCGAATAGAAGCAGACCCGCGCCATCGCATCGGGATTGCCGCGCTTGCCCATATATTCCGCAAACCAGGTGCCCAGCGTCAACGCAATCGGCGTAGAGATGAGGAGCGACAGCGCCAGCAGCGGCCCGATCTGCGCCGGACCCCAGCCATAGGTGCGCTCATAAAAGGCCGCGCGCCACGTCATGAGGCCCGTCGTCTCGATCGCGCCGATGCCGATGCTGAGGAACAGTGGAAGGAACAATATGCGGTTTGACAGGAGATACGCCCCCACCTCGCGCAGTGGTACGCTGCCCTTGCCGCGGCGATTGCGGCGCACCGGCTCCCGCACGGTGAAGAGAAAGAGCAAGGCGGTTGCCAGCCCCGGCAGGGCGCAGACGAGGAAGACGAGCTGCCACTCGCGCATCTCGCCCAGAACCGGGATGTGGACCGGTCCCATCGCGGCAAAGAACGCCACCAGCAGGCCACCGGCCAACAACGCCGTGGCCTGACCGGCGCTGATGCCGAGCTGATAGACCGCGAAGGCACGCGGCAGCTTTGACCTTGGCACCATGTCCGAGATCATCGACATGGACGAGGGGCCGGCGACGGACTCCGCGCCCCCGACGACGCCGCGCGCGAAAAACAGCCCGCCGAAGCTTCTCGCCATGCCGCAGAGCGCAGTGGCCAGGCTCCACACCGTCAGGCCGGCCGTCAGGATCATCTTGCGGCTGCGCTGATCCGCGACGCGAGCCATCGGCAAGCCCACGACCATATAGGCCGACGAAAAGGCGAAGCCGATGATGAGGCTGATCTGGGTGTCGCTGAGCGCCAGGTCGCGCTTGATCGGCTGGACCAGCAGGTTGATGATGTTCCGGTCGACATTGGAGAGCATGGTCACGAACGCGATCAGCCAGATCGTGTACCAGGCGCGGGCCGGCGACGGCCAATCGTCGCCGGCTCCAGACGCGCCGGCCATTGCCGGCTGCGTCTCACCCGTGGCTTGCGTGCCGACCGGCTCGCTCATCGCTTGAGACGCACCCCGACGCGGAACGCGCGCCCGACCTGATCGAATAGCACCTGATTGGTGATACCCACCGCGCTGGGCGCAATCGGCGGGTCCTTGTCGAACAGGTTTCGAATCGCGATGAAATATTCGAAATCGCTGCGGCCGGCCTTCACGTTCCAGCCCAGCGTGAGGTCCGCATAGAAGCGGGCGGCGACGCGATTGGTGCTGATGCTGTTCGCGAGGCCGACACTGTAGCCCGCATCCTCGGGGCCGACGAACTCGACGAGGAACTTGCCCTCGGGAATGTAGCGGCCATGCGCACTCACGCTGAAAGGCCCGGCCTTGAGGGTCGCCATGCCGTCCAGCACATAGTCCGGCACGCCGGGGGTGTTGCTGGCGCGGAAGCCGGTCTGGCCGGCGCGGTCGACCGAACCGGCGCTGTCGATGATCATGAGGTCGAATGTCTTGGTCGCCAGCAGCCGCAGGTCGAGCGATGCGGCGGCCCCGATGCGGGTGCGATAGCTCGCCTCGATGTCCAGGCCCCGGGTCTTGAAGCCATTCACATTCTGCAGACGGTCGTTTATCAGCGTGACTTCGCCTGCCCCGTTCCGCGTGATCAGCGGGCAGAACTCGGTCGCGTTGTTCACCAGACAGCGCGTCGCGATGGTCGATGAGCCGATCTGCGCGATCGCGTCGTTTACGCGGATATTGTAATAATCGACCGAGAGGTTGAAGCCGCGCAGAAACGACAGGTTGCTCAGCACCACCCCGGCCGTGAAGGTATCGGCCTTCTCCGGGCGCAGCGTGTTGTTGGAACCCGAGACGATTTCGATCAGGCCCTGCTTGCTCGTCACCGGATCGGTGAAGGACGAGAAGCTGCGCGTGACCGAGCCGAACAGCTCGTTCACATTGGGCGCCCGGATATCGCGAGAGAGCGTGCCACGCAGGCGCAGGAAATCGACCGGCTCATAGACGCCGCCGAGCTTCCAGGTGGTGACCGCGCCGCTCGTGCTGTAGTCGGTGCGGCGCGCGGCGCCGTTCAGTTCCAGGCTCTTGCCCAGCGCACTATCCTTGAGGAGCGGCAGGACCGCCTCGACGAACGCTTCCTTCACCTCGACCTTGCCGTTGGAAGCAGCGAAGTTGGAGACGTAGAAGGCGCCGGTCGGCGAGAGCGGGTCCGTCGAGCCCTTCACCTCGTCGCGGCGATATTCGGCGCCAGCCGCCAGCGACAGCGGGCCGGCCCACAAGTCGACGAGATCGCCCTGCACGTCCAGCGCGGCAACCTGTTGGGTGATCTTCAGGTCGAGCATCGATGTGCCGGTGACATAGGCCAGCGCCTCCTGACTGAAGCGGCCGGCGCCGATCAGGTTGAGCGGCTGGCAGCCATTGCTCGGGTTGGTGAGCGTCGAGCGGCAGATGGGCGTGCCGCCGGGACCGGTGGTGACATCGGCCGCGAGCAGCAGGCGCGAGCGGATGAGGTTGTTGGTCGCTTCCTGATGATAGGTGCTGCGGCCATATTGATAGTAGGCGTTCCACGTCCAGCCATCGGTGATGGCGCCGGAAAGGCCGCCGACGATACGGAAGGCAGTGCTCTTGGTCGCGCCGCGGGCATTGCCGAGGTCTAGCCCGGCGCGGCCCATGTTGAACTGGGTGATGCCGTTGGCATCCATGACGTCCGTGACCGACCGCGGGAGATACGGATTGTCGCGGCGGACCGGACCGATCAGCGAGCCTGTGCTGTCGCGCAGCTGCGCGCTCACCGAGAACGCGCGGACTTCGCCATAGGATGCTTCCAGCGTGGCCTTGAGCGCGTCGCTGAATTCATACTCGGCATGGCCATAGGTGCTGAAGCGCTCAACCGGCACCTTGAGAAGCAGGCCGGCGAGGAAGGCGTTCTGGCCCTTCCCACTGCCGCCCTGCTGAAAGAGTGAACCCGCGAGCCTGCCGACCTCATAGGGCGCCGTCGTCCCATCCGGCAGAAACTGCAGGCCCTTGAGCGGGCCATTGCTGAGGATGAGGCCGCCGGGGGCTATGGTGGCGGTGTGGACATTGTTGAGAATGCTCAGCGCCGGGGCGCCCGCACCGGCCGCGCCAGCCGGGCGGCCGACGAGCGTCCACTCCTGCGCGCACAGCGAGCGGGCCTGATAGCAGTCCGCCAGGCCATCATTATCTTCATACTCCCCGCCGAACACGACGTGGCCCCGGCCACCGGCGAAGGATGTGCCGCCGGCCGCTGAGAGGAAGATCGTGCGGTCATCGCCGCGCTGCGAAATGCCCGACTGGGCCTCGGCGCGAAGGCCATCGAGCTTGTTGTTGAGGATGAAGTTCACGACGCCCGCAACCGCGTCCGAACCATAGGCCGCCGATGCACCGCCGGTCACGACGTCAACGCGATCGATGAGGATGCCGGGAATATAGTTGGTGTCGACCGTCCCGCGCGCTGTCGTCGGCACGAACCGACGGCCATTGACCAGCACCAGGGTGCGCTCGCTGCCAAGGCTGCGCAGTTCCAGCACGCGCGAGCCGACGGCATTGCCGGGAGTCGTCTGCGTCGCGGAAGGACTGGAGGTGGCCCGAAAGCTCGGCAACTGGCTCAGCACGTCGCCAATATTCGTCGCGGCAGTTGTCTCGAGTCGGTCGCGGCCAATCGCGGTGACGGGGGTCGGCGCGGTGAAGCCGCCGCGCGTGATGCGCGAGCCCGTCACGACGATCTCCTGCGAACCGGATGCGGCCTGATCCTCGGCCTGCGGTGCTGGACCGCCCTGATCCTGCGCGTGCGCAGCAGAGGCCACGCCGATCGCAGCCATCGCCAGAATGGCCGCAGAATTTCTCAAAACCCGAACTCGTTGACGAAGCGCCAGCATTGCAATCCTCTCCCCAATCTCTGCCCATATCGTTCGCTCGACCGCGCCTGTGTGGCACGGCGTAGAGCACGCATGGACATGAATTTACCGCCCTAATGTTTAGGGCGACTAGTAATTCATATCCTATCTTTTAAAGTGAAGGCAATGGGTGTTGAAGCATCAAGACCAACAAGGCAGGAGGGCGATGATGGGAAGGTCGAAAGACGCAAAGGATTTGCCGAAAATCGCGCCGTTTTCCGCAAAGGATGCGAAGGCGCGGTTCGTGCCAGGACCGCCGCCGGCCCGTGGTCAGGAACCCGGTTCGGATGCTGATTTGCGGGTGCAGATGTCTTGGTGGCTGGTCGGCACGGGCCGTGCGTGGCGCAATCTGCTGGATGAACATCTGCGCTTCGCGGGCCAGACACAGCCCCGCTGGCGGGTACTCGCCTGGGCGCGACTGCAGCCGGGGATTACCCAGACCGAACTGGCGGAACATATGTCCGTCACCAGCGCCACTTTGGTGGCCATCGTGGACGAGCTCGTCCGTCAGGGGCTGCTTGAGCGGCGTGAGAGCAGCACGGATCGCCGCGTCAAGAACCTGCACCTTACGCCAGCGGCGCATCCGATCATCGAGACGATCTCGCAGGAGGTGAGCGACATAAGGGACGCACTGCTCAGCGACGTCTCCCGCTCTGAGCTGGAGACCTGTCTCTCCGTCCTCCAGCGGGTTAGCCAGGCGATCGAGAATTATGGGCGAGGCGAGGGATAGAGCTCAGGTTGCTCCGTCGAAGACGGTCCCGGCATAGCGCCTCTGGCGAACGTCCCAACCTCTCCCCTGCACCGCAACCGCGATGCGATCAACCGCTGCCTGCTACCCATCCGCGAGGTGCGACACGACTTTGCCGTCCGATATCCATCTCGTGCGCCGATCCCCGCAGCGCCAGAACGAGATATGCACGGCTGGAAACCAGCGCAGCGAGCCCGATCAGAAATGATGTGTCTAAAGCAATTTAAGCGACACTTTTCTTGCCTTTGGCCCGGCGCATTGCGAACTTCATCCTCACGTGCCGCACGGTCGCGCATCTGCACACGCAACCGGACATCTTCTCTGTCAATCGCTTCGTCTTCGGTCTGCAATGGCGCTCTTCTTGCGATCGGACAGTCGAGCGCGTTGAGACACGGAGCGATATTATTCTGCAGTTGCTCCGTCCGCCAAGCGATCTTTGCGGCCGCGTAGTTCTTGTCGCGGTTGCTGACAGCCTTCGTGACAAGCGTGTGTCCATGGCAGCCTAGTGGCCTGGCTCCGCCCGGTGGAGCCAAGCAAGAATCTCGGCCCGATTTTCATCGAGGCGAGGCGGGACTTCGCCGACTTGAAGACCGGGTGTAAGGCGGAAGCCGGCACCGGGGTAGCGCACTGGTCCCGTAAGAGGTCCCTCGGGGATATCGAAGGATACAAGCGCATCCGGACGCGCCAGTTCGGCCGCTTCATCGACCCGGCGCACCATCCCGCAAGGGATGCCAGCTTCGCTCAATCCTGCTTCCCAGGCGGCCGCATCCCTTGTGGCGAACACCCTCTCCAGTTCCGCCTTCATGGCGTCGAAGTTGGCCCGCCGTGCTTCTGGCGTGGCGAACAGCGGATCAGTCAGCCAGTCCTCTCGTCCGGTGAACCGGGCAAGCGCGGCAAACTGGTTGGGCTGCACGACGCCGAGCGAAATCTGCCGCCCGTCCCTGGCTGTGAACAACGAAGCGGTGGGCAGGCCGCTATAGCCGGTATTGCCCATGCGGGACATCGCTTGCCCGGTCAGCAGATAGGGCGTCACGGCCGACGTCATGAAGGCCAGGCTGGCATCGAACATCGACACATCGATATAACTGCCGCCGCCGCCCTGCAGTCGCCGTACCAGTGCGGACAGGATGGCAAGTGCCGCGGTCTGGCCGGTCAGCGTATCGACAATGGGAAAACCGACGCGCACCGGCGGGTCACCCTCTTCGCCGCTCAGCATCATCATCCCGCTGGTCGCCTGCACGATATTGTCGATGGCCGGCCAGTCGCGTTGAGGACTGTCCTGCCCATAGCCGGACACCGAGCAAAAGATGATATCCGGCCGCAGTTCTCGAACTGCCTCGTAGCCAAGGCCGAGACGTGTGATGACGCCGGGCCGGAAGTTCTCCAGCATCACATCACACCGCGCCACGATCGCGTGGGCGATGTCGAGGTCGGCGGGATCCTTGAGATCCAGCATGATCGACTTCTTCCCTGCATTGGCCGCAATGAATGCAGGTGAGAGACCTTCAAAGCGCGGATCCGATCCGTAACTGCGGAAATTGTCGCCCTTGGGCGACTCGATCTTAATGACGTCGGCCCCCATCAGCCGCAACAGGTGCGACGCATAAGGCCCGGCCATCACATGGCTGAAATCGGCGATGCGGATGCCCGCAAGCGGTTGGGTCATGGTTTTTCCGGAAATTGTTTGCGAACGATCGTCCATGCGGGGTCTTTGCAAAGGCCGCAGGACGCCCCCGTGAAGAGTTGACCCGCCTTCGCGTCACGCTTGAGTTGCCAGTCGAGCCACGCCACCGCGATCCGGCCGTAGTCCCCGCCGTTCACCGCGCCGAACGTTCCGCCATGGCCCGTGTTCTTGTTGGCGTAGAAGACGGGCACATGATCAATGCGGCCCACATCGTCATTGCCGTTGGGATAGGCGATGTCGGTCGGTCCGCCCAAGATGTAGGCGACCGGTGTATGCAGCTTGCGCAGATCGTCCTTGGCGATCGAGACGCGGCTAAGGCCATTGCCTGGCCGGTTGTACACACCGCTGTTGAAGATAACGGCCGTGCGAATGCGCGGATCGGCAGCGGCGGCAAGCGCCTGCAGGCCACCGCAACTATGTCCCATCACCGCGATCTGCATGGTATCGATGTCGCGTCCGTAGGGGCTACCCTTCACCCAGTCGATTGCAGCGAGGAGCTGGTCCACTGAGGTTTCGTCCGCGGTTGCGGGTGGCGGCATGGGCGGCTCGGGTCCCCGCTCGGTCCCAGCGGTCGGTTGCGTCGATGGCTTCTCCCCTTTGGGCGCGCCATTGGCGATGACGATATAGCCATGGCTGGCGATCTCGCGCAGGAAGCCACTGGCCGACAGCCCGTCATTGCGGCAGCCACCATTACCCCACAGCACCAACGGCAGGCGTCTTTGTGGCAGCTTCGCCGGGCGATAGATGGTGTAGCCGGGCGCATCCGCTCGCCCTTCCGCAATCGCGGGCAGATCGCCTGTTCCGCCGGGAGCTCCGATGATGCCAGAAGGTATCTGGGCCGATGCGGAAGGGGCCTGCAGGATGGCAGCCAAAGCACAGAGCAGCGGCGCGACGTGCTTCATTGATTTCCTCCACACTGAATTTTGTCGCGACCCTGCACGGAAGCGCGTGCGGTGCGGAACGCCCTGAGACCATCAATGCCGAAGCGGGACAGCTCGCGGGCATTGCCCTCCGAATCGCGCAGATAGAGCGCATCAAACCGCGCCTGCTCCTGACGCGACACGCCATTGATCGTCACATGCTGGGCGCGCGCTTCTTCCAGTCCCTTTTCAAGCGCAGCATAGATCTCGCGCGCGAGCGCTGCTTCCCAGACCGCTTGCGACTCCTCGAGGATAGCCCGATCCTGCGCACTCAGCCGATTCCAGCGCTCCATCCCCATCGCCCGAGCAGGATAGGCGCCGCGTGGAATAGCGAGGTTGTTATAGTGGCGGGCGACCTCGGCGAAATGTAGCGACTTGAACGTGTCGCCAGGTGCGATGACGCCATCGATCACACCCTTCGCCATGGCCGAATAGACGTCAGCCATCGGCATGTTCACCGGATCGGCGCCGAGGGATTCGAGCACGCTCAGCAGCTCCGTCGGCGCGCGCAGACGCAGGCCGCGCAGATCGGCCAAGGAGTTCACCTGCCTGCTGGTGGTGACGACGCCGGCGAGCGATCCGCCCTGCACCGCCAGCACCTTGAGCCCTTCCAGCTCGTGGCCGATCTCGGGGTTCGCCGCCGCGATGCAACGATAGAGCGCAAGTTGGGATTCAATGCTGTCCGCACCGCCGTAGAAACCCGTCTGGATGCGGATGAGATGGGCGCCGCCGCGCGCGTAGATGGGCGTGATGAGCCCCACATCCGCGACACCGTGGCGCAGTTCCTCCATCGACATGTCGGACGAAAGCAGCGCCCCGGACCAGCTCGGCCGGATGCGGATGCGGCCGTGCGAGCGCTGCTCGACAAACGCCATCCACGCCTGATCCGCTTTGCTGAACGGATGATTGGGGCTGTAGGGCGTTGCATAAGTGAGTTCCGTTACGTCCTGCGGCACAGGCCGGGCGCAGGACGCCAGCAGCAGTAGTAGCGAAGGCAGGAACGCCCGCAGCCTCATGCAAGCCCCCGCTCGGCGAGGAAGCTGGCCACCGTCGCCACCATCCTGTCATGGTCCCAGTTCTTGGCATCCACCATGTCGGCATCAATGGTCAGCACCGGCACGCCTGCTGCCTCCAGCGACAGCGCGGTCAGCTTTGTGCCCGATTGCGAGAGGCGGTTGTCCGGCGGGAGCAACACAACGCAGGCGTCGATGCCGCAGCGCTCCGCCTCGCTGGTCATCCAGCCGTTCATCCACGGCGGCAGGTGCAGCACTTCGTTCATGGAGCAGATACGGCTGGCCAGCGCATCCATCGGCTCGCCCTGCAGCTCACGGATATATTGCGGCCCGGCGAACGGCATATACATCGACCAGACGAAGACCGCGCCGAGCCGTTCCTCCAGGGCCTGATAGAAGCCGGGGTCGTGCCACACACCCGCGCCGATCCACATGAGGCGGACCTTCTCGTTGCTGGCAGAGCCGGTGCCATTTGCGATGCGCTCCATCACCTCATCGCGGAAACGTTTGGCATGGGCGACCGCCCAATCCGATCCGCGATGCCATTGCGGGATCATCGTGTTGGGCATCTGCTCGGCGATCGACACGGGGCAAGGCCGCGCCCGGCCGATGGCCTGCGCCGCCTCCCAGATATAGCCCTCCTGCTCGTTGATCCGCTCCATCAGATAGTGGAGCTTCGCCTCGTCGAACTTTCGCCCGGTGCGGTTCTCCAGCAGGGCGATCAGATCACGCATCTCCGCGACCATCAGCGCGATACGATCGGCATCGTAGACCTGGCGCCAGTCGCCCCGGCTATGCTCGAACCAGCGCGGGTCCTTGTGCTCCCATGCCGGCGCCTCCATCGCAAAAAATTCGCTGCCTAGCGCCTGCGCCCATTGGCCGAAGACATGCTGAATGCAGTCGCAGGTCAGCCGCGCCACCAGCACAGTCGGCGTGGGCAGGCCTCCCCAAGGGGCGGTCTTAGGATCGTTCGCGAGCGTGCAGGCAAGGCCCAGCGAGCAATATTTGCAGCTATTCTCCGGATAGCCATGCCGGGCCATTACCTCAAAATACTGGTTCGAGAGCTGCTTTGCCGAAATATAGGCCGACCACCACTGGTTGGTGATGATCGGAATATCCATCACGTGGAAGATTTCGTGCGGCGTGTCGGCCTGCACGATGGCGAAAGGCTCGCCCTCATCCACGACCCGGCGCCGCAGATCCGCACCGAACTGCTTCTGATAGGCGCTGGCTGCTGCCGTGCAGGCCAGATCCTTGCGGCTGCGCTGCCCTGTTGCCCGCGTCGAGACATCCTGGCTCATTCAAAAACTCCTGCAGCGTCGAGCTGTGCGATGCGGGCCTCTGAGAGGCCGCAAATGTCGCGGGCGATGGCGTGAGCATGCTCGCCCATGCGCGGCGCGCGGAACGGCTCCAAGCGATCATGCGAAAATTTGATGGGGGTTGCGATGTGGCCGAATGCCCCAAGCAGCGGGTGGTCAAGCGTCACCAACGCGCCGCGCCCGGCAAGTTGCGGATCGTGATCGATCATGTCTTCACAATCCTGCACCACACCGCAGGCGATGCCGGCGGCCTGAAGCTCGGCCATAATGGCATGGTCGGCGCGTTGCGCGACCCACGCCGCGACGTCGCCGCCGGCAATGGCGTGGAGTCTGGCAAGCTCTGCTTCGTCCCTCAGGCTGATCGCCACCCATCGATCCTCGCCCTGCGCCTGGAAGACATCCTGAAAGAAAACAGCGGGATCCGCATTGCCCGAGCGCTGCGGGCACTCGCCGCGCCGCGCCGCCGCCAGATAGTCCCGCATCTGTTGCACGCAGATCTCGTACATCGAGGCATCGATATGACAACCAAGCCCGGTTTCGCGGCGATGCTGCAGCGCCGCCGCCACTGATCCTGCCATGACGAACGGCACGATGACGTCGCCATAGGGCACCGCGCCGGGGATGACGGGATCGCGGTCCGGATAGCCGGTGAGGAAGGTCCGTCCCGAGAGTGCGCCACCGGTCCCGTCGACACCCCATTCCTGCGCCAGCGGACCGGTCTGGCCGAACACGCTGCCCGACACCATGACGATGCCCGGGTTGCGCGCCGCCAGTGCATCATAATCGAGGCCAAGCTTCTTCATCGTGCCGGGGGAGAAATTCTCGACCACCACATCGGCCCAGTCGATCAGCGGATCGATGAGTTCACGCGCCTCCGGTTTCTTCATGTTCAGCGAGAGGCTGCGTTTGGAGCTGTTGAGATGCGCGAACCAGGGCTTGTCGTCCCAATTGCCTGGGCTGGACGCGGAAACCTGCACGTCGAGACGGGCAAGATCAGGCCGCGTGCGGCTCTCGATCTTCACGATCTCCGCGCCAAGATCACCGAGCGTCTTGGTCGTGATCGATCCGACCAGAGCCCAGGCGAAATCCAGCACCCGAACGCCCGCCAGCGGCCCCGGCCGCTCGCCGGTGTGGATGGCGGGCGCGGCAATGGCAGCGCCCTTGCGGATCGTCGCGAAGCGCTCCGGCAGGCCCGAAGGCGTATCGAAGAAGTGGCGCGCCGCCAGATGCGGATCGGCCAGCACATCGCCCGGCTCGTTCGCCACGCAGGCATTGATGCCGCGCCTCAGCCCTTCGGTCGCGATCTCATGCTTGGTGCGCGAGAGGAAGAAGGCGGCGATCGCTGCCTCCCACAGCGCCCGCGTGTCGGCCGGCAGCGTAGAGCGATTGTAGCTCAGCCAGTCCGTGCCGTGCAGCGGATTGGGGACACCGACTTCATCCATCCAGTCCGAGAGGGCCTGATTGGCGGGCGCGCCGAGCCGCCCGGTCATCAGCGAGTGGAAGCACCAGCCGTCCGCCAGCCGCCAGATGGCCCGCACGGTCGCTTTGCCATAAGCGAGCGCACCGCCCACACGCGTGAGCTTGCGCCGGTCGAACTGCCAGCACAGCACGCCGTTGAAATTGCGACTGAAGGCCACCTGCTGGATCGAGACATCGACATGTTGCCCCTTTCCGTGCGTGCCGCGCGAATAATGGGCGGCCATTGCCCCGGCCGCAGCCACCATATCCGCGTGGAAGGTGCAGGCATCCCCCGCTTCCTTCACCGGTGCCAGATCCGGCTCGCCGGTCACGCGGAGGGCACCTCCCATGGCAGAGGCCACCAGCTCGCCGCCTTTCCATTGCGACCGTGGACCACCCGAGCCGAAGCTGGTGACTGACACGTGCACGGCAGTCTCCGGGATGGCAATGCCCCCCAACCCCTCCAGCCCGATATCGTCGATGACGAACGATGCGCCCTCCACCGGACCGCCCAGCTCCGCCCCGATCGAAGCCAGGAAACGGGCCAGTGGCCGATCCGCCATGCCGCCCAGAATGGCGACGCGATGACCGGATAACGGCATCATGCAGACAGCTCCTTCAGAAATTGCGTAATCTCGCCGGCCGCGCCGTCAGTTCCGCGCCAGTCGCGCCGCGTCATGATGAGGTTGGAAATACCGGCCTGTGACAAGGCCTCACGCTGCGCGGGCAGATGCCAGATGCGCGCCTCATCCTCCTCCGCAAACCAGAGCACGACCGCCGAGGCGCCGAATGTCCGCGCCCTGTCGACCAGATCCGATGCGCGATCGAAAAAGGCGCGGCCGCTCTGCGAGCCGGCATGGAGCTGGCGCGCGATGGCGGTTATCGGATCGCCGCTCGCCTCCTCAACGGCCGCGCCCGGATCTTGCCAGGCATCCACCAGCGTCGGTCCGCATGCGGACCAGCGCGCCGCCTCGATGACGGCATGGAGACGGCGATCAGGCGGCGGCGTGCCAGCCAGCAGGCAACAACGCGCAGCCATGCCCGCCATCCCGCTGGCCGATGCGCGACGCCGGTTCGTTTCGGCGATGCCACGCTCCAGTGCGGGGGCATTCAGCCCCAGCCGATCGGCAAGCTGGCGGACAGCGGCCACCATATGCGCCGCGCTGCTCGAGCGGGCGATCCGCGCGACGTCGAAGATCAGCGGCTCGGGGCCCTTGACCTCTCCCTGTCTGCGTAGCTCGCAGATATAGTAATAGAGCCGTTGCGCAGCGTCGTCCGCTCGGGAGAAGATGACGGCATCGAAACTGTCCAGGGCCCCATCCGCCCAGTCCTGCACGATAGATCGCGCCCAGAACGGGAATTTGCTTTCCAGCCAGCGGTCGGCAGTGGGCATGGCGCGATCGACGTTCCAGGCCACCGGGCCGGAACAGGCGCCCGTCGCGGCGAGCAAGTCTTGCGGCAGATCGGGGCCGACATAAGCGATCATGGTCATTGTCCAAATACGGTGGGCAGCCACAGCACCATGGCCGGCAAGAGAATGATGAGCAGCAGGTGGATGAGATCGCTGGCAAGGAAGGGCATCACGCCCCGGAAGATGCGGCCGAGCGGCACATCCTTCGCCACGCCTTGAATCACGTAGAGGTTCATGCCGAGCGGTGGGTGGACGAAGCCGATCTCCATCGCGCGGGTGATGAAGATGCCGAACCAGATGGGCGACATGCCCACGCTCTCGACGATCGGGAGCAGGATCGGCGTGGTGAGCAGCATCAGCGCAAGGCCATCCAGCACCGATCCGAGCAGCAGCAGCAGAACCGCCACGACGAGGAGCGTGGGGATGGTGCCGAGGCCCATTTGCGTCACGCTGCTGCCTACCGCCTCGGTCAGACCGGTGACGCTGATGAAGACCGAGAAGGTGATCGCACCGATGATGACGAGGAAGATAAGCCCCGCCGTGCGCAACGTTTCCGAGAAGGCGCGGAACAGCACGTCACGGTTCAGGCGGCCACGCCAGGCGGTGATGACCAGCGCGCCAGCCGTGCCGATGGATGAGGCCTCCGAGGGACTGAACCAGCCCAGCACGATGCCGCCCAGTACCACGGCGACCAGCAGCAGCATGTCTGCGATCTTAAGCATCGCCCGGCCACGCTCGGGCCAGCTCGCACGCGCGCTGGCCGGGGCGATCGAGGGCTTCCAGCGGCAGAGCAGCCAGATGACCAGGCAGTAGAAGAGCATTTGCGAGATGCCCGGGATCAGCGTCGCGGTGAACAGCTTGCCGATCGATTGCTCGGCAATGATGCCATAAACGATCAACGCGCCGGATGGCGGCAGCATCTGGCCGAGCGTGCCGCCCGCCGCGACCGTGCCGGTCGCCAGGGCGTCGGAATAGCCGCGCTGGCGCATTTCCGGCAGGGCGACGAGGCCGATGGTCGCCGCCGTCGCCAGGCTCGATCCGTTGATCGATCCGAAGCCGGCGCACCCGCCCACCGACGCATAAGCGAGGCCGCCGCGCCGGTGACCGATCATCTTGGCCGCGGCATCGAACAGGTCGCCGCTGGCATTGGCGGAAAAGAAGAGATGCGCCATCAGCATGAAGAGCGGCAGCGTACCCAGCTCGTAGCGGGTCAGCGTCTCGACCACGACGACGCCCGCCTTGATGAGCGCCGCTTCCGGCCCCAGCACGATCATCAAGCCGCCTAAGCCGACAAGGCCGAGCGACACGCCGATCGGCAAGCCGGCCATGAGAATGGTCAACAGGATCAGCAGGCCGATAAAGCCTGTCTCGGGTGTGGCGAACATCATGAGCGGGGCCGCTCGGCGAGCTGGCGGACCAGCAGGACAATGACGACAACAAGCGAGGCATTGAGGAAGGCGCGCATCCACCGCCATGGCACGCCGACCAGTTCGCTCACTTCCTGGCTATTCCAGAGATCGGACGCGAGCCAGCAGGAGCCGGCGAGCAACCCTGCATAGAAGACGATCGAGAGCGCCGTGCAGGTGCGCTCGGCAATGTCGCGCCGAACGCCCGTCAGCCGATCGAGGATCAGATGCACGCGGGCATGGTTCCGGGCGATCGTCGCCGCCACGAGCGCCAGCGCTCCGGCGACCAGAACCGCGACCTGAACCAGCTCGATCGCGCCCTTGAGCGGCAGGCCGGTGTGCCGCCCGATCACGGCGAGCAGGTTCAACAGCGCGGCCGCGATCAGGGCGCCCCCCCCGATCCAGACCATGGCAACCCTGGCAGAATTCATGCGCCAACCTCTTCGACGCGACCGTCGGCCGCTATTGTGATGGCAGGCAGTCCCGCCTTTCGCGTGATACGCTCGACATAGGACCGGATGTCCGCCGCGCGGGCTGGCGAGGCGAGCACGGGCCGCCCCGGTGCTTCGACATCGACGGGGATGATGCCCACGTCCATCGCGCCGCCACCATGGAGACGGATGGTGCCGAGAAAGGCGTTCACCGCTTCAGGATGAAAGGGCGCGAGCGTGTAAGCCGGGTCCGGCTCGAAACCGAAGAGCTTGCGCCGCCGCTCCGCCCATTCCGCGCGGGCCGGATGATCCTGCGCCGGACTGAGCGCACTGGTGACGACGCAGCCATTGCCAAGTCCATGGAAAATCGGCTTCCCACGATAAAATTCGATACCGCGCACGATATGCGCATGGTGACCGATTACGACGTCCGCCCCCGCATCGATCGCAGCATGAGAAACCGCGCGTTCGTAAGGCGCGAGTTGCGCCGGTGTGTGAACGATACCCTTGTGGAGGGCCACGAGCACGATGTCCGCTTGCTGGCGCGCGGCCACGATATCCTCCCGCAAGGTCGCGACGGCCTCTGCGGTCAGCGTGGTGAGCGCAGCCGCCGGCGCAATCGGCGCGCCGTCTGCCGTATCGACCCGCAGAAAGGCGCAGCCGGCAGTATCCTTACCGGCCCAACTGTTTTCCGGGCCAACGCAATTATAGCTCAGCAGCGCGATCCGATGGCCACCGCGCGTCACGATCGCCGGCGCGCGAGCAGCTGCAAGCGTCAGCGCCGCGCCGGTGTGATGCACGCCTTGCGCATCGAGACTGGCCAGCGTGTCGGCAATGCCCTGGGGACCGCAATCGGCGATGTGATTGCCGGCAAGACTGAGCATCCCGAACCCTGCCTGCGCGATGGCGGCAAGATTTTCGGGCGGCGCACCGGGGGCCGGCACATCTCCCTTGAGTTCGGCGACACTCGCCGTGTGGGGCACTTCCAGATGCCCCACCGCGAGGTCGGCAGCGCGCAGGGCGGGGGCGATCCCGGCCAGCCAGTAGGCGCCATCTGGCTCATCCAGAACCAGATCGCCTGCCAGCACAATCGAGATCGCCTCCTTCCCCACGTTCGCTCCGCTCCCTTAGAAGGACTTGCGCACGCTGACGGCGAAGAGTCTCCCAATGGGATCGCTCGCCGTCGCGTCATAGCCACCGCCGCCATTGCCGTTGGGCGCCAGATTGACATAGGGGGGCGCAATATCGAGGACGTTGCGCACTTCCATCGCGAGCGTCAGCCCCTTCTCGAAGAAGCCGGTCGCCTGCGGGTCCCCGATGCGCCACGTCAGCGTCAAGTCGACAGGGGTGTAGCTCTTCACGGACTGCACCGGGTTGGAAAGGTTGTTGGTGTATCCACCAACATGCGTGGCCAGAACACACGCGCTCAGTGGCCCGTGATCCCAGGTAATGCTGGCTCGCGCCTTGAACTTGAGCGGATTGAAGATGACGTTGCGCCGGTCGACCAGCGGCGCGGCGGGCGTCACGGCGATGTTATACTTTGTGAGGTAGGTACCCGACACGTTAAAGAGCAGATGGTCGGCCGCACCGATGTCGGCTTTCCAGGTTCCGCTGAAGTCGATCCCGCGCGTGATCGACACGCCCAGATTCTGGCTGCGTCCGTCCACGAACAGCGTCACATTGGCCGGATCACCACCGGGGAAAGAACCTCCGGCGAGCGCGACGCCCTGGCTCAGCAACTGCTGCACCCGCGCCGCCGCCGCCGATCCGCGCAGGATGATGCCCGTGCCGGCATACTGCGCCTCGTTACCCAGGATGGTGAGGTTGGAGAGGTTGGCTAGCACCTGGTTTTCATATTTGACGTCCCAATAGGTGACGCCCAAACTCAGATTGGATGTCGGCTCGAAGTCCAAGCCGACCGACCAGGTGGTCGCCGTCTCCGGCTTCAGGTCCAGATTGGGACCGGAAAGCGCATAGCCCTGCAGCGGCGCACCGCCCGCCGGGTTCTGGTAGCTCTGGCCGAATATGTTGTTCGAGTTGCCGTAAATCTCCGGGATAGTCGGCGCACGGAACGACGTGCCGTAGCTGCCGCGCAGCTTGACGCCGCGCACCGGCTGCCAGTTCAGGCCGAACTTGGGGTTGGTGGTGCTGCCCACGTCACTATACTTGTCGTGGCGCACGGCGGCGTTGAGTTCCAGCCGCTCGAAACCGGGAACCGCGTTGTTCGCTCCAAAGATAGGGATGTAGAGTTCGCCATAGAAGGAGTCCACCTCGCGGCCGAAATGGCGGTAGGTAATCGGCGTCGTCGGCCCGCCGCGAGCGGAGCCAAGCGCGACGTTGAAATCCTGCCGCTCATAACCCGCCGCCAGCTTCACGTCGCCGCCGGGCAGCGCGAAGAGCGAGCCGTTGAGGCGACCTTCATAGGTCTTCAGGTGGCCATTGGTTGGAGCCAGGAAGATCTGGTCGGAAATCCCGGCCAGCACTGCGGCGCTTGTGCGACCACGGCTGTACGGGTCAAACGCCGTCGCGGGGTTGCTACTGGCGAGCGCAGCGTTCAGCGCGGCGTTATTGATGCCGTGATAAGAGCCTGAGAAATCATTGGTCTTGCCATAGCCGAACAGCACTTCGGCTTCCCAGTCATGGGGCAGCTTGGCACGAAGGCCGGGCGTGATTTGCCAGCTTTCCGCAGAACCGAACGAGTCATTGATCGGCACGCTGCTGCCGAAGTTATAGTCGAGTGTATAGCTGGTCCCGCTAAAGCCAGCGGGCCGCACGAAGAAGGCGTTCGTCTGCGGCACCGTCAGGCGCGCGTTGGAATAGGCGGAATTCCGGTAAAAATTACGCTTTGAATAGAAGCCGTCATAGAAGACGCTCAGCCAGTCGGTCAGGTCGAAGCGACCCGTGCTATTGAATGAGTCGTAGCGCTGCTCCGGAATGAGATCCTGATTGTCCAGCTCGTCGCACCTGTTGAGCGTGCCTGCCGCCAGCGATCCTGCCGTCGCTTGGGTCACGCCCCCCGCCGGGATGGCGTAGGTCGTACCGTTCGCATTGATGTTACCCGGCGCGCACCGCACGATCCGGTAATCCCCGCCGCCGAAGCCAGTCTGGTTACTGGTAAAGAAGCCGCGATCATCGCCACTCAGGTTCGAGCGCTCGACATGCTCGTAGGCGACCATGATCTGCCCGCGTTCAAACACCTTGCCAAGCGCGGCGCCCAGCGTCGTCTCATGGAAGTCGCCCCGCGACGATATGCCCGAGCGCGCGAACACCTCGCCGCCGTCGAGTGACCGACGGGGAATAAGATTCACCACGCCCGCGACCGCATCCGAACCGTAGATGGCGGATGCGCCGTCGGCGACCACCTCGACCCGCTCGACACCCAGCGACGGCAGGACCGACGGATCGATCGAACGGCTGTTGTTGGTCACGCGGTGCCCGTCGATCATCACCAGCGTCGCATAAGGCCCGATGCCGCGCAGGTTCACCGAGTTGCCATAGGTGATGTTGCCGCTTCCGCCCGACTGGCCACGCGAATTTTCCGAGACGCCGAGGTCGAAGACCTGCGGGATTTCCTTAATCATGCGATCGACGGTGACCGCGCTCGAGGCCTCCATCTCAGCCCGGCCAAGTGTGGTGACCGTCGACCCGACCGGCGCTTCGCCGCGCACGCGGCTGCCGGTGATGACGATGTCCGGCGCTGCCCCCTCCTCGTTCTGCGCCACCGCCATCGCGGGCAGAGCCAGTGCCATCAGGCTGCTGCCCAGCTTCAGTGCCGTTCCTAGAGTGATCCCGCCTTTATAATCCTTGCTCATCCCAACCTCCCTCGCCGCCCCTGCGGCTTTTATGTTTAATCGACGTCTCAGTTCGCGACCGGCAATTTGACCCAGGAGCCGCCCGCGCTGCCCCGCTCGACCGTGAAAACCGGGGCGGGAGTCTGTTGTATTTCCTTGAGATTGCGCTGGCGGGGGTCCGCACCGGCGATGGTGACGCGCAAACGCGCGCCAGCCGGCACGATCCGCGACACCGGCGTCAGATCGATCACCAGATTGGCCTGCTGGCCGACCGGGAGAGGTGCTACATCTGCCTTGCGCCCTGAGTGCCAGGGCAGACCCTTGACGTCATAGGGTGCCTTGCCATTCTTGCGATGCGCTAGTGCCAGCCGGCCGAAGGCCACGACCTCCGCCTGTCCGTCGGCCGCCACCTGATCCAGATAGACGAAAACATCGGCATCGGGCTTGTCCGCCGAGACGCGCAGGTTCACGACCGGATAGCCGATCAGCTTGAGCGGCTTGTCCAGCGGGGCGCTGGTATAGCTCAGCCCCTTGTCGTCCATGGGCTTGGCCCAGAAGGCAAAATAGTCTGCGCCCGGCAAATCGTAGCGCACCGTGAACTTGTCCGCGCCCGCGCGATCCGGCTTTGCACCGAGCGTTCCGTCATTCACCGATCGCGCGGTGCCACTGCGACCGCCGTTCAGGAACCACTGCATTGGCGTGACGTTGGCACCCGGCAACGCGTCGGAGCGGGCATAGCCACCTTTCCCGTCCAATCCCTCGACCCAATAAGTCGCACGCGGCTCCTTCTCGATGCCGTTGTCCGCGCCTTTGAGATAATGATCGAAATAGCGCACGACTTCGCCAGTGAAGTCGAATCCAGGCGGCGGCACGCAGTGGCTGCCAGGCCCCGCGAGAAATTTCGATCCCTTGAGGTTCGCCGCGCTTAAGAGGGACTGGGCCGTTGGCTCGTCATGCCAGTTGCTCCAGAAATAAGTGGCGATGCCCGCCCGCTGGATCGCGTCGAGATAATTATAGACGCCCACTTCCTCCCAGAAGCGATTTCCAGTGAAAGAGGAAACGCTGTCGCGATAGGGCATACCATACCAGAGCGCGGCCATCGGCGTGTTCTGGGCATGCTGGGCAACGGCTGATTTAAGCTGCTGCCCGTCCGCATCGCCATCGACCGGGACGCTCGCCAGATCGTCGCGCAACGGCTCGTCCGGCCGGGTGTTGAACTGTGCGGTGATACCGCCGCGCCGCACGAAAGCATATTTGTCGAGGTCCGACGCGCCGATGAAAACCGCCTTGAGCGCCGGGGGCGCAGTGGTTGCGGTGTGAAATGTTGTGCCCCCCAGATAGGAGCATCCGATCATGCCGACTTTGCCGCTGGCAAAGGGCTGGCGCGCCAGCCACTCGACCAGTTCATGGCCATCTTTCGCCTCGGTGCGGTCCTGAAAACCCCGCCGCGCGCCGAAGGACGCGCCCTTGCCGCGAATATCGGCGACGGCGACCACATAACCGGCGGAAATCAGAGAGCGCAGCGCCAGGCCATCCTCCAGCGCGACTTCCTTGACCGCGCCGTCCTTGTCCTTGAAACGGGCGCGATAGGGCGTGAAGACGAAGATAACAGGAAGGCGCTTCTCTTCCACCTTGCCGTCACTGGCCGGTCGATAGATATTGACGGCCAGCTTCGTCCCGTCCCGCACAGGCACGTAGAGCGAGCTGCGTTGCACATCTGCATAGTCTTTAGCCGGACCCGGCACGGCTGCCGTAATAGCAGCCAGCACCCCGATCCATCTAACCGCCCGCATCCCCGCTCTCCTATTGTTGACAATTTCATCAGCGATCAACCCACCGGATGCAATCAAAAAACAGATGACAATATTGTTGACAATATTGTCAGGAGATTAGACGCTCCTAACATGAACGAGCAGTTGGACAAGCGGGCACCCTCGGCCGTCGAGGTCGCCGACTGGGTGCGTGACCGCATTCGCACAGGCCGTTTTGTGCCCGGCCAGCGGTTGGTCGAAGTGGACATAATCCGGCAAACCGGCGCTAGTCGGTCGAAGGTGCGCGAAGCGTTGCAGCGGCTGGAAGGCGAAGGCCTGGTGCTGATCGAAGAATTCCGCGGGGCATCCGTCCGAAGCACCAGCCTTGAGGAAGCTGCGCAAATTTATCGGGCGCGTCTTGCATTAGAAGGTATCTGCGCCGCCGACTTCACACGAAATGCTTCGGATGAGCAGAAGCACCAGTTGTGCATCGTCCAGGAGCAACTCGACAAATGCGTGAACGATCGGGCGCCGGATAAGTTTGGGCGGCTGAATATCGAGTGGCATCGACTCATTGTGGAAGGCTCTGGCAACACGGTTATTGCCGAGTTGCTCAAACGCCTGAATGTTCCCATTCACCGAATGTTGTTCGAGAGTTTCTACGATGAGGAGCGCCTGCGTACCGCAAACGCGGACCACCAGAACATGCTGCGCCTCATTTTGGCCGGAGAGGCCGATGCGGCCGAAACGGCCATGCGCAGCCACATCGGTGACGGGTTCAAAACACTGTCAAAAATCGAGAGTGAATTTTATCGGTGAGGGTCGTGAGTGCGGTGCTCATCGATTGTCAGCAACGGGCCACTGACAGAATCGGCCTAACCCGCGATAAATCCAGGGCGCGAACCTCAGCGCTGTTCCTCTGCGCCATCCTCGATCGCGCTTGAGGCGCTTGCGGCAGCGCGTGCATCGGCGAGCGCCTTCCTCGCCTTGCCGGCAAAGGAGGCCTTCGGGTCCAGCGTCAGGGATCGTTCCAGCAAGGCAATCGCTCGCGCATGATTGCGATCCCGACCGTGCTTGCTCTCCAGATTGGCTTTCCCAAGCATGAAGCAGCTTTCCGCCTCCCCGAGCCCGCACGCCTTGTCGAACATGTCGAGCGCGCCGCTATGGTCTTTACGGACTCCCTGGCCCCGGTGGATCATCATCGCGAGATTGCCGCAAGCGCTCGCGTCGCCAGCTTGACACGTCTTCTCGAACAATTCTGTCGCCCGAGCATAGTCACGCGGCCCGCCGAGGCCGTCCCGATAGAGAACGCCGAGATTATAGCATGATTTGTCATCGCCCGCGTCGCAGCCTTGCCGGAACAGGCGCGCGGCTTCTGCATGATTCCGGCGCAATCCCTTGCCCAGCGAATAAGCAGCGCCGAGGTTCATGCATCCGTCGGACGATCCCTTGTCGCAGGCTTGCCTGAAGAGAGCAGCGGCGCGGACGTCATCCTTCGTAACGCCATCCCCGCGAATATAAGCGAGGCCGAGGTTCGAGCATCCGGTGGCATCGCCGCTCCGGCAGGCATAGGCATAATAAGCGGTGGCTCGGTCCACCGACAGGGCAACGCCCTGCCCCTGCCCATAAGCGAAGCCGGCCATGGTGCAGCTTGCCATATCACCAAGATTGCACGCCTTGCCGGCAAAATAGGTCGCCCGCACCAGATCGCGGGCGACACCCCGGCCTTCACGGTAGCGCTCGCCCAGTTCGGCGCAACTGTCCGCATCCTCTCCGTCACAGCGCGTGACAAGGTCCGGCACGGAGGTCAGCGCGTCCTCTTGTGACGCCTCCATTTCTGGTGGCGCTTGCGTTGCTGTCGCGACTTCCTGCGCCTGCGCAGGAGGCACCACGGAGGCGATTGCCAGCGCGAGGACGACCATGGGCCGCAAGGCCGAGGTCATCCGCCTTGTCCCTCGGCGCCGTCCCGGACGAGCTGTGCGCGAAAGCGGAGCGATTGCGGCGTAGCCTCAAGCACGTCGATCATGAAATCGCCGATATGAACCGTCTTTTGCGCTCGCGGAAAGCGCATGGGTTGGCCGGAACCGGCATGCGCGAGGTCGTCAATGCTGTAGCCGCGCTTCTCGAACACCAAATCGCCATTCTGCACGCCCAGATAGGCAATGTCGTAAATCTGCCCGACCACATCCGTGTCATAATCACTGGCGATGGGGATCTGCACACCCTTGGCATAATCCCGTGGTGGAACGACGGCATGTCCCGCCCGCGTGGTCTGCGGCGTGCCGAAGGTTTCAACGCCGGGCGCCTTCGAGCGAATGACCGGCACCTTGGGATCAAGGCGCATGCGTTCGTGGATTGCCGCCGGGCTTTCCGACGCCTGGGTGTCAGCGATCAGGGCTTCGGCAAAAGCGACTTCGTCGATCTGCAGGGGGAAGCCGTCACTCTGCGCGCGATCCGCGGCGCAGACGAACTGCAATTGCGCATCGCCGATCGTGTCGGGCAGGACGGCTTCGGTCGGAAAGCGCACCGCGGTCTCGTCGAGCCGTTGATCCTCCGCGTCATAGCGCATCGCCATATCCCAGCTTTCGGTGCGCTTCTTGCAGTCGGTCACCATATAGGCGCGGATGAGGGCCGCTGGATCATTGGGATCGCGGATCACCTGGCTGGCCTGATACCGGACGATATCGCCCTCACGCTCGATGGAGCCCACATCCACGAACAGAACCCGGTCCGCACCCTGTGCCACGAACCACCATTGCGAGGAGCGCGCCTGGGCGGCCATCGGCGCCAGCGCGAGCAGGCCGCATAGCAACGTACCGATTTTGCCGTTCAACAGCTGTCCTTTCCTCATGGTCATTTGCCGGGCGATTCCGCCTCTGGCGCGCCTAGCGGCTCAATGGATTTGCCGTCCTTGGTACAGGTAAACCGCGACGCGCGCAGGGGCGGTTGCACGCTCACCGCATCTGCCCGCCAGATTTGCCCTTGCTCCGGGCTGGACGTCATCGCACTGCGGTCGATACGCATGCCCGCCTCCGGCGCCAGCTCTTCTTCGAAAAACCGAACGCACTTCTGAACGGCGCTATCCGTGATCCCGGCAATCACGACCTCATCTTCGCCGATACCGGCGGGCAGCATACCGGCGACAGGATCTGCCCTCACCACATCTTGCGGTGGGGCCGCGGCAGCGACCAGCATTGTTATCATGAGCATAGGATGAGACCTCTACAAGCGGAAACAGGCTCTTGTGGCCACCGATGCGCAGGATATGAAACTGTTTTTCCCAATCGATCGTCCAGCCGTGCGACGCTGCCGTTGGCACGACGGTCGACGGAAACACGCACACCCTACTTCGGCCGCCAGTAAGGTGCCGTGGTTGCGTGGGCACGCATGAGCAGCAGCCACCCTGCGCAACTAGCGGATCGGCGTTAAGACCGGAGGTCCGGTGCATGGCCGATCTGTACTATCATTCTTGCTCAGATGCTAACCACCCGGCCACTGGCATGCCCTTTCGACAAGATGCACTTTTGAAGATACCAATGCCTAAATACTTATATTATTTCGGAATAATCTGACAATTTTAATTGTCGCAAATTCGAAATCGGCGAATTTTAATCGCCATTTAAAAAACTATACGCGCCGCAAGGGGCCACACTCAGAGGTCGAACCTACTCCACCGTCACGCTCTTCGCCAAATTCCGGGGCTGGTCGACATCCGTGCCCTTGAGCACCGCGACGTGGTAGGCGAGCAGTTGCACGGGTACGGCATAGACCATCGGCGCGATGAGGGGGTGGACCTTGGGGAGTGCGAGCGTCGCGAGGCAGCCTTCGCCGGCGGCGGCGATGCCCTCCTCGTCCGAGATCAGCACGACCTTGCCGCC
Source organism: Sphingobium sp. B11D3A (assembly GCF_025961695.1). Classification (NCBI taxonomy): domain Bacteria; kingdom Pseudomonadati; phylum Pseudomonadota; class Alphaproteobacteria; order Sphingomonadales; family Sphingobiaceae; genus Sphingobium; species Sphingobium sp. B11D3A. The sequence continues at coordinate 1,076,277 of NZ_JAOQOE010000001.1, forward strand.
GCGGGCCTGCACTTCCTGCATGTTGGAGACGGTCTTCTCGAACAGCGGGCCTGAGGGCGCGATGACGATGACCGGCACCGCCTCGTCGATCAGCGCGATGGGGCCATGCTTCATTTCACCCGCCGCATAACCTTCGGCATGGATGTAGCTGATTTCCTTGAGCTTCAGCGCACCTTCGAGGGCCAGCGGATAATCGGTGCCGCGCCCCAGATAGAGCACGTCCCGCGCGGGCGCGATGTGCGGCGCGAGGGCCTGGATCGCCTCGTCCTGCATCAGCGCCTGATTGATCGCGGCAGGGGCCTCGGCCAGATGGCCGACGATCCGCTGCTCTTCCGCGCGCGTTAGCCGTCCCTTGGCGCGGGCGAGATTGGCCGCGAGCGCGGCGAGCACGGCAAGCTGGCAGGTGAAGGCCTTGGTCGAGGCGACCCCGATCTCCGGCCCGGCATGGGTCGGCAGCAGCAGGTCCGCCTCACGGGCCATCGAGCTGGTCGGCACGTTGACGACGACGGCGATCTTCTGCCCTTCCGCCTTGGCATGGCGCAACGCCGCGAGCGTATCGGCCGTCTCGCCAGACTGGGAGATGAACAGCGCAAGGCCGCCCGCCTCCATCACCGGCTCGCGATAGCGAAATTCCGATGCGAAATCGAGATCGACGGGCACGCGCGCGAACTGCTCGAACCAGTATTTGGCGACCATACCGGCATAGAAACTGGTGCCGCACGCGACAATCGTGACACGGCCGATGGCCGAAAGGTCGAAGTCCGGGATCGGCAGGGAGAGCGTGTCGTCGATCCGCCGGAGGTAGCTGCGCAGCGTCTGCGCCACCACCACGGGCTGCTCGTAAATCTCCTTGAGCATGAAGTGGCGATGATTGCCCTTGTCGATCATCGCACCGGACACGCCGGAGATGGTGACCGCGCGCTCGACGGGATTGTTGGCCCGGTCGAACACCTGCGCGCCCTCGCGCGTCACCACCACCCAGTCGCCCTCGTCCAGATAGGCGATGCGCTGGGTGAGCGGGGCCAGCGCCAGCGCGTCCGACCCGAGATAGGTCTCGCCATCGCCATGGCCGACCACCAGCGGCGAGCCAAGGCGCGCACCGATCAACAGATCGGGATGGCGACGGAACAGGATGGCGAGCGCGAAGGCACCGTGCAGACGGGGCAGCACCTGCTTCACGGCGTCCTGTGGTGAAGCGCCCTGCTCGACCAGCTCGCTCACCAGATGCGCGACCACCTCGGTATCGGTCTCGCTGGCGAACACCCGCCCGCGCCCGATCAGCTCATCGCGCAACGCCTTGAAATTCTCGATAATGCCATTGTGGACCACCGCGACTTCGTCCGTCGCATGGGGGTGCGCGTTGCTCGTGGTCGGCGCGCCATGGGTGGCCCAGCGGGTATGGGCAATGCCGGTCGCGCCCGCCAGCGGCTCGGCGGCCAGCACACGGGCAAGATTGACGAGCTTGCCCTCGGCCCGCCGCCGCTCGATCCGGCCATCCACGATCGTGGCGACGCCGGCGGAATCATAGCCGCGATATTCGAGCCGCCGCAGCCCGTCGAGCAGGCGCTCCGCAACATCCTGCGTGCCGACGATGCCGATGATTCCGCACATGGGGTGAGCCTTCCTTGAATTCAGATCGTGTAGGGGATGCGGATGCCCGGCATATTGGCCGGGAAATCCCTGCTGTTGCGCGTCACCAATATGCGCCCGCTCAACTGGGCCGAAGCGAGAATGATGGCATCGGGCAATTTAAGCGAGCGGCGCTGCTGCCGAAGCGAAGCGGCCCGCCGCCCCACTTCCTCGCTCACTTCCGCGATCGCGAAAAGATCCAAAAAGCGCTCCGTCTCGGCATGGAGCCCATCCGGGGCGCCGGCCATGATCTCGATCCAGCTGATCCGGCTGATCCACGGCCGACGGGCGCGCTGCAGCTCCGCCCACGCCTGCGGGCGTTCATGAAGCGCGTCGATGAGAATATTGGTGTCGAAGTAGAACTCGCTCACGGTTGAGGTGCGCCCTCGGCGCTCTCCCAATCCCGATCCCACTCGCCACGGGCGCGACGTTCATAGGCCAGCCCATCCACCGATGAGCCATGCTGTGCCCAGAGGCCGAAAAAACGCTCCACTCCCTGCATGGACTGGGCGGCACGATAGCTGCTGACGGCCTCGCGGAGGATTGCCGCGCGGGATGTCCCCTGCTGCGCGGCCTGCTCCTCAAGCCACTTCACATCGTCGTCGGAAAGGTCAGCCAGGAAGCGCATGATATATTGATATCATATCGTGATATCATGTCAATGTGCGCCTCGGCCACGCAAGAAAAGAGGGCGAACCACATAGCTGGCCGCCCTCTTTCCTATCCCAACTGCCCAAATGCACCCGGAGGCGCATTCCCCACGGACAGGTTCGGCTCGCACCGATAAGGATCGATGATCAGCGCTGCACTCCCCACAACCGGGCAAAGCCGATTGCGTCCCACGAAGGATCGCTGCTCATCTGCTGGGCTCGACCGTCTCAAAAATGCTGCCCGGGCGATTGGACATTTTCGACAATCGCACAGAAATTTTCCTCGGTTCGTCGATAAAATGCCACCGGATGGCAGGGACCTCAGCTGTCTTTCTTGTGCGCCGCACTTTTCTTTTTGCGCATCGCGTCATGGAAGCGATCGGCCCAGCCCGGCTTCACAAACTGTTCCGCGCGGACCAAGCGTAGCTCTCCGTCCCCGACATCGCGCGAGACGGCGCTGCCTGCCGCGACGATGGCATCGCGGCCGATCCGCACCGGCGCGATCAGCGCGCTGTTCGAGCCGATAAAGGCGCGGTCGCCGATCACCGTTTCATGCTTGAAATAGCCGTCGTAGTTGCAGGTGATCGTGCCGGCGCCGATGTTCACGGCCTCGCCCACCTGCGCGTCGCCGACATAGGAGAGATGGTTGACCTTGCTCCCCGCGCCCAGCACGGCCTTCTTGATTTCGACGAAATTGCCGACCTTGGTCTTTTCGCCCAGCCGCGCGCCGGGCCGCAGCCGCGCGAATGGCCCGACCGAGGCATCGCGCCCGACATGCGCTCCCTCAAGATGACTGAAGGCATGGATCGTCGCGCCCTCCTCCACCACCACGCCGGGGGCGAAGATCACATTCGGCTCGACGGTCACGTCGCGGCCAAGAACGGTGTCGTAGGCGAAAAACACGGTCTCCGGCGCAACCAGCGTCACACCGTCGCGCATCGCTTCCGCGCGCCGTGTCTGCTGCCAGCTCGCCTCGACCGCCGCCAGTTCTGCCCGGCTGTTCACCCCGGCAACCTCGTCCGCGCTCGTTTCGATGACCGCGCTCGCCCGCCCGTCTACGGCAGCGAGCATCACGATATCCGGCAGATAATATTCACCCGCTGCATTATCATTGCTGACCCGGTCGAGCAGCGCGAACAGATCCTCGGTGCGCACGGCCATCAGGCCGGAATTGCACAGATCCTCGGCGCGCTCGGCCTCGGTCGCGTCCTTATATTCGACCATTTTGCCAATGCGTCCATCGGCAGTGGCGATGATGCGGCCATAAGCGGCGGGGTCGCGCGGGCGGAAGCCGAGCACCACGCAGGCCGGCGCATCCTCCTCATGCAGGCGCGCGATCATCGCGCGCATGGTCTCGGCGCGCACCAAGGGCACATCGCCATAGAGAATGAGCACATCGCCCACAAAGCCCTGCAACGCCGCCGCGCTCTGCGCCACGGCATGGCCCGTACCGAGCTGTTCGGCCTGCACCGCAATGTCGATCCCGCGACCGGCCACGGCAGCCTCCACCTGCTCGCGCCCGGCGCCGACCACGACGATCTGCCGTGCCGGATCGAGCGCGCCGGCGCTTGCCAGCAGATGCAGCAGCATCGGGCGGCCAGCGAGCGGATGCAGCACCTTGTGCCTGGCCGACTTCATGCGCGTCCCCTGGCCGGCAGCAAGAATGACAACGGCAAGCGGGCGGTTGATCGGATCGGGCACGGGCACTCTCTTGTTGGCGAGATCGAGGGGCGATCAGGACAGGGCAGGCAAGCCTTGCCATGTTTGACTTGATCGCGCCACTGCCCAGAAGGCATGGGGCAGCGATGACCACCTTTGCTTTCGACCTCGTCGGCTTCGATCTTGACGGCACGCTGCTCGATACCGGCGCGGACCTGACCGCCGCCGTCAATCACGCGCTCGCCACGCGCGGTTACGGCCCCTTTCCGGTCGAGACCATCCGCCCGTTCATCGGCAAGGGCGCGCGGCGCATGCTGGCGCGGGCACTGCAGGAATCGGGCGAGCAGGACGAAGCGCTGGTCGATGCGCTGCTGCCGATCCTGCTGGACCATTATGCCGCCAACATCGCGGTACATACCCAGCCATATCCGGGCCTGATCGACGCGATGGATGCGCTTTCCGCGCGCGGCGTGCGACTGGCCGTCTGCACCAACAAGCGCGAGGCGCTGGCGCGCAGCCTGCTCGATCAGCTCGGCCTTACGCCCCGTTTTGCGGCTATCGTCGGCGGCGACACGCTCGGCCCCGACCGGATGAAGCCGCTGCCCGATCTGCTGCTCGACATGGTTGAGAAGGCGGGCGGCGGGCGCACCATCTTCCTGGGCGATACCGACAATGACACGCTGGCCGCCCGTGCTGCTGCCATTCCCTCGATTGCGGTCAGCTTCGGCTTCGTGCCCTGCACGGCGGAAGAGATCGGCGCGGATGCCGGCATCGACCATTATGACGAGCTGGTGCCGCTGCTGGAGCGCTGGGCGATCTAAGCCGCTCCCCGCCCCAGCGCCGCGATCTTTGGAATCGCGCTGGCAGTGCGAATCATCTACGGGGTGGCCATGGCCCGCGTCGATCGCTCGATCTGGATTTTGCTGCTGACGGGGGCGCTCGCGACCGTCATCGTCTATGCCTTGACCGGCAGCGCGGAAGCCACGTTGACGTCGGCGGTGGCCTGCCTGTTCGGCGTCGCACTGCTCTTCGATGCGCTGGAGCGCCGCGCAACGCCGTCCCTGATCTCGGCACCTGCCCCTGACGCAAATGGCGCGAGTCTCAGCCAGATCGACACGCTGCTCCAGGCCTTGCCGCATCCGAGCCTGATCGTGGAGCGCGGGCGGATCGAGCGCTGCAATGACGCCGCGCTGGCACTGCTCGGCCGCCACATCATTGGGCAGGACGTCCGGCTGGCGCTGCGCCACCCGGCCGCAATCGATCTGCTCACCGGCCCCAATCAGGCGCAGGCCCCCGCCCGCGTTGACATCATCGGCCTGGGCGCCGCCGGCCAAAGCTGGGCGCTCGACATTCAACCGATTGCCAATGGCCGCCTGCTCGCCTTGCTTTTCGACCAGAGCGACAAGCAGGCCGCCGAGCGGATGCGCGTGGATTTCGTCGCCAATGCCAGCCACGAGCTGCGCACGCCGCTGGCCGGCATCCTCGGCTTCATCGAAACCCTGCGCGACCCCGTCGCGGGCGCCGATGCGGCCACCCGCGAGCGCTTCCTCACCATCATGGATGGCGAGGCCCGGCGGATGCAGCGGCTGGTGGATGATCTCATGTCCCTCTCCCGCATCGAGGCGGACAAATATCGCTCGCCCGACCAGCCGGTGGCCTTCGCCCCGCTGGTGGAGGAAGTGGTGCAGGTCTTCCGCCAGGGGCAGAACAAGCGCGGGCAGGATATCGTGACGCAGGTCGACCCGGACTTGCCGCCGGTGCGCGGCGACCGTGCGCAGTTGAGCCAGCTGCTTCACAACCTCATCAGCAATGCGCTCAAATATGGCGCGGCCGGCACGGCGGTGACGGTTCGGGCCGAGCCGCATGAGCGCAACATGGTGCTCCTGGCGGTGAGCGATCAGGGCGAGGGCATTCCACCCGAACACCTCCCCCGCCTCACCGAGCGCTTCTACCGAATCGACTCAAGCCGCAGCCGCGCGATGGGCGGAACGGGCCTTGGCCTCGCCATCGTGAAGCACATCGTGCAGCGCCATGGCGGAATTCTTCAGTTCGACAGCAAGGTCGGCGTGGGCACCACCGTGCGGGTGGAACTGCCGGTCTTCCGCGCTCTTGCGGGGGAAGAGGCCGCTGCCGGCACCGCGCGGGCCGCTTCTGCCGGGTGACCGAGTCACAAAAGTGAAACAGAAACGTCACAGAGGCGCGAGGAACCCGGTTCTAAGGCGACGCCGGGCAACACAAGCGCCTCCCGGAGACCAGTCCATGCGTCACGCATTTTTCGCCGCGTCCCTGCTCATGCTCGCGGCCTGCCAGAACCAGCCCGGTGGCGGCGCGCGCGATCAGATTCGCGCGGTCGGCTCGTCCACAGTCTATCCGTTCGCGCAGGAAGCCGTGCGCCTCTTCCAGAATGACAATCCCGGCATGAAGGCGCCGATCATCGAATCCACCGGCACCGGTGCCGGCATCAGCCTGTTCTGTAAGGGTGTCGGCGCCCAGAACCCGGATATTGCCAACGCCTCCCGCCGGATGAAGAAATCCGAGTTCGAGGCGTGCAAGGCAAACGGCGTCAACGAGATCATCGAAATCCAGATCGGCCTCGATGGCCTGGCGCTGGCGGAGTCCGTGAAAGGCCCCAAGATCGCGCTGACCACCAAGCAGGTCTATGAAGCGCTGGCCGCCAATCCCTATGGCAAGGGCCCGAACAAGGCCAAGACCTGGAAGGACATCGACCCCGCGCTGCCCGCCATTGCCATCTCCGTCTTCGGCCCGCCCTCGACCTCCGGCACGCGCGATTCGCTGGCCGAGCTGATCCTGACCCCGGGCTGCGACACCGACCCGGCCATGAAGGAGCTCAAGGCCAAGGATGAAGACAAGCACAAGCAGCTCTGCACGCAGATCCGCGAGGACGGCGCCTATGTCGATGCCGGCGAGAATGACAATCTGATCGTGCAGAAGCTGAATGCCAACCCCGATGCAGTCGGCATCTTCGGCTTCTCCTTCCTCGAGGCCAATCGCGACACGGTGCGCGACATCGCCATCAACGGTCAGGAAGCCACTTACGAAACCGTTGCCGGCGGCTCCTATCCCGGTGCCCGTCCGCTCTATATCTATGTGAAGAAGGCCCATCTCGCGGCCATTCCGGGCCTCAAGGCCTATATGGAAGCCTTCGCCAAGAACTGGGCACCCGATGGTGCGCTGGCCCGCCGTGGCATGGTCGCCGCGCCCGAGGATGTGCGCACGGCCAATGCCGAGCGCATCGCAAACCTCACCGTGCTGAACGGCGACGAACTGCACTGATCGGACAATCCAACCGGTGACGGCGCGCTGCCGCCACCGGTTCCTGCCAGGTTGAATGGCCAAGGGGGTATGAGCGAATGAGCGGCGTAATGATCGTCCTGATCATAGGCGCGCTTGGGGTGATCGGCTGGATCATCGCCCGGGCACGCGCCACCCGGCTGCAGGCGGAGGTCGGTCGTCTCGCAACCAACAGCCGCCCCACCCAGCACGGTTGGTATGTGGCTCTGTGGACCATGCTGCCGGCTTTCGCCTTCCTCGCAGTCTGGGCGAATGTAATGCCGGCGCTGATCGCGGACTCCGTGCTGGCCACGCCCGCGGCCCAGAGCCTGCCCACCGACGATTTCTCCCGCAACGCGATCCTCGCCGAAGCACAGTCCATTGCCACCGGGTCGCAGGCGGCCGCCTTCAATCCCCAAGCCACGGAGCTGGTCGAGCCCTATCGCGTCGCGACGATGCGCTATTCGACCACGGGCGCGATCCTCGCCGCGATCCTGGCCTTTGCCTGCGGCGCCTATGCCCTCTCCCGCGTCCGCCCCGCCTTCACCGCCCGCCACCGCGTCGAGAAGGTGGTGATGTGGTCGCTGCTCGGCGCCTCGTTGATCGCCATCGTCACCACCGCCGGCATCGTCGCCTCGCTGGTGTTTGAATCGATGCGCTTCTTCTCGATGGTCAACCCGCTCAACTTCCTGCTCGGCCTCAACTGGAGCCCGCAATCGGCCGCGATGGGTTATGGCAATGAGGACGCCTTCGGCGCGGTGCCGCTGTTCTGGGGCACGATCTTCATCGGCGCGATCATCGCCATGATCGTCGCCATTCCGCTGGGGCTGATGAGCGCCATCTACCTCACCCAATATGCCCGCCCGACGACCCGCAAGTGGATGAAGCCGATCCTTGAGGTGCTCGCAGGCGTGCCGACGGTGGTCTACGGCTATTTCGCCGCGCTGACCGTCGCGCCGGCACTGCGCAGCCTCGCGGTTTCGCTCGGCATTTCCAACGCCTCCTCCGAGAGCGCGTTGGCCGCGGGTCTCGTCATGGGCATCATGATCATCCCCTTCGTCTCCTCCATGGCGGACGACAGCATTGCCGCCGTGCCGCAATCGATGCGCGATGGCAGTCTGGCCATGGGTGCAACGACCAGCGAGACGATCCGCAAGGTGCTGATCCCCGCCGCGCTGCCCGGTGTTGTCGGCGGCGTGCTGCTCGCCGTGAGCCGCGCCATCGGCGAGACGATGATCGTGGTGATGGCGGCCGGCCTTGCCGCCAACCTCACCCTCAATCCTTTCTCCAGCGTGACGACCGTGACCACCCAGATGGTCCAGTTGCTCACCGGCGACCAGGAGTTCGACAGTGCCAAGACGCTCGCCGCCTTCGCCCTCGGGCTGGTGCTGTTCGTCGTCACATTGCTGCTCAACATCGTCGCCCTGCGGGTCGTGAAGAAATATCGGGAGGCTTACGAATGAGCGGCGAGACTGTTCTCGACCGGGCCGCAGCCAGCGACCGCGCCGAACGGGCGCCGACCGACTGGCGCGGCGACGCGATGAAGCGTCGCATTGCGCGCCGCTACGCCGCCGAGCGCCGGTTCCGCCTGTGGGGCATGGCCGCCGTGCTAGTTTCGGCCGGCTTCCTCGCCTTCCTGCTCATCTCGATGATGGGCAATGGCCTGCGCGGCTTCACGCAGACGGAAGTCGCCGTGCCCATCGATTTCCCGCGCTCGCCCGCGCTGATCGATCCGGCGGTGCTTGCGACCAACCCCGAGCAGGCGCTGGCCAGTGCCAATCTGCCGGCGGTGCTGGAGCAGGCCACAAGGGAGGCGTTCGGCCTCCCCGAGACCCAGATCCTCTCGCCCAACGCCGTGCTCACCCTGCGCAAGGCGATCATCAACGATCCGACCATTCTCCAGCGCAAGGCCACGGTGAGCCTGCCCGCCTCGACCGGCTTGGACGTCGCGATGAAGAGCGACGGCACACCTGCCGACGAGGCATTGGTCGCGAAGCTCGGCGATGCCGGCGCGCTCTCCACCGCCTTCAACATCGGCTTCCTCACCGGCAGCGATGGCACGGACCCGACCATGGTCGGCATCTGGGGGGCGCTCAAGGGCTCGCTGATCACGATGGTGATCACGCTTGCGCTGAGCTTCCCCATCGGCGTGTTCGCCGCGCTCTATCTGGAGGAATATGCGCCGCGCAATCGCTGGACCGACCTCATCGAGGTGTCGATCAACAATCTGGCGGCGGTGCCCTCGATCATCTTCGGCCTGCTCGGCCTCGCTATCTTCCTTAACGTGATGCACCTGCCCCGCTCCGCGCCGCTGGTCGGCGGCATGACGCTGGCGCTGATGACCATGCCGGTCATCGTCATCGCCGGGCGCAATGCGATCAAGGCCGTGCCACCCTCGATCCGCGATGCGGCGCTCGGCATCGGCGCCTCCCCGGTGCAGGTCGTGTTCCACCATGTGCTGCCGCTGGCCCTGCCCGGCATTCTCACCGGCACCATCATCGGCATGGCCCGTGCCTTGGGCGAGACCGCACCGCTGCTGATGATCGGCATGCGTGCCTTCGTCTCGCAGCCGCCGGGCGGCTTCACCGATCCCGCCACCGTGCTGCCGGTCCAGATCTTCCTGTGGTCGGATGAAGTGGGCCGGGGCTTCATTGAAAAGACCTCCGCCGCGATCATCGTGCTGCTGGCGTTCCTGCTCACGATGAACAGCATCGCGATCTTCCTGCGCAACAAATTCGAGAAGAAATGGTAATGGCCGATATTCAGACCAGCGCACCCAAGATGTCCGCTCGCGGCGTCAAGGTCTTCTATGGCGAGAAGCAGGCGATCGACAATGTCTCGATCGACGTGGACCTGGATCATGTGACCGCCTTCATCGGCCCCTCGGGTTGCGGCAAGTCCACCTTTCTTCGCACGCTCAACCGCATGAACGACACGGTGGCGAGCGCACGGGTGGAAGGCGAGATCACACTCGACGGCGAGGATATCTACGCCTCTGGCATGGACGTCGTGCAGCTGCGCGCGCGGGTGGGCATGGTGTTCCAGAAACCCAATCCCTTCCCCAAGTCGATCTATGAGAACATCGCCTATGGCCCGCGCATCCACGGCCTTGCCGCCAGCAAGAGTGATCTCGATCAGGTCGTGGAGAAGTCGCTGCGCCGCGCCGGCCTGTGGGAGGAAGTGAAGGACCGCCTCAACGAGAGCGGCACCGCCCTTTCCGGCGGCCAGCAGCAGCGCCTGTGCATCGCCCGCGCGATTGCCGTGGACCCGGAAGTGATCCTGATGGACGAGCCCTGCTCGGCGCTCGACCCGATCGCCACCGCCAAGATTGAGGAGCTGATCCTGGAGCTGCGCGGCAACTACGCCATCGTGATCGTAACGCATAACATGCAGCAGGCGGCGCGCGTCTCCCAGCGGACGGCCTTCTTCCACTTGGGCAAGCTTGTGGAACAGGGACCGACGACCGAAATCTTCACCAACCCGCGAGAAGAGCGCACCAAGGATTACATCACCGGACGCTACGGCTGACATCGGCCGATTGGATGGACAGGAACGAGCTATGACGGAACACACGCTCAAGGCCTTCGACGACGACATCAACGCCCTGCGGGCGCTGATCGCCGAGATGGGCGGCCTCACCGAGGATGCCATCGACAATGCCATCAAGGCGCTGACGACACGCGATGTGGCGCTCGCCAAGAGCGTCGTTGCCGGCGACGCGCGGATCGACGAGCTGGACGCGCATATCGAGCGGCTGGTCGTGCAGACCATCGCGCTGCGCGCGCCAATGGCGGACGATCTGCGCGAGATCATCGCGGTGCTCAAGATCGCCGGCATCGTCGAGCGCATGGCCGACTATGCCAAGAACATCGCCAAGCGCGTGGAGACGGTGACGGCCTCCAGCCGCATGGAGCCGCTCTCGCTGCTCCCCTCCATGGCGCAGATCGCCCGCGAGATGGTCAAGTCCGCGCTCGATGCCTTTGCCGCGCGCGATGCGCAGCAGGCGCTGGCCGTGATCGAGCGGGACCGGGCGGTGGACGATTTCTACAATTCCATCTTCCGCACCATGGTGACGTTCATGATGGAGAACCAGAAGATGATCTCCGAGAGCGCGCATGTGCTCTTCATCGCCAAGAATCTGGAGCGCATCGGCGACCACGCCACCAACATCGCCGAGATGGTCCATTATGTCGCGACCGGAGCCAAGCCGCCGGAGCGGGAGAAGGGAACGTCAGTCGACCTGCTGGCGGAGGACTGAGTGGTGGTCCGCGCAAAGATGTTGCTCGTCGAGGACGATGCAGCGCTGGCGGAATTGCTCATCTGGCACTTCCAGCGCGAAGACTTCGACGTCACGCAGACGCCCGACGGCGAGGAAGCGCTTATTCTGGCGCAGGAGAGCACGCCGGATATCGTGCTGCTCGACTGGATGGTGGAGAATCTCTCCGGCATCGAGGTCTGCCGGCGACTGCGGCGGATGCCAGAGACGGCCAATGTGCCGATCATCATGCTCACCGCCCGCGGTGAAGAGGAAGATCGCGTGCGCGGCCTGGAAACGGGCGCTGACGATTATGTGACCAAGCCGTTCAGCCCCCGCGAGTTGATCGCCCGCGTGAATGCGGTGCTGCGCCGCGTCCGCCCTGCCCTCGCCGGCGAGGTTCTGACCTTTGCCGATCTGGAAATGGATACGGTGGCCCACAAGGTGCGGCGCGCGGGGCAACTCGTGGCCCTCGGCCCCACCGAATTCCGCCTGCTGCGCCATCTGCTCGAACATCCCGGCTGGGTGTTCTCCCGCGAGCGCCTGCTCGACAGCGTTTGGGGGCAGGACAGCGAGATCGAACTGCGCACCGTCGATGTCCATATTCGCCGGCTGCGCAAGGCGGTGAATGCCGGCGGCCTGCCGGACATCATCCGCACCGTCCGCTCAGCCGGCTATTCGCTGGATGCCGACGCCGCCTGACCGCGCGCCTTTAGAAACGCGCGGTCCCGCCGGCCGTCAGAACTCATACTGCGCGCGCAGACCGAACACGTCGCTACCATAATCGTCCCGCGTGCCGGCGACGACGGGCGTATCGCGCACTTCGACGCGCAGATAATTGGCCAGGAACTTCACCCGCTCGATCGGCACCCAGATGAGTGACACGCCGTAGGTCTGCTCGCGGCCGCCATTGATCAGGCCATCGTCGAGATCGAGCCAGTCATAGCGCAGGTTGAGCTGCCAGGCGCCCGAGCCGCCCTTGTCCAGCCCGCGTGTGGGCTTGATCGAGCCGAAGGCGCCGTTGCGATAGCCCCGGCCGGAGGCGCCAGCGAGGATGTAGCCGACTTCCCCATAACCACCAAAGAAGGTCGGATCGGCAAGGCCGGGCCGCGCCACCTGCTGCCAGAAGCCTTCCGCCGCCACATGCCACCGTCCCCGCAAGGCCGCGAATTCCAGGCCATAGCCTGTCTCCGCGCTGGCGCTGAACAGGCCGGTGTCGACAAAGCGGACATCGGTCGTCCGCGCGCCGGGCCGGGCGCGATATTGGAGGACGTCGGTCAGATCGTTCAGCTCCCGGTGATGCAGCGAGCCGCCAATATGAAGTTGCGTGTCGCCGAGCTTGGGCATGAACACCAGCCGGCCATCCAGCGCATAACTGTTGCTGGTGACGCCCGACGTGCCGAGCGCCGCGAGATCATCTGCAAAGGCGCCGGCCGAGAGCATCACGTCGCCGTTTCGATAGGTGGCCGAAAGCCCCAGCCGCCGCTCCAGACCGAAGGCCTGCGTATAGGCCGCGCGCTCGAGGAAACTGGTTTCCAGATCGCTGGTCAGATCTTCCAGCGTGGTGATGCGGTGATGCCCGACCGTCAGCGTAAGCGGCCCTCGCTCATAAGTGAGCCAGGCGTCGGTGAACTGCGCGCTGCCGGACGCGAAATCCAGCTCCAGCCGATAGCCAAAGCCGCCACCCAGCGTGCCGTCCGCACCCAGATAGGCGCGGCGCACGTCGGCCGACCAGCCCAAAGTGGGCGCATTGATGCCATCCGGGCGGGAAACGACGTTGGTATCGAGTTGCAGCCGACCGCGGGGCTTGAAAGAAAGCCCGCCCTCGCCGCTAAATTGGGGCGCACCACGCCAGCTGAGCTGCGCATCCGGCTTGGCGCTCGCTGCGGGCGCGGGAGTGGCAGTCTGGGCAGAGGCGACCGCCGCCTCGGGGGTCGCGGACGGCGTGGAGGACGCGTCCTGTGTGCCCTCGACCTTGCCGAGCCGGGCCTCCATGCTCTCAAGCTGCGCTCTTAGCCGCGTAATTTCTGCCCGCAGCGCGGCGACGTCATCCGGGGCAGAGGCTTGCGAGGAGGCCTGGGCCAGCACGGGCGCGGGTATCGTCAGCGCGCTCGCAGCGAGAAGCGCCGCCATCAGGGGAAATCGCAAGGTCCATGCTCCGTTCAAATGTCGGACGCCGGTATGACAGTTTGATGACAGTTTTGCGACAGTCGGGTGAGAGACCTGGCGGCGACGCGCCTGCCCCTAATCCTCGATCAGCTTCATCAGCCGGCGTTCGACAGGCGCCAGAATTCCGGCCAGTTCCTGCCCCCGGCGCAGGATCACGCCATTCTCGCCGATCAGCGCCCACATGCCCTGACGGTTGCGCAGAGACGGGCGCTTCTCGATGCGCACCTCCGGGCGTTCCGCCGTGCGGCGGAAGGCGGAAAAGATCGCGACGTCCCGATTGAGATCGATGGCATAATCGCGCCACTGCCCGGCCGCGACCATGCGTCCGTACAGATCCATGATGCGCGAGAGTTCCAGTCGGTCGAAACTCGTCTGCGTGGGCGGGCTATTGGCCGGTGTGGGCCGGGGAGGAAATGGTGTGACGTTGCTCATCAAGCCGAGGTGCGGGACTGGCCGTCAGCGCCGTCCGCGCGCCGGGCTTCCTGCTCGGCGACCAGATCCGCCAACCGCTTGCGCAGCACTTCGACCTCGCACTGGAGGATTTCCAGCTTCTGCGTCGCCGGATCGTAGGTCTCGCTGCAGGGCGTACCATAAGGCGTGAACGGCTTTTGATATTCCTTGGCATCGACCAGCGTCGCGCGGGCTGGAATGCCGATCATTACCGCGCCCGCCGGCACGTCCTTGGTCACCACGGCATTGGCCCCCACCCGCGCGCGCTCACCCACGGTGATCGGGCCGAGCACCTGCGAGCCCGATCCGATGATCGCGCCGTCGCAGATCGTCGGGTGGCGCTTGCCGGCGATTCCATTCGCCGGATCGGTGCCGCCCAGCGTCACGCACTGGTAGATGGTGACATTGTCGCCAATCAGCGCCGTTTCGCCGATGACCGTGAAGCCGTGATCGATAAAGAAATTCTTTCCGATCGTCGCACCCGGGTGAATGTCGATCGCGGTCAGGAAGCGGGAAAAATGATTGACCAGACGCGCAAGGAAGAAGAGCCGCCAGCGAAACAGCTGATGCGCGACCCGATGCAGGCCGAGCGCCCAGACTCCTGGATAAATAAGGATTTCCAGCCGCGAGCGCGGCGCGGGATCGCGCTCTTTCACGGAATCGAGATAGGACAAAAGCCCCATGGCAAAGCGTCCCTTGCTGGCCGACAAGAGCAGCTATCTAGTCGCGATGCGTTGAAATTTCTAGAGCGTTGCCAGGATTAGGCCCAAGGACAATTTCCTTGCCAAGCCGGAAACGGCGGGCCTATTGTCCAGTGAGTTAATTGAGAAAGGCTTGCCCTTGCCCGACGCCTGGATGGATTTTGCGCTGATGCTGTTGCCCTTCGTGGCCGTCGGCTTCGGTGCGCAGATAATCGATGGCGCGCTCGGCATGGCCTATGGCGTCATTTCCAGCAGCCTCCTGCTCGCGCTCGGTGTTCCGCCCAAGGCAGCCTCCGCCAGCGTTCATGCCGCGGAGACCTGCACCACCGCCGTCTCCGCGATCAGCCATGTTCTGCATGGCAATGTCGACTGGAAGCTGTTCTGGAAGCTGGTGGTTCCCGGGATGATCGGCGGCGTTGCGGGCGCCTATTTCCTCTCGAATATCGATGGCGAGCTGATCCGGCCCTATATCCTCTCCTACCTTGCCTTTATCGGACTCTGGCTGCTGTGGCGCGGGCTGCGTCATACCGAGGCGCATGTGCGCGACCCCCGGTTCGTGTCCCCGCTCGGCCTCCTCGGCGGCTTTCTTGATGCCTCCGGTGGCGGCGGATGGGGTCCGGTCGTGACCTCGAACTTGCTGATCCAGGGCACCAGCCCGCGCCACACCATCGGCACGGTCAACACGGTCGAGTTCTTCCTGACGCTGTCGATCAGCATCACCTTCCTCGTCCATCTCGGCTGGGAGACGTTCACGACCGCCACGACCGGCCTGTTGATTGGCGGCGTGCTGGCGGCGCCGCTCGGCGCCTGGATCGCCAAGCATGTTCCAGCCCGGCCTCTGCTCATCATGGTCGGTTGCGTACTGACTCTGACGACCGGGTACGGCATCCTGCGCTCGCTTGAACTGATCGGCTAGATCGATTAAATTGTCCCTTTCCAGCGGAAAGGGCGATCAATGTCGATCTACATGCCGACCCTCAAGCAGCTCCAATATCTGGTTGCGCTGAAGGAACATGGCCATTTCGGGCGTGCGGCGGATGCGTGCTTCGTCACCCAGTCCACCCTCTCGGCAGGCATCCGCGAACTGGAATCGCTTATCGGCGTCACCTTGGTCGAGCGAACCCGCCGTATCGTGCGCTTCACGGCGCTGGGCGACCGCATCGTCACCAAGGCCCACCGCGTGCTGCGCGAGGCCGAAGAACTTGCCGCCATTGCGCAGGCCTCCGGCACGCCGCTGGTCGGCGAATTGCGGATGAGCGTCATCCCGACTATTGCACCGTTTCTCCTCCCCCGGCTGTTGCCCAAATTGCGCGAAGAGCGCCCGGCGCTGCAGCTTTATCTCCGCGAGGAAACCAGCCACGCGGCGCTCGACTCGTTGCGCCACGGCCATGCAGATTGCGTGCTGCTCGCCCTGCCCTTTCCCTGCGGCGATGCGGAAATCGAGGTGCTGTTCGATGATGCGCTGTTCGTGGCCTTCCCCAAGGACGATCCACGCGATCCGCCGGCCCTGATCACGCCCGAGATGATCGACGGCAACCGCCTGCTGCTGCTGGAGGATGGCCACTGCCTGAAGGAACATGCGCTGGCTGCTTGCAACCGCGCGGAGTTGCGCACCGAGGCGACCATCACCGGCACGTCGCTGCATACGCTGGTGCAAATGGTGGATAATGGCCTGGGGCTGACCTTGCTGCCGGACATGGCGATAAGGGGCGGCATTCTTGCCAACACCAAGATCACCGCGCGGCCGATCCAGTCGCCGAGCGCCCATCGCGAGATCGCCCTGGTCTGGCGGCGCAACTCGCCGCGAGAAGCCGACTTCCGATTGATGGCTGACATTCTGCGCAACGCCGCGACCAGCCAGCAGGAGACAGCCGAGGCCGCCTGAGCGCGGCGGCCGTCAGATCGGGTCCAGCCGCCCCTGCCGCCAGATCGCGGCGCGCGCGTCGTCGGCGCCTTTCGCTTCGACCCAGCCGGCCGAGCCGTCATGCCGGATTTCCTGCTTCCAGAAGGGCGCTGAGACTTTCAGCCAGTCGATGAGAAACGCACAGGATTCGAGCGCAGCGACGCGGTGGGCCGAGGCGGTGCCAACGAAGACGATCCGCGCGCCGACCGGCAGTTCACCGAACCGGTGGATCACCGTCACGCCGAGCAGCGGCCAGCGGGCGCAGGCCTCTTCGACCACCGCTCCGATCTGTGCTTGCGTCATCGCGGGATAATGCTCCAGCCGGAGCGCGCGCAGCCCGCCATCATCGCGCACCAGCCCCGTAAAGCTCGCGATCCCGCCGCCCTCCAGGCCTTCCAGCCGGGCCAGCTCGCGGCCGGGATCGAAATCCTCCGCCGTGACGCGCAGCGAGATCGAGGGGGTGGCGTCAGCCACCGGTCACGGGCGGAAAGATCGCCAGCTCGCGCGCCTGGCCGATGGCAGTGTCCAAGGGCACGAACTTCTGGTCCAGCGCCGCGCGCAGACGCGCTCGGTCAGCAAAGGCCGCCGCATGACCAGCGCTACCGGCTGCCAAGGCATCGAGAAGTTGCGCAACGGTCGTCTCCGGCGATGGCACGGGCTGCTTCTCCTCATCCACGCCGATCCGCTCGCGCACCCAGGCGAAATAGAGAATCGTGATGTCGGCCATGTTCAGACCGTCATGTGCTTGAGGCCGGCGCGCAGATAATCCCAGCCGGTAAGCAGGGTCAGCAACGCTGCCGCCCACAGGGTGACGAGGCCGGCAAGCTGGATGAACGCGATGTGCGGCAATCCGCCCGCCAGAATGAGCGCGCCCAGCGACACAAGCTGAAACGCCGTCTTCCATTTCGCGAGGCGCGAAACCGGGACGGAAATCCGCAGGCCCGCGAGAAACTCCCGCAGGCCGGAGACCGCAATCTCCCGCAGCAGGATCACGAGCGCGGCGATGATATGGACGCCGTTGATGTTCTGGTTGGCACACAGGATGAGAATCACCGCGCCGATCATGATCTTGTCCGCGATCGGATCGAGGAACACGCCGAGCTTGGAGACCGTGCCCTGCGCGCGAGCGAGATAGCCATCGAAATAATCGGTAATGCCCATCAGGCAGTAAAGCGCAAACGCCGCGAGATAGCCGATGCGCCAGGCATGGACCGAATCCGCCGGCCACAGCAGGGCCACAAGCAGGGGCACGGCGAGAATCCGCGAGAGGGTGAGAATGTTTGGCAAGAACTTCACGACAATGCGGGTGCCACAGCCGCCGAGCGCAGACAAGGGGCTGCGCGATGCGGCATCCAATGTCTTTTCAGCTGCCCATTTCGCCGCTAGAAGCCCGGCGACGGCGCGAGTCCGGCCGGATCACAAGAGTTCACGCACTTATGCAGGCATCCCTGCGGCTGCTCGGCCACCGGAAGTTTCTGCCCCTGTTCGTCACTCAGTTCCTCGGGGCCTTCAACGATAATCTCTTCAAGACTGCGATGATCCTGTTCGCGACCTATGGCGTGTTTCAGGACCCGCAGCAGGAATCGGCGTTCAATGCGGTCGCGACCGGGCTGTTCGTGCTGCCCTTCTTCCTGCTCTCGGCGCTCTCCGGCCAGCTTGCGGACAATATCGACAAGTCCAGGATCATCCGCACGGTCAAGCTCGCGGAAATCCTGATCATGACGGTCGGTGCGGCCGGCCTGCTGGTGAGCGCGCGGCACCCAATGACCGGCGTTGGCCTCATGCTGACCGCATTGCTGGCGATGGGCGTTCACTCGACCTTCTTCGGGCCGATCAAATATGCGATTCTCCCTCAGCATCTGGAGCAGGATCAGGTGCTCGGCGGGACGGGGCTCGTCGAAGCCGGCACCTATATCGCCATTCTGACCGGGACGATCGTCGCGGGCTGGATCAGCCCGACCGCCGCGGCGTGCGGCGTCCTCATCATCGCGATGATCGGCTACCTCTCGGGCCGCATGGTGCCGCCCGCCCCGCGCGTCGGGCCGCCGATCGACATGGATTACAATATCTTCCGGGCCTCCTGGCGCCTGATCTCGGCAACCATGCACATCCGCCGCCTGTTCCTGGCGATCATGTCGATCAGCTTCTTCTGGATGATCGCCACGGTGCTGGTCATCATCTTCCCGCCGCTGGTGAAAAATGAGTTCACCGCGACCAAGGAAGTCGCGAGCATGTTCCTCGCGATCTTCTCGATCGGCGTGGCGGTAGGATCGGTGGCGGTCAACCGCCTGCTCGGTGGCGTCGTCTCCGCCCGTTACTCCCCCATCTCGGTGCTGATGATGGCCGGCTTCATCTGGTTCTTCTCCTATGCCTCCGGCGACTGGGTCCGCGCGCCCGCCGATACGCTCTATACGGTCCGCGATTTTCTCGCCGCACCACATAGCTGGCGCATCGTGATCGCTTTGTTCGGCATCGCGACGTTCGGCGGCATGTTCGTTGTGCCGCTCTACGCCTTCCTCACCACCACGGTGAGCAAGGACCAGACCGCGCGGACAGTCGCCGCCAACAATGTCGTCAACTCAGGCGCGATGGTCTTCGGCGCGCTCGTCATCATGGCCGCGACCAGCGCGGGCCTGAGCAACCGGGAAGCACTGCTCATCATGTGTGGCATGTGCGGCATCTGCGCCCTGCTGGCGCTGAAGCTTCACCGGGCGTGCGAAGCGGACCTGGCAGCCGCGCGGGAAGCCGGCGGCCGCTGAGTCCTCACACGATGAACGTGTAGGCGACCGTAAAGAACGCCGCGAAGCTCAGCACAAACAACTTCCAGTCCTTGTCTTCGTCCGGCGCAGGGCGGGCTTGCGACGTCGCGTCCGGCGCAGGCCGGAACACATGGCGGGGAAGCGACTGGCGAAACGGATGTCTCGCCTCTTCGTGAGTCAGAACGGGGGCGCGTCTCATAGTTAAGAACTGTTAACCATTGTAACCCGGCAGGGAAGCCCGGAAGATGGTTAACGCGCCGTGCGGCACCCCGAGGCGCAAATTTGCGGTGAAATTTTACCGACTTCGCCTCCAACCATCTCAAAAACGGACCCAGTTCCAAGATGATAAACTTTTCGTCAATTATATTTGGCCAACGTCCGGACACGAACCCTCGAACCGTCTCGCGCTCATTAATCCGGAGTTTCGCCCCGTCATGGTCAAGCAGAGCAAGTGGGCTATGCCCCTCCTCATCACTCTTCTGACCACCGCCTGCGGAGGCGGTGGAGCGGGCGGCGTCAATTCCACGCCGACCCCGACACCGACGCCGACTCCCACAGCTACCCCGACACCGACGCCGGCCCCGACGCCTACCCCTACGCCGACTCCCACACCTACCCCGACACCGACTCCCACTCCCACGCCGACGCCGACCCCCACCCCGACGCCGGCGCCCGCCCCCAGCCCGAACCCGATTGTCGGGCCGAATACGAGCCTGATGGGGCCGCTGCAGAGCCAGACGTTCACCAGCAATGGCGGCAATCTTTCCGGCCGCTTCTATGCCGATGAGCGGCCGGTCGAGAATGGCCAGTCGGCCCGGGGCACGCTCTCGATCTCCTATAACGCCGCCACGCAGAGCTATTCCATCGCCACGGCCAACCGCAGCGCCACCTTCGCCCCAGCCGATCTGGTCGCGTCCGGATCCCCGGCGTTTATCAGCTTCCAGAAGCTCGGCACGACCAGCGAGGCACTGACGCTGACACGGCCCGGCACATCGGGAGAACTGACCTATCGCTATGTCGGCGGCGGCGCATGGGAGCGCGCCACGGTCTCCGGTAACACCCTCGACTTCACCTATGATCCGTTCACTTATGGCATCCAGACGCCTGCCGGCCAGCTCCAGCCATCCGGCACCGGGCGTTATGCCGTGAGCCTCGTCGGTGCGCGGGCGATCGATTCTCCCTTTGCGGTCGCGGGGAGCGGCGCCCTGCAGATCGACTTCCAGAGCGGCGCCCTGACCAGCAGCGGCGTGCTGACCACGATCGACGTGGACACCGGCCTCATCAAGGGCATCGGCGCCTATTTCGGTGAGGCAGCGCTGACCAGTGGCACCACCGCCTTTTCCGGCAACTTCTTCATGGATGACGGCAAGCGCTTCAACGGCGGTTGGGACGGTCGCTTCTACGGGCCCAATGGCGAGGAAGTCGGCGCGACCTGGTATCTCTATAGCGCCGACGGCGAGGTGACCGCCGGCTATATGCTGGGCCGGCAGGACAGCACAGTGGCCGGGCTTAACATGTCGCTCACCGCCCTGCAGTTCGACGACAGCTTCGAGCACCGGTTCAGCCAGCTCAGCCTGACCGATATGGGCAGCGGAAACAGCGCGAACAATGCAGCACTGCTCCGCTCCAACGGGCTGTTCACCTACAACGCCGCGCAGGGCAGCTACCGCTATCAGGATAGCGACCGGGGCATCGACACGACATTCGGTTCCGCCAGCCTGGACTCGGCGGCCTCCTCGAATGCACTCGCGGTCTACAAGATCACCGGCGGGGATGGCCTGTCCTACACGCTCTCGCTCAACAAGGCCGGCGCGGGCAACACCGCCATTGCGCTCAGCTATGCGAGCTTCGGGCGCTGGGAGCGCGCGCAAGCACCGGGCAGCGACCGGCTCGACCGCTGGTTCGCCTGGGGAATCCGCACCAACGGCTTCCAGATCCCGACCGGATCGGGCAGCTTCACGGGCATCATTCGCGGCACGGCGGCGCAGTTCGGCGGCGGCGCGACCTATGCGCTGAGCGGAACGAGCAACTTCGCCGTCAATTTCGGCGCCGGCACATTCACTGGCTCGCTCAACCCGATCGGCAAGAGCAATTTCGACGGCAGCACCCGCAATTTCGGCACGTTTACCTTCGACCGCGGGGTCATGGACATCGACGCCGGACTGACGGCGGACGTCGTGAACGGCAGCAATGCCTATCTCGGCTTCTTCGAGGGCGCTCTCTACGGCCCGACGGCGACGGAGATCGGCGGCACCTTCGGCTTCCAGACCGCGCCGGGCGATACCAGCAGCACATATTATCTAAGCGGCGCGACGGTGGGCAAACGCACCAATTGATTTGTCCATAGCGCACCGGCAAGGGCCTGCCATGACATTGCGACGACTGAGTTGGCTGGGGCTGATCCCAGGCCTGTGCCTGCATGCCCCGCTGGAAGCGCAGGCGCAGGCCCAACCGCCCGCTGGCAGCACGCCGACCGTTTCCGAAGACGCCAGGTCCATCTCCGGCCTCAATGCTGCGCAACTGTTCGACCTCGCCGATCAGGCGCGCGTCGCGGGGCGGCTGGAGGATGCCGAGACCATCTATCGTGCGCTTGCCCGCGATCCTGATCTCAAGGTCCGCTCCGAAGCGCGCTTTCGCCTGGGCATGATGCTCGATGAGCAGGGCCGGCAGACCGATGCCGCCCTCGCCTTCCGCGCTATCTTGGATGAGGAGCCGGGCGCGACCCGCGTGCGGCTGGAACTCGCGCGCGTGCTGGCGGCAATGGGCGATGAAAGCCGCGCCCGCCAGCAATTGCGGCAGGCGCAAGCCAATGGCTTGCCGCCGGACGTGCAGCAGGTGGTGGATCGGTTCGCCGCCGCACTGCGCTCCAACCGGCGCTTCGGCGGCAATTTCGAACTGGCCATGGCGCCGGACAGCAACATCAACCGCGCCACCGATGCCAAGGAGCTGGATACGGTCATCGCCCCGCTCACGCTGGATGAGGATGCGCGGGAGCAATCGGGCATTGGCCTGCGCCTCTCAGGGCAGGTCTATGCCCGTGTCGGGCTGGGCCAGGGACTGACGCTGGTGCCGCGGCTCTCGGGCGATGGCACCTTCTATCGCGCCAGTCAGTTCAACGACCTTTCCGGCAGTGCCCTGCTGGGGCTGGAGTGGCAACGGGGGCGCAGCCGCCTCATGCCTTCTGCCGGCGTCACCTGGCGCACTTATGGCGGCAAGGCTTATGCTCGCACGGAGACGGCCGATCTCCGCTGGACGCAGCGCATCGGGCGGCGGGCGCAAAGCGATGTCGGCTTTTCCTACGGCCGGTCCCATTACAATCGCAACGCCCTGCAGGATGGCGCGCTCTACAATCTGAGCGCCGGCATCGAGCGCGCGCTGTCTGCCCGCAGCGGCGTCGGCATTCAGCTGAGCGGCACGCGGCAGACCGCGCGCGATCCCGGCTATGCGACCGCCTCGGGCGGGGCGACCTTGCTCGGCTGGCGGGACATGGGCCGAACGACCCTGTTCGCCAATGCCACGGTGCGGCGGCTAGAAGCCGATGCCCGGCTGGCTCTGTTCCCGGAGCGCCGCAAGGAGTGGTTTCTGCGCGGATCGGTCGGCGCGACCTTCCGCCAGATCGAGGTGGCAGGCTTCTCGCCGGTCGTGCGGCTGGCCTATGAGCGTAATATCTCGACGGTCGGCATCTACGATTATCGGCGCACGACCGTGGATCTGGGCATCACCCGCGCCTTCTGACTCTGCCCCATGCGGTGGGGCGTGACGGCGCGCGGGAAAGGGTGTAACGGCTCGCCCATGCCTCGTTTGCTCGCCTCGATCCATGATGTGACGCCGCATTTTGAAAGCGAAGTCGATGCGCTGTTCGACCGCCTGAGCGGCCTGCTCGGTGGTCCGCGCATCGCCATGCTGGTGGTGCCCGATTTCGAAGACAAGGCGCCGCTCGCCGGCAATGCCGCCTTTGCCGGCAAATTGCGCCGTTGGGCCGATGCCGGGGTGGAAATGTTTCTGCACGGCTGGTGCCACCGCGACGATGCCCGCGAAAAGGGCTTCATGCAGAAGCACATGACGGCCGGCGCCGGTGAGTTCGCGCAGCTCTCGCGGGAGGAAGCGCGTCGCCGGCTGGAGCGTGGTCGCCCGATCGTGGAGGACGCTATCGGCCGGCCCGTGACCGGGTTCATCGCCCCGGCCTGGCTCTACTCGCAGGATAGCCTGCAGGCGCTCGCCGATTGCGGCTTCCCGCTCGCCGAGGATCATCTCAAGGTCTGGCAGCCGGAAACGGGCCTTGTCGTCGCCAAGGGGCCGGTCATCACCTGGGCCAGCCGCACGAAGGGCAGGATCGCCAGTTCGCTGATCGTCGCCGCCGCCGCCCGCGCCGCGCCCTGGGCGCTGCCCAATGCTCGCATCGCGGTGCATCCGCCTGACACCACCGTACCCGCTTTGCTCGACAGCATCGACGCGACCTACAGCAAGTTCATGCGCACTCACACGCCCGCGCGCTACGCGGATCTTGCCGCCTGATGGGTGACGAGAGGCCGTTGTTCGTCCTGAGCGTGCTCCACAGCCTCGAACCGGGCGGGGTCGAGCGCGATCTGCTGCGCTTTACCAAGGCCTGGCGAGAGGCTGGGCTCGATGCCCGCATCGCGCTTGGCCGGTGGGAAGGCCGGCTGCAGGAAGAGGCGCCGGACGTCCCCTATATCATCCCGCCCCCGGGCCGGCTCGCGCGGATCGAGACCGAGAGCCTCTGGATGATGATCAAGCTGCCGGGCATTGTGCGGCGGTTGAAGCCCGATGTGCTGTTCTTCCCCAGCAACGGGCTGATGGCGGTGGCTGCGGTCACGCGCCTTGTTCTGGGCAAGAGCTGCCCGCCCATCGTGCTGCGCCCGAGCAACAGCCTCGACGAGCGCCACAGCAGCCCGCTGCGACGGCGGCTGAGCCGGTTCATCATGCATGGCCACAGCCATATCTATGCGGCTGTTGTCGCGATGGCGCCGCCGGTTCGTGACGAGATCGAAACCGAGATGGGCGTCCCACCTGAGCGGATCGCCATCATTCACAATGCCTCGATGACGGCGGCGGTGGCGCAGCGTCTGGCCACTCTGCGCGACGCCACGCCCCGCAATCACCCGGGCCGGCATTTCCTCGGCGTGGGGCGCCTCTTCCCGCAAAAGAACTTCGAGCTGCTGCTGGATGCCTTTGCACGGATCGCGCGGCCGGACGACCGGCTGACGATCGTGGGTGAAGGCCCCCTCCGCGCCACACTGGAAGCGAAGGCGCAGGCGCTCGGCGTCGCCGCGCAGCTTAGCCTTCCCGGCCATCACAACCCTGTCGACCCCTGGTTTGCGCAGGCCGACGCCTTCATCCTGTCCTCGGACTTCGAAGGCGTGCCGGCGGTCATCGCGGAGGCGCTGGCAGCCGCCATTCCCATCGTCGCGACGGATTGCACCATCGCCATGCCGATGATGATGGAGGATGTGGGCACGCTGGTTCCAATCAAGGATGTCTCGGCTCTCGCCGCCGCCATGGATCGCGTGTGCGACCAGAAGCCGCAGATATCCGCCATGCGCGCGCGTGCATCCCTGTTCACGATGGAGGCGACGCTAGAGAAGTGGATCGCCCTCTTCCGCCGTGTTGTGGGGAAATAGACTTTGACCCCGGCCAGATTGTTGCTATCCGCAGCGCGGACGCGATCGGGCCTTATCAAGTAAGCAAACACACATGCAGACACCAGCCCCTGCTCCGTCGAGCGACGATCCTTCCAAAGACCCGATCCCGCTTCCTGTCCGCCAGACCTCGTGGTGGGTGTGGATCACCCCGGCGCTGTCCATTGCCATTCTTGCGGTTGTCATCTGGCAGTTCCGCTCGTTCCGCCTTGACGATCTGTTGCAGACCATCCCGGCCAATCCTTTGTTCTGGGTCGCCTTTTTCGGCTATTATTTCACGGGCCTGGCCTTTGATTTCATCATCTTCCGCTGGCTTTGGCATATTCCGGGCGAAGGCCTCGTCGCCCTTGCGCGCAAGAACGTCACCAACGAGCTGATCGTCGATTATCTCGGCGAGGCCTATTTCTACAGTTGGGCACGCAAGAAGATCAAAATGGAGGGTTCGCCCTTCGGCGCCGTCAAGGACGTCGCGATCCTCTCCGCCGTGGTGTCCAACATCTTCACGCTCGCGATGATGGCCTTGGTCTATCCTTATGCGAAGAGCCTGAACCTCGGCATCACCAGTTCCGCCCTGGCCGCATCGGTCGGCGTCATCATGGTCGTCTCCCTGCTGGTTTTCGTGTTCAGCAAGCGCATCTTCAGCCTCACGCGCACGCAACTCTGGGCCATTTCCGGCCTGCATTTCGCGCGACTGCTGGTCGGCAACGTCCTGCTCGCGGTGGTGTGGAGCCTGGCCCTGCCGGACGTGGCGCTGGGGTGGTGGCTGGTGCTGGCCACGGTGCGAATGCTGCTCTCGCGCCTGCCACTGATCAGCAACAAGGATATCATCTTCGCAGCGGTCGCCGTGTTCGCGGTCGGGCAAGACAGCGAGATCCACATTCTCATCGCGCTCATCACCACCCTCATCCTGCTGACCCATCTCGTCATCGGTGCGGTGCTGGCCATTGGTGATCTCGCCACGATCAGGGTTGGCAGAAAAGAAAAGCGGGCCTGATGGCAGGATCGCGCGACAAGGTGGACGCCATGTGCGCCCGCGCCGGGTGACATCCATGCGCATTGTGGATGTCGCCGCCTTCTACACGCCCTATGGAGGCGGCGTAAAAACCTACATCGACCGCAAGCTTCTCGCCGGACCTGCGGCGGGGCATGAGGTGGTGGTGATCGCACCAGGGCCGGGGTTCCGCGTTGAGGATCATGGCCCCAATGCGCGGATCATCTACCTGGAGAACCCTCAATTTCCATTGGACCGGCGTTACCATTATTTCCGCGACGTCGACACGTTGCACGATACGCTGAGCCAACTCGAACCCGACGTCGTCGAATGCTCCTCGCCCTGGCGCAGCGCCCGCTTTGTAGGTGAGTGGCCAGGCAAAGCACCGCGGGCGCTGGTGATGCATGCCGATCCCATGTCGGCTTATGCCTATCGCTGGTTCGATCCTTTCCTGCCCCGTCCGGCCATTGACCGCGCTTTCGGCATGTTCTGGCGCCACCTTAAGCGAATGGACCAGCTGTTCGACGGCTCGATCACGACTGGCGAGGACCAGACCAATCGCCTGCTGGCGGGTGGGATGAAACGGGTCGTGACCAATCCCATGGGCGTCCAGCCAGGCATTTTCTCTCCGGACTTTCGAGATGAAGAGTTGCGCGCGCGCCTCCTTGCGCGCTGCGACCTGCCGCCCGAAGCAACGCTGCTGCTGGGGGCTGGGCGGCACGGCCCGGAGAAGCGCTGGCCTATGGTGATCCAGGCCGTGACCATGGCGGGGAACAAGGCGCCGGTCGGCCTCGTGATTGCCGGCGATGGGCGCGATCGCGCGCGTGTGGCCCGCGCCGCCGCGCAAATCCCGCACGTCCATCTGCTCTCACCAATCTCGGACAGGCAGGCAGTCGCGCGTCTTTTCGCCAGCTGCGATGCTCTGATCCATGGCTGCGAGGCGGAGGTGTTCTGCACCGTCGGCGGTGAGGCGCGTGCGGCCGGCCTGCCCCTCATCATGCCGGATCGTGGCGGCGCTGCGGATCACGCCCGCTTGTGCGAAGGGTGGCTGTACAAATCAGCCGATCCCACAGCCGCAGCCAAGGCGATCCTGGACTTCATTGCCACGCCCAAGGAAGAGGTGCGCGCCAAAGCCCTCCATTATGCGCAACATGTGCGCACCATCGACGAGCATTTCGCCGATCTGTTCGCTTATTATCAGCAGCTCGTCGACAATCCCGTCGTGCGACGGACGGGCACGCTGGCAGCCTGAATCGCGAGGGCGGCTAGGCCAGCCCTCCCCTTTCCGCTACTTCTTCAGCGGGCCAAAGCAGACCAGACTGCGACGATATTGCATGGTGACGTTGATCGTGGTCGGGCCATTGCCGACGGTCGCCCGCGCATCGCGGCCCTTGGGCTGGCCCCAGCACAGCTTGGGATCACCCGGAAAAGCGACGCCATCCACCGACAGGCCGAGCTTTCGGTTGGAATCGCGGTCATGCAGCAGGCTCAGCGTGTAGGTGCCCGCGCTCGGCGCGCGGATGCACAGCACGACCGGGCCGCTGGCCGGCACCTTCATCTCGGCGCGACGGAAGGGCTTGCCCGCCATGAGCAGGACATTGTCGTCGGCGAGGAAATCCTCGTCGCTATTGGGATAAAGCTCAACGCGAACCAGACCCTGACGGTCCTTCAACCCGTTGATGTTGATCATATAGGCCGGGCCGCTTTCATTCGCGCGGCAGCGCCCTTCGGCCATCCCCAGCGTGGGGCTGGACGGGATATATTGCGGCGATCCTGCGGCCGCCGCCGCGGCAAGCAACACACTCAGTGTCATCAGCACTCATTCTCCTGCACCGGGCAGACCCCGCACCGCATGGCACGCGATCCGCACTGGCTCAAACTACCAAAGGCCCGGCTCAAAGCCGGTACCGACAAGGGCGCAGAGGCCCGTTGCGACAAGCTGAAAGCCTATCTGCATGACATCATCCGGCTCGGCAATGCCTGACTGGCACGGACAGTTACAGCGTCAGCGCGTCCGTGAACCGTTACAATGCCGCGCCGACCTGAAAGATCCATGGCATGGCGCGCCTGAACACAGGATGGATCGGCCCTTGTTCGCCCCTTGGGGAGCGGCTACCGGATGCTGCGCTTGATGGTCAGATATGCGACCAGGTGACTCTCGCGATGACGCAGTTCGCGCTCATAGGGCATCAGCGAGCGCCGATCCGGATCGTAGAAGTCGCGCACGCGCCGCTTGCCGCCATCCAGCAGGTTCTCGCTGCCGAGCGTCACCGTCCAACGGGAATTCGGGCGATATTCGACAAAGGCGGCGACATTGGGCGCGATCCCCCGGTTGAAGTCCACCTCGTCGATCCGATAGCTGTCCGACCCGCTATTGCCGGTCATGCTCGTGCCCCAGGCGAAGCGGCCCAGATCCTGCCGGAAGCGCGCCTCGTAGTAGAAGGGCGCATAGCCGGAAAAGGGGCGGTAGCGCAGGGTGTACGGATCCCGCACGGAGGTATCGATGTAGGAGCCATAAAGCGTGAGCCGCCCGCCTTTGACGCCCAGCCGGGAGAGCGGCAGATCGATATTGGCCGCCGCGCTGAACTGGGTGCCGTCCCCCAGATTACCCGGCGCATCGAAGCCCTCCGGCGTCGGCACGCGGTCCTGAACCTTGGCGATGAAATCATAGCCCAGATCGAGCGTGATGCGCCCGTCTCCGGGCAAGGCGCGATCGACGCTCAGCTTGAACCCCCAGGCCCGCTGCGGGAGGAGATCGGGATTGCCACTGTTTACCCGGTCCGCAGAAAGCTCCGCGGCGCTGACGAAATCCTCGAAATCGAGCTGGGCCACGGTCCGTTCGGCGCTGATCTGGCTGTGCCAGGCGCCGTGCCGCCAATCCAGGGCGACCTTGGGCTTAACGAAATCGAGAGTCCGACGGGCGCTGACATCGCCCCTTACGCTGAGGCGCGAGCGTTCATAGGCAAGGCCCAAATCGATCCGCAGCCGGGATGACAGTGGCCGGCCCGCATTGGCAAAGACCTCGCCGCGATCTTCCGTCACCACGGCATGGCTGACGGGCAGATCATAGACCGTGACCGCCCCATCGGGATCGACGGAAAACAGATCCACTTGCCCATCCAGCCGGGTGCGGACGCCCTCCACGCCTGTCTCGACCGTCCAGCCGGAGAATGCCGTGCCATTCCAGCTCAGGCGGGCCAGCGTCTCGTCCCGCCAGTCACGCTGGTTCTGAAAGAGGCCGCCCAGATCGTCTCCTGCCAGGCTGGCCTCGGTCGCCTGATCGCGCAGGCTGCGATATCGCCGGGAGGCCAGACCGAGCAGCTTGATGCCGCCAGAGCCGAGCGGGCGCGTGATATCCCCGCTGACTTCCATGGTGCGGGTAAACCAACGCTGCACAAGGGCGTCGTTGCGCGCGGATCCATCAGCGGATTGCACGAAGCTGCTTTGCGTCAGGTCATCGTAATTGAGGTTGAGACTGGCGCTGAGATTGACCGTGCGATGCTCCCCCTCGTTCAGCGTCCACCGCACAGAGCCGGAGGGCTGGGGATTGCGGAAGCGGCTGAACTTCTCGCGATATTCCTGCTCGGCCTCGCCGGGCAGCGCGACCAGCTGGTCGAACCCCTCCTCAGATGTCGCAGCATTTTTAACGGCGAGTGCGACGTTGAAAGTCGAAGCGCCCCGATTCCACAGCGCGGAGATGCTGCCTTCCGGAAGGATCGCGCCGCGATATTCCCGGCGCAAGGTCGTCTCAACCGTCGCGGCGAGCCCGCCCTCCTGCGACAGCACGACATTGGCGACCAGCGCGCGCCCCGCATAATCCGTCCCGAACCGATCGCCTGAGGCGAGTTCGATGCGGACGACGCGGGCAGCAGGAATGCGCGAGAGCAGCGTGCCGAGCGTCTCGCTCTTGGCATTGGGCCGTCGGCCATTGATCACGACATTGCCTGCCGCCTGCCGAAAACCGCGAATCTCGGCATCGCCCTCGTCCAGCGTGAAGCCGGGCACCAGGGAGATCATCTCCAGCGCATTGCTGGGTGCGGAGGGGCTAAAAAAAGCGGCCTCGTAAACGGAGCCGCGCGATTGGTCTGCAGGCTGCCCCTGTGCCAGCGCTGGCAAGGCTCCGCCGGCCAGACACGCATATCCAAAGATGAGCCACTTGCGGCGTGACAAACCAGATCCCCCAAGGCGATACCCACACCGGCTCTCGGGAAGCCGACCGGCCTGCTCGCTCCCACAGGCCAAGTCCCTCATTATGGTTAACAATTCCTCATGTCATGGCCCGAAGATGCACCTTGCCAAGAAAGCATGAGGGATGTGGCAATCAGATCATAGCCTGCTAAGGAATTTGCGCGTTAAGCGGCAAGGCCCAGTTCTTTATCGGTCGCGGGGCGCCCCCATTTGTCTCGGGGAGGCATGGGGCGGTTACGCCAGTCGAAATCCGGGGAGAAGCTGGAGACGGCCCGCCCTTCGGGAATGCGGCCGTTGCCGCCGCCCTGGCTGTAATCATAGTAGAGCTTGATCAGCTCTTCATGGCTGCGGTGCTGGGCGGCCGGATGCGCGACGCAGGCTGCGCGCCAGCGCAACACCCGGTCGAACTGGGCGGGCACCGCATAATCTTCGTAATATTCGAGGAACCACAGCCGCTTGAACATCGGCGTGAAGGCGACCTCCGCCCAGCCGAAGCGATCCTCGAACAGAAAGTCCGCGCCCGTGGCGTAGCGGCGCAGAAAGGCATCCACCTTGCCGAACTCCGCGTCCACAGCCGCGCGCATTTCCCCACGCTTGTCCGCATCGCGGTTGAGGATCATACGGTAACCCGCGCCCGAGAACGGGCCGGACAGCTCCGCCAGCATTCCCTCGACGGCGTGGTGGAACGGGTCGGGATGCGCGATGGCAGGCTGCGGATATCGCTGCTCAAGATAGCGCAGGATGACCATGCTCTCCTTGAGGCTCTCGCCATTCTCTACGTCGAGCAGCGGCAGCGCCGTGGTGCCGCCGCTCTTTGCCAGCAGCCAGTCCGGGCGCGGCTTGGAGATGTCGATCTCGACATCCTTCAGCGCCACGCCCTTGAGCGCCATCATGATCTCGATGCGCTCCGAGAAGGGGCAGCCGGGAATGTGGTAGATAGTGAGATCCTGCGTCATTGCCCGGTCCGTCTCTTATCGTTGGTGTATGACCGCCGCCCAGTTCAGGCGGCGGGCTGCGGCTTGGCCTTGAGCAGATCCTCGCTCTTGGCCTTCTCGAACATCGCCTTGATCGCCGGACGCTCGTTGATGCGCGCCAGCCAGGCGCACAGGCCGGGCGTCTTCTGCTCGTTCACATAGTCGCCGAAGAAGCCACCGGGACGCTGCAGGCCATTGGCAATGGCGAAGTTGCAGATGTCTGCGAGGCTAAAGCCGCTGTCGACCAGATAGTCCTGCTTGGAGAGCGTCTCCTCCAGCCGCTGGACCGACACGCCGACCTTGCGGAACTCCTCGTCCAGCATTTCCTGCGGGAAACCGTTGCGGGCGCGGCGCCACTTCACCTGCTGCTCGGGGATCGTCACCTTATTGGTGACATGATCCTCGAACTCCTCGTCGGTCATCTTCTGGGCGATCGCCTTGATGCCGAATGCCCACCCGATGGTGGAGACGCACCAGCAGAAATACTCGTCCACCCATTTGGTCCACACGCGCATTTCCGCGCGCTTAAACGGATCGGCGGGGCGCAGCGATGTGCCGGCATCCGGAAACACGTCTTCAAGATATTCGCAGATCACGGTGGATTCGGTGACGACCTGGCCATCATGCCAGAGCGCCGGCACCTGGCCGCGCGGGTTGATCTTCTTGAACCAGTCCGAATGCTGCTCGAATTTGGCGGGGTCGACGAACACGGGCTCGAATTCAAGGCCCTTCTCATAGAGCGTCGCGAGCGGCTTGAGCGAATTGGCGCCGGGGCCAAAGCTGTACAATTTGAGGGTCATGTCTCTCTCCGATAGTTCTTAGCGCGACCATGGCTCCGCATGGCGCCCCAGCGCAATTCGATCGCGCAATGCGATTATTCGCCCTTCTTGCCGTCGGCGAAGACGCGCGTGCGGTCGCGACCCCAGTTGATCAACGCCTCGGTGCGCAGACGCGCGCCCTCCGGGTCGCTCTCGATCGGCGCGACGGACTCGATGATCGCCTGGAAATGCTTCTCCAGCCCCTCGCGCACTTCTGGATAGGGAATGATGTAGAGCGCGTTTTCCTGAATGCCCCTCATGATCGCCTCGCCCAGCTTCTCGGGATCGAGCCCATGCTGGTGGATCGAGTGCAGGGAGGCGATGGAATCGTCATTCTCGACATAGCCGCTCGACCCAAACTTCTCAGGACGCAGGCGGCTCGCCTCGGCGATGTTGGAGCGGATATTGGCCGGCGTGCAGACCGAGACGCCAATATCATATTGCGCCAGACCCTGCCGGTAGCCTTCCATCAGGTTGATGCTGGCCGCCTTCGCCGCCGAATATGGGCCGGCCAGCGCGCTGCCCATGAACCCGCCGAGCGAGGACACTGTCACGATATGCCCCGGCACACCCGCCGCGATCATGCGCGGGACGAAGGTGACCATGCCATTGATGACGCCGCCGAGGTTGACCCCGACAATCCAGTCAAAGTCATCATAGGTTGTCTTCTCGATCGGCCCGAAGCTGTTGACGCCAGCGGTGTTGGACAGGATCGTCGGCGCGCGACCGAAAACGGATTCGACCTCGTCCGCAGCCTTCGCATAGGCGTCGCGGTCCATGATATCGAGCTTGATACCGTGGGCGCGGATGCCCTCTGCCCGCAGCTTCTCAAGGGCGGCGTCGATTCCTTCCGCGCGCACATCGGCAATGACAATCTCAGCGCCGGCCCGTCCGAACACGGTCGCCTGGCCGAAGCCGGCACCCGAGGCACCACCGGTGATGAAAGCCAGCTGGCCCTTTAAATCCTTCATGCAATCCACTCCTCGCTCCGGTCATCCGACGGGAGACTGACCTGTTATGCCCATCAGGGTGTTCCGTGCTGGTGCGCCAGGCCGCTGGCCCTTCGCTTTGCGCGGAATGATTCCCCATTCCCCGCCCGGTTTTCACTCAATGCCGGACAATGTCAACAATGAGTCGGCGGTGCGCGCGGTCGACGAGGAGCGTGAAGCGGCGACCGTTCGGCAAGTCCGCTTCGTAGCGGACAAAGCCGGTCTCGGCCGATTCCCAGTCGGAAACGCTCATATCCGCCCCGTCCGCTCGGAACCAGCGGCCGGGCTCAGGAAAAGTCGCGAACGCATCGAGATCCGCCGCGCGCGCGGCGGAGAGCGCACAGGCAAAGGCCTCCAGTGAGGTATCGCGATCATGCCAGGCAAGCCAGGAGAGTGGATTATCCTGCGCATAAGCGTTGTTGTTGCCCTGCTGGTTGCGGCCAAATTCATCGCCGGCCGTCAGCATGATCGTGCCGGACGAGGCAAAGAGCGTCGCGAGCAAGGCCCGCAGATCGTCCCCGCGCGCCGCGATCACGTCCGGGTCGTCGCTCGGTCCCTCGACACCGTGGTTCCAGCTGAAATTCTCGCCATGTCCGTCGCGATTATGCTCACCATTGGCGAGATTGTGACGATGGACATAGGCCACGGTATCGGCGAGCGTGAAGCCGTCATGAGACGCCAAAAAATTGACGCTCCGGCTCGGCTTGCCGAAGATGTCCGCCGATCCGGCGAGACGCGTGACGAAAGCGCCGATCCCGCCATCGCCGCGCCAGAAGCGGCGCACATCGTCGCGATAGCGGTCGTTCCACTCCAGCCAACTCTCAGGAAAGCGGCCAAGCTGATAACCGTCCGCGCCGATATCCCATGGCTCTGCGATCAGGATACGATCCGCCAACCAGGGATCGCGCGCGATCTCATCGAAGATCGGCGCCTGCGGATCGAACGCCGGGCCGCGCGCCAGCACCGGCGCGAGATCGAAGCGGAAGCCGTCCACGCCCGCCTCGCGCACGAAGCGCCGCAGCGTCTCCAGCGTGAGCGCCCGCACGGCGGGCTCGGTAAAATCAAGCGTGTTGCCGGTGCCGGCGACGTTAATAAGGTCGCCATCAGCCTCTAGCGCATAATAGCTCCGCTCGCCCAGCCCGCGCATGGACAGGGTCGGCCCGATCCGGTCGCTCTCACCGGTGTGGTTGAACACAAGGTCGAGAATGACGCCGATGCCGGCCTGGTGCAGGCACGCCATCGTTTCGCGCAATTCCGCCATCCCACCGGGACAAAGCCGGGGATCAAGGGCCATGGGCGCGATCGGGTTGTAACCCCAGGCATTGGCCAAACCACGCGCGACCAGATGCCGCTCATCGATCCAGGCGACGATCGGCATCAGTTCGACCGCGCCGACATGCAGCTTCTGGAGATGCGCGATGACCGCCGGGTGGGCAAGCGCCGCCACCGTGCCACGCAGCGCCGGCGGCACGTCCGGGTGCAGCATGGTGAAGCCGCGCACGTTCAACTCGTAGATCAGGCCGCCCTGGCGGAAGTGCGGCGGCGCCGGCGGGAGATCAGCCAGCGGTGCGGTGACGACACTGCGCGGCACCAGCGGCGCCGTCTCTACGCCGCGCTCAGCAAGCTGGGGATCAAAGACAAAAGGCCGATCGATCGCGCTCGCCCAGGGATCGACCAGCAGCTTGGCGGGATCGAAGCACAGCCCCTGCTCCGGCGCCCATGGGCCGTCGGCGCGAAAGCCATAACGCTGGCCGGCGGCAACCCCGGCAATCTGCGCCTGCCAGACATCGCCCTGTTGGGCCATGGCATGGCGATGCTCGCGCTCGTCATCGCCGAACAGGCACAGGGTGACAGCGGTGGCGTCGGGCGCCCAGACGGAGAATGTCGCGCCCTCGCGGGTGAGGTGAACGCCGTACATTCAGGCCCTGGACGCCTGCAATGCAAAGGCGCGCCGCCTCATGTCACGACATCCGGGGCATTGCGGCCCGTGTGGCGCGCGATACCGGCAATCGCCTCCGCCGCTGCGATCAGCTCCGCCAGCATCGCAGGCGTCTCTTCATCCAGCTTGCCGCCAACCGGCTCGTAACGCTCCAGATAGACGCGCAGCGTCGCGCCTTCCGTGCCCGTGCCGGAGAGACGGAACAC
The DNA here is from genome assembly GCF_025961695.1 of Sphingobium sp. B11D3A. Taxonomy (NCBI): domain Bacteria; kingdom Pseudomonadati; phylum Pseudomonadota; class Alphaproteobacteria; order Sphingomonadales; family Sphingobiaceae; genus Sphingobium; species Sphingobium sp. B11D3A. The sequence goes on from NZ_JAOQOE010000001.1 coordinate 1,111,505, forward strand.
CACGCGCGAACCGCCCTCGAACAGCACGCGCAGGCCCTGATTGGCACTGACCGAGCCATCCACCGGATCTGCGTAGGAGAAGCTGTCCGCCGCTGCGACGGTGAGCGCGCCGAAGCGCGCACCGGGCAGCGCGGGGAGCGCCGCTATCAGCGCCTCGATGAGCGCATTGGCCTTCTCCGTCTCGATGCCCTCATAATCGTGCCGCGCATAATAATTGCGGCCAAAGCGCGCCCAATGATCGTGGGCCAGAGCATCGACGCTGATCTTGCGCTCGGCAAGGATGTTGAGCCAGAGCAGCACGGCCCACACCCCGTCCTTCTCGCGAACATGGTCGCTGCCCGTGCCGGCGCTTTCCTCGCCGCAGATCGTCGCCATGCCGGCATCCAACAGATTGCCGAAGAATTTCCAGCCGGTCGGCGTCTCGAAGCTCGGGATGCCGAGCGCTTCCGCCACGCGATCCGCCGCTGCGCTGGTCGGCATGGAGCGGGCAATGCCCTTGAGGCCGCCGCGATAGCCCTTGGCGAGATGGGCGTTAGCCGCCAGCATCGCCAGCGAATCCGACGGCGTGACGAAGCGCCCCTTTCCGATAATCAGGTTGCGGTCACCATCGCCATCCGACGCCGCGCCGAAATCGGGGGCGTCCGCGCTCATCATCAGATCGTACAGCACCTTGGCGTGGACGAGATTGGGGTCTGGGTGATGATGGCCAAAGTCCTCCAGCGGTGTCCCATTGCGGACGGTGCCGGGCGCAAAGCCCAGGCGTCGCTCGAAAATCTCGGTCGCATAAGGGCCGGTGACCGCGCTCATCGCATCGAAGGCGAGCGTGAAACCGCCCGCGGCCATGGCGCGAATGGCGGCGAAGTCGAACAGCTCCTCCATGAGATCGGCATAATCGGCCACAGGATCGACCACCTCGACCGCCATGCCGCCGACCGTGACGGTGCCCAACGCATCGAGATCGATGTCGCCGGCTTCCACCATCTGCCACTGGGTGATGGTCTGCGTACGCGTGTAGATTGCCTCGGTCACTTTCACCGGCGCCGGCCCGCCATTGGAGACATTATACTTGATCCCGAAATCCTCGTCCGGCCCCCCGGGATTGTGGCTGGCAGAGAGGATGAGGCCGCCCAGCGCGCCATATTTGCGAATGAGGTGGCTGGCGGCAGGCGTCGAGAGGATGCCGCCCTGCCCCACCATCACCTTCGCAAAGCCATTGGCGGCGGCCATGCGGATCGCCTGCTGGATGACCGTCCGGTTATGATAGCGCCCATCGCCACCAATCACGAGCAGGGCGCCATCCTTGCCGTCAATCGCATCGAAGACCGACTGGACGAAATTCTCGGCGTAATTGGCCTGCTGGAACACCCGCACCTTCTTGCGCAGGCCGGATGTGCCGGGCTTCTGGCCTTCGAACGGCGTAGTGGGAACGCGCGTGATCGTCATCTCTGCTCCTTGATTTGCCGATAGAGCGCAGCATAGGCAGCGCCGCTCCGTCCCCAGCTATTGTCCGTCTTCATGCCCGCCTGCTGGATCGGCCGCCAGGGCGCTCCCGCCCCATAAAGGCGGATCGTGCGGCTGATCGCCGCTGCAAGGCCCTGATAATCGACCGGCGAGAACAGCACGCCGGTGGCTGCCCCCGCGTTCATCGCGGCCTCATTGGCGTCGATCACCGTATCGCCCAGCCCGCCGGTGCGCGCGACGACCGGCACGCAGCCATAAGCCAGACCGTAAAGCTGCGTGAGACCGCAGGGCTCGAACCGGGAGGGAATGAGAATGGCATCGCCCCCGCCCTGCATCAGATGAGCGAGCGGCTCGTCATAGCCGATGCGAATGCCGACGCGACTGGGGTGGCGGCCGGCGGCGGCATGAAGTCCGGCCTCGATTGCAGCATCACCGCTGCCGAGCACCGCGAGCCTGCCACCGAGGCCAACGAGGTGATCGATCACCTCCAGCAGCACGTCCATGCCCTTCTGCCAGGTGAGCCGCGTGATGACGACGAACAGCGGCCCATCGCCGCTCTCCAGCCCGAAGGCGGCCTCGATCGCCCGCTTGTTGGCCACGCGACCGGAGAGGTCGTCCGCCGTGAATGGCGCGGCCAGCGCTGCATCCTTGGCCGGATTCCACTCGGCGGCATCGATGCCGTTGACGATGCCATGCATGCGGTCCTGCCGGCCGACGACCAGCCCCTCCAACCCCATGCCGAATTCCGGCCGGCGGATTTCCTCGGCATAGCCGGGGCTCACGGTGGTGATCGCATCGGCGAGGACCAGCCCCGCCTTCAGCATCCCCACGCCTCCATGATATTCCACGCCCTCGATCGACCATGCGACAGGCGGCAGGGCCAGCCGGGCAAAGAAAGCTGCGTCGAACCAACCCTGGAATGCCATGTTGTGGATGGTCATCACGCTGGCGGGTCTTGTTGCCTGATCTCCGGAATAGACCAGATAGGCCGGCGCGAGCCCGGCCTGCCAATCATGCGCGTGGAGCACATCGAACGGCTTGAGCCCTGTGCGCCCGGCGGCGAGATCGGCTGCGGCCTTGGCGAAGGCGGCGAAACGCAGGCCGTTGTCCAGCCAGTCCCGCCCCATGGCATCGGCATAAGGTCCGCCGTCGCGCTCGAAAAAGCCGGGCGCATCGAGCACCAGCAGCGGGCGCCCCTCATGCTTGGCAGCGAGAATGCGCGCCGGCGTGCCGAGCAGCGAGTCATAGCGGAAGACGGTGCGCTTGCGCGGCAGGGCCTTCAAGACGGAGGGGTAGCCCGGCAGAAAGCGCGTCATCGCCACGCCATGCGGCGCCACCGCCGCCGGCAAGGCCCCGGCCACATCGGCAAGGCCACCGGTCTTGATGAGCGGCCAGCATTCGGACGCGGCGGAGAGGACGGAAAGCTCTGTCATGTTCGTAACAACCCGATGGACGGCGACACGCCTTAAGGCAAAGGATGAAAAATCCGGTTCGACACGCGCAAGTGCTGCGCGCGCCGCAAGACGCTAGTCCAGCCGGTCGATCATCGCCTTGGTGATCAGACAGATGCCGCTTTCCGTGCGGCGAAACCGCTGCCCGTCCAGGCCCGGATCTTCGCCGACGACCAGACCTTCCGGAATGCGCACGCCGCTGTCGATGATGCACCGCTTGAGCCGCGCACCGCGACCGATGTTGCAATAAGGCAGGATCACCGCCTCCTTCACGCTGGCGAAGCTGCCCATCTTCACCCCGGTGAAGAGCAGGCTGCGATGCGCCTCGGCGCCCGAGACGATGCAATCCTGCGAGATGAGCGAACTCACCGCCATGCCCCGGCGGCCTTCCTCATCATGCACGAACTTGGCGGGCGCAGCGATGATCTGGTCGGTCCAGATCGGCCAGTCCCGATCGTACATGTTGAGCTTGGGCACGACGTCGGTCAGGTCGATATTGGCTTCCCAATAGGCATCCAGCGTGCCGACATCGCGCCAATATTCTTCGATCTGCTCGGCGGCGCGGATCGCGCTCGATGAAAACAGATGAGCGACAGCTTTGCCGTGCTTGACGATATAGGGGATGATGTCCCCGCCGAAATCGCGCTTGCTCTCCGGATCGTCGGCATCGCGGCGGAGTTGCTCGAAGAGAAATTCGGTTGTGAAGACATAGATGCCCATCGAGGCGAGCGCGACATCGGGCTTGCCGGGCATGGCCGGCGGGTCCGCCGGCTTCTCAAGGAAGCTGGTGATCTGGCCCTTGTCATCGACATGCATGACCCCAAAGGCCGTCGCCTGCATGCGCGGCACTTCAAGGCAGCCGACGGTCACATCGGCATTTTCCTGCACATGCTGCTGCAGCATGAGCTCATAATCCATCTTGTAGATGTGATCGCCCGCCAGGATGACGATATATTTGGGCGCGTGGCTGGCGATGATGTCGATGTTCTGGAACACCGCGTCCGCTGTGCCCTCATACCAGTGAAACTCGTCGATGCGCTGCGAGGCGGGCAGGATGTCGAAGCTCTCGTTGCGCTCGGGGCGCAGGAAATTCCAGGCGCGCTGCATGTGGCGGATGAGCGAGTGGGCCTTGTACTGCGTCGCCACCCCGATGCGCCGGATGCCGCTGTTGATCGCATTGGAGAGCGCGAAATCGATGATGCGGGACATGCCGCCGAAATAGACCGCAGGCTTCGCGCGATTGTCGGTCAGTTCCATCAGGCGGCTGCCGCGCCCGCCGGCCAAGACATAAGCCATCGCATCGCGTGCCAGAGGTTGTTTGCGGCCTTCTCTTTGTGTCACCTGTTCCCACTCCTTCCTCTGGCGCGCCATTATGACGGCAGACGCCTCAATCCTCTCCGTGCAGCATGATCGTGGCGAGGGGCGGCAAGGTCATCCTCGCCACGCCTTTCTCGGCCTGCACCGCACCCAAATTACCGACACCGCTGCCCCCATAGATCGCGGCATCGGTGTTCATCACCTCCTGCCAGACGCCATCATGCGGCAGCGGCACGCGATAATCATAATGCACCACCGGCGTCATGTTCGCGATCACCGCGACAGGCGCCTCGCCGGGTGCCTTGCGGACCCAGGCGAACACCGAATTCTCGCGATCGTCCACGATCAGCCATTCAAAGCCCTCGCCCTCGCAATCGCGCTGATAAAGCGCGGGAAGAGAGCGATACAAGCCATTGAGATCACGAATGAGCGTCCGGATGCCGGCATGGGCAGGCGCGTCCAGCAGCTCCCAGTCAAGCGCCCGCGCTTCGCTCCACTCGCGACGCTGGGCGAACTCCTGCCCCATGAACAGCAGCTTCTTGCCGGGATAGCCCCACATGAAGGCATAATAAGCGCGCAGATTGGCGAATTTCTGCCAATCATCGCCAGCCATCTTGTTGAGCAGCGAGCCCTTGCCGTGGACCACCTCGTCATGGCTGAGCGGCAGCACGAAATTCTCGGTATAGGCGTAGGTCAGCCCGAAGGTGATTTCTTCGTGATGGTACCGCCGGTGGATCGGATCACGCGCCATGTAACTGAGCGTATCGTTCATGAAGCCCATGTTCCACTTGAACCCGAAACCCAGGCCATTGTCATGCACGGGATGCGTGACGCCCGGCCATGTGGTGGATTCCTCGGCAATGGTCATGATGCCGGGATGGGCGCCGTAGATCGCCTTGTTCATGGTCTGGAGGAAGGCCGCGGCCTCCCAGTTCTCGCGCCCGCCCTCCGCGTTGGGCACCCATGCACCCGGCTCGCGGCTATAGTCGCGGTGGAGCATGGAGGCGACGGCATCGACCCTTAATCCGTCGACATGATAGCGCTCGGCCCAGAACAGCGCATTGTTGACGAGGAAGCTCGCCACCTCGCGCCGGCCGAAATTGTAGATCGCGGTGTTCCAGTCCGGATGGAAGCCCTGGCGCGGGTCTTCATGCTCATAGAGCGCCGTGCCGTCGAAGCGGGCCAGCCCGTGCGCATCCGTCGGGAAATGCGCGGGCACCCAATCGAGCAGCACGCCAAGGCCGGCGCGGTGGGCGCCATCGACAAAGCGGGCAAAGCCGGCCGGATCACCGAAGCGGGCCGAAGGCGCATAAAGACCGGTGGTCTGGTAGCCCCAGCTCGGGTCATAGGGATGCTCGGAGACCGGCAGGAACTCGATGTGCGTGAAGCCCATGTCCGCCACATAGGGGATCAGTTCCTCGGCCATCCGGTCCCATGACAGGAACCAGCCGTCCTCGTCCCGCCGCCAAGACCCGGGGTGAACCTCGTAGATGCTCACCGGTACGCGGCGCGGATCGACCGAGGCCCAATGCGCGCGGTGGGCGGCATCCCCCCAGTCCGGCTTGGCAGGAGAGAAGGTCATCGACGCGGTTTTCGGCCGAAGTTCGGAGGCGAAGGCGAACGGATCGGCCTTGAGCGGCTGGACCGTGCCGTCCGGCCCGACGATCAAATATTTATACGCCTCCCACACCCCCAGGCCGGGCATGAAGATTTCCCACACGCCATTGTCGCTGCGGCGGCGCATCACATGGCGTTGGCCGTTCCAATCATTAAAGTCGCCGACCAGCGCCACGCGCTGTGCATTGGGCGCCCAGACGGCAAAGTGAACGCCACTGGCGCCTTCATGTTCAATGAGATGCGCGCCAAGCTTGTCGAACAATCGGAAGTGTGTGCCTTCCCCGATCAGCAGATCGTCAAGCGGGCCCAAAACCGGCCCAAAGCTGTACGGGTCCGTGATTGTCCATTCTGCCCCCTGCCCCTTCACACGATAGCGCAAGGGCCGACGCGGTCCCGACACGGCGCCTTCGAACAGACCGCGCGCATCGACGCGCTCCAGCGTGCCCAGCCGCGTGCCCGCCAGATTATAGGCGTCCACCTGCTCGGCACCCGGCACGACAGCGCGCACGAACATGCCAGTCGGCCCTTCGTGCGGCCCGAGCAACGAAAAGGGGTCGGCATGGGTGCCAGCCAGCAAGGCTTCAAGGGCCGCTTTGGGCGGCTTCACATAACTCCCCAGATGTCTTTGGCATATTCCGCGATGGTGCGGTCTGAGGAGAACCAACCAACGTTCGCAATGTTCCGCAGTGCTGCACTTTGCCAACCCGCGGGGTTTGACCAGCGCGCATCGACAGCGCGCTGGGCCTGGCTGTAGCTCTCGAAATCGGCTGCGACCATGAACCAGTCATGGTCATACAGGCCGCCGATCAGCTCGACATAACGGTTGGGGTCGTCCGGCGAGAAAACGCCCGAGGCAATCGCTGACACCGCCTGCTGCAACTCGCGCGACTCCTCGATGATCTGGCGCGGATTATAGCCATTGGCCCGCTGGTGCGCGACTTCATCCGCCGTCAGACCGAAAATGACGATATTGTCATCGCCCACCCGGTCCTTGATCTCGATATTGGCGCCATCGAGCGTGCCGATGGTCAGCGCGCCGTTGAGCGCGAACTTCATGTTGCCGGTGCCGGATGCCTCCATGCCGGCGGTGGAAATCTGCTCGGAGAGGTCGGCCGCCGGGATGATCTTCTCGGCGAGGCTCACATTGTAGTTCGGCACGAAGACGACCTTGAGCAACCCGCCCACCGAGGGGTCGCTGTTGATCCGCCGGGCGATGTCATTGGCCAGTTTGATGATGAGCTTGGCATTATGGTAGCTCGGCGCCGCCTTGCCGCCGAAAATCTTGACGCGCGGCACCCAGTCGATCTCCGGATGGCTGCGGATCTGGTCGTAGAGCGCCACCGTCTCGATGAGATTGAGGAGCTGGCGCTTATATTCGTGGATGCGCTTGATCTGCACGTCGAACAGCGCGGAGGGATCGAGGCGGATACCCATATGCTCGCGCAGATGCTGCGTCAGCGCCTCCTTGTTGGCGCGCTTGATGGCGCCCAGCCGCTCGCCGAGAGCCGCATCATCAGCGAACCGGTTCAGCTCGTGGAGCTTCTCGGCATCGTCCATGAACCCATCGCCGATCGTCTCGCGAATGAGCGCGGTGAGGCCGGGGTTGCACTCCAGCAGCCAGCGCCGCGGCGTCACGCCATTGGTCTTGTTATTGATCCGGTCCGGGTAGAGCCGGTGAAGATCGGCAAAAACGGTCTGCTTCATCAGCTCGGTATGCAGTGCCGCGACGCCATTGACGCTGTGCGCGCCAGCAAAGGCGAGATTGGCCATGCGCACGCGACGCTCGCCATTTTCGTCGATCACGGAAATGGCGGAGATAGCTGCATTGTCGAGCTGCTTACTGGCCCGCGCCTCACGCAGCACCAGCGCATTGATGGCGTAGACGATCTGCATATGCCGGGGCAGCATCCGCTCGAACAGCGGCAGCGGCCAGCTCTCCAGCGCCTCGGGCAGCAGAGTGTGGTTGGTATAGCCGAAGGTGGCGCGCGTGATGGTCCACGCATCCGCCAGTTCCAGCCCGTGATCGTCCATCAACAGGCGCATCAGTTCCGCGACGGACACCGCCGGATGGGTATCGTTGAGCTGGATGGCGACCTTGTCCGGCAAGGTGCGGATATCGCCATGATATTGCATATGCCGCCGCACGATGTCCTGAATGGAGGCCGACGAGAAGAAATATTCCTGGCGCAGCCGCAGTTCCTGCCCCGCCTGGGTCGAATCGGCGGGATAGAGCACGCGCACCAGGCTTTCGGCGCGCACCTGTTCGGCCAGCGCGCCGGCATGATCGCCAGCATTGAAGGCATCGAGCCGCAGCGGATCGACCGGGAAGGCATTCCACAAGCGCAGCGTGTTCACGCGACGTCCGCGCCAGCCAACCACGGGGGTGTCGACCGCCATGGCGATGACCTTCTCGGCCGGATGCCATTCGACGCGCCCATCGACATCGCCGACCACTTCGCCGCCAAAACCGACGCGATAGGCGCTCTCCCGCCGCTCGAACTCCCAGGGATTGCCATGGGCCAGCCAGTTTTCCGGTAGCTCGACCTGCCAGCCATCATCGATGCGCTGGCGGAACATGCCGTTCACATAGCGGATGCCATAGCCATAAGCGGGGATGTCGAGCGTCGCGAGGCTCTCCATGAAGCAGGCAGCGAGACGGCCGAGGCCGCCATTGCCCAGCGCAGCATCCGGTTCGATCTCCACGATCTCGTCCAGGTCCACGCCATGTTCGGCCAGCGCGGCGCGAACTTCCTCCACCACGCCCAGATTGCTCAACGCATCGCGCAGTAACCGTCCGATCAGGAATTCCAGGCTGAGATAATAGACTCTCTTCGCACCTGCAGCATGAGCCGCCTTGGACGATTCCATCCACCGCTCGATGATCTCGTCGCGCAGGGTATAGATCGTCGCGGCAAGCCAGTCGTGTGGCAGCGCAGCTTGGCTATCCTTGCCAATCCGGTGGACCAGCGCGTCAACAATCCGCATCTGAAGCGCCTTGTCCGACCTGCTGTCTCTACTCGCCATTACCCCTGCCCCTTTTCGATTCATGCCGCGTCGCGGAATCACCCATCGATAACACAGACGCACGCATGCGCCAGCCTTGCTTTCAATGCTTTTCCCCAACCCTCCGGATCAGTGAAGAGCCCAAATTTCGATTGAATCTTAGTAGTTGCCGTCTGCATTTATTTGAATAGCATTCATTTGAAGCTGACCTTTCGAGTCGGCGACGCAGACGGGGAGGATATGGCTGCGCGGCACAGGTCCGCGCAGGCAGATGGCGTTCGCTCATTCGATGTTCCTGCGCACGATGACGCGTATCCACGCCGCTCACTCTTCCTCGAGAGACGACCACGCTGCGCGAATGGCTCGCGCGACGCAGGGGAGGAAGACTGATGAACCCACGAACTGACAGATGGACGGCGCGTGCCCTGATGAGTTGCACGGCGCTCGCCTTTGCCTTCAACGCGCCAAGCCCGGCAAAGGCCCAGTCCACCGAGGCGGACGCGCAGGAGACGCAGGCGATCGTCATCACCGGATCGCGGATCGTGCGCCGCGATTATACCTCAGCGACGCCGCTGACCACCGTGACCAGCGACACCTTGCAGTCTTCCTCGGATCTCAGCATCGATCAGGGCCTGAAGGAAATGCCGCAGTTCACAGGCGGCGTCGGCGCAACCGGTCGCGGCGGCGCCGGCCTGACCGGTCTGGCCGGATCTGACGTGCAGGCCACACCGACCAACAGCCCCGGTATCGCGACGCTCGACCTGCGCGGCATCGGCGCCAATCGAACGCTGGTCCTCCTGGATGGACGGCGCACCCAGCCGGCCAATGCGACACTGGTGGTCGACATCAACACCATTCCGAAGGCAGCGCTCGACAGCGTCGAGGTCATCACCGGCGGCGCGGGCGCAACCTATGGCGCGGATGCCGTTGCCGGCGTCGTCAATTTCAAGCTCAAGCGCGACTATTCCGGCGTCACGATCGATACCAGCATGGGAATCAGCGAACGTGGCGATGGCCGGCAGTTCGAGATATCCGCGCTTGTTGGTGGCAACTTCGCCGATGGACGCGGCAACGCCATGCTGGGCGTGACCTATCAGGACCGCGACATCATCTATCAGGCGGATCGCCCCTTCTATCAGGCCGGTTATACCGATCCCGCCAGCAGCGGCGGCGCGGTCTTCTTCGGCAGCAGCTTCGGCGTTACGCCGCGCACCAATACGACCGGCGTACCGGGCGTGGTGGCCGGCTTCGACTTTGGCACACCAGCCGGCAACCCGTCCCAGGCGGCCGTCAATCAGGTGTTCGCGCGCTACGGCTTCGCGCCGGGCGAAGTCACGATTGCCGGGCCGGGCCTGTCGACCAGCTTCTTCTTCAACAAGACCGCCAATCCGCTCGATGCCACGATCTTCTCGGGCGTCGTCGGCCGCGTGACTGGTGCGCCCGCACCCAATTACAACGGCACCGACCCCAATGTGAAAATCCTGGAGAACGGCAATGCCTCCTTCGTCAGCAAGGAAGGCTATCTCCAGTTGCCGCTGCGGCGAATCTCCTTCTTCGGCAGCGCGCATTACGACATCACGGATGACATTACGGCCTATGTTCAGGCCAAGTTCGACCAGAACAACGTCCAGACCCAATCCACCTATGCCACGGCGTTTAGTCAACTGAACGCGGGTATCACTTTCGACGCCGCGACATGTGGCGCGGCGGTGGGGCATCCTGTGCCGCAGGACCTCTGCGACATCCTGCGCAGCCGCTCCCGCCCAAATGCGCCATGGTCGCTCAATCAATCGATGACGTTCATGGGCCCCTCGCGCACCGAAACGAACACCTATAATTATGAGGTGATTGGCGGCTTCCGCGGCAATGTCGGCATTCGCGACTGGACGTTCGATGTCTTCGGCGGTCACGGCAAGAGTTCGCAAGTTACGCGCTATGAGAATTTCATCGATCTGGATGCCTACCAGACGCTCATCGGCCTACCCAATTACGGCGCCGGAACAACCTTTCTGCACCCCAGCCTCGGCATGTCCGCAAGCTGCACGAGCGGCCTCAACCCGTTCACCACCGCCCCGGTCTCGCAGGACTGCCAAGACCTGATCCAAGCGAACATCAAGGCTGAGACGGTCGTCGGGCAGACGCAGGCTGAAGTGAACTTCCAGGGCGGACTGTTCGACCTGCCGGCCGGAGAAGTGCGCTTTGCGGCCGGCGCGTCCTATCGCGAAAACAACTTCTTCTATGAGCCCAGCGGCCCGCTCAACGCGCAGACGATCAACAGCGGCGTCATCAGCCTGCCCGGCGTCTCGCGAACGGAAGGCAAGATCTTCGTCAAGGATTTCTACGGCGAGGTCCTGATCCCGCTTCTGTCCGATCTGCCCTTCATTCAGGCACTGAACCTTAATGCGGGCTATCGTCACTCGAGCTACAACACGGCAGGCTCGGTCGGCACATGGAAAGTCACTGGCGACTGGGACGTGAATGACTGGCTGAAGTTCCGCGGCGGCTATCAGGTGGCCAACCGCGCACCGAACATCGCGGAAATCTTCCAGCCGGGCATCTACACCGTGGTCAACTGGCCCGGCGGCGATCCGTGCGCGACCCACGCCAACAATTCCGCCTATCCCGGTTATGGCAATCGCGCCGACAACCCGGATCGCGCACAGGTTCTGGCACTCTGCTCCGCGATCTCAGGCGGCTTTCCGATCGGTCCGGATTTCGTCGGCAATCAGCCGCAGCTGTTCCCGCTCGGGCGGGATGTCACATTGGGCAACCCAGATCTCAAATCCGAGGAAGCCCGCACCTTCACGGCCGGCATGGTCATCCGCTCGCCATGGCGGGATTCCCCATGGCTCAGCCGGCTGACCCTCTCGGTCGACTATTATAATATCAAGATCGCAGGCGCCGTCTCGACCCTGTCGACCGATTATGTCTACCGCCAGTGCTTCAACTTCGATGGGACGAGCAATCCCACTTACGATCCCGGCAACGAGTTCTGCACCCGGATCATCCGTGAGCCGCAAAGTGGCTTCTGGTCGGCGACCCGCGCCTTCTTCGAGAATCTGGGTAAAATCCACACCGCAGGCATCGATGCCAATCTCAACTGGACCGTCCCGGCGCCTGGGCTGTTCGGGGATGAGGGATCGTTCACCACCAATATCGCGTTCAACTATCTCGCCAAGTTCGACGTTCAGAGCTTGCCGGGCGGGCCGACGGCCGATTACCGCGATACCATCGGCAGCAACCAGTATAGTGCGCAGTTCAAATGGAAGCTGTCGACCAATGTCGCCTATAATTTCGGGCCGGGGGCGATCAGCCTGACATGGCGTCATCTGCCCAAGGTTCGCTACTTCACCTACGCGACCAGCACGACCGCGACCGAACTCCCAATCCCCGCCTATGACATCTTCGATCTCTCAGGGCGGATCGCAGCGACATCCACTGTGGAGTTGCGGTTCGGCGTGGACAATCTGTTCGACAAGCAGCCCCCGCGCCTCGGCGTGCGGGCGGGCACGCTCGCGCAGGGAGGCTCTTCGCAGTCCGGTGTCACGGACCCGAGTACCTACGATGTGCTTGGCCGGCGCTTCTTCCTCGGCGCGCGGTTGCGCTTTTGACAAGGGTGTGGCGGGCGCATTGGGCGTCCGCCACTTGCCTCCCAACGCGCCCCTGAACGGTTGCAGACAAGACAGGTCGCGCGGGCGGTTGCACATTGCTCACGCGCAAACTAATTTTGCCGATCGCAGCGGTTTTTGCGATCTTTTGGGCGATCGCGCCCTGCTGACAAGGTAACGAAGGAACAGCATCGCATGAAAAGCGCTCCCAAGACGGCAGGCAGCGAAGCTGAAATCTTCGGCAAGGTCCTGCCACCGAAATCCGGCTATCCCTCCCCGGACATGGCGCTGACCATCACCATCGTGATGCTGGCCCGCCGCTGGCGCGCGCTGGTCGATGAGAAGCTGCGGGATATCGGCCAAAGCGCATCGCGCATGGAGGCGATGTCCTCCATCGCCTATGCACCGCCCGGCACGACCCAGATCCAGATCGCCAAGCGCGTCGGGATCGAAGGCCCTACCCTCACTCGCACGCTGGACCTGCTGGAAGCCGAGGGACTGGTGGAGCGGCTGCCCGATCCCAGCGACCGGCGCAACAAGCTGATGCGCCTGACGGCAGAGGGCTATCAGACGCTGGCCCATATGCTCGAAATCGCCGCCAGCCTGCGCGCGCATTTGCTTGAGGACGTCTCCGAGGAGAAGGTGCGGGAAGGCTATGACTTCTTCTCGATGTTGCTCCAACGCATCGAATCCGGGCTCGATCTGCCCGCCGACCAGATCGGGAAGCTGCCGGGATTCGCAAATAACGGACTGCCACCGGCCACCCGCTGACGATTTATGGGCTCGGATGGTCCGCGCCGGATAAGCGGGCCTACGGACAATGCAATCGATCGATTGCGCTGATTCAGGCTTCCGTCCCGGGGGACGCGGTTTCAACTGCTCATCATGGGAGATGGTGGAAGGGGCTGGATTCGAACCAGCGTACGCTCACGCGGGCAGATTTACAGTCTGCTGCCTTTAACCACTCGGCCACCCTTCCAGAGGCGCCTGACCCGGACGGCAGGGCCGTCAAACGGATTGGAGGCGGCTCAATGGCGAATGGGGCCTTGCCTGTCAATGCCATGCTGTGGAAAAGCGCACGCATGAAACGGGGACACAGAACAGGAAAGCCGAAAGGCGGGTATCCGAGGCTCTATGGGCGCCACGCCATCACGGCTGCGCTCGCCAATCCGGACCGGGTGATTCGCAAGATCTGGGGCACGCGCGAGGCATTGGCCGCGCTCGATCTGCCGCCGGTGTTGCCGATCGTCTATTCGGACGTGGCGGATCTGGGCCGCATGGTGCCGGGCGACGCGCCACATCAAGGCCTTGTGGCCGAGGTGGAAGCGCTGGAGGATATCTGGCTCGGCGATCTGCTGGAACAGGGCGTGCCGGATGAACAGGCGCGCCGGCCGATCCTGGTGCTCGATCAAGTGACCGACCCACACAATGTCGGCGCGATTTTGCGCTCGGCCGCGGCCTTCAATGCGCTGGGCATCGTCACGCAAGACCGTCATGCACCGCCCGAATCGGGTGTGATCGCGCGCGCGGCAGCCGGCGCGCTGGAAATCGTTCCCTGGGTGCGGGTGGTGAACCTCGCCCGCGCGCTCGATGAAATCGCCGAGGCCGGCTATTGGCGCATCGCGCTCGATGGCGACGCACGCGATACGATCGCGGGTGCGCTGGACAATACCACCCGCGTCGCGCTTGTGCTGGGCGCCGAAGGTGAAGGTCTGCGCCTGAACAGCGTCAATCACTGCGACATGGTCGCTCGCCTGCCTATCAGCCCGCGCATGGAGAGCCTCAACGTTTCCAACGCCGCGGCAATCGCGCTATACGCCTGCATGACGCGCTAGGCGCAAGCCTGGCGCCGTGCCTCGCGGGGGATGAGCGATTGACGAACCGGGCGATGATGACGCGCTGGCTGCTGGTGCTGATCGCGCCCCTGCTGCTTTCGAGCTGCCTGCTCGTGCCGACGCGATTCGCGGCGACGCTCGATATCAAGGCCGACCGCAGCTTCACCTTCGCTTATGTGGGTGAGGTGCAGCTGCTCAAGAGCAGTCCGTCCGACATGACCGACGGGCTGCTGGATGAAGACAATGCCGCAGACGACGACGCCACCGATGCCGCGACGGACGATGCGCAGATGTTCAAGATCGCCAGCCAGCCGCAAAGCAAGAGCGGGACTGCGGACGACGCCGATGCCGACGATGAGGCGCAACTCCGGCGTCTCGCCGAGGCGCTGAGCAAGGAATATGGCTACCGTTCCGCGCGGTACATCGGCGACCGCAAGCTGGCCATCGATTACCGGATCAGCGGGCGGCTCGACCATGGCTTCGTTTTCCCGTTCAACCCGGATGGGGAAGTCGTCCTTCCCTTCCTCGCCATCGAACTGCGCGGCAAGGATCGCGTGCGCGTGAAGGCTCCCGGCTTTGCCAATGATAGCGATGCCGCCACCCTGCCGATGGGCACGGCGAGCGGTCGTGAGAGCCCTGGCGGGCTTCTGGACGGGACATTCACGCTGACCACGTCGGCAGAGATCGTCAGCCAGAATCAGGAAGAAGGCGCCGAAACCATGATGGATGGACAAAGACGGATCGTCTGGAAGGTCACCCCGGCCACCAAGGATGCACCAATGGCCGTGCTACGCGTGGCTCCGCTGCCATGAGGGTGCACGCAAGCCTTGGGCTGCTGATCGCTAGCGCCGCTCTAAGCGCTAGCGCAGGCCGCGCGGCGGAAAGCGAATCGCTTGGCATCTGGACCAATCCGCAGCGCAGCGTGCAGGTGCGCGCGCATCGCTGCGGCACGGCGATGTGCGGGACGGTGATTCAAGCCAGCGAAAAAGCCCGCGCGGATGCGCGCAAGGGCGGGATGGACAATCTGATCGGCGCGCGCCTGTTCAGCGGCTTCGTGCCCGAGAAGGAGAATGTCTGGCGGGGCAAGGTGTTCGTACCGGATATCGGCAAGACCTTTTCCGGCACCATCACCCTGGTCAACGAGCGGACGCTGAGCGCGCAAGGCTGCCTGATCGGCCGCATCGGCTGCCGATCACAGGTCTGGACCCGGGTGGACAACTAGACCCGGCGGGCGCCCGCTGGCGCGCACCGGGCCAAAGCGCTCAGTCTTCCGGTGCGATCGTGACGACCATGCCCTCGAGCTCCGGACTGACCGGGATCTGGCAGGAGAGACGGCTGGAGGCATTGCGATGCTCGGAGCTGTCGAGCAGATCGTCCTCGTCGCCCTTGAGCGGCGGGAGCTTGTCCGCATAAGCCTCGTCAACATAGACATGGCAGGTTGCGCAGGAACAGCAGCCGCCACAAATGGCCAGCAGTTCGTCGATTCCGTTGTCGCGGATCACTTCCATGACCGTGTGGCCATTCTGGGCCTCGATCTCGTGGCGCGCGCCGTCCCGTGTCACAACCGTCAATTGCGGCATTTTTATCTCCAAACCATGGTTTGGCTCGCTATGAGGGGCTGCTGGACAGAAATCAACCCGGCGACGCGCGCCGCTCTTTATCCTGGGACGAACCATGCTCGATGATGCCGCATTGCGGACTTCGCTGGATGCGCTGGCGGCAGATCAGCCGGCGATCGCCGCGTTGATCGAGCGGCTCGGTTACCCCCCGTCCCGCCAGCGTGAGCCGGGATACGAAACGCTGCTGCGCACCATCGTCGGCCAGCAGGTGAGCGTCGCCGCGGCAGCCTCCGTATGGAGCAAGCTGGAGGCCGCACTCGGCGCCGGATGCGCGCCCGATGCCCTGCTGGCGCAGGATTTCGATACGCTGCGCGCCTGCGGCCTCTCCCGCCAGAAGCAGGGCTATGCCCGCAGCCTTGCTGAACTGGTGGTCAGCGGCGGGCTGGACCTGCACGCTCTGCCACAAGATGATGAGGAGGCCATTGCCGCGCTCGTGCGGATCAAGGGCATCGGGCGCTGGTCGGCGGAGATCTATCTGCTGTTCGCGGAAGGCCGCAGGGACATCTGGCCGGCGGGCGACCTCGCCGTGCAGATCGCGGTCGGGCAGATCATGGGCCTCGACAGTCGCCCAGCCGAGCGCGAAACCCGGGCGCTGGCCGAAGCCTGGCGCCCGCACCGCAGTGCCATGGCGCTGATGGCATGGCATCATTATAATACGCCTGTCTTCTGATGCGCCGTCTCCCCCGCCCCCTCCCCGTCAGAGCAACACGTCGATCGCCTTGGCGAGGGCAATGTCGCGCGCGCTCAGGCCCCCGGCATCATGGGTGGTCAGGCGAATATCCACGCGATTATAGACGTTCGACCATTCCGGGTGATGATCGGCGCGTTCGGCCAGCAGGGCGACCTTGCTCATGAACCCGAAGGCGGCGACGAAATCATCGAACCTCAGGCTGCGCGAAATGCCGCTGGCATCATCCGATAGCCTCCAGGCCGGGACGGTGCTGAGCGCTTGCGCGCGCTCCTCGTCGGAGAGACGGGCGATCCTTGGCATGGCGGTCTCCTTTTCGCGCGCCCCCTTCTCGGCCACGCGCGCATGGACCGTCAAGCCATGAGCGGCGCAGCGCTCCGGCTGGAGGATGTCGCCTGCCTGCGCGGGGGACGGCTGCTGTTCGCCGGCGTCAATCTCAGCTTGGCGGCAGGCGGCAGCGCACAGATCGCGGGGCCGAACGGCATCGGCAAATCGAGCCTGCTGCGCATCATTGCCGGGCTTCTGCGGCCCTTTGCGGGGACGGTGACCTGCGAGGGCGCGGTGGCGCTGACCGACGAGCTCGATGCGCTGGACCGTGACCGCACGGTGCACGATGCCCTCGCCTTCTGGGCCAAGGTGGACGAAGCGCCGTCCGCGCGCATCGACGCCGCGCTCGATGACCTCGCCATTGCACATCTGCGCGATATTCCGGTGCGGATGCTCTCGACTGGCCAGCGCAAGCGCGCCGCGCTGGCGCGCACGCTGATCACCGCGGCGCCGATCTGGCTGCTGGATGAGCCGGCGAACGGCCTCGACGTCGCCTCTGCCGCGCAGCTCGGCACCCTGGTCGACGAGCACCGTGCGCGCGGCGGCATTGTGCTCGCAGCCTCGCATATGCCCCTCGCCTGGACGCAGGACGCGGTGATCAACCTTCATGCGCCGGCCCCGGCTGCGGGCGAGGAGCGCGACGCATGATCGGCCCGATCATCCTGCGCGACCTTGGCCGGGCGTGGCGGAGCGGTGGCATCTGGCTGCCGCTGGCCTTTCTGCTGCTGATTGCGGCGCTGTTTCCTTTCGCGGTCGGCCCCAATGCCACGCTGCTCAGCCAGACCGGCGGAGGACTGCTGTGGGTCGCCGCGCTGCTGGCCAGCCTGCTGCCCATTGACCGGCTGATCGAGCCGGACCGCGACAGCGGCGTGATCGACCAGCTCGTGCTGCGCGGCGTGGGGGAAGGCACGATCCTGTTTGCCAAGGGCGTCGCGCATTGGCTGAGCTTTGGCCCGCCGCTTCTGATCGCCGCGCTGCCGGCCGGGGCCCTGCTCAAGCTGGAGCCGGAGATGCTGCGGCTGGTGATGATCGGTCTGGCGCTTGGCACGCCCGGCCTTGCCGCGCTCGCCCTGCTGGTGGCAGCGCTCACCGCCGGCCTGCGGGGCAGCGGCGCGCTGACCGGCCTGCTGGTGCTGCCGCTGGCGGTGCCGATCCTGATCTTCGGTGCCGGGGCCCTGCAATTTGGCAGCGACAGCGCGCTCAAGCTGGTCGCGGCCTGCTCGCTGTTACTGTGGGTGGTGGCGCCCGTCGCGGGCGGTGCGGCGCTAAGGGCGGGACGGGATTAGGTAGGGCTGGATTGAGGGGCGCCGCATACCAGGCCTTCCCTCTTCCCCGTTCGTGTCGAGCGAAGTCGAGACACCAAGCTCAGCGCTGGACGTGTCTCGACTTCGCTCGACACGAACGGAAAGGTAGGCGGGTTTACGCAGGCGCTTGCGGTGCGCTGACTCTACGAGCGAACCCCTCCCCCCGAAAGCCCCTCAGTCCCGCGTCCAGCGCGCCCAGATTGCGGTGGGGAGCAACAGCCCCCGCGCCTCTTCCCGCACGGCCAGCTCGCCGCATTCGATCCGTCCTGGCAGATCGCCCAGATGCGCGCGGAGCAGTTCACCGATTGCCAGGGCGGACATGCGCACGGCGTAGACCGTGAGGAACAGGAAGCGGCTCTCGCCATCCAGCAAGCGGCGGCAATCGGCGATCAGGCCGGGCAGGTCTTCCTCAAGCCGCCAGATCTCGCCATCCGGCCCTCGGCCATATTTGGGCGGATCGAGCAGGATGCCATGATAGCGCCGCTCGCGCCGCACCTCGCGTGCCACGAATTTGGCGGCATCGTCGATGATCCAGCGGACGGGATTGCTCTCCATGCCGGAGAGTGCCGCATTGGCACGCGCCTGCGCGACCGATTTCTTGGAGGCATCGACATGCACGCACTGCGCCCCGGTCGCGGAAAGGGCCAGCGTGGCAACGCCGGTATAGCCGAACAGGTTGAGGAAATGGGGCGCGTCGACTCCGTGCAGCCGCTCGCGTGCCCATTGCCAGACCGGGGCCATGTCGGGGAAGAAGCCGAGATGCCGGAAGGGCGTGCAGCTTGCCTGAAAGCGCGCTTCCTCCCAGCGCAGCGGCCAGCCATCGCGCGGCATCGGCTTGTCGAAATGCCAGCGCCCGCCGCCATCCTCGTCCGAGGCGGGGATGAAGCTGCCATGCGCGTCCCAGTCAGCCTGCGCCGGCTGCCACATCGCCTGCGGCTCCGGGCGGATGAAGCGATAGGGGCCATAGCGCTCCAGCTTGCGACCGGCGCCGCTATCGATGAGACCATAATCGCCCCAGGGCTCGCCGACCATTGTGGCGAGTGGGAGGGGGGAGGGCGTGACTGACATCTAGCCCCTCCCCTTCAGGGGAGGGGTTGGGGTGGGGCTTGCTACAGATGAGCCTAATCGCTGCGCGAGCGCTGCTCCGCATCGCCCCCACCCCCGAACCCCTCCCCTGAAGGGGAGGGGCGAGCGATCATCGGTCTTACCCACGGCGCGGTGTGGCGCGTTCCGCGATATATTCGGTTACTGCCTCGAACGTGCCGGGCAGCGTCACATAGCGCTCCTCGCGCCCGAACAGATCGCCCACGCGTGACGGCAGCGAGGGGCGCACACCCGTTGCGCGTTCCACGGCATCGCGGAACTTGGCGGGATGCGCCGTCGCAAGCGTCACCACCGGCACGGACGGATCCAGCGGCACGGCATGGGCCGCCGCAAGGCCGACTGCGCTGTGCGGGTCGATGACCTGAGAGGCCGCATCATAAGCCCAGCGCATCGCCCGCGACATGTCGTCGCCATCGACGCGCGCGGACGAGAAGAGCTTGGACGCCCCGTCGCGCTGCGCGTTCGTCAGGCGCATGGCCTTTGTCGCCTCAAAGCCCTTCATCTGCTCGGCCAGCGCCAGCCCATCGCGCCCACCGAGATCGAACAGCAGCCGCTCGAAATTCGAGGAGACCTGAATGTCCATGCTGGGCGTGGCCGTCGGCACGACGCCTTCCTGGCTGTAGTCGCCCTGCGAGAGCGCCCGGTGCAGAATGTCGTTCACATTGGTGGCCACGATCAGCCGCTCGATGGGAAGTCCCATGCGCGCTGCGACATAGCCGGCGAACACATCGCCGAAATTGCCGGTCGGCACGGAAAAGGCGACCTGCCGATGCGGCGCGCCGAGGCGCACGCCGACATAGATATAATAGACCACCTGCGCCACGAGTCGCGCCCAGTTGATACTGTTCACCGCCGACAGATCGAAGCGGCCGGCGAACTCGGCATCGTTGAACATGCGCTTCACCAGCGCCTGCGCATCGTCGAAGCTGCCCTCGATGGCGATGTTGTGGACATTCGGCGCCAGCACCGTCGTCATCTGCCGGCGCTGCACGTCGGACACGCGATCTGCGGGATGGAGCATGAAGATGTCGATCTTGGCACGGCCCGCGACGGCATCGATCGCAGCTGAGCCGGTGTCGCCGGACGTGGCACCCACGATGGTCAGATGCGTGTCGCGCCGGCTGAGGAACTTCTCGAACAGCAAGCCGAGCATCTGCAGCGCGACGTCCTTGAACGCCAGTGTCGGCCCGTGGAACAGCTCAAGCAGCCAGTGTTGATGATCGAGCTGCACCAGCGGCGTCACCGCGGCGTGAGAGAAGCGGCCATAAGCCTGCGTGCACAACTCGCGCAGTTCGTCTTCGCTCAGGCAATCGCCCACGAACGGGCGAATGACGCGAACGGCAGTCTCGACATAGGAGAGGCCGCGCATGGCCTCCAACTCGTCGGCGGAAAAGCTGGGCCAATGCTCGGGCAGATACAGCCCGCCATCGCTCGCCAGCCCTGCCAGCGTTGCGCCCTCGAAATCCAGCGCAGCCGCGCGCCCCCTGGTGCTCACATATTGCATGACCGGCCCTTAGCCTTGTGGCTGCCGTAGCGCAACGGAGTGGATCAACCCTCGCGCGCTTCGCCCCGCCAGCGCTTGCGCAGGGCGAGCGCATAAATCACCAGCGCGATCGTGGCGAACAGGAACCACTGCACCGCGTAGGACCGGTGATTATTGGGCACGGATGAGGGATCGGGCCGCGCGGAGGCGAGCAGCCCGGGCGCCGGCTCGTCCGCAACGATCATCAGCCGCAAGGGCGATGCCTTGCCCTGCACCCGAGCCATCAGCGAGGAATTGTCCGGCTCATGGGTGGCTGTGCCAGTCACCGGGCCGCCCTGCCAGTCGGTCTTGCCATCCGGCCGCACGCTCACGCCCATGTCCACCACAAGTCCCGGCCCTTCGGCACCGGTCGCGCAATATGCGATGTGCCGCCATCCGGTCTCGCCGCTGCGCGCCCGACCGCCGATCACCTGCCAGTCGACCACGCGCAGACACTGGGCCGCGAGACGGCGAAACATGTAGCTTTGATCGGTTGGGTTCTGCCGGGGATAGGCGGTGAGCGGCAGATGCAGATTCGCGCGCCAGGCATCCAGCGCGGCCTCCTTCTGCTGGGCGCGACCGATCTGCCAGATGCCCAGCGCGATCATCACGGCGACGGCGAGTCCAACCAGCACGGTCGGCACCAGCGGCACGCGGCGGCTCATGGCGCGCCCTCGCCCGGCTGACGCGCATCGGCAATGCGCCCCTCGCGCGCCTTGTTGCGATATTCGATGATCAGCAGTGCTGCCTTGGACAGGCGCAAACAGCCGATGACCAGCGCGGTGGTGAGCGGCACCCAGAGCAGGATATGCACCCAGAATGGCGGATCGGCGGCCAGTTGGACCATCAGAGCCAGCGCCGTGACCAGCCCGCCGACGATCAGAATGAGGAAGGCCGCAGGGCCATCCCCGACATTGAACGCGGCCAAATCCAGCCCGCAGGCCCGGCAGCGCGGCGCGAATCGTACCCAGCCATCGAACAGCGGCCCGACGCCGCAGCGCGGGCAGCGGGCCTTGACGCTCGCCTTGACCAGATAAGCCGGTGTGACAGCGGCTGCCTTTGGCGCCTCTGCGGGCTTAGTCTCGCTCATCCAACCTGTCCTTCGCAATGCCGCGTGCCGGAAACGAAGCGACGCGCGGAAGGGCTTTCCGCGCGTCGCCTTTGCTATCGATAGATGAGGAGCAAGCATGGGCCTTGGCGCCGCACATGCCGTGCTCCCCGGCCGATCAGCCCGCGTGCATCGGAGCTCCCCAGCCGCCCCACACATAGATCGAGACGAACAGGAACAGCCACACCACGTCGACGAAGTGCCAGTACCAGGCCGCCGCCTCGAACCCGAAGTGCTGGCGCGGCGTGAAGTGACCCTTATAGGCCCGCACTTGGCAGACGATCAGGAAGATCGTGCCGACCAGAACGTGGAAGCCGTGGAAGCCGGTCGCCATGTAGAAGGCCGAGCCATAAGGCGTTGTGCCGAAGGCGAAGGGCGCGTGGGCATATTCATAGGCCTGCACGCAGGTGAAGACGATGCCGAGGATGATCGTGAGCCACAGGCCCTTCTTCAGGCCGTCCCGGTCGCCATGGATGATCGCATGGTGCGCCCAGGTAATGGTGGTGCCCGAGCAGAGCAGGATCAGCGTGTTGAGGAGCGGCAGCTCGAAGGGATTGAGGACCTCAATGCCCTCGGACGGGAACAGGCCGTCAATCGGCGGCAGGGCCGTCGGGAAGAGGCTGAAATCGAAGAACGCCCAGAACCAGCCCACGAAGAACATGACTTCCGAGGCAATGAACAGGATCATGCCATAGCGCAGGTGAAGCTGCACGACAGGGGTGTGATCGCCGGCATGCGCCTCGCGAATGACGTCCGCCCACCAGAAGAACATGGTGGCGAGTACGCCGGCCAGACCGAGGAAGAAGCCCGCGCCGCCCCAGCTGCCCATTTCAGAGGGGTGCATCCAGGCAACGGCGCCCAGCGCCATCACCAGGGCCGACATCGAGCCCATCAACGGCCAGAAACTGGCGGGGAGAATGTGATAATCGTGATTCTTGGCGCCGGCCATATCGTATTCCCTGTATCTAAGCGCTTTATCCGAGCGCTCGTTTGCGCGCTTCTTTAGCTCTGGTCGTCCGGCTTCTCAACCGGATAGAATGTGTAACTCAGCGTGATTTCCTGGACGTCCTTGCCGTCAGAATCATCAAGGAACGCCTTGTCGACGTAGAACAGCACGGGCATCCGCACCTGCTGCCCCGGCTGCAAGGTCTGCTCCGTAAAGCAGAAGCACTGCACCTTGCTGAAATATTTGCCGACATATTCGGGCGTGACGTTGAACACGGCCCGCCCGGTGACCGGCTTATTCGAGGTGTTCTTGGCGATGAAGATCGCCATCGACTTGCCGCCGACGCCCACGGTCACGCGGCGCTTCTCGGGGTAGAATTCCCACGGAATGCCGCCGCCGATATTCGAGTCGAACCGAATCGACAGCTGCCGGCCCTGCGTCTGCAGCGAGACCGCCTTGGCGGCCTCTGCGGCGTCGACGCGCTGAGTGGTCCCGCCGAAGCCGGTAACCTGACAGAATAGGCGGTAGAGCGGGACCGCCGCAAAGCCGAGGCCGAGCATCGCCACCGCCACCAGCGCAGCCAGCAGGGCTGTCTTGCGGTTACTCACGCGCTTTCCAGCAATCGTCGTCATCGCGCCGCTCCTCAGGCCATTTTCGCGATGGTGATCGCGAAGAAAAGCACGACCAATGCGGCGAGGATCCACGCCATGATCCGCGCCCGCGCCCGCTGGCGTTCCTGAATGAGTTTCTGGTCTTCAGGGGTCATACCGCAAACACCCAATGGTCGACGACAACCGCGCCGAAGAGCAGGAAAAGATAGAGAACCGAATATTTGAACAGCCGCCGCTCCGGCTTCATTTGGGCGGGATTGCTCTCCCGGCGCAGCGAGACCTGCAGGGCCATGGCCGCGAACACCGCCGTCGCCAGCAAAGCGGTCACGCCGTAGATCGGGCCGGTCAGCCGCAGGACCACCGGCGCCAGCGCGGCGACGCCCATGATGCTGGTATAGCCCAGTATCTGGCGGCGGGTGGTCACCTCCCCGGCCACTACCGGCAGCATCGGGATGCCCGCATTGGCGTAATCCATCCGCACGAACAGCGCGAGCGACCAGAAGTGCGGCGGGGTCCAGAAGAAGATCAGCATGAACAAAGCGATGGGCAGCAGCGCCACATCGCCCGTCACCGCCGCCCAGCCGATCAATGGCGGAAAGGCACCGGCCGCACCACCGATCACGATATTCTGCGCCGTGCGTGGCTTGAGCCAGATGGTGTAGATGAACACATAGAAGAGGATCGACGTCGCCAGGATGCCGGCGGCGAGCCAGTTGGTCGCAAAGCCCATCAGCAACACAGAAAAGGCAGCGAGGCCGACGCCGAAATGCAGCGCCGTTTCCCGGCTCATCCGGCCGGCAGGCAGCGGACGACCTGCGGTGCGCTTCATCTTCGCGTCGCGGTCGACTTCATACCATTGATTGAGCGCACCTGCCGCACCAGCGCCGAGGGCGATGCAGAGAATAGCGGTAAAGGCGAGCACCGGAGACAGGCTGCCGGGTGCGACCAGCAATCCGCACAGGCCGGTGAATACGACGAGCGTCAGCACGCGCGGCTTGGTCAGCGCGAGCAGATCGCGCCAGTCCGCGGGGAGCGGAACCGTCGACCCGCCAAGCGGAGACTGTTGTGGCGCGGTGCCCATGATCGATGCCTTGCTCGCCAAAACCTCTGACCTTGCGTTCAGTTCAACTCGTCAGTTCATATCGCAAGCGGGAGCGCTTGCGCGCCCCCGATCGCCATCTTGTCTGTTCAAGCCGCCACCCTGAAGACGGCGGCTCGCGGGTGAAACCCGCTGTCGATCAATCGATGACCGGCAGAGTTTCGAACTGGTGGTACGGCGGCGGGCTGGACAGCGTCCATTCCAGCGTCGTGGCACCCTCACCCCACGGATTGGCAGCGGCCTTCTTGCCAGCCAGCAGGGAGATGAAGACGTTCACGAAGAAGATCAGAACGCCCACGCCCATTATCGCATAACCGAACGAGGCGATGCCGTTCCAATAGGCCAGCGCATCGGTGTAGTCCGGCACGCGGCGCTGCATGCCACTCATGCCCAGGAAGTGCATCGGGAAGAACATGATGTTCACGCCGATGAAGAACACCCAGAAGTGGAGCTGGCCCAGGAACTCGTTGTACATCTTCCCGAACATCTTCGGGAACCAGTAGTAGAAGCCTGCGAACAGCGAGAACACGGCGCCGAGCGAGAGCACATAGTGGAAGTGCGCAACCACATAATAGGTGTCGTGCAGGTTATCGTCGATGCCGCCATTGGCGAGCACCACGCCGGTCACGCCACCAACGGTGAACATGAAGATGAAGCCAAGCGACCAGACCATGGGGGTCTTGAAGCTCATCGAGCCGCCCCACATCGTGGCGATCCACGAGAAGATCTTCACGCCCGTCGGCACCGCGATGACCATGGTGGCGGCCGTGAAGTACATCTTCATGTTCACGGTCATGCCGGTGGTGAACATGTGGTGCGCCCACACGATGAAGCCGACGACGCCGATGGCGACCATGGCATAGGCCATGCCGAGATAACCGAAAACGGGCTTGCGGCTGAAGGTGGACACGATCTGGCTGACGATGCCGAAGCCCGGCAGAATCATGATGTACACTTCGGGGTGGCCGAAGAACCAGAACAGGTGCTGATAGAGAACCGGGTCGCCACCGCCGGCGGCGTCATAGAAGACGGTGCCGAAGTTACGATCGGTCAGGAGCATGGTGATGGCCGCAGCCAGCACGGGCAGTGCGAGCAGCAGCAGGAAGGCAGTGACCAGCACCGACCACACGAACAGCGGCATCTTGTGGATGGTCATCCCCGGTGCGCGCATGTTGAAGATGGTGGTGATGAAGTTGATCGCGCCCAGAATGGAGCTGGCGCCCGCGATGTGCAGCGAGAGAATCGCCATGTCGACCGCCGGACCAGGGCTGCCGCTGGTGGACAGCGGGGCATAGACGGTCCAGCCGGTGCCCGCGCCATTGCCGGTGCCGCCGGGCACGAAGGCCGAGCCGAGCAGGAGCAGGAAGGCAGGGATGAGCAGCCAGAAGCTGATATTGTTCATCCGCGGGAAGGCCATGTCCGGCGCGCCGATCATGATCGGAACGAACCAGTTACCGAAGCCGCCGATGATCGCCGGCATCACCATGAAGAACACCATGATGAGGCCGTGGGCCGTGATCAGCACGTTCCAGAGGTGATAGGCCTGATCGATCGTCGCATCGGGACCGTCCGCGAAGGTGGCCCAATGCTGGAGATACTGAATACCCGGCTCAGCCAGCTCGAGACGCATGAGGCCCGAGATGGCGCCGCCGATGACGCCGGCCATGATCGCGAAGATCAGGTAAAGCGTGCCGATGTCCTTGTGGTTCGTCGACATGAACCAGCGGACGAAGAAGCCCGGCTTGTGATCGGCATCATGATCGCCATGGGCGTGCGCCCCGTGGAAATCGTCTGCGGTTGTGGTGCTCATCTTGGAAGTCCTCAGGATGCAGTCGCGGGCGCCGCAGCGGGCGTCTCGGCGTTGGCGGGAGCAGGAGCGGCGGCGGGTGCTTCGGCGGCAGCGGCAGGCGCGGCTGCGTCACCCGGCATCTGGCCACCCTGTGAGCGGACCCACTGTGCGAACCGCTCGGGGCTCACCGCTTCGATCGAGATCGGCATGAAGCCATGGCGTGCACCGCACAGCTCCGAGCAGACGCCGTAATAGACGCCTTCCTTCTCGATGGTGAAGGTCTTCTCGTTGAGACGACCCGGCACAGCATCTTCCTTCACCCAGAACGCGGGAATCGAGAAGGAGTGGATCACGTCAGCCGCAGTGATGATCGCCTTGATGGGCACGCCGACCGGCAGGACGACGCGATTGTCGACGCCCAGCAGGCGGGGTTCGCCACGCTTGAGCGCTTCTTCGGGCGGCAGCATGTTGGAGACGTATTCGCCGATGCCGAGATCGGGATACTCATAACCCCAGTACCACTGATAGCCGGTCACCTTGAGGGTGATGGCGTTGGCGGGGGCCGGCTTGAACTGCTTGGCCAGCAGGTCGATCGACGGAATGGCGATACCGATGAGGATCAGCACCGGCGCCAGCGTCCAGACGATCTCGATCGCCGTGTTGTGCGAGGTGCGCGAGGGCACCGGGTTGGCGGCGCGACGATAACGCACCACGACCCAGAGCAGCAGCCCCAGCACGAACAGCGAGATAACCGTGATGACCGGCAGCAGAATCACATTGTGCATCCACAGCGCATAATTGCCTGTGGAGGTCACCTGCTTCTGGAAGGTCGTCTCGCCCACGGCAGGCTGACCGATGCCTTCGACCGGCGCGGCATGATCGAACGCCGGCGCGGCGGGAGCTGCGGGCGCAGCGGCGGCGGCCGGTGCGGCTTCCGCAGTCGACGCCGCGGGCGCAGCAGCCTGTTCTGCCTGCCCGAAAGCGGAAGATGGCGCGAGCGTGCTCAGTCCGAGCGCGATCGCCACCATGAAGCCATTGATTCTTCTAGTCATGCGGTCGACCTGCCTTCAATTTCAGGCCGCTAGCGAAAGACATCGACTGCGGCCCCCCTCATTGATCTTGCGGCCCCTATACGCAGCCAGCCTCCCAGCCTCAAGCGCAGAAATTGCCCGAATGCCAGCCGTTGATTGTCAGCCCGTCCGCCGCTATCTGCGCCGCTCTATATAAGAGGTCGGGGAAACATGACAGAATCGGAAGTGCTCGCTGAATTTCGCGCCTGTGACGCGCTGCTCCAGGGGCATTTTCTGCTGTCCTCGGGCAAGCACAGCGCCAACTATCTGCAGTGCGCGCGCGTGCTGATGAATCCCGAGCGCGCCGGCCGCATCGCCGTTGCGATCGCCCAATCTATCCCGCGCGATATTCGCGCCGCCATCGACGTCGTTGTCTCCCCGGCGATGGGCGGCATCATCATCGGCCACGAAATGGGCCGGGCGCTGGGCTGCGATGCGCTGTTTCTCGAGCGGCCGCAGGGCACCTTCCTGTTCCGTCGCGGTTTCTCGCTGACGCCCGGCCAGAAGGTGCTGATGGTCGAGGACGTCGTGACGACCGGCCTCTCCTCCCGCCAGGCCATGGAAGCGGTGCGCGCGGAAGGCGGCGAGGTCATCGCCGAAGCCGCCGTGGTCGATCGCTCGGCCGGCGAGGCCAATCTCGGCGTGCCCTTCTTCCCGCTCGTGAGCCTCAACTTCCCCGTGTACGACGCTGACGATCTGCCGCCCGAACTGGCCGCGATCCCGGCCACCAAGCCGGGCAGCCGGGCATGACAGCAATGGCGGACCAAGGCGGCCGCCACCTGCGCCTGGGCGTCAACATCGATCATGTGGCGACCATCCGCAATGCGCGGGGCGCCTCCTACCCCGATCCGGTCCGCGCCGCCCTGCTCGCGCAGGAAGCCGGCGCTGATGGCATCACCGCACATTTGCGTGAAGATCGCCGGCACATCACGGACAAGGACATTGCGCGCCTGTCCGCCGAGCTGGAGATCCCGTTCAATTTCGAGATGGCGGCGACGCAGGAAATGCTGGAGATCGCGTTGCGCCACAAGCCGCACGCCGTCTGCCTCGTGCCAGAACGTCGCGAGGAGCGCACCACCGAGGGCGGGCTGGACGCGGCCGGGTTGCACAATCACCTCGCGCCCATGGTCGATCGGCTCGGCGAAGCGGGCTGCCGCGTCTCGCTGTTCATCGAGGCCGATCCGCGCCAGGTCGATGCGGCGCTGCGCCTCAAGGTGCCGGTGGTGGAACTGCACACGGGCAAATATTGCGAGGTCGAAGGCCCCGAGCAGGCTGCGGAACTTCGGCGCATCACCGAAATGGCGGCGCTGGCTGCCAAGAACGGCATCGAGCCCCATGCCGGCCATGGCCTGACTTACGAGAATGTCACGCCAATCGCAGCGATTCCGCAGGTCGCGGAACTCAACATCGGCCATTTCCTCATCGGCGAGGCGATCTTCTTGAGCCTGCGCGACAGCGTGGCGCAGATGCGCAAGCTGATGGACGAGGCGCGCGGCCAGGCATGATCGTCGGCCTGGGCTCTGATCTTTGCAATATCGAGCGAATCCAGGCTTCTCTGGACCGGTTCGGAGAGCGATTCGAGCAGCGGGTGTTCACCGACCATGAGATCGCCCGAGCCAATCGACGCCCGTTTACGAAGGCCGGCACATTGGCCAAGCGCTTCGCGGCCAAGGAGGCCTTCAGCAAGGCAGTCGGCACCGGATTCAAGGCCGGCGTCTTCATGAAGGACATTGGCGTCGTCAATCTGCCATCCGGCGCACCGACGCTTGCCCTCACGGGCGGCGCCAAAGCGCGACTGGATGCCTTGACCCCGCCCGGCGCCAGCCTATTTGTTCACCTGACATTGACCGACGATCATCCCTGGGCGCAGGCGTTCGTCATTCTGGAGGCGCGCTTTCCGTGACGGATGAGGCATCGATCAAGGCGCAGGAAACGCGCCGGAAACGCGCTGACAAGAAGACCGATTGGGTCGGCGAGATCAAGAGCATCGTGCTGCTGCTCGCGGCGGTGCTGGCGTTCCACAGCTTCGTGGCCAAGCCTTTCTACATCCCGTCCGAATCGATGATGCCGACCATGTTGGTGGGCGACCGGCTCATTGTTTCCAAATATGCCTATGGCTGGTCCTACGTCTCCCCGACGATTCCCAATCCGGCCGCGATCCTGCGCACCACATTGCTGGGCGGACCGCCCGAGCCCTGGGGTGTCACGCTGCCGTTCATGAACGGGCGCGTTTGGGGCAAGATGCCCGAGCGCGGCGACATCGCGATCGTGACGCCGCAGAACAGCAACGAGGATTATATCAAGCGCGTCATCGGCTTGCCCGGCGATCTGCTGGAAGTGCGGGACGGCGTGGTGATCCTCAACGGCAAGCCGGTCAAGCAGGAGGCCCTGCCCGCCATGCGGATGCCGGTGGACGCCAATAGCCGGTGCGATCCGCGCCAGTTCCCCGGCGCGCTTGAGGCACAGCCGGATGGCACGCAGGTGTGCGTGCTCCCGGTGCTGCGTGAGACGCTGCCCAATGGGCGCAGCTACACGATCATCGACATGGGCACACGCGAGACCGACTGGTACGGCCCGGTGCGCATCCCTGCCGGCCATGTGTTCCTGATGGGCGATAACCGCGACAATAGCGCGGACAGCCGCGTCTCTGCCGCAATGCAGGGCCTTGGCGGCCCTGTGCCGTGGGAATCACTGGGTGGCCGCGCCGAGTTTATCACCTTCTCGCTCGACGGCTCGACGCGGCTCAATCCGGCCACCTGGATCAGCAGCTTCCGCAGTGGCCGGGCAGGGATGTCGCTGCATCCTGAAGAGACAGCAGGTTCGGCGCAGCGCTGAGCGCTTTTGCGGTAAGAGCGGCTCCTCACCGATAGCCGAGATAGCCGCGCACGGCCCGACCGACGCGTTCTTCCAGACCGGGCCTTTCCTGTTCTCCATGCGCGCCAGCCGTGTCGACCATGCCCTTGATGATCGCGAGCATGTCCTGCGCGGCGAACGCCGTGTCGGCTTGGGTTGGAAGATCCGGGCGCTGTAACACGCTGGTAACGATCTCGCGGAGCCGCACGCTCACCGCGTGAATTGCCGGATCGAGCGGCAGCCGGGCCTCCTCGATATCAAGAAGGCGCGCCAAAACGGGGCGCCGGAGTTGATGCGCGACCGCTGCTGCGATCAGCAGAGCCAGCGCCGCCTGCCCCGTCTCGGCCGTTGTCGCCGCCTCCCAATCGGCGATCAGCAGCGCGGTTTCCCGCAAGATCAGCGCGCCGATCAGGGCGTCCTTGCCCGGAAAGTACTGATACAGCGACCCGATGCTGACGCCAGCACGTTCAGCAACGGCATTGGTGGTCAGTCCGCCGAGTCCCTTTTCCTCCAGAATGCGAGCCGTCGCTTCGACGATGGCCTTTACCGTCTCCAAAGAGCGGCTCTGCCGCGGCGATTTTCTGGGGATGGAGCGCTGCTGGGAAGGGATGTTGGTCATGACGTCAATGCGAGTAGCCAATCTTGAGCATTTGCTCGCATTTAGTCCGCGCAGACACAGACTGACAAGGACCTATCATGACCAATGCAAGCCTTTCGTTCGAACCCGCCCTCACCGTCTTCATGCTGGTCAAGACGTCGCCAGAGTGGCTCGGCTTTCCCGTCGATCAGCGTTTCGCGCTGCTGAACGAGCAATTCGCGCCCATTCTGCGCAAGCACGCCGGCAAGGTTGCGCTGCGCTTCTTCGACGTGGAGTTCTACGCGACGCGCGTAACCGACATCTGGATGTGGGATGCGATCGACCACCACGCCTATCAGTTGCTGGTCGAGGACCTGCGGGAAACAGCCTTCTGGGACCGTTATTTCGATATCGTCGAAATTCTGACCGGTGTCGAAAATGCCTATGCCAAGAATTATGGCCGGCCGGTCATTAGCGGATGAGGCGTCTAACAGGATGACGGCCCAGATGCCGGGCCGGGAATGAGATGTGTGAAGCGGGCGCCGGATCGGCGCCCCTTCCCCATCAGGGCTGCGGCATCTCCGGCGCGCCCGGCGGCATCGCGCCCGGGCCACCCGGACCTCCGCCCTGCTGCTGCATCATCTGCTGCATCTGCATCATCTGCTGGGCCTGCATGACCTCGGCACGGGATTTGAACTCAAGCAGCTTGATCTCGAACTGCAAGGGCGTGTTCGGCGGGATGACGCCGCCCGGAGGGGGGCTGTCGCCATAAGCCAGCTCGGCGGGGATCCATGCGCGAATGCTGCCGCCGCGCTTGAGCAGGGTCACCGCCTCCGCAAAGCCGGGGACCAGCGACTGCAGGTCCATCGGCGCGCTCTCATTCTCGTCGAACACCGTGCCATCGGGCAGCGTGCCCTTATAGGCGACGAGCGCAAAATCATCGCGGGTGGGGCTTTCGCCCGACCCTTGCGTTATCATCTGGTAGCGCAGGCCGCTGGAGGTATGACCGAACTGGCGGCTGCCAGCCCAGGCCAGCACCGCCGCAACGGCCAGCACCAGCACGACCGCAAGCCAGAAACGACGAACCGAACCGCGCCGGATGGGCTGCAAGGGAACCGCCGTGACGGACATGGGCCGTGCCTCTTCTTATTGAAACCGGGAGAATCAACAGGGCCGCAAGCGCGGCCCTGAAAGTAACTTAACGGGCGCCGTCGCGCTCGGCGCGCTTGCGCTCCAGCTTGCGGGCACGACGGATGGCCGCAGCCTTTTCGCGCGCACGCTTCTCGGAGGGCTTCTCATAGTGACGACGGAGCTTCATCTCGCGATAAACGCCCTCACGCTGCAGCTTCTTCTTGAGCGCCCGCAGCGCCTGGTCGACGTTGTTGTCGCGCACGATGATTTGCATAAGCTCGTCAGTCTCCAGTTCTATCGCTTGTCCGCAGGGACCGGAGCACACTCCGGACGCGGTATCAATCTGCCTAAAATAACATACGCCGCGACAATCTGCCACGGCGGAACGGGCTGCCCTTATCAGGGTGACCTTACCGGATCAAGACCGGAAAGGCTTGGAAAAGGCCACAATCATTGCGGTGTGGCATTGCGGATGCGGTCCAGGGCAGGTGGGCCGCGATGCGAGTCGCTGGCGATATACACCTCCAGCGCGTCCACATCCACCGGCCCTTCGGCCAGCACCGGCGCCGGCGCGAACAGCCGCAGCCCATCACCGCCCTGCGCGATGAAATTGTTCATGGCGACCCGGTAAGTGCCCTCGTCGCGCAATGCCGCGCCATTCAGCCGGATGTTGAAGACGCGGGCGCCGGCGGGACGGCTGGCGTCGAATTCATAGCTGAATCCCCTGGAAACGCTGAGAATCGACGGGCGATCGCCACGGGTGAACTGCTGCTCCAGCGCGGCACGGATATCTGCGCCCGAGAGCTGCTTGACGAGCATCACATTGCCGAAGGGCTGCGCGGAATAGAGATCACCGAAGCGCACACTGCCATCGGCCAAGGGCGCGATGGGCGCGCGCAATCCGCCGGGATTCATGAGGGCCAGCTGCGCCCCGCCCCGCTCCGGCGCTTGGACGGAGGCCAGCTGCGCATCCGCGATGAAGTTGCCGAGCGTGCTCTGGCCGCTCGCATCGGCGATCTGGGTCAGGCTGCCGGCCAGCTTGCCGACGACTCGGTCGCTCACGCTGGAGGCCGCCGTGCGATAGCGGGCCACGAGATCGGTCAGCTCGGGCTGGGCGACAGGCGCATCCTCGCGCTGCTCCACAAGAAGGTTCTCGGCCCGCTTATCGACCAGCCGATGTGCGGCGACATCATAATCGAGCGTGATGCGGGTGAGCAGCGTGCCATATTGCCCGGCGCTGGTGGCAAGGAAGGGCCGAGCCGGATCGACCGTGCCATAGCGGCAGACATAGGCCTGATGGGTATGGCCGGAAATCACGAGATCGAAAGCAGGATCGAGCCGCGCCATGATCTGCGGCAGCGGTCCGGAAAGCGAGCCGCAATCGCCGGGATCGCCCTCCCCACCCGGATAGCCGCCTTCGTGGATCAGCAGCACCAATATCTCTGCCCCGGCCTGCTTGAGCGCGGCGACATAGCTGTTGGCCGCCTCCGCTTCATCGAGGAAGCGCAGATTGGCGACACCGCTGGGCGCCACGATCGCCGGCGTGCCCTTGAGCGTGACGCCGACGAAACCGATGGTCACCGTCTTGCCGCCAGCGAGGGCAAAGCGCTTGAGGCCATAAGCCGGGAACAAGGTCTGCCCATCGGCCTGCTGCACATTCGCCGCAAGAAAGCCAAAGCGCGCGCCCGGGAAATCGCTCATCACCTGGCAGGGCTGCAATCGTGTAAACTGCGTGCAACCGCCGGTCTGCATCCGCCGCAGCTCGTCCGGCCCGCGATCGAACTCATGATTGCCCACCGAGTTGAAATCAACGCCGACCGTGTTCATCACGCGGATCGTCGGCTCATCGAGGAAATGGCCGGAGATGAGCGGCGACGCGCTGATCATGTCGCCGGCGGAGACCACGGCGCTGTTGGGATTCTCGGCCCGCAGGCGGGAGACGGCCTGCGCAAAGTGGATCGCGCCGCCCGCTGCCGTGCGCGGCGCATCGGCAGCGGCGCCCGGTGGGAGCACGGTCTGTCCGACAGTATCGATATGGCCGTGAAAATCATTGAAGGCGATGATCTGCAGCCGCGCAATGCTGTCGCCAGCCGGGGATGCGGGCCGCTGCGCCGTCTGCGCGCAGGCGCCGAGCAGAAGAAGGCCAAGCGGGAGGCTGGCGCGGATCATCGAGGAAAATTGCATCGTCACTCGTCCATAGCTGGCGAAAAGCGGGTCTCTGTTAGCAGATGCTCCGGGTCATCGCAGTGACAGCGGCACAGGCCGCCGCCTTTCACTCGACAACCCGCCCTCTCCCGCGCATCATCCAAGCCATCGCCCCACGAGACCCAGGAGGGTCCGGCGCAAGGAGAGAG
This sequence comes from Sphingobium sp. B11D3A, assembly GCF_025961695.1. Classification (NCBI taxonomy): domain Bacteria; kingdom Pseudomonadati; phylum Pseudomonadota; class Alphaproteobacteria; order Sphingomonadales; family Sphingobiaceae; genus Sphingobium; species Sphingobium sp. B11D3A. The sequence continues at coordinate 1,145,899 of NZ_JAOQOE010000001.1, forward strand.
GATCATGGCCACAGCCGCCCAAACACACCCGATGAGCGATGCCGAATGGCAGGCCCGCCAGCAACTGGCCGCTTGCTACCGCATCTTCGCTCATATGGGCTGGGACGAACTGATCTATAATCACATCTCGCTGCGCGTGCCGGGCGAAGAGCAGGCGTTTCTCATCAACCCTTTCGGCCTCCATTATTCGGAGGTCAAGGCATCCAATCTCGTCAAGATCGACATTGACGGCAACACGCTGGATGGCAGCCCGCACCCGGTCAACCGCGCGGGCTTCGTGCAGCACAGCGTCTTCCACCGCCATGTGCCGGACGCGCATTGTATCATCCACACCCACACCACGGCGGGCATGGCCGTCTCGTCTACCCAGGAAGGGCTGCTGGCGACGAACTTCTATGCCGGCTTCCTGGTCGGCAACATCGCCTATCATGATTTCGAGGGCGTAACCGTGCGCACGGAGGAAGGCGCGCGCCTCGTCGCCAATCTGGGCGACAAGCGCTTCATGATCCTGCGCAACCATGGCCTGCTGGTGATGGGCCAGACGTTGCCGGAGGCATTCCTGCGCTATTTCGTATTCGAGCGGGCCTGCGAAATCCAGCTGGCGACCCGGCAGGCGGGCACGCCGCTGATCATCCCAGACGAGGTGCTGGCCGTGCATAAGCGCGACATGTTTTCGGCCATTCCGGCCGAACGGTTCGGGATGCTCGACTTTGCCGCGATGGTGCGCGTGATCGACCGGATCGACCCGAGCTGGCGCGACTGAGCATTGCTCCGGCACGCCGCTGGTGGCAATCAGGGGCGTGTTTCCGGGAAGATTCTCCATGAAGGTATTGGCAATGGCGGCTGCGATCACCCTCGCAAGCGGAACGACGGCGGCTACGGCAGACACTGTGGCGCAGGACGATCCCTTCCTCTGGCTCGAGGACTGGCATGGGGAGAAGTCCATGGCCTGGGTGGAGGCGGAGAATGCGCGCACCGTGAACGTGCTGCAGAACGACCCGAACTACCCCAGCATGGTGAAGGACGCGATCGCCATCGCCACCGCGACCGACCGCATTCCGATGCCGAGCCTGATCGGCGGGCGCATCTATAATTTCTGGCGGGATGCCGCGCATCCGCAGGGCATCTGGCGGCACACCAGCGCCAGCGAGTATGCGCAGGCCAGCCCGCGCTGGACGACCGCGCTCGATCTCGACGCGCTGAGCAAGGCCGAGGCGAAGAAATGGGTGTGGAAAGGCGCCACCTGCCTGGAGCCGGATGAGCGACGCTGCCTGATTTCGCTCTCTGACGGTGGCGAGGATGCCACCGACATTCGCGAGTTCGATCTTGCCACCGGCGCCTTCGTCAAGGGCGGTTTTGCGCTCTCCACATCGAAGCAGGGTGTCGACTGGGTCGATGCCGACACGCTCTTCGCCTCGCGCGACTGGGGCGAAGGCACGCTAACGGCATCGGGCTATCCGTTCGTCGTCAAGACGCTGAAGCGCGGTGCGCCGCTGAGCGATGCCACAGAGGTGTTTCGCGGCGCGAAGGAGGATGTCGGCGTTTGGCCGGCGGTGCTCAACGATGGCGCGGGCAATCGAGCAGTGATTCTGGTGCGCTCGCGGACCTTCTTCGAGAATGATTACATTCTCGTCACGCCGCAGGGCGTGCGCAAACTGCCGCTGCCGGCAAAGTCCACACTCTCGGGCATGATTGCCGGCCGAGTTATCCTCAAGACCAGCGAGCCATGGCGCAGCGGCGGCGTGAACGTGCCGACCGGCAGCGCGGTGGCGATCTCGCTCGATGATCTGCGCGCCGAGCGGACGCTGGTGCCCCAAATATTGTTCGCACCGGGCGCCCGGCAATCGGTCGAGCAGGTCGCCACGACCCGCGACCATGTCATCCTCGCCACCACCGACAATGTGCGTGGCCGCGCCGCCGTGTTGACGCCGACCGCGACGGGCTGGACATCGACTGCGCTGACGCTGCCCGACAATGCCTCCATCGGCATCGCGGCGGCCAGCGACCGGGACAATGCGGCCTATCTCTCCGTCACCGGTTTTCTCCAGCCGACGACACTCTGGCAGATCGATGCCGCCAAGCCGGCGCCGGTGCAGGTGAAGGCCCTGCCTGCCCGCTTCGATGCCAGCGGGCTGGTGGTCGAGCAGTTCGAGGCCAGCTCCACTGACGGAACGAAAATCCCCTATTTCATCGTCCACCGCGAGGGCATGGCGCGCGATGGCAGCACGCCCACGATCATGACGGCTTATGGCGGGTTCGAGGTTTCCTACACGCCGTCCTACTCCGCGCTGATCGGCAAGCTGTGGCTGGAGCGGGGCGGCAGCTTCGTCATCGCCAACATCCGTGGCGGCGGGGAGTTCGGACCAGCCTGGCATCAGGCGGGGCTCAAGACCAAGCGCCAGATCATCTATGATGATTTTGCGGCTGTGGGTCAGGACATCTTCGCGCGCAAGCTCTCAAGCCCCAAGAAGTTCGGCATCTTCGGCGGCTCCAATGGCGGGCTGCTGATGGGCGTGGAGTTCAACCAGCATCCCGAGCTGTGGAATGCGGTGGTCATTCAGGTGCCGCTGCTGGATATGCTGCGCTTCGAGCAGATCGCCGCCGGGCCAAGCTGGGTCGATGAATATGGCAGCGTCTCGGTGCCGGAGGAAAAGGCGTTCCTCAAGACCATCTCGCCCTATCATAATGTGGTGAAGGGCAAGGCCTATCCCGAGCCCTATATCTGGACGACGACCAAGGACGACCGCGTCGGCCCGCAGCACGCTCGCAAGTTCGCGGCGCGGCTCAAGGATTATGGCATCCCCTATCTCTTCTATGAGGACACAGCAGGCGGCCATTCGGGCGATGCGGACATCGAGCAAAGTGCCCGGCTGAAAGCGATGGAAATGGTCTACTTCACCCGCAAGCTCGTCGACGGCAAGTGACGCGGGGCCGATGACCAAGTTCACCGTCAACGACCGCCCGGTCGAGTACAAAATGGACCCGCAGACGCCCTTGCTATGGGCGTTGCGGGACGCCTCCAACCTCACCGGCACCAAATATGGCTGCGGCACGGGCGACTGCGGCGCCTGCACAGTCGACATTGACGGCCTCGCGATCCGCTCCTGCCAGGTCACGATCGCAGCGATGGAAGGCCGGTTCGTCACAACCATCGAGGCGCTGTCGCCCGATCGCAGCCATCCTGTGCAGCAGGCCTGGGCAGCGCAGATGGTGCCGCAATGCGGTTACTGCCAATCCGGCATGATCATGGCGGCCTCCGTGCTGCTGCGCCGGAACAGCAACCCGACCGACGCGCAGATCGACGCGGCGATGACCAATATCTGCCGCTGCGGCACCTATCCGCGCATTCGCGAGGCGATCAAGCAGGCGGGGCGCATCATGCGCGGTGAGGAGCGCGTCGCGGCCGCGCCGGCACCGGGCATCGCGCCGGCAGATGCCGCGCGCCATGTGCCCGCCATGACGCCGCCCAATGACGGGCGCTCGACCGCCGATTGAGCGTCCCGCGGCGAGACAAGCTTTCGCATCGCTGTCAGCAATGTTCAGCATGACGACAGCGGCCTTGTCGTAAACACATCCTTAATGGCGAAGAACCGCCTGCTTTGAGGATGTAACCACGATGAGCCGTCTTTTGACCTTCGGCCTGCTGGCTTCCACCATGCTGGCCACCGCGCCGGTTGCTGCGCAGGAGCGCAGCGCCAACCGGGGCGACTGGATCCGCAACCAGAACCAGCAGCAGCAGCAATCTGCACCGCGGCAGGGTGGCGGCGATCGCCGGCGTGACTGGTCGGGACAGCGCGGTGGACCGTCGCGTGGGGACGGCATGCGCCCGCAGCCGGCTCCGCAGCAGCGCGCGCCCGCTACGGTGACCACGACCCGCGTCGCGCCGTCCGATGCGCCCGGCCCCAATTGGCAGGACCGTCGCGCACCCGACCAGGCCGGACGGCCCGACAGGCCCGAGCAGCGCGAGCGTCCCCGGGATCAGCCGCGCAGCTGGAATGACACCAGCCGGAACAATGCCAACTGGCGTGACGATAGCCGCCAGCAGGCCGAGAACCGCGCCGAATGGGAACGTCGGCGCGAGCAGGCCAATCGGGATGGCAACCGCACCGACTGGCGAGACCGCGACGACGCGCGCCGCTGGGATGGTCGCCGCGACAATGACTGGCGACGCAATGACAGCACCAGCCGGGACCGCGCCGACTGGGAGCGGCAGCGCCTGAACGAGCGCCAACGCTGGGCCGACCAGCGCCGCTGGGACAATCGCTGGCGCAACGACCGGCGCTATGACTGGCAACGCTACCGTACGCAGTATCGCTCGGTCTACAGGATGCCGACCTATTACGCGCCCTATGGCTGGAACTACGGCTACCGCCGCTTTTCGATCGGCATCTACCTGAACGACATGCTGTTTGGGCGGAATTACTGGATCAGCGATCCCTACGAGTACCGCCTGCCGCCCGTCTACGGCTCGCTGCGCTGGGTGCGCTATTATGACGATGCGCTGCTGGTCGACACCCGCGACGGCTATGTCGTCGATGTGATCCACGACTTCTTCTGGTGAGCGGGTCGGAGCCCGCACCAAGCCCTTCCTGAGCGGCCTTCAGGAAAGACTGGGCCGGTTCCCGCTTCGGCAGGGGCCGGTCCTTTTTTGGGTGCGGGCGCACCGCCTCCCCTTGCTAAGCCCGGGATCGGGATGGCAGGAGACAGGCATGAAGCAAAATTGGCCAGATGACGCGGAACTTCCCTCGCAAGCCCGCGCGGAGATCGGCGTCCGCGTGCGCCAGCGCCTCTCCCGCAACCCGATGATCAGCCGGGTGCAGACCGAGCGGGCCGAGATGTTCCTGCGCCACGGGCTGGTGACGCCCAAGGAATGCACCGAGCTGATCGGCAAGATCGATGCCGGGTGCAAACCCTCCAAGCTGTTTTCCGGCACCGAGTCGGGGTACCGCACCAGCAGCAGCTGCAATCTCGACATCTACGATCCACTCGTGGTCGCGGTGACGAAGCGCATCGACGCGCTGATGGGCATCGAAGGCGACTATGGCGAGCTGCTGCAGGGCCAGCGTTATTACGAGTCCCAGCAATATCAGCTGCATTGCGATTATTTCCCCGCGAAGGTGCACTATTGGCCGGCGATGCGGGCGACCGGCGGACAACGCTGCTGGACGGCGATGGCCTATCTGTGCGACGTCCAAGCGGGGGGCGAGACGCAGTTTCCGCGCTTGGGCGTAACGATCCCGCCCCGCACCGGCACGCTGCTCATCTGGAACAATATGACCGCGGACGGCAGCCCCAATTACGATACGCTGCATGCGGCCCTGCCCGTTGCCAAAGGCGCCAAATATGTCGTGACCCGCTGGTATCGCGAGCGCCCGTGGGAACCGCGTAACAAGCCCTGACTCCGCGCTCCGCCACGCGTGGGAACCTCAGACAAATTGCGACACTTATGAGCGAAAGCTGACACAGGCGTTCGCGCGCCATTCAGCCCGTCGAGCCGATAAGGATCAGGCGACCAAGGCCGCAGAACGAGGCGCCTGGCCGGCACTGAAAGGAGTGTCACATGATGAAAAAGTTTCTGCTCGGCGGGCTTGCAGCCCTCACCCTCATCCCCACCACCGCGATGGCCCAGCCCTATCACGCCCAGGACCGGCAGGATGTGCGGGAAGCTCGTCGCGACGTGAACGACGCCCGTCGCGATGTTCGCGATGCCAAGCGTGACCTGCGCGGCGCCCGCTGGGACTATCAGCGCGAGGTGCGCGACTATAATCGAGAGCGCCCGTGGCGCGCGGCCCCGTTCAAATATCAGAGCTTCAAGGCAGGCGTCACCATCCGGCCCGCCTATTACGGCCGCAACTATGTCGTGAATGACTGGCGCCGCTTCCACTGGGATGCCCCCCGTGCGAACCAGGTCTGGGTACGCCATTATGACGACGCACTGCTCGTGAATACGCGCACCGGCAGGGTCGTGAAGGTGATCCACAACGCCTTCCGTTACCGCTGATCACGCTTCCCTTCTCGGGATAAGAATGAAGAGGGCCGCGCCGACATTCGGCGCGGCCCTTTTTATGCGCCTGAGCATGCTTCCCCGCGACGAAACGAGCCGGTCGAGCGTTGTGATGAACAGCGCGCGGCGCTACGCATCCATGCATGCGATCTTCTGATCGACCTTCCCGGAAAGGACTTCCCATGTTCCGCGCCCAGCGCCTTACCCGCAGCCTCTCGTTGCTGCTTGCCGCCACCGCTTTTGCCACGCCCCTGCTGGCCCAGACGCCTGCGGCGCAACCCGCCGGTCAGACCGCCTCGAGCGAGGATCAACGCCTGACCGCGCTGTTCGCCCGCGCCAACGAGGCCACGCTCGCCAACAACCCGCTCGACGCGCTGTTTCGGGGTGATATGCGCCATGCCGACCGCATGGGCGATTATATCAGCGACGCCTATTTCGCGACTGAGCGCAAAATCGCGCAGGACAATCTCGCCGCTCTCCATGCCGTCAACCGCGACCGGCTGAACGCCCAGAACAAGATCGCCTATGATGTGTTCGAGTGGGAAGTGCAGGACAAGCTGACGAAGCTCAGCCCTCCGCTGGTCAACATCAGCGCGGTCATCCCGATCAATCATTTCACGGGGCTGCACACCTTCTACCCGACCCTGTCGTCCGGCAAGGGCGCGGCGCCGTTCAAGACGCTCGCCGACTATGAGAACAACCTCAAGCGCCACAAGGACTATGTGCGCTATCTCGACCGCGCGATCGGCCGCTTCCGCGAGGGCATGGCGAGCGGCGTTGTCGAGACCAAGCTGACCATCGGCAATACGATCTCGCAGCTCGACGCCCTGCTGGCCCAGCCGGTGGACGAGTCGCCCTTCTACCAGCCGGTGAAGGATTTTCCCGAGGACATCGCGCCGGCTGACCGGCAGCGGCTGACCAAGGCTTATCGGGATGCACTGATCAACGAGATCAACCCCGCCCAGAAGCGGCTGCGCGACTTCCTGAAAGCGGACTATCTGCCGGTGGCACGCGAGGGCGTCGGCCTCAGCGCCATGAAGGGTGGCGCGGAGCTTTATGCCGCGCTGGTCAAGAGCATGACGACGCTGCCGCTCACGCCGGATTATATCCACAATCTCGGCCTTTCGGAAGTCGCGCGCATCCGCAGCGAGATGGAGCAGGTGCGGGACGAAGTGGGATTCAAGGGCACCCTCGGCGCCTTCTTCACCCATTTGCGCGAGGCCCCGGAATTTCACCCCAAGTCCCGCGAGTGGATGACGGAAGAATTCTACCGCATCGGCAAGATCGTTGATGAGAAGGTGCCGAGCCAGTTCTCGACGCTGCCCAAGGCCAAGCTGGAAATCCGGCCCTATCCCGAATTCCGCGAGAAGTTCGAGGCTGGCGGTTCCTACGAGAATGGCACGCCCGATGGCACGCGCCCCGGCGTGTTCTACTTCAACGCCTATGACCTGCCCTCCCGCAGCATTCCCGGCATGACGACGCTCTATCTGCACGAAGGCGCGCCGGGCCATCACTTCCAGATCAGCCTCGCGCAGGAAAATGCCAGCCTGCCCGACTTCATCCGCTTCGGCGGCAACACGGCTTATGTTGAAGGCTGGGCGCTGTATGCCGAGACGCTGGGCTATGATTTCGGCCTGTTCAAAGACCCGTATCAGCGCATGGGCCATCTCGACGATGAGATGCTGCGTGCGATGCGGCTGGTGGTGGATACCGGCATCCACGCCAAGGGCTGGACCCGCGATCAGGCCATTGCGTACATGCTCGACAACAGCTCGATGGGGAAGACGGACGCCACCGCCGAGGTCGAGCGATACATCGCCATGCCAGCCCAGGCCCTCTCCTACAAGATCGGCGCGCTGACCATCCAGCGGCTGAAGAAGAAGGCGCAGGCGGCGCTTGGCGACCGGTTCGACGTCAAGGCCTTCCACGATCAGGTGCTGATGACCGGCGCGCTGCCGATGAGCGTGCTGGAGCGCAAGATCGACGACTGGATCGCTCACGCCAAGGCTCGGTAATCAGCCGTGCCCTGAGTGCACCCGGTGGCCCCGCCCAAGCGAGAGCCACCGGGATTGACTCTGACATCGGCCTCAATCACTATTGCAATTCGTTCGCAATAGCATATCCTGCCAGCGTTCATTCTGCTGGAAGGGGTCGCCATGACCAGGGATTTATCCGCTCTTTTCGCCTTTCGGGACCTGCGGTCCTTTCCGTTGACGGCCATGCACCTCATCATGGCCGCGCGGCTGTGCATTATCTACGGCCAGTCAGGCCGTGATCCTGTGCCGGACCTCGCCGTCCGCTTGCGGTCCATGGATGCCGCCCGGCGCGTCATTCTGCTCGTGCGGGGATTGCAGGAGGGCTGGCCCGAACATTTCCTCGTGCATCGACCCTGCGCGATGTCGCTCAGCCCTGACGAGGCGCTGCTTGGCGATCTGGCGCTGACGGCGATCCAGGGCGACGAGGCGGAGGCCACGCGCCTGCTGCGCGAGACGCTGCCCTGCGATGTCACGCATTTCCTCTTTCACCAGACCGTCGCAGCCGTGGCGGCCATCCGGTCCGCGCAATTGCAGCCGCATCGCCCCGAGAACCGATGCGGCTGCTGAACGCGGGGAAAGCTGGAGGGGTAGCTTGCCCCCCGTTCTACCGATTATGCGGCTGCCAGATCCAGCGCCTGGGCAATCAGCTTGCGGCTGTTTGCAATGCCATAGAGCGCGATGAAGCTGCCCATGCGTGGCCCCTGCTGGGCGCCGAGCAAGGTCTCATAGAGTGCCTTGAACCAGTCGCGCAGCTGCTCGAAGCCGTAATGCGGGTCCTTGCCGATCTCGTAGACGATATTCTGGATGTCCTCAGCCGAGGCGTCGTCCGGCAAAGCGGCGAGCTGGGCATCCAGTTCGCGCAGCGCCAGCGCTTCGTTGGACTCCGGCGCGCGGCGCTTGAGCGTGGGGGCGACAAAATCGCGATTATAGGCCAGCGCATTACGCACGAGGCCGGCGACGCGCGGATAGCGCTCCACCGAGGCATTGGGCGCGTAGTTGCGCAGATAGGCCCACACCTGATGCTCGGTCGCATCGGCGCCCATGACGCCGACCAGATTGAGCAGCAGGCCATAGGTCACCGGCAGCGGATCGTCCGTCACCTGTCCGCCATGGACATGGTGGACGGGATTGCCGAGGCGCTTGTCCACGGCCTGCGTGGCATAGGCGGAGCGGAACTGCTCATAATCATCGACCGCGCGCGGAATGACGCCGATGTGCAGCGACTTGGCCGCCTTGGGCTCGCGATAGATATAGAAGGCCAGGCTCTCTTCCGAGCCGTAGGTCAGCCACTGCTCGATGCTGAGGCCATTGCCCTTGGACTTGGAGATCTTCTCTCCCTTTTCGTCCAGAAACATCTCGTAATTAAAGCCCTCGGGCGGGCGTCCGCCGAGCGCCCGAGCGATCTTTGAGCTTTGCGTGACGCTGTCGATCAGATCCTTGCCGGCCATCTCGTAATCGACGCCGAGCGCCACCCAGCGCATCGCCCAGTCGACCTTCCATTGCAGCTTGGCGCCGCCGGAGAGGATGCTCTGTTCGATCGTCTCGCCTTCGTCCTCGAAGCGGACGATCCCGGCATCGGCATCGACCACCTCGACCGGCACCTGCAGCACGATGCCGCTCTTCGCGCTGATCGGCAGCACCGGCGAATAGGTTGCCTGCCGCTCCTTGCGCAGCGTGGGCAGCATGATGTCCATGATCGCCTGATAGTTGCGCAGCACGTTGCGCAGGGCGTCATCGAACTGGCCCCCGCGATACATGTCGGTCGAGGAGACGAACTCATAATCGAACCCGTAGCGATCAAGAAACGCGCGCAGCATCGCATTATTGTGATGCGCGAAGCTCTCATATTTCTCGAACGGATCGGGCACTTGCGTCAGCGGGCGGCCGAGATGTTCGGTCAGCATGGCCTGATTGGGGACGTTGTCCGGCACCTTGCGTAGCCCGTCCATATCATCGCTGAAGGCAATGAGCCGCGTGGGCGCACCGGTCATTTCCTCATATGCGTGGCGGACCATGGTGGTGCGCTGCACCTCATTGAACGTGCCGATATGCGGCAGCCCCGACGGGCCATAGCCGGTCTCGAAGAGCATCGGCGCATCGCCGGGCTTGCCCTGCGGATAGCGCTTGAGCAGCTTGCGCGCTTCTTCATAGGGCCAGGCCTTGGAGACCTTCGCGGCCTCCCGCAGTTGAGCGGCATAATCAGCATCAGTCATGCGGCGAGCCTCTAGCGCCAAGAGCGCGCGCGCAACAACCAAAAAGGCCGGAGAGCAAAAAACAGAAATGCGACGAAACGAAAATTTTACCAATTGGTGTAAGACATCGTGAACGTCCGCCGGAGACGCAAAACCCCTGGGGAGGGGAGAATCGGGTGGGCTTGTGTGGGAGTCTCACCGTGGACCATAAGATCGACCGGCCGCAGCGCGTCTGCGTCCAAGTTCCTGTTATCATAACGACCGTGCTCGACGTGCAGGAGGCCACCTTGGTGGACCTGACCGAAGATGGCGGCCTAATTTCAGGATGCAGCCTGAGCGAAGGCACACGCTTCCAGATCGATTATATGAGCGAGACGATCTATGCCCAGTCCATCTGGCATGAGGTTGACCGCACCGGCTGCCGATTCATTTTCCCGCTAAGGGATGGCGCGCTCTATCAGCATCTCGAACTGGCCCGATCAGCCCTTTTCGCGGAAAGTGCGGCCTTCGCGGATGCCAGCGCTAGCCCAATTCGCGGTTTCGGGCGCCGCCTCGCCTGAATTCGGCCTACCTCAACATTCCTCGCCGACGAGCCGCCGGCCGTGGCGCCGGACCGGGGGGCCGGATTCTGGCTGGAGAATCTTGAGCAGAGCAAGCGCGAGCCTAACTTCCACGAAATCATCACCCTCGCCCGTCACCACGCGCTGAGCCTCTTCGGCAAAGCCGCTCTCGCGCAGATGCTGCGCTGCGGCCTTGCGGGCCAAATCGATGGGGGCAGTCGTCACGGCCGGTCGCCTGAAGGGGCCACCAGCGGGCCATCCGCGCCATAAGGGTGCCAGGGTTGCGACACCCGCCCTTCCCGCGCCTTGAAGAAATACTGGCTGCAGATCAGCCAGCCCTTGAGCGGCCGCAACGGCAGGATGCAGGTGGCCAACACCAGCGGCAGGGTGGTGACCAGATGCATCCACAGCGGCGGGTCGGCTTTTACCTGCAGCACGAGCGCGAAAACGACTGCCGGCACGCAGGCGAAGCAGATTACGAAGAAAGCGGGGCCATCGGCCGGCTCGGCATAATCATATGAGAGCCCGCAGACCTCACAGGAGTCGCGGATCGTCAGGAATCCCTTAAATAGCCGGCCCTGCGCGCAGCGTGGGCAGCGGCCGCGCAACCCGGTGCGCACGGGGTCATGCCGAGGCCCGTTTTCTTGCTCTTGCGTGGTCAGGTTAGACACGGCGATTGCTCCATTTCCTTTGGCAATCAGATAGGCGATATGTAGGCATCATCCTACCATACATAAAGCGGGCGCTTGCCATGCAGAACTGGGTTGCCCTGATCCGCGCCGAGAAATTCCGCGCGGACCATGGACCAAAATATGCGGCCATTGCCGATGCCCTCCGCGGCGCGATCCACTCCGGCGAGTTGCGACCCGGAGAACGCCTCCCCGCGCAGCGCGATCTGGCCGCGCAGCTCGGCGTGGACCTGACGACGGTCACCCGCGCCTACACGCTGGTGCGCGAGGCCGGGCTGATCGAAGGCGCCGGGAAGCTCGGCAGCTTCGTGCGCAATGACATTGCCCTGCCCCGCTTTGGCGAAACCGCGAGCGACCGGGGCATGAATGTGCCACCGCAGCCGGGCTTCAACCTGCTGCCACAGGCGATCCACCATGGCATGGCCAGCCTGCTGCGCGCCGGTCGCCATTCCCCGATCCTCCAGTATCAGCCGAGCCTCGGCAACATCGCGGACCGCGCGCAGGGGGCTGAGCGGCTGGCGGCGCTCGGCTTGCCGAGCGAGGCGGACCAGATCGCCATTACGGCAGGCGCCCAACATGCCCTGCACGGGCTGGTCCACACCATCTTGGAGCCGGGCGACCGCCTGTGCTGTGCGCCGTTCATCTATCCCGGCATGATCGCGCTGGTGCGGCGGCGGGGGCTGGTGCTCACGCCCGTCGATGTCGATGATGATGGGCTGATACCGGATGCGCTGGACGCTGCCCTGCGCGAGGGCGCCCGCGCAGTCTATCTCACGCCCACCAATGACAATCCCACCTGCATCACCATGGGATTGCGGCGCCGGGAGGAGATTGCCGCCGTCATCGTCACCCATGGCGCGACACTGATCGAGGACGACGCCTATGGGCAGCTCTGCCGCGCCGCCCATCCGCCCTGCGCGGCGCTGATCCCGGTGCAAAGCTGGTATATCGCCGGCACGTCCAAGCTCATCTCGCCGGCCTTGCGCGTCGCGCATGTTCGCGCGCCCTCCGCAGAGCAGAATCTGCAACTGGGCGCGGCGCTGGGCGACAGTGCCGTGATGGCGCCGCCGCTGAACGTCGCTCTGGTCAGCCACTGGCTGCGCGAGGGGCTGTTCGGTGCGCTGATCGATGGCGTGCGGGCGGAAGCGGTCACGCGGCACCGGCTCGTGACGCGCCATCTCGGCGGCCTGCCCTACCGGATGCAGCCCGAGGGTTACCATCTCTGGCTGGACCTGCGCGATACCAGCGGACGGGCGCCGGATATCGACGCGCTGATCGGTGTGTTAGGCGGCATGGGCCTTTCTGCCGTGGCCGGCAGTGCGTTCGCCGTTGAAGATGACTCGTCCACGCATATGCGTCTGTCCGTCGGCGGCGCGCTCGACCATGGGGCAATCGAACGTGCGCTGCGGCACCTCCGGGACCGACTGGTGCGCTGAGCCCGACCCCGGCGGGCGGTTATGCGGTAAAATGACCGAACGCGCGTTCCCCTTATGGACCAAGCACGCTATGGCTGCCGGGTGTCCCCATCCGATCCGATCCTGCCGGGCCTGCCACCGGCGCTCCATGCCAGCCATGCCGGCATCTGGCTGACCGATGGCAGCGGCGAGCAGACCATCGGGCTTGGTCGCGGCCAGGCCCTTGCGCGCGCCGCAGATACGCCGCTGCTGCTTGTCAATGCGCCGCTGCTGGGATCGCGATTGGGCTATGCGGATCTCTCTGGCCTCGACCTGCTGGAGCTATTTGCCTTCCTCTTCCCCGCCCAATTCGTGATTCCCACCGTCGCAGGACTGGCCCGGGCCATGGGTCTGGCGCCGCCGGCCAGCGATGCCGAGACGGCCCGGCTCATCCCGCAGATTGCCAGCTCCATGCTCGGCTGGACCGAGCGGGCCGACTGGGCGGAACGTGAAGGCGCCTGGACCAGCCTCAATCAGCTCGAGCGGCTGCGGTGGAGCTGGGCGCCGCTGCTGCGCCCGCGCATTCGTCAACCGGCTGAGGCCGAGCGATGGTTGTTCACGCGCCTGCCGCAATGGGAGGAGCAGGCGCCCCGCCCTGCCCCGCGCCCGGTGACCCTCGGCGAGGCGGATGTGTTGGCGCGCCTGCGCAGCCTCACCGGCAGCGGCGCCGAAACGCGGCAGGGCCAGCGCGATTTCGCCGCCGCCGCGTCCGGCAGCTTCGCGCCCCGGCCGCGTGAAGATACGCCCAATGTCGTGCTCGCTCAGGCCGGCACCGGCATCGGCAAGACGCTCGGCTATCTCGCGCCCGCGACGCTATGGGCCGAGCAATCCGGCGGGACGGTGTGGATCGCCACCTACACCAAGGCCCTGCAACGCCAGCTCGACCGCGAAACCCGGCGCCATTATCCGGACGATGCCGCCTTCCGCCGCCATGTCGTCATCCGTAAGGGCCGGGAGAATTATCTCTGCCTGCTCAACCTGGAAGATGCCCTGCAGGGCGGCTTCGCCGGGCGCGCGGCGGTGCTGGCGCAGTTCGTGGCGCGTTGGGCGGGCTATACGCGCGACGGGGATATGGTCGGGGGCGATCTGCCGGGCTGGCTGATGGCCCTGTTCCGCCGCGCGGGCGCGACAGCGCTCACTGACCGGCGCGGCGAGTGCATCTATGCAGGCTGCCCGCATTTCCGCACCTGCTTCATCGAACGGGCGACCCGCGCCAGCCAGAATGCGGACATTGTGATCGCCAATCACGCGCTGGTGATGATCAACGCTGCGCGCGGGCGGGAAGCCCAAGGCACGCCGACCCGGATCGTCTTCGACGAGGGGCACCATCTGTTCGATGCAGCGGATTCGACCTTCGGCGCGGCACTCACCGGGCGCGAGGCGATCGAGCTGCGGCGCTGGATCATGGGGCCGGAAAGCGAGCGCAAGGGCCGCCGGCGGGGCCTCGCCGCCCGTCTCTCCGATGTCGCAAGCTATGACGAGGAAGGCGCCGAGGCCCTCGACGCCGCACGCGAAGCCGCTCGCGCCCTGCCGGGCGAGGACTGGCTGCGCCGCGTCGTCGAGCATGGCGCCGAGGGAGCGATCGAGGCGGTGCTCGCCGCCGTGCGCGACACCGTCTACGCCCGCGCCGAACGGGACGGACGCGACACCGATCCGGGCTATGGGCTGGAAGTGGACCTGAGCGAAGCGGACGGCGCACTGATCGATGCTGCCACGGATGCCGCGCGCGCGTTGGAGGCGCTGCTGGGGCCGCTCCAGCGGCTGGGCAAGCGCCTCGTCGCCGTCATTGAGCTGGCGCCGGACTGGCTGGATGGCCCGGCACGCGCGCGCATCGATGGCGCGATCTCCGCCCTTGGCTGGCGGTGCGATCTGCTGCGCGCCTGGATTGCGCTCCTGCTGCGCGTCGGCGGGCCGCCCGAGCCGGCCTTTGTCGACTGGCTGGCGGTGGATCGCGTCGAGGGCAAGGAATATGACATCGGCCTGCACCGCCACTGGCTGGACCCGACCAAGCCCCTGGCCGAGACGGTGATGCGGCCGGCCCATGGCGTGCTCGTCACGTCGGCGACACTGCGGGCCGGCGGCGATACCCAGACGGCCGTCGAGCGATCGGGCGCGGTGCATCTGGGGCGCGCGCCTAAATGGTTCGAGGCGGCCAGCCCCTTCGACTATGCGCGGCAGAGCGAAGTGCTGATCGTCACCGACATCAAGCGCGGCGATCTGCCCGCGCTGGCCGGCGCCTATGCCCGGCTGATCGAGGCGGCGGGCGGCGGGACGCTGGGACTGTTTACGGCCATTCGCCGGCTGCGCTCCGTGCAGAAGCGCATTGCCGATCGGCTCGCCCGTGCCGGCCTGCCGCTCTATGCGCAGCACGTCGACCCGTTCGACCCGGCAACCCTGATCGACATGTTCCGGGACGATCCGCGCGCCTCCCTGCTCGGCACGGACGCGCTGCGTGACGGGATCGACGTGCCGGGCGATTCGCTGCGGTTGGTGGTGATGGAAGGCGTGCCCTGGGCCAAACCTTCAGTGCTGCACGCAACGCGGCGGCAGGCCAGTGGTGAGCCGACCGCCTATGATGATCGGCTGGTCCGCGCCCGCCTCGCCCAGGCATTCGGGCGGCTGATCCGCCGGGGTGACGACAGCGGCCAGTTCGTGATGCTCTCCTCGGCCATGCCCAGCCGGTTGTTGAGTGCTTTCCCAGCCGATGTCCCCATCCTGCGCATTCCGCTCGATGAAGCCATCGCTCGCGTGCGCTCACGCCTTGGTTCCTCGGCCGATATCGGGCAGAGACCGCTGGACGGATCTTATGAGACTAGGGTGTCCACCAAGGAATGAAGACGGTTATCGTTCTGCGCCATGCCAAGTCCGACTGGAGCGATGCCGCGCTGCGCGACTTCGACCGCGGGCTGAACGGCCGCGGCGAACGCGCGGCGGCCGTGATGGGCCAATGGGCCGCCGGTCACGGCGTGACCTTCGAGACGATCATGGCATCGCCCGCCGTCCGCGTGACGCAGACATTGGCGCGTTTTCGCGACGCTTATGGCCCCTGCCCCGAACCCATGCGGGACATGCGGCTCTATCTGGCTTCTGCCGGAACCATAGCAGAGGTGCTGAGCGAAACCGCGCCGGACCGGGCCTCGGTTCTGTTGGCCGCCCACAGTCCCGGCCTTGAGGATTTCATCCTGACGGCCAGCGGCCAAGAGCGGCTGGCCGGACTGCGCGCATCCGTCGAAACGAAATTTCCGACCGCCGCCATGGCCGTGCTGACCTTCGATGTGGCGGGCTGGGCGGACCTCGCCAGCGGATTCGCTGATGCGGCGACGCTTGAAGCCTTTGTACGGCCACGCGATCTGGATCCGAGTCTGGGGCCGGATCAGCGCTGATTCGCATCACCGGCAGGCCGCTCAACCGGGGTTGAGCGCCTCCTCGAGATTGTTGCGGATCACCCTCAGCCTTGCGATCACCGTGGAGATGTCCGGCGAGTCCGGCGCGCGCGGGCGGATCGGCTGATCGACGCCCGCCCCCAAAAACAGGTCGTCCATTGCGGTCCGTGCCGGACTGGAGCGCTCGTCGCTCGGTGCCTGCGCAGCGGCTCGCACGACCCGCTCGGCGGGTTGCGCCGCATCTGCCTCATGGAAGGAAGGCGCCGACGCCGCCTTGCGCACGCCGGCCAAGGCCCGCTGCGCACCTGGCACAGTAAAGCCTTCCTCGTTCAACAGTCGATGGATCCGACGCGCAAGTTCCACGTCAGCCGGCCGATAATAGCGGCGATTACCAGAACGCTGGAGCGGACGAAGCTGCGAGAACCGGGTCTCCCAGTAGCGCAAGATATGCTGCGCCACGCCCAGTTCACGAGCAAGCTCTCCAATCGTCAGAAACGCGCCGTCATCTTTGGCCATGCCTTATTCTGCAACGAGATACGCGCGCGGGTCAATCCGCGACCGACCGCACGAGCCCATCACGCGACAGTCAGCCGTGAGATATTCAGGCGCCCGCGACGCGTTCGCGCAGCGTCTGGCTCGGCCGGAAGGTGAGAACCCGACGCGGCGTGATCGGTACCTCGACACCAGTTTTCGGATTGCGCCCGACGCGCTCGTTCTTGTCGCGCAGCACGAACGTCCCGAAACCGGAAATTTTGACATTCTCGCCTTGCTCAAGTGCCTCACTCACAAGATCGAGCACCTGCTCGACAATCTGTGCGGATTCAGACCGCGAGAGGCCGATCTGGCGGTTGAGCCGATCAGCGATCTCAGCGCGGGTCAACGTGTCTTCTGAACTCATTTCGCCCCCAAATAACGAAACCAAGCGCGCCCTGTCCCCCAACAGGCCACATCGCCGTCTCTGCGGCAGAAACTCTTACAATGCAATCGGCAAGAATCGAAACAAGCCGCAGTTATTTCGCGATATTATTGAAAAATAAGATTATCAGAACACGGACTAAAACCGCAGAGCACTCGCGCCCCAGGTGAAGCCGCCGCCCATCGCTTCAAGCACGAGGAGTTCGCCCCGCTTGATGCGCCCGTCCCGCACGGCGGTATCGAGCGCCAACGGGACCGACGCGGCCGAGGTGTTGGCATGCTGATCGACGGTGACGATCACCCGCTCCGCTTCCAGCCCGAGCTTGCGCGCCGTGGCATCGAGAATGCGGGCATTGGCCTGATGCGGCACCACCCAGTCGATATCCTCGACCGCGATATCGGCCGCCTCCAGCACTTCGCGGAGAACCTGCGCAAGGTTGACCACCGCGTGGCGGAAGACGTCCTGCCCCTTCATCCGCAGCTTGCCGACCGTTCCCGTGGTCGAGACGCCGCCATCGGTATGGAGCAGGCAGTTATGCCGGCCATCGGCGTGGAGGCGACTGGCGAGAATGCCCCGACCGGTCTCCTCATCGGTATCCTGCCCGCGCAGCAGCACGGCGCCCGCACCATCGCCGAACAGCACGCAGGTGCCGCGATCTTCCCAGTCGAGCAGCCGGCTCATCGTCTCCGAGCCGATCACCAGCGCGGTCTTTGCCGCGCCGCCACGGATCATGTTGTCCGCGACAGTCAGCGCGTACAGAAAGCCCGAGCATACCGCTGCCACGTCGAATGCGACGCAATCATTGATGCCCAAACCGGTCTGAACGCGCGTGGCCGTCGCCGGGAAGGTCTGATCGGGCGTCGTCGTCGCCAGAATGATGAGATCGACCTCGGTGGCCGGGACATTTGCCGCCTGCAAAGCCTTGCGCGCCGCCTCGACCGCGAGCGTGGAGGTCGTTTCGCCCTCCCCGGCGAGATGGCGAGCATGAATGCCGGTCCGCTCGACGATCCACTCGTCGCTCGTGTCCACTGTCTGCGCCAACTCATGATTGTCGACACGGCGCCGGGGCAGGGCGGACCCGGTCCCTTCGATCACGGACCGCAAGGTCATTTGGCGACCAGTTCCTCTTTTCCAATAGGCCCAACGCGGGCGATGTCCTGCGCGATGCGGGCACTCAAATCTTCCTCCACCAGCCGCGCGGCGACGTGGACGGCATTGGCGATGCCCTTCTCGTCGGCACTGCCGTGGCTCTTCACCACCATGCCGTTGAGGCCGAGGAAGACGGCGCCATTATGATTGTTAGGATCAAGATGCACCTTGAGCAGGTGCAGCGCCGGCTTGGAGAGCAGGAAACCGGCCTTGGAGCGCAACGAGCTGGTAAAGGCACGGCGCAGCACGTCGGTTACGAACCGGGCGGTGCCTTCGGCCGTCTTGAGCGCGATATTGCCGGCAAAGCCCTCGGCGACGATCACATCCGCATCGCCCGAGCCGATCTTGTCTCCCTCGATGAAACCATCGAAGCGGAGCGGCAGGCCAATACCCTTGCGAAGGACCGCAGCGGCATCGCGAATTTCGTCAGTGCCCTTCAAATCCTCGGTGCCGATGTTGAGCAGGCGCACGCGCGGCATCTCGAGATCGAGCACGACACGGGCATAAGCGGCGCCCATGACCGCGAATTCGACGAGATTGCGCGCGTCGCACTCGGTGTTCGCACCGAGATCGAGCATGACGACATCATTGTCGCCCAGCGTGGGCAGGAATGCAGCCAAGGCGGGCCGGTCGATCCCCGGCAGCGTGCGCAGGGCAAGCTTGGCAATCGCCATCAGCGCGCCGGTATTGCCGGCGGAGACGGCAGCCTGCGCCTCGCCGTTCTTCACAGCCTGAATCGCCAAGCCCATCGAGCTCTGGCGTGACTGGCGGATCGCCTGACTGGGCTTGTCGCCCGCGTTCACCACCTTGTCGGTGTGAACGATTTCAGCGGCTTGCGAGAGATTGGGGTGGTTGGCGAGCGCGGCACGAATCCGCGTCTCGTCACCAAAGAGCAGAAATTGCAGCCCTTCATGCCGACGACGCGCCAAGGCAACGCCCGCGATCATCACGCGGACGCCCTCGTCACCGCCCATCGCATCAATCGCGATCCGCGGCGTCTTCACAGCATGATTCCCCGGTCGGGCCTCAGGCGCCGATCGCGATGATTTCGCGGCCGTTATAGTGCCCGCAAGCGGTGCACAGATTGTGGGGGCGCTTCAGCTCACCACAATTGGGGCATTCCTGATAGGATTCCACGCGCAGCGAGTCATGGCTGCGACGCATGCCGCGCTTGGACGGCGAAGTTTTTCTCTTTGGGACAGCCATGAGGGCACCTGTCTAAAAAACGCAAAACATCAATAACGGGTTCGCTTGCCTGGCCGCCTGCAAAGGCGTCTTGGCGGCCACAGAGGACCGCGGCCAACCGAGAGCCGGGCGTTCGCGAGAGTGAGCGCCTATAGCGCTTTTTCCTGATGGTGCAACCGATTCATTGGACAAACTGGGCGCTTGCGGGACCAGACCGGACATTGGGTGATAGGAAGGCCGCATCGCGCCATCAGTCGCGCACGCCCGTGATGCTGTCGCCCACAAAGGGGTTGCTTGCCCGCTCATGCGCAAAGCTGCTGGGCTGGCCATGGCCCGGCACGAAGATGGTCTCACCACCCAGCGGCCAGAGCTTGCGCGTAATCGAGGCGATCAGATCCCCATGATTGCCAAGCGGAAAATCGGTGCGGCCGATGGAGCCCTGAAAGAGGACATCGCCTACAATGGCGAGCTTTGACGGGCCATGATGAAACACGACGTGACCCGGCGTGTGGCCGGGGCAATGGATGACATCCAGCACCAGCTCGCCGACGGTGACCGTGTCCCCATCGACCAGCCAGCGCGTCGGCTCGAACGGCTCGCCGGGTACGCCCCAGCGCTTGCCGTCATCATCCAGCCGCGCGATCCAGAAGCGATCATCCTCATGGGGCCCCTCGATAGGCAGGCCCAATTCCTTGGCGAGCACGCCGGCCTGCCCGCAATGATCGATATGACCGTGCGTCACGAGCAGCTTCTCCAGCGTTACGCTGGCATCCGCCACCGCCTTCTTGAGCCGCGCCAGATCCCCGCCGGGATCGACCAACGCGCCCCGCATGGTTTTGGTGCACCAGATGAGCGAGCAATTCTGCTGGAGCGGCGTCACCGGGATCATCGCGGCGCGCATCGGCGGATTTTGGGGATCGGCAGTCATGAGCCTGATCTGGCAGTCGAACCCGCCCGGCGCAAGGGTTGCGCGGGGCAGCGCCGTTCAGGACGCCAGCATCTCCTCGACCCATGCCGGCACCAGCTGGCTCGCGGGGCCGAGGCGGGATTCGTCGAACCAGGCGCTGCCTTCTGACGGTTCGAGATTCAGCTCCAGCGTGCGCGCGCCGTAGGCCTGCGCCATGCGGACGAACCCGGCGGCCGGATAGACAGCGCCCGACGTGCCGATCGACACGAACAGATCGGCACGGGCCAGCGCCGCTTCGATCCGGGCCATCTGATAAGGCATCTCTCCGAAAAACACGATGTCGGGCCGTAGGTCGCGCGCGCCGCAGATAGGGCACGCCGCTGCAGGCGGGAGAAGACCGGTCCACGGCAGACGATGATCGCAGGCGGCACACAGCGCGCTGTTCAACGCGCCATGCATATGGAGGAGGTTGCGCGAGCCGCCCCTCTCGTGGAGATCATCGACATTCTGCGTGACCAGCAGGAGCTCGCCGTGCCAATGCGCTTCCAGCCGGGCGAGCGCCTCATGCGCGGGATTGGGCTCAACGCGGTCCAACGCGGCGCGACGCATATCATAGAAGCGATGGACCAGCGCAGGATCGCGCGCCAGCGCTTGAGGCGTGCAGACATCCTCGATCCGATGCTGCGCCCAAAGGCCACCCTCCGAGCGGAAGGTCTCCAAGCCGCTTTCTGCCGAGATGCCGGCGCCGGTGAGGATGACGATATTACCACGTTCCGTCATGACGTTTCGGAAAGCCACGGCTTCAGAAAGTCAAAGCGGATCCTTCTCATCTTTTTGCAGCGAGGGAGTTCACCCAGTCCAAGGTCGCTGGACCGTTTTTCAATTCAAGTCGGTGAGGCATAAATCGCGCGAATTCGCTACTTGGCTTTAATATCCCGGGCTGAAACTCAGAGGTTGTTGTGATGATCCCTTTGGACGCGCCATCATCTATCATCAACGCTCCCAGCATTCCTCGGACATCATCGTGTGTCACGCGATGTCCGGGCTTGTAAGCCTTCGTTTGCTCTAGAATTCTTATGGAGCCGTGGCCGCGTTTCACAGCGATCACGTCCCTGCCCTTGTCCCCCTTCTGAGGGGTCAAGGTGACCTCGTCGAAACCTGCTTTTTCATAACAGGCGGCGATGAACTCTTCAAATTTCCTTGGCTCCTGTACGAAACGGAAAAGAAAGTTGGGATCGCGCCCAAGCTCTTCAACAATCGCCAGCCACGGTAATCCGGCAGCACGGATCAAAACGCCTTCGTTGGTTTTGTCGCCACGGAAGATGAGCTCGGCCTGAAGAAGCAATTCCGGCGAGCCCCGCGGACGAATTGCCAACGATGGCCTCGTACCGAGATCCAAGCCCAGACCTAACCCCATCCCTACCATATCAAGACCATGCCCTTTGGTTGCCACTTTGGCAATCCGACATCCCCCAAGGGGAACGCCTCAGCCGGTGGGATGACAAGTGCGTTCGAGTCTGGCATCGGCGCGATGAGACAGATTTGGGGCGAAGGACGCAAGCATCATGACGGCGATCGGCATCTTTGGCGCGCGGGGGCGCATGGGTCAGGCGATCGCGGGGGTTGCTGCGGATGCCGGGATTGCGGTGGCCGGCGGAACGGACAGTCAGCCGGGCGGGACCATCGGCGCAGAAGGCGCGGCGATCACCAGCGACGCGATGGGTCTTGCAGACAGCGCGGACGTGCTGATCGACTTCTCGGTGCCCGGCGCGCTGCAGGCGCATCTCGATGCCTGCGTCGCGGCGGGGAAGCCGCTGCTGATTGGCACGACCGGCCTCGAAGCAGCGCATCACGCCGCCATCGACCGCGCGTCGGCGCACATCGCAGTGCTGCAGACGGGCAATACCTCGCTCGGCGTCAATCTGCTGGCTGCGCTCGTTCGGGAAGCGGCCGCGCGACTGGGCGACGATTGGGACATCGAAATTCTGGAGATGCATCACCGCCACAAGGTGGACGCTCCTTCCGGCACGGCGCTGCTGCTCGGCGAAGCGGCGGCGGCCGGGCGCGGGATCAGCCTTGCCGAGCATAGCGCGCGGGGGCGCGACGGGATCACCGGCGCGCGCAAGGCCGGCGACATCGGTTTTGCGGCGCTGCGCGGGGGATCGGTCGCGGGCGACCATCTTGTGGTGCTGGCCGCCGATCAGGAGCGGATCGAGCTGGGTCACCGGGCCGAAAGTCGCATCATCTTCGCCCGTGGTGCGGTGAAGGCCGCGCAATGGCTGATCGGCAAGGCGCCGGGACGCTATGCCATGACGGATGTGCTGGGGCTGTAGGTCTTGAGCCGCCAGCGCATTCTCAACCGCGACCAGATTTTCACGCTGTTCTCGCGACTGGCGGAACATAATCCCGAGCCGCGCACCGAGCTGGATTATGGCAATGATTTCCAGTTGCTGGTGGCCGTCGTCCTCTCCGCGCAGGCGACCGATGCAGGCGTCAACAAGGCGACACGGCGGCTGTTCGA
Source organism: Sphingobium sp. B11D3A (assembly GCF_025961695.1). Taxonomy (NCBI): domain Bacteria; kingdom Pseudomonadati; phylum Pseudomonadota; class Alphaproteobacteria; order Sphingomonadales; family Sphingobiaceae; genus Sphingobium; species Sphingobium sp. B11D3A. Next base: position 1,168,895 of record NZ_JAOQOE010000001.1, read on the forward strand.
AACGGTGAAAACGCCGGCGGACATGGTGGCGCTCGGCGAGGAGGCGCTCAAGGAACACATCAAGACCATCGGCCTGTTCAACACCAAGGCCAAGAATGTCATCGCGCTCTCGCAGGCCTTGGTGGAGACCTATGGCGGCGAAGTGCCGCGCGACCGGGACGTGCTGACCACCCTGCCGGGCGTGGGGCGCAAGACAGCCAATGTGGTGATGAACACGGCGTTCGGCGAGGAAACCTTTGCGGTCGACACGCACATCTTCCGGGTCGGCAACCGGACGGGGCTGGCCCCTGGCAAGACGGTTCTTACCGTCGAGAACGGCTTGGAAAAGCGCGTCCCTCAGCCCTTCCGACGTGATGCCCACCATTGGCTGATCCTGCACGGCCGCTATGTCTGCAAAGCCCGTAAGCCCGAATGCTGGCGCTGCATCATCAGCGATGTATGCCTATTCAAAGAAAAGACGCCCGCACCCTGATTTCACCATATAGGTAAATTTTCCCTGTCCTACAGCACCGATTCGGTGGCTTAAGGGCGCTGCGGCGATTCGGCCGCGGCACCTGCCACAGGAAAGACACGGACATGGCCGACCGCTTCGAAACCCAGACCGACACCCTCACCCAGCCGGCGCGCGAGGCCTTTGCCATTACGCCCCACGCCACCAACGAAATCGACCCGCTGCCCAAGGCCATTTATGTTGGAACAGGCGGCGCCATCACCCTGCGCGCGGCGGGATCCAGCACGGACGTGGTGCTCAAGAATGTCGCGTCAGGGCAGATCCTTGACATTCGCGCCCGCTTCATCCGGGCCAGCGGCACGACCGCGGCCGACATTGTGGGCCTTGCCTGATGGTCGGTCCCGGATTTGGATTCGGCGCTGCAGGGTCTGGGCGCCGCCATCGGCCCCTTGGCGTCTCCCCGACGCCCGCCCCCAGTTGGACGAGCAGACCCGCTATGACCGGCGCCGCCAGCCCTCCGCGCGTCGGCGATATGCTCACCGCTCTGGGCGGCATCATCGTGAACGGCGCGGCGACGGGCTGGCAATGGCTGCGCGATGGCGTACCGATCGCAGGCGCCACCGCCAACAGCTATGTGCTGTCCGCAGCCGATACGGGATCGATGATCGGCCCGCGCGAGCTGGCGAACGGGGCCAGCGGCAGTGGGTCGGCCGATGCGGACCCCGTCGGGCCGGTCGCTGCGGCGCTCATCGCGGCGAGTTACAGCGCAGGCTTCACGCTGGCGCAGTTTCCGAGCTACGAAGAGAAGCGGATTTACCAGCGCGCCACAACCAGCGGCGGTGGCCAGGGCAAGGGCACCGGCACGATCCGCGTGCCGCTGTCTGGCACCGTCACCGCCGGCACGGTCGGGGTGCGCATCCGTTCCGCCGATGATGGCACGACGATCCTGCAGGGGCCATGGACCGCCGGCACGATCGCAAGCGGCGCCACCTATGTCGACGTAACCGGCGTGGACGCGCGGCTTGGCTGGTTCTTCGTCGATCTGAAGGGCGCGGATGGCGCTTGGCAGCTCGGCACCGTCAAGGTCGGCATGGGCATGCTGACCGGCTTTGCGGGTCAATCGCTCACCGTGCGGATGCTGGGGCGCCAGGCCACCGATTCGACAGCGACCTTCGCCTCGCTGGGCATCGTGCCAGATCCTAACAGCGCTGTGCTGGCGCGATATGTGGATGGCAACACCTACAATCCCGCCTCCGCCACCATGCCCTGGCAGACGCCGGGCGACATGAGCAATAGCACCGGCCCCAATTCCGTCGGCGTCGGTGAATATCTCAACCGCATGATTGCGCTGACCGGCGTCAACTGTGGCGTTGTCGGCCATGCGGTCGGCGGCACCACTATCGCCAGCTTCTTTAGCGGGCAGAGCAACTGGACGGCGCTCACCGAGGTGATGAACCGGGCCGGCAATGGCTTCGAGGCCTTTGTCTGGGGCCAGGGCCATACCGAGGCCCTCTATGGCATCCCGCCCAAGGCTTATGGTCAGGCCCTGAGCACCCTCTTCAGCCAGCTGACCGCGCTCAACAGCCTGCCATCCTTCGCCCGTCTCGTCTGGACCATCCCCTCCATGGGGTTGCTGCGGAGCTGGGGCACGCCGTGGCAGGTGAGCCGCATCCGCAAAGGCGCGCAGGACTGGTGCGCGGCCAATGGTGCGACGTATGTCCACATGGACGATACGCTGATGAGCGGCGACGGCATCCACCAGACACAAGCCGGCTCGCTGACCATGGCGCGCCACCTGTATCGCGCGCTGCGCAGTTCTTATGGCGCGAGCGCAGGCCTTGGCCCCGCGCCCCTCTCCGCCACCCGATCCGGCACCACCATCACGCTTACGCTGAGCAATGTCGGCCAGAGCGCTCTCGTGCTGAGCGGCACGCCGGGCAACCGCTTGTGGGTGTTCCCGCGCGGCCGGGTGAACCCGATGGCCAACAACGCGACCGACAACCGCTTCCCGGTGGCATCGGTCAGCGCAGTGAACGCCACGACGCTCGCGATCACGCTCGCCAACGATCCCGGCCCCGGACATGAGCTCGACCTCTGGGTCTACTTCCCGAGCGGCCCTGCCAATGCAGCGACCGACACGATCCGCGATGACCGGACCGATGGAGACGGCATCACCACTGGACGCATCGTGCAGGGCAGCACGCTCCCCATCGCCATCGCGGCGCCGACGCCGGGCGGCGCGATCAATGCCCCGCCGAGCGGCTTCATCGCGCCGATCAGCCCGCTCAGCATGGCCGAGACAAGCACGACCTACGCCGCCAGCACCGGGGGCGCGGCGTTCGGCCAGCAGATCACCGGCGGCTCCGCCCGTGGCAGTTACAGCCCGGTCTTCGCGCCGATTACCGTGGAGGGCTTCTTCACCTGCCCGGACCCGCTCCCGGGCGCGATCCAGGTCCTGTTCGGCGGGTTCGGAAGCAACGGCTCCCGCTTTGTCGCCATCGATGGCGCCGGCAAGCTGCGGGTCTGGAGCGGCCTGACCGGCACCACCGTGCTGGCGCCCGGCAAGCGCTACCATGTCGCCTGCCAGGCCGGGCCGGGAGGGCTGGCGCTCTATGTGACCAACGTCACCGATGGCCTTCCCGGCACCCGCGAGAGCTATGCCGCGTTCGGCGAGACGATCGTGCCGGCCGCCTCGGGCTATTCGCTCCGCAACCATAACGGCGAATACGGGCTCACCGGCGGCGCGCTGGATGAATGGGCGGTGTTCAACAGCGAGCGCTACAGTGGCACGAGCTACGCCTGCCCGAGCGGCCCGTTCACCGGCGATGAAGCGGATATCGTCGCGCTCTATCGCTGCGATGGCGACGCAAAGGATGCGGTGACACGATGACCGGCCCGCAACTCGCGCGGAAGCTGGATCAACTGATCGGCAAGGTGGAAAGCCTTGCCGAGACGGTCGACCGGCAGGCGCAGGAAATCGGCCGCGCATCCGAACGGCTTGCGCTGGTCGAGCAGGACACCAAGCGGACCATGGAAGTGATCGAAGCCTGGCGCGCGGCGAAGCTTTGGCTGCGCTGGAGCCGATGGGTGGCGGGTTTCATCGCCTCGATGATCGCCGCGTTCGCGGCCTTCAAGGGCTTGAGCAAATGAACGCGCGGGACACGCTGCTGGGCGGCGCGGTCGGCAGCGCTTTCATCGGCCTCGCCATCATGATCGCGGCGCCGTTCATCGCGCGATGGGAAGGGACACGGACCGACCCTTATCGCGACATTGCCGGCATTTGGACGGTCTGCACCGGCGAGACCCGCGCGCCGATGCGGCGTTACACGCCCTCCGAATGCGCAGCGATGCTGGATCGAACGCTGGCCGCCGACTGGGCGCCCGCGGTGCTGCGCGCCGTGCCAGCGCTCAAGGATCGGCCTTACCAGTTCGCGGCAGCCATCTCGCTCACCTACAATATTGGCGAGGCGGCCTTTGCGCGCTCGACAGTCGCGCGGCGATTCAACGCGGGCGATTGGCCCGGCGGCTGCGATGCGTTCCGGCTCTGGGTGATGGTCGATGAGCGGCGCGTGCAGGGGCTGGTCAACCGGCGGGAGGCAGAGCGCCGGCTCTGCCTGACCAACCTGTGACGCCGCGGGGATGGCCCGCCGCCACCGGCGCGCTCGCCCTGGCTCTTATTCTCGCGCTGGCATGGGGGATGCGTGTAGACCATCTGCGCGAACGCCATGCCGCCGCACTCGCACAGGCTCGTCAGGATTATCGCGCCGCCCAGGCCAAGGCGCAGGCGGATTTCGACGCGCAGGTCGCCGCGCTACGCGTCCACAACAGGAGGCTCAACGATGCTGCCGAACAGAAGAGCGAGGCTCTCACCCTTGTCTATCGCGATCGCGTTGTGCGCCTGCCAGTCGCGCCCGCTGCCTGTGCTTCCAATCGCCCCGGCCTGCCCGCGTCCGGCGATGCCCAGCCTGTTGACCGATCCGGTCGCGATCCCATCCTTCTTGACCGCGCCGACGCCCTGATCTGCGCGACCAATACTGCCCGGTTGGAGGCGGCGCGCGCCTGGGCGCTGGAGATGCAGACCGGGCCGTGACCTTGCGGCCGAGCCTCATTGCGGATTGACCCCCGCGCGGCGAAATCATAGGGAGTTGCGACCTTGCCGGATTAGCACAGTGGTAGTGCAGCGGTTTTGTAAACCGAAGGTCGCGGGTTCAAATCCTGCATCCGGCACCATTTCCTCATGATGTGAGGGTGGATGCAAAACCTCGCCCTATTTCGCCTCAAAGCGCGCGGATGGATGTCCGGCGATCGTCGAGAGCATTCAGGTCGGCGCTCAGGTGCATTGCATCCGAGCGCTCATCGGGATGAAAACTGCGCGACAGTCCAGCAAAAACGCGCTGCTGTTTCGCTCGGTTGAGAGGCGCGTCTGCAGCAGTGTTGGAGACCTCGGGCTTGGTCTCGCCGGCCCACTTGTAGCCGGCAATTCCGTCCATCAATCGAACGACGGAATCCCTCAGCGAACCGGACGCCTGGAGCGCATCGCCCACAGGGTTGGCATAGGAGACGGGGCTCATGGAACGGCGACGCCAACCAACAATCACATCTTTGATCACGTAAAGTCCCCCGTCGACGCCCCGAAGCATTTACAGGCCGGTGCAACCTTCTGCTGCCTTGAGCGTTTACACCCTTTTTTGGGCGGAGCAATTGCCATCCGCGTGGGAAAAATCGCGCGCCGAGCGGCGCTGCGGGCACTCGATTTGAGGCAAAAAATGGATCGTTTGGCGCCGCGATGGAGAGTTCCCTGCGCCAACGGCGTTGAGCGCGGAAGTCCAAACCCCGCCAGAATGGCAGAAATTCTGGGATATGGCACGCTCCGACCGCGCTAGCGTTAGCGCGTCATGCCCAATTGATGACCGCAGAAGCACTGCCACCGGCATGCCTCTGCTCGACCGAAAACCGTATTAAAACGGCACGATGCATTTGACAGCGGGCTCAACTATTTGCACTTTATTTGTCGGAGTAAAACGCGTGATGATGCGCTGAGGCGCCGCAGACAGGCGAAGAGTGAAGGGAGCGGATCATGCGCGAGCACGCGGCCAGCGGAGTCACGCGGCGACGGCTGATGGGAGGCGCGGCTGCCGGGACGCTCGCTTTGCTCGGGTCACCACTCGCCGCGCGCACCGGGGCGCTGGGATTGGGAGCGCAAGCGCCCTTCCCGCTGATCCGCAGCGGCGTGCCGGCTGCGGTGATAATCGATAGCGAGGCCGACACTGCGGTGGGGCATGTCGCCACGCGATTCGCGGAAGATATTGGGCGGGTGTGCGGCACGGCTGCGCGCGTGTCGAAAGGCTATGGGAGCGCGCCTTCCGGCGTGGCTGTCATCATAGGCGTGCTGGGCCAAAGCCGATTGATCGACGGTCTGATCGCTGCCGGAAAGATCGACGTGGGCGATCTCGCGGGGGCCTGGGAAGCCTTTCGGCGAATCGTCGTGGATCATCCGGCCAAGGGGATCGAGCGCGCGCTGGTGATCGTGGGGTCGGATCGGCGCGGCGCCGTGTTCGGCACCTATGATGTCTCCGAGCAGATCGGCGTCTCGCCATGGCACTGGTTTGCCGATGTGCCGGTCAGGCGACGGCCGGACGTGTCGATCGCCGCCACGCCGGTGCGGGATCAGCCCAAGGTGCGCTACCGAGGGTTCTTCATAAACGACGAGGCACCCTGCCTGAGCGGTTGGGCGGAAAAGACATTCGGCGGCTTCAATGCCGCGATGTACGCCCATGTCTTCGAGCTTCTGCTGCGCCTCAAGGGCAATTATCTCTGGCCGGCGATGTGGGCGCCGCGCGCTTTCGCCGCCGACGACTCGCAGAACATGATCCTTGCCGATGAAATGGGCGTGGTGTTGGGCAATTCCCACCACGAGCCGATGCTCCGGGCGCAGGACGAGTGGCACCGCAATCATGAGGGCGGCGTGACCGGCGGACGCTGGGATTACACGACCAACGCCGACAATCTGCGCGAATTCTGGCGCGGCGGGATCGCCCGCATGATGTCGAAAGGGAACGGCGGGCGCTATGAGTCCGTCGTCACCATCGGGATGCGCGGCGATGGCGACGAAGCCATGGCGGAAGGCACCGCGATCCCGCTGCTCGAACAGATCGTGACGGACCAGCGCGCCATTATCGCCCAGGTGACCGGCCAGAGCGCAGACAATATCCTGCAGGTCTGGGCGCTCTACAAGGAAGTGCAGGATTATTACGACCACGGCATGCAGGTGCCCGACGATGTCATCCTGCTGTTCGCCGACGACAATTGGGGCCAAATCCGCCGCCTGCCCGATCCGGCCGCGAAACCCCGCAGCGGCGGCTATGGGGTCTATTATCACTTCGATTATGTGGGCGTGCCGCGCAACTATAAGTGGCTGAACACCAACCAGATCGAGAAGGTCTGGCAGCAGATGGACCTCGCCTATCAGCGCGATGCCCGGGCGATGTGGATCGTCAATGTCGGTGACATCAAGCCCATGGAACATCCGCTAAGCTTCTTCCTGGCGATGGCCTGGAATCCCGAGGCCATGACGCCGCAGGCGCTGGCCGCTTATCCGGCGCGCTGGGCGGCGGCGATCTTCGGCCCCGAACAGGCCGAGGCGATCGGTGCGATGATAACGGCCTACAGCCAATATGCCGCGCGGCGGAAACCCGAACTGATCGATCAGGACAGCTTCCCGCTGGGCGACATCACACCGCGAGCGCTGGACGGCGGCGTGTTCGGGGCGCTGGTCGCTGAGTGGGATGCGCTCGAACGCCGGATGCTCGCCACGCGGACGCGGCTACGCCCCGAGCAGCACGATGCTTATGATCAGCTCCTCGCCTATCCGATCAGCGCGATGGCCAATCTGTATCGGCTCTATTATGGCGCGGCGTGGAACAAGCGGCTGGCGCAGGACAACGACCCGCGCGCCAACCATTTCGCGGACATGGTGGAAACGAGCTACCAGCGCGATGCCGATCTGACCGCACACTATCATACGCTCAATGGCGGCAAGTGGGATGGCATGATGGCGCAGGTGCACATCGGCTATGTCATCTGGCAGCAGCCGACCCAACAGAGCATGCCCAGCATATCGCGGGTCGGCGATGGCACGACGAAGGGCGCCCCCCTCTTCGTCACGCCCCGCCCTGCAGACCCCCGCGTCATCACGATCGCGGCGAACGACTTCTCCCGCGCGCGCCATGCCAAGGGTCTGCGCTGGACCCCCATTGCCCATCTCGGCCAGGGCGGCAGCGCGATGGTGGCTCTGCCGCAAGGCAGGCCGGCGACCACCCCGACCGACGGGGTCGCGCTCGATTATGAGGTGGACGTCCCCCAGGCCGGGACCGGCCAGATCACGGCCTATCTCGTCCCCACGCTGGATACGATGGGACAGGCCGGAGTCGCGCTCGGCGTGTCTCTGGACGATGGCCCGGTCACGGTCTTGCGAGCCGTGCTGGAGCCGACGGGCGGCGCGCAGGACACATCCGCCAAGCAGCGCTGGGCCCAGGCGGTCATCGACAACAGCGTGCGCCTGACCGCCGATCTCGGCCCGGTTCAGGCCGGGCGGCACCGGATCAGCATCTGGCGGATCGACGACAATGTCGTGCTGGAAAAGCTGGTGCTGAGCATGGCCGGCGAAGAGGGCCGCGCGCCCGCTCCGGCATGACCCATGAAAAAGGGCCGGAAATCCGGCCCTCTCTTCATTTCGCTGCGAACGAAACCGGTCAGCCGAAGCTGACCGACACCTTGCGGCGGCGCATCATAATACCCACCAGCGCCAGACCGCCGAGCATCAGCGCCCAGGTCGCAGGCTCAGGAATGGGATTAGAGGCCGGCGGCGTCACAGGCGGATTATAGGCCGCCTCGCTCACCTGCACATAGCCGCCGAACCAGTCGCCCCAGCAATCGGGGCAGGTGTAGTTCGCCTTGAACTGCAGGGTTACCGACCCGGCATCGGCAAAGCCGGAGCCGATCAGCGCGTTGCTCCAGCCCGGCGTCAGATTGCTGGCGATGCTCGTGCCGTTGAGCAAAATGTCCGTGAACTGGAATTTCGGCGAACCGCTCAGAAACAGATCCACCTTGCTGTAGGTGGGCAGATTGAACGTGAATGTCTGGTCCACCGTCGAGAATTGGGAGACCTGGACGCCCCAATAATCGATGCCGGCCCACTGGCCTGCTGGGTTGTTGATCCCGTCGGTAATGGTCGAGGTCGCCAAAGCGGGGACCGACACCAAAGACAATGCGAGCGCCGCAGCGCCAAGCCTCACGTTCATCATGCTGTTCTCTCGAAGAAGATCGGGCTCCGTCCTGGTGCTTCGCTATCGACGATCCGGCCCTGTTGCAGCCATGATAATCGACGCGCATTCACCGAACAACTTCCTTAACCATCAATATCTTAAGGAATGGATAAGGCCTCTCCGCGCAGCGTTCCGTAGCGGCAATCCACCCGTTCGGTATAATTTGTGACAATTTGCGGCTGGACGAAAAATGCGCGCTCACCCATTCATCGGGCATGAACCGCGCATTCCTGCTGCTATCGGGCATCGTCCTGCTGCCATCCTGCACCATGGCTCCCGCTTATGAGCCGAAAAGCGCCTCCGCTCTGGGGGTGCCCGATCAGTGGTCCGTGCCGGCAACGCCGGACCGGGCGGACCTGACCCGCTGGTGGCTGAGCTTCGATGATCCGGTGCTGGGCCAGTTGGTGGAGCAGGCCGCGCAATCCAACCTCGACCTCGCACAGGCGACGGCGCGGCTGCGGCAGGCGCGCGAGGCGCTGGTGATCAGCCGCTCGAGCCTTCTCCCATCGGCCAGCGGCTCGGCCGGTTACCGCCGAACCGAACCGCTGCGGGGCGGCGACAGGACGACGACGCTGCCGGATGGCTCGGTCGTGACCGTCGGCGACGGCGGCACCGACAGCTTCTCGCTGGGGCTGGACGCCAGCTACCAGCTCGATCTCTTCGGCGGCGTGCGCAGCTCCGTGGCGACCAGCCGGGCGCAATATGAAGGCGCGGGCTTCGATTATGCGACCGTGCTGCTCTCGGTGCAGAGCGAGGTCGCGCGCAATTATGTGCTGGCGCGTGCCTATCAGGCGCAGATCGAGAATGCGCGGTCGAGCCTCGCGATCCAGGATGATAATCTGGAGATTGCCGGCTTCCGCGTGCAGGCGGGGCTGGTTTCTTCGCTGGATGCCGAGCAGGCGCGGGCAAGCCGGGCACAGACTGCCGCCAGCGTGCCGCAGATCGAGCAGCAGTATAATGCCGCCGTCTCCCGCATCGGCGTGTTGACCGGGCAGGCACCCGGCGCGCTCAAGGAGATGCTGGCAGCGCCCAAGCCGATCCCCCATGGGCCGGAGGAGATCGCTGCCGGCATCCCCGCCGACGTGCTGCGCCAGCGCCCCGACGTGCGTACCGCCGAGCGAAACCTCGCCGCCACTACCGCGCAGATCGGCGTCTCGCGCGCGCAGCTTTTCCCGGCACTCAGCATCGGCGGTAGCCTCAGCGCGGGCGCCACCAGCATCGGCAGCGTGCTCGATACGATCACCGGCAGCCTGTTTGCGAGCCTCAGCCAGCTCATTTTCGATGGCGGCCGCACCAGCGCCCAGATCCGCTCCGCGCAGGCGGGTGCGGAAGGCGCCTTCGCCAGCTATCGGTCGACCGTGCTGACCGCGCTGGAAGATGTCGAGAACGCGCTGGTTGCGCTGCGCACCGCCGGTGAGCGGGAACGACAGTTCGCCATCGCCTTCGATGCGGCCAACACCTCCGCTTTGCTCGCGCGGGACCAGTATCGCACCGGCCTAACTGACTTCACCACGCTCAACACGCAGGAAGCCTCGCTCATCTCGGCCCGCAACGGCCTGGTGCAAGCCCGCGCCGACAAGGCAACCGCCCTGATCGCTCTTTACACCGCACTGGGTGGCGGGTGGGATTCCACCGTCACGCCGACCGCGCCTCAATGACCGGAAGCACAAGCATGGCAGATCAGCAACTCGATGATTTCCTCGGCGTGAAGCCGCAGCCGGCCTGGCGTCGCCATTTCAAATGGGTCGCCATCGTCGCCGGCGCGCTGCTACTCATTCTGCTCGCCTGGCGCTTCTTCGGCAGCGCGGAGGCGCCCGGCTATGTGACCGCGCCGGTGCAGCGCAGCCACCTCGTCACCACTGTCTCGGCGACCGGCAAGCTGGCGCCGACCAATCAGGTGACGGTCGGCTCGCAGCTCTCCGGACTGGTGGTGCGCGTGCTGGTGGACGTGAACGACCGCGTGACGCAGGGCCAGCCACTCGCCGAAATCGACCCCGAGCAGATCGAAGACCAGATTCGCCAGGGCCGCGCGCAGCTTGCTGCCAATCAGGCGCAGGTGGCGCAGGCCAAGGCAACCCTCTCCGAATCGCAGGCGCAGCTTGCCCGGCTGGAAGAGGTCGCCCGACTTTCCGGCGGACGCGTCCCTTCCAAGACTGAATTGCAGACCGGACGCGCCAATGTGCAGCGCGCGCAGGCTGCGCTGCGGGTGGCCGAGGCCAATGTCGTCGCCAGCCAGGCCGCGCTTTCCCAGAACCAGACACAGCGGGCCCGCGCGATCATCCGCTCGCCCGTGGCGGGCGTCGTGCTCGCTCGTCAGGTCGACCCCGGCCAGACGGTCGCGGCCTCGTTCAACACGCCGACCTTGTTCGTGATCGCCGAGGATCTCTCCAAGATGAAGCTGGAAGTCGCCATTGACGAAGCCGATGTCGGCACGGTCAAGGAGGGCCAGAAGGCGACGTTCATCGTGGATGCCTTCCCTGAGCGGACCTTCCCGGCCGTCATCACCCGTGTCGACATCGGCTCCAATCTCTCGGCCAGCGCGGCCAGCACCTCCTCGACGTCGAGCACGTCCACGAGCGGCACCACGGGTCAGGTTGTCTCCTATGCCGCCGACCTCAGCGTCGATAACGAGAAGCTCGACCTGCGCCCCGGCATGACCGCGACGGCGGACATCGTCACGTCCGACAAGAAGGATGTGCTGCTGGTGCCCAACGCGGCGCTGCGCTTCTCCCCGCAGGCGCAGGGCGGCAGCCAGGCCGGCGGCGGGCAGTCCGGCATCACCGGCGCGCTCTCGATGGGGCCCCGCCGCAGAGGCGGCGGCAATGACCGCAGCGTCACCGTGGGTCGCGGGGCGCAGCAGCAGGTCTATGTGCTGGGCGACGATGGCAAGCCGAAAGCGGTGCAGATCACGACCGGCGACACCGACGGCTTCCATACCGAAGTGCTCTCCGGCGACCTCAAGCCCGGCATGAACGTCATCACCAGCCAGCTCAGCGGGGCCGCCAGCAGTGGCCGATAACGCCTTCATTTCCCTGCGCGGCATCACCAAGGTCTATGGCGAGGGCGCGACGGCGTTCCAGGCGCTCAAGGGCGTCGACCTCGACGTGGCGCAGGGCGATTTCGTGGCGGTCATGGGCCCGTCCGGCTCCGGCAAGTCGACGGCGATGAACATCCTCGGCTGCCTCGATGTGCCGACCTCCGGCGCCTTCATGTTCAAGGGCGTGCATGTCGAGACGCTGGACCGGGATCAGCGGGCACTGCTGCGCCGCAAATATCTCGGCTTCGTCTTTCAGGGCTTCAATCTGCTGGCGCGCACGACGGCGCTCGAAAATGTCGAGCTGCCCCTGCTCTACCGCGGCGATGCCAAGGATGCGCGGCGAGAGGCGGCAATGAGCGCGCTCGAGAAGGTCGGGCTGGACAAATGGTGGGACCATACGCCCGCCGAACTCTCCGGCGGCCAGCAACAGCGCGTCGCCATCGCGCGCGCGATCGTCACCAATCCCGATGTGCTGCTCGCCGACGAGCCCACCGGAAATCTCGATAGCGAGCGCTCGGTGGAGATCATGGAACTGCTGAGCGGCCTTAATCGCGATGCGGGCATCACCGTGCTCATGGTGACGCACGAGCCAGACATGGCCGAGTTCGCCCGCACCATCGTGCATTTCAAGGACGGGCTGGTCGACCGCATCGAGCAGGGCGCCGGCAAGAGGGCGATGCACTGATGCTGGGCACCACCTTCCTCCTCGCGCTCCGCTCGATCCTGCGGCACAAGCTGCGCTCCTTCCTGACGACGCTGGGCATCATCATCGGCGTGGCGGCGGTCGTCACCATGGTGACGCTGGGCAAGGCGACGACAGCCGCCGTGCAGCAGCAGATCGCGGCGCTTGGCACCAACATCCTGCAGGTGCGGCCCGGCCAAGGCTTCGGCCGGGGGGGCGGCGGGCCGCGTCCGCCCGAGTTCGAACCCTCGGACGTAACGGCGATTCAGCAGCAGGTGGCGGGCGTTACCGCGGTCGCACCGCAGGCGCAGGCCAGCGCGACGGCGATCTATGAGGGCGCCAATTGGTCGACGACGATCAACGGCACGACGATGGATTATTTCAAGGTGCAGCCCTGGCCACTAAGTGCCGGGCGCATGTTCACCCCGGCGGAGGAAACCGCCGGCAAGGCCGTGTGCATCATCGGCTCGACCGTGCAACGCAACCTCTTCCGGGGCGACGATGCCATCGGCAAGCGCTTCCGCATTGGCGATGTCAGCTGCGACATCGTCGGCACGCTGAGCACGCGCGGACAGGCCGGCTTCGGCGGCGATCAGGACGATGTCGTCATCATGCCGATCAAGGCCGTGCAGCGGCGCTTTACCGGGACGACGGATATCCGCCTGCTGATGGTGGGCGTCGATCAAGCCTATTCAACCCAGCAGGTGCAGGCCTCCCTCACCGACCTGCTGCGGGACCGGCGGAAGATCACCGGCGGCAAGGAAGATGACTTCAACATTTTCGACACCCGCCAGATTTCCGACACGCTGACCGGCACCACGACGCTGCTCACCCGCATCGTCGCGGCGGTGGCGGGCATCAGCCTTGTGGTCGGCGGCATCGGCATCATGAACATCATGCTCGTCTCCGTGACGGAACGGACCCGCGAAATCGGCATTCGCCTCGCCATCGGCGCGGTGCAGCGCGAGGTGCTGCTGCAGTTTCTTGTGGAGGCGGTGGTGCTCTCCTGCCTCGGCGGCGCGATCGGCCTGCTGTTGGCCCAAATCGCCATCGCGGTGGCGACGCCTTTGATGCAGGTGCCGTGGACGTTCGACGCGCAGATCAACGTCTTTGCCTTCTGCATTTCGGCGCTGATCGGGGTGGTATTCGGCTTCTTCCCCGCCCGGCGGGCGGCGGCCCTGAACCCCATCGACGCGCTTCGGCACGAATAGGGGGTCTAATCCTCCCCCGTTCGTGTCGAGCGAAGTCGAGACACGCCAGCGCTGTCCTAACGTGTCTCGACTTCAGCTTGCAGCTGAAGTTTATCCTGAGCGCCCGCCTGCGGGCAGTCGAAGGGCTCGACACGAGCGGGCAGGCAAAGGCTCACAATTCCGGCAAGCTCTGCGCCATCAATCCCCAGCCCCGCAGAGACTTGTCCCGTGACCGCTCGATCAACGCGTCCGCATCCGCGATGCTGAACGGATGCGCGTCCTTCGCATCCTCCAGCTCCTCCCAACTGATCGGCACCGCAACGGGGGCGCCGGCGCGGGCGCGGGCCGAATAGGGCACCACCGCCGTGCCGCCCCGCTGGTTGCGCAGATAATCGATGAAGATGCGCCCCTTGCGCTTGGCCTTGCTCATCGTGGCGACGAAGCGCTCCGGCTCGGCCATGCTCATCGCCTCTGCGAAGCGATGCGAGAAATCCTTGTGCGTGTCCCAATCATGCCCCGGCGTGAGCGGAACGACCACATGCACGCCCTTGCCGCCGGACAGCATGGCGAAGCTGACCAGCCCGATATCCTCCAGTCGCCGGCGGATATCCCGGGCCGCGCGGATGATCTCGGAGAAATCCAGCGCCTCATCGGGATCGAGATCGAAGATCATCTTGTCAGGATGCTCGACATCGCTGGCCCGCGCGGCCCAGCCGTGGAACTCGATAGTCCCCATCTGCACGCAGGCGAGCAGGCCCTCGCTGTCCTGCACGTAGAGATAATCCTCCGTGCCGCCATCCTTCTCGCGAATGGGCACATGATGCACATGGGCGCCGAACGAACCGCTATCATGCTTCTGGAAAAAGCACTGCTTCGCCCGGCCCTGCGGGCAGCGCACCAGGCTGATCGGCCGGTCCGAGACGAAAGGCAGCATGATCGGCGCGATCGCCGCATAATAATCGGCCAGATCGCCCTTGGTCTGCCCGCTCTCGGGGAAAATCACACGCTCCCGGTTGGAGATCGGCACTTCGCTCTTCGCCTTGGGTGCGGGGGCTTTCTTTTCGGGCGTCACGGCGGTCGCATCCTTGTCGCTGCGCAGCCCCAGGAAGCTGCCATGCCGAACCCGGCCGTCGCCGGTAAATTCCGCAAAGGCCACCTCGGCAACCAGGTCCGGCTTGATCCACTGCGCGCCGCGTGCCTCGGCCCGAGGCACATCGGCCGCCGGGGTCTTGCGCGCGCGCGTGGCGAAGCGGGCCGCGAGATCGTCCATCGTCGCCGCATCGAAGCCGGTGCCGACCTTGCCTTTGTAGACCAGCTCCTCCCCCTCTCGCTGGCCCAGCAGAAGTGAGGCAAACGGGCGCCCCTTGGCGCTGCTGCGGGTCCAGCCGATCAGCACGAACTCCTGCCGCAGCGTACATTTGACCTTGAGCCAGTTGCGGGTCCGCGCGCCGCGATAGGGCGCGTCGATGCGCTTGGAGATAATCCCCTCCCCACCCGCCTTGCACATGGCGGCAAACAGCTTCTCGCCCGCACCAATGACATGATCGGCGACATGCAGCGGCGCCTGTGCCGGGTGGAGCAGCGATTCCAGCCGCTCCTTGCGCTCGATGTTCGAACTGCCGCGCAGGTCCGCGCCCTCGAGGCTCAGCAGATCGAAGGCGAAGAAGCTGAGCGCGGCTTTCCCCTCGTCCTTGAGCGCGGCCTGCAACGTCGAGAAATCGGGGTTACCGCCCTTACCCAGCGCCACGATCTCGCCGTCAATCAGCGCGGGCGGTAGATCCAGCGCGGCAAGGGCATCGGCAATGGGCTGAAACTTGTCCGTCCAGTCGAGGCCGCTGCGCGTAAAGAGCCGTACATCCGCCCCGTTGACGGCTGCGAGTGCACGATAGCCGTCGAACTTGATCTCGTGCATCCACTCATTGCCCGTGGGCACCGCATCGACCAGGGTCGCCAGCTGCACGGACTGGAAATCCGGCCGCTTGGCTTTCGACTGAGCTTTCGACGCCCGGCGCTCAGGCGCCGCCGCCTTCTTGGCAGCCTTGTCATTATGCGCAGCGGCGGCCTCCATCGCTTGGGTAAAGGCCTTGCCCTTCTTGCCGGCCAGCGACTGCGCGCCCGCCGTATCCGCCGCGATCTCCGCCATGGTGCGGTCGGTGAGCACGGATGTCAGTGATTGCTCCACCAGAACGTCGCCGGTGCCGGCGAAGGCGTCGTCGATCTTGCGCAGCAGCCAATTCTCGCGCTTTTCGCCGGGGCGCGGCTTCATCCGCACCAACAGCCATTCGCCCTTCATCCGCTCGCCTTCCAGCCGGAAATGGAGGTGGCCCTTCTCGATATCCTTGGCGCTCTTGCCTTCCACCGGCGCCCAGCTTCCCTTGTCCCACAGCATCACCGTGCCGCCGCCATATTCGCCCTTGGGGATGATGCCCTCGAACGTCGCGTAGGAGAGCGGATGATCCTCCGTGCGCACCGCGAGGCGCTTGTCGTCCGGGTCCACGCTCGGCCCCTTGGTCACCGCCCAGCTCTTGAGCACGCCGTCCACTTCCAGCCGGAAGTCCCAGTGCAGCCGCGTCGCATCATGCTTTTGCACGATGAACAGATTGCCGCCGGGGCTGCGCTCCTGCTTGCCAGCCGGCTCGGGCGTCCGCGTGAAATCGCGCTTGGCGTCATAATCGGCAAGGGGGCTCTTGCGGGGCATCAGCTCTTCTCCTTTTCCTTGTCGAACGCCCTCTCTGCGAGGCGAGGCTCGATCCAGCGCCGCTCCACCAGCCGCAGAAAGGTCAGCATCACCACCGACACGATGCTCGCCACCCAAACCAGCGGCCACTGCGCCGCACCGCACGCAATGCCCACCACGGTCGCCAGCCAGATGTGCGCCGCGGTGGTGAGATTATGGACCTCGCCCTTGCTGAAGACGATGAGGCCGGCCGCGATGATACCGACGAACGTCCCCGTCGCTTCGAAGATACGCAGCGGATCCATGCCCGACTGGCCGGTCGCCAGCTGGCGATAGAGCGAGATCGAGCTCACCGTCATCACCGCCGCGCTGAAGCAGATGAGGCCATGGGTACGAAGCCCGGCAGCGTGTCCGCGCAATTCCCGGTCCAACCCCAACGCCAATCCCAGCAGGGCCGCGATGCCCAGCCGCAGCATCACCTCCCCATCGACCCAATGCAGCGGCGTTCCGGGGTTGAGATCCATGTCAGGCGCTCTTGCGGCGGCTCGACCGTGATGCGGTTGCCCGGCTTCCCGCCGCCTTCGAGGCCGGAGCCTTGACGCTCTTGCTGGCGGTTGCCCGGCTCTTGGCGGGCGCGCTCTTGGTTGTGCCGCCCTTCTTGGCAGCCCCACCATCGCCAACCGACTTCTTGAGCGCAGCCATCAGATCGATGACATTGCTGCCGCCGGGCCGGCTCGCCTCCTCGGCATCCTCGAGAATGCGCTTGCCGCCCTTCGCCTTGCGCTTTTTCTCGATCAGCCCCTCGAGAGCCTCAATGTAGCGATCCTGAAATTCGGCCGGGTGGAACGGCGCGCTTTTCTTGTCGATCAGCGCGGTGGCGAGATCGAGCAGATCGGCCTCCGGCTTGGTGTCTCCGATATCGCGGAAAAAGCCCTGTGCCTTAACCACCTCATCGGCATAGCGCAGCACTTCCATCACCAGCCCGCGCCCGCATGGTTTGATCGAGACGAGTTGCTCGCGCCCACGCACGGATAATTGGCCCAAGCCGACCTTCTTCGCCTGCCGCAAGGCATCGCGCAGGACGACATAGGCCTCCTCGGCGAGATCGTCCGCCGGCACGACATAATAAGGCTTGTCGTAATAGAGCACATCGATCTCGCTCGCGTCGACGAACTGGACAAGGTCCAGCGTCTTGCGGCTCTCGATCTTCACCGCCTCGATTTCCTCGTCATCGAGCAGCACATACTGCCCCTTGGAAACCTCGAAGCCCTTCATGATCTCGTCGCGATCCACCGGCCCAACGCCGGGCGCGACCTTCTCATAGCGGATGCGCTTGCCGCTCGGTTCATGGACCTGATGAAAGGCGATCTTGGCGCCCGAGCGCGTGGCGGAAAAGACTTCCACGGGGATCGAAACGAGCGCCAGCTTGATCTGCCCACGCCAATATGCACGCGCTGCCATGAGATACCTCCGGGAATGAACCCCGCGGCGCGGTGGTTGGTTCCCCGTTTAGCGCTAGGTGGCTTCGACAATTCCAAAGTTGGTAGAATGGCGGCTATCCCATTCCATTTCCCCGAAGCTGCCTTTCCGGACACGACGACATTGCGGCCGGTGTTAGATGGTGGGGCCCTTCTGCTTGGTTACGCCAGACCATCCAGGAGCTTCATCGCAAGCGCTCCGTGTCTTCCGACATTGGAGACGGCTTTCCATCATCTTTCTGACCCGAACTTTAGCGCTGCATTGCGCGTACTTCGAAGGACGGAAAACTGTGAGAACTTGCATGCGGAATTTTGTCGTGGCGAGAAGATATTTGTCGAGTGTTTTCCAATCAATAGCCGATCCGTTCCATCGAGGGGCCCCTGCTTTTGAGAGCGATATAATGTTAGCTCCTTGGTGCATCTGGGCTTCCCACCTATCACCCACCCAATGCTTGCTCGGAGCTGGGCAAACTTTTAGCGCCGCACTAGATGATGACGTGCTCAAGGCTGCAAGGCAGCAAACACCAATAGCAAGACTAGCGTGTTTCATAAGGCATGATTTGGATGGATTGATTGGTGTGTCAATGCCCGTTTCCCAAGCCTTTTCTGACTTGCATCTTCTCCCTGTCTCCGATCGAAGCGGATGCTTTCAGGTCGGACTTTGTCCACATAACTCTACCGCATAACCGTCATGGGGCTATGGTCCACGCCAATGCTGCTGCCAATGGTGCAGCCAGGCAGAGGAAAGTGCCAAACGGCAGGCGCAGGTCGCCGGACAGCGTCCGCCCCTTCAGGCGCAGGATGACGGCCCAGATCAGCCCGCCCATGCTGGCCAGCAGCAAGACGAACGGCAGCAGTTGCCAGCCGAGCCACGCGCCGATCGCGCCAAGCAGTTTGGCATCCCCCAAGCCCAGCCCATCGCGTCCGCGCAGGCGCCGGTAGCTCATGGCCAGCAGGAACAGGCCGATATAGCCGATGGCCGCGCCGATCATGCGATCCGCAAAAGGCGCGGGCACCAGCCAGTCGCCCAGCGTGAGGCCCAGCACCGCGAGCGGCAACGTCAACGCATCCGGCAACCAGAAATGGCGCGCATCCAGCACCGCCAGCGCCAGCAAGATCCACAGCGCCACCGCGACCAGCGCGGCAGCGGGCAGCGGCAGCATCAAGGCGCAGACGCCGCCGATCAGCGCTGCGCCCAGTTCCATCATCATATGCGCCGGATCGATCCGTGCCCCGCAGGTCCGGCATCGCCCGCGCGTCCGCAAGGCGCTGAGCAGCGGGATGAGGTCGATTGCGCCCAATGTGCGCCCGCAGGCATCGCAGGCCGAGCGACCGCGCATCACCGATTCGCCCCGCGGCCAGCGGGTGACGATGGCGCCGAGAAAACTGCCGGCGATGAGACCAAGGCCGCAGCCCAGCGCCACGCGCAACAGATCGGCCCCCAACATCACGCGATCAGAACCGGCCGACGGTCCGCAGCACCTGCTCGCCATTCACCGCCTGAAAGCCGTTGGCGCCCAGCGCCGCGCCGATCAGCGGATCGGTTGTGCGCATGCGCATCGTTGCCTCATAGCTGCCGTCCTGCTTGATCCGCACGAACAGTTGCTCCTGACCGGACTGGCTGACCAGCGGCAGTTCCACCACATCGCCCGCGCACCGCACGGCGCCGGCAAGGCCATTGGCGAGACCCAGCCCGCTCATGATCGCCGGCACGCGCGCGCGCACCCGCCCTTCCGCCTTGGTGCACATGCCGCCGGAGAAGTGGACGGTCATATCCTCGAACTCGACCCGGCTCACCGGCAGCGGCGCCAGCGGTGCGCCGAGCGCGACCGATCCGGTCACATCGTCAACACCGCGCCGGTTGAGCCCCAGCGTGAAGGCCCCGCTGATATCATCGCGGTCACCCAGCCGCCGCACGATGTCGATGCGCACGCGGCCCACGAACAACTGGATGGGACTGAGGAACACATCCACCGTGCCCAGCTGAACACCGCGGATCTGCAACTCCTCGGCGCCTCCCCACCAGATGGGCCCGCGCAGGGATCGGGCGGCGACGCCCATGTCCTTGAGGCCGAACAGCGCGAAAGCGGCATAAAGCGGCCATGTTACCAGCAGCGCGATCAGGAAGATCACGCCGAGCATTATGCGCGCCCGCGTCGTCTGGACCATCGCCATCATGGCTGCGTCTCCTGGAACACGGCCTGTACGGAGACGGTGCCTTCTGCCGCGCCGGGGACGATGCTGATCGTCTGGACCGCAACCCCGTCTGCCTCCAGCCGCGCGATCCATTGCAGCAACGGCCCGACGCGCGCCGAGGCGATATTCACCGACATGCGGCCCTGCCCCTGCTGGTCGGCGCGATCGAGCGTGAAGCCCGCTTCCGCTGCTGTCTGGCCGATGCGTTGATCGACCGCGAGGCGCTCGCCCTGCACGCGCTTTGGCGGCTTCTGGCGCAATTCCGCGACCATGGCCCGCACCGACGCATAGCGATCCAGCGCGGCGCCTTGTCGCTCCCAGCCGGCTGCCAGGCCATCATTGACCGGACGCCAGACGCCCAGCCACAGGAAGATCAGCAACGCCACGATGCCCAGCCCCGCCATGAAGCGACGCTCGGCCAGGCTGTGATTGGCCCACCAGGTCCGCAGCCCCTGCATCAGCGCACCACCGTGATATCGGCGACGATCCGCGCGCCGCGCTGCTGAACGGCGTTGGCGCTAATCCGCCAGCCGGCCTCCTGAATGGCGATCAGCACCTCATTGATCTCCTCGGCCTGATTGGCGGACAGTTGCACCCGCAGCGCGCCATCGCTGCCCTGATTGATGCTGGTGAGCGTGACATTGGCATTCACCTGCATGGCGCTCATCAGCCCGGCGACCGTGCCGGTGAAGCCGCCGCGCCCGCCCCGCGCGCCGAGCAAGGCGGTCACGCGCGCCTCTGCACCGGCCGCATCGGACACCGCAGGATCGACACTTTGCGCGATGGCCACGGTCTGGGCGTCCAGTCGGGAGGCCTCCGCATTCAGCCGAACGATGGTGATGAGCGAGACGATAAGGCTGGCCAGCAGAATGAGCCCGAGCATGATGGCCATGCGCCGCCAGCGATCCTTGCCGAACAAGGCCGGCGCGCGGCGAGCGAAGGCGCCCTGCCGCAGATCCAGCGGCGGCGTCGCCAGCGCCAGCAACAGCGCCTCATCGACATCATCCGGCGGCAGACGGGTCAGCGGCGCCTCGCCGATGATGAGCGGCGCGTGCGGCTCGCTGCCATCGAACGCGCTGTCGCGCCCGCGCACCACGTCCGCGCCGCCAATGGGCGCATGGACAAAGCCATCCTCAGGCGCCGGCAGCAGCAGCGCGGAAGGGACGAGGCTTGCCTGCGCGATGCCATGCTCTGTCGCCCAGTCCACCCAATGCGTCATGGCGCTGCGGCTGGTGACGGCCACGACATGCGGCGCATCGGGATCATCATTGGCGGCAGCGGCTGCGTGAAGCTGGTCGCTATCGCCAATGCTCGCCTCCAGCGCCATCAGCCGCGCGGCGGCGGCGCCTTGCTTTGGCGTCATGCCGGGGCAGGCGATGAAGTGGAGCGTCGTCACATGCGGCGGGAGCACCAGCATGGCGTGGCCGACGGCGGGCTCGGTCTCATTCGCCTGCTCGGGCGGAAACCACTCGGTCCCGCGCCCGCGCCGCACGATCTGCTCGTCCGCCACCCGATACCAGACCGGGGGCGTGTCGCTTTCGCGCGGGAGGACAATGACATAATCGTGCTTCAACTCTCGTCACCCCATTGGCGGCGCATCAGCCGGGCCGGCTGCGTCTCCGCATCGATCAGCACAATCTCACTCACCTGGTCTCCCCCGAGATCCGCCCGTAACGTCGCTTCGAACCAGCGCGTCCTGGCCACGGTCTGGTTCTTCACATCCTCGGGCAACGCAAGCCTGACAAGCTGCGGGAGAGACCAGAAGGCGTTCACGCTGCCATACCCATCCGCAGGGCGCTGCGCCAGCACCTGCCGCGCCTGTTCGAGCCCGAGACCGTCCGGCGCGAGCATGGCCAGCAGCACGGCCTGCCCCGGCAGCAGCGTATTGATGTTGATCGGCGAGAGCCGCGTCGTCGGCAAGGCGCAGACCCACGGGCGGATGCGCTGATAGACCTGCGGCGTCATGGCATTGACCATCAGCAGCTCGCTCGGATCGGCCATTAATGTGTTGGCCGCGCGATAGGGCGGATCGAACCCCGCATAATAATTGTCTTCCGCGCCGCCATTGCCCGGCTCTGAATCGCTGTCGATCCAGTCGGCTGCGGAAATCGCGATCTGGGTGGCGGCATTCTGATCCACGCCGAGCAAACGCATCAGTGCCGCGAACTGAGCGATGCCGACCGGCCGGGCAGCGAGTTGCATGGTGGAGGCATCCCCCTCTACCCCACCTGCCGGCTCCGGCCCCACGACCAGACTGTTGAGATTGAAGCAATTGCCGCGATCCACCAGCTGCACGGTCACCGCGCCGCCGGGCACAGAGATGGTCTGGTCGCGGCCCAGCCAGCCGCCCTGCAAGGTGGTGCGATCCGCATTCACCGCCACAAGGTCGCTCACCAGATTGGCCACCATCTGCTCGCCGGTGAGCAGATAGGCGCGGCCCTGATCGGCCGAGACAATGTTGCGGGTCATCCGGCTCGCCAACGTCAGCCGATCCAGCGCGACCGCCGTGACGACCGAGAGAATGGCCACAAGCAGCAGCACCGTGAGCAGCGCAGCGCCCCGCTCGTGGGCCGGCGTTGCCGCGCTGGCATGAAGGGGGTCAGGGCGCACTGGCAGCCTCCGCCCCCTCAGCCGGCGGCTGATACATGGCAGTGCCGACCGGAAAGCGCAGCGTCACCGGCGCGGCGCCCCGGCGCTCCACGCTGATCTCGACGACGGTCGGCAGTTCGGTCGGCCGGGCGGGCGCCCAGCGGTCCTGCCAGGCGCCATTGCGCGCCCGGTAGCGCAGGCTGAGCGTCGTCACATTCTCGAACAGCACGGATGGGGCCGGCGGCTGCGCGCCATCGAGCGCCGGGTAGCCGATGCGTTCCAGCCGCCCATCCCGCCACCAATATTCGATCTTCTGCAAGGTCGGTCGGCGCAATGTGGCAGGATTGCTCCAGCCCGCGCGCACGAACTGGATCAACGGCTCCTCGCTCTGCGCGGCGCGGCCGAAGAAGGCCGGTGCGAACGTCCCGGCCTCGGTCCGGCTGATCCGCGTCACAGCCTGCGAGAGATCGGCATCGAGCAGGGACACGCCGCGCTGCACATCCGCCAGCGCATCGAGATTGCGGCCGATGGCGGCCTGCCCGTCTACGCTGGTGCGCAGCAGCACGACACCGGCCGTCGCGAGCATGGCGAAGATCATCACCGCCACCAGCAGCTCGATGAGGGTAAAACCCTCCTCGCCCGCATGGGCATGGCCAATGGCGCGCGCGTCAGTCACCGCTGGTCACCTTGCCATCCAGCGTCATGCGCACCGGCAGTTTCTGCCCGTCACGCTCCAGCGCAAAATCAAGCGGCTGATCGGCCTGCCCGACGCTGTCGAACATCACCCGCAGGCGCGTCTGCTGGCCGAGCGCGGCGCGGGTCTCGCCGGACCAGTCATGCGCGGCCAGCGGTCCTTCCGTGATCGGCTCCCACTGCCCCTGCGCCCGCCGCTCGAAACCATAAGCGGTGGTGGAGACCCACAGGGCGACCGGGCGTCCGGCGATGACGGCACTGTCCCGCGCGGCGCGCACACGCCCGGCAAAGCGGTCCACATCGCCCGAAACCCGCCCGCGCGGATCGGCCATGGTGAGGACAACCGCGCCCGAGATCAGCCCGATAATCGCGATGACGACCATCAGCTCAACCAGCGTGAAGCCGGCCGTACCGCGCGTCACAGGCGAAGCAGGGGCCCGCCGCATCATTGCGCCGGCCGCCCGAAGGTGAGGACGGCAGGCGACTGGCCCGGCCCGGCATCCACACGCACCGTCACAATGAGCAGGCGCCCGTCTTCCCCCTTGTCGACCCGCTGAATCCACGGCCATTTGCGGCCGCCATTCTCGGCCACGCCGTTGCTCGCGCCCAGCGCCGGGGGCTGCGGATCGGTCATGCGCTCGATCATGAGGTTGCGCGCGACGATCTGCGCCATGGTGCGGCTGTTGAGATCGACCGAGGTCCGCGCCGAGACGCCTTGCAGGCGCACCAGCGCCAGCGCGGCGAGGCTGAAGATGGCAAGCGCGACCAACATTTCCAGCAAGGTGAAGCCGGCGGATGCGCATGCGCGGCGCGGCATGGGCAAGCCCTGCCGATGACCGGGCGTGCCCCGCCTCATGCCTCAATCTCCCTGACGGACCCGCGCCGGTGCGCTGCCCTTAAAGATCGCTCGAATAGATGTCGGCATTCTCGCCCTCGCCTCCTGTCTGGCCGTCGGCGCCCAGCGAATAGACGTCGAAGGCGCCGCGACGGCCGGGGGCGGCATATTGATAGGGCTTGCCCCAGGGATCGTTCGGCAGCTTCTTGACGTACCCGCCGACGCGATAGCGCTCCGGCTGCGCCAGGCCCGGCGGCGGCGCGGTGAGCGCATTCAGGCCATCGCTGGTGCTGGGATAAGTGAGGTTATCCAGCCGATACTGCTCCAGCGCCGATTCGATGACGGAAATATCGGCCTTGGCCTTGGCGACATTGCTGGTGCCGAGCGCGCCGAACACATTGATCGCCACGATGGTGCCGAGCAGGCCGATGATGACGATCACCACCAGCAGCTCGATGAGCGTGAAGCCCTGCTCGCTCGGCCGCTGCGGCCCCCGCAGGGCCGGCCCGAAGGATCGCGACCGCCGTGCCTTGCGGCGGAGGGAGGAAGCGAGAAAACGCGCGAACTTCATGAGTCAGACTCCGGCACCGGTGAGATTCTGCAGCTGCATGATCGGCAGCAGAATCGAGAGGATGATGATCGCCACGATACCACCCATGAGGATGATGATCAGCGGCTCCAGCATGGAGAGCGCCGCAGCGGTAAAGCTGTCGAACTCGCGCTCCAGATATTCGGCGGCGCGCTCCAGCATCAGGTCGAGCTGGCCGGCGCTTTCGCCGCTGGCCGCGAGATAGACGAGCAGCGGCGGGAATACATCGGCACGGCGCATCGCGGCGGACAGGCTGCCGCCACCGCGCACCGACTCCACGATCTCGCTCGTCGCGGCCCGTAACACGCGGTTGTGGATGGTCGGCACGGTGAGCGAGAGGCCTTCCATCACCGGCAGGCGGCTCTGCACCATCGTCGCCAGCGTGCGGGCCATGCGCGCGGCGTGGAGATCGCGCAGCAGCCGGCCGACGAACGGCACGCCAAGCAGCATCGCATCGGCACGCAGGCGCACATCCTCATTCTTGAGCGCCCGCCAGCCGATCAGGCCGAGCGCCACCAACAGGATGAGGATCGCCCACCACCAACTTGCCAGCATATTCGAGATGCCCATCACGATGCGCGTGAGCAGCGGCAATTGCTGGCCCAGCGTATCGAACTGTTCGACCACCAGCGGCACCACGAAGATCATGAGCGAAATGATGACGATGACCGCGAACGCCGCGAGAACGGTCGGATAAGCCAGCGCCGTCAGCAGCTTGGAGCGCATCACGGCCTGCCGTTCCAGCAAGACCGCCAGCCGCTCGGTAAGCATCGGAAGACTGCCGGAGCGCTCCCCCGCTGCGATCATCGCGCGATAGAGGCCGGGGAAGCTGCGCGGGTCCATGCCCATCGCCTCGCCCAGCGTGCGTCCCTCGACCACGCCCTGATGGACCCGCGAGACGATCTCGCGCACATGGGGCTTCTCGCTCTGCCGGGTGATCGTGCGCAGCGCTTCTTCCAGCGGCGAGACCTGCGCCAGCGTGGAGAGCTGACGCGTGAACAAGGTGAGATCTTTGTTTGAGAGCCGATTGCGCTCGAAGCTGAGCAGGCTGCGCGCCGGCCGGGCCTTGCCTTCGGCCTTGGTACCCGAGGAGCCCCGCCCCTCGCCGATGCGCACCACGAACAGCTTCTTCGCCGCCAGCGCGCTGCGCGCATCGGTGGCGGTTTCCGCGCGGATCAGCCCGCGCTTCTCCCGCCCGGCGCCGTCGATGACGACATAGTCGAACTCAGGCATGGCCGTTCTCAGGCATCACGACTTCAGGCATCGACCGCTTCACGCCGCGAGATGCGGATCGCTTCTTCCGCGCTCGTCTCGCCGCTCAGCACCAGCGCCCGCGCTGCGGAAATCAGATTGGGGGCATTGAGATAGGCGTGGCGGGCAATGCGCGATTCATCGCCGCCCTCGTTGATCATCCGGCGGATCGTCTCATCGACGCGAATGGCCTCAAACACGCCGATGCGGCCCTTATAGCCGCTATTGCCGCACTGGTCGCAGCCGCGCGGGCGATAGATCAACGTGCCCTCGTCAATGCCGAGTAGCGCGCTGACTGACTTGTCCGCCGGCACCTGCTCGCGGCAGTGCGGGCACAGCCGCCGCACCAGCCGCTGGGCGATGACCGCGCGCAGCGTTGAGGCAAGCAGGAATGGCTCCACCTTCATGTCGCGCATCCGGGTGATCGCGCCCACCGCATCATTGGTGTGAACGGTCGAGAGCACGAGGTGACCGGTGAGCGAGGCTTGCACCGCGATCTCCGCCGTCTCCCGGTCGCGAATTTCGCCGACCATCACCACATCGGGGTCCTGGCGCAGAATGGCGCGCAGACCGGCGGCGAAGGTCAGGCCGACCTTGGCATTGACCTGCGTCTGGCCGACACCCTCGATGGCATATTCCACCGGGTCCTCCACCGTGAGGATGTTGCGGCTGCCGTCATTCAGCTGGCGCAGGCCGGCATAGAGCGTGGTCGTCTTGCCGCTGCCGGTCGGGCCGGTGACGAGAATGATGCCGTTCGGCTCCTCCAGCGCGCGACGGAAGACGCCATCGGCCGTGCCGGCCAGCCCGAGCACATCGAGCGAAATGCCGGCATTCTCCTTGTCGAGGATACGCATGACGACGCGCTCGCCCGCCCGGCTGGGCAAGGTCGAGACGCGCACGTCCAGCAGCTTGCCCCCTAGCGTGAGGCCGATGCGGCCATCCTGCGGCACGCGCCGCTCGGCAATGTCCAGCCGCGCCATCACCTTGATGCGGCTGACGACGACCGGCGCGACATGCGGCGGCATCCGCAACGTCTCGGTCAGCACGCCATCCATGCGCATCCGCACGACAAGGCCGGTCTCGTAAGGCTCGATATGAATATCGCTGACGCCCTGCCGGGCCGCTTCGGCGAGAATGCCGTTGATCAGGCGGATCGCCGGGGCGTCGTCGCCGCTGTCGAGGAGATCCTCGGCGGTCGGCAGGTCGCCGGCGATGAAATCGAGATCGTCGCCGCCCATGGCGAGCGAGCCGGCCATCGCCGCTGCCGAGCCTTCCATGGCGTAATGGTTGGAGAGATGCTTGTCGAAATCCTTCTGGCTGACGATCGAGACATCGAAGCTGCGAGCAAGATGCCGGCGCACCTCCACCAGCACGCGCGGATCGGCGCCCTCCCGCATCGCGACGGCAAGGCGGGGCTGCGCGGCATCCGCATCGGCCTTGTCCGCCACCAGCACCACGCCATGCTTGCGCGCGAAGGCATAGGGAATATCGACCGGCAAGGTCTCGTGAACCAGCGGTGCGGGTTCGTCAGATGCCTGCACCGGCACAGCGGGTTCATCCAGTGCCGGCACCGGCAAGGGCGCGCCTTCGGCCTGAGCGGGGCGCTCGGGCTCGCTCATGGCACGTCCGTCGTCTTGACTGCGCCGGGCCGCACGACCTGCTGGGAGCGCACCTCCTGCCCGGTTGTGATCCGCCCGTCGACGACCTGATCGCCGGGCTTGGGCTCGGCGACCGGCGGCGTCGTGCCCAGATATTCGCGCACGAGCTGATCGATGGACGGCTCGACATCCGGGTTGGCGAGCATCTGCTGGCCGCGAATATAGCCATAGCGCTGGGCGGTCATCTTGCGCGCATCGGCGCGACTGCCGAGGATCGTCGGGCGGATGAAGACCATGAGGTTGGTCTTGGCCTTCGCCCGGCTGCGCGACTTGAACAGCTCACCGATCAGGGGAATGTCCCCCAGCAGCGGGATCTTCTCGATCGTCCGGCGCTCATTCTCGTCGAGCAGGCCGCCAATGGCGAGGATATCGCCATTATCGACCAGAACCGTCGTCTCGAACTCGCGCTTGTTGATGATGAGATCGCTGCTGTTGTTGGAGACCGGTCCGGCGACGCTGCTGACCTCCTGCTTGATGAACAGCTTGATCGTCCCTTCCGAGCTGATCTGCGGCGTCACGTCGAGCATGATGCCGACATTCTGCCGCTGCACGGTGCGGAACTTGTTATCGAAATTGGGGCTGAGCGCCTCGCCCGTCGCAACCGGCACTTCCTGCCCGACGAGCATCTTGGCCTGCTGGTTATCGAGCGTGGTGATGTGCGGCGTCGAGAGGATGTTGCTCTCGGTATCCGACTGGACGGCGTTGATGATCGCGCCGAACACGCCGTTGCTGCCCAGTTCCGTCGCGATGCCGCCAAAGCCGCCGCGCGCCGCCGCCAGCGAATCGACGGCCGCGCTCTGGAGCTGATTGGCAAGGCCGCTATTCTCGGTCGTGGTCGTCGTGGTGCGCGTGCCATCGGGCGCCACCACCACCGTTTCCGTCTGGCTCAGATTTCGGGCGGCAAGCGCGCCGGCCAGCGTCAGGATGTTCGGGCTGGCATTGGAATAGTTCGTCGCGGCAAAGCCGGTCGACGTGCTGCCGACAAGGAACTGCACGCCGAGTTGCCGCGCGGCATTGTCGCCGATTTCGACGATGATCGCTTCGACCAGCACCTGATCGCGACGGGTATCGAGCTGG
Organism: Sphingobium sp. B11D3A; assembly: GCF_025961695.1. Taxonomy (NCBI): domain Bacteria; kingdom Pseudomonadati; phylum Pseudomonadota; class Alphaproteobacteria; order Sphingomonadales; family Sphingobiaceae; genus Sphingobium; species Sphingobium sp. B11D3A. The sequence goes on from NZ_JAOQOE010000001.1 coordinate 1,197,622, forward strand.
CGGATCACTTCGCCAAGCATCCGCTGCGTGTCGCCATTGGCCGCGACGATCACCGCATTGGCGCCCTCGTAGCGGGTCACGACGGCGGGCCCGCGCCCGATGCCGCCCCCGCTCGAACTGCTCGCCGGTGTGGCGGCGGGGGCCGCGGGTGCGCTGCCAGCCCCGGCGGGCGCGCTGGGCGCATTCGAAGCGGTCGGCGTCTCCGACACCACCCCGGCCTGACCCAGCAGTTGCTGCAGCACCGGCAGCATCTTGTCGGCATCGGCATGCTGCAGCCAGTAGACGCGAATTTCCGTGCCCGAGGCGGCGCGCGCGTCGATATCCCGCACCATCGCGGCGAGGCGCTGCACGGTCGTCGCGTCACCGCGCAGGGCGATGCTGTTGGAACTGTCGATCGCGACGATACTGGCGCGGGAGGGCGCGCCTTCCTCACCGGCGAGCAGACCTTGCAGCGAGGTGGCGATCTCACGCGCGCCGGCATTTTTCAGCGTGATGAGCTGCGTGGTCGATCCATCCGTATCCACCTGCGCGAGCACCTGCCGGATGCGCCGGATATTGTCGGCATAATCCGCCACCACGATGGAGCGGCCGGAGCGGTTGGCGGTGATCGAGCCATCGCGGCTCACCAGCGGGCGCAGCGTTTCCAGCGCCGATTGCGCGTCGATGGAGCGCAGGCGGATGACTTCCGTCACGAACTGGTTGCTGTTAGCGGCCCGGCCCACCTGCCCCGGCTGGCCCGCCGCGCCCTCGACCGGCTGGATGCGGAACGCACCGCCCGCGGCAGGCACGGCGACCAGCCCGTTGGCGCGCAGCGTCGAAAGGAAAATCTCGAAATATTCCGAGCGCGACAGCGGCCGGTCCGTCACGACCGAAACCTTGCCCTGCACCCGATTGTCGATGATGAAGGTGCGCCCGGTCACCCGCGCCGCATCCTGAATGAAGGCGCGCACGTCGGCATCCCGCACATTCAGCGTCAACTGGCCGACCGCCGGCACGGCGAGCAGCAGCGCGATCATAGCGCTGCCGGCGAAACGGCGGAATTTGGGAAGCAGGGTCATTGGCGTTCCGGAAGATTGAGTGAGATGGGCACGGTGGAGGCACCGCGCTCGACCATGAGGGACAGGCGCGCACCGGGCCGGAGCGCCGCCTGCAACTGGGCGATGTCGCCCATGGATGTGACCGGCCGCCCGTTGATCTGCACGATGATGTCGCCGGGCCGGAAGCCGACCTGTGATAGTGCGCCGCTATCGCTGCCGGCGTTGAGGACGATGCCTGTGACTTTCCCGTCCTGATTGCGCGGCGCCATGTTAACCGCCTTCATCACCGAGTCGGGCGTCAACGCCGCGGCAGGCGCCTGCGGGCCGGCGCCGGTCGTCATCTCCGGCGGCATGGCAGGGCCGCCCTCGGCCGGCGGCGCGGGCACCACGGGCGCGTCGCCACCGGACTGATCGATGTAGAGCGTCTCGCCGACACCGCCGCGCTCGATGACGACATGATCGAACTGCACGGCCTTGAGGATGATGCCCGGGGCGATCTGATCGCCCACCGCATAGCTGGCCTGCTCGCCCGCTTCATTGGCGATAATCGCCGAACCCTGGCCCGACGCCTCGTTGAGACGGATGCCGAACAGGCGGAACGGCAGGGACGTGACTTGCTGCACGCCACCGCCCGCGCTCGCGCCGGTGCGGAAGAACGGATCGAAGCCGGCGAACAGGGCGCTCCGCGCATCGGCGGACACGAGCACGGGCTCACGCGCGCGCCAGTCGCCGAACAGGCCAACCGGCGTGCCGAGCGCCCAGAGCAGCCGGGTGATCTGAATAATGAGGACGACGAGCAGCACCGCCTCGATCCATTGACCGAGGCTGGAAGAACCGGCGGGCCGGCCCTGTCGCGCGCGCCGAATGAGATCGGTCCACCGCATCCTAGATTTGATGCCCTCCAGCAAAGCAAGCGCTGCCTATGCGCGGTGTATGACTGATCCGTTTCACCATGGTTACCAAAAAATGACAACCGACGCTGAGATGCGCTGAATGGCCGGTCGGACGCCGTCTACCCCGCAAAAATAATCGCCGTGGAGCGGTTGATCCAGCTCCGCTCCCGTTGCTAGACGCACCGTTCAGCCATGTCGATGCTCGACGCACCTCTTCTTGCCGGTCAGCCGGGCATTCAGCGCCTCCCTCGGCGCGACCTCACGCTGTTCGTGAAGAAGGGTTTTCTCGATTCGGACGAATGCGCAGGGCTGATCGATCGCATCGAAGCCAACCGCCGGCCTTCCACCATCGCCGATGATCTCGGCTACGAAGCCTTCCGCACCAGCGAGACCTGCGATCTGGAGGATAGCGACCCCTTCGTCGCCGCGATCAACGCCAAGCTCGCGGCCTATAGCGGCATCGATCCCGCGCAGGGCGAGCAATTGCAGGGGCAGCGCTACGCCGTGGGTCAGGAATTCAAGGCGCATACCGATTATTTCGAGCCGGGCGGCATGGATTTTGAGCGCTATTGCGGTCGCTCGGGCAACCGCACCTGGACGTTGATGGTCTATCTCAACCAGCCCGCCGCCGGCGGCGCCACGCGCTTCACCCAGGTCGACAAGATGATCCAGCCGGAAACCGGCAAGCTGGTCGCCTGGAACAATCGCCTGCCGGACGGGACAATGAACCCGGCCACCATCCATCACGGCATGAAGGTGCGCTCGGGCGTGAAGTACATCATCACGAAATGGTATCGCGAGCGCATCTGGGCGGGGTAAGCCCGGCGCGGTCCCCATCCCGATCAAGCCCGCGCGCGAAAAAGGGCGACCATGGGGCCGCCCTCCTTCGTTCACGCTATGGGTGCGTCAATCGGATCAGAAATTGACGCTGAACGATGCCTCGACGCTCGTGCCGGGCTTGTAGAGATTGTAGTAGACCCGATTCACGCCGTTATCCTGAAATTCCTTGTACTTGGTGCCTGTGATGTTGCGCACCTCCAGCTTCAGCTCGCTTTCAACCCGGCCGAGCTGGATGCCCTGCCGCGCCACGAAATCGACCGTGAAGCCCGGCTGCTCGACAATGTCCGGCTGGCCGGAGAAGCCGCGCCGCGTCACGCGCTGGCTGGCATAGTTGATGAGGAAGGTCTGCTGCGAAAGGCGCGACGTGTCCTCGAGCCCGATCTGCATGTTGAGCAGGTGATCGGACTGGCCGGTCAGCGACGCGCCATCGCGGAACACGTTGGTCGCGACCTGCGGTGGCACGCCGTAGATCAACACCTGATCGTCCGCCTTCACCTTCAGCTTTGAGCGCGAATAGGTGTAGTTGAGGATCGTCACCACGCGCCGGTCCGGCGCCATGCCCCCCAGCGACCAGTATTTCTGCGTCTCGAACTCGACGCCGTAGAGATTGGCCTTGGGCGCGTTGGCAAAGCTGGTGGTGAAGCTGTTGTCGCCGACGGGCGAGATATAGGTCTCGATCGGGCGGTCGATCTTCTTGTAGAAGCCCGCCAGCGAGATGCGCTGATCCCGCGCGAAATACCATTCGTAGCGCAACTCGGCGTTGAACAATTCGCTATCGACCAGCAGCGGATTGCCCTGGAAGGACGTGTTGGTCTCCGGATCGTAATAGGATTGGAAGATCAACTCGCGGAACTGCGGGCGGGCGATGGTCTTGGAGGCATTGGCGCGCACCTGCATATCGCCGAACGCGTAAGTGAGCGTGGCGGTGGGGAGCCAATAGTCCTTCTTGAGACCCGTCGAGGCATTGGAACTGCTCGGAACGCTGAACACCTGGATCGGCCGCACCGCTTCAAAACCACGCTCGTAGCGAACGCCGGCGTTGAGATCGAGGCCGTCCATGAGCGTCGCCTGGATCTGGCCATAGGCGCCATGCACTTTCATGCGGGCGCGGAAGGCCGGATCGGTCTCGGTCGTCTCGAAGAGCTGGTAGCCGAAATATTTTGCGAGGTCGCCGTCCAGCAACAGATCGGGACGGAGCGCACCAACGCCAGCCGGGAAGCTGCCCGGCGCCTGGATGCGGAAGTCGCGCCGCTCGGAGGTGCGGATCGTCTTCATATAGGCATAGCCCACAGTCGCCCGCACAGTCGACAGCAGCGGGTAGGACAGGTCGATCCCGCCCGAGAGCAGGTTCTCATTTAGGTCCGAGAAGGAGAAGTTGGCCGTACCCACCTGCCCGCTCAGGCGGTTGATGTACTGATCGCCGAACGGATCGATGCTGGTCGGCGCGTTGGTGCGGACATAGGTGAAGCCGAGCTCGTAGGGCGCCTCGCGCTGCGAATTGGCGTAGCTGCCGCGCAGATCGACCTTCAGCTCGCCAAAGCGCAGCTCGCCAACCAACTGGGTGTTGATGAGCTGGCGCTCATACCAGGCGGTATCCTGATTGAGGAAATCGAACCCGGCGGACGCCGCGATCTGGCCGTTGGAGAGCCGCGCCTGCTTGATCGTGTCGCGAATGTAGAGGTTGGTCCAGCGCAGCTTCTGCTCGCCAAATTCCAGGCCAAAGCCGAGCAGGCCGTTGACGACCACGCGGTTGTCGGTCGCGACCGTGTGGAAATCGCTTCCGAGCTGCGACAGGTCCAGGCTGGCGGCTGACTGCTGGAGAATGTCGCGCGTGCGCCACTTGCTGCTCCAGCCGGCGCTGGCAATGACGCCGAGCGTCGACCCGCCAAGATCCAGGCTGGTGCCGGCGCTCAACGCCACGCTGCCGCTCGGCGGCATGTTGAAGTTGCGCTGGACGATGGCGTTCCGGCCGTTTGCGATCTGGCCGATGATGGCTGCCTGATCGACGCCCACGTCGCTGATCTTGGCGCCGCTGGCGAAAAACTGGGCCAGCGCCGGCGGCGTATCGCGCGCGCCATTGTCAAAGCCCGACCAGTCGGTGCGCGAGCCATAATAGGTATAGCCCAGGCGACCCGTGGTCTCGCTGTTGAAGCTGAGCCCGCCCGAGATGCTGAGGAAGGAGTCATCCGGGATCGCGCGGGTCGTGAGGTTGATCACGCCGCCACCGAACTCGCCGGGGAAATTGGCCGAATAGCTCTTCTGCACCAGCGACGAGGCGACGAGGCTGGTCGGGAAGAGATCGAGCGGAACGACGCGCTTGAGCGGCTCCGGGCTCGGCAATGGCGAGCCGTTGAGCAGCGCCAGCGAGTAGCGATCGCCCAGACCGCGCACATAGACATAGCCGTTGCCGACCACGCTAAGCCCGGTCACGCGCCCGAGGGCGCCGGCAATGTCGCCCTCACCGGTGCGGGCAATCGCTTCGGCCGAGAGCAAGGAGACGACGGCGGGTGCCGATCGCTCGATGTTCGCGCCGCGACGGCCGGTGACGATGATGTCGCCGCCGCCGGGAATGGAAACCTCTGCGGCATCGGCGGGTGCAGCCGCCGCTTCGCTCGCGCCGTCGGCGGTCTGCGCGGCATCCATGTCCTGAGCCCAGGCGGCGGATGCGGTCAATGCGGTTGTCACGAGCAGCAGACCCGCGAAACGGAGCGGCGTCACCATCGATAGTCCCCTTAAATCACTGTGGAGAGAGGCGGGCGGGTGCGCTGCGCATCCACCCGCCTCCATTGTCATCTATTGTGTCAGGCGGTCGGCAGCGACGTGCAGGCGCGGGTGGTGTCCGAGCCGTTGTCAAAGGTCGCCGTGCCGGAATTGCAGGTCCAACCCTGGTACCAGCTGTCATTGGCGTCCTTCACCGCGCCGATGTAGTTCACCGCCGTGAAGAAGGAGCCGAGGGTCGTCACGTCGAAGGCGCTGACGCCATTCTCGGTGATGCCGTTGACGAACACGCTCACCAGCGACGGGGTATAGGCTGCGCTATTGTTTGTGCCGGCCTGGAAGATGGCCTGCACGTCAGCCGCCGTCACGCTGTTCTTCCCGAAGAAGGCACCGCTGGACGGGCACTGCATCTGCACCGAGCGGAAAACGGGCGCGCCGGCTTCGTCGGTTGCGGCATCGACCGTGGCAGAAGCCGTCGCCGCCTGGCTGATGCCGAGGCAGGGGAAGTTCGGGCTGATGACGATGCTGTTGACCAGCGTGTAGTCGGCCGCACCACGGATGTAGACTAGCGCGCCGTTGCTGTTGGCCGTCGAACGACCGATGAACGTGGCGTTGGACACCTTGGTGTTCTGGCGCGGCGTGTTGGTGGTGAAGGCATTGTCGCTGTCCGCCTCGATGAACGAGTCGCCGGCGCCGCCGCCAGCGCGGTGGATGCCGAGGACGAACTGGATGTTCGCCTTCACGCCCGTGTCAGTGTCGAGGATGTCGTCCTCAGCGCCCGTCGACACGAAGTGCTTCATATTCACCACGCCACCGAAAGCTTCGACCGCATCGTCCGAGCTGTTGTGGCTCTGGATGTGATCGAGGGTCGTGGCCGAGCCGACACCGCCCAGCGTGAGCGACTGGAGCTCCGAGTTCGCGCCCAGCACATAACCAGAGTAGCGGATCTGGACGTAACGCATCGTACCGCTGTTATCCGCCACGATCTGACCGCCGAAATAGGCCGGGTCAGCCGCGCCCTCGGTCTGACGATAGCAATCATTGGAGCCCGGGGTCGCGCCGCCGATGGCGCAATCGGTGGTCGGCGCACGGCCGAGCAGCACAACGCCGCCCCACTGACCCGACTTGGAGTCGTCATTCAGACCAAGCACATTGTCGCGGCTGGTGAAAATGATCGGCTTTGCGACGGTGCCGACAGCGTTGATCTTGTTGCCGCGATTGACCGCCAGCCAGGAGACGCCGGTGCCGCCATAGACGATCACGCCAGGCTCGATCGTCAGCGTAACCGCGGGGATCGTGCAGCCGGAGGGGACCAGCGCATCCGAAGGACCGCGATCGCAACCGACATCGACTCGCCCGGGGAGCTGATACAGCAGGCCGGCGAGCTTGGGCAAAGTCACGTTCGCACGAATTTGTGCCGGAAGGCTGCAAACGCGCCAGGTGCCCGTGGAGCCCGTGATCGTGCCTGCGTCGGTCAGTCCCTGCGGATCTGCAATCGTGGGGCACCCGGCAGCCGGCGTCACGCTCGTTGTCGGCGTAGGTGTGGGCGTCGGCGACGGGGTGGGTGTCGGGTTGACGATGACATTGCCGCCCGTGCCCGGTGACGCGATATCCTGCGCACCGCAACCGGCGAGCAGCGGCAGGGCTACGCCTGCCAGCATGAAGTTGATAGTCCGATTGATCAGTTTCATCGTCGTCTCCGCTGCCGGATGTTCCGGATTTCGATTGCAGGACGGCCAACGGGAGTAGCGACTCTGTGAAGTCCCCCTTGCGCCCTCGGCGCGGCAGCTAGGCGATGAGTGTGACAGCGGGATGCAATCCCCGCGTCATCCGCGTGACGGATTCATGTCAGTTTTATTGCAGGGGCTTGGGGCAGCGACCGACCACATGGACGAGGCCGCGAAGATCGGCCCAACTTTCGGAAGCGGGAGGACGTACGGCATTGGAGCTGCCGGTGGCGGGCGCGCCGTACCCCTCAATAGAAAAAGGTGCGCAAGACCTGCGTCCGCGCACCTTTTCGGGATGATGTCCGGCCGGAAGCCGGATCGGCCTCAATGCTGATCGAGGCGCGCCAGCAGGGTGCGGGCGACGGCGTGGCTCGAATAGCTGGCGCCATCGGCCAGATCGAGCTGCTCGGCGGGCAGCGACTGAACGCGCATCAGCGCCTCGCGCGCCTCAGCCTTGCGCTGCGTGCGCGCATAGACCGTCGCGATGTTGATGAGCCGCGCGGGATCCGCAGCATCGGTCATGCTGGCCGGCTGCAGCAAGCGCTCGGCTTCGTCCAGATTTCCGGCAGAAATGGCGGTGGCGGCATAGCTGCCCGTGGCGCCGCCGGTCTGAGCGATCGCGCCTGTGCAGCCCAGTGCCGCGAGCGCGGCGCCTCCTGCAATCAAAATCTTGAAATTCATGACAATTCCTCTCGTATCTTTTGAAATCTTACCGAGAGTATTTCAGTTTTATGACTCGCTATCAATATTCGAACAAAAATTTTTAAATTAACAAAATCATAAGGATAGTCATGATTTTTTGTATGTACGTACGAGAGTAACATTTTGTCATAATTCTGTAATATTCATGATTCTGGGCTTTGCAGCGACGCTTGGGCGCGAAACGCCAGAACCGCGCGAAGCAGCGCCCCAAAGAAGTCGGGTCTTCAAAAGCTGTGCGAGAAGGGCTGAGGTGGGGAGCTTCTGTTGCCCGGCGCTCCCCGTGCCGCTGGAATCCGATTCTGTTGCCCGGTTCGGTCCAACCGCGTTCTGTTAGGGTAATGTCAGGCCGTGAGGCCCTCAATTACGCTGCAAGAGCAAGTGCTTCGTTATCGTTGGCACTTATGGGTTTTGAGCCTTGAACGGGTTACTCAGCCCGGGCAAAAACAGCGTTTTTCAACACACGTCGATCCTAGTTCGGCCCCGTCAGGAACAGTTCTTCCTGAAAGGAAGAGCCACTTCTGGTGGAGCCGCCGGGTACCGCCCCCGGGTCCGCTGCGCCTATTACACGCCGCAGTTTATCGCCATAGCCGGACAAGCCGGCAGATCCTCATATAGGGATCAATTCGCGGTTGAGAAGCCCGCAGACGCAAACAGCCCGGCATAATCCCTGTGGACTATGCCGGGCCGGTCGAACCAAACGCTCAGCGAGCGTTCAGATCAATTGGCAATTCACTTGGCCGCGTCGATCGCGTCAGCCTTCTCGTCGCCCATGTTCCGCACGGCATCCGCACGATTTTCAAGACGATCCACGGCGTTTTCCGCGCGGTCTTCAGCAGCGCCGTTCATGTGGTCGCTCGCCTGCTCAAGCTGGTCAGCCTGGTTGTCAATCGCGTCCGCCCGGTTGTCATAGGCATCTTCGACGTTCTGCGCTTCCTTGGAATCGCATGCGGCCAGCGTCAGGGCTACGCCTGCAGCGGCAAGGATCATCATGGGTTTCACGCGTCTGTCTCCTGTTAGGTCCCGCCATCTGTCACGAGACTGCAAACAAAACCCCCGCAGCGACAAAGGTTCCCGGCTCGGCAACCTTTCGTTCACCCCAATGCGACGGACCGATCAGGGCTTCGCCTTCAGAACGTCGCGGATTTCCTTGAGAAGATCGACCTCAGAGGGGCCAGCGGGCGCTGCAACTTCCTCCGCTTTTTTCTTAACGAAGAAGCGGTTGGCCTGCCGCACGATCAGGAAAATGACGAACGCCAGAATGAAGAACTTGATCACCGCCGTGATGAACGAGCCATAAGCGAACACCGGCACCGCCGCAGCCTTCATGGCCTCCAGCGTGGGCTCCGTCCCGTCGGGGACGGCGGCCAGCGGAACGAAGTAGTTGGAGAAATCCAGGCCGCCGAGCAACGCGCCGATGATCGGCATGATGAGATCGTCCGTCACCGAACTGACGATGGCGCCGAAGGCTGCGCCGATGATGACGCCCACGGCGAGATCGAGGACATTGCCCCGTGCGATGAAGGCTTTGAATTCGGTCAGCATCGTGTTTCTCCCCTGCCGTCTGCGGGCTGCTGATGATGGATTTGGATGATGCGGGGCAGCTAAGCCCGTTGCGGGCGGGCAATCAACACCCTATTTAGCGTATCACTCAAGCGATACACCGCCTTATGAGGGGACAGACCGCCATGGCCACGCTTTCATCGCCATTCAAAGCACTGCGCATGTTTCTGCTGCTTGCCTTGCCGCTGGCGCTGGCGGCCTGCGGCATCAATTCGGTGCCCACCGCCGAGGAAAATGCCAAGGCCAAATGGGCTGACGTGCAGGCGGCTTATCAGCGCCGGGCCGATCTTATTCCCAATCTCGTCGCCGTCGCGCGCAATTCCGCGCAGATCGAGCGAGAGACGCTGGAAGGCGTGATCAGTGCCCGCGCGTCCGCGACGCAGGTGCAGGTCACTGCAGATCAACTGAGCGACCCGGCCAAGGTCCAGGCGTTTCAGGCCGCGCAGAACAATGTGAGCGGCGCCCTCTCCCGCCTGCTTGTCACCGTCGAGCGCTATCCCGACCTCAAGAGTCAGGAGCGCTTCGCGGACCTGATGACCCAGCTTGAGGGCACGGAAAACCGCATCAACATCTCGATCCGCGACTATAATCTCGCGGTGCAGGATTATAACACGCGCATCCGCACCTTCCCGGAGATGATCGGCGCCAAGCTGATCCATGGCGCCAAGCCGCTGACGCCCTTCGAGGCCAAGGCCGGCGCTGACACCACGCCGGATGTCGGCGCGATGTTCAACGGCAATTGACCCGTTCCCACCGCCCTGTCGCGCCGGCCATCGTGCCGGCGCTGATGCGCTTTATGCTGGTGCTGGTCGCGCTGCTCATGCTGCGGCCGGATGCGGCGCTTGCCCAGAGCTTTCCCGCGCTGACGGGGCGGGTGGTGGACGGCGCCGACATTCTCGACCCCGCCACAGAGGCAGCCCTTACCCAGCAATCCGAAACGTTGGAAAAAACCACCGGGCGCCAGCTGGTCGTGGCGACCGTGCCGGACCTCAATGGCTATGAGATCAGCGATTATGGCTATCGGCTTGGTCGCGCCTGGGGCATCGGCGAGAAGGACACCAACAGCGGCGTGTTGTTGCTGGTCGCGCCGAACGAGCGCCGGCTGACCATTCAGGTCGGCTATGGTCTGGAGCCGATCCTGACCGATGCGCTATCCGGCCGCATCATCCGCGATGTCATCACGCCGCGCTTCCGCGATGGGGATTTTCCGGGTGGCATCAGCGCGGGCGTCGCCGAGATCGTGCGCATTCTCGAACTGCCGCCCGAAGAACAGCGCAAGCTCGCCTCGGCCGCGGCCGAGCAGGACAAGCGCCAGGCGGGCAAGGGCTTCGGGCCGGCGATCTTCCTCGCAATCTTCATATTGTTCTTCGTCGTGCTGCCCATTTTCGGGCGGTTGCGCGGCGGCCGGCGCTATCGCGGCGGCATCCACCCCATCATCATCTGGGGGGCGGAAGCGGCCATTCGCAGCGCGCTCAACAGTCGCGACAATGATGGCGGCGGCTGGGGTGGCGGCGGTGGCTGGGGCGGCGGTGGCGGATTTTCCGGCGGTGGTGGCAGCTTCGGCGGCGGCGGCGCGAGCGGAGGCTGGTGATGGGCAGGCGGATTTCCATGAGCGAGGCCGATCATCGCATCGTCACCGATGCTGTGGCGAAGGCTGAACTGAAGACAGACGCGGAGATCGTGACCATCGTCGCGCGCCGCTCGGATGCCTATCATGATGTCGGGCTGCACTGGTCCTTGCTGTTCGTGCTGCTGGTGCCGCTGATTGCTGCCGCCTTCCCCGCAGCCTATGAGCGTGCCTTGATCGGCCTGACCGGCGGCTGGCATCATGAGTTGCCGCGACACCTGCTCTACCTGCTGATGTTCGGGCAGATGTGCCTGCACTTCCTCGTGATGCGCTATCTGCTGGCGATCCCAGCGCTGCGGATGCTGGCGACGCCCGGCGCGACCAAATCGCGGCGGGTGCGGCGGCGCGCTCTGCTGCTGTTCCGTACTTCGGCCGAGGCGCGGACCCGCCGCCTTACGGGCATGTTGCTCTACCTCTCGCTGGATGAGCATCGCGCGGAAATCGTGGCAGACGAAGCCATCGCCTCGCGCGTGTCGCCGGAAGTCTGGGGCGAAGCAATGGCTGCGATGATCGACGAAGTGCGCGCCGGGCGCATCGCGCAAGGCATGGCGCTCGCCATCGAGAAGGCCGGCCTCATCCTTGCCGAACATTGCCCCAAGAGCGCCGACAATCCCAATGAGTTGCCGGATCGGCCGATCGAACTGTGAGCGACGCCACCCCTGAAGACGAGTTCCGCTTCCCCGAGGAAGCCATGTGGGAGGGCCGGTTCATTACCGCCAAGAGGCGCGGGCGGTGGGAATATGTCTCGCGCGCTCGCGGCATCCGCGCCGCCGTCATCATCGCCATGGATGAGGGCACGGACGGGCGCCATATTCTGCTGGTCGACCAGTTTCGCGTCCCCCTCGGGCGGCGCTGCATCGAACTGCCCGCCGGGCTGGTGGGCGACGAGTCGGCTGGCGAAGAGCCGGGCCTCGCGGCCGCGCGCGAACTGGAGGAGGAAACCGGCTATCGCGCAGGCCGCATGGAGGATCTGGGCGAATATTGGAGCTCGCCCGGTATGGTTTCGGAAAGTTTCACCCTGTTCCGCGCCTTCGATCTTGAGAAAGTGGGCGACGGCGGCGGCGTTCCCGGCGAGGACATCCGCGTTCACCGCGTCCCGCTCGCCGGCTTCGCCGACTGGATCGCAGGCCGCCGCGCGGAAGGCTATGCGGTGGACGTAAAGCTACTCACGCTGCTCGGCGGCGCGATGATCCGCTGAGGCTGTTCCGCTGCGTTGCGCTGATAGCGATCCTCCCCTACCTAGCCCGCCAACCGGCTGCGAGCGCCGGCGACACCCAACCGGATGCCATTGTTCATGCCCAAGGTCGCCATCAAGATTTGCGGGGTCAAGACCGCCGAAGCTATCGATGCGGCCGTGCGGGGCGGCGCGAGCCATGTCGGCCTTAATTATTTCCCGCCCAGCCCGCGTTATCTCGCGCCCGATCGGGTGAGCCTCATCGCCGCGCGGGTGCCGGCCCATGTGAAGCGGGTGGGTGTTCTTGTGGATCCGAGCGATGATCTGATCGATACACTGGTCGCTGCCGGCGGCATGGAGATTGCCCAGTTGCATGGACGAGAGACGCCGGAACGGGCTGCGGCCATCCGCCAGCGCACCGGGCTGGAGGTCTGGAAAGTCATCTCCGTGAAGACCGCCGGCGATCTCGCGACCGGTGCGGCTTTCGCCGGCGCGGCCGACTTCCTGCTTTACGATGCCAAGACGCCCGACGGCGCGGTGCTGCCCGGCGGCATGGGCCTGCGTTTTGATTGGCGCCTCCTCGCCGGCCATCGCCCGCCCCTGCCCTGGGGCCTCTCGGGCGGGCTGGACGCGGAGAATGTCGCCGATGCCATTCGCCTGACTGGCGCGCCGCTGGTGGATGTCTCTTCCGGCATCGAGAGCGCGCCGGGCGTCAAGGATGTGGCCAAGATCTCTGACTTTTGCCGTGCGGCGCAGGCTGGCTGATTGGATCCCCCTGGCGGTTCGCGGACGCTGTGCGGGATCGAATGCACGTGATTGCGGTTGAGCTTTCATGCCGATGACGACCAACCCCGAATGGCTTCACCTTGCGCTCTATGCGGGCGGTGCGGCGCTGATCCTCATTCTGATCTTCAAAATCCCCTATGTGGGGCGGGCTTTGCGCGCCCTGTTTTCGTTCGCCTTGCTGGCGTTTGCCTTGTTCGTGCTGTTCCAGCAGGCGCCATTCGACCCGTCCCTGTCCCGATTCAGCAGCCGGCTCGGCGTCGACTCTCAGCAAGTCGTGGGCGACGAGGTGCGCATCCGGATGTCGCCCGACGGCCATTTCTGGGCGACAGCGCAAATCAATGGCGTCGACCGGCGGATGCTCATCGATAGCGGCGCCACCGTCACAGCGCTGTCCACGGGGACGGCGGACCTCGCAGGCGTGCCCCGCGGGGCCAGCCTGCTGCCGGTCGTGCTCCAGACGGCGAACGGTACGGTGCAGGCGGAAACGGGCACGGTCGAGCGCCTCGCGATCGGCCCGCTGACAGCCCGAAATCTCAAGGTCGTGATATCCCCCGCGCTGGGTGACATTGACGTGCTGGGGATGAACTTTCTCTCCCAACTGGCCTCCTGGCGCGTGGAGGAGCGAACCCTGATCCTCGTGCCCGCCCCGCCCGCCTGATGGATCAGGACCGAGGGCAAAACGGGCGCCGCTCGCGCAACTGCCCCAAAGGCCAGCCGCCGAATGCGTCAATGCGGTGGACAAGGCCGCGACCTTCTGCAAAGCGGTTGGGAATGATGACACTGCCTGCCATAGCCAGATGCATCGGGACACGATGGCGCTGATCGCTCGACCCTTTCGACGCGACCCGACCCCAGTGACCAAGAGAGACGCACAGTGACTGCTGCAACCACCCTCCCCAATTCCCGCCCCAATTCCTTGCGCGCCCTGCCCGACGAGCGCGGCCATTTTGGCCAGTTCGGTGGCCGTTATGTGGCCGAGACGCTGATGCCGCTCATCCTCGACCTGGAGCGCGAGTATCGCGCCGCCAAGGAAGACCCGGCTTTCGAAGCCGAGTTCAATGGCCTGATGACGCATTATGTCGGCCGCCCCTCGCCGCTCTACTTCGCGGAACGGCTGACCGCTTATTATCGCGAGCGCGCCAAGCCCGGTTTCGGCGCCAAGATCTATTTCAAGCGCGAGGAGCTCAATCACACTGGCGCGCACAAGATCAACAATTGCATCGGCCAGATCCTGCTCGCGATCCGCATGGGCAAGACGCGGATCATCGCCGAGACCGGCGCAGGCCAGCATGGCGTGGCGACGGCGACCGTTTGTGCCCGCTTTGGCCTGCCGTGCACCATCTTCATGGGCGCCAAGGACATCGAGCGGCAGCAGCCCAACGTCTTCCGCATGAAGCTGCTCGGCGCGGAAGTGCGCCCCGTCACCAGCGGATCGCAAAGCCTCAAGGATGCAATGAATGAAGCGCTGCGTGACTGGGTGGCGACGGTGGAGAACACCTTCTACATCATTGGCACCGCCGCAGGTCCGCACCCCTATCCAGAGCTGGTGCGCGACTTTCAGAGCGTGATCGGCAGGGAAACCCGCGAGCAGATGCTGGCTGCCGAAGGGCGCCTGCCCGATCTGCTGATCGCGGCCGTGGGCGGTGGCTCCAACGCCATCGGTATGTTCCACCCGTTCCTCGATGATCCCGATGTAGCGATGGTCGGCACCGAGGCAGCCGGCCACGGCATCGATACGGACAAGCACGCCGCCAGCCTCACCGGCGGCAAGCCCGGCATCCTCCACGGCAACAAGACCTATTTGCTGCAGGACGAGGACGGCCAGATCACCGAGGCGCATTCGATCTCGGCGGGCCTCGATTATCCCGGCATCGGCCCCGAGCACAGCTGGCTGCATGAGAGCGGCCGCGTGCGCTATGTGCCGGTAACGGATGTGGCCGCACTCGACGCGTTCCAGCTCTGCTCGCAGCAGGAAGGCATCATTCCCGCCCTCGAAAGCGCCCACGCGCTCGCGGCGCTGGAGGCGGAAGCCACGGCGATGCCGCAGGACAAGCTGATCGTCGTCAACGTCTCCGGCCGCGGCGACAAGGACATCTTCACCGTCGCCCAGGCGCTGGGAGCGAAGATATGAACCGCCTCACCTCCACCTTCGCCCGCACCCGCTCAGAAGGGCGCGCCGCACTCGTCACCTTCGTCACCGGCGGCGATCCGACGCCTGCTGACACGGCCTCTGTGCTCGATGCATTGGTCGCGGGCGGCGCGGATGTGATCGAGCTGGGGATGCCGTTCACTGATCCCATGGCGGACGGGCAGGCCATTCAGTCCGCCAATCTGCGCGCGCTGGCGGCGGGGATCAGCACGGCGAAGATCTTCGAGATCGCCGCCGCCTTCCGGGCCCGCCATCCGGAGACGCCGCTGGTGTTGATGGGCTATGCCAACCCGATGACCGTACGCGGCGCCGACTGGTTCGCCGCCGAATGCGCCAAGGCGGGCGTCGATGGCGTGATTTGCGTCGACATTCCGCCCGAGGAAGATGCCGAGCTTGGCCCGGCGTTGCGCGGCGCCGGCGTCTCGCTCATCCGCCTTGCGACGCCGACCACGGATGCCGCGCGCCTGCCGGCCGTGCTGGAGGGCGCCTCGGGCTTTCTCTATTATGTGTCCGTCGCCGGCATCACCGGCTTGCAGCAGGCAGCGCAGACCAGCATCGAGTCCGCCGTCGCCAAGCTCAAGGCCGCAACCGATCTGCCCGTGGCCGTTGGCTTCGGCGTGCGCACGCCCGAGCAGGCCGCCGCCATCGGCGCGGTGGCTGAAGGGGTCGTCGTCGGCTCGGCCATCGTCGAGCTGGTCGGCAAGCATGGCGCCCAGGCCGCTGGCCCGGTCCGCGACTTCGTGGCGACCCTGCGCGCCGCGCTCAATCAGAAGGAGAAAGCCGCATGAGCTGGCTGAACCGCGTTCGCAATGCCCTGCCCTTCATCGCCAAGAAGGCCGAGACACCGGACAATCTCTGGCACAAATGCACGAGCTGCGGCCAGATGATCTTCCAGAAGGAATGGGACGAGAATCTCTCGGTGTGCCCGCGTTGCGACCATCATGGCCGGATCGGCCCGCACACCCGCTTCGCGCACATCTTCGATGAGGGCACGATTCACATCCTGCCCGCACCGGTGGTCAAGGAAGACCCGCTCAAGTTCCGCGATTCCAAGCGCTACACTGATCGCCTGAAGGCCGCCCGCGCGCAGACCGGCGACCAGGATGCGCTGATCAATGCCTCCGGCCGGATCGAGGGCCAGCCGGCTGTTGTCGGCGTGCAGAACTTCGCCTTCATGGGCGGCTCGATGGGCACGGCAGTTGGCGCGGCCTTGGTCGCGGGCGTGCAGGAAGCCGTGCGCCAGTCCTGCCCTTATGTGATCTTCACAGCCGCTGGTGGCGCGCGGATGCAGGAGGGCATCCTCTCGCTGATGCAGATGCCCCGCGCCACCGTCGCCGTGCAGCAACTGCGCGCGGCTGGCCTGCCCTACATCGTGGTGCTGACCGATCCAACCACCGGGGGCGTCACCGCCAGCTATGCGATGCTGGGCGACGTGCAGATTGCCGAGCCCAATGCGCTGATCGCCTTCGCCGGTGCCCGCGTGATCGAGAACACCATCCGCGAGAAGCTGCCCGAGGGCTTCCAGCGGGCCGAATATCTGCTCGCACACGGCATGATTGACATGGTGACGCATCGCAAGGAAATGAAGGCGACGCTGGCCAAGACGATCGGCTATCTGACGACGAAGCAAGCGGCATAAAACCACCGATTTCCGTCCCGTCCGCGCCTGCCTGAGGACTCGCCGACCTGCGCAGCAGGGCGGGTCTCCCGGCAAGCAGGCCGGGCGGTACCTGACCCAGAGGCCTTGCGATGGCTGACCACGCCGTTTCCGACCACCCTGCTGTGCAGGCACAACTCGATCGCCTGATGGCGCTTTCGCCCGGCCGTGACGTGCTGGGGCTGGAGCGTATCAGCGAACTCGTCCGCCGGCTGGGCAACCCGCATCTGGAGATGCCGCCGGTCTTCCATGTGGCCGGCACCAACGGCAAGGGATCGACCTGCGCCTATCTGCGCGCGGCGCTGGAAGCGGACGGCAAGAGCGTCCATGTCTTCACCTCCCCCCATCTCGTGCGGTTCAACGAGCGCATTCGCCTCGCCGGTACGTTGATCGACGATGACACGCTCGCCCGCGCGCTGGAGCAGGTGCTCGACATCGGCGGCGATCTGAACGCCAGCTTCTTCGAGATCACCACCGCCGCAGCTTTCATGCTGTTCGCCACCGTGCCGGCGGATGCCTGCGTGATCGAGGTCGGCTTAGGCGGACGGCTGGACGCGACGAACGTGATACAGTCGCCGGTCGCCTGCGGTATCGCCTCGCTGGCGATCGACCATGAGAGCTTCCTGCTCGCGCCGGACCATGACGTGCCGGAAGACCCGCTGAGCCGCATCGCCTTTGAGAAGGCCGGCATCGCCAAGGCCGGGGCGCCATTGGTCACCCAGCATTATCGCCCGGCGATGAACGCCACGATCGCCCGCGTGGCCGACAAGGTGGGTGCCGCGCATCTGCCGCGCGGGCGGAGCTGGGACATCGCCGAATATCAGGGACAGTTGCATTATCGCGACGAAGCCGGGCGCATCGAATTGCCGATGCCCCGCCTCCACGGCGCCCACCAGATTTCCAATATGGGCCTCGCCATTGCGATGCTCCGTCACCAGCAGGCGGTGCCCCTGCCCGAGGCCGCGCTGCGCGCCGCACCGCTCTGGGCGCACTGGCCCGCGCGCATGCAGCGTCTGGAAGGCGGTCCGCTCAACGCGATGCTGCCCGGGCGGACGCTGATGCTCGATGGCGGGCATAATCCCGATGCCGGCAAGGCGCTGGCCGATGCGCTGACGGAAAGCCATCTGGCCGATGAGGGCATCGACCTGATCATCGGCATGCTCTCGAACAAGGACGTCGCCGGCTTCCTCAAGCCGCTCCGCCCCTTGATCCGCTCGATCCGCTCCGTGCCGGTGCCCGGCCATGAGCATCACGGGCCGGAGGTCTTCGCGCAAGTTGCCCGTGCCTGGGAGGTGCCGCATCGTAGCTTCACCACGATCCAGGAGGCGCTGACGGATGTCGCCGCCGGACCGCGACGCACGGTCCTGATGGCGGGTACGCTCTATCTGGCCGGGCAGGTGCTGGTCGCGAACAACCAGCCGCCGGTCTGAGGCGCGTCGCTAATCGTCCTGCGTGCTGGGCTGTCTAACGGACTCCACCACGAAGCCTTTCGTCCACATGATCCAGAGCAGGATCATGCCCGGGATCGCTGCCACGACGGTGAACGCCCAGAAACCGACCCAGCCCAGCCCCTCGGCGAGATAGCCCGAAGGCGTCGAGAGCCATGTCCGGCCGACTGCGGCGAAGGATGAGAGCAAAGCAAACTGCGTCGCGGTATAAGCCAGGCTCGACAGGCCGGACAGATAGGTGACGAACACCGTCAGGCCGATGCCGCTGGTGAAATTCTCCGTCCCCACCGCCAGCGCGAGCATCGGCGTCGAATGTCCGGCCACGGCCAGCGCGCAGAACAGCAGGTTGGAGAGCATCATCATCGCACCGGAGACGAACAAAGCACGCCCCATGCCCAGCCGGGCGATGAACGGTGCGCCCAGCGCCGACCCGGCAATCAGCGCGGCAAAGCCGACGAACTTGTTGACGGTGACATATTCGGTGTCGGTAAAGCCCAGCTCGACGATCATCGGCGCCAGCATCACCTGCCCCATGGCATCGCCGATCTTGTAGATCAGCACGAAGCCCAGGACGAGAAAGGCGCCGTGGCGGGAGAGGAACTCACGGAACGGATTGACGATGGTCTCCTTGAGCCAGTCGCCCATCGCCAGCCCTTCGCGGACCGCGCGGTGCTCCACATAGCGCCCCGGCCCCGCCAGCAGCGCGCCAATCGCTGCCGGGAGCACGCAAAAGGCAGTGATGCCATAGGCGACGGCCCAACCCAGCCCGGCGCCTTCAGTGGAGGCGAGGAAGATCGTCCCAGCGCCGGCCAGCAGATTGCCGGTGCGATAGCCGAACTGGTTCATCGCCGTACCGTGCGGCAGTTCCTGCTCGCTCAGGATTTCGATGCGATAGGCATCGATCACGATGTCCTGCGTGGCGGAGAGGAAGGCGACGGCGATGGCCCAGAGCGCAAAGCGCGCCAGATCGGTCGCCGGATCGCTGGCGCCCAGTTGCCAGATCGCGCCAAACAGCAGCGCCTGAATGAAGAACAGCCACGCGCGCCGCTGCCCGAACAAGCGGGTGAGCACAGGCAGCGGCACCTTGTCGACAAGAGGCGCCCACAGGAATTTGAGCGTGTAGGGGGTCGTCAGGCCGATAGCGAAGCCGATCGTGGACTTGTCGATGCCGACCTTGGAGAGCCAGAAGGTCATGGTCGCCAGCAGCAGCGTCAGCGGAAAGCCGCTCGATATGCCGAGCAGGAACGCGACGAACGGCATGGGCCGCAAATAGGGACGAAAGCTTGGAACGAAGAAGCCGCTCGCCACGACTGCACCGACAATCACGGCGAATATGAGGGTCTGCGACATGCACACTCCGACTGCTTGGGCCTGAACGCGCAGTCTTAGAGCGCTATGCCGGAATTCAAAGCATCGTTTTTGCCGGCGCGCCTCAGCGCAGCCCTCAGTTGCGCTTGAAGAGCTTCAGCCCCGCCGGCAGCCGGCCCGGCGAACGCCCGCCTATCACCCGCTCGCACACGCCAATGGCACGGATAAGATCGCGCGGCAGAAACGGCTTGGAGAGGCATCCCAGCGCAATGTCCTGATCGCGCGCTTCCTCCGGGCAGGTGGCCGTCGCGAACAGCACGGCGATGCCGAGTTCGCGGGCATGGCGGGCCAACTCGACGCCCGAGCGGACACCGGCAAGCCGCACATCGGTCACCACCAGATCGACCGCGCCCTGTTCGAGGATGATCGCCGTCGCTTCCCGGAAGCGATCGACCGTCGCGACCACCTCATAGCCGGCCGTCTGGAGTGTGTGTTCTTCATCGAACGCGAGCAGCGGCTCATCCTCGACGATCAGGATGCGGCGTATTCGCTGCGTCTCCTTCGAGAAAAACATTGCCGCCTCATTCCCGTTGCGCCAAACCGCAGACCGAAAACGGATCGATCCCGGCGCACAAAAACGCTAGGTCGCGCGGCTGCGATTCGCCAGTGCAGCGATGACACAGCCGCCCCAAAAACGGACACAGATTTTGTCGAACACTCGTGGACCTTCCGGACCTCGCCGTCCCCAGCGCCCTGTAGCCGGTGCTACCGATCGTCGAGCCCAGCCGCCCAGAGCGCGCCGGGGCGCAGGCCGCGTCGCGCCGCAGGTGCGCCAGGCCGCCGATGATGGCACCGCGCGAGAGGGCGAGCGCATTGCCAAGCTGATGGCCCGCGCGGGCGTCGCCTCCCGCCGGGATGTCGAGCGGATGATCGCCGAAGGGCGCGTGGCGCTGAACGGCACGCTGGTGGAAACGCCCGCAACGCTGCTCAAGTCGCTGCGCGGCGTGACGGTGGATGGTGTGGCGGTGAAAGAACCCGCACCGGCCCGCATGTTCCTGTTCCACAAACCCGCAGGTCTCCTCACCACCGCCAAAGACCCCGCCGGGCGTCCGACCATTTATGATCGCCTGCCCGCCGACCTGCCGCGCGTGATGCCGGTCGGCCGGCTCGATCTCAACACGGAAGGTCTGCTGCTGCTCACCACCGATGGCGAGCTGAAGCGGCAGCTGGAATTGCCCTCGACCGGTGTCGAGCGCACCTATCGCGCGCGTGCCTTCGGGGAGATCAGCCAGGCCCAGCTTGAAGAACTGATCGAGGGCGTCGAGATTGAGGGGATGCGCTATGGCCGCATCGACGCCAATCTGGAGCGGCGGACCGGGCGCAATCAGTGGATTGAAATGACGCTGACCGAAGGCAAGAACCGCGAAGTGCGGCGCGTGCTCGAACATCTCGGCCTCAAGGTCAGCCGGCTGATCCGGACCCGCTACGGTCCCTTCGTGCTGGGCGATTCCGCGCCGGGTGAAGTGGCCGAGGTGCGCCAGGTCGATCTCATCAAGTTCCGCAAGACGCTCAAATGAGGATCATCTCAGGACAATGGCGGGGCCGCCCCCTGGTGGCGCCAGTCGGCGAGGAAACGCGCCCTACAGCGGATCGCACACGCGAGACACTGTTTTCGATGCTGACCAGCCGGCTTGGTTCGTTCGAAGGGCTGGCGGTGGGCGATTTCTTTGCCGGCTCCGGCGCGCTGGGCTTTGAGGCGCTCTCTCGCGGGGCAGCGACATGCCTGTTCGTCGAGCGCGACCGGGCTGCGATCGCCGCCTTGCGTAAAAATGCCGAAAAGCTGGGACTGGCGCGTCCCGACATCCGCCAGAACGATGTTCTCGCGCTTGGCGCCACGTCAGCGCCGCTGGATGTGATTTTTATGGACCCGCCTTATGGCACCGGCGCGGGTGCCGTCGCCCTGGACAAGCTCGCCCGGCTCGGCTGGGTCGGCCCGAGCACCTGGGTGAGCATCGAGACCGAAAAGCGGGAAGAGATCGCGGTCAAAGGCTTCGATTGCGATGCCGAGCGCGTGGTCGGCAAGGCAAAATTGGTCCTCCTGAGGCCAGCGACCTAGACGGACGCCGACCTCAGCAGAAGCTCAGTTAATTATTGCCCGCCGGGGTTCTTGCACCCGTCCTTCACGGTGCGCGAGCAGACCGGATATTCTGCCGGGGGCTGCGGAGCGGTCTGCTCCACGGGCCGCTGCGGCATCATCTCAACCTGACCACCACCGGGGGGCGGAGGCGGCGGCGTCATCGTGCCGCCGGGTGCAGGGGGCCGCGGGGGAGCCGGCGGCGGCGGCGGCGGGTTCATGCCATCGCCGGGCATGGGGTTACCAGTCGGCGGGGGCATGGTGTCCGTCCCGCCCGGCATCGGCCCGGGTGTGTCGCCCGGCATCGGCGCGGTCGCGGACGGTGGGCCGACCGGCGCGCCACCCGGAGGCGGCATGTCTTGTGCGTGGGCAGCGAAGGCCAGTGCCGAAGCGGCACCGCAGGCGAGAATGGTTGAGAAGCGCATGATCGCATCCTCCTATGAGTGATCGTTCTTGTGGGATGGAAATCCCGCAACGGGACAGCCGTTCCGTGCGAACCATCCGCCGCAGACCGCCGGGGGCGTAATCGGGATGAAGCGGTCGGAACGCACGCCAAGGCCCTTGCCCCCGCCCCACCCGTTCCCTAGTTGTTCGCCTGTGACCGATCCTTTGCCAGCCCCCTCTCCTGCCGACCCGCCTTATATCCAGGGCCTCAATGCGCCGCAGCGCGAGGCCGTGCTGACCACGGAAGGGCCAATTCTGGTTCTGGCCGGCGCGGGCACAGGCAAGACAGCGGCACTGACCGCGCGCCTCGCGCATCTGGTGGCGACCCGCCGCGCATGGCCATCAGAGATCCTGTGCGTCACCTTCACCAACAAGGCCGCCCGCGAGATGCGCGAGCGCGTGGGGCGGATGATCGGCGAGGCGGTCGAGGGCATGCCCTGGCTCGGCACCTTCCACTCCGTCTGCGCCAAGATGCTGCGCCGCCATGCCGAACTGGTCGGGCTGCAGAGCAACTTCACCATTCTCGATACCGACGACCAGTTGCGCCTGATGAAGCAGATCATCGTCGCCGAGGGGATCGATGAGAAGCGCTTCACCGCCCGCGCGCTGGCCGGACTGATCGACAAGTGGAAGAACAAGGGCCTCACCCCCGGTGAAATCGACGCGGGCGAGAGTGAGACCTTCGCCAATGGCAAGGGCGCGGCGATCTATGCGCTGTATCAGGCCCGCCTGCGCGCGCTCAACGCATGCGATTTCGGCGACCTGCTGCTGCACATGCTGACGATCTTCAAGACCGATCGCGTGGTGCTGGAGCAATATCAGCAGCGTTTCCGCTACATCATGGTGGACGAGTATCAGGACACCAACACCAGCCAGTATCTCTGGCTGCGGCTGCTCGCCCAGCAGCGCAAGAATATCTGCTGCGTCGGCGATGATGACCAGAGCATCTATAGCTGGCGCGGCGCGGAAGTGGCCAACATCCTGCGCTTCGAGCGCGATTTTCCCGGCGCCGCGATCATCCGGCTGGAGCAGAATTATCGCTCGACGCCGCACATCCTTGCCGCGGCCTCCGGCGTCATCGCGCAGAATGGCGGGCGGCTCGGCAAGACCTTGTGGACCCAGGAGGCCGATGGCGAGAAGCTGCGCGTCATCGGCGTGTGGGACGGGCCGGAAGAGGCCCGCCGCGTCGGCGAGGAGATCGAGTCGCTGGAGCGGCAGGGCGTCGGCGCCGAGAAGATCGCGATCCTCGTGCGCGCCTCCTTCCAGACTCGCGAGTTCGAGGACCGCTTTATCCAGATCGGCCTGCCCTACCGCATCGTCGGCGGCTTCCGCTTCTACGAGCGCGCCGAAATCCGCGATGCGCTCGCCTATCTGCGCCTCGTCAACCAACCGGCGGATGATCTTGCCTTCGAGCGGATCGTCAATGTCCCCAAGCGCGGCCTTGGCGACAAGGCAGTCGAGAAGGTGCACCGCCTCGCCCGCGCCATGGGGGAGCCGCTCACCAGCGCGGCGGCCCGTATTCTCGACACGGACGAGCTGACCCCGCAGGCGCGGCGCTCGCTGGGACGGTTCATCGGCGATCTCGCCCGCTGGCGCGATCTCGCCAATGCGATGAACCACGCCGATCTCGCGCGTCAGATTCTAGACGAGAGCGGTTACACCGCTGCGCTGCAGGCCGAGCGTACGACGGAGGCCAGCGGGCGACTGGAGAACCTGCAGGAACTCACCCGCGCCATGGAGGAATATGAGACGCTCGGGGCCTTCCTCGAGCATGTCAGCCTCGTCATGGACAATGAGGCGCAGGCGGATGAAGCCAAGGTCACGCTGATGACCATCCACGCCGCCAAGGGACTGGAGTTCGACACCGTGTTCCTGGCGGGCTGGGAGGATGGCCTGTTCCCCTCGCAACGCGCGCTCGATGAGGGCGGCCTTGCCAGCCTGGAGGAAGAGCGTCGGCTGGCTTATGTGGCGATCACCCGTGCCCGCCAGCGCTGCTTGATCCTGCACGCCGCCAACCGGCGGGTCTATGGCCAGTGGACCAGTTCCATCCCCTCCCGCTTCATTGGCGAGTTACCCAAGGAGACGGTGGACGAGGAAAACACCATGTCCGGCGGCGCCAGCCTGTGGCGCGCCAACTGGTCCGAACGGGATGATCCCTTCGCCAATGTCGCGCGCGGCTCAGGACGCGGACCGGGCTGGCAACGCGCTCAAAGCCAGTTCTCGCGTGAGCCGACGCGCCTCGTCGAAGCGCGGCAGAGCGCTGTGAGTCTCGGCAACAAGGGCCGCAGCGACGTCAGCCTCGGCACCCGCGTCTTCCACCAGAAGTTCGGCTATGGGACGGTGACAGGCATTGAGGGCAACAAGCTGGAGATCGATTTCGAGCAGGCCGGCGCCAAGCGGGTTCTGGACAGCTTCATCAGCCTCGCCTGAGGTGCGGCACCTCAGGCGGCGCAATTGTGTTCCTGACGCCGCAGGTGCCCCAGGAAAAATGACAAGCTGCTTTATTTCCTGATGACTCATTAACCCTGTTTTCTTAGGGCGGAGCTGCGACCCGAAGGGCGCTGGTAGCCCCAGTGCTCAAACTCGGCCCGGCGGAGCGTGGGTTCCTGCCGGGCCTTTTTCGTTCCGCCCAAGCGAAGGCGCGCGGCAATCGAAAATCTTTGCCCTGCGCGCGTTTTGGTCCGTTGCGCCGTCGCCAGCCTTGCGCCAAGGAACATGCATGGTCAGCCCATCTTCTCGCGAGCCTGACGGCACCGCCGGGCGCAAGCCACCGACCCATCCCTTTCAGATCGGCGCCTTCCGCGCCTATCTGATGGTGCGCCTGTCGACGATCCTCGCGTCCAACGGCATGGCGCTCATCATCGCATGGGAAGCCTACAACATCGCGCGCCAGACCATGTCGCCCGGGCAGTCGGCGGCGCAGCTGGGACTGATCGGCCTCATCCAGTTCGTCATGGTCTTCATGCTGACGCCCTTTGCGGGGCTCGTCGCGGACAATTATTCGCGCACCCGCATCGCCATGGGCACGCTCTCGCTGCTGCTCTTCTCGGCAGGGATTTTGGCGCTTTCCAGCTATGAAGGGTGGATTAGCCTGCCACTGATTTTCGCCCTCGCCGCGCTGATCGGCTTCGCCCGCGCTTTCCAGGGGCCGGCGCTCGGCTCTTTGGGCCCGAACATCGTCCCCAAGGACCTGCTGCCCCGCGCCATCGCATTCAGCAGCATGTTCTGGCAGGCCGGCAGCATCGTCGGGCCGGCCGTCGCCGGCTATGCCTATGCGTTCAAGCCCTATTTCGCCTACATGTTCAGCAGCGCCCTGTTCGGCGTAGCGGTCATCGGCATGATCTTCGTCGGCAAGGTCCCGCAAGCGGCCCGCCAGCGCGACCGTCATCCCATCGGCCAGATCATCGACGGCCTCACTTATGTGCGGACCAACCGGCTGGTCTTCGGTGCCATCACGCTCGATCTGTTTGCCGTGCTGCTGGCCGGCACCACAGCGCTGCTGCCGGTCTATGCGCGCGATGTGCTCCATATCGGCTCGCAGGGCCTGGGACATCTTGCCGCAGCGCCCGGCATCGGCGCGGGTCTGACGGCGCTGTTCTTCTCGTTCCGGCCGCTGCGCCACAATGTCGGGCTGAAAATGATGCTGTCCGTCGGCATCTTCGGGTTGGCGACCATTGTCTTCGGCCTCACCGCCTTCATGCCGCAGCAGACCGCGATCATCGTCGCCCTGTTCGCCATGGCGACCTGGGGCAGCGCGGACATGTTCTCTGTGTTCGTCCGCCAATCACTCATCCAGCTCCACACCCCCGACGACATGCGCGGCCGGGTGACCAGCGTATCGATGATGACGATTTCCGCCTCGAACGAGCTGGGCGATGCCGAGTCGGGCTTTCTCGCCGCGCTCATCGGGCCGATCGCTGCTGTGATTGCCGGCGGCGTGGGTGCAATCGCCATCACCTTGTGGTGGTCGCGCCTTTTCCCTGAATTGCGGAACGCCCGGACGTTCGATCCGCCCGAGGTTCATTTACGACCTTCCCACGCGGGCGCCACTCCCGCAAAAGAAGGATAGAGTCCGCCCCTTGCAAATCTCTATCGATTAAGTTTTAATTGATCGATCGCCTTATGGAGGATTGCCCATGAAAGTCTCGTCCATTCTCGAAACGATCGGCGGCACGCCGCACATCCGCTTCAACCGCCTGTTTGGCGATGCGAATGTCTGGATCAAGTCCGAGCGCTCCAACCCCGGCGGATCGATCAAGGACCGCATCGCGCTGGCCATGATCGAGGCTGCAGAAAAGGACGGCAGCCTCAAGCCCGGTGGCGTCATCGTCGAGCCCACCTCGGGCAACACCGGCATTGGTCTTGCCATGGTCGCCGCCGTGAAGGGCTACAAGCTCGTCCTCGTCATGCCCGAGAGCATGAGCCTTGAGCGCCGCCGCCTGATGCTGGCCTACGGTGCCAGCTTCGACCTGACCCCGCGTGAAAAGGGCATGAAGGGCGCCATCGAGCGCGCGCTGGAGATCGTCGCGGCTACGCCGGGTGCGTGGATGCCGCAGCAGTTCGAAAATCCGGCCAATATCGATGTTCATGTCCGCACGACGGCGCAGGAAATCTTCAACGATTTCGGCGACGAGCCGCTGGATGCACTGATCACCGGCGTCGGCACGGGCGGGCACATCACCGGCTGCGCGCAGGTGCTCAAGGCAATGTGGCCGGGCCTCAAGGTCTTTGCCGTGGAGCCGACGCTCTCCCCGGTCATCAGCGGCGGCGCGCCCGGCCCGCACCCGATTCAGGGCATCGGCGCCGGTTTCATCCCGGCCAATCTGCACACCGATCTGCTGGACGGCGTGATCCAGGTCGATCCCGCCGATGCCAAGGACTACGCCCGCCGCGCTGCCAGCGAGGAAGGCGTGCTGGTCGGCATCTCCTCCGGCGCGACGCTCGCCGCTATCGCCCAGAAGCTGCCGGACCTGCCCGCCGACGCCAAGGTGCTGGGCTTCAATTACGATACTGGCGAGCGCTATCTCTCGGTGCCGGACTTCCTGCCCGAAGCCGGCTAATCCGGGCCGACCATCCCGTGCCGGCGAGCCGTTAAGACTTGCCGGCCGGATTTTCCCGTTATGGCACGGCCGTCCCTGTGGCCGGTCGGCTGGCCGTGCCGCTCTTGCCTAACGCGGCCTAAAGGCACACATACCGCCCCTCTCCGGCCGCGCATGGCGGCTTTGGCGGAAGGACGTATGGCAACCAACGGTCTGATTGCGCGAAAATCGGCATTCCCGGCGCTCTCTTCGCGCCAGGGCCGACTTGTGCTGGCCGGCCTTCTAGGGCTGATCCTCACCGGCGCTCTGGCGCTGCTCGCCATCGGCAATCGCACCAGCGTTACCGCGCTGTCCGGCAGCGAGGCCGTGAGCACAGCCCTGCCCAAGGCACCGGATAACAGCCCCGTGCCCGTCGTCGAGCCGCTGGTGCTCGACGCCTCCCACCCCGATCAGGCGCGGCAGCTGAACGCGCAGATCCCCTTCTCGACCGCGCCCAATCCTGCCGCGCGCCCCTTCACGTTCAAGGGCGACGCGATGGCGCTGGGTCGGGCAACCGACTGTCTTGCCGCCGCGATGATCTATGAAGCCGGCGACGACGCCAAGGGCCAGCGCGCCGTGGGACAGGTCGTGCTCAACCGCCTGCGCCACCCCGCCTTCCCCAAGACGGTGTGCGGCGTGGTCTTCCAAGGGCAGGAGCGGGCCACCGGCTGCCAGTTTACCTTTACCTGCGATGGTGCCATGGCGCGTCGCCCATCCCCGTCAGCCTGGGATCGCGCCCGGGGCAATGCGGCACGGATGCTCGCAGGCGATGTCTATGCGCCTGTCGGCTACAGCACCCATTATCATACCGACTGGGTGATGCCTTATTGGAGCAAGTCGCTCGACAAGGTCGCGGCGGTCGATACGCACCTGTTCTTCCGCTGGGAGGGCTGGTGGGGCACACCGCCGGCCTTTGCGCGGAGCCTCAGCATCGCTGCCGAGCCCGCCATCGCCAAGCTTGCCGCCTTGTCGCCCGTTCACGCCGATGATGGCGCGCTGGCCGGCACCTTGCCCGGCTCGCTGATCGACGACGCCACCGCACCGGCGTTGCTTGGTGCTGCGGATATCGGCAAGCGCATCGGCCCCGGTCGGCTGGCTGCCATCGAACCCGGCGGCACAGGGTTTGTGATGACACTCGATCCGGGCGGCGACCCAGCCCGCTATGCCGACGCCGCCGCGCGCCTGTGCGCCGGGCGCGCGCAGTGTCGCTTGCTGGCCTGGACGAGCGATAATGCGACGCCGCGCAGCTTCCCGGTCGCGGAAACCAGCCTCGCCTCCATGTCTTTCTCCTATATCCGCATGAAGGACAGCGGCATCGAGCGCACGCTCTACAATTGCGACGAGTTCCGCGACGTGCCGCGCGTCAACTGCATGGTCCGCCGCACGCCGAGCGCACCCGCGCCCAAGCTGCTGGCCGACGAACGAGGTGAAGGCTCGCGGATCAACCTGCCGGACGGCGCGCGCCCCGTTGCCGACATGCAGCGCGGCGAGCTGGTGCCGCTCAAGCCCGGCGACGCCGCGCTGTTCAAGGCGCCGCTGCGGGCTGATGCACCGGCATCTGCAAAGCCCTGAACCTCAGCCATCGACGTGAAAACGGCTCCCTCTCCGGAGAGAGGAAGCCGCTTCTTGATCCCGCAGGATAAGCCCGATCAGGCTGCCGTCAGGAACGCCTCCGGCGGCAGTTCCATCAGCACCTCGGCGCCGCCCTCGATCTTGCGACGCAGTGCGCCGGCTTCCGGCATGATGCGCTCGGCGAAGTAACGCGCCGTCACCAGCTTGGCCTTCATATAGTCGGGATTGCCCGTGCCGGCATTGAGCTGCGCCTGCGCGGCCATCGCCATACGCAGCCACATCATGCCCGTCGCGACGATGCCGGTGATGTGCATATAGGCATAAGCCGCCGCGCCGGCATTGTTCGGGTTCTGCATGGCATTCTGCATCAGCCACATCGTCGCGGCCTGCAGTTGCTGATTGGCCTTCTCCAGCGCCTCAGCAATAGCAGCCGTCTCCGGCACGGCCTTGCCGGCGGCGACATCCTCGGCGACCATCTTGAACAGCGCCTGCACCGCGCGACCGCCATTGGCGGGCAGCTTACGGCCGACCAGATCCATGGCCTGAACGCCATTGGTGCCTTCGTAGATCATGGTGATGCGCGCATCCCGCACCGCCTGCTCCACGCCCCATTCGCGGATGTAGCCATGGCCGCCGAACACCTGTTGCGCGAGGACGGCGACATCGAAGCCCTTGTCCGTGCCATAGCCCTTGATGACCGGGGTGAGCAGCGAGATGATGTCATCCGCCGCCTGACGCTCTTCCTCGGTCGGCGCATATTTGATGAGATCGACCTGCAGCGCGCCCCACAGAACCAGCGCACGCAGGCCCTCGGTGAGCGCCTTGCACTCCATCAGCATGCGGCGGACATCGGGGTGCACGAACAGCGTATCGGCGGGCTTGTCAGGCTCGGCAGCGCCGGTCAGCGCGCGGCCCTGCCGCCGGTCCATCGCATAATGGACTGCCTGCTGATAGGCCAGTTCACCTTGCGCAAGGCCCTGAAGGCCCACGCCCAGTCGCGCCTGGTTCATCATGATGAACATCGCGGCGAGGCCCTTATTCTCCTCGCCGATCATCCAGCCGGTCGCATCGTCATAGTTCATGACGCAGGTCGCGTTGCCGTGAATGCCCAT
This sequence comes from Sphingobium sp. B11D3A, assembly GCF_025961695.1. NCBI lineage: Bacteria > Pseudomonadati > Pseudomonadota > Alphaproteobacteria > Sphingomonadales > Sphingobiaceae > Sphingobium > Sphingobium sp. B11D3A. Next base: position 1,227,588 of record NZ_JAOQOE010000001.1, read on the forward strand.
CTTGTGCTCGATGGAGCCGCAGGTGACGGCGTTGTGCGCGCCCAGCGAGCCATCGTCATTGACCATCATCTTGGGGACGAGGAAGAGCGAGATGCCCTTGCTGCCTGCGGGCGCACCCGGCGTCTTGGCCAGCACGAGGTGGATGATGTTCTCGGCCATGCTGTGCTCGCCGGCCGAGATGAAGATCTTGGTGCCGGTGATCTTGTAGCTGCCATCATCCTGCGGCAACGCGCGCGTCTTGATGAGGCCGAGGTCGGTGCCGCAGTGCGGCTCGGTCAGGTTCATGGTGCCGCACCACTGGCCGGAGACCATGTTGGGCACATATTTCTGCTTGAGCGTATCGTCGCCCTTGGCGAGGATCGCGCTGACCGCGGCGCCGGTCAGGCCGTGATACATGTTGAAGCCGTGGTTCGACGCCGTGAAATATTCCTCGGCGGCGATCGCCAGCACGATAGGCAGACCCTGCCCGCCATATTCCTCCGGCGCATGCAGCGTGGTCCAGCCACCCGCGACGAACTGGTCGAAGGCCTCCTGAAAGCCCGGCGGCGTCGTCACCGTGCCATCGTCATTGCGCTTGCAGCCAATCTGGTCGCCGACGGCATTGAGCGGGCTGAGCACCTCGCTGGCAAACTTGCCGCCCTCTTCGAGAATGGCCTGAACGATATCGCTGGTCGCCGAAGCAAAGCCGGGATTGTTCGTCAGACGCTCCAGCCCGACGATCTCGTTGAGGATGAACATGGTGTCGGCGACGGGCGCCTTATAGCTGGGCATTGGCCTCTCCGTGGTAGAAAGTCTTAGTTGAGTTCGCCTGACAGGCGCTGGTTTTCTTCGACGAGCGCGACGAAATTCTTCAACTCTTCAATCGCTTCGTCGATATCCTGCCGCTGCCGCTGGAGCAATCCGATCCGCTCTTCGCATTTGGCGACGGTAAATTCGCGCTGGGTGCGCCGACCGTCGCCGGCATCGTACAGGTCGATCATGTCGCGGATTTCGGCCAGGCTGAATCCCACCCGCTTGCCGCGCAAGATCCAGGCGAGCCGCGCGCGATCGCGGTGGCTGTAGACCCGCGTCAGGCCCTGCCGGCGCGGCGAGATGAGTTCCTCATCCTCGTAAAAGCGCAGAGCGCGCGGCGTCACTTCGAATTCATCGCACAGGTCGGAGATCGAAAACTCTTCCCGCCCGTCCCGTTCCGGCTGGGGAATGCCGGCAATCATCTGGAGCTTCGTCATTGCATCCATCCTTCCATGAAGGTCAGATGCACTGTTTACGTTTACGTCAACGGAAAATCAACCCCTCCGCGCCTGTGCTCAGACGGGACTGAGCGACATATCCGTTACAGCTCAATGGGCGTGCGGCTCGCGATCGATCCACTCGAGCCCGTCATCCGTCACGCGGCGATAGAAGCAACTGACACGGCCCGTGTGGCAGGCCGGCCCTACGGGCTTGACCAGCAGCCAGATCGCGTCCTGATCGCAATCCATCCGCATGTCGACGATGTGGAGTTCGTTGCCGGACTCCTCGCCCTTGCGCCAGAGCTTGCCCCGGCTGCGGGACCAGAAATGGGCAACGCGCGTTTCGATCGTCGCGGCCAGGGCCTGCGCGTTCATATGCGCCAGCATCAGAAATTCGCCGGTATCGACATTGCTCGCCACGGCTGTGATCAACCCATCGCGGTCATAGCGAGGATTGAGCCGCAGCCCTTCCTCCCGATCATCGTCTGTTTTTGCCATGCTGTGCCTATAGGCTGCGCGCGACGGGCTGTCAGCCCCGCGCACGCAGCGCGGCGGCCAGTTATCCAAATCTCGGAGAAGAAAATGGGGCGATCGACGGGATCCGAACCCGCGACCTCTGGTACCACAAACCAGCGCTCTAACCAACTGAGCTACGATCGCCACAGCGTCCATCGACGCTATCGAGAGGCGGCCCATAATGCCCCGGGAGGACCGCCGTCAAGCATAGAGCGCGCCCCTTTCGGGATTAGCACGCTTTTCCCGGCAGACCGGGCATCCTCAGCCTTCATCCGGCTGAAAATCAAAAAGGCCAGGCAGAGCCCGGCCTTTGCCGCCATGGGACGTCGCGTTCCCTGTCGGCGATCCAATCAAGCGGTGCCCCGGCCGGAAAGCGCGGGGCAACGATCGATCGAGTTGATTAGTTGACGGCGTCCTTGAGACCCTTGCCGGCCTTGAACTTCGGCTGGCTGGAAGCCTTGATCGCCATGGTTTCGCCGGTGCGCGGGTTGCGACCGGTCGAGGCCTTGCGCTGCGAAACGGAGAACGTGCCGAAGCCAACGAGGCGAACTTCATCGCCCTTCTTGAGAGCGGCGGTGATCGCGTCGAACACTGCCTCAACAGCCTTGTTCGCATCGGCCTTGGTGAGGCCGCTCTGATCCGCGACCGAACTGATGAGATCCTGCTTGTTCATGCCTTGGGAACCCCCTTCTTGAGAAAACTTGTGGTGGGAATCATGCGACGAAGGCGCGCATAAAGGCTTGCTTCGTCGCAAGTGTCAAAGAGATTTGCGCCTCAAACCCGTTAAAAACCCTGATTTACGCTGTTTTTCACGATGATCGGTCCGGTCCGGGCGACGGACCGGCCCATTTACGACGATCCTTAACCGCCCTTAACTTCAAATCGGGCTGTTTTGGGCATCGGTGTCATGACGATCATCGCGAGACTCAGTGCCGCATCCGCTGCTCATGCTCGGCTGCCGAGCCGATCGGAGGCTGGGCGGCGAGATCATCTTCCTCGGACCAGTCGATCGGTGTCAGCGCCCCGGTGAGAGCGCGAGCAAGCACCTCGTCCACATGGCTCACCGGCACGATTTCAAGGCCTTCCTTGATGTTCGCCGGAATCTCCACCAGGTCCTTCTCATTCTCCTGCGGAATGAGCACGGTCTTGATTCCCCCGCGCAGCGCCGCGAGCAGCTTTTCCTTGAGCCCGCCAATGGGCAGCACCCGGCCGCGCAGCGTCACTTCGCCGGTCATCGCGACATCCTTGTGGACGGGGATGCCGGTCAGCGTCGAGACGATGGACGTCACCATGCCGATACCAGCGCTCGGCCCATCCTTGGGCACGGCGCCTTCGGGAAGGTGGATGTGAATATCCTTGCGGTTGAAGATGCTCGGCTTGATGCCATAAGCTGGGGCGCGCGCCTTCACATAGGAGAAGGCCGCCTGCACCGACTCGGTCATCACGTCGCCGAGCTTGCCGGTCGTCTTGATCTGGCCCTTGCCGGGGACCGTCACCGATTCGATGGTGAGCAGTTCGCCGCCCACTTCCGTCCAGGCAAGGCCCGTGACGGCACCGATCTGGTGCTCTTCCTCGGAAATGCCGTGACGGAATTTCCGCACGCCCGCATAATCGCCGAGATTCTCCGGCGTGATGGTCACGCTGGTTTCCTTGCCCTCGAGGATACGGCGGAGCGCCTTGCGCGCCAGCCGCGCGATCTCGCGCTCCAGCGTCCGCACGCCCGCTTCCCGCGTATAATAGCGAATGAGGTCGCGCAGCGCGGCCTCCTCGATGGCGAATTCGCCTTCTTTCAGCCCATGGGCCTCGATCTGCTTCTCGATCAAATGCCGCTGGGCGATCTCCAGCTTTTCATCCTCGGTGTAGCCCTCCAGCCGGATGATCTCCATGCGGTCGAGCAGCGCCTGCGGAAGATTGAGGCTGTTGGCGGTCGTGACGAACATCACGTCCGACAGATCGAGGTCGATCTCCAGATAATGGTCCTGGAACTTGCTGTTCTGCTCCGGGTCCAGCACCTCGAGCAGCGCCGATGCCGGATCGCCCCGGAAATCCTGGCCGAGCTTGTCGATCTCGTCGAGCAGCACCAGCGGGTTCATCGCCCCGGCCTTTTTGAGGTTGGACGCGATCTTGCCCGGCATGGAGCCGATATAAGTGCGGCGATGGCCGCGAATCTCGGCCTCGTCCCGTACGCCGCCCAGCGACTGGCGCACGAACTCGCGGCCTGTCGCCTTAGCGATCGAGCGGCCCAGCGAGGTCTTGCCGACACCCGGCGGACCGACGAGGCACAGGATCGGCCCTTTCAGCTTGTCAGAGCGCGCCTGCACGGCGAGATATTCGATAATCCGGTCCTTGACCTTGTCGAGCGCGAAGTGATCGGCATCCAGCACTTCCTGCGCCTTCACCAGATCCTTTTTAAGCTTGCTCTTCTTGCCCCACGGCACGCCGAGCAGCGCATCGAGATAATTGCGGACCACCGTCGCTTCGGCCGACATGGGCTGCATGGAGCGCAGCTTCTTCAGCTCGGCTTCCGCCTTGCTGCGCGCTTCCTTGCTCAGGCGTGTCTTCTTGATCTTCTCGGTCAGTTCGGAAAGCTCATCGCCCTCCTCGCCTTCGCCGCCGCCCAGCTCGCGCTGGATCGCCTTGAGCTGTTCGTTGAGATAATATTCGCGCTGGGTCTTCTCCATCTGGCGCTTCACGCGGCCACGGATTTTCTTCTCGACCTGCAACACGCCGAGTTCGCCTTCCATGAAGGCAAACACCATTTCCAGACGCTTGAGCGGATCGCCCTCGACCAGCAGCGACTGCTTGTCGGCAACCTTCACGGCAAGGTTGGCCGCGATGAAATCGGACAGGCGGCCAGCCTCGGTGATCTCGCGCAATTGCGCGGCAGCTTCCGCCGGCAACTTCTTGTTGAGCTTGGCGTAATTCTCGAACTGGTCGGTGACCGAGCGCATCATCGCCTCGACCTCAGCGCCGCCCACGACGATGTCGTCCAACGGCGCAACGGTGGCGACGATGTGATCCTCGGCATCCGTCAACGCGGTCAGGGAAGCGCGCTGCTTGCCTTCCACCAGCACGCGGACATTGCCGTCGGGCAGCTTGAGCATCTGCACGATGCTGGCAATGACGCCCATGTCATAAAGCGCTTCCCGGTCCGGATCGTCCTCGCTCGGGTCGAGCTGCGCGACGAGGAAGATGTCCTTGTCGCCCGCCATCGCCTTTTCAAGCGCCGTCACGCTCTTGTCGCGTCCCACGAACAGGGGCACGATCATCTGCGGGAAAACGACGATATCCCGCAGCGGCAAGAGAGGCAGATCAAGATCCATTGTCACTCCAATCCAGCCAGGGGGCCTTACCCCTGAGCCTGCGAACCGCCTTCGTGCAGAAGGGGCCGCTTCACAACCCGGTCGCTTTTCCCGCGCATCGCGAAAAACGATCAATGCATCATATCGTTCAGCCGCGCGCGCATTTCAACGGCGCGAAAAGCTACTGACTGCCGAACTGGTTAAGCACGGGTAAAAACTATCGCCTTTTTACGCCGATCAGAAGGGCATCTTGAAGCCCGGCGGCAGCGGCAGACCAGCAGTCATCTTGCTCATCTGCTCGTTGGCGGCTTCATCCGCCTTGGCGCGCGCATCATTGAAAGCGGCGACAATCAGGTCTTCCAGCATCGTTTTGTCGGCTGGCACGATCAGGCTCTCATCGACCGAAAGGCCAAGGATGCGCCCCTTGGCGCTCGCCCGCACCTTGACCAGTCCGCCGCCGGAAGCACCCTCGACCTCGATGTTATCGAGTTCAGCCTGCGCCTTCTGCATTTCCTCCTGCACCCGGCTGGCCATGCCGAGAATGTCGTTGAGGTCCTTCATCAGCCTTCACTCCTATATTGCTCATCTTCCGGGTCCACGAGCCGTGCTCCGGGGAATGCTTCCAGCGCGGCAGCCACGATGGGCGCAGCGCTGATCTGGGCAAGCCGCGCTTCCTTGGCGGCCTGCTCCTGCTCGCGCAGGCTTGGCTGGCCGTGGGCATCCGTCGAGCGGACATCCCAGACCTCGCCCGTCACCTCACGCAGCGCCGCCGCTACTTGCCGGGGGAAATCGGCGTCGAGCGGCTGGAGGATGCGGAAGGCCAGTTCCGGCGGAGCATAATGCACAAGGCTCACATAATCATGCAGCTCCGCGCTGAGCCGGGCATGGCGCGCCTTGAGCGCCTCGATCATCGCGGCAAAATCCGTCGGCAGCGCTGGCGTTGCCGCTTCCGACTCCGGCTCAGGCGCGGCTGGCGGCGCGGGCGGCGGCGGAGCGCTTGGGACCGGCTGGGCCGCTTCGCTCAACGTCCCACTGGGCGCAGGGGCCGGCATCGTCGGGCTCGCCTGCCCACCACCGGCACCGTCGCGGATGAGCCGCGCCAGTTCGGCCGGGTCCGGCATGGCTGAGGCGTGGATCAGCCGCAGCAGCGCCATTTCGCAGGCCGCGTGGGGCCGCGCGGCAGCGGCAACCTCGGCATGGCCCTTGAGCAGCAATTGCCACAGCCGGTGCAGCACGGCGAAAGACAATTGCTCTGCCCAACCGGCAATCGCGCCGCGCTCGGCCTCCGGCATGCGGTCGAGGCCGGCACCGCGGCCGGCCTTGGCGGTCGTCGCCGCATGGATGAGGTCGAGCAAGGCATTCACCGTGGCGAGCGGCTCAACGCCGAGCGCTTCCTGCTCGCCCAATGTCGCCAGCACCGCCGGCGCATCGCCATCGAGAATCTGGTCGAACAGCCGCCGCGTCGCGCCGCGATCCGACAGGCCGAGCATTTCGCGAACCTGATCGGCCTGCACGAAGGGCCGGCCATCCTCGCCAACCCCGGCGTGGGCAATCGCCTGATCGAGGATCGACTGGCCATCGCGCGCCGAGCCTTCCGCGGCGGTGGCAATGAGGCGCAGGGCATCGTCCTCGGCAACGACGCCTTCCTTGCCGCAAATCATGCGGAAATTATCGACCAGCAGCTCCACCGGGATGCGCCTCAGGTCGAAGCGCTGGCAGCGGGAGAGCACCGTGATCGGCACCTTGTTCACCTCGGTGGTGGCGAACAGGAACTTCACATGCTCAGGCGGCTCCTCAAGAGTCTTGAGCAACGCATTGAAGGCATTGCGCGAGAGCATGTGCACTTCGTCGATGATGTAGATCTTGAACCGCGCCGAGACGGCCGCGTAGCGCACCGCCTCGATGATCTCGCGCACATCGTCGACACCGGTATGGCTGGCTGCATCCATCTCGATCACATCGATATGGCGCCCCTCGGCAATCGCCTTGCACGGTTCGCATACGCCGCAGGGATCGATCGTCGGCCCGCCCTGCCCGTCCGGCCCGACGCAATTGAGCGCCTTGGCGATCAGTCGCGCGGTGGACGTCTTCCCCACCCCGCGCACGCCGGTCATCAGGAAGGCGTGGGGCAGACGCTCGCGCTTGATCGCATTGGCGAGCGTGCGCACCATCGCTTCCTGGCCGATCAGTTCGGCAAAGGTCTGCGGGCGATAGGCGCGGGCGAGCACGCGGTAGGCCGGTGCATCAGGCGCGGCCAAGGGCGGCCGGGGCGGCTCGCCGAGGTCGAAGCCCGGATCATCTAAGGAATCGGTCATTGCGTTCGTTCTAGCCGTACTCGCGCCGGAAGTTAATGCGCCATCGGGGCGCGGACGGATCGGCGCAGGAAGGGCAGCGCGATGCCAATGAAGATCAGGCCCATGCCGGCAAGATGGTAGCCATGCAGCGGCTCGTCCAGCAGCAGCGCCGCCAGCAGCGCGCCGAACACCGGCTGCAGGTTGATCACCTGACCAGCATCGCCCGCCCCGATCTGCTCCACCGCCAGGTTGAACAGAAAGTAGGCGACCAGCGAGGGCAGCAGGATGACATAGGCCACGCCCGCCGCAACACCCGGCGTCATGATCACCCGCGCGTGCGTCAGCTCATAAGCGGATAGCGGCGCCATGCACAGCACGCCGATAAAGGCAGTGATCGCCAGAAAGCTCAGGCCATGAATCTTGGGCCGCAGGCGCAGAAACACCGTGTAGAGCGACCAGAGCGTGACAGCGCAAAGCACGAGCAGATCGCCCCGGTTGAACACCATGGCGAACAGGGCCGACGGATTGCCTTGCAGGATGATCGTGAGCACGCCGGCAGCGGCCATGATCACACCCGCCACCTGCACGGCGCGGGGCCGATTGCGAAAGAACAGGAAATCGAACAGCAGAACCAGCGCCGGAATGGCTGCCTGGATGAGCAGGCTGTTCGCCGCCGTCGTATATTGCAGGCCGGAATACATGAACGCGTTGAAGCAGCCGACGCCGATCACGCCGAGGAACAGGATGATCTTCCAATTGGCTTTCGCCACGGGCCAGTCCTGCCGCAAATAGCGCCAAGCGACGGGCAGGGCTATCAGGGTCGCGCCGCTCCAGCGCCAGAAGGCCAGCGTGAAGGGCGGCATTTCTTCATGGATCGCCCGCGCGACCACGGAGTTGCCGGACCAGAGCAGCATCACCAGCACCAGCATGAGATAGACGATGGTTCGGGATCTGCCGGCCATGAACTCAGTCCTTTCACGCGCGCCGCTCAGCCACGAAAGCGCGGCCTGCCTATGACGCCATGCCCATGACGCCCTATCCTGCCCCCGGCAAGTCCGCGCGCAGGTTCGCAAGCAGAAGAGCGCTGCAGAACAAGGACATTGCGATGGGAGGTAGGTGGAAGCCGGAACGACCCGCAGCGAATTCGTTGTGGCTGCTTCCGTCAGGACCTGACCAGGTTGGCGAAGACTACGTCCGCCCGACTTCCGCGGCGCATATGGCGGCATGAGGCGGGAAATGCAAGCGGCGCGAGGCCAGCCGTGAGGTCACTTTCCCGTCAATCCCGCCAACGCGGGAATCCAGGAGCGGAAGAGCGGTTCAGCTGGTTCTGGATTCCTTGTTCACGAAGATGACGGAGAACGACGGGAGTGGCCAGCCTGCCCTGCCTCACGCCCCCTGCATGTTCCGGCTCTCGGCGGGAATGTGCACGGTCAGCGTCTCCAGCGCGTCACTCAGCACGATTTGGCAGGAGAGCCGGCTTGTCCGAGTGGTGGAGGCGGCCAGATCGAGCATGTCCTCCTCATCCTCGCTGGCGCGGGGGAGCTTGCTGAAGTGCTCCGCGTCCACGATCACATGGCAGGTGGAGCAGGCCATCTGCCCCTCGCAGGTGCCTTCCAGCGGCTGGCCGGCGGCCTGCGCTACCTCGAGCAGAATGTCGCCCGCGCTGGCCTCCACTTCCTGCACATGTTCGCCATTGGCGCTGATGAAGCGGACTAAGGTCATGCGGGCACTCCCTGTGCGTCGGCGGCCTTATTGAGCAGGCTCGCGGCTTCTTCCAGATCGGCCATGCTGGTGTAGCGCCCCATGCCGATCCGCAAGGAACTGCGCGCCTCTGCATCGCTAAGGCCCATGGCCTTGAGCACATGGCTCGGCCGGCCGGACCCGCTTGCGCAAGCAGACCCGAGGGAAACGGCCACCGTCCGCACGTCCGAGATCAGCCGCGCCGCGTCCAGCCCCGCCCGGCGGAGATTGAGATTGCCATGATAGCGCGCCTCGCCGGTACCATTGAGGTGCCAATCCGCAAACAGCTCCAGCGCGCGCGTCCAGAGCGCTTCGACATGGGCGAGGTCGGCATAGCGGCGCTGCGCCGCCAGTTGCGCGGCCACACCGAAGCCCGCGCACAGCATGGGCGAGAGCGTCCCCGGCCTCACCCCCTGCTCCTGCCCGCCACCATGCATGAGCGGCGGCAGGTCGAGCCCTTCGCGCAGCCACAGAGCGCCCACGCCCTTGGGGCCGTGGATCTTGTGGGCACTGATCGCGATCAGGTCCGCCTGAGGAGTCGCAAGTCGGCCAAAACCCTGCACGGCGTCGCACAATGTCGGCACGCCAGCCGCGCGCGCGATCACGAACAGCCGGTCGAGTGGCTGCACCACGCCGATCTCGTTGTTCGCCTGCATTACCGCAAGCAGGGCGGCTCGCTCGTCGATCGCCGCCTCGGCAATCTCCAGATCGACCAGCCCGTCGGCATTCACCGGCACGATCACCGGCTCGAAACCCTCGCGGCGCAAGGCCATCACCGTATCGAGCACGGCGGCATGTTCGGTCGCCACCGTCACCACCCGCCGCCGGCTGTGCGGAGCGGCCCGCGCGGCGCCGATAATGGCCATGTTCAGCGCCTCCGTCGCGCCGCTTGTGAAGATCAGGCGGCCATCCGCCCGGCCCAGCGCATCAAGGATGCGGCCCCGCGCCAGCTCGACATCCGCCGCCGCAATGCGGCCGATGCGATGCGCGCTGTTCGGATTGCCATAATGATCCATCGCGGCCACCATGGCATCCGCAACCTCCGGCGCCAGCGGCGTGGTGGCTTGGTAATCGAGGTAGATCATCGTCTTGCGTTCCCGTGCGCGATGGCCTGCCACTCAGTGAGAAAATCGTCAATGTCGGCCGCGCACGTGTCATGCCCCATAGTGACACGGATCACCTCGGCGGCCTCAGCCTGCGGCCAGCCCATGGCTGCCAGCACATGGCTGGTGCGCAAGCTGCCCGATGAGCAGGCGCTGCCTGCCGAAACCGCAATCCCGGCCATGTCGAAGCGGATGAGCTGCGCTTGCGCGGACACGCCGGGCATTCGGTAGCTGGCAATGGTCGGCAAGCGCGGGGAAGCGTCCGCCACGATCTCACCGCCGGCTGCGAGAATAGCCGCGTTCATCCGCTCGCGCCAACCGGCGACGTCAGCCAACCAGTCGCGCGGAGCTTCCAGCGCCGCCGCAAAGCCTAGCGCCAGCGGCATGGCCTCGGTGCCGGCGCGGTAGCCCTGCTCCTGTCCGCCGCTCGGCGCCAGCAGCGTCAGATCCCGTACCAGCAGCGCACCAATGCCGATCGGTCCGCCCAGCTTGTGCGCGCTCAGAACGATCAGGTCCGGACCTTTCGGAAGCGGCATCTTCCCAGCCGATTGGCTGCAATCGGCCAGCAGCAGGCCATTTTGCGCGTGGATGCGCTCGGCGAACGCCTCCAGCGGCTGGATCACGCCGGTCTCGCTATTGACCTGCTGGATCGCGATCAGCGTACCCGGCGCAATGGCATCGGGCAGGCACACGATCCCGTCATGATCGACCGGCAGCCGGCGATCCTCCGGGATGTGGCGCAGCACAGCATCATGTTCGCTCGCCCCTGCCAGCAAGGGAGACGCCTTTGCGCGCGTCAACGCGATAGCCAGCGCCTCGCTCGCGCCGGCGGTGAACAGCACATGCCCATCCCAATCGAGCGCCTGCGCCACGCGGCGGCGAGCATCCTCCAGCATGGCGCGCGCCTGTCGACCGGCAGCATGCGGCGACGAGGGATTGGCCCAAGCATCGAACCCGGCCAGCATCGCCGCGCGAGCCTGCGGCAGCAGCGGTGTGGTCGCGGCATGATCGAGATAGATGCGTCGGCTCATCGCCCCTTCCCTACAGGCCCGCCGCGCCGCGGCAAATGGATTTGCCCTCTGGTGCAATCAGCCATGTTGCGGCGCAGCACAGACCTGATATGCGAAGGCATGGATCCCGCCTTCGACATCATCCTCATCCTCATGGCGGTGGCGTTTCTCGCTGCGACCATCGACGCCATGGCGGGCGGCGGCGGCCTCGTCACCATTCCCGCGCTGCTGGCGGCGGGCATCCCGCCCGTGGCTGCGCTGGCGACCAACAAGCTCCAGAGCAGCTTTGGCACCTGCGGCGCCGTCATCGCCTTCGCCCGGCGCGGACATATTGATTTCCGCCGCTTCGCCTTACCGGCGCTGGCGTCATTTATCGGCTCTGCGGGCGGCGCGTTTCTGGTCACCCGGATCGATTCCGGCTTTCTCTCCGCGCTGCTGCCGATGCTGCTGATCGCGATGGTGCTATATTTCCTGCTCTCGCCACGCATGAGCGATGAGGACAGGCACAGCCGCTTCGGCCCGCTCGCGCTCATCGTCACAGCGGCGATCATCGGCGGCTATGACGGCTTTTTCGGGCCCGGCACCGGCTCCTTCTTTACCACCGCGCTGGTCGGACTGTTCGGCCTGGGCCTCATCCGCGCCGTAGCCCATACCAAGCTGCTCAATTTCGCCAGCAATTTCTCTAGCGTCATTGTCTTCATCATCGGCGGGCATGTGCTCTGGATCACCGGCCTTGCCATGGCGGTCGGCAGCATCGCAGGCGGGCAATTCGGCGCCTATCTCGCGATCCGCTTCGGCGCCGGAATCGCGCGGCCCCTGCTGATCGTCATGTCCCTCGCGCTCACCACCAAGCTGCTGCTGGACCCGACGAACCCCTTGACGGCCGCTGCTCTGGGCTGGCTCCGGGGCTGAAGCGGGCGCCCTCAACCAGAAACATTGCGAAAATCGCGCTTCCGCCTATATAAGCGCGCGTCCCGCGTCGTCGGCCAGTCTCGGTCGCCCGCTCCCATTTCAAGTCTCAGGTGCCATGCCCGACGTCATTTTTCCCGGTCCCGAAGGCCGTCTCGAAGGTCGTTTCAGCCCTCCGCCCCGCCCGCGTGCGCCCGTTGCGCTGATCCTGCATCCGCACCCGCAGGGCGGCGGCACGATGAACGATCGCATCACGCAAGCACTCTACAAGACCTTCGTGAAGCGCGGTTTTGCGACGCTGCGGTTCAATTTCCGGGGTGTCGGTCGCTCGCAGGGCGTGTTCGACAATGGCATCGGCGAGCTCTCCGATGCCGCCGCCGCGCTCGACTGGATCCAGAGCTTCCACCAGGAAGCGCAGACGACGTGGATCGCCGGTTTCTCGTTTGGCGCGTGGATCTCCATGCAGCTGCTGATGCGCCGGCCGGAAGTGCGCGGCTTCATCTCCGTCGCGCCGCCGGCGAACATGTACGACTTCTCGTTCCTCGCGCCCTGCCCCGCGTCCGGCATCATCGTGCAGGGTGTGAACGATGAGGTGGTTTCGGCCGCCTCCGTTCAGAAGCTGGTCGACAAGCTGCGCACGCAGAAGGGCATCACCATCCATCATGACGAGATCCGCAACGCCAATCACTTCTTCGAGCATGAGCTCGACCAGCTGATGATGAGCGTCGACAACTATCTCGACATGCGCCTTGCCCCGGATTCGCCGATCCGCTGATGCTGATCCTCGCCGGGACCGTTCGCTTGCCGCCGGAGAACTTGGCCGCAGCGCGTCTGGTGATCGCGCGGATGGTCGCGGCCAGCCGCGCGGAGCCGGGTTGCATCGCCTACAGCTTCGCCGAGGATCTCGAGGCACCCGGTCTTCTGCGCATCTTCGAGGTCTTTCGCGACCGCGAGGCCCAGCAGGCCCATGCCGCGAGCCAGCACATGAAGGACTGGCGCGCCACATGGGAAGACCTCGGCATCGGCGACAAGCAGATCACCCATTATGAGGTTTCGGCCACCTCGGAGGGCTGATACGGGCGGGTGCGTTCACACTGTTGCGGGCGGAGTCCGGCGGCGGCGCTTCAGCACGATCAACATGCCGGCGCTGCCGATCGTGAGCATTCCGATTATCGCCACCGGATCGGGCACATGCCGGAACACGATCCAGCCCAGCACCGTCGCCCACAGCACCTGCAGATACGTGATCGGCGCCAGAGTCGAAGCCGGGGCATGGCGAAAGGCCGCCGTGAACAGATAATGTCCCACCCCGCCCCACAGGCCCAGCGACGCCAGCAGCGCGCCTTCCAGCAGCGTCGGCATCCGCCCCGCCCAGTAGAAGGGCGCCACCGCGCCGAAGACGAGGCTGCCCACGGCGGCACTGTAGAAGAGCAGCGCGAAGGTCTTTTCGGTCGCCGCGAGCGTGCGGGACATCAGCTGATAGGTGCCATTGAGCATGGCGGCGCCCAGAGCGAGCATGACGCCCACGACATCCAGCCCGCCACCCGGCCGTGCAATCAGCACAACGCCGGCGAGCCCCAGCAACACAGCGCCCCAGCCCCGCAGCCCGACCTCTTCCCCGAGCAGCAGCCCCCCGCCCAGCGCGACCAGCGTCGGCGCCAGAAACATGATCGCCGTCGCTTCACCGACCGGCATGCGGGTGAGCGCCAGCGCCATCAGCACGGAGGCACAGGCGAGGCAGCAGCCACGCAGCCAAACGAGCGCGGTGCGCGTCGTGCGCACCATCTCCCGCCCGCCGCGCGGCGCCATGACGACGAGCATCAACAAGAGGTTGCCGATGAAACGCGCCGCCACGATCACCGGCGCCTCGAAATGCGCGGTGAGCACTTTCGTGGTCGTATCCAGCGCCGCGAACAGCAGCAGAGCGGCGGCGCAGAGCAGAATTCCCCGAATCGGTTGAGTGCTGGTCATCTGAATGCTCGTCGGCGACAACGTCCCCGCCGACCATGGCTGGGCACGTCGAAAATCTTGATCGGGGCGATCTGGTCAAAGACAGCCGAACGCCACGCAACCCTTGCCGGGCTCAACCCTGCAGGGCCTCGACCTGCTCGGCCAACTCCAGCCAGCGCTCCTCGGCCGCATCCTTTTGCGCGCGCGCCTTTTCGATCGTCGCGCTCAACTCGGCGAAGCGCTTGGGATTCTTGGCATAGAGATCGGGGTCGGCGAGCGCGGCTTCATCGCGGGCAATCGCCGCCTCGAGCGCCTCGATCTGACCCGGCAACAGATCATAATCCCGCTGGTCCTTGTAGCTGAGCTTCGCCGCCTTGGGCGGCGGTGGCGCCGCCGGCGTATCCGCCTTCGCAGCTGATCGCTTGCCGGCCGCATTGGGCTTTTGGCGCTTGGCTTCCCAGTCCGCATAGCCGCCGGCGATCACATCGATCCGGCCCGAGCCATCCAGTCCCAGCGTCACCGTCACCGTGCGGTCGAGGAAGTCGCGATCATGGCTGACGATCAGCACCGTACCGTCATAATCGGCAATCACTTCCTGCAACAGATCGAGCGTTTCCAAGTCGAGATCGTTAGTCGGCTCGTCCAGCACCAGCAGGTTGGATTCGCGCGCAAACTCCCGCGCCAGCAGCAGGCGCGAACGCTCGCCGCCCGAGAGCGTGCCGATCTTCGCCTCGGCCAGCGAGGGATCGAACAGAAAGTCCTTGAGATAGCCGTGGACATGCTTGCGCACGCCCCGCACATCGATCCAGTCGCCACCCTCGGCCAGCACATCCCGCACCCTTTTGTCCGGCTGCATGAGCGAGCGTTGCTGGTCGATCACGATGCCGTCCAGCGTCTTGGCCAGCGTGATGGTGCCGCTATCGAGCTGCAGATCGCCGGTCAGCAGGCGCAGCAGCGTCGTCTTGCCGGCCCCGTTGCCGCCGACGATGCCGATGCGGTCACCGCGCTGAATACGGATCGAGAAATCCTTGATGACCGCGCGGTCGCCGAACTGCTTGGTGACATGTTCGGCGGTGATGACGCTCTTGGTCTTGGTGTCGTTGGCGGTGACCTCCAGCTTGGCGCCGCCCTGCGGGCCGATCATCGCCGCGCGCTGGGCGCGCATCTCCCAGAGCTTGGCCAGCCGGCCCTGATTGCGCTTGCGCCGCGCCGTGACGCCGCGCTCCAGCCAGTGCGCCTCGATCTTCAGCTTCGCGTCGAGCTTCTCGGCCGCGCGGGCCTCGTCTGCATAGGCCTTTTCCATCCAGGCCTCGAACCCGCCAAAGCCGATCTCCTGCCGCCGCAGGCTGCCCCGGTCGAGCCAGAGCGTGGACCGGGTGAGGCGCGTGAGGAAGGTCCGGTCATGGCTGATCACGATGAACGCGCCATTGAAGCGCGTCAGCCAGTCTTCCAGCCAGGTGATCGCGGCGATATCGAGATGGTTGGTCGGCTCGTCGAGCAACAGGATATCGGGCTCGCTCGCCAGTGCCCGGCAAATCGCCGCCCGCCGGCGCTCGCCGCCCGACGCGGTCGCCGCCGCGCGGGAGAGGTCGATGCCGAGCTGGTCCGCAATCGCTTCCACCTCATGCGCCGCCGGCGCCTTGGCGCCAGACGTGGCGAAATCATGCAGCGTTGCGAAGGCGGAGACGTCCGGGTCCTGCTCCAGCATCACCACATGCCGTCCCGGCACGACCGAGCGCTTGCCTTCATCCGGTTCCACCGTGCCAGCAATCAGCTTGAGTAGCGTCGTCTTGCCGGCGCCGTTGCGGCCGATCAGCGCCAGGCGATCGCGCTCGCCGACATGAATATCCAGACTACGGAACAGCCAGCCGGCGCCCTGGATGAGACCGAGATTCTCGAAGGAAAGAAGTGGCGGGGCCATGGCAAGGCGCTAAAACAGATGCAGGCGGCGGGAGCAAGGGCTGAGGCGCCAGATGAACGGGAAGAAACTCGATGGGTCAGGATGCGTTCAGAAGCTTCAGCCCATTTCTATGGCCATCACACAAAAGGGAAAATGTTCCATGCGTCGTTTGCCAATTCTGCTCGCTGCAACTGCCGCTCTCATGACGCCGGCGATCGTCTCGGCCCAGCCGCAACCGCCGGCACCCCAGGCAGCCAAGGGCCCGCTGCTGAGCCTGAGCGTCAGTGAATCGGTGAACAGCGCGCCGGATATGGCGACCATCAACACCGGCGTGCAGACCCGCGCGATGTCAGCAAAGGATGCGATGGCGCAGAATGCCACCCAGATGGACAAGCTGATCGCTGCGCTTGTGAAGGCTGGCATCGCCCGCAAGGACATCCAGACCAGCGGCATCAACCTCAACCCGCAATATGATTATAGCGACCGCACAGATGGCAAAGGTCCGCGCTTCATCGGCTATGAAGCCAGCAACCAGCTCACCGTCGCAGTCCGCAAGCTGGATAGCGCAGGCGATCTGATCGACTCGCTGGTCGCAGCGGGCGCAACCAACATCAATGGCCCGAGCTTTGGCATTGCCGAGCCGGACAAGCTGCTCGATCAGGCCCGCACCAAGGCGCTAAAAACCGCGCAGGCCCGCGCAAACCTGTATGCGCAGGCGACCGGCTTCCGCACCGCGCGCCTGGTGAGCATCTCCGAAGGTGGCGGTTTCGCGCCGCCGCCGATGCCGATGATGGCTATGCGCGACTCTGCTGCAGCGGCGCCGCAGACCAAGATCGAGCCCGGTGAGATCGCCACCTCGATTTCCCTCAACGTCCAGTATATGCTGGAACCCTGAACGGGGGACAGATGGGACATTCAGCGCTTGTTCAATGCTTGATGGCTAACACGGCATCATGAAACATCTTTCATCCTCTCTTCTGCTCGGCGGGCTGATGGCACTGGCGGCCACCAGCCTCCCGGTTTCGGCGCAGAGCTTTGCGCGGGGCGATGACCAGCGGGCGGCGCGGCGCGCCATGCTCGACGGTGAGGTGATGCCGTTTTCGATCATCAAGCGTCGTGTCGAGCGCGAGATCAGCGACGCCCAATATGTCGGCGTCGCCCCATCCGTTCGCGAAGGCGTGTACCGGATGCAGTTCCTCCAGCAGGATGGCAAGGTCATCTGGGTTGATGTGGACGGCAAGACCGGCAATATCATCGGACGGACGCGCTGATCCGGCCGGATCGCCTGCGCACGCTCCCTCATTCGGAAAGGAAAAGCCATGCGTCTGCTGATCGTCGAAGATGAGCCGACCTTGGGCAAACAGCTCAAGTCCACGCTCGAAGGCGTCGGCTATGCCGTCGACTTGGCGACCGATGGCGAGGACGGCCATTTCCTCGGATCGACCGAGAGCTACGACGCGATTATCCTGGATCTGGGCCTGCCGGAAATCGACGGTCTGACCGTGCTCGACCGCTGGCGCAAGGAAGGCTCGGCGGTGCCCGTGCTTGTGCTGACAGCGCGGGATAGCTGGTCCGACAAGGTGGCCGGGCTCGATGCCGGTGCAGACGATTATCTCGCCAAGCCGTTCCAGAGCGAGGAACTGATCGCCCGCCTGCGCGCGCTCATTCGCCGCTCGTCCGGCAATGCCTCGTCCGAGCTCATCGCCGGCAGCGTGCGGCTGGATACCCGCTCGGGCAAGGTCACGCTGAACGGCGAGCCGGTGAAGCTGACCGCGCAGGAATATAAGCTGCTCTCCTACCTGATGCACCACAAGGGCAAGGTGGTGAGCCGCACCGAACTGATCGAGCATATTTACGATCAGGATTTCGACCGGGATTCCAACACCATCGAAGTGTTCGTCACGCGCATTCGCAAGAAGCTGGGTGCCGATGTGATCTCCACCATCCGCGGTCTTGGCTACAGCCTGGAGGACCCCGCTGGCTGAACCGGCGCCGCAAGACGCGGAGACGGCGCCCGCGCCAGCCTCCAGCCGCAGCACCGGATCGCTCAGCCGCCGCATTCTCGGCATCTCGGCCATCTGGATCGGCCTGCTGTTGCTCGGCGGCGCGCTGGCGCTCGACCGGGTGCTGGTGAGCACCGTCACGCGCACCTTCGATGACGGCTTGTCCTATGTGCTGACCGCCATGATCTCCTCGGCGGAGATCGGCCCGGAAGGCGAAGTGCTGTTCAATCGGCCGCTCGCCGACCAAAGGTTTCTGGAGCCGGCGAGCGGGCTCTATTACCAGATCAGCGGTCAGGGCCATGAAGACTGGCGCTCGCGTTCGCTGTGGGACCGGGCGATCCGCGTCACGCCGGGCATGACCACCAATCCCGGCGAGGGGATGGACAGCAACCAGTTCCCCGATGAGCCGCTGCGCCTGATGGCTCGCACCGTGATCCTGCCGGGCAGCAATACGCGGTGGATTTTCATCGTCGCGCAGGCCCGCGAGGGCCTGGACGCGCAGATCCACGCGCTGCGGGCCACGCTGTTCAACAGCTTCGTCATTCTTGGCGTCGGGCTGATCATATTGGCCGGCTTGCAGGTGTTCTTCGGCCTGCGGCCGCTGCGCCATATCCGCCGCGAAATCGCGCGCATGAGGGATGGCGAGAAAAGCCGCGTAACCGTGCCGCTCCCGCGGGAGGTCCAGCCGCTGGTCGAGGAATTGAACGCGCTGCTCGCCCATAACGAGCAGCAGGCGGAGGAAGCCCGCCGCCACGCCGGCAATCTCGCCCACGCGCTCAAGACGCCGCTGACGGTCGTGATGAACGCCGCGACGGCCCAGTCGCCCGACCTGGCCACGACAGTGGTGCGGGAAACCGGGACGATGCGCCGCCAGATCGACCACCATCTTGCCCGCGCCCGTGCCCTCGGCCGGCGCGGCGCGGCGCAGAGCCGCACATTGGTGTGGCCGAGCCTCGAAGCGGTGGAGCGCGCCGTCGAGCGCCTCTACCCGGATGTCCGCATCGACCGCGACGGCGCGCAGACGGCCGTCGTCCGCGTCGAGCGGCAGGATCTAGACGAGCTGCTCGGCAATCTGGTCGAGAATGCCGCCAAATATGGCGGCGGCAGCGTGTTCGTCACCGTGGTGCAGAGCACGCCCTGGGTCGACATTCTCGTGGAGGACGACGGCATGGGCATTCCCGAGGCCGCGCGCGAACGCATCTTCGATCGCGGCGTGCGGCTGGATAGCGGCAAGCCCGGCACCGGCCTTGGCCTCGCCATCGTGCGCGATGTCGCGGAAATCTACGGTGGCTCTGTCACGCTGGATGAGAGCGAGGACCTAGGCGGCCTGATGGTACGCCTGCGCCTGCCGGCCGGATAAGGCCTCACACGCCGAAGGATTGCAGGATCGGGCACGGCCCTTCTTCGGAACGGGCACAGGTCCGCGCGAGTTGGCGCAGCGAGGCGCGGGCCGCTTCGAGTTGCGCGATCCTTTCATCGAGCTGGACCAGCCGCTCTTCCGCCAGAGCGCGCGCGCGGGCGCGATCCTGCCCCGCGTCCAGCGACAAAAGCGTGCGGATTTCTTCCAGCGTAAAGCCGGCCTGCTGCGCCGCCCGAATGAAGCGCAGCCGCCGGACATCCTCCTCTCTATAGCGCCTTATGCCCCCGGACAGATCATTGCCGGCCTGTTTCTCAGGCGTAGGGAGCAGCCCCTTGCGCTGGTAGAAGCGGATCGTCTCGACCCCCACACCGCCGGCTTTCGCCAGACCCGAAATGCTGATCGCCGCCATGCTTGACTCCGTACCATGGTACAGACCCTATATGGGGTGCATGGACTTCTCAGCAAGGATGAGCGTCAATGCCTGAACCCCGAAACCCGAAGGGCCGCAAGGCTGTCCTCTATCGGATGGTCATGCCGACCCACATCTGCCCCTATGGCCTCAAGGCGCTCCACCTGCTGCGCAGCAAAGGCTATGATGTCGAGGATCGCTGGATCGAAACCCGCGCCCAGCAGGAAGCCTTCAAGGCCGAGCATTATGTGACCACCACGCCGCAGGTGTTCATCGACGGTCAGCGGATCGGTGGCCATGATGACTTGCGCCGCTTCCTGGGCCTCAGCGTCAAGGATCCGAACGCGACGAGCTATACGCCTGTTCTGGTCGTCTTCGCTGTTGCGGCGCTGATCGCGCTGACGATCGATCTGTTGACGGCCGCGCCGCTGCTCAGCCTGCTCACCCTCGAGCGCTTCATCTCCGTGACGATGATCCTGCTGGCGATGCTCAAGCTGCAGGATGTGGATCGGTTCGCGACCATGTTCCTGGGCTATGATCTGCTGGCCCGCAAATGGGTGCCCTATGCCTCAATCTATCCGTTCGCCCAATTGGGCGCCGGCGTGCTGATGCTCGCGGGGGCCCTGCCCTGGCTCTCGGTACCAGTCGCCGCGTTCATCGGCGGCATCGGCGCGGTCTCGATCTACAAGGCTGTCTATGTGGAGAAACGCAGCCTCAAATGTGCCTGCGTTGGCGGCGGGACCAATGTGCCACTCGGCTTCGTCTCGCTGACCGAAGACCTGTTCATGGTCGCCATGGCCCTGTGGATGGGCCTCAATGCCTGGGTGCTGCCCGGCGCGGCGATGTAAAGGCGCGGGAGCCGGGCGCCGCTGATGAGCGCCCGGCCCGAAACGTCTCTTACTTGCCGCGCTTCTTGCGGTGGCTCTCCAGATCGAGAACGTCGTTCTCAAGGCCCTCGGGCAGCAGGCCCAAGCGGCGCGCGACTTCCTGATAGGCCTCGACCTCACCGCCCAGATCGCGGCGGAAGCGGTCCTTATCCAGCTTCTCGTTAGTGGCCATATCCCACAAGCGGCAGCCATCGGGGCTGATCTCGTCGGCCAGAATGATGCGCGAGAAATCGCCATCCCAGATGCGGCCGAACTCCAGCTTGAAGTCGACCAGACGGATGCCGATGCCGGCGAACAAGCCGCTCATGAAGTCGTTTACGCGGATCGCCATGTCGGCGATGTCGTGCATCTCTTCCTGGCTCGCCCAGCCGAAGCAGGCGATATGCTCTTCGGTGATCAGCGGATCGCCGAGCGCATCATCCTTGTAATAATATTCGATGAGCGTGCGGGGCAGCTGCGTGCCCTCCTCAATGCCCAGCCGAGTGGAGAGCGAGCCAGCGGCGACATTGCGCACCACGACCTCGATCGGCACGATCTCGACCTGACGGATGAGCTGCTCGCGCATGTTCAGCCGCTTGATGAAGTGGGTGGGCACGCCGATGTTCGCGAGCAGCGTGAAGACATGCTCGGAAATCCGGTTATTCAGCACGCCCTTGCCGGAGATCGTCCCCTTCTTCTGCGCATTGAAGGCGGTCGCATCGTCCTTGAAATACTGGATCAGCGTGCCGGGCTCGGGACCTTCATAAAGGATCTTCGCCTTGCCCTCATAAATCTGGCGACGACGGGACATGTGCGGGTGCCTACTCATCAGTTGTAAAAATCAAGGCCCCGGCGGCGCGAATCAGCGAGGATCAGCGGACACCGGGGCTCTTCCCCAGCGCATAGCGCAAGGCACATGGCAGTGCAATTTTCAGACGAACCGAGCCGGGCTGGCCTGCTCGGTGCTTGCCGCCCCAGCCGCTGGAACATATAAAGAACAAATGAAACAGGAGACGATTACGGATCGGCTGGCGATCCTTGCGGACGCCGCCAAATATGATGCCTCCTGCGCATCGTCCGGCACGGCCAAGCGCAACAGTCGCGATGGCAAGGGGATCGGCTCGACCGAAGGCATGGGCATCTGCCATGCCTATGCGCCGGACGGGCGCTGCATCTCGCTGCTCAAGATCCTGCTCACCAATCATTGCATTTTCGACTGCCATTATTGCGTCAACCGCAAAAGCTCGAACGTGCGGCGGGCGCGCTTTACGGCGCAGGAAGTGGTCGAGCTGACGCTCAACTTCTACCGGCGCAATTATATCGAGGGCCTGTTCCTCTCCTCGGGCATCATCAAGTCCGCCGACCATACGATGGAGCAGCTGATCGAGGTCGCCCGTGCCTTGCGGGAGGATCATGGCTTCAAGGGCTATATCCACCTCAAGACGATCCCCGAGGCCGATCGCGCGCTGGTCGAGCAAGCGGGCCTGTGGGCGGACCGCGTCTCGATCAATGTCGAACTGCCGACCGAGCGCGGCCTGACCGATCTGGCGCCCGACAAGAATGGCGGGCAGATCGAAGGCGCGATGGCGCGGCTCGGTTCGGCCATGGTGGAGGCGAAGGATGCGCGCAAACGCTTCAAGCATGCGCCGATGTTCGCGCCCGCCGGCCAATCTACCCAGATGATCGTCGGCGCGGATGGCGCCAGCGACACGCAGATCATCGGCCGGGCCAGCGAATTGTACGACCGCCATCGCCTGCGCCGCGTCTATTATTCCGCCTTCAGCCCGATCCCCGATGCCAGCGCCGTTCTGCCGCTCAAGCGACCGCCCCTGATGCGCGAGCATCGGCTTTATCAATCCGACTGGCTGATCCGCTTCTACGGATTTTCGACAAGCGAGGTGCAGACCGCGACGGACGATGACGGGATGCTGGCGCTCGACATCGACCCCAAGCTGGCCTGGGCCTTGCGGCACCGGCAGGATTTTCCGGTCGACATCAATCTGGCCTCGCGCGAAAAGCTCCTGCGCGTGCCGGGACTGGGCACGCGGGCGGTGGCTGCCATCCTGCAAGCCCGCCGCCATCATCGTCTCCGGCTGGATGATCTCGCCCGGCTCACTCGCACGGTCACCAAATTGCGGCCGTTCATTGTCACGGCCGACTGGCGCCCGACTGGCTTGATCGACACGGCAAACCTGCGTGCCCGGCTGGCCCCGCCACCTCGCCAGATGGAACTGTTCAGGTGAAGCCGGCCCCGCTCCTGCGTCAGCCCGCGCTGTTCAATGCCGAGCTGGATGACGCCCATGATTTCGACACATGGCGCGATCTGGCCCGCGCCCTGGTCTTGCAGGGCGTCGGTCCGGAGCATATCCGCTGGGCAGCGGCATCGGACGGCGCGCGGGATTTGTTCGCGTCCAAAGACACGCCTGAGCCTGCTCCATCACCCCGCCCGGTCACGGCCAACAAGCGCTTCATCGAGTTGGCCCGCAAGGTGATCCTGCACAGCTCGGATACACGGTTGGCGCTGCTCTATCGCCTGTTGTGGCGCCTGCAAAGCGACCCGCACCTGCTTGAAAAGACGAGCGATGCCGATGTGCACGCCCTCACGCAGTTGGAGCGGCAGGTGCGCCGCGACATTCACAAGATGAGGGCGTTCGTGCGGTTCCGGCTGGCCCAGGATCCCGATGGAACGGACCGCTACGTGGCCTGGTTCGAGCCGGATCATGCCATCGTGCGCGCCAACGCCCCGTTTTTCCTCAATCGGTTCGCGAGCCAGCGCTGGTCCATCCTGACGCCCGATCTCAGCTTGCACTGGGATGGCGCTCAGCTCGCGGAGGGGCCGGGCGCCGACGCCCGGGATGCCCCCGGCGAAGACGAGATCGAAGGGCTTTGGCAGCGTTATTATGCCTCCATCTTCAACCCCGCGCGGCTCAAGGTGGCGATGATGGTGAAGGAAATGCCCCGGCGATACTGGAAGAACCTGCCGGAAGCCGCGTTGATCCCTGCGTTGATTGCCGGCGCCCAGGCCCGCGAGGCTCAGATGGTCGATCAAGGCGCCGATCCCTTCCAGCGCCCGCCCCCGACGTCCCTCAGTGAGATTGCCGAGGGCATCTCGACCTGTACGGCCTGCTCGATCGGCTGCAACGGCACGCGCGCCGTCGCTGGCGAAGGGCCCGGCAACGCGCGGCTGATGATCGTGGGCGAGCAGCCGGGCGATTTCGAAGAGCAGGAGGGCCGGCCTTTTGTCGGTCCGGCGGGGCAGTTGCTCGACGGGCATCTGGAGACGGCGGGGTTCGATCGTGCCGAAATCCGGCTGACCAACGCCGTCAAACATTTCAAATTCGAGCAACGCGGCAAGCGACGTCTCCACCAAAACCCGACCGCGGGGGAGATCGACCATTGCCGCTGGTGGCTCGATGCCGAAAGACGGATCGTTCAACCAACGATCGTGCTGGCCTTGGGCGCCAGCGCCGGGCGCGCCCTGCTAGGCCGGACACCCAGCATCGCCAAGGAGCGCGGCCGGCCCTATGAGCTCGCGGATGGCAGCCAGCTCTGGCTGAGCGCCCATCCCAGCTATCTGCTGCGCCTGAGCGGAGAGGCGCAAGCGCGAGAACAAAATTTGTTCGCGCGCGATCTGGCGGCGGTCCGCGTGGCGCTGCAAGGTTGAGAGCGCAAGAGACGCGGTGCGACGGCCCCTGATGTTGCGCATAGGCCTGCGGAGATCGCTTGGAATAAAAAGGGAGCGGCAGGCCATCGAACTAACCATCACCCGATCGCAGCGAACGCAAGCACCCAGGGGCGAAATCGGCAACGACGGAGGCGAGGGGCACGCGCCGTCGGCACCAGCGCTCATTTGTAAGTGGCGGAGAGGGTGGGATTCGAACCCACGGTACGGTTGCCCGTACACCGCATTTCGAGTGCGGCGCATTCGACCACTCTGCCACCTCTCCGCAGAGGTTTTCGCGTCGCAGTGCCCAAAGAGAGGGCGCCGCTGCGGTAGTCGAGCGCGCGCTGTTAGCGGATGATCAGGGCTTTGCCAAGCAGTCGGTGCGGGAAAACTTGCACTCGGTGCCGGCGACACTAAATCTGTCTCATGAATCAAGCCCAAGCCCGCAAGTCATTCTCTTCCGTGACGCACATTCCGACGATCAGTGCCGCCCATCGCGTGTCGCACGCGCATTTCGGCATTGGGGAGAAGGTCCGGCACCGCCTGCTGGGGTTTCGCGGGGTTGTGTTCGATATCGATCCGGTCTTTTCCAACAGCGAGGAATGGTATGAGGCCATTCCCGAGGCGATGCGGCCGGAGCGGGACCAGCCTTTCTACCATCTGTTCGCGGACAATGGTGAAGCGACCTATGTCGCTTATGTGAGCCAGCAGAATCTGGTGGCCGACGGAACCGACGAGCCGATCGATCATCCCGCTGTCACCGCCTTGTTCGGCGAGCATCGCGGCGGGCATTATGCGCTCGACCCGAGCTACTGGCACTGAACTGACGGGCGGCGCCTCGCCTGTTGTAGTCGGGGCTATGCCTGTCTTCAGGATTTGATCCGCCACCCCTGCCGTAGCCCGATGTAGCAGACGGCGGCCAGCACGAGGTTGAGCGCCAGCAGGAGCGCCGCGCCCACCGCGATGGGCGAATCGGCCGCGGCGAGGAAGCCATAGCGGAAGCCGGAAATCGCGTAGAAGAACGGATTGACGTGGCTGATCGCTCGCATGATCGGCGAGACATGATCCATCGAGTAGAAGGTGCCGGAGAGCAGCGACAGAGGCGCAACGAGAAAGTTGGTGACGGCAGCGGCATGATCGAACTTTTCCGCCCAGATGCCGGTGAGAATGCCGAGGAAGCCCAGCATCGCCGAGCCGGCAATGCCGAAATAGACGACGGCCCAGAGATGATGCGGGGCCACATGGACGCCAGGCCAGGCCAGCATCGCCAGCCAGATGGCGCCACCGACAAAGGCCGCACGGGTCACCGAGGCCGCGACGAGGGCGAACAGCAGTTCCCCGGCGGAGAAAGGCGGCATGAGATAATCGACGATGGTCCCCTGCAGTTTGCCGGCGAGCACCACGGTGGCGGTATTCTGGAAGCTGTTCTGCA
Organism: Sphingobium sp. B11D3A; assembly: GCF_025961695.1. Taxonomy (NCBI): domain Bacteria; kingdom Pseudomonadati; phylum Pseudomonadota; class Alphaproteobacteria; order Sphingomonadales; family Sphingobiaceae; genus Sphingobium; species Sphingobium sp. B11D3A. The sequence goes on from NZ_JAOQOE010000001.1 coordinate 1,253,278, forward strand.
CCATCGCCATGATGATGAGGCCGGGCGCCACGAAATCGGCGAAGGGCACGCCCATCACCATCAGGCCGCCACGCCCCAGCGCGACGGTGAAGATGATCAGGAACAACAGGCTGGTAAGCGCCGGCCCCCAGATCGTCTGCAGATGCACCTTGAGGAAGCGGCGGACTTCCTTGAGGTAGAGCGCCTTCATCCCGGACCAGTTGACGCCGTGGATGACGGGAACGCCCGGTTCATGACGAATGAGCGGTTGGGTGTGCGAGGAAGCAGGTTCGGCCATGAAACCGCCCTATCGCGTCCCACCCGCAGCAGCAATGGCGCAGCGATACTGTGCCGCCCGGCTTTGTCGATGACAGGCCGTTTGACCTTTGGGCCATGGATGCCCATATGACCCGATCATTTGAAGGAATAGGCATGTCCTGGACAGACGAACGCATCGATCAGCTCCGGCAGATGTGGGAGCGCGGCATGACTGCGAGCCAGATCGCTGAAGAGCTGGGCGGCGTGAGCCGCAACGCCGTGATCGGCAAGGCGCACCGCCTTGGCCTGCAGTCGCGCCCCTCCCCCGTGAAGGCGGCGGACTCCAGCCGCGCTGCTGCGCCGCAAAGCCGCAAGGCCGCGCCTCCGCCGGCACCCGCCGCACCCAAGGCGGAAGCCGCGCCGGCGCCCGAGCCGCGCATCGCAAAGCCGCAGCCCAAGGCGCCGCCGGTGGTGGAAGCACGGCCGCAGCCGCCCGTCGCGGCCCAGCCTGTTGCCGACGCCCCTCCGCCGCCTCCCCAGCCCCGGATCGTCTCGGTTGGCCCCGGCGGCTTCCTGCGGCAGGGTCCGGGCGAGATGCAGCAGCCGATTCCGCCGGCACCGCCGCGCCGGCTGGTTCCGGCCAAGCCCAGCCCGGAAATCGCAGACAAGACTAGCCTGCTCGATCTCAACGAGAAGATCTGTAAATGGCCGATGGGCCATCCGGGCGAGCCGGACTTCCACTTCTGCGGTGAAAAGGTGAACCCTGGCTTCCCTTATTGCGTGGAACATTGCGGGCGGGCCTATCAGGCGCAGCTGCCGCGTGGCACGCGCCGTCCCCCGCCGCCCATGCCTTATGGCGGCCCACGGGTGCGCTGAGGCATCAAGCGATGACATAAAAAAGGGGCCGGTTTCGGCCCCTTTTCTGTATCTGGCATTCCAGTGCGACGTACACCCTCCCGCCTTATGAAGCGGGAGGGCGCAATCGATCTTAGAAGCGGAAGCTCGCCGTCGCGCGAACGGTGTGATGATCGAACACATCGTTGGTGCGCTGGATGTCGGTGAAGCCAGCCGGCGTAATCACGAACGGGTTCGTCAGCGAGGGCGGCGTGCCTTGGCCGGCGCGAACCGTGTAGCCATCCGTGTTGAAGCGGGTGTAGCGATACTGCACGCCGATCGAGAAGTTCTGGCTCACGCGCTGCTCGATGCCGCCGCCAGCGGTCCAGCCCCACTCGTCCGCGCTTTCGTTGGACTCGGTGAAGGTGTTGAACGTGTTGCTGGTGGCGAAGTTGTTCTTGATCTTGGCGTAGGCGACACCGCCGGTGCCGTAGATCAGCGTGCCGGTGCCGAGTGCCAGACCAGCGCGCAGACGGGCGTTGGCATCCCAGTCAATCCGACGCGACAGGACATAGCTGGCGGGAGTGGTGCTGAAGCCGCTGACCGAGTTACCGATCATCGTGCGACCGCCTTCGATGACAGCGCCGACGACAAAGTTGCCCATCTGCATGTCATAACCGGCATGGACACCCCAAGCGACGCGACGATCCTTGTCACCGGCACAGGAGCCGGGCGTGGCACCAAGCGCGCGGCCACGGCAGAAGCCGGGCGCGAAGGCATTGCCGGGGACAGCCGTAGAAACGGTATCGCCGTAATTGCCATCATTGTTGGTGTCGAAGGTCAGCGTCTCGAGCGTGTCGCGGTCATAATTGGGCTGCCAGGCCATGCCGAGCGAGCCACCGACATACGGACCGGTCCAATCACCCGCGCCATCCTGCGCCAGAGCCGGAGCGGCCAGCAGGCCTGCCATGGCGGTGGTGAGCGAAATGAGAGCGATCTTTTTCATACAATAAATCTCCTGCCTCTGAACTGGCTGGCCGCAATACGTTCACCCCCTCGAATTGGTTTCGCGAACTCGCTCACAAAATTCTGTTAACCACGACACCTGTCTCTTTTTTGTAACGCTTTGCCCGCGAATATTGCTGCCAGATGAACGAAACGGTCGCGATTATTGATTTTGCGTACTTCGTTGCTCGCTGAGCTGTCTGCATCTGCAAGCTATTCTATTGCATTTGGCCGCGGTGCGGCGCTGCGATGATCGATCCGCTAGAGCGCTCGGGGGCCGACATGGTTCCACCACCCGCCGGATAAGATCACGCCGCTTGCGCCCGTGACTCCGCTGGCCCTATAGTTCCCGCATGTCCGACAACCTGTTCGACCAGAACATCGCCCGCACAACCGAAAGCTACGACGCCTCCGCCATTGAGGTGCTGGAGGGGCTGGAGCCGGTGCGTCGCCGCCCCGGCATGTATATCGGCGGCACGGATGAGCGCGCCCTGCACCATCTCGCCTCCGAAGTGCTCGACAACGCGATGGACGAAGCGGTCGCCGGCCACGCCACCCGCATCGAGGTGACGCTGGAGGCGGGCAATCGGCTGACGATCACCGACAATGGCCGCGGCATCCCAGTGGACCCGCACCCCAAATTCCCCGGCAAGTCGGCGCTGGAGGTCATCCTCACCACGCTGCACTCGGGCGGCAAATTCTCGGACAAGGCCTATGCGACGTCGGGCGGCCTGCATGGCGTCGGCATCAGCGTGGTCAACGCGCTGTCCGTCGACACCGAGATCGAGGTGGCGCGTAATCGCGAACTGTTCCGCCAGCGCTTCTCCAAGGGGCACCCTGTGGGTCCGCTGGAGAAGGTGGGTGCGGCGCCCAACCGGCGGGGCACCAGCGTCAGCTTCACCCCGGATGGCGATATTTTCGGCGAGCTGAAATTCAAGCCCTCCCGGCTGCACCGCCTCGCCCGCTCCAAGGCCTATCTCTTTGCCGGTGTGGAAATCCGCTGGAAATGCGATCCGGCTATCATCACGGATGACACCCCCGCCGAGGCGGTGTTCCAGTTCCCCGGCGGCCTTTCCGACCATCTGCGCGAGCAGCTGGGCAATCGCGAATGCGCGACAGCGGAGTTCTTCCGCGGCACGCAGGATTTCCCGGACGGTGTCGGGCGCGTGGAATGGGCCATCGCCTGGCCGCTCTGGTCCGACGGTTCCACCAGCTGGTACTGCAACACCATCCCCACCCCGGACGGCGGCACGCACGAGACCGGGCTGCGCGGCGCGGTCACCAAGGGCATCCGCGCCTTTGGCGAGCTGGTCGGGCAGAAGAAGGCGAAGGACATCCAGACGGACGACATCATGTCCGGCTGCGAGCTGATGCTGAGCGTGTTCATCCGCGATCCGCAATTCCAGAGCCAGACCAAGGACCGGCTGACCAGTCCGGAAGCCGCGCGGCTGGTGGAAGCGGCCATGCGCGACCATTTCGACCATTTCCTCACCGACAATATGGACCGGGGCAAGGCGCTGCTCGGCCATGTGCTGGAGCGGATGGACGAGCGCCTGCGCCGCAAGCAGGAAAAGGAAATCAAGCGCAAGACGGCGACCTCGGGCCGCAAGGTCCGCCTGCCGGGCAAGCTGACAGATTGCTCGTCCGATGACCCCGAGGGCACCGAACTGTTCATCGTGGAAGGCGACAGCGCCGGCGGCAGCGCCAAGCAGGCGCGCGACCGCAAGACGCAGGCGATCCTGCCGATCCGCGGCAAAATCCTGAACGTCGCCTCGGCCACCTCTGCCAAGATCCTCGCCAATCAGGAAATCGCAGACCTGATCCTCGCCATCGGCTGCGGCACCCGCAAGGACTGCAACCCGGACAATCTGCGCTATGAGCGCATCGTCATCATGACCGATGCCGATGTCGATGGCGCACATATCGCCACCTTGCTGATGACCTTCTTCTTCCAGGAGATGCCGGAGCTTGTGCGCCGCGGCCATCTCTACCTCGCCCAGCCGCCGCTCTATCGCCTCGTGGCGGGCGGCAAGAGCTGGTATGCGGCGGACGATGCCGCACTCGCCAAACTGCGCAGCGGCGAGCTCAAAGGCAAGAAGCTGGAGGTCAGCCGCTTCAAGGGCCTGGGCGAGATGAACCCCATGCAGCTGCGCGAGACCACCATGGACCCCAAGAAGCGCAAGATGATCCGCATCACGCTGCCGCAGGAATATGAGGAGCGCGCGGGCGTGAAGGATCTGGTGGACCGGCTGATGGGCACCAATCCCGCGCATCGCTTCGCGTTCATTCAGGAGAATGCCGCGCAGGTCGATGAGGACGTCATCGACGCCTGAGCCGGGCGAACCCACGGAATTTCACGCCTGAAACCGCCCGTAACGGGAGCGTTATCCCGCGCCTCGCGTTTCCCTACCAAGCAGTCGGGAGACATATGTGCGCACTGGAATTTTTGGATCATCGTTGCTGGCGATCGCGCTACTTCTTTCGGGTTGCGATAAAACAAAGGACAATCATGATCAGGCCGGCCTCGCGCTGGAAGACATGCAGTGGAGCGACGAGGCAACCGATCAACTGACCGAAGCGCTGGCCCAGCGCGCCGCCCATGGTCTGGACCAGAAGGATTTCGGCCTCGGCGGCTCGGGTGAAAAGGCCGGCAATGCGGAGCTAACCAAGGCTGCGCTTGCTTATGCACAGGCACTGGCTCGGGGCGCGACTGACCCGACCAAGCTGTATGAAATCTATACCGTCCCCCGCCCCTCGCCCGATCTTCGCGCCGGGCTTGCGCAGGCGTTGCGGGAAGGCAAGGTCGGCGCATGGCTCGCCAGCCTCGCGCCGCAGGATGCAAGCTATCGCAAGCTGTCCGAGACCTATCTCGCGCTGCGCAAGCAAGGCAATGGCGCCAGCACCGAAATTCCGGCAACCAGCGCGCCGCTCAAGCCGGGTGAGAGCGACCCCCGCATCCCGGCCATAGCCCGGCAGCTCGTGGCGACGGGTTATCTCGACAAGGCGAATGCCAGCACGGACACGCGCTACACCCCGGCAATCGGCGCCGCCGTGCGGGCCATGCAGGCGGACTATGGCATCACGGCCGACGGGGTGATCGGGGATGATGCACTGAAGATCATCAACCTGTCAGACGCTGACCGCGCCCGCGCCATCGCGGTGAACATGGAGCGGATGCGCTGGCTCGAGCGCACGCCGCCCGCGACGCGCATCGATGTGAACATCGCGGCGGCCCGGCAGAGCTACTGGCGCGACGGCAAGTTGGCCGATGTGCGCCGGGTGATCGTGGGCGAACCGGACCATGAAACGCCGATGCTCGCATCGCCCATCTATCGCCTCGTCGCCAACCCGACCTGGACCGTGCCCCGCTCTATCGAAGAGAAGGAACTGGCCGGCAAGGGCGCGGACTATCTCCGCCGCAACAACATGGCGCGAAAGGACGGCTGGATCGTCCAGCAGCCCGGGCCGAAGAATTCGCTCGGACTGGTCAAATTCGACATGAAGAACGATCACGCCATCTACCTGCACGACACGCCGGCCAAGCAACTGTTCGATGAAGTACAGCGCCAGCGCAGCCATGGGTGCGTGCGCGTGCAGGATGCGCTAGGCTTTGCCGATATGATCGCGCGGGACGAAGGCGTGACAGCCGAATGGCAAAAGGCACGCGAAACCGGCAAGGAGAGCTTTGTCCCCCTGCCCCGCGAAATCCCGGTGCGGCTGCTCTACCAGACCGTGATCTTCGACGATGCCGGCGAGCCGGTGGTCCGCGACGATCCTTATGGGTGGAACAACCCCGTCGCCGCCGCACTTGGCTTCGGCTCGGGGTCGGAACGGCGGGTGCGGGGCGACCGCGGCGACATCGGGCCGTGAGCCGTGCGGTGCCGGGCGGTTGGCTTAGCCTTCCGCCCGGCGCCGGCCCGGCCGCAGCAGGTAACGCCACACCCCGACGAGATTGATGACGAGCAGCACGATGTTCTGCACGCCGATGCCTTCGCTCTCCGGCTGGAGGAAACCCCAGCCGATAAGCGCCATGGAACTGGTGACGAAAATCACCATCGCCCAGCCCGTCCATAGCCTGCCGAGATTGAGCGACACGATGAGCGCGGCCAGCGTCGCCGCGGCCGCGCCATAATATTGTAAGGCTGTCAGCAAGCCGTCAGACATGCAGGTCAGGCCGCATCGACATGACGACCTTCAGCAAATTCCTCGATGATCTTGGCGCAGAAGGCGTCCAGATCATCCGGCGTGCGGCTGGTGACGAGGCCGTTGTCGACGACCACTTCCTCATCCACCCAATCACCGCCGGCATTTTCGATATCGGTCCTGACGGTGGGGTAAGAGGTGAGCGTGCGCCCCTCGACCACATCGGCTTCGACCAGCAGCCACGGACCGTGGCAGATCACGCCGATGGGTTTGCCAGCCTCGGCGAAGGCGCGAACCAGATCCACGACATCATCATCGCCGCGCAGCTTGTCCGCGCCGACGCTGCCGCCGGGGATGATCAGACCGTCGAAGTCATCGACAGACACATCGGCAACCGCGCGATCGACGGTGTAGCTGCCGCCGGGGTCGAGATCATTATTGTTGGTCTTGGCTTCACCCGTCTCGATGCCGATCACTGTGACGGTGGCGCCCGCCTTGGTCACGGCGTCGCGGGGTTGAACGAATTCGGGCTCTTCCGTGCCGCGCGGCGCGATGAGGATCGCGATGGATTTTCCTTCCAGACTCATGGGGTCTCTGCCTTTCCTTGCGTTTGGGGATATTCCGGACAACGCACCGGCAGGCGTTCCGAGCCCGAAGGACGTGCAAGACAGGCTGAACCGAACCAATCATGCGCCGGCGGCGGAGCAATTCCTCCGCCGCCAGCGCTCTCATTCAGTCTCAGAAGCGGGCGCGAACGCCGCCGTACACCGCGCGGCGCTCGACCGGATAATAGATCGCTGACGCTCCAGTGGCAGCTATCACTGCCGAAATGTCGCCGATGGCCTTCTTGTCGGTGATGTTCCGCACGTCGAGGAACAGGTCGATCCCGCTGGTCAGCGTCGCGCCTGCTGTCAGGCCCAGCAGCGCATAGCCGGGCGTGCGCGTGCTGTTGGCGTAATCGGCAAATGCCCCTTGGGGCACCCATTCGAGATTGGGCGCGACATTGAGCGCCGCCGTCCCGATCCGAACTTCACTGCGCAGTACATTCAGCGGCACCACCGGCAGGCGGTTGTTCTGGAAAACCGCATCGTCGACGAAGTGGAAGTCCGAATATTGCCAGATCTGGCGCAGGCGCAGCCAGGGGGTCGGCGCGAGGCTGACGGCGGCCTCGATGCCACTGTGCCGCGTGCGATCCGCGTTGAAGGTGGCGGCCGGAACGGTGGTGCCATTGGGGGAATATTGCAGCAGCTCATCGCGCAGGGTGGCACGGTAGGCGGTGATATCCCAGCTCACCATGCCCGCCTGCCCGCGGGTGCCGATTTCCGCCGTCCAGGCCGTCTGCGGGGCGATGGCCGCAATGAGCGTGCTGACCGGCGGCGTGCCGACGCTCTGGAAAACCTCCCCGAAGCCCGGGAATTCCGCCGAGCGGCTGTAGTTGGCGAAGAGCTGGATGTCCGGCGTCGGCTCGATGAGCACGCCGAACTTGGGCGAGAATTCATTGAACGCCAACCGCCCGCTTTGCCCCGTGGAGAGCAGGACCGTGCGCTTGCGGAAGCCATCGGCATAAATGCCGCCGGCAATCAGCGTGACGCCCGGCACCGGCTGCAGGCGCGCCTCGCCATAGACATTGGCGGTGCGCGCGGTCTGATCGGCATCGAAGGTCAGCGCGCCGCGTTCCCCATTCACATTCCGATACTGGCGCGCCCGCGTTTCGCCGTGGCGGAACTCGCCGCCCAGCGTGAAGGAGAGAATGCCGGCATCATGGTCCAGCCGGGCGAAGACGCCCCGGTCGGTCGATTTCTGATCGATGACTTCATAGATGGGGTGGAACAGATCCTTCATGTTGAGGAAGGCCCCGACATCGAGCCGGGTCTGCCCCCAATCGAAGCGGGTGCGGTTCTGCAGGCGGATCGAGTCGATATCCCGCCCCTGATCGCCGCTGAAATTGCCTTTTTGCGGATTATTCAGAACATCCGTAGCGGTAAGCGCGCCGGGCAGATCCTGACGGATGCGGTTGAGGCTCGCATAGAAGCGCGTGCTCACAACGTCGGACAGAGCGAGGCCGACATTGCCATGGACGCGCATGCTCTCGCGATGGGCGTGCTGGCGGTCGCCATCCGAGGTATCGGCGCTCATGCCGACCCAATAGTCGGCCGGGCCACTGTTGCCGCCATAGGCCGCCAGCCCCCGGACTGTCTCGAAGCTGCCGGCATCGGCGCGCAAATACAGGCCGGGCGCATCCTTGCCGGTGGGGGTCACGCCATTGATCGCGCCGCCCAGCGTGCCCGAGCCGAAGCGCAGGGCATTGGCGCCGCGATAGACCTCCAGCCGCTCGAAGAAGATCGGGTCCAGTTCCTGAAAGTCGCCATTGTCGTCAGCGAGATTGATCGGCGCGCCATCCTGCAGCAGCGTGATGCCGCGCATGTGGTAGCCGCGCGAGAGGCCCGAGCCGCGAATGGAGAGGCGAACCTCCTGCCCATAGCGCGGCTGGGTGTAGACGCCGGGTGAAAAGGCGAGCGTATCGCGCAGTGAGACGATGGTCTTGTCGGCATAATCCTCGTGCCGGACGACATCGGTGCCGCCCGGCGTGGCGCGGGCGAGCCGCTCGGCATCCTGCGTTTGGGACTGGCCCACAACGATGATGGTGCGCTCGCCATCGGCGGCGGCATCAGCAGCCTCCTCGGCAAAAGCGGGCGTGGCCATGGCGAGCATGGTTGCGAGAGCGATAAAGGACGTTTTCATGATGATGTCTCCCCCCGTTCGGGGTCTGAAATATTGTGGGTCAGGCGATCAGGCGGCGAAGTTCGGCAAGGGCCGCATCTTCGCTATCCTGATCGCTCAGCAGGGATTGCAGGCGCCCGTCGCGACCCATGAGGATGACGAAGGCGCTGTGATCGATGGTGTAATCGCCGCCCTCGAGCGGGATCTTCTGGTAGAAGACCCGGAAGGACTTCGCCGCGTCGGCAATCTGGGTTGGCGAACCGGTGAGGCCGAGAATGGGCGTGCCGAACAGATCGACATAAGCACCCACATCAGCCGGCGTGTCATGGCCGCTGTCGACCGAGACGAAGACGATGCGGAACTTGTCCCCATCGGCCCCCATCGCCTTGCGCAGATGCGCCATGCGGCTGAGGGTGGTCGGGCAAATATCCGGGCAGCGGGTGAAGCCGAAGAAGATCGCATAGGGCGTGCCCTTGAGCGTCTGCGCGGTGACCGGCTTTCCATCCCTGTCGACCAGCGAGAAATGCTGGCCCACATCGGCCGGCGCCCCCGCTATCACTTGCGGCGGACCTTGGGTGACGAACCGCAGGGCCAACAGAATACCAAGGCCAAGGGCAGCGAGCGCCACCAGCAGCCAGAGCCACAAACGAATGCGAGCCAGCCGGCGCGGATCAGTGTCCGCCATGGCTGCCTCCATAAGTGACGGCCTCGACGGCGAACGAGACCTGCACCTTGCCGGCGCGGGCGAAGTCGAGCGTGACGGGAATGGTCTCGCCGCGCACCAGCGGGCGCTTGAGGCCCATGAACATGATATGGAAGCTGCCCGGCTTGAGCGCGACAGAGCCGCCCGCCGCGACCGGCAGGCCATTCTTGAGCGGCCGCATCCGCATGACACCGCCCTCCATGCTCATGCTGTGGATTTCGACGCGGGTGGCGACCGGCGTGCTACCGCCAGTGAGCCGCTCATCCGCACGGGCGCTGTTGGTGATGGTGAGGAAACCGCCACCCGCAGACTGCCCACGCGCGGTTTCCCGCGCCCAGGGTCGATCGATGGTGAGGCCGTCCTTCTTGACGCCCTGCGCGGTGGCAGGTGCCACCAAAGCTGCGGCGAAACCCGCCGCGATCACGATAGGAATTTGCATTGAGAAACACTCCGACATGCCCACGCGTGACGACGCGCCGGCAGGACCGACAAATCAGCTCAGATTGTCAGGCGTAGGCCGGAGGGCCGCGTAGGGGGGGTCGGAGATAGGTCTCATGCCGTGGCAGCCGCAGATCGGGCTGCAGCAGGGCCGTCGCGAAGATGAACGCCAGCGCGGCTTCAAGCACGACCGGATCGGTTGCGGCAAGCGCCTGAGCCGTCAGGCCGCCGAAGGCGCAGGTCTGATCCGATTGGGTCTGCGGCGTCTTGTCCTTGCCCTCGACGGGAATGTGCAGCGTGATCGGCCCCGCCCCGCCGGACGAGCATAGCTCGACGGTGAGCGTCTTACCGCTGACGACCGGCATGAAGCCCGCCGGCATCAGCGCCTTGAACAGCAACGCGAGGCCGAGCAGCGTGGCAGCCCAGCAGCGGTGCGAATGAACAAGGCGGCGCATATGCAACACGGCCGCGCTCCTAATCCCCTCCGCCGCATTTGTCACCCGCGAACGGATAAAACCTCACGGCGCGCAGGCAGGAGCGGATTTTCTAGAACAGATAGCTCAGGCTGTGCAGCGTGAGACCGACCAACCCGCCGACAAGGGTGCCGTTGATACGGATATATTGCAGATCGCGCCCGACCGCATTTTCCAGCCGCCCGGTGATCGTTCGCGCGTCCCAACTGCGCACGGTTTCGGAGACCAGCAGGACGATGCTGTCGCCGTAGCGCGCCGCCGTGCCGACCGCGACGCGCCGGGCGAAACGATTGACCACATGCTTGAGCGCGGGATCGTCGCGGAGCGTTTCGCCAAGCTGGCGCACCACCTCGCCCATCCGCCCGGCGAGCGCTGCCTGCGGATCACGTGCGGCGCGCAGCATGGCCTCGCGAGCGGCTTGCCAGATGCCATCCAGCCAGCGCTGCATGGCCGGGTTAGCGATCATCTCGTCGCGGATGCGGTCGACACGCGCCTGCATCTTGGGATCGGTCTGGAGATCGTCCGCAAGGGTCGCCAGCCCCTCCTCCACCTTGGAGCGCAGACGGTGCTCGGGGTCGTCAGCAGCCTCCTGCAGCAGCCTGTCCAGCCCGTCGATGATCTTGTTGGCCAAGGTCTCGTCGAGCCCCGTGAAGCGCATGATCTTGCCCGAGCGCTCATGCACGATCTGGCGGATGAGCTCGCGATTGGCTTCCAGCGTCCGCGCGCCCCAGCGGATCAGGGCGTCGAGCACCGGCTGGTGGCGCCCGTCCTTCATGGCGGCGGCGAGCAACTGGCCCAGCAGGGGCGCGGCATTGAGTTGGCCGATGCGCTGGACCAGCACGCCCTTGAGCATCCCGCCTAGCCGCTCATCATCCAGCGCTTCCAGAGAATCGGCCAGCAAGCGGGAGGCGCCACGGCGCAGCCGTCCATCGCCGGCGGCCGGCGCCGCCAGCACGCGCCCGGCCGCGCCGGCGACATCCAGCCGGCCCATGCGGCGAGCGACGACGGCGGGCGTGAGGAAATTGTCGCGCAGGAAGACGGCCAGCGTATCGCCGATGCGGTCCTTGTTGCGGGGGATGATCGCAGTGTGCGGGATCGGCAAGCCCAGCGGATGACGGAACAGCGCAGTAACCGCGAACCAGTCGGCCAATCCGCCGACCATGGCCGCTTCCGCAAACGCCCGAACGAAGCCCAAAGCCGGATGCAGGTCCTCGAACCGACGCGCCGACACATAGGCAATCGCCATCACGACCAGCAACCCGGTCGCAATGATGCGCATCTGCCGCACGCCGCTATGGACGGGAACCTTGATCATGCGACGTCTCTAGCCGAGTGCTGCCCCTGGGTCATCCGGCAAGGCATCGCGCAACAGGTCCATCCCCGCACGCGAACCAAGCCGCTGCCGGAAGAAGTCCCGCCAGCGACAAGAGTTCCTGAAACCCCTGCTTATTCGGCTGGCTGAGCGGCCTCGCCCTTGCCGTCATAGGTCAGCACCCGGCGGCGCAGCCACGGGCCGATCCGCTTTTCCACGCCATCAGCGAGGCTGAACGCCGCCGGCACGATCGCGAGGGTGAGCAGCGTCGAGAGGATGAGGCCGCCGATCACGGTGATGCCCATCGGCGAGCGCCAAGCGCCATCACCCGTGAGCGAGAGCGCGGTCGGCACCATGCCGGCGGTCATGGCAACTGTCGTCATCACGATCGGCTGGGCGCGCTTGTGGCCGGCTTCCATGATCGCCTCGAACTTGGGCACGCCCTTGTCCATCTCCTCCAGCGCGAAGTCGATCAGCAGGATCGAGTTCTTGCCGACGATGCCCAGCAGCATGAGCAGGCCGATATAGACCGGCAGCGAGAGCGGCTCGTTCATCACCAGCATCAGCAGCAGGCCACCCAAGGGCGCCAGCGCCAGCGAGCACATGTTCACCAGCGGCGAGATGAATCGCTTGTAGAGCAGCACCAGCACCGCGAAGACCAGCAGCACGCCAGAGGTCACGGCGATGACGAAGTTCTGGATCAACTCCTCCTGCCAGCGATCGCTGCCGACAGCCTGATTGCTCACGCCCTGCGGCAGGTTGCGCATGGTCGGCAGCTTGTTGATCGCCTCCATGACAGGACCCTTGACCGCGCCCTGCGCCAGATCCGCACCGACGAAGATGCGGCGCTGCTGGGCATAACGCTGGATGGAGGTGGGCCCGGAGCCGAAGCTGATCTCGGCGACGCGGCTGAGCGGCACGGTGCCGCCGCCCGCCGTGGGGACAGGCAAGTTCTCGATGTTCGAGAGATCGCGCCGCGCCGATTCCGGCAGCATGACCCGGATGGGCACCTGACGATCGGACAGCGAGAATTTCGCGCTATTCTGGTCGATATCGCCCAGCGTCGCGATGCGGATCGTCTGGCTGAGCGCGGACGTCGTGACGCCAAGTTGCGCCGCCAGATCGAGCCGCGGACGGATGATGAGCTCCGGCCGCTGCATGTCGGCATTGACGCGCGGCGCCACCACACCGGGCAGGCTCTTCATCTCTTCGGCAACCTTCGTCGCCGTCTCTTCCAGAAGCGCCGGGTCAGAGCCGGAGAGCATCACGGAAATATCGCGTCCCGTGCCGAACCCGCCCTGCTGGGACGCGAACGAGACGCGCGCGTCCGCTATTTCCGCGAGGCGAGGCGCCAGTTCGCGCTCGAACTCGATGCTGGTCCGCTTGCGGTCCTTCTTGAGCGTGATGAAGATACGGGCATTGCCTTCGCCGACGTTCGCCATGGCGGTATCGACTTCCGGCTGCTTGTTCAGCAGCTCGGTCACCTGATCGGCAATGGCCTCGCTCTGCCGGAGCGTGGTGCCCGGCACTGCCTCGATGTTGATCCGGCTGAAATCCTGATCGGCATTGGGCTCGAACTGCTTGGGCATCGAGATGAGCAGGATGACGGTCAAGGCGAAGGCTGCCAGACCAAAGCCCATCATCCAGACGCGATGATCGAGGAAGCGTGCGCGAATCCGCCGCCCCAGCCCGCCGCCACGGGCATAAGCCTTGGCCTTGCGATCATCGAGTGCCCAGCCAAGCAGGCTCATATAGCGGTCCATCAGCCAGCCTTCGCCATGCTTCTCCTCGCCATGATGTTCGAGGAAGTAAGCGGCGACCAGCGGCGTGATCATGCGCGCGACGGCAAGGCTGATCAGCACGGCGATGACGACCGTGAAGCCGAAATTCTTGAAGAACTGACCGGTGATGCCGGGCATCAAGGCGACCGGGAAGAACACCGCGACGATGGACATCGTCGTTGCAACCACCGCGAGGCCGATCTCATCCGCCGCGTCGATGGAGGCCTGATAAGCCGTTTTGCCCATGCGCATGTGCCGCACGATGTTCTCGATCTCCACGATCGCATCGTCGACCAGCACGCCGGCCACCAGACCGAGCGCGAGCAGGGACAGGGAGTTCAGGTTGAACCCCATCAAATCCATGAAATAGAAGGTCGGGATCGCCGAGAGCGGAATGGCGATGGCGCTGATCACCGTCGCACGCCAGTCGCGCAGGAAGATGAACACCACGATGACGGCGAGCACCGCACCCTCGATGAGAGCGTGCATCGAGCTGCTATACTGGCTCTTGGTATAGTTCACGCTGTTGAAGCGCTGGTAGAAGCGAATGCCGGGATTTTCCGTCTCAAGCTGCTTCAACACCTTGAGCGTTTCATCGAAGACGCTGACGTCCGATGCGCCCTTGGCGCGCTCGATGGAGAAGTTGACGACCTGCTTGCCGCCGACCTTGGCCAAGCGCTTCTGCTCGCCATATCCATCGGTCACGCTGGCGATGTCCGCCAGCAGGATCGTGCGGCCGTTGCCCAGCGATATCTGGGTCTGGCCGAGGCTGTAGGCATCCTGCGCATTGCCCAGCACGCGCACCGACTGGCGCGAGCCGGCGATCTCCGCCTGGCCGCCCGCCGCGTTGACGTTCACCTGACGCAGCGCCTGATTGACCTGGGACGCCGTGACACCGAGCGACTGCATCTTGGCCGGATCCAGCGTCACGCGGATCTCGCGATCGACGCCGCCGCCGCGCCCGACGCGCGCCATGCCTTCGATGCCGAGCAGGCGCTTGGCCACCGTATCGTCGACGAACCAGCTCAGCTGCTCGATCGTCATGTCCGAAGCCTGGACCGAGAAAAACGCGATCTCGGCGCCGCCGACTTCGACCTTCTGGACGAACGGTTCGAGAATGCCATCGGGCAGATCGCTGCGGATCTGGTCGACCGCGTTCTTCACTTCCTGGGTCGCGACGTTGGAATCGACGCCGATCTGGAACTGGACGAAGGTCTGGCTCGATCCTTCGCTGGCCGTCGACTGGATTTCATCGACGCCATTGATCGACCGCACCGCCGCCTCGACGCGCTGGGTGATCTGTGTCTCGATTTCCGTCGGCGCGGCGCCCGGCTGGCTGATCGTGACGTTGACGGCCGGAAAATCGATGTCCGGATTATCCACGACGGCCATGCGGCTGAACGCAATGATGCCCGCCAGCAGCAGGCCGATGAAGAGCACGATCGGCGGCACCGGATTGCGGATGCTCCAGGCCGATATGTTGCGAAGACTCATCTCGTCTGTCCTGCCAATCTAGCGTGTGACGGCCGCCACAAGCAGCGGCGCCCTGTTAGACGTCGCCTGTTAGACGTCGCCCTGTCAGGCGTCGCCGGTCAGCCGCCAGCCCTTCCGTCCGTTGCACTCTTCGCGAGCCGGGGCTTGACCGTCTCGCCCGGGCTGAGGAAGCCGCCGGCATAGAGCACGACGCGCTCCGAACCATTGAGCCCCTGCACCACCGCGATGCCCCGCGTTGTCACGGCGCCCGTCTTCACCGACCGGCGCTCGACCTTGTTATCCTTGCCGACGACGTAGACATAGCTGCCCTTCGGGTCGCTCTGAATCGCGGACTCCGGCAGGACCGCTGCCGACACGCGCTCCATAGCAATCTCCGCATTAGCGAAACCACCCGGACGCAGCGCGGCATTATAAGGCACGGCGATGCGGACGATGCCCTGGCGCGACGTCTGGTCGATCACCGGCGCGATCTGCCACACGCGGCCCTCGAAGCTCTGCGTCATGCCGACAGGCGTCACGCGTGCTACGGCACCTTCGGACAGCAAGGCCAGCTCATCTTCGGAGAGCAGTGCCTTCATTTCCATTTCGCCCGCGCGCGCGATGCGGAACAGCACGCCACTGCCGCCGGAGACGACCTGACCCGGCTCGACCGAACGCGTGAGCACCAGCCCTGCGGCCGGCGCGCGAATATCCAGCCGCCCGACCTGCGCGCGCATCTGGTTGAGCTGCGCCACCGCCACATTGACCCGGGCCACGGCAGCATCGCGCGTCGCGGTCTTCTGGTCGATGTCAGCGCGGGACACGAACCCGTCGCTCACCAGCGCCTTGGCGCGATCAAGATTGTTCTGGGCCAGCTTGGCGTCGGCCCGAGCGACCTGCACGGACGCTTCGAGCTGGGTAATCTGCTGGGCCTGCACCGATCGCTCGATGGTCGCGAGAATCTGATTCGCGCCGACCCAGTCGCCCGGCTGAACATGAACGGCGACCACGCGGCCACCCTCGCCAACCACGCCGACGGGCATATCCACCCGCGCTGCCAGCGAGCCGGTGGCATTGGCGGTGCGCGTCACGGCTTCCTGCGCGGGCACGGCGACGGTGACGATTGCCACCTGGCTGACCTGCTCGCCCTGATCGCCCGAACCGCCGAAGAATCGATAGGCCAGCATGGCGATGACCGCCAACGCGACCAGCGCGCCAACGACCAGCAGCAGGCGCCGCCGCTTCTGCCGACTCTCGGCCTCTTCCGGGTCCACACTGGACACGCCGTATTTCATGTTCGCTTCATAGTTCATGAGTTTCGCCGCCTAGGCGCCCCTTAGCTCGAACTGTATTACATGAATAAGTCACTATCGACAAGCGGGATTATACCCACCTTCTCGCAGCCGCAACACCCTGGGTTCACTTCGCTTTCTAAGCTGAAGACCTTACAGGACAGCAGCATGAATGAACGCTGAGCAAAAGCGATGCTCGGCGGATGCGCCTGCATGAAATCCGAGTGTCGCGGCGGTGCCGGCTTGTAGACTTCGTCTACTTGCTGTCAAACGAAATTGACCCGCGAAAAGTCTCCACCGTTTGTGAGGCTAGCGCCCCATTTTTCGCTGCGTCTTGCCATAGCGCATCTTGCGCGTACCGGGCTTGCCCTCCGTTGCGCGGCCAAGATAGCGCCCGGCATTGGCGGTGACTTGCTGATCGACGGGGAGCCCCAGTTCCTCGGCTTCCAGCTTGCGGATCTGGTCACGCAGGCGGCCGGCTTCCTCGAACTCGAGGTCGGCGGCAGCGGTGCGCATCTTCTTTTCGAGATCCTCGATATAGGCGCGCAGATTGTGGCCCACCATGTGCGGCGCATCGTCGAGGCCGGTGTCGACGGTCACCTGATCCTTGCTGGCGACATGGGCGATGATGTCGCCGATCTGCTTCTTCACGCTTTCCGGCGTGATGCCATGTTCCAGATTATAGGCGACCTGCTTCTCGCGGCGACGGTTCGTTTCGTTGAGCGCGCGCTCCATCGAGCCTGTCATGCGGTCGGCATAGAGGATCACGCGGCCATCGATGTTGCGCGCGGCGCGGCCGATGGTCTGGATGAGGCTGGTTTCCGAGCGCAGAAAGCCTTCCTTGTCGGCATCGAGAATGGCGACGAGGCCGCATTCGGGAATATCCAGGCCCTCGCGCAGCAGGTTGATGCCCACGAGCACGTCATAGACGCCCAGGCGCAAGTCGCGGATCAGCTCAATGCGCTCCAGCGTCTCGACATCGCTGTGCATGTAGCGGACCTTGAGGCCTGCCTCATGCATGAACTCGGTCAAATCCTCGGCCATGCGCTTGGTGAGCGTGGTCACGAGCGTGCGGTAGCCCTTTTGCGCGGTCAGCTTGGCTTCATGGATCAGGTCGTCCACCTGATCCTCGACCGGCTTGATCTCCACCGGCGGATCGATGAGACCGGTCGGGCGGATGACCTGCTCGGAGAAGGTGCCGCCGGTCTGCTCCATCTCCCAGTTGCCGGGCGTGGCGGAGACGCTGACCGTCTGCGGGCGCATCGCATCCCATTCATTGAAGCGCAGCGGGCGGTTGTCGATGCAGCTCGGCAGGCGGAAGCCATATTCGGCGAGCGTCACCTTGCGGCGATGATCGCCCCGCGCCATCGCGCCGATCTGCGGCACGGTCTGGTGGCTCTCATCCACGAACAGGATCGCGTTTTCCGGCAGATACTCGAACAAAGTCGGCGGCGGCTCACCCGGCAGGCGACCGGTGAGGAAGCGGGAGTAATTCTCGATGCCGGCGCAGGAACCAGTCGCCGCGATCATCTCCAGATCGAAATTGGTGCGCTGCTCCAGCCGCTGCGCCTCCAGCAACTTACCCTCCTCGAGCAGCTCCTTCAGCCGCTCGGTCAGCTCATGGCGGATCGCCTCCATCGCCTGCTTGAGCGTCGGGCCGGGGGTAACGTGGTGCGAATTGGGGAAGACCTTGACGTAATCGAGGCTCGCCGCCTTCTTGCCTGTCAGCGGATCGAACTCCACAATCTCCTCGATCTCGTCGCCGAAGAAGCTGATCCGCCAGGCATTATCCTCATAGTGGCTCGGGAAAATCTCCAGATTGTCGCCGCGCACGCGGAAATTGCCGCGCGCGAAGGCGGCATCGTTGCGCTTATATTGCAGCGCCACAAGCTTGCGGATGATCTCCCGCTGATCGGCGCTCTCGCCCTTCTTGAGGCTGAAGGTCATCGCTGAATAGGTCTCGACCGAACCGATACCGTAAATGCACGAGACGGACGCGACGATGATCACGTCATCGCGCTCCAGCAGCGACCGGGTCGCCGAGTGGCGCATCCGGTCGATCCCCTCGTTCACGCTCGACTCTTTCTCGATGTACGTATCCGAGCGGGGCACATAGGCCTCGGGCTGGTAGTAATCATAATAGCTGACGAAATATTCCACCGCATTGTCAGGGAAGAAGCTCTTGAACTCCCCATAGAGCTGGGCGGCGAGGATCTTGTTGGGCGCCAGCACCAGCGCGGGGCGCTGTACCGCTTCGATCACCTTCGCCATGGTGAAGGTCTTGCCCGACCCGGTGACGCCGAGCAGCACCTGATCCTTCTCGCCAGCCTCGGCCGCCTCGACCAGCTCGGCAATGGCGGTCGGCTGGTCGCCGGCCGGCTGATAATCGCTCACCAGCTTGAAACGCCTGCCGCCCTCCGCCTTCTCCGGGCGTGCCGGACGATGGGGAACGAAGGACTGGTCGGTTTGGGGCTCGGCTAGAGTCGTGCGGATCTGGATCGCCATAGGGGGAATATGGCGATTGTGGCCGCCGGCGGCAATGGGGCGGAAGAACAAAGCGGGATCGACGATGACTGGGCCCGCCATCATGATATGGGGTGAGCATCAGTCAGGCTTTACGGCCGATCCGACCCCCCGCGCCTTATTCTCGGGCTTGCCCCGCGCAGGCGAAACCTCCATCACCGGCCGGACGAGCTTGGACACACAGGTGCCGGGCCTTGCGACGAGGATATGCCCATGCGCGCCGTTTTTCTGATCACCCCTACCCTTCTTGTCCTCTCCGGCTGCGATAGCGGCCCGGATGTTTCGGCGACCAACGCGACGCCCGAGGAAGTGCAGCAGCAAGTGGCGGCTGCCGGCGGCGATGGCGTCATGGTCAGCCCCGGCCGGTGGGAAGGCCAGATGACGGTGCAGGAGATCGAGATGCCCGGTCTGCCGGCCGAAGCGCGTGATCACATGAAGGCGCAGATGGGCGCCGGGCGAAGCTTCACCAGTTGCGTGACCGAGGAGGATGTGAAGGAGCAGAAGGCCTTATTCCCCGGCGAGCACGACAAGAGCTGCAAATATGATCACTTCACGATGAAAAATGGTAAGATTTCCGCGCTACTCAAATGCGATGGCGGCGCGCAGGGCCGCATGGAAATGAAGATGGACGGCGAATATGCCCCCGACCGCTACCGGATGGAAATGGCCTCAAAGGCCCAAGGCGGGGACGCCGCAGGCGAGATGACGATGAAGATGACAGTAGATGCCAAGCGGGTCGGCGCCTGCAAGGGAGACGAGCAGGGCTGACAGCCTCGGTCGCCCTGCGGGCGATAGGGACCCGCCCATGCGAAGCGTTTCAATTCGGGGCGGCAGAACTAGCGTGGAGCGGGACCGGTTAGCACCAGCCGAATTCTACTGTATGGAGCCGCTGGTTCGCGCGGCGTTGAGTCGGGCAAGCGGTCCATCCCGGTGGAGAGGCACCCATGATCGGCTACACGACGGTGGGCACCAATGACCTGCAGCGCGCCATGGCCTTCTATGATGCGCTGTTCGGCAGTGTCGGCATCCGAAGGTTGCTGGAGCTGCCGCATATCGCGGCCTGGGGCGCCAGCTGGAGCAAACCGATGTTTGGCGTCGCCAAGCCCTTCAATGGCGGACCGGCGACCCCCGGCAATGGGGCGATGGTCGCCATGGGCCAGCGCACGCGGGAGAAGGTGCGGCGCCTACATGGCAAGGCCATCGAAATGGGCGGGGTGGATGAAGGCCCGCCTGGTCTGCGTAGTGCCGATGGGAGTCAGGCCTTCTACGCCGCCTATGTGCGTGATCTCGATGGGAACAAGCTCTGTTTCTACTGCGTCGGTCCCGGCGACGGCGATGCGGAGACGGCTGCGCTGGCCGGCTAGATCCGCAAACACACGCGGGCGGACAGAATTTTCCGGGCGACCTGCGCTGCGCTTGTGCTAACGGCGCGCCATGCTGACCATCAATGATATCACCGTGCGGCTGGGGGGCCGTGTCATTCTCGATGCCGCGAGCGCGGCATTGCCGCCCCGGTCGCGGGTCGGCCTGATCGGCCGCAATGGCGCCGGCAAGTCCACCCTGATGAAGACGATCATCGGCGACCTCGACCCCGATGGTGGATCGGTCGACATGCCCCGTGACACGCGGCTGGGCTATATCGCGCAGGAAGCGCCGAGCGGCAGCGCCACGCCGTTCGACACCGTGCTCGCTGCCGATACCGAGCGCGCTGCGCTGCTGGTGGAGAGCGAGACGTGCGAAGACCCGGACCGGCTGGGCGACCTGCACGATCGCCTGATCGCCATCGATGCCTACGCCGCGCCCGCGCGCGCGGGTCGCATCCTCACGGGCCTCGGTTTCGATGAAGAGATGCAGAACCGGCCGCTCGACAGCTTCTCGGGCGGGTGGAAGATGCGTGTCGCGCTGGGCGCCCTGCTCTTCTCCGAGCCGGACCTGCTCCTGCTCGACGAGCCATCCAACCACCTCGACCTCGAAGCGACCCTGTGGCTGGAAAGCTTTCTCAAAGAATATCGCGGCACGGTGCTGGTGATCAGCCACGAGCGCGACCTGCTCAATAATGTGGTGGACCACATCCTGCATCTGGAGGGCGGCAAGATCACCCTTTATCCGGGTGGCTATGACGCGTTCGAGCGGCAGCGCGCCGAGCGGCTCGCCCAGCTCGAATCGGCCCGCGAGAAGCAGGCGGCAGAGCGTGCCAAGCTGCAGGATTATGTCGCGCGCAACAGCGCGCGCGCCAGCACGGCCAAGCAGGCGCAATCGCGGGCCAAGGCCCTGGCCAAGATGCAGCCCATCGCCGCTGCCCTGGAAGACCCCAGCCTCTCTTTCGACTTCCCCGATCCCGAAGCGCTGCGCCCGCCGCTCATCACGCTCGATATGGCGTCGGTCGGCTACAATGAGACCCCGATCCTCCAGCGCCTCAATCTGCGCATCGACCCCGATGACCGCATCGCGCTGCTCGGCAAGAACGGCAACGGCAAGACGACGCTGGCCCGGCTACTGGCCGCGCAATTGCCGGCCATGGACGGCGCGATGAACGCCTCGGGCAAGATGAACGTCGGCTATTTCACCCAATATCAAGTGGAAGAGCTGGATACGGAAGACACCCCGCTGGAGCACATGACCCGGCAGATGAAGGGCGCCACCCCCGGCGCGGTGCGGGCGCAGCTTGGGCGGTTCGGCTTTTCGGGCATAAGGGCGACCCAGAAGGTCGGGTCGCTCTCGGGCGGCGAACGCGCGCGGCTGGCGTTGGCGCTGATCACCCGCCACGCGCCGCACCTGCTGATCCTCGACGAGCCGACCAACCACCTCGACGTCGATAGCCGCGAGGCACTGGTCCAGGCGCTCAACAGCTATTCCGGCGCGGTGGTGATCGTCAGCCACGACCGGCACATGATCGAGCTGGTCGCCGACCGGCTGGTGCTGGTCGATAGCGGACTGGCGCAGCCTTTTGACGGCAGCCTTGAGGATTATACCGACTTCGTGCTCGGGCGCGGTGCCAGTGCCCCGGCGAAGGAGAGCGGGTCCAAGAACGACCGCAAGGCCGATCGTCGCGCGAACGCCCAGGCACGGGAGCGCTACAAGGCGCTGCAGGCGGCTGTGAAGAAGACAGAGAAAGCGCTGGCCGATCTCACCGCCGAGCGCTCGCGGATCGATCTCGCCCTGTTCGATCCGGCAAAGGCTGGCCCGCAGGAAAAGGACCGGACGATGAGCGAACTGATGCAGCGGCGCGCCAAGCTGGACGGCGCCATCGAACAGGCCGAACAGAGCTGGATGGAAGCCAGCGAGGCGCTCGATAGCCTCGAC
The DNA here is from genome assembly GCF_025961695.1 of Sphingobium sp. B11D3A. NCBI lineage: Bacteria > Pseudomonadati > Pseudomonadota > Alphaproteobacteria > Sphingomonadales > Sphingobiaceae > Sphingobium > Sphingobium sp. B11D3A. Next base: position 1,275,516 of record NZ_JAOQOE010000001.1, read on the forward strand.
GCGGCCTGACCGGGGCGAGCCTGCCATGACCGCCGCCGCCCGCCTCGACGCCTATCTGACCCGCCTCGGCCTTGAGTCCGCGCCGGCGCCCGATGCCGACGGCCTCGCCATTCTTCAGGCGGCGCAGCGCCGGCGCATCGCGTTCGAGAATCTGGATGTGCGCCTGGGCCGCCCGATCCTGATCGACGGGAACAGCGTGTTCGACAAGCTCGTCACCCGGCGGCGCGGCGGCTATTGCTTCGAGCAGAACCGGCTGTTTGCCGACATGCTGGGCACGCTTGGCCTGCCGGCCAGACCGCTGCTCGCGCGGGTGTTGCTCGGCGCGGCGCCCGGCGACATCCCGCCGCGCACGCATACTCTGTTGCTGCTTGAGATCGAAGGCCAGCCTTGGGTGGCCGATGCCGGATTTGGCGGCAGTTTCGTGCCGCCCCTCCCCTTGCAGGACGGCGCCGAGGCCCCGACGCCCGACGGGGCCAGCCATCGCCTGCGCCGGACCGGCCAGCCCGGCGACGTCCTCGGCGAATGGCTGCTGGAGCGCGCCGGCCCGACGGCCTCCACCGACGGGCGCAGCGTGGAGACCGACGACTGGCAACCGCAATATGCGTTCCACCTCGATCCGGTGGCACCCATCGATCTGGAGCAGTGCAACCACTGGACCTCCACGCGGGCGGCCTCGCGCTTTACGACCCTGCACATTGTCAGCATCGTCCTGCCCGACGGCTTTGCCGCGCTGACCGAGCGGAGTTTCTCGATCGCGCGGGGGTCTAACCGCGAAATCCGAGATATTGCCGCTCCGGAAGAGTATCGGGCAACGCTGGCGGAGGTTTTCGGCCTCACCCTTGCGCCGGATGACGTGGCCGCACTGCCCCTGTTTGCGCCACTTAACAGTTCGAGCGCGGCCGAATAATCGGCGTTACCTCTTACCGATGACGCGGTGCTCCTGCGGAAGCAGGAGCCCAGGGCGGCGGGGGACAGCGGTTGTGCCCTGGGTTCCTGTTTTCACAGGAACACAAGGCGGTTCCTAGGCTTGACCGCGCCTAGCTCAATGATCGCACGATGAAGATCAGCAGCATCCCACCGAGCACGGAGCCGATGAAGCCGACCGGGCGGAAGTTGCCGCTCTTGCCATCCATCAGCCCCGCGAAGAAGCCGCCGATGATGCCACCGCCGATGCCGAGCAGGATCGTGGCGATCCAGCCGAGGTCCACGGCGCCGGGATAGAAGAAGCGCGCGAAGACGCCAACGATGAGGCCGACGACGATATAGCCGATGATCCGGAACATAGATGCATCCTTCCTGCCCGCGGCGTCATGAGCGCGCCGCTGAGCGGTTATTGCGCGGATCGGCCCGCACCGCAACGGCGTCGAGCGCTTGCCTGCGCAGGCCAAAGGCGTATAGCGCGCGGCATCCAAACCGCCTTTCCTTGCCATTTGCCGGGAGTCTCACGCGCGCCATGACCGTGACCATCAAGACCGCCGACCTGATCGAAAGCGTCGCCGATGCGCTTCAATTCATCAGCTACTATCACCCGATGGATTATATCCGCGCGCTGGGCACCGCCTATGAAGCGGAGCAAGGGCCGGCGGCGAAGGACGCCATCGCGCAGATCCTCACCAACAGCCGCATGTGCGCCGAGGGCCATCGCCCGATCTGCCAGGATACTGGCATCGTCAACGTGTTCGTGAAGTGGGGCATGGATTGCCGCCTCGACGACACCAGCAAGTCGCTGCAGGAGGTCGTCGACGAGGGCGTGCGTCGCGCTTATCTCAACCCCGAGAACAAGCTGCGCGCATCCGTGCTGGCCGACCCCGCCTTCACGCGGCGGAATACCAAGGACAACACGCCCTGCGTGCTTCATGTCGAAATGGTGCCGGGCCATCATGTCCATGTCGATGTCGCGGCCAAGGGCGGTGGCAGCGAGAACAAGTCCAAGTTCAAGATGATGAACCCGGCTGACAATATCGTCGACTGGGTGCTTGAAATGCTGCCGCAAATGGGCGCCGGCTGGTGCCCGCCGGGGATGCTCGGCATCGGCATCGGCGGCACGGCCGAGCATTGCGTCCACCTCGCCAAGAAGGCGCTGATGGAGCAGATCGACATGGCGAGCCTCAAGGCGCGCGGGCCGCAGACGGACATCGAGGCGCTGCGCATCGAGATTTTCGACAAGGTGAACGCGCTCGGCATCGGCGCGCAGGGTCTGGGCGGGCTTGCTACGATCCTCGACGTCAAGATCCTCGATGCGCCCTGCCATGCGGCGGGCAAGCCAGTGGCGATGATCCCCAATTGCGCCGCCACGCGCCACGCGCATTTCTCGCTGGATGGCTCCGGCCCCGCCTATTTGGAAGCGCCCAAGCTCGATGAATGGCCCAAGGTGGACTGGAAGCCGAGCGCCGAAGCGATCTGCGTCGATCTCGATGCGCTCACGCCCCAGATGGTGCAGAGCTGGAAGCAGGGCGACCGCCTGCTGCTCAACGGCAAGATGCTCACCGGCCGCGATGCCGCCCACAAGCGCATTCAGGACATGCTGGCCAAGGGCGAGCAACTGCCGGTCGAGTTCAAGGGCCGCGTGATCTATTATGTCGGTCCGGTCGATCCGGTGGGCGAGGAAGTGGTCGGCCCGGCTGGCCCGACGACCGCGACCCGCATGGACAAGTTCATGCGGATGATGCTCGACGAGGGCCTGCTTGCCTGCGTCGGCAAGGCCGAGCGCGGCCCGGCGGCGACCGAGGCGATCAAGGAGGCCAAGAGCGCTTATCTGATGGCGGTCGGCGGCGCGGCCTATCTCGTCGCGCGGGCGATCAAGGGCAGCAAGGTGGTCGGCTTCGAGGATCTAGGCATGGAAGCGATCTACGAGTTTGAGGTGCAGGACTTCCCCGTCACCGTCGCGGTGGATAGCGAAGGCAACAACGTCCACCAGCTCGCGCCGCTCGTCTGGCAGGAGAAGATCGCCCGGGAAGGCCTGCTGGAGAAAGCATGAACCTGACCCGGCATAGGGCGCAGCGTTGATTTCTTCGCCGATCTGGCTGCCGGCGACGCTGCTGGCCGGCCTGCTTCAGGCGTGGCGGACGGCCGTGCAGCGGCGCGTCGGGCAGATGATGTCCGTGAATGCCGCTGGCCTTGTGCGCTATCTCTACGGCCTGCCCTTCGCGGCGGTGCTGATGCTGGGCTATCACGCCCTGCTGCGGGACGGGCTGTTCCCGGCCTTCTCCAGCGCCACCGTCATCTACAGCGCATTGGGCGGACTGGCGCAGATTCTGGCGACGAATCTGCTGCTGATGGCCTTCCATCATCGCAATTTCGTCGTCGGCACCGCCTACTCCAAGACGGAAGCTGCGCAGGGCGCCCTGCTCTCCATCCTGTTGCTCGGCGAGACCCTGAGCCTGCTGGCCTGGATCGGCATCGCCATTGGCGTCGTAGGCGTCATGCTGCTCTCGACCGGCGGCAAGCGGATGAGCGCGGGCGATTTTCTGCGCGCCCTCGGCCAGCCCGCCGCGCGCTACGGCATCGCGTCCGGCTTCTTCTTCGCGCTCACGGCGATTGCCATTCGGCGCGCGACGATGGACGTGGCCACGCCCGACCCCATTTCCGCCGCGCTGACGGTGCTGGTCATCACCGTTGCCCTGCAGACGGTGATGCAGGGCGGCTACCTGCTGTGGCGCGAGCCGGAACAGGTGCGCAGGGTGTTCGAGACATGGCGCGTCTCGGGCCAGGTCGGCTTTCTCTCCGCACTCGGCTCGGCCTGCTGGTTCACCGGCTTTGCGACGGCACCGGTAGCGCTGGTGCGGATCGTCGGCCAGAGCGAGGTCGTCTTCACGCTCAGCTTTGCGCATTTCTATCTGCGCGAGCGCCTGCGCCGGAGCGAAGTGATCGGCCTGCTGCTGGTGGTGAGCGCGGTGGTGCTAGCGCTGCTCGGCGCCCGAGATTAGGGCGGCGCGCCACTAATACCGCACTGCACAACGTCATTTTAACCGCTTGTTCCTAAACCGCCCTTTGAGCGGGAGACAAAAGCGCGTGAACATGACGAACCGGCTGGAAACGACGATCTTGCATGTCGCCGAGCATACCGGCGCGCTCGGCCTGCGCACGCTCGACCTGCAGGTGGACATTGCCGAGCTGGCCGACCGCGTCACCGATCAGGCATCCATGCTCGAAACGCTCGAAGATGCCGCGATCGCGCTCGGCCAGATGGGCGATGACGTAGGCGACAATGCCGATCAGGCCCGCGCGCAGGCCAGCACCGCGCGCAAGGTAGTCGATGATTCGAGCACACAGCTTGCCTCCGCCTCGCAGAATGTGCTGGATCTGATCGATCAGGTCTCCCGCATTCACGAGCGGCTGGACGGGTTCAATCTCGCCCTTGCCAGCGTGAGCGACACCAGCAAGGTGATCAGCGGCATTGCCGGCCAGACCAACCTGCTCGCGCTCAACGCGGCCATCGAGGCCGCCCGCGCCGGCGACGCCGGACGGGGTTTCGCGGTGGTGGCGGCGGAAGTGAAGAAGCTGGCGCAGGAGACGGCCCTCGCCACGCAGCAGATCGAAGGATCGATCCGCGAATTGCGCAACGAAGCGCAGACCATGCTCGATCGAATCGCTCAAGGCGCGGAAAAGGCCAACGGTGCCCACGCCGCCTCGGGCGAGATCGCCGCGCTGGTCGCGCGGTTGCGGGATCTGATCCTCGGCCTCTCCGGCAATAGCGAAGCGGTGTCGGCCAACATTCACGCGATCCTCGGCTCGGTCGGCGAAATCCGCACCGGGCTCTCCGACCTCGCCGATGCTTCCATCGACAATGCCATCGGCCTCCAGCGGCTATCCACGCGCGTCATCGACGTGAGCGAGGACACCAACCAGCTGCTCCAGTATCTCGCCGAAAGCGGTGTCGACATCCCGGATTCGCCTTATATCCGCTTTGCGTCCGAAGCGGCGGCGGCCATGGCCTCTGCCGTCGAGGAGGCCATCGCAGCCGGCGAGATCACGGCCGATCAGATCTTTACGGACGATTATGAGCCGCTGGCGGGCAGCAATCCGCCGCTGTTCAGCCATCCTGCCCAGCCTCTGATCGAGCGGATTGCGGCAGGCTGGCGGGAGGGTGCGCGGCAGCTGCCGGGCCCGGTTGGCTTCAACTGCCTCGACCGCAACGCCTTTTGCGCGCTTGCTCTGTCCATACAGGGCATGGAGCAACCCTCCGCAGCCCTGGAGCCAGCGAGCGATCAGGGCCAGCAGGGGCAGATGCTCAATGCGCCGCACATGCGCGCGCTGGCGCGGAACACGCGACCGTTCACCGTGCGGACGAGTCGCCGCCCGCTGGCGCAGGGCAGAAGCGGGCTGTTCAAGCAGGTGGTGGCGCCGCTCTCCATTGCGGGCCAGCATTGGGGCGTCATCGAACTGATCTATCAGCCGCCGCTGGCTGCGCCGCTCACCATCGCAGCCTGAAGGCTCAGCCGCGTTGGCGCGGCACCAGATGCCAGGCGCACACCGTCGCCATGCCGCCGCAAACCATCAGGGCCAGAGCGAGCGAAGCCGGCTCTCCCGCCGTCACGCGCGAGAAAATCGCCACGATCAGGCCGGCCAGCGCCAGTTGGACGAAGCCCAGCAAGGCCGAGGCCTGACCGATGCTGTGCGGATGGGTGGACAAGGCGCCCGCCTGCGTCTGCGGCTGCACGATGCCCCAACCCATGGTGTAGAGCATCTGCGGGATCACCAGCGCGACCCATATGTGCGGCCACGCAGAGACCGCCAGCAGCATGACCAGCGGCCCGGCCGCCTGGAACAGCACGCCGACCCGCAAGGTGCCATCCACGCCCAGGCGACGGACGAGACGATAGGATAGGAAATTGCCGGCGATGAACCCTGCCGTCGCCAGCGAAAGCATCGCGGCATACCCAGCGGCTGAGACGCCGAGATAGTCGATGATGACTTGCGGCGCGGCGGAAGAAAACAGCAGGATGCCGCTGTAAGCAAAGGCGTTCGCGATGATGTAGGCCATCAACGCGCGCGACCGGGCAAGGCCTGAGAGGGTGCGGAACAAGGCGCGCAGATCAAAGGGGAGCCGCTCTTCGCGCGCCAGCGTTTCCGGCAAGCGCAGGGTCGTCACGACGACCAGCACGCCGCCCATCACGGCCAGTGCCACCAGGGGCGCACGCCAGCCGCCTGTCGCCACCAGAACGCCGCTGATGAGTGGCGCCAGCGCCGGGGTGAACCCCATGATGATGCCGATCAGCGCCAGAGCGCGCGCGGCGTCCTCCCGGCCAAGCTGATCGCGGACCATCGTGCGGGCCAGCAGCACCGCTGCGGCTGCGCCGACGCCCTGCAGCGCACGAGCCGCGAGCAGCATCGGGAAGCTCTCCGCAAATGCACCCAACAGGCCCGCCAGCGTAAATAGCAGCAACCCGCCGATAACAACCGGCCGGCGGCCCAGCGCATCCGCGCACATGCCGCCCAGCAGCTGCGCGATAGCGAAGCTGATCACGAACGCGCTCATCGCCGTCGGCATATGAGTGGGGTCTGCCCCAAGGCCGCTCGCAATAGCCGGCAAGGCGGGCGACACGCCTTCGATGGCGGCCGGCAAGGTCGCCGTCAGCGCGGCCAGCAGCAGGACATGGCCGAGCGGGAGATGCGACGGTGCGGGCGCGCCGGGCGCCGCCTTGGAAGGATGATCGGTCAGAATGGGGGTCCGTTCAACTGTTGCCGGGGCCGTTCAGCTTGCCGAACCGCGCCTCGAAGCCGGCAGTGTCACCGCGCGCAAGGAAGCCGGCTTGCTCCACCCAATTGTCGCGCACGATGCGGCCTTTGAACGTGCCCAGATTGGCATCGACCGTCGCGATGTCCGCCGCGTTCCAGCCGGCGATCTGGTCGAAGCGGGTAATCCCGAGTTCCGTCAGCAGCGCAGCCAGCTTCGGCCCGACGCCCTTGAGCAGGCGCAGATTGTCCGGCGCGCCCACGGCGGCAGGAATGCCGATGGCGTTGGGCGTTGTCGCCGCCGGGGCCGGGGCTGCGAGGGAGTCATCCGGGATCGGTGTCGTCTCGGCTGCGGCCGTCTGCGGCTCAGACTTGCCCTCGAACTTATGCGCGACCTCTTCGGCGATGTTGCGTGCCGCTTCCGTCACCGCGCCCACGGCGGTGGCCGAGGTATCGATATGGTCCGCCGCTCCGAATCGTGACCGGAAAACCCACACCAGCAGAATGATGAGCGCGATTGCGCCGATGATCATGATGATGCCTTGGGACATGCCGACAATCCTCTGTGCCTGACTCTTCGCCCGATCCATAAGGCGGCCTCGGCGGATTTGCCAGCATCACGAGGGCGCGCATTCGGTGCACGTCGCCAAGCCCGTCCCGATGGCCGGCCTTTTCCACATCTTTATTTTTCCGGCCCGCTTTCTGCGCTTGCTTTCCGGCAAGCCCGCGCAGGACCGCGCGTCGCTGCACTGCAGCATAAGCAGACATCGCCCAACCGAGTCATTTCGTCGATGAAATGCGGCCCCGCGATCGCCATTATACCTTGCATCCGCAATCATCTGTGGCACTATCAATAGTGTTAGGGGTCCGGGGGCTACGCTATAGATTGTGCTTCGTGATGTTCTGGATAGCGCGCCAAGGCGCGTAACCCGGCGGAAGTTCCCGCCGACATCCGAATTTGAGGTCTCTCCGGCCAAGGCTTGACGAAACCGAACGAAGCAAGAACATTGGGGGTTGAATCATGGAGTTTCGGGATTTGCAGGCGGAAGGTTTGGCAGAAGCAACGCTGGCCAGCGAGGGCATCATGGAGACTGTGCGGACAGGCGATGCGCCTGAAAAGGCGCCCAAGAAGGCGGCAGCATCGAACACCATCGACGCCCGCCGCTTCGATGTAGTGACCGATTCCACGCGCGATGCCCTGCTGACGGAGTTCGGCAAGGAGACGCTCAAGGATCGCTATCTGCTGCCCGGCGAATCCTATCAGGATCTGTTCGCGCGCGTCGCGGCGGCTTATGCCGACGATGAGGCGCACGCCCAGCGCATCTACGATTATATCTCCAAGCTGTGGTTCATGCCCGCGACGCCCGTGCTCTCCAATGGCGGCACCGGGCGCGGCCTGCCCATCTCCTGCTATCTCAACAGCGTGGATGACAGCCTGGAAGGCATCGTCAACACCTGGAACGAGAATGTCTGGCTCGCCTCGCGCGGCGGCGGCATCGGCACCTATTGGGGCAGCGTCCGCGGCATCGGCGAGCCGGTCGGCCTCAACGGCAAGACCAGCGGCATCATTCCCTTCGTCCGCGTGATGGATTCGCTCACCCTCGCGATCAGCCAGGGCTCGCTGCGGCGCGGCTCGGCGGCCTGCTATCTGGACGTCTCGCACCCGGAGATCGAGGAGTTCCTCGAAATCCGCAAGCCATCGGGCGACTTCAACCGCAAGGCGCTCAACCTGCATCATGGCGTGCTCATCACCGATGAGTTCATGGAAGCGGTGCGCAAGGGCGCCGAGTTCCAGCTACGGAGTCCCAAGGACGGCAGCGTGCGCGCCACCGTCGATGCGCGCTCGCTTTTCCAGAAACTGGTCGAGACGCGGCTGGCGACCGGCGAGCCCTACATCGTCTTCTCGGACACGGTGAACCGGATGATGCCCAAGCATCATCGCGACGTGGGCCTGAAGGTCTCCACCTCCAACCTCTGCTCGGAAATCACCCTGCCGACCGGCAAGGACCAGTTCGGCGAGGATCGCACCGCCGTGTGCTGCCTCTCCTCGCTCAACCTCGAAACCTGGGACGAGTGGAACGGCGACAAGATGTTCATCGAGGACGTCATGCGCTTCCTCGACAATGTGCTGCAGGATTATATCGACCGCGCCCCCGACGAGATGGCCCGCGCCAAATATTCCGCCGGCCGCGAGCGGTCCGTTGGCCTCGGCGTCATGGGCTTCCACAGCTTCCTGCAGGCGCGCGGCATCTCGTTCGAAGGCGCCATGGCCAAGAGCTGGAACCTGCGCATCTTCAAGCATATCAACGCCAAGGCAAACGAGGCCTCGATGGTGCTGGCGCAAGAGCGCGGCCCCTGCCCCGACGCGGCCGATCAGGGCGTGATGGAGCGCTTCTCCTGCAAGATGGCGATCGCCCCCACCGCGTCGATCAGCATCATCTGCGGCGGCACCTCGGCGTGCATCGAGCCGATCCCGGCGAATATCTACACGCACAAGACGCTCTCGGGCAGCTTCATCGTCAAGAACCCCTATCTCGAGAAGATCCTCGCGGCGAAGTCCAAGGATTCGACCAATGTCTGGAACTCGATCCTCGAGAAGGGCGGCAGCGTGCAGCATCTCGACTTCCTGACCCAGGAAGAGAAGGACACGTTCAAGACCAGCTTCGAGATCGACCAGCGCTGGCTGCTCGAGCTGGCCGCCGACCGCGCGCCGTTCATCGATCAGGCGCAGTCCTTGAATCTGTTCATCCCGGCCGACGTGGAGAAGTGGGACCTGCTGATGCTCCACTTCCGCGCCTGGGAGCTGGGCGTGAAGTCGCTCTATTATCTGCGCTCCAAGTCCATCCAGCGCGCCGGCTTCGCGGGCGGCGTGGAGGCGGACAACACAGCCGAGCTCAAGAAGATCGAGCTGGGCGAGTCCACCGATTATGACGAGTGCCTCGCCTGCCAATGATCCCCGGATCATCGGCAAGTTCCGGCTCGGCACTCTCGCCTGCCAGTAAGGAGCGGGCATCGTCCACTCAATCGATCCCATATGGGCCGGAGCGCATGGCGTCTCCGGCCCATATCTTTGGCGGGCGACGCCTCCCCCATGCATTGTCGCCAAATCCTCCAGCAAAGATGGTACGATCTGGCACGCCGCCCTTCAGGCAACCGAGCGCGGGGGGCGTTCGTTCAACGATATTGCGCAACGCGTTCAAGGAGACAGCATATGACCACCCGGACAGCATCGGCTCAATATGAAGGCATGGGCAAGGCCGGCAAAGGCCGCCTCACCACCCAATCCGGCGTGCTCAAGGAGCAGCCCTATGGCTTTGGCACGCGGTTCGGCGATGAGCCCGGCACCAATCCCGAGGAGCTGATCGCGGCGGCCCATGCCGGTTGCTTCACCATGGCGCTCTCCTTCGCGCTGGAGCGCGCCGGCTATGCCGACGGGTCGCTCGACACCAAGGCTTCGGTCAAACTCGAACAGGGCGACGGCGGATTTACGATTACCCGCTCCGACTTGGTGCTGGAAGCCACCGTGCCCGGCATCGACCCCGATGAGTTTGCGCGGATCGCGGAAGAGGCGAAGAAGACCTGCCCGGTCTCGAAGCTGCTCAATGCCGAGGTGACGCTGGAACATCGCCTGAGTTGATCCGGCACGCGAGCGCGCAGCAGAGCAGGTTCTGCGAGCCCTCGGAACGACCTCGCCTTCCAGCCGTTATCTCTGCCAACAAGGGCAGGACGATCAGAAAGGCAAGGACATGACTTTCGCAGGATTTCGCACACCGGCCATCGCACTCGCGGCCGCGACCATGACCCTCGCAGGGTGCAGCGACATGGGCCTTGGCGGCGGCCCCGGCTATGCCTCCAACAATGATGGCTATGTGCTGGGCGCCAATGACCCGATCTATCGCGACGACCGCGGCGGCTACTATTGCCGCAAGCCGGACGGTACGCGCGGCGCGATCATTGGCGGCCTAGCCGGTGGCGTTCTCGGGAACATCATCGCGCCCGGTGGCAGCAAGACGATCGGCACGATCATCGGCGCTGCGGGTGGCGCCGTGGCGGGCCGAGCGATCGAACGCGGCGAGGTGCGCTGCCGCTAAGGCCTCGCCGGCCAACGCAAACGTGCTTCGCAAAATTTCGCAAATCAGGAGAGCATCATGCTGAAAACATTTTTCTATGGAGCGGTCGCCGCCTTCATCGGCTCGAAGCTCAAGAAGATGAACGATGAGGGACGCCTCGAGCCGTATAAGGATCGCGCCCGCAAGCGCGCTCAGGAGCTCAAGGACAAGCTGGCGGAACATCGCCAGACGTCCGAGACGGATACGGCCCGGCAGGGGATCGGCAAATCGCTGTCGTCCGACAAGACGCAAGCCAATGCTTCGGCATCGCCGGATGTTTCGAAGCCCGCAAAGGCCCATCCCTGGCCGGTCGATCCACAGGCTATGCCGAGCTGAGTGACCAGTCCTCCACATGAAACGGGCGCCCGAACGGCGCCCGTTTTGCTTTGTCAGCGCCGCTCGATCAGCCTGTTCAGCTCCACCTGGCGCTGGGCGATCAATTCCGGCACCGCGTCGATTTCCTTCTCCAAGGCATCGCGCAGGCTGCAAATCTGCGCATCGGTGAGATGCTCGATGCCGATATAGCCATTCTGCGCGGACTCGATGGCGCGGATAAGCTCGTCCAGCTTGACCTGCATGGCGCTCGCGTCGCGGTTCTGGGCATTCTGGATCAGGAACACCATGAGAAAGGTCACGATCGTCGTGCCGGTGTTGATGACCAGCTGCCACGTGTCCGACCACTGAAAAATCGGCCCGCTGATCCCCCATATGACGATGATGCTCAAGGCGAGAACGAAGGTGAACGGCTGCCCCGTCCAGCTCGCCATGCGGCTGGCGAAACGGGTGAAAAACATCTCGATCATATTGCGCATTCCAGCAGGGAGGATGCGGCGGATGTGTAACCGGTCGAGGCCGGACTGGCCAGCATGCAGGCACTCAAGCCAAAGTTGCTGCGCCCGCCTGTGCGCCAAGACAGAGCAGCCGAAACGCAGGCTCTAGGCATGAGCCGTCTGGCCGGCTACTCTCCCGCGCATGAAGCTTACTTCCGTCCGCGCGCTTGCCGCCCTCGCCCTGCCCGCAGCCATTTTGTTGAGCAGCTGCGCGACGCCGGAAAGTCGCATTCGCGCAGGGCTCGTCCGCGCGGGCCTCAGCGAGCCTATGGCCGGCTGCATGGCGCGCACCCTTACGGATCGCCTGAGCAATGCGCAGCTTCGCCGGATCGCGACGCTGACCGATGGACGCGGCATCGACCCCAACAGGACGACGGTGAGCGAAATGGTCCGCCACTTGAGCACGTTGGGCGATCCAGAAATCCTGCGGGCGGCTACAGCATCGGCGATTAGCTGCGCAATCTGACGTAACGCACGTCTTCGAGCCAATCCGCCTCGCGAGACCTTGACCGGCGCCGCGCTGGTCCACGCGCAATTAGCATATCCGAACCGTCGATTTTGCAACTTTGCAAATTACGCCCGCGTCGGCTTGGGCTATGGCGCACCCAACCTCTTCTCAGGCTCAGGATACTGCACGCATGAACATCCATGAATATCAGGCCAAGGAACTGCTCGCGAAATTTGGCGCCCCCGTCCCCGCCGGCCATGCCGCGCTGACCGTGGCGGAAGCCGTCGAAGCCGCGAAGTCGCTCCCCGGCCCGCTCTATGTGGTGAAGGCGCAGATTCATGCCGGCGGTCGCGGCAAGGGCAAGTTCAAGGAGCTCGGTCCGGATGCCAAGGGTGGCGTGCGGCTGGCCAAGACGATCGAGGAAGTCGAAGCGCACGCCAAGGACATGCTCGGCAACACGCTGGTGACGATCCAGACCGGTGAGGCCGGCAAGCAGGTCAACCGCCTGTACATCACCGATGGCGTCGACATCGAAAAGGAATTCTACCTCGCCCTGCTCGTGGACCGCGCCAGCGGCCGCATCGCCATGGTCGCTTCGACCGAGGGCGGCATGGACATCGAGGAAGTGGCGCACTCCACGCCCGAGAAGATCCACACCATCACCATCGACCCGGCGACCGGCTTCATGCCGCATCATGGCCGCCGCGTGGCTGCCGCGCTGGAGCTTTCCGGTGATCTCGCCAAGCAGGCCAGCAAGGTCGCCGGCGCGCTGTACAAGGCGTTCCTTGGCACTGATGCCAGCCAGATCGAGATCAACCCGCTCGCCATCGCCGGCGGCAAGATCCAGGTGCTGGACGCCAAGGTCGGCTTCGACGGCAATGCCCTGTTCCGCCACCCGGACCTGATGGAATTGCGCGACGAGACCGAGGAAGACCCCGCCGAGCTGGAAGCGAGCAAGTACGACCTCGCCTACATCAAGCTGGATGGCGACATCGGCTGCATGGTCAACGGCGCGGGCCTTGCCATGGCGACGATGGATATCATCAAGCTCAATGGCATGTTCCCGGCCAACTTCCTCGATGTGGGCGGCGGCGCCTCCAAGGAGAAGGTGACAGCGGCGTTCAAGATCATTCTGAGCGACCCGGCGGTGAAAGGCATTCTGGTCAACATCTTCGGCGGCATCATGCGCTGCGATATCATTGCCGAGGGCATCGTCGCGGCGGCCAAGGAAGTGAACCTCTCGGTGCCGCTGGTCGTACGGCTTGAGGGCACCAATGTGGCGCAGGGCAAGGAAATCCTCGCCAATTCCGGCCTCGCCATCGTGCCGGCCGACGATCTGGGCGATGCTGCCAAGAAGATCGTGGCCGAGGTGAAGGCGCTGGCCTGATGCACGGCGCGGCAGAGGGCGGTTGCCGCTGTGGCAAGCTGCGCTTTCGGGTGACCGGAGCGCCGCTGTTCACGGCGGCCTGCCACTGCCGCGGCTGCCAGCTGATGACGGCGAGCGCTTTCTCGCTGAGTAGCTGCTATCTCTTCACCGGTTTCCAAGTGATCGCCGGCGAGCCGGTGATCGGTGGATTGCACGGGGCAACCCGGCATTTCTTCTGCGATCATTGCCTGAGCTGGGTGTTCACGCGGCCGGACGGCATGGACGAGATCGTCAACGTGCGCACGACCTTGCTGGACGTGCCACCGACGGACCCACCCTTCCTCGAAACCTATACCTCGGAAGCGCTGCCCTGGGCAGTCACGAAAGCCAGACACAGCTTCGAGACCTTCCCGCCCATGGAGCAATTCCAACCCCTCATGGCGGAATTCGCCAGTCTCGCGCACGGTTGACGTTAACGTGAACGTCAACTAATATTTGAATGTCTTAAGGAGAGCGCAGATGAAAATCCTCGTCCCCGTAAAACGGGTGCTCGATTACAATCTCAAGCCGCGCGTGAAGGCGGACGGGTCCGGTGTGGACCTCGCCAACGTCAAGCTCAGCATGAACCCCTTTGACGAGATTGCCGTCGAGGAAGCCATTCGCCTGAAGGAAAAAGGCGTGGCGACCGAGATCGTCGCGGTCTCCATCGGCGAGGCGAAGTCGCAGGAAACACTGCGCACGGCGCTGGCCATGGGCGCGGACCGCGCGATCCTGATCACGCATGAGGGCGTGGCCGAGCCGCTGGCGGTGGCCAAGCTCCTGAAGGCGATTGTCGATGAGGAGCAGCCGGGCCTGGTGATCCTCGGCAAGCAGGCGATCGACGATGACAGCAACCAGACGGGCCAGATGCTCGCTGCACTGCTCGGCTGGGCGCAGGGCACCTTCGCCAGCAAGGTCGAGGTCTCGGGCGACACGGCGAATGTGACGCGCGAAGTGGACGGCGGGCTGGAAACGGTGGCGGTTAAGCTGCCGGCCATCGTGACCACCGACCTGCGCTTGAACGAGCCGCGCTATGCCTCACTGCCCAACATCATGAAGGCCAAGTCCAAGCCGCTCGCGCAGAAGACGCCGGCCGATTACGGCGTGGACATGACGCCGAGGCTGACGACGCTGACGGTGACCGAGCCGGCCAAGCGGCAGGCGGGCGTGAAGGTGAACAGCGTGGATGAGCTGGTCGAGAAGCTGAAGGTGCTTGGGGTCGCCTGAGCGACCGATCACTTTTCCGTTCGTGTCGAGCGAAGTCGAGACACGCCGCGCACAACGCTTCTCGACTTCGCTCGAAGCGAACGGGATGCGGATGAAGGGACAGGATAATGAAGACACTGGTTCTGGTCGAGCATGACAATGCCACCCTCAAGGATGCGACCCTGCCGGTCGTGACCGCCGCCGCCCAGCTTGGCGAGGTCCATCTGCTCGTCGCGGGCAAGGGCTGCGCCGGGGTGGCGGAGCAGGCCGCCAAGATTGCTGGCGTCGCCAAGGTCCATCTCGCCGATGATGCGGCGCTGGAGCACCAGCTCCCCGAGAATGTCGCACCGTTGATCGTGGACCTCATGGGGCATCATGACGCCTTCCTCGCCCCGGCCACGACGACCGGCAAGAACATCGCGCCGCGCGTCGCCGCCTTGCTCGACGTGATGCAGATTTCGGACATCATCGCGGTGGATGGGCCGGACATGTTCACGCGCCCGATCTATGCCGGCAATGCCATCGCGCAGGTGAAGACGAGTGACGCCAAGCTGGTCATCACCGTGCGCGGCACCGCCTTCGACAAGGCGGCGCCCGAGGGCGGATCGGCCCCGGTGGAGGCCGTGTCCGGCACCGGCGACGCTGGCACCGCGCGCTTCGTGTCCGCCGAGGTCGCAGCCTCCGAGCGGCCCGAACTGACGAGCGCCAAGATCATCGTGTCCGGTGGACGTGGCGTGGGCAGCGGCGAGAATTACAAGGCGCTCATCGAGCCGCTGGCCGACAAGCTCGGTGCCGCCGTCGGCGCCTCGCGCGCGGCGGTGGACGCGGGCTTCGTGCCCAATGATTATCAGGTCGGCCAGACCGGCAAGATCGTGGCGCCGGACGTCTACATCGCCGTCGGTATTTCCGGCGCCATCCAGCACCTTGCCGGCATGAAAGACTCCAAGACAATCATCGCCATCAACAAGGACGAGGACGCGCCGATCTTCCAGGTGGCCGACGTCGGACTGGTGGGCGACCTGTTCCAGATCGTGCCGGAGCTGACGAGCAAGCTCTGAGGCGCGGGGTGCATTCGGCAGAATGCGGGAGCGTCGCTATTGGACGCGTCCGGGTTCTGCGGGGCCATGCCGGACTCTGCTAAAGGTTCCTAACCTTGGCGCACAGAAGGGCGTGGACGTGACTTGCGTTGTAGAACGGGAAAGTCAGGGATTGGCGAGCCCCGAACGGCGATGCGCGCCGGCGCTAGCAGATGAAGAAACAAGGTTCGGCAGGCAATTTCGCCCGCTATAGTCGCGCCGATGGCTCTTGACCTTGGACGGCGCCTTGCGCCCATACGCTTCCTCGCTTTTGCGGCGATCCTGCTTGTCAGCCTGCCGCTGCTGCATCCGGTCCTGGGCTGGCGCCATGCCATGATGGCGGGATTCGACGTGGCGGCCGGTATCTTTCTGCTGTCCGTCTGGCCTTTGCTGGCCCGCGCCGGGCCGGATCAGATGCGCCAGTCGGCTGCGCGGAACGATGCCAATCGCACCTTGCTGCTGGGGATCACCGGCGCGGTCTCGCTGGTGGTGCTCGTCGCAATCTTCTCCGAACTTGAGAACAGGCACGATCCCGGCATCGAGGCCATGGCTCTGGTCATCGCGACCCTGGCACTGGCGTGGATCTTCTCGAACATGGTCTACGCCCTCCATTATGCCCATATGTTCTATGTGCGGAGCGAGGGCGACGCGAAGGACGAGGGCGGCGCGGATGCGCGCGGCTTCGACTTTCCCGGCACCAAGGAGCCGACCTATTGGGATTTCGTCTACTTCAGCTTCACGCTGGGCATGACGTTCCAGACCTCGGACGTGGCGGTCACCTCCACCTCGGTCCGGCGCGTCGCGACGATCCACTGCCTCGCCGCCTTTGTCTTCAATCTGGGCGTACTGGCCTTCACGATCAACGTGCTGGGCGGCAGCGGCAACTGAGCCCGTCGCGCCGGCTGCGACACATTGATACAAACTCCGCCGATTGCGACAAAGTCTCGTGACAAGTGGGGGCTATACAGTCCTCATCAGCGTTACTCTCCCACGGCGCTGATACTCTCCCACAGTCCCCGACGGCCCCTCCCTCCCCCAGGGAGGGGCCAAGGACGTTTGGGGGTAAGCGCCCCCCGCTCTCCCACCACAACTAAAATTGCGATTAGTGCTCCTGCGCAGGCAGGAGCCCAGGGCGCAGCCGGATGTCCTTGCCGCCCTAGGCTCCTGCCTGCGCAGGAGCACAAGTTACGCTATTAGAAGTTATGCTTGATGGCGTTGTCAGGCGGCGGTCCAGCCGCCATCCACGCTGATGTTCGCGCCGGTAATGTTGCTCGCGGGATCCGAGCAGAGGAACATCGCGATCGCGGCGACCTGTTCTACCGTCACGAACTCCTTGGTCGGCTGGCCGGCGAGCAGCACATCGTTGATGACCTGCTCGCGCGTCATGTTGCGCGCTTTCATCGTGTCCGGAATCTGGCCCTCGACCAGCGGCGTCCAGACATAGCCAGGCGAGATGCAATTGGCGGTAATGCCGAAGGTCGCCAGTTCCAGCGCGATCGTTTTGGTAAAGCCGGCAAGGCCGTGCTTGGCCGTCACATAAGCCGACTTGAACGGCGAGGCGACGAGGCTATGCGCAGAGGCGGTCTGGATGATCCGGCCCCATTTGCGCTGCTTCATATAGGGCACGGCAAGCCGGGTGGTGTGGAAGGCGGATTCCAGATTGAGCTTGATGATGAGGCTCCACTTGTCGAGCGGGAATTCCTCCACCGGCGCGACATGCTGGGTGCCGGCATTGTTGATGAGGATGTCGACGCCGCCAAAGGCCTCCGCCGCCTGCGCCATCATCGCCTCGATCTCCTCCGGCTTGGTGAGATCATGGCCGGAATAGATCGCCTTCGCGCCGCTCGCCTGTTCCAGGGCCAGCCGCTCCTTCTCGATGGCATCGGCATCGCCAAAGCCGTTGATGACGAGGTTGACGCCCTCGGCCGCCAGCGACTTGGCATAAGCAAGGCCGATGCCCGATGTGGAGCCGGTGATCAGCGCTGTCTTGCCCTTCAAACTCATGCCTGCTTCTCCTTGATCTGACCGGTCAGCGCGAGGTCGAAGGTTGCGCTGCGGCCACTGACGATGTTTTCCGCGATAAGCTGGGTCCCGTGCGAGAGCACGGCGGCGACGGCGGCATCGCCCTGCGCCCAGTGATCCAGCATCGTGCGGCGCGAAAACTCGAAATCGCGCGCGCCGCTGTGCCAGGCGCGCAGGCGGTGGATGAGATGGATGATGTTGACCGATCCTTCCTCGATCATCCCCGCCAGCCGCCGCGCCTCGGATGTTTGGGCGACGTCCTGCGGCAAGCGATCCAGCAGCGCGCGGATCGCCTCATGCTCCCGCCGGGTACGCAGGAAGCGGTCCGTCACCTGCCGGGTGCGGCTGGAATATTGAATATCCTTTTGCCGCGACCAGACATCGCTCATTTCGCGCGGCAGCGGCCCTTCTGCCGGGAAGAGATCGACCTGGAAGATCAGCAGATCACCGGACTGGTGCTCGAGGACATGACTGAGCGGGGTATTGGAGACCAGGCCGCCATCCCAATAATGGCGGCCGTCAATCTCCACCTGCGGCAGGCCCGGCGGCAGGGCACCGGAGGCCATGACATGGCGGGCATCGATCCGGCCGCGCCATTGCGGATCCTGATTGTCGAAATAGACGAAATTGCCGTTCTCGATATCCACTGCGCCAATGGAAAACCGCATGGGACCGTGATTGACCCGGTCCCAGTCGACCAGCCGGTCCAGCGTCTCGCGCAAGGGCGCCGTGTCGTAATAGCTGATCGCTTCCGTCGTTCCGGGCGGTGCCCATAGGGGCTGCAAGAAATGCGGGCGGAAGAAACCTGGTACGCCCCCGAGCAGCACGGCGCCGGCGGCGGCGAGATGTGCGCCCTCGCGCAGATGATCGTCCTCGGGCAGGCAGATGTTCGGCAGGCCGCTGCTGACGAGAGTCCAGAACTCGGTCAGACGGGCCACCCATTGATCGGGCGTGTTGCCGGCGATGATGGCGGCATTGACGGCGCCGATGGAGATGCCCGCGACCCAGTCGATCCCGATGCCCAGCGCCGCCAGCCGCTCGATCACGCCGGCCTGATAAGACCCCAGCGCACCTCCGCCCTGGAGGACCAGTGCGACCTGATCGGGCAAAGGAAGCGGCGCATGGCCGCCGCGGCGACGCGGAGTCGGCATATCCATGGTGCGATGCAATATCCCATTCCCCGGCCGTCCACCAGCGCCGAGCGGGGACCGGATGTCGCGATCCCCACAGAATTGCCGGGGCGTTGGGATAGTTCCTAGCCTTGTTGCATTTCACCGTCGCAGCGGGGAGAATTTCCCGACACATCGACCATGGCGTGATCATGCAAGCACGCGCTGGGGAAGGGACGAGAATGCGGCTCGACGACGAACGGGAAAGCAGCAACTACGAGATCCAGCGTGGCGGCGGGGGCGGTTTCGGCGGCGGGGGCGGCAATCTGCTCGGCATGTTGCTGCCGATGATCGGCAGCCGCTTCGGCTGCGGCGGGGTGGTAATCGCGCTCGCCGTGTTCGCCTTCATCAGCTTCAGCGGCGGCGGGCTGCTGACCGGCGGAGATACCTCCCAGCCGGCGACCGAGCAGGGCGCTCCTACGGGTCAGGAGGGAGAGCTGACACAGATGCAGAGCTTCTCGCTCAAGGTGCTCAACACCACCGAGCGCATCTGGGGCGATCTCTTCCGGCAAAGCGGCCAGACCTACAAGCCCGCCGTGCTCTCCTTCTACGCGCAAAGCGGGCGCTCCGGCTGCGGGGCGGCGCAATCGGCCATGGGACCATTCTACTGCCCGCTCGACGAGAAGATTTACCTCGACACGGATTTTTTCCGGGAACTGCAGCAGCGCTTCGGCGCACCGGGCGACTTCGCCCAGGCCTATGTGATCGCCCATGAAGTCGCGCATCATGTCCAGCATCTGGAGGGCCGGCTGGATGATGTGAACAAAAGGCAGCAGCAGCTGGGCGAAGCACAAGCCAATGCACTGCAGGTCCGCATCGAGTTGCAGGCCGATTGCTACGCAGGGGTGTGGGGACGCCGTACCGGTCTGATGGAAACCGGCGACCTTGAGGAAGGCCTGCGCGCTGCCGCAGCGATCGGCGATGACACGCTGCAAAAGGACGCCGGGCGCCGGCCGGTGCCGGACAGCTTCACCCACGGCACCAGCGCCCAGCGGGTGGCTTGGCTGCGTCGGGGCTACGACTCCGGCGACCCTGCCCAGTGCGACACCTTCAGCGGCGACATCTGATCGTCGAAGCGGGCAGGTGATTCGCGAATGAGGGTGACATTGCATTCGATTGCAATGTTCAGCTAGGAGCAAGGCGCCCTTGTCCATGATCAGAAAATGGCGGGTTTCTTTGAATTTTTTTCGCTTCTTTGAGGCGATCGCCGGTTGATTCCGTCACCTCTCGCGCGCGCGAGATAAAACTCTGCAGCGAGAGGGATGAAGAAGGTTTCCTCTTCGGACAAAATTTTTTCTCTTTTATATCAACGCTGTATACGCAAATTACATTTTTGCATCAGCGAGTTTCGTTTTTCGCACTTGCAGCAAAAAGCGGATGTGCTATTTAGAAACTGCCTTTCAGGCATCCTCTCCTAAGACTCAAGGGGCCGATCTCTCACGAGGTCGGCCCTTTTTTTTTGTATAAAACTGCATTAGGCAGGCCCGTCTCCATCGCTCTTACAAGATTACTTCGGAGAGGGAGCCGCCGGGAAGACCGGCACGGGCGACGGGACAAAGCGGAGGATCGAGCGCTTAGAAGCAGCTCTCCTCCGCTTTTTCGTTTCTGAACATTGCGCGGGACTCTGAACATTGCGCGGGACTATCGAGGCAGCAGTGTCTTGCTGTCATTGGGCAGGCTGCCTTCCGTAAGCGGCTTTGAGTGCGCGGGTAGGGCACAAGGATGCCCCCCGAGCGAAGGCGGCAGCCCGGCACCGTTGACAGCCTCGCGAGAGAACAGAAAGCCCGCGAGCACTGAACCGCGCACGCGCAATCAATGCTAGTCGATCAGTCAGGAAGGCGAGCGGCCAGAACGCCGCTCATCGGCGGCGCGCCCTGCGCAGACATGCAAGCTATCGGGAGCAGAGCCGCTAGTCGTATGATCAATCGTCGCGAGAGACTTTTTCCTGCCGTTCGTGGCGCTCCTGCGCCTCAACGGTCATGGTCGCGATGGGGCGGGCTTCGAGGCGACCGAGCGAGATGGGCTCGCCGGTCACTTCGCAATAGCCATATTCGCCATCGTCGATGCGGCGCAACGCGGCATCGATCTTCGAGATGAGCTTGCGCTGCCGATCGCGGGTGCGCAGCTCGATGGACCAGTCCGTTTCGCTAGAGGCGCGATCGTTGAGATCGGGCTCGCGCAGCGGTTCGCTCTGCAGCGTGGCGAGCGTGCCCTCTGCCTCAGCGAGAATCTGCTTTTTCCAATCGAGCAACCTGCGGCGGAAATATTCCAGCTGCAGCGGCCCCATAAACTCTTCGTCTGCGGAAGGCCGATAGCCTTCGGGAAGATCGATCCCCGAGCCTTTCGAGCCGTTTTTATCCGACGAATCTGCAAGCGAGGCCATTCACTTCTCCGCGTCGATCAAGTCGCCGATTTCCGGCGCTCTCGCGGCGCCTATAGAGCGCAGCCGAGAGTGAAACAAGCACTGTTTCCAGCGCATTGAACGATGACTGAACAACGGCCGAATCCGCCATGAAACGGCGGCCGAACGAGCCGATTATCGCCGCCCTCGCCAGGCTTTGGTGGCGGTGCCGGTCGCGTCCCCATCACTGGGAGATCGCTGGCCGCTTGATCGGCCATGGCGCGCGGGGCATAGGCGGTGCGCCATGCATGATATCAAAGCCATTCGGGACAATCCCGCCGCCTTCGACGCCGCCCTCGCCCGCCGTGGCATGGAGCCGGTCGCCGCCTCCATCGGCGAGGAGGACACGCGCTGGCGCGCCGTCGCGACGCAGGTGCAGGAAGGCCTCGCGCGCCGCAATGAGGCCAGCAAGGCCATCGGCCAGGCGATGGCGAAGGGCGACAAGGAGACAGCCGAGGCGCTGAAGGGCGAGGTCGCGACCCTCAAGACCAGCCTGCCCGAGCTGGAGGCGCAGGAGAAGACGCTGGCGGAGGCCGTGCAGAGCCGTCTTGCCGCCATTCCCAATCTGCCCGCCGCAGACGTGCCCGATGGCGTCGACGAGACTGGCAATGTGGAAGTGCATCGCTGGGGCACGCCGCGCAGCTTCGACTTCACGCCGCAGGACCATGCCGATTTCGGTCCCGCGCTCGGCCTCGATTTCGAGGGTGCGGCTGCCATGTCCGGCGCGCGCTTTGCGGCGCTGCGGGGGCAGATGGCGCGCCTCCACCGGGCGCTGGCGCAGTTCATGCTCGACCGGCAGACGGAGGCCAATGGCTATACCGAGGTCAATCCGCCGCTGCTGGTACGCGATGAGGCGGTGTTCGGCACCGGGCAGTTGCCCAAGTTCGCCGAAGACCTCTTCCGCACCACCACCGGCCACTGGCTGATCCCGACCGCCGAGGTGAGCCTAACCAACCTCGTGCGCGAGCAGATTTTGACCGAGGCCGCGCTGCCGATGCGGTTCACGGCGCTCACGCCCTGCTTCCGCTCGGAGGCGGGATCGGCGGGGCGCGATACGCGTGGGTTCATTCGTCAGCATCAGTTCGAGAAGGTCGAGCTGGTGGCGATCTGCACGCCCGATCAGGCGGCGGCGGAGCATGAGCATATGCTGAAATCCGCCGAGGGCATTCTTGAGGCGCTCGGCCTGCCCTATCGCCGGATGCTGCTCTGCGCCGGGGACATGGGCTTTTCCGCGACCAAGACCTTCGATCTCGAAGTCTGGCTGCCCAGCCAGCAGACCTATCGCGAGATCAGCTCCGTCTCGACCTGCGGCGACTTCCAGGCGCGGCGCATGAATGCGCGCTACCGGCCCGAGGGCGAGAAGGGCACGCGCTTCCTGCACACGCTCAACGGATCGGGTCTCGCCGTAGGGCGGACACTGGTGGCGGTGCTGGAGAATTACCAGAACGCCGACGGCAGCGTGACCGTGCCCGAGGCGTTGCTACCCTATACCGGTGGCCTCACGACGCTGGCGCCCGCCTGATGCGCATTCTGCTCACCAATGATGACGGCGTAAACGCGCCCGGCCTCAAGGTGCTGGAAAAGATCGCCCGCTGCTTCTCAGACGACATCTGGATCGTCGCACCGATGGAGGAGCAATCGGGCGCCGGGCATAGCCTGACACTCTCCCGCCCGCTGCGCCTGCGCCAGCATGGTGAGAAGCATTACAGCGTCTCCGGCACACCCACCGATGCGGTGATGATGGCGGTAGGGCATCTGATGAAGGACCAGAAGCCCGACCTGCTGCTCTCCGGCGTCAATCGCGGCGCCAATCTGGGCGAGGACGTGACCTATTCCGGCACCGTCTCGGCGGCGATGGAAGGCGCGATCTCCGGCGTGCGCTCGATCGCGCTGAGCCAGGTCTACTCGCGCGAGGGGCTGGGCGACAGCATTCCGTTCGAGGCGGCCGAGGCCTGGGGCGAGCGGGTGGTCCGCGCGCTGCTCAAGCAGGATGCGCTGGAACGCACACTCATCAACGTGAACTTCCCGGCCCTGCCCGCCAGCGCGATCAAGGGCATCAAGGTCGCGCGCCAGGGCTTCTACGACATCGACCGCACCCGCATCGTGCCAGGCACCGATCCGCGCGGTTATGATTATTTCTGGTTCGGCCTGCACCACAGCGACTCAGCACCGGAAGCGAGCGACCTCGCGGCGGTGGCGGAGGGTTATGTATCGGTGACGCCGCTGCATTACGACCTGACGCACTATGAATTGCTGACGGCGCTGGAAGCGGGGCTGGCGGGGGTCGTCGAATAACGGCAGTAATCCTCTGAGGAGGAGGGGAGAAGGTTGAACGCGCCAGCGCTTCCGCTTTCCCCACCTCGCCTTGCACCCTGCCCTCCCCGCTGGCACAAGGCCGGTGATGTTCCAGCGCGACGATCCCCGCGTGCCGCCGCGCGCCTTTTTGCGACGGCGCTCGTCCCTGCCGGTCTGGGCCGACCTCGCCTGGCGGGTGGGCGCGATTCTGATCCTCGCGACCTTCGTTCTGATGGTTCACTGGTTCGAGCGGGACGGGCTGCGCGACAATCTCGACGGGGAGGTCAGCTTTGGCGATGTCGTCTACTTCACCGCCGTGACGGTCACCACCGTGGGCTATGGCGACATCGTGCCGGTCACGGACCGCACCCGGCTGTTCGAGAGCATCTTCGTTACCCCGGCGCGCATCTTCGTCTGGCTGATCTTTCTTGGCACGGCCTATCAGTTCGTTTTCCGCAATGTTTGGCACAGGTGGCGCATGTCGCAGATCCAGAAGTCCCTCACCAACCACATCATCGTCGCCGGCTTCGGCACGAGCGGTTCCGAGGCGGTGCGGGAGCTGGTGGCGCGCGGCACCGACCCACGCTGCATCGTCGTCATCGAGCGCAGCGACGAATCACTGGCGCTGGCCGAGGCTGCTGGCTGCAACATCCTGAAAGGGGATGCGACGCGCGACCAGACTTTGATGGACGTGCGCGTTCAAGAAGCGCAGGCCATGATCGTCTCGGCCGGACGCGACGACACCTCGATCCTCGTGACGCTGACGGCTCGCCACCTCGCGCCCGATATTCCGTTGAGTGTCGTCGTGCGGGCGCCGGATAATGAGTCGCTGGCCCGCCAGGCGGGTGCGACGACGGTCATCAATCCGGTCAGTTTCGCCGGACTGCTGCTCGCCGGTTCGTGCCAAGGCGCTCATATCGCCGATTATATGGCCGATCTTGCCGCATCGGGCGGGCGCGTGCAGCTGCGCGAGCGCCGCGTCACGCAGGCCGAGGTGGGCGAACCGCTGAGCGCGATCCAGACCGGCCTGGGCGTGCGGCTCTACCGGGCCGGGCGCGCTTATGGTTTCTGGGAGCCAGAGGCCGCGATGCTCTATGCTGGTGACATGATCATCGAGATCATTCCCAACGACGGCGAAACACCGCCCAGCCCTAGCCCGGCGTAACGGCGCAGATGGACCGCGCGGGACGACTCGCCTTTTGCTTGCCGGCGCCCTATATGCGCGCGCAATCATGGCATTGAAAATTCCCGACGCGCCCAAGGTGGGCATGGTCTCGCTCGGCTGCCCCAAGGCGCTGGTCGATTCAGAACGTATCCTCACCAAGCTGAGGAGCGATGGTTACGCCTTGTCCCCGGACTATGATGGCGCGGACGTGGTGCTGGTGAATACCTGCGGCTTCCTCGACAGCGCCAAGGAAGAAAGCCTCGAGGCAATTGGCGAGGCCATTGCCGAGAACGGTCGCGTGATCGTGACCGGCTGCATGGGCAATGAGGCCGAGCTGATCCGCGCCCGCTTCCCGCAGGTGCTGGCGATCACCGGTGCGCATCAATATGAGGATGTGGTCAATGCGGTGCACGATGCCGCGCCGCCCGTCCCCAATGCTTTTGTCGATCTGGTGCCCGAGGGCGGCCTCAAGCTCACCCCGCGCCATTATGGCTATGTGAAGATCAGCGAGGGCTGCAACCACAGCTGCGCCTTCTGCATCATCCCCGACCTGCGCGGGAAGCTCGCCAGCCGGCGGATCGATGCGGTGCTGCGCGAGGCGGAGAAGCTGGTCGCGGCGGGCACGAAGGAACTGCTGATCATCAGCCAGGACACCTCTGCTTATGGCGTGGACGTGCGCCATGAGGAGCGGCTGTGGAAGGGCGAACCGGTGCGCACCCATATGACCGACCTTGCCCGCGCACTCGGCGGCCTGCGCACGCCACAGGGCGAGCAGCCCTGGGTGCGGCTGCATTATGTCTACCCCTATCCGCATGTCGACGCGGTGATCCCGCTGATGGCGGAAGGGTTGCTGACGCCCTATCTCGACATCCCCTTCCAGCACGCCGCGCCCAATGTGCTGCGCGCCATGAAGCGCCCCGCCAACGAGGCGAAGGTGCTGGAGCGCCTGCGCGGCTGGCGGGAAATCTGCCCCGATATCGCAATCCGCTCCAGCTTCGTCGTCGGCTTCCCCGGCGAGACGGAAGCGGACTTCCAGTATCTGCTCGACTGGCTGGAGGAAGCGCGGCTCGACCGCGTCGGCGCCTTCCGCTTCGAGCCGGTGGAAGGCGCGCAGGCCAATGCCCTGCCTGACCATGTGCCAGACGACGTGAAGGAAGAGCGCTTCCAGCGGATCATGGACGCCTGCGCGCGGATTTCAGCAGCGAAGCTGGCGACCAAGATCGGCCGCACGTTGCCTGTGATTATCGACGAGGTTGGCGAACCGGATGAGGACGGCAACGTCGGGGCGACCGGCCGCAGCCAGGCTGACGCGCCGGAGATCGACGGGCATGTCTATCTGCGCGATGTGGATCCGGGGCTGTCGGCGGGTGATTTCGTCTCGGTCGAGATTGAGGATGCGGATGAGCACGACCTGTTTGGCGTGCCGATTTCGGTCTGACCAAGCTTTCCAGCCTCCCGTTCGTGTTGAGCGAAGTCGAGACACGCCGGCGCTGGTTTATCGTGTCTCGACTTCGCTCGACACGAACGGAAGGTGGTTCTGAAGGTTACTGCGCCGCCGCGAAGGCCCCCTTCCAGGCCGGTTTCACCGCGCCCAGCACGGCCGCATCCACCGGCACTTCGATCTCGTAGATCCCTTCCGCATAGGGCCCGGCCTCATAAGGCATGATCACGAAGTGAAGGCGGTTGAGCGCGCCGCCACCTGAGGTCGCGGCAATGATCGTCTGCTTGGTTGGATCGACACATTGGTCGAATTCGGGGATCGGGCTGCCCTCCCCGCTGCCGACGGGCTCTCCGCGCCGCTTGGCGCGCTCGGCGTCCAAAGCCCCGCAGAAGCGGTCTTTAACGGCGCGGCCTAGCGCAGCAATGTCGAACAGGTCGCTGGCTTCCAGCGCCTTATTCCCGGCCTTGTCCCAGTAGAGAACCTTGACCAGTGGCATGCCGTGGGCGCCGCCCGTATAGCTATAGCCTTCGCTGCGCAGAACGAGCAGCGTCGGCACGTCGGCCGCCACGGACCAGTCCTCGGTGTAGCTATAGCCACGGAAGGGATAGCCGGCTTCCTTCGCGGAGGCTTCTTCTGCCCGGATGCCGTCCTCCGTTTCCTTGCGCTGCTTCTCCGCGCTCTCCTGCAGCATGGCATCGAGCGGGGCGATGGCCGCCGCCGCGGCGGGCCAGCTGACGCGAAATTCAGATTCGCCCTTGGTGAACGCCACCGACTTGCCCCCCACCGCATTGGCCTGCATCGCATTGGCGGGCTCGGCTGCGTTAACCGCATTCTCGACCGGCGCCTGCATATTGTTGGCGACGGTCTCATTGCCGCAGGCGGCCAGCGCGATGCAAAGGCTGAGCAGAGTGGCGGTCTTGATGGGGGCCATGGGGCAATCCTTTCACGAATGGGGCGAGCCTAACGGATCAGCCGGCGCTTGCCGAGGCCCCTTGCGCACTCTAACCCTGCATTATGACGGACCCAGCCGATCTCGTGCGCCCCGACACGGGCCAGACCGCCCATCTCATCCATCTCATCGATGCCGCCAGCCATGAGCAATGGCTCGCCGGACGGACCGAGCGGGAACGCGCCGCGCTCGTGGCGCAGAATTACCAGCCAAAGGCCTATGCCCACGCCATCATGCCCGGGGAAAAGCCCGATGGTTGGAGCGTGGTGACATATGTCGCCAAAGTCGACTCGCTCTCCAGCTGGTGCCTCGCCAAACTGCCGGGCGTGCTGCCCGCGGGAACCTATCGCCTGGCCGAGCGGGAGCCGGGCCCGGCCATCTTCGGCTGGATGACGGCGCAATATCGCTTCGAGCGCTACAAGGCGAAGCCGGCGGCCAACGGACCATGCGTTCTGCTCACCGGCCAGCCCAGCGCCATTGACGGTGCGGCCGCGCAGGCCCGCGCGACGGCGCTTGTGCGCGATATGGTCAATACGCCGACGGCCGAGATGGGGCCGGACGAGATCGAGGCGCAGGCGCGCGCGGTCACCGAGCGCCATGGCGCGACCATGACCGTGACGCGGGGCGATGCGCTCGAATCGGGCTATCCGATGATCCACGCCGTCGGCCGCGCGGCGGACCGGGCCAATGCGCCCCGGCTGATCGAGCTGGTCTGGGGCCGCGAGGAGCATCCCCGCGTCGCGCTGGTCGGCAAGGGCATTACCTTCGATACCGGTGGGCTCGATATCAAGCCGGCCTCCGGAATGCGCCTGATGAAGAAGGACATGGGCGGCGCGGCCCATGCGCTGGCCCTGGCGGATCTGGTGATGGGTGCGGGCCTGCCGGTGCGCTTGCACCTGCTACTGCCGGTCGCCGAGAACGCCATCGCTGGCAATGCCTTCCGCCCCGGCGATGTGCTGCGCAGCCGCAAGGGCCTGACCGTGGAGATCGGCAATACCGATGCGGAGGGACGGCTGGTGCTCGGCGACGCGCTGACGCGGGCCGGGGAAGACAAGCCCGAACTCATCATCGACTTCGCCACGCTGACCGGTGCGGCCCGGGTCGCGCTCGGCCCGGACCTGCCTGCGCTCTTCACCAATGATGATGCGCTGGCGGCCACGCTGGCCAGCTGTGGCAGCGACGTGGATGATCCCCTCTGGCGCCTGCCCCTTTGGGCGCCCTACAACGACCTGTTCAAGAGCGACATTGCGGACCTCTCCAACAGTGGCGAAACGCCGTTTGCCGGCGCCTCGACGGCGGCGCTGTTCCTCCAGCGCTTCGTGCCGGACAAGACCCTGTGGGTGCATTTCGATACCTTCGCCTGGCGGCCGACCGCCAAACCGGGCCGACCCAAGGGGGGCGAGGCCCTCGGCCTGCGCGCGACCTTTGCCATGCTGCAAAAGCGCTACGGACAGTCGGGGGATTGAGCGATCGGGGCGTCTGCGCCGGGGGCCGGGATGCACCGTTGCGGTCGGGTATCCCTTGACCTTTCGGCCTGTTTTGCCGCAGGGGGCGCCGATGAAACAGACCATCGCCGGGACTAGCGTGGCGTCGTCGCCCGAACGCAAGAGCGTGAAGCTGGACGGGACATCCCGCAGCTACGATCCGCGCGTGCGCGCGATCCGGCCCGATCTGGCCGATGTGGCCCTCGCCGATCTGTATTTCGCGCCGCATTATGCCGCGCCGGTGCCGCGCAGCTGCGTTGTAGCCGCCACGATGCTGCGCGCCGCACCGGACGTCGCCGCAAGCGCCGTGAGCGAGCTGCTCTATGGCGAGAGCTTTCACATGCTCGATGCCCGCGCCGGCTGGGCCTGGGGCTATTGCGGCCATGACCATTATGTCGGCTATGTGCCGCTGGACGCGCTGGGCGAACCTGTCGAGGCCAGCCATGTCGCACGCGGCCTCGCGCCGGTGTTCGCGGCGGCCGATATCAAGTCACCGGTGCAGATGCTCCTGCCCGCCGGTGCCAAACTGGCCGGTACGGCGCAGGGCGATTTTCTCGCCATCGATGCCGGGTTCGTTCATCAGCGGCACGTCCGCACCCTCGCGGATGTCGAGAGCGACTGGGTTGCCGTCGCGGAGCGCCACTTGGGCGCGCCCTATATATGGGGTGGCCGGGGCCTTGGGCTCGATTGCTCGGGGCTGGCGCAGATCGCTCTGGCTGCCTGTGGGATAAACGCACCGCGCGACACCGACCAGCAGGCCGAGGCCGTCGGCGAGGCGCTGGGCGACAATGCGGCGCTCCGACGAGGCGACATCATCTTCTTCCCCGGCCATGTGGGGCTGATGGTGGATGGCGAGCGCCTGATCCATGCCAATGCCCACGCGATGGCCGTGACCATCGAGCCGCTGAACGATGTCGTCGCGCGGCTCCGCGACACGCATGAGCAGCCGGTGACAGGCCGGCGCAGGATTACGACATGACAAAGATTTTCATTGATGGCGCCGCCGGCACCACCGGCATCCAGATCCGGGACCGGCTGGAGGGGCGCAGCGAATTCGATCTCATTACGCTGGGCGATGCCGCCCGCAAGGACGATGGCGCGCGCGCCGAGGCGATCAACACCGCCGATATCGTCATCCTCTGCCTGCCGGACGATGCTGCGCGCCAGTCCGTGCAGATGATCGCCAATGATCGCACGCGGGTGATCGACGCCTCGACGGCGCATCGCGTGGCCGATGGCTGGGTGTATGGCATGCCGGAAATCTCCGGCCATGATACCGTCGCGAAAGCCCGCTTCGTGAGCAATCCCGGCTGCTATTCGACCGGCTTCATCGCGCTCGTGGCGCCGCTGGTGAAAGCCGGCATCATCCCCGCCGAGACGCAGCTCACATGCAACGCCGCCTCAGGCTATTCTGGCGGCGGCAAGGCCATGATCGCTGAATACGAAGGCACTGACGGCGCGCCGAGTGCCTTCCGCACCTATGCGCTCGGCCTTGGGCACAAGCATGTGCCCGAAATGCAGGCCCGCTGCGGCCTGACGCATCGCCCGCTGTTCGCGCCGGCTGTCGTGCCGGTCTATTCCGGCATGATCGTGGACGTCCCGCTGCATCGCGATCTGTTGGTCAGTGGCGCGGATGCCGGCACCATGCGCGCAGCGCTGGCCGAGCATTATGCAGGCTCGCCGATCATCAGCGTGGCGGATGATTATGAGGCGGCGACGCTCCCCATCGAGTTGCTGCGGGACAAGGACATCATGCGCCTGTTCGTCTTTGCGGATGAAAGCAGCGCGCAGATCCGACTGGTCGCGGCGCTCGACAACCTCGGCAAGGGCGCATCCGGTGCGGCCGTGCAGAACCTCAACCTGATGGCGGGCCTGCCGGAGACGACGGGGCTGCGCCTTTAGGCAACGGCCAGCGGATTTCCGTTCCCGTTCGTATCGAGCGAAGTCGAGACACTTTGCCACTGTGCTTGACGTGTCTCGACTTCGCTCGACACGAACGGCAGGTGGACTGGGCGCACCCCTTTGCACCCCGCCACCGACTTCCTATCTTTGAGGCAACACACCCCTCCTCGAAAGGACGCCCCCTCATGAGCGCGACTGCTACGCTGGCCGGCGGCTGCTTCTGGTGCACAGAAGCGGTCTATCAAAATCTCGCGGGCGTCGAGTCCGTCGAGAGCGGCTATATCGGCGGCAGTAAGCCCAACCCCACTTATGAGGAGGTCTGCTCGGGCAGCACGGGCCATGCCGAGGCAATCCGCATCACTTATGATCCGGCCGTGATCGGCTATGGCGATCTGCTCGACATCTTCTTTGCCACGCATGACCCGACGACAATGAATCGGCAGGGAAATGACATCGGCACCCAATATCGCTCGGCGATCTTCCCCCATGATGCCGAGCAGGAGGCCGCGGCACGCGCTGCCATGGAACGGGCACAGGCGGACTGGCCGAGCCCTATCGTCACAACGATCGAGCCGCTGGCCACCTGGTATCCAGCCGAGGATTATCACCAGCAATATTGGGATCGGGTTGGCGACCGGAACCCTTATTGCATGGCGGTGATCCCACCCAAGCTGCAGAAGCTGCGCAAGGGCTTCGCCGACCGCCTGCGAAACTGAGGGGAAACGGTGGCCATTCCGGCGCAGCAGTCTTGCGCGACGACGTGAAGCCGCTCAGACAAGGCACCTGTCCCTGATGGACATTGGAGAGGCTGCCATGGTTCGACCTGCCCTGCTAATCGCCGCGAGCGTGCTTGGACCGCTCACCCTGCAGGGCTGCGTCGCCCGCACGGCCTATAAGGTGGCCAAGGCGCCGGTCGATGCCGGTGCGAAAATGGCTGACTGGGCAACGGTCAGCGGCGACGAAGCGGATCGGGAACGGGGTCGCGAACTTCGGCGCAAATGCAAGGCGCGCTACGACCCTTATTATTGCGAATGAGGCAGGAGGGCGGGAGGGCAGGACTAGCCGCCCTCCCCCGCGATTTCCAAAAACTCAGCTTTCCCAGACGCGGCTGACGGCGACGCGCGCATCCCGCGGAATGTAGCGCGGGCGAGACGGCCGGGGCGCCGGGCGGGAGGCACGAATGGCCGTCGCCGCCATCAGCGGCGCACAAAAGAAGCGCAGGGCCAGCGACACGAAGCCGATGAAGCTGAGGAGCGCGACGCCCGTGCCAAGCAGCCCGGTGGCAAACAGGCACAGCACTGCCACGGCGAGTGACGCGCACCCTGCGATCGTCTCTGGCCGGGTCGCCGCGAAAGGCGATTCGTCGGCCAGTCCGGCGAACTTGGGCGTGCGCCGCCAGGCGAGCGGGCGATTGGAGAGGCCGGCAATGCCTGCGACCAGCACGACATAGCTGAGCGAGGCGCGGGCGATCTCGCCCCACACCATGGCGCCAGTGTCATAGCAGCCGGACAGGCGATAGCGATGCACGAGCCGCACCCACCATGTCGCCGCACCGATGAGCATCAGCAGACCGGCGATGGACGGCACCTTGACCGGCTCCATAGCGCCGATGGCCAGCCCAACGACCATGGCAAGCATGCCGCCCACGCTGACGACGAGCGCGGCCAGCGTCTGCAGAGGCGCGAGGCAGCGCACGACTTCCAGCAATTTTGTCCAGCCTGGCAGCGGCGCGGCAAAGGGCGCCGGCAGGAACAGACGCCAGTGACGACGCAGCTGCTGCACCGGACCCGCTGTCCACCGGAAGCGCTGCTTCTTGTAATCGTCGAAGGTCTCGGGGATCAGCCCGCGCCCGAAGGTCTCGCCGAAATACAGGCCCTCATAGCCGACCTTGCGCAGGCGCACGGAGACTTCCGAATCTTCCGTGAGGCACCATTCCGCCCAGCCGCCGGCTTTCACCAGCGCATCCTCGCGCATCAGGCACATCGTACCGATGGTGAAGGCACCGCCATATTCGCTCACGCCGGGGTAATCGACCTTGTTGACCGGCATATATTCCCAATAGCAGGCGCTCAGATAGTCATTGCCCTCATAGTCACGATAGTCGTGCGGCGTCTGGATATAGCCGAGCTTCGGATCGGCGAAGAACGGCAGCAAGCGCGAGAGGAAGTCGTTGCGGGAATAATAATCGGCGTCGATCACGCCGATGATCTGCGCATCTGAGGCGGTCTGCTCGAGCAGGAAATTGAGCGCGCCGGCCTTGGCGCCGGGCAGCGGATCGACGTGGAAAAAACGGAAGCACTCCTTGCCGAGCTTCGCGTTGAGGCGCGCGCAATGGGCTTCCAAGGGCCTCCAAAGAGCTTCGTCCTTCGTATTATTATCGCAGACCAGCACTTCGAAATTATCATAATCCTGCGCGGCGAGACGGTTCATCGTCTCGATCACGATCTCGGGCGGTTCGGCATAGCAGGCGAGGTGCAGCGAGACCTTGAGATGCGCGGCTGCGGGATCTGACGACGGAATCGCCACCGGCAGGCGCCAGCGCTCATGCGTCAGCACCGCTTCGCGCGCCACGCTGGCGATGAGATTGGCGAGGAAGGCGAACAGCGTCAGCCCGAGCGCGGCGAAGGCCAGCACCATCAGCAACGGCGGCAGGCCGGCTTCGAGAATGAACAAGGTGCCCCATAGGCTCGTCATCACGCTGCCAAGCCCGGCGCCAGTCAGCCAGAGGATGCCCGGCATGCTGAACCGCACGAGATAATAGCGCGCGATCGCGACCAGCGTGATCGTGGCAAGGAAGATGGGGATGACCGAGCCGATCTGCCAGGTCACCAGCGCCGTGGCGAAAAGCGCGCCGAACGAGGCGCCCAAAAACTCGTGCACTTCCTCGGAAACCGGCCGAGAAATACGATGCGGCGCAGAAACGGCACGAAGTGTCAAAAGTGCAGCCGCAAGTGTAAAAAATGCAACGAAGATCAACGAAGAATCGAGATCAACTCTGGATAAGGCGATCAATTATTCAGTCCTCCGTTTACTGCCGACACGCCAACTGGATTTGCCGCGTCCGTGCATAACGCATGGATTTGACAATCGAGCCTTCACGAACTCTTCAAAAACCGCAAACCAGCCAGCGGCAAACCGTGCATGAGCCGCCGCTGCCTGCCACAGTTGCGAGATTCGCGAGGATGGCCAGCGGTCGATCGCCCCCGCCCGCCCCGCATATTTTCGACCGACTCACTGCCTAGGCCGACCTCACGCCGCCGCGCGACGCAGACGATCGTTGATGGCAAGACCGAGCCCTTCAGACGGGATCGGCGCCACCGAAATGCGCGCCGCTGCGCTCTCGTCTGCTTCGTGCAGAGCGGCGAACAGATGCGCGGCGGCTTCGACCAGATCACCGCTCGGGCTGAGGTTGCGCTGGGATGGTCCCGGACCAAAACCGATGTGGAAGCTGCCCGGCGCAGGCTCCGTGCAGTTGAGCATCAAGGGTTTGGATGGCGCATAATGGCTTTCGAGTTGGCCGGGCGCGGTAATCCCTGCACTGGCTGCGGGTGCGCGCACCGGTCGTCCGGTGATCGCTTCCAGGCGCTCCGGGGTCACGGGGCCGGGCCGCAGCAGGATGATCGCATCGTCGAGCGGCTCGACGATGGTCGATTCCACGCCATCGCTGGCTGGCCCGGCATCGAGGATGAACGGGATACGCCCTCCGAGGCTGGCCAGCACATGGCTGGCACGGGTCGGACTGATCGCGCCGGAGCGATTGGCCGAGGGGGCGGCCAACGGCACGCCCGCCGCGCCGATGAGCGCGCGCATTGCCGGATGCGATGGCAGCCGCACCGCCAGCGTGGGAAGACCGGCGCTGGCAAGCCCGGCGACGGGACTATCGGGCAGGCGCGGCAGGACCATGGTCAGCGCGCCTGGCCAGAATGCCTCGGCCAGCGCCTGTGCCATGGCGTTGAACGACACCAGCTGGCGCGCCATCGCAACATCGCTGACATGGACGATCAGGGGATTGAAGGACGGGCGGCCCTTGGCCTCATAGATGCGCGCCACGGCGAGATCGTTGGTCGCATCAGCGGCGAGACCGTAAACCGTCTCGGTGGGCACGGCGACCGGTTCGCCGGCCATGATCAGCGCGGCGGCTTCCGCCAGCCCGGCGCTGTCATAGGCGCGAATACGCGTTTCGAGGGACCGGGTGGCGCGGGACATGTGCGGCCTATAGCCGCGCCGCGTGACACATTGAAGCGGCATGATAGCGTGGCGGCGAAAGGGCGGAGACCGGTGCCGCCGGCCTTCGCGTCTTGACCTCGCGGGAACGGCCCGCCACGGCTCAATCCATGATGACCGAGGGAAATGCCATGTCCACACCGTCCATGGACGATGCGCTCGCGCGGATCGCCGCCGCGCTCGAACGGCTTGCGCCGAATGCCGCCGCCACCCCGGATCTGGAGGCCCATCCGGCCTATCGATGGGATGGGAAGACGCTGGTGCCCATCGAGGGCTTCGAACCGATCGACTATGCCCTGCTGACCGGCATCGAAGCGCAGAAAGAGGCTTGCCTTGAGAATACCCGTCGCCTCGCGCGGGGCCATGCGGCGCACGACATTCTGCTGTGGGGTGCGCGGGGCACGGGCAAGTCGGCCACGGTCGCCGCCTGTGTCGGCCAGGTCCAGAAGGAAGGACTTCCACTCGCGATGGTCGAGATCGCCACGGACGATCTGCGCAGCCTCGCAACGCTGTTCTCGCTGCTGCGCGCCGCGCGCCGGCCGATCGTCCTCTATATCGACGACCTTGGTTTCGACGGTGACTTCGGCGCCGATGCGCGAGCGCTGCGCTCGCTGCTGCAGGGTGGCGCCAGTGCGCGCGGGAGCCATGTGCGGCTCTATGCGACATCCAACCGGCGCCACATCGTGCCGCGCTCGATGGGCGAGCAGGATGACCCGATCAACCCCCGCGACGTCGTGGACGACCGGATGGCCCTTTCGGATCGGTTCGGCTTGTCGCTCGGCTTCCATGCGCTCGATCAGGATGCCTATGTCGCCATCGTGCGCCGCTATGCCGCCCGTTATGAACTGGATGTCGATCCACTGGCCGCAATCCAGTGGGCAACCCAGCGCGGCAGCCGCTCAGGCCGGGTCGCCTGGCAATATGTGGTGGAACTGGCCGGGCGAGCGGGCATTACGCTCGACCGCTGAGCGATGGTGCCGAGACCACGATGAAAACTGTGCTCCTGCGAAAGCAGGAGTCTAGGGCGGGTCTCCTCTTCGGCTGCTCCCTGGGCTCCTGCTTTCGCAGGAGCACGGGGCTTAATCAATTCTGCGAAAGGCTCAGGAGGCGGGCGCGCGCTCCGGCGTCGGCGCGGCGGCCGGTCTTGCGGAATTGCTCACACGCCAGATGATCCCGCCGACATCGTCACTGACCAGCACCGATCCATCGGCGGCCACGAGCACGTCGACCGGGCGACCCTGCGCCTGCCCGTCCTTGTTGAGGAAGCCGGTGAGAAGATCGACAAGCTTGCCCTGCGGCCGGCCGCGATCGTCAAAGGCGACATAGGAAACCTTGTAGCCGCTGGGCGGTTTGCGGTTCCAACTGCCATGCAGGGCCACGAAGGCCCCCTGATTGAACGGCGCGCCAAGCGCGGACCCCGGCGTGAAGGCCAGGCCCAGTGGCGC
The DNA here is from genome assembly GCF_025961695.1 of Sphingobium sp. B11D3A. NCBI lineage: Bacteria > Pseudomonadati > Pseudomonadota > Alphaproteobacteria > Sphingomonadales > Sphingobiaceae > Sphingobium > Sphingobium sp. B11D3A. The sequence continues at coordinate 1,311,762 of NZ_JAOQOE010000001.1, forward strand.
CGTGTGCGTGCCGAGACCAAAGGCCGGGCGGCGGGTATATTCGCGCAGATCATCGCGCTGCGGCTGCACGCGCCGGTCGACATAGCCGCCCCAGTAATTCCACGGCCAGCCGTAGAAGGCCGCGAATTCCACGTCGGTCATGTAATCCGGCACCAGGTCCGAGCCCAGCATGTCCCGCTCGTTGACGACCGCCCAGAGCGAGCCGGTCCACGGGTTCCACGCCAGATCGGTGGGGTTGCGCAGGCCGCTGGCGAAGATATTCGCCTCGCCCTTGCGCGGATCGATCTCCAGAATGGCGGCGCGATAATCCTCCGCGTCCAGCCCGTTCTCGGCGATATTGCTGTTCGAGCCGACGCCGACATAGAGTTTGCCGTCCGGGCTCGCTGCAAGGCTGCGCGTCCAGTGATTATTGGGCGCATTGGCGGGAAGATTGGCGACCTTGCGGCCTTCTACGCTGATCCGCGTTTCGCCCAGCTTGTAGGGGAAGGCCATCAGGCTATCGGTGTTCGCGACGTAGAGCGTCTCGTCGATCAGCGCCATGCCATAGGGCGAGTTCAGCCCTTCCAGCAGAACATGCCGCTGCTCGGCAATGCCGTCGCCATTGGTATCGCGCAGCAGCGTGATGCGATTGGCGGACACGCCACCAGCGCCGGCAAAGCCGATCAGCTTGCCCATGATCCAATCCTGGATGCCGCCGGCTTTGCGGGGCGGGCTGTTGGTCTCCGCCACCAGAATGTCGCCATTGGGCAGGCGCAACATCTGGCGTGGGTGATCGAGACCGGCCGCAAAACGCTGCACGACGAGACCACGTGCGGCCACCGGCGCGGCGCCATCGGCCCAGCCGACTGGCTTGGCGATCATGACGGTGGGGAGGATCTGCTTGCGCGCCGGCGTGAACTCGGGCTCACGCCCTTCGAGCGCGGTTTCCGGCAGGCGCGCGACATCGGGGCGCGACAGATAATAGAACACGCCACCCGCGATGAGGATCAGCGCGGCGAGTGTCAGCAGGATGATCTTTTTCATGGCGACGATCTTACGGCTGCGCCCGCCTTGACGCAACAAGCCGAGCGGCCATGCGCGCCCTTATCTGCGCGGATCAGCCCCGGCCCTTCAGCCAGATCGCGACAGCCACGATCACCCCCAGCGCAAGCCCGGCCAGAATGCCGATCGAGGGCTGCCCGGTCGCGATGCCGACGATCGTACCAAGGAGAATGAGGCCAGCCAGCGGCGCACCGCCGCCCATGGGTGATTTGTCGCCTGAAGAATTCGGATCGGTCATGTCACGCCCATGCCATGTCCCGCGCCGCGATGCCAGCCGAACAAGCCGGCGGTCTTCGTCGTGCCGTAACTGGACAGATTGCTCCCGCGCGGGACTTGGTTAAGCCGTGCTTAGGCAGCGTGGGGCGTCCGGCACGGATAGAGGGCGAAGCTGGCACGGTCCGTGAATGGATACAGCTGGACCAGAATGACTTGATTTTGCGGGGGCAAGGGATCCGAATTTTGAATGCATCTTCCGATCATGGTCGACCGTCGGAGTTACGACGACGCCACCGCATTGATGCGCATTTTCGGCGATCACGCGGGCGTTGAAGCGGCCCAGCGCGCAGATCGCAGCCGCGATGTCGGCAACCACATCCGCTTCTGCCACTGGAGAGAGGTGGAGCGCGTCCTGTTTCTTCTCCAGGTCCAACATTGCGTGGGAACCGTCCATTGACAGCCGCGTTGAGGGAATGATGCGGCTCCCCGCAATTGCCGCTATCATCTCTCCCGGCTCATCCCTCAGTCCCCCCTAACGATGAGCCGGGAGAGAAACCCTCAAACAAGTCCCGCCTTGGCCCGCTCTTCCGCGACGAGTTCCTTGCGCGAGAGCTTGCCGACCAATGTGCGCGGCAGGCTCTCACGAATTTCGACCGCGCAGACGCGCTCATGCTTGCCGAGCTGCGGATTGAGCCAGTCCTTGAGACGCTCGCCGTCGATGTCGTCCTCCACCTCCGGCCGCAAGGTCACGAACGCCTTGGGCACCTCGCCGCGATAATCATCGGGAATGCCAATCACGAGCGCCTCGCGAACCGCGGGATGGCGATACAGCACGTCCTCGACCTGGCTGGGGAAGACCTTGAAGCCACCGACCGCGATCATGTCCTTGATGCGGTCGACCACGCGGAAATAGCCGTCTTCATCGATCGTGCCGACGTCACCGGTGCGCAGGAAGCCATCGACGAAGACCTCCCGATCGGCATCCGGATTCTGCCAATAGCCTTGCATTCTTTGCGGGCCGTCAAAGGCGATCTCACCCGGTTCCCCCGGCGGGGCAAGCCGGGACGGGTCTTCCCGGTCAAGCAGGCGCACGCGCGTGCCGGGAATGGGCTGGCCGATCGAGCCGGTCTTGCCCGGCCCATCATAGGGATTGGCCGAGACGACCCCGCTGCTCTCCGTCAGCCCATAGCCTTCGACCAGCCGCGCGCCGGTGGTCGCCATGAACCGCTCCTTGAGTGGCAGTGGCAGCGGCGCGCCACCGGAAATACAGACGCGCAGGGAAGAGAGGTCCGCTTTGGCGAGATAGGGGCTGTCCAGCAGAGCCTGGAACATGGTCGGCACCCCGGGCAGCGAGGTGACGCGGGTCCGCTGGATCGCCGCGATGACCTGCCGCGCATCGAACCGCGGAAGAATGACGATCTCGCCACCGCGAACGACCGTGCGATTGAGCACCGCAGTGTTGGCGAACACATGGAAGAAGGGCAGCGCACCCAGAATGCGGTCCTCAAGGGCATGCCAGGGATCGAGCAGGTCGATCTGCCGCGCATTGGCCGAGAGGTTCTGGTGGGTGAGCATCGCGCCTTTAGGCCGCCCGGTGGTGCCGCCGGTATATTGCAGCAAGGCAAGGTCACGCAGCGGATCGATCGACGGCAGACTGGAGGGATCATCGCCCAGCAGCGATCCGAACGAGAGAATGCGCGGATCGGACGGGACATGGTCGTCCGCCGACCGCTTGAACAGGCGGTAGAGCAGCGATTTGCCCAGCGGCAGGCCACCGGCGACGGAGCCGACCACCAGCCGGTCAATGCAGGAGCAATCCAGCACGGCGCAGGCATTGCCAAACAGGGGTTTGGCGGAGATGGTCACCAGCAGGGTCGTCCCGCTGTCCTCGGCCTGATGCGCCAGCTCCTCGACCGTATAAAGCGGCGAGAAATTGACCGCGATGGCGCCGGCCATCATCGCGCCATAATAGGCCACGACGTAGTGCGGGACGTTGGGGAGGTAGAGGCCGACCCGATCGCCGGGCTGGACGCCAAGGCCGATCAGCCCGGCCGCGAAGCGCCGTGCATTGCGGTAGCACTCGGCATAGCTGAACTTGCGCCCGTAAAAATCAAGCATCGGGCGGCTGCCGTCCTGCTCCACGGCAGATCGCAGCATCTCCGGCAGCGATAGCGGGGCAAAGTCCTGCGCCCACGCAACGGGGTGATCATAATGGTCCTGCCAGGCGGGTTTTTCGCTCTCCATACGGAGAGGCTATGCGATCCCGCGTGGCAAGGCAACGCCATGCCGGGCGACGCTACGTCGCCCGGATGAATGCTTTCGATCACAGTGCAAATTCGACCCCGAACGCCCCGAATCGGGGCGCAAAATCAGTCTTCGCGGGGGCGGCTCGCGAACAAAGCGGCTTCCTCCGCCAGCATCGTTTCAGACGCGCGGCGCTGTGCGTCCTCGCGCTCCTGACGCAGTTCGGCGATCAGCGCCTCACGGTCGCCATCGAGACGGTTGTCGGTCGGCGCTTCGATGCCGGCCTTCTTGGCCGCCTTGGCCACCAGCGCGTCCAGCTCACGCTGCGAGCACAGGCCCAGCGTCACCGGATCCTTGGGCTGGATGTTGCTGATGTTCCAGTGGGTCCGCTCGCGGATCGCCTGGATGGTCGTGCGCGTCGTGCCGATCAGCTTGCCGATCGCGCCGTCCGAAACCTCGGGATGGTGGCGCAGAATCCATGCGATGCCGTCCGGCTTGTCCTGACGCTTGGAAACCGGCGTGTAGCGCGGCCCCTTGGTGCGGCGGACCGGGTCCGGCCCCTTGAGCATCTGCAGCTTGTAATCGGGGTTCTGCTCGCCCTTGTGGATTTCCTCCACCGAGATTTCATGCGCACGAACCGGATCGCGGCCGGTATATTTCGTGCCGGCGGTATCGTCCGCGATCGCCTGCACCTCGAGAATGTGCAAACCGCAGAATTCCGCAATCTGCTCAAAGCTGAGCGCAGTGTTGTCGACCAGCCAGCTGGCTGTGGCGTGGGGCATGAGCGGCTGTGCCACGGGACAAGTCCTTCTGTGCAAAATAGAAGGGCCACCCCTCACGGGATGGCCTCGATGGTCGCACAGATAAGCTATTCCGGCTGGATCGGCAAGCGCTCGCGCGCGTCACGGCGCCCAAGGGGGCGAAAGACCGTTCGGCCTGTACAACGGGCTCAGGCCGCGTGTGCCAACGCCGGGGCGTCGAGCCAGTGCAAGCTCTCGAGGAACTGCTCTGCACTGCGCCGCCAGGTGAAGCCCCGCGCATGCGCCGTGCAGGCCGACGGAGAAAGCTCCAGCGCCTGCGTCATGGCGCGCGCGAGATCCTCATCCATCGCGCCGGTCTGTGCTGTCAGCACGTCGACCGGGCCGGTGACCGGATAAGCCGCCACGGGCGTACCACACGCCAGTGCCTCGATCATCACCAGCCCGAAGGTGTCGGTGCGACTGGGGAAGACGAAGACATCGGCAGCCCGATAGGCCGAGACAAGCGCCTCGCCGCTCAACATGCCGAGGAAATGAACGGCAGGATGTCGCGCCTCCAGCGACGCGCGCGCAGGCCCATCGCCCACCACGACCTTGCTGCCGGGCGTATCGAGCGCAAGGAAGGCCTCGATATTCTTCTCCACGGCGACGCGGCCAACGTGAAGAAGGATTGGCCTCGGCAAGCCGGCAAGCGCGGGATGCCCATCCCCTAGCGGCGAGAATTGCGTGAGATCGACGCCGCGCCCCCAGTGATGCGTGTGGCGGATGCCGGCGCGATGCAGTTCGGCGCGCACTGACGGCGTCGCCGTGAGCACCGCCTGCGCCGCCCCATGAAACCAGCGGAAATAGGGCCAGAACCAGTCCGCCGACAGGCCCGTGCGCCGCTCGACATAATCGGGGAAATTGGTGTGGAACGCCGTGGTGAACGGGCGGTCATGCCGCAGGCACCAGCGCCGCGCGGCCAGACACAGTGGGCCTTCGGTCGCGAGATGGATCGCATCCGGGCCGAACGCCGCGATCATGCGGGCGATCGCTCCCGGCGCAGGCATCGCTAGCCGAATTTCTGGATAGGTGGGGCAAGGTAGCGTGTGAAAGCGATCGGGCGCGATCACCTCGACCGTGTGCCCCATGGCGATGAGTTCTGCGCGGACCGCCTGAAGCGTTCGCACGACGCCATTGACCTGGGGCGCCCAGGCATCGGTGACGATGAGGATGCGCCGGCCGGCCTTCGCAGGCCCATAACCGCTCAAGCGGCGACCTCCAGATCATCCGCGGCAGCGCTCAGGGTGCGTGCCGCCATCACCTCGGCCCAGTGCAGGATTTCCATCCGCCCATCATGATGCTCGACAAGCGCCGTGCATCCCTCCACCCAGTCGCCATCATTATAATAAGTGATCTCGCCGAACTGGCGGATTTCCGCCGTGTGGATGTGCCCGCAGACGACGCCATTGACACGCCGTCGTCCCGCCTCATGCGCAACGATCTCCTCGAAACGCGTGATGAACGCCACCGCATTCTTGACCTTGTGCTTGGCGATCTTCGAGAGCGTCCAATAAGGCAGGCCCAGCCAGCGGCGGACCTGATTGACGCGGCGATTGAGCGCCATCAGCGCGGTGTAAGCGGCGTCCCCCACGAAGGCGAGCCAGCGATGGGCGAGCATGACCGTGTCGAACTCATCGCCATGCAGCACCAGCAGCTTGCGGCCCTCTACGGTCGTGTGGATCATCTTGCGGCGGATCTCGACGCCGCCAAAGCTCATGCCGGTGAACTGGCGAAAAATCTCGTCATGATTGCCGGGGATATAGATGACGCGCGTGCCGCGCCGCGCCCGCTTCATCACGCGCCAGACCACATCGTTATGGGCGGTCGGCCAGTAGACCCGCTTCTTGAGCTGCCAGCCATCGACGATGTCGCCAACGAGGTACAGCGTGTCGCTGTCCACATTGTCGAGAAAATCGACCAACATCTCCGCATTGCACCCTTTGGTGCCGAGATGGATGTCGCTGATCCAGATCGTGCGGTAGTGGGCGCGCGGATGACCGCTGCGGACAGCCCGCTCCTGCGCGATTGAGCTGATGGCGTTCATGGCTTTCTCGACCCCCGGGGACACCATTTCCCCAAGCGCGCTCTAGCCGAACAATGTGACAGTTTTTCTGGGAATATGACGGATTTGCGTCACTCGGCAACTCTTCACCGCACCTTCAGGACGATCTTGCCAAAGTGCTCGCCCGCTTCCATCAGCGCGTGCGCTTGCGCTGCTTCGCCAAGCGGGAAGACGCGGTCCAGTGCGGGACGCAGCGCACCCTCCTCCGCCATCGACCAGACCGTGCGGCGGATCTCATCGACGAGCAGGCCCTTGAAGCCCGCGGTCCGCGCCCGCAATGTGGACCCGGTGAGCGTCAGGCGGCGCATCATGATTTTGGGAATGAACAGGTCGGCCTTGGCCCCCCCCAGCACTGCGATGGAGACATGCCGGCCGTCCTCCGCCAGGCACTCCAGGTTGCGCGGAAGATAATCGCCGCCCACCATGTCCAGCACCGCCGTCACGCCCTTGCCATCCGTGATGCGCTTTACCGCCTCGACGAAGTCCTCGCTGCGATAATTGATCGTATGGCCAGCGCCCCATTCCAGCGCGGCGCGGCACTTCTCGTCACTGCCACAGGTGACGATCGTCGTGATCTCGAACAGCCGGCATAGAGCCACGGCCATGGTGCCGATGCCGCTCGTCCCACCATGGATGAGCACGCTGTCGCCGTTCACGATGTAGGCGCGCTCGAAGAGATTGTGCCAGACCGTCATCAGCGTCTCAGGAATTCCGGCCGCTTCTTCCATCGAGAGCGCCGGCGGAATGGCGAGGCATTGGGCATAGTCGGCGCAGGCATATTCGGCATAACCGCCGCCCGCGACCAGCGAGCAGACGCGCTCGCCGATCACGTCGGGGCCTATCCCCTCACCCACCGCTACAATGGTTCCGGCCACTTCCAGCCCCGGCAGCGGGGAGGCGCCGGGCGGAGGCGGATAGCTGCCTTGCCGCTGCAGAACGTCCGGGCGATTGACGCCTGCCGCCGCGACCGCAATGAGCACTTCGCCTTGCGCGGGCACCGGCAGGGGAACCTGAACCTCGGTCAGCACATCCGGCCCGCCTGGCTCCCGAATAGCAATGGCGCGCATGGTCTCGGGCAGGTTCGTCACCTTGGCTTGCTCCCCCTGGCTGGCCGTGATCGGCCCTACGTCTAGAGTCCGGTGCGAAAAAGACCAGCCCGGAAAGCAACATAGGCGGATTGGGACCGCCCCTTCCGGCATGCCGAGGCTTCTGCCAACCCCGGTTGACTTGCGCGGACTTTGGCGCAAGCATGTCGCCATGGATTTCGACGACGCCTCACCCCGGGCGCGGCCCGGCGACCTGATTGCACAGCTGATCCGCGAAGATTTGGATCGGCTTTCGGTCGATGAGCTCGATGAACGCATCAGCCTTCTTTCAGCCGAAATCGAGCGCACCCGCGCCAAGAAATCGAGCGCGGTTCACCATAAGGCAAGCGCTGAGGCGCTATTCAAGAAATGAGGAGAGCGGAGGCAGGATCGCCTTCTGGCGCATATCGGCCTCCGGCAAATCGGTGGATGACAGAGCGGCCCTTGAAGGCGGCTCGCGGCGTGCCGACATTGACCCTAACGCGACCCTCTCTCGGGCCGCAGGAGTAGAACGATATGCCCTCTTTCGCGTCCGCCCTCGAAACAACTCTGCACAATGCCCTGGCGCATGCCACGGAGCGCGCGCACGAATATGCGACGCTCGAGCATCTGCTGCTGGCGCTGATTGACGATGAACATGCCGCAAAGGTCATGCAGGCCTGTGGCGTGGATCTTGGTGAGCTTGGCGACACGGTCACCCATTATCTCGATACCGAACTGGAGAGCCTGAAGGTCTCCGGCGGCGTCGACCCCTCTCCGACCAGCGGGTTTCAGCGCGTCGTCCAGCGCGCGATCCTGCACGTCCAATCTTCTGGCAAGGAAGAAGTGACCGGTGCCAATGTGCTGGTGGCTTTGTTCTCCGAGCGGGAGAGCTATGCCGTCTATTTCCTGCAGCAGCAGGACATGAGCCGCCTCGACGCGGTTTCCTATCTCTCGCACGGCGTCGGTAAGGGCGCTGCCTCGCCGGAGCCGGCCAAGCCAGCCCAGGCCGAGGAAGAGAAGAAGCCGGAGGCCAAGAAGAAGGAAGGCGCGCTCGACCAGTTCACCGTCAATCTCAACGAGAAGGCGAAGGAAGGAAAGGTCGATCCGCTGATCGGCCGCGATTCCGAGGTGGATCGGACGATCCAGATCCTGTGCCGGCGTTCCAAGAACAACCCGCTCTATGTGGGTGATCCGGGCGTGGGCAAAACGGCCATTGCCGAGGGTCTGGCGCGCAAGATCGTCAATGGCGAAGTGCCAGACGTGCTCAAGGAAGCGGTGATCTACTCGCTCGACATGGGCGCACTGCTCGCCGGCACGCGCTATCGCGGCGACTTCGAGGAGCGGCTGAAGGCCGTCGTTACCGAACTGGAAAAAATGCCGCACGCGGTGCTGTTCATCGACGAGATCCACACGGTGATCGGCGCCGGCGCGACGTCAGGCGGAGCCATGGATGCCTCGAACCTCCTGAAGCCTGCGCTGTCGGGTGGCGCGATCCGCTGCATCGGCTCGACGACCTACAAGGAGTTCCGCAATCACTTCGAGAAGGACCGCGCGTTGCTGCGTCGCTTCCAGAAGATCGATGTGAACGAGCCAACGGTGGATGATACCGTCAAGATCCTCATGGGCCTGCGTTCGGCCTTCGAGGATCACCACTCGGTCAAATACACGCCCGATGCCATCAAGGCGGCGGTGGAGCTGTCAGCGCGGTATATCAATGATCGCAAGCTGCCGGACAAGGCGATCGACGTGATCGACGAAGTCGGCGCGATGCAGATGCTTGTGCCGCCCTCGCGTCGCAAGAAGATGATCACGCCCAAGGAGATCGAGGCTGTGATCGCCACGATGGCGCGCATCCCGCCCAAGACCGTGTCGAGCGACGACAAGAGCGTGCTGGAAACCCTCCAGACCGATCTCAAGCGTGTCGTCTTCGGGCAGGACAAGGCCATCGAGGTGCTCAGCTCCGCGATCAAGCTGTCGCGCGCCGGCCTACGCGATCCGGACAAGCCGATCGGCAACTATCTCTTCTCCGGCCCTACCGGCGTCGGCAAGACAGAGGTCGCCCGCCAGCTCGCCACGCTGCTCGGCATCCCGCTCCAGCGCTTCGACATGTCGGAATATATGGAGCGGCATTCGGTCAGCCGCCTGATCGGCGCGCCTCCGGGCTATGTCGGCTATGATCAGGGCGGCCTGCTTACCGATGCTATCGACCAGAACCCGCATTGCGTGCTGCTGCTGGACGAGATCGAAAAGGCCCATCCGGACCTGTTCAACATCCTGCTGCAGGTGATGGACAACGGGCGCCTGACCGATCACCACGGCAAGACCGTCGACTTCCGCAACGTGATCCTGATCATGACGACCAATGCCGGCGCGTCCGACATGGCGAAGGAATCGATCGGGTTCGGGGAATCGACGCGCGAAGATGTGCAGGAGGAAGCCGTGAAGAAGCTCTTCACGCCGGAATTCCGCAACCGCCTCGATGCCATCGTGCCCTTCGGCTATCTGCCGTCCGAGGTTGTCGCCCGCGTGGTCGACAAGTTCATCCTGCAACTCGAGCTTCAACTGGCCGATCGCGATGTCCACATCACGCTCGACGACGAAGCCCGCAACTGGCTCACCGCCCGCGGTTACGACAAGCTGTACGGTGCCCGTCCGATGGGTCGGCTCATGCAGGAGAAGATCAAGCAGCCCCTCGCCGAGGAACTGCTGTTCGGCAAGCTCGTGCACGGTGGCGAGGTTCATGTCCGCCTCAAGGACGACGCTCTCACCTTCGAGATCACGCCTGCAGCACCCAAGCGCAGCAAGGGGAGTGCTACGCGCAAGGCAAAGAGCGGCCCTTCCGAGGTCTCAGAGCCAAAGAGCTGAACGCCATCGACGGCACAGTTCATATAATCTCGACCGGCCCCGGGCAGTTGCTCGGGGCCGGCTTGTTTTCAGGATATCCGCATCACCATGAGAATGGCTGGGATCGCTCAGGCATGATCAGGCGTTGAAACCCACCGTGCAGCCAACTGTCGTCCTTATTCATGGCTTTGCTGGATTTGCGGTGATGAACCGGCCCCTCGCTGCCATGCTTCGCAGCACCGGCTATCAGCCCGTCGATCTGAGTTACGACAGTTGGCGGCTGGACCTCGATGGCATCTGCAAACTACTCGGCCCACGCTTGGAAGAAATCGATACAGCGGGCAGCCCGGATCAGCCTCTCCACATCGTCTGCCATTCCATGGGCGGACTGGTCGCCCGCGCGCTCATCAAAGCGCGGCGCCCGGCACGGCTGGGCCGGGTCGTCATGTTGGGAACCCCTAATGCTGGCAGCGAAATAGCCGACACATTGCACCGTTATGCTCTGCTGCGTCCGATCCTCGGCAGGGCCGCCCCGGCTCTGGTCACGCAGCGCCCCGCAGAGATCACTGCAATGCTGGGTGACATTGATTATCCGCTAGGCATCATCGCCGGCGACCGCCCGATGATGCGCTATGGCGCGTCACGCCTTCTGCCCGGGCCGAGCGACGGCAAGGTCAGCGTGGCCTCGACCAGATTGAAGAACGCGACGGACCACATCGTCCTCCCGCTCTCCCATATGCTGCTACCCTATCACCCGGCAGCTCATGCCCAGATAAAGCATTTTCTGAGCGAAGGACGCTTCGCTCGTGAGGCAGGGCTTTGACGAAACCCTAAATTTCGTTCATGATACGTTCCAGTCACTGGGGAGACGATCATGAGCCAAATTCAATTCTACACCAACCCGATGTCGCGTGGGCAAATTGTCCGCTGGATGCTGGAAGAAGTCGGCGTCCCGTACGAAACCCACCTGCTCGACTACCAGACCGAGATGAAAGGCCCGGCCTATCTGGCCATCAATCCGATGGGAAAGGTGCCCGCCGTGGTGTACGAAGGAGCGGTCGTCACAGAATGCGCCGCGATTTGCGCCTGGCTGGCGGATCGCTTTCCCGAAGCAGCGCTGGCCCCACCCCTGCCCGATCGTGCCGATTATTATCGCTGGATGTTCTTTGCGGCGGGACCGCTAGAGGCGGCTGTGACGAACCGTGCACTGGGTTTCGTCGCTGAGCCTGGTCGGGAAAGGACTTTGGGCTATGGCAGCTTCGAGCAGACAATCGACACCTTGGAAAGCGCGCTCCGGGGGAAGACGTTTATTTGCGGAGAGATGTTCACGGCAGCCGATGTTTATGTCGGATCGCATATCGTCTGGGGGCTGCAGTTCGGCACCATCCCTTCCCGGCCGATTTTCTCGGACTATGTCGCGCGCCTTGAGAGCCGACCCGCCTATGTGCGCGCGAAGGAAATCGACAATGCGCTTATCGCGCAGGCGCAGTCGGGCAAAGCTTAGTCCAGACTCAGTTCCGGTGCACTCACTCGGGCTGGCCTAATAAGAAAAAGGGCCGGGAGGATGTCTCCCAGCCCTTCTTGTACAAGAAAAGAACCCGGCGAGATCAGTCGCGATTGCCGAGGAACTGCAGCAGGAACGTAAACATGTTCACGAAGTCCAGATACAGGCTCAGCGCGCCCATGATGACGGCCTTGCCCATCATGTCGGACCCGGCAACCTGGAAATACAGGCTCTTAAGGCGCTGCGTATCATAGGCAGTCAGGCCGGCAAAGATCAGGACACCAAGGATGCTGATGACCAGCTGAAGCGCCGTCGACTGCACGAAGATATTGATGACCATGGCGACGAGAATACCGACCACGCCCATGATCAGGAACGTGCCGAAACCGGAGAGGTCCTTCTTAGTCGTATAGCCGTACAGGCTCAGGCCCACGAAAGCCGCTGCCGTGGCGAAAAATGTCTGCGCAATCGAGACACCCGTGAACACCAGGAAGATCGACGACATGGAGAGGCCCATGACGACTGCAAATGCCCAATACAGCGCTTGCGCGGTGCTCGTCTGCAGCTTGTTGATGCCGAAGCTCAGCACCATCACGAAGGCCATCGGGGCCAGCATGATTACCCACCGCAGCGGGGTCACCAGCACCTGAGCTGCGAAGCCGGAGCTTGCAAACAACAGCGCAACGATACCCGTGACCAGCACGCCGCTGGCCATGTAATTGTAGATCGAGAGCATGTAGGAGCGCAGGCCTGCGTCATAAGCAACCTCGCTCGCATGCGTGGAAGCACCACCGTAGCCCGTAGCGGACGACCGGGGATCTGGCCAATTCGCCATTTTATCATCTCCTCTTTCCGGCAACAGCGCCGGACTATCAGCGCACAATATCGGGCTATGCCCTTAGATTTCAAGTGAAACCGGTCCGCGAGGCTTATCATGCCTGCTGTATCGCCCGCTCTCGATGCGCGCCCATAGACGCAAGCTGACAGCCCAACGCTCTTTCACACAAAAAAAGGGGCCGGATAAGCCGGCCCCTTCCTTGTTCGTCCCGCCGAAGCGGAAAGTTCTTAGTTGCCCGAACCCGGACCGTAGGTGATTTCCACGCGACGGTTCTGGAGTTCACGCACACCGTCGGCCGTGTCGACACGCGGACGCGTCTCACCGAAGGCCTGCGTCGAGATGACGCCGTCGGAGATGCCGCGCGAGGTGAGGTAGCCACGGACCGAAGCGTTACGACGCTCGGAAAGGCCCATGTTGTAGCGCGGCGAGCCCGAACGGTCAGCGTGACCAGCGAGCATGACCTGCGCACTACCGCAGTTCGCATAAGCCGAAACCGCGTTGTCGAGGATCGAGGCAGCATCCGGCGTAACGTCGGCGCTATCCCACTCGAAGAACACGATGTACGGCCCCGGCTGGCACTGCGCGACCGGCGGAGGCGGCGGAGGCGGAGGCGGCGGGGGAGGCGGCGGCGGGGGCGGCGGGGGAGGCGGCGGCGGAGCCGGCTCTTCACCACCGAAGTTGAACACCAGGCCAGCCAGGATGCTGTGGCTGCGAACCTCAGTTTCCAGCGGCGTGCCAGCGGTGTTGATCAGGTCGATGTTGCTGTGGTTGAAGAAGCGATACTTCAGCGACAGATCGACATTGTTGCTCACCGGATAACGGACGCCAGCGATTGCCTGCCAGGCGAAGCCCGTGTCGGAATCGCGCGTGTCGGGCAGCGAGATCTTGGACCGCGCAACGCCGACGCCGCCGCCGACGAAGCCCTGCAGGCCATCATCGGGACCGAAGTCGAGCATACCGTTCAGCATGATGCTGTCCACGCGAGCCTGGCCGCCGGGCAGAGCCGTCGTCAGGTTCGAGTAGGTGGTGTTCTTGTTCATCGCCTTCTTGTGCGAATATTCGGCTTCCAGGCGGAACGCGCCGAAGTCGTAACCCACATAACCCGCGGCGTCGTAACCGACCTTGTGCGGGGTGTTGGCCGTGACGCCAGTGGTCGCTGCCACACCGGCAACGGTGCCGGCGTCATACGTGGTGTCAGAGTCCTCGACGATGATCGCGCCAACGTCGCCGCCCAGATACCAGGCGCCGTCCTTGGCGAGCGATGGTGATGCCATCGCGGTCGAAGCGAGCGCTATGGCGAGGCCAAGCTTCCGCATATCATTCCCCTTTCAGGTTGATCGTAAAATGCTGCTCGACGTTTTTAGGAGTGCGCCGCAAAGGTTTCAAGCGCACAATCGCATGATGTTGCCTAAATGCCGCATTGTGGTCAGCTAATGTTGGCCCTGCAGGAAATATTGCCTGTCGCGTCCGCATGTTGGGAACCGACAACGTCTTTGTGCTTTATGCGTGGTTACGATGCGATGAGACCGTGCGCCCTCAGGGTATCAAGCACTGAAATGATCGCCTCTCTCGCCTGCGAATCGACGGGCGCCCCCCCGGATGGATTCGCGATTGCAGGCCGCCTGCTGCCAATCACTTTCTCGCCATCAACATAGAAACCGTCAGTCCGCAGACCTTCTTCCCGCCAGTCGCCGGCCTGGAATCTCACGCCACTTTGCGTATCCCGCTTCCAGCAATGCAAGCCCTCGAACGGCGCGAGGAAGCGCCATCCAGCCGCAGTCCACGCAGCAATCATCCGCTCGCGCCCTGCCCATTCGCCTGTCGCCCCACTCCCGACGAGCCAGCATGCACCCAGATCGGGCGCGGCGGGAGGCGCTGACAGGCTCGCGCTTTCCACCACTCGCCCGATTGCGATGTCGATGAGCGACAAGGCCTCATTATGGGTAAGTTCCTTTTGCGCCTGCCCAGCAGAGAGCAGCGGCAAGCCAAATCGATCGGTTTGAGCCATAGATCGTCGTCCTTCTGATGTGGGAAGTCGCGCGCGCAGACGCGGATAAGACAGGGCTAGGGAATGACGAGCGCTCGCCCCGCTCCCCAGCTTCCCATCTGCCTCACTTCGATCTGCACGCCAGCCGAGGCCGCGGTCGCGAGATCGGCCGCAACGTCACTCGCCGCGTAGACGCAGGACGGGAGCGTCGTTTCCCATCGCCGCAATGTCACTCCGTCTGCGACGACACTGACCGCATAAGCCTCCCGCTCCTCCCCGAGGGGCGCATCCACGCCGTCGATCCATGCCGAGCCAAGCCGGCTTCTGCGAACCCAACTGATCTCAACATCACCACCGGCCAAAGTCGTGCGCCGCCCATGCACCGGCGAAAGGGGCATCAATGCATGGCCCTCGATCAAAAGCCTGTCCTGCGCGGGTGTACCATCACCGCTGCCGATCGCCCTCAGAGTCAGCGTCGTTCCAACCGCGCTTTGCTCGACCGAGATCGGCGCCAGCCGCTCGGGGTCGATCAGCACGAACCGTTCGCCCGCATCGTGCCCAGTCATGGCCCATTCGGTGCCCATGCGCCCGCGAACGAGCCGTGACAGACGATAATGCCCCGGCGCGATGACGTCCGCCTGACCAAATTGCAGCGGTTCCTTTCCAATCTGGCAGATGTTCGCGCCGCCGAGCAGAAGATCGTCCCCCACCCCGGTCAACACATCACCGGGATCGTCGAGAATGATCTCAATGCTGCTGGAAAGGTCGATCCGCCACGGCGCGCCCGGAGGCAGCGCGCCACCAGTGCGGCCCATCACGGCGCGCGGCGCTGTGCTGCCAATGGGCTCGGCAATCTCCAGCACCGGATCATAGCGAAAGAGGGCCGCGCGCCGCCACCCGGCATTTGTACCGCACGCCGCTGCCGCAAGGACGGGGCTCGTGGAAATCGTAGTCCCGTCACCCGGCAACTCCACAATCGTCAGACTGGTCGGCCCCTGGACGAGGTCAGGCTGACGGACCGGCTCCCCGGAGGCCCCTGCGCCTGCGATGGCCCGCGTGCCGCTCTCAAAAGCCTGCAAGCTGAGCCTGACGGCCATGTCATCCCATTCCGTCGTCTCGACGAGCCACTGCCCCGGCTCGCCCGCGACCGTCACAAGATCGCCCGGACCAAGGTCCAGCGCGCTCCAACCAGTGCCGATATTGACGCTTCGGCGCCGCCGGAGCGCATTGCGCAACTTCCGGTCGGCCAGGCGCCGGGCATCGTCCGCGCCCATCGCGGCCGGCAAGTCGATTTCCTCGCTGCGCATCCCCGGCCCCGCCCGCAACGCGGTCTGCAAGCCAAGCTGATAGTCGCGAGCCGGGTCGTGGTGACGGATCGCCAGCCGGGCAGCCACCGTCTCGATCGGTGTGCGGACATATTGAGGCTCGGCTTGCTTCTCGCCGTCTATGCTGCGCACGGCGGCTGCCCGATCGATGGCTTGGCCCGTCACCATCCCACTGTTCAACGCAAGCGCCCCCTCGCGCTCTGTCCATCGCACGTCGTGGAGTGAGACGATGTCGCGCATCGCTTCCTCCACTGTCCCTTCCGCCGCGAAGCCCAGCAGACGCGCTGGATCGCCGTCTCCGGCATGACTGACGGTGCGCCCGGCAAGGTCGGAGGCAATCGCCGGCAGGGCCACTGGTTCGGCATCAGCGATCACTTCGAACGTCAGCGAGGGAATCCGGTTGCCGAAGTCCGCCAGCTGCAGCCCTTCGAACGCGACGTAAGCACAGCCGCGATAAGCAGGACATTGCGTCACGCCCACTGCGGACGCAACCAGCGGGTCCACCATCTGGTCCGGCCCGCCCAGATACAGCCGAAATGCCGTGAGCGGCGATTTGAAATCCCCCACTGCACCACGAAGCAGATTGCCGTCCGCCCAGATGCGCCCGATGCCGAGAATAGGCCGTGAGGAAAGCGCAACAGCCAGGCTCGCGGAATAACTGTAAGTCGTGACGCTTGGGCTGCCCTTGCCTCCACCGCTGGTCGATTTGCTCTCCTGAAGGTCCGTGGCCCAGATCACCGTCCCCGCGACACGGATCGTTCCGTGGATGCGCGGGATCGCCGCGCCGTAACGAGATGTCTGGACCTGAAGGTCGCTCAGCCGGGGCCCCGTCCGCCCGCCGGGTCGAAAAATCAGCGCGTCGACAGACCGCCCGGCGAGCGCGCCGACCGCGCCGCCAACCGCCGCGCCCACAGCGCCGAACGTTCCGCCAAGGGCACTGCCCACGGCGGTGAGAACCAATGTCGCCATGCGCTACTCCTGAAATTGCCACGCACCCAGCACCGGCCAGGGCGACGGCCCCGGCATCAGCACTACCTTGCCCAGTCCGGCATGAGCATGGACATGACCGCCCCGCGTCACGATCATCAGATGCAACTGCATCGGACCGCTATCGACCAGCAGCACGGCGCCTTCGCCCAGCTCCGGCGCCGGCGAGAGGCCGCATGCCGCGAGGTTCTGCACTGCCCTCGCCTGCCCCATCCCCCTCAGCTTATAGGTCGGGAGCGTGGGAACGCGGACTCCGGCCCGCCGCGCCGCCAGCGCAACCAAGCCCACACAGTCCACCCCCGTCTCTACGCTGCGCCCGTGCAGCCGAAAGCGCACACCGACCAAGGCCAAGCCCTCGGCCGCCATTCGTTCGCCCACGTCCATCACTCAGCTCCCCGGATAGCGCGTCAGCAGGTCCATGCCGGGCAGATGCGGCTCCCCGCGGAAATTGACAGCATTGCCGAACCGCCCCGCACAGGTCGCAAGGCGCTTGTCGCACCCCTGCGTCAACAGCGCGCGCGTGCCTGCTGCCACCGGAAACACCGGCGGTTCTGCCAAGAAAACGCCCCCCGCCTCCTGATCGACAATGGTCTGCAGGAGGCCGCAATTGGGCCCCTCCAGCCAGCGCAACGAGCCGAAGGGATACACCCCAGCCAGCAGGCCACCGCACGCAACGCGGTCATCCGCCACGGCACCAACCGCGACGATCTGCTGATGCCGTCGCAAATCGATCCGGCAATCCGCATCCCCCAGCGTCGCCCGGCAGGTGGCGCTGGTCACCGGCGCGACCGGTCGCTCAAGCGCCGAAGCAAGCGTGGACCGCAGGCTCACCGAATAAGCGCCGCCGCGCCGCTCGATGCTTCCCAGTTCGCCGCGCGCAAGTTCCAGCCAGAGCACCCCGGGTTCGGTCCATTCGGTGAGATGCAGGAGCAGTGTCGCGCCGTCCCAGCGCCCGGCATCGAGATCGACCTCGCTGATGGCCGCGCTGCTAATGGCGCCCTGCAAGTCCGTCAGGTCCGGGTCGCTGCCACCCTGCACGATGGCGCTCGGCGTGATCCCGGGTGCTGCCGCATAATGCAGGCCATGCGCCCGCAGGCCCCGATCATGGCTAGTCAGGCCGATGGTCACGCCATCCCGCCGCTCCAGTCGCCAGCAGAAAGCAAGCGCGCAGAGCGGCTTGCTCAGGATCGCTGCAGTGCTCACTCGCGCACCTCCAAGAGCGGGACGGACGGGACAATCGCCGCCGCAAACGTCTCTCGGTCGATGTCCAGCCGGTCTTCGGCGAAGCGCACGGGCACGTCGAAGACAAAGCCCGCCGTCACCACCGCGCCCTCGGACGGCGGGTCATCGAACGCGACCTCCCCCATACCTGGATGAGACCAGCCGGCAAACCGCTCCACCCCGTCCACCGCAACCCTGATGCTCCCTGCCATGGGCCGCGTGATCCGTCGTTGCTGGGGATCATCCACCCCGTAATTCTTGCGCAACTGGAAGCTCGTCGTCACGCCATCGCCCGTTCCGATCCACTGATCGAACGGCCCCGGCGCGACGCCGAACGGGCCGGACGTATGGTCGAACGGATCACGAAACCGAAACCCTCGCGCTGCACCGCGTCGAGCCCGAAAAAAGGCGATGAGCGTCGCGATATCCGCCTCGGATCGCACGCCCGGTCCCGCATCGAACTGCAGCCGCGCGTCGGCCCATTGCGTGCTGCGCTGCTCATGGCCGGACACGCTCTCCACGATCCGTGTCGAGAAAGCCGGTGCCACCTGCGCGCGATTGCCAATGTCGAGCGGAAAGGCGAGGTCGTCGAAATGCTGCACGTCCGCATCTCCTGAAAGCTGGAAATAGGTAAAGCCGTCCCGCGCGACCTGGGGTAGCGCCCAGATAAAGGTAGCGGCATGGCCGCGCGCCCGCGCACCATCTGCCGCTGTGGCAATGCGGTCCCAACCGGTCTGCATTGACTCATCGGTGGAGCCAGCCGGCAAAAATCCGGCGAAATAGTGCTGCGCGTCTGGCGGATAGCCCAGGCGCGCGTCCATCGCGGCGCGCCCTGCGGCTGAGCGGGCGGTTCGCCCCTCGGTCACCCAGTCATAATCTTCGATCTGCAACCGGTCGAAAGCCGGCGCGGCCCAGCCTGTCGGAACGTTCGCGCGTTTGAGCTCCGGCGCCTCAGGGTCCAGCACGCTCGGCAGATAGACAAGCAGAAGAAGCTCGGCGCCCGGCGTCTCCGCGCGCACGGCATCCGCCACGCCCGCCGTCGAAGCGGCCAGCAGAGCGCCAGCCGCATCCAGCAAAGCGATCTGCCCGCTGTCGAGCGTATCGCGAACCGTCGGAATTTCCACGGCGGCACTCCCGAACGCAGCGCGGGCAGCATCGTCATACAGGCAGGGTCGCCCATCCGACATCACCCACCACCAGGGCTCACCGATCTGGAAACGCACCGCTAGCCCGGCATCCCGCGCGATGCCCGCAAAGGCCCGCGCCACCGAACGCAAATAGTCGTTAGCCGCAGCATTGGCTGGCGAAAGCAGGGCGGAGGGCGGCGTCCACCCTGTCAGCGCGGGCGCTCCGTCCCACGCCCGCTGCTTCCACTCAGATGGGCAATAGGCATCGAACAACTCATAAGCGAGCGACAGGATCAGCCCAAACCCCAGCGCCTTGCAGCGCGCAGCGAAGTCCTCGTGCCAGCGCCGGCATGGCGTCGCCAGCGCACCGCCCGCCAGCGTCACGCGAAAATCGCTGCCATCAGGGGCGAGCCGCATATAGTGGCTCATCCCGACATAATGATTGATCGCGCCGCGATAGCCCAGCGCCAGCACCTGCCGCAGCAAGCGCTCAGGCGTCTGATTGTACGCATCATCATAGCCGCTGGCGATCGACAGCCCATGCTCCGGCAGCATCGGATCGCCCATGGCGATGATCGATCCTGCCCCCTCGCAAACCATCTCGCTGACCTCCACCCAGCCTTCGCGGGCGTCAGGAAAGGTCGTCTCTCCCTCGTCATAATCGGTCTGGACGATGGAGATGAACAGGCGGTCAATATCCCGCGCATCCACCGGGTCCGCATCGGCCGGCAAGGCAAAGCCACCGACCAACGCGCCGAAGTCGAGGGTGACGACCGCGTCCTCCGGACTGCCTTCCGCATAGTTCCAGAGCCGCACATACCAGGCCCGCGCATTGCCGGCCGCGTCCCGCCCCTCAAGCGTCAACGTCGGGCCCTGAATGGCATCGAGCGGCTTGACCCCAGCACTCCGCCAGCGGAACCGCAAGGTGCAGCCACGATAATCCCGTCGCGTCTCATAACGGAGCAGCGGATGGTCCCGTACATCAGCCGATTCCCAGATCAGCCCGGCAAGGTCGCCCGAGCCATGGAACACCGCATCGACGCGCAATCCATCATCCCCGACCGTCACGACGGAGGCCGTCATCGGCCGGGGGAAATTGACGGTCCAGAAAGGTGGCGAGAAGCGCTTGACGACGCTGCTCTCCTGATTGCGCCTCTCGGTCGCCAGCCAGTAGGCCATAAGGATTGTCCTCTGCCAATATTGAGCGCAGCCACTGGGACGGGCGTTCCCCCGGCACCCGTTTGTATCGAGCCCTTCGACCGCCCGCAGGCGGGCGCTCAGGGTAAACTTCAGCCTCTCGGCTCAAGTCGAGACACAGTCATGGACGCGAAAAACGCCTAATCCCCGAGCGCCCCACGCACCGCCCGCGCCACCTGACGCGCACTGCGCGCCAGCGCGCGCGGCGCGTCCTGCCCGCTGCCATTGACGGTGATCGAGACGCGCACGTCTCGTCCGCCCTGGCCACCGACGCCGGACACAATCTGGCCGCTGTTCGTCGGGACGAACACTTCCGGCCCGCGCTCGCCAACGAGATAGGCCCGCCCCGGCGCCACCGGGCCGCCCGTTGCCCGGCCGGGCAACCCAAGCGCACCGGTGAGGAGGCTCGTTCCCAACCCCAAAAGCCCGGAAGAGCCTCCGCCGCCGAGGATCGCCTCCAAGCCGTTACGAACCGCCGAACGGGCGATCTGGTCCATGACGGACAGCGCGATCTTGCCGAGATCTTCAAAGCCGATCCGCCCCGTCCGCACAGCACGCAGCAGCCCCGCCTCGATGGTGCGGCTCGCTCGTTCCGCGCCTGCGCTCAGTCAATCCAGCTCGTCCCGCAGACCGCTGGCATCTTCGCGCAAGCGGGCCATGTCGCTGCCCATCGGCGCGAACAGGCTTTGCATATCCTCATCCATCGGGATGCCTTTCCATCATCTTGGCCAGTCCAGATCGGTCGAACGGCGCGACCTGGGGGCCGCCCAGATCGCGCAACACCGCCAAGGCGTCGGCCAGCTCGGCCGGTGTGGCCCGCCAGAACTCGTCGGGGCGCCAGCCGAGCAACAGCCCGGCCTGCCCGGCCAGGGTGCGCGCGACCTCCGCAAAGCAGGCCGACGTCATGCCCCGCCAGCCACGACCTGCCGCATGATTGCCCGAAGCGCCGGCAAGGCCACGCCCACCCCTTGCGCGATCAGCGCGTCGCCCAGATCGGCTCGGGCCATCGCCTCGGGTCGATCCGCAAGGCAGTGCCACAACAGAGCTTCCATCTCGGCGAGGCCGAGCCGCCCGTCCGCCGCGCGCTCGACCAGCGCAAGCAACGGCCCGGTCTCGCGCTCGGCAGCGACCAACGCCGCAAAGCTCGGGCGCACCGTCAGGCCGTGCTCGCCGACCATCAGCGCGGCTTCCCCGCGCGCCTCATTCGCGACCGCCCCGCTCATAGTGCGCTCACGGCGCCTGAGCTTTCCAGCGCGAGCGTATAGGTGCGCTCGCCATTATAGTCGCCGGCATAGTCCAGCCGCGTGACCAGAAACCGCCCACGCAGCTTCTCGCCACTCTCGAAGCTCAGTTCATAATCGTCGATGGCACCGGCCAGCGCATGATTGCGCAGCCGGGTTTCCGCCGCCGATCCGGTAAAGATGCCGGAGCCTGACACACTCACGGAGCGCACCCCCGCGCCCGGCAGAAGGTCGCGCCAGCCGCCGGAATCCTTGGAGGTGACATTCACCGCCTCACCATTGACG
This sequence comes from Sphingobium sp. B11D3A, assembly GCF_025961695.1. Classification (NCBI taxonomy): domain Bacteria; kingdom Pseudomonadati; phylum Pseudomonadota; class Alphaproteobacteria; order Sphingomonadales; family Sphingobiaceae; genus Sphingobium; species Sphingobium sp. B11D3A. The sequence goes on from NZ_JAOQOE010000001.1 coordinate 1,333,748, forward strand.
GAAAGCTGCGTAGCGCGCAGCCCCGCCACCGTCGCATAGCTCACCGGCGAACTTCCGTTGCCGATCTTGAGCAGAAACGCGCTGCCCTTCTCCACTGCCATCGCCTTGATCCTTTCTGTATCCGCATCCCCGCTCGCACCGAGCGAAGGCGAGATGCGGGCTTCAATTCAGCCGCGCCGCCCGCACGGCATAGTCGGCGCTCGCTCGCCACTCGGTGCGGCTGCGCAGGATGCGTGATCTCTCGAACCGCAAGCTGGTGATCCGCCAGTCGCCCAGATCGCCATCGACCCCCGCGAGCACGGCATCCACGCGCGCAAGCACGGCGGTCACCCGCGCCAGATCATCGCCACGAACGACCAGCTGGATGGGCAAGCGGAGCGCCAGACCCGTCACATCCCGCGCGCCCCAGCCGGTCGACACCGTCTCGCCGACCAGAAGCCAGGGCGGGCTTGCCTTGATCGGCTCGCCATTGCTCACGAGGTTGACCAGCGCCATCAGGTCCGCATCGTTGCGGAGCGCGGCGATCACCGCCCCCCTCACTGCCATCTCGCCGCTCATGCGAGGTGCACCTGACGCCAGGGTCGCAACAGGGCGACGACCGATGCCGGCAGGTCTCCCTCCAGCCCGTCGCGTCGCGCATACCACTCGCCCGCCAGCCGAACGACGGCGTGCTGAAGCGCATCGGGCACATTGTCCGTGGCAAGGGCAAGCCCGGCACGATAGGTCACGCGAACCCGCCCGGCCGATCCCGGATTGAGGATGCGCACCCACCCCGCCCCCTGCCCATCGATATCGATGGCATAGGCCGTAACCGGCAGGACGAACGCCGCGCCATCCGCCGGCAGTCCTTCAATGCTGCTGATCGCGCTGACCGGCGCCATCGTCAGCCGACCCCATGCGCCGCTGGCGCCGCGCACTTCGGTCACAGCTCTCTCGATCAGCATCTGGCCGAGATATTGCTCGGCCGCCTCGCTCGCCGCGCACAGCAGATCGGTGAGCGCAGCATCATCGTCGCTAAGGCTGATGCCCAGATACTGCTTCAGGTCTTCGAGCGGCACCGCGAGCGGCCCGCCCTTCTCGATTGTCACGGTCATGATCGCAGCCATCCTTCAAGCATGAGAAAAAGGCGCCATGCCGGCGGGGAGAGACCGGCATGGCGCCCCTCATTGGTTCGCCGATCAGGGCCTCGTTAGGAGGCGGCGAACTTCATGAGCTTGATGGCCTCGCTGTTGGCGACCGCGCCGCCGATCCGCTTCACTGCGTAGAAGTGGACGAACGGCTTGTTGGTGAAGGGATCGCGCAGGATGCTCGTCTCGCTGCGCTCGGCGATCACATAGCCATTGGCGAAGTTGCCGAAGGCGATGGAAAGGCTGTTGGCGGCGATGTCGGGCATGTCCTCGGCCTCGATCACCGGATACCCAAGCAGCGTCGCAGGCTGGCCCGCGATCATGCTCGGCTGCCACAGGAACGCGCCGTCACTGGTCTTGAACTTGCGGATCGTCGCCAGCGTCGCGGCATTCATCACGAATACCGCACCCTGCCGATAGGGCGCCCGTAGCGACTGGACGAGGTCGATCAGCCGATCCTGCGGATTGCTGGCACTAAAGCCGCCCGCTGCGCCCGATGCGACATATTGCAGCGACCCGAACGGGCGGACGCTGTCCGCCTGATTGGTGGTGGCATAGGTCAGGAAGCCCTTGGGCTTGCTCGTCCCGTCGCCATTGACGAATGCCGCGCCTTCGGCTCGTCCAAACTCGCGGGCGATTTCCTCGGCGAGCCAGCTCTCCACATCGAACTGGGCATCGTCCAGCATCGCCTGGCTGGCCGACGGATTGGCGTAAAGGTCGCCGGAGGGCGGCGCGATTTCCTGGAAGGTGGGGGTCGCCGTCTCGGGCCGCGCTGCCGTCTCGGCCGCCCAGCCGGATACGACACCGCCGGTCGTCACAAGCTTGCGGTATCCCGCCGACCCCGTACGCACCACATTGGCCACCGCGCGGATCGGGGAAATCGACTTGAGCGCCGCGTCGATCATCTGGTCGATCTCGCGCGGCACCGCATAGCCACCGCTGCCGCCGCTCGCGCCCGAGAAGCTCTTCAGCTCCACGCCGGCCTCGATGCCGCGCCGCAGATAGCGGTCGGTAAAGGCCGCGCGCGCCGGGTCGACATCGCTGCCCTTGGCGCCATCCAGCGGCGGCCGACCGGCCAGCGCCATCGCCCGCTCGGCCTGCTTGCGCAGCGCTTCGTCAAAGGCGTCCATCCGGGCTTCCATGCCCGTCAGCCGGTCTGCCTGCAGGATCGCGTCGAAGCTCTCCTCAAGGCTTTTGGTTTCCACGTCCTGCATTGCGTCATTCTCCTGCGGTCAAAAACAAAAAAGGGGCCGCAGTCGGCCCCTCGAACATCCAGAAAATCGGCGCGCGCTGTCAGCCAGCCTCCACCGCGTGAACCCGCGCCAGCGGCTGCATCGGGTGAGTCACCAGGCTCACCTCGACCAGATCGAGTGCATCGAGCCGGCGGGGCTGATGACCCTGCGCCGACACCACGCGATAGCCGAAGGACAATCCCTCAATCCGGCGATCGCGCAGCAGCGCCTTCGCCTGTTCCGCTGTCGGCCCGGCCGCACTAATCGTGCCGATCACCCGCAACCCGCGTGCATCCTCCGCGACATGATCGATCCGCCCGATCACCGCGCCCGCGCGATGCTGCCAGAGCAGCGGCAGCGCTGTCGCCGCACGGCGCGAGAGGCTGGCCGAGAAGGCGCCCGGCGCGATGACATCGCCGCCCTGATCAATCTTGTCGAAGATCGCCGCATAACCTGCGAACCGCACGGTCCCGGCGCTCATGCGCGCGTGGCGTCCAGCCCCAGCATCGCGCGCTTTTCCTCAGTCGAAAGGAAATCTGCCCTCTCGATCCGGTCCCACAGCAGCATCCTGTCCTCGGCGAGCGCGGGCAAGCGGTTGAGATCGACCTCCAGCACCAGTTCGGGCCAGAAGTCGCGCAGCCCCTGCCCGAGCGCGCCAAGCAGTTTGGCCAGCAGCGGCAGGACGCTTTGCCGCCACAGCGCCTTATTGGCCTCCCGATAATTCGAGTAGGTGCTGTCCCCCGGCATCCCAATCAGCACGGGAGGCACACCGAAGGCGAGCGCGATGTCCCGCGCCGCCGCTGCCTTTAGCGCCACGAAATCCATGTCGTGCGGGGAAAGGCTCATCGACTGCCAGTTCAGCCCGCCCTCCAGCAGCATCGGCCGCCCCGCATTGTCCGCACCCTGAAATGCGCCTTCCAGTTCGGCCTTCAACCGGGCGAACTGCTCGGGCGCGAGCACGCTGCCATCGCCCGGCGCATAAATGAGGGCGCCGGATGGCCGCGCCGCATTGTCGAGAAGCGCCTTGTTCCACTGCGTCGCCGCATTGTGGATCGCCACCGCACCCGCTGCAGCGCCCAGGCAGCCTAGCCCATAATGATCGTCTGCGGGGTTGATCGCTTTGACGTGGATGACCGCGGTCCGCCCCGCCGCATCCTCGCTGGCATAGCGCATCTCGCTATCGCCCGCCCGGTAACGATAGCCCACAGGCCAACCGGCACGATCCTGCTCGATTGTCACCCGTTCGGGGCGCAGGGCATAGAGGGTCGCGGGCAGACCATCGGCGCCATGGCCAATCTGTGCGTAACCATTGCCATGCAGCAGCACATGCGCGGCGAGCATCTCGATGAGACTTTGCCCCGCCACGCGCCGCTGCACGAGCGCCAGAGCCGCTTGCGCATCCCCCTCCTTGGCAGCCAACGCGTGCAACGCCGCGCTTCCCGCCGCCTCTGCCACCAGCCGCACCGCACGCTGCGCCACCGGGTTGGCAATCACTGCCGCCTTGAGCTGCACCTCATAACTTTGCGGCCAGTCGCCCGCTCCTGCCCAGCCAAGCCCCAGCCAGGCGCGCGCCAGCGGCGGCCGCGCCGGTGTCGACGCGGCTTTTCGTCCAAACCATTTCACCTGATCGTCTCCTCGCTTGCGCACGAAAAAGCCGCCAGCGTCGGGGCTGGCGGCTGCAAGATTCACTTATCGGTCGCGACGGTCGATGCGCGGCAACGCCCCCGATCGCGCAGGAATGGATCAGGCCGCGATCAAGCCCGACCCCACACCTTTGACGGCGGCAGACGTCCGGTCAGACACCTCCAGTTTCTCGTAAATCCGCCGCATATAGGTATCGACCGTTCCCGGCGATATCTGGAGGATGTCGGCAATCACCGTGTTGCTCTTGCCGCGCGCCACCCAATGCAGGATCTCCTTTTCCCGCGCAGAGAGTTGCCGTTCCCGCCCCGTTTCCTCCGCAAAAAGGCCGCAGATCCGCAAATGCGCCGCTTGCGCCGCAAAATGCAACTGGGTCATCCGCTCTTCGCTCAGGTCCGCACCCCGCGCGATTCTCCCAAGGCCAACAACACCATTGCGATTACCGGGCCCATAGCAGGGCAAGGAGAAGCCATCGGTGAAATCAATTTGCCGCATGGCCTCCAGAAACTGGCGCTCCTCTACCGTGAGTTCGGTATTCCCCCATACCTCATGCCACCGGATGGGTACGCCTGCTGCAAGCGCCGCGCGCGGCACGATATCCAGCCGCTGGAAATCGAACGAGCAATAGAGCGCCACCTCCTTCTTGGAGAAGCCATGTTGCAGCGGCAGGGTCGCCGGCATGTTGGTGCCGATTTTCACCCAATAATAGCTGACCGCGCCGAAACCGTTGCGCGCATAATAACGCGTCATCCCGCGCCACAGCAGCGGGAGGCTGGATGCCTCGGCAATCTTCTCCAAAATGTCGTTCACCCGTGGAAGCTCCTGGGGACAGCTTCATGGGACGATCATGCTGTGCCTGCTTGCAACCAATAGCAAGCACTTCCGTATCGTTCCCGAAACGGGGTGAAGCGACAAGCTAGAGTGATCGCACCCGCGCCTGCAGATTGGCCTTCAAAAGCAGTTCGGTCAGGCACCAGACAAGGGCATCCGCACGGTCAGGCGATCGCCCCGGCCCCTCGTAACGCCCATTGATCAACAAGCCGCACAACTGGTCCTCCAGTATCGCAAAGGGTCGGGCATGGCGGACCCGACCAGCCTCATAGGCGGCGGCAATCGGCTCGGCTCGCGCCACTTTGCCCTGCGCCGCGTGAACGAGGCGGACCGGCAGGGCCATGTCGGCTCCGCGCAGCACGGTACGCACCATCTCGCCGCCATTATTCGCTTCCGCCACGATGCGGTCTGCCGCCCAGCGCTCCGCGGCGTGCGCTACAGCCTGTGCCCAGCGTTGCGGGCTCGCCTGCTCGACGCTCGCATCCTCCAGCACGATTGCCTCGCCGGCCTGATCGATTCCTGCGACAATGATCCCGCAGGCGTCGCCTCCCGCGCTCGCTGGCGGATCGACGCCCACCGCGACACGCGCCAACTCTGCACGCTCAGGCACAAGGCCGGCTAAACGGCACGTCTCAATGAGCGCCCGCGTCCACAGCGCGCCTTCGTGATCAAGCAACAATTCCCCGTCCAGTTCCTGTCGCCCCAGCCGCGTGCCGCCGAAATTGCGTTCCATCTCCGCGAGGAAGCTCTGCGGAAGCGCACCTCGATTGTCCTGCGTGCTGCCCCGCGTCACCACCACGCGCGGATCGGCTGCCAGACGTCGGACCAGTGGCACGGCGCGCGGCGTGGTGGTCGCGACAATGGCCGGTCGATTGCCCAGACGCAGCCCCATCGCCAGATTGTCCCACGCCGCTTCTCCGCGCGGCCACTTCCCGATCTCGTCCGCCCAGGCATGGCTGTGCTGCGGTCCGCGCAACGTTTCCGGGTCCGCAGCGCCGTAGAGCATGGCGCACGCCCCACCCGGCCAGCGCAACTGGCGCTTGGCAGGAAACCATTTCGGTTCAATGCCCTGCGTCGCGATGGCAAGCAGCCCGCTCTCACCTTCCACCATCACAGCTCGCGCTTCATGCAGGCTCGCCCCAACCAAAGCGATCCGCGCGGTGGGATCGCCCTCGGCCACCCTTCGTACCCATTCGGCACCAGCCCGCGTCTTACCGAAGCCCCGCCCCGCCATGATCATCCAGGTGAACCAGTCGCCCGGCGGCGGCAATTGCGCAGGCCGCGCCCGAAAGCGCCAAGCCTGCATCAAGCGCCGCCGTTGCAAGAGTGACAGGTTCCGCAAGAATTGCTGCCGCAGCGTGGGCGCCAGCCTGGCCAGGCGATCGATCATCGACAGCCTGTCATCATTCACCTGCCGGCTCCCCGGCATTCTCCTCTATATCGTCCTCCGCGAGGAACCGCTCGCAAATGGCCTCCAGTTCGGCATCCAGCGCGTCCACATCTTCCGGGTCATCGCCAGCGCCACTTGCCGCTTCGGTTTCGCGCCGCCAGGATTCCACCTCCTGCCGATGGGCTGTCAGCAATCGCACGGCCACCGTCAGCGGATAGCTGTGGATGGTCCGCACCTGCTTGACCGCCTTGGTTTCGCCATCGATAACCGTTTCGGTTCGCATCGTCCCGTCGATCGATTGGCGCATAAGATGCAATTCGAGGTCGGAATAGCCCTGCTCCAGAGCCTCCTTCCAGGCTCGGGCGAATTCGGGGTCACGCCCCTTGAGCGCATAGGCCGTGCATCGATGCATTGAGGCCGCCTGCGCCGCTGCACTGACATTGGATGTCTCGGCGAGCACCGCAAGAAACTGGCGGCGGCGCTGGATCGTCCAGCGCGGGCGCCGGGGACGCGACATGTGCGGTCGCGGCGCGCCGATCGGGCGTTGCGTCATGAACACCATCCTGTTGAGAGAGGTCTTCGCAATGTGCCGCATGACGAGGTGGCCGGCTCTGTCAGAGCGGCCCGCTCGAGCGATTCGAATTGCGATGATGCCTTCTTTTAACCAGAGAGCGTCACGATGTCAACAATAAATAACCTAAATGGTCATTTTTACTTCCGGCGATACCGGAAGTACCAGACCTCATGCCCTTGCCTGCGAGCCTTGGCCTCATAGCGGGTTTCGGGCCAGCCGCCCGGACGGTTGAGGAAATCGCGCGGGCTATCGCACAGCCAGTCGAAGTCCTCGCGGTCCCGCATCACCATCAGCGCCCAGCGCAGGTAGATCGGATGATCGGTCCCGAACCGGAACTCGCCGCCCGGTTTCAGCTTGGCGGCGATCATGTCGACCGGCCCCTTGTTCATCATCCGCCGCTTGGCATGGCGCGCCTTTGGCCATGGGTCCGGGTGGAGCAGATACACGAAGCTGAGCGCCCCATCGGGGATGCGCGCCAGCACTTCGAGGGCATTGCCCATATGCAGCCGGACATTGCCGAGATGCTGGTCCCGCACATGCCCCAGCGCGCCGACGACGCCGTTGAGGAAGGGCTCGCAGCCGATGAAGCCATGGTCCGGCAGCATATCGGCGCGGTAGGCCAGATGCTCGCCGCTGCCGAAACCGATCTCGAAGTGCAGCGGTCGCTCACCAAAGGCGGTCGGGCCGAACAAGCGCTCGGCGGTGATCTCGCCCTCCTCGGGCACGCTGATCGCCGGCAGCAGCTCATCGACAAGGGCCTGCTGCCCCTGCCGCAGCTTATGGCCGGATTGGCGGCCATAGAGCCGGTTGAGCGTGGTGGGATCGCCTGATTTGTGCGCAGTCATGCGCGTGCGCCTAGATCATTTTGTCGCTGGAGGAAACGGGGGACGGCGCGCCCCGTGCCTGCTTTCATCCGCCCGCGCAGCACCCACAAAAAACGGCGCGAAGCAAGCCTCGCGCCGTTCCCTATCTCTTAGAACGCAAAGGAGCGCCCTGGCTCAGCCCAGCGCGGCCTTGAGGTCCTCGACCAGATCGGTCTTTTCCCAGGGGAAGAAGTCGCCTTCCGCCTTGCGGCCGAAATGGCCGTAAGCTGCGGTCTTGCGATAGATCGGCTTGTTAAGCCCCAGATGCGTGCGGATGCCGCGCGGAGTCAGGCCGCCCAGCTTCTCGATCTTGCCGATCGCCGCCTCGATCTTGTCGTCGCCCACCGTGCCGGTGCCGTGCGTATCGACATAGAGCGAGAGCGGCTTGGACACGCCGATGGCATAAGCCAGCTGGATCGTGCACTTGCTGGCCAGGCCCGCCGCCACGATGTTCTTGGCGAGATAACGCGTGATGTAGGCCGCCGAACGGTCAACCTTGGTCGGGTCCTTGCCGGAGAACGCGCCGCCGCCATGCGGAGCCGCGCCACCATAAGTGTCCACGATGATCTTGCGGCCGGTCAGGCCGGCGTCGCCGTCCGGGCCGCCGATCTCGAAGCTGCCGGTCGGGTTGATGTGATACTCGGTCTCGTCGCTCAGCAGCGCGGCGGGCAACACGTCGGCGACCACCTTCTTCACATAGGCCTTGAGCTCGGCTTCCTTTTCGCCGGCATCATAGCCCTTGGCATGCTGGGTGGAGACGACGATAGCGGTGCAGGCGACCGGCTTGCCGTTCTCGAAGCGCAATGTAACCTGGCTCTTGGTGTCCGGCTCCAGGAAGGGCGCGGCGCCTGAGTGGCGGTCGGCGGCCATGCGCTCGAGGATCTTGTGGCTGTAATCCAGCGTCGCCGGCATCAGGTCCGGCGTCTCATTGCAGGCATAGCCGAACATGATGCCTTGGTCGCCGGCGCCCTCATCCTTGTTGCCGCTCGCATCCACGCCCTGCGCGATATGTTCGCTCTGGCCGTGGAGATTATTCTCGAAGCGCAGCGTCTCCCAGTGGAAGCCCTCCTGCTCATAGCCAATGTCCTTGACCGTCTGGCGGACCGTGCGTTCGATTTCCTCCAGCGCGCCCGGCGCCCACTGGCCATTCTCGTACACGCCCTTGCAGCGGATCTCGCCGGCCAGCACCACCAGCTGCGTCGTCGTCAGCGTCTCGCAGGCGATGCGCGCCTCGGGGTCTTTGGAAAGAAACAGGTCGACGATCGAATCGCTGATCTGGTCGGAAACCTTGTCCGGGTGCCCCTCGGAAACCGATTCAGACGTGAAGAGATAGCTGGAACGCATGGGAGATCGTGACCTTTCTTCTAGCGGCTCTCGTGGCGGAAGTTCGGGGCCGCAGTTCATATAAAGAAATGTTTATGTTGCGCGCTCCTTAGCGAGTGCGCCGGGCGATAGCAACGCCGCTTACGAGCAGCAGCACGGCCAGACCGACCGGCAGCAGGTTGCCCAGCCGCGCAAACAAGGTGGGCGCAAGCGGCGCGGGCAGGGGGGCCTCAAAAGCACCCGCCTGCTGGAAGGGGATGGACCGGACGACACGCCCGGCGGGGTCGACCAGCGCCGAAATGCCGGTGGGGGTCGAGCGGATCACCGACAGCCCCTCCTCGATCGCTCGCAGCCGTGCCTGCGCCAGATGCTGCGGCGGGCCCCAGCTACCGAACCACGCATCATTGGACGGGTTGAACAGGAAATCGGGACGATTGGCCCGGTCGACCACCTGCCCGGAGAAGATGATCTCGTAGCAGATCTGCACGGCCATCCGCAGCTTGCCGCGCGCCTGTCCGCCATCCGGCGTCGCGGGCAGATCGAGCGTTCGCGGCCCCGGTCCGGGCCAGAAGTCGACGCTGCCCGGTACGAGCCGCGAGAGGCCGATCGCCTCCAGCACTGGCCGCATGGGAAGATATTCGCCATAAGGAACGAGGTGCGCCTTGTCATAGCGCCCATGCAGGTCCCCGCGCGCGTCCAGCACCCACAGGCTGTTATTGGCGCCCTCCAGAACCTGCGTATCCACCACGCCGCCCTGCTCGTGGAAATGATATTTGTCGCCGCCGAGCATCAGCAGATCGTCCATCCCCAGCAGCGAGGCGATCCGCCCGCGCCAGCGTGGTTCCATATCCAGCACCGCTGGTACGGCTGCCTCCGGCCAGAAGATCAACGCAGGCTTGCCGGACCGCAGCATGGTCAGCTCCGCCAAACGGCGGAAGTTCAAGATTTCAAGATTGGCGTCGTACTTCTCGTTCTGATTAATATTGGGCTGCACCACATGGATATTGGCAAGGTCGCCAGACTGGCCGTTTGCGCCGATATAGCTCGCCCGCAGCAGCCCCAGCCCAGCCACCAGCGCCAGGCCGACGATCATGATACCTGCCGGCCGCCATTGCCGGTGCGCCAGCCACCACAAGGCCGCCGCTGCGAGCATGGCGACCAGACCAAGACCATAAGTGCCGATGGCGATGGCCGTCTGCTCCACGCCGGTGCCCAGCCAGATCACCCCGAGCGGGTTCCAGGCAAAACCCGTGAACAAACTCGCGCGCAGATATTCGGTCAGCAACCAGGTCGTAGCGAGAAACAGGGCGAAGACCTGCGGCCGGCCACGCCCGAGCGTCCAGCCGATCAGGGCGGCCATCGCCGGATAAACCGCCAGATACACCGAGAGCAGGCCAACCGCTGGATAGCCCAGCCAGGCCGGCATCGAATCCTGAAAGGTGAAGGCATGGGCAATCCAGTTGAGCCCAAGCATGAAATGCCCGAGGCCGAACAGATAGCCGATCCGTCCTGCGCTCTTGCGGTCCGGCGCCGCCCAGATCAGTTGCATCACCAGCGCGAGCATGATGAGCGTCACCGGCCACAGCCCGAGCGGCGCGAAGCCAGTGGCGGAGAGCAGCCCGGCAAGCAGGGCCGTCACCCCCGGCCTGCGCGCCAAGAAAGCGGCACCGGGCCGGGAAAGCGCGTGGAGGCGTGTCACGCCATCACACCAGATACTTGACCAGCACGAACCCGCCGACGCCCAAAGCGCCGACAATCGCCGTGATCAGCCCGAAGTGCCGGTCGATAAAGGCCTTCATCGGCTCTCCGAACTTCCACAGCAAACCTGCGACCAGGAAGAAGCGCGCAGCCCGCGAAATGATGCTCGCGATCACCAGCACATAAAGGGGCATCCCGGTGGCGCCCGCCGCGATGGTGATCACCTTGAAAGGCAGCGGCGTGAAGCCGGCCAGCAGCACGATCAACCAGCCTTGCTCGTTGAAGCGTTGCGCGAAATGCTCGAATTCCGCCGTCAGACCATAAAAATCGAGGATCGCCCGCCCGATCGTATCGAACAGGAACATACCAATGACATAACCGAGCAGCGCGCCAAGCACGGACGCCACGGTGCAGATCAACGCGTATTGAAAAGCCTTGTGAGGCTTGGAAAGGCACATCGGCCCCAGCAGCACGTCCGGCGGAATCGGGAAGAAGCTGCTTTCCATGAAGCTGATGCCGAACAGCCAGCGCGGCGCGGTGCGATGCCCGGCCTTCTCGAGAGTCCATTCATAGATGCGACGCAGCATTGGCGCTCCCCGGCGGTGTCAGGCTGCCTGCGCCTGCCCGCCCCCGCTGCGTTCGTCAAGCACTGCCCACCGCAAGGCAGGCGGCGAACATCAGCAAACCGGCGAAGCGGTTGGAGCGAAATTTGACGAGCGGGTCATTGCCATCCTCGCGCAAGGTCCCGACCTGCCAGCCGAACTGCACCGCCAGAGGCGCCAGGGCCATGAGGGAGAGCCAGCTCGGCACGACTTGCCAGAGCGCGCCGCCCCACAGGAGCAGGGACAGGACAAAGCAAAGCCCCACGCCCACCCGCACATGCCGACCCATCGCCAAGGCGCTGGAGCGGATGCCGACCAGCGCGTCATCCTCCTTGTCCTGCAGGGCATAGATGGTGTCATAGGCGATCACCCAGAAGAAGGCGCCGCCATAGAGCAACAGGCCTGCCGCGTTCATGCCCCCGCTGATCTCGACCCAGCCGACTAGGGCGGCCCAGGTGAACACCAGCCCCAGCCAAGCCTGCGGCCACCAGGTAATGCGCTTCATGAACGGATAGGCCGCGACCAGCGCAAGGCTCGCCAGCGCCACGACCTGCGCCTGCCAGCGCAATTGCAGCAGCACGATCAACCCGATGAAGCACAGGATGAGCAACCACGCCCAAGCCGCCTTCAGCGACACAGCGCCGCTGGCGATGGGCCGATTGGCGGTCCGCGCCACCTTCGCGTCGAGGTCGCGGTCCACGATATCATTGTAGACACAGCCAGCGCCCCGCATCGCGATGCTGCCAATCAGGAACCAGAGCAGCATCGTCCAGCGCTCGGGCACCCCACCGGCAAGCGCTATCGCCCAGGCGCCGGGCCAGAACAGCAGCCACCAGCCGATCGGCCGGTCGAACCGCGCCAGCAGCGCATAGGGCCGTGCCGCAGCCGGGAGCAGGCGCAAGAAACCCTGCGCTTCGGTATCCGGCACATATTGCGGCTCGCTGCGCTCCATCGCCTTGCTAGTCCCTGTTGCCTTGATGGTCGCCCCACCCCTGCGCCAGGAGCGACCATCCGATCAACCCCTCGTCGAGCCGGACCTCCTCTTCCGCCACCTCCTGGCGGCCTCTGCCCACGTGCCTTGAGCGGCCACCGTTCGTTTCGAGCGAAGTCGAGACACACCCCTCGACCTACGCCATGCTGTCGAGGGTCTCGACTTCGCTCGACACGAACGGAATTGAGGCGTTGCCGAGTCAACGGACGATGCACTAGGGCAATGCTCATGCCCGCCACTCCCGCCTGGCCACCCAAATCTACGCCGCGCCTGTTCGTCGAGACGGCGCTCGGCGAGCAGGTTGCCGTGCCGGTCGAGGGCAACAGCGCTCATTATCTGATTTCAGTGATGCGCCTCCGCGAGGGCGACACCGTCCTTCTCTTCGATGGCCGCTCGGGCGAATGGAGCGCCACCGCCGAGCAGGTCCGCAAGCGCGATCTCGTCCTGCGCTGCGCGGCGCAGACGCGGTCGCCAGAGAGCGTGCCGGACTTCTGGCTCTGTGTCGCCCCGATCAAGAAGGGCCGGATCGATCTGGTCGCCGAAAAGGCCTGCGAACTGGGCGTCGCGCGGCTCGTCCCGGTGCGCACCGAGCGCAGCATCGTCGACAAGGTCAACGGCGAGCGGTTGCACGCCCATTTGGTCGAGGCCGCAGAGCAATGCGGCCGCACCGCGCTGCCGGAACTGGCCGACCTCACCACCCTCCCCGCCCTGCTCGCCGACTGGCCGGCTGACCGCGCCCTGTTCTTCGCGGACGAGACGGGCGGCGAGCCGATGACCACGAGCTTTGCGGCGAACAGCGGCCCGGCCGCCCTGCTCATCGGGCCGGAAGGCGGCTTCACCGAGAAGGAGCGCGCGCTGATCCGCGCGCATGCGGCCGCCCGCCCCATCTCCCTTGGCCCGCGAATCCTCCGCGCCGAGACCGCCGCCATCGCCGCCACGGCCTGCTGGATGGCGCTCAACGGTGACTGGACAAGTTTCGAATCGAAATGAATTTGCGCGGGCGCGGCAAACCTCTTATGGGCGCGCCGATGCAGGGCGAGGACCGGATCAGGCAATGAGTACACGCAAGGAAACGGCGGGCGAAGATCCGATCATCGAGTCTCGCAGCCAGCTCATCAGCCTGTTCCAGGATGGCGAAAAGCCTGCAGATCGCTGGAAAATCGGCACCGAGCACGAGAAGTTCGTCTACCGCCTCGCAGACCACCGCGCCCCCTCTTATGATGAGCCCGGCGGCATTCGCGATCTGCTCGATGGCCTGCGCACGTTCGGTTGGGAACCGGTCGAGGAAGGCGGCAAGGTCATCGCGCTCTCGGGCAGCGATGGCACAATCAGCCTTGAGCCTGCCGGCCAGCTCGAACTCTCCGGCGCCCCGCTCGACAATCTCCACCAGACCTGCGCCGAAACCGGACGGCATCTGGAACAGGTCAAGGCCGTCGGCGACAAGCTCGGCCTCGGCTTCCTCGGCCTTGGCATGTGGCCGGACAAGACACGTGCTGAACTGCCGATCATGCCCAAGGGCCGCTATGGCATCATGCTGCAGCACATGCCGCGCGTCGGAAGCATGGGCTTGGACATGATGCTGCGCACCTGCACCATTCAGGTCAATCTGGATTATTCCAGCGAAGCGCGCATGGTGAAGATGTTTCGCACCAGCCTCGCGCTCCAGCCGCTGGCGACGGCCCTGTTCGCCAATTCGCCGTTCACGGAGGGCAAGCCCAACGGCTACCTCTCCTATCGCAGCCACATCTGGTCGGACACCGATCCGCATCGCACCGGCATGCTGCCCTTCGTGTTCGAGGATGGCTTCGGTTACGAGCGCTACGCCGACTACGCACTCGACGTACCGATGTACTTCGTCTTCCGCGACGGCAAATATATCGACGCCGCCGGCCAGAGCTTCCGCGACTTCCTCGATGGCAAGCTGCCCGCCCTCCCCGGCGAGCGACCGACCATGGGCGACTGGGAGGATCACCTCTCCACCGCCTTCCCGGAAGTGCGCATGAAGAGCTTCCTCGAAATGCGCGGCGCCGATGGTGGCCCGTGGAACCGCATCTGCGCCCTGCCGGCCCTGTGGGTCGGCCTGCTTTATGATGACGGCGCGCTCGATGCCGCCTGGGATATGGTGAAGGACTGGACGATGGAGGAGCGCGAGACCCTCCGCACCGAAGTCCCCCGCCTCGCCCTTGGCGCGCCCGTCCCCGGCGGCCGCACCCTGCAGGACATCGCCGGCGAGGTCCTCGCCATCGCCCGCGCCGGCCTCACCGCCCGCGCCCGCCTCAACAGCATCGGCGAAAATGAAGGCGGTTACCTCTCCGCGCTGGACGAAGTCGCCGCCACCGGCCGCACCCACGCCGAGCGCCTGCTGGATCGCTACAATGGCGCATGGGGGGGCGACATCACGAAGGTCTACGGCGAAGAGAGTTTTTGAGGGGGGTCAGTTTAAAACCCCCGAGCGCTCATTCTCACCCCCGTCATTCCCGCGAACGCGGGAATCCAGATCGGCGTTGGGTCTAAGCGATAGCGCGCAACTGGATTCCCGCGTTCGCGGGAATGACGAAATCAAAACCGAACCCTCACCCCTCCCTGGGCATCCGGTTCCACGCATCCAGTGCCGCAATTTTGTAAGCCTCGGCCAGCGTCGGATAATTGAACGTGTTCTCGATAAAATAATCGATCGTGCCTTTGAGGTTCAGCACCGCCTGGCCGATGTGGATCAGCTCCGTTGCGCCCTCGCCGATGATGTGCACGCCAAGCAGCCGCCGCGTCTTGAGCGAGAAGATCATCTTCATCAGCCCTGAATCCAGCCCCATGATGTGCCCGCGCGAGGTTTCACGAAAGCGCGCGATCCCGCATTCATAGGGAATCTTTTTCGCCTTCACGTCCTGCTCACTCATGCCGACCGTGGAAATCTCCGGCACCGCGTAGATGCCATAAGGGAAATAGGCCGGCGCCGGCGGCATCGGCAGATCGAAGGCATGGCACGCCGCGATCCGTCCCTGCTCCATCGAGGTCGAGGCAAGGCTGGGAAAGCCGATCACGTCGCCCGCCGCGTAGATGTGCGGCACATCGGTCTGGAAGGTCTTGGGATCCACCTTCAGCCGGCCGCGATTGTCCACCGCCAGTCCGCAATGCTCCAGCCCGAGCGTATGCGTCGCACCCACCCGCCCGGCCGCGAACAGCATCATCTCGGAGCGGATCGCGCGCCCGTCTTCCAGCGTGGTGACGACGGCTCCGCTCGCATCCTTGGCCACGTTGGTGACCTTGGCGCCCAGCCGGATGGTCATGCCCCGGTCGCGCAGCTGATGGATGAATTCCTCGATGATCTCCCGGTCGATGAAGTCCAGGAATGTCTCGCGCGGCTCGATGAGCGTCACCGCCACATCCAGCGCTGAGAAGATCGTCGCATATTCGATGCCGATGACGCCCGCGCCGATCACCACCAGCGAGCGCGGCACGCGCGGCGCCTCGATCAGCACGTCACTGTCCAGCACGATATCGTCATCGAACGGGATATTATCCGGCCGGAACGGCGCAGTGCCGACCGCAATCAGGATCCGCTCGCCGCGCACCCGCAATTCGCTTTCGTCCGGCGCAGTGACCAGCAAGGTGTGCGGATCGGTAAAACGAGCAAACCCCTCCAGCGTGCGCACGCCATTGCGCTGGAACTGGTGCTCAAGCACGTCCACCTCATGCTCCAGCGTCTTGTCGATCCGGTGATCGAGATCGCTGCCGCCAATGTCCTTCTTCACCCGGTAGGAGCGGCCGTAGAAGCCGCGCTCGCGCCAGCCGGTCAGATTGAGCACGGTCTCCCGCAGCGTCTTGGAAGGAATGGTGCCGGTGTGCACGGACACGCCGCCGACACGCTTGCGCCCTTCCACCACCAGCACCGATTTACCGAGCTTGGCGGCCTGCACCGCTGCCCGGCGCCCGGCCGGCCCACTGCCGATCACGACGAGATCATAAACATCCATAATGGCGCCCCCCGCTGCCTGACAGGCTGCCTGCCTGTCCAACCGCCTTCCAAGGGACATCCTCTCGAAGCGATGATGGTGGTGCATTTCCGGCGCCTTTGCAATGTTCTCTCCAAGGCGGCAGGGCCTAGCCTCAAATGGCTTAGATTTGATTTACCATCACTCCGTCTCCGGCGTCTCCTCGTGAGCGCCGTGGCCGCGCAGTGCAATCCACGTCGTCCTGACCTCCGGGGACTTACTTCTCCGCCCCATGCCCCCTATACTGAAGACCGGCCTTGAACCGGCGGTGTTATATCGCAATATTACACCCCAAGGAGACCCAGATGGCGACCAGCGCGACGACGACCCAGGACAAGCTCGATCTCACCCCACCCGAGGTGGTGCCCAATGTGACGGCTGAACGCGCTGCCGGCCTCGTGCCGCTGGAAGATGAGAAGAAGAGCAAGCTCGACGAAAAGGTCGATGCCTTTGTCGAGGAACTGGCCGCGCTCGACGCCAATTCCCCCGAGTTCGGCGCCAAGGTCGATCAGATCACCAACATGGGCCGCAAGGAGATTGCGGAAGCTGCCGGCCACTCCAACCGCTTCCTCGATCGCCCGGTGCGCGCCATGGACGCGGACAGCAATGTCGGCACCGACCTTGCCGAGTTGCGCCGTGTCATCGAGGATCTCGATCCCGGCAAGCGCGGCAATCTGCTCGCGCCGCGCAAGCTCTTCGGCATCATCCCGTTCGGCAACAAGATGCGCAACTATTTCGACAGCTACAAGTCGAGCCAGACGCACATCAACTCGATCCTCGGCAGCCTCGCCAGCGGCAAGGACACGCTGATCAAGGATAATGCCGCCATCGATGTCGAGCGGCAGAACATGTGGGCGACCATGGGCCGGCTGGAGCAGATGATCCACATCGCCAAGGCCATGGACGCGCGGCTCGAGCAAAAGGCCTTCGAGCTGGAGACGACCGATCCGGCCAAGAGCAAGGCCATCAAGGAGAGCGCGCTGTTCTACGTGCGCCAGCGCACCCAGGACCTGCTGACGCAAATGGCGGTCACCGTGCAGGGCTATCTGGCGCTGGATCTGGTTAAGAAGAACAATGTCGAGCTGGTGAAGGGCGTAGACCGTGCGAGCACGACCACCGTCTCTGCCTTGCGCACGGCAGTGACCGTGGCGCAGGCACTGGCCGGGCAGAAGCTGGTCCTCGATCAGATCACCGCGCTTAACACGACGACGGCCAACCTCATCGATTCGACGGGCGAACTGCTCAAGACCCAGTCGGCGCAAATCCATGAGCAGGCGGCCAGCAGCACAATCCCGCTGGAGACGCTGCAGCGCGCTTTCCAGAATATCTACGACACCATGGACAATATCGACACCTTCAAGCTGAAAGCGCTGGAGAATATGAAGACGACGGTGAACACGCTCAGCACTGAAGTCGAGAAGTCGAAAGGCTATATTGCGCGCGCGGAGGGTCAGGCCCGCGCGCAGGCAGCGGTGACCAGCGGCCAGTCTCCGCTGACGGCAATCGAGTAACAGGGCCGCCATGCCCAGCGAAGTCGACGAAATCGTCCAGCGCGCCAATGAGTTGATTGCGCGGACCAGCGAGCGCTACCGCCATACCGGTCGCAAGATCGCCCGGATGCAGCGCGACTGGACGCGGCGGCTCAAGCGCATGATCCTCGCGGTCGCTGCCGTGCTGGTGGGCGCGGCGATTGCCGGGTTCGTGCTGGGTGGCATCGGCACCACGGGCGTTCTGCTGGTCATGGGCCTGCTCATCGCCTGCCTCGCTTTCGCGTTCATCTCCACCGAGCCCCGCGTCATGGAGCCGGAACGGCTCGCGCAGGCGGACCTCAAGACGCTTCCGCAAAAGACCGAGATCTGGCTCGACAATCAGCGTCGCGCGCTCCCGGCGCCCGCCATCCCCATCGTCAACGCCATCGGCAACCGGCTGGAGACCCTGGCACCTCAGCTCGCCAAGCTCGACCCCCGCGAGCCTGCCGCCGTCGAGGTCCGGCGCCTGCTCAGCGACCATCTGCCGGAGCTGGTTACCGGCTATCAGTCGATTCCCGAACCGCTGCGTCATGTCCCTCGCAACGGCCGCGTGCCGGACGCGCAACTGGTCGAGGGCCTCTCCGTCATCGAGCAGGAGATCGCGCATGTGACGGCCCAGCTCGCCGATGGCGATCTCGACAAGCTCGCGGTTCATAACCGCTATCTTGAGCTTAAATATCAGGAAGCCCGCCAACTCGGCGAATAACGCCGGTCGCTCCGCGCCACGCCCGCTATGAGGCGGTTTTTGCGACAGAAAAAGCCTGTTCAGACTTGAACAGCCGTCTCGGCTTGCTACATTGGATGTGCGGGCCGGGCCCCTCTGGCGAGCAACGACGTTCCCCCTGCGTCAGCTCGTGATGTCGGACCGCATCGGGTGACACCGGTGCGACGTCTGGCACCCCCATGCAGACAAGATCATCGCCCGGTTGTCACCCGAGTTTTGGAAACCTTCCAACGGAGTGGCATATGTCCAAGCATATCTTCAGTCTCCTTGATCGGCACCAGAAGCTCGATGAAGCCCTGCGCTTTGAACAGCGGCAGCGCGCGCCGGATTTCGGAAAGCTGCAGCGACTCAAGCGCCTCAAGCTGGCGGTCAAGGACCGGCTGGCCTTGATGGCGCGCCGGCGCCACCTCGTGCCGAGCGACTGATCTCCCTCGATTGTCGCGAAATGCAGTCGCGGCGCCCGGCGTTTATGCGCGTCGGGCGTCCTTTTTTTGAGCCAGCGGCACGCGCTGGCTCTGGCCGAGCCACAGCTTCACGGTCAGCTCGCCGCCCGCCAGCGTATCCACCTGCTCCAGCGCGACCCCCGCCGCGGCGAACCATGCCCTAATCTGCTCATCGGAAAAGCCCAGCCGGCTATGGGCGTCGCGCGTTCGCAATTCCTCCCGCTCATGCGGCGCGAAATCGACGATCAGCAGCCGCCCGCCCGGCCGCAAGGTGCGCGCGATCTCGGCGATGACCCGCTCGGGCGCCTGCGCATAATGCAGCACCTGATGTAAAATCGCCGTGTCGGCCGATCCATCCTCGATGGGCAAGGCACTGAAATCGCCGGCCAGAAAATGCACCCGGTCGGCGATGTCGCGCGGCAGCTTCCCGCGCGCCAGCCGCAGCATTTCGGCACTGCGATCGATCGCCAGCACCTGCTCGGACTGCGCGGCGAACAGGGTCGCGATCCGCCCCGTCCCCGTGCCCACATCGAGCAAGCGGCCAAGCTCGTGCGTCTTGAGCATCGCCAGCATGGCCGCTTCCACATCGGCCTCCGGCACATAGAGCGAGCGCTGGGCGTCCCATTCCTCGGCATGGCTCGCGAAATAATCCTCGGCCGCGCGCGCCCGCTCCGCCCGAACGGCCGTAAGGCGCGCCTGATCCGCTTCGATCCACAGCCGCTCGCTTGCTGAGGGTGCTGCCGCGTCAAGCAGGGCCAGCAATGCCGGCGTCTCCTGTCCCCCGCACAGACGCAGGAACACCCAACTGCCTTCCTTCCGGCGTTCCGCCAGCCCGGCCTCCACCAATATGCGGACATGCCGGGAGACGCGGGGCTGGCTCTGCCCGACGACGAGCGCGACTTCGCCCACCGCCAGTTCCATCTCACGCAGAAGATGCACGATCCGCAGTCTCGTGGGATCGGCAAGAGCGCGGAAAAGATCGAGTTGTCCCAGCATCGCCCGGCTGTCTGCGGCATCCGCGGAGGCAGTTCAAGCCATAGCTTTCATCGCTGGTTAATGGGCATCATTACCAAGGGATTGCGCTGGCGCTCACAAATCGATACGAATCGCTCCGCAGGCAAAGGGGGGGGACCCCTTCCACAGCTTCTGCTCGGTTTGAATTCATCAAGGGGTTTGCCCATGACCAAGACTATTGCCATCTCGCTTGTTCTGGCTGCTTCGCTCGGCCTCGCCGCGTGCTCCAAGTCCGAGACCAACGAAGCCGTCAACAACACCGTGAACATGTCGAACGACGTGGAAAACGCTGCCGACAACACCATGAACGCCGCGGGCAACGCGATGGACAACATGGCGAACGGTGCCAGCAACGTCGCCAACAACGCGATGTAATCCACGGCTTTGCCGTAAGAATTCGAAAAGGGCTGCCGGCGATCCGGCGGCCCTTTTTATTGCGCGCTCGCCTTAGCGGAACACCCATTGGCGGTTGAGCGTGAAGACCAGCACCGGCGTGACCACGCCCATCAAGGGGATCGGCGACCAGAGCGGCAGCATCAGCCGTTCCACGCACAGCCAGACCCAGAAGGCGTTGAGCGCCAGACTGAGCAGCGAAACGATCGCAAAGCGCACCGCCTGCGCCACCGGACGATCCCGGCTACCATGCCCCCGAAATGTGAAGCGGCCATGCAGCACATAGCCTGTAGCTACCGCCACCAGATAGCCGCAGACATTCGCGAGTTGCGGGTGGACGCCCAGCAATTGCGCCAGAACCCAGTAGACGCCAGCCTGCAGCGCCGTGACGAAGCCGCCGGTCAGCGCATAGCGCACGAGTTGTCCACCGATCATCAGCTACACGCACTTTCAGCCGACCGGCGTTTCGATTCACTCATGTGTGATTTGCCCCGTTGCGCTTTTGATGCACATGGCTAAGCCCTAGGCCGTGAACTCGGCAGCGGCAATGGTCGCGGTTCCCCATTGGGTAAGACCGCAGGCGTATCGGGACGACGAGGCCGCCCTGCCTGTTCCTGCACATATGGCTATCGGGCGCTGAACCATGCGGATTGACAGTTCTGCCACTCAAAGCGGGTGGACATCGCGCGCGAGCCGGCTGTGGCGCGCCATAGAGGGGTTCGCGCAGCGTGAATGGCGCTGGCTGATCGTCATCGCTTGGCTGATCATCGCGGCCTATTTCCTGAATCGCTCCGCGGATGCCATTCGCTTCCTCTCCCTTGGCGATACCGACGATAATATGCGGTATCTGCAGGTGAGGGACTGGCTGGCCGGGCAGAGTTGGTGGGATTTGCGGCAGCACCGCATGGCGCCGCCCGATGGCGCCAATATCCACTGGAGCCGGCTGGTCGATCTGCCCATCGCCGCCCTCATCCTCTTCTTCAGCCTGTTCACCGATCGCGCGCGCGCCGAGGAACTGGCGGTTGGCGTCGAGCCACTGCTCCCGTTGCTGCTGCTGATGCTCGCCCTTGCCTTCATCGCCCGGCGCTTATCGGATCGTGGCCAAGGCCAGGGCTGGTTCATCGCGATGCTGCTGCCGCTGGGCGCCGGCATGGGCCTCTCCATGTTCATGCCGCTGCGCATAGATCATCATGGCTGGCAGTTGGCGCTCACGGCGACCGCGCTTGCGGGCCTTGTCGATCGCAAGTGGACGCGCGGCGGTGTCGTCACCGGCGTCGCCAGCGCTCTCTCCGTGGTCATCGGCATGGAAATGCTGGTATATCTCGTCGGGGCCGGCGCGCTCATTGCCTTGCGGTGGATTTTCAAGGAAGGCGCTGCCCGCCGCGTCCGCCCCTATGCGCTTGGCCTCGGCGGTACGACGGCGCTCGGCTACGCGCTGTTCGCCAGCAACGCCAATCGCGCGCCGGTATGCGATGCCATCTCACCGGTCTGGGCCAGCGTACTCGTGCTGACGGCGGGCGTTCTTTACGGCCTCACCCTCCTGCCCCTCCGCGGCTGGCTGCAGCGCCTGGGCGCCGCGGCCCTTGGGGGAGGGGCCGTTCTCGCTTTTGCATGGCTGAGCTGGCCCAATTGCGTGACGGACCTCTACGGCATCTCGCCTGAACTCCAGAAGAGCTGGCTGGTCTACATCCGCGAGGCCAAGCCGATCTATGTGCAAGCACAATCGAGCTGGGTGCCGATGATCAGCCTGCCGGTGACGGGTCTGCTCTGTGGCCTGATCGGTTGCTGGGCCGCCCGCCGCGATTCGGAGCGGATGTGGGCCTGGGCCACGGTCACGCTGATGATCGCCTTCGCCATCGCGCTCACCTTCTGGCAAATCCGCGCCGGCCCTGCCGCGCAGCTTCTGGCCATTCCCCCGGTCGCCTGGGCCGGCTGGGCGATCATCGTCACCCTGCTCACCGGCTCGTGGCTCCGGCGATTGCTGGCCGTGCCGGCCGCGCTCGTCCTCATCTGGGCGAGCAGCGTCTATTTCCTCTATCCCATCGTTTCAAAGGCCTTTGCCCAGGCGCCCAAGCCGGAAAACCAGGCGAACACCGCGCCCTCGATTCGCAACCAGGCGTCCCCCTCGGCGAAGAACGCCTCAGCCAACAGCGCCAGCGCCGCACCGGCGTCCAATCTGTCCGCGGTCTCAAAACCCGCCACGAAGCCGCTCACCGGCACGCATCGACCGGAAGTGCGCTGCCGCACCCAGCCTGCGCTGCAACCGCTCGACCAGATCGCGCCTGCGACGATCTTCACCCTCGTCGATCTGGGGCCGCGCCTCATCGCGATTACGCACCACACGGTCATTGCCGGCCCCTATCACCGCAATCAGGAAGCCATTCTCGACGTGCACCACGCCTTCGATGGGTCGCCCGAGACATTTCGCAAGATCGCGCAGAAGCGCGGCGCGACCTATCTGCTCTACTGTCCCGGCTTCCCGGAAGGGACGATCTACCAGCGCCGCAGCCCCAAGGGCTTCTATGCACGGCTGGCGCGTGGCGAGACATTCCCCTTCCTGACGCCGGTCACCGTCAAGGCGCCGAGCGAGTTGCCCTACCGGCTCTACCGGATCACGCCGCTGGCGGCGCAGGCCTCTTCCGCAACCGCGTCACCGCCGCGCGGCGAAAAAGTCCCGCAAAAGGCGCGCTGAGCTGTCCTCGCCGATGCCGGGAAAGATCTCCGGACGGTGATGGCATTGAGGCTGCGCAAAGACCCGCGCACCATGCTCGACACCACCGCCCTTGGGATCGGCCGCGCCATAATAAAGCCGGGCGATCCGGGCATGGGCAATGGCCCCCGCGCACATGGGGCAGGGTTCGAGCGTCACCCACAGGTCGCAATCGCCAAGCCGGTCCTGCCCGAGATGTGCGCAGGCAGCGCGGATCGCGACGATCTCGGCATGCGCCGTGGGATCGCGATCGCGCCGGTTGCGATTCTCGCCCTGCCCGATCACCGCGCCATTCCGCATTATCACAGCGCCGATCGGCACTTCCCCCGCGTCCGCAGCGCGGCGCGCACAGTCCAGCGCCAGACGCATCGGCTCGGGCAGGGGAAAAGCGCTCGACATGATCGCAGCTAGTGGCTCATCCGCCCTTCCCTGTCGAGGCCAGTCCTGCTAGGCCGCGCGCAAGGACAGGGTCGTTTTGCGGGAAACCGCCTTGACGATTCGTCCCCCGCCTTGTATCGGCGCCGCTTTCCGAACGACCAAGTATCAGGATCGATTGACATGTCGCGCATCTGCGAACTGACCGGCCGGGGCCGCCAAGTGGGCCACAACGTGTCCCACGCCAATAACAAGACCAAGCGCGTGTTTCTGCCCAACCTGCAGAATGTGACGCTCATCTCCGACACGCTGGAGCGTGGCGTGAAGCTGCGGGTTTCGACCCACGGCCTGCGCTCGGTCGAGCATAACGGTGGTCTGGACAACTGGCTGCTCAAGACCTCTGACGAAAAGCTCTCGCTGCGCGTGCGTCGCCTGAAGCGTGAGATCGTCAAGAAGGTAGCCGTCAAGGCTGCCTGAACGCGCTGGCCGATCCATTCGGCCAGACACAGAGATTGAAAGGGGCGGCCTCAGCAGGCCGCCTTTTTCTGTGCCTGTAATTCAGGGTCGCAGCCCCTCCCCGATCCAGTCGGCCGGCAAGGCGAAGCGCAGCAGCAAGGTGCGCTGCAGGGCAAAGCGGTTATTGTCGGAAACGACCCACAGGATCGGCTGACCCGCCTCCCAGCCCAGCGCCAGCCCCTCGAAATTATCCGCCAACCCGGGCGGCTCCAGCCGGGCCACGACCGTACCGGAAAGCTCGGCGCCATCCTTGAATGCTGGCAATCGCACAAGGCTCAGCCGGGCCGTAAAGCCGTGTGCCAGCGTCAGCCGTCGATTGAGAACCAGCAGCCGGTCTCCGCCAAGCCACAGCGCATCCGTCGGCCGGTAACCGGCGGGCGCGTGATAGCGAAGCTGCAGCGGCGGTGGTGTCTCCCGCGCGACCGGATCGCCCTGCCACAGCAGCGCTTCGAACGCACCGGAGCGGTCCTGCGCCATTTCGGCAATGGCGAGAAACCGCCCATCGCCCAACCGCACCAGCGATTCGATGCTGCCCGTCGAGGGCCAATGTCTGATTTCCGCAGGGGCGACGCAGGCTTCGACATGGCGAAACCGGGGCGCATAGCGGCAGATTCGCTGAAGATGCTCGAACCCCACCCAGGAGCGCCCCGACACCGGGTCATGCGCGAGGCTCTCCGAATCCATCTTCCAACGCGGCCAGTCCTGCTCGACCGCCCAGCGCGGCAGGGACTGGACCTTGCCAACGCCCGGCCGCCCCGGCCGCATGTTCTCAAACAATTCCCCCGAATCGGTCAGCCCGGTCAGATTGCCGTCAGCACGCACCATCAGCGCGGAAATGCCGCCGAAGACCTCACGCGGGCTGGTCAGGGACCAGGCGCCCGTCAGGCGGAGCGGCCCGAAGGCCGTGGCGTCCGCTGCGGCCGACCTTAGCGCCAGTGGCTCGGCCTTGATGAGCAGCGGCCCATTCTCAAGACCCGGAGAAAGCGCCGGGTGGCGGCCATTCATCAGCAGAATGAAGAGGGCGAGAATGAGCAGGATGCGCCGCATGGCCTTGCTCCTAGCGCCCCCTGGGGCAGCGCGCCAGCCAAGCGACGTCAGGTCGGCAAAGCTGAACCTTGCCTAAAATGTCCATTCAGCTTTGGCTCAACGGATGGGGTCTAAACAGACATCATGACGGACAAGGCGTGGCCACCGTGCCGCAAGATGCCCGCCAAAGGATTTGAAGGAGCAAGACCATGACTGCACGCAAGTTCCTCAGCATCACGGCGGCCGCCACCATGGTCGCAACGTCCTTCGGCGTCACGGCTCCGGCCATGGCCCGTGACCATTATCGCGACTATCGCGGCGATTATGGCCGTGACTATCGCTACAACGACCGCGACTATCGTGATTACCGCGATGCCCGTTATTCTGACCGCCGCAACTATCGCTACGATAACCGCTGCCGGGACAATGGCACGGGCGGCACGATCATCGGCGCCCTTGCCGGTGGCCTGCTCGGCCATGAGGTCGCCGGTCGCCGTGGCGACAAGACCGCAGGCGTGATCATCGGCGGCGCCGTCGGCGCGATTGCCGGCCGCGCGATCGACAAGGCCGACAGCCGCTGCTGAGCAGCCTGACAGCCACGCTTCTGCCTCCCAGGCAAATGGAAAGGCCGGCCCCGCGAGGGACCGGCCTTTCTTTTCAGTCGCGTCACCTGAGCGGTGGCGCTCTTAGTGCACGAAGCGCGCGACCACGTCGCGATAGGAGCGGCTCACCTTCACCTGGCTGCCGGATTCAAGGATCAGGAAGCACTCGCCGTTGGTATGCGGCTTGACCTGACGAACCTGCGACAGGTTGACGATGGTCGAGCGATGGATGCGCTGGAAATTGCGCGGGTCCAGCCGCTTTTCGAGATCCTTCATCGTCTCACGCAGGATCAGCGAGTTATCCGCGGTGTAGATGCACATATAATCGCCGGCCGCGTCGATCCGCTCGATGGTATCGACATCGATGCGGAAGATCTGCCCGCGATCCTTGATGTTGATAAGCTTCTCATAACGGCTCGATGAGGGCGCCTCATTGTCCGCAGGCATTTCGGACACCGCGTCCGGAGCCACCTCGGCCAGCACTTCGCGCAGGCGACCGGCTTCCTCCACCTGCTTCTTCTCGTGCAGGCGGGTCCGGGCACGGTCGAGCGCATCGGCAAGGCGCTGCTCTTCCACCGGCTTCATCAGATAATCGATCGCCTTGGCCTCAAAGGCTCGCAGCGCGTGATCGGAATAAGCCGTCACGAAGATGAAGAGCGGCGGCTCGACCTCCATCACCCCCTGGACCACAGAGAAGCCGTCAAAGCCGGGCATTTGGATATCGAGGAAAACGAGATCGGGCTTGTGTGTCTTGATCGCGCGGATCGCTTCGCGACCGTTGGTGCACGTCTCCACAATCTCAACGTCGGGATGAGCCTCCAGGCGGAGCTTCAGCCCCTGAATGGCGAGGCTTTCATCGTCGACGAGAATGGTGCGTATGGTCATGCGGCTACCCTTGATGGTTCGGCGGTAATGAACGGCATCTCGATGATGACGCTGTAGCCCCCCTCGGGTGGTGAACGCGTTTCCATATTCTGGCGTTCCCCGAACGCCTGAACCAATCGGTCACGAATGTTGGCAAGGCCCACACCCGTACCCTTCGTCATGCGCTGATCGCTCCCATTCAAGCCGGGACCGGTGTCCGAAACGACGATCCGCACGTTTTCGCCGACAGGCTGCGCTGTGACCACGATATCCGCGCCCTCCTCCTGGGGGGTTACGGCATATTTAATGGCGTTCTCGACCAAAGGTTGCAGCAGCAGCGAAGGAAGTCGCGCCGATGCCACTGCTGGATGGATGTCGAAAATCGGGCGCAGACGATCCTCGAAGCGCATTTTCTCGATTTCGAGATACAGCTTGAGCGTCTCGACCTCCTGCTCCAGCGTCACCTGCGCCGTCGGCTCGTTGATGAGCGTGTAGCGCAGGAAGGCCGACAGCCGCGAGAGCATGGCATTGGCCCGCTCCGTCTGCTTGAGCAGCACCAGCGTGGAAATGCTGTTGAGCGTGTTGAACAGGAAATGCGGATTGAGCTGGTAGCGCAGCATGGCGAGCTGGGCACTGCTGGCCTGGCTCTCCAGCAACTGCAACTGGTCGGCCTGCTCTTCTACCGTGATGTAGAAATTAATCGCGTAATAAAGCGCCGACCACGCCCCCAGCAGCGTGAAATTGAGGTAAAAGGCTCCCAGGAACAGCTTGAGGCTGGAGCCATCGCCCGACTGGTTGAGCGTGGTGAACACCCAGGCATCGATAAAGGCCGATGTTCCGCCCGCAACGATCGCGATGACGATCGAGGCCGTCCAGGTAACGATGGGCGTCTGCCGTAGCAGGAAGCGATAGCCGACCGCCATCAGCAGCGTCAGCGAATAGCCGGTGATCGTCGAGATCAGCACCGGCACCAGAAAGGACATCGGCTGGCCATTGGCGATGCCGGAGACCGCGCGCAGCAGGAAGGCGCCGGTCCATCCGACCGCCTGCAAGGTCCAGAACGCCTTGTTCTTATCCTCAAAGAACGGGCGACGGCGGATGACGAGCACGGATGTCATCGGCGGGCTCAACGCGCGGCGCCCATCGCGCGCAGGGGCGCGGCTGTGCAGTCCGGCTCCTCGTCGGCCGCGGCCGGCGCCTCGATCCAGCACAGATCCTGATAGTCGAGCAGCCGGCCATCGGCTGCCTGCAAGCGCACCTCGCGGACCGGCTGCCGGTCGCGGCTGTCCGCCAGAATACGCCGTGCGGGCTGCACTGGCTCCCAGCGCTCTCCCCACTGGCGCAGCGCAATCATGACCGGCATCAAGGCTTTGCCTTTCTCGGTAAGGCCGTAAGCGACACGGCGCTTGTCATTGGCGACCGGCTCACGGGTGAGGATGCCCCTCGTAACCAGCTTACCCAACCGATTGGACAAGATGTTGCGGGCGATGCCGAGCGCACATTGGAAATCCTCGAAATAAACGATGCCGCTGAAGCAGGCGCGCAGGATCATGAACGACCACCGCTCGCCCATCGTTTCGAGCGCGGCCGGCAGGGCGCAGCCCTCAAATGCATCAAGACCCTTGCGTTCAGCCATGGCCAGCGACGCTAGCGCATTCGGCGCGCCGCGCCAAATGGCGAGTGCGCTCGACTGTGCCTTCGTCGCACGGATCGGGCGGAGCGTGGCGTTGAGGGGACAACTTCCCCCTCCCCGGCCGCTGCAGCGCGAGTTTTTTGTTGCGCTGCACGGGGTCCGCCCACCATGTTGCGCGACGATGTTGCGTCAATATGAACTGGTCGAGAGGGTCAAAGGCTATGACCCGGATGCCGATGAGGCCCTGATCAACCGCGCCTATGTGTTTTCGGTCGCCAAGCATGGCACGCAAAAACGCGCCAGTGGCGATCCCTACTTCAGTCATCCGATTGAAGTGGCAGGCATTCTGACCGATCTGTTCCTGGACGATAAGACCATCGTCACCGCCCTGCTGCACGATACGATCGAGGATACGCTCACCACCACGGCGGAGATCGAGCGCCTGTTCGGGCAGGACGTTGCCCGACTGGTCGATGGCGTGACCAAGCTCAGCAAGATCGAAGCGCAGAGCGAAAGCCAGCGGGCCGCCGAGAATCTGCGCAAGTTTCTCCTCGCCATGTCGGATGATATTCGCGTGCTGCTCGTCAAGCTGGCGGACCGGCTGCACAATATGCGCACGTTGCACTTCATCAGGAATGAGGAAAAGCGCCGCCGCATCGCCCGCGAGACGATGGATATCTACGCGCCGCTCGCCGAGCGCATCGGCATGTACGAGTTCATGCGCGAGATGCAGCTCCTTGCCTTTCAGCAGCTTGAGCCCGATGCCTATGACAGCGTCACCAAGCGTCTCGCCCTGCTCAA
The DNA here is from genome assembly GCF_025961695.1 of Sphingobium sp. B11D3A. Classification (NCBI taxonomy): domain Bacteria; kingdom Pseudomonadati; phylum Pseudomonadota; class Alphaproteobacteria; order Sphingomonadales; family Sphingobiaceae; genus Sphingobium; species Sphingobium sp. B11D3A. The sequence goes on from NZ_JAOQOE010000001.1 coordinate 1,362,639, forward strand.
GGAAGGTGGCGAGAGCAAGGTTGCCCGCATCTCGACGCAGCTGCAAAATATGCTCACCTCGGCGGGCATGCACGTCACGGTCTCCGGCCGGGAAAAGCATCCCTACTCGATCTGGCGAAAGACGCAGGAGCGCCACATCAGCTTCGAGCAGCTGACGGACATCATGGCATTCCGCGTCGTCACCGACAGCACGGACGATTGCTACCGCGCCCTGGGCCTGATCCATCAGCGCTTCAAGATGGTGCCCGGGCGGTTCAAGGATTACATCTCCACGCCAAAGCGCAACGGCTATCAGTCGCTGCATACCACCGTGATCCACGAGGAGAATGCCCGCATCGAGGTGCAGATTCGCTCGGAGCGGATGCATCAGGATAGCGAGTTCGGCCTTGCCGCCCACTGGGCCTACAAGCAGTCCGGCGCGCGCCCCGACGGGCAGGCCGGCTGGCTGCGCGATCTCGTCGAAATCCTCGAGCAGAGCCATGACGCGGAGGAGTTGCTCGAGCACACCCGCATGGCGATGTATCAGGATCGGATCTTCGCCTTCACCCCCAAGGGAGAGCTGCAACAGCTGCCCAAGGGATCGACGCCCGTCGATTTTGCCTATGCCGTCCACACCACGCTCGGCAACCAGACCGTCGGCGCGAAGATCAATGGGCGCGTCATGCCGCTGCGCACGCAGCTTGAGAATGGCGACCAGGTCGAGATCCTCAAGTCCGATGCGCAGGAGCCGCAGCCCGGCTGGCTCAGCTTCGCGATCACCGGCAAGGCCCGCGCAGCGATCCGCCGGTTCATCCGCCAGAAACAGCGCACCGAGACGATCGCGCTGGGCGAGAAGCTCTACGAGGAGATCGTGCTGCGCCTGCCGGTGGAAATTGGCGACAAGGCGGAGAAAGCGGCGATCAAGCGGCTCAAGCTGGAAGACAAGGCCGCGCTGATGATCGCCATCGCAACCAACCGTATCTCGGACGAGGAGGTGATGAACGCCCTAGTGCCCGGCAGTGCGGAGGACGCACCCGGCGCGGCGCGGCGGCGCAAGAAGCAGGCGCAGGCGGTCTCGATCATCGGCCTGACGCCCGGCATCGCCTTCACCCTATCAGAATGCTGTCATCCCGTTCCGGGCGACCGCATCGTCGGCCTGCGGCGGCCGGGCGAACCGATCGAGGTGCATACCATCGATTGCCTCGTGCTGGAGACCGGTCAGGATGCCGACTGGGTGGACCTCAGCTGGGACAGCGAAGCCAAGGGTGGCACGGCGCGGCTGTCGGTCATCCTGAAGAACCAGCCTGGCGCTCTGGCGACGGTGGCCAACATCTTCGCGGTCAACAAGGCCAACATCCTCAACCTGCAACTGGTGAACCGCGAAGGCCCGTTCCACACCGATCTCATCGATCTTGAGGTGGAAGATGCGAGCCACGTCGCCCGAATTCTCTCGGCGTTGCGGGCCGTGGACGCCGTGGTGCAGGCGGATCGGATCTAGCGGCGGCGGGCGGCAGCGCCTTGCAAACGATCATCCCGCTTTTCCACGCGCGTTAATCCTTGCTGCAAAACAGTGCCAATGTCGGACAGCGCCCGGAAGGGCCAGGAAACTATCCTTAACGACCTCGCCCCTTTTTGCCGCGGGCTCTACATGCTCGGTCATCAGGAAGCCTCCGTTGGAACGAAGGCAGGCCTGCCAAAGGAAACGAGCCGAGAACGCTCAGTCGGGAAGTTCGATACATGCGTAAGATCCTCATCGCATCGCTGGTGACCTGTGCTGCTTTTGCCGTTCAGCCGGCTCAGGCTGCGCTTGTCAGCTCTGCCGCAAGCTGCTCCGCATCGGACATTGGCCTCACCGCGAGTTCGAGCTTCAGCTGCGTCGGCTTCTACAATGGTAATCTGGCCAGTCAGGCCACCACGGGAGATCAGACGTCCGCACTGGCCCTGCTCGGTCTGACGCTCCCCAACGCCTTTTCCAGCGCCGTGGAGAAGGTCTCCGGTTCGCCCTGGATCTCGACCACCACCCTCAACTTCGACACGATGATGTACGGCACGACCTATATCGGCGTGCACTTCGGCAACATTCCCAATCCGTCGGGCAAGGGTCAGCCGCTCGCCAACAACATCACCGCATTCTATAAGTTCGATGCTGGCACCGACGGCATCGACCTGCTGAATCTCCAGTTCGCCAGCGGCTCGAACGCGACCATCTACAAGACGGGCGCAGCGCCGGTCCCGGCTCCCGTGCCGGAGCCCGCCACCTGGGCACTGATGGTCGCCGGTCTCGGCCTGGCAGGCATGCTGATGCGCCGCCGCGCCGCGAAGGTTCAGTTCGCCTGATCAACCTGACCGCCAGAATTGCATAAGGACAGGGCGTCGGGTTTCCGGCGCCCTTTCTTTTACCTCAAGGCGCAGGGCGTCCGCAGCGCACCAGACCACTCCCGACCTGGCGCACGGTACAGGCAGGGCGCCCCTCCACCACCGCGCTGCCGGTTCCCACCAGCATCACTTTGGCGGTTCGCTCGGCAAAGGTCTCGGCCGTCGCGGCGCCATCCACCGCAAGATCGAGGTCCACGACCCGCAGGTCGCTCGCATCGAGCGTGCCGCTGCCGGAGAGGCCGATCTGCACCTTGCGCGCTCGCCCGGACAGGAGCGTGCTGCCCGCCCCGCCTTGCACGAGCTTGAGATCGTCGATCTCGATTCCCCTCACCTCGATGCGACCGCTGCCGACGAGATTCACATCGGCAGTCGCCTTGTTGAGGCCCTTCACGCGCAGCAGACCGGAGCCCACAAGTTGCACCCGGCGCAAGCTCGGCACTGTGAGAGCGAGGCGCGCCGTGCCCCGCGCGCCCTGCGCCCCGGCAGCGCCGGCCACGGGCGCGCGGAGGCGCACCGTCAGCGTGCGCGCAGACACCGTCAGTTGCAGAGCATCCAGCGTGGCACGATCTCCCTCGCCCCGCGCGGACGCCCCGCGCCCGGTTTCAAGGGAGACTTCCAATGGTCCCTCGACACGGATGCTATCAAAGTCGGTCACGATATAGGTGCGGTTCGCTGCATGGGCCGCTGACAGTCCGCCAGCGGCAGCCACGAGCATCAGCAGCCGGATCGTCCGGCGCGCGGCACCTGATGTCATGACGGTCATCCCCCGAAGCAGTTCATGAGCGCGAGCATAGCAGATGTGTCGCCCCAAGTCGCCAACACGAGCCCCCATCGTGACGAGGTGACTATGGACGATGCCCCTGGCGTGGACGCGCCCCAACAAAAAACGGCGCCCGTAAGGGGCGCCGTCTCTTGGTCTCTAAGGAAGAAGCCTCGATTACTCGACGCGTTCCTTGGCATATTTCGGGGCAGCCTCGTTGAGGATCTGGAGGATCTTCTTGAGAGCCGTCGCCTCGTCCACCTCTTCCATCGCCGCGAGTTCACGCGCCAGACGGCTGGAGGCGGCTTCGAAGATCTGACGCTCGGAATAGCTCTGCTCGGGCTGATCGTCCGCCCGGAACAGGTCACGGGTCACTTCCGCGATCGACACCAGATCGCCGGAATTGATCTTGGCTTCATATTCCTGCGCGCGGCGCGACCACATCGTCCGCTTCACCTTCGGCTTGCCCTTGAGGGTTTCGAGTGCCTCGCCCAGTGTCTTGTCCGAGGAGAGCTTGCGCATCCCCACGCTTTCGGCCTTGTTCGTCGGGACGCGGAGGGTCATCCGCTCCTTCTCGAAACGCAGCACATAAAGCTCGAGGTCGATCCCGGCGATCTTCTGGCTTTGCAGCTCGATCACCCGGCCGACGCCGTGCTTCGGATAGACAACATAGTCGCCGACATCAAAAGACAGCGCTTTTGCAGCCATTCTTGCGAACCTTTCTTCTATCTGTTTGTATTCTTGGCTGAGTTACGCGGCACGTTGAGAATGCAGATGTGCGAGAATGCAGATGTGCAGGTGCCAGCCACAGGCCATGCGCGAATACTCCTGAGTGACGAGGGGTGTCACTTCCCGGCGGGTTTAACAGATTCGCAACAAAATTACCAGCCTAACCGGAGGTGATCTGATATTTTGCGGCATATCGCACGCCGACACACTATGGATGGCGTGTCGCGCTGGTCTGGAGAGTTCATCTGGCCCAACCGTAGCGGGCTCGTTCCGAACCCGCCCTTAGTCCTTCGCGAGCCACTAGGTCGGCATCGCGAGGGACCGCATCCGCCCGCAATTGCAGGCGAATACAGTCAGTTGTGCGTAAGGCTCAGCCGCCTTCGCCCGGCTCAGGCGAGAAATATTTGTCGAACTTGCCGTCCTCACCCTTATGCTCTTCAGCATCCGCGGGGGGTTCGCGCTTGGTCGTGATATTCGGCCACTCGGCGGAATATTTGGTGTTCACCTCAAGCCACTGCTCGAGACCGCTCTCGGTATCGGGCAGGATCGCCTCAGCCGGGCATTCCGGCTCGCACACGCCGCAGTCGATGCACTCGTTGGGATTGATCACGAGCATGTTCTCGCCCTCGTAGAAGCAATCCACCGGGCATACTTCCACGCAGTCCATATATTTGCAGCGAATGCACGCGTCGGTCACGACATAGGTCATGGCTGGCTTTCCTAGCTTGGTTTTCGCTGATCGCGATATGCGCGCGCCGCCACAGGGTCAACAGGCAAGGGCAAGGATTGCGCGTAGCTTAACTTTATCGGGGCATCACCGTCGTATCCGGGTCGGCGCCGGGCGTGATCGCACTGTAGCAAAGCTGGGCCTCGGGGGCCGGGCCACGCCGCTCCGGCAGATGTTCCACGCGGATCACGCGAATGACATTGCCCTGCGGCAAGGTGAGCAGGTCACCCACACGCACCGGCGCGTGCGCCCGCTCGATCCGGCGGCCATTGATGCGCACGATGCCGCGCTCTGCCAGCGCCTGCGCATTGGAACGACTGGGAGACAGGCGCACAAACCAGAGGAATTTGTCGAGGCGCAGGCTCGGTCCGTGCCCGGTCGATGCACCCTCATCCCGCTGCCTCGCCAGAAAGTCAGTCCTCTCGGCCAAACAGGGCGCCAAGACCCGCCAACGCCTTGCCCGTGGCGACAATCGGCCGCTCGCGACCTCCGCCATCACGGTCCGGTCGCGGACCACGATCCGGCCGTTGGCCGCGATCGGAACGATTGTCGCGATCCGGGCGCTTGTCCCGTTCACGACGCGGGCCACCCTCGGCCGCCTTACCGCGCCGATCCGGGCGGTTGCGCGGGCCATCGCCGGCCGCTTGAGCCTGGCCATCCTGATCCTGCCGCCCCTGCTGGGCCGGACGACGATTGCCGCCGCGATTGCGCGGCCCCTCGAATTTCGGACGCGGCTTGGGCCGGCCACGGAACTGCCAGTTGGGCGCGCCTTCCGCCGCATCGGGCACCGGGCGGAAACCCGCCTGCCGCATCAGTTCCAGGAAGCTCGCTTCATTCAGGCCAATGGAGACGATCGTTGGATCATCAGCGCCATAAGGCTTACCGGCTGCAATCGCCTCATGCGCCCCGCGCGCCAGCCGTTCGGCCATATCGATGCGCAGCCAGGCCTCGCCCAGCTTGCGGAACCCGGCAATGCGCGCGCCAATCTCGTCGATCGGCACGACAGGCTTGGCGACCTTGGCAGGTGCGGGCGCCTCAGCAACTGCCGGCGTTTCGGATGCCGGAGCCTCAACCGGCGCCGGAGCCTCCGCGGATGCTTCGGTTTCGGCCTCAGCCGGCGCTGCAACGTCGCTGGATTCCACCGGCTCGCTCGGCGCACTCGCCTTGCGCTCTTCGCCGCCACCGCTCTGCAGCAGCACCGCGCCCGGCGCGGGCAGTGCCACCAGCGGCTTGCCGGATTTCAGCGAGAGCAGCACCATGCGCCATTGCGCCGCCGCCGGCTTCATCAGGCCCGGATGATACAAATCCATGACGCCGATCACCACGCCGGCCTTGCGCAAATGGGTGCGGTCTTCCTTGGCGACCTGCCCGAGCGCCTCATCCAGCGTGTTGCGCGGCACGATACCGCCGGCATCCGCCAGTTGCGCGAGCACCGCGCGCACGGTCGCCGGCAGTTCGGCGTCCGTGGAGCCGGCCTCCATCTTCAGCAGCGCCGGAATGTGGCGCTCGAATTGATTCTTGAGCCAGAGCGCGAGCCGATCGCGCACGCCCTGCTGAATTTCCGGGACGAGGCTGGAGAGCCCCGCATCCAGCGTCATTTCAGGCGCGAGCAGACGCTGCCCTGCCTTCAACGTCGCGACCGGGTGCCCGTTCCAGATGATCTGCGCATCACCGCCGGGAGGGCTGGCGAGAGTGAACGCTTTATCGTCCACCGCCAGCAATGCCTGAGCCATCTCGTTCAAATGCGCACCCAGTCTCCGTTCGGCAGCGGCCAGCAGCAGCCGCTTCTCATTCGCTCTCGCCAAGGGATCGACGATGAAGCGGAAGCCCCGCATCGTGCCGATCCTGTGACCATCGACTGTTACATTGCCTGCGCCATCGACGTCCACTGACAAAAACGCCTTGGCATCACCGCCGCGCCGAAGCAAGGCGGAGGCGCGCCGATCGACGAAACGCTGCTTCAATGCGCCGTGCAAGGCGTCGGAAAGCCGCTCTTCCAGCGCCCGCGCGCGCGCCGCCATCTCGACAGGCTGGGCCAGCCAATCGTCGCGCTGCGCGACATAAGCCCAGATTCGCACGGCACCGATCCGCCCGGCCAGCGCATCGACATCGCCCTGCACATTGTCCAGCCGGGCGAGTTGGGCTGCGAACCAGTCTTGCGGAATATGGCCGCTGCCCTGGCTCAGCCACGTCCACAGGCGGTGGACGGTGCGCGCATGATGCTCGATGCCGAGCTTCTGGAAATCCGGCACGGAACAGGCCGCCCAGAGCCGCGCGACCTGCCCCCGGCCCCGCGCCCGTGCGCGCACGTCCGGCAGGTCGGCGAGATATTGCAGCACCGCCAGGTCAATCGCTTCGGGCGCCGCGCGCAACCCCGCACGCTCCGGCCGATCCAGCAGCGCCTCGATCAGCGTGTCGATGTCGTCCATCGGCAGGTCCGCTTCCCGCCAGAAAATCTGCTCGATGGGGTCGAAGCGATGCTCCTCGATCCGCTCCACCTCCTCGGCAGAAAAGGCCGGCTCGCCATCCGCCGCGCCGACATCGCCGAATGTCCCGTCCCGCTGGTGGCGCCCGGCGCGCCCGGCAATCTGCGCCATTTCGGAGACGGTCAGGCGGCGTGTCCGCCGCCCATCGAACTTGCGGAGCGACGCGAAGGCGACGTGATCGACGTTAAGATTAAGCCCCATGCCGATGGCATCGGTGGCCACCAGATAATCGACCTCTCCGGCCTCGAACATCGCGACCTGCGCATTGCGCGTCGCGGGGCTGAGCGCGCCCATGACGATCGCCGCGCCCCCGCGATGCCGGCGCAACATTTCGGCGACGCGGTACACCTCCTCGACGGAGAAGGCGACGACAGCGCAGCGGCGCGGCAGGCGTGAGAGCTTCTGCGGGCCGCTGTAGCGCAGGGTCGAGAAGCGCGGCCGCGTCACGATTTCCGCCTTGGGCAGCAGCGTGCGCACCAACGGCGCCATGCTCGCCGAGCCGAGCAGCATTGTCTCCTCGCGCCCACGGGCATTCAGCATCCGGTCGGTGAAGATGTGGCCGCGCTCAGGGTCGGCGGCGAGCTGGATCTCATCCACCGCCACGAACGCGAAGTCTGAGAAGGCGCCGAAGCCGCCGCGAACCGGCATTGCCTCGGCAGTCGCCAGCACATAACGGGCGCCGGGCGGCGCGATTCGTTCCTCGCCGGTCAGCAGCGCGACCTGATCGGCGCCCTTGATTCGCACCACGCGCTCGTAAACCTCACGCGCCAGCAAGCGGAGCGGAAACCCCATGAGCCCGCTCGAATGGCCGCACATCCGCTCAATCGCCAGATGGGTCTTGCCCGTGTTGGTCGGTCCCAGGACCGCCTTGAGAGCTGCAGGCTCGTAGCTCGACATGATTGTCTGACACATGGAGCGCGGCGTGCCTCACGGCAAGGCTCAATCCAGACGGCACAAGAATTAGGGATGGTTCCGCAACCAGCCGACGATTGCGCACAACTCGCCGCAAGCCGCAGGTCGATATTGTGTCTTTATTTGACTTTAACCCCCTGCCTTTACAAACAAAGCGCGACGTTTGGCAGTCGCGACAGCGTGGCAGAAGCCGTCAGGGGCGCATCAATTCGTGTTTCAGAAGATCGAGCTTAGCCCCACGCAGGGCGCCGGCACCGGTACGCTTTGGCTCAACAGCCCGGCGAAGGTGCTCGCACCGCTCCGTTCTGGCGACTGGCGCGAGCGAGTGCAGGACTGGGCGCATCGTGTCGATCTCGCGCCCGATCTTGGCCAGAACATCGGCAGCCGGACCTGGTGGCGCGGTCTCATCACCTGCTTTTCGCTCTGCGGTATCATGGTCATGTCCGCGCCCGGCGTTCTGACCGTCCCCGGCGCACAACCCGCGCCGCTCTCGACCGAGCAGCTGGACCAGTATCGCTCGCAGATGATCAGCGCCTCGGCGCTCGGGGCCGATACAGGCAAGCGCATGGGGCCGACCGATCTGGTCGCGCCGCTGCGCGAGACGCCCGAGCGCCCGCAGATCGAGCTGGATGCCGCCGTCGGCACTGGCGACAGCTTTGCTCACACCCTCGCGCGCGCTGGCATCAGCAGCAATGACGCCAGCGCGGCGATGGCGCTGATCCGGCAGGCTGTCGATCCTGCCACGATCGCGCCCGGCACCCGCGTGCGCATCGTGCTCGGGCGGCGCGCCAATCGCAATGTCGCACGCCCGCTGGATCATCTGTCCCTCCGCGCGAAGCTCGAGCTGGCTCTGGAAATCACCCGGCAGGATGGCGCGCTGACGCTGCGCCGCATTCCCATCATTGTGGACAACACGCCAATGCGCATTCGCGGCCAGGTGGGTGACAGCCTCTACCGCTCTGCCCGCGCAGCCGGCGCCGATCCGTCGACGATCCAGGCCTATCTCAAGGTGCTGTCGGCGCAGGTCAATGTCGGCAACGGCCTGCGGGCTGGCGATACGTTCGATATCATCGTCGCCCATCGCCGCGCCGCGACCGGTGAAAGCGAGACCGGAGAGCTGCTGTTTGCAGGGCTGCAGCGGCAGCGCGGCAAGGACATCAATCTGCTGCGCTGGACGCAGGCCGGCCGCGCGCAGTGGTTCGAAGCATCCGGCGTCGGTGAGCGGCGCGGTGTTCTCGCCCGTCCGGTAAGCGGGCGGCAGAGTTCCGGCTATGGCATGCGCAGGCACCCGATCCTCGGCTATAGCCGGATGCACGCCGGCCTCGACTTCGCCGCCAGCACCGGCACACCCATTTATGCGGTGAGCGACGGCCGGGTGACCTATTCCGGTTGGCACGGCGGCCATGGCAAGTACGTCAAGATTGAGCATGGTGGCAGCCTTGGTTCTGGCTACGGCCATATGAGCCGCATCGCCGTCGCCGCTGGTCAGCGCGTCAAGCGCGGGCAGGTCATCGGTTATGTCGGCTCGACCGGCCTCTCCACCGGGCCGCACCTGCACTACGAACTCTATCGCAATGGCCGCACCATCAATCCGGCGAGCGTGAAGTTCACCGAGACAGCGCAACTGGCCGGCGCCGAACTGCGCGCCTTCAAGGGCCGCCTTGCCGAACTCAAGCGCCTGCGCGCCGGCCTTCCTGAGCCTGCGAAGACGGAGCCGACGGAAATGGCAGCGAGCAATGCCTCAAGCGTTGCTGCGTCCGCTCAGTCGGCAGGCGGCGGGTCCAGCCGCACGCGGTAAGAGCGATCCGCTCGGTCACGAGCGACGTCGTTCCTCTCGGATGCCACGCCTTCGGCGCGCCTGACGCGCGCCGCCCCGCTGCCGCGTCAAAATTCGCACGAAGCGACGCCGAACGATATTTCGCTTGCGCAGCATTTTTCCACTCGTTACGTTATATCATATGAAAAGCAATTTCCGTCCGCGCCTCGCGCATACCGCCGCCCTCTCCGCCCTTCTCTCCAGCGCCGCGCTGTTCGCAGCCCCTGCTCTGGCGCAGCGTCAGCCGCCGCCGGATACCGGCGAAGCGCATGGCCATGACGATCGGCCGGAAAACATCGTCGTCACCGCGATCATCCCGCGCTCGCATATCGATGTGCTTGGTGGCACATCCGTCCTCACCGGCGAGGAACTGGCCCGCGACATCCGCCCGAGCCTGGGCGAGACGCTGGCCCGGCAGCCGGGCGTTTCTTCCACGTCCTTCGGCCCCGGCGCCTCCCGCCCGATCCTGCGCGGCTTCTCGGGCGACCGCATCCGTTTGCTCACTGATGGGATCGGCAGCTTCGACGCGTCCGCCACCTCGGCGGATCATGCCGTCGCAATCAATCCGCTGCTCGCCGACCGGATCGAGGTGCTGCACGGCCCTGCGGCGTTGCTCTATGGTTCGTCCGCGGTCGGCGGCGTCGTCAACGTCATCGACACGCGCATTCCTACGCATCTGCCCGAGGGCGGCTTCGATCTGGCCGCCACCGGTACCTTCGGCAGCGCCGCCCGCGAGAAATCGCTCGCCGGCAAGACCGACATTGCACTGGGGGGTGGCTTTGTGTTCCATGCCGATGGCAGCTGGATCGAAACCGACGATCTGCGCAGCGGCGGCTATGTGCTTGGCGCCGAGCCGCGCGCCGAAGCGCTGGAAAGCGACGAAGCCGAGATCCGCGACCTCGCCGGGCTGCGCGGGCGCATCCCCAATTCCGCCATCGAAGGCTGGAGCTACACCGGCGGCCTCAACTACATCGATTCCGGCGGGTCCATCGGCTTCTCGGTCGGCCGCTCGCAATTCACCTATGGTCTGCCGATCCGCTACGTGACCCACGAGGACCATGAGGACGAAGGCGCGATCGAGGGCGAAGAAGGCGAGCACGAGCACGGCGCCGAGGAAGTCAAAATCCAGATGAAACAGACCCGTGCCGATCTGCGCGCGCAAGTGAATGTGGGCGGCGGATTGCTCGACCAGATCCGCCTGCGCGCCGGCTGGGCCGATTACGAGCACGCCGAGATGTCGCTCGACGGGCAGGACATTCACACCCGCTTCTTCACGCAAGGCCTCGAAACCCGGCTCGATCTCGTACAGGCGCGGCGCGGCGGATGGGAAGGCGCGATCGGCGGCCAGATGCTGCTGCGCAAGAGCCACATCGAAGGCGAGGAGAAGTTCCTGCCGGCTATCGACAGCGAGACCTGGGGCCTGTTCACCCTGCAGGCGCTCGATCTCGGCAAGGTGCGGCTGGAGGCCGGCGCGCGGTTCGAGCACAACCGCATCGAGGCGGCGCAGGACAGCGACCTCGGCTCGCCGGACTATCGCCGCAACTTCGACACGGTGTCGGGATCGCTCGGCGCGAGCTATGCCATCGCGACAGACTGGCGGGTCGGCGTCAACCTCTCGCGGGTCGAGCGCGCACCCACGGCAGACGAACTCTTCGCGCGCGGCAACCATGCCGGCACGCAGGCTTTTGAGCTGGGCAACCCCAACTTCGGCACCGAACGCGGCTGGGGCGTCGAGGGCACACTGCACGGGCGGGGCCAGGACTTCCACTTCACCATCTCGGGCTTCTACAACAAGTTCGATCGGTTCATTTATGATTCCATCGTCGATGACAGCGTCTGTCTGGCGGCCAGCGGCGCGACCTCGCTGGAATTCCCCTGCTTTGCCTATCTGCAATCCGGCGCGGAATATTATGGCGCGGAGATTCAGGCGGACTGGACCGCGGCGCGCTTCGGGCGCACCGAACTGCGCCTGGATGGTCTCGCCGACTTCACGCGCGCGACTCTTAACAGCGGGGAGCCCGTCCCGCGCATCCCGCCGCTGCGGCTGCTTGGCGGTGCCACGCTCGATGCGGGCGAATGGTCTGCGCGCGGCGAGATTGAGCATGCCTTCAACCAGGATCGGGTAAGCGCGCGCGAGACTGTCACGCCGGCCTACACCTTCGTCAACGCCGGGCTGACCTGGAAACCCGCCATCGCGAACCAGCAGGTTTCCTTCTCCCTGCAAGCCAACAACATCTTCGATGTCGAGGCGCGGCGCCATGCCAGCCTGCTCAAGGATTACGCCCCGCTCGCCGGGCGCGACATACGCCTCACGGTCTCCCTCGCCCTGTGAGTGCGGGGCGGGGCGCCCCTCTCCGCGCCCCGCCCTTTTTTCTCAGTCACTTGACAGCTCAGCCGCATCCGGTGTCTGGTCGCCCGCGCAATAGCCGGGGGACCATTGCCAATGAACGACCAGACCGACCGTGCATTCGGTTTTGAAGGAAGCTGGCGGGAATACGCCCCGATTGCCTTCACCAATCTGCTGCTGACCATCGTGACACTGGGCGTGTATCGCTTCTGGGCAACGACGCGGACGCGCCGTTATCTATGGAGCCGCACCCGCTTCATCGACGAGCGGCTGGAATGGACCGGCACCGGCGTTGAGCTGCTCATCGGCTTCCTCATCGTGCTGGTGCTTTTCGGCATCCCCTTTCTGTTTCTCAACTTCGGCATGCAGGCGATGGTGTTGCGCGGACAGGCACCGCTCGCCGGCGTGCTGGGCCTCGCGTCGTTCATGGTGATCTTCTATCTCGCCGGCGTCGCGCGCATGCGGATGCTGCGCTATCGCCTCAGCCGCACCTGGTGGCACGGCATTCGCGGTGGCAGCAATGATAAGGGTTGGGCCTATGGCTGGTCCTATGTCTGGCGCAACATCGTCGCGTGGATGGTGATCGGCCTGCTCATTCCCTGGTCGATGACCTCGCTGTGGAACGATCGCTGGAACGCGATGAGCTTTGGCCCCCATCCCTTCCGCGCGGCGGCAATGCCCGGACAAATCTTCCGCCGGTTCCTGCTATTCTACCTGCTGCCGTTCATCATCTTTGCCGTCATGGCCGTACTCATCTTTGCAGGTGGCGGCGCTGCGATGCTTGGCGGTTTCGATCCCGAGACGCAGGCCCAACCCGGCCTCGCCTTCGTGCTGGCGATGATCCTGATGGTGCTGCTGATCTATACGATCATCGGCTTTGTGGCGCTGGCCTATTACGCCAAATTCTTCCGCGTGGCGGTGAGCAGCCTGTCACTTTCGACGCTCGATTTCCACTTTTCGGCCCGCACCAAGGACTGGTTCAAGCTCATCCTCGGCGACATCGCGCTGGTGGTGCTGACGCTCGGCATCGGCCTCGTCTTCCTCTCCTATCGGCACTGGAAGTTCTTCATCGTCCATCTCGATGCCAGCGGCGAGATCAGCCTCTCATCTCTCACCCAGTCGAGCACGAATGCGCCGGGTCAGGGCGAGGGCCTTGCCGATGCGTTCGACATCGGCGCTATCTAGCTCCATAGCGCGCGCATGACCCAGGCCGGCCCGGACGAGACCATCTGGCATTATGATGGCACCAGCGCGACGCGCCATCATCCGGTTCTGGAATGGACAGCGCAGACGTTCACGCTCCGCTGGGGTCTGAACAAAAGCGGCCCGCACCGCTGGGGCGATCTGGTGCCGGTCGATGGCAGCGGCGGGCGCTCCATTTATGGCCTGCGCGGGCAGCATGGCTGGCGGCTCGGCTTCACCGGCGCGCCACCGCAGGACTTCGCGATCCACCTGCCCCTCCCCGCACGTTATGGCCGCTGGATCGACCGTGTCGGCCTGTGGCGGGCACTGGCGCTCTTCGCCGTGATCGCGGCGGGCGTCGTCTACGCCGTCCTCCGCGCGCCCGACTGGATCGCGCCGCATGTTCCGCTCAGCTGGGAGCAACGGCTCGGCGATGCCATGATCGGCGATTTCGGCGGTCGCCTGTGCCAGACGCCCCAAAGCCGCGCCGCGCTCGACAAGCTCCAGCGCAAGCTCGGTGAGGATGTACCAATCCGCCGCATCGGCATCGCCAATGTAAAGATGGTCAATGCGGTCGCCTTGCCCGGCGGCCACATCCTGCTGTTTGACCAGCTCATTCAGGATGCCCAGTCGCCCGATGAAGTGGCTGGCATCCTCGCCCATGAGATCGGCCATGTCCGCAACCGCGACACGATGACCGCGCTGATCCGCCAGTTTGGCCTCAGCATCGTGCTGGGCGGGTTCGGCGGTGACCTCGGCAACACCGCCAACGGCCTGCTGTCCCTGAGCTATGGTCGCGATGCCGAGCGGGCGGCGGACAGCTACTCCATCGGCGCCTTGCAAAAGGCCGACATATCGCCCCTGCCCACCGCCGCCTTCTTTAAACGCCTCGGCGGTGGTGAGGGCGGGGAGCAGATCGAGCGCGCCGCCAATCTCATGGCGTCGCACCCCATTTCGGCCGAACGGCGCAAGGCGTTCGAGGCCTCTGCGCGCAAGGGCCACCGCTATGAGGCCGCACTGACTCCGGCGGAATGGCGCGCCCTCGTGAATGCCTGCAAGGATGACAAGGACGTCGCACCTGCCAGCCGCTTCCCTTTCTGATAAGGGCAGCGTCATGACTGACGACACCACCAGCGCACCGCCCGCCTTCCTGCCCAACGCCGCAGGCCTGCGCCTCGCCTATCGCCACCGGTCCGGCACAGGGCCGACCATCGTCTTCCTCCCCGGCTACATGTCGGACATGATGGGCAGCAAGGCGCTCGCGCTGGACGACTGGGCCGCCGCCCAAGGCCGCGCCATGCTCCGTTTGGACTATGCGGGCTGCGGCGAAAGTGCAGGCCGGTTCGAGGACGGCACACTCGCCAGCTGGCGCGACGATGCCCGCGCCGTGATCGATCATTGCGTCCCCGCCGGGCCGATCATCCTCGTCGGCTCCTCCATGGGCGGCTGGCTGGCCCTGCTACTCGCCCGCGATTTGGGCGCGCGCGTCGCCGGCCTCGTCGGCATCGCCGCCGCGCCGGATTTTACCAATTGGGGCTTTGATGCTGCGCAAAAAGCGATCTTGCAGCGCGAGGGCAAGTTGGTCGAGCCTACGCCTTATGGCGACCAGCCCTATGTCACCACACGCGCCTTCTGGGAATCGGGCGAGGCGCTGCGGCTGCTCGATGGCGAAATCGCGATCGAGTGCCCCATCCGCCTGCTGCAAGGACAGGCCGATGCCGACGTCCCCTGGCAGATCGCCGTGCGGATCGCGCAGCAGGTTCGTTCAGCCGATGTGCAGACGCTGCTCGTCAAGGATGGCGATCATCGCCTCTCGCGCCCGCAGGACATCGCCCTGCTGATCGCGACTGTCGCGCGCCTCGTGGAGTCCTGACCCTGCCTATGCTCGTTGCCGCCGCGCTTTCCCTCGCCCAGCTCGCTCAGGCGAGCGTGCCCCAGCATGATCCCGAAATCGAGGCCCTGCTGCGGCGACGAGACGAGATGCGCCGCGCCGAGGCCGAGCAGAGAGAGCAGCGCCCCTGGATCGAGCAGGTTCCGGGGGAACGCGCCGGCAATGACAGCACGGAACTGGCCGCCGTCGTCCCGCCCGCCATTGCGCCCCGCCTCGCCACCTGTCTGGAGCGCGCCAACGCAAACCCCTCCGAGGGCATTGCCGATGCGGAGACCTGGGCAAAGACCGATGGCGGCGCTTATGCCGCGCAATGCCGGGGCTATGCGCTCGGCCAGGCCGGGCGCTGGAGTGATGCGGCAAAGGCTTTCGAGGATGGCGCGGCCTTCAAGGGCCTCGACGCGGTAACGCAGGCGCGATTGTGGTCGCAGGCCGGCAACGCGGCACTGATCGCGGGGGAAACGCCACGCGCACTGCGAGCGCTGGACGCGGCGCTCTCCCGGCCCCTGCCCAAGACGCTCGCGACCGGAGAAATCTATCTGGATCGCGCCCGCGCCCGCGTGGCTGCCAAGGATCTGCCCGGCGCCCGGGCCGATCTCGATCAGGCGATCGTGCTGGCCGCCGCCGATCCGCTCGCATGGCTGCTCTCGGCCACGCTGGCCCGGCGCATGGACGACCTGCCCTTGGCTCGCCTGCATATCGAGGAAGCCGCCAGCCGCGCCCGCAACGATGCCGCCATTGCGCTGGAACAGGGCATCATTCTGGCGCTCTCAGGCAATGATGCCGGCGCCCGCGCTGCCTTCAGCCGCAGCAAGGAACTGGCTGCGCGCGATAGCGATATTGCCCGGCAGGCCACCGATTATCTCGCCCAGCTGAACGGCGATCCGGCCCCCGCCGCTGCTCCGACAGGGACCGAAACCGGGCGGTGAAGCATCACGCGGCCGGCTGAGTCCGGCCGACCTCAATCGAGGTAGAAGTCCACCGTCGTCACGACCCGCACCTTCTTGAACGGCGTGTCAGCCGCGCCATAACCGCCGGACGTCTCGCCATCACGCGGCTCGATGGAGAAATAGCCCTGTGTCGCGCTCTTGATGCCACCCACGCCAGTGCCGCTATCCTTGGCGAACTGTTCTGCGGAGGAGCGCGCATCCTTGGTCGCGGCGGCGACCATCTCCGGCTTGATATCGTTGAGCCTGGTGAAGCTGTAGCTCATCGCCGAGCCTTCCTGCAGCGTGACGCCGCGCCGGACGAGATCGAACTGGTTGGCCACTGCCTTTTGCGCCCGCTCGATATCGGTCGTGCGCAACTGCATCCGCTGGGTGATCGTGATGTTAGGCACGCCATTGTTGATGAACTGATTGACCCCGGCACCGGTCGCGGTCAGCGCAGTGTCCGGGAAGCCGAGGCTCTTGAAGTAGCCGCGCAGTTCAGCCGTATTGCCCTCGATATCGGCCCGCACGCTGGCAAGGTCGGTGCCGGTCGCGGAATAGGCGATGGTCCAGGTCGCAAGATCGGCGGTCACATTCCGCTCGGCAAGGCCCCGCACCGTGACAGACCGGTCGGCCGCGTGAGCACGCCGCAGGCCATCCCCAAGCAGGTAGCCACCGGTGATCATGCCGCCCGCGAGTACCACCGCACCTGCCAAAGCGACCTTGTTCATGTCCTGCAGCCAAACCATTGTGCGCATTCCTCTCTTTTCCCGCGACCGCGAGACGCCTATTTGAGAGGTGACCAATCTCACTCTTGTGCTGAACCGTTGCTGACGCGGGACCAAAGGAAAGAGCTGCACCATGCCCAAATATCTCCACACCATGATCCGCGTGACCGACATCGACGCAACCTTGCGCTTTTTCGAATTGCTCGGCCTTAAGGAAGTCCGTCGCTTCGATAATGAGAAGGGTCGTTTCACGCTCGTTTTCGTCGCCGCGCCGGGCGATGAGGATGCGCAGGTGGAACTGACCTACAACTGGCCGCCGGAAGACGGCAGCGCCGGCGAAAGCTATGGCGGCGGGCGCAATTTCGGCCACCTCGCCTATCGGGTCGAGAATATCTACGAGACCTGCCAGCGCCTCATGGACAATGGCGTGACCATCAACCGCCCGCCCCGGGACGGCCATATGGCATTTGTCCGCACGCCCGATGGCATTTCCATTGAGCTGCTGCAGGATGGCCACCTCGACCCGGCCGAACCCTGGGCGTCGATGCCGAACACGGGTGAATGGTGAGCACGCTCGAAATCCTGCGTGTTCCGGTTCTGTCGGACAATTACATCTGGCTGGTCCATGACAAGCCGAGCGGGGAGACGCTGGTCGTCGACCCCTCGGTGGCCGAGCCGGTGCTGGCCGCCGCGCAGGCGCGCGGCTGGTCCATCACCCAGATCTGGAATACGCACTGGCATGGCGATCATATCGGCGGGAATGCGGGCATCGTGGTCGCGACCGGCGCCACCGTCACGGCGCCCGCCGCCGAACTGGCGAGAATCCCCCATGTCGACAGCCCGGCCCGCGAAGGCGACCGGGTACGGCTGGGCGACCATGAAGCGGTGGTGATGGAAGTGCCGGCCCACACCGCCGGCCACATCGCTTATCACTTTGCTGACGATGTCATGATCTTCGTGGGGGATACGATGTTCGCCATGGGCTGCGGCCGGCTGTTCGAGGGTACGCCCGCGCAGATGTACGCCAATATGCGTCGCTTCGAGGCTTTGCCCGACGACACACAGGTCTATTGCGCGCACGAATATACGCTCTCCAACGGCAAGTTCGCCCTTCAGGCCGAACCGCAGAATGCGGCCATCGCGGATCGCCTCGCGCAGGTCGAAGCTGCGCGCGCGCGCGACGAGGCCACCGTTCCCACAACGATCGCGCTGGAACGCGCCACCAACCCCTTCATGCGCGCCCAAAGCGTGGAGGAACTGGCCAGCCGGCGCGCGGCCAAGGACAGGGGGTAGGCAATAGAGGCCACGGCGCTCTGTCCTGGCCTGCGCAACCAAGGGCCCGCACATTCGTATCCGTCATACAAGATGCGAGACAGCCGGAAATCTGCTAGTTTCGCGAGACAGACGGACGCGAGAGGAGCGGAGATGATGAACAGATTGTGTCTCTCATTGGCGGTCCTGCCGCTAGCCGCCTGCGCGACGGCGGGTCCCGCCCCCGAACCAAGGCTCAGCGAACGCGAAACGCAGGAGCTGGAGCGCCTGCTGGAGGGCAAGACGGCGGGCGAGCCCGTCTCCTGCGTGACCTCGTTCGATAGCAGCCGCCTGCGGTCCATCGGCGATAACACGCTGGTCTATGTGGTCAGCAAGGATCAGGTCTATCTCAACCGCCTGCAGGGGAGTTGCAACGGCATCTCGCGCGGCGACACGCTGGTGATGAACCGCATGAGTTCATCGCAATATTGCCGGGGCGACATCGCCCGCGTGGTGAACCTGCCCTCGGGCGCGATGACGGGCAGCTGCGCGCTGGGCGATTTCATTCCCTACCGCACGCCCGGCAAGTAACACGCCGGCCAGCCGTCACGCCTTGTAAAGCGCGTCCAGCCGCGCCTGATAGCGTGCGCGGATCACGTGGCGGCGGATCGACTGCTTGGGCGTCAGCATCTCATTGTCGATCGTGAACGGCTCGTCCGCCAACGCAAAGCGCCGCACCTTCTCGATCACGGACAGGTCGATATTGACGCGATCGACCGCGGCCCTGATCGCCCCGTGCAACGCAGGGTCCTCACGCAAGGCCTCAAGATCGGCCGGCTTGCCCTGCGTCTGCGCCCATGCCTTGAGCCAGTCCGGATCGGGCACGATCAGCGCCACGATGTGCGGGCGCCGGTCGCCATGCACCATCACCTGCCCTATTTCCGGCTGCAGGGTCAGCATTCCCTCCAGCTTGGCCGGTGCGACATTGTCGCCCTTGTCATTGACGATCAGGTCCTTCTTGCGGTCCGTGATCATCAACCGCCCGACATCGTCGAACCGGCCGATATCACCGGTGTGCAGCCAGCCATCCTGGATGGCCCGCGCGGTTTCCGCCGGGTTGTTCCAATAGCCCTTCATCACCAGCTCGCCGCGCACGAGGATTTCGCCATCCTCGGCAATGCGCACCTCCACATGCTTGAGCGGCGGCCCCACCGTGTCCATCCGCAGCCCGACCGAGGGACGATTGCAGCTCACGACCGGTCCTGACTCCGTCTGGCCATAGCCTTGCAGCAAGGTGAGGCCGAACGACTGGAAAAAGGTCCCCACCTCCGGATTGAGCGGCGCACCGCCGGAGACCAGTGCCTTCATGCGGCCGCCGAACCGGGCCTGGATTTTGGGATTGATCGTCCGGTTGAGCACGGCCTCGAGCGGCTTGTCCCACAAGGCCAGCGTGCCGCCCCTTTCCGCCCGCTTGGCGCCCAGCCGCAGCGTCTGCTCCAGCAGCATGGAAGGAAATTTGCCCTGTTTCTCCACCGCCTTGGTGACGCGGGTTTTCAGCAGCTCGAACAAGCGCGGCACGACCACCATGATGGTCGGTCGGGTTTCGGCAATATTGCTGGCCAGCTTTTCCAGGCTCTCGGCATAATAGATCTGCCCGCCCAGCCCGATCGGCAGGAACTGCCCGCCCGAATGCTCATAGGCATGGCTGATCGGCAGGAAGGAGAGGAACACCTCGTCGTCCCAGCCGAAATCACCGGCAATGATGTCGACACAGCCCTCCACATTGCAAAGGATCGCGCCGTGATGCTGGATCACCCCGCGCGGTGCCCCGCCGGTTCCGCTGGTGTAGATCAGGCAGGCAATGTCATCGCGCGTGGCCGTCTGCTCGGCGGCGCAGGCGACAGGGTCGGCCGGATGCTCGGCGATGAGCGTCGCCCAGTCGCAGATCTGCACAGCCGAGTTCTGCATCGACTTGATCGGCTCGATGCTGATCGCGAACTCGATCCGCGAGCGCACGACGGCGGGCAGCAGGGCAGAGCCGATCTTCGCGGTCGAGAAGATCACCGCCCGCGCGCCGCTATTGCCGATGATATGCTCATGATCGCGCGTGGTGTTGGTGGTGTAGGTCGGCACGGTGATGGCGCCCGCCGCCATGATCGCCAAATCGGCAATGCAGAATTCCGGCCGGTTCTCACAGACCAGCATCACCCGGTCGCCCGGCGCGACGCCCAGCGCCTTGAGCGCCTTTGCCATTGAGGCGACCCGGCGGGCGGTCTCCATCCAGCTGATTGGCTGCCATTGCTCGCCCTGCTTGGCCCACAGGAACGGCCGCTCGCCGCGCTCCATGGCGCGGGTGAAAAACATGGCGGTCAGGCTTGGAAAATATTCGAGGGCCTGCAAGCAACGCTCTCCTTGAACCGGCTGCTCCGACAGCGAGCGCCTTTACATCCCATATAGCGCGCCGTTCCGCGAGGGCCACCCTGCCCGCGCGCCCGATCGGGCATGGGCGGCAGCGCCGGCAAGATACGCACATCATCCCCTTGCTTCGGGATCGTGCGCGCCCCACTGTGCCGCGACTGCAGCGCAGCGTCGTCGATCACAACCAAGCGGGCTTGCCATATGTTCCATTTCCGTGTCGCCATCGGCTTCCTTTCCGCGCTGGCCCTGGCAGCCTGCGCGACAACCACGCCGCCGCGCTGGAGCACAGCGCCGCGTTCTGCATCGCCGGTAGCCCAGAATTTCGTCGTGGCCTCCAACCCGCTGGCAGCGGAAGCCGGCATGAAGATCCTGCGCCAGGGCGGCAGCGCAGTCGATGCGGCCATTGCCGTGCAGGCGATGCTCTCGCTTGTCGAACCCCAGAGCTCGGGCATGGGCGGCGGCGCATTCATGACCTTCTTCGATGGCGGCACGGGCAAGGTGGTCGTCTATGACGGTCGGGAAACCGCACCCGCCGGTGCCGCGCCGGACATGTTCCTCGGCGCCGACGGCAAGCCCATCCCCTTTCGCGACGCGCTGGTGAGCGGCCGGGCCACCGGCGTGCCGGGTGCGGTGCGGATGCTGGCCCTGGCTCATGACGAGCATGGCAGCCTGCCCTGGAAATCTCTCTTCGGCGACGCGGAGCGGACGGCACGCACCGGCTTCACTATCACGCCGCGCCTGGCCAAGTTCCTGGAAGGGAATTTTCCCCAGATGCAGGTCGCCGACGCGCGGCGTTATTTTTCTGCCCCGGACGGATCGATCAAGAAGGCCGGCGATCAGCTCGCCAATCCCGCTTATGCCGATTTTCTGCAGCGTCTCGCGGCGCAGGGGCCATCCGCGCTCTATGCCGGCGATACCGCGCAACGGATCGTGACGCGCGTCGCCGCCGGGCCGCTGGGCAGCAGCATGACGCTGGCTGATCTGGCGGCCTACCGCCCGCTCAAGCGCGAAGCCGTGTGCAATCCGTACCGGGTCTACGTCGTGTGCGTACCGCCGCCGCCGTCAAGCGGTGTCGCCTTCCTGCAATTGCTCTCCCTGTTGGAACGGACCGACATCGACAAGCGCGGACCGGCGGACCCGCAGGCATGGTTCCTGTTCGCCGAGGCGAGCCGGCTGATGTACGCCGATCGCGACCGTTATGTCGGCGATCCGGCGTTCACTGCCGTTCCCGTCGCCGGGCTCCTCGATAGCGCCTATGTCGACAGCCGGGCAAAGCTGATCGGCGCTACCGCGGGGCCGCCGCCCTCGGCCGGCGTGCCGCCCGGCGCGCAGATCGCTGGCATCGACGATACCCATGAGCCCGGCGGCACCTCTCATTTCATCGTGGGCGATGCGCGCGGCAATGTCGTCTCGATCACGACCACCGTCGAATCCATCTTCGGCACGGGCCGCATGGTCGATGGCTTCTTTCTCAATAATCAGCTGACCGATTTTTCCTTCACGCCGCAGGATGCGGGCGGAAGGCCGGCAGCCAACGCCGTCGCACCCGGCAAGCGCCCGCGCTCCTCGATGATCCCGCTGGTGATGGTTGATCGCGCGGGCCACTTCGCAGGCGCCATCGGTTCAGCTGGCGGCAACGCCATTCTCGCTTATGTCGGCAAGTCGCTGGTCGCTGCAGTGGATTGGGGTCTCCCCATGCAGGAAGCCCTCGCCCTCCCCAACCTCATCGCGCGCGGCTCTGCCTTTCAGGGTGAAGTGAGCAAGTTCTCTCCGGAGACGCTGGCAGGCCTGAAGGCCCGCGGCATCGACCTGCGACCCGGACAAGGCGAAGACAGCGGTGTTCACGCCGTCATCATCCGCAATGGCGTGGTGGACGGCGGTTATGACCCACGCAGAGAGGGGCGGGTTCTCGTTGAGGCCGCGACTCCGCAAGTTGACCGATAAAGTTATCCGTCAGACAAAAGAACGGGCCGCGCTCAGCGCGACCCGTCCCATCCAATCTATCCTGATCAGCGTGTGATGTAGGACTGGCGGAACAGCTCTACGGCTCTTTCCTTATTCGCCTCACTCAAAGGCTGACCCACATAATCCCGCTGGCCCCAGCTCCCCCATTGGCTGCCGCCTCCATAATCCGCGAACATCACCATGAGGTCTCCGACCTCGTCACGCCATTTGGTGAGATAGGTCGTGTAGAGCTTGGTCATCCGCGCGTCCCGTTGCAGGGCGATCATTTTGTCCAGCGGCGCCGATCCCAGCACGTGCTGGCCCGCCTCATAAGTGATCGTTCGCAAACCGAATTTGGTCGCGACATCCTTGACCTTCTTGGATTCGGCGATGCGGTCGTTCACGTCATTGGACAGACCGGCAAAGGCAGCATCGACACCTGCCGAGGTATCAAGCGCATTCGCAGATAGGTTCGCTGCAAAATAAGGCGCGATGGCAACAGCATCCACCTTCTTTGCAGTGTCGCCAAAACTTAGAACAAAGTCCGCATTCCAGGCGCCCGTCTGAACTGCCGCAACACGAACGATCCGTTGCATCTGGCCGGCAAAAACGGAGGACCAGATGTCCATCACTTGTCCAGTCTTCTGCGAATAACGAGACAGCATTGCCATATGGTCGTTCGAGGAGAGACCGGCCGCCTTACCTTCTTTCAAAGCCTGCGTCGTCACGGGATAAACGTAATTCCAAACCTCGTTAGATACCTCAACATAGGCTTTGAGAGACGGGTCCAGCCGTGTGCGCACGAGCTCCGCGAACTTGCGCACATACTCGTCGTCGGCATTCCAGGGAACGCAGAACCACGGATCGGCCTTTAATTCATTGGCCAACTGGATCATATATTCCAGCGCCACGCCGTCCGAACCGGCCACGATTTCGTCGCCCAGCTTTGTTCGGGCCTCCCAACGCACGGGAAGATTACCCTCGACGCCCCCGTAAGACCATTTCATGAACCGCAAGACGCCGTAGCGCTTCACCTCGGCAAGATAAGTCGGGTCGAACGTCGCATTCGGATCGGCGTCAACTTCACGACAGTCTGCGTTCCGAACAGGATCCGACGGGCTTGTACTTGCGATCCGAAGCCAGGGTGAAGCCCCCCCCTGAGGGACAAATGTGAATGTCAAGGTTTTCCCGGATACACGGACATTCTTTGCAGGCGTACCACCGACGCTGACGCTTCCCGTACCTTGCCACCGACAGATGATATCGACACTCTCACCCCGCAGGGTGCGCGTAGGCAGAGCCATTTGGCGAATACCCGATTCACCCGATCGCAGATCGACAAGCCGTTTGTTGGCGTCCAGACGGTCCTCGGGCATGTCAGACCATCCGCCCTGTGCATTGCTGAGGCGCCAGCCGCTCAGGAGGTTCAGGAAAGACCTGTTTCCAATCCACGTGGCGGGAGCAGTCAAGTTCAATCCGAGCTTCATGGCCGGTACGCCGGTCGCTGCCGACCCGCTTCCCACAGTGGTCGCAGAACCCGGTGTAGAAATCGTCGTCGTGGAAGAGCCCGACGGCTTTGTGCCCGATGACGTCGACGGGAGTGACGCAAGGGTCAGAACCGAGAGAACATCGGCCCATTTCACCAGATTGAGGCCTTTCAGCTTGATTGACGCCGTATAGAGAAGAAACGCGCTGGCCGTGCTGGCAGCCACTGCCGCCGTGCCCATCATCACTGTCGAACTCAGTGCCATCGCACCGATCAACCTGAGTTTCGTTTTACGCACCCGGTTCATACGCTTCAACTTCCTGCCAACCCCGTAGGGATTCATTGCGTCCCGAAGCGAACCTAGGAGAGAGCCAAAAAGCTTCGATTGCCAAGTGTGGTTAAATTCCTGCTTACCACCCCACTGAACGCATCGCGTTACCGATCCGCTCTATTGCTCTGTAGATTATCTGCAGCCCGCCGTTCTAAGCCGGTTGACCGATCTTTCGGTTTTGCCAAGAGCAAAGCTACCAACAGGTTTCCATCTGCGGCGATCAGCGGCTCGCCATGCTGCTAGGCGCGCGCCAACGCCTTTGATAGCGGGTGGATGTCACGGGACGGCCCATCCACCGGCTGGGCATCGCGCTGGCCTCTCCGGAGCCTCGTGTCCAGGCGCAGTCCGGCAATCGCTCCCGCGACGAGCCATGTAATCGGCTGGATGGACGAATTTGGGATCAAGTCGAGCACATTATACATGTGGACCGCCACCAGTGCGAGGCTGGCTGTCGGTACCGCGCTGCGGCGCAACCGGAAAGCGCGCCAGAAGGGATAGGACAGCAAACCGAAGAATACCACATAGCCGACCCAGCCCAGCATACCGATGACGATGATCCATGTGCCATCGGTTACCGCGACATCGAGTGTGCCGCCCCAATTCGCGACCACAATCACGCGATTCCGGCCAAATGTTCCCCAGCCGAACAAGGGCCGTTGCTCCGCTCTGTCGAGCAGCAATTCCTCATTCCTCAGCCGGAAATCGAAGGATTCCGCCCGCTCAGCGCTCAACGAGGCAGTGGCCTGCGCGATCCCCTGCAACGGCAGCAGATTGGCGCCGCGCAGGGCAGGATATGTGACGACCATCATGGCCAAGCCGGCGATTGCGATCAGGAACATGCGCCGCTTGAGCAGCAACAACATCGGCGCCAGCAGCGCGACCAGGACAACTGCGCCGACGGATTTGTTCAGGATCAGGATGCCCGCCAGATAAGCCGCGATGAGAGCCATCGGGAGTCCGAACAACTTCATTCGCATCTTCATCAGGCCGAGCGCGGCCAGAAGTGCCATACCGAGCAGCGTAGATACCAGCAGCCCATGGCCGAGGAACACCATCGAACGGAAGCCGCCGAACCGCATCTGTTGCAGGAAATACTCGCCGTCGGAAATACCGTAGACCCACTGCTGAAAAAACGGGCTGAGCCTGACTTCGAGCATGATTGGGATGGAATAGGCTAGCGCGCCGATCACCAGCGCGAGCAGGATCTGCCGATGGCCGCGCTCATTGCCCAGCAGACCGGCGCCGAGCACGAACGGCGCCAGCGTGATCATATGGCCGACCGACATGGACAGCCCTTCTCTGAAACCAAGCGCCGGGAAGGCCATGCTCCCGATCATGTAAAAATCGCGGTTGGTCAAAGCCGTGGCAAAGGGCGTGAGGACGAAGCCCAGCATCAGCAGGTTCAGCGCCTTGCTGCGCGGCCATTTGAACTCACCCCGCCGCGAGGTGGCCAGCGCAAGCACGAACGCTGCGAGGCTTGGGACGGTGGACTTGTCGAAGGCCGGGATGCCCGGAAGGTCGAACGCAACCCCGCGCGGCAGCAGCAGATAGCCTGCG
Organism: Sphingobium sp. B11D3A; assembly: GCF_025961695.1. Lineage (NCBI taxonomy): Bacteria > Pseudomonadati > Pseudomonadota > Alphaproteobacteria > Sphingomonadales > Sphingobiaceae > Sphingobium > Sphingobium sp. B11D3A. The sequence continues at coordinate 1,388,485 of NZ_JAOQOE010000001.1, forward strand.
AGCAACGTCCAGATCGTCGCCCGTCCGGCCGACATGGTCATGTAAAGGACCAGAGCCACCAGCGGCCAGAGGATGAGAACGCCCTGAGCGATCAACGCCTGCATCGCTTCATCCCCTCCGCGCGATGCAGTTGAGCGCGCTCATCAACGCGCCGGCCATGGCAGCCCGCTCGCACGACCCTTCACGCTGGCGGACAGCCTCAGTAGGCATGCTTGTCCCAGATCAGGCGCACGACAGTCTCGAGGATGATCCGCAGATCAAGCAAGGGCGACCAGTTCTCGATATAATAGATGTCATATTCGACACGTTTCTTGGCTCTCTCGATCGTATCGATCTCCCCGCGCAAGCCCCTCACCTGCGCCAGGCCCGTGATCCCGGGCTTCACGCGATGCCGCGCAGCATATCCCCGAACCGCGTCGTGATAATAGGCATCGCCGACGCGCATCGCCAAGGCGTGGGGCCGAGGCCCGACCAGAGACATCTCACCCCGGAGCACATTCCACAGCTGCGGCAGTTCGTCGATGCTGGTGCGACGAATGATGCGGCCCACCCGGGTGATCCGCGGGTCGCCCTTGCGGGTCCGTTCGCCACCACTGACATCCTGACGATCGGTATACATCGACCGGAACTTGAGAACCTCGATTTCCAGATTGTTGAAGCCGAGGCGCTTCTGGCGGAACAGGATCGGCCCCTTGCTCTCCAGCCGGATGGCGAGCGCGGTGAGGATGAGCAGCGGCGCCAGCACGATCACGCCGATGAGCGCAAGAAGGCGATCCTGGATCTCCTTCAGAACACCGTCGAAGTCTCGCATCGGCAGTTGCCACACGCTGAGCACCGGCAGGGAGCCGATATAATTGACGCTGTACCGGTCGCGCAGCACCAGGAACTCGCGCGGCATGATGCAAATGTCGATCGCGCCGGCACTGAGCTGCTCGATGATCTGGTTGAGGCGCTCCTGTCGCACCAGAGGCAGCGCCACGATCACCTGGTCCAGCATCCCCTGCTGCGCGAGGCCCAGCATCTCGTCGAACCCGCCGAGATACGGAAATCGCCCGATCATGCCCGTCTCGACCCGAGAGCGCCGGTCGTCTGCAAAACCCACGATGTTGATATGGGGCAGCCGCTCGATTTCCAGCAGTTCCAGCAGCCGGCTCGTTACCTCCCGGTCCGCGCCATAGATCGCCACGCGCTGTCCGATAATCTTGTGCTTCATCGCCACGCGAACGAGTTGCCGGAACAGCAGGCGCGAAAACACCAGAAAGATCAGGCAGACCAGCGAGAAGACGAGCGCGAAGCGGAGCGACAGATCGCCGCCTTTGCCAAACTGGACGAGGATGAATCCGGTCAGCGTCAAAGCCACGAGGAAGTCGAGGAATGTGCTGCCGCCAAGATCATCGCCCTGCCCCCGGAAGCCGGAATAGGCGTCCCGGGAAATCCGGATCAGGAAAAAGTTGATCGCCATGACGACCACGACGGTCGAATGCAGGCGCGCGTCCAGATAATAGCCCAGGAAACTGCGGTAAAAGGCGACCGTGATCAGATAGGACAGCAGGAAGCACAGGCTGTCATTGATGATACCGCCCGAGCGCAACACGTTGGACGTGAAGCGGACATATTTGTTACGCGCAGGACGCTGAAAGCTGATCATGGTTCGCCGAATTACAAAACGGTGTCAAAAGCGACCAAACAGGCCGCGATCGGCCGGTTTGCCTGGGGGATCATCCACGAGATAGGCTGTCCGGGCATTGTCCAATCCATTCTGAGCCACGCTCGCGCAGGTCCCATCTTGTATGGCCGCGCATTGCGCCACGAGCAGGCTCCACGCCTTTTCCGACGACGGCAAAGCCCGGGCAAAATTGCGCGCGACCGACATACTCCGCGCCCTATCCCCCGAGTCATGAAGATATTGCATATAAGATTGCACCAGAGGAAAATTCTGGGGAATCTGCTTCAATCCCTCTTCGTAGATCTGGCGGGCACGCCAGTTCTCGCCGCGCGCCCGATAAAGCTGCGCCACGGCCTGATAGGCGTCGGGATTGCGCGGATCGTTCGCCAGCGCCAGCTGCGCCGCTTCCAGCGCAGCGCGTGCGTCGCCCCTTTTCGCCGCATAGTGCGCGCGCAACAGCAGCGCGTCGACATTCTCGGGATCCTGCTTGAGCAGCGATTCGACCTGGCCCTCGACTCCTTGATCCTTGCCGGTTTCCATGAGCAGCCGCAGCTTGAGCGGCGCGATCAAATCCTTGGCCCGCCCGTCTGGCACGGAATTCAAAAGCAGACTGGCCGTCTCGCGATTTCCGCGCGCGAGCAGATAGCGCGAAACCGTCAGGACGGCGAGCGGGTCGCGCCAATCCGTCGGCCCGCGCGCGACCTCGGGCGACAGCGGCGTGGGGTCGAACTCCCACCAGATGCGGGTGAGCACCTCATAATCCGACGGCTCTCGCAGACCCTCGCGGAGCAGCGCCAGACTGGCCTCGCGGGCCTGCGGCAGCCGGCCCATCTTGTAGAGCAGGTTGATGCGGTCCAGCTTCATGGCCGTCCCGGCATTGCCGGTCGCGACCAGCCGGCCCAGCGCCTCCGCCATCGGCTCGGGCTTGCCCAGATAGCGGTAGAGATTGACCTTATTGGTCAGCAGCGCCGAGGAATCGCCGGAGACACGCAACGCGTTGTCGATCAGGGCGATGGCCTCTTCCGCCTGCCCGCGCCGCGCCAGCACTCGCGCCTTCACGATAACACCGGCTTCGTCCGTCGACGAGCGCGCCAGAATCCGGTCCGCATAGGACATCGCATCGTCCAGCTGCTCGCGGGCCAGGGCGATCATGCCTTTCGTCTGCAGCGCGGGCATGGCATCGGGTTCCAGTGTCAACAATCGGTCCGCTGCCGCTTCGGCATCCGCAATCTGCCCCAGCTGAACACCGAGATTCGCCACATAAGCGAGGGCCAGGCGGTTCGTGGCATCGAACTCCAGCGCTCTCTGGAACGCCCGATAGGCCCCCGCAGGATCGCCCGACTGCAAGGCAATCATGCCCGCCAATTGCTGGAAATTGGGTCCATCTTCCCGCAGACGGATCGCCTCGCCAATCGCCCGCTGGGCGCCGGCGAGGTCACCCGCCTGCAGCATCGCTTCCGCCGCCTGCGCCCGCTCGGCGGCCTGCTCACTCGGGCTCTTGCAGCCGCCCAAGGCCGCGAGGATCAGCAAAGCTGCCAAAGCGTTCGATGATGGGCCTCGGCCCGAGGCCTTCGGCATTCTACTGCCGAAACGGGCAGCGCTGCCATGAGCGAAAGTCAGCCTGCCAAACCCGGTCATATCGCCCTGTCGTGAATATCGCCCAACCCGCGTCGCGTTACAGGGCTTAACCCCAGCAAGCAACGAAAGTAACCATTGCCCCCACATCATTAACCCAGCTTTTACGTAGTGACGGCATAGGGTTTTGGTATATGAAGCCTGCATTCCCGGCCAAGTAGAAGGATCCTCAACCGTGCGGTTTCCCGTAATTTCATGGTCCATGGCGGGCCTTCTTGCCGCCGTCGCAACGCTGCCAGCGATGGCGCAGCAGAACGCCGCTGCGGCAGGCGGTGCATCCAATCAGGTCGCCCGGCCCTATACAATTAACCCCGGCGACCAGATCGAGGTTTATGTGTGGGGCGAGGAGCGTCTGCAGCGCTCGATCCGCGTGCTGCCGGATGGCAGCTTCTCCTTCCCGCTGGTCGGCCGCATCGTCGCGCAGGGCATGCTGCCGGAGCAGGTCCAGACTGCGATCTCGAACGGACTGGCCAGCCAGTATCGCGGCGAGCCCCCGCAGGTGACCGTCTCGGTCGAAACGCCCTCGGGCTTCACCTTCTCGGTGGTGGGCCGGGTCCGCGGCCCCAGCTCGTTCACCCCGGGTCGCTATGTGAACCTGGTCGAGGCCATCGCCATGGCCGGTGGACCGGACGAGTTCGCCAATCTCGATAACGTCACCATCATCCGCAAGAACGGCAATGAGCTGTCGGCGCTGCGCTTCCGGCTCGGCGGCGCGATGAAGGGCAATCTTTCCGAAGAGGCCGCCCGCGCCATTCCCCAGATCCAGACCGGCGACACGGTGATCGTTCCATGAATAAGACGAAGCTGATCGGCTCGGCAGCCATGGCAGCTCTCATGCTCGGCAGCGCCGCGCAGGCTGACACCCGCATTGGCGCGGATCTCGGCGTCACCGGCGGTGTCGCCAGCAATCCCTACGGCACGGTGGGCGGCGATAGCGCGGCTGCCACGCTGGCCGGCAGCTTCGCCCCCACCGTCACGATCAATTCGCCGACGGGCACGACCCAGTTGCGCGGATCGGTGACGCATACGGAATATTCGCGGCTCTACGACGGCACCACCGACTACGGTCTTTCCGGCAACATCAGCCGCCAGATCAGTCCGCTAACCTCGCTGACTGCAGGTCTCTCCTACAGCAGCTACGTGCGCAACGGCCTGTATCCGGTCTACGATCCGATCGTGGGCGGCCCGGTCGATCCTGGCTCCCCGATCATCGTCGATCCGAGCGGCAGCGTGAACTATCGCCAGCGGTCCGACGTGTTCTCCGGCCAGCTTGGCCTTGGCTTCACCCTCTCGCCCCGCGACACGCTCAACGTGTCAGCCAACGGCACGCGCGTGCGGTTCCCGGACAATATGGGCCTCTCCAAGGAATATGACACCTACGGCGGCGGCCTGACCTATATGCGCGCAATCGGTGCAAACACCTCGGTGGGTGTCGGCTTCAATGCGGCTCGCAGCGACTATCTAGATCCCGCCTTCGGCAAGACCACCCAATATACGCCGACCGCACAGCTCAATACGCGGCTGGCGCCCCGGTTGAGCCTGAAACTCGCGGCGGGCTTGACCTTCAGCGAAACGCAATTCCCCGCCGTGTCGATCAACAATACGTCCTTCTACGCCTCGGCAGATCTCTGCCGTGAAGGGGATCGCACGAGCTTCTGCCTCACGGGCTCGCATGGGGTTTCCCCCTCGTCGATCGCCGGCTCCTCGCGAGTCACGGCCATCGGCGCGCTGTACAATTACAAGATCGATCAGCGTAGCAGCTTCAACGCCAGCGCCTCTTATTCCCGGTCGAGCAGCCTTGTGGGAACCGGCGGCAATGACAGCGATTATGCGCGGGCGAGCGTCGGTTACGAGCGTTTGCTACGTCCTCGGCTGTCTGCTGTCATTTCGGTAACCTATAGTGACACATATAGCTCGCTCGTCTCACGCAACGCAAACATCCACGGACTCGTTGGATTGCGGTACAGGCTCGGTCAGAACTGATGAACAACGTCCACGCCAATTACGACACGGCTGAGGAGTCCGGCGGGGCATCGTTCCTGCCGCATATCCCGACGATCCTCATGCAGCGCAAATGGCTGGTCATCGTGCCCGCCCTTCTGCTGCTCCTGGCCGGCATCGCTACGGCGTTCCTTCTGCCGGTGCAGTACCAGTCCAAGGCGGTTCTGCTGGTCGAGGCCTCGCTTCTTCCCGAGGATGTGGCGGGCGATCCCCGCAGCGCAGACGGCACGAGCGTCGTCGACCAGCGCATGGCGCGCATTCGCCAGCAGGTCCTCAGCCGTCCGCAGCTGGTGGAACTCATCCAGAGGAACGGGCTGTACCAGACCGAATTGCGGACCCAGTCGCTCTCCGAAGTCATCACCACGATGCGCGAAGCGATTGCCATCGAGCCTGTCACAGCGGACATCCAGGCCGCCAATGGCGGGCGGCGCAGCACCATCGCCTTCTCGATGAGCTTCAACTATTCCGACCCGGTGAAGGCCCAGGCCGTCGCCCAGGCGCTGACCGACCAGGTGCTGCAGCTGGACGCCAGCACCTCGGCCGCGCAGTCGGTGAACACCATTCAGTTCCTCACCGACCAGCAGGCCGATCTGCAGACGCAGATCGCAGCGCTGGACAAGCAGATCGCCGACATCCAGCTGAAGAACGGCCTCACGCTGGCCAGCAGCACCATGGCGACGACCGGCGGCGGCACCATCGGCATCGACAGCCGCATCGCCGCGCTCCAGTCCGCCAATGCGCAGTTGCAGGCGCAGCGTGAACTGACGCAAAGCGCGGCCGACCGCGATCCGGTGATCGCCGAAGCGGAAGCCGCTGTGGCCACCGCCCGGGCGCGTTACACCGAGCAGCATCCGGACGTGGTTCTGGCCAAGCAGCGGCTCGCCGAGGCGCGGGAGCTGGCGAAATCCAATCAGTCGCGCATCCCGACGTCCGCTATTTCCGCGCAGATCGCCGCCAATAATCGCGAGATTTCCCGCCTTGAATCGGCGCGTGCCGCCGAAGAAGGCCGCAGCGCCTCCATTCTGAGCGCCCAGATCCGCGCGCCGGTGGTGCAGCAGGAACTGGCGCAGCTGCAGCAGCGCATGACGGGCCTCAACGAGCAATATCAGAAGGTGTCCAACCAGCTGATGAACGCCAAGGCGGGCAAGCGTGCCGAGGACGAGCAGCAGGGCGAGCGTCTTTCCGTGATCGACCCGCCGGTGGTGCCGGACGACCCCTATTCGCCCAATCGCCCGAAGATCATCCTGCTCGGCGCCTTCGCAGGCCTGGGTCTCGGCTTTGGCCTGATCTTCCTGATCGAGATGCTCACGCGGCCGATCCGTGGCGCTGACGCCGTACTGCAAGCGACCGGTGCGTTGCCGCTGGTGGTCATTCCCACGATCATGTCGCGGGCCGAGCAGCAGCAGCGCGGTTTGAAGCGCCTGTGGCCCTTTGGCGGGCGCAAGGGCCGCACGAAGCCCGATGACGATGATGACGACGACTGATCCGCGCGCACTGTATCCAAGGAGTTTGAGCATTGTCTGATCAGCTTGCGCCATCGGCCCTGCAGGGCGCGCCTTTCCGCATTCCCGCGCCCAATGAAACGGCGCTGTTCACACCCGACCCGAAGCTTCTCGAAGCCCAGCATGTCGTGGCGTTCAGCAACCGGCACCTTGCCTCCCGCCCGTTCAGCCTGCTGCGTTCGCAGGTGGTCAAGCGGATGGTAGCGGGCGGGCACCGGATCATCGGGGTCACCTCCCCGGCTCCCGGTGCCGGCAAGTCGTTCCTGACCGCCAATCTTGCCGCCACGCTGAGCCGCCTGCCCGGCAAGCAGGTCCTCGTGTTCGACCTCGACATTCGCCGGGCCTCGCTCGCGCAGAATTTCGGCTTGGTGGGCGAAGTCGGCCTGGAGCGCTTTCTCGCGGGTGAAACCGACGATCTGCGCAAGATTGGCCGCCATGTCGAAGGCACCAACCTCACGCTCTACCCCTGCTATTCGAACGATCTCGACAGTATGCCGCTACTCGCCGGCGACCGCTTCGACCGGTTCGTCAAAGCCCTGCGCACGCTGGATGACGATACGATCATCCTCTTCGACATGCCGCCCGTGTTCGCCAATGACGACGCCATGGTGATCGCTGGCCATGTCGATGCCTATCTGATGGTGATCGAACAGGGCCGGACCAACCAGAAGCAGGTCACCGATTCGATCCGCCTGCTCGACCCCGCCGAATGCCTCGGTTCCGTCCTCAACCGCTACGATGGCGGCGTGACCGACCCCTATGGCTATTCCTACGGCGGTTACGGCAAATATACGGACTACTTCAGCAAGGAAGACTGAGCGACGGGGCAAGTTCACGCGTCCCGCGCCGCCTGAGTGGTCGCACCGCAAGGACTGTCCTCGCTAAAGGGGCTAGAGTGCCCCAGTTCCCCACCGTCACCCCGGGCTTGACCCGGGGTCCAGCTTCCTAATGCTCAATTACATTCCGGCGCTCGAATGCACGGTTTGGTTGCAACTCCCTCGTTTGCAAGAAGGCTGGCGGAACCCCGGGGTGACGAGGGTTGTGGGCCGGCTCGTCGGACGTCAGACCGATGTCATGAGTTCAATCTAGGCCGCGATGGCTTAGCATTCCAAACCCTCTCCCCTTGAGGGAGAGGGATGCGCAGACTTGGCAGCCTGCTGCCTAGTCGAAGTGGGAGAGGGGTCAGCGACCCGAAGGATAGCGCGGATCAGAGATCCGCCTCCCCCCATCACCGGCCAGTGGCGGCCTTCTCAAGCAACGGCAGCCACCACTGCTCATTCTTCAGATACCAGTCCAGCGTCTGCGCGAAGCCTTCGCTAAAGGTGCGGCGTGGCGCATAGCCAAGTTCCGAGCGCGCCTTGGTTTCGTCGATCGCGTAGCGCCGGTCGTGCCCGGCGCGATCGGTGACGAAGGTCTTCAGCGTGTCCGATGCCTGCCCCCGTGCGGCAGGCGCGTCGGGGAAGCGCTGGGCAAGCTTCGGATCGGCGGCGAAGGCGCGATCGACCGTCGCGCAAATCTCCTCGATAACGGTGAGATTGGGCAATTCCTGGCCGCCGCCGATATTGTAGGTCTCGCCCGGTCGCCCGACCTGAAGAACCTTCTCGATGCCGTGGCAATGGTCCTCGACATGCAACCAGTCGCGCACATTCATGCCGTCGCCGTAGATCGGAAGATTACGGCCATAGAGGCAGTTGAGCAGGAACAGCGGGATCAGTTTCTCGGGAAACTGATAAGGGCCGTAATTATTCGAGCAATTGCTCGTCGTGACCTCAAGGCCATAAGTGTGGTGATACGCGCGCACCAGATGATCCGAACCCGCCTTGCTGGCCGAATAGGGCGAGTTGGGCGCATAAGCGGTGGTCTCGCTGAACGCCGGATCGTTCGGCCCCAGCGAGCCATACACCTCATCGGTCGAGACATGATGGAAGCGGTGCGGACGGCCCGTGCCGGTGTCGAGCCACAGCTTGCGCGCGGCCTTGAGCAGGCTGTGCGTGCCGATGACATTGGTCGTCACGAAGGCGTCCGGCCCGGTGATCGAGCGATCGACATGGCTCTCAGCGGCGAAGTGGACGATGGTGTCGATCTGCTTGCGGGCCAGCAGATCCTCGACGAGCGGCGTATCACAGATATCGCCCACCACCAGTTCGACATCGCTCAGGCCATCGAGATTGGCTGGATTGCCCGCATAAGTGAGCGCATCCAGAACCGTGACAACGTCGCTGGCATGATGGGTGCGCCAATAATGCACGAAGTTCGCGCCGATGAAGCCGGCACCGCCGGTGACGAGCAGATTAGCCATTCGCCTTGATCACTCCGAGCATGTCACGAAGATGGACGCGCCAGTGCGGCGCGGGTGCGCCGATGTGCGCAACGGTGCTGCTCTTGTCCAGAACCGAATAAGAGGGTCTTTGCGCCGGCGTAGGATAATCGCGGGTGCTGATCGGCACGATCGGAACGGCCCGGTTCAGCAGGCCAAGCGCAACGGCCTCCTCCTGAATCGCCACGGCAAAATCATACCAACTCGCCGCGCCACTGTCGGTCCAGTGATGGAGGCCGCTTGCCCCTGCGGTTTGCAACCGCCAGAGGACGTCGGCCAGCCCGGCGGCATAAGTCGGCGTGCCGATCTGGTCGGCGACCACCCGGACCTCGTCCCGCTCCGCCATCAGGCGCAGCATCGTCCGCACGAAATTATGGCCGGTGTCGCCATAGACCCAGGCCGTCCGCACGATGAGGGCTTGCGGAGACGCCGCAAGCACCGCCTCCTCCCCTGCCCGTTTGCTGGCGCCATAGACACCCAGCGGTGCAACGGGGCTGTCCGGCCGATAGGGCGTGCCAGACGTGCCATCGAACACGAAATCGGTCGAGACATGCACAAGGGCCGCGCCGTTTGACGCTGCCGCACGGGCCAGATTCCCCGACCCGTCGGCGTTAATGCGCCAGGCAAGATCGCGTTCGCTCTCTGCCTTGTCCACGGCGGTATAAGCGGCCGCGTTGAGAATAAGCGCGGGTTGGACCTCGGCAACGCACGCCGCAACAGCCGCCGCGTCCCCGATATCGAGCGCGGCCCGGTCCAGCGCGACAATGTCCGCATCCTCAGGCGCGCATCGTTGCAGCGCCTGGCCAAGCTGACCGCCTGCCCCTGTGATGATGACCTTCACGGGAAGGTCACCGCATCCGCCAGCGGCTTGCCAGCCATGTCCTTGGCGGAAAGCTGCGGCACGATGTCGCCGAGCGGCCAGTCGATGCCGAGCGCAGGGTCGTTCCAGAGCAGGCTGTGCTCATGGCCCGGATCATAAAAGCCGCGGCATTTGTAGAGAAAGTCCGTGCCATCCTCCAGGCAGAGGAACCCGTGCGCCATGCCCTCGGGCACCCAGAGCATCCGCTTGTTGGCCGCGCTCAATTCGACGCCCACCGATTTGCCGAAGGTCGGCGAGGACCGGCGCATATCCACAGCGACATCGAACACCGCGCCGGCCGTAACCCGCACCAGCTTCCCTTGCGGGCCAGGCTGCTGATAGTGCAGCCCGCGCAGTACCCCGCGCGAGGAGCGGCTGTGATTGTCCTGCACGAAGTCGATATCGAGCCCGGCATCCTTGAACGCCCGCGCGTTCCAACTTTCCAGAAAGAAGCCGCGCTCGTCGCCGAAAACCTTCGGCTCGATGATGAAGACGCCATTAATGGCCGTTTCTATGAGGTTCATCAGGCTTTGCCGTCCAGCAGCTTGAGGAGATACTCGCCATAGCCGGACTTGCGCAGCGGCTCGGCGATCTCAAGCAGTTGCGCATCATCGATAAAGCCCATGCGCCAGCACAGTTCTTCCGGGCAGCAGATTTTAAGGCCCTGACGCTCCTCGGTAATCCGCACATAATTGGCCGCGTCGATCAGCGAGCCATGCGTGCCGGTGTCGAGCCAGGCATAGCCGCGCCCCATCAGCTCGACATTCAGCTCGCCGGCTTCCAGATAGACGCGATTGAGATCGGTGATCTCCAGCTCGCCCCGAGCGGACGGCGCCAGCCCGGACGCGCGCTCCACCGCCTGCCCGTCGTAGAAATAAAGGCCGGTGACGGCATAATTGGATTTGGGCTGCGCGGGCTTTTCCTCGATCGTCTGCGCCTTCCCGTCGGCATCGAAGGAGACGACGCCATAGGCTGTGGGGTCGCTGACATTATAGCCGAACACCGTCGCGCCCTGATCGCGCGCATTGGCGGCCTGCAATAGCTCGGTGAGCCCGTGGCCATAGAAGATGTTGTCGCCGAGGATCAGCGCGGAGGGGTCCGTGCCGACGAAATCCGCACCGATATGATAAGCCTGCGCCAGACCACGGGGCTCCGGCTGCACGGCATAATGCAGGTCGAGACCCAGCGCCCTTCCATCGCCCAGCAAGGCCTGGAACGCCGCCTGATCATGCGGCGTGGTGATGATCATGATCTCCCGAATGCCCGCCATGATCAGCACCGAGAGCGGATAATAGATCATCGGCTTGTCGTAGACCGGCATGAGCTGCTTGGAGACGGCCTTGGTCAGCGGATAGAGCCTCGTCCCCGATCCGCCTGCCAGAATGATTCCCTTACGCAATAGCAACACTCCATGCCTGTGCCCGGACGGGCGCTCCGAGGTAACGCATCATCTTCACAATGCAAGGCGACCATTTTCAGCCGGTCCCGAGCCTGAACCATTTTGGCATGGGGGGATTATGCAGCGATACGACGAAAAGATCGTGAATCGCTTTGCGTTTTCATTTCAGAAAAATTAGCGGTTTCGAACCGATCGATCCTGCGATCAAAATTGTGCCGCCTGACGGGAGAAGACTGCATGGAAACAGTTTATGACTGGCTCTCTCTGGCGATATTTGCTGGCATCATCGTGCTGTTCCTCCAGCGCTCGTCGATGGAAAATCCGCCGGACCGGATGATCGACTATCTGCCGCCGGCGCTTGGCTGCGCCATTGCTAACCAGGCCGGCAATTATGCGATCGAGCATGACAGCATGGTCATGCATGCCGCCGGGATTTTGCTGCTGGTCGGCGTGGTGGCCTATGTTTGGCTGGTGTTGAAGCCCAGTTTTAAATAGGCCTTGCGCCTGTTGGCGGCGTCGGGCTGCCGGCGCATCCACCGTGATTACGGCAAAAAGGGCGTGTTCCTGTGAGAATTACAATGATCGGCTCGGGGTATGTGGGCCTCGTCTCTGGCGCGTGCTTCGCGGATTTCGGCCATGACGTCATCTGTTTCGACAAGGACGAGGCGAAGATCACCGCCCTTCAGGAAGGTCGCATCCCCATCTTCGAACCCGGCCTCGATCATCTCGTCGCCAGCAATGTCGCGGCCGGCCGGCTGTCCTTCACGACGCAAGCGGCAGACGCCCTCGCCGACCCCGATGCGATCTTCATCGCCGTCGGCACGCCCTCGCGGCGCGGCGATGGCCATGCGGACCTGAGCTATGTGTACGGCGCGGCCGCGGAAATCGCGCCGTTCCTCAAGCGCTTCACCGTGGTGGTCGATAAGTCCACCGTGCCTGTCGGCACCGGCGACGAGGTCGAGCGGATCATTCGGGAGACCAACCCCGACGCCGATTTTGCCGTAATCTCCAACCCGGAATTCCTGCGCGAAGGCGCGGCAATCGATGACTTCAAGCGCCCCGACCGCGTCGTGATCGGCGGCGATGATCGCCGGGCGCTGGACGTGATGCGGCAGATCTATCGCCCGCTCGTCATCGGCCGCTCGCCGGTGATCGAAATGAGCCGGCGCGGTGCCGAGCTGACCAAATATGCCGGCAACGCGTTTCTTGCGACCAAGATCACCTTCATCAACGAGATCGCCGATCTGTGTGAGAAGGTGGGCGCGGACGTGCATGAAGTCGCGCGGGGCATTGGCCTGGATAATCGCATCGGTGCCAAGTTCCTGCACCCCGGCCCCGGCTTTGGCGGCTCCTGCTTCCCCAAGGACACGCTCGCCTTGTTGAAGACCGCACAGGATTATGAGGCGCCGCAGCGGATCGTCGAAACGGTCGTCGCCGTGAATGATTCGCGCAAGCGCGCCATGGGGCGAAAGGTCATTCAAGCGATGGGCGGGGAAGTGCGTGGCAAGACCATCGCCGTGCTCGGCCTCACCTTCAAGCAGAATACGGACGACATGCGCGATTCGCCCGCCATCGCGATCATCGAGACGCTGCAGGACGCGGGCGCCGAGATCCACGCCCATGATCCCGAGGGCATGGAGCAGGCCAAGCTGGTGCTGCGCGACGTCACCTATTTCGGCAATGCCTATGACACGATGGCCGGCGCCGATGCGCTGGTGTTCATCACTGAGTGGGACGCCTTCCGCGCGCTCGATCTCGCACGCATCAAGTCGCTGCTGAAGACGCCGGTGATGATCGATTTGCGCAACCTCTACCCGCGCGATCTGGTCGAAGACGCCGGCTTCTCCTACACGGCCGTCGGTCGGTAATTCGGCGGAACCGAGTTTCGCACCGACCGTTCTGACCTCGGCCTGGATGGATGCCACCACAAAGCGGGGCTCTTCATCCGGCCTTTGGGGCGGCCAATCGAACAATATGCGGTATCTTTACCTTAATGCTCGATAGGCACGTCCACGACTGACAGAGCAATCAGGGGGTTCATTTGACGATACGCAAAGCTGTCTTCCCGGTCGCCGGGCTTGGCACCCGCTTCCTGCCCGCCACCAAGGCGGTGCCGAAGGAAATGCTTCCCGTCGTCGATCGCCCGCTGATCCAATATGCCGTCGATGAAGCGCTGCAAGCCGGCATCGAGACGATGATATTCGTCACCGGGCGCGGCAAGGGCGCCATCGAGGACCATTTCGATATCGCCTTCGAGCTGGAGCGGACGCAAGCCGACCGCGGCAAGAGCGTCGCGGCGCTGGAAGGCACGCGCCTGACGCCCGGCAATGCAATCTTCGTGAGGCAGCAGGAACCCCGTGGCCTTGGCCATGCGATCTGGTGCGCGCGTGATATTGTCGGCGATGAGCCCTTTGCCATCATCCTGCCGGACGAGCTTCTCGTCGGCCGTGAGAAGGGATGTCTGGCCCAAATGATCGAGCAATATGAGAAAGTCGGCGGCAATCTGGTCTGCGCGCTTGAAGTGCCGATGGACGAAACGCCCAGCTATGGCGTTATCGATCCGGGCGCCCGCGACGGCGTGCTGACAGAGGTCCGGGGCCTGGTCGAGAAGCCGGCGCTGGGCACGGCGCCTTCCAACCTGATGCTGCCCGGCCGCTATATTCTGCAGCCCGAGGTCATGGCCCTGCTGGCGACGCAAGAGGCTGGGGCTGGCGGCGAAGTGCAGCTCACCGATTCCATGGCGAAGCTGATCGGCCAGCAGCCCTTCCACGGCGTGACCTTCGATGGCGAGCGCTTCGACTGCGGCTCGAAGCTTGGCTTTGCTCAGGCCAATTTCGCGCTCGCCTGTCGCGACGATGCCATGGGCGGCGATCTCAAGCGCTGGGCTCGCGATTTCCTCGCCTGAGAGGCGCCAACTCCGACGCAACGACTCTGGTCTTGCGCAGCAGCGCCTGGCGCAAGCACAATCTTCAGACCAATCGGCACATAAAAAAGGGCGGATCCTGCGATCCGCCCTTCTTCTTATCTCGTTGGGTCTCCTGACCCGGGCAGGAACCCTCAGTGCTTCTTGTTCGCCCAGATGTTCTGGTACGACATGTAAGCCAGCACCGTCGCGAACAGCAGGAAGATCACCACGGCGATGCCGGTGCTCTTGCGCGCTTCCATCTTCGGCTCGGCCGTCCACATCAGGAAGGCAGCGACGTCCGTGGCCATCTGGTCGACGGTCGGCTTGGGCTGACCCTCGCCATAGGTCACCTGACCTTCGGCCGTCAGCGGCGGCGCCATCGCGAGGTTGAGATTCGCGAAGTACGGGTTGTAGTGCAGCCCCTCCGGCGTCTTCGCGTCGGGGAACTTGCGCAGCAGTTCGGCCGGCTGCTCACGATAACCGGTCAGCAGCGCATGAACATAGTTCGCACCGTCATGACGGGCCTTCGCGATCAGCGAAAGATCCGGCGGAATGGCGTTGTTGTTGGCGGCAGCGGCAGCCACGCTGTTCGGATAGACCAGCGGGAACTTGTCCGCCGGCACGCCCGGACGCGTGCTGGGTTCACCCGTGCTGGGGTCGATCGACGGCACCTGACGGGCCGCGGCGATCGCCTTGATCTCGGCTTCATTATAGCCAAGGTCGGCGAGGCTGCGGAACGCCACCTGATGGATCGAGTGACAGGCCGAGCAGACTTCCGTGTAGACCTGGAAGCCGCGCTGCAACTGCGCGCGATCGAATTTGCCGAACGGCCCTTCAAAGCTGAAGCCAGCCTTTTCGGGGTGGAGGTGGAACTCCTTCTCAGCCGTGGGCTGCGGCGGCTCGCTCACATAAGCGACCCCACCCCAGATGAAGCTGAGCAGCAGCATGCCGGAGAAAAACAGGCCGACAAGGAAGGCCAGGACACGAACCATTGACGGACCCCTTAATTAAGCTGCGCCGGTGGGCTGGGTATCGCTGCCCATGCCCGGAGGTGCAGACTGTTCTCCCTCGAACTTGCCCTTGGCCAGCACCGCTTCGGTAATCGAACCGGGGAGCGGCAGCGGCCGCTCGATGGACGCAATGATCGGCAAGATGATCAGGAAGTGCGCGAAATAATAAGCCGAAGCGATCTGGCTGATCATGACATAGGGCTCTTCCGCCGGTGCGCCGCCGCAATAGCCGAGCACGAGCACGTCCAGAATGAGCAGCCACCAGAACTTCTTGAACAGCGGGCGGTAGTTGCCCGAGCGGACCGGCGAGGTGTCGATCCACGGCAGGAAGAACAGCAGCAGAATGGACGAGAACATCGCCATCACGCCGAGGAGCTTCGCGGGAACCAGCACGATACCGGTGAACGGGATCACCAGATCCATCGTGAAGGCCCGCAGAATGGCGTAGAACGGCCAGAAGTACCATTCAGGCACGATGTGCGCCGGCGTCGAAAGCGGGTTGGCCTGGATATAGTTATCCGGGTGGCCCATCGAATTCGGCGCGAAGAACAGCACCAGCGCGAAGAGGATGAGGAACACGCCGAGGCCGAAACCGTCCTTCGCCGTATAATAGGGATGGAACGGCACCGTATCCTGCGGCCCCTTCACTTCCACGCCCGTCGGGTTGGACGAGCCGGGAATGTGCAGCGCCCAGATGTGCAGGATGATGACACCCGCAATCACGAAGGGCAGCAGATAGTGGAGCGAGAAGAAGCGGTTGAGCGCGGCATTGCCAGGCGCGAAGCCACCGAGCAGCCAGGTCTGGATCGGCTCACCCACCACCGGAATGGCGGCGAAGAGGCCGGTAATCACCTGCGCGCCCCAGAAGCTCATCTGCCCCCAGGGGAGCACATAGCCCATGAACGCCGTCGCCATCATCAGCAGGAAGATGACCACACCGAGCAGCCACACCATTTCGCGCGGCGCCTTGTACGATCCGTAATAGAGGCCGCGGAAAATGTGGAGATAAACGACGATGAAGAAGAAGCTCGCGCCGTTGGCGTGCGCATAACGCAGCAGCCAGCCCGAGTTCACATCGCGCATGATGTGCTCGACGCTATCGAACGCCACGCCGGCATTCGCTGCATAGTGCATGGCGAGGATGATGCCGGTGATCAGCTGGATCGTCAGCGCGACGCCCGCGAGGACACCGAAGTTCCAGAAATAGTTGAGGTTGCGCGGCACTTCGTAGCCGCCGCCAACGGCGTTGTAGACGAAGCGCGGGAGCGGCAAGCGCTCATCCACCCACTTCATCACGGGATGCTTCGGCGTGTAATGCTCAGCCCAGGGAAAGCTCATTATCTTTATCCTCAGCCTACGAGAATGGCGGTGTCGGAGGTGTACTTATACTGCGGAACCACGAGGTTCTTCGGCGCAGGCCCCTTGCGGATGCGCGCGGCAGTATCATAGCTCGAACCGTGGCACGGGCAGAAATAACCGCCGAACTCGCCCCGGTTCTCACCCTCGCCGGCACCGAGCGGCACGCAACCCAGATGGGTGCACACGCCCATGGTGATCAGCCACTGCTTCTTGCCGTCGACCGTGCGCTCTTCCAGCGTCTGGGGATCGCGCAGGGTGGAGACGTTGACGGCGTCCGCCTCGGCAATTTCCTTGTCCGTCAGATGCCGCACGAACAGCGGCTGCGAGCGGAACACCGTCTTGATCGCCTGGCCGGCCTGGATTGCCGACAGATCGACTTCCGTCGTCGCCTGCGCCAGCACGTCCGCACTCGGACTCATCTGGGTAATCAGCGGATACAGAACGGCGAGACCGCCAACACCAGCGAAACTCACGGCTGCGATGTTGATGAAGTCGCGACGACGCACGCCTTCGCCATCGTCCATGACAGCTTCCGTCCCTTGCACTTCAGTGGCCATGCTTTGTCATTGCCTCCCTTTGTCCACGATCGCCCGAGAGCGTCGTGCACGCCGAAATCTCGATTCGGGCGCCAGTCGATCGCGCGGTCGAACCGAAAGGCTTCCTTATTAGCCGGAAGTCCGCTCGTCCGCCGAATGATACGACACACCGCACGCCAGGATGGTCCCGGCGCGTTCGGGCGCCTGATAGCGCCGTTGATTGCGATTTGCCAACCTTCAATTTCGTGGCCCGCCCGCCTTTTTCCAGCCGGGCGCAAGAGGGGTGGGATTGCGCAGGGGCCGTGGCTAGGAGGTGAGGATGCGCATCGCCCTCTATCAGCCCGATATCGCCGGCAACGTCGGCACCATCCTGCGGCTGGCCGCCTGCTGGCAGATCCCGGTCGACATCATCCTTCCCTGCGGCTTTCCGGTGTCCGACGCGCAACTGCGCCGGGCGTCGATGGATTATGGCGCGCAGGCCGATGTGACGCGGCATGTCGACTTTGAGAGCTTCCTCGCCGAGCGGCTGAAGGATGGCGCGCGCTTGGTGGCGCTGACCAGCGTGGGCAGCGTGCCCCTGCCCCATGCCAGCTTCCAGCGCGACGACATCCTCTTACTCGGCCGCGAGAGCGCCGGTCTGCCCGAGGCGATCCACGCACAAGCGGCTTTGCGCGTGCGGATTCCCATGGCGCCCGGCTTTCGCTCCTTGAACGTCGCGGTAGCAACTGGCATCGCGCTTGGCGAAGCTCTCAGACAGACCGGACTTTTCCCCGCATGACTTCCACCGCACCCAACAGCCTCGACGATCAACAGCTGGCCGCCCGCGCCTGGTTCGAAAGCCTGCGGGACCGGATCTGCGCGGCGTTCGAAGCCATCGAGCGGGAAGCGGGCAGCGATGCGGCGTTCGATTATCTGTCCTGGTGGCGCGAGAGCGACGGCCAGCCCTCCGGCCCCATTGAACAGGGCGGTGGTGGCGGCGGCGTGCGCGGCGTCATGAAGGGCAAGGTGTTCGAGAAGGTCGGGGTGAATGTCTCGACGGTCGGCGGCGCCTTCTCGCCCGAATTCGCCCGGACGATCCACGGCGCGGGCGAAGAGCAGCCGGGCTTTTTCGCCACCGGCATCAGCCTCGTGGCGCACATGGCCAATCCGCATGTGCCGGCCGTGCACATGAACACGCGCATGCTGGTCACCACCAAGCGCTGGTTCGGCGGCGGCGCGGACCTCAATCCGCCGATCGTCTATGAGGAAGACACGGCGGACTTCCATGACACGCTGCGCCGCGCCTGCGATGCGCATGATGAAAGCTACTATCCGCGCTTCAGCCAGTGGGCGGACGAGTATTTCTACATTCCTCACCGGCAGGTTCACCGCGGCGTGGGTGGGATTTTCTACGACCATCTCGAAGGGCCGTTCGAGGAGAGCTTCGCCTTTACCCAAGCGGTGGGCGAGGCGTTTCTAGAGGCCTTTCCGCGAATCGTGCGCCGCCGCATGGGGTTGCCATGGACGGCGGAGCAGGAAGCGCAGTTGCTCGAATGGCGCGGCCGCTATGTCGAGTTCAACCTCGTGCATGATCGCGGCACGCTGTTCGGCCTCAAGACCGGCGGCAATATCGACGCAATCCTGATGAGCCTGCCGCCGCGCGTCACCTGGAGCTGAACGGCGCTCCGGCTGCCGGCGCACCCGCCGTCGCCCGGTAAAGCGCGGCGCAGATCAGCACGACGAGCACCGTGCGGGCGGTTTCCACCAGCGCCGAGACCATCGCGATCAGCAGGTCGGCGATGTCGGCCGGCAGCAGCAGTTCGGCGACCACCCCCACAACGGAGGTGAGCACGACCCCCAGCACGATCATCATGATGAAAATGAGGCCGAGCACGCCAAAGACCCGCCAGCCATTTCCCCGCGTCAACGCGGCACTGCGCCGGAGGATAGTGAGCGGGTTGCGCTGCGACTCCGCTGCGGCGACCGGTGCGATCAAGGCCAGCCGGCCAATCAGATAGCAGCCGGGCAGAATGAAGAGCATGAAGCCGCCCATGGCGCCCAGTCCCTGCAGAAGATTCGCAAGGAAGAAACCGGGCAGGACCGGAAGAGCCATGACCAGAGCCTCCCGCACCGTCGGTCGCTCGCCGCGCAGCAGCAGCGCGTGCATCGCCAGAACGGCGAAGGACGAGATGGCGGCGAAGGCCAGCAGCACCGGCCAGTTCAGCTCGGCATATTGGGTCAGCCGCGCCAGCATCATGTCGTTGGTGGCATTCTCGGCGAGCGGCTCGGGCTGCTTGACGAGCTGCTCGGCCACCAGAGCGGGCAGGAACATGAACATGCCGGCCACGGCGCCCAGAAGGTCACGGTTTGCCGCGCCCATGTGCTTGGCGTCGTCCCATATCGCTGCCAGATCGATCCTGCTCAACCGCTTGTGCTCCCGTTTGCGCGCTCGATAGGCAATATCTGCCCCGCGCGCCATAGGCGAGCCATGCCTTGCCAAATTTGGTCGCAGATCGCATCTCGGGCGAGATGACCGCACCTGCCCTCCCCGAACAGGATTTCCCGGCCAGCCCTGAGTGGCGGATCGAGCCGGGATTGCTCGATTATGAAAGCGCGCTGGCCGATATGGATGCGCGCGTCGCGGCGATTGCCGCTGGCGAGGCGCGCGAACGCATCTGGCTGGTGGAACATCCCCCGCTCTACACCGCCGGCACCAGCGCGCTCTCGACCGATCTTCTGGCACCAGTCTTTCCCGTCCATGTCACGGGGCGCGGCGGGCAATATACCTATCACGGCCCCGGCCAGCGCGTCGTCTACCTCAATCTCGATTTGGGCCGACGCGGGCGCGATGTGCGGCGCTTCGTCCGCGCGCTCGAGCAGTGGATGGTCGCCGCGCTGGCCGATCTCGGCGTCGAGGCCTGGACCGTGGATGGCCGCGTCGGCGTCTGGACGCAGGGGCCGCACGGGGCGGAGGCCAAGATCGGCGCCATCGGCGTGCGGGTCCGCAAATGGGTGACCCTGCACGGCCTCTCCATCAATGTCGCGCCGGACCTTGGCCATTATAGCGGCATCGTGCCCTGCGGAATCAGCGATCTGGGCGTCACCAGCCTGGCTGATCTGGGACGCCCGGCCGACATGCACCACCTCGATGCCATTCTCCAATCGCATCTGCTGGCCATGCTGGCAGCGCTTGACTCCGACGGCGGGTGAACGGCCGCAGCCATGGGGTGGTCGGGTTCCACGGCCCTTGAGCCCTGCGGCATCCCTCTTTAAGACCGGCTCTTCGTGCTGCCGAGGGGGCCTCGACCGATCGGGAAATCGGCCACGACCAAGAAGACCAGAAAGGATGCCGCTGATGCGCAAGACCCATGTTCCCCTTCTTCTGCTCGCGGCGATGGGCGGTCTCGCGCTCGCGGGCTGCGACGGCGCGCAGGATGCGCCGGGCAACACGGTCGAAATGCGGGACATGAACGTGCTGGAAGGCACGGTGAACGATTCGATGACCGACCTTGACGCCGTGAAGGCCGATGGCCTCGGCGCGGTCGGCAATGCCGGCAGCGTCAGCCGCAAGCAGACGAGCGAGCCCGCCGCCAATGCCAGTTCCGAAGACACCGAGACGGTCGCCTCGGAATAACTCTACTTCAGCCCGAGCAGCTTGTGGGTCTGGAGGGACAGTCGCCAGCGGCTGTCTGAGAGGACCAGCGCGATGGCGGCCTCCCGGTTTGCGGCATTCGCCTCCGGGGTGCCGCTGTCCATCGGCTGTACCAGAAACTGGCCGAAGTCCCAGCCGAGCAGCTCGGCCGGGTCGATTCCAGGCTGCGGCCAGACCAGCTTGAGTTCATCGCCCCGACGCTGCGTCACGCTACTGCCCGCCTTGGGACTGATGCAGAGCCAGTCGACGCCCGGCGTCGCCGCCAGCGTGCCATTGCTCTCCACCGCGATTTCAAAGCCGGCGGCATGGAGCGCGTCGATCAGCGCCGCATCGAGCTGCAACATCGGCTCGCCGCCGGTGATGACGACGAACCGCTGGCCGGTCTCATCACCCCATAGATCGGCCACCGCCTGCGCGAGCGCCGGTGCCGCGCCGAAGCGACCGCCATTCTCCCCGTCCGTCCCCACGAAATCGGTGTCGCAAAACCGGCAGATCGCACTCGCCCGATCCTGCTCCCGCCCGGACCAGAGGTTGCAGCCGGCAAAGCGCAGGAACACCGCCCGGCGGCCGGCCTGCATCCCTTCCCCCTGCAAGGTGAGGAACATTTCCTTGACGGCGTAGCTCATCGGCGCGGCTCAGGGATGCGTCGCGTAACGCGTCGGGTCGGGCAAGCCGGCTTCCTGATAGCCCTTCGCGCGCAGGCGACAGCTATCGCACAGGCCGCAATGCAGGCCTTCGGGCGTCGGATCGTAGCAGGACCAGCTCATGCCGGCATCCAGCCCCAACCGCGCGGCCTCGGCGGCGATCTGCGCCTTGCTCATATATTGGAGCGGCGTGGCAATCTGCACCGGCGCGCCTTCCACGCCCTGCTTGGTCGCCAGCGATGCCATATGCTGAAACGCGGCGATGAACTCCGGCCGGCAATCGGGATAGCCGGAATAATCCAGCGCATTCACCCCGATGTAGATGCGCTCTGCCCCCACCACCTCGGCCAGACCCAGGGTGAGCGAGAGGAAGATCGTGTTGCGCGCCGGCACATAAGTGATCGGAATGCCCTCGCCCACGCCCTCCTTGGGCACGTCGATGTCAGCGGTAAGGGCCGATCCACCGAACAGCGAGAGGTCGAGCGGCAGCACGACATGGCGCTCCACCTCCAGCGCGGCCGCCACGCGCTTGGCGGCCTCCAGCTCGACACGGTGGCGCTGCTGATAATCGATGGTGAGCGCGGCGAGGCGATAACCCGCCTCGCGCGCCAGTCCGCCGGCGACCATCGAGTCGAGTCCGCCGGAAAGGAGGACAACCGCCATGGGGGCGTGCGATGCAGACGATATCGGTGACATGATGCCCCGCGCTAGCGCAAATCCCCTGCCCCTGTCACGGGATGAGATGATTTCGTTTCGCGAGCGGGCGCTCGGGCGGGAGAGCGCCGTTGCGGCAGTGCTAGCCCCTCCTCTTCAGAGGAGGGGTTGGGGTGGTGCTGCAACTTCGAAGTCACTCTCTGGCTAAGCGATGCTGGCGCATCGCCGCCACCCCCTGCCCCTCCTCTGAGCAGGGGAGATATGTCTTCAGCTTCAGCGCCTCGCAGCACCGGGGCGGCAGGCGCCTACCCGTCGGGCTTCCATCTCATGCGCAAAAGGCAATCCATCCGACACCCCTTGCGACGAAATCTGCACGAGCCGCGAGGTTTCGATACGCAGATCGGTGCGACCACGGCCGCCCTCCCCACAGTCATAGGATGCCGCGACGGCACGCGGCGACTGGCGAATCAGGTAACGCTCGCACTGCCGATAGGGGTGCTTGGGCTGGAGCAACTGACTGCCATCGCTGATGCAAATCCGGCGCGCAGCCTGATTGCTCCCGCGCTCCAGCAGCTCCCACTCGCCCGATTCGACCGCGTCCAGCCCGCCGGCTTGCGGCGCCTGCGCCATGGACATGGGCGCCAGCAAGCTGCCCAGCGCGAGCCCTATCGCCAGCATCGCTGCCTTGAATGCCATGTTGCTTCAGCCACTTCTTCGTTCGCAGGCGGCAAAGACCGACGGGGTCGGCTACCGCAATATTTCAACGATGGAAATGCACGGCTTGTCGCAGATTGTCAAATTTGCCGGCGGGCGTGCGCCTCAGTGCGGGGCCTGCAACTCGGCCAAGGTGATATCGAAAATCCGCGAACAGAACGTGCAGTCGACCGCGATCACCCCGCGCTCATCGGCCATGGAGGTGCGCTCGGCGGGGTCGAACCGGCCCAGCACGCCGCGAATCCGCTCCGGGTCGCACCGGCAGCCCTTGCGCAAATCAGCGCTGGAGAGCGCGCGAATCTCGTCTTCCTCATGGAACAGGCGCCAGGCGATATCCTCCAGCCCCAGTGCGGGATCGGTCAGTTCTTCCTCGGACAGGGTATTGCCGAGGATCATGACATGCTCCCAATCGGGATGATCGTGCCGCACATGCAGCCGCTCCCGCCCCACCTCGCCTTCGGGCAGATGCTGCAGGAGCATGCCACCGCCAATGCAGCCCTCCTCCGCATCGTGCCGAACCGCGATTTTCACGATGCTCGGGATCTGCTCGGACTGGGCGAAATAATGCTCCGCCGCCGCGCCGAGGCCAGTGCCTTCGAGCGGGACGATGCCCTGATAGCGCTCGCCCGTGACCGCCTGATCGAAGGTGATCGCCAGATAACCCTTGCCGAACAGACCGAAGAGCGTCGGATTCTCGCCCAACTCGGCGAGGCGCTGCTCATCGAACTGCGCATATCCGCGCACCGCGCCGCCCATATAATCGGCGACCAGCAGCGACACCGCACCCTGCTCGGTCTGCGCCTGCAGGGTGAGTTGGCCTTCATCATCCTTGAGCATAGCGCCGAGCAGAGCGGCCAACACGAGGGCCTCGGCCACCAGCTTCTCGATGACGGGCGGATAACGATGGGCGGCGAGCACCGCGTTGAGCGCAGGGCCAAGGCGCACGAGCCGACCACGGACATTGCGGGCAGGCAGGGCGAAACCGAGGACGCGGTCCTCTGTGCGGGTAGGATCGAATTCTGACATGGCACCTAGATAGGCACTCCCCTCACGAAAGTCTAAGGGGCGAGAGTCTAAGGCGCCGCCTGCGAGGAAGCTGACGGATGAGGCCGCGCCTCCAGCCGGGCCCGCAACCAGCGCCGCGATGGTGTCTCGAACAGGCGGAAGGAGAGCACCGCGATGATGACCACGCTGGTCATAAAGATCAGAAAGAAGGCCGGCTCGCGCGCCAGCTGATGGTCAGTCGCCAGACCTGGCACAGCGAGCAGCAGCACCAGCTGGACGGGAAAGTGCCACAGGTAAATGCCGTAGCTGGCATCCCCCAGCCAGCGCGTCCGCTGTAACAGGCTCGCCCGCAGGCAGGGCTCCAGCAGGGCGGCCAGAAGCACGATCGCCATGCTGAACAGCGGAACAGAGAGATAGCGCCGGATGTCGAGACTTTCGTCCCAGCTCGTCCATCCCCCTGCCCCCAGCAGCAGAACGACCAGCACGGAGAGCCAGATGGTGCGATTGGCGTGAACTGCAAACAGCGCCGTGCCGCCGAAGAAACCTGCCGCGCACATGAGGAGGATGTAGCCCTCGAACATGAAACAACCGGCGATGGCCGCTGCGGCCAGCAGGGCGGGTCCAAGCACGCCCGCGCGAAACAGCACAGGCAGGCTCAGCCAGAACAGCGCGTAAACAAGAATCTCGATGGACACCGACCAGATCGGCGCGTTGAAACTGTAGACCACCGTCGGCCACCAGTTGGAGGCAAGACCAAGATGCAGCAGAAAATTGCCCAGCGTATTGTGCTGGTAAACGAGGAATGCGCCGAATTTCGCCTGCGCGATTCCCTGCAAGCCCGCCACGATCAGCAGCGTCAGCACGTGAAGCGGATAGAGGCGCGCGAGCCGGTTCACGACAAAGTCGCGCGTGCTGCTTTTCCGGCCATGATAGACATGGGCGAAGACGAAGCCGGATATCACCCAGAAGAGCTGCACGGCATATTTGCCATGCTCATAGAGCCAGCTGGCCTGCTCGAAAAAAGGCTGCTGCGGGCGGAAGCCGGCCATCGCCCGCTCGGCGCCCGGCGGGTAGAAGAAATGCTGATAGTGCCAGAAGATGATGACCAGCGCGGCCACGCCCCGCATCGCATCGATCAGCAGAAAATGCCCCGACGTCCGCTCGGGCGGCGTGAACAGCGTGGCTATCCGCCGTGCCCCGGCGCCGATCATGTGCGGGTTGTGCCGGAGCGCGCGTTGGGCGCCCCGGCATATCCTGTGGGACTCCGGCACGGCGCCGGATGTCCTGCGTCTGGTTTAGCACCGACCAACATTCAGATGATGGCCGCCAGCGCTGAATGTCGGTTGGCCCTAGCCAATCAGGCCCGCCGCCCAGAGCAGCACCGACTTCTGGGCGTGGAGGCGGTTCTCGGCCTCATCCCAGATCAGCGACTGCGGACCATCGATCACCTCTTCCAGCACCTCTTCCCCGCGATGGGCGGGAAGGCAGTGCAGGAACTTGGCATCGGGCTTGGCGCGGGCCATCAGCGCGGGCGTCACCTGATAGGGCATCATCGCGCGCAACTTGGCGTCGCCGCCGGCCTGACCCATGGAAATCCACGTGTCGGTCACGACGACGTCCGCGCCGCTGGCCGCCTCCACCGCATCGCGGGTGAGCGTGATGGTCGCGCCCCCAGCCCGCGCCGCCGCGGCAAAGCGCGGATCGGGATCGAACCCTTCCGGCACGCCGATGCGCACGTCGAACTTGAACAGCCCGGCCGCCTCGATGATCGAGTGCAGCACATTATTGCCATCCCCCAGCCAGGCCCACTGGCTGCCCGGCAAGGCAAGGCCATGCTCGATGACAGTCAGCAGATCGGCCATGATCTGGCACGGATGCGAGAGGTCGGTCAGGCCGTTGATCACCGGAACGGTCGCATGATGCGCCATTTCCTCGATCTTGGCGTGATCGTCGGTGCGGATCATGATGAGATCGACCATGCGGCTCAGCACGCGCGCCGTATCCGCCACCGTCTCGCCACGACCGAGTTGAGTCGTGCCGCTGTCCAGGATCAGCGACGAGCCGCCCAACTGGCGGATCGCCATGTCGAAGCTCACGCGGGTGCGCGTGGAGTTCTTCTCGAAGATCATGGCGAGCGTGTGGCCCGCCAGCGGCGCGTCCTTGTCGACAGCGCCCTTGGGCATGCCCGCGCGGGCCGCCTTGCGGTCCATCGCATCGTTGAGAATGGCCGCGAGCGCATCGCCGCCGGCGTCCGTGAGATTGCGGAAATGCCGGATCATGATGCGTTCGCCTCTGCCTTGATGCTGGCAGCCCCAGCGGAGAGCTTGGCGATCGCTTCGTCGATGTGAGACTGCTCGATCACCAGCGGCGGCAGGATGCGCACGACATTCTCGCCAGCCGACACGGTCAGCAGGCCATGATTGTCGCGCAGATGCGCCACGAAGTTGCGTGCCTCCACCTGCGGCTTGAGCTTCACGCCAAGCATGAGGCCGAGGCCCCGCACTTCCTCGAAGACGTCGTCATGATTGGGGATGAGCTGCTCCAGCGCGCCGCGCAGCCGCTCGCCGGTTGCCGCGACCTGCTCCAGAAAGCCCGGCTCGAGCAGCACGTCCAGCACCGCCATGCCCGCCGCCATCGCCAGCGGATTGCCGCCATAGGTGCTGCCATGGGTGCCGAACACCATGCCCTTGGCGGCTTCTTCCGTCGCAAGGCAGGCGCCGAGCGGAAAGCCGCCGCCAATGCCCTTGGCCACGGCCATCACATCGGGCTTCACGCCATAATGCTCATGCGCAAAGAACTTGCCGGTCCGGCCATAGCCACATTGCACTTCATCGAGCACCAGCAGCAGCCCGTGCTTGTCCGCCGCCTCGCGCAGGCCCTTGATGAACTCGGGCTTCCCGGCGGTCAGCCCGCCCTCGCCCTGCACCGTCTCCACGAGGAAGCCGGCGGTCTCATCGTCGATCTTGGAGAGCGCCGTCTCCAAATCGTTGAACGCGACATAATCGAAGCCCGGCAGAAGCGGCTCGAACCCGTCGCGCATCTTGGGCTGGTCGGTGGCGCTGATCGTGCCCAAAGTCCGCCCGTGAAAGGCGTTTTTGAACGTGATCAGCTTGTGCCGCTGCGGGTTGCCATTGGCGAAGTGATAGCGCCGCGCGGTCTTGATCGCGCATTCCACCGCTTCCGCGCCGCTGTTGGTGAAGAACACCGTATCGGCAAAGCTGTTCTCGACAATGCGCTGCGCAAACGCCTCGCCCTGCGGCGAGCCGTAGAGGTTGGAGACGTGCATGAGCGTGGCGGCCTGCTCGGCAATTGCCTTCACCAGATGCGGATGGCCATGGCCCAGCGCGTTGACCGCGATGCCGCTCGCAAAATCCAGATAACGCTCGCCGCGCTCGCCGATCAGATAGCAGCCCTCGCCTCGCACCGGACGCACATCGCACCGGGGATAAACGGGCATGAGCGGGGTGATAGACATAAGACTACTCTTCCTTCCTCGCACGGCTTTTCAAACAGAAAAAGGCGGCCCGTGCGAGGCCGCCATCGTCAGGGGGTGGCTATAGCTGTGCGCGGACTGGTTGGCAAGAAAAGCGCCTAGCGCACCTTCACCACCGCCGGGACACCGACCGCGAGGGCACCGGGGGGCACATCCGTCATCACCACCGCGTTCGCGCCAATGGCGGCCCCATCCCCGATCGTCACGCGGCCCATGATCACGGCACCAGCGCCGATATTCACATTCCGCCCGATAATCGGCGCTTCATCCAGCCGCTGCAGGGACCGCAAGCCCAGCGTGCAGTTCTGCCGAATGATCGATCCGTCGCCAATGATGCTGGCCCCATGCACCACGATACCACCCTGATGCTCGACGATCACGCCCCGGCCAATCGTCGCGGTGTAGGGAATCTCGATGCCATAGACATTGCGGCAATGCCGATAGCCCCAGCGATAGATCATGCTGAGCGGCGCCCGCATCAGCTTGGAGCGTACCGTCATCCGCCAGTTGCCGAACCGGTGCCAGAACAAGGTGCGGAAACCCGGCCGGGTCCATTCGCGCCCATGCGCGGCATAATCCTCGCGCACGAGCTGACACATGTCTTTGAAGCTCATGGCCGCGCACTCCCTTCTGCGCCCTTATATTCGATAAGCCGGGCAGGCCCTCCCCCCCGCGCGCGCAGATGATAGCGCGCCAAACCGCCGAATTGCGCGAACTTGCCGAGCATCATCCACAGACCATAGCCCATGGCGAAGCGCAGGGGCGACCCCGCCGCGCGCTTGCGGGCCGCGATCCGCACGACCTGCGCGGGATACATCAGCAGCATCACAAGCGCAGCCCAGATCAGCGGCGCAGTGCCCGATATCAGCCCGAGCAGGATCGCACCCAGGATGAGGAGCGGGATGACACCGCCCCACAGCAGGATGCTATTGCGCTGGCGGCGCCAGCTCGGAAATGCCGCATCGCCATGGCGCGCGACATGCTCTGCAAAGGCATAGCCGGCCCGGCGCGCGCGCAGCCATTGTTGGCGCGCATGGTGAATGTCGGCATCGTGCAGCGTCATTTCCGCGTCGATCCGCCGCACCTGCCAGCCCATCCGGCCCAGACGCAGGCAAAGGTCAGGCTCTTCGCCGGCAATCAGGCTGCCGTCATAGCCATCGGCTTGCGACAGAGCCGCCACGCGGAACAGCACATCGCCACCACAGGCCTCGACCAGCCCAATAGGGACATTCCATTCATCGTCGCACAGCGCGTTGTAGAAGCTGGCGGCGGGGAAGCGCTCGCGACGCCGCCCGAAGACTGCGCACAGGCTCGGCTCGGCATCCAGCGCCTTTTCGGCCCGACCGATCCAGTCCGGCGCAAGTTCGCAATCGCCATCGACGAACTGAACGAAATCGAGCGTGGGATGATCCGCCAGCAGGCGCCGCCATCCGGCATTGCGCGCACGCGCCGCAGTGAAAGGCGTCGCGACATCCAGCTCCACCACGCCGATGCCGAGGCTCTGCGCGAAGGCGATGCTGCCGTCGGTCGAACCCGAGTCGACATAGATCACTGGACAATCGGCCGGCGCGCTTCTGAGGCAGCGTTTCAAGCGCTCGCCTTCGTTCCGGCCAATCGCCACGATGCCCGTGCGCGGCACCACAACGCTCATGGCGCGGTCCAGCCCGGCGCGCGGCCTGCAGGCTCATCCCACCGGGGGATGGAGGCGCGCCCATCCGCCCGCTTGGGCCAGAAGCCATGCCGCAACGTCATCGACACCTCCTGCGGAACGGCGTCGGTCCTCGGCCCACGCAGCGGGCGCAGCGCCAGCGCGAGCGCCCGCCCGGCAAGCCAAGCGAGGTTGGCACAGAACAGCCGCGCAACGCCGCCGGTGCGCACAAAATAACGCCGCCGCGCCTCGAAACGATAAGCCGGATAGGGCCGCACCGCGACCTGCGCCCCGCTCGCGACGCCCGTGGCGGCTCCGGCAATATGGATCACGCGGCTGCCCGGCACGAACCACATCTCCCAGCCCGCGCGGCCCATGCGGTGCATCAGTTCGACTTCCTCGAAATACAGGAAAAAGCCGTCGTCGAACAATCCGGTCTCCCAAAGCGCGGCACTGCGGAACAGGACGCTGGCGCCGGTGAGCCAGTCTGCCGTGACAGGCGCGTCACCCTCGACCAAAGTCGGTGCAATGCCGAGCATCGTCCCGAGCTTGGCCATGCCACATCCCCGGACGAACTCCCGGCCCGGCGTCGGGAAGCGAAAGGCGGAGCCCGCCAGCGCGCCATCCGGCTCCAGCAGCCGGCTGCAGACGGCCCCGGCGCGCGGGCGCGCGTGCATGGCCTCCAGCAAGGCCGTGATCGCGCCGGGCTGGACCAGCGTGTCTGGATTCAGCACATGAATGAAGGCCGGCGGCGCCGGGCGCTGGAGCAGCCGCAACATCGCCTGATTATTGGCCCAGCCAAAGCCGCCGTTGCGCTCCAGCGGCAGCACCGTCACCCAATCCTGCCACTCAGGTTGAGCGAAATGCTCGGTGAGTTTTTCTGCCGACCCGTCAGCCGAGCCACCGTCAACCACGATGACCTCGAACGGCCCTGCCTGTGCTCGTTCCGAAACGAGCGAGTCCACGCAGCGGATGACATAATCCGCCGTCCGGTAATTGACGATGACGATCGCGAGATCGGAAGGAGAAGTGGCAGGCATGTCGGTTCCGATAAGGCATCATGGCCGGCGCGGTCGACGCCGCCCCGCCCCGCTCTTAGCGGCATTTCCTAAACGAAAGCTATGGTCAGCGCGCGGCGCTGTAGCGGGCGCCGCCCTGATGCAGCGTGCCGACCGCACGGGAGACCGCCTGCATCAGCTCCCAACGCTGTGGAATGCCCACCGTGGTCTCGCCGATCATCACCGCAATCGCATAGCTCGAGCCATCCGGCGCGGTCATGATGCCGACATCATTATAGCCGGTCGAACGCGGCGCCAGATCCTGCCCGGTGCCGGTCTTGTGGAGATAGGTCCAGCCCGCCGGAACCCCGGCCTTGATCCGTTGCGGACCGGTCTTGGCGCGCTCCATCGTCGCCAGCAGAATCTGCGTCGAAGATGGCGAGAGCATCTCGCCCTTCTGGAGCCGCGCAAGCGCGCCCACGATGGCCAGCGGCGCCGCGCCATCAGGCGGATCGGCCAGATAGCTGTCGAGCGCCCGCTCGCGCACGGAGCGCGGCAGGTTGGACCGCGCGGCATAGAAATTGCGCCCGGCGGACATGTTCTGCGACCAGGTCAGCCCGGCCGTCTGGCTCTGCAACAGCCGCTCGCCGGGGCCGAACCTGATGCTGTCCGTTCCGATAAACCGCCGCGCCAGATAGCTGCGCACGGCGTCCGGCCCGCCAACGGTGCGCAAAACCGAATCGTTCGCGGTATTGTCACTCTGCGTCATCGCCCGCTCGAACAGGCTGCGCAGCGAGGTGGTATAACCCTGCTCGCTGTTCACCAGCGCCGCGATGGGCTGATGGAAGAGCGTCAGGTCGGACGGACGGATGGTGACATCCCGGTCCAGCGTCAGCTTGCCGCGGTCGACGGCATCGAGCATGGTCATCGCCACCCACAGCTTGGAGACGCTCTGCTGCGGGAAGAGCAGATCGCCATTGTGCGAGACGGTCCACCTCGCATCCACGCTCTGCACCGCGATGCCGACCTTGCCATTGAACTGGCGCCCCAGCGCCTGAATGCTGGCGACCAGCGCGGGCGGCGCCGCCGTGACCGGCACGCGCGGCGTGGGAACGGCATTGCGATTGGGCAGCCAGGGCGCGCTCACCGTGCCGCCGCGCTGCACCCGCTGAACGGCGGCCTGCTGCGGGACCGGCTGCACGACTTCACGCGGCGGCGCGTAGCGGACGGCGGGCTGCGCCGGCGCCGCGATCCGCGCGCTTGGATGTGTCGATGACGGAATGGCGGTGCACGAACTCGCCAATGCAAGCACCGCGAGCCCCGCCCACAATGGCCCCAGACCCTGCCTCACGCGCTGAAATCTTCCTTGCCGAACATAGGGATATACTGACCGAGCCCTGCGCATAATTCCAGAACGAAGCGATCAGTTGCGGTGTACCGAATCCCTTTTGCGACAAAGTGAGGATGTCGCGGGAACAAGCGCTGCCCTAATTATTGCAAATCGCAACGGTTTGATCTCTGTCAAAGCGCGCACTGCCGGCATCGCACATAAACATTGTGACGCGACGATCCGCAGTCGAAGCGTTGAAGGCAGCTCTGCTGTTTTCCCTCCTAGTCAGAACCTCAGGGCGCGACGGCCTGGCCATCGCGCCCTTTTTTTGCTCATTCTGACGTCAGGGCACCAGCACCGTGTCGACCGCCTCCGGCAGCATGTCGGGATGATCGAGCGTGTAATGCAGGCCGCGGCTCTCCTTGCGCTTGAGCGCGCTGCGAATGATCAGCCGGGCGACTTCGAGCAGGTTGCGCAGCTCGATGAGGTCGGACGTCACGCGGAAATTGCCGTAATAGTCATCCACTTCGCGCGCGAGCAGGTCGGCGCGGTGCTGCGCCCGCTCCAGCCGCTTGGTCGAACGGACGATGCCGACATAATCCCACATGAACCGGCGGATTTCCTTCCAGTTATGGGTCACGACGACTTCCTCGTCGCTGTCCGTCACACGGCTTTCGTCCCACGCCCGGATCGGCGGCGGGGCGGGCAGATCTGCCCATGTCGCGCGGATGTGATTGGCGGCGGCCTCGCCGAAGACGAAGCATTCGAGCAGCGAGTTGGAGGCAAGGCGATTGGCGCCATGCAGGCCGCTTTCCGTCACCTCACCCGCTGCATACAGGCCTGGCAGGTCGGTGCGGCCATCAAGATCGATCACCACGCCGCCGCAGGTGTAATGCTGCGCCGGCACCACCGGGATCGGCTCCTTGGTGATGTCGATGCCCAGGCTCAGCAGCCGCGCATAAATGGTCGGGAAATGCTCCTTGATGAACTCGGGCGGCTGGTGGCTGATGTCGAGATGGACATAATCCAGCCCCAGCCGCTTGATTTCATGGTCGATGGCGCGGGCCACGACATCGCGCGGCGCGAGTTCACCGCGCGGATCGAACCGGTCCATGAACCGCTCGCCGCCACCGGGCACGCCCGCGGGCAGCTTGAGCTTGCCGCCTTCACCCCGCATCGCCTCGGTAATCAGGAAGTTCTTGACCTCCAGATTGTAAAGGCAAGTGGGATGGAACTGCATCATTTCCATATTGGAGACGCGGCAGCCGGCCCGCCAGGCCATGGCGATCCCGTCCCCGGTCGCGCCACGTGGCGCGGTGGAAAACAGATAGGTGCGGCCTGCCCCGCCCGTCGCGAGGATCGTCGCCCGACCCACAAAGGCTTCCACGCGCCCGGCCTTGCTGTCGAGCGCATAGACACCCCACACCCGGCCATCGCCGGAATAGCGCTCGCCATGACGGGAGGTGATGAGGTCGATCGCGACCATATTCTCCATCAGGGTGATGTTCGGATTGGCACGCGCGGCCGCCATCAGCGCGACCTGCACCGCATGGCCGGTCGCATCATCGACATGCACAATGCGGCGGTGCGAATGCCCGCCCTCGCGCGTGAGATGCCAGCGCTCGCCAAAGGCCTCGCCCGCGTTGAACGGCACGCCCAGCGCCGCCAGCCTCTCGATCGCGGCAGGCGCTTCGGATACGACGAACTCCACCGTCGCCCGGTCGTTCAGCCCCGCGCCGGCGACCATGGTATCCTCGACATGCGCCGCAAAGCTGTCCCCGCCATCGAGCACCGCAGCAATGCCGCCTTGCGCCCAGTTGGTCGATCCGGAATCGAGCGCGCCCTTGGCAAGCACCAGCACCTTGTGCGTCTGCGCCAGGTTAATGGCGGCGGTCAGGCCGGCCGCGCCCGATCCGATGATGATGATGTCATGCGTGGAAATGGTCATGCACAAAGTCCCGAGCGGCCGCGTGGTGGAATGGCGCGCAATGCCGTGTCCTAGCCTGCGCGCGGCGCTTTGCAATGCGGCAGCTCGTAATAGACTGATCGAGAACGATCTTTCCGATTATTCGGCGGAAACTCAAGGGAAGATAGTTAACGAAGAGGAAATATATCGCGAAATGGAGTACAAAGCGTCGTGTGACGCCTTGTGCGTTTGCGTGTGGGAGAAAAGATCATGAAATCACTTTATTTTCTGGGGACGGCTGTCGCGCTCGCCCTGACTGGCCCCGCCATGGCGGCCAATCTCGTAACCAATGGTGGCTTCGAGTCGGGCAGCTTCAGCGGCTGGTCGTTGAGCAATGTCGGCGGCGGCACGGCTCCGGTCGTGATCGCTTATGGTCAGGGCTCGGGTTACCCGACAGGTGCCTATGGCGAATCCATTCCCGCCCCGGCTGGCGGCGGCACCTACGGCGCCTATTTCTCGTCCGACACGGCCAACCCTGACTCGCTCTCGCAGAGCGTGAACGTGGTTGCCGGCGTGAGCTACTATCTGTCGTTCGACTATTTCGTGCCGCTGAATGGCTATGGCAATCCGTTCGACGCCTCGCTCCAGTTCCTGATCGACGACGTGCCGGCCGGGCTGAGCCTCACGGCGGGCAGCGTGAGCGGCACCACGCCGCAGACCTGGTACACCTTCACCACGCAGTTCACCGCGACGAACAGCGGCCCTGCCAATCTGAAGTTCAACTTCTTCGGTGACGGCAGCACGGCCGCCGACTTCGTGGTTGACAATGTGTCGATGGCTGCGGTTCCCGAGCCGGCGACCTGGGCTCTCATGATCGGTGGCTTCGCGCTCGCCGGCATGCAACTGCGTCGTCGTCGGGTTTCGACCAGCTTCGCCTGAGCCCCGCTCAGTCTGAACACATGAAAGGCCGCCGGTGCAAATCGGCGGCCTTCATTTTGCGCGTCGTGCCTGACGCGTGAGAGATTTCTTCAACCGTCCGCGCGGGTGAGAGTCAGGAAGACGTCTTCAAGGTCAGGATCATGCGTGGAGACGTCCACGATGCTGTAGCCCTGCGCCTGCACGACATTGAGCACATCGCCCGCCGTGGCCTTGTCCTTGAGATAGGTGATCTTGAGGCTCCGCGCGTCGGACCGCTCGACTCGCTCGAACCGGTCATGCGCGGGCAGCGTCCCGAGGTCGCGGTCGACGGTGACTTCCACCACCTTTTCCCGCGCCATGCCGACCAGCTCGCGCGTCGGCTTGTCCGCGATGAGCCGGCCGTGATTGATGATCGCGATGCGATCGCACAACTCCTCGGCTTCCTCCAGATAATGGGTGGTGAGCACAATGGTCACGCCCTGCGCGTTGAGCGAGCGGACATAGGACCAGAGCTGCTGGCGAAGCTCGATGTCCACGCCGGCGGTGGGCTCGTCCAGCACGAGGATCGGCGGGGCATGGACCATCGCCTTGGCGACCATCAGCCGCCGCTTCATGCCGCCCGACAACGTGCGCGAATAAGCCGATGCCTTGTCCTCAAGGTGCACCGCGCGCAGCAGGTCCATCGAGCGCCGTTCCGCCTTGGGCACGCCATAATAGCCCGCCTGATTTTCCAGCGTTTCCAGCGGCGTGAAGAAGGGATCGAACAGGATTTCCTGATTGACGATGCCGATCGAGAGCCGCGCGTTGCGCGCATCCTTGTCGATGTCGAACCCCCAGATCCGCGCCGTGCCGCTGGTCTTGTTGACCAGCCCGGCGAGGATGTTGATCATCGTCGACTTGCCGGCGCCATTGGGGCCGAGCAGGCCGTAGATGCTGCCGCGCGGCACGGTGAGGTTCACGCCGTCCAGAGCGCGCTTGCCGCCCTTGTAGGTCTTGCAGAGATCCTGAATTTCGAGAGCGGCTTGCGTCATGGTTCGCGCCCTAGACCAAATCGTGGAGCAAGGGAACGCTCAGCGCTCGGCCGCCAGCGCGCAATAGCGCGCCGCGTTGAGGAAATCTGTGCGACGACGTGCGAGCCGCGCGCTCTCTTCGGCATCCTCGCCCCATTGCTCGGCCTGCCAAGCCTCATCCAGGCTCGCCGCCGCAAACAGATCCTCCGCCGACAGCCTGCCTTCCATCAGCGCGAGCGAACCCACCAGCGTGCCGCTGATCTGCACGAGCGTGGCGAAGCCAGCCAGCAGCCACGGATCGAGCGCCTCGACGGCGGCGCGCAGGCCCGCCAATGTCAGCGCCGGCTGATCCACCGGGATGATGCCCTGCGTGACGACGAAGGCGATGCCAAAGCGCTCGCTCGCCCAATCCAGCAAGGGCTGCCATTGGGCTTCCTGCCGCGCGATCAGCGTCTGCGGTCCATCGGCGCGGTAGCAGAGCAGATCGCTCTCGGCATAAGCCGCCACCTGCCCGCGAAAGTCGCCTAAAGCCGGCAGTACGCGGTCGATCGTCGCATTGGCAAAGCCGGTCATCGGCATGGTGGCGGGGTCGATCTTCTCGCCCTGCCCGTTCCATTCCTCCGCAATCGCCTGCGCCAGCGCCGCACCGGGGACGACCAGCAGCGCGCGCGCGGGCGTGCGCACTGCGCGCCCGTCCAGCCCGATCGACCAGCCGTCCTCGCTCGCGATCGCCTGCGCGGAAGTCCAGAACCGCTTCATGTCGGGGCTCAGCTTTTGTCCTTCGGCGTCGCGAACGCGCGCGCCAGCATCCGGGGCACGATGAGAAACTGGATGAAGCCGACGGTGGAGACGATCACGCCCATCCACTTCGCCTTGTCGCCCTGCACCCAATCGAACCGCTCCAGCGAGATTGCCATGCCGAACAGCAGGATGAACGCGCCGGACAGCCGGAACAGGCTGATCGCATAGAAGCGCTGCTTGGCTGCCGCCGCTCGGCGGGTCTGCGCTGCGGCGTCGGACGGGTCCGGACCGGCGCTCTTGGATGTCGTCTCTGTCATGAAAGCCCGATATGGCGCGCCAGCTCGGCACTGTCCATGGCCACGGATGCAGCACCGGCTTCGATCAGCTCTTCGGCGCGATGATAGCCCCAGGCCACGCCCAGCGCCTGGACCCCGGCCGCCCGCGCCATCAGCATATCGAAGCTGGTATCGCCGATCATGACAGCGCTGGCCCGCTCGACGCCCGCCTCGGCAAGCGCCGCGCCGATCATCGCGGGGTCCGGCTTGGAGGGATTGCGATCCGCCGTCTGCAGCGAGATGAAGCGCTTCGACATGCCATGATGCTCGAGCAGCAGCCGCAAGCCCCGCTCCGATTTACCGGTGGCGATGGCGAGCAGCCAGCCTTGCGCTTCGAGCCGATCCAGCAGATCGGCGATGCCCGGGTACAGCGGCTCGCGCAGCCCACCAGAGGCGCGCAGATGCTGGAAGCGCAGCTTATAATGGTCGCAAATCTCGTCGCGCAGCGCGTCGGAGCCATCGGGCACCAGCCGGGCAATCGCATAAGGCAAGGAGAGGCCCACGACCGAAAGGCACTGCTGGCGGTCGGGCGGCACCAGCGACACCGCGCGAAACGCGCCATCCATGGCCTCGACGATGCTGTGCTGGCTGTCGACCAGCGTTCCGTCGCAATCGAAAATGGCAAGACGCAGGCTCATGACAGGCGAGGCATCCGGATCAGGCGGGTGTGGCTGGACGGGCAGACCGTCCAGCCGCCCGTGCCAGACGCGCCCGGGGCACGCAAGGCCAGCGATGGCTGCCCTTGCGGGAACCGCGCACGCCCACCACAGCCTCTCAGTCCAATTGCCGCGGGTCCTTCTCGCCCAGTTCGGGGTAGAACAATGCCCGATTATGGCGAGATTCGTTGAACACCGCGCGCTTGGAAAACAGCCACCTGCCGTCCTCCTTCACATAATCCTCGATGACATGGCCGAAGTAGAGCACCTGCACATCGGTTTGCGGCGTATTGTTCGTCAGCGCGAACCAGTAGACCCGGCCCGACGCGGTCTTGCCGTCCGGGTTCACCGTGATGTCGTGGTTGAGCACATAATGCCGCGTGCGTGGCTGCGACTTGGCGTCCGCTGGAATCGTCGCCTTTTTCGCGATCTGGCCGCGCCATTCCTCGATGGCCTTGCGGATCGCTTCGCGCCCATGTTCCACCCCGCCGATCCAGTCCAGCACGCCGTCACTGGCGAAGCTCTCCGCATAGGTCTCGGCATCCCGCGCGTCGGACGCGATCATGAGCCGGTTCGACAGGTTGACGATCTCGGCGCGCGCGACCGCATAGTCCTCCGCCGAAAGGCTCTGCGCCTGGGCATTACCGGTCATGACCAGCCCCATCGCGACGGCCGTCAGAGCCAGGCACCGCAGTCTCGTCATGGCCATATCTCTCTCCTCCTGTTTTTGCAGCCTCAAGGGCCTCGCTCTCATCACGCATCGATGCCTCCTGCTTTTGGAAATGGCGCCAGTTCGTCCGGCCGAACCCAGATGCCGTGAACCTGCGGACCTGCGCGGAACGGCAGGATCACGCGGGCGATGTCGCCCTCCTCCAGCCGCTGCGCATCGGCAATGATCAGCTCGGAGCGCATCTCCGCATAATTGGAAGCCGTGCCGATCAGATAGCCGTCGCCCTCCGGCGCATCGGCACTGCGCGGAATGAAGGTGCATTCCTGCAGGCTGTGCGTATCGCCGGGGAAATAACGATCGACCTTGTTCGTATGGAGATCGAACCGGGCATAGCTGTTCGTCACGCGCCCGCGCAGATTGCCCGCCCGCGCCTCGTCGAACGGCCGGGTCGGATCGGTGAAGCCCGTGAAGCAATAGCGGTTTTCCTGCGTCAGATAACGCGGATCGATCCGCCCCAGATCGCCGATGGGCAGCGGGAACAGGATCTCCTCCTCCCAGCTATCCTTCTTGGAATTGAGATCGAACGTCAGGCGGCGGACATAGGCCTTGGCCCGTGTCGGGTCCCAGGGCGAGCCATCGACATTAGGGAAGAAGGGGAAGAAATTGGAATCGTAGAAGGGGGCGTAGAACACCACCTTGTTGCCGATGGTCTGCGCGTTGAACGTGTGCATCATGCACCGCTCCGGGCCCTTGAACCAGCGGATGTCCTTGCCGTCGCCGTCGCGCGGCATGATGCCGATGTAGCTGTCCTTGCTGCGGTCCCACCCCCAGTGAACCTTGCCTTCGCGCAAGCGCTCCATGCTGGTGACATAACCACCGAACGGGAAGAGGATGTGCTTCTCGGTCAAGGCAATGTCATGCATCACCGAGACATAGGGGACCTCGAACCGGGTCTCGCGCGTCACCCGGCCCGCCTTGTCCATCGCATAGACGAACACGTCCTTGGAGGCAGGCCCGGTCGCCTCATAGCCGTAAGCGATCATCTCGCCGGTGAACGGGTCGATCTTCGGGTGCGCCGTGAAGGTCTGGCTCTTGTACTTGCCGTCGAAATCCCACGCGCCGATCGTGTCCAGCGTCACCGGATCGATCTGCTGGGGCAGCGAATCCTCCTTGAGCGTGAACAGCTTGCCGCCATGCACCAGCGGGGTGGTATTGGACACGGTGCCGTCGATGCCCTGCACGCTGGGATCGTCGGTAAAGCGATTGCGATAATAGCCAAAGAGCTGACGGCCCGCCTTGAGATTGGCCTGGAAGCGCGGCGTCCGGACGAACTTGCCCTTGTAGGAGACGCGCCCATCCTTGAACCGGAAGGTGCTGACATAGCCGTCGGTGTGCAGCATCGCATCGTCCGGCTTGCTCGGCGGATAATACCATTCGCCCCCCAGGCGTACGAAGGTGCCGACCAGATCGGCGGGCAGTGTGCCCTGCACTTCGCATTCGAGAATCTCGGCATCGTAGCGCTGCGCGGAAAAGAAGCCGCGCTTGGCCGGATCAGAAGAAAAATCGACCACTTGAACCTCCGGTCAAGGGCCGCCGCACATCTCGGCAGACCCGTTCAGACATAACAATTCACTCTGCGCAGCATCTCGTCGGACAGCGGCTCCACGCCCTCGCCGCTGCGGCACCCACACGGCGGATGCCAGGGCGCGGCGCGGCCGGTGCGGTCCAGCCACGGTTCGTTGGAATGGAAGGACAGCACGGCGTCCATCCGGGTTGGTCCGCTCGCGCGCGCCAGCACCGCAGAGCCGCCCGCGCCGATCAGCAAGGCGCCGACGCACGCCCCGCGCAACATCTGGCGGCGGCTGGCCAGAAGCCCCAGTTCATGCGCCAACCGGGGACGATGCGCCCGATTGTCCGACTCCACCGACACGTGCTGCTCTCCTGCAATTGCACATGGTCGTTAGAAGGGCCGGCCCCGCGGGGCTTTACTGGCGACGCATCGTGCTTTGCATTGCCGGGAACAAGCCGCCGGTGGGCAAACCGCCTTGCGCCACGTCCGGCAGCGGGCGGTCAGCCGAACCGGCGCAAGAGATCGCAAAGCTGGGCGATCCGCTCCGGCCCGATGCGCGCATCGAAATGCGCCTCGTAGGCATCGTGGCAGCGCCGCAACTCGGCCAGGAAATCCGTGCCCGCCGCCGTCATCCGCAGCAGGCGCACGCGACGATCCGCTTCGCTCACCTCCCGCGCCACGAAGCCGCGCTTGACCAGATCGTCGAGAAGGCGCGTCATGTTGTTGGAGGTGATGCCCATGATCTCCGAGAGGTCGCCCGGCGCGCAACCGGGATTGCTGTGGATCAGCAGGAGAACGGAATAAGCGCTCGGCGTCATGTCCGTGCCGGCGAAGAAGCGGTTGAAGGTCGTGGAGGCATCGCGCCAGGCCGCATGGAGCAAAAAGCCGAAGGTGTGCTCCAGCCCGGCCAACTGGAAGCCCCTCTCTTTCAGTTGCTCTGTTCGTTCCACCGCCGCCTCGCTCATGTCCGCTCCAGCCTTGGCGCGGGCGATGCGCCCTGTCGACCCTC
Organism: Sphingobium sp. B11D3A; assembly: GCF_025961695.1. Classification (NCBI taxonomy): domain Bacteria; kingdom Pseudomonadati; phylum Pseudomonadota; class Alphaproteobacteria; order Sphingomonadales; family Sphingobiaceae; genus Sphingobium; species Sphingobium sp. B11D3A. The sequence continues at coordinate 1,428,606 of NZ_JAOQOE010000001.1, forward strand.
ATGCGCGCGCGCCGGCCATCTTCGGCAGCCCAGTTCGCCGGCAGACGAACAAGAGTTCCCTGTCCGCAAATTGCGAGGGGGCCGGACTTCCTAGAATGAGGCGAACCAGAGGAGCCTGCCATGCCCGCTCACCCCGGCGTCAGCAGACGAACGGCATTGAAAGCCGTCTTTGCTGCGACGACCGCTCCTGCCATCATTCTGCCAAGGGCTTTTGCGATGACATCATCCGAACCGATTGCCGACACGCACTATGGGCGCCTGCGCGGCCGCCTCGAAGGCGATGTGATGGCGTTTCGCGGCATTCGCTATGCGCGGGCCGAGCGCTTCCGCCCGCCCGTCGCGCCGGAGAGCTGGACGGGCATTGCCGATGCGCTCGCATTCGGGGCCAGCGCACCGCAATCCAACCCCAATCCGCCGCCCGGCCCGCCTTATGTCATCCTTGCGCAACTGCCGCGCCCGGCCAATGCGCCGCCCCCACCCCCGCCGATCCCGGAATCGGAGGGCTGCCTGTTCCTGAACATCTGGACCAGCGGGTTGCGCGATGGCCGCAAGCGGCCGGTGATGGTCTCCCTGCATGGCGGCTTCTTCTATGGCGGCTCAGGCTCGGCGGTGGACGGCAGCACGCTCGCTGCGCGCGGCGATGTCGTGTTCGTCAGCCTCAACCATCGCCTCAATGCCTTTGGCTACACCCACCTCGCCGGCCTGACGGAGGCCGACGAATTCGCGCATGCCGGCAATGCGGGAATGCAGGACATCATCGCCGCGCTCGGCTGGATCCGCAACAATATCGAGAATTTCGGCGGCGACCCGGCACGCATCATGGTGTTCGGCACCTCCGGCGGCGGGATGAAGACCAGCTTCCTGATGAGCAGCCCCGCCGCGCAGGGCCTCATCCACCGTGCCGGCGTGCAGAGCGGCCCGGCGCTGCGCTTCATGGAGCGGGACGATGCCGCAACAGCGACGGACCGGCTGCTGCACCGGTTGAACATCCCGCGCCACGACTGGCAGAGCCTGCTCACCCTGCCGGTCCAGACCCTGCTTGCCGGCTATCACGCCGTCGCGGACGATTTGAAGCCGCGCAACTTCACGCATCTGCCCTGTTTCGCCCCGGTGCTCGATCCGCTGTTGCTCCCGCAACACCCCTTCTCGCCCCGCGCGGCGCCGCTCACCAACGCCATCCCGATGCTCATCGGCTGCAACGCGCAGGAAATGAGCTTCTTCTGGGGCAACGATCCCGGCGCCTTCACGCTGGACGAGGCCGGCCTCGAGGCCCGCTCCCAGGCGTTTCTCGGCGACCGCACCGGCAGAGTCCTCAGCCGCTACCGGCAGGCCTATCCCGGTGCCACGCCGAGCCGGCTCTTCCTCCAGTTGTTCAGCGACTATTCCATCCAGGCACCGATCATCGCGCAGGCCGAGCGCAAGGAAGGCGCGCCCGCCTTCATGTACCGGCTCGATTATCAGAGCCCCGCGCTCGGCGGTAAGCTGGGCGCCCTCCACACGATGGAGACGCCGTTCATTCTGAATACGCCGCAGTCCGCCCGTGCCCTGCTGGGCGAGGGCGACGCCCCGGCCATGCTCGCGGCCAAGATGAGCAGCGCCTGGGTCGCCTTCGCCACCAATGGCGATCCCAATGATCAGGCGAGCGGATTGCCCCACTGGGCCACGTATGAGCGGAGCACCCGCGCGACGATGCTGTTCGACCAGTCCTGCCGCGTGGAGCCCGATGCAGGCCAGCTCGCGCGCGAGATCATGGGCGATCTGGTGGAAGGCTAGGCGCGCGGGGACCGCAAGGACATTCCCTCCGTTCGTCCTGAGTAGCCGCTGAGCTTGTCGAAGCGGCGTATCGAAGGGTCGGCCCTTCGATACGATGCTTCGATACGCCTCTTCGGTCCGCGCCTACTTCCCGTTGTCCGGCCCCCAGGGCGAGGTCGCATTATAGGGCGCCGTGATGAAGGTGGCCTCCACCCCGGTGATCATACCGCCCTGGATCTTGAACATTTCCAGCAGCGCCCAGCTATGCGGCTCGCGGAAGATGGATCGCCGCGGTGTGCCGTCGGTCAGGGTGTAATCGGCCAGAACGCCCTTGTGATCGATGAAGCCGCGGAACAAGGAAATGCCTCGCTCCTCATCGACGAGGATCGGTACCCGCCTGACCTTATTGTTGAAGGCATAGCGACCCAGTCGGAAATCCTTCTCGATATCGCCGAAGATCATGCCGTTTTCGTAGCGGATCGCATCGGGCGCAAAGCGCGTGTTGCGGATTTCGCCGATGTTATTCTCCAGCGTCTGGAAGTAGCCATCGCCCAGGCTCAGCAATTCCTCACGGCTATTGCGGCGCGCCTGAGGCACTGGTGCGGCACGGTCGGCGGGACGCACGAAATCCTTGGGCTCCGCAAACGGCGTCGGCGGCGAACTCAGGTTGCGCTTGGTCGAAAGCATGTGCTCGACCTCGGTGATCTTCCGGTTCTCGATCTTCAGCCGGACGGCGAGATAGCCGGGAATTTCGCTCTGGTTGATGGCCATGAACGCAGCGGCCTGGCCGGTCTGCGGGTCAGAGAGCGTCAGCGCCGTACCGACTTCCTCCGTCACAGTATCCCAACTCGCATCGGGAAACGCCATCTCGATATTGTTTTCCGTGAAGCGCACACGATCGGCAAAGGGCGCAGCCGAGACATCATGGGCGAGATAGGCCGCCCGATATTGCCCCATAATTTCTTCAAGACAGGCTTTGTCGCAGCCAGCCTCGGCCTGCACCGCGCCACTCGACATCGCCATCATCATCAATGCTCCCATACGCGCCAGAACCAACCGCATCGCATCCTCCACTCGATCGGCTGTCAGCCTAGCATCGTCACGTCCCCGCGCTTGTCGGGGCGGACATGCGCGTTTTGTCCGTGCGTGAACCGGCATCCAACATCTGCGCGCGATACGCCTTGGGCGCGGTGCCGAATTTTTCGCGGAAGGCGCGGCTGAAATGCGCGGAACTGCTAAAGCCGTTCTCGAAGGCGATCTGCGTCAGCGTCGTCTGCGCCGCCTTGGGCGACGCCAGCGCGGCGCGGCAGCTTTCAAGCCGCGTTCCCCAGATGTATTCGCTGATCGTCTCGTCGCCGTTGAAAACCTTGTGCACATAGCGCTTCGAGCACTTCATCGCCTGGGCGATCATATCGACGGATAGAGCGGGATTGCCGACGTTCCGCCGCACAAACGCACGGATGCGGTCCTGGGTGAGTTCGCGCATCGGCGCCACGTCGCTACCCAGCCGCTGCTCGTGCAGCAGCATGCGCATGAAATCGATCATCGTCTCGCCAAGATCGGCATCGAGCCGGTCGTCCGTCTCGGCGGTCGTGGTAATCGCGCTGTGCAGGCACGCCTGCAGCATGCGCGCGATGCCGCCGCCGACCTGCAGCGCACCGGGCAGCCGGGCGATTGCGTCCTGCTCGTGGCGCGCCAGCCGACCGAGCGGTAGTTGCAGCGCCAGCTTGCGCGAGGCTTCCAGATGCGTCGCCACATAGGGATATCGCCCGTCGCTCACAGACCATTGCCCGGCCCGCACGATATGCTCGCCATGGCGGGTCGAGACGATTGTCGAGCCGCGGTGCTGAAACCAGATGCGGACATGCGGATCGCCTTCGCCTGCGGCAATCAGGCGCCGCGTCCACGCCGCGCGATGCGGGGATGTGTCGAGCCGAAAGACCTTGGCATCGCCGAGCGCCCGGCGGACGACGACGCCCTGAAAAACGTGGTCCTCGATCCGGTCGGCTTCTACCCCGCCGATAGCCGCGGCGCCGGCATTCCAGAACCCCAGCCGGTCGCGGTCTGGGATGTCCTCAGTCGAGACTCTGCGCGCTGCGCCCACTGCCCTCTCCCGTCCTCATGTCCGGGGCCGCTCGCATCCCTCTTAGGACCGGCCGCCCGCATTATCTCTTTGCGAGAGATTGTTTCGTGAGACCGCTCCCAAGTCAAGCCGCTTACAGTGCAGCCACTGTTGCGCCCGTGCATCATGAAACAAGTCCGCGTGCACCATTGGAGAAGGCAAATGCCTTTGCCTGCCGTAATTTGGCGGCGGTCTGCCCGATCAGGTTTCCTCGACCGGTCGGAAGAAAGAAACGGCCAGTCCCGATTTTGCGCTTCGCATCCTTAGATATCCCAATTATAGTAGGACAAAATAAATTACACACAGGGGAGATGTCATGAGAAAGTTCCGTTTTGCGCTTTTGTCGTCCGCGATCGCGCTGATCTCGTCGACCAATGCTTTCGCCCAGGATGCCGCACCGCAGGCGAGCAATACGCAGGCGGCGAGCGACGGCGATATTATTGTCACGGCACAGTTTCGCGAGCAAAATCTGCAGGATACGCCGATCGCCATCACCGCCGTGAATGCGGCGATGCTGGAAGCACGCAGCCAGACCGATATCAGCCAGGTCGCCAACCAGGCCCCCTCTGTGACACTGAAGCCACAGGGCGCTGCCTTTGGCCCATCGCTCGGCGCCAATATCCGCGGTGTCGGACAATTCGATTTCAACCCGGCGGTCGAACCGGGCGTCGGTTTCTATGTGGACGACGTCTATTACGCCACGCTCACCGGCTCGATCCTCGACCTGCTCGACCTCGATCGCGTGGAAGTGCTGCGCGGCCCCCAAGGCACGCTGGCCGGCCGTAACTCCATCGGCGGCGCGGTGAAGCTCTATTCGCAGAAGCCGGAAGGCACGAACACCGGCTATGTCGCCGCAGCCTATGGCAGCCGCAACCGCATCGATCTGCGCGGCAGTGCCGACTTCAATCTGGCACAGGGCATCGACATGCGCATTGCCGGCGTCGCCAAGAAGCAGGAAGGCTATGTCGATCGGCTCGACTTTGGCTGTATGTATCCCGCTGGCGGCACGGCGACCTTCACGCCGGCCTTCGCCACCGCAGCCAATCCCACCCGCGCTCCGCAGCTGATCAATCCCGTCGGCGGTGTGCCCGCGCGCACCAATCGTCCGGACTGCGTGCTCGCCAAGGAAGGAGAGGTCAACTACATCGCAGCGCGCGCGCAACTGCGCCTGCGCCCCAGCGACACGATCGATATCAATATTATCGGCGACTACACCGACGACGATCGCGTCGCGGCCGGCTCGGTGCTGCTGCTGCGCACTTATCCGGATGGCACGGTGGCCTCGCCGCGCTACCCGCTGCCGCTGACCCCGGCGCCCGGCTCCTCACCGGCGCAGAACTATGCGACCGCCTCCGCACAGCGGGACATCAACCCGTTCCCGATCGGCAATACCGCCAATGCCAACCAGTTGGCCTATGACAACCGCTTCATCTGCGGCAATTACTGCAACTTCGCGACCTATGACATGCCCGCGGACACCGCGATCGGTCAGAACGGCCAGCCGATCCTCGTCGGGGGTCAGCCGCTCACCTATCGCGCCGCCTCTGGCGACGGACGCGTGCGTTTCAAGGGTTGGGGTCTCTCCGGACAGATCGACTGGGAAATCTCGCCAAATTTCCAGCTTAACTCGATCACCGCCTATCGCGAGTACACGTCCAACTTCTCCAACGACAACGACGTGTCGCCGATGGCCCACAGCCTCGGCTATGGCCCGCTGACTTTCCGCTTCTTCAGCCAGGAACTGCGCCTGAACGGAAAGGTCAACGACCAGATCAACTTCACCCTGGGCGGCTATTACAGCGATCAGAAGTCGGTCTACACATCCTTCCAGGACCTGCGCTCCTCTGGCCTGCAGTTCCAGCAGAGCGATCCGGTAGATGCAGACAGCAAGGCTGTGTTTGCTCACCTATCGTGGAACCCGGTCGAACAGCTGACCCTGACAGGCGGCATTCGCTATACCGAGGAGTCCAAGACCTACACCTATGTCCGCCAGCGGCCTTATCTGGATGCGACCTCGCTTGCGGCGAACGGCGTGTTGCCGCTGAACGGCACCGTGGGCAAGTATAGCGGAAATCGCGTCGACTATCGCGCCAACGTGCAATATGCCTTTACGCCGGACATCATGGCCTATGCCCAGTTTTCCACCGGGTTCAAAGGGGGCGGCGTGAATCCCCGTCCGTTCTTCGTCCAGCAGGCCCTCTCCTTCGGGCCGGAAACGCTGAGCGCGTACGAGCTTGGGTTCAAGACCGATCTTTTCGATCGCATGGTACGCTTCAACGTCGCGGCCTTCCTCAGCAAGTATAAGGGAATCCAGCTTACCCTCAGCAATTGCACGGCGATCACCGGGGCTGGCTTCGGTGCGCCTTGCGCGCTTCCCGTCAACGCCGGCGATGCCGACATCAAGGGTCTGGAAGCGGAGATCACCATCCGCCCGGTCGAGGGCATGACGCTTGATGGATCGCTGAGCTACATCGACTTCGACTACAAGAAGTTCGGGACCTACACGTCCGGCACCTCCACGGTGGCCGTCGGTGGACCCACCAACCTCAATGGCCCGCAGTTTGGCGATTATGCGCCTTACACGCCCAAGTGGAAGTGGAGCATCGGCGCGCAGTATCGCATCGATCTGGGTAATTCCGGTTCGCTGACGCCGCGCATCGACGCCTCGTACCAGAGCAAGGTCTATACGGTCTCGGCCAACCGCTCGAGTAACCGCATCGACGCCTATGGCGTGGCAAACGCCCGTCTGACCTGGCGGAATGCGGATGAGGATCTCGATGTCTCGCTCGAAGTGACCAACCTGCTCGACGAATATTATCTGCTGACCATCTATGACCAGACGGTCGGTGGCCAGGGTTACTCCAATGGCCAGCCCGGTCGTCCACGCGAATGGGCTGTGAGCGTGAAGAAGAAGTTCTGATCTTTCTCACGACGATTTAAACGGAGGCCGCGGCCAGCTCATGCTGGTCGCGGCCTTCTTCATTCCTGAGCGCTGTGTCACCCGGCCCAAGATTCCAGAACAAAAACTGTGGCTTCCGGGCAACGCTGCCGGAGAGTTCCGAGCAACCCTTCAATCTCCAGCGTCAGACTGGTAGGACCGGCCCATCGACGCGCCACGAGCCGTCGACCATGGGAACCATATAGGGACCAGTGCTATGTTCGCGGAGGCCGACGCTCTCCTGCTGGCGCGTATCCAGTTCGCTTTCACGGTGAGCTTTCACTTCATCTTTCCGGCCTTCTCGATCGGCCTGGCCAGCTATCTTGCCGTTCTCGAAGGGCTGTGGCTCAAGACGGGCAAGTCGGTCTACATCGACCTGTTCCGCTACTGGCTGAAGATCTTCGCCATCGTCTTTGCGATGGGCGTCGTCTCGGGCATCGTCATGTCCTACCAGTTCGGCACCAACTGGTCGGTCTTCTCGGATGTCGCCGGGCCGGTCATCGGGCCGCTGATGGCCTATGAAGTCCTCACCGCCTTCTTTCTGGAGGCAGGCTTCCTCGGCGTCATGCTGTTCGGCATGAACCGCGTCGGCAAGAAGCTGCATTTCTTCGCCACGTTGATGGTCGCCATCGGCACCTTCGTCTCGGCCTTCTGGATTCTGTCGGTCAACAGCTGGATGCAGACGCCGCAGGGCCACATCATGGGCGCGAACGGCCAGTTCCTCCCCGGTGACAGCTGGCTGCCGATCATCTTCAATCCCAGCTTCCCCTACCGCCTCGTCCACACCGTGACCGCTGCCTATCTCACTACGGCACTGGTCGTCGGCGCGGTCGGCGCCTGGCATCTGCTGCGCGATCGCGCCAATGCCCATGCGCGCAAGATGTTCTCCATGGCCATGTGGATGATCGCGCTGGTCGCGCCCATCCAGATTTTCGTCGGCGACATGCACGGGCTGAACAGCTGGGAGCATCAGCGGCCCAAGGTGCTCGCCATGGAGGGCCATTATGAGAGCTATCCGGATGGCGCGCCGTTCATCCTCTTCGGCGTGCCGAACGCCAAGGAAGAGCGGGTCGATTATGCCGTGAAACTTCCGGGCATGACCTCCCTCATCCTGGAACACGACATCCACGCCCCGATCGACGGCCTCAAGACCATTCCCGTTGATGAGCGTCCGCCGGTCGGCGTCGTCTTCTGGTCCTTCCGCATCATGGTGGGGCTGGGCATGCTGATGCTCGCGCTGGGCATGACCAGCCTGTTGGCCCGGTGGCGCAAGGGCCTGTATGACTGGTCGCTGCTGCACCGCTTCGCGCTGGTCATGGGGCCGGCGGGCTTCGTCGCCGTCATCGCCGGCTGGGTGACGACCGAAGTCGGCCGCCAGCCTTATGTGATCTATGGCCTGCTCCGCACTGCCGATGCGGCCTCGCCGCTCGCCGCGCCGGCCGTCGCCGCCTCGCTGCTGGCCTTCGTGGTCATTTACTTCGCGGTGTTCGGCGCGGGCACCTGGTATATCCTGCGCCTCATGAACATGCCGCCGCACCCGGGCGAGACAGGCGTGGAGGAGACCGAACGCGGTCCGATCCGCACCGCCGGGATCACACCCGGCCCGGCGCAAGGCGACCCCAGGTCGACGTCACCAGTTCAGCCGACAGTACAGGGGAGGGCCGACTCATGATCGATCTCACGGTCATCTGGGCGTTCATCATCGCCTTCGCCGTCTTCGCTTATGTGGTGATGGACGGGTTCGATCTGGGCATCGGCATCCTGTTCCCCACCATCACGGTCGGCCACGGGCGCAATCGCGCGATGAACTCCGTGGCGCCGGTGTGGGATGGCAACGAGACCTGGCTGGTGCTCGGCGGCGGTGGCCTGATGGCTGCTTTCCCGCTGGCTTATGCGATCATCCTGCCGGCCACCTACCCGCTGGTCATCGCCATGCTGCTGGGGCTCGTCTTTCGCGGCGTCGCCTTCGAGTTCCGCTGGCGCGATCCGGGCCACCGCGCGTTGTGGGACATGTGCTTCTTCGGCGGCTCGGTGGTCGCCGCGCTGGCGCAGGGCATGATCCTCGGCGCGCTGCTGCAGGGCATCGACGTCACCGGGCGCTCCTATGATGGCAGCTGGTGGGACTGGCTGACGCCCTATACCCTGCTCACCGGCGCCGGCGTGGTCGCGGGCTATGCCCTGCTCGGCGCCTGCTGGATGATCTGGAAGCTGGAAGGCGAGGTGCAGGAGCATGCCTATCGGCTCGCCTTCAAGGCGGCGATCGCCACGCTGCTGCTCATGGGTGCGGTGAGCGCCTATAATCTGCTGCTGCTGTCCGATTATCGCGCCCGCTGGCTGGAAATGCCGAACATCCTGTTCGCCAGCCAGGTGCCGCTGCTCACCGCCATCGTCGCCGGCGCGCTCTTCTACGCGCTCAAGACGCGGCGCGAACTGATGCCGTTCCTTCTGGCGCTGGCCCTGTTCTTCCTCGGCATGGCGGGTCTTGGCGTCACCATCTGGCCCTATGTCGTGCCGGATCAGATCACCATCTGGGATGCGGCAGCGCCTGAGAAGAGCCAGATCTTCATGCTGGTCGGCGTCGCGATCACCCTGCCGCTCATCCTCGCCTATACCGGCTGGTCCTATTGGGTCTTCCGGGGCAAGGTTGGCCATGAGGGCTATCATTGACCCGCATACCGGAAGAGGCACCGCTGTGGCAGCGCCTCGGCTGGATGGCGGGCATCTGGCTGGCGAGCGTGTGCGTGCTCGGCGTCGTGGCCTGGGTCCTGCGCCTCTGGATCGCCTGACACGCCGCCACGCCTAACCATCCGGATGATAATAATCAGCCGGCGCGCCGGGGGCCAATCCGCCTCTCGCTCATTGTGCTCCTGCAACAGGAGCACCGCCATGACTGCCAACCCCTTTTCGATGTGGTTCGATTTCGCGCAGACCTGCATTCGGGCCACCGAGACGATGGTGAGCACGCACAATGTCCTGCTCGCCCGCACGCCGATCATCATGGCGGCATGGCAGTCCCCCTTCACCGCCGATGGTCGCGAGCTCAGCCTGATGGTGACGGAAAAGACTGACGCCTTCGGCAAGGCGGCCCGCGCGCAGGATCGCGGCGCCCGCCGCTTGCGCCAGACCGGCGCGGCCAACGCCCGCGACATGCAGCGCCTCGCCTCGGGCCAGCCCTTCTGGCCCCATGACTGGATGCGGATGATGGAGCGCAATGTGGCGACGACCGTCGCCATGATGGCGCTACCGGGCAAGATGCTCGCGCCTTATCACAGCGCCGTGACGGCCAACGACCGGCGTTTGCGCTGAGGCGGCTGCGCTGGTTGACGAAGCGATAGCGAGCGCGACCTGAGCCCTCCTCTTCAGGGGATCGTTGCGAAAGGGGTAATTGGGTCTTTTTCGTAAGCGACCGTGGATCTGGGTACGTACTGTGCCCCTGAAGAGGGCGGGGTTCCGGCATTGGGAGGCCGCCCTCTTGGCGTTCTGGAGTCTGGCTCAGGCCAGTTTAAGCGATCGCTTCATGTTGTAGGCAAGGGCGAGCAGAAAGCAGTGACTTCGGTTTGCTTTCAGGCCGTTATAGCGCACCGCCGTAAACCCCATCCATCGCTTGAGCGTGGCGAACACGCCCTCGACCTGGGCACGGATGGGGGAGATCAGGTCGTTGTGGCGGCGCTGCAAGGGTGTAAGCGGCGGGCCGCCGCCCCAAGTCTTGTGCATGATCCGCGGCTTGATCCCGGCTGCCTTGAGCCACTGTCGCCGCGCCCGCTTGGCATAGGCCTTGTCGGCATAGACCGCCTGCTCGTCGCCGCACACGAGGCGCTCTGCCATGTCGGTGTCGGCCACGTTTGCTCCGGTCAGTACCAGCCGGCGGATCAGGCGGCTGTCCTGATCCGTGCCGATATGCACCTTGTAGCCATAATGCGCGCGATGCTTGCGCATGGTCAGCGTCGCATCATCGTCCACTGCCTCGCGCGTGCCGCTGCTCGAGCCGGGGCGGAAGGGCGTTGCCACCAGCGAGGCATCGATCATCGTGCCGCGCTTGAGCACGATACCGCGCGCCTCCAACTGGCGCGAGAACTCGCCAAACAGCTTTTCACTCAGCCCGGCCTCGACCAGGCGATTGCGGAACCGGCACAGCGTCGTGTGATCGGGCGACGAGGCTTCGAGCGGCAGGCCGATGAACCGCCGGAACGACACCCGATCGTTGATCGCCTCTTCCAGATCGGCATCCGACAGCCCATAGAACTGCTGTAAAAGCAAGGCCTTGAGCATCAGTAACGGTGGAAACGGCGGCCGTCCGCCCCCTTGATCGAGCCGCACCAGCAGCTTCTCGAACCGATACCACCGCACATCCTGCGATAGCCGATCCAGGCTCTCGTTCCGACCAAGTTTGGGCGATACCCAACCCTCCGCAAAACCGAGCTGACCTGTCATCACCTGCCTCCTCAACGCAAGGCAAGTGAATCAAATGTCACACCGTTTTGCAACGATCCCCTAAAGAGGAGGGGAGACCGGGTCGCAACGCCCTAAACCAGATCTTCAACCATATAATCGATCGGCCGAAAGCTCCCGCCATTGCTGGCATAAGCCGAGCAGGCCGTCAGGCCGATGATCAGATCCATCTCCGCCTTGAGGACAATCCGGTCGCCCGCCGAGCTGAGCGGCGGCAGAACACTGATCTTGCCGTCCGCCCCCACCGGCACATTCATGAAGCAATTGAACGCGACCGGGATCATATCGGCCGTGATTCCATAGGGCGCGAGCGCCGCTGCCAGATTGCCGAAACAACCCGGAACGACCGGCTTGTCCGGATAAAAATGTAGGAAGGTATCGGTGCTGCACGGCGTCAGCAGAAAATCATGGCAGCCGACCGTATCCTGCTCGATCGTCAGCAGCACATTGGACCGGTTCGACCACAGCCTGTTGCCCGTCGTCAGCCGAATGGTCTCCTCATAATCCAGAGTGCGCCCATTGCTGAGCACCTCGCCGATATCCGCGCGATTATAGGCCAGCAGGTCCGCCACCTGGCACCCTTCCGGGTCGATCACGGTCAGATACTGGCCGGCACGCAGTTCGAACGCCACGCCCGAACGGGGCGGAATACGCTCTGCCATCACGCGACCTCGCGGGGGTCATGGAACGGGCATTTCCAGTCTTCGCCGACATGCCGCCCGCTATACTGCGCGGCCTCGCTACTCGTGCCGTGGCGTGCAAGCATCGGGTTGGCTTCACCGGCAAGATCGACATCGCGGGCGATGATCGTCTCGCGGATCTTTTCGTAGCGCCCTTCCTGACGCAATTGCTCGAACTGATCGTGCAGGTTGAACACGATCACCGGCCGCTCGAAACGCCGCGCCGGCCGGCTCGCCGCCGGATGCAGGCCCACTGCGAAAAAGGCTTCGCCGCCAAAGCTCAGCGAGAAATGGGGATCGTCCGGATCGCGGCTCACCCGCTCATCATAGGGCAGGCCAAGCCATGCGTCCTTGTCGGCCAGCGATTGCAGGCGGTCCCACATCGCCTGCTCATAGGCCTTTTCGTCCAGCGGCGCCGCATGCGCGAAAATGATCGCGAGGCTGCGGAACAGCCCCGGGTCGCTCGCATAGGATTGCGCCCAGGCCATCAATTCGCCGTGCAGCCGCAGGTCATCCCAGCCGCTGTCGATGGACCAGCCCACCAGAATGTTAAGCGTCCCGCGCGAGAGAGCCGATTTGGCCCCCACGCACGGAAAACTCCGGTCCATGATAAACGCCTCGAAAGAGGCGCGCAGCCGCGCTTCTTCCTCCTGTGAAATCAGCATCCGTCCTATATCCGCTATCTACTCAGTCTAATTCAGAAATCCTGCCCGGGGCATTCGTTCCAAATCGAGGCGGGTTCCCCGCACTAACAAAAAGCAAATCGCACGGATTGAGGCGGGATTACTGCGCCGGAACAGGGAAGCCCCGCTTGCGCAGCAGCGCATTCACATCCGGGTCGCGACCACGGAAGGCGCGGTACGCTTCGGCCCGGTCGGTCTCGTTGCCGGTCGAGAGCAGCGCCTTGTTGAAGCGCGCGGCCAGCGCCGGGTCCCAGACATTGCCGGTCTCCTCAAAGGCAGCCCAGGTGTCCGCATCCATCGTCTCGGACCACAAATAGCTGTAATAGCCCGCCGAATAGGCATCGGATGAGAACAGGTGATTGAACTGCGGCAGGCGGTGCCGCATGATCATCTCCTTCGGCATCCCGATTTCCGCCAGCGTCTCCCGCTCGAACGCGTCGATATCGGTCGGCGCGTCGGGACGATTGTGCAGCTTCATGTCCACGATGGCCGACGAGAGATATTCGACCGTGGCAAAGCCCTGGTTGAAGGTATCGCTGGCCTTGATCTTGTCGACCAGAGCCTTGGGGATCGGCGCGCCCGTCTGGAAATGGCGCGCATAGGTCTCGAGAATATAGGGCGTCAGCACCCAATTCTCATGAACCTGGCTCGGATATTCCACGAAGTCGCGCGGCGTCGTGCCCAGCCCCGGCCAGGTGATGTCATAGCTCAGATAATGCAGCGCGTGGCCGAACTCATGGAACAGCGTGGTCGCATCGTCGAGGCTGATCGTCGTCGGCACCCCGGCGCTGCCCTTGGCGAAATTGTTATTGTTGGACGCCAGCACATATTCATTGCCGTTGAGATGATCCTGCCCCTTGTAGGTGGTCATCCACGCCCCGGAGCGCTTTCCGGTGCGTGCCCAGGTATCGAGGTAGAACAGCCCGACAACCTTGCCACCGCGCGTCACCTCGAAGGTCCGCACATCGGGGTGGAAGACCGGCACGGCGCCGCTATTCTCGGTGAAGGTGAAGCCGTAGAGCCGGTTCGCCATGTCGAACATGGCGGAGACCATCTTGTCGAGCTGGAAATAGGGCTTCACCTCATTCTGATCGAGGTCGTACTTCGCCTTGCGCACCTTCTCGGCGTAGAAGCGATAGTCCCAGGGCTCGATGGTGATCTTCGGCCCCTTGCCGGCCTTTGCCTCCGCATCGGCGATAGCCTGCATGTCCGCCACTTCCTCGCGCACGCGGGCCACGGCTGCCGGCCACACCTTCATCATCAGGGCCATCGCCTTGTCCGGCGTCTGCGCCATGGTGTCGCGCATGCGGTATTCGGCATGTGTCTTGAACCCGAGCAGCTTCGCCCGCTGGGCACGCAGCGCCACGATCCGCGCGATGGTCGCATTGGTGTCATTGGCATCGCCATTGTCGCCACGATTGGCGAACGCCTCGAACACGCTCTTGCGCAGGTCGCGCCGCGTCGAGCTTTCGAGGAAGGGCTGCACATAGGAACGGGTGTTGATCAGCAGCCAGCCATCCACGCCCTTGTCCTGCGCCGCAGACTTCATCGTCGCCACGAAGTCGGCCGGCAAACCCACGAGATCGGCCTCGCTGGTGAAGGTGATGAACTTCTCCTCATCGGCCAGCACCTTGTTCTGGAAGCTGCTGAACTCCTGCGCCAGCGCGGTCTCAATGCCGATCAGCTCCTTCTTCTGCGCGGCATCCAGCATGGCGCCGTTGGCGACCAGATCCTCATAAGTGCGGGTCAGCAGCCGCATCTGCTTGGCATCGAGGCCCAGCGTGTCGCGCTTGTCGTAGAGCGCCTTCACCCGCGCGAAATAGCGCGGATCGAGCGTCAGTTCGTTGAAGAAGGCGCTGAGCTTCGGGCTCCACTCACCCTGAATGCGGCGGATGTCGTCATTGGAGAGATTGGAGACATACACGCCCCAGATCGGCATCACCCGGTCGGACAGCGTCTCCTTCTGAAGCGCGGTGATGGTATTGTCGAACGTCGGGGCGGCCTTACTGGCCAGCACACCCTCGAACTGCGCCTTCACCGAGGCCATCACCGCCTCGAACGCGGCAGGGAATGCCGCCGGGTCCACCTTGTCCCATGCGGGCACGCCGCCATAGGGGCCGGTCCATGGCGCGGTGATGGTCTCCGCCTTCTGGGCGGCGAGCGGCGTGGACAGCGCGAGCGCGACGGCGCTCAACGGGGCAAGAACATGCTTTGAAGGCATTTGTCGGAAAACCTCAATCCTTGGGAAAACGCAGTGTCGCGTCACATGAGGCCAAACTTATCGGCTACCCGCTTGGTTTCAACCCCTTGCGGGCGACGCGACAGTCCCCTCGACAAGCCTGCGTGCCCGCCGGCACGACCCGGACGCTACGGCGCAGCGTGATCGCCCTGCGCGCAGACCGCATGCCCGCCAGATCAGAAAATCGTCGTCACGCCGATGTCGAAGCGCGTACGGCGGTAGGCGTAGAGCGCGATATTGCTCTCGTTGATCGTATGCGAGACGCCCACGCGCAGCGCAAACCGGCCAAGCGTCACCTTGCGATTGAGC
Source organism: Sphingobium sp. B11D3A (assembly GCF_025961695.1). NCBI lineage: Bacteria > Pseudomonadati > Pseudomonadota > Alphaproteobacteria > Sphingomonadales > Sphingobiaceae > Sphingobium > Sphingobium sp. B11D3A. The sequence continues at coordinate 1,443,778 of NZ_JAOQOE010000001.1, forward strand.
GCGCTCACGCCAAGGCTGTAGCTCGTGTCACGCCGCGCCGTGCCGAACGCGGCAAACACGCCATCGAAGCGGCTGTAGGAAAAACCGGGCTGCAGCGAGAGCGAGAAGCCCATCGGCAATTCGCGCGCGTAGATAGCGCCCGCCGTGTAGGAGGTCTGGGCAAAAGCGCGGTTGGCCGCATCGTGACGATTGATGCCGACGCGCAAATTGCCGAGGCTCTGTTTGTCCAGCGAGCGCGTGACGCCCAGCGACAGGCCGAGCAGCGCCCCATTCAGATGCGTGGCGCCCTTATGGCGCAGGTCGCTCGCGCTGGCTTGCAGGCTGATCGCCGTGCGGGTGCCCGGATAGTAAGCGACATCCGCCTGACCGCCGAGCATCCGGCTATAGGGCTGCCCCCCATACCAGCGGCGGGAGGCCGTGCCGGCGGCGGCCAGCGCGAACCGGCCCAGCGTCACGCGCGGGCCGAGATAGGCGCTCAGCACCATGTCGTCGAACTGCTGCCCCTGATAATCGCGCCGCGAGAGGGATGCGCCAAATCGCTGCCGAACCCGGGCGGACAGACGCGGCGCCCACTCCGCGCCGATCTGCCCATAGACCCCCACCCCGCTCGACCGGCGGGCTGCTTCCGACAGGTCAAACGGCAGGCCGTAGAGCTCGATCGTTTCCGCCGCCGTCGCCGCATTGATGTTGGTATCCGGCGCGAGCGCGAAGGAGGCGCTGAACGACCAGGATCGCATCTCGCGAATGGACTTGAGGTAGCGATCGACATTGGCGGAGACGATCGCGGGCAGATTGGCCGCGCCGGCCAGACGGAACTGTCGCTCGGCATTGGCATAATCCCGGGCGACATAATAAGCGCGCGCCAGCTCCAGCCGCACACGCACGGCCTGCGGCTGATCGGCCAGCAAATGTCGGAACTGCCGGATCGCCTCGCGCGTTCGCCCCGCTTCCATCAGCGCCATGCCGAGGCGAAACCGCAGCTCGGGATTGGCCGGATCACGCGCGAGCCGTTCGGCATAGGCCTCTGCCGACACCGACATGGCCGCCGCTGGCGCTGCCGCTTCCGGCGCGCTGCTGGCCGCCGCATCGGGATGCGCGGCGATGGCCGTTGGTGTCCCGGCCATCGCCATCGCCCCCACCTGGGACATCAGCATGAATGCTCCCACTGCAGACATGTGCTGCCGTCCCATTCGATCCGCTGCCCCCACCACGCCCTCGGCGCCCCACGCGCGGGCAGCGGATCGCCCCTCGGGTTACTGCTTGATTCCGGCGATCGTGCCGAGCGCCGTGTTCGTGCCGTCGGAGAGCGACCAGATCGCGCCGACCTCATCGGCTGCCGGCCCGTAGAAGCTGCCGCCGATCGTGCCGACCGCGCCGCTCTGCAAGGATGCCGCACCGCTCGGTGCGCTGGTCACCGCCGTGGCGCCCGAGAAGTCATTGCCGGAGAGCGAAGCGGTGAACGAGGCGTCGTTCCACGCCGCCTGCTGCCAGTTGCCGTTCTTCTCGTAGCCAACCTGCATGTTGGACGTGGTGCCGGTCAGGCTGTTGGCGGCAAAGTTCACGCTGATCGCGGCATTGCCTTCCAGCTCGCCGACATTGCGGGCACTGCCATCGACAAAGCTGACATAGCCCTCCACCTCGCCGGCATAGGTGGCGGTGCCGCTTGTCGGCATGCCGGCGCTCGGCGTTTCGTACCCGCCGATCAGCGGCGCATAAGTTCCAAGCTGGCCGTTCTGTCCAAAGACCGCCCATTCGCCGAAGCGCAGATAGCTCAGATCGCCATTATCCAGCTCGCCATCGAGCACGACCTCCAGCTTGCGACCGTTGGAGAGGTTGGCCGAGTAGCAATCGTCGCAATCCTCGACGAGGGCCACATTGGTGATCCCGGCCGCGGGGACATTGACGGTGAACTTCAAGCCCGATGAGTCCCGGCTGATCGTGACGCCATTGGCGTTGGCAGTCGCCGCGGCGGTGGGATTCCCCTGTGCGTCGAAATTCACCGCAAGCTGGCTGAGCGGAAAGCTGATCGTTCCCGACGTCTGGGTATCGAACGAGGCGCCATTGGTGGCCTGCACGACCGGCGTCGCGTTGGTGCCCGGCCCTGCAACGACGTTGGCGATCGGCCCCGCAGCAGGCGTGGGAGTCGGCGTGGGGGTTGGCGTCGGGGTCGGCGTGGGTGTCGGTGATGGCGTGGGTGTCGGCGCAGGCGTGGGCGTGGGGGCAGGCGTGGGCGTCGGCGTCGAGTTCACGCCTTCGTCTCCGCAGGCAGACAGGGTGAGTGACAGCGCCGCTGCCGAAGCGAGCAGCAAGGCCCTGGAATAAGTCCGTGAAACTATCATGATGCACCCCCTGGCAAAGACATGGACCGGCTCGGGATTTCATCCGTTCGCCGCTACAGCCTGCGCCTGCCAGAAGGTGATCGACCCGGCATCTCCCAAACGGGATATGCGCGCGCGCATCCGCAAGAAAGGGGCGCCCGGCCCGTGCCGAACGCCCCTTTCAAATCTTAACCGATCAGCTCCGCTCAGGCCGCCTTCGCCTGCTCCTCTGCCGGCGCGAGGCGGATCAGATAATCGAAGGCGGAGAGCGCGGCGGTGGAACCTTGCCCCATCGCGATCACGATCTGCTTGTAGGGCACGGTGGTGCAGTCGCCCGCCGCGAAAATGCCCTGCTGCGAGGTGTGCGCCCGCGCATCGATCTCGATCTCGCCGCGATTGCTCAGCGCCACCGCGTCGGTGAGGAATTCGGTGTTGGGCACCAGACCGATCTGGACGAAAATGCCTTCCAGTTCGACCAGATGCGATTCATCGCTGTTGCGGTCGCGATAGGTCAGGCCCACCACCTTTTCGCCATCGCCATGCACCTGCGTTGTCAGGGCGGAGGTCACCACCGTCACATTCGGCAGGCTGTGCAGCTTGCGCTGCAGCACGGCGTCAGCGCGCAACTGGCTGTCGAACTCGACCAGCGTGACATGCTTGACGATGCCGGCGAGGTCGATCGCGGCCTCGACACCGCTGTTGCCGCCGCCGATCACCGCCACGCGCTTGCCCTTGAACAGCGGGCCATCGCAGTGCGGGCAATAAGCCACGCCCTTATTGCGATACTCGTCCTCGCCGGGCACGTTCATCGTGCGCCAGCGGGCACCGGTGGCGAGGATCACCGCCTTGGCCTTGAGGGTCGCGCCGCTCTCCAGTTGCACTTCAGCGAGGCCGCCCGGCGCCTTGGCCGGCACCAGCTTGCTGGCTTTCTGCAGGTTCATGATGTCGACATCATAATCCTTCACATGCTGCTCCAGCGCAGCAGCCAGCTTCGACCCTTCGGTGTGCGGCACGGAGATGAAGTTCTCGATGCCCATGGTATCCAGCACCTGCCCGCCGAACCGCTCGGCAACGACACCCGTGCGGATGCCCTTGCGCGCGGCATAGATGGCCGCGGCGGCACCGGCCGGCCCGCCACCGACGACGAGCACGTCGAACGGCTCCTTGGCGGCGATCTTCTCGGCCGCGCGGGCGACAGCTCCGGTATCCAGCTTGGCGAGGATCTGCTCGATATCCATGCGTCCGGAGGCGAACGGCTCGCCATTCAGATAGACGCTGGGCACCGCCATCACCTTGCGCTCATCGACTTCCGCCTTGAACAGCGCGCCATCGATGGAGACGTTGCGGATGCGCGGGTTGAGCACGCTCATCAGGTTGAGCGCCTGCACCACGTCCGGGCAGTTCTGGCAGGAGAGCGAGAAATAGGTTTCGAACTGATAGTCGCCCTCCAGCGCCTTGACCTGCTCGATGACGTCATCGCTCACCTTGGGCGGGTGGCCTCCCACCTGCAGCAGCGCCAGCACCAGCGAGGTGAACTCGTGCCCGAGCGGAATGCCGGCGAAACGCACGCCGATATCCGTGCCGGCCCGGCGGATGAGGAAGCTGGGCTTGCGCGCATCGCCTTCATCGGCCGCAATGGTCACAAGATCGCTCAGCCCGGCGATGTCTTCTAGGAGGCCCCGCAGCTCCGACGCCTTGGCGCTGTCGTCCAGCGACGGCACCAGCTCGATCGGCTGCTTGATGTTGGCCATATAGGCCTGCAACTGGCTCTTGATGGCGGCGTCGAGCATGAGAGGGCTCCTTTCGAGATAGAGCCCCTCCCCTTCATGGGAGGGGTTGGTCGAGATAGAGCCCCTCCCCTTCAGGGGAGGGGTTGGGGTGGGGCTGGAGGCCGCAACTTGTCGCTGCGCGAGCGATGCTGCGCATCGCCCCCACCCCTTGCCCCTCCCCTGAAGGGGAGGGGTTGTTAGGATTAGATCTTGCCGACGAGGTCGAGCGAAGGTGCGAGGGTCTTCTCGCCTTCTTCCCACTTGGCGGGGCAGACTTCGCCGGGGTGGCTCGCCCAATATTGCAGCGCCTTGATCTTGCGGAGCAGTTCGGCAGCGTTGCGGCCGACGCCTTCCGGCGTGATCTCGACCAGCTGGATCGTGCCTTCGGGGTCCACGACGAAGGTGCCACGGTCAGCAAGGCCGACGCCTTCGCGCAGGATCTCGAAATTGTTCGAGATGCTGTGGTTCTGGTCGCCCAGCATGTAGTAGCTGATCTTGCCGATGGCCGGCGACGTGTCGTGCCAGGCCTTGTGGCAGAAGTGCGTGTCGGTGGAGACCGAATAGACTTCCACGCCCATGCCCTGGAGCGTCGGGTAGATGTCTGCCAGATCCTCAAGCTCGGTCGGGCAAACGAAGGTGAAGTCAGCCGGGTAGAAGAAGAAGACGGCCCACTTGCCCTTCACGTCCGCCTCAGTCACGTCGACGAACTTGCCTTCCTTGAAGGCCGTGGCGGAAAACGGCTTGATCGGGGTGTTTACGAGACTCATGTCTGCTCCTCTTGGTGAATTGACGCCTTGCACATAGGCATCATTGTTGTTCAGGCAAAATTGATTAATCTCAACGCAAAGATCGATTTTGTCGATCTCTGCGCTGTCAATTGCGCGCCTGTCACACAGTTAGGGAGAAAACATGTCGGCTAAAGGACAGGCGCGACCATCCAACGCACATCGCGCCCTGCCGGTCTCGAACCGGGCAGGGGGTGTGGGGCCAGAGCGGTGCCGCGCTCACCTTTCGCGAAATCAATCCTTGGCGAGATGCTCGGCAAAGAAGGGCAGGACGAAAGCCCGGAAGCGCTCGCGCACGCGATTGCCATGGTCGCCCTCATAGACGGTATAGCTATGCGCAACCCCCATCCGGTCAAGCAGCTTGGCCATATCGCCATTATCCTTGATGAGGGTGTCCTTGTCCCCCACGTCAATCGCGATGGCCTTGAGGCTCTTGAGCGCCGGCAGATATTGCGGGGCCATGGCAAGCGGCGCATTGGCCGCCCATTGCGCGATGATCTGAGGCTGGACGACGCCCTTTTGCGTGCCAAGGTCGAGATAGAAGGGCGCTTTGTCCGGCGCGGGCGACCATGCCGAGGCTGCCGCGAAGTCGGCCCGCACGCCAAAGTCGCCCTTGAGCGCTTCATCCATGCTCATCGCTTCGAGGCGCTGGCTGCGCTCTGCATCCACCGGGCGGGCGGAGAGGCAGCAGGCGCTCATCGCGTAGATGCTCGAAAACACGCCGGGATATTTCATGGCAATGCGTAGCGTCCCGTAGCCGCCCATTGAGTGGCCGCTCAGGCCGCGCGACTCTTGCTTGGCGAGCGTGCGATAGTGCTTGTCGACATAGGCAACGAGATCCTGCGCAATGAAACGCTCGAAATTGCCAGTGGTCGGGGAGCTCGAGTACATCGAGCCGCCATGGCGCGAGTTGGAATCCGGCACGACCAGAATCGCCTGGCGGTTCTTGGCCTCGGCGGTGTTCAGCGCGTCGGCAAAGCCGATATATTTGTCATAGCCCTCGGCCGATCCCATGAAGCCGTGCAGGAAATAGACAACCGGATAGCGCTTGGTGCTCGTCGCATAATCTTCCGGGAGGAAGACGATCACGTCGCGGTCGGCGCTGTTTCCTTCCAGATTGCCTTCCACCGCCTGCGAGTGGACCTTGATGTGCTCCACCTTCACCTCGGCCCGGCTGGCCGTCAGTGGGAGAAGCATCAGAGACGCCGCCATCAGGCAGCGGGCAAACAGGGATTTGGGCGGCATCACTCTCTCCTCAACGCGCGACCCGCCCTTGCGGGCGGATCGTTAGACCATAGCGTTAGCAGGAGTTGCACGACCGCCGCCGACCGCGCAACGCATTATGCGGTTGCGCGGTCGGTCTGATCAGCGTGCCTTGGCTTTCTCTTCGGCAAGCAGCGCCTTTGCCTGCTGGTTGAGATAAGCGCGGATGGCCTCGGCTTCTTCGGGCTTGAGATAGGCCGCGAAGCTCGCCATGCCATTCTGTGCCAGCGCGCCGCCAATCACCACCTGCTGCCACAGATCCTTGTCGGCAATCAGCGGTGAGCGCCGCAGGTTGGGGTTGACCGGACCGCCATGGCAGATCTGGCAGAACTGGAAGAAACCCTTCTGGCCGGTCGCGATCTGCGCCGCCGTGAAGGTCTCGTTGCTCGGCGTCGGCTCGGGCTGCGGGATCGGCGTGTAGGGCGGCAGCTTGCCGCTGCCCTTGATCTTGAACGCCAGCACGAGGCCGTTGGGCATCTTGTTCTTCATGAACGGCGTGCCGCTTGCCATACCCATCGAGCCGCCATAGCCGGCCATGACGGCAATATATTGCTCGCCATTGACGCGATAGGTGATCGGCCCGGCCAGCACGCCGCGATGGGTCTGGAAGGACCACAGCTTCTTGCCATTGTCCGCGCTGAACGCCTCGAAGTCGCCATGCGGCGTGCCCTGGAAGACGAGGTTGCCAGCGGTCGCCAGCGTGCCGCCATTCCACGGCCAGTCGCGCTCGACTTCCCAGCGCGGCTTCTGCGTCACCGGATCATAAGCGACGAGCTTGCCCTTCACCATGGATTCGAGGGCCTTGCGGCGCCCTTCCACGGTATCGGGCAGACCCGGCATCGCCGGCGGATCGAGGAAGGACACTGCCGTATTCCAGCGCCCCTCATGGATCACGAACGGATCGGCATCGCCATAGACCAGAGGATGCTCCATCGCCGGAATGTAAACGAGGCCGGTCTTGGGCGAATAGCTCATCGGCATCCACGCATGGGCGCCGATGCCCGAGGGGATGACCAGCGCCGGCCCATTGTCATAGCGCACGCCGGGCTTCTCGATCGGCCGCCCCGTCTTGAGGTCGATGCCCTCAGCCCAGTTCTGCCGCGCATAGGGCTTGGCGGAGATCAGCTTGCCGTTCGTCCGGTCGATCACATAGAAAAAGGCGTTCTTCGGTGCCTGCATCAGCACCTTGCGGTCGCGCCCGTCGATCTTCAGATCCGCGAGCATGATCTGCTGGGTGGCCGTGTAATCCCAGGTTTCGCCGGGATTGATCTGATAGTGCCACTTATAGGCGCCGGTATCCGGGTCGAGCGCGAGAATGGAGGAGAGGAAGAGATTGTCCCCCTTGCCGGCGCTGCGCCATTTGTGATTCCAGGGCGAGCCATTGCCCACGCCGATGAGAAGCTGGTTCAGTTCCTGATCGTAGACCACGCTGTCCCACACGGTGCCGCCGCCGCCGAGCTTCCAGTAATTCTCGCCATACCAGGTCGGCCGGGCCAGCTTCTCCAGGATCGCGTCGGAGGCAGCGCCATCCGGTCCGTCCTTCGGATTGCCGGGCACCGTATAGAAGCGCCAGACGAGCTTGCCGGTGTTTGTATCGTAGGCGGAGACATAGCCGCGCACGCCCAATTCCGCGCCGCTATTGCCGATGATCACCTTGTCGCGCACCACGCGCGGGGCCATGGTGATGGTATAGGGCTTCTTCTGGTCGACCGTGATGGTCTCCCAGACCTTCTGGCCGGTCTTGGCGTCGATGGCAATCAGCCGACCGTCGATGGTGCCGACGAAGACGCGCCCCTTCCACACGGCGACGCCGCGATTGACGACGTCGCAGCAGGCGTGCGCGGCCTTGGAGCCTTCATTCTCCGGGTCGAACTGCCAGAGCTGCTTGCCGGTCGCGGCATCGATGGCGACGACCTTGGACCAGGCGGTGGAGGTGTACATCACGCCATCGACCACGATGGGCGTGCCCTCCTGCCCGCGCGCGGTATCGAGTTCCAGCGCCCAGGCGAGGCTCAGCTCGCCGATATTGCCGTCATTGATCTGGGTGAGCCGCGAATAGCGCTGCTCATCATAGGTGCGGCCATAGGTCAGCCAGTTGTCGTCATCCTTGCCAGCCGCTTCGAGCCGCGCCTGATCGATGGCGGCGGGGCCGAGAGACGTTTCGCTCCCCTCAACGCCGCTGCACGCCGCCAGAAGCATCGTCAGCACCGCAATCGGCACAGGCCGGATCGACCGCAACACCATAATCCACTCTCCTCTTCGCGCGGCCCGCTCCGGCCCCGGCCTTGTCCTGAAACAAAGATAAGAGGGGAATGCCCGGCAGGCAGTCCCCTCTTTCCCCCTTTTAGTCCGTCATCCTCAGAATTTGAACGACGCGCCGAGGTAGAAGCGGCGGCCATTCATATCATAGAAGTAGGCATTGAACGGGCTGGCACCCACGCCATTCCCGAGCGGAGCCGCTGTATTATACTCGATCAGCGGCGGCGCCTTGTCGAACAGATTGTCCACACCCCAACGCAGCGTCGCATCCCGTGTCACCGCGAACGAGCCGTTCAGATTGAACAGATCGTAAGCCGGTGCGCCCACAAAGGTGGTGGCGTTGTTGGAAGTATAGGTGATCGACTTGGCGGCAGGCAGATGCTGCCACTGTACCCCAACCGTGACAGGCCCAACCGCATAGCTGAACGAGTTCAGCATCTTCCAGCGGAAGGAGCCAGGGTTGATGCCGTTCTCGGCAATGGCTGCGCTGCCCACCGGCCCCAGCGTGCCGGCATATTCAACCAGCTGCCCGGCCGGTCCGGCCGAAGCCGGAAGGGGCGCAGATTTCATCGAGAGCAGATAGTTGAACACCGAGTTCACGCTGAACGTGCCCGGTCCCACCGGAACGGACCAGTCGAGTTGCACATCGATACCCGAGGTGCGGAAACGTCCGTTGTTCAAGTAGGTGACCTGCACATTACCCAGCGCGCCATCGCCGGCCACGCGTCCAATGGCTTGGCAGGTCGCTGCTGCGGCAGCAGCGGCCGGATTGTTGCTGATCGCCGGATTGAACGCGGGGTCGAAACAACGGCGTTGTGCGGTGTCGAGCGTGAGGGGGCCGATGGCGTCGTCCACCTTGATATTATAATAATCGACCGTCAGTCGCAGGCGACGCAGCAACTCGCTGGTCGCTGTGGATTTGAACACGGCGCCGAGAGTCCAGGTCTTGGCCTTTTCGGGCTGAATGCTCGGATTTCCAACGAGGGTCGGGAACGCAAAGGCCGGGCCCTGCGCATTGTAGAAGGCCGGGTCGGAGTAGAAGGTGTTTGCGGTCCCGGCGATCGTCTGGTCCATCAGGATGCGGCAGACCGCCAGCACATTGGCGGCGTTCGGATTGGTGGCCGTATTGGCGGACCAGCCCAAGGTGTTATTCAGGCGACAGACGTCACCACCACCAGCCGCTGTGAAGGTCTGCTGGGGTGCCAAGAACAACTCGGCCACGTTCGGTGCCCGGATAGCCTTGTTGAACCCGCCACGGATGGTGAGAAAGTCGGCAACTTCCCAATCGGCCATCGCCTTCCAGGTGAAGGCATTGCCGGTCGTGTTGTAGTGGGAGTTACGCGCACCCACGGTCACGTCCAGCTTGCGGATCAGCGGCAGATCGGAAAGCACCGGCACGAGCAACTCGCCGTAGAATTCATCCACGCGGATGAGCCCCTTCGAGTTGCCGCTCGGATAGATGCCGATCGCCTGATCCTGGAAGGACGTGCCCTGCGAGGTCAGCGTATCGTTCTCGAACTCATAGCGGTTCTGACGATGGCTCGCACCGACCGCCGCACGAACCTGACCGGCCGGCAGGTTGAACAGCCCGCCCTGCGCGTTCGCTTCAAACACGCTCTGCTGCATGACTGCCCGGTTCTTGAGGTCGGCGCGGATGGCGTCGATACAATCCTGGGAGATCTGCGCGGCCTTGTTGAACGGATTGAAGCCGCTCGTGCAGGTGGCCGATGCCGCACCGAAACCGCCAAAGGCTGCGTTCCCCTGTGAGCTGAATCCGGCGCCCCAGTTGGGCGATTGGATGACAGCCCGGAAGCGCGCGAGCGAGGCCGTACCCGTAATCAGGGCATTGGTTTCGGACTCACCCTGAGACGCATAGGCTTCCCAAGTCCAGTCAGTGCCAGGCACCTTGCCTTCCAAACCGGCGACCAGATTGTAGGTGAACACATCTGTACGAGATTCGCGGTTGGCGTAATTGAGGTAGTAAGTGAGCTGCCAGGGCGCAGTCGGATTACCGCGCGAAGCCAGCACCTGCGCCAACTCGGTTGGGATTGCTCGCCCATCGACGGGAATGAGCGCGGACCATCCGTTCACGGATGGCGAGGGCTGCTGGACCGTGCGGGTCTGAACGCGCGTGAACGTGCCTTGCGCGAAGGCGCCGATCCAGTCGTTGATCTCGTAATTGCCGCGCGCATAGAGGTTGTAACGGTTGAGCGGCAGAACCAGCAGCTCGTCCTGGAAATTCTGCCCGAGCGTTCCGTCGCCCTGACGCTTCCATTTCAGGCCGGTCAGATCGCCCTTGAAGCGCGAAACGCCCCCGGGAGGGCTCTGGAAGAAGCCGGTGAAAGCCGTGCCATCGTCGTTGAAGTAAAGCCGGCTGCCGGCCGCAACGCGCGCGGCGCCGCCCGCAGTCGTTCCGAACAGGTTGTTCAGCGCAGCCTGACTGGGATTGTTACCGCCGACCGGCTGATAGCCCGAGAAATCGGGGAAGAACTCGGTGCCGGTGAAGCGGGGGTCCTGCCACGCGCTGCGGAACCAGGGCCGGTCGCGGCGCAGGGCGCTTTCGCGATCGTTCATGGACAGGCCAATCGTGATGTTGCCTCGGCCATCGTCGAAGTTCGCGCCCATGATCCCGCTGATCGAAAACTCACGACCGTCGCCCCGCTGGGAGATGCCCATCTGGGTATCGAACTGAAGACCCTGGAAGTTCTTCTTCAGGATGAAGTTGACCACGCCGGCCACGGCGTCCGCGCCGTAGGTCGCCGAGGCACCGCCAGTGATGATCTCGACCCGCTCGATAGCCGCTGCCGGAATCGTGTTGATGTCGACAACGCCAAGCCCATTGGCCGGTGTTGCCCGGCGCCCATCGACCAGCACCAGAGAACGGTTGGTGCCGAGGCCGCGCAGCGAAACCGTCGCAGCGCCGGGCGTGCTGGTAGCGGTCGGCTGAATGTCGCTCGCAATGGCGGGGGTTTGGACCGGCGTGAAGCCGGGAAGCTTGTTGAGGTTGGTCTCAAGCGCCGCGGTCGAGCTGTTCTGGAGCAGTTCCTGCCCCGCTGTGACGATCGGGCTGCTGGCTTCATAGTCGCGTCGAACGATGCGCGAGCCGGTGACCACGATGGATTGCTCGTCAGCGCCATCGGCCTGCTGCGCGATCGCGCCCGATGGCATGGACAGAACCGTCAGTGCCGTCGTGCACGCCAATGCCGCGCGCACGCAAAACGAGTCCATTTTTACAGACATAAGTTTCCTCTCCCTTTTCTCAGCCGCCTCCCGACGACTGCACTCCCGCCCACTTTCCGGAGCCCGATTCTGGATCGTCAGGTCGCTGACACAGCCTTGTCGGCACACTCTCGTAGTAAGCTAACTAATAGGCTAGGCGACGATCCGGGACAAACTCAAGCGGATAATATCATCGATAACGCAATCGAACGGAGTGTTGCCAATTAGGCACAATTTTCAGAGTTCCTATTTCTGCTTTAAAACCAGTGCTTTGCAGATATTTCCAGTCCAAAAATCGCCGATAAACAAGGAGATGATGCCGGCCAATAAGTGGATGAAGTCAATTTTCGGAAAAACGCTTTCGACAATTCTGCCGGATTTCATGCAAATTCCGGACTGCGATCCCGCGTAGCCTCCGTCGCGCGCCGCACGCGTTCGCCAAGGCTTGTGGCGTCGGCCAGCAGAGCTTAGATTGTGAGCATGGCCACCGCTGACCATCATATTCACAACCATGCCGAGCCGACGGGCATCAAGCTCTCGGCTGCGGCCCGCGCCACGCTCGAAGCCAAGGGCGAGCAGTGGACGGACATGCGCAGCGACATTTTCGATGTGCTCGCGGCCGAGGAAAAGCCGGCCTCTGCCTATGATATCGCAGACAAGGTCTCGCAGAAGCGGGGGAAGCGCGTCGCGCCCAACAGCATCTATCGCATTCTCGACCTGTTCGTGGCGACCAACCTCGCCCAGCGGGTGGAAAGCGCCAACGCCTATATCGCCAACGCCCATCCCGGCTGCCTGCACGACTGCATCTTCCTGGTCTGCAAGGCCTGCGGCGAGGCCACGCATATCGACAATGACAGGCTGACCAGCGAAGTCCGCCGCATCGCCGGGGAAGACGGGTTCGCAACCGAACGTCCCGTTATCGAAGTGCTGGGCACCTGCGCCAAATGCGCCTGACCTGAGGCGCTCGCAGGCACTGCGACATAGCGCCCTGCCCCTTAGACCAGTTGCGGCGATATGCGATGAGCCTATCATCACAGGTTGGATGACCGTTCGACAATGGCCGGTTAACGCACTAGATAAGAGCCGATGATGGACCAGCCCGAGACGCCCCTGCTCGATCAGGTGCGCACCCCCGCCGATCTTCGCAAGCTCGCCCCCGAACAACTGCGGCAGTTGGCCGATGAGTTGCGCGCAGAAACGATTTCCGCTGTCGGCACGACCGGCGGCCATCTGGGCTCCGGCCTTGGCGTCGTCGAGCTGACGACTGCCATCCATTATGTGTTCAACACGCCCGACGACAAGCTGGTTTGGGATGTCGGGCATCAATGCTATCCGCACAAAATCCTGACCGACCGGCGCGACCGTATTCGGACGCTGCGCCAGGGCGGTGGCCTGTCCGGCTTCACCAAGCGCGCCGAGAGCGAATATGATCCCTTCGGCGCCGCGCACAGCTCCACCTCGATCAGCGCCGCGCTCGGCTTTGCCATCGCCAACAAGCTGAGCGGCCAGCCCGGCAAGGGCATCGCCGTCATCGGGGATGGCGCCATGTCGGCCGGCATGGCCTATGAGGCGATGAACAATGCGCGCGAGGCCGGCAACCGGCTCGTCGTCATCCTCAACGATAATGACATGTCCATAGCGCCGCCGGTGGGCGGCCTCTCGGCCTATCTGGCGCGGATCGTCTCCAGCCGCGAGTTCCTCTCGGTGCGCGAAGCGCTGCGCAAGCTGGCGCGCAAGCTGCCCCGGCCGCTCCACCAGGCCGCCCGTAAGACGGACGAGTTCGCCCGCGGCATGGCCATGGGCGGCACGCTCTTCGAGGAGCTGGGCTTCTATTATGTCGGCCCCATCGATGGCCACAATCTTGACCAGCTGATCCCCGTGCTAGAGAATGTGCGCGACATGGCGGACGGGCCGGTGCTCGTCCATGTCGTCACGCAAAAGGGCAAGGGCTACGGCCCTGCCGAGGCGGCCGCGGACAAATATCACGGCGTGCAGAAGTTCAACGTCGTGACCGGCGAACAGGCCAAAGCCCCCGCCGGCCCGCCCAGCTACACCAATGTCTTTGCTCAGGCCCTGATGGCCGAGGCCGAGCGCGACGAAAAAATCATCGCGATCACCGCTGCCATGCCCTCGGGCACCGGGCTCGACAAGTTCCAGAAGACCTTCCCGAACCGCTGCTTCGACGTCGGCATTGCCGAGCAGCATGCCGTGACCTTTGCCGCCGGCCTCGCTGCGCAGGGGATGCGCCCGTTCGCGGCGATCTACTCGACCTTCCTGCAGCGCGCCTATGATCAGGTGGTGCATGACGTGGCGATCCAGAACCTGCCAGTGCGCTTCGCCATCGACCGCGCCGGGCTGGTCGGTGCGGATGGCAGCACTCACGCCGGCAGCTTCGACATCACCTATCTCGCCACTCTGCCCAACATGGTGGTGATGGCGGCAGCCGACGAGGCCGATCTGGTCCACATGGTCCACACCGCCGCCTGCCATGACAGCAGCCCCATCGCGCTGCGTTACCCGCGCGGCAATGGCGTCGGCGTTCCCCTGCCCGCCAAGCCGGAGCGGCTGGAGATCGGCAAGGGCCGCATCGTGCGCGAAGGCAAGCGCGTCGCCATCCTCTCGCTCGGCACGCGGCTGGAGGAAGCGCTCAAGGCCGCCGATGCGCTGGACGCGCGCGGCCTCTCCACCACCGTCGCCGACTTGCGCTTCGCCAAGCCCTTGGATGAAGCGCTGATCCGCAAGCTGCTCACCACCCATGATGTGGCGGTGACGGTCGAGGAAGGCAGCATCGGCGGCTTCGGCGCGCATGTGCTGACTCTCGCAAGCGACGAAGGCCTCATCGACGCCGGCCTCAAGCTGCGTACCCTGCGCCTGCCGGATTTGTTCCAGGATCAGGACAAGCCGGAAAAGCAGTATGACGACGCCCGGCTGAATGCGCCGCATATCGTCGAGACGGTGCTGACGGCGCTGCGCCATAACAGCACCGGCATCGAGGAGACCGGAGCGCGGGCGTGACGGCCGGCGCTATCCGCACCGGGATCGGCGGCTGGACCTATGAGCCGTGGCGCAGCACCTTCTACCCGGCCGATCTGCCCAAGGCGAAGGAGCTGGACTACGCCGTCAATCATCTCGCGACGATCGAGATCAACGGCACCTTCTACCGCACCCAGTCGCCGGCGACCTTCGCCAAATGGCGCGACGCGGCGCCGGACGGGTTCGTCTATGCGGTCAAGGCGCTGCAATATTGCGTGGCGAAGAAGAAGCTCGCCGAGGCCGGCGAATCGATCGGAAAATTCCTGAATTCGGGCCTCTCCGAGCTGGGCGACAAGCTCGGGCCAATCCTCTGGCAGTTCCGCCCGACGCGTCAGTTCGATGCCGACGACATGGCCGCCTTTTTCGCCATGCTACCGGACAAGATCGATGGCGTTCGCACCCGCCACGCCGTCGAGGTGCGTCATCAAAGCTTTGCGTGTCCCGAGTTCGTCGCCCTCGCCCGGCAACATGGCGTCGCCATCGTGGTCGCGGACCATGACGAGCACCCGCAGGTCGCCGATCTGACCGCCGATTTTGTCTATGCCCGCCTGATGAAGAGTGATGAACAGGTCGAGACCGGCTACGCAGCCGCCGATCTCGATCAATGGGCTGCGATCGCCCAATCATGGGCGGCCGGACAGGCGCCAGAAGCACTGACCTATGTCACGCCAGACAAAGCGCCCGCGCAGTCCCGCGATGTCTTCGCCTACTTCATTTCCGGTGCGAAAGAGCGCAATCCCGCAGCGGCCATGGCGCTCGCCAAGCGCCTGACCGCGCGGGATTGATCCGACCGATCAAACCGGCATCTGCGCGTGATCGCCGGCTTCCTGCGGATCGATGCGGCTGCCCGTCAGCAGCTTGAGACGGCCCTTGATGCCAAGATCGGCTGTCCAGATTTCGATGTCGCCAAGGTCCATCCGCAGCACCAGCAGCTTGGGGTCGT
The DNA here is from genome assembly GCF_025961695.1 of Sphingobium sp. B11D3A. NCBI lineage: Bacteria > Pseudomonadati > Pseudomonadota > Alphaproteobacteria > Sphingomonadales > Sphingobiaceae > Sphingobium > Sphingobium sp. B11D3A. The sequence goes on from NZ_JAOQOE010000001.1 coordinate 1,459,367, forward strand.
CGCGGCCGTCGAACCACGCTTCGACAGGGTTGCTCCAAAAGCGGTCGATCAGCCCCTCATCGGTTTCCTCGACAAGCTCACCTGAAACGCAGGCGAACACATCATGCCCCTTGGACATGAACTGCGCCATGGCCGGCCCGCCGGACGCAAGGCGATTGTCGCGCTCGGTAAAGAACCAGACCGCACCGCCATAAGCCGGGCCGAGATCCTTATCCAGGCAGGCATGCATGGGCAGCGCGTGCTCGTCGCTGCCGTTGCGGCGGACCATCAGCACCGGGCTGGCGGCCAGCGCCTTCCAGAAATCATCCTTGATATCGTGAGACATGAGTGACTCTCCTTTCCCCCGCTCAACGAGCCGCTGAGCGGAAAGGTTGCAGCGCTGCCCTTCGGGGCGGCGCCGTCACTCATGCTGATAAGCTGCGCCTTATTGCGCGGACGCAACCACGCGCGCGAACTGGCCGTCACCCTCGGGCGCGGCAATGATGTCCTGCGTCACACGGCCCTTTTCGAGCACTTCCGTCTTCGGGTCGCCAACGACCGAGCGGATGCCGACCTCGGCCAGCGAGCGGCCGGCTTCGCGCAGCGCCGAGGTCTCAGCGCCGCTGCGCGCAGCGGTACCGCCGAACATCGCCTCGAGCGCCTGCTGGTTGAGATTCTGCTGGCTGGCCGCTGTACCGGGCGCCGGGGGCGAGAGCGAGAAGTCCGGCGGAATGACCAGCGGCGGCTGGCGAGAAACAGCCATTTCGTCCGGCCGGTCACGGTTGAACAGGCTCGTGCCTCCGCAGGCGGACAGCAGGGTCAGGCCGGCGAGCACAACCGGAAGACGATAAGACAGACGCATGTTAACGGGACTCCTTCGCTGCGGTCTTTTCGCGCAGCAGCAGCGCGCGTGCAAGCAGGATGACGACGCCGATACTGATTGCGGCATCGGCAAGGTTGAAAATGAGGAACGGCCGCCACTCGCCAATGTGGAAATCGGCATAGTCGATGACATAGCCCAGCCGCACCCGGTCGATGATGTTGCCGATGGCGCCGCCCAGCACCAGGCCGAGCGCCAGCGCATCGTCGCGCTCCTTCTCACGCCAGATCCACCAGAGCACGAAGGCGGAGACAGCCATGGTCATGGCGACCAGCGCCCAGCGCATCACGTCGGTCTCGGCGTGGAAGAAGCCCATCGAAATGCCGCGATTCTCGGCGTAGGTCAGCTTGAAGAACGGGATCAGCTCGATGCCGACAAGGCCGCGCTCGTGCAGTTCCAGCACCTGCGTGACGAAATATTTGACGAGCTGGTCAAGCGCAGTCACGCCGAGCGCAAGCGCCACCGCCGCCTTGCGCCAGGCCCCGGCAAGCGCCGCGCTCATGCGAGCACCTCCGCGCAACGCCCGCACAGGTCGCCATCCGCGTCCACCTCGGGCAGATGGCGCCAGCAGCGGCCGCATTTGTGCTTGTCCGTCGCGGTGATCGCCGGGGCGGCCAGATCAGCATCCTGCGTCACGCTGGCCACGATGCACATCTCCGCAAAATCCACGTCCTCGGGCACATCGGCCATCCGCACATCCGCCGCGAGGCTGGAGCGCACGACCTTCTCGCGCCGCAGAGGCTCAATGGCCTCGTTCACCTGATCGCGCGATGAACGGATCGCCGCCCAGCGCACGCCGAGCGACGGATCGCGCCACAGCCGGTCCACCTCGGGCCATTCGAGCAGATGCACCGAGCCATCCTCGCTCGGATAGCGCGCCTGCCAGACTTCCTCGGCGGTGAAGGGGATGATCGGCGCGGCATAGCGCACCAGTGCGTGGAAGAGATGGTCCAGCACGGTGCGATAAGCGCGGCGCTTGTCCGTCTCCGCGCCCGTCGCCGGGTTCACATCGCAATAGAGGCAATCCTTGCGGATATCGAAGAAGAAGGCCGAGAGATCATTATTGGCGAAGTCGTTGAGCGCGCGGGTATAGCGGCCGAACTCCAGCCAGATGTCCCGCTCCTCGCCCTTGTCGACCACCGCGCGCAGCTCCACGTCCAGCTCGGCGAGGCGATGTAGCATATAGCGCTCCAGCTCCGGCATGGCAGAGGTCGCCACCCGATCCGCCGCCTCAAAGCCGGCGAGAGCGCCCAGCAGATAGCGGAAGGTGTTGCGCAGCTTGCGATAGGCATCCGAGGCGCCGGCCAGCACTTCCTTGCCGATGCGCACATCATCGAAATAGTCGGTGGAGGCCGCCCACATGCGCAAGATGTCGGCGCCGCTCTCGTCCATCACCTTGAGCGGATCGACCGTGTTGCCCAGGCTCTTGGACATCTTGCGGCCCTGCCCGTCCAGCGCGAAGCCGTGGGTGAGCACCGCGCCATAAGGCGCATGACCGCGCGTACCGCAGCTTTCCAGCAGCGAGGACTGGAACCAGCCGCGATGCTGGTCCGATCCTTCGAGATACAGGTCGGCGCGGGCACCCTCGCCATAGCGCGCCTCGACCACGAAGGCGTGAGTCGAGCCGCTGTCGAACCACACGTCGAGAATGTCGTTGACGACCTCATAGTCCGCCAGCGCATAGTCCGGGCCGAGCAGCGCCTGATGATCCGCGCCGAACCATGCATCCGCCCCGCCCTGCTTGAACGCCTCGACAATGCGGGCATTGACGGCGGGATCGTTGAGATACTGGCCGGTCTGGCGGTTCACATAGAGCGCAATGGGCACGCCCCAGGCGCGCTGGCGCGAGATCACCCAGTCCGGGCGGTCGCTGACCATGGCGTGGATGCGGTTGCGTGAGCGGGCCGGCACCCAGCGCGTCGCCTCGATGGCATCGAGCGCCACTTCGCGCAGCGTCGGGCCGTTGCTGAGCGGCGCAGCGGCGTTGACGCCCAGCGCGATGCCCGCACCAATGCCAGCGAGCGGCGCGATCTCGACGTCGGACGCGGTGCTCGCCTTGTCCATCGGAATGAACCATTGCGGCGTGCAGCGATAGATGATCCGCGCCTTGGAGCGCCAGCTATGCGGATAGCTGTGCTGGAAATCGCCGGCGGACAGCAGCGCCCCGGCCTCACGCAGATCGGTGAGGATCGGGCCATCGGGACCGTTGAACTTCGTATTGATGACACTACCCTGCCCACCGAGCCACGCCCAGTCGTCACGGTAGCGGCCATCATCGGTGACGGCGAACACGGGATCGATGCCGACCGCCTTGCAGGCGATGAAATCTTCCTCGCCATGATCCGGCGCCATGTGAACGAGGCCGGTGCCGGCATCGGTGGTAACATGATCGGCGGCGATGAACGGGCGGGGACGGTCGAAGAAATCCCCGCGCTCATGCATTGGATGACGGGCGACGGCGCCAGCGAGTTGGGCACTCTTAATGAGGGTCCATTCGGCTGCCGGAGTAAAGATGAACTCCGACGATGAATCGGCGTTCTTTTCAAGTTCCTTGCGCCAGCGATCAAGGAAACTGGGCACCAGTTCCTCAGCAACGAGGACACGCTTACCAGCGAGCTTTTCCAAGGGCGCATCCTCGTTGAACTCACCACGCTTGTGAGCGTCCAACCGCAGATCAACGAGCGCGTAGGAAATCCCCTCCCCATAAGCGATCGCCTGGTTCACAGGGATCGTCCACGGGGTCGTCGTCCAGATCACCGCATAGGCGCCGACCAGCTCCGGCGCATTCGGCGCTTCCACAATCTCGAACGCCAGATCGATCTGCGTCGAGGTGACGTCCTCATACTCAACCTCAGCCTCGGCCAGCGCAGTCTTTTCAACCGGCGACCACATCACCGGCTTGGCGCCGCGATAGAGCTGGTCGCTCTCGGCGAACTTCAAAAGCTCGCCGACAATCGCCGCCTCGGCCTCGAACTTCATGGTGAGATAGGGGTCTTCCCAATCGCCCATGATGCCGAGGCGCTTGAACTGCTCCTTCTGCACGCCCACCCACTTGTCCGCATAAGCGCGGCACTGGGCGCGGAATTCCTGTGGGGGAACCTCGTCCTTGTTCAGCTTCTTCTTGCGATATTCCTCCTCGATCTTCCACTCGATGGGGAGACCGTGACAATCCCAGCCGGGCACATAGGGCGCATCCTTGCCGAGCAGGCTCTGGCTGCGCACGATGATATCCTTCAACACCTTGTTCATCGCATGGCCCATGTGAATGTCGCCATTCGCATAGGGTGGGCCATCATGGAGGATGAAGCGGGTGCGGCCCTTCCGCTCCGCGCGCAGCTTGCCGTAAAGATCCTGCGCCTGCCAGCGCGCGAGAATGCCCGGCTCCTTCTGGGCGAGACCGGCCTTCATCGGGAAGTCGGTCTGCGGCAGGAAGACGGTGCTCTTGAAGTCTTCGCTCTTCTGGCTTGGCTGGTCGGTCATGGGCTTCCGGCAATCGCTATGGCGTCCGCATCGGGCGAGGCGCGGCGTCCGCCCCTAGCTGCCCTGCGCAGACGAACAGGAAATCAGCGCCCGCCCCTACGCGAGGGCGCGCGCTGGCGCAAGCGACGGGCGGCTCCACCGGCGCCGGCAAGGGCACATCGCGCCGCCCGCCGTGGAACTACACGCCGGGCCGGACGTTCCTTTGAGCAGCATCTGGGATGCGCGCGCGGGACACAGCCTGGGAGATCGCTGTCGTCCAGCCGTTTAAAAAGACCGGGAGGGTTGCATGTCGCTTCTCAACATCATCATCATCTTGATCGTCGTCGGCGTGTTGCTGTGGCTCATCAACACGTACATTCCGATGGACGGCAAGATCAAAAGCATCCTCAACATCGTCGTGGTGATCGCGGTGGTGCTCTGGCTGCTGCAGGCCTTTGGCGTGCTAGGCTCGCTCGGCGGCGTCCACGTCAACTAGCCGACGCCGATCAGCCCTATCAAATCCCCATTTCAGCGGCGCGCAAGTCCGCCGCGCAGCAATCGAACGAGGTTATCCATGAAACTTCCCGCCACTCTCGCCAGCCTGGCCCTCATCTCGCTGCCCATCGCAGCCTGCAGTGAGAAGGCGCAGCAGGAAACCAGCGAAGCGGCCGATGCCGTCGGCAACGATGTCGAGCATGCCGGTGACCATGCCGCGCAGGAATCCCGCGAGGCGAGCCGCGAGGCCGGCGCCGCCGCAGACCGGATCGGCGACGACATCCAGCAGGGCGCGCGCGAAGCCGGCGCTGCGGCGGATCGCGTGGGCGACGACATCAGCCGTGGTGCCGATGCCGCAGCCGACCGCACGGGCGCCGCGCTGGAAAACACCGGACGCGCAATTCGCGACTGAATCTGAGGGGTAGCGCCTCCCGGCGCTGCTCCGCGTATATCACAGAAGGGCGGCTCGGTTTACGGGCCGCCCTTTTTGCGTCTGGGCAGCACCGCCCACATTCTCATTCTTTATCAAGATGATCGACGCGCTCTCAGAAGACCGCTTGTCAGGCGATCCATAATTCCGTACATCAGGAATTAACGGTCGCTGAGAGCCGTCTTGGGAGAGTGAACATGAGAGCTTTGTTGTTGTGCACCGTCGCGTGCGCCGCCTTCATCCCCACCGCTGTCGCTGCGCAGGGCGCCGCGGTTTCGCCGGCCGATACGACCAATGATGGTGGCCTGGTCGACATCATCGTCACCGCCCAGCGCGTGGAAGAGAACAGCCAGCGCACCCCCCTCGCCGTCGATGTGATTCGGCCCGAGGAACTGACCCGCCAGAATGTGGTGCGCGCGGAAGACCTCTCGCGCATCTCCCCGTCCCTGTCCGCATCCGGCGGCGGCGGGCCGACGACGGTCTTCTTCGTGCGCGGCGTGGGCAACTCCACCGTCAACGCCTATTCGGACCCGGCGATCTCGTTCAACTATGACGGGGTCTACATCGGCCGCCCCACCTCGACCTCGGGCGTGTTCTACGATCTGCAGCGCGTCGAAGTGCTCAAGGGACCGCAGGGCACGCTCTATGGGCGTAACGCCACGGCGGGCGCCATCAATGTCATCCCCAATCGGCCCAAGCTGGGCGAGACATCCGGCAGCGCGACCCTGGGTTATGGCAATTATAACTGGTTCACCGGCCAGGCCGCGCTGAACGTGCCGCTCGGCGAAACTGTCGCCCTGCGTGCCGCCGGCACATTCTCCAGCCACGATGCCTTCCAGACCGACGGCACCGGCAACCAGCGCGAACATGGCGGCCGCCTGCAGATCTATGCCGAGCCGACGCCGGATCTCTCGCTTCGTGTCGCTGCCGATTATGCCCACCAGGGCGGCGCGAGCAGCAGCGGCTATTATCTGGGCGCCGTCAACCCGACCTTCGGCCCGAACGGCCCCTCGGGATATCAGTTCGTGCCCAGCAACTTCTCGACCCAACAGGGCCTGCTCGATCCGGCCTCCAACGCCTATCTGGCGCCGCGCTTCTTCACGCAGGTCGGCCGGGCCGGCGCGGTCGTGGATGGCGTGCCGTTCAACGACAATGACTATTGGGGCATAACTGCCGAGCTGAACTACACCACGCCCGCCGGTACGCTGACGGTCCAGCCCGCTTATCGCGAGGCGGACCTCGAATATGCCTTCAACGGCGTGTTCCGCCAAGGTTACACCAAGGAAAAGGACAAGCAGACCAGCGTCGAAGCCCGCTGGACCGGCGACTTCGGCCCCTCGGTCGATTATCTGATTGGCGCGATGTACTTCGATGAGGAAATCGCAGCAGTCGCCCGCTATAACCAGCAGAGCCTCTCGCCCTACCAGAATTTTCGGACGAAAACGGAGAGCTGGGCAGGCTTCGGCAAGCTCACCGTGCGCCCTGTCGAACAGCTGAGCCTGACGGCCGGCGCGCGTTACACCTCGGACAAGAAGCGGTTCGACGGCACCTCGAATGTCTACATCCTGTTCTGCGGCAATCCCGCGCCGCCGCAGGATATCTGCCCCACCCTGCCGTTCATCCCTCTGGCGGAGACGGAAGCCGATTTGCAGGCCTTCTATGGCCAGCGCGGTATCCCGATCACGCCGGTCCCGCTCTTCGCCCTGCCGCCGATCGCGGGCGGATCACAGACCGCACCTTTTGTCCTGCGCTCGCAAATCCCCATCAATTCCGGCCTGACGAACAACAAGTTCACCTATCGCCTGGCCGCGCAATATGATTTCTCGCCGCGCAACATGGTCTATGCCAGCTTCGAGACGGGCTATCACGCCGGCGGCTTCAACTTCGCACGCGGCCTTGAAACCTATCGGCCGGAAACGATCGACGCCTACACCATCGGCACCAAGAATCGGTTCCTCGACAACCGCCTGCAGGTAAACCTCGAGGGCTTCCTGTGGAAGTACAAGGACCAGCAGTTCAGCCAGTTCGGCTATGATCTCGGCACGCCGCCCTCGACCGTGTTCCTGACGCGCAACATCGGCAACAGCACGATCAAGGGGCTGGATCTCGACGTGGAGTTCATGGCCACGCCGAACACCCTGCTCTCGGCGAATGTGCAGTATCTCGACACGAAATATGACAGCTTCGTCTACTTCGCGCCGAATCAGGGCCTGCCGGCCAACACCACCTGCGCCTCGACGCCAGAGTTGCAGGTCACGCCCGGTGGCACGATCAGCGTGTTCCGTATCGACTGCTCGGGCAACCAGGCGTTCAACTCGCCGAAATGGTCGTTCAATCTCGACGCGCAGCAGACCATTCCGCTCGGCACATACAAGGCTGTGCTGCAGGGCGGGACGCGCTATCGTGGATCGAGCTATTCTACGGCGGACTATTTGCCCTATCTCCGGTCGGAAGCGGCGTTTGTGAGCTATGCGTCGCTGACGCTCGCAACGGAGGATGACCGGTTCTTCGTCACGGCGTACATCAACAATATCGAGAATAATCAGCGCCTCATCACCGGCAACATCACATCGGCCTCGCTGGTCACGGCCAGCGCAGAACAGCCCCGGACCTACGGTCTGCGTATCGGCGGCAAGTTCTGAGCAAGGTCAGGCTCATCCAGGGAGTTATGCATGGTTAGCGTTACCGATCTTCATTATGTCGCCATGGCCGTGCCGGACCTTGCCAAGGAACGCGAGTTCTACGGCAAGACCTGGGGGCTGATTGAGGTCGCGGAGCAGGACGGCCGCGTCTACTTCGCCGCCGAAGGCATGCCCCACCCCTATGTGATCGTGCTGCGGGAAGACGCGGAGAAGAAGACCGATCTTGTCGGCTTCTCCGCCGCCTCCAAGGAGGATGTGCTCGCCATCTTCGAACAGGTGAAGGCAGCCGGCGCGAAGATCATCAGCGAACCCGCCCCGGCCAGCGGCCCGGCCGGGGGCTTCGCCTTCCGCTTCTTCGATCCTGACGGGCGGGCGATGGAGGTGATCTGCGACAGCACCCCGCGTGAGTTCCGCAAGCTCGACAAGGGCGAGGCCATCCCCATCGGCATCAGCCATGTGGTGTTCCACTCGCCTGACCATGTCGCGCTCGCAGACTTCTACCAGAAGGCGCTGGGCTTCCGCCTGTCCGACTGGATCGGCAAGTTCATGGTCTTCCTGCGCTGCAACTCGGCGCACCACCGCCTCGCGATCCTCCCCGGACCGCCGGCACTCAACCACATCGCGTTCGACGTGAGTTCGGTGGACGAGCTGATGCGCGGCCTCGCACGGATGCATGAGAGCGGCATCAAGCTGAGCTGGGGGCCGGGCCGGCACACCGCGGGCAACAACACCTTCAGCTATTTCGTCACGCCCAACGGCAATGCCGTCGAGTACACCTCCGATCTTGAGGAAGTGGACGAGAACAGCTGGCAGGTCACGCATTATGAGCCGGGACCGAACACCATCGATCAATGGGGCACCGGTCGCATCATCACCGGCAATGTGCCCCATGCCGAAATGCAGCCCGACAAGGGCCTGTGGCAGGTTCCGGCCTAAGAAAGGCGCTTACAGCATGATCCGTACAGCATTGGTCGTCGGCGGCGGCGTCGGTGGCATGAGCGCGAGCCTGTCGCTCGCCAAACGCGGCGTCGCCGTGGAACTGATCGATATCGACCCGCAATGGCGCGCTTATGGCGCTGGCATCAGCGTCACCGGCCTGTCCTTGCGGGCGTTCGATGACCTCGGCATTCTGGATGAAATCCGCGAGCAGGGCTTTGTCGGCACCGGCTTTCGCCTGCGCACGCCGGACGGCGCGGTGGTGATGGAAACGCCGCGCCATGCCGGGCTCGCTCCCATCGATTCGAGCGGCGGCATCATGCGCCCGGTGCTTCATGCCATCTTGCAGAAGCATGTTCGCAAGGCCGACGTCACCGTAACGCTGGGCGTCGAGCCGCGCGGGTTCAGGGAAAGCGGGGACGGGGTGACCGTCGCCCTGTCCGATGGCACGGAGCGCACCGTCGATCTGGTCGTCGCGGCCGATGGCATCCAGTCCAAGACGCGCAAGACCCTGTTCCCCGATGCGCCGGCTCCGCAGTTCACCGGACAGGGCTGCTGGCGCATCGTCGCCGACCGCCCCGAGGGTCTCAACGGCGCCGAAATGTACATCGGCGGCCCGGTCAAGCTCGGCCTCAATCCGATCTCGCAGGATAAGCTCTACGCATTCATCCTCGAGCATGTGCCCGACAACCCCTGGTATGCCGATGAGGACATGCTGCCACGCGTCGCCGAGCTGCTCGCGCCCTATGGCGGCGACATCGTCAAAATCCGGGAAAGCCTCGGCGAAGACTCGCTGGTCAATTACCGCCCGCTCGAATGGCAGCTCCTGCCCCTGCCCTGGCACAAGGGGCGCGTGGTGGTGATCGGCGATGCCGCCCATGCCACCACGCCGCATATGGCCTCGGGCGCCGGCCTCGCTGCCGAGGATGGCCTCGTACTCGCCGATGAGATGGCGAAGACCGACGATGTCGAAGCCGCACTGACCGCCTTTGGCCTGCGCCGGTTCGAGCGCGCGCGGATGGTGGTAGAAAACTCGGTGCGGATCGGCGAGATCGAGATGGCCGGCGGCAATCAGGTGGATGCCAACAAGATGCTCGGCGGAACGATGCAGAAACTCAAGGAGCCCTATTGATGACGGTTGGTTTGGCGACAGTGGGCACGGCTGCCGTGCTCGTCCGCGACGATCGCTTCGTCCCGCTGGCCCATTGGGGCGAGCAGCGCGACCTGCCCGGCCTTCTGGCGGCGTGGGACGAGATCCTGCCGCAGATCGAGCGCTGGGCCGCTGACGAGGCGGCCTTTGCCGGTGCGCAGAGCTTTGCCGAGGCGGATGTGCGGGCGCCCTATCGCCCCGGGCAGGTGTTCTGCACCGGCGCCAATTACAAGAAGCATGTCGTCGGCCTTGTCATGGGCGACCCCTCGATGCGCACGGCCGATGCCGAGGCGATGAGCGACGACGAGCGCCGCCGCAAAGTCGAGGAGATGATGGACGCCCGCGCGCAGGCGGAACCCTATTGCTTCATCAAGCTGCCCTCCTGCGTGGTCGGTCCGCGCGATGCCGTGGTGCTGCCGCGCAACGTCATCAAGCCGGACTGGGAGCTGGAACTGGGCGTGGTGATCGGCAAGCCGGCCCGCCATGTCTCCGCCGCGCAGGCCATGGACCATGTCGCCGGCTTCGTGGTGGTCAACGACGTCACCGCGCGCGAGCAGATTTTCCGGCGCGATGCCGGCGGGCTGGGTGCGGACTGGCTCTCGGGCAAATGCTTCCCGACCTTCCTGCCCTTCGGCCCGATGATCGTGCCCCGGCAGTATGTCGCCGATCCCTATGATCTGACGATCACCCTGTCGGTCAACGGCAAGGTCTACCAGAACGAGTCGACGCGCGACATGATGGTCAGCATCGAGCGGCAGATTGCCTATCTCTCCGACCGCGTGGAGTTGATGCCGGGCGACGTGATCTGCACCGGCTCGCCTTATGGCAATGGCTCCGCCTTCGGCGTGTTCCTGCAGCCGGGCGACGAGATGGAAGGGACGATCACTGGCCTTGGCACCCAGCGCAACCGCTGCGTGGCGGAAGGCGCCAGCTAGGTGCGGGGCCGCAGGCCGTTCATCAGCAGGTCGACGACGAACTCCTCATATCGGCTGGTCAGCTCCTCGGCAGCGATATCTGCCGGGAAGAGTTGCCTGACCACGGGCTCGGCAGTCGCAAAGAAGTCGAACAGTCCGAGGACCGCGACGTGAAGCAGGGCCGGATCGACGTCCCTGATCGAACTGGAGTCCCGCGCGAGCACTTCGCCCAGCCAGGCGACAGCCTCGCGGTTCATCTCCCCGAGGCGCTCGCCCACGTCGGACGATTTCGCGTCGGCCAGCTCGTCGACCATCAGCCGGTGGATATGGCGGTTGGAGCGAGTAAACCGCGCCGTGCGGCGAATATTGTCTTCCACCACTTCATGCGCCGGGCGCGGATCGCGGGCGCTATAGGGCACCCGGTCCATCATCGAGGTCGCAACCGCCAGAAGCAGGTTGCTGCGGTCCTTGAAGTAATAGCGCACCAGCGCCGGGTCCACGCCCGCTTCCCGCGCGATCATCGCAATCGAGATGCGCTCGGGCGGATGCTCCTTCACAAGCCGTTCCGCCGTTTGCAGTACGACCTCGCGCCCAACCCCATTTTCGGCCGGCCGGCCCTGCCCCCGTTTGCGCGGTTTTTTCGCTTCACCCATGGTGCTACGCTTGGCGCGAAAAATATATTCCTGCAAATAGGAATTGCTGGACCGCGCGCAATCGCTAAGCTTTGACGGATATCGACAGGAGAGACGGATGGCCAACTGGCCTTTCACCCAAGGCATTCATGACATCGGCAATGGCCTCTATGGCTATGTTCAGCCGGACGGCACATGGGGCTGGTCCAATGCGGGCCTGATCGCCAGCGACGGCGAGACACTGCTGGTCGATACGCTGATGAGCGTGCCGCTGACGCGCGAGATGCTGGAACGGTTTAAGGCCAAGGTGCCGGAAGCCGCGAAGATCGAGCGGCTGGTCAACACCCATGCCAACCCCGACCATTTCTTCGGCAACGGGCTGGTGGCGGATGCGGAGATCATCGGCACCAACGAAGCCAAGAAGGAAATGGCCGGCTTCAACCCGAAGATGCTCGCCAACCTCAAGAACGTCTATACCGAGATGGGCGATACGGGCGCGTTTCTTTATGAAACCATGGGTCGCAAGTTCGATTTCTCCGGCGTGGATGAGCTGACGCTGCCAAACCGCACCTTCGATGGGCGGCTCGATCTCAACGTCGGCTCCAAGGCGGTCTCGCTGATCGACCTCGGCCCGGCACACACGGATTCCGACACGATCGTGTGGGTGCCGGCGGATCGTGTGGTGTTCACCGGCGACCTGCTGTTCAACGAGGGGCATCCGATCATGTGGGCCGGTCCGGTCGAGAACTGGATCGCCGCCTGCCAATATATCGTCGATCTCGATCCGCAGGTGGTGGTGCCCGGCCATGGCCCGATCACGGACACGACGGCCGTCCGCAACATGCAGGCTTATTTCGAATATGTCCGCGATGAATCGCGCAAGCGGTTCGAGGCTGGCCTTTCCTATGAGGATGCCGCGCGCGACATCAACATGCAGGAGTTCCGCGGCTGGAGCGACCCCGAGCGGATCGTCGCCAACGTCTTCTCGCTCTACAAGCAATGGGGGGCGCAGTTCACGCCGGAGCAGCAGCGCGATCTGTTCGGCGCGATGGGCCGCTACCATCATGAAATGCAAAGCCATGCAGAAGGGTGCGACCATGCCCATTGAGATCAACGCGACGCACGACCCGCAGCGTAAAAGCTGGGTCGAAAGCGCAAACGCGGCTCACAGCGATTTCCCGATCCAGAATTTGCCCTTTGGCCTGTTCCGTCACCGGGGGGTGGCGCGCGGCGGTGTGGCGCTGGGTGCGTACATCATCGATGTACCCCAGCTCCACGCCGCCGCCCTGCTGGATGGCGACGCGGCAGAGGCTGCGGCGGCCATGGCCGGCCCATCGCTCGCGCCCCTGTTGGCCGCCAGCCCGGCATCAGTCAGCGCCCTGCGCGCCCGCCTCTCCGACCTGTTCCGCGCCGATGGGCCGGGCGACCGGCAGCAACTCCAGACCATGCTGGTGCCGATGGCCGAGGCGGAGCTGCTGATGCCGCTCAAGCCCACGGCCTTCACGGATTTCTGCACATCCTACGATCATATCGCGCGGATGGCGCAGAAGGCGCCGCCGCTGGCTGCGCTCTCGCTGCCGGTTGCCTATAACGGACGCGCCAGCTCCGTGCGCGAAGATGGCACGCCGGTCGTCCGGCCGCGGGGCCAGTTTGAAGCCCCGCCCGGCAGCAGCAATGTCCAGTTCGCGCCGGAGCCGATGCTCGACTTCGAGCTGGAGTTCGGCGTGTGGCTGCGCGGCGGCAATCCGCTCGGGCAGCGCATTAGTGTGGCGCAGGCGGAAGACCTCATATTCGGCTGCTGTCTCGTCAATGACTGGTCGGCGCGCGGCATCCAGTTCTTCGAATCCATTCTGGGGCCGCATCTGGGCAAGAGCTTCCTCACCACGATCAGCCCGTGGATCGTGACGATGGAAGCGCTCGCGCCCTTCCGCGTGGCCGCGCGCGGTCGGCCGGGCGACGAGCCGGCGGTCGCCGCCCATCTGCTCGATGCGCAGGATCGCGCGGCAGGCGGCATCAACATCGAACTCACCGCCGACTTCGCCAATGCGGCAGGATCGAGCGCCCGCATCGTGCGCAGCAATCTCGCCGAACTCTATTGGACGCTGGCACAGATGGTCGCGCATCAGGCCTCCAACGGGGCACCGCTGGAAGCGGGCGACCTGATCGCGACCGGCACCGTTTCGGGCGCCGCCCAGGAAGCACGCGGCTGCCTCGCCGAGATCGTGCTGCGCGATGGCGAGACCATCGAGCTGCCAGACGGCACAACCCGCCGCTGGCTGGAGGATGGCGACACCCTCACCCTCAAGGGCCGCGCGATGGCGGAAGGCTATGTGCCCATCGGCTTCGGCCCGTGCAGCGGCACCATTCATCCCGCAGGAGCAAACGCATGACCATCACCACCTGTGGCGACCGCCAGCCGATCAAGGTCGCCGCGCGCGGCAAGCATCTGGTGGTGGACATCCATTGCCACCTCGGCATTCCCTCTGCCGACGCCATCGTGCAGGCCCGCCACCCCGGCCCGCCGCCCGGCATCAACGATTTCACCAGTGCGAAAACGAGTGAGGTCAACCGCGCCCAGTTCGCGACGATGGGCCGCACGCTCAATACGCTCGACCAGCGGCTGGCCGATATGGACCGGCTCGGAATCGACGTGCAGGCAATCAGCCCCAGCCCCGGCCAATATTTCTATTATGCCGATGCCGATGTCGCACGGGAAGCGGCGCGCACCGTCAACGACGGCATGGCGGCCGCGGTCGCACAGCACCCTGACAGGCTGGTCGGCATGGGCACGGTGCCGCTGCAGGATGTCGGCCTTGCCGTCGAGGAAATGCGCCGCTGCGTGCGCGAGCTCGATCTGCGCGGCATCGAGATCAGCTCCAACGTCAATGGCCGCGATTTCCATGCCGAGGAGTTTCGGCCGTTCTTCGCGGCCGCCGAGGAGCTGGGCATCCTGCTCTTCATCCACCCGCTGGGCTTCACCCATGCCAACCGGATGAGCGAATATTATTTCAACAACCTCATCGGCAATCCGCTCGAATCGACGCTGGCCATTGGCCATCTGATCTTCGGCGGCGTGCTGGATCGCTACCCCGGCCTGCGCATCTGCGTGGCCCATGGCGGCGGCTACATCCCCGGCTATTGGGGCCGGATGGACCATGGCTGGCGCGCGCGCGGCGATTGCAGCGAGCATTGCCAGCACGAGCCATCCAGCTATCTGCGCAAGCTGTGGCTCGATACGCTGGTGTTCGATCAGGACCAGCTCGACAGCCTCGTGCGCACCCATGGCGCCGACAAGCTGTGCCTGGGCACCGACTATCCCTTCGACATGTCTGAGCCCGATCCGCTGGGCTTCCATGCCCGCCTGAGCGACGAGGAGCAGCGCAAGATCCTCGGCCTCAACGCCGCTGAACTGCTGGGACTGGAGACTGCCGACAAGAGCTGACCCAGCCACATACGACCACCACCAAGGCCGCCGCACGAAGCAGACCTCCCATAAGAGGCAGGGCCGATCAGGAGAGAAGACGGTGACGAAGACGCAGCACGGCGGGGCCTGGTTGCCCGGCTATACTCTGTTCCTGCTCTTCGTGAGCAATGTGTTCAACTATGCCGACCGGGCGCTGCTCGGCATCGTCGTCGATCCGGTGAAGGCCGATCTGCAGTTGAGCGACACGGCAATGAGCCTTGTGTCCGGCACGGCCTTCGTGCTGTTCAACCTGATCGTGGGCATCTTCATCGCCCGCTGGGTGGACCATGGCAATCGCAAGAAAATCTTGCTGCTCGGCGTCGCCATCTGGTCCGGCGCCACGGCGCTGACCGGCCTTGCCGAAGGCTTTGTGTCGCTTGCGCTCACCCGGGTTCTGGTCGGTGTCGGCGAGGCGACGGCCTTTCCGGTCGCCATCTCCGTCATTGCCGACCTGTATCCCAAGGATCGGCGGCCGCGTGCGCTGGGCATCTATCAGTCGAGCGCCTTTGTGGGCATCGTCGGCGGGTCGATCGCGGCGGGGATATTGGCCGCGATATTCGGCTGGCGGACGATGTTCTTCATCTGCGGCGGCGCGGGCCTCGCCTTCGTGCTGCTGCTCGCGCTGACCATGAAGGAGCCGCAACGTGGCATGCATGACGAGCCAGACGCGGCCGATAACGGGATGCGAAACCTCCCCCAATCCATCCGCTTCCTGCTCGACGTGCCGGGCTTCCGCATGCTTGCCGTCGGCATGGGGATCTCGGCGATGGGCGCGGGCGTGCTGCCGGTGTGGGCGCCGGCGTTCCTGCTGCGCAGCCATGGCGTCAGCCTTGCCGAAGTGGGCGCCCTGATCGCGCCCTCGGTCGGCCTGGGCGGCATCGCTGGCGCCATTGCATCCGGTTTCATGGCCAGCTACTTCACCAAGAAGCACGGGCGGGAGATCGACAGCCTCATGGTGCCCCTGATTGCGCTGCCCCTGTCCATCCCCTTCTTCATCGCCTTCTGCTTCGCGCCGTCGCTGGGCCTCACGCTGGGCGCGGCGGCGATCATGAACTTCCTGCTCTCCAGCGGCATCACCCCCTGCTTCTCCGCAGCCATGGGACTGGCCACGCCGCAGACCCGCGCGGTTGCATCGATGTTGTTGCTCGCTTCGTCGGGCATCATCGGCTCGGCGCTGGCGCCGCTCATGGTCGGTGCGGCCAGTGATGCGCTGACGCCGCAGTTCGGCACCGAATCGCTGCGCTATGCCATGTCTGCCGTGACGGTGGCTCCGCTGCTGGGCTGCGTCTTCCTCTGGCTCGCTTATCGCCGCGCCCGCGCGACGGCCATGGCTGAGACCGCCACCGCGTGAGCACGCCAGCATCCCCGTCCGAGTTCCGCCATGGCTGGCCGGTGGTCCTCGCCGCCGCTTGCGGCTCGGGACTGGGGATTGCCGGATTGCTGACCTACTCGGCGGGCATCTTCGCGAAAGATCTCGAGAGCGCGATCGGCCTCAGCCGCACGACGCTGGGCGCAGCCTTCTTCCTGGCGACGGTGGCGCTGGCCATCGCCCTGCCCATCGCCGGCTGGCTGATCGACCGCGTCGGCCCGCGCTGGCCTGCCGTCGCCGGCTCACTGGCGCTGAGCGGCGGATTCGCGCTGCTCGGGACCGTCGTCCATTCGGTCGCCGGCTATATGAGCGTGATGGCAGGTATAGGCCTCCTGGCCGCCTGTTCGTCGCCCGTAGCCTACACACGCGCCGTCAATGCCGTCTTCGACCGCGCACGCGGACTGGCGCTCGGCCTGACGCAGGTGGGCATCGGCATTTCCGCCGCCGTCGTGCCGCCTGTTCTGGCCATCATTGTGGCAGAACGGGGTTGGCAGGCCGGCTATCTGGCGCTCGCCGCCATTGCCGCGATGGGCGTCATCCCGGCGCTCAGCCTGCCCAACCTCCGCAGCCCCCGGACGCCCGATAGCGCAGGCGGCATGGCCCGCGCCCAGATGCGCTCGCCCCTCTACCTGCTGGTGCTGGCATCCTTCGGCATGATGGCGCTCTCCTTTGCCGGCTTGCTGCCCCATTTCGTCCCGATGCTGCGGGAATCCGGCCTGGATGCCCGCTCCGCGGGATCGCTGGCGGGGCTCATCGGCGGCTCCGTGATCGTCAGCCGGATCGTTGTCGGCTGGCTGGCAGATCGGGTGCCTGCGCCACGCATTGCGGCGGCCTGCTGCGCCTTGTGCGCGCTGGGGTGCATCGCGCTGGCGACCGGCGGCGCAACGCTCGCCTGGGTCGGCGCCATCGCGCTTGGCACGGCCATGGGCGCGGAAGCCGACCTCATCGGCTATCTGACCGCCCGCTACTTCGGCATCACCCATTATGGTGCGCTGTACGCCGTGCAATATGCCAGCTTCATGCTGATGGCCGGGCTTGGCCCGCTCTGGGTCGGGGCACTGGCGGATGCCACTGGCGGATATAATGCCCCGCTCTGGGTGGCCGCTGCCGGCCTTGGCGTTTCCATCTTGCTGTTCCTGCGCTTGCACAACCCACAGACGAGCCGCTAGATCCAGCGACAAGGCAAGTCGCAACCAAACGACCGCCGCGACCATTCACCCGAGGTCGAAACGGCTTTGATCCGGCGCATGGCCGGGCCAGACTGACCGTCACCCCAAAACCGGAGGCCTGCGCCTGATGCCTTTCTGCCCGCCATCTGCTCCCTTCGCCCGTCCTGTCGTACTGGCGCTGACGCTCGGCCTCACGCTCGGTGCCTTCGCGTCGACCGCCTCCGCAAAGGAGAAGGAACCGCGCCGCGTGCGCATCGCCATCGGGCCGGAAATCCAGCCCAGCTTTCCCGGTGCGGACAGCCTGTCCGTCCGGCCTTTTCTGGAAGGCGACATCGCACGCGGCGATGAACCTTTCGAGTTCGAAGCGCCGGACGAGAGCTTCGGCATCCCGGTCGTGAGTGTCGGCGGTTTTGAGGTCGGCCCATCCATGGCCGTGGAAGGCAAGCGAAAGGCGGACGAGGTTCCCGGCTTCGTCAAGGTCAACCGCTCGCTGGAGCTCGGCGGGTTCGTGCAGATGTTTCTCGCCCCTTCCTTCCGCCTGCGCGCCGATCTGCGCCAGGGCGTGACCGGCCATGAGGCGCTGGTCGGATCGGTCAGTGCCGACTGGATCATGCGCGATGGGGACCGTTGGCTGGTGTCGGTCGGCCCGCGCGTGACGCTCGGCAGCGGCAAGCACCAGCGCACATGGTTCGGCGTGTCGCCCGCGCAAGCCGCCGCCTCGCACTTGCCGGTGTTCGAGGCGAATGGCGGCGTTCAGTCCGTCGGTGCCGCTGCCGGCCTGATCCGCCAGCTCGATGCCCGCTGGAGCCTCCATGGCTATGCCCGTTACGACCGGCTAGTCGGCGATGCCGCCGATTCGCCGGTCGTGCGGGCCTATGGCGCGCGCGACCAGTTTTCCGGCGGACTGGCGCTGGGCTACACCTTCTGGTGGGGCAAACGCTAAGCCGCGCGGGGCACCTATCACCCCTCCAGCCGCGCGTAGGCCGGCGACCGGGTCAAAGCCTCCCAGCGCGTGCACCATTGGCGCACCGGCTTGGCATCCGGCCAGAAGGGCGTCCAGATCTCACCCGGCTCGGCGCCCAGGGCGCGCGCGACCTTCTGGCTCGGCACATTGTCATCGGCGATCATGTGCAGCGTCTCACTCTGGCCAAGGGCCTCGTGCGACCAGCGGAAGGCGGCGGCTGCCGCCTCCGCTGCATAGCCCTTGCCCTGTGCGGACGGAAAGATGCACCAGCCGATCTCGAACGCCGGCCAACCGGGCGGGTTCATCGGCCCGACATGGCCGATGAATGCCCCGCTCGCTTTCTCTTCCACCGCGAAATTGCCATAGCCGCGCGCGACCCAATGGCCGGCGAGACTGCAGAAGCGTTGCCAGCTTTCGCCATAGCTAAGGCCGCGCCCTTCCTTGGTGATGAACCGCGCGAAGTCATCGTCCGCCATGGCCGCGCACAAGGGCTCGGCATCGGCAGCACGAAACGCCCGCAGGATCAGCCTGGGCGTTTCGATAGTCGGTGCGCGATCGATGGTTGGGGCAGTGCCGTTCTGTTGGGTCATCCGTGGCCTCTCCTTGTCAGCGCAAGTCTTGCTGGAGACCTGCGCGGTGACAAGGCATGATTAGGCCCCGAGGATGATCCGCGCCCGCACGACATCGGCGCTCATCTGCTCGACCAGTGCATCCAGGCTGTCGAACTTGCGCTCGCCGCGCAGCCGTTCGATGAGGGCGATCTCCAGCGTCTGGCCGTAGAGGCTGCCGGAGAAATCGAACAAATAGGTCTCCAGCAGCTCGCGCGGCGGCACGAAGGTCGGGCGGATGCCAAGATTGGCCGCGCCGCAGACGATTCGCCCATCGGGCAACCGCGCGCGCACGGCATAGATGCCGTAAGCCGGGCGCAGATAATGGCCCATCTCCATATTGGCGGTCGGGAAGCCGATGGTCCGGCCGCGCTTGTCCCCATCGATGACTTCGCCGGCAATCGCGAAAGGACGCGTGAGGAGGCCCGTCGCCGTGGCGCAGTCACCGGCCAGCAAGGCCTCGCGCACGCGGCTGGAGGAGATGATCTCGCCCTGCTCGTCGCGCACCGGCGCCACGGCCTCGGCCGCCAGGCCATGCACCGCGCCAAGCGTGCGCAAGGCGGTGACGTTGCCCGAGCGCCCGCGCCCGAAGGTGAAGTCCTCGCCGGTCACCACCCCCGCCGCGCCAAGTTCCGTCGCCAGCATGGCCACGAAGTCCTCCGCGCTGTGCGAGGCCAGCTCAGCCGTGAAGTGGAAGACCAGCATGGCATCCGCGCCCGCCTCGCCGAACAGGCGCTCGCGCTGATCGAGCGTGGTCAGGCGGAAGAAGGGCGCATCCGGCCGGAAGAGGCGCATGGGATGCGGATCGAAGGTCGCGACAATGGCCGGACGGCCCTGCGCACGGGCCAGTTCCACGGCGCGGCCGACCACGGCCTGATGGCCCCGGTGAAAACCGTCGAAATTGCCGAGGGCAATGATGGCACCGCGCAAATGTGCCGGTATCGGCTGATCGCTGCTGATCCGTTCCATGGCGGGCGCCTATAGGCGGAGCGACGCGCGGGCGCCAGCCCCGATGGCGGCTCGCATGCGCACCGCGATCAGGCTCCGCGCCGCAGAAATGTGCGGTAGCTGAAGGCGGCGACTGCGCCCTCCGCCGGGTGATCCTCGCGCATCGTCTCATCCCACCGGGCGGGATCGGGCGCATCGATGCGCGCGTCGCCGGGCGGCGAGAGATGTACTTGCGTGATCTCCAGCCGGTCGGCCAGCGGTTCGAACAGCCGATAAACTTCCGCACCGCCAATCACCGACAGCACCGGCGCCTGCGCGGCGGCAAGGGCTTCATCGACGCTGTGGACCACCTCTGCGCCTTCCGCCTGCCAGGCACGGTCGCGGGTCAGCACGATGTGGCGACGGCCCGGCAGCAGCCCGGGCAGGCTGTCGAAGGTCTTGCGGCCCATCAGCATTGGCGTGCCCATGGTCATGGCCTTGAAGCGCTTGAGATCGCCGGGAATCCGCCAGGGAATGTCGCCCTCGCTGCCAATCACGCCATTGTCGGCGCGCGCGAGCAGCAGCACGATTTCTGGACGCGCGTCCATCGTCATGCCGCGCTATCGCTTGTGTGCACGCGCGTCACATGGCCCATCTTGCGGCCGGGGCGTGCTTCGTTCTTGCCATAGAGATGGAGATGCGCGGTCTCGTCGGCCAGAATCGCTTCCCACTCTTTGGCCTCGTCCCCGATCAGATTCTGCATGGAGACGGCCGGCGCGGCGAGCGCCGTCGATCCGAGCGGCAGGCCGCAGACGGCGCGGACATGGTTCTCGAACTGGCTGGTGACAGCGCCCTCAATGGTCCAGTGCCCGCTATTGTGGACGCGCGGCGCCATCTCGTTGAAGATCGGCCCGGCGGCCCCGGCAAAGAACTCCAGCGTAAGCACGCCAACATATTCCAGAGCCTGAGCGACTCGCGCAGCAATCGCCCGCGCTTCGGGCACCTGCGCGAGCACGACCGCCGGAGCCGGCAGCGTGGATGTCGCGAGAATGCCGTCGACATGCACATTATGCGGCGAATCCCAGAAGCGCACGTTGCCATCCTGTCCGCGCACGAGCACCACCGAAAACTCGTGGTCGAAGGTGACGAACCCTTCCAGGACAGCCGGATTGCAGCCGATCGCGTTCCAGGCGCTATCCAGAGTCTCGGGCGCCGCATCCATCAGCCGGACCTGGCCCTTTCCGTCATAGCCAAAGCGCGTTGTCTTGAGGATGGCCGGCGCGCCGATCCGCGCGATTGCATCCTGCAGTACCGCGCCGCTGGAGACGGGCGCATAGGGAGCCGTCCGTCCGCCAAGGCCGGCGACGAAGCTCTTTTCCAGCAACCTGTCCTGCGCGACCGCCAGTGCGCGGGCATTGGGCCGGACGTGCCCGAGCTTAGCGAGCAAGGCGACAGCGTTGCTCGGCACATTCTCGAATTCATAGGTGATGATATCGACCGCGTCTGCAAAGGCCGTGAGCGCGGCGTCGTCCTCATAGGGCGCCTGCGTCCACGCACTTGCAATGTCTGACGCGGGGCCGCTCTCCTCTGGCGCGAAAATATGGACCCGATAGCCAAGCTGGATCGCGGCCATGCCGATCATCCGGCCAAGCTGGCCGCCGCCGACGATGCCGATGGTCGACCCCGGCGCAATCGTCATGGGGGAGGTCATTGCGGGCTGCCCGCCACCGAATCCGTTTGCGCCGCGCGCCATGCATCCAGTCGATCCGCAAGCGCCGCGTCGCTGTTCGCCAATATTGCAGCTGCGAGCAGACCGGCGTTCTTGGCGCCGGCCTTGCCGATGGCCAGCGTCCCGACCGGAATGCCGCCCGGCATCTGCACGATCGAAAGCAGGCTATCGAGGCCGGAGAGGGTTGCCGATTGCACCGGAACACCAAGCACCGGCACGCGAGTCATGGCCGCGACCATGCCGGGCAAATGCGCCGCTCCGCCGGCTCCGGCGATAATGACGTGCAGACCTCGGCCTGCTGCCGTCTTGGCATAATCGACGAGTCGATCCGGTGTGCGGTGAGCCGAAACAATCCGCGTTTCGCATTCAATTTCAAGGTCTTGCAGAATATCGACGGCATGGCGCATCGTGTCCCAGTCGGACTGCGAGCCCATGATCACACCGATTTTCGCCATTCTTCGCCGCCCCGTCCTCATGCTGCCTGGCGTCAACGGGAACGCCGGCCGGAAACTTCTCTTTAAGTCTCAGCCCATAGACACCAGCGCCATGGCGCACAACCGGTCAAAACGCTCTGATCATACGGCGGAACGCGGGTTCCGCAGTGCACAAAGGCAAAGCTTGGAACTATACCCAGTTCACAGGGTTACATGCTGCGGTCGCGCACAGGAGATAGAGCTTTGATGGAAGCCACTGCGCGGACGGTCGCACTCGATCTTCCCGCACCTGACATTTCAGCGCTTGAGCAGGAGTTGGATATACTCCGCCGGGAGCTGTCCCTTCTTAAAACCGCCAACAAGGAACTTGAACGACTCGTCATTCGCGATACGCTCACCCCGCTCTACAATCGGCGGCATTTCATGAACTGCCTTCGGGATCGGCTGGACCGGCTCGAACGGCATGAAGGCAAATGCGCACTGGTGTTCATCGATGTGAACTCGATGAAGCGGATCAACGATCGCTTTGGCCATGGCGCCGGCGATGCCGCTCTGGTGCATATGGCGCGCCTTCTCGCGAATGGGCTGCGGTCTACAGACGTCGCGGCCCGCATGGGCGGTGATGAGTTCGCGTTGTTGCTGGACGATCTTGACCCTGAGGCCGTGGAGGAAACCACCCGGCGGCTCCAGCGCATGATCGCGGAATCGGCCTGCTTGCACGAAGGCGTGCTGCTGCCGCTGTCTATTTCCGTCGGCTGGACGGCCCTCGAACAAGGTGACACGGAATTTTCCGCCCTTACTCGCGCGGATATGGCGATGTATGCTGCCAAAAGACCCGGCAGCACCTTTGCCGAGGCAGCAGAATAAGGAGCAGGTCATGGCCCACGCGGTTCAGGACAATGCCGAGCGCAATCGATACGAGATCATAGTGGACGGCGAGATCGCTTTCGCTACCTATGAGCGCGATGGCGACACGCTGGCGATCACGCACACCTTCACCCCACCGGCTTTGCGGGGGAAGGGCGTCGCGGCCGATCTGGTCGCCGGGCTGCTCGACGATGCGCGCGCACGCGGCCTCAAGATCCGGCCGGTGTGCAGCTACGTCGTCACCTATTTCGAGCGCCACCCCGATCAGCGCGACCTGCTGGCCGCCTGACGCGCGGGCCGTCCGCTCACGGTCAGGCCCCCTCTAGCTCGGCCTTCTCGCGGTCCATCATCGCCTGGAGGATACGCCGCCCCTGCACCGCCGTTCCGTCGCTTTTGAGCATCAGCTCGGGCGGGAGGACGTCCAGCGTGGAAATGATCTTCTCGATTTCCTCGGTCGCGAACTTGTCCTCATCCAGCACCGGCTCGAGACGCCGGCGGGCGTCGTCCACCCGCGCCTGTGACGGCGCGCTCATCGCAAAGAAGTAGTTGCAGCTGGTCTTCTTCGCCGGGGTGACGGCATGCCAGACCCGGCTGGTGTGGAGCACCTCGCCGGCCTTCTCATGACCCTGCGGATAGCGGGATTCCCCAATCCCTGCGTGAAAGCCGGGGAAGAAGAAATCCATGCCGGAGATACGATCGACCAGCCCGTCGTGCACGCTGCGGTCATGATAAGGCGGCATCGGCGTATCGCGCATGATCCGCCGGCTCGACAGGCGGCGATCATTGAGGTCGCGTACTTCGGGCGTCGCGGCATCATCGGGCGTGCCGATCGACGTGGCATGGAGATAGCCGAGATGGCTCAGGTCCAGCAGATTATCGTTGAGCAGTTGATAGCGCCCATCCACATGCATGGAATAAAAGGCATCCGGGATCATGCCGGGAATGTTGAAGCCGATCTCGTCCAGCGTCGGGATGAGCGACTCGTCCGCCTTGTCGGGATCGCCTGGCCAGATCCACGCCCATAGCCCGCGCTCGACCAGTGGGTGGCTCTTGATCCGGTAGACACCGGGAATGGTGCTCTGGCTCGGCACCATCGTGCAGGCCCCAGATGAATCGAAGGTGATGCCGTGATAGCCGCATTGGATCGCATCGCCGACGCGCTTGCTCGCGCCCAGGGGATAATGCCGGTGCGGACAGCGCCCCTCCACCGCCACGGCCGTGCCATCTTCCTTGCGGTACAGAACAACCGGCTCGTTCAGAATCCACCGGCTGAGCAAATCCTCGCCGATTTCGCGCACAAATGCGGCGACGTACCAGCCGTTGCGCGGCGCGTAGCTGCCAGGGGTGAAAGGATACATGGGGCCCGCTCCTAATCGAACATCGTTCGTTTAGCGATTGATGCTTTTTCACCGGCAAACTGTCAAGGGAGCAGCATGTCATTCGCGAAGCTGGATCAGGACGGGATCGTCGAGGAAGCCATTGCGCTGCTGAAGGAAGAAGGGCTGGCGGCGGTCAGCCTGCGGAAGATCGCCACCCGGCTCAGCGTCAGCGTCTCATCGCTTTACTGGCATGTGGAGGACAAGCAGGCCCTCCACGCACTCATGTCCATCTCCATTTTCAAGGCCTGCCTTGACTCGGTGCCGCCGGCAGAAAGCTGGTGGGCATGGCTGCATGATTTCGGCATCGCCTTATGGGACGCGCAGACATCCATACGCGATGCGCGTCAGCTCATTGCCGTCACCCGCGCGCAGCGGGGAGCTGGCAACCATCTGATCGGCCAGATCGTGAAGGAGTTGACCGCGCTCGGCCTGAGCGCGGAGATGGCCGCCGTCGCACAGCGGTCCGTCCAGGCGCTCGTCACGGGCTGGACGACGCTTCGCGCGGTTCAGGTCGAGGCGGACCGGGACAGCTTCATCCTGGCGCTGGATGTTCTCATCGACGGCTGGCGAACACGCGCAGCCACAGATCAGCCGTGACGGACACGCCAAAACGCCCGGCCAGCAACTGACCGGGCGCCTGATTGGCAGAGGCAGGGCGAAAGCGCCCCGCCGCGCGTCTTCAGCCCTGGCGGGCCTTGAAGCGACGCTGCGTCTTGTTGATGACGTAGGTGCGCCCACGACGGCGGATCACGCGGTTGTCCCGGTGACGGTCCTTGAGCGACTTGAGCGAGTTGCGGATCTTCATGATCGGGTCCAAATGATTCTTGGGTGACGGAAAATTCGAAGCCGCGCCTCTATGGGTCAGCCTCCGGAAAGTCAAGGCGGCGGTGCAAGTTTTGCGCAGCCCCGTCCCCTCATGTCGGCAACCGCTTTCCTGAACAATCGTTAAGCCATCATGCAGCATTTCCGGTGCAAACTCGACCGATGAGACGCCATTTCAGAGAGATGGCCAGATGATAAGGGATGCAAGGCCATGACGAGCAGTTTTCCCATGCCGCCGCTCCATGGGCGGGCGACTCCCAACATCGAGAGTCGTCGGCGATTCGCCTCACGCAAGGCCGGCGTCGCGGCCATTGTGCTCGGCGCGCTCGCCCTGGGTGGCTGCGCGACATCCACCGGGCCTGTCGACGTCACCCGATTTCATCAGCCGGACGTCGCCCGGCAGGGAAGCGTGCTCATCATGCCCGGCAATCCGGACGATAGCGCCAGCCTCGAATTCCGCACCGCCGCCAACGCCGTGAGCGCGGCGCTGGCGCGGACGGGCTTCTCTCCCCTCCAGCCCGGCGCATCCGGTGCAGGGGCAGCGCAATATGAGGCGGTTGTGGACATGGGGCGGGAAACGATCGCGCCCCTGCCCGCACGCTCCCCGGTGAGCGTCGGCGTGGGCGGATCGACCGGTTCTTATGGCAGCGGCGTCGGCCTTGGCATCGGCATCAATCTCTCCGGTAAACCCAAGCCGGTGATCGTGAACCGGATGCGCGTGCAGTTGCGCCGCGCGGGCGACAAGGTGGTTGTGTGGGAAGGTCGCGCTGAGACGCAGGCCAAGGAAGGCACGCCGGCCGCCCAGCCCGGCCTCGTGGTCGGTCGCCTTGCCGATGCGCTGTTCAAGGGCTTTCCCGGCACGTCCGGCGAGACTATCACGGTGCCATGACCGCACAGCAGACAGGCAGCACTCCGCCCCTTCGCATCAACAGCAGCTTCGATAGCGGCAACATCCGTGTCGAGGCGATCGACGGCACCACCGCGACTCTCTCCATCCACAAGGACCATGAGAGCGATTTCTTCCAGTGGTTCCACTTTCGCGCTGCCGCGCCGGCGGGCACGCGCCTGACCTTGCGCATCACCGGACTTGCGCAATCCGCTTACCCCGATGGCTGGCCCGGTTATGCTGCCTGCGTATCGGAAGATCGCGAGCGCTGGGGCCGTGCCGCCAGCCGCTACGATCCCGGCGTCGATGGCGGCACCCTCACCATCGACTACACGCTCGTCGGTGATGCCGCATGGTTCGCCTATTTCGCGCCTTACTCACAGGAGCGGCATCATGATCTCGTGGCGCAAGCGGCGGCCTGCGAAGGCGTATCGGTGCGCCAGCTGGGCGAGAGTCTGGACGGGCGCCCGATCGATTGCCTGGAATTGGGGAGCGGCGACAAGCCGGTCTGGCTGATTGCCCGCCAACATCCCGGCGAAACGATGGCGGAATGGTGGATGGAAGGCGCGCTCGACATGCTGACCGACCCCACCAACGCCCACGCCCTGCGTGCCGCCTGCCGCTTCTACATCGTGCCGAATATGAACCCGGATGGCGCCTTTCGCGGCCATCTGCGCACCAATGCCCGGGGTATCAATCTCAATCGCGAATGGCACGAGCCGCAGGCCGACCGCGCGCCGGAAGTGCTCTGCGTGCGCAATCGCATGGACCAGACCGGCGTCGCCTTCGCCATGGACGTGCATGGCGACGAGGCGATCCCCGCCGTCTTTCTCGCCGGGTTCGAGGGCATTCCCTCGATCAAGGACACGCAGCTCGCACTGTTCCGTCGCTATCGCGACACCCTGGCCATCCGCACGCCGGACTTCCAGACCCGCTTGGGCTATCCCGAGGCGCGGCCGGGCAAGGCCAATCTCTCCATGGCCACCGCCCAGATCGCCGAGCGCTACGGCGCGGTGGCGATGACGCTGGAAATGCCGTTCAAGGACAATGACGACCTGCCGGACACCGCCCAGGGCTGGAGCCCGGAGCGCTCCATGCAACTCGCGCGCGACTGCCTCGCCACGCTGGCGGAGATGGTCGGGGATATTTGAGGGCGGTCTGAAACTGTCCTTTAGCCCCTCCCCTGAAGGGGAGGGGCTTTTCTATACGCCGAGCCCTCGCTCGTCGGGCCGCTCTACTTCACTTCACCCCAGCTCATCGCCCAGAAAGGCCATCGCCGCGCGCCAGCTCCGGCGGTTGGTTTCCGGCTCGAAGCCGAAGCTGCGGTCCGCATTCAGCGGCACATCGTCCGCCGTGAAGGCGTGACCGGTGCGGCTGTAGGTGGTGAACTGGAAGTCCACGTCCGCCGCGGCCAGTTCCTTGCACAGCGCCAGCTTGGCCTCGGGCGGGCAGAGATTGTCGTTCCACCCGTCGCAAATCATCAGCTTGGCAGTGATCGGCGCATTGGCGAATGGCGGCGCGTCATAAACGCCATGGAAGGAAACGCCGACCTTGATGTCCGCCCCGGCACGCGCGAGATCGAGCACGCATTTGCCACCGGCGCAAAAGCCGATGGCGCCGATCCGACTGCCATCCACGCCCGGCAAGCCGCGCAGCTCCGCAAGGGCATCGAGCAGCCGGGTCTTCACCGCCTGCCGATCCGTCATGAAATCATGCAGCAGCTTGCCAGCGCTTTCCATATCCGTAGCGCGCTTGCCCTGCCCGTAATAGTCCACGACCAGCACCTTGTAGCCCTGTGCCGCCAGCGTCTCGGCCTTGGCGAAATCCCATTCCTTGGTGCCCATGAAGTTGGGGAACAGCAGCACACCTGGCTGATCGCCTGCATCCGCATCGCCGACGAACATCGATTCAAAGGGACCGCCGGGGCCTTCATGAAGGTGGACAGTGCGGGTGATCGCCATGGTTCCTGCTCCTTTGCTGCAATGGGATGATGCGCTCATCCATGGCGAATTGTGCTCGGGCGGACAAGGGCGCTTGCGGCAGTGATCCCGGTCGAAAAGACAGCCCGCGCCGGTGGTTTCTCAACATTTAACGCAGCCGATCGCTTTTGCCGGAACCAACCGGCCCCGGCGCAGTTTTCTGCCAGCAATATGGGAGTTTACGAGATGAAGACGTTGTGGGATCCGGGCTTTCTCCAGAGCCAGATCCAGCAATTCGAAGCGCAGGCCACAACGGCGATGCACCCGGATGAGAAAGCCGCCTATCAGAGCTATGTGCAGCATTATCAGACGATGCTGAAAGCGCTTCAAGCGCGTGGCCACGCCGCGACCCTCGAGCACGCCTGAAGCGTCTCTGCGCGTCTTCAAGACCCGCCCGAACGGATTGCGCTCACACCAAATCCCGCTATCAGGCCCGATAACGGTAAAACCGCCGAAGATCGGGAGATAAGACCTCATGCCCACCCTCGTCCTCATCCGCCATGGCCAGTCGGCCTGGAACCTGGAGAACCGCTTCACCGGCTGGTGGGATGTCGACGTGACCGAGAAAGGCGCTGCCGAAGCCAAGGCTGCCGGCGCGCTGATGCGGGACAAGGGCCTCGATTTCGACCAGTGCTTCACCTCGCTGCAGACCCGCGCGATCAAGACGCTCAATCTGGCGCTCGAGGAAATGCAGCGGCTCTGGCTGCCGGTGGAAAAGGACTGGCGGCTCAACGAGCGGCATTATGGTGGCCTGACGGGCCTCGACAAGGCCGAGACGGCAGCCAAGCATGGCGATGAGCAGGTGAAGATCTGGCGCCGCAGCTTCGACGTGCCGCCGCCGCCACTGGAGGCCGGCAGCGAATTCGACCTGAGCAAGGACCGGCGCTATGCCGGCATCGCCATCCCGGCGACGGAGAGCCTGAAGGATACCATCGCGCGCGTGCTGCCCTATTGGGAGGGCCGGATCGCTCCCGAGCTGAAGGCCGGCAAGCGCGTGCTCATTTCAGCGCATGGCAATTCGCTGCGCGCGCTGGTCAAGCACCTCTCGAACATCCCCGACGACGAGATTACGGGCCTCGAAATCCCGACCGGCCAGCCCATTGTCTATGAGCTGGCCGACGATCTTTCCGCAAAGGACCGTTATTATCTGTCGGAGCGGTAAGGGTTAGGCGGCCGGTCAGGCCGCCACCTTCACCTCAAGCTGATCGACGGCGGCGAGCGCCGCCTCGATGCCGGCAGCGCGATGCTCTGGACCGACGGCAGCGCCTTCTGCCACGATGAACTCGGGCACGATGCCGATGAAGCCGAAGACGGCGCGCAGATAGCTCTCCGCATGTTCGACAGCGGCGGCAGGCGTGCCCGCGCCGTAAAAGCCGCCGCGCGAGAGCGCGACGATCACGCGCTTGTCGCCTGCCAAGCCGATGGCATTGCCGCTTTCATCATAGCGGAAGGTCTTGCCGGCCACCGCGATATGATCGATCCACGCCTTGAGCTGGGTGGAAATGGTGAAATTGTACATCGGCGCGCCGATCACGACGGTGTCCGCGTCCAGGAATTCAGCCAGCACCGCCGCCGCCTCGTCCGTGCCGAAGCCGGGCAGCGTCAGGTGGGGCAGCGGCTGGGCGGCGAGATCGCGATAGCGCACGTCCGCGCCGGGCTGCTCCGCCTTGAGGCGCTCGAAAATGGCTGCCGAAATCTGGCGGGTGATGGAGTTTTCGCCCTGAATGCTGGAATCGATATGCAACACGGTCATGGTCGGCCCTTTCGTAAATTGCTCTTGAGAGACGGATCAGGAAGATCAGTTTCTGTTTGCAACCAGCTAGGGTGGACCTCTAGAACCAACAAGAACGCATTTTTTCGAGACCTAGTCACATGGATATGACCACCACCCGCCTCACCGTGACGTCGCACAAGGAGTGCATGCGGATCACGCAGACCCTCGCGCGATTCGGTGACAGATGGACGCTGCCGGTGGTTGCGGCTCTTGGTGACGGCACGATGCGCTTCAACCAGATCCGGCGGGAGGTGAGCAGTATCTCGCAGCAGATGCTGACCCGCACGCTGCGCGCACTGGAGCGGGACGGCATGGTCAACCGCACCGTCCATCCGACGACCCCGCCGCAGGTGGATTACGCCCTCACCCCGCTCGGCCATTCGCTGGCCCGCGAAGCGATCCGGCTCGGCAAATGGGCGCAGATGCATCGCGAAGAGATCGACGCGCATCGGGAGCGGTTCGATCGCCTGCAGGAAGGCTGACGCGGTTTAATCAGCATAGTGCTCCTGCGAAAGCAGGAGCCTAGGGCAGCAAGGCCCGGCTTTTGCGCCCTGGGCTCCTGCCTTCGCAGGAGCACTCACGCCTTGCTGCGGACGAACGCCACGGCGATGCCGGCGATGAACAGCGGCAGCCCGAAGGCCAGCGCCACGCCGAACGGCCCAACACCCTGCGCCAGCAGCCAGCCGCCGGTCGCCGGCCCGATGATCGCGAGCAGGCGCCCCGCCCCGGCCGTCCAGCCAAGCGCCGTGGAGCGGATCTGCGTGGGATAGGCGGCTGAGATGAAGGCATAGAGCCCGCTGATCGAGCCGACCACGAAGGCGCCGAAGGCAATCGCCATGAAGGCAGCCAGTGCAGGCGTGAACGGCTGGACCATGTAGACGAGCATCGAGATGCCACCCGCGAAATAGCAGAAGAGCAGGGTGCGCTTGACGCCGATCCACCCGACCAGCGCGATCATGATGAACGGCCACACGATCGCGCCCACTGAGGAAAGGGCGAACAGCGCCGCCGCATCCGCCATCGGGAAGCCGGCCTGCATGTGCCAGAAGGTCGGCGCCCAGGAGGCCACGGCATTGCCGACGAACATCATCATGCCGCCCGCCAGCATGAACAAGAGCGTCATGGCGAGCCGCCCCTCGGCAAAGACGGACTTAAGTGACGCCCGGCCGGCTGGCGGTTCATCGAGAAAATAATGGGCCGTGTCGCTGACGTGGCGCGTGATGTGCCGCAGGACGCGGTTGACTTGTGCAGTGCTGCGCCCGGCGGTGACGAGAAAGCGTGGAGATTCAGGCAGAGTGAAGATCAGCACCGGCAGGAGCAGCAGCGGTGCGGCGCCACCCGCCAGAAACGCGCCCCACCAATCGAGCCGATGAACGATCAAAGGCGCAAGCGCACTGCCCATCGCCGAGCCGAATGCAAAGCAGGCCGTGACCAGAATGATCTGGCGGGGCCGGATGCGGCGCGGCGAAATCTCCGCCACCATCGCGATGATGTTGGGCGTGATGCCGCCGAAAAACGCAAAGGCGACCAGCCGCAGGAGCGACACCGCCGTCAGGGTCGATGCCAAGGCCGTGACAAGCGTGACCAGGCCGAAGCCGAGCACGCACAGAATGACGATCGGCTTGCGTCCAACCCGATCTGCCAGCGGTGCGATGAAGGCGTAGCCCAAGGCCAGGCCGATGCCCTGCGCCACGAACACGGCGGAAATCGCGGCTGGCTCGACAGCAAGACCCGCAGCAAGAGCCGGCACGATGGCCCCGAGCATGTACATGTCGAAGCCCTCCATCGCCATGGCGATGCCGCAGAGCGCAAAGATGTACCAGCGCCAGGCCCCGTAAGGCCGGTCCAGAATGGTCTCGATGTCGATCCGCTGCCCGTCTGCATGGGACTGCGCCATGTATCTCTCCCCCGAAGGCTGGTCGGTCTGTATTCGAGGGTCGAATGATGAGAACCGCCCCCGCCGCATGTGCGCTCCTGCGGAACCGCTGCCCGTCTGGCAAGCCAGAATTCACCGTGACCAACCGCGCGCGAAGCAAGATTTTGCGCCGGCGAACAATGCCTTGCGGCTGCCTCCCATAGCGCCGGTTGAAGGAATTCTGGCCCTTCGCGATCACGTAAAGGTAGAGCGCTCCCCTGCGCTTTCATCGAAAACGGGTCCGATTGTGCGGTTGCACCAAAGTCGTGCGCCTGTAATGTCCCGCTCAGGTGCGCAATTCATCAGGCCACGAAGGGTCCCCAGTCTTGTTCGAAAAGTCCGCGACACTCATCCTGTTCGGCGCCACCGGCGATCTGGCGCACCGGATGCTGTTTCCTTCGCTCTACCATCTGCTGTGCGACGGGCTGCTGCCCGAGCCGTTCAACATCCTCGCCTCCGGCCGGTCCGAGATGGATGACGCGGCCTTTCGTGAAACCATCCGCAAGGCGCTGGCGACCTATCTCGCCGATGAGCATCATGATGAGGCGCGCGTCACCGCTTTTCTCGAAAAGATCAGCTATTGCGCCGTGTCTGCCGGCGAGCAGGCGCATTTCGATGCGCTGGCGAAACGGGCGAAGGCGCTGGGCGAGGGTCCCATCGCAGTCTATCTGTCCACCCCGCCCTCGCTCTTTGCGCCCACCGCCCAGGGTCTCGCCGCCGCTGGTCTGGTCGATGCGCACACCCGTATCGCCATGGAAAAGCCCATCGGCAAGGATCTCGCCTCGTCCAAGGTGGTGAACGACGCCATTGGCGACCTGTTCGATGAAGAGCAGATTTTCCGCGTCGACCATTATCTGGGCAAGGAAACGGTGCAGAACCTGATGGCGCTGCGCTTTGGCAACCGCCTGTTCGAGCCGCTGTGGAATGGCGGGGCGATCGATCATGTCCAGATCACCGTCGCCGAGACGGTGGGGCTGGAGGGCCGCGTCTCTTATTATGACGGCGTCGGCGCGCTCAAGGACATGGTGCAAAACCACATGCTCCAGATCCTCTCGATCATCGCCATGGAGCCGCCCGCGCGGATGGATTCCACCTCGGTGCGCGACGAGAAGGTGAAGGCGCTGCGCTCGCTGCGGCCGATGACGCCCGAAACGGTCCGCACCCACAGCGTGCGCGGCCAGTATCGCGACGGCGCGGTGAAGGGCAAGATCATCGCCGGCTATGCCGAGGAACTGGGCAAGGAGAGCGATACCGAGACCTTCGTGGCGTTGAAGGCCCATATCGACAATTGGCGCTGGACGGGCGTGCCGTTCTACCTGCGCACCGGCAAGTGTATGCCCAACCGCCAGTCGGAAATTCTCATCCAGTTCAAGCCGGTGACGCACAGCATTTTCCGCCGCAACGGCTATGATCGCGCGCTGGAGCCCAATTCGCTGATCATCCGCCTGCAGCCGGACGAGAACATCCGCCTGTGCATCATGGCCAAGCGGCCGGGGCTCGACCGGGATGGCGTGAAGCTGCAGGAAGTCGGCCTCGACGTCTCGCTCACACACGCCTTTGCCGGTGAGCGCCGACGGATCGCCTATGAGCGGCTACTGTTGGATCTGCTGGAGGGCGACACCACATTGTTCGTGCGCCGCGACGAGGTGGAAGCGCAGTGGACCTGGATCGATTCCATCACGCAGAGCTGGCAGGAATCCGGCCAGCAGGTCGTGCATTATGCCGCCGGCACCTGGGGGCCATCCGCTGGCATTGCCTTGATCGAGCGCGATGGAGCAAGCTGGTATGACTGATCTCAATTCCACCGTCGCCGCCGTCACGCAGCGCATCGTCCAGCGCAGCGCGGTCAGTCGCCGCAAATATCTCGACCTCATCGAGCGCGGGCGCGATGCCGGCACCAACCGGGATCGGCTTTCCTGCGGCAACCTCGCCCATGGCTTTGCCGCCAGCGGCGAGGACAAGCCGGCGATCCGCGCGGGCAATGCCATGAACATCGGCATCGTCACGGCGTACAACGACATGCTCTCGGCGCATCAGCCCTATGGCCGCTACCCGGAGGCGATCAAGATCGCGGCGCGGGAAGTCGGCGCCACCGCGCAGGTTGCGGGCGGCGTGCCGGCCATGTGCGACGGCGTGACGCAGGGCCTGGCCGGCATGGAGCTCTCGCTTTTCTCGCGGGACACCATCGCGCTCGCGACCGCCGTGGCGCTCAGCCATGCGATGTTCGAGGGCGCGTTGATGCTCGGCATCTGCGACAAGATCGTGCCCGGCCTGTTGATGGGCGCGCTGCGCTTTGGCCACCTCCCCACCATCTTCGTCCCCGCCGGGCCGATGCCTTCGGGCCTCGCCAACAAGGAGAAGCAGCGCATCCGCCAGCTCTATGCCGAGGGCAAGGTTGGGCGCGAGGAACTGCTGGAGAGCGAGAGCGCCAGCTATCATGGCGCGGGCACCTGCACCTTCTACGGCACGGCCAACACCAACCAGATGATGATGGAAGTGATGGGCCTGCACATGCCCGGCGCTGCCTTCGTCAATCCCGGCACCAAGCTGCGCAGCGAGCTGACCCGGGCCGCCGTGCATCGTGTCGCCTCCATCGGCTGGGACGGCGATGATTATCGCCCGCTCGGCAAGTGCATCGATGAAAAGGCAATCGTGAATGCCGCCGTCGGGCTGCTGGCGACCGGCGGATCGACCAATCATGCCATCCACCTGCCCGCCATCGCGCGGGCGGCAGGAATCGTCATCGACTGGAAGGATCTGGCCGAGCTGTCTGCCGCCGTCCCATTGCTGGCGCGCGTCTACCCCAATGGCGCGGACGATGTGAACAACTTCCACGCGGCAGGCGGCATGGCCTGGATCATCACCGAATTGCTGCGCGGTGGCCTCTTGCACCGCGATGTGATGACCGTCGCCCGCGCCGACCTCACCGATTACGGGCGGATGCCGACGCTGGAAAATGACGCGCTCGTCTGGGATGCGCCGCCGACTGCGCCGGGTAATGAGGCGATCCTGCGCCCGCTCTCCAATCCGTTCAGCGCGGATGGCGGAATGCGGCTGCTCGCCGGCAATCTTGGCCGCTGCATCATGAAGACCAGTGCCGTGGACCGCGAACGCTGGACCATCGAGGCGCCGTGCCGTGTGTTCTCCGATCAGGATCAGGTCATGGCCGCATTCAAGGCGGGCGAGCTGGATCGGGACGTCGTGGTTGTCGTGCGCTTCCAGGGGCCGCGCGCCAATGGAATGCCAGAGCTGCACAAGCTCACCCCGCCGCTGGGCGTGTTGCAGGACAAGGGCTTCAAAGTCGCTCTGGTGACCGACGGGCGCATGTCCGGCGCGAGCGGCAAGGTGCCGGCGGCCATTCACCTCTCGCCCGAGGCGCTGGGTGGCGGCCCGATCGGCAAGCTGCGCAATGGCGACATCGTCCGCGTCTGCGCCGAGAGCGGCACGCTGGAAGCAAAGGTGGGTGCCGCGGAATGGGACGCGCGCGATCAGGCCGATGCGCCACCGCCGCCCTATGACACCGGTCGGGAACTGTTCGCCCTGTTCCGCCATAATAGCGATCTGGCGGAAGCCGGCGCCTCGCCGCTGCTGGCAGCCATGGATGCGGAACTATGACCGATCTTGTCGCCGCCGACATTGGCGGCACCAATGCCCGCTTCGCCCGTGCGACGCTCGATGCGCGCGGCGTGCCCACGCTGGGTACCGTGCGTAAATACAAGGTCGCGGATCATGCCAGCCTGCAAAGCTGCTGGCAGGCCTTTCTAGCCGATGACGAGGGACCGGCGCCCGAGCGGGTGTCCATCGCCTTTGCCACGGCCATCGGGCGGGAGGTCATCAAGCTCACAAACTCAAGCTGGATCATCCGTCCTGCCCAGTTGGCCGATGATCTCGGCGTTGCGGCGGTGCGGCTGGTCAATGACTTCGAGGCGGTGGCCCACGCCATTGCGCGGCTGCCGCTCAGCGATCTGCCGCTGCTGTTCGGACCGGACGAGGCTTTTCCTGAAAATGGCTCGGTGACCATTCTTGGCCCCGGCACCGGTCTTGGCGTGGCGATGATCGCCTTTGACGAGGGCATGCCGCATATCGTCGCGACCGAGGGCGGCCATGTGGATTTTGCCCCGCTCGACGCGCTGGAGGGCCGCATTCTCGCGCAGTTGCGCACCGATCTCGTGCGGGTCTCGACGGAGCGGATCGTCTCCGGACCGGGGCTCAATACACTCTACCGGGCGCTGGCGACGATCAGCCAGGCGCCGGTCACGCTGATGAACGACGCGGACCTGTGGGCCGCCGCGCTGGAGGGCAGCAACCCCCTCGCCCGCACGGCGCTGGAGCGCCTGTGCATGAGCTATGGCGCCACGGCCGGCGACCTCGCACTGGCGCAAGGGCCGCATCATGTGGTGCTGGCCGGCGGACTGACGCAACGGATGCGCGACTTCCTCGTGAACAATAGTGCCTTCCATGATCGTTTCACCGCAAAGGGTCGCTTTGAAGCCCTGATGAGAACCGTTCCGGTTCGCTTGGCAACCCATCCTGAAATTGGCCTTTATGGCGCCGCCGCTGCATGGCGGGAGAAGAAAGCATGAGCATGACTGTCGATGACGTAATAGCGCTGGCGCCGGTGATTCCGGTGCTGATCGTGGAGTCCGTGGCCGATGCCGTCCCGCTGGCGCAGGCGCTGGTCGCCGGGGGCCTGCCGGCCCTCGAGGTCACCATGCGCACCCCAGTCGCGCTCGAGGTGATGCGCGAAATGGCGCAGGTCCCCGGCGCCGTGGTCGGGGCCGGCACCGTGCTCAACCCCCGGCAGCTCGATCAGGCGCTGGAGGCGGGCGCGCAGTTCATCGTGTCGCCCGGCCTCACCGAGCCGCTCGGCAAGGCCGCGATCGCCAATGGGGCCACCCTGCTCCCCGGCGTCGCTACGGCGGCGGACATCATGCGCGGACTGGATCTCGGGCTTGAGCGCTTCAAATTCTTCCCGGCCTCGACCAGCGGCGGCCTGCCCGCGCTCAAAGCCTTGGCGGCGCCGTTCGGCGGCGTGCGCTTCTGCCCGACCGGCGGCATCACCGCGGCCAATGCGCCGGAATGGCTGGCTCAATCCTTCGTCGGCTGCGTGGGCGGAAGCTGGGTTGTGCCCAAGGGGCCGCTCGATCCCGCAGCCATAGAAGCGCTGGCGAGGGAAGCTGCGACGCTTCCGCGATAATCGGAGAGGCGCCGCTGGCGTGCCTTGATGGGCACGCCCACACTTAGGTTACCGTCAGTCCAGCGCGCCCCACAGGCTCGCGGCCTGCACATAGCCGCGCCGGCCGTTCACCTCCATCGCGCACCAGCCATCGGAACAGCCAGAGAGACGCCCCACGACGCCCGGCGCCAGCCGGAACAGAAGGCGGGCGCTCTCGGAGGGGCCGTCGCGCATCTGGGCAATGCCATCCTTCACGATCGCGGTCGCTTCATCCTTGAGCAGCCGCACGTGCATCCAGCCCTGCGTGCCGTCCGGATCCTCGATCTTGCGCCAATTTGTATAGACCTCGACCACCTTCACCGGCAGGTCGCGCTGGCGGTAGATCCAGCTCGCCGGATAGTCGGCGCTCGGCCCCACGCGCATCTTGGCCTCCCCCTTGGAGAGGGAGGCCCAATAGGGTGTCGGGCGACCGGTTTGCGCCTGCGCGTCGGCAGCGCCCAGCCCGAGTCCCAATCCCAGGGCCAGCGCCGCAAAAGCCGTAAATAGCCCGCGCGCGTTCATGCCATCAATCTCCCGGAAAATGCCCACACCATAAGGCCCGCTTCTGCCACGGCCACCGCATGGCATCAACCGGAAGCAGCCTTGCGCGAATTGCCGCTTGCCTTTCCGCTCTCGCCTGAGCATTCCCGCCACATGTCCAGGCGTCCCCGGCCCGCTTCGCCCCGCGTGATCGTGACGCGGCGTCTGCCGCAAGCGGTGGAAGCCCGGCTGGGCGAACTGTTCGACGCCCGCTTCAATGTCGACGATCATCCTATGGCCCGCGCCGAGTTGCATGAGGCCATGCAGCAGTGCGACGTGCTGGTGCCCACGGTGACGGACGATCTCGATGCCGATCTGATCGCGGGCGCAGGCGATGCGCTGCAGCTGATTGCCAATTATGGCGCCGGCGTGAACCACATCGCCCTGCCCGCCGCCCGCGCGAAGAACATCATTGTCACCAACACGCCCGGCGTGCTGACCGAGGACACGGCGGACATGACCATGGCGCTCATCGTCTCGGTGCCGCGCCGTCTGGCCGAGGGCGAGAAGCTGGTGCGCTCGGGCGAGTGGACCGGCTGGAGCCCCAGCAACATGCTCGGCCATCGCATCGGCGGCAAGGCGCTCGGCATCGTCGGCATGGGCCGCATCGGCCGCGCCGTCGCCCGCCGCGCCCGCGCCTTTGGGCTCTCCATCCATTATCATAATCGCCACCGCCTGCCCGAGGTCGCCGAGCAGGAAGTGGATGCGATCTGGCACCCCGACCTCGACGAGATGCTGCGCAGCATCGACATCCTGACGATCCACACGCCGCGCAATGCGCAGAGCGAGAACCTGATCGACCGGCGCCGCATCGGGCTATTGCGTCCCCATGTCTATCTTATCAACGCCTCGCGCGGCGGCATCGTGGACGAGGAAGCGTTGATCGAAGCGCTGGAGGCCGGGCAGCTTGCCGGCGCCGGCCTCGATGTGTGGGAGTTCGAGCCGCAGATCGACCCGCGCCTGCTCGCTCTGCCCAATGTGGTGATGACCCCGCATATGGGCTCGGCGACCTTCGAGGGCCGCATCGCCTCGGGCGAACGAGTGATCGCCAACATCCGCATGTGGGTCGGCGGCGACCGGCCGCCGGATCAGATTCTCGAAGGCTGGGTTTGAGCGAACAGCGCGCTCCTAACCTCACGTCATCCCGGACTTGATCCGGGATCCCGCTTCTTCTTCGCTCACCACAAAAGGCAGCGAGACCCCCGATCAAGTCCGGAGTGACGAGAAAGGGAAAGGTGGGGCTGGCTTCCGCTCTTCAACCCGCCAACGCCTTCGTCGCCTCAATCGCGCTGCGATAGGCTTCCTGCCGCGCCTCGCTCCAGTAAGCGAGTTCGCCGAGCGGGATTTCCACCCCGCTCACGGCGCAGATCACGAAACGGCCCGAGCGGACCACCTGATAATCCGCCGCGCGATATTTGAGGATGGCGAGGCCCGGCATGTCCGGCGTGCGCATCATGCTCATCAATCCCCGGTGAGGATGCGGTCGACCAGTTGCTTCACGGTCGGCACGAACCCGTTGGAATAGAAGGGGTCCTGCTTGAAGCGATAGGCGCCATGGCCGGCGAACAGCAGGTTCTTGTCGACATCGCCGCCATGCACTGCGTCCTGCAGGGTCTTCTGGATGCAGAAGCTGCGCGGATCGGCGAGGCGACCGGTCGAATAATCGTCATGGTCCTTCCACGACGAAAAACCGCAGTGCGAGAGGCAGCCCATGCAATCAGCCTGATCCTTGCGGATGACAGCCCGGTCCTCGTCGGTCACGAAGACCAGCGTGTTGTCGGGTGTCTTGAGCGCAGTCTCATAGCCCTGCAGCACCCACTCGCGAGCGCGCAGCAGATCGTTGCGGGTCACCCAGTAATTGCGGCCTTTGATGCCGACATCGAGCTGATGGTTATGGTCGCCCGCTTCCTCCATGGAGAAGGCGATCTGCCGCTCCGAGCGCGCCTCGAGATCGCGCAGGAAGGGATTGCGGATCGCGGAGGAATAGAAGCCGGTCGGCGAGAAGCGGTGGAGGAGGATGTCGCCTTCCTCCAGCGTCATGAGCTTCTCCTTCCACGCCTGCGGAATCGGGCTTTCCTGGGTGAGCAGCGGACGGGTGCCGAACTGGAAGGCAATCGCGCCCAGCTCCGGATTGTCGATCCAGTCGCTCCAGTCCCGCAGATACCAGACGCCACCGGCCATCACGATCGGCACTTCGTCGCTGATGCCGCCCTCGCGCATCGTGTCGCGCAGCGCCTTCACGCGGGGATAGGGGTCTTCCGGCTTGGTCGGGTCTTCCGCATTGGAGAGGCCATTATGGCCACCGGCCAGCCAAGGATCTTCATAGACCACCGCACCCAGCCATTCCGCAGCCTTGTGATAGGCCCGCTTCCACAGCGCGCGGAAAGCGCGGCCTGAGCTGACGATCGGCAGGTAGCTGACCTGATGCTGCGCAGCAATCTCGCTGAGCTTGTAAGGCATGCCGGCCCCGCAGGTCACGCCTGCGACCATGCCCTTGGTGCGCTCCAGCACGCCTTGCAGCACGGCCTGCGCGCCGCCCATTTCCCAGAGCACGTTGATGTTGATGGCGCCCTTGCCACCGGCCATCTCATAAGCGCGCTTGACCTGCTCCACCCCACCTTCGATGGCGTAGGCGATCAGCTCTTCATGGCGCTGCTGGCGGGTGCGGCCATGGTAGATTTGCGGGATGACATTGCCGTCGGCATCATAGCTGTCCGCATTCACGGCCGACACGGTGCCGATGCCGCCAGCGGCAGCCCATGCCCCGGAGCTCATGTGATTGGAGACCGCAACGCCCTTGCCGCCTTCGATAACCGGCCACACCTCGCGACCGCCATAGACGATCGGCTTCAAGCCCTTGAACAAATGAAACTCCTCAGTGCCCCATCGGCCAGCTTCGCAAGCCAGCCACGAGCGCCTTTACCAGCATTTTCCTCAAACCAAGTGCTAAAATGCCACAAAACTCAAAATAACGCCAGTTCGTTACCGACCGCCTCACCATAGAGCCGGGCGTAGAGCTGGATCATCACGGCTTCATCGAAACAGCGCCTCGCTCTGTCGCGATTGGCTGCCCCGATAGTCCGACGCAGATCGGCATCCCCGGCCAGTTCTGCAAGGGCAGCCTGAAAATCATCGGTCGCATCGGGGGCCACGATGAAGGGCCGGTTGTCCGGCGCGACCATGCCGAGCGTATCGCCGACGTCGGTCGCGACCACCGGCAGGCCGGCCGCCATCGCCTCCATCAGGGCCGTGGGGAACTGCTCACTATCGGAGGACAATGCGAAAATATCGAACGCGCCGACATAATCCTGCGGGCGCGGCAGGGCACCCGGCATCAGCAGATCGTGCATCCCTTGCCGCTGCGCCTCCGCCAGAATCGCCTCCCGCTCCTCCCCGTCACCGACGATGACCAGACGCAGCCGGTCGCGCAGCGGCGCCACCGCCCGGACGAGCCGGGGCAGGTTCTTGACCGCACGCAGATTGGCGACGGTGCCCACGATCAGCCGTCCGTCCGGTACCAGCCCGGGAATCGCAGCGACCGGCCGGGTGCCTTCATAGGCGGCGACATCCAGCCCGTTGGGGATCTGGTGGACTTTCTCGGCGGACTGCCGCCACTCCGCCTGAGCGATATGCGCCAGCTGCGCCGACGGGACGACGAGCGCCCGCGCGCCCTGCAAGGCGATCTGGCGGTAGCGGTTGCGAGCGGCCTGGCGGACGAACGCCTCGTCCACATCGAAGCCCTCTTCGTGGTGGATCAACGGCGGCAGGCAGCGCAGCCGGCGGAAGAGACGGTGCGCCATGACGCCATCGATCGCGCCCCAATTGAAGCTCAGGATGAGGTCATAGCCGCGCATCGCCTTGGCCAGCGCGTTGAAGCGGGCGAAGGTCGCTGGCCCCTCCAACGCGGGCGAATCGAGAAAGCGCACCTTCAGCGTGGGGTCGAGCAAGGCTTGCGCCGCGGTGGCGCCCGGCTCGCCCAGCAGGATGTCGTGCTGCATCCGCGCGCCCCAATGATTCATCAGCCGGACAAGGCGCACTTCCTTTCCGCCCAGATCGAAGGTGCGGTGAATTTGCAGCACGCGCAGCGGCTCGCGGGAGAGATCGCGCCGGGCCGCCCGCCGCGTCATGGCTTCTCGCTGATCCTGGCGAGCAGCCTGTCGAGCGCCGCCACCGCTTCTGGCTCTTCCAGCGTGGGTGCATGACCCACCCGCGGCACCGTCACCAGATCCAGCTGCGGGAGGCGCGTCTGCATCGCCTGCGCCGTCTGGACGGTCAGCAGATCGCTAAGCGCGCCACGCACCAAGGTGAGCGGGATATCGCCGATCGCCTCGAACGCCGGCCACAGGTCGACGCCCGCCGCACCGCCGGGCGCCCGGAACGGCTCGGCGAGGCGCTGGTCATAATCCAGCACGATGCGCCCCTGGCTCGTCAATCGATATAGCCGCTTGGCGATGCGCAGCCAGTCGGTCAGCTTGTAATCGGGGTAGATCACCCCCTGCACATCCGCCACCGCCCGCGCGGCGTGCACCCAGGTCGGCTGCGCGCTACCGGTGCCGACCCCTTGCCGGATGCGCTCCAGCCCTTCCTCGGCGATCTCCGGCCCGATATCGTTGAGCAGCGCGCCCGCGAGGCTCCCGCGCCGCGTCGCCGCGATTAGCATAAGCATGATCCCGCCGAGCGACGTGCCGACCCCCACGAAGCGCGGCAGGGCCAGCTCATCGATCAGCTTGAGCAGATCCTGCAGATAGACCAGCGGCACATAGCTCATCGGGTCCTTGGCGTAAGCGCTCTCGCCGCGCCCGCGCAGTTCCACCACGATAACGCGCCATTCGCCCGCCAGCCGCTCTGCCACCGGCTCGAAGTCGCGGACGTTGCGCGTCAGGCCTGGCAGGCACAGGATCGGCGGCCGATCGTCGCGCCCGGGATAGTCCCGGTAATGCAGCCGTAAATTGTCCTGCGACCACCAATATTTGTCTTCATAGCCCGACAAGCTTGATCCTTTCCCGGGGCGCCCCCCATATCAGAGCATGGACGCAGCGCTTAAGACAGACATATTTCATCCGGAACGCGCAATAGAGTCGATTGCGGATTTTCTGACCGACCCTGTGCAGCCGGCGGATTTCCCGCAGACGATCCTGCGTTTTCGCAACGATCGCGCGGCCCGCACGGTGGGGCTGGCGGCACTCGACGATGCGCAATGGATCAGCCATTTCGGCCGCTTCACGCCCCTGCCGGGCGCGCAGCCGGGGCCGCTGGCACTGCGCTATCACGGCCACCAGTTCCGCACTTACAATCCCGATCTCGGCGATGGCCGCGGCTTCCTCTTCGCCCAGATGCGCGAAACAGAGACGGCCGGCGGCCGGTTACTGGATCTTGGCACCAAGGGCTCGGGCCGCACGCCCTGGAGCCGCACGGCGGACGGCCGCCTGACCCTCAAGGGCGGCGTGCGCGAAATTCTCGCGACCGAAATGCTGGAGGCGCTGGGCGTCACCACCTCACGCACTTTCTCGATCATCGAAACCGGCGAGCCGCTGGTGCGCGGCGACGAGCCTTCCCCCACCCGCTCGGCGGTGATGGTGCGGCTCAGCCACGGCCACATTCGCATCGGTAGCTTCCAGCGGCTCGCCTATCTCGGCCAGCGCGAGGAGAGCGCACGGCTGATCGACTATTGCCTGCGCCATCTGCTGGCGCTGGAGCCCGGCGCGGTGCCCGCGCTCACGCTGCTGAAGGCGGTCGTCGCGCGGACGGCCGATCTCGCCGCGAGCTATATGGTCGCCGGCTTCGTCCATGGCGTGTTGAACAGCGACAACATCGCAATCACCGGCGAGAGCTTCGATTACGGGCCGTGGCGCTTCACCCCGCGCTGGGAGCCGGGCTTTACCGCCGCCTATTTCGACCAGACCGGCCTTTATGCCTTCGCCCGCCAGGCCGAGGCGATCCACTGGGATGTCGCGCAACTGGCGCAGTCGCTGGTGGAGCATGCCGAGACAGAGGCGCTGATCGAGGTGCTTCGGCGCTTCCCGGCCATTTATGAAAGTCGCCTGATCGAGCGGTTCCTCTGGCGGCTGGGCCTGACCGCGCCGGAAGCGGAAACGGCACGCGCCTTCGTAGTCTCCGCTGTCGAGGCGCTGCGCGGCAGCGATGTGCTCATCGACCGCTTCTTCTTCGATTGGCGACGTGGCGACCATGCCGAATCGCGTTATTCGGGCACAGCGTGGGACAAGGTGCGGGCCGCGCGCGAGTCCCTCACCCCACGGCCCGAGGCCTGTGACCATCCCTATTGGCAGGCCGACGCCCCCTGCTCGATGCATATCGAGGAAGTGGAAGCCCTTTGGGCGCCCATTGCCGAGCGCGATGACTGGGGTCCGCTGTACGCCAAGATCGAGGCGATCCGCGCCACGGGGGCGGCGCACGGCCCGGTGCCGGGCCAGCCGCTTGCCTCGCGCAGCGCATAAGCCGATGCGCGCTCCGGAGCGCGCGTCGTAAATCCGCTGGAAACTAATTGCGCCGCATAGCCGCTGCATGTTGCACGCCCCGCTTCATGCCACCGAGGCTCCGCACGAGCCTTCCGTCCTCGAATCGCTCGATCCGGCGACGGGCGCGGCCGTCTGGCAAGGAAAGGAGACCGACCCCGCCGCGCAGATCGCGCTGGTGGCCCACCACTGGACCGCATGGGCAGGCCTCTCCTCCGCTGTCCGCATCGAGACCATGCGCCGCTTCGCCAACGGCGTGCGCGCCAGTGAGGAGGCCTTCGCGACCCTGATCTCGCGCGAAACCGGGCGGCCGCTCTGGTCTACACGGCAAGAGGTGATCAGCCTGTTCGAGCGCGTCGAGAAGGCCGTACAGGCCTATTCCGAACGCACGGGCCAGCGGCAGAGCGAAGGCGCGATGGGCGCCCGCACCGCGCTGCGCCACAAGCCGCATGGCGTGCTCGCCATCATTACGCCGCATTGCCTGCCCGCACGCATCCCGGTCGATCATATCGTGCCGGCGCTGCTGGCCGGTAATGGCGTGCTCTTCAAGCCCTCCGAGAAGGTGCCCGCCACCGGCGAAATGCTG
Organism: Sphingobium sp. B11D3A; assembly: GCF_025961695.1. NCBI lineage: Bacteria > Pseudomonadati > Pseudomonadota > Alphaproteobacteria > Sphingomonadales > Sphingobiaceae > Sphingobium > Sphingobium sp. B11D3A. The sequence goes on from NZ_JAOQOE010000001.1 coordinate 1,503,983, forward strand.
GTGCGCCTGCTGCATGAGGCCGGTGTGCCGTACGATCAGGTGCAATGCGTGATTGGTGGCCCGGCGATCGGCGAAGCGCTGGCCGCCGCGCCGGACGTCCACGGCGTGCTCTTCACCGGATCGACCCGCACCGGCCGCGCCATCAACCGCGCCTGCGCCGACCAGCCCGGCAAGCTGCTGGCCCTGGAAATGAGCGGCAACAATCCGATCATCGCCTGGGACACGCCGGACATCGCCAGCGCCGCCGCGCTCATCGTCCAGTCCGCCTTCGACATGAGCGGGCAGCATTGCCTGTCCGCCCGCCGCCTCATCGTGCGCGACACCCTTGCCGAGCCGCTGCTGGGCGCGGTGAAGGCGCTCACCGACCGCCTGCTCGTCGGTCCCCCGACCGCCGATCCGCTCCCCTTCATGGGGCCGGTGATCGACATGGACGCCGCCGACGGCCTCACCGAGAGCTTCCTGTATCTGATGAGCCATGGCGGCAAGCCGATCCGGCACATGCAGCGCCCGATCGAAGGCCTGCCCTTCGTCACGCCCGGCATCATCGATGTGACGGCCATGGCACCGCGCAGCGACGTGGAACTGTTCGGCCCCATTCTGCAGGTCATATGCGTCACCAGCTTCGACGCGGCGATCATCGAAGCCAACAGCACCCGCCACGGCCTGTCCGCGACGCTGATCGGCGGTGGCCCCGAACATTATGATCGCTTCTGGGCCAACAGCCGCGCCGGCATCGTCAACTGGAACCGACCCACCTATGCGCTCGCGCCCAATGCACCGGTCGGCGGTATCGGCCTGTCAGGCAATCACCGCCCCGGCGGCCATTATATGGCCGACCATTGCGCTTACCCCGTCGCTTCATCCGAAATGCCCCAGCCCCGCGCGACAATCGGCGTAGGTCTGCGCGCGATTGTGGCGGATCGGTGAAGTGAAGGCTCTCTGATAATTGGCCTGCATAGTTGCGGAAAGCAGCCTTAGCCCCCCTCTAAAGAGGGCGGGAGACGTCTCCGCCAAATCAGAACGCCTGGACATCCTGCTGGCGGGCAGCGTCCAATCGCTCAGATACAGCGTGTGCATGGCAAGCATGATACGGCGAACCCTCCACGCCAACCTTCACCGTTCGTGCTGAGTAGGGTCTGAGTAGCGCCGCAGGCGCGTATCGAAGAGCCGTATCGAAGCATCGCGACCGCACAACCAGTCCTTCGATACGCTTCGACAGGCTCAGCCACTACTCAGGACGAACGGAGCGCGATCCGCAATGGCGCGCTGTCCGGGCACCCAGCTTCAACTATCCCAAAAGACCGAGCAACACCCTCACGCCGCCAGCGGCTGCTCGTCCCGCCGCAACGTCAGCACCTCGACGCCGGTCGCCGTCACGGCAACCGTATGCTCGAACTGCGCCGAAAGCTTGCGGTCCTTCGTCACCACCGTCCAGCCGTCGCCCTTGGTCATCACGCCGCGCGTACCCTGGTTGACCATCGGTTCGATGGTGAACACCATGCCCTCGCGCAGTGTAAGGCCAGTGCCGGGGCGGCCGAAGTTCATCACCTGCGGCTCCTCGTGCATCTTGCGCCCAATGCCATGGCCGCAATAATCCCGCACGACCGAGTAACCATGCTTCTTGGCGTGGCGCTCGATGGCAAAGCCGATGTCGCCGAGGCGCGCGCCGGGGCGCACCTGGCGGATGCCCTGCCACATCGCTTGCTGGGCAACACGCACAAGCCGGCGCACGGCGGGCGAGACCGTGCCGACGAGATAGGTCTTGCTGCTGTCGGCAATGAAGCCGTTCTTCTCCAGCGTGATATCGAGATTGATGATGTCGCCATCCGCAATGATCCGGTCGGCATCCGGCACGCCATGGCAGACGACCTCGTTTATCGAACAATTGAGCACATAGGCAAAACCATATTGCCCCTTGCTCGCCGGACGCGCCGCCAGATCATCGACGATGAAGCGCTCGACCATATCGTTGACCGCCATGGTGGAGCGGCCGACGAGATCCTCCCCGTCCAGCATCTCGAAGACCGATGCGAGCAAGCGGCCGGAGATGCGCATGAGGGCGAGTTCGTCCGGCGTCTTGACCATCTCAGGCGGCCTGCGCGGTGGCGAGGTCCTGCCGGTCCTTTTCCATCTTCACGATCTCGTTGAACGACAATGTGGGATGGGCCTCGGCGAGCATCCCGATCTTCATCCAGAACTCGGCCTGAGCATTGATGGAGCGGCACATGACGGCGCTGGTGCGGCGCGCTTCCTCGTGTAACCCATCCTCGATCTTGACCAAACCCATGAACCGCTCCGCATATAGAGAATATGCGGACCATATATGGTTCATATCGTCATACGTCAAACGATACGGTTCAGCTGGTGAGTCCCGCCAGCGTGGCCAGGCCCAGGAAGGAGAGGAAGCCCATCGAATCGGTGACCGTCGTCACGAAAATCGAGGAGGCAACCGCAGGATCGACGTTGAACCGCTCGAACAGGATAGGCACCGCGACTCCGGCAAAGCCGGCCGTGACGATATTCAGCACCATCGCGGAGCCGATCACCCCGCCCAGCAAGGGGTCCTGAAAGAACAGGCCAACGCCAATGCCGAGCACCACCGCGACCGTCGCCCCGTTCAGCACGGCCACGCGCAATTCGCGCATGATCATGCGCCAGGTGTTGGAGGCGGTGATCTGGTTGGTGGCAAGGGCGCGGACGGTGACCGCCATGGTCTGGCTGCCGGCATTGCCACCCACGCTGGCGACGATGGGCATCAGCACCGCCAGCACAACCATCTTCGCGATTGCATCCTCAAAGGCAGCGATGATGGCGGTGGCGAACAACGCGGTGATGAGATTGGCGAGCAGCCAGCGCACGCGCGCCTTGTAGCTCTCCCGCACCGGCTCGTTGATGTCGCCTTCACCGGCGCCCGACAGGCGGAGAATGTCTTCGCCGGCTTCTTCCTGGATGATGTGGACCACGTCATCCACGGTAATCATGCCGACGAGGCGCCCACCCGGATCGACCACCGCTGCCGAGATCAGCGCATATTTCTGGAAGCGCAGCGCGACCTCTTCCTGATCCATATCGACCGGGATCAGCGTCTGCTCGCGCTTCATCACATCGCTCATGGCGATTTCGCGCGGGCAGCGCAGCACCCAGGAGAGCTGGCAGGAGCCGATGGGCCGATGAGCCGCGTCGACAACGAAAATCTCCCAGAAATCCGATGTCAGGTCGCGGGTATCGCGCAAAAAGTCGATGGTCTGGCCGACGGTCCAATGCTCGGGCACCGCGACCAGATCGCGCTGCATGAGTCTGCCTGCGGATTCCTCGGGATAGCCCAGCGCGCTCTCGATAGCGGCGCGGTCTTCCGGCTCCATCGCATCGAGGACGGTCTGCTGGTCCTCCTCGTTGAGATCCTCGATGATGGCGACGGCATCGTCGGTATCCAGTTCGCCGGCCAGTTCCGCGAGCTGCTCAAGCTCCAGCGCCTCGACGACGGTATCGCGCACATAATCGTTCAGCTCGGACAGCACTTCCGCGCCGACCAGCGAGCCCAGCGCATGAACCAGCCCGGCCCGCCGATCCTCGGGCGTCAGCTCGAGAAGGTCGGCGATGTCGGCGGGGTGCAGCGTCTCGACCAGCGCCTGCGCCGCATCGTCCTTGCCCTCCTCGACGGCGGACAGAACGGCAGAGACGAACTCCGGCCGAAGACGATCGTCCTCGTCCAGATTGGTATCGACGAGCGCGTCTTCCTCCTCGGGAGGGATCGCGCCGGGCTGCGATGCGGCCTCGGTCTCGCTCATGCGGCGCCTCCCTTTCCGGCTGCGGCCGCCACTGGCCACGCCTGCTCTCGATAATCGCTCCTTTTGCCCATGCCCGGGGCAAATGCAACGTCATGCAGCCTTCCCTTGACGAAAGCAGTCACTATAGAGGCCGCTCCATTCCCCCGCCCGCTTCCGCTCCGCATTGCGACCCGAGGCCGGTAGAGACAAGGAGACTGCCCCCATGGCCGACCAGACCCTTACCCTGACGCTCGACACCGGCGACGTCGTGATCCAGCTGCGCCCCGATCTGGCCCCCAAGCATGTCGAGCGCATCAGCGCGCTTGCCAGGGACGGCTTTTATGATGGCGTGGTGTTCCACCGCGTGATCCCCGGCTTCATGGCGCAGGGCGGCGACCCGACCGGCACCGGCATGGGCGGCTCGAAGCTTCCCGATCTGCCCGCCGAGTTCAACAGCGAGCCGCACGTGCGCGGCGTGTGCTCTATGGCACGCAGCTCCAACCCGAACAGCGCCAACAGCCAGTTCTTCATCTGCTTCGACGATGCGACGTTCCTCGATCGTCAATATACCGTCTGGGGCGTTGTGACCGAAGGCATGGAGCATGTCGACGCGCTGCCCAAGGGCGAGCCGCCGGCAAAACCGGGCAAGATCGTGAAGGCTACGGTGAGTGAAGCCTAAGGCAAGATTGCCTGCGCGATTGTAATACTATTGCGAAGTCTTCAAGTAAAACTGAACGCCAAGTGAATGGCCCCGTTGTGTAGCACATGTGCAACAGCGGGGCCTTTCCACAATTGCTCCACAATTCATTCGGGAACGGTTCATCTGGCTGAGCCATTTTAGGGACAGTGATCGACGCAGGTCGGTCGCGAAACGAGGACCTAAACAGTCCTGTTCTGTTAATAGAAGGTTCAGTGTTATGAAAGCTTTTCCCCTCACCCTCGCCGTTGCTCTGGCAGCGGGTCTCTCGGCCCCGGCTCTGGCACAGGACGCGCAGGGCCTGCAGCCCTATGTCGGCGTGATGGGCGGCCTGCATGACTTCGACAACCAGCAGCCCGCAGGTGGACCGCCGAGCGGCTATCGCGGCTGGGTCGCTGAAGGCGTGGCCGGTCTGAACTACGACCTCGGCCCCGTCGTGGTCGGTGCCGAAGGTAGCGTCGCCAAGGGCTTCGACAAGGACATCGACTGGGAATATGGCGCCGCAGGCCGTCTGGGCCTCAAGGCCGGTAAGGACAGCATGTTCTTTGCCAAGGTCGGCTATCAGTGGACCCAGTTCAATGACAAGACCGTGCCGCTGGCCGACACCGATCGCCACTATCATGGCGTGACCTATGGCGGTGGCGTCGAGCTCTCGCTGGCCGACATGGGCAGCACGGCCGAAACCAGCAACATCCGCCTGCGTGCGCAGGTCGATACGCGCGGTAACTTCAACAGCTTCCGCCCGATGGTCGGTGTTGTTGCCAAGTTCTGATGACGGATCGATGCGGCCCGCTCGCGAGGAGCGGATCGTATGAAAATAAGCGGCCGGGAGTTATCTCTCGGCCGTTTTTTTAATGCATTACCCTCCCGTTCGCCCTGAGCTTGTCGAAGGGCAAACGGGACGAGTGAGAGGGGGCGGCAACGCCTACCCGCCAGCCGTTCCTTAGCCGCTGTTGCGCAGAGCCGTGGCAATGGCGTTGATCGAGAGTTCAATGCCTTCGCGAATGCGCGGATCGGTCTCCCCGGCGCGGTGGCGCTTGAGCAGTTCCACCTGCAGCAGATTGAGCGGCTCGATATAGGGCAGCCGCAAGCGGATGGAGGCATCCAGCGCCGGGCTGTCCGCCAGCAAATGGGTCTGCCCGGTGGCACCGAGCAGTTGATCATGGGCAAGATGCCAGCCCTCGCGGATGCGCTCGAAGATCGGATCGCCCACCGCGCGGTCCGCGACCAGCGGCAGATATTTGGCGGCGATCTCCAGATCCGACTTGGCGAGCACCATTTCCATATTCGCCATGCTCGCCCGGAAGAAGGGCCAGGCCTGCGCCATGTCCTTGAGCAGGGCGTCATCCCCGAAATCGCGCAGCGCCTGCCCGACGCCATACCAGCCCGGCAGCATCACCCGCGCCTGTGCCCAGGAGAAGACCCATGGGATCGCGCGCAGATCCTCGATGCGATTGCTCTTGGTGCGGCTGGCCGGGCGCGAGCCGATCTTGAGGCCGCTGATCTCTTGAATGGGCGTCAGCTCGCGGAAGAACTCGCGAAAGCCCTTGGTCTCGTACACCAGCCCGCGATAGGCTTCAAACGCGAGGCCGGAAATGCGCGTCATTGCCTGGGTGAAGCGCTCGTTGTCCGCAGGGGAGAGCCGCTCGGGCTCCAGACTGGCCAGCAGGGCCGCGCTGGTGACCGCCTCAAGATTGGTTCGCGCGCTCTCCAGCGTGCCATATTTGGCGGCGATGACCTCGCCCTGTTCGGTGATGCGGATGCGGCCCTGCACGGTGCCGGGCGGCTGCGCCTGAATGGCTGCGAAGGACGAGCCGCCCCCCCGCCCGACCGCACCGCCGCGCCCATGGAAGAGCTGCATCGCAACCCCGGCTTCCTCGAACACCGGCGTCAGCGCAAGGCTGGCTTCGTACAGGCCCCAGGTCGAGGTGAGGTAGCCGCCATCCTTGTTGGAGTCGGAATAGCCGATCATCACTTCCTGATGGCCCCGCGCCCGGACCAGCGCGCCGATCTCCGGCAGGGCGAAATAATCGCACATGATGGCAGGCGCCTTTTCGAGGTCCGCGATCGTCTCGAACAAGGGCACAGCCATGATCGGGGCATGCGGCGCGCCCTCGTCCTGCGCCGCGCGCCACAGGCCCGCTTCCTTGAGGAGGATGTTCACCTCCAGCATGTCCGACACGCTCTCCGCCTTGGAGATGAGGTAATGGCGAATGCAGGCCGCGCCATAGCGGCGATGCGCCTCTGCGGCGGCCTCCACGATGCCGAGTTCGGTGGCGGTTTCCTCGCTCCAGTCGGCAAAGCGGGAGCCCGGCGGGCGGTTGGTGGCCAGTTCGCGACGCAGCAGGGCGACGCGCGCCTCTTCATCGAGCGCGAGATAATCCGGCTCCACGCCGGCGACCTTGAGCAATTCCGCGACGACGCGCTCATGCACCGCGCTGTTCTGGCGCATGTCCAGCGTGGCGAGGTGGAAGCCGAACAGCTCGACCGCGCGGATCAGCCGGGCCAGGCCGCCGCCGCTGCCGAGCGCGCCGTTGCCTTCGACGGCGAGGCCGCGCCCAAGCGTCGCGAGATCGGCGCGCAGTTCCCCCGCATCGGCATAGGGCTCGCCTGCAAGGCGTGAGGGGCGCGGCGGCGGGGTGCCGATGAGCTGCTCATAGGTCGCTGCGACGCGCGCGTAGATGCCCGCCACGGCCCGGCGATAGGGCTCGTCGCGCCGGCTGGCCGCCTCGTCGCCGCTGGCCGCTGCCAGATCGCGGACGCCGGCAGGAATGGCCGCAAGCTCGCTGGAGATGGAGAGCTGCGCGCCCAGCTCGTGCAGCGCATCCATGTAGAAGCGCAGGGTCGATCCGCTCGCCCGGCCCAGCGCGGTGCGCAACTGCTCGGCCTGGACGAAGGGATTGCCGTCCCGGTCCCCACCGATCCAAGTGCCGAGCCGCAGGAAATTGGGGACGCGCTGGCCCAGCACCCGGTCCCAGCGGGCGTAAAGGCTGGGGAGCACCGGCATGAAGATGTCGCGAAAATAGGAGAGCGCATTGTCGATCTCGTCGCGTACGAACAGCCGCTCGCGGCGCAGTGGGCGCGTCTGCCACAGCAGGGCGATCTGACGGCTGATCGCCTCGTCGATCGGCTCGCCATGATCCGTCTCGCGCGCGCCGGTATCGCGCAGGGCCATGAGATCGGAAATGACGTTGCGATGGTCGATCATCGACTTGCGGCGCACTTCCGTCGGGTGCGCGGTCAGCACCGGCACCACCAGCGCCGTTTCCAGCAGCTTGACAATATCGGAGGGGCTGACGCCATGCTCGCTCAGCTTGGCGGTCGCACTGGCAACGTCCGCGCCCGGCTCGGCGGCGACGCCCTGGCGGTCCTCCGCGAGATTGGCGAGCATGGAGAACAGCATGAAGCCGCGCACGAAGGCGAGCGTATCGTCCAGCGTCAGCGCATCGAGACCGCTGTCCACGCCCTCGGCAGGGGCGACGCCGCGCGCCCGGTCGACGGAGGCAGACCGGATATATTCAGTCTGTTTGAACAGGCGCTCGCCGCCATAGACGCGAATGACATCCCCGAGCAGGCGCCCGAGATAGCGAATGTCAGGATTTTGGGTGATGGCGGGGCGCATGGGTGACATGCACACCATGCTGCATTGCAGCGATCAACGGGTCAAGAACGGATTGAGCTGGCGCGCCGCGAGTTCACCCGCCCCATTAGCCGGTCAGGCATGCTCCAGCGTGCACTGGAGCGGATGCTGGTTCTGGCGGGCGTAATCCATCACCTGATTGACCTTGGTTTCGGCCACTTCATAGCTGAACACACCGCACACGCCGACACCGCGCTGGTGGACGTGGAGCATCACGCGGGTCGCCTGCTCGATGTCCATGCGGAAAAAGCGCTGCAACACATCGACGACGAATTCCATCGGCGTGTAGTCGTCGTTGAGCATCAACACCTTGTAAGGCGTGGGCTTGCGGGTGCGTGCGCGGGTACGGGTGGCAACGCCAAGACCGGGATCGCCCGGCCCTTCCTCATCGGGCCGCCCAGCCATGAGCGGCTGATTCATGATCGCGCTTCTGTCTTGCATGGCCCAAAAATAGGGCATCGCCCCCCTTGGTTGCAAGGGCACAGAGACGGACTGCCCAAAAAAGCAAAGGCGGCCCGCCGGAGCGAGCCGCCTTTTCTGAATCGGATCGGCCTGATCAGGCTGCGATCGACTTCACCTTTTCCGTTACAACCGACACGCGGTTGCTGATCGGCTGGGAAATGTCGCTCACCAGCTTGAGCATCTTTTCGCTGTTCTTGGCAGCCTCGGACGCGAAGCTGTCCATCGTCTGGCTGAGCAGCTCGCTCTGGAGCTGGAAGAACTCGGCCGGCGACTTGATCGACGCAAAGCTCTTCATCGTGGCGCTCGACTTCTCGAAGGACTTGCGGCCGAATTCGGCGGCGTCCTGGCCCAGCGTTTCCATGCCCTTGGCAGCGATCTTGGAGGATTCGACCATCGCCTCGAGATTGCCGCGCGTCAGTTCGCCCAGCTCTTCGAAAGCCCTGCCAGACTTCTCCATGGCAGCCTTGGTCTTCTCGTTCATTTCAGTGAAGGCACTCTGCATACGGGTCTTGGCCTCCTCGGCATAGGTTTTCGCGGTGTCCATCATATCGGTCATGGTCGGTTCGCCTTTCGCTGCGGCGGATTTCCCGGTGTCGGGAAGGGGGAATGCATCCGCCAATTCTGGGTTCGAGACAGGTGAGAGGGGCGCCGGACTGGCATCAACGGCTTCAGCCTTGGGGGCAGCGCTGACGGGCCATTCCACCGGCGTTCTGACGGCCGGCACATCGACTGGCTTGCGCGCAACTGTCGAAGTCGCAGGCGTGGCTTTGGGAGCCGCCGCGGCGACAGATTTGGGCGCGAGTGGTGCCTTCGGTGTCACCGGTGCCTTGACCGGCATCGGAGCGGCCGCCGCGACCTTCTCACCCGTGGGCTTAGCCACAGGCTTGGAAGCGTCGTTCTTGGCCGGGCTCCGTGCAACGGACGTCGCGGGCCGGGGACCGGCTTTGGACGAACGGGACTTGCGCGGGGTTGCCAACAGACTCACTCCTCGAACTTTGCTGCGATGCAACATAAGCGAATCGGATCGAATCCGCAAGCAAAATGATGCAGTGCAACAAAACTGCCTTATAGGCGGTGAAACGACGCAAAAGCGCCTGTCAACGCTGCACGACGTAGCGTCCGGGCGCATCCTCGATCGCGGGAAGTTTGCCTTCTCCGGGCATCCGCGCACCGCTGGCACTGACCGTCTCTGGTGACAGCTCCCCCAGCCACGCCCGCCAATCCGGCCACCAGCTTCCCTTCGTTTCCTGCGCGGTCGCGCGGAACGCGGCAAAGTCAGGCTGTGGCGCCGCGCTGGTCCAATATTGATATTTGCCTGCCGCTGGTGGATTGACCACGCCGGCAATATGCCCCGAGCCCGCCAGCACGAACCGCCGCGGCCCGGAGAACTGGTCCATCAGCTTCCATACGCTGCAGGGCGGCGCGATATGGTCCTCGATACCGGCCTGAATATAGGAAGGCGTCTCCACCTTGCGCAGGTCGATATGGATGCCATCAACCTCAAGGCCGCCCGGCACGACCAGCCGGTTATCGCGATATAATTGGGTGAGATAGGCCCGGTGCCATTTCGCCGGCAGGTTGGTGGTATCACCGTTCCAGTAGAGCAGGTCGAACTGGGGATAATCCTTCCCCAGCAGATAGTTGTTGACCACGTAGTTCCAGATCAGATCCTGCCCGCGCAGCAGGTTGAACGTCGCAGCGAGATAGCGTCCATCCAGATAGCCGTCCTTCACGAAGCCATCGATCAGCGCCAGTTGCTCGTCGTCGACGAAAAGAGCGAGATCGCCGGCCTCGGAGAAATCGACCTGGGTGGTGAAGAAGGTCGCGCTGGCGACCTTGTCGCTCTCCCCGCGCGCGGCCAACCATGCGAGCGTCGCGGCCAGGAAGGTTCCGGCCACACAATAGCCGATGGTATGAACGCTGGGCACGTCGAGCAGATCGCGCACCACGTCGATCGCGTCCACCTGCCCCTTGAGCATGTAATCGGCCAAGTCAAAATCGGCCATGCTGGCATCGGCGGATTTCCAGCTGACCATGAACACGGTCAGCCCCTGATCCACCGCCCATTTGACGAAGCTCTTTTCCGGGTTGAGATCCAGAATGTAGAAGCGGTTGATCCATGGCGGGAAGATCAGCAGCGGGGTCTTCATCACCTGCGGCGTGGTCGGCGCATATTGGATGAGTTGGTAGAGCGGTGTCTCGTAGACCACTTTGCCCGGCGTGGTGGCGATGTTGCGCCCCAGCTCGAAGGCCGACCCGTCCGTGTGGGTGAGTTGGCCGCGATCAAGGTCGGCGAGCATATGCTCCAGCCCGGTCAGCAAGCTCTCGCCCTTGGTATCGATCAGCCGCTGGAGCGCGGCGGGGTTGGTGAACAGGAAGTTCGCAGGGCTGGCCGCCTCGACAAACCGCTCGGTCACGAAGCGCAGCTTCTCCTTATCCCGCACATCAAGACCATCGACGCTGTCGGCCAGTTGCATGAAATAATCGGAGGCCAGCAGGTACATCTGGCGAATGAGGTCGAACACCGGATTGTCGTGCCAGCTCGGATCGGCAAAGCGCCGATCACGACTGGTAGGCGCAGGTTTCGCATCGCCATCAGGTCCTGCGCCGATGCCGTCCATCGCTCGCGCCAGCACCTGCTGCCACACCGCCATGCTGCGTTCCGCCGCCTGCGACTGGATGCGCGCGATCTTCTCGAGATTGGGCCGCGCCTCATGCCCGGGAAAGCGCGTCGCCTGCTCCGCCAGCTCGGCGCTGCGCTCCAATATCGCCTGCTGGGCAAGCCCCACCACCCGCGTCCAGTGCTGCAGCTGAGCAAGGCCGGTCGCGTCTTTCAGGTCCTGATCCATAGGAGATGCCTCGCTCGATTGTCCGGACGGTCTGTTTTCCAGACTCGCCGCCCGTTGTTTGGGTGGCACGACTGGCTGGCGCAAGCTATATGCAGTATTGGCCGGTCCTTACCACTTGCAGTGTGACACGGCCATTTCAACCCAAATGGAGATCGACATCCCAATGTCCGACGAATTCTACCGCATCAAGCGACTGCCGCCTTATGTCATCGCCGAAGTGAATGCGATGCGGGCAGCGGCGCGTGCGGCGGGCGAGGACATTATCGATCTCGGCATGGGCAATCCCGATCTGCCGCCGCCCGATCATGTGATCGCGAAGCTGGTCGAAGTGGCGCAAAAGCCGGATGCGCATGGCTATTCGCAGTCCAAGGGCATTCCCGGTCTGCGCCGCGCGCAGGCGAATTATTATGCCCGCCGCTTCGGCGTGGAGGTGGACCCGGAGACCGAAGTCGTGGTGACGATGGGCTCCAAGGAAGGGCTTGCCAGCCTCGCCACGGCGATCACCGCGCCCGGCGACGTCGTGCTGGCGCCCAATCCGAGCTACCCGATCCACACCTTCGGCTTCATCATTGCCGGCGCGACCATCCGCTCGGTGCCGACGACGCCGGACGAAAATTATTTCCGCGCGCTGGAGCGGGCGATGCACTTCACCGTGCCGCGTCCCAGCATCCTCGTCGTGAATTATCCCGGCAATCCGACGGCGGAGACGGTGGACCTGGCGTTCTACGAGCGGCTGGTGGCCTGGGCGAAGGAGAACCAGGTCTGGATCCTCTCCGACCTTGCCTATTCCGAACTTTATTTCGACGGCAACCCGACGCCTTCCATTCTGCAGGTGCCGGGAGCCAAGGACATTGCAATCGAGTTCACGTCCATGTCCAAGACCTATTCCATGGCCGGCTGGCGCATGGGTTTTGCGGTCGGCAACCAGAAGCTGATCGCGGCGATGACGCGGGTGAAGTCCTATCTCGATTACGGCGCCTTCACGCCCATTCAGGCCGCCGCCTGCGCAGCCCTGAACGGCCCGCAGGACATCGTCGAGAAGAACCGCCAACTCTACCAGAAGCGCCGCGACGTGATGGTGGAGAGCTTTGCGCGGGCGGGCTGGGATATTCCGTCCCCCCGCGCATCCATGTTCGCCTGGGCGCCCCTGCCGCCGGCGCTCAAGGAGATGGGCAGCCTGGAATTTTCCAAGCAGCTCCTCACCCACGCCAAGGTCGCGGTCGCGCCGGGCGTCGGCTACGGCGAGGATGGCGAGGGCTTCGTGCGCATCGCCATGGTCGAGAATGAGCAGCGCCTGCGTCAGGCAGCGCGGAACGTGAAGAAATATCTGCAGTCCATGGGCGTCAATACACCGGTGACCAAAGGCGCGGCCTGATGCCGGTGCCGGTGCTGGAAGCGCCCGAGGTCAGCCTCGTCGCGCACACGATCCAGTTGGCGGTGGCGCCGGTGTTCCTGCTCGCAGGCATCGGCGGCTTCCTCAACGTCTGCGCCAGCCGCCTCGCCCGCGTCATCGACCGGGCGCGGGCGGTGGAAGCGCAGGTGATGCGCACGACGGGCGCCGAACATGACCGGCTGATCGACGAGATCCGCATTCTCGATCGGCGCATCACGGTGGTGAATGCGGCGATCTTCCTCTCGGTGCTCGCCGCATTGACGATCAGCGCGGTGGTCATCCTGCTGTTCGCGTCCAATCTTATCGAAGTGAATCTGGGCACGGTCATTTCGCTGCTGTTCGTGGGGTCGATGACCTCCATCGCAGCCGCATTCGCGATCTTTCTCTACGAGACCCGGCTGGGCTCGCGCGTGACGCACATCCGCAATGAGGTGCTGTATCACAAGGTGGAGAGTGAGCAGCTGAGCGAAGGGCCACGCCCAAGCAAGCCGGCTATTCCCGCGCCCGAGGTCAGGCAGTCGCACTAAGCCCGATGCCCGAGCCGCTTCGCCTCGTCATGCCGGCGCCCATCTACCTGCCTGCCTATCGTGCGGCGCTGGAAGCGGGCTGGTCGCCGGACACCGTGCTGGGCAATCTGGCGACCCAGCGCGAGCTGGACCGGATCGACCGCGACGCCATGGCCTTCCTTCTGTCACTGGATGATCCCAAGGCCAAGGGGCCGCCGGTGCTGATGAAGGATGGGACGCCCCGGCCACGTCTACCGGGCTATCGCCGCTGGATGTGGGATGGCGAGTTCTGCGGCAGCATCAGCCTGCGCTGGCAGGAGGGCACGGCTGCGATGCCGGACTACTGCCCCGGCCATATCGGCTTTTCCGTCGTGCCCTGGAAGCGCGGGCACGGCTATGCGGCGCAGGCGCTGGGCGCCTTGCTCCCTGAGGCACGTGGACGCGGCCTCCCCCATGTCGACCTGACGACGAACATCGACAACGACGCGGCGCGCCGGACCATCGAGCGGTGCGGCGGCATTCTGGTCGATCATGTCGAGAAGGACGCCGGCGACGGCGGTGGCCGCGCGGCGCGCTATCGGATCATGCTGGGATAATCGGCCTTGCGATCGGCAGGCCGCGCCCGCCACCCTCGCCATCGAAGAGACACAAGCCCAAATGAGAGGGGCCGCCGGAACCTCCCATCGGAGGCGCCGAGCGGCCCATCAGCATGGTAGATCATGCTGGCCTAACCGGTCTTCGGCCGGCAGGCCTGCTCATCGCCGGAAATACATAAGCCCAAATGAGAGGGGCCGCCGGAACCTCCCATCGGAGGTACCGAGCGGCCCATCAGCATGGTCAGCGGCCGGAAGTGCCGCCACCCGGGGATTTACGCCGCGGTCCGGTTTCCCTCAGGAGACCCTCGCGCGACCCGCCACCAATGCCTTAGCGGCAGGCTCCCCGAACGGACTTGACCGACCCCATTGCTGAACCATGAGACATCGGATCACCTCCTTTCGCTTGCGTTGAAACTCTCTCGCCGGGTTGGCTGGAAGCCGTGCGTCCCTGCGATGGCTTAGATGTGAGTCATTCCGCGCTTGCGAACAAGACTTGTAATTATCTTTTTTCGAATCATAATCATGCGCTCGCCGATTTGGGCGAGGGGCGCTGGAACGGCCTAGCTCCGGCAGTCCTCTACAACGCGCCCGATTTCTGAGACCACCGGCAGAATGATCCGTTGCCCGCCTGCGGGCTCGATGGACACGCGACCGCGCGAAAAGGCCATCCAGTCCAGCCCGGGATCATTGGCGGGGCGCGTGATGACCAGCCCGCTGGCGCCACCCATCGGCTGGGTCGTCCCGCTCCAGTCGAGCACGCCCTTGCTGGTGCGCAGGGTGACGCGCGGACTGGCGCTCCCCGCCAGCGTCATCGACACTTGCCGGCTGCTCTTCTGGCAGCGCAGGACCACCAGCGGCGCGACAGGGGACGCGCCGAAGCTGGCGACACTCTCGCCGCTGCGGCTTTCATAACCCCAGCTACCGGACGTCAACGGCGCCACTTCCCAGGCATCGTTCGACTGCGACGGGGCAGGGACGGGCGCGGGGGCCGGGGCAACTGGCGCAGGCGTGGGCGCCGGCGAGGGCTGCCGGCCGCCCGTTTCCGGCACGACCTGACAGCCAGCCAGCGCGATAGTAACGAGGGAAGCCGCAATATGCGGCGCGATGCTTCTACCGATGCGCATGATCAGGGCCGGACCTGACCGGTGCCGCGCACGACCCATTTGTACGTCGTCAGCCCTTCCAGCGCCACCGGCCCGCGTGCGTGCATCCGCCCCGTCGAGATACCGATCTCGGCGCCGAGGCCGAATTCGCCGCCATCGGCAAATTGTGTGGACGCGTTCCACATGCAGATCGCGCTGTCGCAGCGGGCAAGGAACTGCTCGGCAGTCGCCGCGTCCTGCGTGATGATCGCATCGGTATGGTGGCTGCCATGCACGGCGATGTGATCGAGCGCCTCATCGACGCCATCCACGAAGCGCGCCGCGATGATGGAATCGAGATATTCGGTGTTCCAGTCGCCATCCTGCGCCGGCTCGATGCGGGGGTCGAGCTTGGTGACGGCCTTGTCACCGCGCACCTCGCATTGCGCATCCAGCAGCGCGGCCACCAGCGCTTGCGGCTCGGCATAGCCCTTGTCGATCAGCAGTGTCTCTGTGGCGCCACAGATGCCGGTGCGCCGCATCTTGGCATTGACCACGATCTCGCGGGCCATTTTGGGGTCGGCGGCGGCGTGGACATAGGTGTGGCAGATGCCATCGAGATGGGCGAGCACGGGCACCCGCGCCTCGTCCTGAACGCGCGCGACGAGGCTCTTGCCCCCGCGCGGCACGATGATGTCGATCAGCCCCACCGCGCGCAGCATCGCGCCCACCAGCGCACGATCGGTGCTTGGAACATATTGCACGGCATCGGCGGGCAGGCCGGCCTCGGTAATGCCGCGTACCATGGCAGCGTGGATCGCCCGGTTGCTCTCCACCGCTTCCGATCCGCCCCGCAGGATTACAGCATTGCCGGAGCGCAGGCCCAGCGCAGCCGCATCAGCGGTGACATTGGGGCGGCTCTCATAGATGATGCCGATGACGCCGAGCGGCACCCGTACACGGCTGAGGCGCAGGCCATTGGGCCGCTCGGATTCATCGATGACCTGTCCCACCGGATCGGCAAGATTGGCGACCTGCTCAACGGCATCGGCAATGCCATTGATCCGCGCCTCGTCCAGCCGCAGCCGGTCCAGCATGGCGGAGGAAAGGCCATTGGCGGCGCCGCGCTCCATATCGGTGCGATTGGCTCGGATGATCTTCGGCATCGCCTCCCGTAATGAACGGGCCGCGGCAACCAGCGCCTGCGCCTTCAGCTCGCTCGGCGCCTGCGCCATGTCCGCAGCGGCGCGGCGGGCACGCGCACCCATCTGGGCAATGAGCATTTCAGGCGTCTGCGTGAGATCATTCATGGTAAGAGTCGTCCTGTCCGGCGGAGGGCACTCCCCATAGCATGGGGAAAGAGTCGCGCAAATGGCGGCAACCCGACGCATGGCGGAGCGTTTGCCCTTTCAGCCGAAGGGAACCGCAAGCGATGCCCAAAAGGGAGACGAGCATGAACCGACTGAGCCAGATTTCCTCGATTGCCGCGCTCACCCTCATCCTTGCGGGATGCCAGGTGTCGCCCGATGCGGACAATCAGGCCAATGGCATGAACGCGGCGCAGGCGGACGAAGCCCTCGATAACGCGCTCAATGCCAATGACAGCGGCACCACTTCGGTACAGCCGGAATTTCTCGGCACGCTCGTTCCCCCTGCCCCTGGCGAGCAGGGCGGCCTGCCCGATGACCGCACCCCGCTCAACGAGGCGGCCGCGCGCGTGCCGACCAGCGTCGAGGCTTCCGGCGCGACCATCCAGCTTTGGGGCCTCGCGCTGGCGCAGGGCCGCTTTGGCGATGCCTACCGGCTCTACGCGGATTCCGGGCGGGGCAGCGGCATGACGGAGGCCCAGTTTTCGAGCGCCTATAACCGTTATAGCGATGTCCAGGTTCTGGTCGGCCGTCCCCAGTCGACCAGCAATCAGCGCGTGAAGGTGCCGGTGCAGATGTATGGCCGCATGCGCGAGGATGGTCGCCCGTTCAACATGATCGGCACGATGACGCTGGTGCGCAATCCCGGCGGACAGAAAGGCGAGAGCGGCCAGATGGCCTGGCTGATCGCGGAATCAGACCTCTCGCCGCGCGGCACGGTGAAGATCATCCCGCCGGGCGGCGAGACAGGCGCCGGCGCCATTCCGCAGGCCTTCCGAGGCAACTGGTCGTCCAGCGCGGCGGCGTGCGGCAAGCCCGGCGACAATATGCGGCTGGCTGTTGGGGCTGACGACCTCACATTCTACGAGAGCGTGGGAAAGGTGACGCAAGCCCGCCCGCTTTCGCCCAATCGCCTGAGCGTCACCGCCACTTATTCCGGAGAGGGCGAAAGCTGGACGGATACGGCCGCGCTGACTCTCGCCGGCGGGGGCGAAGTGTTGACCATCGGGTCCGTCAAGCGCGTGCGCTGCCCGAGCTGATGCCCGGCACGAGGCCGGCGCAATAGCAGGACATTTGGCGGCCAACGTTTGAATAGCCGGGCAGAGAAATGTCCGGATTGATAGCCTTGCGTGTGTCTACGATCCGCTTTACGCCCGCCACCGCCGCCCTGTTTGTCAGACAGTATCCGCCTCCGAAGGGGCGGACATCCAGCGCCGGCAGGGAGAGGCGCGATGAGTCAAACCACGAGTCTGTTGGCAGGCCGGCTTCGCTGGGGCGTCCTCGCCGTGCTGTTTGGCGTCACCGTCATCAATTATGCGGACCGGGCGATCCTCTCGCTGGCAGCGCCCCTGATGACGCGCGATCTCGATATCGATCCGCTGCAACTCGGCATCGTCTTCTCGGCCTTTGGCTGGTCCTATGTCGCGGCGCAGCTCCCCGGCGGATGGTTGCTCGACAGATTTGGCGTTCGCCGGGTCTATCTCGTTGCCATTGTGGGCTGGTCGCTGTTCACGGCCACGCAGGGCCTGGTGGTGTTCCTCTCCGGCGCCGCCGCCATCACCGCGCTCTTTCTGCTCCGGCTCCTCGTTGGTCTGGCCGAAGCCCCGTCCTTCCCCGGTAATGCGCGGATCGTCGCCAGCTGGTTCCCGGCCAGCGAACGCGGCCGCGCCACCGCCATTTTCACCTCCGCGCAATATTGCGCCACGATCCTGTTCGCGCCCATCATGGCCTGGATCATCGGGGTCATCGGCTGGCCAGAGGTCTTCCTGTTCATGGGCGGGGTCGGGCTGGTCGCGGCCACGGCCTGGGCGCGCACGGTCCACGAGCCGCATCGTCACCCGCGCATCCAGCCCGCAGAGCTGGCACTGATCGTCGATGGCGGCGCCTTGATCGAAAAGGCCGAACCGGCAGGCCGGCCGGATGGCGAGACGGCGCGGCACGTGCGGGCCCTCATTCTCGCCCCGTCGCTCTGGGGGCTTTATCTCCACCAATTCTGCGTGAACGCCCTCACCTATTTCTTCATCACCTGGTTCCCGGTCTATCTCGTGCAGGAGCGTGGCCTCTCGATTATCGAGACCGGGCTGATGACCGCCATTCCATCGATCTGCGGCTTCCTTGGCGGCTTGCTGGGCGGCCTGTGGTCGGACTGGCTGCTCAAGCGCGGGCATAGCCTCACGCTGGCCCGCAAACTCCCCATTGTCACCGGCATGATGGGTTCGCTCGCCATTCTCGGCTGCAATTACACCAGCGCGCAAACCATGATCATGATCTTCATGAGCCTGGCCTTTTTCGGCAAGGGCTTCGGCGCGCTGGGATGGGCCGTCATGTCCGATATCGCGCCACCCGGTGCGGCCGGCTTGAGCGGCGGCATCTTCAACATGTTCGGCAACATGTCGTCCATCGTGACGCCGATCGTGATCGGCTTCATTCTGCAGGAGACGCAATCTTTCGAGCTGGTATTGATCTTCCTCGCCGGCTGCGGCTTCACGGCCGCCTTCAGCCTGCTCTTCCTGTTCGGCAAGGTCGAGCGCATGAAAGCGCTCGCCCCTGCCGCTGGATAACCCGAAACAATTTAGTCAGAGTTATTCATCGATCGGCTGCGGCTCGGGCAAGGCGTTGGTCGGCTTCGCCCCCCACAACGCATAGAACAGCACGTAGAGTTCGCACGCCGCCGTCAGCATGAAGGACATTTGCAGGCCATAGCTGTCCGCCAGCCAGCCCTGCACGATGACCAGCGCGCCGCCGGCAATTGCCATGATCAGCAAGCCCGAGCCTTCCTCGGTCAGCGGCCCCAGCCCCTTGATGCCGAGCGTGAAGATGGTCGGGAACATGATCGAGTGGAAGAAGCCCACAAGGATCAAGGCCCACATCGCTGCCGGGCCGGTGGTGAAGACCGTCACCAGCATCACCACAAAGGCACCGATGGAGAAGGCCGCCAGCACTGTCTCCGCCGGAATCTTCTGCATGATCGCCGAGCCGACGAAGCGGCCGACCATCATCCCGCCCCACAGGAAGGTGAGGTAGCGACCGGCCTGCTCATGGGTGAGGTTGGCGATGTGCGGCTGACTGACGAAGTTGACGAACAGATTGGCGACGCCGATCTCGGCAATCAAATAAATGAAGATCGCCGGCACGCCGAACACCAGATTGCGGTGCCGCCAGAGCGAGTGGTTGCGGCGCTCCTCCTTGCTCGCGCGATTGGCGGCCGACCCCATGGCGGGCAACGGAAAGCGCGCAATGACGATGGCGAGCACGATCAGCACGACCGCGACGAGGCCATAAGGCAGGATCACCGATTGCGCATCGGCAAGGCGCTCCGCCTGAGTGAGCACAACGCCCGCTTCCGCCGTGCCGCCCTTGGAGCGACCGAGGATCAGATAGGCGCCGAACAAGGGCGCGAACATGGTGCCCGCCGAGTTCATGGCCTGCACGAGATTGAGGCGGGAGGATGCCGTTTCCGGCGATCCGACCACCGCAACATAGGGATTGGCAGCCACCTGGAGCAGCGTGATGCCGCTCGCGATCACAAAGAGCATGACGAGGGTGACGCCATAAGACGGCAGGCTGGCGGCGAGCATCATGCCCAGCGACCCCGCCGCCATCACCAGCAAACCGACGACCAGCGATTTCTGATAACCGATCCGCTTGATCAGCCAGGCTGATGGGATCGACGCGACGAAATAGGCAATGAACCAGACCGATTCGATTAGCGTCGTCTGCGTATAATTGAGATCGAACACGCTGCGCAGATGCGGCAGCAGCGTGTTGTTGATGACGGTGATGAAACCCCACATGAAAAACAGGCTGGCCAACAGCACCAGGGCCGGGGTGTAATTGACCCCGCCGCTGTCCCTGCTCACCCCATTTGCAACCCCTGCCGGTCCGGCCATCGGCTCCATCCCCTCATCAATTTTACCGAGGCGTTTTCGCCGGAATGTCGGCTTGCGTCAATGTCATTTGTCTGACTATAAACCCGCACAGTGCGGACAGAGACAAAAGGATTGGGGCAGGGATGCGACGTGCATATTGGATAGCGATCATCTCCGGAACACTGGCGATGGCGATGCCGGTTTCCGTGGTTCAGGCCGCCGAGGCGCACCGCGCAGCTGCCGGCGCTCTGGCCGATGGCACCGCGATTGAGGCGATCACGCTCAAGAACGCGCAAGGCGTGGAAGCAAAGATCATCACTTATGGCGCCACGCTGCAGTCGCTGCTCGTCCCCGGGCGCGACGGCAAGCGGGCCGATGTGGTGCTCGGCTTCGACAATGCGGCCCAATATGAGGCGCACCCCAATTATCTCGGTGTTACCGTCGGGCGGTTCGCCAACCGCATCGCCAATGGCCGGTTCGCGCTGGATGGCAAGACCTACCAGCTGACGCAAAATGACGGGACCAATTCGCTGCATGGCGGCGGCAAGGGCTTCGATCGCGCCGTATGGAAGATCGTCTCGGTGGAGAGCGGCCCGACCGCGCGCGTCGTGCTCGCCCATGTCAGCCCGGATGGCGATGCCGGCTACCCCGGCAAGCTGGACGTCACCACCACTTACACGCTGGATGAGAATGGCGCGCTCGGCATTACCTTCGAGGCCAGGACGGACAAGCCGACCATCGTGAACATGACCAACCACGCGCTGTTCAACATGGCCGGCGAGGAGTCACCCGGCGGCGCGCTCGACCAGTTGCTGACCATTCCGGCCAAGGCCTTCACGCCCGTCGATGCCAAACTGATCCCCACCGGCGAGTTGCGGCCGGTGGCCGGCACGCCGTTCGATTTTCGTAAGCCCCGCCGCATCGCGCAGGACATTCGCGATGGCCGGGACGACCAGATCCGCGCCGGCCGCGGCTATGACCATAATTTCGCGCTCGACAAGGGCGTGACGGCCAAGCCCGAACTGGCCGCCCGCCTTGAAGACCCCGCCTCCGGGCGCGTCCTCGAAGTGCTGACGACCGAGCCGGGCGTGCAATTCTACGCCGGGAATTTCCTGGATGGCACAGTCCCCGGCAAGAGCAGCCGCCTGTATCGCATGGGGGATGGCATCGCGCTCGAACCGCAGAAATTCCCGGATGCGCCGAACCATCCCGATTTCATTTCCGCCCGCGTTGATCCCGGCAAGCCCTACCGGCATGCCATGATCTACCGCGTTTCAATCCAGCAGGGCACGCACCACAAATGACAGACCCAAAGGGCTCGCGCCTGCGCTCGCGCGCATGGTTCGACAATGACGACAATATCGACATGACGGCGCTCTATCTGGAGCGTTACCTGAATTTCGGGCTCAGCCTCGAGGAACTCCGCTCGGGCAAGCCGATCATCGGCATCGCCCAGACCGGCAGCGACCTCTCGCCCTGCAACCGCCACCATCTCGTGCTGGCCGAGCGGGTGCGCGAGGGCATTCGCGAGGCCGGCGGCATCGCCATCGAATTCCCCGTCCACCCCATTCAGGAGACGGGCAAGCGACCGACAGCCGGGCTGGACCGCAACCTCGCCTATCTTGGCCTGGTCGAGGCGCTGTACGGCTACCCGTTCGATGGCGTGGTGCTGACCACCGGCTGCGACAAGACCACGCCCGCCGCGCTGATGGCCGCAGCCACGGTGAACATTCCCGCGATTGCGCTCTCCGTTGGCCCGATGCTCAATGGCTGGCATGAGGGCGAGCGCACCGGATCCGGCACCATCGTGTGGAAAGCGCGGCAGATGCTCGCCGCCGGCGAAATCGACGATGAGGGCTTCATCAAGCTCGTCGCCTCCTCGGCCCCCTCGACCGGTTATTGCAACACCATGGGCACGGCGACGACCATGAACAGCCTTGCCGAGGCGCTGGGCATGATGCTGCCCGGCTCCGCCGCCATTCCCGCGCCCTATCGCGACCGGCAGGAAGTCGCCTGGCGCACCGGCAAGCGCATTGTCGAGATGGTAGCCGAAGACCTCAAGCCCTCGGACATTCTGACGCTCGATGCCTTCCACAATGCCATCGTGGTCAATTCGGCCATCGGCGGCTCGACCAATGCGCCCATCCACCTCGCCGCGATCGCGCGTCATATCGGCGTGGACCTGCCGCTCAAGGATTGGGAGCGGCTCGGCCACAAGGTGCCGCTGCTGGTCAACCTCCAGCCGGCCGGCGAATATCTGGGCGAGGATTATTATCGCGCTGGCGGCGTGCCCGCCGTGGTCGCGCAGCTCATCCGCCATGGCCTGATCCGCGAAGGCGCGCTGACCGTGAACGGCGTTACGATGGGCGAGAATTGCCGGGATGCGCGGATCATGGACGAGCGCGTCATCCATCCGTTCGAGCAGCCGCTGGTCGAGGACGCCGGCTTTCTGGTGATGAGCGGCAATCTGTTCGATGCCGCGATCATGAAGACCAGCGTGATCAGCCAGGAGTTTCGCGACCGCTACCTCTCCAACCCCGACGCGCCGGGCGTGTTCGAAGGCCCCGCCATCGTGTTCGACGGGCCGGAGGATTATCACAAGCGCATCGATGATCCGGCCACGGGCATTACCGAGAACACCCTGCTCTTCATGCGCGGCGCCGGTCCCATCGGCTATCCCGGCGCGGCGGAGGTGGTGAACATGCGACCGCCGGCCTATCTCATCACGGAAGGGATCAGTGCCCTCCCCTGCATCGGCGACGGGCGCCAGTCCGGCACCAGCGCCAGCCCGTCGATCCTCAATGCCAGCCCGGAAGCGGCGGCTATGGGCGGACTCGCCCTGCTGCGCGACGGCGACCGGGTGCGCATGGACCTGAATGCCTGCACGGTGGATGTGCTGATCTCCGACACTGAGCTTGCCGAGCGGCGTGAAGCCCTGATGGCCAAGGGTGGCTATGCCTATCCCGCGTCCCAGACCCCATGGCAGGACATCCAGCGTTCGCTCGTCGGGCAGCTGGATAAGGGCGCAATTCTGGAAGGCAGCGAGCAGTTCCAGCGCATCGCGCAAACCCGGGGCCTGCCGCGCGACAATCACTAAGGCCGAAAGGGCAGCAAGATGACGGGCTGGCGGATCGTCGAGCGCGACGTGCGCGACGAGCTTGGCGAGGGAACGCTGTGGAGCGCGCGCGACAACGCGCTCTACTGGACGGACATTCTCGCGCCGGCGCTCAACCGGCTCTCGCTCGCCGATGGCACGGTCGACCGCTGGGCGATGCCCGAGCGGCTGGGCTGGGTGGTGGAGCGCGATCAGGGCGGTTTCATTGCCGGTTTCGCGAGCGGCTTTGCGCGGCTCTCGCTCGGTCCGCTGATCATCGAGCCGATCGGCAACCCCGAGCCGCATCTGCCGGACAATCGCATGAACGACGGCAAGGCCGATGCCGGCGGGACGATCTGGTGCGGCACCATGCACAGCCGGATCGAGGGTGAAAGCGGTACGCTCTACCGGTTCACGCCGGATGGTCGCTGGACGCCGATGGACAGCGGCTACACCGTCACCAACGGCCCCGCCTTCTCGACCTGCGGCCGCTGGCTCTACCATACCGACACCATGCGCGGCCTCATCTACCGGTTCGCGCGCACGCCCGATGGTGGCATCGCCGACCGCGAGGTCTTCGTCCGCTTTGGCGAAGGAGATGGCGGGCCGGACGGCATGACTGTCGATGCCGAGGACGGGCTGTGGGTCGCGCATTGGGGGGCCGGCCGGGTGAGCCGCTTTTGGCCGGATGGCACGCTGGATCACAGCATTGCGCTACCCGCCTCCCAGATCACCAATATCGCCTTTGCCGGTGAACGGCTCGACCGAATGTTCGTCACCTCTGCGGCAACCGGCCTGCCTCCGTCCGACTATGATGGCGCCCTGTTCGAGATCGAGACGCGGTTCAAGGGTATCGCGCCGGGCCTCTTTCCGGCCTGACATCGACGCCAAGCCTCATCCGTCCTGCCCTGATCCTATTAGCGAGTGGCTATAACTTATAGCCTCACAGGCCGTTGCTTCTACCTGCCTCTCCGCATGACAAGGTGGTTCAAAATAGGGAGAGGAACGATGAGCTATTCAAGGAAGATGGCGTCCAAAGCCGCGTGGCATGGCGCCAGCCGGCTGATTATCGCGGCATGTGCGGGCCTTGGGCTTTCCGCCGCGATGGCACAACAAGGCGCGAATTCGCAGCAGGGGTCGCCGCCGGTCGGCCCTGACTGGACCTATTATCCCCAGCCGACCAAGGCCCCCAAGGGCGCCCCCAATATCATCCTCGTGCTTATGGACGATGTGGGCTTCAGCGCCTCCACCTCTTATGGCGGGCCCATTCCGACGCCGGTGTTCGACAGTCTCGCTGCCTCCGGCCTGCGCTACACGCGCTTCCACACCACCGCCATGTGCTCGCCGACGCGCGCCGCATTGCTCACCGGCCGCAACCACCATGCCGTCGGCAACGCTTCGATCTCCAACGTGTCAATCGATGCCCCGGGCTACACCTCCGTGATGCCGGACAGCGCCGCGACGCTGGGCCGGGTGCTGCGCGACAATGGCTATGACACGTCGTGGTTCGGCAAGAACCACAATATCCCCGACTGGGAAACCGGGCCGATGGGACCGTTCAAGCGCTGGCCGATCGGTCTGGGCTTCGATTATTTCTACGGGTTCAACGGTGCGGGCGCCGACCAGTTCAACCCGACCATTGTCGAGAATATCAACCCCGTGCGGCGCGACCGGACGGACGATAATTATATCTTCGACCGCGATATGACCGACAAGATGCTGGGCTGGCTGGGCGCGCAGCAGGCGCAGGACCCGAACAAGCCCTTCTTCCTGTATGTCGCGCCCGGCGCCATGCACGGCCCGCAGCAGGCCCCGGCCGATTGGGTGGCCAAGTTCAAGGGCAAGTTCGACATGGGCTGGGACAAGATGCGCGACCAGATTTTCGCGCGTCAGAAGGCCATGGGCATCATCCCCAAGGACGCCCGCATGGCGCCACCGCTGCCCGGCGTGCCGCGCTGGGATAGCCTGCCCGCCGACCAGAAGGCGCTCTACGCGCATATGATGGAAGTGGCCGCCGCGCAGCTTGCCTTCTTCGACAATCAACTGGGTCGCGTGATCGAGCGGGTGCGTCAGGATGGCGAGTTGGACAACACGCTGGTGATCTTCATCAACGGCGATAACGGCGCGGCGCTGCACAATATGTACGGCTCGATCAACGCTTACTCGCAGTTCGCCGGCATCAAGGAAACGCCCGAGACGCTGCTGCCGCAGAAGGACAAGTTCGGTACGGAGGAGAGCTTCGGCAACTATCCGGTCGGCTGGGGCTATGCGCTCAACACGCCCTACCCATGGGGCAAGACGGTCGCCTCCCAGCTCGGTGGGTTGCGTGTGGGGATGGTCGTCTCCTGGCCTGACAAGATCAAGGACAAAGGCGGCATTCGCACCCAGTTTAGCCATGTCATCGACATCGCGCCGACCATCTATGACGTGGTGGGGATCACCCCGCCGGCCATGGTGGACGGTGTGGCCCAGCAGCCGATCGACGGCATTTCGATGAAGTACAGTTTCGATGCCCCCAAGGCCCCGTCGCAACGGCGTGAGCAGTATTTCGAGATGCTGGGGAGCCGCGGTTATTACAAGGATGGCTGGTTCGCCGGGACCGAGGTCAATTGGGAACCATGGGGACCGAACAAGACCGACCCGACCAAGGCCGGCTGGGAGTTGTATAATCTCAACGAGGACTGGTCGCAGACCCGTAATGTCGCCGCGCAATATCCCGACAAGCTGGCCGAACTGAAGGCGGACTTCGAGGCGGCGGCCCAGAAGTTCCATGTCTATCCGCTCTCGGCCGACTTCTTCGAGCGGCTGAACTACAAATATCGCCCCAACGCCCTCGCGCCCGAGCGGACGCGCACTTATTATACGAGCGACATCCGCTATCCGGCCGTGACCTTCCCGGAACTCAACCCCAACTGGACTGCCGAAGCCCGCGTCAAACTTAGCGGCTCAGCGGTGAGTGGGCCGATCTTGACTCAAGGCGCCAAGTTCGCGGGTTACACCCTCGCGATGGAGAACGGCGTCCCGGTCTTCACCTACAACCCCTCGGGCCGCGCGCAGGAACGCAAGATTCTGCGTGGCACCCAGGCGCTCGGTGCGGGCGACCATGTGATCACCGCCCAGATCGCCCCGGCGAGCGAAGGGCTGACGATCTCGCTGCTGGTCGACGGCAAGTCGCAAGCAACGGCGTCGATCCCCCGCGTCATCAAGATCGTGACCGGCGAAGCGATGATCGGCCACGCGCTGATCGATGATCGCACGGGGCCGCTGAACTTCCCCGATACGATCGAGAAGGTGACGATCACCAGCTACTGAGACCAACACTTGCCCATGGCCGCCTGCCTATCGGTGGGCGGCCATGTCATTTGGGGTATGCAGGCCGCTTAGCGGCCGCTGTTGACCAGCAGCAAAATGGCCACGATCAGGATCGCGAGTGCCTGGAAGGTCACGCGGCCCATCATCGCCTTGTTCTGGCGCAGGCTGGACTGGCTCGGGCCGGTGCCATCGCCTTTCAGCTCCGCCTCGGTCGTGCGCAGGAACGTCACGATGCCGCGAACGAGCATGAAAAGTGCGCCTAGCATGGCGAGCACCAGCAGGATGATCATGAGGGCATTGCCCATAGCTTGTCTCCTTGTGGCCCCGATTTAGGAGGCTTCGACCCTGATTCCAACCGGAAAGCGGCCAGCCCGCAAATCTTCGGCGAGCGCCGGCCCGGAAAGGCCCTGATCGCGCAGGTCCGCGAGGCTCAGGCCATCGGCGCGCTTGGCAAGGCGCTTGCCCGCCGCATCCACGATCAGCCGGTGATGCCGGTAGCGCGGACTGGGCAGGCCGAGCAGCGCCTGCAGGGCGCGATGGGCGTGGGTGGAGGCGAACACGTCCCGCCCCCGGATGACATGCGTGACGCCCTGTGCCGCATCGTCCACCACCACAGCAAGATGATAGCTGGCCGGCCGGTCCCGCCCCTTGATGATCAGGTCGCCCAGCGCATCCGGCTCGACCGGGACCGTACCGGCAAAATCGTCCTGCCAGACCAGCGGACCGGTGCGCGCCAGCGCCGCGCCCATATCCAGCCGCCAGCTATGCGGATCGCCCGCCGCGATCCGTGCCGCGCGCTCGTCCAACGACAGCGCGCGGCAGGTGCCGGGATAGAGCGGCCCGTCGGCGCCATGGGGGGCGTGCAGGCTCGCGGCCAGTTCCCGCGCGATATCGCCGCGCGTGCAGAAGCAGGGATAGACGACGCCCGATGCCTTGAGTCGCTCCAGCGCCTGCTCATAGGCATCGAAGCGCGTCGACTGGATCATCAGCCCGTCCCAGCCGATGCCGAGCCAGCGCAAGTCTTCGTAAATGCCCTCGGTAAATTCGGGCCGGCAGCGGGTGACGTCGGTATCCTCGATGCGCAGCAGGAAGGTGCCGGCATTTTCCCGCGCGAAGTCATGAGCCTGCAACGCCGACCAGCCATGGCCGATGTGCAGGCGCCCGGTCGGGCTCGGCGCGAAACGGGTCACCACATGTCGTGGAGAGTCGTTTTCCATCATACAAGGCCTTGACGAAGACTCATCGTCTCTGCTGTCATATGCACGTCACGCTTCTCTTGGAGAGAGTGCGGCGAAACGAAAGGGGCAAGAGCGCGCATGTATCATCCCGATCGAATACGCCATCCAGAAAATTGCCCGGCGCTCGTGTTGAACGCCGACTACACCCCGCTTTCTTATTATCCGCTGAGCCTCTGGCCCTGGCAAACCGCCATCAAGGCGGTTTTTTTGGATCGGGTGGACATCGTCTCCAGCTATGAGCAGGAAGTTCATTCGCCGAGTTTCCAGATGCAAATCCCCTCGGTGATCGCGCTCAAGCAATATGTGCGGCCGAGCGAGCATCCCGCCTTCACCCGCTTCAACCTCTTCCTGCGCGACAAATTCTCCTGCCAGTATTGCGGATCAACCAAGGATCTCACTTTCGATCATGTCGTGCCGCGCCGCGCGGGTGGCCGCACGACCTGGGAGAATGTCGCCACCGCCTGCTCGCCGTGCAACCTCAGGAAAGGTGGACGCACCCCGCGCGAGGCGCATATGCCGCTGCGCCAAATGCCGATCCGCCCGACGACCTGGCAATTGCAGGACCATGGCCGCGCCTTCCCGCCCAACCATCTGCACGAGAGCTGGCACGACTGGCTCTATTGGGATGTCGAACTGCTGGCCTGAGCCAGGGAACCCGTCTCCGCCCTGCCCCTTGCACGCGGCTCTGGAGCCGCTAAGAAGCCGCGATGGACCGTATCCTCATCCGCGGCGGCAAGCCGCTCTCCGGCAAACTCCCTATCTCCGGCGCGAAGAACGCCGCGCTGACGCTGCTGCCTTGCGCGCTGCTGACCGAGGAACCGGTGACCCTGCGCAACCTGCCCCGCCTGGCGGACGTGGACAGCTTCGGCCATCTGCTCAACCAGCTTGGCGTCTCGACCACCATCGAGGGATCGCGGCAGGAAGATTTCGGCCGGGTGATGACGCTCAAGGCCGCGCGCGTCACCTCGTCGGTCGCGCCCTATGACATCGTGCGCAAGATGCGCGCCTCCATCGTTGTGCTGGGGCCACTGCTGGCGCGCACCGGCGAGGCGACCGTTTCGTTGCCCGGCGGCTGCGCGATCGGCAATCGCCCCATCGACTTCCACCTGCGCGCGTTCGAGACGCTGGGCGCGACGATCGAGATGGCCAATGGCTATGTCCGCGCCATTGCGCCGGATGGTGGCCTTAAGGGCGCGCTCGTCACCCTGCCCTTCCCCTCGGTCGGCGCCACCGAGAACACGCTGATGGCCGCCGCGCTCGCCAATGGCGAGACGATCATCGAGAATGCCGCGCGCGAGCCTGAGATTGTCGACCTGTGCGGCCTGCTTGTCGCCATGGGTTGCGAGATCGAGGGCATCGGTACGGACCGGATCGTCATCCACGGCAAGCAGCGCCTCTATGGCACCACCTATCGGGTGATGGCAGACCGCATCGAGGCGGGAAGCTATGCCTGCGCCGCTGCGATCACCGGCGGGGAGCTGGATCTGATCGGTGCCAATGCCGACGACATGCACGCGATCCTCAAGGGCCTGCGCGATGCCGGCGTCCACATTGAGGAAAGCAAGACCGGCATCAAGGTCGCGGCCGATGGCCCGCTCAAGCCGCTGACGCTGACCACCGCGCCGCACCCCGGCTTCCCCACCGACATGCAGGCGCAATTCATGGCGATGCTGACCCTGGCCGGTGGCGCGAGCGTGCTCACAGAGACGATCTTCGAGAACCGCTATATGCACGTGCCCGAGCTGGCCCGCATGGGTGCGGATATCACCGTGAACGGCCGCACCGCCGTGGTGCGCGGCGTCGAGAAGCTGACCGGCGCCCCCGTGATGGCGACCGACCTGCGCGCCTCAATGAGCCTGATCCTGGCCGGCCTCGCCGCACAGGGCGAAACCGTAGTGAGCCGCGTCTACCATCTCGACCGGGGCTATGAGCGGCTGGAAGAGAAACTGAGCGCAGTCGGCGCCGACATCGAGCGCGACAGCGACGGGTAAGCGCGCGTGGGGCCGTACAGTCCCCGACTGAGTGACGTTTGCAGACAGACCCAGATCCTCCTTGAGCGTGCTCGAGGAGGGGGACCGCCGGCAAAACCGGTGGTGGAGGGGTCATAATCCGACGCTTCGCATCAGCCCCTCCACCATTTGCTGCGCAAACGGTCCCCCTCCCCATGCAGACATGGGGCGGAACTTGGAAGGCTGCTGCGAACTTCCCCTTTTCGTCATTCCCGCGAACGCGGGAATCCAAGGGCGCCTGCGCAGTGCGGCTGGATTCTGGATTCCCGCGTTCGCGGGAATGACGGTGATTGAAATCGGCGGATGACTCTGCCGCCGATCTTACCGGCAAAGGACTAGAGCGGCCCTCTCAGGCCGCCGTATCGATGCCCAGTTCGGCCAGCTTGCGATACAGCGTCGAGCGGCCGATGCCGAGGCGACGCGCCACTTCCGTCATGCGGCCGCGATAATGGCCGATGGCGAGGCGAATGACGTCGGCCTCGATATCAGCCAACGCGCGCAAATGGCCGTTCGGCTCGTAGAGCGTGACGCCAATGCCACTTTCCTGCGCGTTGCGGACCATGGGCGTGACCTGCCCGTTCTCGCGCCGCACCGGCTCGCTCTGGTTGAGTTTGCCGGAGAGTTGCGGGAAATCCGCGGCTGTAAGAGCATCCCCCTCGCACAGCACAGCCGCGCGGAAGAGCGTGTTGTGCAACTGACGGACATTGCCCGGCCAATCGTGCAGGGCGAGCAGGTTGATCGCCTCATTGGTGATGCCGAGGCTGCGCATCCCCGGCTGCGCCACCACGCGCTCCAGCAAATGACGCGCCAGCGCGGGGATATCGCCGCGACGATCCCGCAGCGGCGGAATGGTCAGCTGGACGACGTTGAGGCGGTAATAAAGGTCTTCGCGGAAGCGTCCCGCCTCCACCTCGTCAAGCAGGCGCTTGTTGGTCGCCGCGATCACGCGGACGTCGACCTGACTGGGCAGGCGCGCGCCGACGGGCTGAATCTCGCCATCCTGCAGCACGCGCAGCAGCTTGACCTGCGCATCGAGCGGCAATTCGCTGATCTCATCGAGGAAAATGGTGCCGCCATTGGCGGTGCTGAACTTGCCGACATGCCGATCGAACGCGCCGGTAAAGGCGCCGCGTTCGTGACCGAACAGGTCCGATTCGACCAGATTGGACGGAATCGCGCCGCAATTGACCGTCACCATCGGCGCGCGGGCGCGCGGACTGGCGGCGTGGATGGCGTGGGCGATGACTTCCTTGCCGACACCGCTTTCCCCCTCGATGAGAATGGGCACGCGGGCACGCGCCGCCTTGGCGGCGATGGCGAGGGCAGAGCGGAAGGTGGGCGAGGAGCCGACAATCTCGTCGAAGCCGAGCGGTGCGCGGTTCTTCTCGGTGAGCGGGCGCAGTTCACCCGCGCTGCCTGAATGGTTGAGCGCCGCCTGCAGCGCGCTCAGGAAACTGTCCGGCGCGATCGGCTTGATCAGGAAATCATGGGCGCCGGCCCGCATCGCATCCACCGCCCGCTCGGCAGAGCCATTGGCGGTGATGACCAGAACCGGCAATTGCGGGCGACGGACGCCGATGGCGCGGATGAGGTCGCTGGCCTCGCCTTCCTGCGTCCAGTCGTCGATCATCACGGCATTGATGCGCGCGCCTTCACGGGAATCGAGCAGCTCGAGCGCATCCTCGGCCGTGCTCGCGCTCATCGCACGCCAGCCTGCCCGATGCGCCATGGCAATATTGAGTCGGCGCTGCGCCGGCTCGTCGTCGACCAGCAGCAGAACAGGATTTTCGGGATCGGTCATGCTCTCTTCCGCTCGTTGCAGCCGCCGGAATTAAAGAGCGGGGGTAAAGAGGCTGTTAAGCCGACCTGTCTTTGCGGCAAGCTGCTTGAGGCCGCCAAATAATGCCGCTAGGACATTGCGAAGACGACAATCTGGAACAGGATAGCCATGGCGCACGAACAGGACATGAATCAGGCAACCGGCAGCTACAGCGGCTTCGTGGCGCTGATGAAGTGGGGCACGATTCTCAGCGCAATCGCCGCGCTCATCGTCATCATGATCATCGCCTGACCCCTCCGAACGGGGGGATGTTCATGAAAATCGCCGTCATTCGCGAGACCGCCGCTGGCGAGCGGCGCGTGGCCGCGTCGCCCGAAACCGTCCGCAAGTTCAAGGCGCTCGGTGCGGAGCTGGCGGTGGAAACGGGCGCGGGCCTGTCTGCCAGCGTCTCCGATGCGGAGTATGAGGCCGCTGGCGCTACGGTGACCGACCGGGCTGCCACGGTGCAGAACGCGGGCATTATCCTGTGCGTGCAGGGACCGGATCCCGAGAGCATTGCGGGCGCGGCGCCGGGCGCATGGCTGGTCGGATCGCTCAACCCATTTGGCGAGCGCGCGCGGATCGACCGTTATGCGGCCGCCGGGCTGGAAGCGCTGGCCATGGAGTTCATGCCGCGCATCACCCGCGCGCAGAGCATGGACATTCTCTCCTCCCAGTCCAACCTCTCGGGCTACAAGGCGGTGCTGGACGCCGCCGCCGAATATGGCCGCGCCTTCCCGATGATGATGACGGCGGCCGGCACCGTGTCCGCCGCACGTGTCTTCGTGATGGGTGTGGGCGTCGCGGGCCTGCAGGCCATCGCCACCGCCCGCCGGCTCGGCGCGCAGGTGAGCGCGACGGACGTGCGCGCCGCGACAAAGGAACAGATCGAATCGCTCGGCGCCAAGCCGATCTTCGTCGATGCGGTGAAGGGCATCGAAGGCGAAGGCAGCGGCGGCTATGCCACCGAAATGTCGCCGGAATATCAGAAGGCGCAGGCCGAGCTGGTCTCCAGCCATATCTCCAAGCAGGACATCGTCATCACCACCGCGCTGATCCCTGGCCGCGCGGCGCCGCGCCTGATCTCGGACGCCCAGATCGCCACGATGAAGCCGGGCAGCGTGATCGTGGACCTGGCCGTCGAGCAGGGCGGCAATGTCGAGGGCGCGGTGCCAGGCGAAATCGCCCTGCGCCATGGCGTGAAGATCGTCGGCCACCGCAACATGCCCTCGCGCCTCGCGGCGGACACTTCCGCGCTGTTCGCGCGCAATCTCTACAATTTCCTGTCCGCTTATTGGGACAAGGACGCCAATGCGCCGGTGCTGCCGGATGACGACGAGATCGTGAAAGGCATCCGCGTCACCCAAGGCGGCAAGGTGGTGAATGAGAGGCTGCAGACAAGCAGCACCTAGTCTCCATGGGAGGGGACCAGAATCATGGACTTCATTGCGATTCTTTCGATTTTCGTGCTGGCCTGCTTCGTCGGCTATTATGTCGTGTGGTCGGTCACGCCCGCGCTGCATACGCCGCTGATGGCGGTGACCAACGCGATTTCCTCGGTCATCATCGTCGGCGCGCTCATCGCGGCGGCGGAGGCTGGCAATCCGCTGGCTGAGTGGCTGGGGCTGATCGGTGTGGTGCTGGCCTCGATCAACATCTTCGGGGGCTTTGCCGTGACCGAGCGGATGCTGGCGATGTACAAGAAGAAGGAGCGCAAGTGATGCTGGCGTTCCTGCCTGTCGGGCCTCTGGCGGCCCTCGCCTATCTCATTTCCGGCGTGCTGTTCATTCTGGCGCTGCGCGGCCTTTCCAACCCGGAGAGCAGCCGGCGCGGCAATCGCTTCGGCATGCTCGGCATGTTCATCGCGGTGGGCACCACCGTGGCGACGCATGATGCGGTGGCGATGCCGCGCATCGGCGTGGCGATCATCATCGGCGGCGTGCTCGGTTTCGTGATCGCGCGGCGGATTGCCATGACGGCCATGCCGCAGCTCGTCGCGGCCTTTCACAGCCTTGTCGGCCTTGCCGCCGTGCTGGTCGGCGTCGCCGCCTTCCTCAGCCCGGTGTCCTTCGGCATTGCTGACGAGCTGACCGGCGCGATCCATGCCGCCAGCCGCATCGAGATGGCGCTGGGCGTGGCGATCGGCGCGATCACTTTCTCGGGCTCGGTCATCGCCTTCCTCAAGCTCAACGGCAATATGAGCGGCAAGCCCATCCTGCTGCCGGGGCGCCACATCATCAACATCGGCACGCTGCTGGCGATCCTCTTCTTCACCTACGGCTTCTGGCACAGCCAGGCGCCGATGGACTTCTGGATTATCCTCGTCCTCGCCTTCGTCATTGGCTTCCTGCTCATCATCCCCATTGGCGGGGCCGACATGCCGGTCGTGGTCTCGATGCTGAACAGCTATTCGGGCTGGGCCGCCGCTGCGATGGGCTTCACACTGGGCAATAGCGCGATGATCATCACCGGGGCGCTGGTCGGCTCTTCCGGTGCGATCCTGAGCTACATCATGTGCAAGGCGATGAACCGCAGCTTCCTGTCCGTGATCGCCGGCGGGTTCGGCGCAGAAGCAGCGAGCGGCGATGGCGAGGCCAAGGAGCAGCGCCCGTGGAAGCGCGGCAGCGCGGAAGACGCGGCGTTCCTGATGAAGCAGGCAGATAGCGTCATCATCGTGCCGGGCTATGGCATGGCCGTCTCCCAGGCGCAGCACGCGCTGCGCGAGATGGGCGATATCCTCAAGGCGGCGGGCGTCAGCGTCAAATATGCCATCCACCCGGTGGCAGGCCGCATGCCCGGCCATATGAACGTGCTGCTGGCCGAAGCGAATGTGCCTTATGACGAGGTGTTCGAGCTGGAGGACATCAACAGCGAGTTCGCGCAGACCGACGTTGCCTTCGTCATCGGCGCCAATGACGTGACCAATCCCGCGGCCAAGACGGACAAGTCCTCGCCGATCTATGGTATGCCCATCCTCGATGTGGCCAATGCCAAGACCGTGCTGTTCGTGAAGCGCTCCATGGGCGGCGTGGGCTATGCGGGGGTGGACAATGACGTCTTCTACATGGACAACACGATGATGCTGCTCGCCGATGCCAAGAAGATGGTCGAAGAGATCGTCAAGTCGCTCGGGCACTGACACGCAAGATGGAGTTTTGATGCGCAAGCTTGGACTGATCGGTGGCATCTCCTGGACGTCCACGGCCCGCTATTACGACCTCATCAACCGCTCCGTGCAGCGCGAGCTGGGCGGGCTGCACAGCGCGACCCTGCTGATCGACAGCCTCGACTTTGCCGATGTCGCCCGCTGCGCTTCGGCCAATGACTGGGATTGCGGCGCCGGCCACATGGTCGGCGCAGCCAAGCGCCTGCAGGCGGCCGGCGCAGAAGCGCTGATGATCTGCGCCAACAGCCTGCACAAGGTGGTGCCGCAGATCGATGCATCGGTGGACTTGCCGGTGATCCACATCATCGACGAGATCGGTGCGCGGCTGAAGGCGGACAAGGTGAAATCGGTCGCGCTGGTCGGCACCAGCAATGTCATGAGCGACCGCGATTATCGTCAGCATCTGGTGCAAGAGGGCGGCGTCTCACTGCTGCCCGCCGAGGCCGATCTGGCCGAGGGCATCGACAAGCTCGTCTATACCGAGCTGGCAGCCGGCATCATCACCCGCGAGGCCGAGCGCTACATGAAGACCGAGCTGACCAACATCGCCAAGGAGGATGTGCAGGCCGTGGTCCTGGCCTGCACGGAGCTCGACCTGATCGTGGACGTGAACGCCAATGTGCTGCCGATCTACGACAGCACGACCATCCATGCCGAGGCCGGCGCCCGCTTCGTGCTGGGCAAATAGCCGGACCGCTTTGGGCTTGTGCCGGGGTTCGCGCCGGGCGATACATACGGTCCTAATGGTTTAAAAGACCAAGCGAGAGGATCTGCCCGATGCGAGTCTCCCCGACCAAGATCTCGTTGCCTTTGATCGCCGCTGCGCTGCTGTTGAGCACCGCGCCTGCCCATGCCCAGATGCGGGCACTCAATGACGCGGTGGTGGCGCATCCCGACCCCGAATCGCTGTTCACGAGTCCCGACCCAAAGCTGCATCGCAACAAGCAGGCCGCACTCAAGATCGTGAAGGAGCTGCTGGAGGCCAATCACTGGGACCGCGCGCCGCTGTACCTCACCGATCGCTACATCCAGCATAATCCGATGGCGGGTTCAGGCCTCAAGGCCGTGATGGACTTCTTCATGAACGTCGCCAAGCGCACGCCCACGCCGATCCCTGAGAAGATGAAGACGCCGGTGGTGGCGGTGCAGGCCGAGGGTGATTTTGTGACGGTCAGCTTCGTGCGGGAAGTGCCCTATCCCAACGATCCTTCCAAGACCTACACGACGACCTGGTTCGACATGTGGCGCTTTGTCGATGGCAAGGCCGACGAGCATTGGGACCCGGCGACGCTGCCCGCCGCCCCGCCGCCCGCCGCAGCCCCGACGGCCGCGCCCGCCGCGCCGTCCCAGCCCGTGCCGCCGCCGGCCGGCTGAATCATAAACAGGGAGAGGACAAATGACGACACGCACAACTCTGACCGGCGTGGCGCTGAGCGCACTCATGCTGGTCGCTCAGCCTGCCCCGCTGCTCGCGCAACATGCCGGGCATGGCGATCAGGCCGATCACGCCCGCATCCTGCAGGAAGTGCAGGACCGCACCCAGATCGAGAAGCTGATGTGGGATTATGTGCGCGCGGCCGACAGCTTGAATGCCGAGGCCTATGCCGCGCAGTTCACGCCCGACGGCGCGTTCAACGACGTCAAGGGCAGCGAGGCGCTGCGCAAGATGATCACCGCCATGAAGACCAGCCAAGAGGAGCGCCGGGCCAAGGGCGAGCATATCGGCGCGATGCACCACATGATGAGCAACCAGACCATCACCTTCATCGACCGCGACCATGCGCAGGTGAATTACTACTGGCAGACGGTGTTCGCCGACCGCGCGCTCAATCCTCCGCCGCGCCTCGCCGCCGCCGGTCGCGGACGCGACGACGTGGTGCGCGTTAACGGCAAGTGGCTGATCCAGCTGCGCAATGTCGCGGTAAAGGACTGACAGCGGAGGCCGCCCGTGCAGCAACAGATCGCCGTCATCACGCTGGGCATCGGCGATCTAGCACGCGCGCGGCGCTTTTATAGCGTGGGTTTCGGCTGGACGCCGGTGTACGAGGGGGAGGACATCCTCTTCTACCAGATGAACGGCTTCGTCCTCGGGCTTTGGGCGAAGGACGCGTTGGCGCAGGACATGCAGCGTCCGGTGGCTGGCCATGGCGCTGCTTCGGTGGCGCTGGCGCATAATGTCGCGACGCAAGCGGAGGTCGCGCCGCTGATTGCCCGGCTTGTCGAAGCGGGCGGCGAACTGCTGCGTGCCGCCGACGCGCCGCCCCATGGCGGGATGCGCGGCTATGTTGCCGATCCGGACGGCCATGCCTGGGAGATTGCTTGGAATCCGGCCTGGCCGATCGATGCCGAGGGGCGCGTGACCTTCGCGCTTTGAATGGGGGTTAAGCTGTTTGTGCGCGCCTTAGCCCCTCCCCTTCAGAGGAGGGGTTGGGGTAGGGCTCAACCACCACGGATGTTCGCAATGCGAGCGATGCTGCGCATCGCCACCACCCCCTTCCCCTCCCCTGAAGGGGAGGGGCTGATGGACGTCAGGCGTCCGTCGGCTCGGCAGGCTCCTTGGCAAGCAAGATCGGATCGTCCAGCCCCGCCGCGAGCGCATCCTCGACTGTCTCCAGCCAGATGAACTCCAGCTTCTCCCGCGCATTGGCGGGAATGTCGTCATAGTCGCGCTTGTTACGGGCGGGGAGCATGACGCGGGTGATGCCGGCACTCGCGGCGGCGACGACCTTCTCCTTGATACCGCCTACCGGCAGCACAAGACCGCGCAGGGAAATCTCCCCGGTCATCGAGGTATCGCTGCGCACCGTGCGGCCGGTGAGCAGGGAGGTGAGCGCCATGAACATGGCGACGCCCGCGCTTGGCCCGTCCTTGGGCGTGGCGCCGGCGGGGACATGGACGTGAATGTCGCTCTTCTCCAACAGCTCCGCCGAGACGCCGAGGCTGTCGGCTCGGCTCTTGAGCAAGCTCAGCGCCGCCTGCGCGCTTTCCTTCATCACGTCGCCGAGCTGGCCGGTGAGGATGAGCCGGCCGGAGCCGGACATCTTCGTTGCCTCAATGAACAGGATGTCGCCGCCGACGGGCGTCCAGGCCATGCCGGTGGCCACGCCGGGCACGCTGGTGCGCTGCGCCACCTCATTCTCGAAGATGCGGTCGCCCAGCACCTCGTGCAGATCATCGACGTCGATGGAGACCTGCGCGGCGCTGCCCTCGGCAATCCGCACGGCGGCGTTGCGGATGGTCTTGCCGATCTCCCGCTCCAGGTTCCGCACGCCCGCCTCGCGGGTGTAGTAGCGGATGATCTCGCTCAGCACGGCATCGTCCACCGTCACCTGCTCGGCCGTGACACCATTGGCGGCGAGTTGGCGCGCGACGAGATAGCGCTGGGCAATCGCCAGCTTCTCATCCTCGGTATAGCCCGAGAGGGTGATGATCTCCATGCGGTCGCGCAGCGGGCCGGGGATCGTGTCCAGCATGTTGGCCGTGGCGATGAACACCACGCGCGAGAGATCGAACGGCACGCCGAGATAATTGTCCCGGAAGCTGCCATTCTGCTCGGGGTCGAGCACTTCGAGCATGGCGGCGGAGGGATCTCCCTGCACACCGCGCCCCATCTTGTCGATCTCGTCCAGCATGATGACGCAATCGCGCCGCCCGGCCTTGCGGATCGCCTGGATGATGTTGCCGGGCATGGCGCCGACATAGGTCCGGCGGTGGCCGCGGATCTCGGACTCGTCATGCACGCCGCCCAGGCTCACCCGCTCGAACGGGCGCCCCATGGCCCGCGCGATGGACTGGCCGAGCGAGGTCTTGCCGACGCCGGGCGGGCCGGCGAAGCACAGGATCGGCGCCTTGCCGCCGGGCGCGAGCTTGCGCACGGCGAGATATTCGACGATCCGCCGCTTGATCTTGTCGAGGCCATAATGATCCGCATCGAGCGTCTCGCGCGCCTTAGCGATGTCGATGGGCTGCTCTTCGGGAATGTCCCAGGGCAGTTCCGTCAGCCAGTCGAGATAGGTGCGGATGATGCCATGCTCGGCGGCGGCCTCGGGCATCCGCTCGAGCCGCCGCAACTCCTTGCGCGCTTCCTTCTCGACCGCCTCGGGCATCTTGGCGGCCTCGATCTTCTCGGTCAGCTCCGCGATCTCCGCCGCGCGGCCATCATCCTCGCCGAGCTGGCGCTGGATCGCGGCCATCTGCTCGCGCAGGATCGCCTCGCGCTGGCGGCTGGTCAGCGTCTCCTGCACGTCCTTGCCGATCTCGGCTGAGAGGCGCAGCACCTGCAGGCGCTGCTCCAGCAGCCGTGAGACACGGTCCAGCCGCGCCGGCAGCGAGACAGTCTCCAGCAGTTCCTGCTTCTGGGTGGTGTCCACGT
The DNA here is from genome assembly GCF_025961695.1 of Sphingobium sp. B11D3A. Taxonomy (NCBI): domain Bacteria; kingdom Pseudomonadati; phylum Pseudomonadota; class Alphaproteobacteria; order Sphingomonadales; family Sphingobiaceae; genus Sphingobium; species Sphingobium sp. B11D3A. The sequence goes on from NZ_JAOQOE010000001.1 coordinate 1,543,221, forward strand.
CCAGATAGGCGGAAACGGTATCGGCCAGCGTCGAGGCCGACGCGATGTTCTGGATCGCCTCGGCCAGACCCTGCGGCGCCTGCGGCAGCAGCTGCACGGTCTCCAGCGCCTGCTTGCGCACATGGATCAGCCGCGCCTCGACGTCCGGCGTCTTGTCCTCCTGCTCGGCGAGCTTCTCGACCCGCGCGACCATGAACGGCCAGCCTTCCAGAAACTCGACAATGCGAAAGCGCGTTTCGCCCTGCAGGATGAGGTGATGGGTGTCATCGGGCGCTGTCACATAGCGCAGCACATTGGCGAGCGTGCCCATGGCGTGCATGTCCGCAGGGACGGGGGCGTCGACGCCCGCATCGCGCTGGGTGAGCACGCCAATCGGCAGGCTCTCGCGCACCGCAGCCTGTGCGGCGTTGACCGAGATGGCCCGGCTGAGCGCCAGCGGCATCACCACATCAGGGAACAGCACGAAGCCGCGCACGGGGACGATGATGATCGCATCCTCCGGCAGCGGGCGGAAAGGCTGCGTCTCGCCGGGCGCGGCGCCCTGGGGCTGCGCGGCGCCGGTGGACGTGGGATTGGCGGTGTTCGTGGTCAGAACGTCCATCAGAAGCGGCCTCCATCGACCTTGCTGAGCGTAACGAGCAGGCAGCCATTCACGGCGGCGCGACGCACGCCTTGATACTGGCCGCCGGGGAGCGGCAGGCGGCGCTCGAAGCGGCCCTGCGGCAATTCGAGGCGATGAATGCGCGCGGTGCGCAGCTCCGGCGGCAGGATGCGCTGGCCGCGCACGATGAGCACGCCATCCTCGATGAACGCCTCCGCCTTCTCGGCATCGACGCCGGGCAGCGCCACGATGACCAGCACCTCATGCGCCGTCTCGATCATGTCGGCGGGTGGCTCCCAGGCCGGCGGACCGCTGGCGGCGCGGACGGGCGCATAATTCTGCTGCTGGAGGCGCTGCATACGATCCAGCAGGTCGACCGCATCGGCCCACATCCAGTGCCTGTTCCGCGAAGTCATGCGCGCCCTCTTCCCCTTGGGTCACCGGGCGAGATGCGCGGCGTGCATCCAATAAGGTTGCTCGCCGGGCCGATTTCAAGCCCGGCAGAAGGGCGCGGGGAAAGCCCAGGCAGCAATCAGCTGCCGGGCAGCACCGCAGGCAGATGCACGGGCGCGTTCGGCCCGAGCGGTAGGTCGAGGAGCGTCCAGCCGGCGAGCAGTGCCCCGCCAAAGAGCAGCAGCCAGAGGGAATAAGGCAGCATGACCGCCGCAAGGCTGCCAAGGCCGAAGCTCGGCACCCAGCGCTGGCAATAAATGAGGATCAGCGGGAAATAGACCATCAGCGGCGAGATGATGTTGGTCGCCCCATCGCCGACGCGATAGGCGGCCGTCGTCGTCTCCGCACTGATCCCGAGCAGCATCAGCATCGGCACCAGCACCGGGGCGAGCAGCGCCCATTTTGCGCTGGCCGAGCCCACGAACAGATTGAGCACGGTGGTAAACAGCACGATCAGGAGCAGCAGCACCGGCGTCGGCAAGGCGACGGCCTGCAGACCGCCGGCGCCGTGAATCGCGAAGATGAGGCCGAGATTGGACCAGCCGAACATCGCCACGAAATGCGCCGCCGCGAAGGCGAGGACGAGATAATAAGCAAGGTCGCCCATCGCCCCGCTCATCATCTTCACCACGTCGCGATGATCGGCGATGGTGCCCGCCGCCTTGCCATAGGCCCAGCCGCCGGCAAGGAAGAGCAGGAAGAAGCCGCCGACCAGCGACTGGTAGAAGGGCGTCAGTCGCGCCTCCGGCACCGCTGCATTTGCATCGACCAGTGGCGCACCCGGCATCAGCGCCATGATCGCCCAGAGTGCGACCACCGCCAGCATCGCCAGGCCGCCGTGGCGCAGGCCCTTGCGCTGCGCGGTGGTGAGGCGCTGTTCGGCGGTGGCATCCGGCGTGCCCGCAATCATCGCCGCCTCGCCCTGCGGCACATAGCCGCCAAGGCGTGGCTCGATGATCCGGTCGGTGACGTACCAGATGACCGGGATGTAGAGGATGAGCAAAGCGGCCATGAAGAACCAGTTGCCGGCAATGTTCATCTGCCAGTCGGCATCCAGCAACTGCGCGGCCTGCTGGGTGATGCCGAAGAGCAGCGCGTCGAGCTGGCCGGGCAGGAGATTGGCCGAGAAGCCGCCGGACACGCCGGCAAAGGCGGCCGCGATCCCGGCGACGGGATGGCGACCGGCCGCCGCATAGATGATGCCGGCCAGCGGTACGAGCACGACATAGGCCGCATCTGCGGCGAGATTGCCCATCATGGCGACGAAGGCGACCATCGGCGTCAGCAGCATCGCCGGTGCATTGGCGACGCTGGCGCGCATGGCAGTGCCGAACAGGCCGGAGCGCTCGGCCACGCCCGCGCCGAGCATCACCACCAGCACATAGCCGAGTGGGTGGAAATGGGTGAAGGTGGCGGGCATCTCGACCCACAGGCGGCGGATATTCTCCGCGCCGAGCAGGCTCTGGGCGGTGATCGTTACCGGCGCGCCGGTTTGCGCATCGACCTGCGTCGGGTGCACGGCCGACAGGCCGGCCAGCGCGGCGACGAGCGAGATCAGTACCAGCGCGAGGATCAGGTAGAAGAAGATGAACACCGGATCGGGCAGCTTGTTGCCCGTCCGCTCGATCCAGCCGAGGATACCCTTTGGTGCGCTGTCCGTCCCCGCCTGTGCCACGAGCCCTCGCTATGTGATTGTGATCGCTTGGCTTGTGCTAACCCGACGGCGCGAGTGGGGCAAGGCGGGTGGTGGGCTGGAGGCGATCCAGTGCTCCTGCGAAAGCAGGAGCCTCGGGCAGATAAGGTGGTCGGTTGGGCCTTGGGCTCCTGCTTCCGCAGGAGCACGCGTGAGACCTAATAGCGATAATCCACCGCAATGCGCACGGTGCGCGGGCGCTGGGGGGTGGTGTAGCCGCCGGTGCCGGTGCCAAAGGGCGTGCCGAGCGCGAAGCGGTTGCCGGTTGTGTCCAGCAGGTTGGTGAGCGACAGCGTCACCCCCCGTCGCGTATCGCCGTAGCGGGCGGTGACGCCGGTATCGACATAATCGCCTTGCTCGTCGCCCAGCACCGGCCCGATGCCAAGGCGCGAGGGACCGATATATTTGAGCCAGCCGGCCAGCCGCAGATCCGCCGCCCCCAGCGGCACGCGATAATCGATGCGGGCCTGCGCCGCATATTCCGCGACATTGGGAATGCTGCCAGGCGAGGCATCCGCGCTGAGCTGACCGAGAGAGCCCAAAGCGGGAAGCTGGGCCAGGGCGTTGGTCACCGGCAAATCAGTGGCCCGCAGCGCGGCAAGCCGGAACGCCTCGGGCGTCAGCGCGATGACGCGGCTGTGATTGTAGACGGCATTGAGATCGATCTGCAGCCCCTCGATCGGGAAGAGCGAGAGGCTGCCGGCGATGGAGGTGATGCGGCCATTGCCGATATTGGCCGTGGTCGGCAGCCCGGTCCCGTCGATGAAATCGGCCTGAATGTCGCGCCAATAGGCATAAGCGGCCGAAAGGCTGGCGGCGAAGCCATAATAAGCGCTGCCCATCCGTACCCCGCCTTCCAGGCTCTGGATGTGATCGTTGCGGAACTGGCGGACGAACTGGGATTCGATGGCAAGGCCGCCGGGGCGGAAGCCCTCTTCATAGCGGGCATAGACGGTGAGCCCCGGCACCAGATGCGCCAGCACCTCGCCGGAGGGCAGCAGCTTGGTTTCGGTCCGGCTCGCAACAATATCGCCGCCCTGCAGGGCGAACAGCGGCTGCACATCCTCCGCGCTGCCGCTCAGCCGGCTGTGGGTGATCCGCCCGCCGCCGCTCAACAAAATGCCGCGCGACACCTCGACGCTGAGCTTGCCATAGCCGGTCAATTCCGTGACCCGATTGCGCACGCCCGTGGTCGCTGCACGCAGCGTGGTGAGGCCAAAGGCGCGGCGCTGCTCGGCCTCATTGTCGATGGCGCTAACGCCCAGCACCCAGCCAAAGCCATTTTCGACCGGGCGCCACAGCCGCGTCTCGCTGGTCAGCATCCGCGTGCGGTTGCGCTGTTCGAACACGCGTGGGAGCGTATCCGCCCGTGTCGCATCGAAGCGTTCGTCCAGACCGTGGCTGACATAGGCATTGGAGGACTGGAAGCGCAGCGCGCCGAAATCCTTGCGGACCACCAGCGTCGCCATGCCATAATCGGCATTGGCATCCTCGACGACAAAGCTGTTGCGGGTGAGCGGCGGGGCATCGCGGTCGGCATATTGGGAATCGTCGATGAGCGTCGACTGATAGATGCCACCGACATCCACCGTCCATGCATCGCCCAGGTCCAACCGCAGCACGGCGCGCCCGCCAGCAATGCGCGTGCGGTTGACATCGTTCACGCCGCGCACCGGATTGTCGATATAGCCGCCATCGGTGATGCCATAGCCGGTCAGGCGCAGGGCATGGCCGCGCGTGCCGATGGGCATGTTGACGGTCGCGGCGACATCGGCGCCCGGCTCGCCATGCTGGGTGAAGCTGAGCCCAGCGCTGGTCTCAACCGTGAACCCGCGCGGATCAGGATCATTAGGCACCAGCCGGATGATGCCGCCGAGGGACCCCGCACCATAGAGCGTGCCCTGCGAGCCCTCCAGCACCTCGACCTGCTTGATGTCCTGCAGGCGCAGATCCGGGTCCGGCGCATTATAGGTGAGGCGCAGGTCGCCCAGATACTGCCCTACCGTCGCCTGCGTTGGCCCGGTGAAGCTGGAATCGGCGATGCCCCGGATGAACAGCTTGTTGCGCCCGGAGCCCAGATGCGTCGAGGCAACGCTGGCGAGGCGCGAGGCGATGGAGTCCGTGCCGCGCTCACCGCCAAACCGCAGGTCACTGCCATCGAGCAGATGCACCGCGCCCGGATAATCCTCATAGCGCTGATCGAGCTTGCTGGCGGTGACGACGAAGGATTCCACTTCGGCCGGCGGGGCCGGAGGGGGTGGCGGAGCGACCGGACGCCTGGGCCTTTGCGCCTGCGCTACGGCAGCGGGCGCGCTCACCGCATCGATCCGCCAGCTCGTGGCGCTCAACTGCACGGCCCGGCTGCGCGTGCCGGCCAGCATCCGCGCAATGGCCTCGGCCGGCGTCATGGTGCCGCGCACGGGCTTGACCTTTGTGCGCCAGAGCGCGTCGCTGGTCACACTGATGCTGATGCCCGCCTGCCGCGCGAGTTGCGGCACCCGATCGGACAAGCGCCCTGCAGGCACGTCGATGGGCCGGGTCTGCGGCGCCTGCGCGGCGGCCGGCCCGGCGACGCCCAGCAGCGCCGCCGTGGCGAACAGCGCCAGCTGGGCACGAGCTATCTTGAGAGCGTCCACCCTCCGCTTTCCTTTGTCGCAGAGGTGCCGGAAAGGGCCGCGAGATCGTTCACCAGCCGTTCCTCGGGCAGATCGGTGCGCAGGGCCCCGCGGAAGCGGATGCCTGCCGCGGCTGGCGTGGTGCGCAGGGCAATGCCGGTGGTGCGCGCGACTTCCGCCGCGACATCATCCAGATGCACACCATCATAGACGAGCTGGCCGGCGCGCCAGCCGCCTACCGCTGCGGGACTGACCGCGCTCAGGTCCGTCGCGCTGCCATCATCCCGCACGGTGAAGCGATAGCCGGCATCGACGCGGATCGCCGCGCCGCGCGGATTGTAGACCACCGCGCCTTCCGACACGGCCACGCTGATCCGCCCGTCATTGCGCGCGACATCGAACACCGTGCCGACATCGACCAGCTCGGCGCCGCCGACCGACACACGGAATGGCGCAGCATCCTTGTGGACGACGGAGACGAGCACCTGCCCTTCCTCCAGCTCGATCCGGCGCGGATCGCTGCGACTGAGCTTGACCGAGGAGCCGCCGTTCACCGCGATCTCGCTGCCATCGACAAGGGTGACCACTTGCGAGCGGCCCAATGGGGTCTTCACCCGGTAGCTATCCGACGACGCCTGAAACAGGCCGATGCCGACCATGCCGGCGATGGAAGCAGCGAGCGCACCGCCCACCCACAGCCGACGGCTGAACCGGCGCGGGATAGGCGGCGTGGGCGAGGCAGCCCGGCCCCCGTCCCGCGCTACGGCGCCACCCTCCGGCCAGATGTCCTCCGGGCGAGCGGGCAAGGTATCAAGATCGGCATCCAGCGCGGCGAGCTGGTGATAGGCCGTCGCATGGGCCGGATCGCTCTCGAGCCAGTCGGTGAAGGCCTCCCAAGCATTGAAGGCCGGATCGCGCTGGCGCATCAGCCAGTCGATGGCCGCTGCGTCCGCCGGGTCCATCCCCGCCTGCCGATCATGCGTCATCGGACTGTCTCCTTGCGGCCAGCAGGGCAGCATAAGCACGACGCAGATCGCTCTCGACCGTGCTGAGGCTTACCCCCAGCTCGGCGGCAATCTGACGCTGGGGCACGCCATCAAGACGATAGCGGCGGAAAACCTGGGAGGCGCGCGAGCCCAGCGCCTCCAGCGCGCGGTCGAACCGCCGCAAATCCTCGCGCGCAATCAGCTGCGCTTCCGCAGTCGGCTCGGGTACGACCTCGCCCATGCCGCGCGCCTCCGTCCACGCCTGGTCGCGGGCCCGGGCCTGCCGCTCGGCACGATAGCGATCGACCATGAGGTTGTTGGCGGCGCGATACAGATAGCCCAGCGGATTGCCGACCGGGCCGGTCGGGCGCTGGGTGACGCGCATCCACAATTCCTGAAACAGATCCTCGGCGGCCTCCCCGGCGCCATGGGCAACCAGAAAGCGGATGAGCTGGACGCGATGCGCCATCAGCGCACTGGCCAGCCCCTGCCCTTCGACAGGACCGCTATCGGTTCCCGTTTCACCTCTCATGGTCCGTCCGTTGTGGCTTCCCTGTGCCTTCATCGCCCGGCACCCTGTGTCCCGGGTCGCACCTGAAGCTCCTGCGCGGTATAGCCCGCTGACACCACCACGCAAGGGCCGGTGCGGCCCGCTCCACACAGGCTCCACGCCCCCTGAGCGAACGGCGCAAGGGGATTGTGAGCCGGCATGCGTGCAGCGGTCGATCGCAAGGACGGTCATCTCCATTCAGCTCCGGGTTGGGCAAGAGGGAGTTGGGGGGTGGTGGGCACGGTTCCACGCTCCCTCTTGCCCGCACACCGGCCTCAAGAACCGCTTAGAGGCCGATGCGAAGACTGGCGCGCAGCGACAGAGCCCAATTGCCCTGATACTGCTCCGCGCCGAGTTCACCGCCGATCTGGAAGCCGCTGTTGCCGGCGACGCCGCGCAGGCGCCCGACCCAACCGCTTTCCCGATCATCGGGCAGCAGCGTGAACGCTTCGCCACCCTTGAACTGCGCCACCGTGGTGCCGAGATTGCCGCTTACGATCTCGCGACGACCGGCCTCTACCTCCAGCCGCGACCAGCCGGACCACTCATCCTGGCCGCCCATGTCTATGCCCAGCACTGCGGTGCCTGTAACCGCCAGCTCGTCGCTGGTCCGCGAGCGCACGATGAGGTTCATGGCATCGCCGCCGCCCGTCTCGGTGTAGCCATTCTCCTTCAGCCGGAAATAATCGAGTGTCACGACCGGGCGGAAGGAGATGCCGCCCTGCGACACCCAGTCGTAGGAGAGCGTGCCCATCGCCGAATAGAGCCGGGCATTGCGATCGCTATTGGCTGTCAGCGTGGTGGTGGCGCCATCCTTCAGCCCATCGAAACTGCGCTTGCCATCCAGATCGACAAAGCCGACCGACCCGCGCGCCGTCGCCCGCAAGCGCCCGGTCTTCAGGCGCCAGTAGCCGGCGACCTCGATCTGGTTGGCGGTCACCTGATTGGCCGTGTCGCCATCGCGATTGCGGCCCCACAGATAGGCTACCGACGTGCCGAAGCTGCCAAGGCCGGTCTTGATTTCGGCGCCGCCGCCAAAGCCCCAGCCGGAGGTCTCATAGGCAGCCGTGTCACCGCGCCCCTTTTCGACGCCCCAAACGAGCTGGTTGATCCAGTAACCCCATTTGCCTTCATCCTTGAACGGGCCGGTGGGGTCATCCAGCATCCGCCCGAAGGTGCGCGATCCTTGGGTGACGACTTGGAAGGTGCCGCCGGCATGATCGGGCAGGAGCTGGCGCAGGCTGGTGCGGAAGTCCTCACCATCGGTGATGCCGAGGAAGGCGGTTTCCACCCGCTCGTCCTTGGAGAGCGCGGCATAGATCGCATCGAAGGCCGCAGCCTCCGAGCGGTTGAGGCCTAGGTCCGCAGTGGTCTTGCGGCCGAGGGTCACGCTGAGCGTGTTGGCGCTGCTGCTGAGCGTCGCCTTGTAGAGATAGGGCACCAGCGCGGTCTCGGCATTGAGGTTGCCGGCGCCGGTGAGCGTGCCGGCTGTCAGCACCAGATGATTGCCCACTGCATTCTCGATATCGCTGACCCGCAGCACCAGCCGCGAGTCCGTCGCGAAGCTCGCGGTGCCGGCGACCGAGAGATAGGCCGTGCTGTTGCCGGCCGCCCCCAGCGTGATGCCGAGCGCGCCCTTGTCGGTCACGGCCAGGCTGCCGATCTGCGCCGGGCCCGTGAGATCGAGTGCACCGCCCGCAAGGCCGAGCGCCAGTTGGCCGGCATTGGCAAAGGTGCCGGAATAGACGGCGGTACCGCCAATCGAGAGCGTGCTCGCGGTGCCCTCGAAATCGGTCGTGCCCTTGAAGCGCGACGTGCCGGCAAGGCTCATCGTGCTCGTGCCGGTGCCGAAGGCGACATTGCCGGTGTAGACCGCATCGCCGCGCAGTCGGAGCGTGTCGGCTCCGGCACCGAAGCTGGTGTTGCCGGTGACGGTGCCGTCCGCAATGTCGAACACGTCATTGCCGCTGCCGAACCGGACATCGCCCACAATGCTGGGCGCGGTGGCGCTGGCGGCGACCTCGGTCTGCTTGACGGTCACGCCGCTGCTGTTGGCGGTGAGATCGATAGCGATGTTGCGCCCCGAATCCGCCTTGGCGCCGGTCGCCGAGATGGCGCCGCTGTTCTCGATGAGCGTCAGCCCGCCCGAGGCATCGACGATGGCGACCGCGCCGCCGGCCTCGCCGGTGGTCGCCTTGATCGTGCCGGCGTTGCGGAGGGTCGGCAGGCTGGCGCCGGCATCGACGCGCACGGCGGTCGCCGTCGTGCCATCCTTGCTGGTGCCGGTCGCCTCGACCTTGCCGGTGACGTGCAGCAGCGGTGTCGATGCCCCGGCGCCGAGGCGCAGGGCCGTCGCCGAAGCATCGCGGGCGGAGGCCTCGACGCTGCCACCGATACCGATGCCTCCGGCGATGGTCACCGCGCCGCCCTGCCCGCCGACAAGCAGGCCATTGCCCTGCACGCCAGTGTAAAGGCCGCTGCCGGACACGGTGCCGTCGATGATCAGGCCATAGCCGCTGCCCGTCGCCGGCACCGCGCCGATGGCGATATCCCGCCCGGCCGCGCCGATCCGCATCGCCGGTGCCGCGCCATAAGAGCGCACGACGGCAGAGCCTTCCTCGCTGTCCTTGATGCCGTCCTTGTCTTCGTCATCATCGGTGGTGCTGCTGTCTTTGGGGGGTACGGCAAGGATGATGCCGCCCGCGACATTGCCTTCCACGATGACCGCCGAACCGCCCTGCAGCAGATCGTCGGCACCCAGCTTGGAGGGGTCTGACGGCGGCGTGGTGTAGCGATAGCCCGTGGCGCTGATCGCGCCCTGAATGGTCAGCGTGCCGCCGACATTGCCTAGGAACGCCGCGCCAACCGCATTCACCCCCTGAGCGCCGACCGTGCCGGCGAGACGGACATTGCCGCTGATATCTCCGGCCTGCACGCCGATCGCACGATCGCCCAGCACGCTGGTCGTTCCATCGTGCGAGAGGGCGCCGGTGAGCGGACCGCCCAGCCGGATGCCGAAGGAATCATTGCCCTCGACCTGGATCGTGGCACCGCGCGCCACCGTGATGGCGCCGGAATAGGCGCCCAGCGTGCGGATGCCGTAGCGCCCGGTGCCGACCGCGAACGGCCCGTCGAGATCGCCATCATTGTCGCCGTCGGTGGGCGTGTAGCTCTCATCAATGATGATCTTGCCGCTGTGGACGATGCCGCCCGACGTGCCGGCATTGGCGACGATGCCCGCGGCATTGTCCGCATTGCTGATCTGGATCGTGCCTTCATTGGTGATCTTGTTGGCACTGTTGACCGTGACCGCAACGCTACCCGCGCCAGTCAGTTCGATCGATCCCGCCGAGGCGATCTTGATATCGTCGGCTGCGCCATTGTTGGCGGTGGCCGTCGCGATTGCGGTGGTCCGCTTGGTCGTGATCGAGGTTTCCGCTGACGCCGCACTGGCAAGAGCGAAGGCGCAGGTGGAAGCAAGCAGGAAATGACGCATGAATACTCCGCTGGTCGTTCAGTACCGGGGAGTGTTCCCTCCCCCCTTTGACCAGCAGGACGGAGCCGAGGGCATACAGCCTTGGCTCCGACCGATATTCTGCGCCGCGTGATGCGGCGACCGGCGGACGAAGGCCCGCCGATCCGCCGCTTATTGCGGTTTTGCCGCCACGCTCATCACATAAGTGGCGACGTCGTTGATGTCCTTCTCGCTCAACTGGCCCTCATAGCCCGGCATGGCGCCGGCACCCTTCGTGACGCGCTCAACGATCAGCGCGTGGGTAAGGTTGGCATTGCCATCCAGCGAGGGGCCGATGGGGCCGCTGGCATCAGCTGCCGCCAGCGTGTGACAGGCACCGCACACGGTGCTCTCGAACACCTGCTTGCCATGGGCAGGATCGCCGGCGGGTGCATCGGCTGCCTGCGCCGGAATCAGGGCAAGCGGTGCTGCGGCGAGCAGGGCGGCAATCGCTGATATGCTCCACATCTTGGCGGCGTTTGCGCGTGTCACAGAAAATCCCTCCGTCCGAATCATTGCCATTCTAATCATCTGCGCCCTAAGTCAGGATCGGCGAAAAAGTCCAGAACCGCGCCTGACGCTCAAGGTCTTCGTCCCGACGCCTGAACCGGGGCGGCTGAACGGCGGCTGACGCGCGCGGTAAGACGAGAGGAGCAGAGCCATGGGCCAGGCAGACACAACGCGCTTTTCCGACGTGCGCTTTCCGCAAAGCGGCGGGTGCCAGTGCGGCGCGGTCCGCTATGAACTGAGCGCGCCGCCAGTGGGCATCTGGGCCTGCCATTGCAGCCTGTGCCGCAAGCAGAGCGGCAGCGCCTTTGGGCTCTCCATGGGCGTGGCTATCGAGAGCCTGGCGTTCACGCAGGGGACGCCGGCGATCTGGACGCGCGACACCGACTCCGGCCATCGGCTCGACTGCCTGTTCTGCGCTGATTGTGGGTCGCGACTGGTCCATCGTCGCCATCGACATGAAGGCATGCAGACGCTCAAGCCGGGCACGCTGGACGATACGAGTTGGGTGGTGCCGGGGCGCCATTTCTTCGCGGAGACGGCGCTGGATTGGGTGAGGCCGCTGATCCAGGGCACGGACTGAAGGACGACCTAAAACCTATTTGGAATATTCTTTAAGATCAATCATTCCAAATTCGCGCTTCCTCGGCTGAGGCTGCAAACACCTCAAGTCTCTGGTGCCCCCTGCACTTGCCAATATCCCCGGTCAGGCCCATGGGATGGGGATGCTTTCGCTGCTCTCCATTCTGATCGGCGCGGTCGCGCTGATTCTTGCCATTCCCGCGATCATCCCCGGCCTTGGCTGGGCCAATTGGGTGATTGTGCCGATGGCCCTGTTCGGGGCGCTGATCGGCCAGTTCGCGGCGGGCACCGGAGCGCGCAATTTCTGCCTCGCCGTGGCCGCCTTCGGCATGTTGCGCCTGTGGGCCGGCGGCGGAATTTTCTGAACGAGAGCGGCAATATGAGCAGCCAACCCACCGACATCGCGGATGCCGAACAGGCGGCCCAACGGCGCGCGGGTCTGCTTGCCGGCGTCGGCGCCTATGCGATCTGGGGCCTGATGCCGCTTTATTTCAAGCTGCTCGGCCATGTCTCTCCCTTCGAGATCGTGGCGCATCGGGTGATCTGGTCCGTCGCCTTCCTCGCCATCGTGCTGGCGGCGATGCGGCAATATCGCGCCTTCGTCGCGATCTTCAGCCAGCCGCGCATTCTCGCCGCGCTGGCGCTGAGCGCGGTGCTGATCGGTATCAACTGGCTCGTGTATATCTGGGCGGTGGACACCGACCATGTCGTGGCGGCGAGCTTGGGCTACTTTCTCAACCCGCTGGTCAATGTGCTGCTCGGCACGCTGGTGCTCAAGGAAGTGCTGCGCCGCCGGCAGGCTGTCGCCATCGGCATCGCGGCGGCGGGCGTGGCATTGCTCGCTATCGGCGAGTGGCAGACGCTCTGGATCAGCCTCGCGCTGGCGATCAGCTTTGCCTTTTATGGGCTCGTCCGCAAGCTGACGCCGGTGCCCTCAACCTCGGGTCTGGCGGTGGAGACGCTGGTGCTGTGCGCCCCGGCCCTCGCACTGGTGAGCTTTTATGCCGCGCAGGGCACCCTGGCCTTCGGTGAGGATCGCTGGGTGACGCTCGGCCTGATCGGCACCGGGGCGCTCACCTCGATCCCGCTCATCCTGTTCGCGATTTCCGCGCGCGCCCTGCCGCTCGTGACCCTTGGGCTGATGCAGTATATCGCCCCCTCGCTGCAGTTCCTGTGCGGGGTGTTCCTGTTCGGCGAGCCGATGTCCGCCGGGCGCTGGGGCAGCTTCCTGCTCATCTGGGTCGCCCTCGCGCTGTTCGTGTGGGACAGTCTGAGCGGCGCTCGCGCGCGACGGCGCACACTGGCATGAGCAGCGCCGCCGCTGCCGAGGCCCCCTCCGCGCCCGCACGCCGCGACCGGCCCCTGTTCGCGATCATGCTGCGGCTGCTGGCGATGATGATGATCGGCGCGACCTACGCCATCGGCAAGCTGCTGATCGAGCGCGGCGCCAATCTGGCCGAAGTGGTGTTCTACCGGCAGTTATTCGCCTTCCCCGTCGCGGCGATCTGGGCGGTCGCACTGATGGGCACGGCCCTGTTGCCCAAGGCGCCGATGCGCACCCATATCACCCGCACCAGCCTCGGCATGATCGGCATGTTGCTCAACTTCGGCGCGGTAGCGCTTCTGCCATTAGCCGAGGCGACCTCCATCGGCTTTACCATGCCGATCTTCGCCACAATCCTTTCCGCCCTTCTGCTGCGCGAACAGACCGGCATTCACCGCTGGAGCGCGGTGCTGCTCGGCTTTGTCGGCGTGGTCATCATGACTCATCCTGATTCCGCCAACTTCGCCTCCGCCGGGGTGTTCGTGGCACTCGGTGGGGCGATGGTGACGGCGCTCGTCGCCATCGTGCTGCGCGATCTTGGCAAGCGCGAGTCGGCCCCGATCATCGTCTTCTGGTTCACCCTGCTCTCGCTGCCGCCGCTCGGGCTGATGCTGATCTGGTACGGGCAAAGCCACGATCCCGTTGAATGGTTGCTGTTCATCGGCTTGGGGCTGACCGGCGGGGCGGCGCAATTGTTCATGACCTCGGCCCTGCGCTACGGGCCGGTCTCCATCGTCATCCCCATGGATTACAGCCAGATGATCTGGGCCACGCTGGCCGGCTGGCTGCTCTGGTCCTACTGGCCGGAATCCTCCACCTGGGTGGGAGCCGGGCTGATCGCAGCGAGCGGGCTCTACATCGCTTGGCGCGAGCATGTCCGCCGCCGCGCGCTTACCGTCAGCCCGGATGAGGACCGCGCCGGAAGATCAGGCTGAGATTATTGGCCGGCATCTCGACGACGCGCTTCAACTCGAAGCCCTCGGACGCCGCCGCCGCCTCGACATCATGCACCCAGCGCAGGCCCCAGGCGGGGTCGCGCGCGCGCAGCGACTCATCGAAAGCGAGATTGCTCGGCGCCGTCTCCACCTCGCGGCGGAAATAGGGGCCGTAAAGAAAGAGCGGCGCGCCTTCCGGCAACAGCATCGCCGCGCCGTGGAGCAGGCCGAGCGTCGCAGCCCAAGGCGAGATATGCACCATGTTGATGCACAGGATCGCGTCCGCCTCGCCGATCGGCCAGGCCTCGGGATCGGCAGCGTCGATCTGCAGCGGCGGGGCGAGATTGGGCAGCGCCACCTCATCCGCCCAGGCGGTGATCGAGGCGCGCGCGACCGGGTCAGGGTCGCTCGGCAGCCAGCGCAAGGCAGGGAAGCAGCGCGCGAAATGCACGGCATGTTCGCCCGAGCCGCTGGCGATCTCCAGCACCAGCCCGGTGGCGGGCAAGGTCTGGGCGAGCAATTGGGCAATGGCATCACGGTTGCGCACCGTGGCGGGAGCATGACGCTTGCCGCCCCGTGCGGGGGAGTCACCGGTCAGCCAAGGCTTCGACCTGTCATCCATCGATCCATGCTCCCTGTTCAAGCTCACCCTCTATAACAGACCGGGCGACGAAAAGAGGCATCAAACCGACGTAAAATGGCTCAATCCCAGCGCATGACGGTCTTGCCGATCAGCGCACCGGCCTCCAGCGCGGCGTGCGCATCACGCAGCGTCTCGACACTGGCGGTGAGCGTTCGGGTGCGGGTGGAGACGAGCGTGCCCGCATCGACCAGCGCTGCAACCTGCCGCAAAACCGCCTGCTGCTCGGCCATGCGAAAGCCGTTGATCGACTTGGCGAACATGAACTCCCAGTGGACCGAGAGCGCCTTCTGCTTGAACGGCAGGATGTCCAGCGCGGCGGGATCGTCGATGACCATGAGATGGCCAAAGGGGCGCAGCAGCGCGGGGATGACCGGCAGATAGGCGTCGGTATGCGTGGTGCTGAAGATGGCATGGAGATCATGCAGGCCGAGCGCCGCCAGTTCGGGCTGAACGTCGCGGCCGATGACATGGTCGGCGCCCATAAGCTGCGCAAAGGCGACCGTCTCCGGCCGGGACGCGGTGGCGATAACGGTGGCCGGGGTCAGCGCCTTGAGCAGTTGGATCGCCATCGAACCGACACCCCCTGCCCCGCCGATGATCAGCACGCGGCTGTCCGCATCATAGACGATGCCGCGCTCCAGCATCGCCTCATAGGCGGTGAGCGCGGTCAGCGGCAGGGCGGCGGCATCGGCGAAATCGAGGCTCGCGGGCTTGTGCGCGACAAGGCGATGATCGACCGCTTGCAGGCGGGCATAGCTGCCCGGCCGGTTGAGATCGCCCGCATGATAGACCGCATCACCGACCGCAAAGCCCTGCACCTGCGCACCCACGGCCTCGACGATGCCGGCAGCGTCCCAACCGAGCACGACCGGCGCATTCGCCGTGCCGCCCCGGCGCTGGCGGATCTTGGTATCGACCGGATTGAGCGCGAAGGCCTCGACCCGGACCAGCAGATCCTGTGGGCCGGGCACCGGATCGGGCAGGTCGCGCAGGGTGAGCGCAAAGTCCGTCAGCGGGTGGGCGGCGTCATAAGCAAAGGCCTTCATCGCGGGTCGACTCCTGGCTCCTGAATTGGGCATCTGGTTGGAAAGGGCGCCGTCAGTCCTTCAGGCGGACCCAGACCGGGGCGTGATCGCTGGCTTTCTCCCGCCCGCGATAGGCCTTGTCCACCTGCGCATCGGCCAGCCGGTCGGCAGCAGTGGGCGAGAGCAGCAAATGGTCGATGCGGAAGCCTGCATCGCGCTGCCAGGCACCGGCCTGATAATCCCAGAAGGTCCACACGCCGCCGAGCGGATGGCGCGCGGCCAGCGCATCGGTCCAGCCGTCGTTGAGCAGGGTCTTGTAGGCGGCGCGGCTCTCCGGCTGCATTAACGCGTCGCTGGCCATGGCGGGTGGCGACCAGACATCGCGATCGAACGGGATGACATTATAATCGCCGGCTAGCACGGCGGGCACTTCCTCCGCCCAGATCTGCGCCGCACGGGCGCGCAGCCGCGCCATCCAACGCAGCTTGTACTCGAACTTGGGGCCGGGAACGGGATTGCCATTGGGCAGATAGATGGAAGCGATGCGCACGCCGTTCACGTCCGCCTCGATGTAGCGGCTGTGCTCGTCTTCCGGCTCGCCCTCCAGCCCGCGCGTCACTTCCTGCGGAGTAGCGCCCTTCGCCAGAATCGCGACGCCGTTAAAGCCCTTCTGGCCGTGCCAGATGGCGCCATAGCCGGCATCTTCGATATCCTTGATCGGGAAGCCTTCATCCTGCGTCTTGATTTCCTGCAGGCAGGCGACGTCCGGCTGGGTTTCCGTCAGCCACTCGACCAGACGCGGCAGCCGCGCCTTGATGCCGTTGATATTGAAGGTCGCGATCCGCATGAACTAAAGCCCTTTTGCCGGCACCTGCCAGTGAGGGTCCGTCTTAGGGAGAAGCATGGCGCTTCGACAAGCGCGTCCCGGCGCGAACGCTCAGAAAGTCAGACCGAGAAGCTGGTTCCGCAGCCGCAGCCGGCGGTCGCATTGGGATTTTCCACCTTGAAAGCCGCGCCACCGAGATTGTCCACAAAATCGACCACGCAGCCGCGCACCAGATCGAGGCTCATGGAATCAACGACCAGCTTCACGCCGTCCGTCTCGACCATCACATCGTCCGCCTCGGGCGCATCGGCCAAGCCGAAGCGATACTGGAAGCCGGAGCACCCCCCGCCTTCCACCGCGAGGCGGAGAATGGCCGGCTTGCTCTGGCGCTCGGCGATCCAGGCGACCCGCGCGGCGGCGGTGGGAGAGAGGCTGATATCCATGGCTGCTAGATAGGGCGCACACGCCGCAACGGCAAGCGGCGGCCCGCAAGGGAGCCGCGCCGCGCTTGACGATGGAGAAGGAAACTCAGGACAGCCTGCTCACCCCTGAAAACTCACCCGAGCGGGCGAGCGGCGATCAACGATCGCGGTTGTCGGTGGGGCGGTTGGCTTCCGGGCCACCCATGGCGACCTGACGATCGCTGTGCTCCTTGGCCTCGGCCAGAGCCAGCTCGTAATTGGTGCCTTCCAGATAGGGCATCGGGTTCACGGCGCTGCCGGCGATGCGGACTTCATAGTGAAGGTGGCTGCCGGTGGAGCGACCGGTGGAGCCCATCAGGCCGATGAGCTGGCCGCGACGGACGCGCTCATTGGGCTGGGCGATCAGCTTGGACATGTGGCCGTAGCGGGTCTCGAGGCCGTTGCCATGGTTGATCTCGACGAGATTGCCATAGCCGTTCACCCACTGCGAGCGGCGCACGACGCCATCGGCCGTCGCATAGATCGGCGTGCCGATCGGGCCGGGAATGTCGATGCCCTGATGCATGCGAGCGCGGCCGTTAAACGGATCGCTGCGAGTACCGAAAGAAGAGGTGAGACGCACATCGTCGACCGGCTGGCGCGACGGGATGGAGGCCTTGCTGTCCGTGCTCTGCTCGGTGGACTGCTCCATCTGGACCATCGCCGAGAAGAGCGAGGCAAACTGGGCGTCGTGGCCGGCATCGGCCAGGGCAGGAGAGGCAACCATCAGACCGGCAATCGCCAGAACCTTCGCGGCAGCTTTGAGGACACCCTCTTTAGCGAAGGTCATAGCGCTCGAATCGATCATTTGGACCCCGTGATGGGCCGTGACCGACCCCTCAATGCTTTTGTGTTTCCGGCTCATGTGAACCGGCTGGGGCTTTTCGAGCGAAGAACGGGTTAAGGCGCAAGAGGCAGGTAGAAATCGCGCGTCAAACCGGCCTGACTCCGCGCTGAGTCGTTGAACGGCGGCTTAACGGCACCGCGAAAGTGGCGCCGAACCAACATTTGGTAGCTTTCCTGCGGGTTTGCGCCGGATCGATTCATCGACCACAAAAACCATTTCGTCCCTGCGCCGACATGACGAACTTCGTCGTCAATGATTCGGGTCAGCATCCGCGCGGTCCGCTCATCGTTGAAATGCCTGAACCGCACGATGGTTTCCGGCGTGATGTCCAGCGCCCGCGCTTCCAGCACCATCGGCACGATGGCGAGACGGGCCGCGACATCATGGGCGGTTTCGATCGCGGCTTCCCACAGACCATCATGGGCAGGCAGATCGCCATAGGCGCTGCCCAGTTCTTCCAGCCGGCGCGCAAGCAGGGCGAAATGCATCGCCTCGTCGGCACCGACACGCAGCCAGTCGTCGGCAAAGTCAGGCGGGAAGTCCGCGCCAAAGCGTGCGACGAGATCGAAGGCCAGGTCGATGGCGACGAATTCGATATGCGCCAGCGCGTGGATCATCGCGATGCGGGCGCGCTCCGAGCCGCCCTTGCCGCGCTTTGGCATGCGGTTGGGCGGCAGAAGCTCAGGGCGCTCGGGCCGGCCGGGCCGGTCTGGCGGTGGCGTATCGAACCGGTGCGCGAGGCGCCCGAGCCGCCAGTTCCGTGCGGCCTTGCGGGCCGCCATCACCTTCTCGCGCGGATTGCTGCAGTGCAATACGGCAACGCAGGCCTCGCCCACGGTAGCGGGTTCAGTCAGAGCCATTCCATCACCGCCTTCCCGATGTAGAGCATGCCAATCGCGGTAACGATCCATGCTGTGTAGCGCCGGAAGTGGCCGTCACTGATCCGGTCCAGCAGTCGCCCGCCCAGCATCGTGCCGACCATGGACAGCGGCACCGCGATGGCGAACACCCACCAGGGCGGCATGGCGCTCCGCCCCGCAAGCAGCATCGGCGTTCCGAACACGCCGATCTTCGCGATATGGCTGAAAACCTGTCCCGCCGCCTTGGTCGAAACGATCTGGTGGCGAGTGAGCGGGGTGCGGACGAAGAACACGTCCATCATCGGGCCGGCAACGCCCGCCGTCAGGTTGAGACAAGAGACAGTGAACCCGGCAAGGAAGGCATGGGAGGGCCGGGATGCATCGAGGGCGATCCAGCGGCGGGGCAGCCAGACGACCAGCGGCACCAACCCGAGCAGCAGGAACAGCAAGGGTCGCGAGGGCGAGAAGCCGATCATCGCGACCACCGCACCTGCAGCAAAAACGCCCAGTGCATAAGTGCGCATGATCGGCCAGACGACATGCTCGCGATGCACCACCGCCCGCCAGCCATTGGCGACAAGCTGGAGGATGCCATGCGTAACGAACGCCGCCGACACCGGCAGCAGGAAGGCGAGGATGCCCATCAGCAGCAATCCCCCCGCCATACCGAAGATGCCGGAAAGAAACGCGGTGGCGAAGGCCGCGATTATGATCAGGACGCCCGTCATCGTCGGCGCGGTTAGCCGCTTTTGGTCGGCCCGTCACCCGCCTGCTTGCCCATCACCAACGCGCCGCCGCATCAGTCTTGCCGGGCGAGAACGACGCGCCTAGGGCGAAACCGTGTGACGGATCAATGATCGGTTCAGCACGGAGGGGACCAGCATGATGAGCGCGCAGCAGACAAGGGACCAACGGCTATGAGCGGCGGCACCTTTTCTCCCTTGCGCCACCGGACCTTCCTGCTGATCCTGCTCGGCAGCCTGTTCTCGCACTTCGGCAATGCCATCCAGTCCGTGGGCGCCGCCTGGCAACTCACCATCACCGGCCAGCCGGCTGACGTCATCGCCCTCGTCCAGAGCGCGACCAATCTGCCGATCATGCTACTGGCCCTGCCGGCCGGCGCGTGGGCAGACATGTTCGACAAGCGACTGGTGATGCTGGGCGCGCAGACCGGCATGGTCTCGCTTTCCGTCCTGCTGGCGGCGCTCGCCTTTGTTGGCACGACACCGCCGGGGCTGCTCATCGGCCTCACCGCCCTTCTCGCCTGCGGCGTGGCCTGCTTCAACCCGGCGCTGGCCTCCTCCATCGGCAGCATCGTGCCGCGCAACGAACTGGCCGCGGGCGTCGCGCTCAACATCCTCGCCTTCAACATCGCGCGCAGCCTTGGCCCGGCCATCGGCGGCGGCATCGTCGCGCTGGGCGGCGCGAAGGCCGCCTTCGTCGTCAATGCCCTCTCCTATCTGATGGTTATTGTCATTCTGCTGCGCTGGCGCACCGCGCCGCCAGCGCCGGCCACAAGGCGCCCCCTGCTGACGGTGATCGGCGAAGGCTTCCGCTTCGCGCTCGGCTCCCCGGCGATCCGCACCGTGCTGGTCCGCGCGATCAGCTTCACGCTCGCCGGCAGCGCCGCCTGGGCGCTGATGCCACTGGTCGCAACACAAATGCTCGGCCAGGGATCGATGACCTTCGGCCTGCTGCTCGGCGCACTCGGCCTTGGGGCCGTGATCGGCGCGGCGAGCAGCACATGGTTCCGCCAGCGCTTCTCCAGCGAGGCGATCATCCGGGGCGCCGGCCTGCTTTATGGCGCGGTATGCGTGTGCGTCGCGCTCGGCATCGGGCTGGTCCCCACGCTCGTGCTGCTTGTGCTGGGCGGTGCCGGCTGGGTGCAGGCGCTCTCCGGCTTTGCCGTCGCCGGCCAGATGTGGTCGCCCGCCCCGCTTATCGGGCGCATTACCGCCATGGTGAGCAGCCTCACCTTCGGCGGGATCGCGCTGGGGAGCTGGCTGTGGGGCCATGTGGCGCAGGCCCATGGCGTTGCCAGCGCGCTGCTGTTCTCCGGTCTGGCGATGCTGGTTCTGCCGTTCATCGGCCTGATCTGGCCGATGCCCCGGCACGAGGGCGCCAAGCCCGCCTGAGGCTCTGCGTCCGCGGGGCCTGCCCGCCTCTCCTCTGCCCCACGCTCTTGCCGCCGCTGGCCCACGCGCCTAGGGAAGCAAGGGACCATGGCCGATCCCCGCATCATCGACATCGTGCTCGACGAGAAGACGATATTGTGGCGCAGCGCGGATGTGGAGCAGGAACGACGGATCGCGATCTTCGACCTGCTGGAAGACAATCATTTCGCGCCGGTGCGCCAGCATGAGGACGGCTATGCCGGCCCTTACCGGGTGTTTCTGCGCGTGGCGGACGGGCGGCTGGTGATCGAACTGCGGCGCACGGACGACAGCGCGCTGGAAGCGATCATCCTCGGCCTCGCCAGCCTGCGGCGCGCGATCCGGGACTATTTCGCGATTACGGAGAGCTATTATCAGGCGATCCGGCAAGCGACGCCGAGCCAGATCGAAACCGTCGACATGGCCCGGCGCGCTGTCCACAACGATGCCGCCGAACTGCTGCGCGGGCGGCTGGAGGGGAAGATCGACGTGGATTTCGATACCGCGCGGCGGCTGTTCACGCTGATCTGCGTGCTGCATATCCGCGCATAACAGGACTGACGAAACGACATGAGCACCACAAAGGCCAAGCGCATGACCAGCGCTCCGGGCGCCCGGCGCCGGCGGATCAAGGTGACGCCGCTGCGCCTCTTCATGCTGCTACTGGTGATCGGCGGCGGACTGGTGGCGGGCCTCTTCATGCTCGCCCGCAGCTGGACGCCCTCTGCCAAATATTTCCCCGTGCAAGGCATCACGCTGAGCGCCCAGAGCGGCGCGATCAACTGGCGGATGGCCCGCGCGGCAGGTGCCGACTTCGTCTATCTGCGCGCCACCGATGGCGCGCGCGGGCGGGACAGCGCCTTTAATGATTATCTCGCCGGCGCGGTCGCCAACGACATGCGCCACGGCGCCATCCATCGTTATGATCTGTGCAGCAGCGCCTCGGCGCAGGCCACGCGGTTCATCGCCACCGTCCCGCGCGACCCACAGATGCTGCCGCCGGTGGTGGAAATGGACTTCGACCTGCCCTGCACGGCGCGGCCCAACCGCGATACGCTGCTCGCCGAGCTGAACACCTTCCTCAACCAGATCGAAACCCACGCCGCCAAGCCCGCCGTGATCCGCACCAGCCGCGAATTCGAGGCGGCCTACGACGTGGCCGGTGGCATCAACCGCACCTTGTGGGTGGACGGCGACTTCTTCGTGCCCGATTACACCACGCGTCCCTGGACGATGTGGACCGCCTCCACCTGGAAGCGGATCAACGGCATCGAGGGGCCGATCGAATGGAATGCGGTGCGGCAATGAGCGAAAAAGCGACCCGACAAGACCCGACGACGCCAACCCCGGACGAGCGCGCGCTGATCGACGCTGCCCGCGGCGCCATGGCGCAGGCCCATGCGCCCTATAGCCGCTTTGCGGTCGGCGCGGCTTTGCGGCTGACCGACGGGACGATCCTCACCGGCGCCAATTTCGAGAATGCGAGCTACGGCCTGTCGCTCTGCGCCGAGACCGTGGCCATCGCTGCCGCCAATGCGCAGGGGCAGCTACGGGATATCGCGGCCATCGCGGTGACGGGCGGCGCGATGGACGGCGGGGATGGCGGCATCATCACGCCCTGCGGTCGCTGCCGGCAGATCATCAAGGAAGCGCAGGATATGGGCGGACGCCCGCTCGCGATCCTGTGCGCCACGCCCGATGGCGCCGCCGTGCTGCGCCTCACGCTCGACGCGTTGCTGCCGCACGCCTTCGGCCCGGCCAATCTCGGCATCGGCCCGGGCTGATCCCCACCATATCATCGCCTCTGGCATTCGGCGCGGCGAGCGATTAGCAACGCCCCCATGGCCATACTCTCCGACAAATGGATTCGCCGTCAGGCGCAGGAAAACGGCATGATCGAGCCGTTCGTGGAAAGCCAGCGGCGCGAGGGCTGCATCAGCTATGGCCTCTCCTCTTATGGCTATGACGCGCGGGTGGCCGAGGATTTCAAGATCTTCACCAATGTCGACAGCGCCGTGGTGGACCCCAAGGACTTCGCCGCCAACAGCTTCGTCGACCGCAAGACGGACGTGTGCATCATCCCGCCCAACAGCTTCGCGCTGGCGCGGACCGTGGAATATTTCCGCATTCCGCGCGATGTGCTGGTGATCTGCCTCGGCAAATCCACTTATGCGCGCTGCGGCATCATCGTGAACGTAACGCCGCTGGAGCCAGGTTGGGAAGGCCATGTGACGCTGGAATTTTCCAACACCACGCCGCTGCCCGCCAAGATCTACGCCAATGAAGGCGCCTGCCAGTTCCTGTTCCTGGAAGGCAATGAGCCGTGCGAGACGAGCTATGCCGACCGCGCCGGCAAATATATGGGCCAGCGCGGCGTGACACTGCCCAAGCTCTAACCGTGCTGGCATGTCGCCGGAAAGCTTTTGCTAAGCACGATTGCGCTGGCCGGATCGCTCCCGCTCGCTTTATATGGAGAGGCACATGTTTGGCCTCTTCAAATCAAAGTCAAAGCCTGAACCTCTGACCCATGCCCCAGACCTGGGCGAGGGCCGCCGCGTCTATGCGATCGGCGACATTCATGGCCGGCTGGATTTGCTGCTCGAACTCATCGATCTGATCGCGGCCGACGACCATAGCCGAGGCCCGACCGGCAGCACGCAACTGGTGTTCCTGGGCGATTATGTCGATCGCGGGCAGGACAGCAGGGGCGTGATCGACTATGTGCTGCAACTTCGCGACTGGTGGCCAAACATCCTCTGCCTGCGCGGCAATCATGAGGAAGTATTCGCAATGGCAGTGGAAGGCGATGAAAGCGCGCTACGCTTCCTCACCCGCATCGGCGGACGCGAGACGCTCCTCTCCTATGGCGCGAGCGAGACCGATCTCGATACGATGACGCTGGGGGAACTGCGCGACTGGCTGACGAGCGCCGTGCCGGATACGCATCGCGCCTTCCTCGCCGGCCTGACGGACAAGGCGATCATCGGCAACTACGCCTTCGTCCACGCCGGCGTCCGGCCCGAAGTGCCGCTGGACGAGCAGGACGAAAAGGACCTGCGCTGGATCCGCGAGGAATTCCTGTTCTACGACGAACCGCACGATTATTTCATCGTCCATGGCCACTCGATCACCGAGGCGGTTGAGCAGCGCGAGAACCGGATGGGAATCGACACCGGCGCGTACAAGTCCGGCGTGCTGACGGCTGCGGGGCTTGAGGGCACGGAGCGGTGGTTTCTCTCCACCGGTAAATCGGGGGACTAGGTCGGCTCCGTCAGGCACTACGCAGACATTGTGATGAGTGCAGCCGGACTGCCCTCGCTTCCCGTCACCTACGGCTCCCCACCGCTCCGTTCGTGTCGAGCGAAGTCGAGACACGGTTGGCACAGGCCTCGCGTGTCTCGACTTCAGCCAAAGGCTGAAATTCATCCCGAGCGCTCGCCTGCGGACAGTCGAAGGGCTCGGCACGAACGGCGCGTCTGTTCTGAGCACATGATGCGATCACGCCGAGGGCCATCGCCACGGGGTTGAGGCCGCGCGCAACTGCTTTAAAGGCTTCCGCTCACGCTCTACGAGCGCCTTGTCGGTCGCCGCGCCCGCCCGCCCGGCCGCGCGTGTCAGGAATTTGAATCACCATGAATTATCGCCATTCCTTCCATGCCGGCAACAGCGCCGATGTCGTGAAGCACAGCCTGCTGATCGCCCTCGTGCGGGCCTTGCAGCAAAAGCCGGGCGCCCTGACCCTGATCGATACCCATGCCGGCTGCGGGCTGTACGACCTTGGCAGCGAGCAGGCCCAACGCACTGGCGAGGCTGTGCACGGCGTGCTGCGCGCCTTTGCCGATCCGAACCCCTTGCTGAGCGACTATCGCGCCGCCGTGCAGGCGGTGAACGTCGGGGCCGAGCCGCGGCTCTACCCAGGATCGCCGCAAATTCTGGCGCAGCTTCTGCGCCCGCAGGATTTGCTGATCCTCAACGAAAAGCATCCCGAAGACGCCTATGCCCTGCGCGGTGTAATGCGCGGCACGTCCGCCGCCGTGCACGAGCGCGATGCCTATGAGCTTTGGCTGGCGATGGTGCCGCCCCGCACCGCGCGCGGCGTAGTTGTGGTCGACCCGCCCTATGAGCAAACGGACGAACGCGCCCGCATCACCGCCACCCTCGCCGCCGCTCACCGCAAATGGGCGCATGGCGTGACGGTGATCTGGTACCCGCTCAAAGACCGCGCCACGCATCAGCGGTGGAGCGGGCAACTCCGCAAGCTCGGCATCCCGAAATTCTTGCAGGTGGATCACTGGTTGTACGATGCCGACCAGCCGGGCATCTACAACGGCGCAGGCCTTTATATCGTCAACCCGCCCTACGCCTTCACGCAGGCGCTTCCGCCTCTGCTGGACGCCTTGCGAGCCGTCTTGGCGCCCGAGGGGCACAGGGGCGAGATCACGGCCGATTGGTTGAGCGAGTAGGGCAGAATCTCATCGGGGGCGGTAGTGGGCCGATCCTTCGATACGCTGCTTCGACAGGCTCAGCAGCTACTCAGGACGAACGGAGGATTGTCCGGATGTCGTTTTCGGCCGCAGATGACGCGGCGGCTATTCCATCGGAGACTGCATCTGCCTGGGGGTGCGCCAGGCCAAATCGAGGTGCTTGTTTGCCCTGGGCTCCTGCCTTCACAGGAGCACGGGGTGGTTTTTGATGGTCGGGCGTGTCCGGTATAAGGGGCCTATAGGCCGCCCGCGTGCGGCTGGGTTTCTGCACCCCTATCGCGCGTCCACAGGTTCCGGCGAGGCCCACGCAGCAAAGGCCGACGGATCGCTCCGCCGGCCTTCGCCATAAATCCAGTTCGCAGCGTGACGTCAGGCGACCTGCGCCGTCTCCAGTTCGTCGATGATCTCGTCGGGATCGCGCAGCACATAACCGCGGCCCCAGACGGTCTCGATGTAATTGTCGCCGCTGCACGCGAGGCTCAGCTTCTTGCGCAGCTTGCAGATGAACACGTCGATGATCTTGAGTTCCGGCTCATCCATGCCGCCATAGAGATGGTTGAGGAACATCTCCTTGGTGAGCGTGGTGCCCTTGCGGAGCGAGAGCAGCTCCAGCATCGCATATTCCTTGCCGGTGAGGTGGACGCGATTGCCATCCACTTCCACGGTCTTTGCATCGAGATTGACCGACAGTTTGCCGGTGCGGATGACGCTTTGCGAATGGCCCTTGGAGCGGCGGACGACGGCATGAATGCGCGCGACCAGCTCTTCCTTGTGGAACGGCTTGGTGACGTAATCGTCTGCACCGAAGCCGAAGGAGCGGACCTTGCTGTCCATCTCCGCAATGCCGGAGAGAATAAGGACCGGGGTCTGCACGCGAGATGCGCGGAGCTTCTTGAGCACGTCATAGCCGTGCATGTCCGGCAGGTTCAGGTCGAGGCAGATGATATCGTAATCATAGAGCTTACCGAGATCGAGGCCTTCTTCGCCCAGATCGGTCGTGTAGACGTTGAACCCCTCGGTGGTCAGCATCAGCTCGATAGCTTTGGCAGTCGTCGGTTCGTCTTCGATCAGCAACACGCGCATACACCAGCCCCTTTGCTCAGTTGGCCGGAGAGCGCTCTTCACTCGATCCAACCACCAGTAACTATTAACCATATGAAGAGTGAACGCAAAAGGTTAATTTTGCGTAAACTGGCCTAAAAGCACGAGTCGCGGGCCGTTTGCGTGCTTAATGGGGTGAGAATCGTTGTGGCCCCGTCCGCCGGGGGCAAGTAAATGGAGCAGATCCCTCCCTGCGTCTTCCCCCTGCCGGCGATAGCGCCTAGGGAGGCAGCATGTCCTTCACTTATGATCCCCGGAATAGCCGCAGAGGGTCGCCTGCCGGCGATCTGTCCCCCCTTACCGACCGGGTGATCTTCATGGATGGCGAGGCCATCGTGCTGGACAAGCCGGCGGGCCTGCCCGTCGACCGCCCGCGCGACGGCGCGCTGAGCCTGGAAAATCATCTCGACAGCCTGACCTTCGGCTTTCAGCGCTGGCCGGTGGCGGTGCATCGGCTGGATCGGGATACCAGCGGCTGCCTGCTGCTCGCTCGCAATCCCAAAGCCGCCAAGCGCTTCACCCAGGCGTTCGAGGCGCGCGAGGTGGAAAAGGTCTATCTTGCCGTGCTGGACGGCGTGCCGGCGGAGCGCGAAGGCGTGATCGACCTGCCGCTGGGCAAGACCAGCACGCGCGAGGATGGCTGGCGGATGCAGCCGGACCCGAAGGGCAAGCCGGCCGTGACACGCTGGCGCCTGCTGGAAGCGCGCGATGGCCGCGCCCTCGTGCAGTTCCGCCCCGAAACCGGGCGCACGCACCAGTTGCGCGCCCATGCCCTGCACGGCCTTGGCCTCGGTATATTGGGCGACCGTTATTACCCCTCTGCTACACCCGGCGCGCCATGGGATGGCCGGATGCTGCTGCACGCGGTCAGCCTCAAGCTGCCCCGCCCAGGCAAGCCGCCCGTCGAGGCCGAAGCCTTGCCACCGGCCCCGTTTGCAGCGGCGGGCTTCCCGGATGCCGAGGCGCTTAACCGGGATGCGCCCTCACCGGCCGAGGGCTAACGGGGCTGGTCAGACCTGCGCCTTGAACGGCGTGAAGTCAGTCTGCTCATCATAGACGTCCAGCCCTTCGCGCCGCTTGAAGAAATTGACGGCGAGGTAGGTGACCGGCGTCAGCACCGCTTCCCAGCCTACTTTCAGCGCCCAGTTGGTGACCATCACGGTCAGCACCTGATCGGTGGACCACAGGCCATAAAAGGCCAGCGGATAGAAGAGCAGGCTGTCGACACCCTGCCCGACGATGGTCGAGCCGATAGTGCGGGTCCACAGATGCTTGCCTTTGGTCAGCAGCTTCATCTTGGCGAGCACGAAGCTGTTGGTCAGCTCACCGGCCCAAAAGGCGAAGATCGAGGCGAAGACAATCCGCGGCACCTGGCCGAAGACCGACTCATAGGCTGCCTGCCCGTCCCAGCCGTCCGCCGGGGGCAGCGAGACGACCACCCAGCTCATCAGGGCCATGAACAGCATCGCGGCGAAGCCGGCCCAGATGCAGCGCCGGGCGCGGGCGTATCCATAGACTTCCGTCAGCACATCGCCCAGCACATAGCCTAAAGGAAAGAACAGGATGCCGGCACCGAAGGTGAAGCCCCACAGGCTCGCCAGCTTGGCGGCGCCGATGACGTTGGAGAGCAGCAGCACCGCGACGAAGGCGGCCATCACGAAATCATAATATTGCAGCCTGTGCCCGGCGAGTGCGCTGGCATCGACATGAGCGATCGAATGGGGAGCGATCGAGGGCGGAGTCGCGGCGGACGCGGCGTCAGAGGGAGCAGCCATGGCGCGGGACTATGCCGCGCGATATCGCGCCCTGCAATCGATCTTGCAGCCTCCTGCTCCCACGCAAAACCGCGCGCGGCATCGCTTTGCCATTGCCAGACGCCCGGCGATGCGGTTAGCGGATCGTTCCGTGGCCCCGTAGCTCAGCCGGATAGAGCATTCGCCTTCTAAGCGAATGGTCGCAGGTTCGAATCCTGCCGGGGTCGCCACTCCCTCCTCGGCGCGGGCCAAGGCCGCGGAAACTACGCCCGCGCCGCCTGTGCCTGAGCGCGCCGTCGCTTGGCGGCATAGAGCGCCTCGTCCGCCTCGCGCATCAGCACCTCCATGTGGCTCTCCTCGGCGCGCGCGGTCGCGGTGCCGATGCAGGTGGAGATGCGGATGCGGTTGCCCTCGATGACGAAGGGCTGCGCGATGGCGCGGACGACGCGATCGGACAGCAGCGTAGCATCCTCCGGCTTATCGAGGCCGAACTGAACGATGACGAACTCGTCGCCGCCCAGCCGCGCCACGATATCCTCGCTGCGGATGGCACTGCTCAGTCGCTTGGCGACCATCTGCAGCAGCGTATCGCCGGCGGCATGGCCGTGGGTGTCGTTCACCGGCTTGAACCCGTCGAGATCGAGATAATGAACGGCCACGATCCCCTTTCCCCGCTTGAGGACCACGGCCTCATCGAACCGCTCGCGCAAGGCGAGGCGATTGGCGAGGTTGGTCAAAGGATCGCGCCGGGCCAATGACCCCGAGGTCAGCCGCTTGCTGATCCCCGTCACGGCAGACTCATGCCGCGTCGCGAGACTCTGCGCGCCGGCATAGAGGAAGGCCAGAATGGAGGCGCCGGTGGCGATCGACATGGCGTCGGCACGGATAAAGGCGGCCAGAGCGGTGGGGAGGCTGGCCGCCAGCATGCCCGGCACGGCAACGGGGGGGCGCAGGCCCGACCCGGCGGCGAGGCCGGCACAGAAGCCGACGACCAGACACACCATCAATGGCTGCCCGTCCGACTTCTGCAGGATGACAAGCCCGCTGAACAGGCCAAGCGCGAGGGCAAAGCTGAGCTGGGGTATGAGGAACATGAGCTCGAGCTGTCTGGCCCGGACCGGGTGAAGATCGCTGGCGAGCGCCTGTCCGCGCAAACGCAGCGTGACGATGATCCGCACCCCCATCGCCAGCACCCCGGCCACGCCGAGCGTCAGCGTGAGCCGGTCCCGCGTCTCGTTCACAATGAGGGCGACGCTGAGGGTAAAGGCGACCGCCATGATGGCAGACGGCGTCACATTGACGAACAGGCTGCGCACCAGTTCGACATACACCTTGTCTGCGAGCAGCACCTGCCGGTTGATCATGGCCCTCTTCCCTGCCCCTTTGTACCAGCAAAACACACGGGCGCCGAGAATGTTCGCCGGGAGCCGGAAAAGACGGGAAATGCCAAGACGGCGCAGTGGTTCCCTACGCGCGGAGTTGGCGCGTTATCCGCGGATCAAGGTTCCGGCGGCCCGCAGGCTTTCATCGCTATTGACGAGCATCGACCAGCCCTGCGCATGCTGCTGCTCCAGCAGGCGACCGATCTCGCGATAGCCCTGCGCGAGCGGGTAGCGCTCATGCGCCTCCAGCCAGAGCCGCAGCAGCAGCCGCTCGCGACCGGGCGTGTTGGTAAAGCCGGTGCGCGAGTGCATCACCCGGAAATTGTGCCAGAAGATCATCTCGCCCGGCTGCAAGGTGAAGGATACCTTCAACTCCGGCCGCGCCGCCATGCGCATCAGGACGCGCAACGCCTCCACGAAACGCTCCGGCACCGGCTCGCCCCTGATCTGCGCGGCTTGCACGATGAAGAGCACATAATTGTAGATGCCGATATGCCCGTCGATCACGGAGAAGCTGGGCACCTTGTAATCGGTGACGCTCTCCAGGCTGGTCGGGTAATAATAGCCCTCCTCCAGCACTGCCAGGACGTCCGGCCGCTCTGCCTGGATCGCCGCATAGACGGCGGCAGCACTGACCAGCCCGCTCACCCCGCCCTCCGGCGAGGTGACGACGGAAGCCAGGCTGAGGATCTCGTGATAATCGGTGTGCGGCCCGAGCTCAGTATCGTTAAGATAGCCGCGCCGTTCGGGATTCGGCTCCTTGCGCACCAGCCCGATGCGATCGTGGCGCGCGCTCTGCTCCACGGCACGGCCCAGATGCGTGCCAAGACCGAAGTGCAGGCGCTGGAACGCCTCCAGATCGTAACGCGCGATGTCGATCCCGCTCAGCAACACGGCGCCGCGCCCGGCCATCAGGTCGTAGTTCACCGCTGCCATCAGGCTCGCGATCGCCGGCGCGCCGAAATCCTCCCGCGTAACGGATGTTGGCGCGCGGCCCTGCGTGGCGCGAACGGCAGCGTCCAGCGCGTCGAGCTGCGCCGGTCCCAGCCGCCGGGTCAGGCCCTCGGCACCCCCGCCGAGCGTGCCGGTCCATGCGCCGGAAGGCTTGCCGAGACGGGTCAGTTCGCTCGGCTCGGGGCGGGATAGGGTCGCGCTGTCAGTCATCAATACTCTCAATTCACGGGATTATTCCGCCGCGGCGGCCTGTTCGGCTTCCGGCATCTTGCCTGCCTGGTCATGCAGGAACACGCCCTGCCTGCGCAACTCTGCCTGCAGGCTGGTCACATCGAGCGCGCGCGGTTGGACGCCGGCGTTCACCGACAGCGCGGCTGCAGCACCGGCGGCCTGTCCGGTCAGCCAGCATTGCGGGATCTCGCGCATGAAGCCATGGGAGTTGGCATCGCAGCTGATGTGCTTGCCGCCTGCCAGCAAGCCATCGAGCTTGCGCGGCACCAGCGCGCCATAGGGCACCGAGATCACCGGATATTTGAGGCTGACCGAGGGGCTGACCCCGACCTCGTCAGGCAGCGCAATGCCGTCCGCCCACTGGCTGCGCAGGATCTTGCCCATGCCGGCCAGACGCCTTGTGTGCCGCACGCCAAGCTGCGAGCCGCTCTGCAGCATATAGCATTGCTCGAACCCCGGCGCATGCGCGAGGAAGAACTCGCAATGCGTCTGCATGAACCGGTGCGAGCGGATCTCCAGCTCGGTCTGGTCATCCACGTCCAGCGCCGAGAGGCCGGATTGGCGCGGGCCGAGGAACAGCGCGATATCGTTGCGCCAGGAGACATAAGGCGGCTGGAAGAAGCCGAGCCGCTCACGGCCGAGCTTGGCGAACTCGGCATATTGCTCGGGCTCATTGGCCCGGAAGGCCAGCCAGCGGTCCATGTCCACACCGCCCAGCATGAAGCCGGTGTTGGCGCTGTGATGGACGTCGCCTTCCTCGATGTCGGTGTCGAACTCGGCCCCGGCCCGCGCGAAGATGTCGCCATCGCCAGTGGTGTCGACCACCACCTTGGCGCGCAGCGCCTGACGCCCGGCCTTGGATTCGAACACCACGCCCTCGACCTTGCCGTCGGCGACCATCGGCACCGCTGCCCAGCTGTGGAACACCAGCCGCACCCCGGCTGCCAGCAGCATCTCCTGGCTGATCAGCTTCAACCGCTCGGGATCGAGCGTGGGCGACCAGCAGACCGTGCCGTGGAACGCCGCAGTGCGTTGGCCCCAGTAGCTCGCCTTCTTGGGATCGCGCGAGCCCCAGTCGGCGCGCGGCGGCCCGGCGAGGCCGGCGGCGGGCAGGCGCCCGAGCACATCATTGGCAAAGCCCTGAATGACCTGCCGGCCGGTCCAGTCGGTCATCCGGTCGATCCAGATGACGAGGCCGCCGGTCGAAAGGCCGCCGAGGTGATTATAGCGCTCCATCAGCACCACATCGGCCCCGGCCTGCGCCGCCGCCCAGGCCGCCGCCGTGCCCGAAGGCCCGCCGCCGACCACCAGCACGTCGCAGCTATGATACACCGGAATCTCGCGCGCGGGCTCGACCCAGGTCCCCGTGCCATTGGCCCGCGGCAGCACCCGACCACCCGTCTCGAACACGTCAGAGGCCAGAAAACGATCCTCCGACTGGCGAACCTGACGGACCTTCGGCGTCTGCTCTTCAGCCATCTGACATTCTCTCCTCACTGATTCGCCTTGCTATAGTCAAGGCAACAAATTTTCGCTCGTGTATAGAGAGCTTGCTAATTATTAGTTCAGATGTAGCTAAACAGGTAGCGAAATGATCGCGGTCCCGGCAAAGGACGGCGAGATATGGATAATCTGCGCGAAGAGGGAGATGCCTGCGGTATGGCCAGAGCGGCAAAAACGGTTGATCTTGCGACGTTGCTCGACGGACGCAAGCTCACGCCCTTCAACTATCTGCTGATCATGCTCTCCTGGCTCGTCACGCTGTTCGACGGGCTGGACATGATGATGATGTCGTTCACCGCCCCCTATATGCAGGACGAACTGCAACTGACCGACATCGAGATCGGCAATGCCTTCTCGGCCGGCACAGTGGGCATGGTCGTCGGCGGGTTGATCTTCACTTATGTCGGCGACCGCATCGGCCGCCGCCCGACCATCATCATGTGCACCTTCGCCTTTGGCATCCTGACCTTCCTCACCGGTTTCGCGACCAATTATCCGGCCCTGCTCACCCTGCGCTTTCTCGATGGTCTGGCCATTGGCGGCGCTCTGCCGCTCGCCTGGGCGCTCAATGTCGAATTCGTGCCGCCCAAGCTGCGTGCCACGGTGATCGCCTTCATCATGATGGGCTTCAGCCTCGGCAGCGCGGCCGCCGCCCCGCTCACCAACATGATCGCGCCGTTCCATGGCTGGGAAGGCGTGTATTTCGCCGGCGGCATCGGCTCGGTCGTCTGCGCGCTCGCCATCGCGATTTTCCTGCCGGAATCCCCGCGCTTCCTGGCCAGCAAGGGCATCAAGCCCGAGCTGATCGTCGCGACCATCAAGCGGCTGGACAAGAGCATCGACGTGCAGGCGGACGACCAGTTCATTCTGGCCGACGAAGGCAAGCACAAGCGCAACTTCCGCTTCAGCGACCTGTTCGTTGGCAATCTGCGCCTGCTCACACCGATCATTTGGATCGGCTATGGCGCCAGCGCCCTCGGCATCTTCTTCAAGTCCGCCTTCGGCCCGCTGGTGCTGGAGCGGATGGACGTCGCGCGGGAAACCGCCGCCAACGTCTCGGCCATCGGCGCGCTGCTCGGCGCTGTTGCCGGCGTGGTCATCATGCGCTTCTCCGCCCGCTATGGCCTCAAATTCGCGGCTGCCTGCACGCTCCTTATCGTGCCCATGGCCGTGGGCATCGGCATGGAGTGGATTCCGCGCGCGATGCTGCTGCCGACCATCGTGGTGCAGAGCATGCTGGTCGGTGGCTGCCATGCGGCGATCATCAGCCAGCTCGCGCTTTATTATCCGAGCGCGATCCGGGCGAGCGCCGGCGGCTGGGCATCGGCGGTTGGCAAGATCGGCGGCATCGTCGGCCCGCTGATCGGCGGTGCGATCCTTGCGAGCGGCATCCCCGCCGTACGCACCTATGCGCTCGCGGCGATCTGCCCCTTCATCCTCTTCCTCTCGATCCTGGTGATCAACATGCTGCTCAAGCGGCCGGAACGTCCGGCGGCTGCGGCATAAGGACGATGACTTAGCCAGATCCTCCCCGCTTGCGGGGAGGGGGACCGCCGAAGACGGTGGAGGGGGTCTCGCCCGCCCCCTCCGTCAGCGCTGCGCGCTGCCACCTCCCCACATATGGGGAGGATTTGAGGCGCGCTTAGCCGAGTGCGCGCTCTATGAGCGCCATGGTCGAAGGGTCGAACCCCTGCGCGCCGTTCTGTTCGATGGACTTGGCGATCTCCTTGCCGAGTTCCACCCCGAACTGGTCGAAGCTGTTGATCTCCATCAGCACGCCATTGGCGAAAGTGCGGTGCTCATAGAAGGCGATCAGCGCGCCCAGCGTGTGCGGGCTCAGCTCATCAATGAGGATCGTCGTTGAGGGGCGGTTGCCCGGATAGGCCCGGGCCGGATCGGCAGCATTCTCGCGACCCTGCATCAGCGCGGCGCCCTGCGCGAAGCAATTGACCAGCAGGGTCTGGTGATGGGCAGGATCGAGCGTGTCGCCCGGTTCGGTCACCGCGACGAACTCCACCGGCACGACATGCGTGCCCTGATGGAGAAGCTGGAAGACCGCGTGCTGCGCATCCGTGCCGACACCGCCCCAGGTGATCGCAGACGTGGGGCCATCGACCGGGCTGCCATCCGCCTTCACCGACTTGCCGTTGCTCTCCATCTCCAGCTGCTGGAGATAGGAGGGCAACAGCCGCAGCCGCTGATCATAAGCGAAGACGGCGCGGGTCTGGCAGGCCATGACGCGGGCATAGAACAGGTCGACAAAGGCAGCGCGCAGCGGGGCATTATCGCGGGCGTCGGCGTGGCGGAAATGCCGGTCCATCGCCGCAGCACCCTCCAGCAGCGCCTCATAGGCATCCCAGCCCAGCGCCAGCGCGGCCGGGAAGCCGATAGAAGACCAAAGCGAATAGCGCCCGCCCACGCTTTCGGAAAAGCCGAGGATGCGCGTTTCGTCCACGCCCCATTCGATCGCCTTGTCCGGCGCTGCCGTCAGCGCAATCACCTGGCCGTAGGGATCGTCCACCCCGGCCTGCGTCATCCACGCGATCGCGCTGGCGGCATTGAGCATCGTCTCGGTGGTGGTGAACGTCTTGGAGGCGATGACGAGCAGGGTGAAGGCCGGATCGAACCGGGCCATCGCATCCTCCAGCGCCACGCCATCGACATTGGAGACGATGGCGACATCATAGCGGTCGGCATGACGAGCAAGCGCATCGACCAGCAGATCCGGCCCCAACGCCGATCCGCCGATGCCGACGTGCAGGATGTGGCGGATCTCGCCGAGCGCGCCGGCCTCAATGGCGTCGATCAGCGTGCGCATCCGCACCTTATGCTCGCGTGCTGCGGCCACGCTGTCCGGGTTGCCCTCGCCCCGCTCGGCGGTGTGCTCGACAGCGCGACCTTCGGTCACATTGATGACCTCGCCGGCGAACATCGCCGCGCGCTTGCCGTTAAAATCAACTGCCTGTGCCAGCGCCTCGAAGGCCGAGAGCGTCGTCTCGGTGAGGTGCGTCTTGGAGAAATCGAAGCGCAGGCCAGCCTCCTCGACCACATGGCCCGCCAGCCGATCCGCCTCGTCGCGGAACAGGCTGCGCAGATCGGGAATCGGCGCCGCCTTGATGTCGGTCCAGCAAGCGGTGATGCGATCAGGGTCGGTCATGGTGCGTAAGCGCTCCGGTCTGGCGTTGCTTCATTAAGGGGCGGCATATCCAATGCGCAGGCCTATTGCACGTGCGAAGCGCGCCACAATGCTTGACGCCGCCACCCCCGCCCCGCAAAGACACTATATTCCCCGTCATCGCGACGAAACTGTCTGGAAAGCTGCCTTTCGATGTCCCACAAATCCGAGACACGGGATTTCCTGTGGTTCCTCGTCAAGCTTGTGGTGATCGTGGTGGCGATCCGCTCGCTGCTGATCGCGCCGTTCAATATTCCCTCCGAATCCATGCAGCCGCGCCTGCTGATCGGCGACTATCTGCTCGTCTCCAAATGGTCCTACGGCTATTCGCGCTACAGCTTCCCCTTCCAGCCCGCTTTGTTCGAGGGGCGGGTGATGGGCAAGGTGCCCGAGCGCGGAGACGTGGTGGTGTTCGCTTCGCCAGGCAATCCCAAGGAAGACTGGATCAAGCGCGTCATCGGCCTGCCGGGCGATACCATCCAGATGCAGGACGGCGTCGTCTATCTGAACGGCAAGGCCATTCCCAAGCGGCGAATCGATGATCTGGTGATCCCGGTGACCGCCAACATGCTGCAGGCAGCCAATACCGAGCGCAGCCCCTCGCCCTGTTTCATCGAGGAATTCGAGTTCACGGATGCCAAGGGCGAGGCGTTTTGCCGCTACCCGCGCTATCGCGAGACGCTGCCGAACGGAAAAAGCTACGAAGTGCTGGACCTTATCGACGGTCCGGCGGACAATAGCGCCGTCTCTGTTGTACCGGAGGGCCACGTCTTCGTCATGGGCGACAATCGCGACCGCAGTGCCGACAGCCGCATTCCCGTCGACGCCCGGGGCGTCGGGCCGTTGCCGATCGACCATCTGATCGGGAGGGCGCTGGTCAGCTTCTTCTCCACCGACGGTTCCGCCAATCTGCTCCTGCCCTGGACATGGTTCACCGCCGCCCGGCCTGAACGCATCGGCGAAGGCTTTTGAGCACGGCCGATCTCGACGCCTGGCTCGCCGACCTTATCGGTCAGGCGCCGGGGCAGCGGGCGCTCTATGAGCAGGCGCTGACCCATGGCAGCGCGAGCGCGACCCATTATGAGCGGCTGGAGTTTCTGGGCGACCGGGTGCTGGGGCTGGTGATGGCCGATTGGCTCTACGTCCGCTTTCCCGCCGAGAAGGAAGGCCAGCTCTCCCGCCGGTTCAATCAGCTGGTGACCGGCACTAGCTGCGCGCAGGTTGCTCGCGAGATTGGCGTGCGCACGCATCTGCGCCTCGGCAAGCAGGCGCGCGACGACGGGGCGGTCGAGAGCGACAATGTGCTCGGCGATGTCGTGGAAGCGCTGATCGGCGCCATGTATCTGGACATCGGCATGGATGCCGCGCGGGCATTCATCCACCGCATGTGGGAGCCGATGCTCGAGGGACAGGCCAGCGCGCCCAAGCACCCCAAATCCGCGCTGCAGGAATGGGCGGCCGCCCATAACCGCCAGCCGCCGCATTATGAGCTGCTGGAGCGCAGCGGGCCGCAACATGCCCTGCGCTTCACCATCTCGGTGTCCATCCGCAATGCGGGTGAGGCGCAGGGCGAGGGCCATTCCAAGCAGGAGGCCGAGACGGCCGCCGCCATTGCCCTGCTCGCCAAGCTCAAGGCATGATCCGCACCCCCTTTTCAGCCAGCGCGCGCCATGCGCCCGACGGAGTGACCAGTGACCTCAACGCCATCGCCTGACCATCAACGCTGCGGCGTCGTCGCGGTCGTGGGGGCTCCGAATGCGGGCAAGTCCACGCTGACCAATGCCTTGGTCGGCCAGAAGATCGCGATCACCAGCCCCAAGGCGCAGACCACCCGCACGCGGGTAATGGGCATCGCCATAGAGGGGCCCGCGCAGATCATCCTCGTCGACACGCCGGGCATCTTCCAGCCGGACAGGCGGCTCGACCGCGCCATGGTGCAGGCCGCGTGGGGCGGCGCGCAGGATGCCGACCTGATCGCGCTCATCGTCGATGGCCGCGCCGGCCTTGGGCCCAAGATGGAGCCGATCCTCGATGGCCTCGCCCAGCGGCGCGAAACAAAATGGCTGATCGTCAACAAGGTGGACATCGCCGCCAAGGACAAGCTGCTCACGCTGACCCAGCGCCTGCACGAGCGGGTGGATTTCGCTGAGACCTTCTTCGTGAGCGCCACCACCGCGGACGGGCTGGTCGACCTCAAGGCCGCCATGGCCGCCGCCGTGCCGGAAGGGCCGTGGCATTTCCCCGAAGATCAGGTTTCGGATGCCACAGACCGCCTGCTCGCCTCCGAAATCACGCGCGAGCAGCTCTATCACCAGCTCCACGACGAACTGCCCTATCAAAGCGCGGTCGAGACCGAGCAGTATAAGGAGCGCGCCGACGGGTCGGTAGAGATCCACCAGCAGATCCTCGTCGCGCGGGCAACGCAGCGCGGCATCATTCTCGGCAAGGGCGGGCAGCGGCTGAAGGAGATCGGCAGCAAGGCCCGGGCCGAACTGTCGAGCCTGCTGGGCGTGCCCGTCCACCTCTACCTGCATGTGAAGGTGAAGGAAGGCTGGGACGAGGACCGCCACGTTTATCGTGACATCGGTCTCGACTGGGTGGACTGACCCCATCCCTCGCGCAATCCCGGATTGGATCAATCCGCTCCTCGCGTCGAAACCAGTGGTTGACGCCACGACCCTGCTTTTTCATGGAGCTTAGGTCGCTACCGAACGCCGGGAGGCTCGGTCGCGGGGGTGGGAGGATTGATCGCTTTTGGGAAGAGCGCTGCCCAGTCTGACCGAAGCTATCCTGAGTGCGCCTCTCACCGAGGGCGGCTGGGAGGACGCCTTGCGTGCGCTCGCCAGAGAGACGCGGTCCTTGTCCGGCCAGTTGCTCGGGATCGGGTCGCCAACCACGCTGGCCTTCAACCTCCTCACTGATCCGGTGAACGAGCGTCTCTGCCGCCAGTTTGACAGCGAGGTTGCCAATTATTCCCATGGGAACTGGCGGGTCGCCGCTGCCAGCGGTCCGCTCGATGTGCGCCACGAATATCATTATGATGCCATCAAGGCCGCGCAGAACACCGACATCTATGACGACTTCACGCATGACGCCAACATGCCACATGGCTGCCAGGTCGTGCTCGTCAATGACGGGCAGGTGATGGTTGGACTGGCCGTTCTGCGCACCTATCAGGATGGGCGCACCACCGAGGCCGATCGCGCCGTTTTCACGCAGGCCGCGCCGCTGATGCAGTCCGCCGTCCGGATGCAGCGCACGCTGGAAGGCGAAGGCGCGAAGCTGCTCGCCGGATCGCTGGACACGATGAACACCGCCGCCTTCGTGTGCGACGGGCTGGGCCGGGTGTGCGCCACCACCCGCGCCGGCGAGGTGCTGCTCCGCGCCGAAGATCTGATCATGCTGCGCGACGAGCGGTTGACCGCCCCCAACAGCGCCGAAGCGCGCGAGCTGCGGTTGCAGATCGGCGCGATGCTGCAGGCAGGCGACGTGGCGCTGCCGAGTTGCGGGGTGTGGCTGGGCCAGCAGCGCCCCATCGCCCAGCGCCGCCTGTGCGAGATCTTCCGCCTGCCGGCCAAACCCGCCGCGCTCGGCTTCGAGCCGCGGCTGCTCGTCACTGTACGCGCGGCTGGCAACATTGGCGCGATGGAGCGCCAGGCATTGCAACGCATGATGGGCCTGACGCGGGCCGAGACCGAGATCGCCATGCTGCTGGCCGAAGGCACCTCCCGCGAAATGATCGCCCTGCAGCGCAGCACGAGCCTTGGCACCGTCAACATCCAGATCAAGCGCCTGTTCGAGAAGACGGGCACCAATCGGGAAGCCGAGCTGGTCGCGCTGATCAATCGCCTGCTCCGCTGAGCCGCTTTTCGGACTTTATCAACGTCAACCATCGCGCATGGCTTGACCGGCGGGGGACAAGCGGGCAGCAGCGGCAGCACGAGACTTTTCGAGAGGAGCCGGAAATATGAGCGCCGGAAATATGAGCGATCGCCGCATGGTGACCATTGCGCCCACCGGGGGCACCACCTTCAAGAGCGCCAACCCGGCGCTGCCCACCCAGCCGCAGGAAATCGCCGACGACGTCTACGCCTGCTACAAGGCCGGCGCCTCCATCGCCGCCATCCACGCGCGGCGCCCGGACGATGAGGCGACCTGCAACCCGGCCATCTACCGCGACATCAACGATCGCATCCGCGCCAAGTGCGACATCATCCTCAACAACTCGACGGGCGGCGGCAACAGCGGCGACATGCTCATCGAGCGGCCCGACGGCATGTTCGAGAACAGCTTCGAGGAGCGCCTCAAGGGCACCGAGGGCGGCGCGGAAATGTGCACCTTCGACGGCGTGACCGTGGTCGACACGATCAGCGGCAAGGACGTGCTGGTCATCACCCCGCCCTCGCGCTGCGAGACGCTGGTCAAGGCGATGGTCGACAAGGGCATCAAGCCGGAGTGGGAAGTCTTCTCGCCCGACCACATCCTTCAGGACGTGACGCGCCTGATCCAGAAGGGCTATGACAAGCCGCCCTACTACATTAACATCGTGCTGGGCGGCGAAAAGGGCTTTCAGGGTGCAATGCCCTACAGCACCGACATTCTCGACTTCATGGTGAAGTGCCTGCCGCCGCAGTCCATCTGGTGCATCTCCGGCATCGGCCCGGCCCAGCTTCCCGCCACCACGCAGGCGCTGCTGCTCGGCGGTCACGTCCGCGT
This sequence comes from Sphingobium sp. B11D3A, assembly GCF_025961695.1. Taxonomy (NCBI): domain Bacteria; kingdom Pseudomonadati; phylum Pseudomonadota; class Alphaproteobacteria; order Sphingomonadales; family Sphingobiaceae; genus Sphingobium; species Sphingobium sp. B11D3A. Next base: position 1,583,096 of record NZ_JAOQOE010000001.1, read on the forward strand.
GGGGCTGGAGGACAATCATTATTATTCGCGCGGTGTGAAGGCGACCAATTTGCAGCTGATCGAGCGGCAGGTGCGCATAATGAACGAGATGGGCATCGAGCCGATGAGTGCGGCGGAGTCGCGGGAGTTGCTGGGATTGAAGGCGGTCTGAAGTCAGGCGGTGGGGATGAGTGATGTGCCACTGCCTCGACGGCAGGCACAGGTGCGAGCTTGCTCCCCACCCCAACCCCTCCCCTGAACGGGAAGGGCTTAGGAGGGTACGCGCAGCGGTTTGACTCTGCTGCACCGACCATCCAAGGTTGCCCGGTCGATGAACGCGCGGACGGGCTGCTGAGATCTGCCTCATCGAGCATGGAACCGCCCGATTGTCCGCGCTGACCGCGCCGGCCTGACGGCTGCCGGGGATTGGGACGGACAGCATGGCGGACGCATCGATGGGTTTCGGGCTGGGGCAGGCCATCATCCTGATGGGGGCCGGCGTGATTGCGGTGCCGCTGTTCCGGCGGCTGGGCCTCGGATCGGTGCTGGGCTATCTCGCCGCCGGCCTCGCCATCGGTCCCTTCGGGTTGGGGCTGATCAACGATCCGCAAGCGCTGCTGCACATCGCCGAGCTGGGCGTGGTGATGTTCCTGTTCATCATCGGCCTAGAGATGCGGCCGCGCAAGCTGTGGAACCTGCGCAAGCAGATCTTCGGCCTTGGCGCGGCGCAGGTGCTGGCGTGTGGTGCGCTACTGACCCTGCTCGGCATGACGGCCGGCCTGCCTCCGGCCGTGGCGGCGGCAGGCGCGATGGGCTTTGTCCTCTCTTCCACCGCCGTCATCATGCAGATACTGAACGAAGCTGGGAACGCGGGCACCGAGGAAGGCCAGAAGGCGATTTCCATTCTGCTGCTGGAAGATCTTGCCATCGTGCCGCTGCTGGCGCTCGTCGCCTTCTGGGCGGCGTTCCATGGCGCGACGGGCGCGGAAGACGCACCGCCGGTGTGGCAGAGCATCGGCCTGGCACTGGCGGCGCTGGCCGCATTGATCGCGGCTGGGCGCTGGCTGCTCGATCCGCTGTTCGGCCTGATCGCGCGGGCCGGCGCACGCGAAGTGCTGACCGCCGCGGCGCTGCTCATCGTGCTGGGATCGGCCGTGTTGCTGGATGCCGCCGGGCTTTCGATGGCGATGGGCGCTTTCCTCGCGGGCGTGCTGCTCTCCGAATCCAGCTATCGCCATGAGCTGGAGGCGGATGTCGAGCCGTTTCGCGGCATCCTCCTCGGCCTGTTCTTCATCAGCGTGGGCATGTCGCTCGATCTCTCGACGGTGCTGCGCGAGTGGCAGCTGGTGCTGGGCGGCGTCCTCGCCTTCATGGTCGTCAAGGCGATCGGCATTTATGCCGTCGCGCGGCTGATGGGCTCGGCCCACAGCGCCGCAAGCCACCGCGCCGCGCTGTTCGCGCAGGGCGGCGAGTTCGCTTTCGTGCTCTATGGCGCCGCGCTGGCCGTGGGCCTGTTCGATGCGCGGATCGCAGCGATCATGAGCGCGATCGTCATCCTCTCCATGGCGCTGACGCCGCTGGTGCTCATCGTGCAGAACCGGATGCGCCGCAACGCGCCGGTTTCGCTCGACGGCGTAGACAAGGCCAAGGACCTGACCGGCCGCATCCTGTGCATTGGCTTCGGCCGGTTCGCGCAGGTGGCGAGCCAGGCGCTGCTCGCGCGGCGCTTCGAGCTCTCGCTGATCGAGAATGATGTCGAGATGATCCAGGCGGCCGGCAATTTCGGCTTCAAGGTCTATTATGGCGATGGCACGCGGCTGGACGTGCTCCATGCCTCCGGCGCCGGGCGGGCCGAGGCGATCCTCGTCTGCGTCGACAAGCCGGATGTGGCCGACAAGATCGTCGAGCTGTGCCGGCACGAATTCCCGCTCGCCAAGCTCTATGTGCGCGCCTTCGACCGCGGGCATTCGCTGCGCCTGATCAAGGCGGGCGTCGACTATCAGATCCGCGAGACGTTCGAGTCCGCGCTGGCCTTCAGCGAGGCGGTGCTGACCGACCTCGGCGTCGATGAGGACGACGCACGCGAGGCAATCGAGGACGTGCGCGAGCGCGATGCGCAGCGGGTGGAGCTGCAGTTGGTCGGGGGGATCACGGCGGGGCGCTCACTGATGCGCGGCAATATGGTGACGCCGGAGCCGGAGCCCTTCTTCCCGCCGCAGCGGGCTGAGGGCGGCTAGGGGGAACTGCCACGTTCCGTTCGCGTCGAGCGAAGTCGAAACACGCCGGAGCCACGCTTGGTGTCTCGACTTCGCTCGACACGAACGGGTGTAGGGGGACGGGACTGAGCAAAAAGCAACGCCCTCTCTTCCCCCCTTCCGTTCGCCCTGAGCGAAGTCGAAGGGCCCTGCTGAGCGGAGGCGAAGCCAACCTCGCTGCGCTCGGCTTCATCCTTCGACTTCGCTCAGGGCGAACGGTGAGAGGGTAGTCGGCGCGAGAACCGCTCGCCTCAGCCCTCGCTGAGCGCAGCCACCAGGGCCTTCACCTTCTTCTGCCGCCATTGCGGAAGCGGAGCGATCAGCCAGTATCCGGGGCCGTTGCGCGACTCGCCAAGGGCGGCCACGCGGCCGGCGGCGATGTCCGCTGCCGCCAGCAGCGCGGGCACGCAGGCGCGGCCGAGGCCGTTGGCTGCGGCATCGATGGCGAGGCCGGCGTCGGCGACGCGGACGACGGCCTTGCCGTCATCGACCGGGCAGCCGGGCCAGGCGATGGGCGACTCCAGTCCGCCGCCATCGGGCGCGCCGACCGTGACGAAGCGCGGCTCGCCGAGGGCGACGCCCTCATGCTCGCCGGCACCATCGGTCAGGCGCAAGGCGAGATCGAGATTGGCCTCGGTGAAATCGAGCGCATCGTCGGCAGCTACGAGCATGAACTGCACGCCCGGCTCCTGCGCCGCGTACGCAGCAAGGCGCGCGCTGAGCCATTTGGCGGTGAGGTCGCGGGGTGCGGCGATAGTGAGATGTTGGCTGCTCTGCCCGGCCTGCATGGCGCGGACCGATTCCTCGAGTTCCAGGAAGGCGCTGCGTAGCGCAGGAAGCCCCGCTTCCGCTTCCGGGGTCAGTTCCAGCCCGCGGGGCGTGCGGCGGAAGAGGACGACGCCGAGCATATCCTCCAGCGCGCGGATCTGCTGCCCTACGGCCGCGGGCGTCACCGCCAGCTCATCCGCCGCGCGGGTGAAGGAGAGATGCCGCGCTGCCGCGTCGAACACGCGCAGGCCGTTCAGCGGCAGATGGGTCCGCTTCATCCCGAGACCGCCGGCGCCTGCAGCGCGAAGCGGGGAATGCGCACATCCAGCAAGCTGCCGCCGGCATCGAGCATCTGGTAGCTGCCTTCCATCCAGCCGGTCGGCGTGGAGAGCGGGCAGCCGGAGACATAATCATAAGCCGCGCCGGGATGAATCACCGGCTCCTCGCCGACGACGCCCTTGCCCTCGCGCTTGTAGAGCGCGCCGCGTCCGTCCGCGATGGTCCAGTGGCGCGTGAGCAACTGCACCGGGGCCTTGCGGCCATTTTCGATGCGGATGTGATAGGCCCAGAACCACTTGCCCATGTCCGGCTCCGATTGCTCGGAGAGAAAGTTGACGGACACGCGCACGGTCACGTCATGCGTCGTCTCGGCATAGGCGAAAAGGGCGTTCATCAAGGCATTCATGCTACGACCCGTCCTGTGTCCTGCCTGGCCCCGAGACCGACCCTACTCAAAGGCCGACAGCGGTCAATGCCTGATCCAGATCGGCGATGATGTCCTCCGGGTCTTCCAGCCCGACATTGATGCGCACCATGCCCTCGCCAACGCCGGCCTCGGCGCGGCCCTCCGGCCCCATATTATTATGGGTGGTGGAGGCGGGATGGCACAGCAGGGTGCGGGAATCGCCGATGTTGTTGGAGATGTCGCACAGCTCCATCGCATTGAGCAGGGCCATGGCCTGCCCGCGATCAGCGAGGTTGAACGAGAAGATCGGCCCGGCGGCGCTCATCTGCTTCATCGCGAGATTGTGCTGCGGATGGCTCGGCAGGCCGGGATACAGCACATCCACGCCACGCTGCTCCATGAAGCGCGCGACCTTGAGCGCGTTCTCGGACTGGCGATGGGCACGCAGGTCCAACGTCTCCAGTCCCTTCAGCACCACCCAGGCGTTGAAGGGCGAGCAGATCGGCCCGGTGTTGCGCTGGAAAGGCGAGAGCACGCCGTTGATCCACGCATCCGTGCCGCAGATGGCACCGGCCAGCACCCGGCCCTGCCCGTCCATCAGCTTGGTGGCGCTGTAGGCCACGACATCCGCGCCGAAATCGAGCGGGCGCTGCAGCACCGGCGTCGCGAAGGCATTATCCACCACCGTGGTGATGCCATGGGCACGGGCGAGGCCGCAGACATGCTCCAGATCGACAATGTCCATCGTGGGATTAGCCGGCGTCTCGAAGAAGAACACCTTGGTGTTGGGCTGGATCGCCTTTTCCCACGCATCATTGTCCCGCGCGTCGACGACGCTGTGCGTGATGCCGAAGCGGTTGAGCACGTTGGAGAGAATCCAGCGGCACGAGCCGAAGGCCGCGCGCCCGGCGACGACATGATCGCCGGCGCTCAGCATGCACAGCAGCGCGCTGGTCATCGCGGCCATGCCGCTCGCCTGCACCTTGCACGCCTCGGCGCCTTCCATCAGCGCGATGCGCTCTTCCAGCATCTGCACGGTGGGGTTCTGGAAGCGGGAATATTGCATCCCCGTCGCTTCCCCGGCGAAGCGGGCGGCGACTTCCTCCGCGCTGTCATAAGTATAGCCCGAGGTGAGGAAGAGCGCCTCGCTCGTCTCTCCCTGCTCGGAGCGCCAGGTGCCGCCGCGCACGGCCTGTGTCGCGGGCCGCCAGCGGCTGGTGCGGGAACGATCCTGTCCGGTTTGTCTCTTCATGACGTTGCCTTCTAGACCCTGTCAGGGGTCGGTCAATCCAATGGCGTCAGATCGCCGCGAGCACAGCATCGCCCATAGCAGACGTGCTCATCGAGCCGCCAAGGTCGGCAGTGCGGGCACCACCGGCCAGCGCCTCGGCCACGGCCGCCTCGATGCGATCAGCCGCCTGTGCCTGATCGAGCGAGAAGCGCAGCATCATCGCGGCGGAGAGGATCGTCGCCAGCGGATTGGCCTTGCCCTGCCCGGCGATATCCGGCGCGGAGCCGTGGATCGGCTCATACAGCCCCTTGCCGTTGGCATCGAGCGAGGCCGAGGCCAGCATGCCGATGGAGCCGACGCACATGCTCGCCTGGTCGGAGAGAATGTCGCCGAACAGATTGCCGGTCACGATCACATCGAACTGGCCGGGATTGCGCACGAGCTGCATGGCGGCATTGTCGACATACATGTGGGACAGCTCGACATCGGGATAGTCGGCGGCAACCTCGATCACTACGTCGCGCCAGAGCTGGCTGGTTTCCAGCACATTGGCCTTGTCCACCGAGCAGAGCTTGCCCCTGCGCGCCTGCGCGGCGCGGAAGGCGCTGTGGGCGATGCGGCGCACCTCGGCCTCGTTGTAGGACATGATGTCATAGCCCTCGCGCAGGCCATCGGCAGTCTTGCGAATGCCCTTCTCGCCGAAATAGACGTCGCCATTCAGTTCACGGACGATCAGCAGGTCGATCTTCTCGGCGACCTCCTTGCGCAGCGTGGAGGCATCGGCCAGCTCCGCGAACATCTTTGCGGGGCGCAGGTTGGAGAACAGGGTCAGCTCCTTGCGCAGGCCGAGAATGGCCTGCTCTGGCCGCAAGGCGCGCTCAAGCGAATCGCAATCGGGATCGCCCACCGCGCCGAACAGGATCGCGTCCGCGCGCTTTGCCAGATCGAGCGTAGCGGGAGGCAGCGGATGACCCTCCGCCTTATAGGCCGCGCCGCCGACCGGCGCTTCCTCATAGGTCAGGCCGGGGATCGCCAGCGCATCGAGCACGCGCTTGGCCTGCGCGGTGACTTCCGGACCGATGCCGTCTCCGGGCAGGATCGCAACGAGCATGGGTTTCCCTTTCTCAATCTGAAGACGGGCGGTGCTGCTAGACAGGCGCGCCGGCCCTGAGGATGTGGGCTGAGCCATTGCCTCAAGCAGGCCGGGTCACGCAACCGCTCTTTTGAGCCGTTCGATCAGCCGCTCGCGCGCGGCCAGCACGTCAGACCGGCGTGGATCGAACAGCGACTGGGCGAGGAAATGGCCGGTCAGGTCAAATCCGGCGAATATGTCCGGCCAGCCGGCTTCGCCGCCCTCGGTGAGGAAGCCGGGCAAGGGCAGCAACCGGTCGCGGTGCGTACCGGCCGCCGCTGCCGTCACCGCGCGCCCGGTGCGCGGGCTGACATAGGCCAGCCCCTCGCGCGCGCCGGTGACGGCGCATTCCGCCAGATCGAGTCCGAAGCCCAGCTCGGCGAGCAGCAGCAGCTCGTAGCGCACCAGCGCCACGGCCCAGCCGCGCGCAGCGGGCGCTGCTTCCACCGCATCGAGCACCGCGCCCAGCGCGGCGTAGAGCGCGGGGTAGGGATGACCTTCCGGCAAGGTCACCGCCGTGAAGGCGCAAGCCCAATCGATGGCCGCGGCGGGCAGCGGCTCGGCGAGTAGCGGCCCCCGGCTATGCTCCAGCTCGGCCGAGAGGCTGGCGAGCTGATCGGCCGTGCGGGCGCGGAAGGTGCCCCGCACGATATTGCCGGGCAGCAGCACCGGGCGCATCCGGCTCGAGCGGCCGCCCTGCACATAGCCCGCGACCAGCCCCGCATCCGCCGTGAGCGCCCGCACGATCGCGCCATGCTCGCCATGCGCCCGAACGGCGCAGACGATGGCAGTGGCGGCGAGCGTGGACATGGGCGCTTATCTACCGGCTCGCGACCGGTTTAGCGATGCCGATCAGGCTGCAGCGATGATCGGCCCGAATTTGGCGGCGGTGAGGCTCGCCCCGCCGACCAGCGCGCCGTCGACATTGTCGGTGTGGAGGATATCCGCGGCGTTCTCACCGCTCACCGAGCCGCCATAGAGGATGCGCATGGCATTGCCGGCCTCCGCGCCCAGCGCCTTGACGAGCGCGGCGCGCAGCGCGGCGTGCATGGCGGCGATTTGCGGCGGGGTAGCAACCTTGCCGGTGCCGATCGCCCAGACCGGCTCATAGGCGATGGTCAGCCATTCCGGGTCCGCGCCCTCGGGCAGCGAGGCGACAAGCTGATCGGCCACGAAGGCGTGCGCCACATCGTCGCCCTGTTCGCGAGTGTCCAGCGTCTCACCGACGCACAGCACCACGGAGAGACCGCTCTTATGCGCGGCGAGTGCCTTGGCGGCGACATCGGCATTGCTCTCGTGCTGATATTGCCGGCGCTCGCTATGGCCGACCAGCGTGCCGCGCGCGCCAGCTTCGGCCAGCATGGCGGCCGAGAGATTGCCGGTATAGGCCCCGGCCTCTTCCTGATGGCAATCCTGCGCGCCGATGAGCACGGCGCCGCCAAGCGGCGCGGCGGCCGCGATGAGGGTGGCCGGGAGATAGAGCGCCACATCGATATCGTTGCGGGCGGCGGCAAGCTCGGCAATGGCGGATACCTCGCCAAGCTGCCCCTTGAGGCCGTTCATCTTCCAGTTGCCGGCGACGAATTTGCGGCGGACGGTCATAGCTTCACTCTCCTGCACAGGTGATCAATGATCTGGCGGCCCGGATGAACGGGCAGGACGGCTTTGTCCAGCCGGCACCGCATGGCTGCGGAAGCCCCATGGACAGCCGAGCGCGCAAAGGCTTGATGCCGTCGGACGCCCGCCCTAAAGCAGCCCCCAGCCTTTCGCCGCCTTTCTGGACAAAGACCCCATGCAGATTTTCCGTCGTCTTCTCGGTTCGAAATTTGGCGGCCTGTTCGCAATCGGATTTCTCGCGATCATCGCCTTCGCGTTCATCGCGGGAGATATCAGTGGCAATAGCGTGAATTTCGGTGGCAGCTCAAAGACGGAAGTCGCCAAGATCGGCGACCGCCCGCTGACCGTGGCCGAGCTGCAGAGCCGCACGCAGATGGTGTTCGAGCGGCAGCGGCAGGAAAATCCGGCGCTGACCATCGACCAGTTCCTGGCCCAGGGCGGCCTTAAGCGCGTGGCCGACGAGCTGATCTCCTCACGCGCGCTGATTGCCTATGGCGAGAAGCACGGGATGCGGGTGAGCAAGGCGCTCATCGACGCGGAGATCGCCCGCAATTCCGCCTTCACGGACGCAACCGGCAATTTCAGCGAGACGGTATTCCGCCAGATGCTCGCCCAGCAGCGCGTCTCCGAGCAGGATCTGCGGGACGATATTGCCGCGCAGATCATCCAGCAGCAGCTGCTCCAGCCGGTGGGCGTGGGCACCAAGGCGCCGGCCAGCATGGTGCCGCCTTATGCCGCGATGCTGATCGAGGAACGCGCCGGCGAGATGTTCGCGATTTCCGCCGCCAGGTTCGCGCCGCAGACCGCGCCGACCGAGGCGCAACTGCAGGATTATTACAAGCAGCATGGCAGCCAGTTCGCGATTCCCGAGCAGCGCCAACTGCGCTACGCGCTCGTCAATCTTGCTCGCTTCGAGCCCCAGGCGACGCCGACCGACGCGGAAATCGCCGATCTCTACAAGAGCCGCCAGAGCCAGTTCGCCGGCCGCAAGACGCGCGATTTCAGCCAGCTGATCCTCGCGACGGAAGCGCTCGCCAAGGACGCCGCCGCCAAGGCGAAGGCCGGCCAGTCGCTGCAGGATGTCGCCAAGAGCCTCGGCCTCGCCGCCTCACGCGTCGATGGCGTGGACGAGAAGCAGCTTGCCACGCAGATGAATGCGGAGATCGCCAAGGCCGGCTTCGCCGCCGCGCAAGGCGGCATCGTCGGTCCGGTCCGCTCGCCCGCCGGCTGGGCAGTGCTGCGCGTGGAAGCCCAGCGTGACGTGCCCGGCAAGACGCTGGCCGAAGCGCGCGAGGAGCTGTCCGCCGAAGTGCGCCAGATCAAGGAGCGCCAGCTCTTCAGCGAATTCCTGAACGATATGGATGGCCGCCTGGGCGCCGGCGCGACGCTGACCGACATCGCCAAGGAGCACAACCTCACCATCGTCGAGACGCCGCTGATCGTGCGCAACGGCCAGTCGCTGCGCGACCCGGCGTTCAAGCCCGACGCGACGCTGCAGGCGCTGCTCGAAGGCGGCTTTGCGGCGCGGCAGGATGACGATGCGCAGATCGTGCCGGTAAAGCCCGACGAAGAAGCCGCGCTCCTGACCGTGGCCGAAGTGGTGCCCGCCGGCCCGCCGCCCTTCGCGCAGGTGAAGCCGGCCGTGGAAGCGGCCTGGAAGCTGGCGCAGGGCGTTGGCAAGGCGCGCGAAATCGCCACGCAGCTCGCGGCGCAGCTGGGCAAGGGCGCCGAACCGGGGCCGCTGCTCGCCAAACTCGGCATCGCCGACGCGCCGCGCCAGCCGCTCTCTGCGCGCCGCGCCGACATCAACCAGCAGGGCGGTCAGATCCCCCCGCCGCTCAAGGCGCTGTTCAGCATCCGCCAGGGTGGAACGCAGATGGTGCCGCTGGAGAATAATCAGGGCTTCATCGTCGTGCGGCTGGACAAGATCACGCAGAATGATCCCACACAGGTGCCCCAGCTGATGCAATCCACTGCGGCCGGCCTCAGCAATGTGCTGGGCGGGGAATATGCGCAGCAGTTCGTCACAGCGATCCAGCAGGAGCTGGGCGTCAAGCGCAGCGAGGCGGCCATGGCGGCTGTGGAGCAGGAACTGCGCCGCGCCTATGGCGGCAGCGCAGAATAAGGCCGACCCGTTGACCATCGCGCAGGACAGCATCGACGCCGCACGCGCGGCCCTCTCCGCCGGGCGCTCCGCGCTCGTGTGGGCGCGGCTGATCGCGGATACCGAAACGCCGGTCTCCGCCGCGCTCAAGCTGATCGAGCCGGAACGGGGCGACTTCATTCTCGAATCGGTGGAGGGTGGCGCTGTACGCGGGCGCTACAGCCTGATCGGCATCGCGCCGGACCTCGTGTTTCGCGCCACTGGGCGCAGCGCCGAGATCAACCGCGACTGGCGGACCGACCGGACCGCCTTCACGCCGCTGGAGAGTGATCCCCTCGCCGCGCTGCGCGATCTGGTGGCGGAATGCCGGGCGGATGTCGACCCGGCGCTGCCGGCTGCGCTCGCCTGCCTCGTCGGCTATTTCGCTTATGAGACCTTCGGCCTGGTCGAAAAGCTGCCGCGCCCGGCCGACAATGGCCTCGGCACGCCCGACATGCTGTTTGTGCGCCCGACGGTGGTGCTGGTGTTCGATCGGCTGGCCGATGCGCTCTACATCGTCGCGCCGACCTGGGCCGACCGGCTCGGCACCGGCGAGGCCGCCATCGACGCGCTGATCGATACGGCTGTGGGGCGCATCGAGGATGTCGCGGCGCAGCTCGCCCGGCCGCTCGCCGCGCAGACCAGTCAGGCCCCCGCCATCGATCTGGACGCGATCACGCCAACGCCGGTGATGGAGCCGGGCGCCTATGCAGAGATGGTGAGCAAGGCCAAGGACTATATCGTCGCGGGCGACATCTTTCAGGTCGTGCTGGCGCAGCGCTTCACCACCCCCTTCCCGCTTCCGCCGATCGACCTCTACCGGGCGCTGCGGCGGATCAATCCCTCGCCCTTCCTCTACCATCTCGATCTGCCCGGCTTCGCGCTCACCGGCTCCAGCCCGGAGATTCTGGTCCGTGTGCGCGATGGGGAAGTGACGATCCGGCCGATTGCGGGCACCCGACCGCGCGGCAAGACGGCCAGCGAGGATGCCGAGAATCGCGATTCGCTGCTCGCCGATCCCAAGGAGCGCGCCGAGCATCTGATGCTGCTCGACCTGGGCCGCAACGATGTCGGCCGCGTCGCCAGCGCCGGCTCGGTGAAGGTGACGGACAGCTACACCATCGAATTCTACAGCCATGTGATGCATATCGTCTCCAATGTCGTCGGCAAGCTCGACCCGAAGCACGATCCGCTCGATGCGCTGTTCGCCGGCTTCCCGGCCGGCACAGTATCCGGCGCGCCCAAGGTGCGGGCCTGCGAGATCATCGCCGAGCTGGAGCCGGAAACGCGCGGGCCTTATGCCGGCGGCGTCGGCTATTTCTCGCCGGATGGAAACATGGATAGTTGCATCGTTCTGCGCACCGCGCTGGTGAAGGACGGCGTGCTGCACGCGCAGGCGGGCGCCGGCATCGTCGCGGATTCCGAGCCGGCCTATGAACAGCGCGAATGCGAGCACAAGGCCGGCGCCCTGTTTGCGGCCGCGCGGGAAGCCGTGAAGGTCGCGCAGGACGGGCGCTTCGGGCAGTAAGGGCTAGCTTTCCGCAACTGCCGTGCTCCGGCGAAGGCAGGAGCCTAGGGCCTAACGGACGAACTTAGCCGCCCTGGGCTCCTGCCTTCGCAGGAGCGCGGTAGGGGTGGGACGCTACCGCGCCACAAAAGCCCCCTTAGCACGATCCTTCACCACCTGATCCGCACGGAACACCTTGCCATTCATGGTGATGTAAACGCCCGGCGGGGCGATCTGCGCCGTCGCGAAGGCCATGCCGAGATTGAAGGTGGCGTCGCTCTCCGAGAAGCGCGCCGGGGCCAGCGCGCCCACCAACACAATGGTCTTGCCCGATATGCCCGCCAGTGCAGCGGCCGTGTCCGTCATCGTATCCGTGCCGTGGGTGATAACGATGCGCTCGGCGGGCGAGGCCGCAACCCGCGCCGCGATCAGCGCGCGATCATCGGCGGTCAGCTCCAGACTGTCCTTGCGGGTCACTTCCTCGATCTCGATCGGCAGCTTCACCCGCGCGATCTCCAGCAGGCGCGCGAGGATCGACTCGCCGATCTGATATTCGCTCAGCGCATCGAAATAGAGCTTGTCGATTGTGCCGCCGGTGGTGAGCACATGGATGCGCGGATTTGTCTGGGTCATGCCCGCGCTTATAACCGGCCAGCGCCGCCTTGTCCTGCTTGCGCGGCGGAGCAGTGGCCCGTAGAAGCCGGCTATGATCCTCGTCATCGACAATTATGACAGCTTCACCTGGAATCTCGTCCATTATCTGATGGAGCTGGGCGCGCAGGTCGAGGTGGTGCGCAACGATGCCATGTCCGCCGGGCAGGCGCTGTCCTCAGGCGCGGAAGCCTTTCTGCTTTCGCCCGGGCCCTGCACGCCCAATGAAGCCGGGATCAGCCTCGATCTCGTCGCGGCCTGCGCCGATGCCGGCAAGCCGCTGCTCGGCGTGTGCCTGGGCCATCAGACGATCGGCCAGCATTTCGGCGGCAAGGTGGTGCGCGGCGGCCTGATGCACGGCAAGACATCACCGGTCACGCATGACGGCACCGGGCTGTTCGAGGGCCTGCCCTCGCCCTTCACCGCCACGCGCTATCACTCGCTGATCGTCGAGGACATTCCCGATTGCCTGCTGGTCAATGCCACCAGTGAAGATGGATCGGTGATGGCGTTCCGCCACGCGAGCCTGCCCATCCACAGCGTGCAGTTCCACCCGGAGAGCATCGCGACCGAACACGGCCACGCGATGCTGGCCAATTTCATGCGTCTCGCCGGAATGCTGGTGACCGCGCGCGCAACGGCCTGACCCGAAACCGTTCGTCCCGTTTGAGGGAACGCCCATTTATCTCCCACGTTGGTCGGCCATCATGCGAATGCGCCGCAACAGTGGAGACTATAGGTGAAAATCGACCCTGCGGCCGCGCTCGCCTTGGCCCTTCTACTAGCGGCCTGCAGCGGTCGCGATGACGCGGCCAATCAGCATCCCGATGAGCCTGCCGTCCAGCTGATCGCCCATCCCGGCTCTCAGGCCGCCAAGGGCAAGGCCGCGCTGAATCTGACCGAACGCGAACTGCTCGATGCCGAACTGGTCGATACCGACGGCACCGAACTGGGCGATGTGATCGCCCTGAAGCGCGGCCCCGGCGGTGCTGTCGAAGGGCTGGTGATCGCGGTCGAAGGCAGCATGCCCGAGCAGCATGTCTATCTCCCCCTCGATGGTCTCGCGCCCCTGCGCGACGGCGATGACTGGACGATCGTCACGAGCCTCACCCCTGCGCAGATCGCCGCGCTGCCCAAGGCCAATCCTGACCCGCCGACCGGCCAGCCCGCAGCTGCCACCGCCGGTTCGGCGCCGTCTCACGGAGCAGCCAACGTCCGTTGAGGGCAAGCGCCGGCCACGTCTGGCACCCGCGACAATCCACCTAATATTAACGCCGGGCTGATAGGACGCCCCTGTCCGATCCCGGTGCGGCTGCCATGGTTGCCGCTTGTTCACGGTCCAGCGGCGAGTTAATAGGTGCCACAAAGTACGACAAGCCGATCCATGTTGCTCGACAAGATGAGGGGGATGCTCAGGCAGCCGATGGCCGGGCATATACTGGCCGCAATCTTCCCGCCGCACATGTAATGATTTGTAGGCATCTTGCCTCACCCACTGCTTTCTAGGATGACAGGCTCGATCGGGGGATCGCCGGGCCTTCAACCGAGAACCGATTTTTACCACTTCACGCTTGTTCTGGAGACTATGGATGTCACTGCTGAGGAACGTCTCGCTCGTTGCGCTCGCTTCCCTTTCCCTCACGATCGCCGGCTGCGAGAAAAAAGCCGAAGGTCAGGTCGTGGCCGTGGTCAATGGTGAGGAAATCACCCTGACCGAACTGAACGCCGAGATCGCCGATCTCAACGTCCCTGCCAGCGCCGACAAGGACATGGTGCGCAGCCGCGTGCTGCAGCGCATGGTCGACCGCCGGCTGCTGGTGCAGGCCGCCAAGGAAGCCGGGCTGGACCGCGACCCGGAATATCTGACGCAGGAGCGCCGGATGCGCGAGCAGCTGCTCGTCAACCTGTACGGCCGCAAGACGATGGACACGGTGAAGGTCCCGGATAACGCCGCCATCGACAAATATATCAGCGAGCGCCCCAACGCCTTCGCGCAGCGCAAGCGCTTCGCCCTCGAGCAGCTGCAGATGGATCCGCCGTCCAAGCCGGATGGCCTCAAGGAGCTGGAAACCGCCAAGACGCTCGATGAGGTCGCATCCCGCCTGACAGCCATGGGCATCGCCTTCGAGCGTGGCCGGGGCTCGCTCGACACCGCCGTGATCGATCCGCAGATGCTGGCCCGCATCGAGGCGCTGCCCCCGGGCGAGCCATTCATCGTGCCGGCCAATGGCAAGCTGGTCGTGAGCGTGATCACCGGCAGCGAAGCGACCCCGGTTCCGCAGGAGCAGGCCCGCCAGATCGCCGCGCAGGCCATGCGCAACGAGGAGCTGAACAAGATCGGCGAATCGCGCCTGAAGGAAGCCAAGGCCAAGGCCAAGATCGAGTATCAGCCGGGCTATGCACCCAAGGACGATGCCAAGGCCGCCGGCGCCCTGCCCGCAGCCGGCAACGCCGCGGCGCCCGCCGCCAAGTAACGGCGAGGCGTTTTCCGCACGATATGAGGAGAGGAGGCACCAGCCTCCTCTCCACCCCCTCGAAGCGTCGACGCGCCAGTCGCCAGACGCGGGAATGAAGGCATGATGATCCTCGACTCTCTGGCTTGGCTCATCATTGCCATACCCGTGCTCCTGCTGGCCGTGCTGGCCGTGGAGCTGGCCCTGGGCCTGATCGCCGGCCGCCCGGCAAGGCCGCGCACTGCCGCCCCCCATAGCGCCATCATCCTCATGCCCGCCCATAATGAGGCCGCCGGCATTGCCCGTACCATCGCGCTGCTCCAGCCGGCGCTGGATGTGCATATCCGCCTCATCGTCATTGCCGACAATTGCACGGACGACACCGCCGCCGCCGCGCGCGCGGCCGGGGCACAGGTTATCGAGCGCAATGACCCCAGCCAGCGCGGCAAGGGCCATGCGCTGGCCTTCGGTCGGGATTGGATCAAGGCTGCGACAGACACCGCGCCGCCGGATTGTATTGTGGTGCTGGACGCCGACTGCGAAATCGACGGTGCGTCGCTGCGCGCGCTGATCGACGCGACCTGCGCCAGCCATCGCCCGGTGCAGAGCTGCTACCTGCTCCGCTCGGCCGCCGATGACGGGGCGATGACGCAGATTTCCAACTTTGCGATGCTCATCAAGAATCGCGTTCGCCAGCGCGGCGCCTCGATTCTGGGATCGCCCGCCATTCTCGGCGGCACCGGCATGGCCTTCCCATGGGCCCTGATCGAATCGGCGCCGCTGGCGACGAGCCACCTGGTCGAAGACCTTGTGCTCGGCCTCCATTTCGCGCGAGCGGGCGCAGCGCCCCTCTATCTGGAGGCCGCGACGACCTGGAGCGACCCAGCGAGCCAGAGCGACACGCTTACGCAGCGGGCGCGCTGGGAGCATGGCTATATCCAGACCGCCCTGCAGCAAGGCGCGCCGGTCGTGCTTGAAGGCGTGGCCAAGGCCAGGCCCAGCCTCGCCTGGTTCGGCCTGAGCCTGCTCGTGCCGCCGCTGGCCCTGTTGATGAGCCTGAGCCTGATCGCGCTTGTGGTGAGCGCCGGGCTCGCGCTGCTGGGCGCCACCGCTGCCGCGCCTGCTACGCTGGCGGGTCTGTTGACGCTGGTCGCGCTGCTACTAGCCCTCGCCTGGATGCGCGACGGGCGCGACACGGTCTCGGCGGCAACGCTAGCGCGCATCCCGCTCTACATTCTGTGGAAAGTCCCCGTCTATCTGCGGCTGGTCAAGAAGCGCGAGACCGAATGGGTGCGCACGCGCCGCAAAGGCGAGTGATGAAGCGAGGCGCCAAACCGGTGCCCTGAACCGCTCAACAGCCTCGCATTGATGATCTTTCAACTTGCATTGGCCGCCGCAAAGCGCGCTATGATGGCGCAACGCCAGCAGGTGAAGGAGAGGGCATGACGGGAACGAGCGAAGCGACGAGCGCGCGCGGCTGGGGTGGATTCCTGCTGATCCTTATCGCGCTGATGGTCGAGGGCTTCGACCTGCAGGCCGCCAATTTCGCCGCGCCCTCCATCCTGGAAGATTTTGGCGTCAGCCGCGCCGAGATCGGCCCGCTGCTCTCCGCAAGCCTGTTCGGCGTGCTGATCGGCGCCGTGTTCATCGGGCCGCAAGGCGACAGGCTGGGCCGCCGGACGATCCTGATCAGTTGCTGTATCGGTTATGGCATCATGTCGCTGGTCGGCGCGCTGGCGACCAACCTCACGCAACTCATCGTGCTGCGCTTCCTCATCGGGATCGGCCTTGGCGCCGTGCTGCCCAATGCGCTGGCGCTGGCCGGCGAACTGGCGCCGCGCAAATATCTCGCGCGGGCGACGGCGCTGGTCGGCATCGGCATCACCTTTGGCGGGGTTCTCGCGGGGATCGCCGCCGCCAAGCTGCTTGCGCCTTATGGCTGGCAGAGCTTGTTCATCCTCGGCGGTCTCCTGCCCATCGCGATTGCGGCGCTGCTGTGGATCGGCCTGCCGGAAAGCCCGGTGCTCAACCGCGCACAGACCCATGCACCGGGCGAGCGCGGGCTTTCGGCCATCCTTTCCCCCGCGCAGCGTGCCCGCACGATCGCGATCTGGATCATCTTCGCGCTGGTGCTGATGGTCGTCTATCTGGTGAGCGGCTGGGTGCCCCTGCTGGTCAAGGATCAGGGCTATTCGACGACCACCGCCTCATGGATCGCCACCGGCACCCATGCCGGCGGCGTGGTCGGCGGTGTGGTCGCCAGCCTGTTGCTGGTGCGCCGCAACTGGTCGGTCGTGGCGCTGTTTGCGGGGCTTGGCGCGCTCACACTGGCGATCATCACGGTGCATGACTGGGGTATTGTCGGCCTGACCGTGCTGCTTGTGCTGGTCGGCCTGTTCAGCACCGGCACCCAGAACGGCCTCAATGGTTCGTGCGGGGCCACTTACCCGGCGACCATGCGCGCCTCCGGCCTTGGCTGGGCGCTCGGCATGGGGCGCGTCGGCTCGATCGCCGGGCCGCTGGTCGGCTCGCTCGCAGTGCTGCTCGGCCTGTCGGCGCCGCGCACCTTCTTCATCTTGCCGGTCATCCCGCTGGTGATCGCGGCCGCGCTGGCGCTCTGGCTCGCCCGCCGGACCGGCCCCGCCGCCCCCGAGGCCAGCGCGCAGGACAGCCCGGCTCCCCTTTCCGCCCCCATCATGGAGACTGCCCGATGACGAAGATGCGCAAGATCGCCACCGAAGAAGCCTGGTCGATCCCCGAGGTCGCCCATGCCCTGCGGGATGTGACGCGCGGGCCATCGCAAAGCCTCGACAAGCTGCTCGTCGGCGGCATCTATGACCCGCCCGAAAACGCGACCGGCTATGCGGCGATGAACTTCCTCGACGGGCTGCTCGACATCGAGGAAAAGCGCCTGCCGGAGATGGACGCGCTGGGCGTGGACATGCACCTGCTCTCGCTCACCGCGCCGGGCGTGCAGATGTTCGATGCCGACACAGCGACGGACTTGGCCGCGCTCGCCAATGATCGGCTGGCCGAGATCTGCCGCAAGCGCCCGGACCGCTTCGCCGGCCTCGCCAGCTTCGCCCCCCACAGCCCCAAGCGCGCGGCAAAGGAAATGGAGCGGGCGATCAATGATCTGAAGCTCAACGGCTTCATCCTCAACAGCCACACCCATGGCGAATATCTGGACGATCCCAAATATTGGCCCTGCCTCGAAGCCGCCGAAGCGCTCGATGCCTGCATCTACATCCACCCGCGCGCCGCCTCCGACACGCTGAAGGGGCCTTTGCAGGATTACGGCATGGACAGCGCCATGTGGGGCTATGGCGTCGAGGTCGGCACACATGTCGTGCGGATGATGGCCAGCGGCGTGTTCGATGCCTTCCCCAAGCTCAAGATCTGCATCGGCCATATGGGTGAGGCCATCCCCTTCTGGATCTGGCGCATCAATTTCATGAACACCCGCGCCCAGAAGATCAGCCGCGCGCCGAAGACGAAACTGAGCATCGCGGAATATTTCCAGCGTAACTTTGTGGTGACGACGAGCGGCGTCGAGGACCCGCTGGCCCTGCGCTACACCATCGACAAGCTCGGCATCGATAATGTGCTCTGGGCGATCGATTACCCTTATCAGCCGCAGCAGCCGGCTGTGGATTTCATGGATGCGGCGCCGGTGACGGAGGCGGAGCGCCACGCGCTGTACCACGGCAATGCCGAGCGCATCTTCCACATCGCGCCGCTCAGCGACTGACGGCGACTGACTAAACCTAGCAAAAGGGGCCGGCCGTCATCGACGTCCGGCCCCTTTTTGTGGTGACAGTCCGGTCAGAAATCGACGGACAGAGACGCCTTGTAGGTGCGCGGCGCGCCCTGCAGGAGGGTCTGGCCGAAGGCATCGTAAGCCGACGCCCAATAGCGCTCGTTCGCGACATTATCGACGTTGAAGCGCAGGGTGAGCGGGCGCTGCGCCACCACCGCCACATAGCGCATACCGACGTCGACGCGAGTCCACGAAGGCAGCCGCAAGGTATTGGCAGTATCTAGCCATTGCTTGCCAGTCTGCACCACCCGCCCAGTCAGCGTAAGCGCAGGCAGGAACGGGAGATCCCACTCCACATTGGCGTTGAGCAGATAATCCGGCACGCCCTGCGCCCCGTTGCCATCCTGCAGGCCACCCGGCGTATCCCGAAGCTCTGCCTCGATCACCGAGCCTCCGGCGATGATCCGCAAGCCGGGCGTCAGTTCCCCGCTCACGCTGAGTTCGAGACCTCGGTTGCGCTGCGTGCCGAAGAGATCATAGACCAGCGCGGCCGAATTTGTGGGGTCGGGCGCCACCTGCCCAAGGGGCTTCTCGATCTGGAAGGCGGCGAGGCTTGCACTGACCGGGCCGAGGGCCAGCTTTCCGCCCACCTCATACTGCACCGAGCGGTAGGGCTGGAAAATCTCGCCCGCGTTGCTCACCGGCAAAGTTCCCAAACCGGGGTAGAAGCCGGACAAGGGTGCCACGGGTCCCTGCGCCAGGCTTTCGATGCGGTTCGCGAACAGCGAGAGGCCGGCCACCGGCTTGATCACCAGACCGACGACCGGCGTGAGGGCGCTGTTCTTGTATGCCGAATCCAGCGCCCCATTGCCATAGGAGTAGCTGCTGGTCCTGATCTGCTGAATACGTCCACCCACCGTCAGCAGGACACGATCACCCAGCAGGCCAACGGTGTCGGATGCAAACACGCTCAACAGCTTGGTGCGACTGATCGGAAAGGGATTGTCCAGATCGCCGCCGACGAGGGCCGAGCTGGGAATAGTAACCGGCTGCGCGTCGTAGAGGTTCGTAGCAAAACCTGCGAAGCCGGGCCCGTAGAGAAAGTCATAGGCGTTGCGATTGACCTGCCAGGTCGCCGAGCCGCCAATGTTGAACTCGTGGGTAATCCCCCCAGCAGCCAGATTGATGCGGATGCCGGCCTGCACAGCCTCGTTGTTATCAGTGCGCGGCACATACAGGCCATTGCCGCTGGCGGCGCCCGTCACGGCGTCCGACACGGTGATGCCCCCATAAATGCCGTCTTCCATCCCGTCGCGCGCGCCACCCATGACGTATAGCATGGCGTTGTCCGCCAGGTCATACTCCAGACGAGCTAGGCCAAAGATGTCACGCATCGTGGTGTAGGTCCAAGGCTGCGCGTAATTGACATCCGCCTCGGGCACTGCCGGAATGCTGGTGGATGCGATGGTCACCTTGGGGCGCAGGCCACGCACATGCACGCGGTTATACGCGAGATCGAGCGACATCCGCAGCGGTCCACCATCATAATCGAATGCGGCGCCGACAGCATAGGTGCTGCGATACTCGCCATCAATTGCGACATCCCCGCCCCGCGCGACGCCGTTGATCCGGACGCCCATGGTGCCCGCACCAGCAGGGAAACGGCGCGCCAGATCGAGCGAGCCGCCGAAATGCTCGCCTGAGGTATAATTGAGGGTCGCACGACTGAGGCGTCCCGTGGCCCGCTTGGGCACGAGATTGACGCTGCCGCCGATGCCGGACCCGCCCGGCGCTGCGCCGTTGAGGAAGGCGCTAGCGCCATTCAGGACCTGAACGGATTCGTAAAGCTCCGGCGCAACGAGCTGGCGCGGGGTGATGCCGTAGAGGCCGTCCAGCCCGACGTCGTCGCCATACAGGGGGAAGCCGCGGATAACGAACTGCTCGGCGGCATTGCCGAAGCCGTAGGTGGTGCGGACCGAGGGATCGTTCTCCAGCACCTGTCCCAGCGTCTGCGGTTGCTGGTTGAGAATAAGCGCCGCGTTATAGCTCTTTACACTGAAGGGCACATTCTCGGCAGACTTCTCGCCAAGCACGCCCACATTGCCTCCAAGCGTCACCGCGCTGCGATTCTCGCGCTGCGCCGTGACGATGATCTCGCTGGCCTCCTGCGCCGCGGCCGGCATGGCCACCGCGGCGACCGAGGCGATCAGCGCAGCTTTCAACATTTGGCTGGAACGATGGAAATTCATGCGTCTTTTCCCTTTGAAACGCGCTTGCATGCGCGGCTTGTTCTCATGATCGGCGATATCGAAAGGCCCAGAGGGTGGCAGCGAGCGGCGCCGCCAGCGCGATCCAGGACAAAGCGTCGGCCCAGCCATCGCCGGTCAGCGCGCTGACCAGACCGACGATGCTGAGCAGGGCGAGGGCGAGCGGCATCGCGAAGATGCGGCCGAGCGGCGCGCGGCGGCTCATTCGGCTGGCGCCACAAGGCCGCCGCTCTCGACCTCCCGCACACGGGCCGCCAGCGGGGCGCGGCGCTTGCCGAGCCAGAGGTAGAGGCCCGAGCCCAGCACGACGATGGTGAACAGCGTCAACGCCGCCCACAGCAGCTTGAGCGGTAGCCCGCCATAATCGCCAAAGTGCAGCGGCTGCGAATAGAGCAAGGCGAGCGTGTACCAGGGCATCGGCCGCACATCGGTCAGTTCGCCCGTCTCGGCATCGATAAGCGCCGGGGTGAGCGCGCGCTGGGTGAGCGGCGTGTTACCCTGGAAGAAAACCGCATAATGGTGCTTGCTGCTGTACGAGCCGCCGGGAAAGGCGATGAATTGGGGATTGTTGCCGGGCAACGCCTGCCGGGCGGCGGCCATGGCCTTGTCCAGCGAACCATAGCGCTCGGGCGGCAAGGCCGGGCGACCGGCATAAGCACCGGTCATCTCGGCCAGTTCGCTCATCTGCCACACCTTGATGATGGGCGTCGCGAGCGCGTTGATGACCCCGGTCAGGCCCACGACACTCATCCAGGCCAGCGCCACGATGCCGAGCAGATTATGATAATCCAGCCATTTGAGCCGGCGGCTGCGGCTGACCCGGATCGTCCCGAACTCCAGCTTGCGCATGAAGGGCGCATAGAGAACCACGCCGGAAACGATGGCGGCGAAGAACAGCACACCCATCGCGCCGAGGAACAGCATGCCCGGCAGGCCCATGAACATGTCGGTATGGAGTTGCAGGAGGAAGTGCATCACGCCGTCCTCGACCACTTGCCCCGCCTGCTCCCCGGTCACCCGGTTGAAGAGCTGGATGGTCATGGCACTGCCCGGTGAATCCGGTGCCGGGGCAGTGGTGACCGTGAGGATGGGCGTCTCATTGTCGAAGGCCATGAACACTGGCACCTCGCCCGGTCGCGCGGCCAGTGCCTTGCCGAGCATGACATCCAGCGGCTGCAAGCCCGGCCCGTCGCCGGAGGAGCCCGCCCCCTGCATTGCCGGTGCCTCCCCGGTCATCACCTCGATTTCGTCATGGAAAATCAGCGGCAAGCCGGTCAGGCAGAGCATCAGCAGGAACGCCGTGCAAATCAGGCTCGCCCACTTGTGGACGAGATACCAGACGCGGATGCTGCGCGTGTTCAACGACAAGGAATCCTGATATTGCGAGCGATTTGCATCGCCGCTTAATCGGAACACTTCGCAATTGCAACACGCCAACGGTGAACCGTGCCGCCCGGCATCGCATGGCCGCCCGAGCGACCGCGAAGCTCAACCAATCCTTGCCCCCACGCTGTCCATGGCTATGACGGCGCGGTGACCTCTTCAATCGTGATCGGGACGGACGCGCACGGCGCGCCGGTGCCCATGGACATGGAAGAACTGCTGGCCACCCGGCTGCTCGTTCAGGGCAATAGCGGGTCTGGCAAGTCGCATCTGCTGCGCCGGATGCTGGAGGAAAGCGCCGGGCTGCTCCAGCAGGTGGTGATCGACCCGGAAGGCGATTTCGTCACGCTGGCCGAGCCGTTCGGCCATATCGTAATCAACGGCGCGGCGCATAATCCCGGCGAGATCGAGACGCTGGCGGCCAAGGTCCGGGCGCGGCGCGCTTCCGTGGTGCTGGCGCTGGACGAGCTGGAGCTGGAAGCGCAGATGCGCTGCGCCGCCCAGTTCATCGCGGCTTTGTTCGATGCGCCCCGCGAGCATTGGTATCCCGCTTTGGTGGTGGTCGACGAGGCCCAGATGTTTGCCCCGGCCGCTGCCGGCGAAGTGGCCGACGATATCCGCCGCATGTCGCTCGCGGCGATGACCAACCTGATGTGCCGGGGCCGCAAGCGCGGCCTTGCTGGCGTGATCGCCACGCAGCGCCTTGCCAAGCTGGCGAAGAACGTCGCGGCAGAGGCGTCCAACTTCCTGATGGGGCGCACCTTCCTCGACATCGACATGGCACGCGCTGCCGACCTGCTGGGCATGGAGCGGCGGCAGGCCGAGCAGATCCGCGACCTAGAGCGCGGGCGCTTCCTCGCGCTCGGCCCGGCGATCAGCCGCCGCCCGGTCTCCGTGAAGATCGGCGCGGTGAAGACGAGCGCGCGCACCTCATCCCATTCCCTCATTCCGCTGCCCGGCGAGCCGACCAGTGATCTCGAGGATCTGCTCGCGCCGCAGCCCGGCGAGGAGCAGCCCGAACTGTTCGCCGCGCTGATCGCGCCGCCCCCGGCCATCGACAACAGCGCCCGACTGGAGCGCGAAGACCCGCCCGAAGCCGCCAACATTGCATCAGTCGCTGAAGAGTCCGGCATCGAAACAACCGGCCCTGCCGCCCCCGAGACGCCGGATCGCCCTGCCCGCGAGCCGGTGATCCGCGCGGTTTTGGCCGACATGGCTGCGGAAGAAGACTGCACCTATCGCTCGACCGCCGCGCTATTCCAGGATTTCGCGGTGCGCTGCCGGATGCAGCGGATCGGCAATCCCGGCATTGATCTGCTCAGCTTCCGCCGGCGCTTCGCGGTCGCCGTGGCGGGCGGCGAGGAGGATGAAGACCCGCGCTGGCAGGCCGCGCTCGCGCTCTCCAGCCGGGTGCAGGACGATGTGCTCGCGCCCTTCCTGCTCATTGCCCGCGCCGCGATCAAGGGGCAGCCCTGCCCCGACGACGAGGCGCTGGCCCGCGCTTATGGGACGCGCTCGGTGGGGCGAATCCGGCGGTTGCTGGATTATCTGGAAAAGGGCGACCTCATCGTCGTGCGGACCGACTTCGGTGGGCGGCGTTCGGTTGGCATTCCCGAACTCGGACTGGCCACCGCCCCGGCTGAAGGCTGACCGCCGCCAGGATGCGCTAAGCAGTGGCTGGCGGAGACTTCTGCATCGCCTCATAGGCCCGGCGCAGCAGTTGCTGCAGCGTCTTCACCTCTTCCTCAGACAAGGCATCATGAATCGGCTGCTCGACATCCTGGGCGCGGGCAATCATCTGCGCGGCGAGGCGCTGGCCTTCCGAGGTGAGCGACAGCGTGTTGCGCCGCCGGTCCCGCGTCGAGCGCATCCGGCGGGCAAGACCGCGGGCTTCCAGATCGTCGATGATCGCCACCATCGCCGAGTCGTCCATCGCGACTTCCCGCGCGATTTCGGATTGGGAGCAATCGGGATTTGCCTCGATCAGCGCCATGGTCGAGAGGGCGCCGTGGCGAAGGCCGAAGGACGAATAGACGTCCACGATCCGCACCGACAGCTCATTCCGTAACAGCCGAACGACTGTGCCTACTGCCTGATCGAGCGCACCCCAGTTCAGGCCGGTCTCCTCCGGCCGCTTCCCGTCTTTCATAACACTCCCCTTCGACCCGGTGCCTTATTTGGCTTGCCGCTTGTGTAACTTATAGCAATGATTGTGGTGCCCGACTATTTGGATCGTGGACCAACGGGCTATTCAAAAAATGCGATGCTGCGGCATTCGATGCTCTCGCGCGGCACCGCGTTGGGCAGACTGTCATCCCAGAATGCCGTATGCGGCACCCGCCAGGCACCGCTGCGGTCGCTGTCGTGGAATTTGAACAGCAGGGCTTCCTCCCGCACCATGTTGGAGAAATACCACCAGCGGTGAGCGGGATTGTGCCGGAAGATGTGCGCAGCCGGTTGGCGATCATCGTCCATCGGCGCGAACATGGCGTCGCCTTCGGGGATCTTGTCGACGATCCACAGGATATTGGTGGTGCCCTCATCATCGCCGACACTGCGCGCATCGCACAGAGCCAGCGGACAATCCTGCGGCGGCGGCGAATAGCTGCGCCAGAAGCTGGAGACGATGAACCGGCGGAACCCCGGCCCGTCCGGACGGGCCTTGCGATAGGCGGTCTCGGCCGCGCGCTGCTGCCGGGCGGGATCGGTATCGACGTGCACCTCACCAGCAGGCGGCTGCACCCCCTCGGCATGGCGATAGGGCGCATCCAGCTTCTTCTGCCGGCTGGCAAGATCGCCGGACGTGCGGATCATCCAGCCACCGACGACGACGAGATCGGCGCCTGTCGCCTGTTGGACATAGCGGGAGACCTCGCCCGGGTAGACGCGATTGACCTCGTCCCGGTCGGTGAAATCGGCGACGTCACTCGGCGCATCGAGCAGCACGAAGCCCTGCCGATCGAGCGTAAAATGCGGACGGATGGCGCGCGCGTCGCGGATCGTGACGGGGAATGGCCCGTAGCGGCCGGTGTTCACCTCCACCCCGGCGGAGACGAACCGCCGATTGATCGCGGGGCCGGGCAGCAGATATTGAAGCTGCGCCTCGACGCTGCGCACCGTGGCTTCGGGATCCATGACCTCATTACTCATTATCTGCTCTCCTAAGCGACGCCCGACTCTTTTGCCGCACCATGGCAGGCTATCCCGCTCCCCCGCAAGCGCCTGCATCGGCAACTATTCTTCGGCGCCTCTTGGCGAACGCGCGCGCGCCTGTCATGGCTGGCGCAGAATGAGTTTGACTAACAATCCATCCGAGGGAGGAGCCAGCATAGCGTCGGACGACGCCGCGGCCTTGCGTCGCTCGCGGCTGGCCGCCATCGTTCTAGCCGCCACGTCCTTCATGGTCGCCATTGATTTGATGGTGCTGCTCACTGCCCTGCCGCGCATGGCTCAGGACTTCGCCGTGCCGCTGACCCTGCTGAGCGCGACGATCACCATTTATATTCTCGTCACCGTGCTGGTCCTGCCGATCAGCGACTGGGTGGGCAAGCGCTTCGGCACGCGCCGGGTCTGCACGCTTGCCATTCTTGGGTTCGTGCTGGCCTCGCTGGGGGCTGGCCTGTCGCCCAATCTTCCGGTCTTTCTGGCGATGCGGATGTGTCAGGCGGCCTTTGGCACCCTGATCGTGCCGGTGGGCAGCATCGCCCTGCTCAGCATCACGCCCAAACGCTATCTTGTCACGGCAATGACGATCAGTTCCACCCCGGCCCTGATCGCGCCGGTGATCGGCCCGCCCATCGGCGGCCTCATCACCACCTTTCTGGACTGGCGCTGGGTGTTCTTCCTGAACGTGCCCACAGGCCTCCTCGCCTTTGTCCTCACCCTGCGCTTCATCCCCAATATCCATGCTGTGGAGCGAAGGCCCTTTGACGGGCGCGGCTTTGCGCTGGTCGGCGGGTTCCTGGCCTGCATCATTGCCGGGTTCGAGCGGCTGGGCGCCAAGGGCGGGGGCTGGCAGCAAGGGCTGCCGCTGATCGCGCTCGGGATTTTCCTGGGCTGGCTGTGCTGGCGACACATCCGCCGCGTGCCCCACCCGGTCGTTCCGCTCGATGCGCTGCGCCACCGCAGTTTCTTCGTTTCCACGATCGGCGCGGGAATGCCGGCGCGCACGGCCTTCATGGCGACGGCGTTCATCATCCCGCTGATGATGCAGGTCGGCCTCGGCCTCACCGCCTTTCAGGCCGGGCTGCTGCTGCTCGCCCAGAATGCCGGTGACCTGGCGCTCAAGGCGATCGCCACGCCTTCGGTACGGTGGCTCGGCATCCGGTTGGCGCTGACCAGCGGCGTGGTGACCATGGCGCTCTCCTTTGCCGCCTGCGCGCTGCTGACGCCCACCATGCCTTTCTGGCTGCTGGTGGCGATCATGGTCTTCGTCGGCATGGCCCGCTCGGTCCACATGACCGCGATCATGGCGCTGCGCTTTGCCGACGTGCCGCAAAGCGAAGTCGGCGGCGCGACGGTGCTCGGCAATATCGCCAACCAGATTTCGCAGGCGCTGGCGATTTCCGCCGCGGCCGCCCTGCTCAACCTGCTCTCGCTTGGTGTCGCGGAACCGACCCTCGCCGATTTCCAGATCGCGATGCTGGTCTTTGCCGGCCTCGCGCTGGCCGCCGCGCCTTTCTATGCCCGTCTTGCGAAGGATACCGGTGCCGCCGTGACCGGGCGCGAGACGCGGGGCCTGCGCGCGATTCGCAGCGAGGAGGTTTAGATGAGTGCTACAGCCTCCGCGCGACCCCGCTGCTTTTCCGTCTGCGTCAAAGCGTGGCTCTATCTCAGTCAAAGCCTCGCTTCGGGCAAAAGGATAGTGAGCTTCCTAGCCAACGGACGGACGGGGCGCTCCATGAGAGCCTTGCGCCGCGTCGTCTGGCTGCCGGTCATTGCGTCTCAACGGCGACAGCCGCCCGACCTTTCCGCCTGACAGAGGCGGGCAGGCGGCTCGCGCGGGGGCGAAGAAACGACCGGCAAAGCGAAGAGGAGGGGAGATTCACCAATGAACAAAGTTCGTCATAACCGCGCACGCACCGTGTCGCGCATGGCGCTGAGCGCCGGGACGATGTTGTCCTGCGCGCTGATGCTCGCAATGCCGGCAACTGCCCAGACCGCCGCGCCGCAGGGCGCCGCCGAGGGCAATGTCGACGACATCATCGTCACCGCGCAGATGCGTGCGCAGAATGTGCAGGACATTCCGCTGGCAATCACCGCCATCAGCGGCGACCAGCTCGAAGCACGCAGCCAGACGCGCCTAACCGACATCACCGCGCAGGCACCGAACGTCATCCTACAGCAGAACCCCTCGGGCTCGGGCAACTCGATGCGCGCCTACATCCGTGGCGTCGGCCAGGGCGATGCCAGCCCCTCGGTCGAGCCAGGCGTGGGTATCTATGTCGACGATATCTATTTCGGCACCGTCACGGCCTCGGCCTTCGACCTGACCGACCTCGAGCGCGTCGAAGTGCTGCGCGGCCCCCAGGGCACGCTGGCCGGCATGAACTCGCTGGGCGGCGCGGTGAAGCTCTACTCGCGCAAGCCCGAAGGCCGAGGCGGCTATGTCGAACTGACCGCCGGCTCGCTCAACCGCCGCGACATCAAGGCGAGCGCCGACTTCACCGTGGTGCCCGATGCCGTGTTCGCCCGCATCACTGGCGTGTCACGCAACCGCGATGGCCATGTCACGCGCTACGATTATGCCTGCCTCAATCCCAACGATCCCTATGTGCAGCCGGGCACCAGCGTGGTGCAGCCGGGCGGCGCGGCGATCCCCAGCCTGGCATCGGGCGGCAATTGCAAGCTCGGCACGCTGGGCGGCCAGAGCATGTACGCCGTGCGCGGATCCTTGCGCATTGCGCCGGTCGGCAGCCCGCTGGAGATCAACCTGTCGGGCGATTACACCCACGACACCTCCACGACGCAGGCCTCCGTGCTCATCGCCAGCGCCGAGCTGACTGGGCGGCAAAATAACAGCATTCCCTATCAGGGCGCGCCGTTCGACAACCGCTTCGTGACCTACGGCCAGTATCGTCGCGCCGGCGCGGTGCTGAACGATCCCTATGCGACCTACGCCAACTTCTACGATCCGGGCGTGACCTATCGGGCGGCGACGACGGCTTCCGCGGGTGGTCCTGGCACGGCCGGCGCCCCCAATGGCCCGACCTATGCCGAACCCCTGAGCGGTGTGAAAGGCTGGGGCGTGTCCGCCGAGATCAACTACACGCTGGGCGACAATCTCGCGCTCAAGTCGATCACCGGCTACCGCAAATATGATTCGCGTAGCTCGGACGACAACGACAACTCGCCGATCGCTTTCATCGGCGGTGTGTACAGCGACTTCTCGCACAAGCAGTTCAGCCAGGAACTGCGCCTCTCGGGCAAGGTGCTGGACGATGCGATCTCCTTCACCATCGGCGGTTTCTATTATGATGCGGACACGCGCTATAACGCCCGCATCCACACGCCGTTCTCGGGCTTCGGCGAATATGCCGTTTCCCCTTGCGGCGGCGCGCTCCCGGCGTGCGTGATCGCCAAGCCGACCTTCTCGTTCATCAATGACGATACAGCCAGCCTGCGCACCTATGCCGGCTTCGGTAACGTTGCGTGGAACATCACGCCTGCGCTGACACTGGAAGCCGGCATCCGCGTGAGCCACGAGAAGAAGGACTATCTCTACAACCGCCTCAACCCCAATGGGGTCGGCGACTACCTGCCGCTCAGCAACGCCACCAATCCGCTGACTGGCCAGGTTGGTACCTATAAGGAAACGCTGACCGACTATCGTGCGGCGCTCTCCTACAAGATCACGCCCGACATCATGGCCTATGCGCAGTTCGCGACCGGCTTCAAGGGTGGCGGCGTGGCACCCCGTCCGTACAGCTTCCAGCAGATTCGTCCGTTCGGCGCGGAAAAGCTGAAGTCGTATGAAATCGGTATCAAGGCGGACCTGTTCGATCGGTTGCTGCGGATCAACGCCAGCGGCTTCCGCATGGACTATACCGACTACCAGGGCATTCCGCAGGTCTGCCTCGACTCCAACAACAATCCGCTTCCGGTCAACCAGGGCGGCGTACCCGGCCTGTGCGGCCAGTATCTGAATATCGGCGATGCCCGCGTGAACGGCTTCGAGCTGGAAACCACGCTGCGCCCGGTCGAGGGTTTCACCATCGACGGTTCGCTCAGCCTCACCGACTTCAAGTTCACCTCCATCAACTATCCCACGACCTCCATCGTCGTCGGCGCGAGCCGGCCCGGCGTGGGCAAGTGGAAGTGGAGCCTGGGCGCGCAGTATCAGGCTGATCTGGGTGATGTTGGCACGCTGACGCCGCGCATCGACGTCTCTTATACGGACGGCTATTGCGGCGACTTCCTCTGCACGCCGATCGCCATTGTGGACAGCTACACCCTGGCCAATGCCCGCCTGACCTATGAGACGGTGGACAAGGACTGGTCGGTCGCGCTGGAAGTGACCAACCTGTTCGACAAGCTGGTCTATCTCAATAAGTTCACGAACGCCTGGTATGCGACGGCTCAGCCCGGCCTGCCGCGCCAGTGGGCCGTGACCGTGCGCCGCAAGTTCTGATCAAGCGGTGCGCAACACAGATTGATCCGATAGAAAGAAGAGGAGAGGGGCAACCCTCTCCTCTTTGTCGCTGGGGCGACGGCAGAATGATAAATTGGGAGAGTGGCATGACATATTTGCGGACCGGTTCGAGCGCATTCCTTCTGTCCCTGCTGGCGATGACCGTCCCGGCGGCCCTCCAGGCCCAGCCGAGTTCAGCGCCGCCCCCGGGAGTTGGCGCCGATCTCGCCGCACAGGCCGCCATCCAGATGATGGAAGAAAGCCGGGCGCCAGACAGCACAGGCACCGGGCCATACAAGGCCATCAAACGGCAATATGAGAATTTCCCCGGCTTCGTCGTCTATCAGCCCGCCGACCTGAGCGCGCTGGGCGCTCGCAAGATGCCGGTCTATGTGTTCGGCAACGGCGCCTGCACCGAAGATGGCGCCTCATCCCGCCAGCATTTGCTGGAGGTCGCCTCCCATGGCTATCTCGTCATCGCGCCGGGCGGCATCTACAGCGGCCCGGGCGTGACCGTCACGCCGCAGAGCTGGGAGCAGCATCGCGACAAGACGCGCTACCAGCAGCTGGGGCAGGCCATCGACTGGGCTGCGGCCGAGAATGGCCGCGCGGGCAGCCCGTTCAAGGGCAAGATCGACACTGCGCATGTCGCGGCCTCCGGTTATTCCTGTGGCGGCATTCAGGCGCTCAAATATGCCGGCGACAAGCGCGTCAGCACCTTCGTCATCATGAACAGCGGTATCATGAACGGTCCGGTCCCGGGCGGCTCGGGCGAGATGTCTGCGCAGAAGAGCCTGCTCCAGAAGATCGACAAGCCGACCCTCTATGTGCTCGGCGGCAAGACGGACATCGCCTACCCCAATGGCATGGACGATTATGCCCGGCTGACCCACATCCCTTCCGCCGTGATCAACACTGACGTGACGCACGCTGGCACCTATGCCGAGCCGAATGGTGGGCGCGCGGCGCAGGCAGTGGTGGCGTGGCTCGACTGGCAATTGCGCGGCGACAAGGCGGGGCGAGCGTGGTTCGTCGGGGAGAATTGCAAGCTGTGCAGCGACCCCGCGTGGACGATCGAGAGCCGCAAGCTGGACACGCTGCCATGAGCGCGTTGTTGCGGGCAGCGCTGGCTCTGGCGCTGATCGCGCCCGGTGTGGCGATGGCGCAGCAGGGTGGCACTCCTGACGGAGCGCTCGCCCCACGCGTGCAGGTGCTGGAGGACCGCGAGGCGATCCGCCGCGCGATCGTCGCTTATGGCGAATATCTCGATGCGCGCGATTATGCCGGCTATGCCGGGCTGTTCGCCAGCGACGGCACCTGGTCCGGCGGGCTGGGCAGCGCCACCGGGCCGGCGGCGATCCAGAAGCTGCTCGAGGAGAAGCTGGGCAAGCCGGAAGCGGGCTTCGTCAACAAGCGCAGCTTCCACCTCGTTACCACCGAGGTGATCGACGTGACTGGCGACACCGCCGTCGCTCGCTCCCGCTACATGTTCTACACTGCCGATAGCGAGAACCGACCCGCGACCACGCTGGCCGGTCGCTATGTCGATCATTTCGTGCGCGAGAATGGCGCCTGGAAAATCAAGACGCGCACCAGCCATGGCGTGATCCCATGGCGCGATGGCGACAATCCAGAGCGCCCACCGCTGCCGCCGCAATTGCAGGGCGCCGTGAAGAACTGAGGGACAGGACGACGTCGCCGGCTCGCCCTCACCCTTCGTCATTCCCGCGAACGCGGGAATCCAGTTCGGCCTCGCGTTGACGAGCAGCGTTGCAGCTGGATTCCCGCGTTCGCGGAATGACGGGGGTTAGGTGCAGAAGGCGCGCCCGGAGCGCCTCACTCCTCGCGGTGGGTGCGCAGCTCGTCGCCCCGAATGGTCGCGACATGGAGCACATTGGTGGACCCCGGCGTACCGAAGGGGACACCGGCGAGCACGATGATCTTGTCGCCCGCGCCGGCAAAGCCGTGGCGCATGGCCATGCGCTTGGCCTTGCCGATCATTTCCTCAAAGCTGCCGATATCCTTGGTGCGCACGGCATGGACGCCCCACATGAGGCCCATGCGCCGCGCGGTATCCATGCGCGGGGTGAGCGCGAGAATCGGCGCGCCCGGCCGCTCGCGCGCGATGCGGCGCACGGTGCTGCCCGAGGTGGTGAAGCACACGATCACCTTGGCCGAGACCGTGTTGGTGATGTGCTGGCTGGCGCCGGCCAGTGCGTCCGACGTTGTCGGGTCCGGCATGGTCTTGGTGAAGTGCAGCCGGTCCAGATAGCCCGGATCATGTTCGACGCTGTGGGCGATGCTGTCCATCATCGCCACGGCTTCCTCCGGCCAGTCGCCCGCCGCCGTCTCCGCCGAGAGCATCACCGCATCCGCGCCGTCATAGACCGCCGTGGCGACGTCCGACACCTCGGCGCGGGTCGGCGTGGGCGCCTTGATCATCGATTCCAGCATCTGCGTGGCGACGACGACCGGCTTGCCCAAGCGCCGGGCGCTTTCCACGATCTGCTTCTGAAGCGGCGGCACGGCATAAGGCGGCAGTTCCACGCCGAGATCGCCCCGCGCGACCATCACCGCGTCGGACATCTCGACGATTTCCTCCAGCCGGCCAAGCGCGGCCGGCTTTTCGATCTTGGCGAGCAGATAGCCATAGCCACCCATCAGCTTGCGCGCCTCGGCCAGGTCATCGGGCCGCTGGACGAAGCTGAGCGCGATCCAGTCCACGCCCGCCTCGATGGCGAAGGAAAGATCGCGCCGGTCCTTCTCGGTCATTGCCGCCATCGGCAGCACGACGTCCGGCACGTTGACGCCCTTGCGCTCGGACAGCGAGCCGCCGACCTCGACCAGCGTATCGATGACATCGTCACGCACCGCCCGCACGCGCAGGACAAGCTTGCCGTCATCGATGAGCAGGCGCATCCCTTCCTGCGCGGCGGCGAAAATCTCCGGGTGCGGCAAAGTGACGCGGCTGCTGTCGCCGGGCGCGGGGTCGCGATCCAGCCGAAAGGCGGCGCCCTTTTCCAGAAAAACCGCGCCCTGCGCGAAGGTGCCGATCCGCAGCTTCGGTCCCTGAAGGTCCGCGAGGATGGTGGTCGGGCGGCCGAATTCCTTTTCAAGTCCCCGGATGATCGCGACATTGGCGGCATGAACGTCGTGCGTGCCGTGGCTCATGTTCAGCCGGAAGGCATCGGCGCCAGCCAGGAACAGCTTGCGGATCATCACCTCGCTGCTGCTCGAAGGGCCGAGAGTCGCCAGAATGCGGACCTTGCGGGTGCGGGGAGTGAGCTTCTTCATTTGGCCTCTTGCTTCGGTGCGTTCTCTGCCCACATGGCGAATGCCGTGGCGGCCACCGGCGTGGCCCGAGGTTGGAACCGGACATGAAGGTGCAAGCAATGACGATAGACACGCTCGATGACAAGACAGCGGCAGAAGCTTTTCGCCGGCTCGTCCACCATCTGCGTCACCGCACCGATGCGCAGAATGTCGATCTGATGGGTCTGGCGGGCTTCTGCCGCAACTGCCTGGCCGACTGGGTGGCCGAGGCCGACGGCACGCTGGGCAAGGCCGCTGCACGCGAACTTATCTACGGCATGCCGCAGGATGAGTGGAAGACGCGCTACCAGACCGAGGCGACGCCTGAGCAGCTCGCGCGGATGAAGGACAGCGTCGCGAAGAACAATCACTGAGCGACGTCACGTCTAAAAAGGCATTTCTCAAGCGGCGCGCGATCCCCTAAAGCGCGAACATGCCTGCGCGCATGATCCGCACTGATACCGGCACCGCACCGGGCCGAGGCCTGATCGCCGGGCTGCTGGCGCTTGTGCTGCTCGCGCGGCTGCTGGTGCCGGCCGGTTTCATGCCCGCCGTGCAAAACGGTCCCGCGGTCGTGCTCTGCACTGGCGCCGGCATGGTCACCGGCTGGATCGATGCGGACGGCACCGTCCGCAAGCAGCAGGACAAGCAGAACACCGCCCCGGATGCGCCCTGCGCCTTTGCCGGGATCGGCGCCTCGCTGGACAGCATCCCGCCCGCGATCGCGCAGATCGCCGTGGCGATGGCGACGGTTTCCATCGTCAGCCCGAGCACGGCCGTGAGCATCGGACGCGGTCTGGCCGCGCCGCCGCCCCCGCAGACCGGCCCGCCGCATCAGCCCTGACGCTCCCCTCGCTGTCGCCTCGCACGACATCCCCATTTCGGCACGCGCCCGCGCGCTGCCCGTCAAGGCTGATCCTTTCATGACCCGATTGCTCTACTGCTGCGCAGCCATGCGCCGCCCTCCCCTCGCCCGTGCCCCATTGTCCGCCGGAAGCCGCCGATGAGCGCGCGCTCCACGACCGGCGGCGGCTTCTATCAGGCCGTGTGGCGCTGGCATTTCTATGCCGGGCTGATCGTCCTCCCGATACTGCTCTGGATGGCGATGACCGGGGCGCTCTATCTCTACAAACCGGAGATCGAACGGCTGGTCTATGCGGACTGGTCGCATGTGACGCCAAAGGATGCGCCCCAGCCGCTGAGCGAGATGATCGCCACCGTCGAGCGGGAATCCGGCCAGCAGGTGAGCCAGATCCAGCGGCCTGCCGAGCCGACAGAGAGCTGGCGCATGACCCTGCATGGCGCGGACGGCGCGCGCCGGCTCGCCTTTGTCGATCCCTATCGCGGCAAGCTGCTCGGCACCGCGCAGGCCGGCGGCATCATGCAGACCGTGCGCGATCTGCACAGCCTGATCATCACCGGACCGGTGGGCAATGCGCTGGTGGAGATCGTCGCCGGCTGGGCGATCCTGCTGGTGCTGACCGGGCTCTACCTGTGGTGGCCCCGGCGCGGCAGCCCGGTCGTCGGCCTGCGCGGGCAGGCGCGTGGGCGACTGTTCTGGCGCGATCTGCATGCCTCGACCGGCTTGCTCGCCGGTGCGGTGATCCTGTTTCTGGCGATCACCGGCCTGCCCTGGTCCGGCTTCTCGGGCAAGCAGTTGCAGGGCTGGGTCGCCCGTGCGGAACTGGGCCGCCCCAAGGCGCCCGGTCCCAACCCCTGGGAGGCGCCGGCGCCACGCGCGCATCACGGCCACGGCCATGACGAGGGCGGGAAACAGAGCCTGCCCTGGTCGATGCAGGAAGCGACGCCGCCCGCCGCATCGGGCAGCGACGACATCGGCGCCGACCGGGCTGCGGAGATCGCCGGCAAGCGCGGCCTCGCCGCCCCTTGGACGCTCACCCTGCCGATGGCGGACGGCGCGCCCTATCTCATCTCGCAGTCCGTGCGCCGAGCGCAGGATGCGCGTGCTATCTACATCGATCCGGCAAGCGGCGCGGTCATGCAGGATGCCCGCTTTGCGCATTTCGGCATCGGCGCGCGGGCGATCGAATGGGGCATCGCCACCCATCAGGGCCAGCAATATGGCGAGATCAACCGCACGCTGATGCTGCTAGGCTGCCTCGGGCTGATGCTGCTGTGCCTGACCGCGCCCGTGCTCTGGTGGAAACGCCGCAAGAACGGCCGGCTGGAGGCGCCTGCCCGGCCCGCCGATCCCCGCAAGGCGCGCGGCGTCGCGGCGGTCATGCTCGCCATCGGCCTGTGCCTGCCGCTAACCGGCCTCACGCTGGCGGCCGCCCTGGCGCTCGACATGCTGATGGGACGCTGGCGAAGCCGAGCCGCCATGGCGGGCTGATCGAGCGATGAGTCGTGATACCGCCGGAACAAGGGCGGTTGTGCGGCGTTATTCAGCACGAGCCGGCGCGATACGTGCCGGTCGCTTGTTTGATATTACGAGGATGAGTCCGATGAAGAAGATCCTGCTCGCCACGGCGCTGATGGCGTTTGCGATGCCCATGGCGCCGGCCGTGGCCGATCCGCCGCACTGGGCGCCCGCGCACGGAAAACGCGCGAAAGACCGGGACAATGGCCGCGCCCTTTCCCATAACGACCGCATATGGCGCGGTGACGATGGCCGGTATCGCTGCAAGCGCAATGACGGCACCACCGGTCTGCTGATCGGTGCCGGCGTCGGCGCGCTGGCTGGCCGCGCGATCGATACCAAAGGTGACCGCACAGTTGGCACCTTGCTCGGCGCAGTTGGTGGTGGCCTGCTCGGTCGCTCGATCGACCGGGGCGAGGTGCGCTGCCGCTGATCCACCCCGAACTCTGAACATCATCGATGCCTGCTTTCCCCCGAGAGCAGGCATCTTTGCCATTTACAGGAGGCGCGACGCTCGCTAGAGGCGCGCGCCATGTCCATGATGATCGTTCAGCCGATTATTACCAAACCGACCCGCATCAGCGGGGCGGTTCGGATGTGCGCGGCCTAAAGAGCCACGATCAGCCGGACAGGAAGCCCCGCGAAGTGCGCGGGGCCGACTTTCCAGACGAAAGCCTGACCGCCGCGTCCTTCAATCAACAGGAAGGAACGTATAGATGGTTGCCCGCTTTTCCCCCGATGCCCGCCTGAATGTCGGCGTGGTCGGCGCCACCGGCCTGGTTGGCTCGATGATGCGCCAGTTGCTCGCCGAGCGCGATTTCCCGGTCGGCACGCTGCGTCTGTTCGCCTCGGCCCGTTCGGCCGGCTCGCAGGTCGAGTTCAAGGGCCAGCAGGTGACGGTGGAAGATGCCGCGACCGCCGACTTCGCCGGCCTCGATATCGTGTTTTTCTCCGCCGGTGGCTCTACCAGCAAGGCGCTGGCGCCCAAGGTCGCCGCAGCGGGCGCTATCGTGGTCGACAACAGCTCGGCCTGGCGCTCCGATCCAGAGGTGCCGCTCGTCGTCTCCGAAGTGAATCCGCACGCACTGGCGAACCTGCCCAAGGGCATCGTCGCCAACCCCAATTGCACCACCATGGCCGCCATGCCCGTGCTCAAGCCGCTGCATGAAGCCGCCGGCCTCAAGCGCCTGATCGTCGCCACCTATCAGGCCGTCTCCGGTGGCGGCATGGAAGGCATCGACGTGCTGGCGCGACAGATCGCCGCCGTGGGCGACAAGGGCGCCGCGCTCGCCTTCAACGGCAAGGCCGACTTCGTGCCCCAGCCCGAGAAGTGGGCGGTGCCGATCACCAACAACATCGTGCCGCTCAACTATGTGCTGGGCGAGGACGGCTATACCGAGGAAGAGCTGAAGCTGCGCGACGAGAGCCGCAAGATCCTCGAGATTCCCGGCCTGCCCGTCTCCGGCACCTGCGTGCGCGTGCCCGTGTTCACCGGCCACGGCCTCTCCATCAATGCCGAGTTCGAGCGGCCGATCGATGCGGAGACTGCGCTGGCGCTGCTCGGCAAGGCGCCGGGCGTGGTGGTGAGCGACGTCCCCAATGCGCTCGATGCGACGGGCGCTGACCCGGTGTTCGTCGGTCGCGTGCGTCCGGACCGCACGGTTGAGCATGGCCTCGCCATGTTCGTCGTCGGCGACAACCTCCGTAAGGGCGCCGCGCTCAATGCCGTCCAGATCGGCGAAGTGCTCGCCGGGCGCTAAAATCCATATCGTGCCTCCCCGGCCCCTGGGTCGGGGAGGACACAGAGCGCGCTGCTCTCAGAGGCGCTTGCTCAGGAAGAAGCGCTGCTGCCCGACGGGATGATCGTCCAGCGTGCCGAACAGGTTAAAGCCCAGCTTCTCGTAAAAGCCGCGCGCCTGAAAGGCATAGGTGTCGAGCCAGATGCCGACACAGCCATGGGCACGTGCCACCCGCTCTGCCTCGGCCATCAGTGCCTTGCCATGGCCGCCGCCGCGATGCTCCGGCGCGATGGCGAGAAGCTCGACGAACATCCAGTCATAGGAGCATTTGCCCCAGATGCCGCCCACCCGCTCACCCTCCTCATCGGTCAGCAGAATGGCGATAGGGCGGATATTCGGATTCCCTGCCTGCGCGATGTTATAGGCCAGCAAGGGTGCGAACACGGCATTGCGGTCGGCCTCGGAGGGCTGCTCGGGCACAGTGATATGAAGCGGCATAGGCTGACTAGTAGGCCGAATGCACGGCATGGCAAGGCTGACGACCGGCTCGGCGACGCGTCTGAAATCGCATGCCCACGCGAGCATACTTGCTTTTTCCACAAACGCCCTCTATGTGCATCGCAGCATTCGGCGCCAGGACTAGTGATCCGGCGCAATCCCGCGCAGCGTGAGGCCCCGCATCTTGCACAAGGGCCGCCGGGACGGACGGATGCGAGAATCGCTCAAGCTTCCTTATTCACGCAGGGTCGCCCGTTTGGAGACCACTGCTGCGCCCGCTCGCGACAGACGCGAGGGCGACGCATGTCATATCGAAAGTCTATTCATGTCTTTTTTCAATGAGCTTGGCCTTGCCGAGCCTATCCTCCGCGCCCTTGAGACCAAGGGTTATGCGGACCCTACGCCGATCCAGCAGCAGGCCATTCCGGCGCTGATGCAGGGCCGCGACCTGCTCGGCATCGCGCAGACCGGCACCGGCAAGACCGCAGCCTTCTCGCTGCCCTCGCTGCACCGGCTGTTCAACAATCCCCAGCCCCGCAAACCGGCCTCCTGCCGGATGCTGGTGCTCTCGCCCACCCGCGAGCTGGCGGCGCAGATTGCCGAGAACATGCGCGGCTATGCCAAGTATCTCAGCCTCAACGTGCAGGTCGTCTTTGGCGGCGTGCCGGTGGGCAAGCAGGCCCGCGCGCTGGTGCCGGGCACCGACATTCTGGTCGCGACGCCGGGCCGCCTGCTCGACCTGATCGACCAGCGCGCGCTGACGCTGCGCAATGTCGAGATCTTCGTGCTCGACGAGGCCGACCAGATGATGGACCTGGGCTTCATCAAGCCGCTCACGCAGATCGCCAAGATGCTGCCGGCCGAGCGTCAGAGCCTGTTCTTCTCCGCGACCATGCCGCAGGCGATTGCGGAGCTGGGCAAGCGCTTCATCAACGATCCGGTCAAGGTCGAGGTTGCGCCGCAATCCACCACCGCCGAGCGCGTGGAGCAATATGCGACCTTCATCGACCAGAAGGAGAAGCAGGCCCTGCTGACTCTGCGCCTGCGCGATGCCATCGCGTCCGGCGCGCTCGACCGGGCACTGGTCTTCACCCGCACCAAGCATGGCGCGGACCGCGTGGCGCGGCACCTCGTCGCCGCCAAGATCAGCGCAGCGGCCATTCACGGCAACAAGAGCCAGGGCCAGCGCACTGCTGCCTTGCAGGGCTTCCGCACCGGGAGCGTGCAGGTGCTGGTTGCGACCGACATTGCCGCGCGCGGCATCGACGTGTCGGGCGTGAGCCATGTCTTCAACTTCGAGCTGCCCAATGTCGCCGAGCAATATGTCCACCGCATCGGCCGCACGGCCCGTGCCGGCGCCGATGGTATTGCGATGAGCTTCGTCGCGCCGGACGAGAAGCCCTATCTGCGCGACATCGAGAAGCTGACCCGCGTCAAGCTGGCGGTGATGCCGCTGCCCGAGGACTTCGTGGTAGAAGCCCGCCGTCTGCCGCTGCCCTCCAAGGCGGCTGTGGCCGAAGCCGTCGGCGATGCCGATGGGCGCCGGCAAGGACGTGGCCAGGGTCGAGACCAGGGCCAGGGCCGTCGCCCCGAGTCGCAGCAGCGCCGCGATCGCCCGGAACGCGGCCGGTCCGACGACCGTCGCGAAGCCGGCGCCGGCGCACCGCGCCATGATGGACGGGGTGAGGGACGCGGCGAGCGCCCAGCCCGCTTCGATCGCGCACCCGGTCAGGATGGCCAGCGCCGGAATGCCGGTGAACGCGGCGAACGCCCCTTCCGTGGCGAGCGGGACGGCCAGACCGCCCGCCCGGCGCGCGCGCCTCGCGATGGGCAGGACGCCCAGCGCGGCGGCCAGCGCAATCCCGGCGGCCGCTATCATGATGGCCACGCCCCGAACCGGCCCGGCTTCGACCCGCTGGCCCAGCGCCCTGAACCTGCCGCGACCATGGATGCCGAGCGCCTGCCCAAGCGCCTGCGCCCGGTCTATGCTGCCGCATCGGGCGAACAGCGCCAGACGGACACCCGCTCCGAGGGCGACCGCGCCCGCAAGCCGGGCGGTCAGCGTCCGCGCCACTTCGGCGGCGGACGTCCGCAAGGCAATCCCGGTGGTGGCGGCCGCCGCAGCGGCGCCGGCCGCGCGGGCTGATCCGTCAGGCTGATATCATTGAAATCCGATGAGGGGGGGAAGCGCAGCTTCCCCCCCTCACTGCCTTCCACCTAGTGCAAGTGCCGCAGTTTATCGGGATTGCGCACCACATAGATGCCAATGATGCGCCCCGCCTCGATCTCGAAGGCCGTGGTCTGCAGCTCGCCATCGGCCTCGCGCGTCACGAACCCCGGCAGGCCATTGATGAGCGCTGTGCGCACAAGCTGCGAGCCATGCTTGCGAAACAGCACCGCCAGCGCCTTGTGAAGCAGCAGCACATTGCGTCGCCCGAGAACCTCGGCGACCGCTGCCGAACGCTTGCCCCCGCCATCTGCGTGCATGCTGACATCAGCAGCCAACATCGCGCCGAGCGCGGTCATGTCGCCGGTGCGCGACGCCGCAAAGAAGGCGCTCGCGATCTCCAGACCGCGCTGCTTCTCAACCTCGAAGCGGGGCCGCGCCTGCCGCACATGGTCCCGTGCCCGCGCGGCAAGCTGGCGACAGGCCGCCGGCTCCCGATCGATGGTGGCAGCGATTTCCTCGAACGAGACGCCGAACACATCATGCAGCAGGAACGCCGCGCGCTCGAGCGGTGAGAGCCGCTCCAGCGCGAGCATCAGCGGCAGGGTCACATCCTCCTGCTCATCCTCGTCCTCGACGACCGGTTCGGGTAGCCATGGCCCGACATAATGCTCCCGCTGGACCCGCGCCGACTTGGCATGATCCAGGCAAAGCCGCGTGACCGTGCGGCGGAGGAACGCCTCCGGCTCGCGCACTTCGGCACGGTCGACCCGCATCCAGCGAATGAACGCCTCCTGCACCACATCCTCGGCATCGGCGACGGAACCGAGCATTCGGTAGGCGACCCGCACCAGCCGGGGACGCAGCGGATCGAAGCTGATCGCTGCATCCTCCTGCTGATGAGGGGACATGGGATGCCCGGCGCGCATCAGGCAGCCAGCTTGCGGGTCGCCGGCGTTTCGATCCACAAGTCGAAGCCGACCGCGAGGCGGTTCCAGCCATTGATGATGTTGATCAGCAGCGTCAGCTTCACCTGCTCTTCCTCGCTGAACTGGGCCGCGAGCTGTGCATAGGCTTCGGCCTTTCCGCCATGCCCTTCCGACAGACGCGTAAGCGCCTCGGTCCACGCCAGCGCGGCCCGCTCCCGTGCGCTATAGCATGGCGCCTCGCGCCAGACCGAGAGCAAGTAGAGGCGCTGCTCGCTCTCGCCCTTTTCGCGTGCTTCGGCGGTGTGCATGTTGAGGCAGTTGGCGCACTGGTTGATCTGCGAGGCGCGGGCCTTCACCAGCTCCACGAGCGCAGGCTCCAGGCTATCGTTGATGGCAAGCGAGGTCGCCATCCATTGCTTGATGAGCGCGGGCGCGGCGGTGAAGGGATCGAGGCGTGCGGTCATGATCGTGTCTCCTGTCCATTGGGTTTGCACAGGCATGACGAGTGGGCGGACGGCGATTGTGACATGGCGGGAAATTTTTTCCGCCGCCGGCGCAATGGCTACGCCGTCCGGTGCGATCGATGCCTAGACAGGGAGGGCAGCGGCTGGCTAGGACCGCGCATTCGATTCTGACACATTCCATCCGGAGACCTTGCAGACATGAGCGACAACATCGCCGCCGACCAGTTGCGCCTTCTCATCGAGCGCATCGAGCGCCTCGAAGAAGAAAAGAAGGGCATTTCGGACGACATCAAGGATGTCTATGGCGAAGCCAAGGCAACAGGCTATGACGTCAAGATCATGCGCCAGATCGTCCGCCTGCGGAAGCTGCCGCCGCATGATCGCCAGGAGATGGAGGCAATCCTCCAGACCTATCTGGCGGCCCTGGGCATGGAATAAGCCGCATGCGCGGCGAGAGGAGCGGAGAGATGGCCGATAATCCCTGGGGCAATGCCCCGACCGAGATGATCGTCACGACCACCAACAATATCGATGGCCGCACGGTGCAGCGTTATTGCGGCGTGGTGACGGGCGAAGTGATCGTGGGTGCCAATCTCTTCCGCGATCTCTTTGCCAGCGTGCGCGATATCGTTGGCGGGCGGGCCGGCGCCTATGAGGAAGTGCTGAGCCGCGCCCGCGAGGAAGCCATGGCGGAGATGCGCCAGCGCGCCGCCGCGGCCGGTGGCAATGCGATCATCGGCGTGGACCTGGACTATGAAGTGCTCGGCTCGGGCGGATCGATGCTGATGGTCTCGGCCACCGGCACGGCGGTGCTACTCGCGGACCCGGCCTGAGTTAACGCCCGCCGAAGCGCCGCCACTCAGGGAGCGCTCGGCGCCAGCGGCTTGAGCTTCACGCGATTGAAATCCGGCACCGGGATCGGCGCATCGAGCATGGTCCATTGCGCGCCGACTAGCGCCAGCCAGCTCGTATAGGGATGCCAGTTGCCGTCCCGGCGCTGCTCCCACTGGCAATCAAAGGCGCCGGGCGCCTCGCTGGTTTCCGCGCAGGTCACGGCGCGCAGATCACCGGCATCCACCTCCCCACTGCCAAGATCCCGCAAGGCCTGCGAGAGTGCGTCCGGACTCGGTGCGGGCGACGCGACGGGCGCCTGTGCCGCCAGCGGGGCCGCGATCGGCAAGGCGAGCGCGACCAGCCCCGTAAGGACAGTCATGGCCGCGCCGCGCATGGCGCCTGTTACTCCGCCGCCTTGGCCACGCCGACCAACGCCGGGCGCAGCAGGCGATCCTTGATCATGTAGCCGGCCTGCATCTCCTGCACGATGGTGCCGGGCGCAGCCTCTGCCGAAGGCATCTCGATCATCGCCTGATGCTTGTTGGGATCGAGCGGCTCGCCCACCGAGGTGAATTTCTCCACGCCATGCTTGCGCAGCGCGCTCTCCATCTCCTTGCCGGTAGCATCAAGGCCGGCGATCAGGCCTTTCACCTTTTCATCCGCCCGCAATTCGGCCGGAATGGCCTCCAGTGCGCGGCTGAGATTGTCGGCCACGGAGAGAATGTCGCGGGCGAAGGCGGTCGCGGCATAAGCGCGGGTATCGGCCAGTTCCTTCTCTAGCCGGCGACGGACATTCTGGGTATCCGCGACAGCGTAGAGCGTCTCCTGCTTGGCGTTGGCCAGCTCTTCCTCCAGCGCTGCGATACGCGCGGCGGCGATCTCCTCGCGGCTCAGCGTCTCGCCCGCGCCCTCGGCGATGTCAGCGGCCAGGGTCTCATTCTCATTGTTGGTCTGGTCAGTCATGTCTTCCGTCATTTCATCAATCTGCTGAGGGTCTGTGCGGTGAAGTCCACCATGGGGACGACGCGGGCATAGTTCAACCGGGTTGGGCCGATCACACCGACCACGCCGACCACCTGCCCGCCGGGTCCGCGATATGGCGCTGCTATGACCGAAGAGCCGCTCAGGGAAAAGAGCTTGTTCTCCGAGCCGATGAAGATCTTGGTCGCGGCACCGGCGCGGGCGCTGTCCAGCAGGCGGGCGATCTCGCTCTTGCCCTCCAGCTCATCCAGCAACTGGCGCACGCGCTCGAGATCAGCAGCGGATTGCTCGTCGAGCAGATTGGCCTGGCCGCGCACGATCAGCACCGGGCGGTCCTCGGTATCGCGACTCCACGCTGCCACGCCGCGCGCGACCAGATGGCGCGAAGCCTCATCGAGCGCGGTTTCCTCCGCCTCGATCTGCCCGCTCAGCCACGCCTGCACCTCACTCAGCGTGCGACCGGTGGCGTGGGCGGAGAGATAATTGGCCGCCTCGACCAGCATGGAGGGCGTCGTGCCTGCGGGCAGATCCACAATGCGGTTCTCGACCGTGCCATCCTGCCCGACCAGCACGGCCAGTGCCTGCCGGTCCGACAGCCAGGCAAAGCCGAATTGCTTGAGCAGCGTCTCGCGGCGCGGGACCATCACCAGCCCAGCGCAGGCGGACAAACCCGACAGGAGGGCCGAGGCGGCGTTGAGCGCTTCCTCGATCGGCCCTTCGCCGGTCAATTGCCGCTCGATGGCGCGCTTCTCGTCCTCGGAGGGCTCGGCGACCTGCATCATCGCGTCCACGAACAGGCGAAGACCGGATTCGGTCGGCATCCGCCCGGCCGAGGTGTGCGGCGCGGCGAGCAGCCCCGCTTCCTCCAGATCCTGCATCACATTGCGGATCGACGCCGGCGAGAGGTTGAGCCCGCTCAACCGGCTGATCGTGCGCGAGCCGACCGGCGCCCCGGTGCCGATGTAGGATTCCACGACGACGCGAAAGATATCGCGCGCGCGATCGCTCAAAAGGTTGATGGGCGGCCCGGACATACCCCGTATGTAGGACGGCGCGCGGCGCTGGCCAAGTCGCAACAGGGGCGCTAGAGCGCGGGCAAATTTTGGCAGACAAAAAGGACATGCTCATGCGCCCATCCGGCCGCGCCCCCGACGAAATGCGTACGATCGCCATGGAACCCGGTTTTACCGTCCATGCCGAAGGCAGCTGCCTCGTCTCCTTTGGCGAGACGCGGGTGCTTTGCACGGCGAGCGTGGAAGAGCGCGTGCCGCCGTTTCTGCGCGGCAAGGGTGAAGGCTGGGTGACGGCGGAATATGGCATGCTCCCCCGCGCCACGCACACGCGTGGGTCACGCGAGGCAGCCAAGGGAAAGCAGTCCGGCCGCACGCAGGAAATCCAACGCCTCATCGGCCGCTCGCTGCGCGCGGTGGTGGACCTCAAGGCCCTCGGCGAACGGCAGATCACGCTCGATTGCGACGTCATTCAGGCGGACGGCGGGACCCGCACGGCCAGCATCTCGGGCGCCTGGGTGGCGCTGCGGATCGCGGTCGACAAGCTGCTCGCCAGCGGCGCGCTGACCACAGATCCGATCCAGGCGAAGGTCGCGGCGGTCTCCTGCGGCATCTATCAGGGCAATCCGGTGCTCGACCTCGATTATATCGAGGACAGCAATGCCCATGCCGACGCGAACTTCGTGCTGCTCTCCAACGGCAACATTGCCGAGGCTCAGGCCACGGCGGAAGGCGCAACCTATGACGAGGAAGCGCTGCTGCGCCTGCTGCGCCTCGCACGCATCGGCTGCACGCAGATCTTCGCCGCGCAGGACCGCGCCACGGGGCGGTAAGTCAGTTTGGAAAAACGA
The DNA here is from genome assembly GCF_025961695.1 of Sphingobium sp. B11D3A. Taxonomy (NCBI): domain Bacteria; kingdom Pseudomonadati; phylum Pseudomonadota; class Alphaproteobacteria; order Sphingomonadales; family Sphingobiaceae; genus Sphingobium; species Sphingobium sp. B11D3A. The sequence goes on from NZ_JAOQOE010000001.1 coordinate 1,627,722, forward strand.
AGGGGGATATCGAATGACAATCTGGCGATCATGTTTGGGCTTGGCGCTCCTTATCACCCCGACAGTGGCAATTGCGCAGGCCCCGAACGCGCAAACGAGGGGCATCACCTATGCCTGCGATACGGCTCCGGGGCATTTCTCCGAGCTGACATTTCCCGTGCCGGAGGGCTCGGTGACAGTATCCGGGAAAATGAAGCTGCTGAACATCGCCAAAGATAGCAAGTGGGCACCGCTTGCGCGCGTTCACTTCATGGCTGCGTCGCCGCCGGGACAATCCTCGGGTGATCAGGCCGGCTTCATCTTGAAAGCATTGCTCGCCAGCAAGGTAGGGTTGAAGACCAGGGACAGGAATGCTGTCGTGCAATACCTCCAGTGGGATGAGTTCCACGGTGGACAAGAAGTCGAACATCAGCTCTTCGGCATCGCGGAAGATGCCCCGGTCTATGATTTCTCTCTAACGTTCGACGGTCAGTCCGTCGTGGGCACGATCGCTGGCGAAGAAACGAGAATAGCGTTCGCGGTGCCGGACCCCGTGGTGCGTATCGTCTGCTCCACTGGCGAATTTCTCTTTACAGACCTAAAAATCACCTCGGCCCGATGAACGCAATGACCGGCAAACTGGAACCCGGCAAGCTCGTCATCGCGAGCCACAATGAAGGCAAGGTGCGTGAGATCAGCGCGCTGCTCGGGCCTTATGGCATGGCGCCGGTGTCTGCCGGATCGCTCGGCCTGCCCGAGCCGGAAGAGACCGGCACCACCTTCGCGCAAAACGCCGCACTCAAGGCGCTCGCCTCCGCCACCGCCTCCGGCCTGCCTGCGCTGGCCGATGACAGCGGCCTCGATGTGGCGGCGCTGGGTGGACGGCCCGGCGTCTACACCGCCGATTGGGCAGAGCGGCAATGGTTCGAGGGCGAGCCCGGGCGCGACTGGTATATGGCGATGGGCAAGGTGGAGGGGCTGCTCTGCGCGCAAGGCCCGCAGGTGGACCGCAGCGCGGCCTTCGTCTGCACGCTCTGCCTCGCCTGGCCGGATGGCGAGACCGTTTTGTTCGAGGGCCGCGTCGCCGGCAGTCTCGTCTGGCCGCCGCGCGGCGCGCAGGGCTTTGGCTATGATCCGGTGTTCCTGCCGACCGGGGCGACGCAGACGTTCGGCGAGATGCCCATCGAGGCCAAGCAAGCCGTCAGCCACCGTGCCCGCGCCTTCGAGCAACTGGTCGCGGCGCTGTTCTGAAAGGACGCCCTGCGCTCAGCGCCCCGCGTAATCGACCGACGCGCGGTGCCCGTAGACATTGCCCGCCGGATCGTAGCGGCACACCAGCACGTCCAGCGTCGCCGTGGGGTGGAGCGCGCAGCCGACGCGGCGCGTGCCGGCCCAGATGATCTGCGAATAATGGCCAACATCCGCCCAATTGCCGCTGCGCGAAATATCCGGCACCGGCGCATCCAGGTAGAGCGCGCGCTCTTCCAGCCAGCTTTCCGCCATTTCCTCATAGGCATAGGCATCGCGGGTGCCGGCCCACAGATTCTCGCCATAGTGGCCCGCGCCGCCGGATTTGTGATGGGCCGCAATCGGGTCCGGCTCCTGCGCCAGCCGGGTAGCGCTCTGCGCCGCATCGGCCGCGAGTTCATCGCTCCACGCTAGCTTCGGCACGCCCCGCGCGGCGCGTTCGCCATTGTGGGCAGCCAGCATGATATCGCGGAAGTGAGCCGCATCGCGCGGCATGGCAGCAGAAGGCGCATCGCCGGCCAGCACGGGCGCCGGCGTCAGGGTGCAGAGCGCGAGCAGGCCAATCGCCGCCCGCATACGCCGTCGCACCACTTCTCGCCCTTCGCCCGCGTCCATGTGCGTCCGCCGTTCCCCCTGCGGTTCCGGTGTGGAACCTAGCTCAGTATGAACGGTTGGGAAAACATTTTCTTCACCAACAAATTGCGTTAAATCATTGTTAATTAATATTTAACCACTGAACCGTGGCATATTCGCCATGGGCTGACTTTGGCGCGCAGTCCGCTATAGCGGCGGCCATGGCCTCTCCCGCGCCGCTTGCCCTCTATATCCACTGGCCGTTCTGCGTGGCCAAATGCCCCTATTGCGACTTCAACAGCCATGTCCGCGACACCGTGGATCAGGCCGCGTGGCGCGCCGCGCTGCTCGCCGATCTGGCCCATGAAGCCGCGCTGCTGCCGGGCCGGACGCTGGGCAGCATTTTCTTCGGCGGCGGCACGCCCTCGCTGATGCCGCCCGAGACGGTGGCCGCGCTGATCGATGCGGCGGCGGGCCACTGGGCGGTCGCGGACGACATCGAGATCACCATGGAGGCCAATCCGAACAGCGCCGAGGCCGCGCGCTTCGCGCAGGTGGCGTCCGCCGGGGTCAACCGCCTTTCGCTGGGCCTGCAGGCGCTGGACGACGATGCCTTGCGCTTTCTGGGCCGGGCGCACGGCGTGGACGAAGGCCTCAGGGCGCTGGCGGCCGCGCAGGCTTGCGTGCCGCGCGTTAGCCTTGACCTCATCTATGCCCGTCCCGGCCAGAGCGAGGCGGACTGGGAGCGCGAACTGGCCCGCGCGCTCGGCTTCGGCACCGATCATCTCTCGCTCTATCAACTGACCATCGAGCCCGGCACGCGGTTCGAAACCGACGTGCGCCGGGGCACGCTGGTGCCCGCCGATGCGGACCATGCCGCCACGCTGTTCGAGTTGACGCAGGCCATGACATTGGCGGCCCGCCGCCCGGCCTATGAAGTCTCCAACCATGCCGCGCCGGGGCAGGAGAGCCGGCACAACCTCGCTTACTGGCGTTATGCCGATTATGCCGGCGTTGGCCCCGGCGCGCATGGTCGGCGCGGCGGCATGGCCACCGTGCGTCATCGCAAGCCCGAGAACTGGATGGCCGCGCTGCACCGCAACGGCCATGGTCTCGCCGAGGAGCGGGTGCTCCCCGCCGGCGAACAGGCGGCCGAAGCGCTGATGATGGGCCTGCGCCTTGCCGAGGGGATCGATCTGGCCGCGCTCAGCCAGCGCACCGGGTTGGACCGCCCGTCGCTAGTGGACAAGGACGCCATTGCAAAGCTGGTCGGCCATGGCCTGCTCGAGCAAACCGGCGAGCGCCTGCGCGTCACCCCGGCCGGAATGCTACTGCTGGATGCCATTCTGGCGGAAATCGTGATGGCAGGCTGAGGCGACCACGCTCCGCCCTCATTAACCATTCGACCATTTGGGTTAACTCGTGGATAATGGCCACAGTCCTTCCCACCCGAGTCAGCTCATCTGAGGGAAGGCGTCAACTTCGTGGGGGAGTAGACATGGCCTTTCCGATCCTTTCCAAAATCGTATCGCGCCGGTCCGGCGTGATCATCGCTGCCTGTGCGCTTGCGCTGCAAGGGAGCGCTACACAGGCCCTGACAATCGCTGGTCTCAAGGGCCAGGGCCTCGATCACATCTATGGCAGCTATGCGCCGCGCGGCGATTGCAGCGAGGAGCCCCGCGTCACGATTGACGACAAGGGCATGACCTTCCGCGCCCATGGCCGCACCGTCACGCCGCCGCGCGTCGAATATGCAGTGAGCTTCATGGGGCCGAGCTATGAGGGGATCACGGCCGTGTTCATGCCGTTCCCGATCAGCCCCAGCGATTCCGGGCGCGTCTATATGTACGTCAATGATGACGAAAAGGCCGGGGTCATCCGGTTCGAGGACAATCTGATGCGCGGTCAGAGACCTGACCCTTTTCATGCCGCCTTTACGGCAGGCGGATTGTTCATGCTCTGCAAGGGCAGCGCGGCGGTCGGCACGCCAGCCTCGACGACGCCCCGACCAGCGGCAACACCGGCCGCCGCCGTGCAGGGCATCCCGGCGGAATGGACGAACCTCGCCAGCCTCGTGGGCAAATATCCGGGCAGCTACGCCAAAGATAATATCGATCTGCTGGATCGCGGCGCCGTCGCGACGGCGCTCAAGGCCCGGCTAGGGCCGAAGATGGACGTGCTGCGGACCAATCTCTCAGTCGTCACCCCGCTCAAGCGCGTCGGGAATTATTATTATCTCTCCGGCAACGCCCAGCACAAGGGCGGCGAGGAGCAGGCCTATATCATGATCGACCCCGCCCGGCGGGCGGTGCAGGTGGGCCTGTGGGAACGCGGCAAGCTGAGCGTTTACGCCCCCGCCACCGGTACACGGCTGCCCGTCGCGCCCGAGATCAAGACCCTGCTCGATAACAGTCCGCCCGAGACGGCGGTGGCCCTGCCCGGCACGCCGTGGGAAGTCGTGCCCGTCGCCGGGCGCGCGCCCATGGCCTATGTCAGCGCCGCAGCATCCCCCAACATCGAAGCCCTCAGCCTCTATTGCGAGGGCGGGAAGCCTTATATGGCGATGCTGCTCAACAAGCCGGCCACCGGCAACGCCTTGACGATGACCTGGAATTTCGCCGGCCGCCTGGTCAACATTCCCGTCCAGCGTGGCAGCGCCAACGGCACCCACTGGATCGGCGGCATCACCGGCACACCTTTGGTGCCGCTGCTGACCCAGCAGAAAGGAACGGCGATGCTGCGGATCAACGGCAGGCTGGAGGGCGAGGCATCGCTCAGCAATGCGACGATGGCGCTGCGCGCGGCCTTGCGGGGCTGCGTGAAGATGTGATCCGACAGGGGCGGATGGCCTCGCAGGCCATCACTCCCGCCATTTCCCCCGCCCGGCCTTCACCGACGCGCGCTTGGTCTTGCCCTCGACACGGCGCACCTGCGAGGCTTTGGTGGGCTTGGTCGGCTTGCGTTTCTTGGGCACGATGGTCGCCTGCGCGATCAGATCGCACAGCCGCTGGCGCACCTCGCGCCGGTTCTCGAACTGCGAGCGCGAGCCCTCGCTGCGCAGGATGAGCACCCCCTCCCCCGACATCCGTGCGCCCGCCAGCGCTGCGAGGCGCACCTTGACCGCCTCCGGCAGCGACGGCGAACCGGCGACATCGAAGCGCAGAATGACCGCGCTGTCGGTGGTGTTGACATGCTGACCGCCAGCCCCGGACGCGCGCGTAGCGCTCTCGAGAAGCTCGTCCTCATCGATGCTGATCGATCGCGTGATCTGGATGCGCGGCATGGCCCCTCATCACCCGCGCGGGGCACTGTCGCAAGAGCCAATCGCTGCCGGGCCTGACGATCAGTTTCCGGTGGCCGGCGCGCTGGGAGACAGCAGCGGCGCCTCGCTGGGAACCGAAGGCGATGACGCGGCTGGGGGCGGGGCCGGATTGGCGGACGCGGACTGCGATGTGGTGCGTGCAGGCGCGGATCGGACCGGGGGCGGTGAGGCCTGCCGCTCGCTCCGCGCTGCGGGCGCAGGTGCGGCTGTCGCGGCGCGTGGCTGCGCCTGTGTTTGGCTTGGGACCGGGCGCGTAGCAGGACTGGACGCCGGAGCAACCGCCGACGCCCGTGGGGCGGCGGCTTCAGGCAGAGGACTGGCGGGCGCAGTGCTGTTCGCTGCGGCCTCGGGCGCCGCGCTCTCCACCGCAGCGGTGGGCTCGCTCGAGGGACCGAAGGCGCCCAGCCGCTCACCCAACATGAGCGCCCCCGCCGCAAACAACGCCAGCGCAATCAGTCCGACAAGGGCCATAGCGGCGATCCACACCGTCCCCATCCGACGAACATGGCGGGCCGAGGCCGTCGCCGCGTCGCTCAGCTCGCCGGAGAGCGAAACCTCGGTCCAATCCGTCAGCGCTCGCCGCATCGCTGCAGCCAGTGGGACCGTGAGCGCTAAGCCAACGAGCGCCGCCAGCAGCGCCATCATCATGCCGCCGAAGAAGGTCAGAGCCACTTGCGAGAGGGCATCCGGCCCGAGGCTGTCCCGCGCGAGCAGGCTCAGGCACAGGCCGCCGGCATTCAGCAGAACCAGCATCGTCAGCGCCCAGCGATAGAGCGCGGAGGTCTCCTCCACCAAGCGCGTCATGCCGGCGCCCAGCCGCTCCACGCCACGGCGCCCTACGTCCCGGCCCAGCGCCCGCATCTCCTCCGCTTCGCTCACGCCTGTCTGCCCGATCGGCTCCATGGCTGCTTCCCCGTTTCGTTAACCGCCCGATAATCCTGAGCCTGAAGACCATGCGGCGGCCCGATCCGCAAGAGCCAAGAGGCTGGCGCGGGTGGCAGGCGGCACCTAAATGGGCAGGCATGTACGATTTTTCTCCCGCAACGGGCAGCGACAAGCCCGCTCTTTATGCCGATCTCCTCGCTGCGGCGCGCGCGCTGACCGAGGGCGAGCCAGACGCCATCGCCAATATGGCAAATGTCGCAGCGCTGATCTGGCAATATGTCCCGGACCTCAACTGGGCCGGCTTCTACCGGCTGGTGGATGAGGTGCTGGTGCTCGGCCCATTTCAAGGCAAGCCGGCCTGCATCCGCATCGCGCTGGGCAGCGGCGTGTGCGGTACGGCTGCGGCGACCCGGCAGGTCCAGCGCGTCGAGGATGTCCACGCCTTCCCCGGCCACATCGCCTGCGATGCCGCCTCTGCATCGGAACTGGTCGTGCCGGTGATCCATAAGGGCGCGCTGATCGGCGTGCTCGATCTCGACAGTCCCCGCCCCGCCCGCTTCGACGAGGCCGACGCCGCCGGGCTGGGCTCGCTCTGCGCGGCAATCGCCCCCGCTCTGGCAGGCTGACGCACGGGCCTTTCGGCTGATCCACTTTGGGACGGGCAGCCCGGCCACCGGACTCGCCAAGCCGCTAAGGCATTGATAGCCTCCCCTTATCGCTCGCACCAAGGCGCATGACCGCAAGGCGCAACATCGCGGCCACACGCCCCGAGCGAACTGGAACCGGGGGGCTTTCCAGCAGGGGTCCGGCAGCTTTCGAGCGGCCGGACCCTTAGCGTTTTGGGGTGGGGGTGTGCACGAGGCGCTCTTGCACAAAGAGCGGCTTTTCGAGTTTTCAGCTCGAAAGCGGACGTTCCGGACTCGACGACATTGCGGATCTCCCGTCCGTTCGTCCTGAGTAGCTGCTGAGCCTGTCGAAGCGGCGTATCGAAGGACCAGCCTATGCGCTGCGATGCTTCGATACGGCTCTTCGATACGCGCCTGCGGCGCCACTCAGACCCTACTCAGCACGAACGGGGAGGTTTGGCAAAGACCACTCCCCACGACTTTCCAGCCGCAGGCTTAGCCTTACCTGCTCTCAAGTGCGGAACTCCTAGCGCACGACACCCTCCGTTCAGACCGACGCAGGCCGATTATTTGAGAACCCGCCCCTCATGGTCGCGAGTCAGGCTCTGCTCCGGGCGCACGGCGCTTTGCGTTTCTGCGGAGGCTGCCGGCAGCACCAGCCGCTCCCAGCCGGCGCGGCCGAGCTTTTCCATCGGCTGATAGCGGACCTTGTAATTCATCCGGTCCGAGCCTTCGACCCAGTAGCCGAGGTACACATAAGGCAAGCCGGCGCGTTGGGCGCGAAGGATGTGGTCGACGATGATGTAGCTGCCCAGGCCATTGCGGCCTTCCAGTTCCGGCTCGAAGAAGCTGTAGATCATCGACAGCCCATCGCCCTGCTTGTCGGTCAGGCAGGCGCCGATCAGCCGACCGGGGCGGCCGTCTTCGCCCGGCTCGCGATATTCGATGAGATAGGTCTCGACCGGCGTCTGCTCGACCATGTCGGCAAAATCGATCTCGTCCATCTCGGTCATGCCGCCAGTCGGGTGGCGGGCGGCGAGATAGCGTTGGAGCAGCGAGAATTGCTCGTCGGTGGACCAGGGCTTGCACGCCCGCACAACGAGATCGCTATTTCGGCGCACGAGGCGGCGTTGGGTGGCGTTGGGCTTGAATTCGTTCGCCACGATCCGCACCGAGACGCAGGCCGTGCAATCCGCGCAGCTCGGGCGATAGGCGACGTTCTGGCTGCGGCGAAAGCCGATGCGGCCCAGCGCGTCGTTGAGCTCGGACGCGTGCTCGCCGGTCAGTTCGGTAAACACCTTCCGCTCCGTGCGCCCAGGCAGATAGGGGCACGGTCCAGCATTGGTCATGAAGAACCGCGGAAAGCGGAAAGCAGCGCTCACATCAACTCCCAGCGGCCCGGCAAAGGCCCGTGATTCAATGGCTCAGGAGACTATGCCTCTATCCCCCCAGTGTGAAAAGAGCATTTACCACGGATTTTTTGGTGCCCGAAGGGGCAGGCTTCGCGTTGCGCGACAATCACGAGCCTTGCTTCTCGCGCCATCCTGATCGATAGTAAGGTAACGAATAATGGAGAGCCTGCCATGGTGATGCTGACCGATGCCGAACAAGCCATGCTGGACGGACAGTCCGGCGCCGCGACCCAAAAAGCCATGGAACTGCTCATCCGCTATGCCGACGCGCTTGGCGCGGAGCGCTTCGTCGAGACAAACAACGTTGCCGGCGTGCCCGGCTCCGCCCCGCAATGGGTGAAAGATTATTACGCGGCGGATGGCGGCGATTACCGCGCCGTCTTCTCCCGCTTCGATCTCGACAGCGACGAAGTGGTGGACGTGCCGCGCATGAACGCCTTTTCCTGCCATCTGCAGGGCGGCATGGACCCCACGCTGTGGCAGGAGCAGGGCATGACGGCGGAGGCGCACGACAATTTCGTCTCCGACGAGGCGGAAGTCGCCGCCCACGGTATCCAGATCCTCAAGACCTGCACGCCCTATCTCGCCGGCAACGTGCCGGTGATGGGCGAGCACTGCGCGTGGATGGAATCGAGCGCGGTGGTGTTCGCCAACTCCGTCATCGGCGCGCGGACCAATTGCGAGGGACGCGAATCCACCAGCGCCGCGATGCTGGCCAAGCGCATTCCCGACTGGGGCTTCCACCGCGACGACTTCCGCAAGGGGCAGCATAGCGTGGACGTGCAGGTGCCGGTCGACAGCATCTTCGAATGGGGGATGCTCGGCTATTTCGTCGGCGATGCCGTGCAGGACACGATCCCCGTCATCACCGGGGACATCAGCGAGGCGAGCCTCATCCGCCACAAGCATTTCGGCGCGGCCGCGGCCTCGTCCGGCGGCGTCGAGATGTATCACATGGTCGGCATCACCCCCGAGGCGCCGAGCGTGGAGACGGCCTTCGGCGGCGCGGCGAAAGGCGAGCGCTTCGTCTATGACGCGGCGGCCCGGCGGCGCATCTACGAGACGCTGAACAGCGTCGGCTCCAGCGAGGATGTCGATTATGTCATGCTCGGCTGCCCGCATTATTCCATCGAGCAAATCGCCCAGGTCTGCGCGCTGATCGAGGGCCGCAAGGTGAGCGCCAACAGCGCTTTGTGGGTGTTCACCAGCCGGGCGGTGAAGGCGACGGCGGACGCCAATGGCTATTCCAAGATCCTGCGCGATGCGGGCGCCTACCTCATGACCGACACCTGCTCGGCGATCAGCCAGGCGGTGCCCAAGGGCACGAAGGTCGCAGCGCTCGATAGCGCCAAGCAGGTGCATTATCTGCCCGCGATGATGGGCATTGAGGGCTGGTATGGCACCACCGCCGACTGCGTGGATGCGGCCTGTACCGGCAAGTGGAAAGGAGCCCTGGCATGAGCGACGTTCTGGACAAGCCCCGCCTCATCATCCGCGGTCGCTCTGTCGTGCCCGGCGTCGCCGAGGGCGAGGCGCTGGTGACGCGCGAGACGATCTCCGGCTGGGGCGGCGTCAACCCGATGAGCGGCACGGTGATCGAGAGCCGTCATGAGCTGAAGGGCGTGAGCTTTGCCGGCAAGGTGCTGGTGTTTCCGGGCGCGAAAGGCTCCTCGGGCTGGTCGAGCATCTTCCACATGTCCAAGCTGCGCGGCGCCTCGCCGGTGGCGATGGTGTTCAACATCATGACCACAAAGGCCGCGCTCGGCGCCGTGGTGATGCGCACGCCGACGGTCACCGAGTGCGATCAGGACCCGCTGGATGCCATCCGTACCGGCGACTGGGTGCGGGTGGATGGCGATGCCGGGACGATTACGGTTTGGGATCGCAAGCCCGGGTGAACGGCGGGTGCGGATCGGCCTTCCCCTGATCCTCATCCCTCGTCATTCCCGCGAACGCGGGAATCCAGCTTCGACACTGTCCCATAACGCAAGCGCTGACCTGGATTCCCGCGTTCGCGGGAATGACGAAGTGTGAGGTTATCCGCGCAGGCTTCGGCTCGCTACCTTACCGCCGCGCCATGATGCTCTGCGCCACGGCCTCGGCGACCTTGATGCCGTCCATCGCCGCCGAGAGGATGCCGCCGGCATAGCCCGCGCCCTCGCCGGCGGGGAACAGGCGGGCGACGTTGAGGCTCTGATAGTCCTTGCCGCGGGTGATGCGGATCGGTGAGGAGGTGCGCGTTTCCACGCCAGTCATCACCACATCGGGATGATCGTAGCGCGCGATCTGGCGGCCGAAGGCGGGGATCGCCTCATGGAAGGATTCCAGCACGAAATCCGGCAAACACGATGATAGGTCCGTCATCTTGACGCCCGGCTTGTAGGAGGGGGTGATGCTGCCCAGTTCCGTGGACGCGCGGCCGGCCAGAAAATCCCCCACCGTCTGCCCCGGCGCGCAATAGTTGGAGCCGCCCGCGACGAAGGCCAGCGATTCCCAATGCCGCTGCAGCGCGATCCCCGCCAGCGGCCCATCGGGATAATCGCGGGCGGGATCGATGCCGACCACCAGCCCCGAATTGGCATTGAACTCGGCGCGGGAATATTGGCTCATGCCATTGGTGACGACACGCCCTTCCTCGGAGGTCGCCGCGACCACCCGGCCGCCCGGGCACATGCAGAAGCTGTAGACGGTGCGCCCGTTCGCGCAGTGATGGCTGAGGCTATAGGCCGCCGCGCCCAGCACCGGATGCTTGGCGTACCGCCCGTAGCGCGCCTCATCCACCCAGGCCTGCGGATGCTCGATGCGCACGCCGAGCGAGAAAGGCTTTGGCTCGATGAACACGCCCCGCTCGTGCAGCATCTCGAAGGTCGGCCGGGCGCTGTGGCCGACGGCGAGGACGACATGATCGGCCTCCAGAAAGCTGCCATCGTGCAAATGGAGCCCGCGCAGGGCCATGCTGCCATCCGGGCTGCGATCCAGCTCCAGCCCGTCCACCCGCGTCTGCCAGCGATATTCGCCGCCAAGCCCCTCGATGGTGCGGCGCATGCTCTCCACCATGGTGACAAGGCGGAAGGTGCCGATGTGCGGATGCGCCTCGGTGAGGATGTCCTCCGGCGCGCCGGCGCGGACAAACTCCTCCAGCACCTTGCGGCCGAGGAAGCGCGGGTCCTTCACCCGGCAATAGAGCTTGCCGTCCGAAAAGGTGCCCGCCCCGCCCTCGCCGAACTGGACATTGCTATCCGGGTTCAATTGCGAGCGGCGCCACAGGCCCCAGGTATCCTTGGTCCGCTCCCGCACCACCTTGCCGCGATCCACGATGATCGGGCGGAAGCCCATCTGCGCGAGGATCAGCCCCGCGAACAGCCCGCACGGCCCGGCGCCGATGACCACCGGGCGCAGGCCGGACCAGCCCTCCGGCGCGCGGGCGACGAAGCGATAGTCCGTATCCGGGCGCGGGCGCACATCCTTGTCGCCCACGAACCGCGCTAGCACGGCGGCTTCGTCGCGCAGGGCAACGTCCACGGAATAGACGAGCAGGATCGCACTCTTGCGCCGCGCATCATTGCCGCGCCGCACGACCTCATGGCTGAGCAGATCGGCCTGCGGAATGCCAAGGCGCGCGGCAATGGCGGGCGCGAGCGCATCGTCCGGGTGATCGAGGGGCAAGGTTAGACCGGTCAGGCGGATCATCGCGCCGCCCTAGCGCGTGTGGGGCGGGAGGGGAATGGGGGTGTTTGGGGTGACGGACCGTCTTCGGCAAGCTATGTGACAATCAGGGAGCAGTGTTCGACACAAACAAGATAAGTGCAAAATAGACGGGGGCTGATAGCGTGGGCATAAATTGGTTCGAGGGGGGCAGGCGGGTCAGCTACCTCATCTCAGGCATCGGCATAATCGTAGGCGTTTTCGTTCTCTTTTCAGAAGGGCCTACCACCTATGTTGTATTTGATACTGAAACTCCTGATGATCCTTGGACCTTCACCACGACCCCCTGCGATTACCCTGACCTAAGCGAATACACCGCACGGAATATATTAATAGGGGGAAAGGAAGAAGATATTATCCTTTGTTTTAGAACGAAGGACACCAAAATCCTTTACAAGCGCGCTGAACAAGACACTTCGAAACAATGGACTTATTGGACCAACGACCAGTATAATGAAGAAGTGTCGAACTACGTTTCTGCTCGTGTGGAAAACTTCCGCCTGACACCCGAAATGATCCGAGCGGCCAACACGGGTTTTTCTAACCACCGCTGGTCTGAGTGGAAATCCCACGCTTTCGAGACGATTCAGTGGACCGGCGCGTTTTTAATTTTCATGCTCGTCTTGACGACCGCAGTGGGCTGGATCGTGCGAGGGTTTGCAGGTATCCCTCAAGGACACGATTTTAGACCCAAAGGCTGAACCGGTTTTCGATGCCACTCTGAATTATTTGCACAAGTTTTAGCTTACTCACTCCATGGATGCTGAAACAAGTTCAGCATGACGTGCATAGGTGTGGCGGAGCCTTAGTGCGGCGCGCTACTCCTTCCCCTCCCCCTTCAACACCCCCGCCACCAGTGGCCCAACCCGCCCAACAATCGTCTCCACGCCCTGCGGATTGGGATGAATGCCGTCGGGGAGCATGAGGGTGCGGTTGCCGATCACGCCATCGAGGAAGAAGGGGTAGAGCGGCGCGTCGTATTTCTTCGCGAGATCGGTGAAGATCGGATCGAAGGCCTTGGCGTAGTCGGCGCCCATATTGGGGGCGGAGACCATCCCGGTGAGCATGGTGGGGATGCCGCGCTTTTGCAGGTCGGCGAGGATCGCATCGAGATTGGCGCGGGTTTCCTTGGGCTCCAGGCCGCGCAGCATGTCGTTGCCGCCGAGGCCGACGATCACGAGGTCCGGCTTGCGCTCCAGCCCGTCGAGCGTGAAGGCGAGGCGCTGGCGGCCGGCTGCGGTGGTATCGCCCGAGACGCCGGCATTGACCACCTGCGCGGGCACGCCCTGCCCCTCCAGCGCGCGCTCCAGCACGGGGGCAAAGCCCTCGCGTGGCCCAAGATTGTAACCAGCGTAGAGGCTGTCCCCGAAGACCACGACCAGCTTGCGGTCCGCGACCGGGGCGCTGCTGGCGTTAGCGGCATTTGCCGTATTGGAGAGGGCTGCGGCGGCGTTATTGCCGGCACTGGCATCCCCCTGAGTGTCGGGACTTTGTGAAGAACAGGCGAGCAGTGCTTGGACAAGCAGCAATGAGACACCATAACGAGTAAACGTCTTTGCCACGCGAGGCCCTTTCCGCATGCATGCACCCATCGATGCCTCCCATATCGCGATCCGCGCCCGCAATGTCACCCTCTCGCTCGGCACGGGCGAGGCGAAGGTGGACATCCTCAAGGGCGTGGACCTGGACATAATGCGCGGGGAGAGCATTGCGATCCTCGGCGCATCGGGATCGGGCAAGTCCTCGCTGATGGCGGTGCTCTCTGGTCTGGAGCAGGCGAGCAGCGGCAGCGTGAGCGTGGCGGGCACGGATTTCAGCACGCTGGATGAGGACGGGCTGGCGCGCGCGCGGCGCGGCCAGATCGGCATCGTGCTGCAGGCATTCCACCTGCTGCCGACGATGACAGCGGTGGAAAATGTCGCGGTGCCGCTGGAGCTGGCGGGGCTTGAGGATGCCTTTGCCCGGGCGCGCGCGGAGCTGACGGCGGTGGGCCTTGGCCATCGCATCGACCATTATCCCGCGCAGCTTTCCGGCGGGGAGCAGCAGCGCGTGGCGATTGCACGCGCAGTGGCGCCGGGGCCGCAGATCATCTTTGCCGACGAGCCGACCGGCAATCTGGACGGGCACACCGGCGCGGCGATCATCGACCTGCTGTTCACCCGCCAGCAGGCGAGCGGGGCGACGCTGATCATCATCACCCATGATCCCGATCTGGCCCAGCGCTGCGACCGCATCGTGGAAATGCGCGACGGGCTGATCGTGGAGGGCGCGGCCGCATGAGGGCGGCGCGCACGAGGACTTTGGGCCTGCGGGCGAGCTGGTCCATTGCCCGGCGCGATCTAAACGCGGGCCTGCGCGGACTGCGGCTGCTGTTCGTCTGCCTGTTCCTGGGCGTGGCGACGCTGGCGGCGATCGGCAGCCTGACGACCTCCATCACCAGCGAGATTTCCGCACGGGGGCAGACGATCCTGGGCGGCGATATCGAGGCGCGGATGAGCCAGCGCGAGGCGAGCGAGGCCGAGAAGCAGACGCTGCGCGCGCTGGGCACGATGAGCGAGACGATCCGGCTGCGGGCGATGGCGAATGCAGTGGGGGCCGGCGATACCGATGGCCCCGCGGCAGTGCTGACCGAACTCAAGGGCGTCGATGGCGCCTATCCGCTCTATGGCAAGCTGCTGCTCCGCGCGGGGAGCTATGCCTCGCTGCCCGCCGACCGCATCCTGATCGGCGAGGCGCTGGCGGAGCGGCTGCAGATCAAGCCCGGCAATGCGCTGCGCTATGGCACCGCGACCTTCACCATCGCCGGCATCATCGCCGAGGAGCCGGACCGGGTGGGCGAAGGCTTTACGCTGGGGCCGGTCGCCATCGTCTCGCTCGAGGGGCTACGACGCACGGGGCTGATCCAGCCGGGCAGCCTCTATGAGAGCAAATATCGCGTCCGCGTGGCGCCGGGCACCGATGTCGAGGCGCTGCGCAAGCGGCTGGAGGACGAGCAGGCCGAGGCAGGCTGGTCGTTCCGCGACCGGGAGAATGCGGCGCCGGGCACCAGTCGCTTCATTGAGCGCATGGGGCAGTTCCTGAGCCTCATCGGCCTCACCGCGCTGGTGACCGCGGGCATCGGGGTGAGCAATGGCGTCTCCTCCTATCTCGCGATCAAGCGTGGCGGCATCGCAACCTTCAAGGTGCTGGGGGCAACCTCGGCGGATATCGAGCGGATCTATCTGATGCAGATCGGCACGGTCGCGGCGATCGCCATTGCCTGCGGGTTGATCGCGGGCGCGCTGCTGCCGCCGGCGCTGATCGCCGTGCTGGGCGATGTTCTGCCGGTGCAGCCGGGCTTCCGCATCCATCCGCTGCCGCTCATCACGAGCGCGGCTTATGGCCTGCTGATCGCCTATATCTTCACCCTTCCGCCGCTCGACCGGGCGCGAACGCTGCCGGTCGCCGCGATCCTGCGCGCGCATGTCGAGCCGCGCAGCCGGCTGGACCGGCGCAGCGTGGCGGGCGTGGTGCTGGGCGTGCTGGCGGTGCTGGCGATAGCGCTCGGCACGGCGCGCGAGCCGTTGTTTTCTGCTGCGGTGCTGGGGGCGACGGCGGCGGTGCTGGGCGTGCTGCTGCTGCTCGGCTGGGGGATCAGCGCGATTGCCCGGCGCGTGCCGCGCCCGCGTCGGCCGCTCTGGCGCCTCGCCATCGCCAATCTCTATCGCCCCGGCGCGCAGACGTCCGCGCTGGTGATCGCGCTGGGGCTGGCGCTCACGCTGTTCGTCACGCTGGCCGGCGTGCAGACCAGCCTCACCGCCGAGATCGACCGGACGGTGCCCAAGAAGGCGCCCAACCAGTTCGTGCTCGATATTCCGTCCGATCAGGAAGCGCGCTTCCGGCAGATCGTGGCGCAAGAGGCGCCGGCGGCGGAGCTGAACGTCGTCCCGGCGCTGCGCGGGCGCATCGTCGCTTATGCCGGGCAGCGCGTCGCCGACATGGAGACGCTGCCCGAAGGCGCCTGGTTCCTGCGCGGCGAGCGCGGCGTGACCTATAGCGCGACGCTGCCGGAGGGAAGCGATCTGGTCGCGGGCCAGTGGTGGACGCCCGATTATGCCGGTCCGCCGCTCATCTCGCTGGACGAAGAGGCAGCGAAGACCCTCAACCTCAAGATCGGCGACAGCATGACGGTGAGCGTGCTCGGTCGCGAAATCGAAGCCAAAATCGCATCGCTGCGCAAGGTGAATTGGGACAGCATGGGGTTCAATTACGTCATGGTCTTCTCGCCCAGCGCGCTGGCAAGTGCGCCGCACAGTCTCACCGCCACCATCACCATGGACGAAGCGCAAGGCGCGGGCGTGACGCGCGCGCTGCTCGCCGCCTTCCCGGGCGTCTCGGTGATCGCGGTGGCCGAAGTGGTGGAGCAGATCAGCGGGCTGCTGGAGCAGATGTCCGGCGCCATCGTGGCGGCGGCCTCCATCGCCATCTTCGCGGGCGTCGCGGTGCTGATCGGCGCCATCGCTGCCTCAAGGCAGGCGCGCAGCTATGACAGCGTGATCCTCAAGACGCTGGGCGCGACGCGATGGCAGATCCTCGGCACGCAGGCCATGGAATATGCGCTGCTCGCCGCCACGCTGGCGCTGGTTTCGCTGGCGCTCGGCATGGGCGCGGCCTGGTATGTCATCGTACAGGTGTTCGAGTTTGGCTGGGCGCCGGACTGGGGCGTGGTGCTGGCGACATTGGCGGGCGGCGCGATCATCACGCTGGGCATCGGGCTGGCGGGATCGATCCCACTGATGTCGCTGCGGCCCTCGCGGGCCCTGCGGGAATTGTAAGGGTAGAAATTTGTCCACAGCTTATGTGCACTTGTAGACATAAGTCCGCTTTACAGGCGCCTAGGGTCCCTCTTATGGTTAATGCATCTCAGAAGCATGACCATTTCACGGATCATCAAACGGCCGATGAAGCATTCCTTGAGCCTTTTGACAGGTCTTTTTGCGCTCTATGGCTTGCCCAGGCCATGGGCGATCGCAAAGCAGCTTTCCGGGCAATTCGCCTCGCTGGCTGAGCTGGTCCACGCTCCACCGGACGTCCTCAAATTGCGGGGCGCTTCGGAGGCCCAGATACGCGCGATCAAGGATTTTCGAAGTCTTCATCTCAGTGTGCTGGCATCGGAAGCGCTGAAGGCCAGACAGCCGCTCGATGCTGACAAGATGAAACGTCACCTTGCCGCGGAAATCGGGCATTGCCGCGTCGAGCATTTCCATGTCGTCTATCTAAGTCGGCTCAGACATGTGCTCGACAGCCGTACGCATTGGTCAGGAGGATATGACAGCACCCCAGTCTATGTGCGGGAAATCGTAGCGACCGCCATCACTCTTGGGGCAACAAACCTCATCCTTGCGCACAACCATCCTTCCGGCATCGCCGAGCCGAGCAAAGCCGACCGGATCATGACGGACCAAATCATCAAAGCGGCGCGGGCCTTGGACATTCATGTGGCAGACCACTGGGTTATCGCCGGTCAGGCCGTCTTCAGCTTCGCCGAACACGGCCTGTTGTAGCGCGTGGCGGGCGCGGCAATGGCTGGCAGGGTTGACGTGGCTTCAGGCCGTGTAGGGTGGCGGAACCTTTACTCGGGGGCAGTTAGTCCGCTTTGATGCTCGGTGGTCAGAGGGCGAACGTCAGAGAAGGCTTGGCTAGAGACCGACGTTGTGGCGTTGCTCGCTTTCAACCGCTACGTCTCCCATCATGATCCGATACTTTCCAATCGAAAGCGGCGCGCCTTGGAATCATGCCGACCACGCTGATCTGATGTCTTTTGATTGGCAGCTGAATCGAGCGACGTTTGAGATAGCAGATGGTGATCGGCTATTTGAGGTCAGGTTTTCGAAAGGCGCTTCGCTAATCGTGCGAATGCTGGATGAATTTCCGTTGAGTACAGAAAGTGAGCTTGGGACCGGTTTAATCCCTCACCACTTTGCATACCGAGTAGAGGGCGATCCCTTTTTCGAAGCTCAGTCCAAAGCTTGGCGGGCGGCAGAAGGAACGCCCAAACACTATCGATTCTTCACAGGCGCGGGGTGTCTTGATGTTGTCACAAGTGCCATGCCACAATTTAGGACGGTAGATTGCTGAACACCTGCTTTGCTGTCGTATACGACGGTCGGTTTTTGGCGCGCTCTCCTGTGAAGAACGGCAAAGTATCCAGCCCAGTCCAACCCTCTCCTGCTGGCAGGAGAGGGCTGACGGATCAGCTCAGAACAGCTGATCGAACGCCGTTTCCAACCGCTTGAGGCTGGCGGGGACGTCCTTGAGCTTGTCGAGGCCGAAGAGGCCGATGCGGAAGCTGCGATAATCCGGGCCTTCGTCCACCATCAGCGGCACGCCGCCGGCGACCTGGAGGCCGAGTGCGGCGAAAGGCTTGCCGGTTTGCATCGCGGCATCCTCCGTGAACACCACGACCACGCCCGGCGCGGCAAAGCCATCGGCGGCGACCGACCGCACGCCCCGCTCCGCCAGCATCGCCCGCACGGCATTGCCCTGCTCCCACTGCGCGGCGCGCAGCGTATCGAAGCCGATCTGCTTGGTCTCCATCATCGCCTTGTGGAAGGTGCGCAGCGCATCGGTGGGCATGGTGGCATGATAGGCATGGCCGCCGTTCAGATAGGCTTCCATGATGCTGTTCCACTTGGCGAGATCGATCGCGAAGCTGGTGGACTGGCGGGCACGGCAGCGCTCCAGCGCGGCGGCATTCATCATCACCAGCCCAGCCGATGGCGGCGCGGACCAGCCCTTTTGCGGGGCGGAAATGAGGATGTCGACGCCGGTCGCGACCATGTCCACCCAGATGCAGCCCGAGGCGATGCAGTCCAGCACGAAGAGGCCGCCCACCTCATGCACCGCGTCCGCGACGGCGCGAATATAATCGTCCGGCAGGATCATGCCCGAGGCGGTCTCGACATGCGGCGCGAAGACGACGGCGGGCCGCTCGGCACGGATGGCCGCGACGACCTCGTCGACGGGCGCGGGCGCGAAAGGCTGGTCCGCGCCGCCATTGCCGATGCGGCGGGCCTTCATGACCGATTCCGACGCGGGGATCGATCCCGCCTCGAAAATCTGCGTCCAGCGATAGGAGAAGAAGCCGTTGCGGATGACCATCACGGTTTCGTCGGTGGCGAACTGGCGGGCGACTGCTTCCATCGCATAGGTGCCGCCACCGGGGACGACCACCGCGCGCTCGGCCTTGTAGACTTCGCACAAGGTGGCGTGGATATCGCGCATCACGCCCTGGAAAGCCTGGCTCATGTGATTGAGCGAGCGATCCGTGAAGACCACCGAATATTCGAGCAGGCCATCGGGATCGATATCGGGGCGCAGGGCGGGCATAGATGGTTCTCCTTGCTTCAGGCAGCGCATCCTGATGCTGCCCGTTCGTGCGACGGCGCTGACTCGATGCCACGCAATCGCCGCTGGCCGCGCATAGCGGGGCATGGTGCGGGATGCCAGTTGATCCTTCGCATCACCGCTCGGCGCTCGGATGAAGCGAAAGATGCAGATCGCGCTTGACGACGTCCACAGGGATCGGCATGACGCTGTTAATGCGATTCATTGTCATTAGCAGATGATGCAGTCGCAACGCCCTCACCCGCGCGAACCCCTCTTCGCGCGGCGCGGACGTTCCCGGCCTGCAGGTGCAGCAGGCCGGGGACGTCCTTCCACCGGCGATATGCGCGCTTGCCTTGCCGGAGCCAGCGCCGCCTGCCATCGCCCCTGCCTGCCACGGGAGAGATTGCCCATGTATGCGTTTCTGGATTGCCCGCTTTCCTCGCTTGATCGTGGCGGCCGTTTGCTCGTCTGGGCCATGCGGCATTGGGCAAAGGCGGTCTCTTGCGGGCGCTGCCCGTGCGGCGATGTCGGCCCCGTCTTTCACAAGGCGGATCTCATGGCCGGCTTCCCGCATTTCCACATGATGATGGCGGTGCTGAACCGTCACGCGCGCGAGAAGCTGTCCTTTGCCGACGTCGATTGCCCCCGGCTCAGCGATGGCGAGGCGCTTCTGCTCAGCCTGATCCGCCTGCCCGACGGGGCACACGCGGATCAAACGCCCGCGACGGTCGCGCTTGTCGTGCAGCCCGAGGGGGCGCCAGCGCTGCGTATGGCGCTGGATTCGCTCGGCGCGGCGCTACGGACGGTTGAACTCTGGCCCGCGCTGCCCATGTTCGATCCCGCCACTGTAAGGTTCCCCCATGAATGACATGACCCATCACGGCTTCGAGCTCGAGCCGACCGGCGCACTCAGCGTGGAATCCGTTCGCTGGGTGAAGCACTGGAACGACCATCTCTTCAGCTTCGCGATCACGCGGCCGGCGAGCTTCCGCTTCCGCTCCGGCGAGTTCGTGATGCTCGGCCTGCCGGGTGAGAATGGGCGGCCGCTGCTGCGCGCCTATTCCATCGCCAGCCCCGCTTATGCCGAGGAACTGGAATTTCTCTCGATCCGCGTCGAGGATGGCCCGCTCACCTCGCGCCTGTGCAAGATCCAGCCCGGCGACAGTCTCTATCTTGGCCGCAAGCCCACCGGCACGCTGGTGATGGACGCCCTGCGGCCCGGCAGCCGCCTGTTCCTGCTCTCCACCGGCACGGGCCTCGCGCCCTTCCTCAGCCTCGTGCGCGATCCGGATGTCTATGAGTATTTCGGCCAGGTCATGCTCGCGCACAGCGTGCGCACGGTCGCCGATCTGGCATGCCGCACCGATCTGGAAAGCCAACTCGCCGGCGATCCGCTGGTGCAGGATCAGGCCCTGCTGCAATTCCATTACTGCCCCACGGTGACGCGCGAGCCTTTCCGCACCACGGGGCGGCTCGATGCCCTGATCGACGACGGCACGCTGTTCCGCGGCCTGAGCGGCCCCGCGCGCCTGGACCCGGAAACGGACCGGGTGATGATGTGCGGATCAATGGCGATGATCCGCGACTTTTCCGCCCGCCTCGACGCGCTCGGCTTTGAGGAGGGCTCGAATGCCAAGCCGGGGGATTATGTGATCGAGCGGGCGTTCGTGGATTAGGTTTTAGGGTCAGGGGGTTAATCGCGAAGGCGCTTCACCTCCGTCATTCCCGCGCACGCGGGAATCCAGCTTGGACGTTGCTTCCCGGCGCAGGCGTGGAACTGGATTTCCGCGTACGCGGGAATGACGAATTCCTGGTCGCCCACTCGCCGATGGCGATCAGGCGCTCCAGGAGACCGCGAGGGCGCCCAGCGCCTTGAGGGCGGCCTCGTCTTGCGGGCGGACATCTTCGGCGAAGGTCGGCGTCTCGACATAGCCGATCACGATCAACGGACTGCGCCCGCCCGGCGGGACCAACACCGCCAGATCGTTGGTCTTGTTGCCGACGCCCTGGCGCATCCCGGTGCCCGTCTTGTCCATGCCCTGCCAATCGGCGGGAATGCCGGCCCTGATGCGATTGCGCCCGCTCTGGGTCTGCACCATCCAGTCCCTCAGCCGATCGCGACTGGCCGCGCCGAGCACATCGCCCAGCACGATCTTGCGCACAGTCTGCGCCATCGCCGCTGGCGTGGTGCTGTTCTGCTCGGTGCCGGGCGGGATCACATTGATCTCCGGCTCATAGCCATCCAGCCGGCTCGTGCTGTCGCCAATCTCCCGCCAGAAGCGCGTCAACGCCTCGGGGCCGCCGAGCCGGCGCATGAGGATGTTGGCGGCGGCATTGTCGCTGGTGATCTGGATCGCCTCAGCCAAGGTGAGGATCGGCAAGCGCCCTTTGGCGAGATTTTCTTCAACCACCGGCGCGTAGGCGACGAGGTCCGCCTGGCTGAAGCTCAGCTCTTCCGCGAGATCGAGGCGCCCGGCGTCGCTCTCGCGCAGGGCCATTGCCCCCAGCGACAATTTGAAGGTCGAGCAGTGACAGAAGCGCTCGTCCGTGCGCCAGCCAAAGCTGCGTCCGCTGCCGGTATCGAGAACGAGCACGCCCAGCCTGCCGCCGATCGCGCGCTCCATCGCCTGCAGGCGGGCCACCGGGTCATTCATCCCCTCCCGCTTGTCGGCACAGCCGGCCAGCAGAACACTCGCACCCATAGCCAGGGCAAAATCGCGACGATCGATCATCCGACTTTGATAAGCGGAACGAACCGGTTTCGCCAACCCTTCCTGGCAGGGCCGCGCACTGCGCTTCATTCGAAGCGAGAAAACTCGCCAAAGCGGCGCTTTGGGTGCTGCATCACAAGGCAAAACTGTGCATTAGGTTTGTCAGATGCTGACGATATTGCTGATTTCCTTCCTCGGCGCCTGCTTGATGCCGCTGCTGGCCTACGTCATTGGGCGTGGTGCGGGCATGGTGATCGCCCTCTTCCCCTTCGGCCTGCTCGCGGCGTTCGTAAACATGGCGCAGTTCGTGGAACGGGGCTGGGTCAAGGGGGAAGCAGCCGAATGGGCACCTTGGCTCGGCCTTGATTTCACGCTGCGGCTCGATGGCTTTTCCTTCCTGCTCTGCCTACTCATCACCGGGCTGGGCGGCTTGGTGACGATCTATGCCGGCGGCTATCTCACCAACAAGTCGCCGGCCGAACGCGCCCGTTTCTTCTGTTACATCCTGCTCTTTCTCAGCGCGATGCTGGGGGCGGTGCTGGCCGAGAATCTGCTCGTCTTCCTCGTCTTCTGGGAAGCGACGAGCATTCTCTCCTTCCTCCTCATCGGCTTTGAGGGACGCAGTGCCCGCGCCCGCCGGGCGGCGCTGATGTCGCTGCAGGTGACGGCGTTCGGCGGTCTCGCCTTGCTGATGGCCGTCGCGATGATCGGCCATGTGCTCGGCACCTACTCCATGGCGCAGGCGGTGGCGCGGGTTGGCGAATTGCATGACAGCCCGTGGGGCGCGGCCATCGTCGTGTGCATCCTGATCGCGGGTTTCACCAAGTCCGCGCAATTCCCGTTCCACTTCTGGCTGCCCAACGCGATGCAGGCGCCAACGCCCGCCTCGGCCTATTTGCACTCGGCGACGATGGTGAAGCTCGGCATCTATCTGCTCGCCCGGTTCGAGCCGGTGATCGGCGCGGAAAGCTGGGGACGGGGCGCGCTGATCACCGTGGCCTGCGTCACCATGCTCGTCGCCGCGTTGCAGGCCCTGCGGGCCGAGAACTTCAAATCCGCGCTGGCTTATTCCACGGTCGCATCACTCGGCATTCTCGTGCTGCTCGTCGGGCTGGACGGACCGGCGGCGTCGGTGGCGATGATCGGCTTCCTGTTCGCGCACGCGCTCTACAAGGCGGCATTGTTCTTCTGCGCAGGATCGGTGCTGCACGCGACGGGCCTCTACAGTTTGCGCGCCATGGGCGGGCTTGCCCGGCATCTGCCGCTGACGGCGCTGGCCTGCCTCGGTGCCAGCCTTTCCATGGCCGGCATTCCGCCGTTCATCGGCTTCATCTCCAAGGAATTCCTGTTCCAGGCGCAGTTGGAGAGCAGTTGGGAAGTCATCCCGCTGGCCATCGCCGTGATGGTCAACGCCGTCATGGTCGGCGTGGCCGGAGTGGTGACGCTGCGGCCGTTCTTCATGGGCCGCGGCAAGGTGAACAAGGTGCAGCATGGCGAGACCTTCTCGCTGGTGATGCCGCCGCTGCTGCTCTCTGCCGCCGGCCTGTTCATGAGCCTCGCGCCGGACTGGATCACGCGCGTCGCCATCCGCCCGGCGGTCGCCTCGGTCTACGGCCGCGCCGTGGAGGTGGACCTGACGGTGTGGCACGGCCTCACGCCGATGCTGCTGCTGAGCTTTGTCGTGGTCTCCATCGGCGCGCTGATCGTGGCCTTCTGGCGCAAGATCCACATCTGGCTGCGGCAGACCAAGCAGTTCAACACCTATGAGATCGAGCCGCTGTGGGAAATCAGCCTGCGCAACCTGATCCTCTCCTCCCGCAAGCTGACGGACGCGCTCCAGCATGGCGACCTGCGCCGCTATCTGCTGGCGGTGGTCGGCGGCGCCGGGTTGCTGATCGCCTGGTCGGTGGCGAAGAGCGGCGTCGCGCCTGACATCCCATTCCCCGGCGATTTCCGGCCGGGCGAGGCGCTGGTCGCGCTCATCGGGCTCGGCGGAGCCATTGCCGCTGCTCGCGCCAACACATTGCTGAGCGGCATGATCGCCACCGGCCTTGCGGGTTTTGCCGCCGCGATCACCTTCTTGATGAACGGCGCGCCGGATCTCGCGCTCACCCAGTTCACCGTGGAAGCGCTGCTCGTCGTGCTGCTCTCGGCCCTGTTGCTGGCCGTACCGCTCGCCAGCCCGGCGACCCGCACCCGCGCCATGCGCAAGCGCGATGCCCTACTCGCAACCAGCATCAGCGCGCTGCTGTTCCTGGCGGTGATGGACATGGCCGCGCGCGAGCATGTATCCGCCGCCAGCCACTTCTTCGGCCAGATGAGCCTCGTGGCGGCACATGGGCATAATGTCGTCAACGTCATCCTGGTGGATTTCCGAGCCATCGATACGCTGGGCGAAACCATCGTGATTGCCATTGCCGCCGTCATGGCGCGCTCGCTGCTGCGCAGCCGGGGAAGCGAGGGGCCAGTGCCCGGTCCCGAGCCGGTCCACTTCTCCCTGCAGGTCGCCGGGCGCTGGATCAGCCTGCTGCTGCTGCTCGCCTCGCTGGTGATTCTGTTCCGCGGTCACAACCAGCCGGGCGGCGGGTTCGTCGGCGGGCTGGTCGCGGCCCTCAGCTTTGCGCTGCTCGCGCTGGCTTATGGCGTCAACCACGCCCAGCGCGTGCTGCGCCTGCGCACCCTCACCCTCGTCGGCCTCGGCATGCTATGCGTGCTGCTCGCCGGCCTGCCGGGCCTGATAACCGGCGAGCCATTCCTCACCCATCTCTGGTGGGAGCCGGGTGGCCTCATCCCGGCCCTTTCGACCACGTTGATCTTCGATCTGGGCGTGTACCTGGTAGTGCTCGGCGCCGTGCTGGCCTTCCACTTCGGCCTCCAGCGGGAGGCGACGCGATGACCCTGCTCTATGGCGCCGTCGGCGCGGGCATCATCGCCTGCGCGCTCTACATGATCCTCTCGCGCAATCTGGTGAAGATGCTGCTCGGATTCTCGATGCTGGCGACGGGGGTCAACATCCTGATCTTCCTGGCCGGGCGCATCCAGAGCCGGCAGCCGCCCATCGTGGGCGAAGGCCGGCGCACGCTGGGCGAGGCTGCCGATCCGATCACGCAGGCGTTGATCCTGACCGCCATCGTCATCGGCTTCGCGCTCACGGTGATGCTCGCAGTGCTGGTGCTGCGCGCCTGGCGCCACAGCCATAGCATCGATGCGCGCAACGTCGATTCCGCCGAGGCGCTGGGCACGCCGCAGGAGCGGGAGTTGACCGATGACTGATGCGCTGCTGCTGCCCGCGCCCGTCATCCTGCCCTTCATCGGCGCGGCCCTGGTGCTCATCCTGCGCGCGCGCATCGCGCTCACCCGCGCCATCGGCCTGATCGCGAACGGCCTGCTGCTGGTCGTCTCGCTGCTGCTCTTCGTGCAGGCCAATGGCGGCAACCTCGTCCCGCTCACCGTGTTCGGCGGCTGGCCGCACGGCATCTCGATCAGTTTCTCGGCGACGATGCCGGGGCTGGTGCTGGTGGTTGTCACGGCGCTCATCGCCTTTGCCGCAGCGATCTACGCGCTGGTCGACGTCGGCCCGCGCCGCCGCCGCGCCGGCTATGACGCGCTGATGCTGGCGATGACCGGCGCGGTGAATGGCGCGTTCCTGACGCGCGATCTGTTCAACCTCTACGTCTGGTTCGAACTGGCGCTGATCGCCGCGCTGGGCCTCCTGACGCTGGACCGCCGCCCGGCGCAGATCGATGGCGCCATCCGTTATGCCAGCTTCTCCATGCTCGCGGCGACCTTCATCCTGCTCGGCGTCGGCATGATCTACGGGATCACCGGCACGCTGGACGTCGGCGCGGCCGCCGCTGCGCTCGCCAGCCGCCCGCCCAGCTTCGCCTCCGCCACTGCGACCGCGCTGCTGATGGCCGGTTTCGCGCTCAAGGCCGGGCTGTTTCCCTTCCACCTCTGGTTGCCGGCCTCCTATCATACCGGGCCACTCACCGCCGTGGCCGTGTTCGCCGGCCTGCTCACCAAGATGGGCTTTTATGCGCTGCTGCTCGTTTTCGCCGGGGTGTTTGGCGTCGGCGCGGGCGGCATCGGCGCCGCGCAGATGATGCCGGTGTTCGGCTGGATCGCAGCGGCGACCATCCTCATCTGCTGCGCGGGTGCGCTGGCGCACACCGATATGCGCCGCATCCTCGCCTACCATATCGTCGCGCAGGTGGGCTACATGACCATCGGACTGGCGATCGCCACACGCGAGGGGATTGCCGGCGCGGTGTTCTATATGGTCCACTCGATCATCGTGCAGGCCAATCTGTTCCTCGGCGCAGGCCTGATCCGCCGGGCGAGCGGAAGCTGGGATCTCACGCGGGCAGGCGGCATGGCGCGGACGAACCCGCTCTTTTCGCTGGTGCTCGCCGTGCCGGTGCTGTCGCTGGCGGGCATCCCGCCCCTCTCCGGCTTCTGGGCCAAGTTCATCGTCATTCGCGAAAGCTTTGATGCAGGCATGGCCTGGCTGGGCATTATCGCGCTGATCGGCGGGCTGATGACCATCGTCTCCATGTCCATCTTCTGGTCCGATGCCTGCTGGAAGGAACCGCGCGGCAAGCCGGTGCGCAAGGTGCCGCTGGCGGGGTTGATCGCCATGGCGATCCTCTCCGGCGCGACCATCGCCATCGGCCTACTGCCACAAAGCCTGTGGACGCTCTCACTCCTCTCCAGCCGCGCGCTGGCCGCCGTCAGCGGAGGCGGCTTATGAGGCCCGCCCGCCGCCTGCGCGCCGGTCTGACGCTGGTCGCGATGTTCCTGTGGGATCTCCTCGTCGCGTCCCTGGCCGTCGCCAGGATAGTCCTGTCACCCCGCATCCGCACCGCCCCGGCGATCATCCGCGTGGAGACGGACCTGGAGCGGCCCTGGGCCGTAGCCCTGTTCGCCTATTTCATGTCGCTCACGCCCGGATCGACCTGCCTGCATGTCTCCGAGGACCAGCACAGCCTCTACGTCCATGTGCTCAACACCGCCGATGCGGAGACAACCATCGCGCGGTTCAAGCGGATCTACGAGCGCTGGATCATGGAGTTGGAGCGATGATCGATATGGCGACGCTCACCACTGTTCTCGCCGTGCCGCTGGCACTGGCCTTCCTGCTGGCCGGCTGGCGCATGGTGACCGGGCCGAGCTTTGCCGACCGGTTCGTCGCGCTCGACATGCTGACCGCCATCGCCGTCGGGTTCGCGGCGCTGACCACGCTGGCGACCGGGCGCGGTGCGTTTCTGGATATTGCGCTCGGCATCTCGCTCATCAACTTCGTCGCCACGGCTGCCTTCGCCGTGTTTCTGGAACGCAAGCGGAGGCGGCAATGATTGTCCTCGCCATGGCCCTGCTGATTGCCGGCACCGCCTTTCTGTTCATCGCCGCCATCGGCATCGTGCGGCTGCGCGATCCCCTGCAGCGCATGCACAGCGCCACCAAGGCCGGCACGCTGGGGGCAACACTGATGCTGCTCGGCGTCGTGCTGGCGGCCGACATCGCGGAGCTGAACTGGACAAGCGGGCTGACAATTATGTTCCTGCTCATCACCCTCCCCATCGGCGCGCAATTATTAGGACGCGCGGCCTATGTCTCCGGCACGCGACTGGAAGGGCTGGGGCATGATCCGCTGAGCGAGGAACTGGAGCGCCACCCCGGCAAGCCTGACGAACTGACGCGGGACAGCTAGGTCTCAGCGTCCCCCGAGGACGGACGAAAACCAGGTTTCGCTCGTCCAGACATGTTGCATATACGCAACAATCCGACGCCACTAGTGATGCACAGCGGCCACGAGAAGGTTGACCCCGTTAACCGAGCTCCATAAGCGGCCCGTCCGCCTGGTGCAGAAGGCGAGATTAAAACAGGGAAAATACAATGAAACTTGCTGTTCTGGCTTCCGCAGCCGCCGTGATTATTGCCACCCCTGCCGCTGCGCAGGAAGGCCCCACCTTCTCCGGCCTGAGCCTCGCGGTCCTCGGCGGCTATGACTCGGTGCGGCTGAGCGACGGCGTCGACAATGGAAGCAGCGATGATTTCGCTTATGGCGTGAGCCTCGGCTACAATGCCGATCTCGGTTCCGCCGTGGTTGGCGTCGAAGCAGAAGTCGCTGACTCAGAGGTCAAGGAATCGGCAACGGATCTTATTGTGACGGGCGACGAACTGTCCACGTCGGCAGCGCGCGATCTGTACCTCGGCGTCCGCGCCGGCGCCAAGCTCGCCCCCAACGCGCTGATCTACGCCAAGGCCGGCTATACCAACGCCCGCCTCAAGTTGAGCTACACGGATGGCGTTAACTCCGCCAGCGAAGGCGAGAACTTCGATGGTTATCGCCTGGGTGCCGGCGTTGAATACAGCTTCGGCCGCTTCGGCGTTCGCGGTGAGTACCGCTTCTCCGACTACGGCAATGTCCAGTTCGGCGACGTCGACACCGGCACCAGCATGCAGCGCCATCAGGTCATGGTCGGCCTCGTCGGCAAGTTCTGATCCAGCGTTTTCGTTAAACGGGAAGGGCTGGCCTTGCGCCGGCCCTTCTTTTTGTGCGCGACATGGCCAAGCCAGGCGCGCCGGTTCCAATCTAGGCGGCGACGGCGCTCACCAGCAACGCCTTGCCGGCCAGCATGACGCCCTTGCCCGGCACATGATGCGGCGCAAAGGCCGCCGCGAGGCGCGCTTGCGCCTCGGGCATCCGGTCAGGCGCGACCTGATTGCCGATGTGCATGGCCGACAGCACGAAGGTCGCAGCATCCTGCGCGCTCGCGCCGGGTCCCCCGACCGGCAGGTCGCGCAGGCACGGCGCCACGTCCATCTCCGCAAAGCCGGCCTGCGCCAGCACCTCTCCCAGCCATACCGTATCGGCAAAGGCGAACGGGCCGGGCGCTCTGGGGTCCGGCCGTCCATCCGGCGCCGGCAGCAGATCCTTCAGCGCCTGCTGCATCAGCTGCATCCAGGGATTTTCCGGTGGCGCCGCCCAGACCGCGAGATCGATACGGCTGCCGTCGCGGACCTGCCTGCGCAGATTGCGAAACGCCGCCTTGGGCTCGGCAAAGAACATCGACCCGAAGCGCGAAAACAGCCGGTCGAATGGCGCGCCGTTGATCGGCGCGGCACCGGCGTCGGCACAGACGAAGCTGACATTCTGCAGGCCACTGAGCGTTGCACGCGCGCCGCAGGACAGGATGAGGTCGGACGAGATGTCGACGCCGGTGACATGCCCGTCCGGCGCCACTGCCCGGGCAATCGCAAGGCTGGTGCCACCACCGCCGCAGCCGACATCGATCACGCGCTCGCCCGGCTGGAAGTCCGCCCGAGCCAGCGCCACCGCGCCGATCGGCTCGATCATCCCCTCAAGCCGATCCAGATTGGCGAGCCAGTTACGCCCCAGGTCGCCTGCCCAGCCTTCAGCAGTTTTGCTGATCTCCACCCCGCTGCCATCGGCACCCATGCCTTTGTCTCCCGACCCATGATGCGGCCCCTGCCGTCATGACTGTCCGGCAGGCCGCTTGCTCAATAGATGACAATGTCCCGTCCCGCTGTCGAGCGGTGATACGCGCGAAATCAGATGCCCTGCGCTTGCATGTTTCCGCGCAGCGCAAGCTCCAGCATCCGCGCCGCCAGTTCGCGCTCGCTCATCACGACGTCGCCGATCCCCAGCTTGATCAGATGTTCCACCTCGCCGTCCGAATGGGCCCGCGCGACGATGCCGATCCCGGGGCGCAGCGCCCGCGCCTTCTGGGCGATGGCGCCGGCATCGAACCCTTCGGGAATGGC
Source organism: Sphingobium sp. B11D3A (assembly GCF_025961695.1). Classification (NCBI taxonomy): domain Bacteria; kingdom Pseudomonadati; phylum Pseudomonadota; class Alphaproteobacteria; order Sphingomonadales; family Sphingobiaceae; genus Sphingobium; species Sphingobium sp. B11D3A. The sequence continues at coordinate 1,657,339 of NZ_JAOQOE010000001.1, forward strand.
GATGAGCAGGCTGGTCGCGCGGTCGATGCCGGCGGCCTCCAGCACGCGCCGGTCCAGTGCGTTGCCCGTCACCGCTTCATGTCCGTCGCGTCGCGCGGCATCGGTCAGTTCGGCATTGCTCTCAATGACCACCAGCGGCTTGTTCCGCTCGCGCAGCGCCTTGGCGATCAGCCGGCCGACGCGGCCATAACCGACCAGCACGACATGCACGAGCGTGGCGGACGGCGCTGCCACCGGCCGCGCATCGACCTTGGCAGCCTCGCTCGCGCGATGGGTGATGTAGGAAAACAGAAACGGATGCAGGAAGATCGAGATGATCGCGCCGGCCAGGATCAGATCGCGCGCTTCGGACGGAAGCACGCCGAGGCCAAAACCCAGCGTGACGAGAATGAACGAGAATTCGCCGATCTGCGCGAGGCTGGCTGCAACCGTCATCGCCGTCTCGCGCGGATAGCCGGAGACGCGGACGATGGCATAGGCAGCGAGCGATTTGCCGACCGTAATGATCAGCACTGTGGCGAGCAGCGGCAAGGGCTGGCGAAGGATGACCATCGGATCGAACAGCATGCCGACCGAGACGAAGAACAGCACCGCGAACGCATCGCGCAACGGCAACGTCTCTTCAGCCGCGCGCCGGCTGAGCGGGGTTTCGCCGAGGATCATGCCCGCAAAGAAGGCCCCGAGCGCGAAGGACACATCGAAGATGAAGGCCGATCCAGCCGCCACGCCCAGCGCAATCGCCAGCACGGCAAGGCGGAATAGCTCGCGCGAGCCGGTATGCACCACCCAGTGCAGCGCCCATGGAATGATCCGCCGCCCGACCAGCAGCATCAGCGCAACAAAGCCGCTCACCTTGAGGATCGTGACCAGAACCGGCCAACCGATGGCCGAGAGACCCTCGCTCTGCGGATCGAGTGCGATGCCGGCCAGCACCGGCAGCAACACCAGCGCCAGGACCATCACCAGATCCTCGACGATCAGCCAGCCCACGGCGATGCGCCCGCGCTCCGTCTCGACCAGATCGCGCACCTGCAAGGCTCGCAGCAGCACGACGGTACTGGCGACCGACAAAGCCAGGCCGAAGATGAAGCCGGAGAGCAGGCCCCAACCCATCAGCCAGGCCAGCGCCATGCCCAGCACAGTCGCGGTGGCGATCTGCACCACCGCCCCGGGCACGGCGATGCGCCGCACCGCCATCAGATCCTTCACCGAAAAATGAAGGCCGACCCCGAACATCAGGAGGATTACGCCGATTTCGGCAAGTTCATTGGCGAGGTTGGGGTCAGCGACGAAGCCCGGCGTGAACGGTCCCACCATCACACCGGCGACGAGATAGCCGGCAATGGGGGAGACCCGCAGCCGCATCGCCAGCGCGCCCATGAAAAAGGCAGCGACGAGGCCGGCGACGACCGTGGCGATGAGCGGCGTGTAATGCGGCATCCTGTATAGCAGCTCCTGTTGATGCGAGATCCTGTCGCGCGGGCTGCGAGACCTGCGGCGGCCCCGACCGGGGGTTTTGCGCGGCACCGCAACCATCGCTTTGTCGCGTGGAGTGTAATGGCTTGAAGACCATGCGCAACGATGGTCATTGCCTTCAAGCACTTAGGCTGGCCGCACCGACTATGACGAGGCCGCGGACCATCCGCGTTGCTGGCCGTTGCGCCGAGCGCCGCTTTCCGCTAAGGGCCGCGAGAAATTCCGGCCGGATGACCCGTGTCGGCCGTCCACAAGCCCAGAGAGATTATCATGAGCCCCCGTCCCAACGCTCTGCGGAACGTTGCCATCATCGCGCACGTCGATCATGGCAAGACCACCCTCGTCGACCAGCTTTTCCGCCAGTCCGGCACTTTTCGAGACAATCAGCGCGTCGATGAGCGGGCGATGGACTCCAACGATCTGGAGAAGGAGCGGGGGATCACGATTCTCGCCAAGCCCACCTCCATCGAGTGGGAAGGCACGCGCATCAACATCGTCGACACGCCCGGCCACGCCGACTTCGGCGGCGAGGTGGAGCGCATCCTCTCGATGGTCGATGGCGTGGTGCTGCTGGTGGACAGCTCCGAAGGGGCGATGCCGCAGACCAAGTTCGTGACCGGCAAGGCGCTGGCCCTCGGCCTGCGTCCCATCGTCGTCGTCAACAAGGTCGATCGGCCCGACCAGCGCATCCAGGAAGTGCTGGACGAGGTGTTCGACCTGTTCGTGAGCCTCGACGCGACCGACGAGCAGCTCGACTTCCCCGTGCTCTATGCTTCCGGCCGCAACGGCTATGCCAGCACCGACCCGACCAAGCGCGAAGGCACGCTGACGCCGCTGTTCGAGACGATCGTCAACCATGTGCCGCCGCCGGCGCTGGACATCGACGCGCCGTTCACCTTCCTGGTGACGCTGCTGGACCGCGACAACTTCCTCGGTCGTATCCTCACCGGCCGCGTGACCTCCGGCACCGTGAAGATCAATCAGCCCATCCATGCGCTGGACATGGACGGCAAGATCATCGAGACCGGCCGCGCCTCCAAGATCATGACGTTCCAGGGCCTCGACCGCGTGCCGGTCGATGAAGCGCGCGCCGGCGACATCATCAGCCTCGCCGGCCTGACCGTCGCCACCGTGGCCAACACCATTGCCGACACCTCGGTCTCCGAGCCGATCAAGGCGCAGCCCATCGATCCGCCGACGCTCTCCATGCGCTTTGCGGTCAACGATTCGCCGATGGCGGGCCGTGAGGGCGACAAGGTGACCAGCCGCATGATCCGCGACCGCCTGTTCCGCGAAGCCGAGAGCAACGTCGCGATCAAGGTCACCGAGAGCGCGGACAAGGACAGCTTCGAGGTCGCCGGTCGCGGCGAGCTTCAGTTGGGCGTGCTGATCGAGACAATGCGCCGCGAGGGCTTCGAGCTCGGCATTTCGCGCCCGCGCGTGCTGTTCGGCGAGGACGAGAACGGCAACCGCACCGAGCCTTATGAGACCGTCGTCATTGACGTTGATGATGAATTCTCGGGCACGGTTGTGGACAAGATGAACCAGCGCAAGGCCGAGATGACCGACATGCGGCCCTCGGGTGGCGGCAAGACCCGCATCACCTTCTCGGCGCCCTCGCGCGGCCTCATTGGCTATCATGGCGAGTTCCTCTCCGACACGCGCGGGACCGGCATCATGAACCGGCTGTTCGAGAAATACGGTCCCCACAAGGGCAAGATCGAAGGCCGCAAGAACGGCGTGCTGATCTCCAACGGCGCCGGCGAGGCCAATGCCTATGCGCTCGGGCCCCTTGAGGAGCGCGGTGTGCTGATGGTCGGCGTGGGCGAGGCGCTCTACGAAGGCATGATCATCGGCGAGAACGCCAAGCCGGAAGACCTTGAGGTCAACCCGATGAAGTCCAAGGCGCTCACCAACTTCCGCGCCAGCGGCAAGGACGACGCCGTCCGCCTGACGCCGCCGTGGAAGCTGACGCTGGAGCAGGCCATCGCCTATATCGACGATGACGAGCTGGTCGAGGTAACACCCAAGACCATCCGTCTGCGCAAGCGTTACCTCGACCCGAACGAGCGCAAACGCGCTTCGCGGTCCAAGGCCGCCTGATCCAAGGGGCGCTTGTCCAGCCGGACGAGCGCCCTTTTCTTTTGGGGCGCTGGGGAGGCCGGCGAGTGATCGCTTGGGTCGGGCCGAACTCTCCCGATGCTGCCGATGGCATTGTGCTTGTAAGCCAGCCTTAGCCCCTCCTGTTGAGCTTCGCTCGCCTACGGCCCAGAGGAGGGGTTGGGGTGGTGCAGCACCCTCGCGTTTATGCGCTGACTTCACGATGCTGGCGCATCGCCACCACCCCCGGCCCCTCCTCTGAAGAGGAGGGGAGACGTGTCCGCGCAGTCTAGCGCGTCCGCGCCGGCGCTGGCGCCGCCGTCCGCATCGCGGCGATAACCCGTTCCGCCTCGGCATGGGCATCGGCTTCGACGCCCTGATAATCGCGCGTGTAGCGCTGGGCGAAGCCCTGGACGCCCCATTGGCGATACTGGTGCACATGATGCAGTTCATGCGCCCAGAGGCCGACATCCGAGGCGGCATCGTCGACAGAGCGGAAGAGCACCACATCGTCCAGCGTGATCGCGGCGGCGTTGCTGCGGTTGAAGGTATTGGTCTGCAAGCTGAACTCGTGACCCTGGCCAACGCGATAGCGCACGCGGTCCAGCAGGGCGTCCGGCATATGGCCGCGTAGCCGCGCGCGAATGGCGGGCGGGATCGGCTCGACACCCGCTGCCACCGCATCGTTGCGCGAGGCGGTGATCCAACTCGCCAGCGCCTGCGCCGCGAACAATTGCCCGGCACCCTGCAGATCGGTCAGCAAGCGCCGGCCGGCCTCGTCAAATGCCGGTACGACCTGGCGGGCGGCGTCCTGAGCCCGCGCGGGAACGGTGAAACCGGATGCGGGAATCAGAAGCCCCACCGCAGCAAGCGGCACGACCAGCAGGGAGGGAAAGGAGAAACGGGGCATAGAGCAGACCTCTAGGTCGTCGCGGCTGAACCCGCTTTTAACGCCTTACGCGTCCCACGCCCTTCGCGACCATCCTTCCACATATCACCGCATCCAGGGCACGCCCCATGGGCAGATGAACGGCCTGTTTCGCGGGCGTTCAGGCCGGTCTGGCAGAAAGGATGGATCGGACGAGCGAGGCCGCGCGCAACGCCGACATTGGACACAGGAGAATGACATGCCTCTTACCCCCCGCCTCGCTTCGGTCGCCTTCGCCGTTGCGGCCACATTCGGCCTCATGCCGCTCGCTGCGGCACCGGCTCAGGCCCAAAGCAGCCTGTCGATCAGCTATCGGGATTATGATCGTGGCGCCTATCGTGATGGCTACCGCGACGTCCGCCGCGACCGCCATTATCGCGAACGGTCTTATCGCAGCGACCGCCGGGACTGGCGACGTCACGACCGCGGCTATCGTAGCGGCTACGGCTATAACGACCGTCGCCGCTGCTGGACCGAAACCCGCTGGGACCGCTGGCGCGGCGAGCGGTATCGCGTGCGCATCTGCCGCTGATCATGCCAACCGCACGACCGGGGCCGGACAGTCTCCGGCCCTGCCGCCCTCGCGGACTGCCCCATGCGCGCTCCTGAGAAGCGTTGACTGGCCGAAAGCTCTTCGGCAAGGACGAGCCATGGTTGATACTCCCGCATCCGACACGCCCGCCGCACCGCAGAGCGAGACGCCGCCCGACCGCCTCTCCACCAATCCGCGCAGCCCGCATTTCGATATGGAGACCCTGCAGCGTGGCATCGGCATCCGCTTCAAGGACCGGGTGCGCACCGATGTGGAAGAATATTGCATCTCCGAAGGCTGGATCCGCGTCGCCGCCGGCAAGACCCGCGACCGCCATGGCCAGCCGCTGACCATCAAGCTCTCCGGCCCGGTCGAGGCCTGGTTCGAAGACGCCAAGCAGGACTGAGCCCTGATGGCCCGCGACAAGCGCGCGGGCCAAACCATCTGCGTTGATGGCCTCGCCAATAGTGGCGGATGATCGCCATCCGATCGAAAGAATTGCCTTCCCGCCCGCCTCGTTTATGGTAGCGTTATCAAAACGCGAAGTTGAACGCGACTGGGGAGGATTAGATGGCGGCTATGTCCTGTCATATGCATGCAAGGGGCGTGTCGGCGTCTCGCCGTGAGTTGTTGGCTTCGGTCGCCTCGGCCACTCTGGTGAGCGGGATTCTCGCGCCAGTTACCGCGCGTGCAGCCTTGCCATCAGCTCAGTCTAAGGGCGCGCTCAGCGTGGCGCCGCGCCTTCAGCCCTTCGACATGGCGGATGTGACGCTACTGGAAAGTCCGTTTCTCGCCGCGCAACGAGGCACGGAAGCCTATCTGCTTTCGCTCGAGCCGGACCGGATGCTGGCCAATTTCCGCACAAATGCCGGGCTCGCTCCCAAGGCACCGGTCTATGGCGGTTGGGAATCCGAGGCGACCTGGGCTGACATCCACTGCCACGGCCACACGCTCGGCCATTATCTCTCCGCCTGCGCACTGATGTTCCGGTCCACCGGCGATGGGCGATTCAAGCAGCGCATCGATTATATCGCCGACGAGCTGTATGCCTGCCAGCGCGCATCCGGCGTGGGGCTGGTCTGCGCCTTTCCTGAAGGCGCCGCGCTCGTCGCCGCGCATATCCGGGGCGAACCGATCACCGGCGTCCCCTGGTACACGCTGCACAAGATTTTCGCCGGACTGCGCGATGCCTGGCAGCTTGCCGGCAGTGACACTGCTCGCCTTGTGCTGCTGCGCATGGCCGATTGGGCGGTGGTCGCCACCCGGCCGCTCGACGCCGCCGCCTTCGAGGCGATGCTCGCCACCGAGCATGGTGGCATGAACGAGGTGCTCGCCGATCTCTATGTACTGATTGGAAAGGCCGATTACCGCACCTTGGCCGAGCGCTTCTCCCAGAAGGCGGTAATGGAGCCGGCCGCTAAGGGGCGGGACTTGCTGGATGGCATGCACGCTAATACGCAGGTGCCCAAGTTCGTCGGCTTCCAGCGCGTCTACGAGGTGAATGGTAAGAAGGCCTATGGCGATGCCGCAGCCTTCTTCTGGCGCACAGTCGCCCGCACCCGCTCCTATGCGACGGGCGGCCATGGCGATGCCGAGTTCTTCTATCCGCCCGCCGACTTCGCCGCGCATGTCTTCTCGGCCAAGGGCTCTGAAACCTGCGGCCAGCATAATATGCTCAAGCTCACCCGCGCGCTGTTCCTGCACGATCCGCAGGTGGAGCTGGCCGACTTTTACGAGCGCGCGCTCTATAATGGCATTCTGGCGTCGCAGGACCCTGAGACCGGCCTCGTCACCTATTTTCAGGGCGCGCGGCCGGGTTACATGAAGCTCTACTGCACGCCGGTCGACTCCTTCTGGTGCTGCACCGGATCCGGCATGGAGAACCATGCGAAGTATCGGGATTCGATCTATTTTCATGACGCCGAGGCGCTGGTCGTCAACCTGTTCATCCCCTCATCGGTGCGCTGGCGGGAGAAGGGCGCGGTGCTGACCCAGACCACCCACTTCCCCGAGGAGCCCTCCACCGCCCTGCGCTGGTCTCTGGCCCACCCCACCCGCGCGACCCTGCGCCTCCGCCACCCGCGCTGGAGCCGGACGGCGCGCGTCAGCCTGAATGGCGCCCCGTTGGCGCAATCGACGAAACCGGGCAGCTATCTGGAGCTGGACCGCGACTGGCGGGATGGCGACGTGCTGACGCTCGAACTCGACATGCAGGTCCGCGTCGAGGAATCGCCGGCGGCGCCGGGAATCGTGGCATTCACTTATGGGCCGGTCGTGCTCGCTGGCGCACTCGGGACGGAGGGGCTGGCACCGGGATCGGATGTGGTCGTCAACGAGCGCCTCTATGGCCAGTATAACGATACGCCCTTCTCCCCGCCCCAACTGGTGGGCGATGCCGAGACGATCGCGGGGCAGCTCCGCCCCGGCACCGCCCCGCTGGAATTCATCATCGCCGACCGGGAGGGACGCCCCGTGCGGCTGATCCCTTATTATCAGATCCGCCACGAACGCTACGCGACCTACTGGCCGCTACAGCCTGCCCCCGGTTGAGGGCTAGGCCCCTCACTGGTCGGCCCGCTCTTTCGACGCGGCCGAGCGGCCCCATACCGCCATCTCCTCTTGCGAATGCTTCTCAATATATGCAATGGAGGCGCTCGAACATGATTCGCGCAGGCTGGTCGCTGCGCGTCGCCAATCATCGTCGGGGGGCATGTGGACGGACAGCGGGTGGACAGGCAGCGGGCGGATGAGCCGTTAGCGGCGTCGGCAGGCGGCGGCGCGGCAGCCATCACGCGCGGGGCGTCCGTGTCGGCATCTCCCTCCAGCGCCGCACGGCCCGCGCAGAAGGCGCCGGCCAAGCGCAAGGCGCGCGCCTTCTGGCTCAAGCAACTGCACAGCTGGCACTGGATCAGCGCGGCGATCTCGCTGATCGGCATGATGCTGTTCGCGATCACGGGCATCACGCTCAACCACGCCGATTCCATCGGCGCCGCGCCGAAGGTCGAGGAGCGCTCAGCCACCCTGCCCCCTGCCCTGCTCGCCCAGATCGAGGCGGCGCCTGCTTCAGCCGATGCGCCGCTGCCCGCCCCGGTCGCCGCGCATCTGCGTCAGGCAGTCTCACTCGACGCAACCGGGCGCGCGGCGGAATGGTCGGACGAGGAGGTCTATGTCGCCCTGCCCGGCCCAGGCAGCGATGCGTGGATCACCATCGATCGCGCGACCGGCGCCGTGACGGCCGAGCGCACCGATCGCGGCTGGATTTCCTACTTCAACGATCTGCACAAGGGCCGCAACACTGGCGGCACGTGGAGCTGGTTCATCGACATCTTCGCTGTCGCCTGCATCGTCTTCACCCTCACCGGCCTGCTGCTGCTCCAGCTTCACGCCCGGCATCGCCCCTCCACCTGGCCGCTGGTCGGGCTGGGGCTGCTCATCCCGCTCGTCATCGCCCTGCTGTTCATTCACTGAGGATCCGCTCTCCCATGAAGAAGACTTCCCTCGTCCTTGCCGGTCTCGTCGCCACGCCTGCCACGGCCGGCACGATCAGCGTGACCATTCCCCGCCTCAATGTCGCCGAATATCACCGGCCTTATGTCGCGGCATGGGTGGAGCCGACCGGCGGCGGCGCGGCGCAGACCATCTTCGTCTGGTATGACGTCAAGCTGCAGGGCCGCGAGCCTGGCACGAAGTGGCTCTCCGATCTGCGCACCTGGTGGCGCAAGGGCGGCCGCAGCCTCAAGCTGCCCGCCGATGGCGTGAGCAGCGCCACCCGCGCACCGGGCACCCACAAGATCGCCCTGCCCGCCACGCTCAAGCCGGGGCAGTATACGCTCTATGTGGAAGCCGCGCGCGAGACCGGCGGCCGCGAGATCGTCTCCATTCCGCTGCAGGTGCCAGCCAAGGGCGGCTCCGCCACCGGCAAGTCCGAACTGGGCGCCATCACCATTTCCGCTCGCTGAGCTTTCCAAGACCCGAAAGGCCACGACCCCATGCGCATCAAGACCGCTCTGCTTGCCGCCGCCGCGCTGATCGCCGCCACGGCGATGCCCGCCAATGCTCACCGCCAGTGGCTGCTCCCCTCCGGCACCATCTTCTCGGGCGAAGACCCGTGGGTGACGGTGGATGCGGCCAGCTCCAACGACCTCTTTTATGCCGATCATAATGCCATGCGGCTCGACAGCGTGAAAGCATGGCGCCCAGACGGCAGCGAGGCGGAGATCAAGAATGCCGCAACCGGGCGCTATCGCTCCGTGTTCGACGTGCAGCTCGACCAGCCGGGCACCTGGCGCATCGGCAGCGCGCAATCGGGCGTGATGGGCACGTTCAAGGTCGATGGCGTGGAGTGGCGCCTGGGTGGACGGCGCGGACCGCCGCCGGCACCGGGCGCACAGGCGCCCGCCAATCAGGTGAGCAGCGTCGCGGAGATTCCGGCCAACGCAACTGATCTCAAGCTGACCGAAACCAGCGGTCGCAACGAGTTCTTCGCCACCAAGGGCGAGCCGAGCGCTATCAAGCCGCTGGGCAAGGGGCTGGAGATGGTGCCGATCACTCATCCTGCCGAGCTGGTACAGGATGAGCCGGCCAAGCTGCGCTTCCTGGTCGATGGTCAACCGGCGGCTGGCCTCAAGGTCACGCTGGTGCCGGGCGGCAAGCGCTATCGCGATAATGAAGGCGTGTTCGAGGTAACGACCGATGCCGACGGCGTGGCCACGGTGAACTGGCCGATGGCGGGCATGATCTGGCTCAATGCCTCGCTGAGCGACGACAAGCCGGCGACCCCGCGCGTCACGGCGCGGCGGATGAGCTACACCGCCACGCTGGAAGTGATGGCACCCTGACCATGCTCGGCGCCGTCCCGCGCATCGTCGTGCCCCCGATCCAGTCCGGCGCCCTCGCCGGGATCGACCCGGGCGCGCCGGTGCGGGAGATTGGCGGTGAAACCATGGGCACCATCTGGCGGGTGCGCTTCTGCGCCCCGCGCAACGTGGATGCCGATGCGCTCAAGGAGGATGTGCAGGCACGGCTCGATGCCATCGTGGCGGATATGAGCCATTGGGCGCCGGATTCCGCCCTCAGCTGCTTCGGCGCGGCGCCCGCTGGGCAGTGGACCACCTTGTCCGCCGACTTTGCCGCCGTGATGGCGACCGGCCTCGCTCTTGCCGAGCGTACCGACGGCGCGTTCGATCCGGCCATCGGGCGCTTGACGGAGCTCTATGGGCTGGGGCCAAACCCCATGCAAAGCAAACCGACGGACGAAGCCCTTGCGCAGGCGCTAGCCCAATCGGGCTGGCGACGCCTCGCGTTCGAGCCCACGACCCGCCGGTTGCGTCAGCCGGGCGGCCTCTGGCTGGACCTCTCCGGCATCGCCAAGGGCTATGCCGTCGATGCCGTGGCGGACCTGCTGGCCGAGCGCGGCGTGGCGCATTGCCTTGTCGAGGTGGGCGGCGAACTGGTGGGCCGCGGGATGCGTCCGGATGGCGACCCGTGGTGGGTCGACCTTGAAATTCCGCCGTCCGTGCGCGCCCGCCCGATCCGCATCGCCCTGCATCAACTGGCCGTTGCGACCTCCGGCAATTATGTGCGCGGCGCCCACACGCTCGATCCGCGCACCGGGCGGCGGGTGGAGAACGGCGTTGCCTCGGTCAGCGTCCTCCACGCCCGCGCCATGGATGCCGACGCCTGGGCCAGCGCGCTCACCGTGCTCGGGCTCCACGCTGGCGCCGCCTTGGCGATCCGCGAGGGTCTGGCCGTCCACATGCTCGCCCAGGACGGCGCGACGACCCGCGAGTGGATCAGCCCTGCGCTGGCGGAGATGCTGGGCGATTGAGCCCCGCCAGTTACTTCGCCTTCACTTCCCCATCTCATTGGGATCAAACTTCAGCATCGCCGCACTTTTGAGAGCCGGGTCCCAATGTTCGGCGATCAGGCCGTTTTCGATCCGGTACACATCGAACCAGCTGGTGACATAGGGCTTGCCCGCCTCGTCCTTCATCGGGCGCTCGCTCATCACCAGCACATAATCGCCCTCCGCCACGATCCTGATGATCGGCAGGGTAATGATCGGCGAAATCGGGCGGGCGGGGCGTGAGCCGCGCAGGAAGGCCGCCAGCGCATCCCGGCCCGAGGCGACATTGGGATTATGCTGGATATATTCCGGCGTGAAGAAGCGCTCGACCAGATCGGCATGGCCGCCCTGCACGATATGGCGATACATGTCGTAAACGAGCTTCTTGTTGGCGGTGACCTTTGGGTCCGGGCTGGCGAGCATCGCCTTCTGCGCCTCGGCGCTGGCCGCGACCTGAGCATGCCCCGGGCTGGTGACCATGGTCATGGCAATTAACAGCGCCGCGATGGTCGGAATGCGTGCGAAAATCCTCATGCTCTCTCCCCTCTCCATTCCGCCCGTGCGTCCCGTGCCGGCGGCTCTGGCCTTTGTGCCGCAAAAGTCTCATGCTGGCGAGCCTAAGGGAGAGACCGCATGGAAGACCGCAACAATCGCCGGGCCGTAGACCTGCTCAACAGCTTCCCGTTGCTGCTCATTCCGGTGCTGATCTACAATCTGGTGGCGCTGTTCGCCGGCGCGCCGCAGCCGGATCAGACCGAGCCGGCGCTGGCCGCCGTGATGCGGGGCGAGGCTTTCACGCTGCCCATGCTCTCGGGCGTAGTGCTGATGCTGAGCTGGGGTGACATGCTGTTGCTGCTCACCATCGTCTTCCTGCTGGTCGAGGTGGTGCGATCGACGCGGCGCGGGGCATCCTCCATCGCCAATCTACTGCTGACCATGGCGGTGTTCCTTTTATGCGCGGTCGAGTTCTTGCTCCTCCCGCGCTTTGTCAGCGCCACCTTCTTCCTGCTCACGATGATCGTGCTGCTCCATGGCCTGACCGGCCTGTCGCTGTGGCTGGCGGACCGGCGCCAGACCGGAGCGACCCCGGCCGCCTAGCGCAGGGCCAGTTCCGCAGGCTTGGGCGCTGGCCCGGCTTGGGCCGCGTCGGCCGTCGCTCCGCCGCGCAGCAGCGTCCCGCAAGCCGGCGCCTGCGCTTCGTCCGGGTCGACAAAGCCGAAGATGGCCCGCACATCCGGTAGCATCATGGACAAGCCGAACAGGCGCTGGGGCCGGAACAGGTCGACCGGCTCGCGCAGCACGGTCGGCGCGGCCAACGTGCCGCCGATCAGGATCGGCGCGGGGCGACCGAACCATTCGCGGCTCTTGCCCTGCGCCTGCAAGCGCAGATCGAGCCGTTCGCCGCGCAGATCGAACTCGCCGCGCCCAGTGAGGACATGGCCATCGGTATCGATCAGGATTGGGTCGGCCGTCGCCAGCCCGTCGCGGACCGAAAAGGCGATCAGTCCGCAATTGAGGTGGGTCGCGTTATTCGCAGCCTCGCCATCGCCGCCGATCCCTAGGCGCTGGCCGAGGCGCCAGAATATCCCTCCCGTCGAATCCACGCCGTTGCCGCTGCGCGTGCCGAACATCGCAGCACGCAGATTGGTCATATCCAGCTCCGATTCGCTCGCCTGTGCCATGCCCACGCGCCCGGCGGGCAGCACCAGGGCGATGCGGCCAGCGGCATGACCGAGCGTCTCGCGCAGGGTCTCGCCGCGCCCGCTCAGCTGGATGCGCCCGCGCGCCAGCGCCGTTGTCTCGCGCGGGGCGAGGCCCCAGCCGGCCAGCAGCGGCCCCATCGGCGTCGGCGAGAGGCGGATATCGTAGCGGGCAAGCGCCGGGCCTTGCCGCGCATCGATGTAGATATCCGATGAGACGAAGCCGCCCGCCAGATCGACACTGGCCGGCGACAGCATGAACCGCCCATCGATCAGCGCGAGGCGCATGGCGAGATGCGCGGGCTTGAGCGCGGAGCCCGCGTCCCCGACGCCCTCGATCTGCTCGGCCTTGTAGTCGACCACAGCATCGAAACTGCGCAGCGCCCCGGGAGACAGGGTGGCATCCGGCAGCAATGAGGCGACGGGTTGAGGACCTTCGCCATCGGATGGGGACGTCGCAGTGCGCAGCCCCAGCACAGCCATGCCGTCCGCCAGATGCAGGGCCTCGGACGCCAGAGACGCCACCACGCGCGGACGGGCGCCGCGTTGTTCGAGCGTCAGGCTGCCGCTGAGATCGGTCTCGCCAAGCTGCCCTGCAATGCGGCTGAAATGCCAGCCGCCGCGCCGTTGCGCGAGCCGAGCCGTCAGCGCAAAGGAGGGCGCGGCTGGAAGATCGATGCGCGCCAGTGCCGCCAGCGCCGCAAGATCGGGGCCGCGCGCTCCGACCCGCAGGTCCGCCCCGGCCAGCCGGAACGGGCTGTCGCTTTCCCCTTCCAGCCGCAGGTCCAGTGTCTCCGCGCCCGCGCGCAGGGCAAAGCGGAACGGTTGCCCCTCGGCTGAATTGCTGGAGCCATTCATGCGAAAGGCATCACCGGCAAGACTGGCTCGCCCGGCGAAACGCACCGCGCCCGGACCGCTTCCGACCAGCTTGAGCCAGCTCTCGATTCCCTCGCGCTCGTCCCGGTAACGCAGCACGAGATCGTCCGCGTCCACCCGCTGCACGCCAGCGACGGCAAACAGACCATCCTTGCCGCCGAGTTTCCAGTTTGCCGCGCCCGTGCTTGCCTGCCGCTCCAGATCGAGCGTGCCGCCGCGCAAGCCGAGCGCACGCGGGCCGGCGCGCCCCATCAGCAGATCGAATGTGGAGAAGCGCGCCGTCAGGGCGCGGACATTGAGCAGATCGGGCGCCTGCGCCCAGGCGGCATTGGCGATGCGCACATCGTCCGCAGCCAGTTGTAGGGAGAAAGGCGTCACCAGCAGGCGGACATCGCCATCGATCGCAACGGCACGGCCCAGTGCGGCGCTCGCCCGGCGCTCGATCGGCTCGCGCAGCAGCGCGGTGCCAAGACCGGCGGCCAGCCCGGCCCAGCCGAGCAGCGGCACGGCCAGCGCCGTCCAGAGCAGCGGACGGCGACGGCGGGTGGCCCGAGGCGTGGCAGGGTGAGGATCGCCCGAGGGCGGCAGGTGCGGGGGTGCGGTCACGGCGCGCCTGTACTGGCACGCCGGATCGTCAGCGCTGCCGCCGCCCCACGCTCATCCCCGGAGTTCATGCCGCCGCACTAGCGCCGGCAAGCTGAACCGCCGCTGAGCGCTGGCGCGACTTACTTCTCGAAGGCCGCGCTGATCGTCAGCTCGACCTGGTCGGAGACGATGGGGATCGCATAGGTCATGCCGAAGTCGGACCGCTTGATGGCCGCCGTCGCCTCAAAGCCGAGCGTCGCCTTGCCGTTATAGGGATGCTTGCCGGCCCCGGTGAACTCGGCCTCAAGCACCACCGGCTTGGTCACGCCGTTGAGTGTCAGGTCGCCGGTGATCTTTGCAGCCGTGGCGCTCGTCGCGACGACACTGGTGGAGACAAAGCGGGCCGGCGCCGGATCGGGGCCGAAAAAGTCGGGTTTGCCGCCATCCTTGCCAGCGCGCAGCAAATGGCCGTTGAGGCCCGCACTGGCCGTCACCACGCGCGCGACCGGAATGGACACATCCACCTTCGCGGCGGAGAGCTTGGCCGGATCGATCTCCAGCGTGCCGGTGATGTCCCCGAAAATGCCGAAATAGTCGTTGAAGCCGAAATGATTGGCGCGCCAGCCGACGAGCGTGTGGCCGGCATCGGCCTTGTAGGTGCCGGCTGCGACCCGGCTGACATCCTTCTGCCCGGGCAATTGCGCCTCATTCTGCGCGGCCAGCGGCGCCACGACAAGAATGGCCGGCAGAGCCACCAATGCGGTCGCCAGAGCGATCTTCGTTCTTTTCATCATTCCACGGTCCTCCAACCAGTCAAGAAAAGGCGTGCGGATATCGGGCGCTCAGAGCGGCGAATCCGGATTGAACAAGGTCCGCCACATATGGGCGCTCGGACTGCTGTCGAAGCCGAGGCCCTCTGCGGGCTGACGGAAATGGCGGCCGATCACATCCTCGAACGGGTCCAGAGAGACCTGCGCATTGGGATCGAAAGCGTAGAGATCGTTCACGGTCACAAGGCGGGCCGCCATGTACCAGCGGTGCTTGCGGACCATCGCGAACTCCCGCTGCACATGCGGCGGCGGAACATAATCCTCGCCGAACATCTCGCGATAGATATCGGGATAGGTGTAGCCCGTCTCCGCGTCCGGGAAGAAGCGCAGCGCGGCATGGTGCCGGATGGCGAAGGCGACCTTCTCGGAGACATAGGGCTCGAAAAGCTGCGCACTCCAGAAGCCATGATTCGCGCGCATCATTGCCATCGACAGATCATGGACGAGGCAGGCGAAGACGATATCCTCATCCATATTGCGCTTGCGCGCCTGCGTGGCGCTCTGCAGGCAGTGGTTAGACGTGCTCTGAAAGCGCAGGCGAATGAAATCGGCGAGCTTGGGCTTTTCCGGCATGGGCGCCAACACGTCGACAGTCCCCTGCTCGGCAATGAAGACATTGCCCACACCGCGCCGATAGTGCCGCGTCGGGATCTGCGCATCGACCTGCGCGACGGTGGGGAAGGTGCGCCCCACCGGACCAAGATTATCCGCCAGGGCATGTTCCAGCGCATCGGCCTTGGCCTCCGCGCTCATCGCCGCAACAGCCGCCGCACCGCCCAGCGAGGCGATGAACGCACGCCGCCCGATTCCGCCGACAATATCCTCCGCTGCTCCCGACTGCATGTGATCCCTCCCCGTCTGCCCCGAGACTTTTCAATTGACTTTGTGAACTCCATTGACGGATTTGCGAACAGATTTGTATCTGGATCATGACGTTGCACTGCGTTTTTCCGTCAATCGGAAAACTGACAGGTGCTGATTGACAGTGCTATCCGAATAGCACGCGCAATGGAGGGGAATGATGGGCGGCACGCAAAGCCGGGGCCGGATCGGCGCGGCATTTTCATGTCCATGGGTTACGCAGCACCGGGCGCACGCACCAACCTCGCGCGCCGCCTGGATGCACGCGGAATGACCAGCCCGCGCGGCTCGGCAGAGCGAGTCATCTATCTCCTCAGGCTGGTGATCGAGGGCAGCGAGCAGTTCACGCTCGGCGAGCTTGCGGAGCGGTCGGGCCTGCCGCTCAGTTCCGTCCACCGCCTGCTGCGCCCTCTGCTCACCGAGGGCATCGTCGAGCGCGGCGATGGCCAGACCTACCGCACCGGGCGCGAACTCACGCGGCTGGCCTCACAGCTGATGGCACAATTCGATCCGGTGCGCAGCGCGCGGCCGCTGCTTGCCGGGCTGGTGCGCAAATGGTCGGAGACGGCCGTGCTATGCCTCTATGCCCCGGTTCGGCGCCGCGCCGTGGTCGCCGCTGTGGCCAATGCCGCCTGCGACCATTGCCCGGCGCTGGAAGAAGGCATCGAGATCGAATTGCCCTGGGGATCGCTCGGCCAGGCCATTCTCGCCAGCCTGCCACCGGGCGAGAGCGAAGCCATCTTCCGGTCCATCACCCGCAGCCCCATCGCGGGCAGACCGCCGGCAAAGCGCGCGCAGTTTCTCGAGCAGATGCGGCGAGTCCGCGACGAGGGCGTCGCGCGCAATCTGGATGAGGAGCTTGGCCTCGCCGGGGTCGCAGCGCCGGTTTTCGATGGCGCGGGACGGCTGATCGGCTCGCTCGGCGTCGTCATGCCCCTGCCCCGCTTCCACGCGGCGCGCGATGCCGATCTCGTCCGTGACGTGGTGAGGGCCGCGAACAGCTTCGCAGGCCGCGCTGCCGACAGCACAGGGCGCGCCCATCCCTTCCACATTCCGGAATTGCGCCCCGATGTCCATTGAGAGGATTGACGCCATGGGGGCCCCGTCCCTGTCTGGCAGGCAGAGCTGCACACTGTGCGCAATGGGGAGAGGCGGGGTGACACATATTGGCCGATTACAGGGCAAGCGCCGTGCGCCCGATTACTGAGCCGCTGCCCATCGGCCGGGAGAGCGCGGCCGGCCCATCCCCTCTGCCCAAGGAACAGCGGGCGCCCTGGCCCTGGCAATCGACCTGGCCATTCGCAATGCTGATGGTCGTCTCCATCTTCAACTATCTGGACCGGTCCCTGCTCGGGCTCGCCTTGCCGGCGATCAAGGCGGAGATGGGCGTTTCCGACACCGCGCTCGGGCTGGTTTCGGGCGTTGCTTTCATCGTGATCTATTCGCTGATGGGCCTGCCCATCGCGTGGGCGGCCGACCGGTTCAATCGCCGTACGATCATTTCCATCGGACTCGCCTTCTGGAGCGCCGTCACGCTCGCGACTGGCTGGGTTACCAACATTTGGCAACTTGCTTTCGCACGCTTCTGCCTGGGCGCGGGAGAGGCCAGCAGCACGGCGCCGGCCAATTCCATGATCGCCGACCTGTTTCACCCCACAAGGCGCCCGCTGGCCTTGGCGATCTACGGCGTCGCGGCGACCATTTCGCACATCGTACTGTTCCCGGTCGCCGGCTGGATCGCGGAAACCTATGGCTGGCGCGCCATGTTCATTGCCGCCGGCGTGCCGGGCATCGTGGCAGCGCTGGTCTTTCGGCTCACGGTCCGCGAGCCGGCCCGCACAGCGGCTCGGCCAGCGCACAGCCGTTCGCCGATTGCCGCGATCAGAACCGACGTGCGCGCGCTGCTGGCCAACCGATGCTATGCCTGGATGCTGCTCGGCATGACGTTCATGGGATCCAACATCTGGGCGACCGGCTCCTGGACGCCGACCTTCTTCCAGCGCGTCCACGGCCTGACCATGGCGGAAGCGGCGACGATCATCGGCCCCTCACGCGGCTTTCTCGGCGCGGCGGGCATTCTGCTGGGCGGCCTGCTGGTGGATCGACTCCGCAAGAGCCAGTTGCGCTGGCGGGTCGGCATTCCGGCGCTCGCCTGCCTGGCGATCGGCCCCGCGGAACTGCTGTTTCTGCTCGGCGAGGAGACCGCGATCTGGGTGCTGGGCTTTGCCGGCGCCAGCTTCTTCACTCTGCTGCATCAGGGGCCGATCTACGCCGCCGTCGTCAATGTGGTGGCGCCCGACCAGCGCGCGCTGGCCATTGCGATGCTGCTGCTGGGCGGCGGTCTCGTCGGCAACATCATTGGCCCGACGGCGGTCGGCATTTTGAACGATGTGCTGGCGGCGGACTTCGGCCAGTCGGCCATCCGTTATTCCCTGTTGCTCATCGCGATCACGCCACTCTGTGCCGGCGCCTGCTTCTGGCAAGCCTCGGGCCTCTACGTGCGCAACGCGAATGAGGAGGGTTGAGCAGCACCGCGCGACGAGTTGATTTCGGAAATCATGTTTGCCGCTCGATGCGGCCGCGCCGTCCTTCCATATATTAGAAATCCTGCCTTCATCGCGTGACAAAAGAAAATTGATTTTGTATACCGAGACTCATGAAGGGGATTTCTGAAACGGGGCGCAAGAGAATGAGCGCGATGGCAGGAGAGGCAGCCCGGTTCGGCGGATCACGCCAGGGCGCTGCTATGATTCTTGCGGCGGGCGCAGTCTATCTGGCCGCGCTCGGCGCTGCCTTCCCTGTGCAGGGCGACGAGCCGACTGCCGTGGCGGAGAATGCACCGCACCCGATGATCGGCAAATACTGCATGTCCTGCCACGATTCGGAAGAGCGCGTCGCCGGCCTCTCCTTCGAGGGCGTGGACTTCGACCATACCGGCAAGAATGCGGCCATTTGGGAAAAGGTGGTGCGCAAGGTGAGCGCGGGCGCCATGCCGCCGCTCAACAGCCCTCGGCCCGAGGCGAGCGAACTGGCCTCCTTTCTGGGCGAATTGACCGATCGGCTCGATTCCACGCCCGCGCCACTCCCCTCGGCCAACCTGCGCCGCCTGAACAGAACCGAATATGCCAATGCCGTGCGCGATCTCATCGGGCTGGAAATCAATCCGGCGGACTTCCTGCCGCCCGATGCCGCGACCGGCGGGTTCGACAATATCTCCAGCGTACTGACCACCTCCCCGGCGCTCATTCAGGGCTATCTCAATGCCGGGCTCAAGATCAGCAGCATCGCCACGGGCGCTTCAACGCTCGAACTGACGCGGACCGTTTACAATGCGCCCGGCAAACTCGTGCAGACCAAGCATCTGGAGGGGCTGCCGCTCGGCACCCGGGGCGGGATGCGGGTCAACCATTTCTTCCCGGTGGACGGCACCTACGAGATCAGCGTGCGCACCAGCACCGGCGGATTCATCGCCGGACGCCGGGCGCCGGCCCCCATGCCGGCGGTCAACCTCACCATCGACGGCCGCCGGGTCACGCTGGGCAAGGGCGACAAGGTCCGCGTGAAGCTGGGCGCCGGGCGGCGCACGATCACGGCGGCGCTGCTCGACGAGGTCGCCGGCGCGGGTGTGAACGACATCTATGCCAATTATCTGACCAAGGGCCTCGTCCTCAACGTCGCGGTCAACGGGCCATTCACGACACAGGGGCCGGGCCGCAGCGCCCCGCGCGCCACGGTCTTCTCCTGCCGCCCGAAGAGCTGGATGGAGGAAAAGCCCTGCGCTCGCGCGATCCTGACGCGCCTCGGCAGCCTTGCCTTCCGCCGCCCGCTCAAGCCGATGGGCGGCGAGGTGGACGCGATCATGAAGATGTATGATGCGGGCCGGGCGCAAGGCACGTTCGAGGACGGCGTGCGCGCGGGCCTCTCCTACATTCTCGTCGATCCCCGCTTCATTTACCGGTTCGAGCAGCCGGTCGCGCAGGACAAGTTCGCGATCAGCGATCTCGACCTCGCCTCGCGCCTCTCCTTCTTCCTGTGGAGCAGCATCCCCGACCAGCAATTGCTCGATCTGGCGGCGCAGAACAAGCTCAGCGACCCCGCCGTGCTGGACCAGCAGGTCAACCGCATGCTTGCCGACCCCAGGGCGGAAGCGCTGGTCGACAATTTCGCGACCCAGTGGCTGCATCTGCGCGAATTGCGCTCGGTCCAGCGCGAGAGCCCGGCGTTTGACGACAATCTGCGCGTCGCCTTCGAGAATGAGACCAAGGGCCTCGTTCGCTATGTGATGCTGCAAAACCGCCCGATCCGCGATCTGCTCGATGCCGACTACACGTTTGTCAACGAGCGGCTGGCCCAGCATTATGGCATTAGCGGCGTGCGCGGCGACTATTTCCGCAAGGTCAGCCTGCCGAAGGACAGCGTGCGCCGTGGCCTGCTCGGGCAGGGCGCGATCCTCACCGTCACCTCCGTCGCCAACAGAACCTCGCCGGTCATTCGCGGTGCGTGGGTGCTGGAGAACATCCTCGGCGTGAAGCCGCCGCCGCCGCCGCCCGGCGTGGAGACCAATCTCGACGCGAATGCCGAGGCGACGAGCCTGCGCCAGCGCCTTGCCGTGCATCGCGAGAACAAGGTGTGCGCCTCCTGCCATAATATGATGGACCCCATCGGCCTGGCGTTGGAGAATTACGATCTGGTCGGCCAGTGGCGGACGCGGGACGGCGCCTTTCCCGTCGATGCCTCCGGCGTGATGTCCGACGGCACCAAGATCAATGGCCCGCGCGATCTGCGCAACGCCATCCTCGCCCGCTCGGACGCCTTCACCCACACCTTCATCGAGAAGTTGATGACCTTCGCCATCGGCCGCGAACTCACCTTTGCTGACATGCCGGAAGTGCGCCGGATCGCCCGGACCAGCGCCGGCAATGGCGATCGCTTCCAGACGATCCTGCGCGGCGTCGTCACCAGCCGGCAGTTCCGGATGCCGGCGGGCAGCCAGAAGGATCGGCTGCGCGTGTCGCCCAGCCAGTTGACCTGGAACACCAGCCGGCAGCCGCCCGCCATGATTGGGAGAAAGAAGTGATGAACGGCGATGATTTTTCAGGCGATGGCGCGGGCATATTCGACCGGCGCAGCGTGATCGCGGCCGGCTCGCTGCTTTCGCTGGCTCTCTCATCGGGTGTGGCGCTGGCCGCGGAAGCCCTGCGCGGTGACGAACTGCCGCTGCGCACCACGGGTCTGGAACATATCGGCATGCTGGTGCCGGACGTGACGAAGGCCGCGCAATTCTATGGCCGGCTGTTCAATCCGGCCGTCCACAAGGAGGCCGACCCGCCGCTGCGTTATTATGTCGTGCTGGGCAAGGGCTATATCGCCTTGGGATCGCGCGCCACCGCGCCCGATCCTGCGATCGACCATTATTGCGTGCTGCTGCAGAAATACGACCGCAAGGCAATGGATGCGCGCATCGAGCGTGAAGGGCTGGCCCCGGCGATGCGCGGCATCGTCTACGATCCCGATCACATCGGCCTGCAATTGCTGGAAGAACCGGCCGGCCTCGCCAGCACGACGGTGCCGGCCGGAAACATCGTGGAGGGCGCGCCCCTCGTCACCCCGCTCAAGATGGAAAGCATCCTGCTGCGCGTCAGCGATCTGGCTGCGACGAGCAAGTTCATGTCGCTCTTCTTCAAGGAGATGCGCGCGCCGGTGCCGGGCCAGCGCTGGTTCGCCGCCGCGAACACCCCCATCGCCATCCGCCAGACGGTGGGCCGGGAAAAGCCGGCCGTGGATGACTGGACGGTGAGTTGCCGCCGCTTCGACAGTGGCAAGGTCGCCGCCGCGCTCGCGCAGATGGGGGCAGTCATCCTCCCTTCCGCGCCCGGCACGCTGCGCCTGCTCGATCCCAATGGTTTGCCGCTCACGATGAAGATGGCCGGCTGATGCGCCGGCCCGCCCCGCCCTTTCCGCTTGGCTCTGAGGTCTGGAGACGTCGATGACCTACCTTACCCGCAAATCGCTTTCGCGCCGGACCGTGCTTCGCGGGGCCGGCGCCTGTCTTGCGCTCCCCTTCCTGGAATCGATGATACCCGCCGCATCATCCGGGCTGCCACCGGCGCGGACGCGGCTCGGCTTCTTCTATGTGCCCCATGGCGCGGTGATGGACAGGTTCCGGCCGGCGACGCTGGGCGCCGGCTTCGAACTGTCGCCCACGCTGCGCCCGCTGGCGGCCTTTCACGACAAGATCAATGTCATCAGCGATCTGACGCTGCCGCTCGCCTACACGCAGGATGCCTCGGCTGCGGCCAATCACAGCAGTTCCTCCGCCGTCTACCTCTCCGGCACGGCGATGACCAAGAATGTGAACAAGCTCGGCATGACGGCGGATCAGGTCGCCGCCAAGCATCTGGGCCAAGATACGCCTCTGCCCTCGCTCGAACTCGGCATCGAGGAGCCCTCGGCGATCTGCGGCGAAGGGTGGAGCTGCGCCTATCGCGATACGATCAGCTGGCAGGACGCCAACACACCGCTGCCGATCCAGCGCAATCCGCAACTGCTGTTCGAGCGCCTGTTCGGCGCCGGTGGCACGCCGGAGGAACGCGCCGCGATCTGGAGTGAATCGCGCAGCATGCTGGACACGGTGACCGACCAGACGCGCAAGCTCTCGGCCGATCTGCCGGCCGAGGATCGTCGCCGGCTCGACCAGTATTTGACCGACGTGCGCGAGGTCGAACGGCGGCTGGAACTGACTCAGGCACAGACCAGCCACGATATCGTGGTGCCGGAAAAGCCCATCGGCATTCCCGAGGATTTCGAGACGCACATCAAGATGATGTTCGATCTGCAGGTGCTGGCATGGCAGACCGAGCTGACCCGCATTTCCACATTGATGCTGGCCGTCGAGAACAGCAACCGCATCTACCCGGGCAGCGGCGTGATGGAGAGCTTCCATCCGCTCTCGCACCACAGCAACGTGCCGGCCAACAAGGACAGGCTGGCGCAACTCAATGCCTATCACGTCTCCATGTTCGGCTATCTGCTCGACAAAATGGCCAGCACGCCCGATGGCAATGGCTCGCTGCTCGACAACAGCATCCTGATGTGGGGCAGCGGTATGAGCGATTCCAACGTTCATAATCACGGCCCCCTGCCGATCGTCCTCGCGGGCGGCGGCTCGGGCAAGGTCGCCGGCAAGCGCCACATCAGCGGCGGCGTCGGCAAGGATCGTCCGCTCTCCAACCTGCTGCTCTCCATCCTGCAAAAGGCGGGCGCACCGGTGGAAAGCTTCGGCGACAGCGACGGCACGATCGACATCTGATGCCGGCCACAAGCAAACGCATCGCGCTGGCAGGCCTGGCGCTCCTGGCGCTCGCCCTTATCGCCTTCCTGCTGCTGCGTCCGCAGCGCCCGGTGCTGCCGCCGGCCAAGGCGCAGGAGCTAGGCGTGCAGATGGCCTCGGCGGCGCGCGACAATCAGCTCAAGCGCATGTACGAGCTGGTCGACAGCGGCGCCAATCTCGATGCCCGCTCGCCCGACGGCACGCCCGCGCTGCACTGGCTGGCACGGCGCAATCTGGCGGACGATGTCGACCGCTTGCTCGATCTTGGCGCCAACGCGGGGCTCGCCAACGAATATGGCCTGACGCCCTTGCATGTGGCCGCCGAATTTGGCGCGTCCGCTGTGCTGCGCCGCCTGCTCAGGGCCGGCGCGCCTGTGGATACCCTCTCCCACACCGGCCAGACCGCGCTCATGATCGCCGCGGGCGAAGGGGACGGCGCCAACGTCAAGGCGCTGCTTGCGGCCGGTGCGAACCCCAATTTCACCGACAAGGCCTATGGCCAGACCCCGCTGATGCTCGCGGTGCGCGGCGGCAGCGTGGAGGCGGTGCAGGCGCTCATAGAGGCCGGCGCCAACGTCAACGCCGCCACGAAGCTGGGCAGGAAGCCCGAGTTCCGCGCGCCCGGCGAAGGCGGGGGCTCGCATGGCGACGGCATCGTGCGCGGCGGCGTGCCGCCCGAGGGTTCGCGCGCCGAGTGGCCCGGCAAGATCACCCCGCTCCACCTCGCCGCGCGCGAGGGCACGGTCGAGATGGCCAAGGCGCTGGTCGAGGCCGGCGCGAAGATCGAGCAGCCCGAGGCCAATGATGCCCGCCCGCTGCTCGTGGCGGTGCTGAATGACAATGTGCCCGTCGCCCAATATCTGCTCGACAAGGGGGCCAATCCGAACGCTGCCGACTGGTATGGGCGCACGCCGCTCTGGGCGGCCGTCGATGTGCGTAACATGGAGCTGGATACCGACACCGCCAAACAGAAGGGCGTCGATCGTCCCCGTGCGCTCAAGTTCATCGGCGCGCTGCTCAACAAGGGCGCCAATCCCAATGCGCGGGTGATGCGCTATCCGCCGACCCGCTTCTGGCTGCTGACGGCTGGCTCCCTGTCCTGGGTCGATTTCACCGGGCAGACGGCGTTTCTGCGCGCCGCCCTCTCCGGCGATGTGGACGCCATGAAGCTGCTTGCCAGCAAGGGCGCCGACCCCAATATCACGACGAACAACGGCACGACACCGCTCATGGCCGCTGCCGGCATCAACTGGGTGTTCTTCCAGACCTTCGACGAGGGCGAGGACAAGCTGCTTGAGGCCGTGCGGCTCTGCCACGAGCGGTTCGGGCAGGATCTGAACGCGACGAATGCCATGGGGCTGGCCGCCGTTCATGGGGCAGCCAATCGCGGATCGAACAAGATCCTGGCCTATCTGGCGAGCAAGGGCGCGCGCTTCGACATTCGGGATGTCGAGGGCCGCACGCCCTACACCTGGGCGAAGGGCGTGTTCCTGGCGACGACCGCCGCGGAGCCGAAGCCGGAGTCTATGAAGCTGATCGAGCAGGTCTGCGCGCGTACCGGGCAGTCCTGCGGCATCAACTGACATCGTCCGGACACAGCGGACCGCATCATTCGGGGGATTTTCGTGCAGGACTTCATCTTCTTCCTCGGTCGCTTCCACGTTCTCGTGCTGCACCTGCCGATCGGCATTCTGATGCTGGCGATCGGGCTGGAGATCGCGACGCGCTGGCCGTGCTTCGCCGCCCTGCGTCCTGCTGTCTCGGCGACATGGCTGATCGGCGCGCTCTGTGCCTTTCTCACGGTGACATTGGGCTATATGCACGCGAGCGAGCCCGGCTTCACCGGCGAGGCGGTCAACTGGCACCGCTGGAGCGGCGTGCTGCTGGCAGCCAGCGCGCTGCTGGTCTGGGCCTGGCAGCGCGAATTCCCGAACATCTATGACCGAGGCTGGCCGCTTGCCTGCCTTGTCACGGGCGGGCTGCTCGTGGCCACCGGCCATTTCGGCGGCAATCTGACGCACGGCCCGACCTACCTCACCGAATTCGCGCCCGGCCCGCTACGCTCTGGCCCCGGTGGCCGGCCTCCGGTGACCAATGTCGCCGATGCGGATATCTTCCTCGATGTGGTCCACCCCACCCTGCAGACGCGCTGCGCCTCCTGCCACAACGATGACAAGCGCCGCGGCGCACTCTCCATGGCGACCTACAAGAGCCTGATGGAAGGCGGCGAGAGCGGCGCGGTGATCGATCCCGGCGAAAAGCAGCGCAGCGACCTGTATCGCCGCATTACCCTTCCCACCGACCACAAGGACTTCATGCCCAAGAACGGCCGCACGCCGCTCACCCCGGATGAAGTTGCGGTCATCGGCTGGTGGATCGAGGCCGGCGCCCTGCCGGAAGGCACCGTGGGCAAGCTGAATGCGCCCGAAGACATCCGCGCCAAAATCGCCAAGGTGCTCGGCCTTTAACCGCAAGCCGCCACGCCAGGCCCGCTGGTGGGATAAGGGGCGCGGCCAATCCACGTTGCGCCTCTCGCGCAATGGCCCAGCTGTTCCAAGCCCTGCCTCATAAAAAACGGGCGGATCGATTACCCGATCCGCCCGCTGCAATGTCGTTAGCGGGTGCCGGGGCACCCGCCCCCCGTCAGAAGTCGTAACGGATCGACGCGCCGATCATGCGTGGCTTTCCGCGCACCACCGAGAGCATGTTGCGCGGCGGCGCGCCGACGCCGGTGGGCGTGAAGCTGTCGAAATAGGCGCCGCCGAAGCGGGTGGCACCCGTCGCGTAGGTCTTGTCGAACAGATTGTTCGCGAAGACCGAGATCACCACCGGCACGTTCTTCGGCATGAAGCGAACGCGGGCGTTGACGAGGCTATAGGCCGGAAGCTGGTACTTCGAATCTGGGTTGTCGAGGTTCAGCGTGGCCTGATCGTCGGTGTAGCTCCAGTTCATGTTGACCGTGAACTCGCCGAACTCGGCTGGCATGTTGAGCGTTCCGCCGAGGCTCAATTGCTTGCGCGGGATATCCGGGAAAAGGAAGGGCCCGCCATTACGCACCGGATCGAGCTTGACGCCGGTCAGCGAGCCGCTGGCATCGAGCGAGAAGTTCCGCGAGAGGCGCAGGCGGCTGTCCAATTCCAGTCCGTAAACGTCGATGTCGCCGGCATCGACAACCTGAAGGTTGAACCCCAGCGGGCAGGACGGTCCCGTCGTGCAGGTCACGCGACGCGCTGACTGCCGGTTGCCCCATTGCATGTAGAAGACGGTCGGATTGACGATGAACGCCCGGTTGAAAAGCGCCATACGCAGGCCGACTTCATAGTTACGGACGGTCTCGGGCGGCACGGTCGGCACGCCGTCGCCGCTCTGCGCCGGGCCGGGAATGTTGTCGGCGATCGAGAAGCTGTAGAGGCCTGCCTTGTACGCCTTGGAAATCGTCGCATAAGCGAGGATATCCGGCGTGATCTTGTAATCGATGGTCGCGCGATAATCGACCTGTTGCCAATGTCGCGAACTGTCCACGAAGGTCGATGTTGTGCCGGGCGCCGGCGTGAAGTCCGACGAGGCATATTCGATCGATTCGATCCGCTTGCGATCATACGCATAGCGCAGGCCGCCCGTGAAATTGAGCCGGTCGGTCACGTGCCAGGTCGCGCTGACGAAGGCACCGAAAGAGTTGGCCACCTGCGTAGTGTCGGCATCCTGCCGGCGGACCAGACCGCCATCGGCATTGCCGTTAGGGCTGTTTGGATAGACGCTGGTGCCCTTGCGGGTAATGGTCAGGCCCTGCTCGTCCGACTTTTCGTAGAAATAATTGAGGCCACCGACGACATCGAGCGCACCACCGAACGGCGCTGCGTTGAGCTGCAGTTCCTGATAGAAAACCTTCGACCCGGTATCGAGCTTGCGGTTTTCCGTGCCCAACTGCTGATAATCGATCACCCCGTTGAAATCGAGCTTCGACAAGCCGGAGGTCGAGGACAGGGTCACATCGTCGGACAGCTCGTAGGACATGCGCAGATCGGCCTGCCAATAAACCGACGTGTTCCGCTGCACGCACTCTTCGCCGAAGTCGGGATTGAAATCATCCAGCAGGCAGATGTCATGCTGGCGATATTTGTCGCCGGTTACTACGCGCGGATCGTTATAAGGTGCAATCGGCGCCTGACCGACGGACTTGAAGGCATCATTGAGCCAGTCGCCATAATTGCCCTGAATGCCGACAAAGCCCGGCGCGGGCTCGATCCCCGGTCGCAGATCGAGCTCCTCAGTGACGATCGGCGACCCATTGGCGCGGGAGTCGGTGTAGAGAAAGCCCAATGTGGCCTCAAAGCGATCGTTCGGCTCGAAGCGCGCCTGCACGCGCCCGACATAGTCTGTCGATGCGCCGTTCTTCTCGGTGCCGCGCTGCACCCATCCGCCCTGATGCAGATAGGCGCCCTGCGCGCGCACGGCCAGCGTATCGCCGATGGGGATATTGATCGCGCCGACGATATCCGCCCGGTCATAATTGCCGGCCGTCACCTGCGCATAGCCTTCCGTCTCGCCGAGGCGCGGCTGCTTGGTGAAGTAACGCACCGCGCCGCCCGTGGAGTTGCGGCCGAACAGCGTGCCCTGCGGGCCGCGCAGCACCTCGATCCGGTCGATATCGATCACTTTGAGAACCGAGCCGGCAGTGCGCGGCATGTAGATACCGTCGATATACAGGCCCACACCGCGCTCGCCGAGTGCGCCACCGCCGCCGCCGATGCCGCGGATCGTGAAGGAGGGGGTGGATGTGCTGCCGCCGCGCTGCGGGGCGATGCTAAGATTGGGTGTCTGGTTGGCCAGATCCTCCAGATCCTCGATGCCGCGGGCTTCCACCATTTCTTCGTTCACGGCGACGATCGAGAGCGGGGTATCCTGCAGGTTCATCGCGCGCCGCTCGGCGGTGACGACGATGTCATGAATGACGGAGGTCTTGTCCTCATCATCATTATCAACGTCTTGCGCGGAAACCGGAGAGACGCCGCCCGCCCCCATCAACGCGGCGCCAGCCAATAGCAATCCATTGCGCCGCAAGGGCGCCCGTCGAACGATCTGCATGTAACCTCCCCTAGATGGAAACCTCTGGCTTCCGGCCCCGCACCTTGTCGGTGACCGAAGCATGGATGGGTATTGCAGGCCAATTATCGATGCACAAGAGTTTTGTTGATTTTGATAACGAAATGGATCATCCGTTCAGGCAGATAGCTTAACGAGGTCTCGAACAGCCAGGACAGTTCCCCAGAAACCAGCGGCATTCCAGTAGATTCAGCACGTCGCGCACATTTGCGCGACGCGTTTCTGCCTAAATGCTGTTGTTGATTTGAATACCGCCGAACGATCGCCGGGGACCGGTTGATCGATCGATCAGCCGCGCGCCATCGCGCGGGCATTTTCCATCAGCAAGGTGAGGACGGCGCGATAGCGGGCCTCTTCTCCCGGCTCCAGAACCCCCAGCAACCGCGCGTCGCGATCAGCCTCTGCCGTGGTCAGCAGGCGCCACAAACCGCGCCCCTCCGCCGAAAGATCGAGCAGGATATCGCGGCGGCCCGGCACTTTCGTGCGGTTGACCAGCCCAATGCTCTCGATGCGCGTCAACGCACGCACGATCTGGCTCTTGCTGGCGCCCGTCGTGCGCGTCAGGCTGAGCTGGGTCATCGGCTCGTTCTTGCCGATCAGCATCAGCATATCCGCTTCGAAAGACGAAATCGCTCCGACCCGCTTGGCCAGCAGGGTGGCGGTGCGGTTGAGATAGGAGGCCAGCGTCGTCAATGGCGGCAGAACCATCACATGGACGCGCGCATCGGCAATGCCCGGCTCGTTCCGCTCATTGGGCCGCCTTTCCGACTTGCGCTCGGCCCCCGGCTCCTGCGTCCCGCCGGACAGCTGGATCTCAGCGTCGAGCATCGCCGCTGCCTCGTCGATCATGAAGCGGGTCGCACGGATGAAAAAGTCCCGCGTCGGCGCGTCGAGCCCGCCGCAGACCTCCACATTGCGAGCAATGGCAACCGCGAGGATCTCCTCGTAGACCGCCCGGCCCTTCTCGGTAAATTCCGCCTTGGAGCGCACGTCGGGACGGTGCACGAGGCCCGTGGCGGTCAGGTGTGCCAGCGACCGACTGATCTGCGCGCGCTGAATGCCCGAGAGGCGCGCAATCTGCGTGAAGGTCACCTTGCCACGTCGACCGATCAAGGACAGCAACCGCCGATCGAGATTGGCCAGATCCAGCTCGGCATCGATCTGCCGCGCGCTGGACATCTGCGCGGTCGCCAGAAGACTGTTGATCAGCCTGCCAAAAGGCGTGCGCTCGGGCGCCTTGCCAGCGGATAATTCCGGTTCTCGCGACATGATGCGCGTTATGCAATGAAACGCGCCAAAGCCAACCGGAAATCGCGAGCGCAGGGAGATCAGGGCGGGACACTGCGGTAGCGAACTGGTCACCAGCTTGCTGCGAAACGTGCTGCTTGGACCTGGCTCATTGCCCCGATGCTGTCCTTCATCCGAAGGACAGACGGCGCGGCGGCGCTTCCATATTGCTCCAGACATCATCTGGAGAAGAGCGGAATGCTGGCTGACAACAAGGTCATAATTACAGTCGCGATCAACGGCGGAATGCAGCAGGACCGCGATGGAGCGGTGGTGCCCAAGCAGCCGGTCGAGATCGGCGAAGCGGCCGCGCGTTGCTATGAGGCGGGCGCGGCGATGGTCCATTTCCACGCACGCGGCCCCGATGGCATGAACAGCGGTGATCCCGCGATCTATGCCGAGGCAATCCGCGAAATTCGCGCCCGCTCGCCGATCCTTGTGCAGACCACCAACGGCATTGGCGTTCGCCGGGACAAAATGACCGGGCAATTGCACTGGCCATCGGACAAGGAGCGGCTCGGTATCCTCGCCATCGAGCCGTCGCAGGACTTGTTCGGCATCGCCGCCGGCTCGGCGGATTTCTACAATCCGGGCGGCAATTATCCGGGCGAAACGCCCTATGTGAATTCGCCCGAACTGCTCAAGAGCACGATCAAGGCGGTCTATGAACGCGGCTCGGCACTTGAATATGAGGTGGTGGAAGCCAGCGCCCTCCATCGCCTGCTGCGCTATGCCAATGAGGGCATTTTCGATCGCGATCGTGAAAATATGTGGCTGCTCCACGGCGGCGGCTTCGGGGCAACACCGGCGATCGCTCGCAATGTGATCTTCTCGATCGATGAGGGCCTGCGACTTTTCCCCAAAGCCATCGTCGGCGTCACCGCCACCGGGCAGGACATGTTCCGCTTCGTCACGCTGGGCATCGCCATGGGGTGCGATCTCGTGCGCGTCGGCCTGGAAGACAGCCTGTACATGCCGGACGGCTCCATAGCGCGGGACAATACCGACATGGTGCGCGCCGCGACGCAGATCGCGGCGCTCTATGGCGCAAAGCCCGCGACGGTCGAGGAAGCCCGGGCAAGGTTCGGCCTCAAATCATGAGGCCGCCTGTCCTTCGGATGAAGGACATATTTCGGCCCGCAGAGCCGCTACGTCACAAGAATAAACAGAAACAAAGGGAGATTGTATGTCGAGCCGGCTAATCGCGCTGTTATCGGGCACAGCCCTGAGCATCATGCCCGCACTCGCGCACGCGCAAACCGGCACTGCCGATCGGGCGGTTGTGTCGTCCGCGCGGCAGGACGCTGCGGCAGGGCTTGAGGATATCGTCGTCACGGCGCAGCGGCGGGAAGAGAATCTGCAGCGCGCGGCCGTCTCCGTCACCGTCCTTTCCGGCGAAAATCTGACGACGCGAGGCGTGACCACCGCAGCGGCGCTGACCCAGGTGGCTCCTGCGCTGCAGGTCACGGCAGGAACCGGACCCTATACCGTCCTGACGGTCCGGGGCGTCAGCAACTTTGGCGGCAACGCCTTCTCCGACCCGGCCATCGCCGTCAATTTCTCAGGCGTATATCTTGCCAGCCCCACGGCGGTGCAGGGCCTGTTCTATGATCTTGAGCGCGTCGAGGTGCTCAAAGGCCCGCAGGGTACATTATATGGCCGCAACGCGACGGGCGGCGCCATCAACATCCTGCCGCAGCACGCCCGCATCGGTGAGCGTGGCGCGCAACTCAATTTTGAAGTCGGCAATTATGCGCGGGTTGCCGCGTCCGGCGCTGTCAACCTCCCGGTCGGCGAGACCAGCGCCTTCCGCGCCGCATTCCAAATCCTGCAACGCGATGGCTTCTTCTCGGACGGGCTCGACGATGAGCGCGGTCAGGCCGTCCGACTCTCCTATCGGCTCCAGCCGAGCAGCGCCGTCACCATCGACATCGTCGGAGATTATACCCATCAGGGCGGCCGCGGCGGCGGATCGACCGTGCGCAAGCGCTGCGGACCGGACATCTGCTATTTCGGCGACCCACGCACCAGCCTATCCCAGCAGGATGCGGCATTTGCCCCACTCGCGCGGCAGACCGACAATTCGTTCATCGACAGCGACTATTATGGGCTGCTCGCCAATGTGAATGTCGAGACCGATGCCGGCACGCTGACGCTGATCCCCGCTTATCGGACATCCAGGCTGAGCTACAACAGCGCGCAGACCGGCTTCCAGATCATCGAGCAGCAGCAGCCCGAGCAGATCTCCATGGAAGCGCGGTTCGCCTCGCCATCGGGCAATCGCTTTGGCTGGCTGATCGGGGCCTATTATCTCGACACGCATGTCACCGCCCGCTCGAACACGGAAAGCGCGGCCGCCCTCACCTACAGCGATCAGATCATCGACACATCGGGCAAGACCGCCGCCGGCTTCGGCCAATTGACCTTTGCGATCGTGCCCGCATTCCGCGTGACCGGGGGACTGCGCTACACCTGGGAGCGCAAGACCAGCGACAGCGAGCGGTACACCATTCGCAATGCCCCCGGGCCCGACCCGGTCATTCCGCTCGTCCCGGTCGGCGCGCCGGCATTTGTCGTCGACCGATCGCTGACGTTTGAAGCCGTCACATGGCGTGCCGGCCTCGAGTTTGACGCGGGACCGCGCTCGCTGGTCTACGCCAATGTCGGCACCGGTTTCAAAGCGGGCGGCTTCTTCCTCGGCCCGCCGGGCGCCAACAGCTTCGAGCCGGAAAAGGTTACCGCCTATACCATCGGCACGAAGAACCGCTTCCTCGACAACCGCCTGCAATTCAATGTGGAGGCATTCCTGCTGGACTATAAGGACCAGCAGCTTGGCTATGTGAAGCTCATTCCCCCGGCCGTGGTTCTGGTGACGGAGAATATCGGCCAGGTTCGCACCAAGGGCGTAGAAGCCGAAGCAGAACTGCTGGTCACCCCGACCACCCGGATCGGGCTGCAGGCCCAGTGGCTGGATGCGCGGGTGAAAAAGCTCGTCTATAATTCGGTTTCGACCCCCGGCCCGACCTCACAATGCCGCACCGCCGGCACCACGGTCGATTGCAGCGGACTTCGCGCGCTCAAGTCGCCGGAGTGGGTGGTCGCCGCCTCGCTGGAACAAAGCTTTACGCTCGGATCGGGCGACCACATCATCGCGAACATCTTCAGCCGCTATGAGGGGCCGCGCGAGCTGGATCTGGCCTACACGCCGGAAACGCGCGTTGGCGGATCGACCCGGACGGATGCAGTTCTGACCTATGCGTTCGAGGGCAAGGGGATGAGCATCAGCGCATTCGTCAACAACATCGAGGATGACGTCGTCGTCAACAATGTGGCGCCAAACCCGGCCTATTCGACCATTGGTGTGGTCGCGACGTCGCTGCGCCCGCCGCGGACCTATGGCGTGCGACTGTCGGGAACCTTCTGATTTCACCCGCATCACTCCCACCGCCAGGCGCGAAAGCCTCGACGCTTCTGATTGTGTCGATCTGTGCGATGGTCTATTTTCTGGACGGGCTGGTCCACACGATCATGGGCCCGCTCGCTCCCGAATTCGCGCCGATGCTTGGCCTTGGTGATGCTGATCTCGGCCCGATCTTCTCGGCCAACCTGATCGGCCAGTGCATCGGCCTGATTGCGTTTCCTCCGCTGGCCGCGAGGTTTGGCGACCGGTGGACGGTGGGGCTGACCCTCGCCGGCTTTGGCGCCGCTCAAGCCTTGACGGGTCTCGCGAACAGCGCCGAGCAATTGTTCTGGATGCGGCTGATAACCGGCGTCCTGTTGGGTGGCTGTCTGCCGAGTTGCCTTGCAATTGTCACCGCAGCCGCCCCCGTTCAACGCCGCGGCCTGGCGATCACCTTCCTGTTCACCGGCTACGGCCTCGGCGCCACCATTGCGGGCATCGTCGCCATCGCCTTTACCGGACTAGGCGGCTGGCGCGTGGCGATGGGCGCGGTGGGACTGCTCTGCCTCGCGACATCCGTCATCACCATCCTGGTTCTGCGGGACGCCGAGGATGTGGCACCGCAAAGCCACGCACCCCAACCCAGGGCCAACCCCTTGAACCTTCTGGCGCCCAACTATCGGCTGGGCACGCTGATGCTGTGGCTCGTCTTTATTGCCATGCTGACCATCAGCTACTGCCTCAGCTCGTGGCTGCCGGTTCTGCTCGTCCGGCTCGGCTATGCGCCGGCCTTCGCAGCCATGGCGCTCTCCATCTTTTCCTTCGGCGGCATCGCTGCGGCGCTATGCATGGGGCTTTTGATCGACCGTTACGGCGCCTGTCGCGTTCTCGTCTCGTCCCTGCTCATCGCCGCAGCGTTCTTCTTCGTGGCCGGCCAGATTGTGGGCGCGTCCTCGGCCTTGGTCCTTCAACTCGTTCTGGCAGCCTGCGGCTTCTTTGCCCTCGGCGCTTATGGCGGCGTAAATGTCATCCTCGCCAGCTTCTACCCACCGCACCTGCGATCGACTGGCATCGGATGGGCCAAGAGCGTCGGCCGCATCGGGACGGTCGCGGCGCCGGTGCTGATTGGCGCGCAGCTTGAGGCGGGCATTGCGGAGACCACCATTCTGGCCTCCTTTGCGGTGCCGGCTATCGCGGCAGCGATTGCGTTGACGGCCATGAAGGTGTTCAAGAGGCGTGGAGTCGCGACTGAGGGGCTATAATCCCAGAGGCGGCAGGAGAGCTGAATGTCCTACATCCGCAAGATCGAGGAATGGCGCGCCCCCGTCTCCATGGGTGCCATCTATGAACGCTTGCTGGAAACCGCCGGGACCGACCAGTTCGGCACTGCCGTCCATGATTCGGTCATGACCGTCACCGGTGGCGCGCGCAGAATTTACCTGTTCGAGGCGACGGGCAGAGAAACCAGCGACCTGCAATATTTCTTCGGCGAACCACGCGTGAAAGCAATGCTGCCGGCCTATAGCCAGCATTATCACAATATCGACCCGGTTTGCGACGCCTATAGCGCAGCGCCGTGCGTGAGCGACCTCGCCATCCAGCGCATCCGGCCGCCGGACATCAGCTCCGATGAGTTCCGCAGGCGCTTCTTCGATCAGGCCGGTATCGTTGAGCGCGTATCGATCATCCAGCGCGGACCACAGGCCTGGCGCGTCATCAATGTCGCGCGCCATCGCTCCACCGGCCTCTTTACGGACGGCGAGTTGGATGCACTGGTCGGCCTCGCCCGCCTAGCGCTGCCGATGCTGCCCCTCAATCGACGGCGCACCCTTTCCTGCTTCTCCTCCGTCCAGCACATCGAAAGCCGACTGCGGCACCTCTTCCCCAATCTAACCCGGCGCGAGCGACAAGTCTGCGCCCGGGCGACCGCCGGCATGTCGGTCGAGGCAACGGCGCTGGATCTGGGTATCGCGAAAACGAGCGTCATGACCTACCGCAAGCGTGCCTACCAGCGACTGGGGATCAGCAGCGTGCCGGAATTGTGTGCGCTGGCAGCGCACTGATCTGGTGAGGAAAGGCGCTGCGAAAGGCTGGCGGAGAATTACGCGGACGTCTTTTTATCGCGCGCTGAATCTTGAAACGAGGGCTACAACACCGAAGCAATCCGCTCCGACCTTGCCCGACGGAATATCGAGGCCGTCATTTCCAGCCGATCAAACCGCCACGTGAAGATCGCGCATAACCGAGCGCATGTTCGGTCACCTTAAGGGCCATCGCGCCATCGCGATGGGATTCGAACGACTGGCCAAAAGGTTCTGCGGTATGGTCCGTATCGCGATCACCGGATACTGGCTCAAATTTGTCCACGCCCGCCTAGTGCGCCCACCAATTCTCCCCGAACAGTCAATGGTTTAAAGAAAAGCCCGAAAAGGGGCGCGCACATTTTTTATTTGCTCCGTATGTATTCCGCGCATTAATCGGTTTTAGGCACCGCCATTTAAAGCCCGAAAACATTATTTGCGCCGCAAGTGACTCGCCACTCTCGTGCATGGCCGAAGTGCTGCCCCTTTACGATCGAAGCACGGGCGGAAGGTCTTGCGATCGTCGATAGGACCATCAAACAAACGTCGGCAACACTGTGATGTCCAAAACTGATCTACAGCTTCCGCAACTGCGCCACGTTTACTCAAGCGGCAGAAGTTGTGGATTGCGCCAGCCTTGAAGGCCATCAGCGTATGGAGTTCCTCCGCCATGAAGAGGTAATGGCAATGTGCAGGGCTCTTCGATCTCGAGAATCCATCCTCGATTGCGCAAGGTCATAATGAGGTCGCCCTCGATATCGCGGCCATGTGTGCCGACGACAATGTAGGCGACTTTGTCTCCGAGAAAATCAAGAGACTCGCGAACTAGCGCCGCTTCGCCGCCCTGAATATCGACATGCAGTAGATCAACCCGGTCAAGGCCAGCTGCAATGGTCTCGAGAGTCTTAGCCTCAAGGACA
This sequence comes from Sphingobium sp. B11D3A, assembly GCF_025961695.1. NCBI lineage: Bacteria > Pseudomonadati > Pseudomonadota > Alphaproteobacteria > Sphingomonadales > Sphingobiaceae > Sphingobium > Sphingobium sp. B11D3A. Next base: position 1,693,193 of record NZ_JAOQOE010000001.1, read on the forward strand.
TCAAAGGCGTCAGGCTCAACCGATGCGAACGTCCTCGCCTCCGTCTCGGTAGGAAAATAGCGCGGCTCCTGCCCATATGAGTTGGCCGAATCTTCGGAGCGTGGAAAGATCGCGAAGCCATTTTTTCCCCAAGCGACGGAGCGATCTATCCGCACTTCATTCTCCGTTAATCCATTAATCGCGCCATGCGACTTGATCCATGAGACATGGCTTTCGTCGCCCTCGACGCCGAGCGCTAAGACCGTCCGTCCCAATCTCTTAGCCGCATACGCAGTGTTGACCATCCAGCAGCCCCATCCAGCACCAAGCTCAATGACCGTGAAGCTGTCCCGCGACAAGTCGACAGCTCGCAGAGCCGCTGCCCACTCGACTGCGCTGGCATGGAAATTTCCGGGCACAGGCATGTCATCTTCAACGCGCTCAGTCGTCCAACCGCAATAGCGAATGTCGGTATCCACACCCATGAAATTAGTGATGTAGCCCGGTCGGAACGAGCGATCCTTTTTTGAGTGTCTGGCCAATATCTCCCCGCCGCCGATTAAGTCATGATTCGTGAAGCTGTATGTTTGACGTGCAATATACTCGGGGCTGGATAGAAGATCTCTCGCAATTCTCTCCACGCTACCTTTCGAGGCATGCTCAACAATGACTTCTTCGCTTTCCGGGGAGCGGCCCAATATCGATCGATACAGATCGACCACGATTGCCTTGTTAACGATTACGTCAGACTGCATAAATTTATTCCCATTAAATTTCAGTCCCTACGCTTTTCAGGGGTATGGGTAGGCCACAACGATCGACAATGCAGCAGTCGCTGTCGAAAATGTCAATCCGCCAAATTTGTCCACCCCGCTTAGTTCTCCCAACAACGTCAAGTTTTATGGCCTTCCGTGCCCAGTCTAACATTACAAAGAAAATCCCAAAATTAACAGCGAAGTTACTATGTACATTATCTAATAAAATTTCATTCATGATTAGCGCTAGGCCGTGAACTCATAAATTTGCCTAGCGCTTAATTTGCGGCTGCGGGCAGGTCGACCTTTACTGCATGAGTTTGGATTGGGGTGAGCAGGAAGACCGCCGCACTTGCCAGGCCGACGATCCCCCAAGCGTACCGCCGGGCACTGAGGTCGATGACCGCCTTGGCTATGCAGTAAATGGCGGCCGCAAGAGCCGCAAAATTCCAGAGATAAAACGTCCACATGTGGTCAGGCTATCAAGCCTAACGATGGCGGGCAATGTTGCTAAGAGCGGTTCATGCTTCCATCTCAAGCCAGTTTCTGATTCACGCTCGGCATGAGCCGATATGATCTGACCGACTTCGAGTGGGGCGTGATCGAACCGCTGTTGCCCAACAAGCCGAGAGGTGTTCCGCGCGTCGATGACCGCCGCGTGCTGAACGGAATCTTCTGGGTGCTGCGGTCCGGTGCGCCATGGCGCGATCTGCCCGAGCGCTATGGGCCGCGCAAGACCTGCTACAACCGCTTTGTGCGATGGCGGAAGGCGGGCGTCTGGGACAGGATGATGGACGCGATCACCGCTGCCCATGAAGGCGACATCCAGATGATCGACAGCACCTCCGTTCGCGCCCATCAGCAGGCCGCGACGGCAAAAAGGGGGATCGAGATCATTGTCTCGGTCGCTCCCAAGGCGGACTCACGGCCAAAATCCACGCAGTCGTCGATGCGCAAGGGCTCCCGATCAGGCTCGGTCTGACCGCTGGACAGGCGCATGACGGGCAGGTCGCTGACACGCTGCTCAATCATCTTGGTCCGCATATGATCGTGCTGGCCGACAAGGCTTACGATGCCGACCGCATTCGCGCACTGATCGAAGAGCAAGGAGCCACGCCGAATATCCCGGCCAAATCCAACCGGAAATGGAAACCCTGCTTCAGCAAGAGGCTCTACCGCGAGCGCAACCTGATCGAACGGTTCTTCTCCAAGCTGAAGCACTTCCGCAGGGTGGCTACCCGCTATGACAAGCTCGCCGCTAACTTCCTCGCCATGGTCCAACTCGCCTCAATACGGATCTGGCTGCGTGTTAATGAGTCTACAGCCTAGTTGCCAAAGTGGGAGCTCAAGACCGCGCTCGGGGCCTTGAGCCTTATCCCATGGCACTACCGCGGTAGTGCGAAGATTTTCCGCATCGGCTTGTCCCTTCATCAAGCGGGTCGCCAATCGAACCCGATCACCCGGCTATAACGCTGTCGAAAAACGACCGAAGCTTAGGCACCAGCCTCGACCAGCGATAGTTGGTCTCATAAAAAGCGGAACCGTTGGCGCCGAGGCGATCGCCAAGATCCTTATCTTTTTCGAGAGTGTCCAAGCTCCAGGCAAATTCCCGATAGTTGCGGTAGACGAAGCCTCCGCCGGAACGCTCAACCTGTCCTGTTGTCGCCGCACATGCCCCTGTGACCATCACGGGCCGACCCAGGGACCAGGATTCTACCAAAACGAGCGAAAAACTCTCAAAATGAGATGGATTGATTAGGCACAGGGCGTGCTTGATGTAGGTTGCTTTCTCCTCTTCCGAAACAAACCCTGGCAGAATGATGTCGTCATCCGCCTCAATCTCCATTCCGTGCGGCCGTCCGATAATGACCAGCTTCACGCTTGAGCCAGATTGCTCTTTATATTTCCTGAATTGTTCCAGCAAATCAGGAATGCCCTTTGGCTTTTCTATGCGGCCAACATAGACTATATAAGGGTCAGCAAGTGGCGAGCATGTATTAGCGCTGCGGATTTCGTCAAGCACCGCTTCCTGCACGCCAGCGCCTAAGACAATCGAGTTCTTGCGATCGATCCCCAGGATCGCGCGGGCTGCAAGATCTTTTTCAGCCTGGGTCTGGTAGATGTTGGCATCATATTGCAACGCATTGGCGCCACAGCCCTGCATATATAGCCACATCTCGTCATGGAAAAAAGGAACATTTACGAGCGGAACACGGCCCCGGACTTTTGGGGCATATGTTGAAGTAGCAAACATATAGGTCCAGTTGACTATAAGGTCGAAATCTTCTGCGTAATGATCCAAATAATCACGCAGCTCGGGGACATGCGGACCATGATAAAATTGCCACTCTTCGTATGAGATCTCGCCCGCGAAAGCTTGCGCGCTCGCCGCATCCCATTGTTCCAGATTACGCCGATGATGCGGGGGAAATCTGAGAATCTCAAATTTCTCTATGTCCTTTTGGCTACCCACCGCGAGATCGCTGTCCCAATCCAAGGTCTTGGACGTCGTCGTCAGGACCGTGATGTCAAAGAACTCCGCAAGCCGCTCCGCGTACATGCGCGCAAATGCCTCTGCGCCACCCGCGACGTCGCGGCCGAAACGCTGTACGATGAACGCGATCTTACGCCGTGGCGACGGCGCAGCCATGGGAAGTGCCGCAGCCCCCTTCCGATCAGCAAGAACCAGATCCTCGGTCCATTCGAGGAAGCGCGCCTGGATCGCTGCGATGTCGAAGCGCTCGCGCACCGAGGCAGCGCCGGCTTCACCAAGACTGCGCGCGTAACCAGGTTCCACCCTGATCCGTCGCAAAACGCGAGCATAGTCGGCATAATTGAGCGACGTGAACCAGGGTTGTGTCGGTCCTAATGCTTCCGGGACTCCGCGCCGATAATGCGCCAGCACGGGCAATCCACAATATTCAGCTTCAATGACCGGAATGCAGAAACCCTCATGCTCGCTCATGCAGAGAAAGGCGTCGCAACCTTTGTAGAAAGCGACGATGTCAGCAAAAGGCAATTTGTCATAGAGAATAACGTTTTGTTCAAGCGCATGCGCGCTGATTTCCGCTCGGATCTCGTCGTCGTAGCGCTTCAAGTTTTGGTCCGAAGAGCCGACAAGGTGCAGGACGATCCGGTTATCGTACTCGCGGACATAGGCCGCGATCGTGCGAATGAGGTGGAGGTGCCCCTTGTTGTTTACACGGCGTCCTAGGAACAGGACGTGGAATCGTTCGTCCTGCCGAAGTCTGTCCAGCACAGATGATGTGGGGGTTACCCGATCGAAATCCTCCAGCTTATGGAAGTACGGGCAGTAGGTGATCCGATCCACCGGCGCACCAGCATGGACCAGGTCACGAGCATCGTAGAGGCTCGGCACGGAAAAATCGGTGCAGTAGCGCACGAGGTCCGGTGTGATGCGCCGCCCGCCTTCACAACTGCGCACCCAGTCATCGCTGTACCCTTCGAAGAATTCTGGCGGCGTTACGTTATGATAGCGCATGATCCGGATGCGCGATCGCGCTGACCTAAGCAGTGTCTCGTTTTCTTCACATCCTATCGAGTGATGGTGGATGAGCACCGTCGCCGGCTCTTCGAGGAGATCGCGGACGTAGCTTCTGTCCACGCGCCAGCTTTCAAACACCGGGCTGTAATGTTGCGCATGCACGATGACCTTGCAACCCGCGCTCAAGAGGGATCGAGCCATACCGTCGATGTCATGACCGACGCCGTCGCCATGCGCCCAGGCCGGCGTCGTGATGACCACGGTCCTTCCCCTGAGCGACATTATTGTGCGGCCTCACGGAACCATTTGATGGTGATGTCGAGGCCTGTGTCCAGATCGGTAAGTTCCAGATCCGGCAGGCATTCCTTGAGCCGAGTAAGATCTGGGCAGCGGCGCCGATGGTCGTGCGGTCGTTCCCGGAGGAACACTGGATTGAATTCGCGACCTAGCTTCGCGTGAATGCGCATAGCCAACTCGAGGATCGAAATCTCAATATCATTGCCTAAGTTGATGAAGCCGGTGACGCGCTTCTCGAGCAGATCGACGAGTATGCGTGCGCCATCCGTTACCAAGCAGAAGCTGCGTGTGTGAGAGCCGTCCCCAATCATCGTGAATTCGGGTTCGGTAAGGCCGCGTTTTACAAACTCTCCGATCACCTGGCCATATTTGGTGCCGACCATCCGGGGACCGTATTGGTTGAAAACGCGGACCGCGAGCGCTTCGATCCCCAGCTTTTGCGCACCAATACGGACGTAGAAGTCACCCATCGCCTTGCTTGAGGCGTAGGAGTCGCGATCTGCCTGAGCGTTGAGGAGAACCGGGTGCGTCTCGGGGGTCGGTATGATCATGGGATCGCCGTACACTTCCGAACTGGAGGTGTAGCAGAGATAGCCAACCTTCGTCCCCTCGACTGCCTCGATCATTGTCTGAGTGGTTGAGACGTTGACGTCGAGCACCATCCACGAAGCATCGTAGAAGTATTCGGTGCCGTTAATGGCGGCAAGGTGGAAGACCGCTTCCGTACCGTCTTCTTGCAACATCGTTCGGATACGATCAGCGGCGTCATCGTCCGTCAGATCAATTTGCTCAAAGCGGAAATTCGGATTCTGTCGTGCGACGATCAGATTTTCTTTCCGGCCCCGGAACAGATTGTCTACGCCCGTGACCGCGTAGCCACGGCGAAGGAGTTCCTCAGTCAGAAACGAACCCAGAAATCCTGCGGCACCGGTTACCATGACATGCTTCATGTGATTACACTCCTGCCGGTGCGAAACCGAGACCTTCGTAATGGATCCCCTCGATCGCCTGCGCGGGGCGCCAGACATTCCAGCCGTCAAACAGGACTAAGGGGCGGGGGGCATGTTGGAGAAGTACGGCGAGTGTCTCGGCGGACTGTGTGCGCAAAATCTCATGACGGTGCGCAATCAACACGGCGTCGACATCGGCGAACATTTCAGGCGCCAACCCACCTGTCCACTCGAAGCGATTATCCCCATATTTCTCAGGAATCCGCGTGTACTTATTCTTCTCGAGTAGCGGATCGAAACCCAGAATTCTGCTTATACCAGCATCGGCCAGACCATCGATCAGATCGAATGCGTGGGACATTCGAAAATCGTCAATATCTTCCTTGAAGGAAAGCCCCAAAACGGCAACCTTCGCGGATGAGCGATCTTTGCCCACGCGCGCAAGACCTTGCAAAACCCGTTCGACGGCAAAGCGCACAAGGGCATCGTTGGTCCGCCGCCCATAATACCAAAGGGACTGGAAATCGCGCCCGATTCCTGCCCCGTTAAAGCCATATTCAAAAATATACGGGTCTTTGCCTAAGCAATAGCCCGACACGAATCCCGGCTTTGGAACATTGTTGCGGTCATAATCTGCGTTGATCGCGTTGATCACTTCGTTGGCATCCACGCCGCGCTGAGACGACCACATGGCCAATTCGTTGGCAAAAGCAAACATGGTGTTGCGATAGCTATTGTCGGTCAGCTTGCAGAACTCTGCCGTTGTTGGAGACGACACGATAACCTGCTTTCCGCCGATTGGCTTGAACAGTTCCGAAACAAGTTCGACGCCACGATCCGAAAAACCGCTAAGGATCTTGGGAAGGTGTTCTTCCTCGGTGATCGCTTGTCCTTCGACAAGGCGCTCAGGCACGAACGACATATAACAGTCCTCGCCTTCGCGGACGTTGAGCTTTGTCTCCACAAACGCCTTAAGGCGTTCCGTACTGCCGAGGAACAGGGTCGTACGGAACACAAGCAGGATGCCCTTGCGCACATCCGGGTGAGTCAACAGTTCAGAAAGAATGTTTTCAACGGGCGATATGTCGCCGGTAGTCTCCTGTAGGCAACTTACTGCATCAGGAGCTTTCGTGCCCAAGGTGAACAGAACGGCGTCGATCTCGGACAGAACCGCCGTCCAGTCCTTGACGGGCTTGAAGCCGATGCCGTTGTGCTTCGCAAGCAATTCGCCCATGCCTGGCTCGTCGAACGGGAGCTCGCCAGCCACGAGGTTGTCAATAACTGCAGGGTCGGCATCGAAACCATAAACCTGATGCCCTGCCTCAGCAAAAACCAAACTCTGAGGGAGGCCGATCCTGCCCAGCCCGAAAAACAAAACCTTCATTGAGGGGCCTTTCAATCAAAATAAATCGCGCGGATTAGCAGACCTAAATCGCGCGTGTCGGAACTGACGCCTGCTGCTGCGGGGTTAAAAAAGCCCGAACACTTCAAGCGGATAACGACGTCCTCGCCAACCCAGTCGGTGACTGACAAACCTTCGACAGATCTCTCCTTCGTGAAGTCCAGCTTACCCACGACTACACTGTCCAAAAAGATCAGCACGGAACGATCTTCAAAGAAGCCGGCAGCCTCGATGTTCAGCCGCGAACCGGTGGCGCGCAAATAGATCGTGGCCTCTTCACGGACCCAGCGGACCATGTCGCCGCCGTGATCCTCCGGCTCGTAATCTCCCTCGAAATAATCGTTAAACTGCTGCCCCTCCCGGCTGTTCCGGAACTGACCAAAGCCAGCCCCTCGTCTCATGCGCTCGGCTAGGTCCCGATAATCTGCGTGTGTCAACTCCGCGCGATCTTCGCTCGCTCCGACTGGAGACCTAGCTCTCATGCGGAAGTCGCGAGGAACCCAACGCGGACGCGCCAGCCGGAGCGCAACATCATTGACAGGCTCGCTCGACGGATGGTGACTGCGCTGGCCCATGCTGGCCCGGAGATCACCTAATTGCCGCTGGACCTCCCCCTCAAGCCGGTCAATGGCTGTAGAGAGCCTGAAATCCAGCTGCAATAAGCGCTTGGCTGACCTATTTGAGGACAGCCCAGGCCAGCGTCGACGCGTCGACTTTTCGATCTCTTGTCGCAAGCGAACTGAAGGTTGTGAAACCGCCCTCGCTTCGGTTGATCGAGCCAAACTCTTAAGAACGCCAGCGCGCGCTTTGCCAATGCGGAGTTGCGCAAGATAATGCGCGCGCCCTCCTTCATCCGCGGCGCGCCCAAGAAGACGGCGATACGCAGCCTCGATGAAGGCTTCATCATCAAGTTCCAGCAAGTCCGCACAGGCAGCGCGCTTGCGATACTCCTTGCTATTCAGAATGCTGCGATGGATAGTATCCCGGCTGTCGCCCAACCCCATGCGGCTCAGATAATGCGACAGCCCTCCTTGGTCAGCATCTCGGTCAAGCAGAATGCGGTAGGACACCCTGATGAATTCCGCTGGCGGCAAAGAAAACAGCTCACCCAAAGTCTGGACCCGAATATCTGTATGTTTGCTCAAGCTGTCAGGCCCTCGTGCGGGTTGTGCATGCGGGTTATCCGGGATTTCTATTTGCCCTAGAAGAGGAGGCTTACTATGCTTTTCGGTGCCCGCCAGCAAGCCTGCTTTCCGGGGTTTCAGCAGCGTCCGCAGCGCTTGCCAGCGGCTGGATTGTGTGATCCGCAGTGACTGCTCCAAACACTTCAAATCTGTTGCGAGCTCACCAATCTGGCCGAATAGAAACCGGCGGTCCAGGTCCATTTGCGACCATGCCGAACGCCAGGTCTCCTCAGTTCTGCGTAAAACTTTATCGCAGCTGACGACATCGGCTTGGATGCCCTCGACCAAGGCTTTCAATTGTCCGCCTTGCGCAAGGAGCTGCGAAAATTCCGCACGCATGTCGTTCTGACACCCAGACAGACGTGCTTCCAGGGCTTCGTGCCCATGGGTTACTCGCGTCTCCAGTTCCGTCAGCTTTTCATTCACATGACCGGTGATGGACGCAGACAGGTTCGCATCGCGCTCATCGGACCCCGCCAGAGCCTGTGCGCGTTCCTCTTCCGCCCATCTCCGCTTGTCCTCAGCCTCCTGGAGCGCCTGACGGTTGTCATTGCGAAGTTCATAGGTGGCCCAGTGCTCCCCGAGAGAGAATTGATCGAAGTAATTTGGTGGATAACGAAAACGGTCTCGAAGATCTTCATGCCTTTCGTGCAAATAATACCGGTTGAGTCCATCGGCGTACACAAAGCGATAGCCTCGCGACGTTAAGAGGGTCTCCCATTCGTCGTGCGTTTCGATCTGCGAGTTCGGAAAGGTGGCTTCCACCAGCACGATCCAGGGTCGCACCGCGTTGTTACCCCAACTTGACAAGGCGGCTCGCTCATGCCCCTCTACATCTACTTTTAGCCAGTGCACCTCGCGATTTCCATTGGCCGCGAATAAGTCAGCCAAGGTGATTGAAGATACGACCCGTTCTTCCCACTCACGTTTTAACTGCGCTTTGTGCGTCTCCGCGATCTGGATCGACATCGTAGAGAGACCCGTATCGGGAAACACATAAATGACATGGTCTCCCGCTTCGTCGGAGATAACGGATTCTATCACGTCCTCGTCCGGGCGGTGTTGCCGCAACAATTCCGCATAAAAGGGCACTGGCTCGACGTGAACGCCCCGCCACCCCTGTTGGTAGAACCAGCAACTCACAGAATCGAGAACGGGGTGCTGCGCTCCGAGATCGACATAGAAGCCGTGCGGCACCTCCCTCAGCGCTCTCCAAAGAAGCACGTCCTCAAAATTCTGCGCATAGGATTTCATCATCAGGCGCTCCGCCCTCTCCACATTCTATTTTATTGCTTCAAGTAGTTGACGGGTAGAATCGCTCCAAGATGTCTCAGGTCGGATAATCTCGATGTCAGCAGCATGCACTCGCTCAATCCATTTCTTCACGGCCCGCGAGAGCGTGGCAGTATCAGCATCAGCGGGGAAGTAGTGGACGCCGTTTTCCTCGTGCGATCGAAACACGGGAAGATCCCGAGCGAGTACGGGCGTGCCATAGCCTAGCGCTTCAATCAAAGGTAATCCGAAGCCTTCGGCATAGGAAGCCACGATCGAGCCGTGGCTTTGCGCGTATATAGCCGCCAATTCACGATCGCTCACATCATCGAACCAAAACAGCTTCTTCCCGTTCAACGGATGACTTTTGATGAAATTACTCAGTTCATCCACCTGCCAACCCTTCCGTCCGACAAATACAAGCGCGTCGGGCAAACCTTCGGCCCACAGCCTATCGAAAGCAGAGAGAATGTCAGCGTGCCCTTTGCGCGGCTCAAGAGTTCCTACCATCAGGAAGTAGGGCGCCGAGAGGTTCGATCGGTGAAGCGCGGTGTCAGCAGCGTCTGGACTATCTGGTTGCTTAATCGAGTACCCCATCGACAAAACTTTCGTCGCGTAACCGCCAGTCAGTCCGTAATCTCGTCTCAGGACCTCGCACAGGTGCGCCTCGGTCTGGCCGGAATTGCACAAAAAGCCATCTCCCACGCCAGCAATGATTTCGAGCCAGGCCTTGTAGCGAACTATCGTATTAGCGCCGAACCAATCAGGCCTTTCCAACGGCAGCAGATCGTGCACCAAGAACCAAAATTTAACGCCGTTTCGTCTCAAAGCCGCTAATTGTCCTCTATGCCAGCGCACCGCATCCAGCGCATAATCCAGTCCAACGAAAACGTCGCCTGACCGTCCTTCTACTGCATCAGGCTGGGTGAGGCAGTCGTCCTTTGACCAAGCTATTCGATGAAAGGCCCGGCGCCTTGTCGCCGCGACGAACTGCAATTCCCAACCTTGGGCGCGGGCTTCGGCAATCAGTTCCAGCGCCAAAGACCGTACGACGCGCTGAATACCAGTCCCTGCATCGAACCTGCTGATCACCGAAACGTCTACAAACAGGCGTCGCGGCGGAATAGCTGGCATGTTTGGCGCTGATGCAGTGCGTGAGCGGCGGCGTGCTACTCGGGCCTGCCGCCGACTTGCCGTCAAGAGGGCCTGGTCGAGCCGATAGGGAAGCAAGTCCAGAAATGCGCGAAGTGAGACGGTCATGTTGAATGCGAAACGCCTGCTATTGTGCCGCTGTCGTCGCAATGGCCATCAGTGGGAAGCGAGCAACTGCTAAACATAAAAGAAAAGCTTCGCGACAAGTCATGATAGACCAACCGTATAACCTCTTCCTTCTTTGACAATACTAAAAGGCCGAACATATTTCAAAATCGCAGCCGCTTTCATCCTGCCCATGCCAACGGCGCTAGTCAAGCAGATGAACACTCACGTAAGTCGACATAAGCGGCAGCCTACCGTGCGCCCCTCTCCCATAAACTATAACTTAAATTACAGCTGCATAAACCTTGTTATGATACTCTACCTGCCGCCCTATTGCAGGCTAATCCGAAAGAAATTCTAGCCATCTAGCATGCTTGATGTCCATCGTTATCTGCGGGAGTGGCTGCGGCGAAAATAATCAGTTTAGATACTGCCAAACTTGAAGCTCTGGGCGCAATTAGCTTAGCTTTCAGCTATGCAGGTGAAGGTTTTGGCTGTGGGCTTCGTAAGCCTGTTCGAAGTCATTGTAGAAAATTAGCTTTCCTTCATTGAGGACAGCGAAGCGCTGGCAGTGCCTTCGTACATACTCGACATCATGTGAAATAATCAACATAGCACGATCGCCTCGTTTATGAAAAAGCTCAGCTTCGCAGCGTTCGTGAAAACGCGCATCGCCGACCGCTGTGATCTCGTCTATCAAATAGCACTCAAATTCGATGATCATTGATATTGCAAATGCGAGACGGGCTCTCATGCCTTGAGAATACGAACGGACCGGCTCTCGTAAATAAACACCGAGCTCGGTGAAGTCAGAAACAAACTGAAGATTATCGTGATAATTTTGGTTGTATATACGGCTTATGAATCGAATGTTATCCAGTCCCGTGAGGCTGCCTTGAAATGCGCCGCCAAAGGCAAGCGGCCAGGACACCGACATCGTCTGCGTGATCGTGCCTAAAGTAGGGCGTTCCGCAGCGCTCACAAGGCGAATTAGGGTTGATTTGCCCGCGCCGTTACGACCCAAAATGCCTAATTTCTCGCCGCGGTCGAGCGTGAAGGAAACGTCGTCTAATATGACGCGACATCCAGAACGGGTGGGGTAGGATTTGCTGACGCGGTCAACGACGATCATTCCGGTGTGACCTCACGATTAACGACTGCAACCTGTGCGAGAGCTAACAGCGAAATTACCAGACAGCACGCAACCAGGTAGGGAAGGTCGTAGTGAGCCCGGACTTGGTTCCCGAAATATCCTTCCCGCACCAGTTCGACACCATTCACCATGGGTACGTAGAGGATATAGTGCTGCGCTGCTTGCGGGAGCGCATCAACCATGAAGGCGGCGCCAGAAAGTGGAAAAGCGATATATGACACCGGGTGCCAAAGTCTTTCAACGATATCGCTCTTCTCTGCCAGCGCACCCAACAGCATGCCCAAGCCCGCTCCGAACCACGCAATCAACAGCCATCCTTGAATGACCGTAAGCACGTTGTCAGGCGGTTCCAGCCAGCCGATGTAAATGTAAAACAGGCTGAGTGTGACAAATGAAATCGTCGCGCCACCCGCCTCGAGCAAAAGGCGGGCTAAAAAGACATCGATCACTCGAACGTTGCGGTGATACATCAGGGCTAAGTTAGGCTCGATGGCTCCAATGCAGCGAGTGGGCATGTTGCGCCACAGGAGGACGCTCGAATATCCTGTCAATGCAAAAGCAACAATCGGTAACGACGAACCATGTACCGATTTCGCCAACGTCCACAGGATCGTAACGCCGGTGGTGAAAAGCATCGGCTCGGCAAACAGCCACAGAAACCCGATATTGTGGCGACCATATCTCGTCAGAATCTCGCGCATCAACAGCGCGTAGATCACGCGGCCTTGAACTGCCGCACTTCGCCGGAGGGGGGGGAGCAAGCTACTCATGTTTCTCAGTCCCGATGTTCCATCATGCCGGCTATAAGCATGCTAATGATTCCCCAGGCGGCGAGGCCGAGGAGTAGAGTAGAGAAGACTCCGCGCCACCTGCGCGGCTCAAGGGGGTCGTCCGCGAGATTGGGTTGTACAATGCGCTCCACATAAGCCTGCTTGCGGCGCGCTTCGTTTCTGGCCTCCTCCAGCGAGGCCATGGCGCTCGCCAATTGCTTGTCGGCAAACTGGCTTTCCAGCCAGAGGCGTTGATACCGAGCGGCGCGCGAGGAGAGCGACTTGCTGTTTCCTGTGACCACGCCAAGTTGCTCACTAATCTCCGAAGCGATTCCGGCCGCGCGTGTTTCGAGTACCGGAACCTGCGGGTTCTGAGGTGCGAACGCACGAAGTTCGCGAAGCTGTGTGCGGGTTGCGATCAGTTCGTCCTGAAGTTTTGAGACCATCTGGATTTGAACCGCCGCCTGCTTTTCTGGGTCGATGACTCCCGCTTCGTTGCGATAGGCGGAGAGTGCGAGTGCGGCGGCCTGTGATTTATCTTTTGCTTCCGCCACTTCCCGCTCGGCGAAACGAATTAGATCTTCACGTCCACGTTCGTTCAGCTTGTTGACGGTCGCTTCCGCCATCTCCAGCAGGCGCTCATTGAAGTGGTGGGCATCTTGTGGCGTGTACGCGCGAAGCGTCAGCGTGACGATGGACGAAGTGGAGTCCTGTTGGATCTCCACCTTTTTCTCATAGTATTTATAGAGATCCTCGAAAGTGCCGCCGGTCCCCATGGGATTGAAGCGATCAAAAATTGAGATCGAGGGCGCGCTATATGCACGCACAAAGTCATTTTCTCTATTTAGGGTCTGCAGTGCGTCGCGTGAAAGAACATAGTCGTGAGCAGCATAGATCTCGTCTCCAGCGTTGGCAAAGCCGGTGCTTTTGAGAAGCATTCCGAGGCCCGATGTCGCTGGCTTGTCCGGGCTGCGCACAACAAAGCGGGATTCGGAAATGTAAACATCCGATGCGAAAATCCCAAAGTATAAGATTGAAAGAAAAGTTGGAATAGCAACCGTCAAAAGAAAAAGCGGACGTGTTTTATTTAAAATCTTCATGAGTGGCTTTTTCGCTCTCTCAAGTTCAAATGAACCATCTTTGGCCTCCTGCCCGGCACCATTGTAGCCGTTCGTTGCAGGGTTGTTTGCATTCATGATGTGTAAACCTTGACACGATTGTGTTGGCCGATTGCCTAGAGTTAGGCTAAGGCCCTAGCCTTCCACGCTATGCGCGTCCAGTGTAGACAGATGCGGTCGGCCCCGCTTCAATAGCACATGGACGCAGGCTTCCTTGATCCGCGCTCCGGCTTGCTTCATAGGTCCGGCGTCTGCGGGTACTTGTGTTTCCATGTTGGTGCTGAATCCATGCTTAGAATATCGATTAGATCCGCTCACGTAACGGCGAGCGTGGGGCTGATGCTCTCACTTAGTGCCTGTGCGACTGTACCCTCCTCTGGTCCCTCGTCGCGTGGGGTCAACGCCGCCGATCAGTTGACAATGGCTGATACCCGGATCCGAATCATCGACGTGACCGATGCGGTGGCCCGCAATATCCTGGCAAGCAACCGGCAGGCGTTGTTTTCCGAAAGCCTTGGAGAAGGCCAAGCGATCGGTTCGGTAATCGGCAAGGGAGATTTGCTCGACATTGCGATATGGGAGGCTCCCCCAGCCGCACTGTTCGGTGCTGCAGGGGGCAACACGCAACTGACTTCCAGTTCGACCGCGCGGGGAACCTCTCTACCGGACCAGATGGTCGATAGCGATGGCCAGATTGTCGTACCATTCGCGGGCCGCATCAGAGCCGATGGCCGCACTCCCCAGGACATCGCCCGCGAGATCACGAGCCGCCTTGTTGGCAAGGCGCACCAGCCTCAGGTGATCGTGCGTCTCGTGCGCAATTCGGCAGCAAACGTCACGGTCGTTGGCGACGTTGCTGGCAGCGCTCGAATTCCACTCACCGCGCGTGGTGAGCGCGTGCTTGACGTGCTGGCAGCAGCCGGTGGGGTGAAGCAGCCGGTCAACAAGATGACCATTCAGATTACCCGCGGCGCGCAGGTTACATCGCTACCGCTCGAGACCGTTATCCGCGATCCGAGCCAGAACGTGCGGCTGCAGCCTGACGACGTCATGACGGTACTTTTCCAGCCATACAGCTTCACTGCACTTGGCGCGGTGGGTCGCAGCGAAGAACTGCCTTTTGAAGCGACCGGACTGACGCTGGCGCAGGCCATGGGCCGCGTAGCGGGGTTGCAGGATTCGCGCGCCGACGTGAAAGGTGTGTTTGTTTTCCGCCTTGAGAATCCCGCGGCGCTTTCGCCCGAGATTCGCATAACATCGCAGACGACTTCCGACGGAAAAGTTCCTGTGATTTACCGAATCAACATGAAGGACCCATCGACTTTTTTCATCGCGCAGAGTTTCCCGATCCAGAACAAGGACATCCTTTACGTGTCGAATGCGCCGCTCGCTGATATTCAGAAGGTGCTTGGCGCTGTTTTCTCGACAGTGCTGCCAGTAGCGACGACTGCGGCCATAATCTCGCAGAACAATTGAAACTTTATAATCTGCCGCCTTCCGATGTCGTAAAGCTTCGGTCCATTTTCCGTATCGATGGCGGATGCCCGCATTCGCCTCATGGCCGACGTGCAGTTCGAAGCCGGGCGCGTCCTGGCACCGTTGGCGGGGCGCCTCGCACCCACGTGGCCGGCTGGTCGTGGTGCAGTTCGCTGGCGACGATCCGGCCGTGGAGATTATACAAATTATCTGACTAGGCGAGCAGCCCTTACCGAACAGCCGCAGGGCTTGATCCGGCTCACGCAAGCGGCTCTATCCGGCCGTATGTCTTCCACACTCTATCCGATGACGCGGCGTCCATTCGCTTCGAGATACACGTGCTGGGCAGCTAAGGAGACCGCATCCCACGCTAATCGGTATGTCGGCGCTCTATTCCGCCTGGACTGCCGCCCTTATATGTCGCAGATCAAAAGCGAGCGCTTGGCCGGGCCAATGACGATACCTGTGTATCTGGCTGCGACGCACGAAATTCTCACCAAGTATTGCAGTCTCTAATTCTAGAATAAGTGTCTGGTTGAACAGGGTGCATTACGGCAAAATTGTTTACGACTTGGTAAGTATCGGTATGCCTTTCTTATCGCATCATTTTGCTGATCGCCGGCCCGCCTTCTGTCCGCCTTCTGGAGAGCAAGCGCTCCAGACTGTTACCAAAGCTGCAGAAAGATGGAAGGGGGAGAACAGATGGCCCCTGTCGATACTCCTTTGGATGCAAGTAGTAAATAAAGGCGTGTTGGCACGTAGTCGGAGCTGTCAACTGTCCAGCCTCCATGAGCAGCCCCATAGCTGCGGGCCAGTAATGGAAGTTCGCGGACCGGATCCATTTTAGCTTTACGGGTTTGGCCATTCCGTAGATTTCTAGCCCGTCTCGCCGACTGTTGTGCCATATCCTCCTTCGACTGCCTACGTTGTGATGTCTCTGGCGATGCCGGCGACTGCGAATCGATTATTGGATGCCAGCCAGATCGATCCTGCCACGCCAGCTTACGGAGCCTCGATCGCTCAACTTCATAAATCTTGTTCCGTCATCACTGTGAGGACCCGGCAGGTAACCGTCTCGTCTGAAGGGTCCGGCGAGCCGAACTCAAGGTTCACGTCATAGACGTCAATCTTCCAGAAGTAACGCGCACCGTCGTGACCGACTTGGCCGAAATCGTGCTCGCGCCAAGGATCATTTCCCCCATCAAAATCATCGAATTGGCGTATTCTGGCAAGAATTTGCAGCATCTGATCCTGTGGTAGGGCAGCAAACGCTCGCGTGAGCAATGTGCGTCCACCGAGGCCAGTAGTTCTCAACCGATCATTGAGTTCCCGAATCCGCTCGGCTTTCGAAGCGTGAGTCATCTCATCGCGACAATCCATGTTGTCGTTCCTTTGCTGCTTATGGTGAAAATGGGAGCTAGGCGGCTGGCGTGATGGCGAGCCGCATCATTCCGGGCGGCCACACAATCCGCGGGGCGTTGGCGAAGCCGCAGTTTTTGCGCCTGATCAGCTTCATTCCGATAGAATCGAAGAGGTTGAGTGCGGTCGGCGTGATTCCGGACACTACGGTGTAATGGTCGGGGTCTTCAGCAAGGTAGAGAAGGACGGGTTTACCGCTGACCAAGCTCACTTCGATCCATTCGAAGGCATCATCGATCGCCGACCACTTTCGATAGTCAGGTCGCTCGACAAGAAAGCGGTGCCTTGGGAGGCTTGCAGCGCGGGCGATAAGCTTCGTGACGGCTAGCCGCCGACGTAACGACAGGCCCCATGTTAGAGCTTCGACCGGGTCTTTTTTGGAAACGAAGGCCACCGCCTCATGAAACAGCGCCCCATAGTTCAGTCGCGACAGAGCAATACCAAGGGTGGCAGCGCTCAGTCGCACAGCATTGATCGCAGCGTAGATGCCGCAAAAACAATCGAGTTCGCCTTGCTGGAGCGGCTTCAGGCGGTTGGCCGCTGCTAGCTGAACGATGTTGGAAGATGTGGATGCTGACGGTGAATGGGGGACAATGGCTTTGCCCCCCGCGCTCACCGGATCAGCCTCAGGGCGTAGCGACCATCGACGTTCACGCTGTTCAGCGCTTGAAGTGGCAGCCCATCGAGTTTAGAAATTTTGAGGTGAAGGTCGGACAAATCAATTTCGCAAAATAAATTATGAACGACCAATATCAAAACAACACTCCAAATTTTGAATGTGAAAATTAGCTATAGCAAAAATCAGCAAGTACGTCAATTTGAAAAATTGACCAGTTTTTAAAAAAAATCAAACAGTATTTCAAATTCCGGATCTATAAACTAAATTTCTTTGATTGTGCGATCGGCACCGCGATCATTCGGCCATCTTTACTTTCGACAGCGCGATGCCCTTCGAGAACAACGACCAGCCGGCCGTCACGACCTATGACCGTGCGAGCATTTGGTGGCACGGCAACGAGCCGCTTGTCCTTACCATGGCGACCCGTCCATCCGATAGGTATGGCAACAATGCGTCCGTCCGGACCCACGACGCCATGTGCATTGGGCCCAATGATGACCGCACGGCCATCATGCCCACTCTCGAGGTGACTTGGTGCTTTGACTTTTGCGTAGCGTAGCGGCCGGTTCGCGCTGCGACGGCTGCGAGGTGTATCGGTCATAACAATTCCTTTTAGGTGATCGCGGCCTGGCGACGGCAAGCCGGCGAGCGCCGCGTGTAAAATTGCGTTCGATCCAAGAAATCGTGACATCGACGCAGATCGCGCACGTTGCTGAAGCGGCCACCCTTGATCTCGCTGTTGCATTCGGCATAGTTGAGCGGCCTTCGGTCAGTCCCGAAGGTGAGGCGTCAGAACCTCGAAACACGAACGCCGGTCGAAAGTTACTTTCGGCCGGGTGGCCGTCACGCATGTCCAAGGTCCGCCTAAAGGTGGCGGCGCCTTGTGTTCGTGCAGGGTTCTGAACACCCGGCTTTGCCCGGCGCCTCTTTTCAACAGGGAGGCGACATGACCGGACTTTTTCAGAACAGAGCATCGCAGCGGCCGGTGCGCGCATTAGCCCTCAGCATTGTGGCGGCGAGCATAGCGCCGCCAGCGCATGCGCAGCAGGTTAATCCAACATCGATGTGCGACCAGCGCGAAGTGATGGAATCCTTCCGCAACACTGTTGGGGAATGGTCACGCCGACAAGTGATTTTGGTCAACTGGATGGAACGGAGCCACGGCCGCCCCGCCACTTGGTCGGTGCTCAACGCAAAGTTTTTAACCCATATACCAGCAGCGTCGGCCTCCAACCAAAATCGACACCATCAAGCATCGATTTGTCAGGCAGATTTTCGATACTCCACAGTCCCAGCGGCGACAGGTCCCGAGTTAGACGATCAATTTAGGATTAATAGCATTGTCTACAGGGCGACCCCGGCAGAACGAGGCGGCAGCCCAACCGTTGAAATCCTGAGTTTGCCTCAATCAATCAATACGCCCACGGATGCTGTCGCGATGGGAGAACGCATTACTCTTTCCAACATCTCTTTGTCTCGAATTTTCGAGAAAATGCGCGAAGACAGAGCTCAATCTAATCGACAGGCGCCATCCACCGCGCCGGCTAAGCCAGCCACCACTCATCCACAGGGCCGCCCTGGTAACGTCGTGAGCGCGATGACCGAGACATTTGGCCAATATAACAGAGAACTGGAAGCTGAAATGCGCAGGCAAGGCGCTGGCGATATCGTGGATGCCGAACGTTCAAGGCGGGCCGCACTGACGCCAAAAGACCGAGCGGCTGAAGATGCTTGGAACCTTGGTCCTCGCAAAGGCGAAACCATGTGCCGAGAAGAGCATGGCGTCACGCGCTGCAAAACCGGTCGCTAACGGATCGCAAGGGGGAGGCTAAAGCTCATGCCATTTATCGTATCACTCTATAAATATCTGATCTTCGGATTTTGCTTCATCATCTTGGTCGCCATCGTGCTTGGGCTCATGTTCGTGCTCAACAGTGGCAACGCAGGGATGGATGAGGTCACACCTTATGCGATCGCCACGGCCATCGCGGCGCTGATGATGCTCGTACTCAGCTTGGGCGCTATCGCTATCCTCATCTCGCTACACGATCGCCACCGCGAGATCGCAGAAGGCATCGACCGCGTCGCCGCCGCGCTCGAGCACTGGCAAGACAGAAGCGGACCTCAAGCGTGAGGAGGAGCAATGCGCATGTTGGTTGGGGGCTGGCATTCGTTGGAATGGCCATTGTTGTCGCCGTCTTCATTTATCTTGCTTTTAGTGCAGCCTCGTCAGTGCAGTCAGCCCCGGCAGCTTCGACCAATGACGCAATCGCGGAAGATGTCGATAATGGCTTGTTGGAGGCGCCGCCCTCAACAATCGAGTTGGACGCGGCCGAGGCAAGCGACGGGTCGCTGCCGAGCACCCTGCCTGCAAACATCCGCCAGTATCTCGTAGAGCGCTATTACAGTGAAACGGCCAACGAAAATGCTCAATGCGTTGGGGCCATCTGGTCATTCGAACCAGACGGCACGTTTGAGATAACGGCCGCGGATGATCGACAGATCACCCGAGGCCTATGGACCCTGAGCCGTGATCGCCTAGCGATGACCGAGATTTCTGTCACCGACATGGATAGCCAGACGATCAGGCCGGAAAGTGACGCTGAAATCAAGATCAGCTGGCATGACGGCATCCTCATCATGGGATCCATCGCGCTGTACTCGTGCCGTTTGTAGCCTTTGCTTCACTGCGACGCTCGTTGCCAGCCTGCGCGCTTGCGGGCTTTTGCCGAATGTCGGTCACAGCATATCATTAATAAGAACGCCGTTGAAGCAAATGGCAGCTAGGACTTTAATGTCCAAGGTAGCTGACACTCGACAATGTAAAATTAGCCGAAATATCAGGATAAAGGAAGTGAAAGACCTCCCCTTCGATGAGAGGGCGCCCGCTGATCGAAAGTGATGCAAAACGCTCTTTACTCGGTGTAGGAGCTTCCGCTGATGATCCGAAATCTAGGGCGCCACCCTTTTTCAGAATAAACGGCCAAACATCGTTCGAATTTGGATCGCCCCACCACCCAGCCGAAAGGATGTCCTCGTTCCAGCAATCATTTTCACGGACAGCTAGGTTAAGAGTGATGGTATCGAGCGGGGAACCGACGCACGTAAAAACTGCTTGAACGTACCGAGTGCTGGCTTTCGTACTGATTTCGACGTTACCCAATTTTCATCCCCCAAAATTTCGTCCTGTAGTGTGGATCGATAACTCAACACGGGACGACCATCGATATGGCCACTCTTTTGTCAACATGTTGCAGCCTGACCCGCCCCCTGCGTCGAAGCGACAACTTGCGAAACTGCGTTCCTAATGCGTAGGGAACAGATTTCAAAAACTCGGGGGGAAAATGAAACCGTGGATTTCTGCGTGGGAAGCGCTCACCAAATTACGTCACAACGAAATACACCAGGGCGAAAGTGGCATGTCGTCTCAGGAGGCGGAGACAAAGATCTTGCAGGCCCTTGTCAGCGGCCGCTTACGCGCGACCGCCCGCGTCATCGTGCAGGAGCATCATGACGGGACGCCTCCCAACTATCACGTCAAATCGGGGACTGAAACTCAGCTGATCTGCCATCCGAATGGTCCTCAAAACGAGTTTGCCATTTTTGATACAACGCTTCCTTTGGATTTCTTCGATGCTGAAAGCGGCTGGCAGCTTAAATTCAGCTCTTTTGAACTTGGGCGATTGATGTCTGTCAGGGCGAATGAGATCGGCGCAGGAGTCGAGGGCGGCAAACCTACTCATGTGGTCACGCGCCGTTATGTTGATGGGTTGCAAGTCAATGCAGCGAATCTCGAGCTTTTAATGGCACCCGCCGGACCTGTGACGATCGCACAAGAGGCGGCGTCTGACGGAAAAAAGAAAGGGCAGAAGCCCTTAGGAAGACCCATGCAGTCAGCCGATTGGATGGAATTCTGGCTTGTGATTTTGCGACTCCAGAAAGAAGGTAGGCTCGATCGCTCGAAGCTGGAACATAAAGAGGCGGTTCTCCGCATCGTCCAACACGAATTAAACTTTAAAGGGTTGAGTGAAACGACCTTGCGAGTACCCATTAGCGTCATTTGGGACAAGATCATGACCTGACGCCACCCAGAAGTAATTTTAATAATCTGTTTCTGAAATGGAAAACTCGAAGCTTCTGCCATCTCTCCATTCGTTCGCAGCATCCCGCTTCGGACGAATGGAGAAAATGAAAATGCCACCTAAGACAATCACAGTTGCCAAGTTTTGCCAGCTTTCAGGCATCGGCAAAACGCTGACCTACGACCTGATCAAAGACGGTCGTCTGCGAGTGCTCAAGATCAACCGACGCACCCTGATCACAATGGAAAGCGTCGACGCTCTGCTTGGGCAACCCTCCAACCCGTAAATGACAATGGCCAGCTGCATTAGCAGCTGTGCTTTCTTTGCGGTGCTCTCTCAAAAGACCGTCTGAGCGCCGCTTATCAACAGCTCTGAATCTACTCAACCGTGTGAATGCGTTCGCCCGGTGTGAGGAGAGCTGTAATTAAAGGACTATGAAGAATGTCTCGAATTCCCAGGTTGACTACATTTCAGGATGAGCTCGATGCGCCAATTAGTCATGTGACTGGTGACGCAGAATGAGCATGGATGATCTCCCTGAGCCGTCGATGCAGTATCGGCCTGACATCGCAGGCGACTGTAGTCGCTTTGAAACACCAGAAGAGTGCCGCCAAACTGATTACAGTCGGGCTGTATCCCTAATCAAAACCGCCAAGCGCCATCCCCACGAGGTAAATCCACGAGCCGCCATTCGCTTGGCTCGCATCCTGCAAGAAAACTGCGAAGGGACTCCGACGTTAGCCTCTCGACGCTTTATGAGAGATACTCGCATTCGCGTATGTGGCGCACTGTGGCAATTTATTGCCTCTGAAGGGATGACAGCGCGCGTTGCAACGATTGCTCCGAAGAGCTGGCGACTGTCTCCAGATGCATTGGTCACCCAGGCCCCTGAGAGGCTGCTTAGCCGCGTAAGATCCGATCTCTACAAGGTTGGGGCCAACTCTAAAGATTGCTGGATGATCGGCATATTGCACGGCGAATATGAAAGGTCGTCTCAAACCTTTCTCCCGCATCTGCATTTAGCAGCAAATCCCAAGATGATTGAGATGATCGACCGTCTTAGAAGCCTGCCCAATTACTCGGGATCTCCGATACACGACGAAGCGCAGACTCGGGTTCATCATCCGATTCAGGTAAAACGGAAGCCTCTGACAAATCTTCCAGTTCCGCTGACTTACTTAGCGAAATCTTACTGGCCGGCTCGAACTCAGTTCAAATCCGCCTCTGGAAAGTATCAGATCTCTACAGTTAAGCAAAAAATTCCTGAGCCATATCACTCGATGCTTCTGCTCTGGCTCGACCAATGGACAATGGACGACGTCACGCTGTTGATTGGCCTTCGCACGTCCAAAGCCGGCCTCATCCGAACTTCGCGCTAAACGAACGAGAACTCAGAAATGGTTAAATCAAGCTCAGTGGTCTCCAACGAGGCCATGGATCAGCACTTTTGCGTCAAAAATTCGACAACACTGCATGTGTGGTTGCCCGATCATCATGAGCGGCAACCGCTGTGCATCACACTGAACGCTGACCCTGGGGAAACTGGGGAAATCCAGGGAGGGCGGCGCCATGGCTGATGCCACCAATAAAATCGCTTTCCACGATGCGGAGGGGCGAACTGTTACAATCCTCGGATTAGCATCGGGGCCAGAGCGGTATTTCGAAATAACTTTTGACACGGACTCGGCCATCATCCCGCAATCGCTGTTTGCAACTGTTCGTAAGGATGGGGCGAGGGCTGAACTGACCGATCTAGGCATCAATGTGACAGATAACCGGACTTGGTCACAAATTTGCACGGCAGTGAACAAGATCACTGAGTATGTTCCACAAAAGTTGATCAAGGCTAGCGGTTGGAACGACAATCATTTCGTGTTTCCTGACGGCAAAATTGTGTCGCCGCGCGGACAGCCTCGAGGGAAGGTGATCTTTAGACCCGAGCACACTACTAAACGATGCCGAGGCTTTGTAAGAAACTGGCAGACTGCGGTAGCCCTCCCCCTGACCGGCCAAACCATACCGATGATCGCGGTCATGGCTGCGTTCGCCTCTCCACTTTTACGCCTAGTGGATATCGGCGGCAATTTTGGTCTCGAGATTTGGGGTGGGCCAGGGACAGGCAAGACGACATGCCAAAAGATTGCTGCATCGGTAATCGGAAGCCCTGCGGACCACCTTGATTTCAATGTGACAATGGCAGGTCTGGAAAATGAGATGCCGAGGTTCAATGACCTGCTCATGGTGATCGACGAAGCCAATTTGGCAGCGAAGGGGATGCAATTCTTGGAAGACCTTTCTTACAAAATGGCTAATGGGCGCCAGAAGAAAACGGCCTTCAATCGCAATTCCGCTGTCTACCGGTTCGTCTTCTTAACATCGGCAAATCAGCCTTTCTCGAAAACGATCGACCGTAACGCGATCACGGATGCCGCGCTGCAACGACTTCTGCCAATCCAGATACCTAGCGACAGTGAGTTTGGTGTCTTCGATTTCCTGCCGGCCAACATTACCAGCTCGAAGGAGCTTGCCACGGCCATAGAGGGAGCAATAGCCAAAAATTACGGCACTCCGATGAAGAAGTTCATCAAGCATTTAGTTAGAGCGAAGGCGGACAATCCCGACATTAAGCGACGCATACTCGATTTCGTGACCCAGTTTGAGGAGCGTGCTGGAGTCTTGGATACGGTTAGGGGTGGATCGCGCGCATCCTTCGCCTTCGGCCTGATGCGGGCTGCAGGTGAGTTAGCGAAAGAAGCCAACATATTGCCTCCGTCCTGGGATTGCCAAGCCGCGGCGCTATCCTGCTATCGTAACTATTTGCACCAGCTCTCTGCCCTGGTTCCTTTGGAGG
This sequence comes from Sphingobium sp. B11D3A, assembly GCF_025961695.1. Taxonomy (NCBI): domain Bacteria; kingdom Pseudomonadati; phylum Pseudomonadota; class Alphaproteobacteria; order Sphingomonadales; family Sphingobiaceae; genus Sphingobium; species Sphingobium sp. B11D3A. The sequence continues at coordinate 1,717,282 of NZ_JAOQOE010000001.1, forward strand.
CCGTGCTGACTGAAATCCTAGAAAGGCCAGAAACCTTGAGAGTAACTGCTGGCAGCCTGCCGTCCCTTAACGATCAGCAACTAGCTAAGGCAGGTGCTTTCGTGAAGGTTGGGTGCAAAGGCCTGGAGATAATGGTAACCGTCACGACAATGGACCGGCACATGCCGCAGTGGCACGCTCATCTCGTTCAACCGGACTTCGAGAAGTTCTATGTCCGCGATAGGGATCACCTTTGTAAGAAACGAAACGTCCGAAAGGGCCGCTCAGATCGCCTGCTTTGTTTTAAACTTCCTGCTGATCACAAAATCGCGATCAAATTTGGCGGGAACAGTATTTAGCCCAAGCATCCATGAGGTCGCGCCGCTTATCCAGGGCGCGACCTCTTCTATATGCCCGCTCGGTTGCTGACTGGATCGTGTGTGCGAGGGACATCTCGACTTCTTCGCGACCAAAGTTTGTCGTGTCCCCGGCCCAATCTCGGAAGGTCGAGCGAAAGCCGTGGACGGTGATGTCGGTCCTACCCATGCGCTTTAACAGCTGTGCCATCGACATGTCAGACATTGTCCCACCGCGCGGCGCTGGGAACACCAACTTATCCGCTATCACATCGTCAGGTTTCACGCTTCTGAGCACCGCCAAGGCTGAGGCACTCAGTGGCACCTGATGCGTTTCGCCAGCCTTCATTCTTTCTGCAGGCACCGTCCAAAGGGAATTTTCCAGGTCGACCTCGCCCCATGTCATGCCGCGCGTCTCGCCCGAACGAGCTGCAGTCAGAACTGTAAATTCAAGTGCACGCGCTGCCATAGCGGGGCGGCTTGCGAGCTCCGTCATAAATGCCGCAACTTGATTGTGCGACAGCGCCGCATGGTGGCGCACTTCGGTCTTGCTCCGCTTGGGCAGCAGCAGGTCTAGATGCCCCTTCCCTCTAGCTGGATTGTCTCCGTCGCGAAGACCTTGCGCTTTTGCCGCATCGAGGATCCGTTCAATGCGGCCACGAAGCCTGGAGGCTGTCTCGGCTTTGGACAACCAGATCGGCTTCAACACCTCCAGGACATGCTCCGCCTTGACCTCCCCTATCGGCAACTCGAACATCGGAGCCGCATAGGTAGTGAGGGTGCTTCGCCACTGCTGCCGATGCTTGGGATTCTTGAAGCCGTCCTCGATGGAGTCTAGAAGCTCGATGGCGAACGCCCCGAACGTCACCTCTGGCTTCTTGTCGACTTTGACGGCCTTGCGCGCAGCAATTGGATCGATGCCATCCAGATACTGAGATCGGGCGGCTGCTGCCTTTTCCCTGGCTTTGGCTAAGGAAACATCCTGCACTGAACCAAGGCCCATTTCTCTTCGCCGGCCATTCAGCCAGCAAACATAGAGCCAGGATCGTGTGCCCGAATTCCTCACGCGCAAATAGAGCCCGCCGCCATCCGAGTAGATGCCGGGCTTGATGATTCTCTCGACCTGTTTGACGTTCAATTTGTTTCGAGCACCCATGAGCTGAAGCGCTATGAGAGCCGGAGGGCGGGATCAAGTCATAAAATTGGTCATAAAACCGGTCGAGGTTTGAGGCGCTTTCCGACGAATGCCCGCGGACGCGCGCATCGGTATAATTCACAGAATTCCTTGGATTTTTGTATTCGCGATTGATCGGGAAAGATCGCTGAGGTTCAGGATCTGGCGGAGCGGGAGGAAACCGCACCATACATGTTAAAATACTGTTTTATATGGACATTATGAGATCAGTCTACCGGCAATCTGTCAAATGCCATATCAAACACCATACGCAATGTTAGTGGCGTTTGGCGCAAGCCTCGGTGTAAACGAGACGCTCTACCAACTGAGCTAATCGCCCCCTCACGGGAATTCCCGCGCTTTCTAGGTTTTCCTGCTGCAGGTCAAGGGTACATAAGCGGAACAGAGCGGATACATTTGGCCGTAGCCGGACCTGAGAGTCCCGAACTATTCCCGAAGTCCGAAGAACGTTGGCTCCCCCGAAATCGAGAAATAGCGCTCGTCCAAGTCGGGCGTCGGTTTAGATCACCGCCAGCGTCGCCAAGTAGGACAAAGCCGTCATTCTCGCCTACCGACGCCAACGGCGGCTTTCGACAGGAACAGACATCGGGATGATAATCGGTCTCGCAACTGAGACGATGAAATAGTGGTGAGCCCCTGCTCTCCAGATTTTAGGACAGCCTACTCATAGAAATGGCCCTGTCTGATCCAGGTTTCGGAAGAGATTTAGAATGAGTGCGCCTGTGCTGGCTGACAGGCGAACAGACGGGGCATCTATGACTGCGTTTCCCCGATTCCCCTGCCCAGTTTCTGCTTGATGCAGTGCTTCGTTTTTGAGAGGCTGGCCATCGGGTAACCGGGGGCAGTTCGGGAGCGTCAGCAAGTCGCCTGCCGTCATATTAGGTCGGAGACTAAGGGTGGCGGGGCAACCTCAATTGCTGGAACGTGTCTACGAAGATCGAGCCAGTCTCTTAGACCAAATCAACGGCGTCTCGCCTTGGCATCGCCTCCACCGGCTCCGGATCGGGCAAATATTAGCTCCATTCGTTCGACCTACGTGCCGAGTGCTTGATCTTGCATCTGGCACGGGCATGGCGACCCGTGCCTTCGCCGGTCAGGTTGCGAGCCTCGTCCAAGTCGACCTTTTGCCGAAGATGATCGACCTAGCGAGAGCCGCATCGACAGCGCCACCCAAGGAAGGACAAGTGGAGTTCGTACGCGATGACGCAGTACATTTCGCCGAGACGACACCCCGGAAATTCGACTTGGTGGTGATGCACCAAGCATTAAACTTTTTCGAAGATCCCGAGCGGCTGTTCGCGGCGATCTCACGTATCATGGCGGATGATGGCATGTTCATCTTCGACATCGACGGACGCCTACGCTGGTGCGTCATCGAGGCTCTAAACGGACACATCGAGAATGCCCTTACCATCGCTCGTGATGGCTTCGATCGCGACAGAAACATTGTCGGAGCCGAATACCGCTTTTGGGATGGAGACGAAATAGAGGCTCTGCTGCGACGCGCGCGGTTATTGCCCAGCATCCTACAGGGCATTGGCTATGTTGCACCCTATCTTCACGTGTTCAATTCGTCGGCCGAATTCCTATCTCCGGCAAATCTCGACCCTCGCGCAGCGCGATATTTGGACGATAGAGAGTTCGAAAAGCTTGTCGAGCTGGATCGACACTTCGAAGGGTGCCTTGAGAAGGATGCTGCGGGTTGGCTCGTCTTCGGCGCTAGGAAATTGGCATGAGAGAAAAGACTCTTTTTGCCATTGGACTGATCATGGCCGTCGTATTGGCCGTGATTGGGATATTTTTTCCCCAGCGCGTATGGGACGTCATCACCCTCACATTCCTGACCACGATTCTCACGCTCAACATCCAATTATATTTCCACTTAAAGGACGGCGACCCATTATTTGGCCGGCCCATCAACGCTCTCCGGTCACGTGGAGAAATCGGAAAACAAACTGCCGAAATGCTGACTTGCCTCGCCGATGGGCTGGACAAGAACGACCCTTTCATCACGCGGCAGATAGAGATGTTCGTACGCGATGCGCGAGCGACTACCCGGTCGCTTAACGATGGTGTCTTGGCGATTGACCTGCGGCCGGGGGGGATGTTCTTCCGTGAAACCGACGCGGTCGATTTCGCAGTCAGTCGATTCCGTGCAACCAGCCTTGTGGACATCGACAGGTATTGGAGCGGCGCGCCGGGGACGCGGCTTATCAACAAGGGGCGGGCCAAAGTGCAGAGCGGGGTCGTCATCGAGCGTCTGTTTATGGAGTACCGCGACAATTTAGCGGCGGCGGAGGCATGCCGTCAGCGTAATCTCCAGAGCGGAGTACGGGCAATGCTGGCGATCGCCGATGATCTGGATGCACGCCTGCTGCGTGATTTTGCCCTTATCGACGATGCCTTGGCGGTCGAGTTGATTCTTAAGAATAGGGAACCAGTGGAAGCCATCTACTACTCCCGGGCCACCCCTGACGGACGAAGGAAGATCGCTGAGCTGGATGCAGTCTGGAAGGAACTGATGGGCTGCTGCGTGCTGGATTCGACCGCAGCGGTCTAGGCGTTGACGTAGTCTGCGGGAGCGGCGCCGAAGCCGAGCAGCGGGTAGCGCGAACGGCCGCTTTCCACGTGATCGGACGTTTATCGATATGGACTAGCACGACCGGCTCTGGTCGAATGGGAACAGCAATTTCCTAATTTGGCGATCGACTGAAAGCACGGCGCACGGATCGGGCGCTCCCAACGCAACAGCCCTCCGCGACAAGCGCTGGAGGGCTTCGCAAGCGCAAGATCGATCCGACTACGTCGGTTTAACGAACCGTGAAATCGAAGATTCTGGCAGTCATGGCACCATTGGCGCCGCCGCCGGCAAGCGAATAAATGAAACCGTACTCACCCGGCTCTAAATTCTCGCTAGGTTCGATCATGAAAACGCCGGGTCGCATAGCGGTATGCGAGAACATAATCCGGTCTTTGTCCATGACACCTGTTTTGGCACCGCCGATGTTCACGCTTCCTACGCGGGCCTCGCGACGGTCATCCTTTTTAGTAAGACGAATTAGGGTCAGCTCGGCGGGCGAATTGATCACGGTGTTCAGGCCGCTAGCCCAAGCTCCCGCGCCGTCACCATTCGACTCGCTGGAAAAGAAGTAAAATCGAGGCTTAGTTGAGACAGGCACACGCGAGGTTTCATTTTGTACCACGGCCTTGACGCTCATCGAAGCGAGCCCGCCTGTCAGCGCATAGCCGAAGATGCCGCCGGTTTTTGCTTGATTGGTTACCGTCGCTTCCATTCGCTGCATGCGAGGCGTACCACCATCCGCGTAGAACACATAGAGACCTGCTGGATGGGAAACCATCGGGTCCGGAGAATCGAGCGAGGGCTCAACTTTTGCCACATAGCGATTGCTGATTGCAGCCGCGATCACGGCCGATGAAACCCCCATTCCTTTCATCTCAATCATCTCGTCGGTCGAAAGGTCAAAGTCCACCTTGTCGGCCTGGATCTTGGCAATAACCGCATCGTCTCCAAGTCCGAGCTTTGTCAGTTGAAAGACGGCATCCCGGTTGAGCGGTTCTGCCTGCAACCATTGCGGCGTAAGAACAAAAGCAACCGCCACGCAACTACGCACCAAAAATTTCATATCCCCCCCGTAGGCAAGTGTGCCTAAAACCCATGCCTACCCGACATGTTTCGACAGAACTGTTGAATCTCAATGAGCAAGTCAACAGAGTTTGCCAGGCGCCAATCCCAAGCGACCGACTTTGACGATTGCTGGGCGAGATAACCTCGCTCACCTAAACTCCGTAAAGCACTCTTGGCTCAACCTCATCGTGATGCTTCTCCGTGTCCCTAAGATGGGGGTCGGGAAAACCATAACATTCATAACATGCACACAATTTCAAATAGTTACCCAATAACATCTACCATAATATTACCATAACCTGATTATGCCTTATCGAACTGATGTGCGGCTTTGAAAAAGTCCTTTGTTTTCAGAGGCATTATGTTTTGACGCCGCTGAGGTTATCAAAGATTATGGTTGAACCATAACTGCGTAAAAGGCAGATTTTAGCGGGTTACAGCGCAAGCTGTTCGCGATGTTATGAATGTTATGGTTTTCCCGACCCCGCCCACCAGCCTTGAGCTGAAGAGTGGAATTCAGAATTTAGGATTTGTACCGGCAGACGGGAAAGATTGACCCTTATGGCGGTCAAACAGGCGCGAGCGTGCATGAGAATGCATCTGCGTAGAACCCACTCAATCGGCAGCCTCGCCCGGCTCTTAGGCCGGCTTTCGGCGCTTTCGAAAATGCATCAAAACCGACATGCAAAGCGCGCGGGCGAGGCGGGGGGAAAAGCGCGTTTCGCGGGGGTCCGGCGCGCTGGGCCGGTTGGTCAGGCTAGGGATCGATGCTAGGCTCGAGGTCAGCCGCTGGCATTGACGGGAGGTCGCCATCTGCAATCACTTCCGGACCGATCCTTCCAAGCTCTCTACATGGGCGCAGTCTATCGGCGCCCACCGTCCCAAGCCTGAGCCGCAAGCGGCTTCCGAGGATATCTGGCCTCGCAAGCCCGCCACCGTGGCGCGCAACAGCGAAGGGCGAACCATCGTTGATCAGATGATCTGGGGTGTCCCGCGAAAGATGCCCGGCAAACGCCCCAGCACGACGATCACCAAGCACATCACCAACGTCCGCAACCTCGATAGTCCGTTCTGGCGATCGATGATTGCGGCGCCGGCGCAGCGCTGCCTCGTGCCATTCACGCAGTTTGCCGAGCCGAAGATCGGCCAGGGCCGGGAAGAATGGTGGTTCACGATCAAGGAGCAGCCGGTGTCATGCTTTGCCGGCATCTGGCGGCCGAGCGAGGCGGGCATCGTATTCGCGTTCCTCACCTGCGAACCCAATCCGCTGGTCGCCCCGCTTCACCCCAAGGCCATGCCAGTCATTCTGCAGCCCGAGGACTATCAGACTTGGCTGACCGGTGATCTCGATGCGGCGCGCGCCCTCGCCCAGCCCTTTCCCAGCCAGCTTATGGCGGTCACCTGAGCCTCAGGTCCGGTATCTCCGCAGCGCCTTCTTCCAGACCAGCTTATCGGGAAGTGGGAGCTGGATTGTCTCCATGTCCCTGCTGGTCTCGATCAGCACTGGCCGCACGCGCCGACCGCGAGCAGCCGAGCATCGCCGGCAGTAAAATCGCGGTCTGGCTTCGCGAAACGTGTCGTTCCAGTGGCGCTGCTGAAACCACCACCACAGACCATGCGGATCGAACGGCGCCGCATGTCCGCACCGGCACACCACGCGCACGGCATAGTGCCATGCGGCGGCCTCGAAGATGCACGTTGCGACCCTTAGATCGCCCACATAGCGGGCCACCTCATCGCGCAGTGTTCAGCAGCTTCGCGCAAACTATCGCGCCGAACATAAACGGCCCTTCGTCCCGCGCGCCCGCGCGGATCTCATCCAAAAACTGGCGGTTACCGTGGCCGCGCTCTTCCAGCGCCTTCGCGACCGCGTCGCGAATGTCGTCAATTCGTTCCATGTGCATATCTCCTGATGCAGAACATATGCGGAACATCGTCTGATTCGGTCAATGGAAGAATCGCGGGAAACTTGGCTGGCGCGACGAACTGGCGTAAAAGCGAAATTGCAGGTCGCCGACTCTGTTGGCCCTGCTTGGCGGTGCCCATCCCCCCCGGATATAACCGCCAAGAAAGAGGGGCGTCGCTCTGCGGCGCCCCTCCATTCTTATCCGGTGCGTCGATGTGCCAGTCACATATCGCGCGGCCGGAACCGTACAACCTCCGCCCCGACTGCCTCATTCAAATCGAGAAACACCGACTGCAGCGGCGCCAGCTCCAGCTCGAAAAACGCGTCCGTCGCCTTCGTCACATCGCCAAAGCCACCCGCGTTCGCCGGCACGATGCCGAGCAGCTGCGGCGGCACCCGGTGCGCGGCCAGCACATCGTCCCGCGTGGTGTTCTTGATGCCGAGAAATTCATCACTGGCGCCCATCTGCGCGATCGGCAGCAGCTTGATCCCATTCTCTTTCCCGTTGGGTGAGTGCACGAACAGATTGCGGAAATTGCCCGGCCCGCGCGATTTCTTGAGGGCGCTGCGCATCGCGTCCACATCGCCCTCGGCAAATTCGCCGGTGGCATACATGATATAGCCCGCGTGGCTCCCGTTCTCATAGTAACGCCGGCGGAACAGAGTGGCGTTCTCATTGAGCAGCGCGGACTGCAGCGCTGAGATATACTCCGGCACGCCATAGATCTCCTGATTGAGATCGGGCGCCAGCAGCTGGTGGACGGTCTCGAGCGGGAACTGCTCTTCATTCCTGAAGCCCGGCACCCACCAGAAGGCGCCCGGCTCAATGCCCCGGCGCGTATATTTGGCAAGCGGATGATCGAGGCGCAGCAGATCGCCCAGGCGGTTGCGGATCGCCTGCGCATAGGCATTCCCGAGCACGAGATAATCGAGCACCATGCCGGCGAACACCTTACGGCTCAGCCATCGTGTCGGCTCGAGGCTGGCGGCCAGCATGTTGCGCTTGAGCATGATCGCGCTGGAATGGTGCGGCGACGCGCGAAACGCGCGGGACAGGCCATTGAGCGAAATCGGCGGCTCATACCAGCGGCCATTGTGCCCGCATTCCATCATGTCGAGCATCGTCGCGCGGCTCAGCACCGGCTCGGGATCCCCGAAGCTGAAGGCTTGCACCTCGCCTGCCGTCGCCGCCGTGGCGGTGGACAGGGCACGTGCGTTCTGGCGGCGGGACCGGCGCTTGCTCATTCGATTATCTCCATTGTGCCCTTGGGCTTTTCTTTGCCGTCGAGCGGCTCGTTCATGAGGATGTGCATCGTCGCCCAGGCGAGATCCGCGTGGCCATCATTGCCGCCGCGCCCGGCCTTGAACGTCATGCTGCGCCCGCTGGCGGTGAGGGTCTTTTTGACCGAGACGAACGACGAAACGAGATCGAGCATCGCGGCATCGAACGCGAGGCGGCCCCGGCGCACCACATTCTGCGCCTTCATCACCATCTGGGCTTTCAGCTCGAGCGAATATTCGATCTTCGCGACCGTGCAGCCGGGCATTGCGCCGACCTTGGCGAGCAGCTGGTAGACGCCCGCGCCCACGCCCTTGGCGTCGACGCCGAGATAGGTGCAATGGTATCGGCTGAGCATCGCCTTGATGAACTCGGCCTGCTGCTCGAAATCGAGGCCGCGCAGCTGGTGGCGCTCGAGGATCCTGAAAGGCTCGCCTTCCTTTTCCGGCGGCGCCGCGATCACCAGCGCGGCATTGTCGCCGTCCTCGCTCTCCTGCGGATCATAGCCCGCCCACACCCGGCGATTGCCATAAGGGCGCGGTGCATCGGGATCGAAATCAACCCACTCGACCAGACTATCGCAGCCGCACGCAATGAGATCATTGAAGCGGAAGGCCGAAAGGCTGTCATCCACGAACTCGCACAGGAACAGGTTGGCGAACTCGTCGGGCGCATATTCGTCCTGCAGCTCCTCGATATCGAACAGGTCGCACCCGCCGGCCTCGGCATCGCGGATATTGACGATGTGGCGCCAAACCCGATCCGGCCCGACCGACCCCACCGCAAGCGCCGCATGGCTCACATCAATCTCGATCCGGTCGGCCTTTTTGCGCCGCTTGTTCCGGCGCTCGCCCGTCCAATAGGGATAGGCCGGATGCGCCACGCTCGATGGCGTGGAGAAGTAGGTTTTGCGCCATTTCTTGTGCGTCGCCATGCCCGAGGCGACCTTGTTCAGCTCCTCGAATGAGTGGACCCAAAAGAACTCGTCGAAATAGAAATTGCCGTGGCGCCCTTGAGCGGTGCGGAAATTGGTGCCGAGATAATGCAGCTCGGCCGCCGCTTCCTCCGCCGGGCGCAGATCCGAGGTGATGAGCATCGGATCGCCGGTCAGCGCCACGCCGACCAGCTTGGCAAAGCTCACAATGTAGCTGCGGAACTGGTGAGCCTGCGCCTTGGAGGCCGAGAGGAAGATCTGGTTGCGCCCGGTCTCGATCGCATCGATCAGCGCCTCGAACGCGAAATAATAGGTCGCACCGATCTGGCGCGACTTGAGGATCATGCGCGTGCGCTGATCCTTCGCCTCCCACCACTGCGCCTGATAGTCGTAAAGCCCTTCGAGGAAGATGCGCTTCAGCTCGGCGGCCTGCTCTTCCGTGAAGTGGTTCTTGCGCGCCTTCTTGCGCGGCCCGGCATTGCGATTGGCGACCTTCTCGTTGAGGTCGCCCTCATGGCCGCCCTCGGCCTGATAGCGGCGCACGCGCGCCATGGCGGTGATCGAGCGTGAGAGCGCGTCCAGCTCGGCCAGATCCGCGTTGGACTTCTTCTCCTTGGCGACCAGCACCATGAACCGGCATTCGAGGCTGTCCTCGATCTTCTGGATCGAAGGCGCATCATCCCAGCGGTCGCGCTGCTTCCAGCTCTCGATTGTAGCGCGCGGGATCGCGCCACCCTTGTCATTGACGATGCCGTGCAGCGCGAACTCGTCCGCGATCTGCGCCACACCCCAGCCCCGCCAGTAGAGGCTGCGCGCATGCCGGCGCGGATCGAACTGCCAGAAGCTGGGCGGCCCTGCAGGCGCAGTCAGAGGTTGGGCAACGGTCATCGCCCCAGACCATGCCGCTCGCGCCGATCAGATCACGGCTCACCATCGGGCGAGAAGCTCTCGCCCGATGGACTGGGTTGAGGATTGAGGGCCGCGCAGCCCTTCTGGGCGGGTTGAGCGAACCTCACCCCGATTTCAGACCGCAAGGGAACCCGCCCCATGGCCAAGAGCAAGTTTTTCCGCATCGCCGTTGAAGGTGAAACCGTCGATGGCCGCGTGATCGAGCGCAAATGGCTGGAGCAGATGGCCGCCAGCTACGATCCCAAGACGTACACCGCACGGATCAACTGCGAGCATATCGCCGGCTACAGCCCGGATAAGCCCTTCAATGCCTATGGCACCATTCTCGCCCTGCGGACGGCTGAGGTTGAGCTGCAGATCAACGGCCAGACCGTGAAGAAGCTGGCACTCGAGGGCGAGATCGAGGCGAACGATCAGCTGCTCGCCATCAACAAGGCCGGCCAGAAGCTGTTCACCAGCTGCGAGATCCACCCCAATTTCGCCGACAGCGGCAAGGCCTATCTGGTCGGCCTGGCTGTCACCGATCAGCCGGCATCGCTCGGCACTGAGCCGCTCAAATTCGCGGCCATGGCGCGCCCCAACTTGTTCACCACCGCGCTCGAAACGTCGATCGAGCTGACCGCCGAGACGCTTGAACAGGCGGGGCTTGTGGACGCGATCAAGAATGGCATCGCAACCGGTCTGGCATCGCTCTTTTCGCGCGAGGAAAAGCCCGGCGAGGCGGCCGCCAAGCCGAAAGAGCAGCAGCAGCCGGCCAATGACAACGCCTTTGATGTGAGCGCCTTCGCCACAGTGATGGGCAATCAGATCGCCGCCGCCGTCAAGCCGGCCAATGACGCGATCGCGGGCCTCAATGCCCGTTTCGATGCGCTCGATGCCAAGCTCGCAAACACCGAGCATCCCGGCACGTTCACGCGCACGCCTGCCACCGGCGGCAGCGGTGCGGTGGTCACGGACTGCTGATCACACGCCCCGCCCCCCCTCCCGCACCCGCCCCACTGGAGCCTGACCATGCGTAACGAAACCCGCCTCCTGTTTGCCGCCTATGTGAGCCAGATCGCGCTCATCAATGGCGTTGCCTCGGCTGAAACGAAATTCACCGTCGCGCCCGTTGTCGAGCAGAAGCTCGAAGAGAAGATCAAGGAATCGAGCGACTTCCTTGGTATGATCAACATTCAGCCCGTCGTGCAGCAGAGCGGAAACAAGGTCGGCGTCGGCGTCACGCGGCCGTTGGCCGGGCGCACCAACACCGCCGGCGGCAATCGCCGCACGCCCACCGATCCCACCGACACCTCGGACGAAGGCGGCTATTTCTGCCGGCAGACCAATTACGATCATGCAATCCCCTATGCGAAGCTGGACGCATGGCGGCACAAGCCGGAGTTCCAGACCCTCCTGCGCGATGTGATCATCAAGCAGCAGGGCCGCGACCGGATCATGATCGGCTTCAACGGCACCTCCGCCGCCCCAACCACCAACCGCGCCGACAATCCGCTTCTGCAGGACGTCAATGAGGGGTGGCTGCACAAGATACGCACCAAGGCGCCCTCGCGTCATCTTGAAGACGGCGCGCTGACCTCGGGCGGCACGCAGGCTATCTACGTCGCATCCGGCGTCGACGTCGTCAACGGTGCTGGCACCAATACGGACACCGCCAAGGCCGACTATGCCAATCTCGATGCGCTCGCCTTCGACGCGCTAGATCTGCTCGACCCCTGGCACCGGGGCGATACCGATCTGGTGGTGATCGTTGGCTGGCAGCTGGTGAAAGACAAATATCTCAACCTGCTGCAGGCGGCGGGCGACACCGCCACCGAGCGCGAAGCGGCCCATCGCATCCTCACCTTGCCCAAGCAGCTCGCCGGCAAGCGCGCCATCATCGTCCCCTTCTTCCCGGAGACGAGCCTGCTGGTTACCAGCCTCGATAATCTCTCCATCTATTGGCAGGAAGAGACGCGCCGCCGCCACATCCGCGATGAGCCGGCGCTCGACCAGATCGAGAATTACGAGAGCGTCAATGAGGACTTCGTGGTCGAAGATTACGGCCGCTGCGCCCTTGTCGAGAACATCGTGATGGGCGCCAAGCCGGACTGATCCGCCAGCGCCCTTCCACCGCATTCGCTCCAACTGACAGGACACGCACCATGAGCCTCGCTCGCCGCCACAGGGACCGCATCCTTGCTGCACAGACCGTTGCGTCCGCTCCCAATGTTGGAGCGGGCACCCCCGCCGCCGCACCTCTCCCGGCGGCGGGGGGATCGCCTGCTGATCGCGCCTCCGCCCAGATAGCCATGCGCCTCACGCACGATCTGCGCCGGCTTAAAGAGATCCGCGCGGTGAGCGGGAAGATCGCCGCCAAGCGTGAAATGATCCCGGCCTATGTGAATTGGGTGAAAGGCCTGCTCGCGGCCGATGCCGGCGTGGGCACAGGCACCTGCGCCGAGGTGCTGCCAACTGTGATGGTCTGGCTGATCGATATCGGCGAGTTTGATGACGCGCTCGAGCTGCTGCCCTTCGTGCTGCGCCACAAGGTCCAGATGCCGGCGCGTTACAATCGCGACGCCGCCACGATCGTGGTGGAAGAGATCGCCGAGGCCGCTCTCAAGGCGCACGCCGCAGATCAGGATCTCGATTTGTCCGTTCTGCTGCGCGTCGATGATCTTACCGATGGCATCGACATGCACGATCCCGTGCGCGCCAAGCTGGCGAAGGCGATCGGCACGCAGCAGCTGCGCCATGCCGAGGACATGGAAGCCAATGCCGATGGCCGCGCCTTGATCGAGGCCGCGCTCGCTTCGCTGCAGGCAGCGCAGGCGCTCAATGATCGCATCGGCGTGAAAGACAAGATCAAGCGCGCGCAGAAGCTGCTCACGGCGCACGACGCTGCAGCCGCTGCGCCCGCAACCGAGACTGGCGGCCCGGCCGCCTGACAAGCTCGCCCCCGGCGCTCGGGGGCGGATCGCGCGAGGCGGGAGGTTTTCGAACCGAAGGGCCGCCCTCTGCCCCGATCCTCACCCCCGTAAGCCGGCGAGAACCAAGAGGCAGACATGGCGGCCCCCGTCACACCCCCGATCAGGCAGATCATCACATGAGCTTCGTCGCCAAGCCCCCGGCGCCCGAGAGCGGCCCGCCGCCAGCAGAAACGGTCATCGAGAATGATGGCTTCTTCCCCGACATCGATCCGCGCGAGATCCGCGAGCTGGCGCGCATCACCTCGAGCATCACCGCTCCCCGCCTGCGCGGCGCCATCCTCGCCGCCATGGATGCAACCGAGATCGATCTGCGCGCATGGGTGGCCGAGCACAAGGCGCAGGGGCACGAAACGCTGGCTGACATTCCCGCGCCCCAGCTGGGCGGCGAAAGCCGCAACCTGATCCGCTATCGTCGCATCATCGCCTTGCTCGCCAAGGCCGAGCTGATCGATCGCCACCGCGACTTCGACACCACCGCCGCCGGCGCAGGTCCGGGCGATGAACTCGATGAGAGTGTGCGCGAGCTGCGCCGCGATGCCGCACATGCGATCCGCGACATGCTGGGCCGCACGCGCACCACCGTGGATCTCATCTGATGGCGCGCATGCAGCCCCTCACGGCCCGACAAGGCGATACCGTGGACGCCCTGATCTGGCGCGAGGCCGGCCTTGGGGCCGGCTCGATCGGCGCCGTGCTCGATGCCAATCCGGGTCTGGCTGATCGCGGCCCGATCCTCCCGCTCGGCACCGTCGTCATGGTGCCGATTTCCAAGGCGCCCGAGGCAACCCGCCAGCGCCCTCTCACTCAGCTCTGGGACTGATCATGGACCCTAAATCGATCCTGCCGGCCGCCATCGAAACGATCAGCTCGCTCACGCCCGCACTCATCGGCTCTGCCGTCGCCCAAGCGTGGAAGCCGGGCCTGAGCTGGCGCCAGCGCTTCGTGCAATGGGTGGTCGGCTCGACGGTGAGCTACTACGCCACGCAGGGCATCGTCGCCTTCACAGGCTGGAATGAGTTTGTGGCGCAGTCGATCGGCTTCGGCATCGCGCTGGTCGCCTTCGACGCAACGCCACGCGTGATCGCCTCGGCCTCTGACACGCTCACCCATGCGCCGGCCCGGCTCTCCGATCTCATCTTTGGCAAACGGAAGGATTGAGCCATGCAGCTCTCGCCGAACTTCTCTCTGGCCGAATTCACCGCCTCGGCCACCGCCAAGGCCCGGAAGATCGACAACAGCCCGGATGCGCAGCAGATCGCTGCGATGCAGCTGCTATGCGCCAAGGTGCTCGAGCCGTTGCGCGCGCAGTATGGCAAGCCTGTGCGCGTCACCTCTGGCTATCGATCGCCGGCGCTTTGCGTGGCCGTGGGATCCACGGTCAAAAGCCAGCATGCGCTGGGCGAAGCGGCCGATCTGGAGGTGGTCGGTGTCGATAACTTCACCGCCGCCACTTTCATTCGCGATGCCTTGCCGTTCGATCAGCTCATTCTCGAGAATTATGTGCGGGGCCAGCACGATAGTGGCTGGATTCATGTGAGCTATCGCGCCGGTCGCCTGCGGCATGAGGCCCTCACTTATTCGCGCCGCACCTATTTCACGGGTCTTTTGCCATGAAGGGGGCGCTCGGGATCCTCAAAGCTGGCTGGGCCATGCTGAGCGGCTCGCGTGAGACGCTGATCCTGCTGGGCCTCGCCGGCGCAGCAGCCGGGCTTTACGCCTGGGGGGCAAGCGGCCGCGCCGAGCGCGACCGCCTCGAGGCATGGGCGCAGCGGCTCTGCCTTGCCGCCGGCGGCGAGTTCACCGGCACCAAGCCCAAGGGCAAAGCCAAGTTGGACGGCTGCACCGCGCTGGTGGCGAGCCATGCCGCATACAAGCGGGACTCGCAGAGCGCCACCGCCGCCACCCTCGCCCGCGCGGCCGAACGCACACAGACGAAAGCCGCCGCCGATCGCACCCTTGCGACCGCGCAGGCCAACCGCCGCACCGCCGCCACTCAAGCCATGGAGACAGCAGATGAAACTATTGCGCCAGATGATCGCGTGGGCGGCGATTGGTTCGATCGCCTCAATGAGCTTGCAGGGCTGCGCCCGGCATCAGACTGACACAGCGCCTGCCGTGATTGCCGTGGAAGTGAAAGACACGCCGCCGACCGATCTGCTCGCCTGTCCGGCCACGCCCGCGCCATTCCCCGGCGATGCATCGGCCACAATACCGCCGGCGGTGCGCGCGGCGCTCATCGCCCTTGCCACGGCCTATGCCGACACGCGCGACCAGCTGCTGCGCATCATCCGCTGGCACGAGCCGGGCGCCTGCGAGGGTCCGCGCTGATGAAAAAGCCGGCGAGCCTCCGGGCCCACCTCACCGCCTATCTGCCCGAGCTGCAGACCCACCCGGATCGCCTCGCCATCTATGTCGAGAGCGGCAGCGTCCGCGCCCTGCAGTCGCGCTCCCATAGCTTTGAATATGTCTACAAGCTGCAGGTGGGCCTTTGGGATTTTGCCGGCTCGGCCGATAGCCTCATGCTCCCGCTGCTGATCTGGCTGGAGACGGAACAGCCCGAGCGGTTGCGGGATCGCGATGCAACGCCCTTCACCTTCGAGGCCGAGCTGCTGGACAGCGACACCAGCGATATCCTGATTTCGATCGATCTGACCGAGCGCGTGATCGCCACGCCCCGCGCGGACGGCACCGGCTTCGACCTTGAGCATCCGGCTGAGCCGCCCGTGCCCGAGACGTTCGCCGGCGTCGATAATCCGTTTCTCCAAGGCTGGGGCGGCACCGAACTGCTCGTGGCAAGCGGAGCGCCTGGCGTCATATTGACACCCGCAATCCCGCCAGACGCATGAGCGAGGAACTGCTCGAATTGGAGGCAATGGCCGGTGCGATCGTGCGAGCGCTGAGCGCCGGCGAACGCCGCGCGATGCTACGCAAGATGGCCCAGCGCCTTGCCTTGAGCCAGCGCCAGCGCATCGCCGCCCAGCGCCAGCCCGATGGCAGCGCCTTTGAGCCGCGCAAGCAAAAGTCACCTGCCATTCCCTCGCGCGGCCCGGCATGCTTCCTCTATCCGTCCAACGGCGGCGTGCGCCGCGTGATCATGCGCGGCTTCTCATGGGACAGCGAGCGCAAGATGACCGGCTTCGATATCGAGGCTGGCGGCATTCGCTCTTTCCACTTCGACAAGGTGGTGAAGTGGCTTCCCGTGCCCGAGGAGTATCGCGGCAGCAGCGGCAGCCCCTTGCGCCGCAAGGGCGGCTTGCGCCGTCGCGCCATGTTCCGGCGGCTCTCATCGGGCCGCTATTTGCGCTCTGGCGTGGACGATCGCGGCTTTTGGGTCGGCTTTAGCGGCAAAGCGAGCGAGATCGCCGGTATTCACCAGCATGGCTTGCGCGATAAGCCATCGCTGCGCGCTCGTGCGATTTCCTATTCCAAGCGCGAGCTGATTGGCGCGACTGAGGCCGATCGAGAAATGCTGATCGACATGCTCTATCATCAGCTCGGCTCGACCTGATTGGGGCGGGGGCCGACAGCTTTCGCGTCCGCTGTCGACATCATCAAAGGCCGAATAGCGTGGCTACAACCCACCAGCATATTCTCTTCAAGCAAGAATGCTGTCATTTTAATGTAGTGCCGTTCGTCTCCTACATGGACAAAATCGTGCGATCGGCGCTTATCTAGTTTTTCCGTTGACCTGCCATGCTGTATGCGTCTGGCAGCGTAATTTAAACTTGGCGCTGACCGCTACGTCTATTCCGACGGCGACCTTCATTGCATTTGATGACAGCGAAACCAAATCGTCTAGATCAAATCGAAGTAGGTCGCCAATCTTGTAAGGAAATTTCTCTACTTTTCCAACACGGCCGGCAAATATTTCATTTACAACACCACCGTTGTGCACATTTATATTACGTGCTTCGACGAATAGCCTTAACAGACCCCGTTCATTGTTGTCATTGAACATTTTGATGCCAAGCCGCTCGTCAAAATACTTCTCCATGTCGGTCAAGCCGCCGTACGACAACTCGTTGATTTTCCGATCGACGATAAATGACACTAAATCCTTATGCTTGGTAAACTTAAGGATATCATCAAATTTAATAGTCTGCGATGACGATAAGATAACGGGCTTTTTTAAAGCAGCACTTTGAATAATTGACGAAAAGTATCTCTGAAATGAATTAACTATTCCATTCGTCAAGTTTTGAGAGAGAATTTTAGAGTGCTTTTGAAGTTTCTTGAGCACTAAATTGGGTTCATCGATTGATTTTTGATATCTTCGTCTCTCGTCTTCGCTCTGGGCGCCGGGCATCAGGGCCTTTGCTGCAGCAATTCGGGTTTGATCGACCTGTCCCACCAGCTGGCAAACGAAGAAGAAAAAATCGGTATGAGAACGAAACTCATTGAGGAATTTGCTGAAATCTTGTGTGCAGCGGGTACTACCTTTGGGAAGAAACACTTCCAATTCGTTGATCGATTCGTCATCTTGATCGTTCATCCATATATTATAGCACTCTCGCAATGCAGCGCCACCACTGAGCAGATGTCCGGAAGCGCTGATGCTGCTTCACAACCAGCTCCTGATTTGAGGGGATTGAAGAGACGCTTCTACGGCCAAGATGGCTTCGTGTCGGATCAGTCCGTTGAAAACCTCAGAACCGGACTAATGATAGCCATATTCGCCATAGGGTGAGAGCGTCTCGCCCTATGCACCTCGTAGAATAGCACGTCCGCCTCGGCCGAAATGGCCGGCATGGCTGATGCAACCTTCACTGCGGTCGATCTCTCGCGCCTTCCCGCGCCCGACGTGATCGAAAAGCTCGACTTTGAGACGATCCTCGCCGATGCGGTGGCGCAGATGCAGGCGCGCATGCCTGACTTTGAGGCGCGGGACAGCGACCCGGCCACCAAGCTGCTGCAAGTCACCGCCTATCTCGCCCAGCTGCTGCGCCAGCGCGTCAACGACGCCGCCCGCGCCGTCATGCCGGCCTATGCCACCGGCGCGGATCTCGACAACATCGCCGCCCTCTTCGGCATCGCCCGCCTCACGCTCACGCCCGCCAACACGGAGCTGGGCATCCCGGCCGTCATGGAGAGCGATGCCGATTTCCGCCGCCGCATGGTGCTAGCGCCCGAGGGCTATTCGGTCGCCGGGCCGGAGGGCGCCTATATCTTCCACGCGCTGAGCGCAGATGCCGATGTGCTGGACGCCAGCGCGACCAGCCCAAGCCCCGGCGAGGTCATCGTGTCCGTCCTCTCGCGGCAAGGCGACGGCACCGCATCGCCGGCGCTGCTCGCCACGGTGGCGGCCTTTGTGTCGGATGAGACGCGGCGGCCGCTCACCGATTTCGTGAGCGTCCAGTCGGCGCAGATCGTGCCTTATGCGGTGCAGGCCACACTCACCACCTACAGCGGGCCGGATGGCAGCGTGGTGGTCGAGGCCGCGCGCCAGCAGCTTGAGGATTATGTGGCGGCCAGCCATCGCCTCGGCCGCGACATCACTCGCTCCGGGCTGTTCGCCGCGCTCCATGCCGAGGGCGTGCAGAATGTCGTGCTCACGGCGCCGGTGGCGGACGTGATCATCAGCCGCACGCAGGCGCCTCACTGCACCGGGATCTCGCTTACCTATGCGGGCACCGGCGAATGACCGTGCCCAGCATTCTGCCATCCGGCTCAACGCCGCTCGAGAAGGCCCTCGAGCAGGCGATCGCCGCCGCGCTCGATATCCCGGCACCGATCCGCAATGTCTGGTCGCCGGATCAATGCCCGATCGAGTTGCTGCCATGGCTGGCTTGGGGCCTGAGCCTCGATAACTGGTCATCGGACTGGTCGGAGGCGATCAAGCGCGAGCGTGTGCGCAAGGCGATCCCGATCGCGCGGCAGAAGGGCACCGCCGCCAGCGTGCGCAGCGTGGTGCAGAGCTTTGGCGGCTCGGTCGCCATTCGCGAGTGGTGGCAGCAGGAACCTCGCGGAACCCCGCACACATTCGAGCTGCTGCTCAATCTCGAGCAGGCCGGCGCCCCGGCGAGCGCTGCCTTTGTGGATCAGGTCATTGCCGAGGTGAGCCGCGCCAAGCCGGTTCGCGCGCACTTCACATTCACCCAGGGCATCACGGCACGCGGCGGCATTGGCCTCGTCGCGCGCGCGAGGCCTGCTCTGCTCGCCCGGCTCAGCTGCGCCGCGCCGGCCGCCTAATCGGAGGTTCCATGGCTCTCACTATCATTGTCACTGATGCCGGGCGCGCCGCTCTGGTCAATGCCGCCAACAACGGCACCAATCCGGTTGTGATCGCGCAGGCGGGCATCACGGCCACCGCCGTCGTGCCTTCCGCCAGCGCCACCGCCATTCCCGGCGAGATCAAGCGGATCTCGACAATTTCGGGCGACGTAGTGGCCGATGACATGATCCACCTCGTGGTGCGCGACGAAACGGCTGACAGCTACGCCCTGCGCAGCTTCGGCCTCTATCTGGCCGATGGCACGCTGTTCGCCATCTATGGGCAAGCCGAGCCGCTGGTGGAGAAGTCGTCGCAGGCGATGATGCTGCTCGCGATCGACATCGCCTTTGCCGATATCGATGCGGCCGAGATCAGCTTTGGCGATGCCAATTTCATCAACCCGCCCGCCACCGAGACGGTGCAGGGTGTGGTGGAGCTGGCGACGCCGGCGGAAACGGCCGCTGGCGTGGACACATCGCGCGCGGTGCATCCCAAGGGCCTCAAGGATAGCGTCACGAGCTGGCTTAATGCGCGCTTTGGCGAGGGCAACCCTTCGGCCTTCATGAAAGGCCTGCTCGCCACGGCGTCGGCCGCTGCCATGCGCGTCGCGCTCGGGATCAAGAGCGGCGCCCTAAAGGACGAAGGGGCCGGTGGCGGCCTCGATGCTGATCTGCTCGATGGGCAGCACGGGAGCTATTACAGCAATGTGCTCGCCCGGCTTGGCTTCACGCCCGTGAACAAGGCCGGCGACACGATGACAGGGCCGTTGGCGATCAACGCCACCAGCGCGCCTTTCGTCGCGCGAAACAGCGCAAGCGCCACCGGCCATGCCGATATGGCAGGCTTCTCTCAAGCCAATGGCGGGGGCGCTCTCACTGAATTCGCGGTGCTCCAACTCGGTGTGAACAACGTCGGTATTGAGGTCCGCAATCAGTCAAACACCAAAGGCGTGCTCTGCCTTCAGCCCTATGGCGGCGGCGTAGCCATTGGCAACGCGGCGAACACCGCTTGGCACGCCGGCAACGATGGCGCGGGTTCGGGTTTGGACGCCGATACTGTTGATGGCTTTCACGCCTCAAAGTTCATGCAGCGCTATACCGGCGATTGGCTAACGTCAGAAGATAATCTCCCAAGGTTCTACTTCGCGCCGGCCTCCGCAACCTATCTCCGGGTCAACTCCAAAGTCATCTTCCAAAACACCCTCAGCAACGATGTTGGCTGGATCAATGAGGCTGGCGGCATGGAAATGAGGGGCGGCATTGTCGCCCGAAGTGGCTCATCCTACGCTATGTTGGGCAGCGATGGCGATTGCTATCTCCGACGCGCCGATAACTCGCAGGGCGCACTCTATCTTGGAAGCGCATATCTTTACTATGACGGCGGAAATTTCCATTTCGGCAGCGGCGGCCACGTCTACATTAACAACGGTTATGTATGGACTGCCACCAGCGACGGCGCTGGATCGGGCATGGATGCCGACATGCTCGACGGCCTTCACGCCGACGCTTTCGACCGATTTGTCGACGCGAACCTCTCCGCGACCAACGGCTACGTCGTTCACGCAAATGGCCTCAAGGAATGCTGGACGATGCTCTGGGTGCCCGCCGACAGCGCGGCGACATGGGCGCTTCCTGTCGCGCATAGCTCGTGGGTGAATCCCGTCATCGCCATGTCGATCAACAATGGCGAAAACAATGCCCAGCAGACCGTTGGCATCGTGTCAGCCACGACCTCGCACGTCACCATCTATTCGGCCGTGAACTACGGCCAATATGTTCGCATCCAGACTAAAGGCGTTTGAAATGGAAGACATGATCATCAAGATCGGCGCGCTGGACAGCGCGACCCGCACAGTGCCGGTGACATTCACACTGGGCGAGATCGAGCACAGGCGAACCGTCAACGCCGTGATCAAAGAGAATGGCACGCATGATCGCGCCGCGACGGTCGAGCGCGTTCATGAGGTGGCGCGCGGCGTCGCGGAGAAGATCAAGCTCGGGGTCATCACGACGGCCCCTCCGCTCTCACAAGACGCTGAGTGGAGCGCGTCGTAATCCGACCCGCGATGGGCATAGCATCTGCATCCAAAATCGCATCGCTCAACAGAAAAATCGACCAATGGCTTCGGCTATTCGAGCATTAGAAGCTGAAACATCAGCATCGATGAAACTAACATTTGTTAAGTTTGTTTTCCGGAAATGGAGAAATCAACAACCCCTTATGCTCTTGTGGTCGACGATGACGCGCTGATCCTGATGCATGCCTGCAATATTCTGGAGGACGCCGGATTTCGCTGTTTCGACGCATCCGATGGGCAAGCCGCAGTCATGCTGCTCGAAGGGCATGCCCCTTCAATCATTTTGCTTTTTTCAGATGTTGAAATGCCCGGCGGCATTGATGGTTTTGCATTGGCACGTCATGTGGCCGGGCGCTGGCCACACATCGAAATCGTCATTGCCAGTGGGAGAATAACGCCTCAGCCGGGCGACATGCCGGACCGCGCGACCTTCGTGCCCAAGCCCTTCAGTACGCAAATGGTCCACGACCATCTTCGCGCAACCCTCCCAGACGGGAAAAAGCCCGAGCCGCTCAGAACGGCGGTTTAGTTTCACAATCCGCTGGGTTTTCACGCCACCCATTGGAAACAGCAGAGTGATCCATGCCATCAAGCAGCGATGATCAGGAACGTCCTTCATCTTCAGGTTGCGGAGGGAATTTTGCCATCGTCGCAGTCTTCCTCGCGATTTCCGCCCTCGCGATTGTGGCGATGCTTCTTTAGTCCTGTGCTACACCCAATGGCTGAATGCCGCGGCGGGTCGCTTCCTCCAGAACGGCAGCTTGAAGCGCAGACAGGCAATCGGCCTCCGCACTTCGTCGTGCCACCCAAGCCAGCTCATTATCACTCATTTTCTTTGCCATCTCGGCGCAAGCTTGCTGCAATAGGCGCATCCCGGAATCCCGAAATCGAAGTCTGATCATGAGGCGCAAATAGCCTGATAAGCTGCGCCGCAGTACCTGTCCCTTCGGGCGAAAAATCGACCTCAACTGTATCGGTCAAAGTGCCGGAACGCCTTTGATGGGTCTGAGGGGCAACAGCCCCCTGCCTACCACTGTTTGATCTCAATCATCTTCATCGGGCGAGACGCTCTCACCCGATGAAGCCCCGCGCGTGAGCGCAAACCGCGCGGCATGGTCTGGCCATGCGCAACCCTTCCGACCTTGAACAGATGACCGGCGAAGTGATCCAGCTGGGCGCGATCGCATCTGTGGATCCTGCGAACGCCACTTGCACAGTGGCCATTGGCGAGATCACCACCGGCGAGCTGCCATGGCTCGCCCAGCGTGCCGGCGGCGTGCGCTCATGGTCGCCGCCGACCGTTGGCGAGCAATGCGTGGTGCTCGCGCCTGAGGGCGATCTGGCGAACGGGCTGGTGGTGCTCGGCCTCTACAGCAATGCGCACCCGGCACCCTCGACCAATTCCGATCTCGTGCAGCTGGCGCTCAATGATGGCGCGGTGATCGAATATAATCAGGCGGCGCATGCGCTGAGCGCGACGCTACCCGCCGGCGGCACGGCGCAGATCGAGGCGCCCGGCGGCATCGCGATAAAAGGCAATGTAGCGATCGAGGGCGATATCAGCCTCGAGGGCGATATCAGTATGAGCGGCACGCTGACGGCCGAGCAGGATGTGCTGGCGGATGGCAAGAGCCTCAAGAGCCACCGCCACAGCGGCGTGACGGCCGGCGCAGCGCAGAGCGGGCCACCGGCATGAGCGGGATGGACCGCCGCACCGGCGCCCCGCTCGACGGGCCAGACCATATCCGCCAGTCCGTGAGCGACATTCTCGGCACCGCGATCGGCGCGCGCGTCGGCCGCCGTGAATATGGGTCGCTGCTGCCCGAGCTGATCGACCGGCCAATGACCGCGCCCAATATCCTGCGCCTCTATGCAGCTACGGCTCTGGCGCTCTCGCGCTGGGAAAAGCGCCTACGCCTGCGGCGCGTCCAGCTGGTTGCGGGCGATCGCCCTGGCACTGCCTCCCTCACCATCGATGCCGAGCGCACGGATGCCCCAGCGCCGAACGCCCGGCTGCGCCTCACTTACCCCCTCAACGCTTAAAATCGAGGAACCGAGCAATGGCTTTCAAGCACGGCATCACCATCACCGAGATCGATACCGGCGCGCGCACGATCAGCGCCGTGGCCACCGCCGTCATCGGCCTTTTCGCGATCGCCAGCGATGCGAACGCGGCGACCTTCCCGCTGGATAAGCCCGTGCTGATCACGGATCTTGCCGATGCGATCAGCAAGGCCGGCACCAACGGCACGCTCGCCAGCTCGCTGCGCGCGATCAGCTCGATCGTGAGCACACCCGTTGTTGTGGTGCGCGTGGAAGAGGGCGGCGATGCGGCCGAGACGGCCAGCAATGTGATTGGTGGCGACGTGGCCGGCGAAAAGACCGGCATGCAGGCCTTGCTCGCAGCGCGCGCCCAGACGATGGCTCAGCCCAAGATCCTGATCGCGCCCGGCCTCGAGACGCAGGCGGTCACCAAGGCGCTGGCCGTGGTGGCAAAGAAGCTGCGCGCTTTCGCTTATGCCCGCGTCGTCGGCGACACCGTGGCCGAGGCCGGCCTTTATCGCGCCAATTTTGATGAGCGCGAACTGATGCTGATCACTCCGGACTGGCTTGTCTGGGATACGGCCAGCAGCGCCAATGTCACCGGCCATGCTGCTGCTTACGCCGGCGCCATGCGCGCGCTGATCGATCAGCAATATGGGCCGCAAAAGACCCTCTCCAATGTGCCGGTGCCCGGCGTCCTTGGCATCACCAAGGATTTCTATTGGGACATCGAGAATATGACGAGCGATGTGGGCGTGCTCAATCAGGCCCACGTCACCAGCCTCATCCGCACAGATGCCGGCTATCGCTTCTGGGGCAACCGCACCTGCGCGGCGGATACCAGCCTCTATAAGTATGAGAGCACGGTGCGCGTGGCGCAGCTGCTCACCGATACGATTGCCAAGGGCATGTTGTGGGCGGTGGATAAGCCTCTCACCCCGTCGCTCACCCGCGATATCATCGAGACGATCAACGGCTTTTTCCGCCAGCTCAAGGCGCAGGGCGTGGTGCTGGGCGCCAATGCTTGGTTCGATTCCACGCTCAACTCGGTGGAGAGCCTCAAGGCCGGCAAGCTGCGCATCGACTATGATTACACGGTGCCGCCCCCGCTCGAGGATCTCGGCTTCAATCAGCGCATCACGGACAAGTATCTGGCCGACTTCAGCGCGGCGCTGAGCGAGGCCTGATCGCGCGCCATCCTCTTCCCCGATCATAGGAGCAAATTATGGGCCTCCCCCGCGTTCTCAAAAATATGATGCTGTTCAACGAAGGCTCGGCCTATCTGGGCGAAGTCAAAACGGTGACCCTACCGACGCTGACCCGTAAGATGGAAGAGAGCCGCCTTGGCGGCATGAACGGCCCGGTGAGCTTTGACATGGGCATGGAGGCGCTTTCGGCTTCCTTCACAGCTGGTGGCCCGCTGCGCGACGTTCTGCGCCAGTTTGGCGCGACCACGATCGATGGCGTCTATCTGCGCTTTGCCGGGGCCTATCAGCAGGATGACAGCGGCAACGTCGATGCGATCGAGGTGATCATGCGCGGGCGCCACAGCGAGATCGAGATGGGCGACCAGGAGGTGGGGGAGCCGGGCGAATTCAGCGTCTCCAGCGCGCTCGTCTATTACAAGCTGCTTTGGAACGGCCGCACTGAGATCGAGATCGACTTCATCAACATGATCGAGATCGTGGATGGCGTGGATCGCCTCGCAGCCCAGCGCAACGCCATCGGTCTGTTCTAATCGCCACGGCCCGGCTTCACCGGCCGGGCCGCGTCCCCCTTGCCCTTCTGGAGAGCATGATCATGACCATCCCGGCCGAGCCGATCTTTCGCACCGTTTCCCTCGACAGCCCCGTGCAGCGCGGCGAGCAGTCGATCGAGAGCATTCAGCTGCGAAAACCCAAGTCGGGCGAGTTGCGCGGCCTTTCGCTGGTCGATTTGGGCCAGCTCAAGGTCGATGCCCTTACCAAGATCATCCCCCGGATCTCCTCGCCTACGCTCACCGAGGCCGAGGTCGCCAATCTCGATCCCTCTGATCTGCTCGCATGTGGCGCGGAGATCGGGAGTTTTTTGCTGCAGAGATCGCAGAAGGCGGCGCTCCACGACTGATCGAGGATGCCATGGCGGATCTGGCGATCACCTTCCACTGGTCGCCTGCCGTCATGGACGAAATGAGCGTGAGCGAGCTGCTGGGCTGGCGCGAGCATGCCGCCCGCCGGTCAAAACCCCCTGAGAAACCCGGAAAACGCTAGTCATGGCAGCCAAGAACCTCCGCCTGCAGGTCATCCTCGAGGGCCTCGATCGTGTCACCGCGCCGCTCAAGGCGATCACCGGCGCCAGCTCCAATGCGCGCAAGGATCTGGCCGAGACGCACAAGCAGTTGCAGAAGCTCGACGCCGCGCAGCAGCAGGTGGGCAAATATAAGGCGGCCGAGGGCCGCTTTGCCGCCGATACGCAGGCACTGGCGCAACAGCGCGCGAAAATGGAAGAGCTGCGCGCCACGCTGGAACAGACCGAGGCGCCGACGAAGAAGCTGCGAAATGAATTCGCCCGCGCTGAGAAGCAGACGGCCCTGCTCACGGCCAAGGTGGACAGGGGCGGCGACGAACTGCAGCAGCTCTCCCGCCAGCTGGGCGAGGCCGGTATCGACGTGGCGGATCTGGCCCGGCACGAGAATGATCTCGCGATGCGCACGCATGATGCCAATCAGGCCTTGAAGCGCCAGACCGAGCAGCTCGACAAGGTAGCCAAGGCACAGCGCAACACCGATCGGCTAAACGAGGTGAGCGCCAAGGCAACCGGCCTTGGCCTCGGCATGGTGGCCGCCGGCACCGCCGCCGGCGCGCCGATCGTCATGGCGACCAAGCAAGCCATGACGCTGGAGGCCGCCATGGCCGATGTGCGCAAGGTGGTGGATTTCGATTCCCCTCAAGCCTTCGCTCAGATGACCAGTGATATCCTCGACATGAGCGAGCGGATCCCGATGGCGGCCGAGGGCATCGCCGCGATCGTGGCCGCCGCCGGCCGGGCCAACGTGCCCCGTGAGGAACTGCTGCGCTTTGCCGAGGATGCGGCCAAAATGGGCGTGGCATTCGAGAGCGATGCGGAAACCGCCGGCGCGACCATGGCCAAGTGGCGCACGGCCTTCGAGCTACCGCAAGATGGCGTGGTGGAGCTGGCCGATCAGATCAACGCGCTCACGAACAGCTTTGGCGGAAATGTCGGCGCCGTCACCGATATGGTGACGCGCATCGGCCCGCTCGGCAAGGTGGGCGGTCTGGCGGCGGCCCAGATCGCCTCCATGGGCCAAGTGCTCTCGAGCGTGGGTGTTGAGAGCGAGATCGGCGCCACCGGCATCAAGAACATGATGCTGGCACTCACCAAGGGCAGCGCAGCCACCAAATCGCAGCAGAAGGCGTTCGCGTCGCTGGGCCTTGATGCCGAACAAGTTGGCAAGGCCATGCAGAAGGATGCCGGGGGCGCAATCCTCGATGTGCTTGGCCGTCTGCAGGGGCTATCGAAGGAGGCGCAGGCCTCCACCCTCACCCAGCTGTTCGGATCCGAGAGCGTGAGCGCGATCGCGCCGATGCTCAACAACCTCGATCAGCTGCGGGAGAACTTCGCGCTGGTCGGCGACAGCAGCCGCTATGCCGGCTCGATGAATGCCGAATATCTCGGCGCGATCGCCACGGCCGAGGGCGCCACGGGCCTTGCCACCAATGGCCTCAAGGCGCTCAACATCACCATGGGGCAATATCTGCTGCCCACCGTGGTGAAAGTGGCCGGCATGGTCGCCGGTGCGGCCAAAACCATGCGCAGCTGGGCGCAGGAGCATCCGATGCTGGCCAAGGGCATCATGATGTTCGTCGGCGCCGGCGCCGCGCTGCTCATCCTGCTCGGCACCCTGGCGCTCGGCTTTGCGGCGCTGACCGCTGCAGCCGCGCCCTTGGGAATCGCGCTCGGGCCGCTGCTGCTGATCGTCGCCGCCGTGGCCGCCGTCGCCGCTGCTGCCTATCTCATCTATGACAGCTGGGATGGCATCGTTGCCTATTTCAGCGGCCTCTGGAAGGGCATCCTCGCCGCGATCCAGAAAGCGGTGGGGTTCCTCCGCTCGCTCGACTTTGGCCAGATCGGCCGGGATCTCATTCAGGGCCTGATCAACGGCATGCTCGGCAAGCTGGCGGCGCTCAAGGACACGATCGTCGGCGCGGCGAGCAGCGTGGCGAAGTGGTTCAAGGAGAAGCTCGGCATCCATTCGCCGTCGCGCGTGTTCGCGGGGCTGGGCGGCTTTGTGATGGAGGGCCTCGATCAAGGCCTCGCTGCGAACACCGCCGGGCCGCTGCAGCGGATCTCCGAACTATCGGGCCAGATGACGCGCGCACTGGCCGTGGGCGCCGGTGGAGCGGCCGTGGCGATTGCTGGGCCGGCTGCAGCGCAGAGCGGCGCTGGCGCGGCTGCTGCGGCGCAGGCGGCGGCCCCGGTCTACAATATCACCATCAACGCCGCCGGCGGCGTCGCGCAGGACATCGCCGAGGAAGTGCGCCGGGCGATCGAGCAGATCGAGCGGGAGAGGCGCGGGCGCGGCTATGGCGACGATTAAGGAGGCAGCGCGATGCACCTGATGGCTCTGGGCATGTTCGTATTCGAGATGGGATCGCTTGCGCCTGATGAGCTGCAGCGCAAGGCGGACTGGCAACATGCTCGCGCGCCGCGCATGGGCGCGCGCGATGCCGTGCAGTTCACCGGGCCGGGCACCGAGACCATATCGCTCTCGGGCGCCACCTATGCCGAGCTGAGCGATGGACAGGTGAGCATCGACCAGCTGCGCGAAATGGCGAGCGCCGGCGATGCCGTTCCGCTGGTGAGCGGCGCCGGCGAGGTGCTCGGCAATTTCGTGATCGAGGCGATCGATGAGCGCCACGCCTATCTGATGGCCAATGGTCGCCCGCGCCGCATCGATTTCGCCATCGATCTGCTGCGCGTGGATGATCCGGCGCCCGAGGATCCCGAGGCTGGGCAATGAGCGGCCATAATATCGCTGATTGGCGCGTGACGCTGGACGGCGTGGATCTGTCCGATCGCCTTCGGCCTCGCCTTGTCTCGCTCAGTCTCTCCGAGCGGCGCGATGATGAGGCCGATCAGCTCGATATCGTACTGAGCGATACCGATGGCGGCCTCGCGATTCCCAAAGAGGGCGCGGTGCTGAGCGTCGAGATCGGATGGAAGCAGGGCCGCAATGTGCCGATCGGCCTTGTCCACAAAGGCAGCTTCAAGGTGGACGACGTGACCCATGCCGGGCCGCCCGATCAGATCACCATCCGTGCGCGATCCGCGGATTTTACCTCGGAGATCCGTAACCGGCGCGAAGGCAGCTGGAAAGCCACCACGCTGGGGGCGGTTTTGCAGGACGTGGCCGGACGCAACGGCCTCACCGCGAAGGTGGCGCCGGATCTGGCAGCGATTGCCCTGGCATCGATCGCGCAGAGCCGCGAGAGCGACGTGGCTTTCCTGCGCCGGCTCGGCCGCGAGCATGACGCCGTGGCGACGATCAAGGACGGACACCTGATCTTTGTCCGCAAAGGTGCCGGCACCACCACCAGCGGCAAAGCCCTCCCGCACATCGAGATCCCGCGCAGCCATGTTTCGAGCCATTCATGGCAGCGGCAGAAGCGAGAGGGGCAGGAAGGAGTTGCGGCGAGCTGGCACGATCGCGGCGAAGCGAAACGCAAGAGCGTGACGGTGGGCGCGCAGAAGGGCGCCAAGCGCCTGCGCAAGGTCTATCCCGACGAAGCCAGCGCCACGCGGGCAGCGATCGCAGAACGCGACCGGCTCAAGCGCGCGCCTGCTACGCTCGATCTGAGCCTCGCTCTGGGGCGCCCGGACGCGACCCCAGAGGCGCGTGTGACGGTGAGCGGGTTCAAGGATGAGATCGATGCCAATACATGGCTGATCAGTGAGGTGACGCATCGGCTCGATAAAGGTGGCGGCTTTTCTTCAAATGTAAGGTTGGAAACTACAATCTGAGAAAGCTCTTGCACATTCTACGTGTAACTAGCCTTCGCCCTTGCGCTTCGTCCTTTATCCACGAGAAATGTATCGATGTGCCGAAGGCTCGTGCCTTCCAGCTTTTGCTCAGTCATGAAATATTCCAGGCGTTCGCAGAAGCGGGCATAGGGTTTTGGCGACTTGAGTTTAGTCCGAAAGCCCTGTGTGAGAGAGGCTAAGCCAGTTTTAGCGAGTGAGTCTAAAAGAGGGAAAGAATCTGGAGCATGAAAATGGAGGTATTTTGAAGAGAATGAGGCTCTCTGTACCGAATTCACTTCAAATTCTCTGAGAGTGTTGCAAACTATATCGTCAAGATATTGGTGGCACCGCACAACTTCATCGACGTTTTCTAAAAATTCATACTGAGAAACAGCGCTGATCATCTCATCGATTTCGCCGCTTTTAGACACGATGGCGTTGGATATTTCTTCCCATCTTCCACCTAAACCACGTGCGACAGAATACACCCTCGAGATGAAAATCAATTTATTTGAAACTCGGTCAAAGTTCTCATGAGTCCGAAAATCAGAACACATCCGATAAAACGATAAGTTTCCGATACCAAAGGCGGCAATCTCATCAAGGGATTCGTTCGGCACGGCGGACTTCCTTCAGTTTTTCTAAGATGTGAAACTTTTCTGCCGAGTAATGAGCGCGGCGATGATCGTTCGCGCAGAGCGCAACAACGTTATCGTCTTTATCGAGGCCTCCCAAAGCAAGAGGAATTATATGATGCGTTTCCAAATAGAGGTTCCCCCCCTCCATCCTAAATCCGGGCTCTCCGCACAGTTCGCAGCGCCCACGTGACCGGGCAAGTACCCGCCGCCTCACTGCAGGGTCACGAACGTACTCGGCAGACATCGTTTCCTTACGCTCAGGATGTTCCAGATCCTCTTCCCTCAAATCGAATTGGTCAACGTAATGGCTTGCAGCGATACCGCGGGTTAGCTCGCATGCCCCGGTCGCGAAGTCATACGCCGTTATTGTCCATGGTTCGGGATCGAGTTCACGGAACTGCACTTGGGAAGCAGGTCCGTCGAGGGCGTGCTTCTGCCGCATTTTGCCAGCCACAAGGATGACGCGAACAGCCAGATTGGTCCGCACGGCAGCGCTGAGTGCGTCGTCAAGCTTTTGCGCCCGATCAGCCCATTGACGCTTGGCCCCTTGCTGTCGTCGCGCGGTAGCGTCTTCTCGAAAGTTGGCTCGGAGCAGGATCCTTCCGCCTTCATTCAATAGGTCTGAATACCACAGGCTTAAAACGATCAGCTTCTGGGGCTGCAGGAATGCCCATTCGTAGCAATATTTCGGATTGGTTTTGTGGCTTCGTGTTCCCCGGTAGCTACTTTCCCAATCGGAGGTGTCAAAGCCGGTCTCTGCTACTAGGTCAAAAACGAGCCGTTTAGATCGCGGCCTGAGATCATCTAGAGTAGACATCTGCGATTCGAAGGGTCCGTCGGCAGTCGGCTGAGCGACGAAGTCGACTGTGCAACGTTCGAAAACTTGACTGCCCTTAGGACGCCACCACACCTTCGGATGGCCCTGGCGAGCTGCGGAGGTGAATTTCAGCCTCGTCATACCGATTATGAAGCCACGAGCCTCGTTCGTCTCCGCGAACCGCCCCTCATAATCTATGTCGACGATCGCACCCTGTACCCGGACGGCACAGTTGACCCTGCCATTACTGTACCCATCACTTCCTAAAACCTCATGCCTGGTTGGCGTCCAATCGGCTTCAACGGCAAGCCATTGCTGCGGTATAAGGTCTACTGTGTTGTGCCCCTCACCCTCATCAAGCCATTTGATGCCCAGCATCCCGCCCCCCGCGTAAGTAAATTCAATCGAACGCACGTTCTAAATCAGATTGAGACGGCCTCAAGGCCGGCGCTCACAAGTTGATCGCCACAGCGCGATCAACACCAAGGCTCCCGTCGCCCTCCCCATGTACGAGCCAAGCCTTCACTGACGAGCTGGTCGCCGAGGGATTGGCCGTTGCGGATGAGGACGCGGAGTTTTCGGTTGTACTTGTCGGCGTCGCGGTCGCCGAGCTGGCGGACCTCGAAGGGGCCTTCGTTGACCAGTTCTAGGAGGCGGCGCTTGGCTTGTTCGCCCCGCTCCAGTTCCTGGCTGCAGCGTGGCGAGCCGATCTCGGGCGCGTCGATATCGGCGATGCGGACCTTCACGTCGCCGATCCAGAGTGTGTCGCCATCCACCACGCAATTGTAGCGGGCGATCCCGCAGAGGTTGTATTTCACCGTGGTGGCAGCAACGAGCTGATCCGGTGTGCCCTCCCCTCCTCCGCCCGTTCGGGAGCTGAGCGTGCCAATGCCCAAGCCGACGATCGCGGCAGCGCCGAGCACTCCGATCACCTGCAGACTATTCATGCCCGCGAATGTCACACGGGTTCGTTATGGGATCGTAAATCTGCATCGCCGTTGTGCTCACTTCTGAACATTTCTTGCTTTCCTACAGGGAGTTGGCCCATCTAGGCAAGAACGAATCAGGAACAAACGGATAAGGTTGGTGACGGGGAAGACGTGGCGAATGACGCCGGGGTGCGCGTTTGCGTGTGATAGATGCAGCGTGCGGTGCGCGACGATTGCGGCGGTCAGGGACGATCTGTGGCGAGAGACCGAGCAGCTTCTGCGGGCGCAATCATTGGCGCCTTGCCCTGATCGGGCGCGACAGGTCCGATCGCTGCAAAGCCAGCTGGAAGGCGCTGAGCGAGAATTCGCGCGGCTTCGGCCTTCGTTGCGTCGACTGGCACCAGTGCGAGCAAGCTCTGGAACATATCAGCAAGCGCGTCTTCACTAGGCAAGGCAACTGCCATCGTGACGTACTGGACCAGCGGCTTCGCGGCTTCGATAGCGCGCGCCTCCGGCTCCACCTCTCCCTCGTTCAGCCCGGCAAGCTTCATGACTTCGGCGGGATCCACGCCGTACTCGGCCAGCATCGCAGCGACCTTGCGCGCAAAGTCCAAGGGCAAGTGGGATTTCTTGTACGAGTTTGGGTTCTCGTAAAAATTGTACGACGAGGGCCCCATCTCCAGCTTTTCGGCCGCTCTCCGGATCGAAAGAGGAGGGACCGCGCGAAGGCGGAGCGCTTTCAGTTTGGGGCCGACAGGGGACATATCAGCACCATGCAGAAATTTTGAACACTGTCCGTTCAGAATCACTGTTGACGACTGTACAAAAGTTCTGCACATGAATGCGCATGAGTTCGGAACAGAACATTTTCAGTCTCTTCGGAGGTATTCGCCCCGCGGCCCGTGCCATTGGCGAACCACCATCCAATGTGGCCGCTTGGAAACGCGTGGGACGCATCCCCGCTGAGAAGCAGCCGCATGTCCTCAAGGTCGGTCAGGCTCTGGGGCTTCCGATTACCGCCGACCATGTTGTCTTCCCCCTCGGCCGCCCTGAAGCTGATGCCTCTGAGCTAGCCGATCCAACGAAGGCGGTCTGTTTCAATCAGGCGGACGAAACGAAGCGCGAGGGGCAGGACTGATGCTGGCCCTCGGCGCCATCCTTTTCCCACTGGCAGGGGCCGCTGCCCTCGCCACGATCATCAAAACCGGGGCGGACTATCGAGTGCAGGCGTGTGACGCCCTCTCCGTCCTTTTCAATGGAGGATCACAGCAATGATCAGCAGCCGCATCTACCGGCCGGGCGAGATCATGCCGGCGAACGAGTGCCGCTATTGCCATGGCAAAGGCACGCTGCAGAACGTCCATTCTTCCGCCTGGGTGGCGCCGCGGCTGATCCGCGTTCGCTGCACGCACAAGGTGGGCGACCCTTATGGCTTCGCCGAGCAGCAGCGCGATACTCTGCGCTATTGGCTGATCGGCCTTGGCATTGGTGGCGGTCTGCTCGCCCTTGCGCTCCTGCTGGGAGGCCACGGCTGATGACCTTCTCCCGTGTGGATCAAGAAATCATCCGCGCCATTGTGCGCGAAGAAATCGCGCTCGATGAGCTGAGCAAGCTTGAGTCTCCCACAGATAAGCCCGCCCAGCTCACCACGCGCGCGGGAGCTGGCGCACCTCCCACAGTGCCAGCTCCCACCAGCATTGCCAAGACTGCCGAATTCGTCGCGGCGCTGCTGCGCGAGGAGCGGGACCGCCGCTGCGATATCGAGGCTGTGACGGTGCATCACCGGGACAGGGGGACGGAGGTACGCCTCATCACCGGCGGCCGTTCGTTCACCCTCACCGTGAATGAACGGCAGGTGATGGCATGACCAAGCGCCGTGAACCGCTGAGCTTTGCTGCAGCCGTCAACACCGTGGCATCATTGGTGGGCTGGGAGAAGCTGGCGCAGATCCTCGGCAAGTCCGAACGGCTCATTCGTTACTGGTCTGATGAGGATCACCGCGCGCAGCCTTCGCTTGAGCAGGCCATGGCGCTTGACCGGGCCTATCTTGCCGCTGGGGGCAACCATGCCCCGGTGCTCGAGGCCTATGCCGACCAGCTCGACATGCATTCATGGGCGAGCAGCCCGTGCCATGCCGGTCTGGCATCGGACATATCTACTGCCACGCGCGAGACGGCCGAGGCGATCAGCATCAGCATCACCTTGATCCAGCCCGGCGCGACACTGCCAGAAATGCGTAGCGCCCAGCGCGAGGTGAACGAAGGAATCGACGCGCTCAATCGCGTCCGCGCCCGCCTGAACAGCATGATCGTTCATGACGGCGGCGCGAAGCAACGGGGAAGCCGCGCGGGGCGGCTTTGTGCATGAGGAGGCCATGTTGGCACGAGAAAATCACCGGATGCCGGGCGCGAGCTGCCCGGCCTGCGGGGGCGGTGCAAAGGCGCGCCGTGTGGGCAAGGTCGCGCTCACCTATCGCGAGATCTACTATCACTGCCGCGATGAGTTGGGCTGCGGCCATGTGTTCGTGGCGGAACTCACCGCGATCAGGACGGTGCGCGTGAGCCAGCGCAATCCGCCTATCCATCCGCTGCCGATTTCTGAGTGGCGCAGGGGGCCGGCGAATGACGACGTGCCCAGCCCTGAGCCAAATGCCGGCGCCCTGAAAGCCTAACGGCGGCCATCGCCTCACAGACTGAACACCGCCGCCCGGAAAGCCTCATTTCGGGAACGCTGCCCCTTTGCCTTTTGGATGCCACGCCGTGCGCGATGAACTGCTCAACGAACTGCTCCCCCGCCTCAAACGCGACTATGGCTTTGTGGAAAAGGGCGACTGGCTGCGCGAGGGCAAATGCCCTGAATGCGGCGCCAAGAAGTCGCTCTATACCCATGCTGAGCATCCATGGACGTTGCGTTGCGGGCGGCTCGACCATTGCGGCGCCGAGATCTCGGTCAAGCAGAGCTATCCCGACATTTTCGATGACTGGTCGAAGCGCCACAAGCCGACGCCCGAGAAGCCGAACGCCGCCGCCGATGCCTATTTGCGCAGCGCGCGAGGCTTCGACATCGCACCCCTGGCCGGACGCTATTCGCAGGAATGGTATCGCGACCCCGATCTCAACATCACCTCCGCAACTGTTCGATTCCCGCTGCCCGGTGGCGGCTATTGGCAGCGCCTGATTGATCAGCCCGGCCGCTTTGGTGACAAGAAGGCGACCTTTAGCCCTGGCTCAAAGCATCGCGGCCATTGCTGGCTTTACCCCGGCGATGGATTTGAGACGCTCGCCGCTGAGCGCGAAATCTGGATTGCCGAGGGCATTTTCGACGCGATCGCGCTGAGGCAGGCGGGCATTGCCGCCGTGTCGGCCATGACGTGCAACATCTGGCCGGAGCATTTCCTTGCGGATCTGCGCAAGGCCTGCGCGGATCTCAATCGGCCGATGCCCAAGATCATCTGGGCGTTCGATCAGGGCGCTGCCGGCGTGGAATGGTCTCGGCGCTTTGCCAAGCAAGCGCGAGAGGCAGGCTGGCCGGTGGGCGCCGCGCAGGTGCGCGTGGATGGCGAGGGCAAGAAGACCGACTGGAACGATCTCTTTCAAGCCGAGAAACTCACGCCCGAGCAGATCGAGGACTATCTCTGGGCGGGGGATGTTACGATCGCGCAAAGCGCCGATGAAAAGGCGTTCCTGATCTACAAGAAGCACCGCTCTGCATCTTTCCCGCTGGTGTTCAATGGGCGCCAGCTTTGGGCCACATTCTCGCTGGAGCGGATCGAGGGGCATCTTGAACAGCTGCGCGAGGCCGATCCCTCGATCACATCGCTTCCCTATGCCGAGCAATGGGAAATGGCCGCGCGCCAGTCCGTGGACATTGCCGAACTGGCGAACTGCACCTTTCGCACCCTCTATTTCCAGCGCGACACGAACATGGAGGAGGGTTCCTATTACCTGCGCGTCGACTTCCCTAAGTCGAAAGGCGGTCCGCGTAGAGACGCGGTGAAGGCGCCGTTCTCCGGCTCGGCCTGTGCCTCTTCCGGCGAGTTTAAGAAGCGGCTCGCCGCGGTGGCCGCCGGCGCGCAATGGACCGGCTCGAACTTCCAGCTCGACAAGCTGATGCTGCGGCAATGGACCGATATCCAGACCGTCGAGGCAATCCAGTTCACCGGCTATTCGATCGACCATGAGGGGTGGCTGCTCGGCGATTTGGGCGTCTCGAAAGGCAAAGTCGCGAAGGTCAACGAGGACGATTATTTCGTTTTCTCCCGCAAGGCGGTGAAGCTGCGCACGAGCGACCGCCTGCTTTCCATCAAATATGATCCCGACCAGCTCGATATCCGGTGGACGGGCGACATCTACCGGGCGTGGGGCGCCAAGGGCCTCGCGGTCATGACATTCTGGGGCCTCTCGCTCTTTGCCGAACAGATCCGCGCCATGCAGGAATCGCTCGCCTTCCTCGAGGTGACTGGCCCGCCGGGCACCGGCAAAACCACGCTGATTGCCTTCCTTTGGAAGCTCATGGGCCGTGTCGGCAACTATGAGGGCTTCGATCCAACCAAGGCGACCAATGCCGGCATCGCCCGGACGCTGGGGCAGGTGGGCAATCTGCCGGTGGTGCTCATTGAGGGCGACCGCAATCAGGACACGCCGCACAGCCGCCG
Source organism: Sphingobium sp. B11D3A (assembly GCF_025961695.1). Classification (NCBI taxonomy): domain Bacteria; kingdom Pseudomonadati; phylum Pseudomonadota; class Alphaproteobacteria; order Sphingomonadales; family Sphingobiaceae; genus Sphingobium; species Sphingobium sp. B11D3A. The sequence goes on from NZ_JAOQOE010000001.1 coordinate 1,753,848, forward strand.
TTTTGAATGGGACGAACTGAAGACCGCCTATAACGGCCGGGCCGTGCGCACCCGCGCGATCGCCAATGGCGGCATGGAGACATTCGAGCCGCCGTTTCGTGGCGCCATCGCAATCGTGCAGAATGATCCGGTCGAGGCCTCGCCGGCGCTGCGCGAGCGCATCATGGGCCTGTGCATCACCAAGGATGGCTGGGGGCCGCAGACCCGCGAGGCGGCCGAGCGGATCAACCGCTATGAGCGCGATCAGGTGAGCGGCTTCATCGTCCACATGGTCAAGCGAGAGGCCGAGATCCTCACACGCTACCGTGAACGCTTCGCCGTCCACTATGAGCAGATGCTCAGGCAGGAGGGCATTCGCAACGATCGCCTGGCCAAGAACCACGCCCAGCTGGCGGCGATGTTCGACGCGATGCGCATCGTGCTCACCAACATTCCCGATGATGTGGCGAGTGAGGTGCAGGCGCTCTTTCGCGTGATGCTGGCCGAGCGGCAGCGCCTCACCGAACATGATCACCCGCATGTCGAACTGTTCTGGGAGCGCTTCGATTACATCGAGGGGCAGGAAACCGAGAGCACGACGCACCGGATCAACCACAGCCGTATTGATGGCACGATCGCGGTCAACCTCGTGCAGTTCGAGCAGAAGTGCGGCGATCTGCGCCTCTCGCTGCCGCCAATCAACGAACTCAAGCGACTGCTGCGCACCAGCAGAAGCCGCAAATTCATTGCCTACAAGCCGATCAATTCCGGGGTGACTGGCAAGACCACTGCCTGCTGGGTGTTCGATCGCCCCGCCGGCTCCACCAGCAGCCATGCATAGGAGAGCGCCATCATGCAGCCACAGACCACCACGCCCACCGAAATGCGGATGATGGCCGTGCCGGATGGCATGGGCGGCACCGTCCACAAGCTGATGCCCGTTTCCGCCTCGGCAGCGGCAGGGAAGGGAAAGAAGAAGGGTCGGCCGGCACCGGACCCGATCAACGCGAATCCTGACGCGGCGGCTCAGAACCTGCGCCAAATCATTGAACGGCTCGAAACCCTCGAAGGGGAAAAGCGCGGCGTCGCCGACGATATCAAGGATGTTTACGCGGAAGCCAAAGCCACCGGCTATGACGTGAAGGCCGTGCGGGCGATCCTGCGGCTGCGCAGCCTTGATCCCAGCACCCGGCTTGAGGACGCGGCCATCCTCGAAACCTACCTCTGCGCGCTGGGGATGGAATGATGCTGGGCGCCATGCAGCGCACGCTGCTGATCCTCGCGATCATCATCGCGATCCCCTTCCTGTTCGCACGCGGTATCGCCCGCATTTCTGGAGAAAAGCGATGAGCTTTGATCTCTTTTTCCGCTGCATGTCGGATGAGAGCGCGGATCCGCTCACGGTGCCCAAAGCGGCGATCGTGGAAGAACTGGCCCGCGAGCTGCACATGCGGCGCCAGCATTATCCCGACCGGATCGCCAAGGGCAAAATGAGCCGGGAGGACGCCAATCGCGAGATCAGCATCATCGCTGCCATCCATGCCGATCTGGCGGTCGACCTGCTGCTCACCCCTGGCAGTGAGGACGCCGCTGCCAAGGCAAGGCGTGAGGCCGATGAGCGCCTCGCCCCGTTCAGCTGGCGCGAGCTGGTGAGCTGCCTCCGCCGCGAGATCGCGATACGCCGCAAATTCTATCCGCGCATGCTCTCCACCGGAGATCGATCGCCGGCCGACCTACGCGCCCAGCTCGAACGCCTCGAGGCTGCTCATTTTCTATATTGGGCGCTTGGACGGGGCTTTTGGCCAGAAGAGCTGACGCATTTTCGTGCCGATCCCACTGCGATGACCGCAGCGGATCATCGCATCTGGCGCGAAGCCTACGCCAAGCACCGCACCCACTTCATCCCGTTCACCCTGGCACCGCGCGGCGCATATGCATCCGTCGCCGAGCATCACGGAAAGGCCGCATAATGAACAACATTCCCCGCCTGCTCAACATCGCGCAAGTCAAGGAGCGGACTGCATTGGGCAAGACCGCCATATATGCGCGGATCAAACTCGGTACATTTCCGGCACCGGTGAGGCTAAGCCAGCGTTGCTCCCGGTGGCGTGAGGAGGAGGTAAGCAACTGGATCATGGGAGAGCATGGGACGTGATTTTGCCATTTATCGGCGCGAGCCGGGCCTGTTCGGTCCGGTCGCTGCCCATCGCATAGGTTGGCCGATGTGCAATCTTGGTGGCCACATGTCCTGCAGCAGAATTTCGGCCCATTCAGAGGCCAGCTCGCGCCGGCGCTCCATATAAGCCGCGCGATTGTAGGCGCTTTCGACTCTATTCTGCGGAATATGGGCGAGCATGAGATCGATTATCGCGCGATCGGGTGAGATGCCCGCATGCCCGCTGCTGCGCCATTGCCGCTCCGCACGCTCATTCATGATCGTTGAAAATGCAGCCCGGAACCCGTGCGGTACGTGACGCTGATAGTAGCCCGCTCGGATGAGCAGCGCGCGTATCGTGTTCTCGCTCATGGGGCGATGAGAATGTCGGTCACATGGGAAGATCAGTGGCCCGCTGCCGGTCAGGGCGCTTGCCGCCTCGATCACTTCGACGGCCGCCGGTGCCAAAGGCACAAGATGATCGCCGCCGGCTTCTCCCTTCCGATCTAGATCACCCTTCATCCGAGTAGACGGGATGCGCCAAAGAGGCGTCGGTCCATCCAGCCCCTCGAACTCCTCCCAGCGAGCCCCGTGCAGCTCGCCGGGTCTAACGGCCGTTAGCGCCAGCAGGCGCAGGGCAAATTTTGTGATGGGCCGGCACCGTTCCGCCTCGCAATCAATCAACAGCTGTCGCAACTCGCGCAAGTCAGTGATCGCTGGCTGCGCCTTTGCCTTCGGTTTGCGCGGAAGGGCGACGGCAAGGCTCGCCGCTGGATCCGACTCAATCAATCCTAAGGCAACGCCGTACACGAAGATGCCGCTGATGCGCTGCCGTGTGCGATGCGCAGTTTCGACAGCGCCGCGATCAACGATCGGCTGCAGCACGGTCATAACGGCGCGCGCCGTGACTTGGTCGAAAGGCATCGCACCGATACGCGGAAACACATCAGCCTCTAGGCTCGCCAGAACATCCGCAGCATGAACCTTCGACCAACGCGCTTTCTGCAGCCGATACCATTCGAGGCCGGCTTGCCTGAACGTGAAGACTGGCTTCGGCACCTCGGCGACTGGGAAAACGTTCGCATGCGTAGGCTCGACCCCGCGCACGAGCAGCGCCTTCGCCCGATCACGCGCCTCGCGAGCGTCTTTGAGCGACAAAGCAGGGTACTGCCCAATTACCAATGTTTTTTGCGCTGGCCGGCCGGCTGCGTTGCTCCCAAACTTGTAATTCAGGCGCCAGCTGCGCGTGCCGTGGACAGTAACCAACAGATAAAGCTGTCCCCCGTCAGTCAATTTGTAAGGCTTGTCCGCCGGCTTTGCTGCCCGCACCCGAGCATCACTCAACATCAGATACCATACGTCGCGAATCGGAAACCATACGGGAGACCATATCACGGCGAGAACAAATGCGAACCATCCTGCACCAGCACGAATGACTGCAGCGGCAATAAATGCCTATTTTCTGCTGTTTTTTGGACTTGAGCGGTCGTTTACGAACGGCCTGCTGGCGGAGCGGGAGGGATTCGAACCCTCGATACGCTTTTGACGTATACTCACTTTCCAGGCGAGCGCCTTCGACCACTCGGCCACCGCTCCGCATGCACTGGAGCCGTGCGCCCTAGCGGGGTCGCACGGGTTTCGCAAGGTGCCTTCGCGCATCAACAGTGACGAAGCAATGCCGCCCGCCGATGGGCACCCCGGCTGGCCGGGTTTGGCAGATTTGCGCATGAAGAGCCGCGCGCGTCTCGTCCTCCCCCGCCCAGCCGGGAACCGCCGCCGGGCGCGAGACGTTAAAACCCCTGTCAGCCACAGGAGCCCATCATGATCCGTCTTGCCATCCTCAGCCTGCTTATCGCCGGTGCGGCCGCCCTGATGGGCTTTGGCGGCGTCGCGGGAGCGTTTGTCGGGATTGCGAAGGTGCTGTTCTTCATTGCCCTTGCGCTGTTCGGGATCTTCCTGGTGCTCGGCATCCTTGCTGGCCGCCGTATGTCCCGCGTGCTCGACTAAGCGGCGCGGTTATCGCCCGCCCAGGGCTTTCTGCCGGCGGCGCTGGACGGACGACCCCAGCCCGATGGCCTCACGATATTTGGCCACCGTGCGCCGCGCGATGTCGAAGCCGCGCTGACGTAGCAGATCGACCAGGGAGTCGTCAGAGAGGATCGCATTTGGCGGCTCGTCGGCGATCAACTGTTTGATGTGGCTCTTCACCGCCTCGGCCGATGCTGCTTCTCCGCCATCTGCTGCGGCGATCGCACTGGTGAAGAAGAATTTGAGCTCATAGGTCCCGCGCGGGCAGGACAGATATTTGTTGCTCGTCACCCGGCTGATCGTGGACTCGTGCAGCCCCACCGCTTCGGCCACCACACGCAGGGTGAGCGGCCGCAGATGGGCAACGCCGTGGCGGAAGAAGCCCTCCTGCCGCCGCAGGATTTCCTCGGTCACCCGTAGGATGGTGCGCTGGCGCTGGTCGAGCGCCTTGATGAGCCAGTTGGCACTGGCAAGGCAATCCGACACCCAAGCCCTGGACGTTTTGTCCCGCGCGCCGCTCGCCAATTGGTGATGATAGCGGCGATTGACGAGGATGCGCGGCAGCGTCGCACCGTTGATCTCCACGGACCAGCCATTACCCGCAGGCGCGATGAGCACATCCGGCACCACGGCTGCGGGCCGATCATTGGCGTAGCGCAAGCCGGGCTTGGGATCATAGCCGCGCAGCTCGCGGATCATGTCCGCCATATCCTCCTCATCCACCCCGCAAATCCGGCGCAGATGCGCGATCTGCCCTTTGGCGAGAACGTCGAGATTGGCGATCAGCGTCGCCATGGCCGGGTCATAGCGATCCACCTCTTTGGCTTGCAGGGCGATGCATTCGCTGAGGCTGCGCGCCGCGATGCCGGCGGGATCGAACCCTTGGATGACGGCCAGCACCGCCTCCACTTCTGCCAGCGGAACGCCCAGCCGGTAGGCGGTCTCCAGCAGATCGGCCTCCAGATAGCCGGCATCGTCGATCTGGCCGATCAGCTGCTCGGCGATCATCAGTGCCCGGCCGGAGAGCGCAGCACCGGCCTGGTGCATCAGATGCTCATAAAGGCCCTGCTCGGGCGCGGCGAAACTGTCGAAATCCGGTCCGTCCGCACCGAAGTCAGCGGAGGACCGGCCGGGGTCCACCCCGCCCGGCAGCGCGCGGTCGCCGGGGCCGTCATCGATGAAGGTCTCCGCACCGTGATCGACGTCCAGCGGCCCATCCGCCTCGCCGCTGCCCTTGCCGATCAGCACGTCGGCCGGAGCGTCGGGGCCCGATTGCGGTTCTACGCCGTCCGGAAGCTCGGCCTGCTCCCGCGCGGGCAGCGCGATGTCTGTGCCGGCTTCCAGCAGCGGATTGCGCTCCAGCTCGCCGCCGATGAATGCCTCAAGCTCCAGATTGGACAGCGCCAGCAGCTTGATCGCCTGCTGGAGCTGCGGCGTCATCACCAGCGACTGGCTTTGCCGAAGATCGAGGCGAGGCGCCATCGCCATGGGTGGTGCTGCCCCTCAGCCTGTCCGCGACCGGCCCGCCATCACAGCGAGAAACTCTCGCCTAGATAGAGGCGGCGGACATCGGCATTGGCGACCAGTTCAGCGGGGCTGCCGGCAAACAACACCTTGCCATCGTAGATGATGCAGGCGCGATCGACGATCTCCAGCGTCTCACGCACATTGTGATCGGTGATGAGCACGCCAATGCCGCGCGTCTTGAGATCCTTCACCAGATCGCGAATGTCCGCGATGGAGAGCGGGTCGATGCCGGCAAAGGGCTCATCAAGCAGCACGATGGACGGATTGGCTGCCAGCGCCCGCGCGATTTCGCAGCGCCGACGCTCACCGCCGGAGAGCGCCATGGCAGAACTCGCGCGCAGGCGGGCGAGGCCGAATTCCTCCAGCAGCGTCTCCAGCTTCTGTGCCCGCGCCGCCTTGTCCGGCTCGGCCAGTTCCAGCACCGAGAGAATGTTCTGCTCCACGGTCATGCCGCGGAAGATGGAGGTTTCCTGCGGGAGGTAGCCCAGCCCCAGAATGGCGCGGCGATACATGGGCAGGCCGGTGATATCGGTACCTTCCAGCAGGATGCGGCCCGAATCGGGCTTTACCAGACCCATTATGGAATAGAAGCAGGTCGTCTTGCCTGCGCCGTTCGGCCCGAGCAGCCCGACGACTTCGCCATGGCCGACCTCAAGGCTGACATCGGCGAGGACGGTGCGCTTGTCGTAGCTCTTGGCGATAGAAATGACCTGCAGGCGATGATCCTCCGCCGCGCCGGCGGGGTCGTCCGCGATTGCGGGATCGCGCATCGTGTCTGCCTCACTCATCGCCTTGTCCTCATTTCCAGATCATCCTGATCGCCGGCCCTGTCGAACCGACGCTCCTCCGCAGCTTCCACGATCTGGCAGGAAAATTGCATGGAGACCGAATCGTTCAAGGCAGCGAAAAAGGCAAGCTTTTTGGCGCCGCGTCCGGCCTTTTCCTACTGATCGCCGCTCTGGCGAACCTGGAACGTGCCGGAGACGCGACCACCCGACTGGGTGGTGCCCGGCGCGCCGCCTGCGGCAGAGCCATCCACCGTCGAGCGGCCACTGGCCAGATCGATGACGAGGCGCGAGCCGGTGAGGCGGTTGCCGCCCTGATTGAGCTGCACATTGCCGATCATGGTGATCAGCCGGCGATTGAGATCATAAATGGCGACCGAGCCACTGGCCCGCTCGTTGCCGCGCGTCACGACGACACCGCCCGAGGCGTCGAGTCGGTCGATCTCGATGCCGCCGGTGTTGTGATAGGCCACGGTAAGACGTTGCGCCGTCATGGTCATGCCGGCCTGCGTCACCTGCACATTGCCGGAGACGACGACGCGGTCGGCGCGATCCTGCACCTCGATACGGTCCGCCGAGAAATCGACCGGCGCGCGTGTATTGTGCCCCCGCAGAACCTGCGCATCGGCAACGCCGGCAATCGCGACCAGAGTGGACCCGGCCAGGGCGCCGGCAGCGACAAGAAGGAAGGGTCTGCGCATCGACATGCCCTTAGCGCCCGACCTGCTCCATGCGCAAGCGGGCGTTGCCCTCCAGCGTGACGGTGCGCCCCTCCAGATCGGCCTTAAGATGATCGGCGCGGAACGTGCCGGTCGGCATCCGCCCCTCGACATCGCCCCGGCTGCGCAAGTCCCGCTCCTGCAGTCGAATGTCGACATCGCGCGTGGTGAGCCGATAGCCATTGGCGCTCTGGAACTGGATCGGCCCGTTGACCGCGACCGTCTCATTCTCGATGTTGTAATTGCCTTGCCGCGCGGTGACGACGGCCCCGCCGCCTTCCATCTGCAACCGCGCCTCAAGCTCGTTGAGCTGCACGATCGGATCGCGCGAGGTTTTTTGCAGCGCAGAGCCGGCACGCAGCGAGAAGGGCCGGCCCTCGCCATCTTCGCCGCGATACAGCGCCTCGGTCACCTTCAACCGCTCGCTCGCAACATCGACCTTGTTCTTGTCGAGCACGAAGCTGACCTCGGTCTGGTGGGTGAACGGCGCCGCCAGCAGGAAGGCGCCCAGCACACCGGCAGAGATCGGCAATACCCGCTTGAGCAGGGTCACCAGCCTGTCGTGACTGCCGCCGGGCGCGGCCCAGCGCTGCAGCCGGCTGTGCTCGGCCCGGGCCAGCGCCGACGGCGCCAGCTCGTCCTCGGACCGGGACGTCCCGCGCAGGGCACGCCCTTTACGCATGGGCGAAAATATCTGTCTCCGGCCAGCCGGCGAGATCCAGCAGCGCCCGGTGTGGCAGGAAGTCGAAACAGGCCTGGGCGAGCGCGGTGCGCCCTTCCCGCTCCAGCCTTATGTCCAGTTCCGCCTTCAACTGGTGGAGAAAGCGCACGTCGGACGCGGCATAATCGCGCTGCGCCTCGCTCAGCACCGGGCCGCCCCAGTCGGAACTCTGCTGCTGCTTGCTGATGTCCATGCCCAGAAGCTCGCGGACCAGCTCCTTGAGGCCGTGGCGATCGGTATAGGTACGCACCATGCGCGAGGCGATCTTGGTGCAGTAGACCGGTGCCGCCAGCACGCCCAGATAATGCTGAAGCGCCGCGATGTCGAAGCGGCCGAAGTGGAAGAGCTTGAGTCGCGTGGGATCGGCGATCACCGCCCGCAGATTCGGCGCGGCATAGCTGCTCCCCGGCGAGAAGCGGACGAGATGCTCATCGCCCTGCCCATCGCTGATCTGCACGACGCACAGGCGGTCGCGCGGGGTGATCAGACCCATCGTCTCGGTATCGATGGCAACGGCGCCCGGCGCGAGCACATCGGCAGGCAGGTCTTCTTCATGAAAATAAACGGTCATGCCGCTCCTCTTAGCTGCATGACCGGGCCAGGGAAACCTCCGAAAAAGGCAAGACGGCAGAGCGCCTCCCCAGCGCTGCGGATCGGGCCGATGTTGCCCGGGAGCGGGATCGACGTTCAGCGCGGCAATTGCGCCAAAATCATTCGCGCTTTGCGAAAAAGGCCGCTATAGCGACGCTTGGCCGAGTGTGGCCTTGGTCGAGTCCCTGTGCATGTCGTCCGGCATGGGTGCGGATCGAGAGTGGACGAGCGAAAGTGATTAACAGGGCATGAGTTTTGATAGAGGGCGCCGCGGTCGCGGCAGGGACAAGCGGGACAGCTTCGGAGAACCCCAGTTCGACGCCTTTCCGGAATATGGTGGCAGCAGTTACGGTGGACCTCGCGGCGGCGGTGATCGCGGCGGCTTCGGCGGCGGCGGCGGTTTTGGCGATCGCGGCGGCTTCGGCGGCGGCGGTGGCGGCGGCTTCGGTGACCGCGGCGGTGGCGGCGGCGGCGGGTTCCGCAGCGGCGGCGGCGGTGGCGGCGGCTTCCGCGGCGGTGGTGGCGGCGGCGGCGGCCGTGGCGGTATGCCCGCGCAGGTCGTTGGCGAAGGCTCCGGCACGGTCAAGTTCTTCAATGCCCAGAAGGGCTTCGGCTTCATCGTCCGTGACGATGGCGCGGAAGACGTGTTCGTGCACATCAGCGCTGTCGAGCAGGCTGGCCTGACCGGCCTCGCCGAAGGGCAGCAGCTCAAGTTCACGCTGGTGGACCGTGGCGGCAAGATTTCCGCAACCGATCTGGTGATCGACGGCGAGCCGCTCCCGGTTCCCGAGCGCGCTGCAGACCGCGCACCGGCCGAGCAGCGTGGTGGACCGTCGCGTCAGCTCACGGGTGAGCGGGCCAGCGGCACGGTGAAGTTCTTCAACGCTATGAAGGGCTTCGGTTTCATCCAGCGCGATGACGGCCAGCCCGATGCGTTCGTGCACATCAGTGCTGTCGAGCGTGCCGGCATGGTTTCGCTGCAGGAAGGCGACCGTCTGGACTTCGAACTGGAAGTCGACCGTCGTGGCAAATACGCCGCCGTGAATCTCGAGCCCAAGTCCGAGTAACAGGCGACTCACTTCGCAAGAAAAAGGGCCGGGATGAAAATCCCGGCCCTTTTTGTGTGTCCATCGCCACAATTTCAGCGCGGCGATGGCTCAGTCCAAATGGATCAGCCGTTGCGGCTCGTTTCGAACAGGAACCACGCCCGCTGCTCGGCCTGATCGGTCCAGTCGTCGATCAGCCCATCGGTTGCATTGTCGCCGGCGGCCTCGGCCAGTTCCTTGGCGGCACGCAGCGATTCCACCAGCGCCATATTGTCGGCCCGCAGCTCCGCCAGCATGTCCGCAGCGGAGACGAAGTCGTCATTGTTATCCTGAATGCTCTGCTTGCGGGCGATGTCGCCAATGGAGCGCAGCGCAGTGTTGCCGGTCTTGCGAATCCGCTCGGCGATCAGATCCGTCGTCGCAAGAATCTCGGCCGCCTGTTCGTCGAACATCAGGTGATAATCGCGGAAATGCGGGCCGGAGACATGCCAGTGGAAATTCTTGGTCTTGAGGTAAAGCGCATAGCTATCCGCCAGCAGGCCGTTCAGCGCGTCGGCGACGGCCTTGATGGCATTTCCCTTCAGGTCCGTGGGCGTCTTGAGCGCTTTGTCTGTCATGAAAGGCCTCCAATGGTTGATGTGTCTGACGTAAATTTCGGAACGTCGAACGTTCCCCACGCCCCGCTTATGCCAGATGGAACTCGGAATGACGAACAGATAGGCCCGCACAGATTGATCGACGAAATCAATCAACACTTATGCGCCGGCGCAATGAAGCGATCAGCGACACCCCCGCAGGGCGGCCGCGGCAAGGTAGACGCGCGCAGTCTGGGGCGCAGCCGAATCACCCTGGGCAGCGTCCCGCATGAGCGTGAGATAGGTCTGCGCGACCTGGCGGTGGCCGTTATAGGCCACCACCGACTCCAGCAGGCTGGCCAGTCCTTCCACCGCGGCAAAGTCATGCCGGCGCGCGAACAGCCGCAAATCTTCCAGCCGCTCGCACAGGGAGAAGAGGGACAGGCCCGTGCAAGCCCCCTCCAGTGCCTCGATGCGGCCAAGCATCTGATCGCGAACCAGACGGTCCGAGCCTTGATACATCCCGATTCTCCCATCTCGCCTTGTCCATCGCGAATCGGTTCTTGCCAGCCTCGCGAGTCAGGCTTGTGACAACGGCACCATAAGCGCCCATCGTTAAGCTTCGGTTTTGCAGCGAAGAGCGGCGACTGCGGCGACTCCTTCCCTTGACAAGGGCCGGCTTTTCCCGCATTGGCCGCCGCCGAACGGGTCTCGCCAGAGGCGGAGCCCGTCTTTTGCATGTATGTCAGCGCACCGCACCTGCCCGCAGGGAGGTCGCTCAATTATTTGAGGAATTGGCCATGGCGAAGCCCGCCACAGTGAAGATCAAGCTGGTCAGCACCGCTGACACGGGCTTCTTCTACGTGACCAAGAAGAACCCCCGCACGCAGACCGAGAAGTTCACCTTCCGCAAGTACGATCCCGTCGTGCGCAAGCATGTCGAGTTCAAGGAAGCCAAGATCAAGTAAGTGCCACGGCGGGCCTGTCGGTCCGCTCGCTCGTGCATGACGCTTCAGGCTCGGATCGCGCGATCCGGGCCTTTTTGCGTGCGGCAGCGTGACGATAAAGTGTGACGATGGCGCGCGAGGTAGCGCTCAGCTCGCCAGCGCAGTCGGCGCGATCAGCCCGTTGACGACGTTCATGAACATGAGCACCGAAATCGGCTTGGAGACGTAGGCATTCGCCCCTGCCTCCCGAATCCGCGCTTCATCGCCCGGGGCGGCATAGGCCGTCACAGCCATGATCGGCGTCTCTGTCAGAGCCGCGTCCGCGCGGAAGGAGGCGATGAGGTCCAGACCGTTCACATGCGGCAGCTGGATGTCCGTGATGATGAGATCGGGCTGGAAGGCGGATGCGCGGGCGAAGGCCTCCCGCCCGTCTCGCACCGGCTCTGTCTCATGCCCATGCGCGCGGAGCAGGTCGCAAAACAGCTTCATGTTGAGCTCATTGTCCTCGACAACCAATATGCGTTTTGACACGAACAGTCCTTATGCCGATGGACGAAGCCATTTTTGCAGCCGCGCAGGGGAGAACCTCCCGCTGCCCGGCATACAGGTGAACAATGCGGACCTATCCGATCCCTCAAGATGATGAAACCATGGCGCTGCGCCTCGTGGGATGGATTGTGGCTGATTCGGTCCGTGCCGAACGGATGCTCAGTCTCACCGGGCTGGAGCCGGATGCGCTGCGGCAAGCCCTAACCGATCCCGCCACGCTGGGTGCGCTGATGGATTTCGTCATCAATCACGAGCTGGACCTCCTGGCCTGCGCGGAAGCCCTGGAAGTCGCGCCGGCGGATCTCGTCGCCGCACGCGAGCGGCTCGGCCGATGAGCCGCCCGCTCATCATCAGCGATTGCGACGAAGTGCTCATGCACATGGTCGTCCCCTTCCGCGCTTGGCTGGAAGAGCAGCACGGCATCGACTTCAGCTTCTCCGGCGGCTTCGAGCGCGCGCTGCGCCACAAGACCAGCGGCGACCTGATCGAGCGCGAACTGGTCTGGACCCTGCTCGGCGCCTTCTTCGAGACGGAAATGCATCGTCAGACGCCAATTCGCGGCGCGGTGGAGGCGATGGCGCGAATCGCAAAGCGGGCGGACATCGTGATCGTCACCAACATCGGCGAGGAACGCGCGCAGGCCCGCGCCGACCAGATCCATGCGCACGGCCTCCCCTATCCGGTGATCGGCAATCGCGGCGGCAAGGGACCGGCGGTGCGCAAGCTGCTGGACGAGCGCAAGCCGGGCCTGAGCATCTTCATAGACGATCTGGGCGCCAATCATGTGTCCGTCGCGCGGGACGTGCCGGAATGCTGGCGGCTGCACATGGTCGGGGAGCCGGAATTCGCCCCCCATGTCGAGCCGGTGCGCGAGGCGCATGAGCGGATCGACGACTGGGACCGTGCCGAGGCATGGATCATGGCCCGCATTGACGAGTATGACGCGATTGCCACCGGGGCGTTGTCCTAGCCGGTCTTGACGCATCTGCGGGCTCATGCTCTGGCTCCGCCCATGAGCAAGATCGACCAACACCTCGCCGCGGAGAATATCTCCCTTCCGCAAGCCGCCGCCCCCGTCGCCGCTTATGTGGCTGCGGTGCAGACCGGCAACCTGCTGCACATCAGTGGCCAACTGCCCTTCGCGGCCGATGGCGCCCTCATGAAAGGCAAGATCGGCGGCGAGCGCGATCTCGATTGGGGCGTCGCGGCTGCAGAACGCTGCGCGCTGATGCTGGTGGCGCAGATGAAAGCGGCGCTGGGCGGCGATCTCGACCGGGTCGAGCGCATCGTGAAGCTCGGCGCCTTTGTCGCCAGCACCGCTGAGTTCACCGATCAACCCAAGGTCGCCAATGGCGCCTCGGAAATGATGGTCCGCATCTTCGGCGATGCCGGCCGCCACGCCCGCAGCGCCGTGAGCGTACCAGTGCTGCCGCTCGATGCGTCGGTGGAAATCGACGCCATCGTGCAGATTCGCGACTGAGCGCCTAGCGCCCGGCCCGCATCGTGGCGGCGTTGGGCGCGATGGACCTGCGGGCACTGGCAATTTCGCGCCGGACGTCCCATGTTCGGCCCGTGCTGCACGACGTCGCTCCGTTTCGCTCTCTGCCCACATTGGAGCACCGAGAGGCGCAGCCCTCATGAGCGACGCGCTGACTGTCCACCTCACCCAATCCGTCGCAGCGCTGGACAAGGCGCAGTGGGACGCATGCGCCGGCCCGGATAATCCCTTCGTCAGCCATGACTTCCTCTCCATCCTGGAAGAATCGGGCAGCGTCGGCCCGGGCACGGGCTGGTCGCCAGCGCCGATCACCATTCAGGACGGCCGTGGCACCCTGATCGCCGCAGCGCCGGCCTATCTCAAGGGGCATAGTCAGGGCGAATATGTGTTCGACCATGGCTGGGCGGACGCCTGGGAGCGCGCTGGCGGGCAATATTATCCCAAGCTGCAGATCGCCGCGCCCTTCTCCCCCGTGCCGGGGCCGCGCCTGCTGCTGCGCGACGCCAGCAAAGGCCCCTCGCTGATCGCGGGCATCGAGGCGGTGGTGGACCAGAATGAGCTGTCCTCCGCCCACGCGACCTTCATCACGCCGGAGGAATGCGCGCTGTATCGCGCGGCGGGGTGGCTCATCCGGCAGGGCAGCCAGTTCCACTGGGCCAATGAGGGTTATGCCAGCTTCGATGATTTTCTCGCCCGCCTCTCCAGCCGCCACCGCAAGGATCTGCGCAAGGAGCGCGCCAAGGCGCAGGCCGGGCTGGACATCCGGCACCTGACCGGCGACGCCATCGAGGAGCAACATTGGGATGCCTTCTGGGATTTCTACCAGGATACCGGCAGCCGCAAATGGGGCCGCCCCTATCTCACCCGCGCCTTCTTCTCGCTGCTCGGCGCGCGCATGGCGGACCGGGTCCTGCTGATCTTCGCCTATCGCGACGGACGGCCGATTGCCGGGGCGCTCAACCTCATCGGCGGCGATGCGCTGTACGGGCGTTACTGGGGTTGCAATGAGGAGGTGCCGTTCCTCCACTTCGAGCTTTGCTATTATCAGGCGATCGACGCCGCCATCGCGCGGGGCCTTGCCCGCGTCGAGGCCGGCGCACAGGGCGAGCACAAGCTCTCGCGCGGCTATCGGCCGGTGCCGACCTATTCAGCGCATTACATCCCGCATCCCGATTTCAGGCGCGCCGTGGCGGACTTCGTCGAGCGTGAGGCCGCCGCCGTCGCGGATGAACGCGAATGGCTGGATGAACGCGCGCCGTTCCGCAAGGGTGGAGACGCGGGCTAAAGCCGATCAGGCCGCGACGCGCTGGCTGGTCTCGATCGTCCAGGCGCGGGCGAGGCGCTGGGCCTCGGCGATTTCCCGCGCGGTCATTTCCTCGGCGATTTCAGCGCGGCAGGTCTGTGCCTCGCGGCTGCCTGCCTGCGCAGCCAGATTGAACCAGCGATGCGCTTCCACAAGATCGACGGACAGGCCGCCGGTGCCGCAACTATAGGCCACGCCAAGATCGAAACAGGCCTGTGCATTGCCGAGCGCGGCGCGCGTGCGGCTTTCGATCAGGACCCTGGCATTGTTCATGCTTGTACCCACGAATTCCCCCCAAACACAGGTTCGCGATACCGCAACCAAGCACGCCAGCTCTTGCGAAATGGTTAACGGTGCAGAAGGGATGTTAGCGCCCGGATTTGCTCGGGCATGTCTTCAGGGGTGGATGGGGATATTGTCGATCAGGCGCGTGCTGCCGATCCGCGCCGCCACCAGCAGGCGCGCGGGCCGGTCCAGCCGGGTCATCGGCTCCAGCGTGTCAGCATCGCTAAGCAGGAAATAATCGACCGAATCGAAGCCCGAATCGAGCAGATAGCGGATCGCCCAGGCCTGCACGGCGGCGACATCCTCGCCGGCGCTGATGCCTTCCCCTGCGCCCACCAGCGTCTCCGGCAAGGCGGCCGCGCGCGCGCGCTGGTCGGCAGTGAGATAGGCGTTGCGGGACGAGAGGGCGAGGCCGTCATGGTCACGCTGCGTCTCCACGCCGACGATCTCCACCCCCAGGTCAAGATCGCGCGTCATCCGCCGGATGATGGCAAGCTGCTGATAATCCTTCTCGCCAAAACAGGCGATGTCCGGCCGGACCTGATTGAAGAGCTTGGTGACGACCGTCGCCACACCCTCGAAATGGCCGGGCCGCCATTCGCCATCCAGCCGGGCGGACAGGCCATCGACATTCACATGGCTGGTGAAGCCGGCAGGGTACATGGTCGCAACGTCCGGCAGCCACAGGGCGGCAACGCCCGCCTGCGCCAGCATCGCGGCATCGTTCTCCTCGCGGCGGGGATAGGCCGACAGATCTTCATTGGGGCCGAACTGGGTGGGATTGACGAAGATCGACGCGACGACATGGCTCGCCCGACGCCGCGCTTCCGCGATCAGCGCCATGTGCCCGGCGTGTAGTGCCCCCATGGTGGGGACGAAGGCAATGCGGCCCGCATCCGCCCGCAACGAGGCGAGACCGGTTCTGAGCGAGGGAAGGTCACGGAAGATTTGCACGCGGCACGAGGCTCCGATAAGGCCGGCGGAGAAGGTCGGGGCTGGCTTCGCTTGTCCTGACCGGACGGTCAAGAGGCCGTAACCACCCAGAAAGAGTTTCGACCCAGCCCATGTCCAGCGCCGCGCCGCATCTCATCGTCTTTGCCAATGAAAAGGGTGGCACAGGCAAGTCCACCACCTGCGTCCACACCGCCGTCGCGCTGGCTGCGCAAGATGTGTCCGTGGCCCTGATCGACCTCGATCACCGGCAGCGCACCTCTGCTCGCTACCTTGAGAATCGCGAGGCGACCGCGCGCCGTCGTGAGGTGGACCTGCCCTCCCCCAGTTACGCCGTCTATGATGGCGACAGCACGGCGGGCCTGAACGAGGCCATCGCCAAGGCCGCCAGCCAGGCGCAGGTCGTCATCATCGACACGCCCGGCCGCGATGATCCGATGGCGCGTTATGCCGCGGCGGCGGCGAACACGCTCGTCACGCCGATGAACGACAGCTTTGTCGATTTCGACCTCATCGGGCAGGTCGATCCGGAGAATTTCAAGGTCAAGCGGCTGAGCTTCTACTCGGAGCTGATGTGGGAAACTCGCAAGACCCGCGCGAAGGCCGACGGCGCCTCGATCGACTGGGTGGTGCTGCGTAACCGCCTGCATCACATGGAAGCGCGCAACCAGAAGCGCGTCGGCGATGCGCTCTCGGAACTCGCCCGCCGCGTGGGCTTCCGCGTCATTCCCGGCCTGTCCGAGCGCGTGATCTTCCGCGAACTCTTCCCCTCGGGCCTGACGTTGCTCGATCGCGGCCATCTCGGTGAGCTGGGCGTCAGCCATCTGGCCGCCCGGCAGGAACTGCGCGAGATGATCGCCGGCCTTGCGCTGCCGATGCTCGGCGGGGCGCCCCAGAAAAAGAGCGCCGCCTGAGGGATGTTGCTGCTCGCTATCGCTCTGGGCGGGCTGGGCCTCTGGTTCTGGTACCGCCTCCGCAAGAGCGGGCGCAAGGTGCCGGCGGCGTGGCTGGGTATCGCCGGCACGCTGATCGGCACGATAATGATGACCAAGGGCATGGCGGTGACAGGCGCGCTGGTCGCGACCGTCTCCGGCCTGTGGCTGCGCTTTGGGGACAGTCTGGCAGGCGGGCGCGCGCCCTCCCCCGCTCCGCTGAGCGCGCGCGATCTCAGCCGCGCGGAAGCGGCCGACCTGCTTGGCGTGTCGATCAATGCCAGCCGCGACGAGATCATCGCCGCGCATCGCAAGCTCATCGCCAGAAATCATCCGGACGCCGGCGGATCGCCCGGCCTCGCCGCGCGGATCAATGCTGCGCGTGATACGTTGCTAAAATCGCAAGAAACATAAGCTAGCCGGTTCGCTTTCCTTCGACCTTCTCCGGGACTTTCCATGACGCATCAATTCCATCCGACCACGCTGCGCGAATATGACATTCGCGGCATCATCGACGAAACGCTGGGCGAGGCGGATGCCTATGCCATCGGCCGGGGCTTCGGCACGCGTGTCGCGCGGCTCGGCGGACGGGCCGTCGCGGTCGGCTATGACGGGCGCCTCTCCTCGCCGATGCTGGAGGAGGCCCTGGTGCGCGGCCTCAATGACAGCGGCATTCACGCGGTCCGCATCGGCCTCGGCCCGACGCCGATGCTCTATTATGCCGAGGCGGTGCTGGATGTGGACGGTGGCATCCAGATCACCGGCAGCCACAACCCGGCCAATTACAACGGCTTCAAGATGGTGCTCCAGAAAGGCCCCTTCTTCGGCAAGGACATCCAGAGTCTGGGCACGATGGCGGCGGCCGGCGATTGGGTCGACGGCAGCGCCGGCAGCGAGCAGGTCGACATTCTCGACCGCTATGTCGCTCGCTTGATGGAAGGCTTCGACGGCCAAGCCTACAAGATTGGCTGGGATGCCGGCAACGGCGCCGCCGGCCCGGTGATCGACCGGCTGGTGAAGCTGCTGCCCGGCGAGCACCACACGCTGTTCACCGATGTCGACGGCGATTTCCCGAATCACCACCCGGACCCCACCGAGGAGAAGAACCTTGTCGACCTGCGAGCGCTGGTCGCGGAGAAGGGCCTCGATTTCGGCCTCGCCTTCGATGGCGATGGTGACCGGATCGGCGCCATCGATGGCGAAGGGCGTATCATCTGGGGCGACCAGCTTCTTGCCATCCTCGCCGAGCCGGTGCTCACCGCTGAACCGGGCGCCACGATCATCGCCGATGTGAAGGCCAGCCAGGCGCTGTTCGACCGGGTGGCGGAACTGGGCGGTAAGCCGCTGATGTGGAAAACCGGCCACAGCCTCGTCAAATCCAAGATGAAGGAGACGGGTAGCCCGCTCGCTGGCGAGATGAGCGGCCACATCTTCTTCAAGCACGAATATTATGGCTTCGACGACGCCCTGTACGCGGCCGTTCGCCTGATTCGCGCTGCCAGCACGCTGGGGCGCAGTGTAACGCAGCTGCGCGGCGCCATGCCGGCCATGGTCAACACACCGGAGCTGCGTTTCCAAGTCGATGAGAGCCGCAAATTCGCCGTGATCGAGGAAGTGCTGCGCCGACTCGCCGAATCCGGTGCGACGATCGATTCCACGGATGGCGCGCGCGTCACCACGCCGGACGGCTGGTGGCTGCTGCGTGCATCCAACACACAGGATGTTCTGGTCGCCCGCGCCGAGGCACGCGACGCCGACGCGCTGGACCGCCTGCTGGCGCAAGTCGATGAACAGCTTGCACTTTCTGGCCTGGAGCGTGGTCCGGCCGCTGGGCATTAACGTCAACCAGATGCGTAGACTGAAGAGATCGATTGCAAATTGTGCAATCAACACTCTTCATTTCGCAATTGCAGGAAATTCGTATGTAACGCATACAGTTCCTGCCTTTCAGGCATCCTCTCCTAAAACTTCCAGGCCGTCCTTCGGGGCGGCCTTTTTTTTGGCTTACCGCCCGCCATCCGTCACCCAGTGAGGCGCGCCGAACCGGCTGCGCGGCCAGCCGCGAAACTCAGGCGGCGCCCATGCGTTTAATGGGTTTGGAAAATAGGAGAGAAACATGGGCAGCCTCTGGAGCCTCATGACCGTTGTCGGGCCAGTCCTGTTTGCCGCGGTGCTGGTCTACGCAATCTGGCGCAACAAGCGCGATACCAAGCCGGGCGACGAAGCGCGGAGCGACCGCGCCGCAAAGGACCTGCGCGACAGTCTCGACCGAGAAGACAAGCGCCGGGATGGTAAGGAGCCCTATTCCACCCGGGCTTGAGTAAGCATGGCGGGGCATCCACATTGAAGGCATGGCCCCGCGCGCGTACATGACACCATCCCTGCCGCCCCTCATCACGGGATGGTTCGACCGGCGGGGCTGGTCCGTCCGTCGCCATCAGCAGGCGATGCTGGAGGCAGCGCAAGCGGGGCGCCATGCTCTGCTCGTCGCGCCCACAGGAGCCGGCAAAACGCTCGCCGGCTTCCTGCCCACGCTGGCCGACCTCGCGGAGGCGCCGACAGAAGGCCTGCACAGCCTCTATATCTCCCCGCTCAAGGCGCTGGCCGTGGATGTGCAGCGTAATTTGCTCACCCCCGTCAGCGAGATGGGCCTGCCCATCCGCATCGAGACGCGCAGCGGCGATACGCCGTCCGATCGCAAGGCCCGGCAGCGGGCCAAGCCGCCCCACATCCTGCTCACGACGCCCGAATCGCTCTCCCTGCTGCTGACCTACCCCGATGCGGACCTGATCTTCGCGTCCCTCAAAACCGTCATCATCGATGAGATCCATGCCTTTGCGAGCGGCAAGCGCGGCGATCTGCTGGCCCTGTCCCTCGCCCGCCTGCAGAGCATCGCACCTGACCTCCGCCGCGTCGGCCTATCGGCAACCGTGGGCGACCCCGATGCCTATCGACGGTGGCTGGCGCCCGCCGGCGCGCAGGAAGAAGTGGCGCTGGTCGAAGGCGAGCCGGGCGCCGCGCCGGACCTAACTATTCTCATGCCGCAGGGCCGCGTGCCCTGGTCCGGCCACAGCGGCAAATATGCGGCGGGGCAGGTGATCGACATCATCCGCCAGCACCGGATGACGCTGGTGTTCTGCAACACGCGCGGTCTCGCCGAACTCATCTTTCAGGAATTGTGGGCGGAGAATGAGGATACCCTGCCCATCGGCATCCACCATGGCAGCCTCTCCCGCGAGGCGCGCCGCAAGGTGGAGGCCGCGATGGCGGCCGGCAAGCTGCGCGGCCTTGTCGCCACCGCCAGTCTCGATCTGGGCATCGACTGGGGCGACATCGACTGCGTGATCCAGATGGGCGCGCCGAAGGGCAGCTCGCGCCTGCTCCAGCGCATCGGCCGCGCCAATCACCGGATGGATGAGCCGAGCAAGGCGATCGTCATCCCAGGCAATCGCTTCGAGTATCTGGAGGCACAGGCCGCCTGGGACGCCGTGATGAGCGGCGAGCGCGACGCCGACGATTTCCGCCCCGGCGCGCGCGATGTGCTGGCCCAGCACATCATGGGGCTGGCCTGCGCCGGCCCGCTCGATCCTGCGGCGTTACTTGCCGAAATCCGCACCGCCACGCCTTATGATTGGCTGGACGCGGCCCAGCTTGAGGACATTCTCCAGTTCGTCTCCACCGGTGGCTATGCGCTGCGTGCCTATGACCGGTTCCAGCGCCTTGTCCGCACGCCCGAAGGCCTCTGGCGCATTGCCCATCCCCGCCTTGCCCAGCAGCATCGGCTGAACGCCGGCATCATCGTCGACCAGCCGGCGCTCGATGTGCGCTTCAGCAACGGCCGCAAGCTCGGGACGGTGGAGGAGAGTTTTGCCGCGACGCTCAGCCCGGGCGATCGCTTCTTCTTCTCCGGCCTCTCACTGGAGCTGGTCCGCCAGACCGAGGCCGAGCTGTTCGTCAAGGCGACATCCCAGCAGGCCCGCATTCCAAGCTGGGGCGGCACGCGCATGGCGATGTCGACGCATCTGGCCGGCCGCGTGCGCGCTTTCCTGGCCGATCCGACGCAATGGAACCGCTTCCCGCCCGACGTTCATGAATGGCTGGCGATGCAGGCGGTCCGCTCCGTCCTGCCGCAGCCCGAGCAGTTGCTGGTCGAGACCTTCCCGCATGAAGGGCTGCACCACATGGTGGTCTACAGCTTCGAGGGGTGGAACGCGCATCAGTCGCTTGGCATGCTGCTCACCCGCCGCATGGAAGAGCGCGGCCTCAAGCCCGTCGGCTTCGTCTCCAACGATTATGCGCTGGCCGTCTACGGCCTGGAGCCCGTGACCGACCCCCGCCCGCTCTTTTCCGCCGACATTCTGGACCGTGAGTTCATCGCCTGGGTCGAGGAAAGCAGCCTGCTCAAGCGGGCCTTTCGCGACGTGGCGGTGATCTCCGGCCTTATCGAACGCCAGCAGCCGGGCGCGCGCAAGACCGGGCGGCAGGTCAGCTTCTCGACCGACCTCATCTATGACGTGCTGCGCCGCTACGAGCCGGAGCATCTGCTGCTCAAGGCCGCCTGGGCCGATGCCCGCGCGCGCATGACCGATGTGGGGCGCCTGGGTGAGCTGATCGACCGGGCCAGCGCCACCATGCTGCACAAGCCGCTCGACCGGGTGAGCCCGCTGGCCGTGCCGGTGCTGATCATGATCGGGCGCGAGCATGTGGCCGGTCCGCAGACGGACGACAGCCTGCTCGCGGAGGCCGAATCGCTCGCCCGCATTGCCATGACGCCCGACGCGCCGGCCGGCTAGCACCCGCCCGCCCCGGATCGCTTTGGCGAGACCGCAAATCGTGATAAGCTGCGCGTCTTGGGAGACCTTGGGGATGGTTTTCGGCTCGACGCTTCGGCTGACCCTGGCAAAGGCTGTGATCACGGCCGCTGCGGCGTTGACCGGGCCGTTCGGCATCGCCAGCCAGATCCCGAGCGCAAACGAGCATTTCGTCATCGCGCCGCGTGGTCCTGAGATACCGGTCGATCCCAGCACCTTCGACCTCAACGAGCCGGTCATGCCTATCGGCGGCGATCCGGGACTGCGCATGACCATGCCGGTGCGGATCGGCGAGCGTGGCCCTTATCCGTTCATGATCGACACCGGCTCCCAGCGCACCATCATCGCCACGGAGTTGGCCACGCGGCTGATGCTGCCGCCGCTCCAGCCGGTCGAGATCATCAGCATGGCCGGGCGCGTCACGGTCTCATCCGTTCAATTGAGCGATCTGCGCTTTGGCGATCATGCGGTCAGTTCGCTCGCTGCGCTCACTATCGCTCGCGCGGACATGGGCAGCCTGGGGATCATCGGACTGGATAGCCTCGCGGACAAACGCCTGATCCTGGATTTCAACCAGCGCCGTATGGAAGTCAGCCGCAGCCGCCGCTCATCCGCCGTGCGTGACGAGAAGGACGCCATCGTGGTGCGCGCGCGCAGCCGCTATGGCCAGTTGATCCTGATGAACTCGCGGGTGGATGGGCGTAAGGTAGACGTGATCCTCGACACCGGCGCCGAGCAGAGCGTGGGCAACATGGCGCTGTTCCGCAGCCTCAAGGCCAAGCGGCTGGTGGTGCCGCCAACGCCGACCGTGCTGACCAGCGTCACCGGCGTCGACGTGCCGGCCCAGTTCGCCGTCGTCCGCCAACTCACCATCGGCGACGCGACGCTCGACAATGTGCCGATGCTGTTCCTGGATGCCGCGCCCTTTACCGAGCTTGGCCTGGGCGAGCGGCCAGCCATGCTGCTCGGCATGGGGATGCTGCGCCTGTTCGACCGGATCGCGATCGATTTCGGCCAGCGGCATGTCGATTTCCACCTCGCCGGCGGCGATGCCCGGCAACGTGGCAGGCTAGATTTCGCCGATACCGGTGCAGCGGACGCAAGCGGGCGCTGAGCCTCCCTCATCCGCGCCTCCGGCAAGCGGTTGCCCGCAGGCCGGGCACAGCGCGGCCGGGACGACCCGCTCGCCATGGGTGATCCCGACGCGCTCATCGAACAGGAAGCAGGCGCCGTCCCACAGGCTCGCGGCCTCCTCGACTTCCGCGAGATAGGCAAGGATGCCACCCTTGAGGTGATAGACCTCCTCAAAGCCCTGCGCGCGGGCATAAGCCGTCGACTTCTCGCAGCGTATGCCGCCGGTGCAATACATGGCGATCCGGGGCTTGCGGCCTTCCGCGCGCCATTGCGCCGCCTGCGCATCGAACCAGTCCGGGAAGTCGCCGAAGCTGGCCGTCATGGGATCGACCGCGCCGGCGAACCGCCCCAGCGCCACCTCATAATCATTGCGGGTGTCGATGAGGATCGTGTCCGGATCGCTGATCAGAGCGTTCCACTGCGCCGGCGGCACATGCGTGCCCGCGCCCTGCGCCGCATCGACACCGGGCCGGCCCATGGTCACGATCTCGCGCTTCACCTTCACTTTCCAGCGCGCGAACGGATGCCGCTCCGTGCTGTGCAGCCGCGGCGCCAAGGGCGCGAAGCCCGGCTCGGCGCGCAGGCGCGCGAACAGGCGCTCCACCGCATCGGCCGATCCCGCGATAGTGCCGTTCATGCCCTCCTGCGCGAGAATGATGGAGCCGGAGAGGTCCAGTGTGGCGCCCAGCGCGCGCAGTTCGGTCGCCAGTGCCTCCGGGTCGGGCAAGGGCGCGAAGCGGTAGAAGGCGGCGACGGTCAGCAGGGATGCGGGTTCGTGCGACATGGGCGCGCGCCTACACCAGCCGAGCGGGGAGAGCCAGAGCCTGCGGGCCATCGCAAAAGTTCCACTTTTGTTCAACTGCCCGATTGCGCCCTGCCCGCTGCGACGGCATAGCAGGGCCATGAGGTCGTCCCCACTCATCGATCATCCCATGCCGCGGGCGGCAGGCTGTGGCCCGGCCTTCAGCTTTGCCGGCCAAAGCTGGCAGGCTTTGCCGCAGGGCGCCCTGTTCTGGCAGGAGCGGGCCGCGCTGATCGTCGCCGATCTTCATTTCGAGAAGGCCAGTGCCTTCGCCCGGCGCGGCCAGATGCTGCCGCCTTATGACAGCCGCGCCACGCTGGACGCGCTGGCGGGCGTGATTGCCCTCACCCAGCCACGCGAGATCTGGTGTCTGGGGGACAGCTTCCACGATGGCGGCGCGCATGAGCGGATGAGCGGCGAGACGCGCGCGCGGATCGCGCAGCTGACGGCCACCTATCGCTGGACCTGGATCACCGGCAATCACGATCCCCTCGGCGCCTCGGGCGTTGATTCGCCCCTGGGGGGTGAAAATCGGGCAGAAGCGCTCATCGATGGCGTCATATTGCGCCATGAAGCCATGCCCGGAGAGGTGCGACCGGAAATTTCCGGACATTTTCATCCCAAGTTGCGGATGAGCCTGCGCGGGCGACATATCTCGCGGCGCTGCTTCGTGAAGGGCGGCAGCAAGATCATCGTACCCGCCTTCGGGGCGTTCACCGGCGGCCTTGACGCAGCGTCACCGGCAATCGCCTCTCTTGTCGGCCGGAACAGCGAAGCGCTTATCGCGCTGGAGGATCGGCTGCTGCGTTTCGCTCTTTGGCGATAAGCGGCCTGCGCCGACTGTAACCCTTATGCAACAAACCGTTGAATCCCGGAAATGAGGGAGTTGCGCCCCATGGCTATTGGCATATGCTCTCGAATAACCGGCACAAATGCCGGACCGGACAAACGTGCAGGAGAGCGAATGATGCCCAAGCCATCCCTCATTGCGTCTGCCAGTGTTGCCGCACTGCTATGCGCCCTTGCCACCCCCGCCTTTGCTCAGGACGCCAGCGATGCGACCGCGCAGAGCGGCGATGAGAGCAATATGGGCGAAATCATCGTCACCGCTACGCGGCGCGCCAGCCCGCTCTCGGATGTGCCGATCGCCGTCTCGGCGGTGACCGCCCAATCGCTGCAGAACAGCGGCGCGAACGATATTCGCCAGCTCAACCAGCTCGCCCCTTCGCTGCTCGTCTCCTCCACCGGATCGGAAGCCAATGGCGCCGCGCGCATCCGTGGTGTCGGCACGGTGGGCGACAATCCGGGTCTGGAAAGTTCCGTCGCGGTGTTCATCGACGGCGTCTATCGCTCCCGCACGGGCGCGGGCTTGACCGATCTCGGCGAGATCGAGCGCGTCGAAGTGCTGCGCGGCCCGCAAGGCACGCTGTTCGGGCGCAATGCCTCGGCCGGTCTGCTCAACATCGTCAGCAAGGCGCCGGAATTTCAGTGGGGCGGCAGCGCTGAAGCCAGCTTCGGCAATTATGAAGCTTGGCGGCTCGCCGGCCGGATCACCGGCCCGCTCAGTGAGACCATCGCCGCCAGCATCGACGGCGTCTATTCGCGGCGCGACGGGTTCCTCAATATCGTGGACGGCTCGGGCGCCAAGATCGGCGACACCAATGACCGCAACCGCTATTTCCTGCGCGGGCAATTGCTCTTGGAGCCCTCGGATGCGCTCTCCGTCCGCCTGATCGGCGACTATACCAACCGCGACGAAAGCTGCTGCGGCGCCGTCTATATCGACACCGGCGAGGAAGTGGGCAGCTCGCCTACCAATTACACGCAGAACGCCACCAACCGCATCGTCACGATCCTGAGCGCGCTCGGCACGCGCTTCCCCAATGGCCCCACGCCCTATGCCCAGAATCCCTATCAGCGGAACATCAGCATCACGCCGGGCCGGGACTATGTGAGCAAGCTGGAGGATTGGGGCCTCTCGGGCGAGATCAATTATGATTTCGGCAATGCCAAGCTGACCAGCATCACCGCCTATCGCGACTACAAGTCATCCGACTATGGCGATTATGATTATTCCACCGCCGACCTGCTCTATCGTGACCCAGGCACCTTCCGCCAGTTCCGCACCTTCACGCAGGAATTGCGCCTGCAGGGCTCGGCGCTGGGCGGCATGCTCGACTGGCTGGTGGGCGGCTATTACGCCAATGAGAAACTGACCCTGCGCGACAATATCCGCTTCGGCGCTGATTATGGCCGCTTCGCTGCCTGCCGCCTGATGGCCGGCACCGGCGCCGCCAGCAACCTCTCCCCCGCCCAGCTCAGCCTGTGCGCCGCGCCGATTGACGGCAACGCGCTCACGCCAGACGTGGGCAACCTGATCAGCGCAACGCAAGCCAGTCTGAATGCTGGCCTCTATGCCTCCATCTACGCCCGGGCGATCAGCCAGGGGGCCTCGCCGACGGTGGCCAATGCGACGGCAACAGCGCAGGCGGGCGCGATTTCGGGCGGCCTCGGTACCGGCCTTACCGCGCTGGCGACCATCCCCAACGGGGGCGGCGATACCGACAGCCGCTATTATCAGCGCAGCGAGAACTGGGCGCTGTTCACCCACAACATCATCCACCTGACCGATGCGCTCGATCTGACCCTGGGCGTTCGCTACACGCGCGAGACCAAGCGCTTCTCGGGCGATCTCAACAATAACAATGCGACCTGCGCCGCCTTGCAGGCCTCCGCCCTGCCCGGCATCGCGACCAATCCGGCGCTCGGCTCGGCCGCGCAGCTGGCCGGCGGCATCCTGACGCTCGGCTGCCTGGGCAATGCCAGCACCGGCCTCAACGCGCTCGACCTGCAGGACCGGCAAACCGAGGGCAAATTCTCCGGCACGGCTGTCCTGTCCTACAAGGTCGGCGGCGGCCTGATGGTCTATGGCGGCTATTCGCGGGGCTATAAGGCGGGCGGTTACAATCTGGACCGGTTCGAGTTGGGCAATACCGGGGTCGGCACCGGCATCGCGCCGATCACCTACTTCTCGCCGCGCAGCAATGCCGATGCGGCGAGCCTCGCCTTCGGCGCGGAGACGGTCGACGCTTACGAGATCGGCCTCAAATATGCGCGCCGCGAATGGGGCTTCAACCTCGCCGCCTTCCGGCAGGCGTTCAGCAACTTCCAGCTCAACACCTTCAACGGCACCAGCTTCGTCGTCCAGAACATCAATGGCTGCGATGGCGCCAAGGCCGCGAACGGCACCTGTGCCGAGACCAAGCCCGGCCTCATCAGCCAGGGCGTCGAAATCGAGGCCTATGTCCAGCCAGTCCGCTCGCTGCGGGCCACGGCAGGCGTGACCTATACTCGCGCCAAGTTCGCCGACCAGCTTGTCGGCAATGCGGATGGCTCGGTGCCGCTCGACCCTGCGCTGTTCCTGCTCGAAGGGCAGGATAACAGCAACGCGCCGCGCTGGGTGGCGACCAGCAGCATTGCCTGGACACCGGAGCTGGGCGGCGGCTTCAGCGGCCTCGTCTATGTCGATAACCGGATCACCGGCGACTATAACACCGGCTCGGACCTCTATCCGGAAAAGGCGCAGGACGGCTACATCGTCACCAATGCCCGCATCGGCCTGCGCGGCCCTGGGCAGGCCTGGGCCATCGAGCTGTGGGCGCAGAACCTGTTCGACAGCGACTATAGCCAGGTCGCCTTCAACAGCCCGCTGCAAAGCTCCAGCCCCAATCACCAGTCGCGCGCGCAACTGGGTCGGTTCGGCGCCATGTCGAACCAGCTCTTCTCGGCCTATCTCGCCGAGCCGCGCACTTATGGCATCACGGTGCGCAGCCGCTTCTGAGCGGGCATAGCCAGGACGACGGAAGGGCGCGGTGCGAGCCGCGCCCTTCGACGTTTTTCACAGATCAAGAACGCGGTCGCTCAGGCGGTATAGCGATGCAGGCTACGCCCTTCAGCGCGCAGCCAGGCGCGGGCCGCATCCGGACAGACCGGCGAAATCGCGCGCACCAGCGCATGGAATTCCGGGCCGTGGTGCATATGCTCGAGATGCGCCACCTCGTGCGCCACGGTGGCCAGCCGCACATGCGCCGGCGCCAGAATCAGCCGCCAACTGTAGCGGATGTTACCATCCACCGAGCAACTGCCCCAACGCGCGCGGGGATCGCCGATCGCCACCTGCCGCAACGGCAGGCCGTGCCGCGTGGCGAGTGCCTGCGTTTCGGTCGTTAGTGCCGTTCGCGCCTGCGCCTTGAGCCAGCGCAGCGCTCGTGCGCCGGCCAGATCGGCAGGTCCGCCCACCAGTAGCTCGCCCTGCTCGGCCAGCACATGCCGGGTACGCGCGCCGGTCGCGACGATGCGCAGCGGCGTCCCTTCGAAGGGCACAAGCGCGCCATCGGCCAGCGTCACGAGCCCGCCATTGCGACCCCGCTGCCCCTCGATCCACTCCCCTTGCGCCCGGACCCAGTCCAAGGCGCGCGGCAGGGAGGCACGCGGGGGAATAGTCAGCAGGGCCCGGTCACCCAGCTCATCGAACCGCAGCTTCATCCGCCGCGCCCGCCCATGGCGCATCACGACGACAGACAGCGCCGCCCCGTCCGCCAGCGTGAGCCTGTGCTCAGAGCGCGCGGTCGACAATGTGATTTTCCAGATCGCCCGCGATCGTCTCGGAGATCGTCCAGCCGCGAATGCTCTGGCCGGCACGATGCACCGCCTCGCGATCCCCGCAGATCAGATAATGCCAGTCCGGCAGGGGCTCGTCATGGGCACGCAGGCGATAGGCGCAGGTCTGCGGGAGCCATTCGATCTCCTGCAGATTGGCCCGGCTCAGCCGCAGGCAATCGGGCACGAACGCGCGGCGTTGGCGGTAATTGCTACACTGGGCGGTATCCCGATCCAGCAGTCGGCAGGCGACATTGGTCGGGTAGATGCGTCCGGTGTCGGCATCCTCCACCTTGTGCAAACAGCATTTGCCGCAACCGTCGCACAGCGCCTCCCACTGCGCGCGGTCAAGCGTTTCGAGAGGCTGCTCCCAGAAGCTCATCGGACATAGTGGACGAGGAAATCGCGCACGCCCTTAGCCACCGTTTCATCCGCCGAAGCCAGTTCCTCGACCGGCACGAGCGCGATGGGCTTGCCATCCGGCCCGAACAGGAAGGGCGTGCGGGTGTGGTTGACGAGATAATCCTGCTTGGCGGCCTGATCGCCCTCCTTGCTGGCGACCACCACGAAGTCCGTCTTCACCTTCTCGATCTGCTCGGGCGTGCCCGTGAGGCCGATGAGCCGGGGATGGAAATGCGCGACATAGCCTTTCACCACATCGACGGTGTCACGCTCGGGATCGACGGTGATGAAGATCGGCTGGATCTTGGCCGCAACCTCGGGATGGTCCTTCTCCAGCATCCGGTAGCCGAGCATGATCCGGTTGAGGTCCAGCGGGCACACATCCGGGCAGAAGGTGTAGCCGAAATAGACGAGGCGATATTTGCCCTGGAAATCCGCCCAGCGCACGCTCTTGCCATTCTGGTCGGTCAGCGTGAAATCGCCGCCGATCCGGGCGCCGACGAGATTGCCCTCGGCAGGAAGCGACTCACTGCCGCCGGCCTGGTTGCCGCCGCTCTGGCCCTGGCAGGCGGCCAGCGCCAAGCCGATGGAAAGCGCGAGGATTTTTTTGCAGGCTTTATTCATGACAGGGCCAGCCATGCCCTGCTATTGGAGCCAAGGCAACTGCTTGAGACGAACGCAAGGCGAAGGGGGTACAGGGTGAAGATCGATCGGCGCAGGGGAATGTTGGTCCGCATGGGCAGCCCACTGGCGCTCGCGCTGGCGCCGCTGATCGGCGCGGTGACGGCACAGCCCGCCATGGCGCAATTCTCCGACAGCTACCGCTTCCTCGAGGCGGTGCGCAAAGGCGATACCGCCAAGATTGCCGAAGTGCTCGAAACCCCCGGCGTCACCCCGATCAACACCAAGGATCGCACCAGCGGCGAGACCGCATTGCTGATCGTGGTCGGCCAGCGCAGCGTGATGATGACCAATTATCTGCTCTCCAAGGGCGCGCGCGCGGACCTGACCGACAATAACGGCCGCACGCCCCTGATGCTCGCCGTGGAACGCCGCTTCGTGGAAGGCGCGCAGCTGCTGCTCGCCCACAAGGCCGATCCCAACCAGACCAACAGCAGCGGCGAAACCCCGCTGATCCGCGCGGTGCAGATGCGCGACATGGAGATGGTGCGGCTGCTCGTCACCAACGGTGCCGACCCGTTGCGCCGCGATCGCCTCGCCGGCATGTCGGCGCTTGATTACGCAAAGGCCGGCGCGCCGATGAGCGGCCTGATCGATCTGCTCAACAGCGCGGAAAAGCCCAAGGTCAGCGGCGCCGTGCAAGGCCCGCGCCTCTAGGCCACCCCTGACGCTCACAAGCCAGACTGCCTGGCCCGGCCCGCATTGCAAGCGGGACCGGATCGACAGGCGGTGGGGATATTACGCCATATCGGATGCTTCACCGCACGGCTTGGGCCGCGCGACCCGGCCGGGCGCATCCCGTCCGCAGATCAAGTGCTATTGCATCCATTTCGGATCGGCGAGACCTTCCTCCCAAGTCCAAATTTGTTACTTGATGGTTAACGGAACGATAATTTGAGCAGCATCCGTCATGATCCAAATCATGACGAACTGTTCCAGATTAGAATGATCATCAACGGGGGACGAAATCGATGAACTGGTCTGTATTCGACGAATATGGCTGCCGAAAATATTTGAATCGATCCGAAATGAGCTGCTTCCTCGATAGTGCAAAGACTGCCCCGCCTTCCGTCCATGCCTTCTGCCGCTTGCTCGCCGAAACCGGATGCCGCATTTCGGAGGCGCTCTGCCTGACCCTTGGGCGGATCGACCCCGCCGCCTGTGTCGTCATCTTCGAAAGCCTCAAGAAGCGGAAGAGAGGCATTTTCCGCCGCGTGCCGATCTCGTCTGGGCTGGTGCGCCTGCTCACCGATATTGCCGGCAATGATCGCGCCGCCCCCCTCTGGCGCTGGTCCCGCACCACCGCCTGGCGCCACGTCCACGAGCATATGGACCGGACGCATATCAAAGGCCCGCAAGCCTGCCCGCGCGGCCTGCGCCATGGCTTTGCCGTCGCCGCGCTCGGGGCGGGCGCGCCGCTTAATCTCGTGCAGTCATGGCTCGGCCACGCCAATATCGAAACCACGAGCATCTATGCGGTAGCGGTCGGCCCCGAGGAGCGCGAGATCGTCGAGCGAATCTGGAGCCGCATCCGCGCCGGCGACCTGGCGCAGCGCCGCGTCCCATCCGCCAACCACCGCAATGCCGGATCGGCAGCAGCCCGGCGCAATGCCAGCCCTGCCGCAACCGAGCATTATTTCTTCTGAACACCACAATCTTAGCCCCTCCTCTTCAGAGGAGGGGTTGGGGTGGTGCGGCAACCGCCCCGCCATGCACCTTGCGCGCGATGCATCCCCCCCTCAGGACGGACTCTTGATCCGCCCCAGGCTCGTCTCCTCAAGGGCGAGGCGGGAGATGACGTCCTTGATCAGCGCCGCACAATCGGCCGGTACGCAATAGCCGCGCCGATAGAAGGAGACGATCGGGTCCGGCATATTCTTGTTGCGAAACGCCTTGCGGAGCTCGGACACGAACACCTTGATCGAGCTTTCCGCAAATCCCAGGCTCGCCCGCAGTTCGTGCGGCGCGTGGAACACATCGGGATTGGCCATCAGCCACATGAGCAGGCGCACGGCGCTGGGGCTGCGCAGGTTCATATGCGCCTGCAGCATCCGCAGGATTTGCGTGTCGCCCTGACGCGCGGAACGGCGGGCATCGCCTTCTACCGTCCGGCTGTCGATCAGGTCGCTCGCAGAAGCGTGCTCCATCTTCTCGATGGCTTCCGCCAGGGCCCGCGACCAGATCAGCCGCGCATAGGCCGATTCCATCGTTCCCAGCCGCCGCACCATCAGCGCGATTCCGGCGGCCGATCGCGGTACGGCCGCCCCCACGCTCTCGAAGTCACTATCGAATATGGTCATAACCCTGCCCCCAGCATGAAGCGCGAGGCCGCTCCATTCGTCTCCCCGGTTTCCAACTCTTCGCGGGTCATGCCCCCCCGGCCGCGAAGTCGGTCCACATACGGCGATAAGCGTCTTCCAACTCGCGCGTGTATCGATCGATGTCGCCGGCCGGCGATGCGGCGAAGCGCGTGCGCAGGCTGCGCTTTTCCTCCAGCAGCGCGGCGCGATCCGAGGCAAGGCGGACGGCGATCTCCACGAACGCCTCCTCGTCCTGCGCCACCCATTCGGGCCGGCCGATGGCGCTCATCAGCCCCGCGCCCATACGCTGCACGAAGCTCTCGCCGGCCAGCGTGATGACGGGCGTGCCCATCCACAGCGCCTGACAGCTGGTCGTGCCGCCATTATAGGGGAAGCAATCCAGCGCGATGTCGATGTCGGCATATTCCGCCATCATCTCATCGAGGCTCGATGGTCCCCGGAACTCCAGCCGGTCGGCGGCAACGCCGGCGTCCACGAACAGATCGCCGAAGCGGTTCACCGCCACCGAATCCAGGAAGCTCGGCCCCTTGAGCACCAGCCGCGATCCCGGTGTGGCGACGATCGCCTTGGCCCAGAGGCGGATGGTGTATGGCGTCAGCTTGGAGACGTTGTTGAACGACCCGAAGGTGAGCGGGCGCTCCAGATGCGTCTTGCCATAATCGGGGAATGGAAACTCCCGCTCGGGCGCGTAGCAGAACACGAAGCCCGGCACATGCTCGAGCCGCTCGGTGTAGAGATGGGCATGGTCGCTCGGTGAGGTCACCGGATCGCTGATCAGCCAGTCCATATTGGGAATGCCCGTGGTCGAGGGATAGCCCAGGAACATCGCCTGCACCGGCGCCGCCCGGCGGCCGAACAGCGGCGCGCGATTGCGCCCGGTGTGGCCAATGAGGTCGATCAGCACGTCGATGCCGTCATCCTCGATCATCTGCGCCAGGCGCGTGTTGCTGATGCTCGCCGCATCGCGCCAGCGATCGACATGGCCGCGCGCCCGGCGGGTCATGTCGTCGGTGAGCGGGCTCAGCGAATAGACCGTGATCTCGAAGGCGTCCCGGTCATGCCGCGCCAGCACCGGCCGCATGAACAGGCTGACCGGATGCTCGCCATGCATGTCGCCCGTCACATAGCCGACCCGCAGGCGGCGACTGCGCTTCCCGGCATCGGCAGCACCCGCCCCGGTCGAGCGATCATTGGCGAAGGACGCTACCTCCCTCGCACCCTCGGCCAGCGGCGCGAACAGCCTCTGATGGAAGTCGCGGGTCTCCTCCGCCGTCATCGTCTCGCTGTAGAGCGCCGCCATCGCCGCCGAGCCGCGGAAGGCGGACTCCGGCCCTTCCTCCTCGCCCAGCTCGGTATAGATATCGCGCGCGGTGTCGACATCGCCGCGCTTGCCGGCAATCGAGCCGCGCATCGCCCGCAGGTCAGGCGCGTCGTCGCCGGCAAGCTCATCGACGCGGTCAAAGCAGGCCTCGGCCTCCTCGGTGCGCATCCCCTCGATGAGCACCTTACCGAGGTTGAAGTGGCCCCTCCAGTTCTCGGGATCCTTCTCGATCCGCGCGCGCAGCACCGCATCGCACCTGTCGTACTGATTGTGCTTCATCAGCGTGCCGGCAAATCTGATCTCATCGTCTTCGTCGAGGTCCACCGCCTCCAGCTGAGCGAACAGCGGCTCAGCCTGCTCGGTCGCGCCCATCTGCATGAGCGCATCGGCCAGATCGATCCGCGCGGCGTGGAAATCGCTCGCTGCCGTCAGCGCGTGGCGGAAGCCCTTGACGGCGCGGTGCCACTCGCCCCGCTCTGCCCGGCCCAGCCCCATGCGGTGGTGGATGTCGGCATGATCGTCCGGCCCCGCGCAATCCAGCGCCTTGAGCCAGGCCAGCACCGCCTCATCCTCCCGCCCGACCTGTTCGAGCGCGCGCGCGACGCTCAGATGCGCGCCATAGCGCGAGGGCGCCGCCTCGGCGGCCCGACGATAGAAGTCGAGTGCTTCCTCCAACGTGCCATGATGGCGGCAGACATTGCCCGCCTCCAGCCACGCTGTGAAGTTGTTGGGGTCGCGACGCAGCACGTCGCTGAACAGCCGCCGCGCCTCCTCATATTCGCCCTGCCGCACGGCGCAGCGGGCGAGCTGGATGGTGGCGGGCACGACGGCCGGGCCATCCTCCCGCTCCAGCGCCAGCGCCTGCTCGAAGGCGGCCTGAGCCTTCTCCCATTTGCTCTTGTCGTAGAGCACATTGCCATAGTTGAACCAGACCGCCGCCGGTGCCTCCGGGCTCTCGATCGCCCGGCCATATTGCACCAGCGCCTCGTCATCACGGCCCAGCTTGCGCAGCACCTGGCCATGGTTGCCGAGCAACACCGGATCGTCCGGCTGCTCGGCAAGCAGGTCTTCATAAAGCTCGGCCGCCCTGGCCCAGTCGCCACGCGACTGGGCCTTGACCGCCTGCTCCGGATCGGGTCGCTGCCCCTGGAACATGGACCTGCGACCTCAGGCTGCGAGAACGGTCGTGGTGACCGCGTTGTCGATCAACAACTGAACCGCAGCCCCGTTGTAGTTGTACAAGCTGTAGCTGACACCGCCGTCGGTATAGTCCTGGCCGCTGTCTACCCACAGGCCGGCCCCGACCAGTTGCACCGAGTCTCCAGCATCGCCGTCGATCATCAACTGCTGTTTCCCAGTCGCGCCGGTGATGGATTGGAACGCGTTGAACGCGCTTTCGTCCGTATCATGCAGGTTGAGCACATCGGTCAGGTTCAGCTTCAGGGTATTGTTGCTCGCACCGGTGATGTCGATCTTCTCGATGCCCTTGATCACACCGTCCTTCAGGGTGGTGAGGTTGAGGGTGATGATGTCCGTTCCCTCCAGCGCCAGCGTGTCGATACCCTGACCGCCCCGGATACTGGAACCGGACTGGCCGAGTTTCACCACATTGTCGGCATTGAGTACGATCCGGTCATTGCCACTACCCCCATAGATCGTATCGATGCCGCCCTTGCCCAAGAGCACGTCGTTGCCCTGACCGCCGATCAGCGAGTCATTGATCGAGGTGCCGGTGAGCGTATCGGCACCGCTCGTGCCCATCTGGCTGACCTTGGTGGTTGAGAAGACACCCGAGGTCGAGCCGTAGACCACGAACGCAGCACCATTGTCGGTCAGGCCATTCACATC
This sequence comes from Sphingobium sp. B11D3A, assembly GCF_025961695.1. Lineage (NCBI taxonomy): Bacteria > Pseudomonadati > Pseudomonadota > Alphaproteobacteria > Sphingomonadales > Sphingobiaceae > Sphingobium > Sphingobium sp. B11D3A. Next base: position 1,788,418 of record NZ_JAOQOE010000001.1, read on the forward strand.
CGCATTGCTGCTGCCGATGATCAGGTCGGCCAGGCCGTCGCCGTTGAGGTCGCTGGCGGCCACCGCCCCGAAGGTGAGCGTCCCGGCCTGATTGCCCTCAACGATGAAGCCCTGGGTATTGCCAGCCACGCCGAGCGCGGAAAGATCCACCCCGCTACCGTCAGACTTGCCGAAGACGACATAGACCTTGCCGGCATCGTTCCCCAAGCCTGTATCCGCCTGCCATGACCCAATCGCCATGTCAGCCAAGCCATCGCCGTTGATGTCGCCAAGCACCGTGACCCTGTTATGGAAATCGTTGGCGCTGGATCCGTTGATGACGAAGCCGAGGGTATTGGTGGCCTGGGAGAGCGCGCTCAGGTTGATGCCCTGCCCCCCGGTTTTGCCGTAGATCACATAGGTCTTGCCGGCGTCGTTACCGGCGGGCGCATCCGCGAGACGGGCCGTCACCACGAGATCCATGAGACCGTCGCCATTGATGTCGCCATTGCCGGCGATCGACCATGCAGCATTGTCATTGGCAACCGACCCGCTGATTGCGAAGCCGAGCGTATTGGTTGCTGCGGTCAGAGCCGTCACATTGAGCGGCGTTCCGCTCGTGCCAGTCCGCCCGAACACCACATAGGCCGCACCGGCATCGGTGCCGTTGGCGTCCACCCAAGGCGAACCGATCAGGAAGTCAGCGAGACCGTCTCCGTTCACGTCGCCAAGCGCGGTCGTATTAAGGCCCATTTGGTCGTTGGCACTTGACCCATCAATTGCAAAACCGAGTGTGTTGGTCGCCACTGTCAGCGCCGACAGATTGATGCTGCTATTATTTGCGCGTCCATACACCACATAGACCCGGCCCTGACTGCTCGTGCTGCCTGTGTTCGCGCCTACCAGCAGATCGGCATAGCCATCGCCGTTGATGTCGCCAGCGGCGGACACGGAGAAGCCGGCTTGTTCGTTCGCCGTACCGCCCAGCAATTGGAAGCCTGCCGATACCGCAGTGGACAGGCTCGACAATGCGACCGTCGCCCCACTGGTCTTGCCATAGACGACATAGGCGGCCCCGGCAATCGTACCAACATTATCGACACCCGTGGCACCGACGATCAGATCGCCCAGACCGTCGCCGTTCACGTCGCCCGCGCTCACCGCATTGGCGAGATAATCGCTCGCCGACGACGCCAGGATAGCGAAGCCCGCCGTTCCAGTTGCGACATTGTAAATGCTGTCGATCACGCTGCCGTAGATGTTGTTGGGTCCGCCAAAGACGACATAGGATTTCGAGGCGGTCTGGTTAGCTCCGCCGACCGAAACCACGAAGTCGGCATAGTCGTCTCCGTTCACATCACCCGCAGCGCTGACCGATGCAGCGAAGGACTCGGTGCCGCTGGAACCGGCGATCATATAGCCCAGCGAGTTGCTGGCCTGCATGATCGCGCTCGCCTGGATGACGGGCGTCACGGTGAAGCTGTTGGCGCTCGGCGAGGAGAGATTGCCCAACGCGTCGACCGCATAGGCCTTGTACGTCCCGCTGGCCAAGCCGAGCAGGCTGAGGTTGGTGTTGGTATCGGCAGTCGTAATGGAGACCGAGTTCCAGTATTTGCTGTCCTTGCCGGTGATATCCGCCAGCGTGGTGACCGTGGGAATAGCCGTGGTGTTCACCAGATAGAGCGTGCCCACTTCGGTCGAGCGGACGACGGCCACGTCCGTGCCGGTTCCGCTGATGCTCGTGTCCGCAAAGCTCGGCGCAGGGGCAGCATTATCCTGCACCGTCACGGTGACCTGATTGTCCACCAGCAACTGCACCGCAGCCCCGGCATAGTTGTAGACGCTGTAGCTGCGGGTGCCGTCCTGCACGTCCACACCGCTGTCGAGCCAGCTACCGACGAGCTGCAGGGCATCGCCGCTGTTACCGTCGACCATCATCTGCTGCTTGCCGACCTTGCCGGTGAGCGCCTCGAACTCGTTGAACGCGCTCTCCTCCGGATCGTGCAGGTTGAGCACGTCCGTGAGGTTCAGCTTGAGCGTATTGTTGCCCGAGCCAGTGAGGTCGATCTTCTCGATGCCCTTGACGAAGGCATCCTTCAGCGTGGTGAGATCGAGCGTGATGCCCGCTCCGTCCAGTGCCAGCGTGTCGGTACCGAGGCCGCCCTGGATGCTCGCGCCGGATTGGCCGAGCTTGGCAACGTTATCCGCGTTGATGATGATCCGGTCATTGCCCGCACCGCCATACAGCACGTCCGCGCCGCCATTGCCGCGCAACACGTCGTTGCCGGCGGCGCCAACCAGCGAATCGTTGCCGGACGTACCAATCAGCGTGTCGGCTCCGCTGGTGCCCATCTGGCTGACCTTGGCAGCGTTGGAAAATACGCCCGAGGTCGAGCCGTAGATCACGAAGACGCCGCCGCCATCCGTGTAATTATAGTCCACATAGTTGGAGCCAATCATCAGATCGACGAGGCCATCGCCGTTGATGTCGCCCGCAGACACAGCTCTGCCAAGATAGGCATTGGCCTGGCCGGATTGGTGAATGGCGAAACCCTGCGTATTACCCGCCATAGACAGGGCGGACAGGTCTACGGCGTTGCTGTCTGTCTTGCCGAAGATCACATAGGCCTTGCCGGCATCGCCACCGCCATTCGCATCGGAAGATACCGAGCCCACCAGCAGATCAGCCAGGCCGTCACCATTCATGTCGCCGATCACCGACACGCTGCTGGCATAATCGGAGGTGCCGGAGCCGTTGATTACGAAGCCCTGCGTGTTGCCGCCACCTGACAGCGCACTCACATTGATGCCGGCACCGTCTGTCTTGCCGAAGACCACGTAGAATTTGCCCGCGTCAACAGCAGTCCCGTTGTCGGCATACTGGGCGGCGACCACCACGTCGGACAGACCGTCACCATTGATGTCACCGGAACCGGAAATGGTGAAGCCGGCCTGGTCATTCGCACTCGACCCGCTGATCATGAAGCCTCGGCTGTTGGTCGCGGCCGTTAGTGCAGAGACATTCAGACTGGCGCCATTGATGCCGGTCTGACCGAACACGACATAGGCCGCACCAGAGTTACTGCCAGGGGTGTCGGCAGCGTAAGCTGAAACGATGAAATCGCTCAGACCGTCGCCGTTCACGTCTCCGGCGTCGCTGACGGCATATCCCAACTGGTCACTGGTACTGGACCCCTCGACCATGAAGCCGAGCGTATTGCTCGCTGCGGTGAGCGCGGACAAGTCGATGGTGGTGTTGTTGGAGCGACCGTAAACGACATAGGCTCGCCCGGCCTCGTTGGCCGAACCGACATCCTGATAATAGGCTCCAACCAGAAAATCGGCATAGCCATCACCGTTAATGTCACCGGCGACGGAAACAGCGTAACCTGCCCGTCCGTCGGTGTTGCTGCCCAAGAGCACGAAACCGTTCGATTTTGTTGCGCCGACCCCACTAGGGAGAGCGCCCAGATCGACGTAAGTGCCGCCGGTCTTGCCATAGACGATATAAGCGGCGCCGGCCAAGTCATTGCCGTTGTCGCGACCATAAGCACCGATCAACAGATCGTTGAGACCGTCGCCATTGACGTCACCAGCACTGGACACGGAGTGGCCCGAATACTCATACCATTGAGAGCCGCTTATGTAGAAGCCCAGCGTGTTGTTGCTGGCAGTGAGGGCGTTGACATTATACGCGCCGTTCAAATTGGTCGGACCGCCGAAGATAACATAGGAACGGGAAACATAAGTGCTGTTTGCAGTAGGCCCTACAACGAAGTCACCATAACCATCACCATTGATGTCGCCGATGTAGTCGACCGACTGCCCCACCAATTCAGCGCTGGTTGAGCCGTAAAATGCGAAACCGACGGAAGCGGAAGCTTGGTTCAGAGCGCTCGCCTCAACAACGGCGTTCACAGTGTAGGTGGTAGAGCTGACCGCAGAAATATTGCCGGCCGCATCGACGGAATATGCCTGGTATGTTCCACTAGCCAAACCAAGTAGGTTCATGGTCGTATTGCTGTTCGCGGTGGTGATAGCGACCGAGTTCCAATACTTGCCATCGACAGTGGTGATATCCTCCAGTTTCGTCACCGTCGGGATCATCGTGGTATTGACGAGATAGACGGTGCCCAGCTCCGAGGACCGAACGGTCGTAGTGGTGGTGTTCGCGCTATTACCGGTAGTGAGTGTGACAGTCGGATTGATGGTGTCGAGCAAGAACGCGCCAGTTGCACTCGTCAACGAAATGTTGCCCACTGCGTCCGTCGCTACGGCCGTCACGTTAACATTGCCATTGCCAAGCGTTGTGAGCTGGGACGCATCCAGCGTGACCGCCTGCGCCGAACCGGTGCCAATGACCGTGCGCGTCACCGTACCCAGCGTGCCCGTGAAGGTCACGGCGACCACAGATCCGGCCTCGGCCGTCACTGTCGCAGCACCCGTGCTCGCCAGCGCCTCGGCTGTCGACGCACCCCCGGTAAACGAGGCCGGCAAGCCGATGACCGGCGCGGTCGGCGCGACGGTATCGAGCAGGAAGGTCAGCGGATCGCCCGTGGTGATGTTGCCTGCAGCATCCGTCACCTGCGCCGAGACGAGCACGTCGCCATTGCCCAACGCGGTGAGATCGGCAGCAGTCAGCACGATCGGCTTGGCCGTGCCGTCGGCGGCAACCGTCTTGGTCACAGAGCCGCTGTTGCCGATGAACACGGCCTGGATGGTGCCGCCATTTTCTCCCGTCACTGTGATTACACCGCCTGCGGCGGTCGCCTCCCCAGAGGAGGCGCCATCTGCAACCCCCGCTCCGAGCGCGATGACAGGCGCGGCGGGCGCCACCCGATCGAGCGTGAACTGACGGGTCGCCGAAGCCACGGATGCGTTGCCGGCAGGATCCCGCGCCACCGCCGAGAAGGTGATGGCACCGTCCGCAAAGGCAGCCACGTCGGTCGCCGTGAGAACGACATCCTGCGCCACGCCCGTGCCCACCAGCGTCTTGGTGATTTCCACTGTACCCTGGACGAACGTCACGGTGACGGTCGCCCCCTGTTCGGCCGTGACCGTCGCGACCGTGCCGACCGCAAGCTCCGCGTTCTTCGATGCCGTGCCAGAGAGCAGCAGCGTGGGGCCGGTCGGCGCCACGGTATCGATGGTGAACGTGCTGGTGGCGGCGGCCGACTGGTTGCCGACCGCGTCCGTCACGAAGCTGGAGACCGATACCGCGCCATTGCCCAGCTTCACCAGATCGTTCGCGGTCAGCGACACCGTCTGTGTGAGGCCGTTGCCGGTGAACGTCTTGGTGACGCTGTTGGCCCCGGCGGTGAAAACGACCGCGACCAGCGCATTGGCCTCCGCCGTCACCTTGACCACACCGGTACTCGCAAGCGCCTCGAGGGCGGTAGCGCCACCGGCAATGCCGTCCGAGAGGGTCATGGTCGGCGTCGCCGGTGGCGTCCGATCGAGCACGAAGCTGCTGGCCGTTTCGGCCGACTCGTTGCCCGCCGGATCCTTCGCCTGCGCGGTGACGGCAATCGTGCCATCACCCAGCGCCTGCAGATCAGCCGTGGTCAGCACAACAGCCTGAGGCGAGCCAGTCGCCGTCAGCGTCTTCACGATGCTGTTCGAGCCGTTCGAGAACACCACCGAGATGCTGGAGCCGATTTCGCCGGTCACGCTAATCACGCCGCTGGCCGCCGTGGCTTCCGCCGCTGAGGCGATGTCGGCGACGCCCGTGCCCAGCGTGATCGTGGGTGCACCCGGCGCTGCACGGTCCAGCGTGAACTGGACACCCGAGGCAATGGATGAGGCGTTGCCTGCCGGGTCAGTCGCCACCGCCGTGATGGCCACAGTGCCATCGCCCAGGGCGACCACTTCAGCCGCCGAGAGCGCGACGCTTTGTGCGGTCCCAGTTCCGGTGAGGGTCTTCACGACCGTGTTGCTGCCACGCGCGAAGGTGACCTTCACCACGGCGCCGGCTTCCGCCGTCACCGTCACCACGCCCGAAGGGGCGGCGGCGCCGGTGGACGACTTGGTGGCATCACCCAGCAAGGCAAGGGTGGGCGATGTCGGCGCGACCATATCCAGCGTGAAGCTGGCGGTCACCGGCGTCGAGGCGTTGCCCACCGCATCCTTGGTTACGGCGGAGACCGAAATCGTGCCATTGCCCAGCAAGGTGAGATCCGATGCCGAGAGCGTCACCGGGTTCGGACCACTTGCGGCCACGATCGACTTTTGCACGGTCGCGCTGCCGTTGGTGAACGTCACCGTGACGGTCGTGCCGACTTCCGCCGTCACCACGACGGCGCCGGTCGCAGCTCTGGCTTCCGCCAGCGTGGCGCCATCGCTCATGCCCGCACCCAAAGCCAGCTTGGGCGGAACCGGCGCGATGCTGTCCAGCGTGAAGCTGCTGGTGCTTGCGGGCGATGTGTTCCCGGCGGCGTCCTTGGCGCTGGCACTGATGGCAATCGTGCCATCTCCCAGCGTCGCAAGATCAGCGGCGCTCAGCACCACGGCCTGCGCCGATCCCGTGCCGGTCAGCGCCTTGGTGACGCTCTTGCTGCCATTGGTGAAGGTCACTGTGATGGCGGCGCCGGCTTCCGACTGCACCGTGATGACGCCGGTGGCCGCCGTGGCTTCCGCCGCCGAGGCGATGTCGGCCACGCCGGTGCCCAGCACGATGACAGGCGCATTCGGCGCGACATCGTCGATGGTGAAGCTGGTGGTGGCAGCGGTCGAGAGATTGCCGACCGAGTCCTGTACCTGCACGGACACATTCACCGTGCCGTTACCCAGAGCAGACGCGTCAGCAGCCGAGAGAAGGACCGTCTGCGCCACGCCGGTGCCGACCAGCGTCTTCGTGATCGTGCCGGCCGTGCTGGTGAACTTGATCGTTGCCGTGGCGCCCGGTTCCGTGGTGACCTTGACGACACCCCCGGCCCCGGTTGCCTGCGCCGTCGTTTTGGCGGGCGAGCCCACCAGCGCGAGGACGGACGGGTTGGGCGGCGTCATGTCGAGCAGGAAGGTGCGGCTGGCTTCGGCGGATTCATTGCCAACCGCGTCCGTGGCGACCGCCGACACCGAGATCGTGCCATTGCCCAGCACCGTCAGATCCGCCTGCGTCAGCGTGACGGCCTGGGTGAGGCCGGTGGCGACCACATTCTTCACAAGGCTGTTGGAGCCGTTGACGAAGGTCACGGTGACCAGCGAGCCAGCATCGGCCATGACGGTCGCGACGCCCGTTTCGGCGAGCGCCTCGGACATGGATGCACCGTCGGCAATGGCCGCAGCCAGCGTGAGCGTGGGCGCATTCGGCGCGACCCGATCCAGCGTGAACTGCACCGAACCGCCGCCGGCGGAGACGTTGCCTGCCGTGTCGGTCGCGGTTGCCGCGACGTAGATGGAGCCGTCGCCCAGTGTCGCCAGATCGGTCGTGCTCAGCGTCACGATCTGCGGGGCACCGGTGCCGGTCATGGTCTTGGTCACGACATTGGCGCCATTGGTGAACGTCACGGTCACAGCCGAGCCGAGTTCGGCCGAAACCGTCACGGCCCCCGCCGAGCTGCTTGCTGCCGCCGCGGACTTCTCCGTAGAGCCAACCACCGTCAGCGTCGGATTGTTGGGCGGGGTCATGTCGAGCGTGAAGGTCCGGCTCGTCGCCGCCGAGTCATTGCCGACCGTGTCACGGGCCACTGCGGACACCGAGATGGTGCCATTGCCGAGCGTCGCCAGATTGGCGGCGGTCAGCGTGACAGCCTGGGCCGAGCCCGTGCCGGTCAGCGTCTTGGTGACGCTGTTCACGCCATTGGTGAAGGTCACGGTGACGGCAGCGCCAGTTTCCGCCGTGACGGTCACCACGCCCGTGGCGGCCTTGGCCTCGGCGAGCGTCGCGCCATTGGAGACGCCGGCGCCGAGCGCCAGCACCGGCGCCGTGGGCGGCGTCCGATCCAGCACGAAGCTTGCCGGTGTGGCTGCGGCGGAGGTGTTGCCGGCCACATCCTTGGCAATGGCGGAGACGGAGATCGTTCCGTCGCCGAGCGCTGCCAGATCGCTGGCCGTCAGGACCACAGCCTTTGCCGTGCCAGCGCCGGTGACCGTCTTGGTCACGGTATTGCCGCTGCGGGTGAAGGTGACAGTCACCGTCGCGCCGTCCTCCGCCGCGACGGTTACGACGCCCGTGCTCGCCGTGGCTTCCGCCAGCGAGGCGGTATCCGCCACGCCTGCACCCAGCGCGATGACGGGGGCAGCAGGCGGCGTGTTGTCGATGACGAAGGTCGCATTGCCGGACTGCGAGATGTTCCCCACCGCGTCGATCGCGGTGACGGACACGGCAATGGTGCCGCTGCCGAGCGATGCCACGTCACCGGCCGTCAGCACAACGGATTGCGCCGCTCCCGTGCCGGTCAGCGTCTTGGCCACGCTGTTGATGCCATTGGTGAACGTCACCGTGACAGCCGAGCCATTCTCCGCCGTCACCTGAGCGACGCCGAGCACATTGGCAGCCTGGGTGCTGGTCTTGGCCGAAGCGCCGATCAGCGAGACCAGCGGAGCCGCCGGGGCAACCGTGTCCAGCGTGAAGCTGGACGTGGCGGCCGTCGAGGCGTTGCCCGCCTCGTCGCGGGCCAGGGCACTGACCGAGATCGTGCCGCTGCCCAGCGTCGCCAGGTCATTTTCGGTCAGGACCACCGCCTGCGCCGCGCCCGTGGCCGCCACTTCCTTGACGATCTGGTTGCTGCCATTCTTGAACGTGACGCTCACCGTCAGCCCGGCCGTGGCCGTGACCAGAGCCACACCCCCCTGCGAGGAGGCTTCCGCTGCCGACGCACCGTCCGCGATGCCGGTGCCGAGCGCCAGGGTCGGCGCACTGGGCGCCACCCGATCCAGCGCGAACTCGAGCGGCGTGCCCACCGGCGAGGCATTGCCTGCCGCGTCCGTCGCCGTGGCGGTCACAGAGATAGCGCCATCACCCAGCGTGGTGAGATCAGCGGCGGTGAGTGTCACCGCCTGGACCGCACCCGTGGCGACCAGTTGCTTCGAGACTGTCCCTAGGGACCCGGCGAAGGTGACCGTGATGGCCGACCCGCCTTCCGCACGCACGGTCACCACACCGGTGCTCGCAAGCGCTTCGGCCTGCGTCGCACCGCCGGCAACGCCGGCGCCAAGGGCGAGAGTTGGCGAAAGGGGCGCCTGCCGGTCCAGCGTGAAGCTGGAGGTCGCCGGCGTGGAGACATTCCCGCTGGCATCGCTGGCGACGGCGGACACGGCCACGGCGCCGTCACCGATCGTCTGCAGTTCCAGCGCGGTGAGGACAATCGTCTTAGGCGCGCCATCGCTGACCAGCGTTCTGGTCACGCTGCCGACAGACCCGCTGAAGGTCACCGAGACGACGGCGCCGGGCTCAGCGGAGAGTGTGAGAATGCCGGTCGGGGCCGTCGCTTCCGCTTCCGTCGCGCCGTTCGCAGCAGCGGTGGCCAACGTCAGCGTGGGCGCTTCCGGCGCGCCGGCGTCGAGATTGAATGTCAGGCTTTCGAGCGAGGACTGATTGCCCGCTAGATCAGTGACGACCATCGAGACCTGGACGACGCCGTCACCCAAGGCCGCGATCTGGGCTGCCGTCAGCGTCACGGCCTGAGCCGTGCCGGTGCCGATCAGATTGACCGTTTCCGTGCGGCCCGAATAACCGTTGAACGTCACCTTGATCGCCGCGCCGTTTTCGGCAGCGGCGAGCACGACGCCGTCGACCGAGAGCGCGTCAGCCGAAGACTTGGTGCTGCCACCAACCAGCGTGAGGCCCGCAACCGGAACGGCCGTGTCGAGAATGAAGGCCGCCTGGGCCGGATCGGATTGGTTGCCGGCGACATCCGTGGCGACAGCCGTCACCTGGACCTGCCCGTCACCCAGCCGCGCCATGTCGCCGGCCGTGAGACGGATCACCTGCGAGGCGCCGTTGGCCGTGATAGCCTTCACAACCTCATTGCTGCCATGGGTGAAGGTGAGCGTGACGATGGTGCCGGTATCGGCCTTCACCAGCACGGCGCCGGCGCTGGCCTCGGCCGAGGTCGCACCGCCATTTTCCACGCCCACGCCGAGCGTGAGCAGCGGCGCCGCGGGCGGCACCGCATCCAGACTGAAGTCCAGCGTCGCCGGTGCCGAAGCGTTGCCGGCCACGTCCAGCGCAAGCGCGGTCACGAGGATGGGGCCATCGCCCAGCGTCACGAGATCGCCGGACGTCATCGCGATGATGTCCTCACCGCCGCTCGCTGCGGCAATGACCTTGACGACCGTGCCGCTCACGCCGGTGAAGACGAGGCGGACGCCGAGGCCTGCTGCGGCTGTCACCGTCAGCACGCCGTCGGTCGACAGGGCGTCGGCCAGGGACTTGGTCTCGCTCCCCACGATTTGCAGCAGCGGCGAGTCAGGCAGCGCCGTCATCAGGGTGAAACTGGCCGTGCCATTCAGCGAGGTGTTGCCGGCTGCATCGCTGGCCACGGCCGTGACCGCCACCGGACCATCGCCGATCTGGGCCAGTTCGGCAGCCGAGAGGAGAACCGCCTTCGGGGCACCGGTGCCGGTCATCGTCTTTTCCACGACGCCGTCGGCGCCGGTGAAGGTCACCACCACGGTGGCCCCGGCTTCCGCAGTGACGCGCACGATGCCGCCGCTCGATGTGCCTTCATCCAGCGAGGCGCCATCGGCGACGCCCGCGCCCAGCGTGACCGTCGGGGCGGCAGGCGGCGCTGTGTCGACCGTCAGGCTCATCATCGACGCGGCGGAGAACTTGCCGCTTACGGCATTGAACTGCCGGACAGCCAGCAGGGTCGCCCCGTCCAGCTTGCCGATGTCGTAACTCCAGCTTTCGCCGCCATCGAGGCTGTATTGCAGCGCGGTGTCGCTCTCCTGGCCACCGACGACCAGGCTTGCGTCATAGGTCACGCCATCCGTGTTCGAGACGCCGGTATCATTGCCGAGCGAGAGGGACAGCGACGTCAGGGTGATCGAGGGATCGAGCGTGAACTCCTCCAGCGTGGCCGGCGAGATGTTGCCGGCCACGTCGGTCTGGCGCACCATTACCGAATTGGGGCCCGGATTGGCCGTAAAGCTCTTGCTCCAGGTCGCGCCACCATCCACGCTGAACTCGATCAGCGCACCCGGCTCCTGCCCGGTGATGCTGAGGATTCCGGTATATTCATTGCCTTCGACGACGAGCGCATCGGGCAGACCCGTGTCCAGAACGAAGCTGAGCGCGGATGCTGCCGACACATTGCCGGCGCCATCCTTGGCCGTGGCCGAAACGGCGACAGTGCCGTTGCCGAGCGTGATCAGCTCGGCCTGCGTCAGGCTGACCGCGACCGCCGAGCCCGTGCCCTGCACGAGCTTGGTCACCGTCCCGCTGGTGCCGTTGAACACCAGCCGCACGCTGGTGCCGACATCCGCCGTCACCGCCATGGCGCCCTCGGTGCCCGTCGCCTCCGCCGCTGTCTTCTGCGCATCGCCGATCAGGTCGAGAAGCGGTTCGCTGGGGGCCGTGGTGTCGAGCGTGAATGCGCTCGTCGCGACAACCGACGCATTGCCGGATGCATCGGTCGCGATAGCGGAGACCGCCACCTCGCCATCACCCAGAATGGCGAGATCCGCAGCATCGAGAACGACCGCCTGCGCGGCGCCGATCCCGGATACGGTCTTCACCACGCTCCCCTGCGCGGTCGCGAAGGTCACCGCGACGGACGTGCCGAGTTCGGCCGCCACCTGCACGGCGCCGCCGGAATAGAGCGCTTCCGCAGCGGTCGCGCCGTTCGCGACATTCGCAGCGACGGTGATCGCGGGCGCCTCCGGCGCGACCGTATCGAGCGTGAACACCAGCAGCACGGGCGGGGAGAGGTCCGCACCGTTCACCTGGCGAACGTGGACATGGTTGAGCCCTTCCACCGCCGTAAAGGCGCTGGTCCAGCTCTGCCCCCCGTCGATGCTGTACTCCACCGTGGCGCCCGCGCTCACGCCGGAAACCTGAAGGCTGCCATTGCTGGTCAGCCCGTCAATGGCCGAAAGGCCGCTATCCTGCGCCAGCCCGACCGACAGCGCGGGCAGCGCCGTCGCCAGATTGAAGCTCAGCGACTGCGGCGCCGAAGCATTGCCCGCAGCGTCCACCTCGCGCACTTGAACGGCATTGGTGCCCGCCCGCGCCGCGAAGCTCTGGCTCCAGCTCTGCCCGCCATCGATGCTGTATTCGATGGTCGATCCGGCTTCCTGACCGGTGATCGCGATAATCCCGCTCTGCGCATCCGCGCTGGCGACCATCGCGCTGGGCGCGACGGTATCGAGCGTGAAGGCAACCGGCGTCGCCGCCGAGACATTGCCGGCAGCATCCGTCGCCGTGACCGACACGGCAATCTGGCCATCGCCCAGCGTCGCAAGATCTTCCGCCGTCAGGACGACAGCCTGCGCCGTCCCGTCAGCGCTCAATTGCTTGGTGATGCTGCTGGTGCCATTGGTGAAGGTCACCGCCACGCTGGATCCGGCCTCGGCAGTCACGAGGACCACGCCGTTGGCCGACGTGGCTTCCGCCGCCGTCGCGCCCGTGCCGACGCCCGTGCCCAGAGCCAGCACCGGTGCGCCCGGCGCCTCCCCGTCAATGGTGAAGCTGAGGTCGCTCTGCGCGGACACATTGCCGGCGGCATCGGTGACCTGCACGGAGACCTGCACCGGGCCATCGCCCAGCTCGGCCAGATCGGCGGCGCTGAGGGTGATCGCCTGCGCGGCGCCTGTGCCGGTGACGGTCCGCACGATCACGCCGTTCGCGCTGCGGAATTCGATCTGCACGGTGGCTTGGTTTTCAGCCGTCAGCGAGAACACGCCATCCGCAGAGAGCGCCGCGTCGACGCCCTTCACCGCATTCCCGACAAGGTTGAGCGTCGCGGCATCCGGGGCGCCGGTATCGACGCGGATATTGGGCGCTTGAATCGCGGGTGACGTCAGCACGACGGGCAAGCCGCCCTCGCCCTTGAAATCGTCGGTCGTGGCAGTGCCGAGCGCGAGACTGTCCGCTTTGAGCGTGATGCCGTCGCCATCATAGAGATTGCCGGCCAGCGCGGCGGTGAACTCCAGCCCGCGCACGCCAGCCGCCGTTGCGCTGGTGCCGGTTGCCGTCAGCAGCACTTCCTGCCCGCCGATCAACGCCACGACCGTGACGGTCTTGCCTTGGGCCAGCACGACCGGCTGGGAGAAATTGAGCGTGAGGCTGAGCGTATCGCCAACCTTGAACCAACTCGGCGCGGCCGGCTGGGCGATGGACTGGATCGCCACGTTGAGGCCGGGTGTCACCGTGGCGGGATCGTTGCCGGACAGGTCGGCGAGGGCGACGGTGGCATTGGCTTTGACAGCCGTGCCCGCCACCTGCGAGCGCACCGCGCCATCGGCGAAGACGAGCAGATCGTTCAGCGTGTTGCCCGCTGCCGACACCGTCACGGTCTCGACGTTATCGCCCACCGTGCGGGTGAGCGTCATACGCGAGCCGCTCACCGTCTTGGTGTAATCGCTCCACCGGCCGCGGAAATAGATGACGTCCGTACCGCCACCCAGCGCCGATGCATCGATGGTCGTCCCATCTGCCACATAGACGACATCAACACCGTTGTTACCGAGAATCTGGAAAGTCACGCCCGGCTTGGAGAGGGAAATGGTTTCACCGTTGGCATCGAAGGACACGACCTTGACGGTGGCGGACAGGTCCGCGCCCGGCGCCGCAGCGCCGGTCGGCGCAGTCGAGGTCTCGCCGGACGGCACCGGGAGCGGGTCGCCTTTCGACACATAATTGTACAGCGCGTTGGTCGCGACCGTGCCGTCCGCGAAAATCAGCGCGTCGGGCGTCGTGGCCGAGTTGGCACTGGCGAGATTGACCGTCTCGACCTTACCTTCGACCGTACGCGACAGGGTCAGCGTCGCACCGGTCCGCGTTACCGTATAATCCGCCAGCGATCCTTCAAAATAGATGCGGTCCGCGCCCGCACCTGTGCTCAGCGAATAGGTCGCGCCGGGACGGATGAAGATGGCGTCCACAAAAGAGGAGCCCAGAAACTGAATTTCCTGCCCATCCAGAGACAACGTTCCGTAATTCAGCTCGAAATCGATGAAGTTGCCACCATTGGTGGTGTTCATGATGATATATTTCGACGTGATTGCCATGACCTTTGACTCCGGAAGAGAATTTCAAAAAAATTCTGCTAGAAAATGTTCTCGAGGAAACGCGTTAAGGCGGGCCAGATTTCGATCTGGCCCGGCATGATTTAACCGCCTACAAAAAGAGCTGTTTGTGACTGTAGGAAAGCCTGCGCAGCGGCCGGCGAATCTTGCCACTCGCCACCGATATCGAGATCGATCCAGGCCTGACTACTGTTTGGGAATGGCGCAGTTGCGCTGTAGGTGCCGAAGTCGACGCGCGTGTCATTCGGGTTGGCGGCATCGCCGCTTCCGAACGAGGTGCTTGCCAGATCCCACCCACTCGTTCCGTTGTGCTGATTGTCCAGATAGACGAGATCGTCAGCGCCAAAATTGGTCGCGCGGACCCAGAAGTCCCAGGTACCCACCACGCTCGAATCGTCCCTGTCCGTCACAATCAGCGCATAACCATCCGCGGCAAGGCTACCGATCGACGTGGCAGCCGAGACCGCCGTGTTGCCAATACCATCGAGGCCGACCCATTTGTGGCCTGCGGTCAGAGAGCCATCCGCCACCATGGTCTGCGAAGCCGCAGCGCCGGTAACGAGCGCGGCTCCGGTGCCGCTGGTGTTGGGCGTGACGGTCGAGAAGGTCGCGCCGCTGAGCAAGGCCGCATTACCGAGACCCGAGGTCGCGCTAACGAGAAGGCCCGCATCGATCTCGACATGATAATTGTTCGAGAAATCGAGATCATATTTGGGATTGATGATCAGCTTGTCGCCCGAAATGGTGAGGACATCCGCAACGGCGACGGTCGCACCGTTCCAGGTCGCCGAGACCTCGCCGTCGACGACGGTGACGACCAATGTTTGCGTGTTGTCGATCGCTTCACCCAACGAGCCGGAATATCCCGCCTTAGCGGACGTGTTGGCATCGTTGACGATCTTGATCTCATAAACGCCGTCGACAGCGGTCAGAGCGATGTCCTCGCTCGAGGTGAAGACGAGGTCGGACCGCACATCAAGGTTGGTCACGCCATCGACATTGGTCGAAAGGAGCGGCACAGGATGCGCTTCGATCGTGAAGTCGTCGGATGCCGACAGGCTCCCATCCGAGGCTGTGACGCGAACGGTGATCGGACTGGCCAGTGCCGGCGCGGACGTGGACGAGAAGGTGCCGGTCGCGCCATCGAAGCTCAGCCAGGACGGCAATGCGGAGAGATTGCCCTGCGCATCGACCAGTTGCGCCGTGTAGGTCAGCGCATCGCCATCCGGGTCCGTGAAACTTCCGGCCGCGATGCTGTAAGTGAACGCCTGCCCCTCGACCGTCATCTGATCCACCAGTGCCTCGGCAAGCACCGGCGCCTCGTTGAGACCGGGCGTGATCGTCGCTGCATCGTAGCCGGAGATGGCCGCGATCGCGACGTTGGCGTCCGCCTTCACAGCCGTGCCGGCAACCTGTGAGCGCACGGCGCCGTCAGCAAAGACGAGAAGATCGTTGAGCGCATTGCCGGCGGCCGAGACGACAACTGTTTCGAGCTGACCGCCAACAGTCCGGGTCAAGGTCATCTTCGAGCCCGAGACCACCTTGGTGTAATCGGCCCAGTGACCACGCATGTAGACAATATCGGTGCTGTTTCCGAGCGCCGAGGCATCGACCGTCGCACCATCAGAGACGTAAACGACATCGACGCCGGCATTGCCCAGCACCTGAAATTTCATGCCCGGTTTGGACAGCGCAATCGTCTCGCCGGTCCCGTCGAAAGACACGACCTTGACCGTCGCGGACAGGACTGCCGCCGGCGCGGCCGGTCCGCTCGGCGCAACAGATGTCTCGCCGGACGGCACCGGCAACGGGTCACCCTTCGAGACATGATTGTACACCGCATTGGCCGCCACGCTGCCATCCGAGAACACCAGCACATCAGGGGTCGTCGCGGAGTTAGCGCCGGCGAGACTGACCGTCTCCACTTTGCCCTGAGCCGTCCGCGTCAGCGTGAGCGTCGCGCCAGATCTGGTGAGCGTGTAGTCGGCCAGTGCCCCTTCAAAATATATGCGATCTGCGCCCGCACCCATGCTGAGGGAATAAGTCGCGCCCGGTCGGACGAAGACGGCATCGACCAGAGCCGAACCGAGAAACTGCATCTCCTGCCCGTCCAGCGAAAGCGTACCGTAATTCAGGCCGAAGTCGATAATGTTGGAATTGTCGGCAGCAGTGCTCATAATGATATATTTTGAAGTCGTGGCCATGTTTTTGCCCCATAAGAAAGTAAAATTGAATATTTCGTCTTTCGATTATCCCACAGGTCCCACTGTTCAGGGCCGGATGCTCATCCGACCCTGATGGATGTTCATCCGCCCACGAAAAGCGGCGTCGCAGATTGGAAATAAGTCTGAACAGCGTCAGGCGTTTCACGCCATTCACCACCAATATCGAGGTCGATGTACGACTGGCTGCTGTTCGGGAACGGCGCCGTCACGTTGTAAGTGCCGAAGCCGACGCGCGTATCGTTGTCATTGGGCGAATCGCCACTGGCAAAGGATGTGGTAGACAAATCCCAGCCCGCAGTGCCGTTCTGCTGATTATCGAGATACACCAGATCGTCCGCACCGAAGTCGGTCGCCCGGACCCAGAAGTCCCAGGTTCCGATGTCAGCGGAGGCGTCGCGGTCACTGACCACCAGCGCATAGCCCGCGGCAGAGAGGCTGCCGATGGACGTGGCCGAAGCAACCGCCGTATTGCCGACGTTATCGATCCCCACCCACTTATGGCTGGCGGCCAGCGTGCCGTCTGCATGCATGATCTGCGAGGCCGCTCCGCCCGAGACCAGCGCTGCCCCCGAACCGGTGGTGTTGGGCGTGACGGTCGCGAAGGTCGCACCGCTCGCCACCGCCGCGTTGCCAAGGCCAGAGGTCTGCCCGATGAACAGTCCCGCGCCGACCTCGACATGGTAATTGTTCGAGAAATCGAGGTCGTAGACCGGATCGATGATCAGCTTGTTGCCAGAGACGGAGAGGACATCGTTGACGTTCACCGTCACGCCGTTCCACTTGGCGGAAGCCACCCCGCCGCTGACAGTGACGACCAGCGTCTGCGTGTTGTCGATGGATTCCCCGAGCGTGCCGGAATAGCCCGTCTTCGATCCGCTGTTGGCATCATTGACCAGCTTGATCGTGTACGTGCCGTCGACCGTCGTTAGTGCGATGTTCTCGCTCGCGCTGAAGACCACGTCGGACCGCACATCCAGATTGGTGACGCCATTCAGGTTGGTGGAGAAGACCGGGACCGAGGCCTGCGAGACGGTGAAGTCGTCCGAGACCGACAGGCTGCCGTCGGACGCGGTCACCCGCACCGTGATCGGGCTGGCGAGCGCCGGCGCGGACGTCGAGGAGAATGTGTGGGTCGCCGCATTGAAGGTCAGCCAGGACGGCAAGGCCGACAGGGCGCCGCCGCTGCCCACCAGCTGAGCCGTATAGGTCAGGGTCGTGCCAGCATCCACGTCCGAGAAGCTGTTGGACGGCACGGTGTAGCTGAACGCTTGCCCCTGCACGGTCGCCTGGTCTCCGAGAGGATTGGCGACGACCGGCGCTTCATTGACGTTGGCCAAGTTCACCGTGACGGCCTGCGACGTCATGTTGCCCGCCAGGTCCGTCATGTTGACGTTGATGGTGTAGCTGTGGGCCTGCGTCTCGTAGTCGCGCGGCGCGGCAAAGCTCAGCGCACCAGAGGAGCTCAGCGTGAACAGGCCAGCATCGCCGCCGGGGGCCAGGGCCCAGCTCACCGCTTCGCTGGCGGAGAGGGTCCCCACCGCAGTGGCATTCTCGTTCACGGTGAGCGTCGCGCTGGTAAGGGCAGGCGCCGTGCTGTCGACAACGAACGGCAGCGCCCCGTAGGTCACGAGCTGACCCGAGTCCGAAGAGACCGGCTCCCCGGACACCAGACCCGTCACGTCCGTGAAGTTCAGTGCCAGGATTCGCACTTCCGTGGTGTCGGTCACCGGCACTTGAGCCGTGAACACTAGCTTCGTCGGGTCGTTCAACGCGGCCGTGGCGGCTCCGTCCAAAGTGGCTGTCGCAAGATATGTGTTGGTCGCAACGAACCGCAGCACAACCTCTGGAACAGGGCTCGACGGATAGGTGACACCCTCGCTGAGCGTGACCGTGAACGTCACGGTGCTCGCTCCCATCGCAACCGCCTTGTTCGCGACGATTTCCGTCACGACTGGGGCGCTCGCGATTGACAGGGTAAAATCGTCGGTGGCGGTGAGGCTGCCATCGGACGCTGTCACGCGGATCGTGATCGGGTCGGTCAGCGCTTGGGCGGCCGTGGAGCTGAGGGTGCCGGTCTGCGCATTGAATGTCAGCCAGCTCGGCAGGGCCGAGACATTGCCCTGCGCATCCACAAGCTGCGCAGCGTAGGTCAGCGTATCGCCGTCGACATCGTAAAAGGCGTCGCTGGGGATGATGTAGCTGAACGGCTGATTGGCCGTGGCGACTTGATCGGCGAGCGGATGATCCAGAACCGGCGCTTCGTTGACATTGCCGACGTTCACGGTGACCGCCTGGACGCTCTGATTGCCCCAGAAGTCCGTCGCCGTGACCTCAATCGACCAGCTGGAGCGATCCTCATAATCGAGGGTCTGGACGGTCTTGATCACGCCGGTCTGCGGATCGATGGTGAAGAAATCCGCGATATCATAGGCGGCAAAGGGCGCGGGACCGCTGCCCCAGGCGATCGAATAGCTCGTCTTGCCCGAGGGATCGGAGGCCGTCGCGGTGTAGAGCAGCGTACCGGGAGCCGCCGTTTCGAGGACGGACACGCTGACCGTGCTGCCGCCGCTGAATGCCGGCCCGGTCGTGTCGTTGATCATGCCGAGTTGCTGCAATTGGGCCTGCGGCAGCGAGGCATTGGCCAAGGCCGGATTGACCTGGGTGACATCGTGAAAACCCTGGATCAGAATGTCGGCGAGCAACTGGCCCTGAGCCTGTCCCAAGTCGGCCAGCGTCGTGTTGGCACCGTTGGCGGTGGTGGTGATGGCATCGACGATTTGCTGGATCGCCTGATCCAGCGTCAGGCCTTCACTATGCGCCCAGCCCTGAAGCGCGGCGAGGTAAACGCCGTAAACGTTCGCGGAGGCGGCAGTGTTCGCCCCATTGCTGTCGATGACCAGCTTTGCGAGCTGCGCTGGCAGCGACGTATCTACATCGTCGGTGAACAAGGTGGCGACGGTGGCATTGGCCTGCGTGACAGCTGTCGCGGTCAGACCGGTCATGTTCGAGCTGCCGCTCGCAAGCCCCATGAGACGCGCCGCAGCCTCGGTGAACGGCGTGATGTTGACGACAAGATCCTGACCGGCCTCGATCGTCGTCACGACACGCAGCGCCACGTCGATGTCCGCCTGCAGACCGGTCGCTTCGTTCAGATAGCCTTGGGCGTTCGCGAGCGGGTCGGTCGCGACGACCATGACGTAGCCGGTATAGCCTTTGACGGCGATACTGAACGCGCCATTGGCGTCGGTGACGCCGGAGCCGAGCAGCGTGCCGTCGGTCTTATAGGCCTTGATCTCGATGCCGGCGATCACCGGGCCTGCTGCGACCGTGCCGGTGATGTAGTTATTGCTATCGACCGTGACCGGGCGTGAGCCTGTTGCGGAGATGTTGCCTGCGGCGTCGGTTGCCTTGGCGGTGATGGTATAGGCGCCGTCGGCGGGCAGTTCGTTGGCAGCAAAGCTGGCCGTCCAGGTGCCGTTGGCGGCGGTGGTGACCGTCTTGCTGGCGGTGCCCCAGGTGACCGTGATGCTGGTGCCGGCCTCGGCGGTGCCCGAGACGCTGACCGGTGCCTGGGTTTCGGCCTGGTTGACCAGATCGTCACCGGCGACCGCGTTGATGACCGGTGCGGCGGCGGCGGTCTTGTCGACCGTGATGGCGTTGGCGATCTTGCCGGCCTCGCTGGTCTTGCCGGAGGTCGCGTCCTTCTGGCGGACCTGCACGGCGCCGGCGGCATAGCTGCCCTCGGCCAGCGTGAAGCTCGTGCCGGTGCCGGCGGTCCAGGTCGAGCCGCCATTGGTGGAGTATTCCCAGGCATTGGTGCCGGTGATGGCAGAGACGTTGATCGTGCCGTCCTGGGTGATGTAGTCGGTCGCCGAAGCGCCGGTGTCGGTCTTCAGCGCGAGCTTGGGCGCAGCGATGCTCGCCTCATCGCTGCCGCCGCCGAAGATCGCGAACCCGGCGCCGATCGCACCGGCCGCGCCCAGCACATAAAAGGCGGGCGTGGAGAAGAAGCTGCCCGATCCGCCGCCAGCGCCGGCGCCGGCAGCACCCTGGGCATAGACGCGATCGGCCCACTGGCCTTCACCGACATGACCCTGTCCACCGGCGGACGAGGCCTGCACGGCGCTTTCGGGCTGGTCCGCGTCGGCCTGCGCAGCGTCGGCATCCTTCTGGTCGCCATTTTGCGCGGCTTCGTCCTCGTCGTCCTTCTTGTGCGTCCGTGCCTTCACCTTCTTGGGCGTGGCGCTGTGCGCGGCAAGGGTCGCGTGTGAGGCCGCGGGCGCCACAGGTGCATGACCGGCGGCGGCCTGAGCGGAGGGAGCCGGTGCAGCTTGGGCCACAGCCTGGGCCTGCTCGGCCGGAACGGCTGCGTTTGCCGGAAGCTCTGCCTGCATCTGGGCCGGCATCTCGGCCTGCATCTGGGCCTGCGTCTCGCTCTTGTTGGTCATGTCATTGGCTCCCTGTATTCCAAGCTGTGTCTTCAAAGCTGTGTGCGGTTGAGGTCAGCGCTCGCCGAGCGCCTCATCGACGGTTTTGGTGATGGGTTTGGTGAGGTAGGTGAGCACCGAACGCTTATGGGTGCGCACTTCCACGGTGGCGGTCATGCCGGGGCTGACCTGGATGGGCTTGCTGCCCGCGTTACCCGCGCCGCTATCCTTCAGGCGGATGTGGACGCGGTAATAGAAGTGCTCGCTGCCCTGCGGCCCGGGCTCGCTCAGCGCATCCGGGCTGATGTAGACGACCTCGCCTTCAAGGCTGCCGTAGATGCTGGGATCATAGGCATCGAGCTTGACCTGCGCGGACTGGCCGACCTTGACCGAGCCGAGATCGGCGGGGCTGAACTTGGCCTCGACGATCAGTTCGCTGGTCGTGGGCAGCATCTCCATGATCGCATCGCCCGGCCGCACCGAGGCGCCCAGCGTGGTCACGTTGATCTTGCGGATCTGCCCGTCATGCGGCGCGCGCAGCTCGGTAAAGCCGAACACCGCCGAGCGCTCGCGCAGCGCCTCTTCCTGCGTGGCGAGATCCTCCTCGGCCTTGGTCATCTCGGCCTGGGCGTCCTGGAAGTATTTGTTGCGGGCATTGACGATCTGCCCATCGAGCTCAGCGACCGCGCGCTTGAGGCGGATCACCTCGGCCTGCCCGACATCGCCCGCCGCCAGCAGCGGCTGCGTGATGTCGAGCTCGGCCTGCACGAGCCGCCGGCTCTGGACCAGCGCGCCAATGCCCTCGTTGAGCGCCTGGCGGCGCCGGTTGAACAGATCGGTCTGGTTCCTGCGGAACGCCGGATAGGCTTCCAGCTCGGGCGGGAACACCAGCGCCTGCCCGTAAACCTCGGCCCGCAGCCGGGCGAGCGTCGCCTTGAGCGCGGCCACCTTGTTGCGGCTGTCGTCATAGGCGGCCGAGGCGCGGCTCTGGTCCATGAGAGCCAGCAGCTGGCCCTTGCGGACCATCTGCCCTTCCTCGACCTTCATCTCGGCCAGCACGCCGCTGTCCGCCGCCTGGATGACCTGCGTGCGGGCCAGCGCGATCACCTGTCCCCGGGCGCGGGCCAGCTGGTCGATCTGCGAGACGCTTGCCCAGATCAGCAGCGCCACGATGCCAAGGCCAGTGATCACGATGAACCAGCCCCCCGGCCCCAGCGGAAGCCGGGCCAGCTGCTGGCGCACGCTGCCCAGGCCCGCGCGCATCGCCCTTGGATCTTCCATCTTCATGCCACGCTTCCCTTGTGATGCTCAGATTGTGCAGCCGGGCCCTGTTGCGCTGCCGGACCCTGGCGCAGCCGCTCGATCACCGCGTCGCGCGGGCCATCGAGCGCGATGCCCTGCGGGGTCAGCACGATCAGCCGGTCGATGAGCTCGAGCAGGCGCAGCTTGTGGGTGACC
Source organism: Sphingobium sp. B11D3A (assembly GCF_025961695.1). NCBI lineage: Bacteria > Pseudomonadati > Pseudomonadota > Alphaproteobacteria > Sphingomonadales > Sphingobiaceae > Sphingobium > Sphingobium sp. B11D3A. Next base: position 1,810,697 of record NZ_JAOQOE010000001.1, read on the forward strand.
AGCACCAGCGTCTGCCCGGGCTGAACTGCTGCGCGCAGGGCCGAGAGGCAGCGCTCTTCGGTGCCATCGTCCATCGAGGAGGTCGGCTCATCGAGCAGCCACACCTGCGGGCGGGCCAGCAGCAGCCGGGTCAGCCCGATAAGCTGGCGCTGACCGCCCGAGAGGCCCCCGCCGCCCTCGGCGATGCGCAGATGCACACCCTCGGGACGCCCCGCGAGGAAGCCGGCGAGACCGGTCGCCTGGATCGCCGCGACCAGCTCTTCATCGCTCACATAAGGCAGACCCATGGTGAGGTTGTCGCGCAGCGTGCCGCTGATCATCCGCGCCTGCTGGGGCAGATAGCCGATCAGCTCGGCCCGCCGCTCGCTGGCGATATGCTGCAGATCCAGGCCATCGAGCAGCACATGCCCCCGCTCAGGCTTGACCAGCCCGGCGAGCAGCTTGAGCAACGTGCTCTTGCCCGATCCCACCGCGCCCAAAATGCCGACCCGCTCGCCCGGCGCGATGGTCAGCGCCGGCAGCTTGAGCGGCGCAGGCTGCGAGGCCCACGCGAACTCCAGATTGGCGACCTCGACCCGGCCCTGGATCGCATCGGGCACCAGCGGTGCATCGATGCCGTCATTGTCCTGCTCCGAAGCGTAAAGCCGCTCGAGATTGTCGAGCGCAACCTTGGCATTGGCGCCCTGCACCAGCAGCCCCGGAATGGCGTTGACGGGGGTGAGGACCCGGCCCGAGACGATCGAGCAGGCGATGATCGCGCCCACGGTCAGGCTGGTGGTCGTCGCGGCCAGATAAGCGCCGGTCGCCACCATGCTGACATAGCTGATCTGCTGGACCAGGCCCGAGATATAGCCGGCCGTCTCGTTGAGATGGCGGATTTCGGTCATCTCGTCGGCGGTCCGCCGCGAGAGATCGTTCCAGCGGTTGCGCATCTGCCATTCGCCGCCGCTCGCCTTCAAAAACTCGGCGCCCTGGATGGTCTCGACCAGCAGGCCGTAGCGCTGGTTGCCGACCAGATTTTCCCGCGCGCTGTGCGCCTCGATCGCCCGGCGCGAGCGCAGCCCGGCAGCGACCGCCACCACGAACGCCAGAGCCGGCACTGCCGCCACGAACGGCCCGCCGATGAGGAAGATGACCGCCAGGAAGAACAAGGCGAACGGCACGTCAGTGAACAGATAGAGCTTGCGCGCGACGATGAACGCCCGCACCCCCTCATAGCCGCGCACCTGCGCCGCGAACGTGCCCACGCTCGGCGGATATTGGTCGAGCCGCGTCGAGAGCATCCGCTGGAAGACGCTCATCGCCGCCTCCAGATCGATGCGATGCACCGCCTTGTCGACAATGGCCGAACGCGCCAGCTTGAGCGCGAACTCAATGCCGATGGCGATCGCCGTGCCGATCGTCAGCACGATCAGCGTCGCCACGCCGCCCTGCCCGATCACCCGGTCATAGACCTGCATCGAGTAGAGCGAGGTTGCCAGCACCAGAATGCTCGCCAGCGTCGAGGCCAGCGCCGCCATCACCACCCAGGATTTGTCGACGGCCATGATCGCCTCGAACACGCCCTTGGCGGTGCGCGCATGGGCGATCTCGCCACGCGGGGTGACACCGGCGAACATCGTGCCTTCGGGCCATGCCGCCATCCGCTCGCGCCCCTGCGGCCCCTCGCACAGCCAGGTGCCGTCGTTGCTCAGGCTCAGCACCATGCGATAGCCGGCACCCGGCACCAGCGCGATCATCGGCAGGTCCGCTTCATGCGGTTCGCGCCGCCAGCGCGAGAGCTTGAGCCGCAGCGTCTCGCACAGCGCCAGCGCCGCGCGCGCCGCAATGCGGCTTTCCTCGCCCGGAGCGCCTGCCCCCGATGCGCCAGCACTGAACAGCGCGCGGATGCGGCGACCGTCGCGCCGGGTCAGGCCACCCTGGCACTCCAGCGCCGTCGCCAGGCGCCCGCCCAGCCAGATCACGCCATCGGCAAAGGGCGTCGCGGGCGGCGGCCCCATGAAGAGGACGTCCTCGGACGCACTCTCAGGCGCCCCGGCGGGAGTCTCGGCCGGTGAGGGCCCTGCAATCAGTTCCATGGGAAGGCCCCTTCCTTGAGGCGCAAGCGGTAGCGGGCGATCAAAAGCTGGACCTGCGCATCGCTCAGGCTCCGCTCGATGTCGGTCTGCTCTCGGGTGACATTGAGAACGTCCAGCCAGCTGCGCTTGCCGGCTAGGAACATCCGGTTGTAGGATTCGAAGGTCTGCTGCTGCACGCCCCGGCTGACCTGCAGCTCGCGCACCAGGCTGCGCGCCGCCCGCCAGCTCGCCAGATCCGCCGCGACCTCCGCCGTCAGATCGGCCCGATAGGCATCGCGGGCATTGCGCGCCGCGCTCTCCAGCGCCTGTGAGGCCCGAATGCGCTCCACCGAGGCGAGCCCCGAGCCGAAGGCGAACTTCACGCCCACCACCACCCGCGTGTCAGGCAGCGAGGACGGATAATATTTATCGTCGGCAAAGCGCTGTTCGGCCCGCGCATAAATGGTCGGCATCATCGCCCTGGACGCCACCCGCGCCTCGGCCTTGGCGACGCCGATCTCCTGCTCGGCGCGCAACAGCGCCGGGTTGGTCTCGAGGGTGCGCGCCAGCAGATCCTCGCTGCGCACGTCCAGCGGCTCATCGCCTGCCGCCACGTCGAACGCGATCCGCGCCGGATCGATCGGCCGCCCGGTCAGCTGGCTCAGCGCCTCAGTGGCCGATTGCTCGATCGCCTGATAGTTGGTCAGCGTGTTGCGCGAGAGGCTCAGCCGGGTGAGCACCAGATTATGATCGACCGGCGCGGACAGGCCCGTGGCCACCCGCCGGCGCATCATGCCTTCCAGCGCTTCCAGCCGGGCAATATCGGCCGCATAGACCTGCGCGCCCAGACGCGCTGCCACGAACCGGCCATAGCTGTCGATCACCCGCAGCGCGACCTGGTAGCGCGTCGCGTCAACCGCCGCTTCCGCCGAGGAGAGCCGCGCCTTGGCCGCATCGACGTTCGCACCGATCCGCCCGAAGGTCCACACCGGCTGCGTCAGCGTGCCGGTGACGACATAGCCCCGCCGCCCCCGCTCGCTCTCGAACGCCGGCTCGGGAAAATACGCCCAGCGCGCGCTCGCCACTTCATAAGCCGACGCCCGCGCGCCATCGGTCTGCGAGAGAACCTGCGGATTGGCCCGCGCCGCCTGCGCCATCAGATCATCCAGCGACAAAGAGGACGGCTCAGAGACCGGGCCCGGCGCTGCGGCCACGGCCGCCGGCGCGCGAACATCGCCCTGCTGCGCAATGGCCGTAAGCGGAGCCGCAAGCACCGCCCCCAGCACAGCGCAGCCGATCAGCCCGCCCCCGCGCCCTGCGGGACCGCGCAAACCACGACACAGCGTCGCAGCGCGCCTCGTCCCAACCCCCTCAAACATCGAACTCACCCCGAATATCATGATCTTGTGCCGACATCGCCAACCACCCCGCGCCAAAGCTACGAAGCGACCCGCACAACCAGTTGAAGAAGAAGCCACCACAGCAGCAGACTGACCGGAGCGCCCATCACCACGCCCCGCGCCAGCGAAGGCTGGCCCACATCCGGGGCGGTCCAAGGATCACCGAGGGGCGTGCCTGTCCCGGCACGAACATCCGCAAGGCCGCTCATCCGACCGCCCTCCGCGTTTCGGACCAGCCGGCTTGCGGCTGATCGAACAGCGTCAGCACATTGGTGCCGCCCATAGGACCGGACCAGGAGCGGACGACGGAGGGATAGCCCGTGTGATAGCCTTGCAACCACACAGCGCCGGCGCGCAGGGCCAGATCGGCCTCCGCGCGCGTTTCCACGCCCTCGACCACGACATCGCGGACAAAGCTGCCGGCCAGGCCGATCAGATGATGCAGCGCGACGCGATCTGGCTCGGAACTGGCGGCCCGGCGCAGGAAGAAGGCGTCGATCTTGATGATATCCGGCTGCAGCGCCAGCAGGGAACGCAGCGAGGCATGGCCAACGCCGAAATCGTCCAGCGCGACCCGCACGCCGAGCTTGCGCAACCGCGCGGCAAAGCATGTCGCCTCGCCAATATCCGGATAATGCGCGGTCTCGGTGATCTCGATAACGAGACGGCGCGCGACGGACGGCATGTCGCGCAGGCGCGGCATCAGCTCATCCCACCACCCACCGGGACAGGCGCTGTGCGCAGAGATGTTGGCGCCCAAGCACACGTCGGGATCGCGCTGCAGTTCCTCGATCACCGTCGAGACCACATAATGATCCAGCACGCCGACCATGCCCAAGCGCTCCAGAGCGCCGATGGCGGGGCCGGCCGTCTCCTGACGCCCATCCTCGAGCATCCGCAGCAGACATTCATGATAGAGCACAGCGTCGCCCTGCGCGCCGCTGCGCACCGGCTGCCAGACCGGAAGCAGCCGCCCGTTCGCCAGCGCCGAAAGCAGGGACGCAGCCTGCGCCATGTCGGCCCGGTAACGCTGCGCCCAGTCGGCCTGCGTATCGATCAGGTTGCCGTTGAAACGCTGGGTCGTCAGGCGACACGCCAGATCGTCCCGCGCTGCGCCAAGATCGGCATCGGAATGAACATCCGGCAGCAGGGACCAGGCTGCACTGACGGCGAGCCGCAGGTCCGCGTTAGCGTGAAGGAGCGGCCGACCAGCGACCGCGACCGCAAAGCGCCGGGCGAAATCCGCACATGCCGCGTTCGTGAAGGCTTGCCCGAAGGCCGTCGGCGACCAGACCACCGCCGTGATCAAATCATCGCAGACCGGCATCACGACCCCGTCGCCGCCGAGCACCTCACCGAGCAGACCGGCCAGCAGAGCGCGCGCGCCTTCACGCACAGCTTCGCCATAAGCCTGGGCAAGGTGGGACAGGTTATCGATCCTGAACCCCACCATCACGAGTTCGGGTGCCGGCCCCACCGAAAGGTTAACCGGCACCCCGAAATCGTCTGCCATCCGTCGCGCCATATCCAGCATCCCAAACCCCTCTGAGTCCGTGACAGAATACTGAATACTGTTTCAAATGACTGTTTTTGCATCCTTTTGCAGTGCGGAAACGCCTGGATGGCTTGCTCATCATCGGTGCACCGAGAGGGAGATGAGGCATGCTGAACATGGTTTATGGCAATGAAGGGCAGCGCAAATATCTGACCCAGGAAGAGCGGGCCGCCGTGCTCGCCTATGCCGCGCGCGAAGCGCCCGAGACCTATACCTTCTGCATGGTACTCGCCGTGACAGGATGCCGGATCTCGGAGGCCTTGGCGCTTACGCTCAGGAGCATCGATCTGCGCTCGCAATGCATCATCATCGAAAGCCTCAAGAAACGGAAAAGGGGGATTTACCGCGCCGTTCCGGCCCCGCTGGAGTTGGTGAAGCTGATCCACAAGGTCCATGGCCGGGGCAATGGCGCGGACGACAGCCTGCTATGGACATGGTCGAGAATGACAGCATGGCGAAAGGTCAACGCAATCATGCAGGCGGTCGGCATCAAGGGGATGCAGGCGACGGCCAAGGGTTTTCGACACGGATTTGGCGTATCGGCCATCCACTCGGGCGTGCCATTGAACATGGTGCAGAAGTGGATGGGGCACACCGACATCAGCACCACCGCCATCTACACCGGCGCCGTTGGGCGGGAGGAGCTGGAGATTGCGAGCCGAATGTGGGGAAGCAGACCACGCCAGCGGAGTCGGCGCCAAATCGGCCTGAAGGGAGTGACGGGCACGCTCGGAAGCGCCTGGCAGTCGTAAACGGGCAGAAGGTTAAGGGCGTTTGCGCTCTTGGCCTTCTCCTTGCCGGTCAAGGCAGGGGCGAGAAATATTCTATATTTTTCAAAGTGTAAAATGGCGTGGGCCGACTATTGGTTCGGGCTAAATCGACGTCAAAAGCAGATCGATAATTAAATAATTTAATGGATTCCGTTGAAGCTGTTGCCAGAAGATACAGTATTCAGTATTTTGTAACGTGTAATTTTATTCATCTTCAATGCCTTACCCGTTTTATGTTGTCATCATCCGACTTTAGACCGGCATGGTGCGACCCAGCAATGCTGCGCTGCAAGAAAACCTTAACGGACGACAGATTTGGAGCCTGACACGGCTCAAATGAACCCTGCCTGTCCCGCATGTCGAGCGCCGTATTTCAGAAGCAGATCGGATACACGAGACTCCTAACAAATCAGGAATTTCCAGTAAAATTAAATAGAATTAATTATAGGTTAAATATTGCATAATAACCATTATTGTTGACTATTTTAAACGTTTCCTCCTTCAATCATCAATCTCCCTTCCGTCCAAGATTCCCCTACGTCTGCGGCGATTTTTTCGGACGCCCTGCTTATGCGAGAGGGCAATTAACGCCAAGCTCTTCTCGGTCGTCATCCGCCGGACAAAGCCGCGTCCGCCTACGGAACTGGAACCGAGTCCCCTTGCCGCTGTCAGGAAGATGACGATGCTGGAGAGGCGAATCCCTTGAATCGCTGTCGCCGGACTGATCTTTCCCCAAGCTCGATGGCCCCTGAATGGCCCTGCGGGCGTCGGGTTCCCGTCTCCGCTTGCCCTTTGGAGCTAACCCGCTTCAACGCTCTGACGAGACGAACAAAAAGAAATTGATCCCGCTTCCGCATCTGCTATCGGTTTCGTTGATTACTCAACGAGGGGCGGATGACTGACACCGAAGTTCTGATTATCGGCGCTGGGCCCGTTGGGCTGCTGCTCGCGCTGGACCTGGCATCTCGCGGGATCCACGTTGTCGTCGCCGAAATGCGCCCAGCCGGTCAGCCGCCCAGCGTGAAGTGCAACCATGTGTCCTCGCGCACGATGGAAACGCTGCGCCGCCTCGGCCTGTCGCGGGAGGTGCGCGCGGTCGGCCTGCCGCACGATTACCCCAATGACATCGTGTTCCGCACGCGGATGACCGGCACCGAACTCGCGCGCATCCCCATCCCGTCGCGGCGCAACCGCTATCAGCACAGGAGCGGCCCGGATGGCTGGTGGCCCACCCCCGAACCGCCGCATCGGGTCAATCAGATCTTCTTCGAACCGATCTTCTTTGCCCATGCTGCGCAGCACCCGAACATCACGCTGCTCAACGAGACCCGGTTCGACAGCGTGCAGGACGAGGGGGGAAGCGTGCGCGCGCTGCTGACCGACCTCCCGAGCGGTGCGTCCCGAGAAATCCGCTGCCGCTACATGGTCGGCTGCGACGGCGGCAGTTCCGCCGTGCGCAAGCAGATCGGCGGAAAGCTAGAGGGCGATGCCGTCGTCCAGCGCGTGCAATCCACCCTGATCGACGCGCCCGATCTTCTCGATGCCCTCGGCAGTGGTCCGGCGTGGATGAACTATAATTACAATCCCGATCGCGCCGGGACCGTGCTCGCCATTGATGGCGAGCGGCGGTGGCTCGTCCACAATTATCTGCGGCCCGATGAGGAGACGTTCGAGGAGGTCGACCGGGATCGGTGCATTCGGCACATCCTGGGCGTCGGGCCGGACTTCCCTTTCACGCAACTCTCCAACGAGGACTGGATCGGCCGGCGACTGGTCGCCAACCGCTTCCGCCAAGGCCGTGTCTTCATCGCCGGCGATGCCGCGCATTTGTGGGTGCCTTATGCCGGCTATGGCATGAACGCCGGCATTGCCGATGCCATGGACCTCTCCTGGATGCTCGCCGCCACCTTGCAGGGCTGGGCGCCCGAGGGAATCCTCGACGCCTATGTCGCAGAGCGCAAACCCATCACGGAACAGGTTTCCCGCTTTGCGATGGGTCATGCCAGCGGCGCCATCAAGGAGCGCAACACCCTGCCGCCGGAGATCGAGGACGACACGCCCGGAGGCGAGGCGGCGCGCCAAGCCGTGGGCGCGGCTGCCTATACGCTCAATGTGCAGCAATACGCCTGCGCCGGCCTGAACTACGGCTATTTCTATGATGCTTCGCCGATCATTGCCTATGATGGCGAGGCCGCGCCGACCTACACCATGCACGACTTCACGCCCTCGACCGCGCCGGGGTGCCGCGTGCCGCATTTCTTCCTCGCGGATGGGCGCTCACTCTACGACCTTTGCGGGCCGGGCTACACGCTGATCTGCATTGAGGACGAGGGTGAGGCCGCGCCGGACGTCGAGCCGCTGGCTGCGGCGGCGCGTGCTTGCGGGATGCCGCTCACGGTCCTCACCGTGGATCGCGCGCTCGATAACGTGCCGGAGGTTTACCAGCACCGCCTGCTGCTGGCCCGGCCGGACGGCCATGTCGCTTGGCGCGGCGATGCTATCGACGATGCAGCCTCGCTCGTGGATCTGCTGCGCGGCGCACGAGTGGCAGCGTGAAGCGCGACCTTAAGGGGTCGCACTGTCGCCCGCCTGCTCTATAAGTTGATCTATCAACACAAGCCGCAAGGACATCCATGACTGACGATCCCCTCGCCCTTCGCTACGATCATGTCTTCGACATCCGCATCAATTTCGACAAGCGCTGGGCGACTGGCGCCATCCATGCGGGCGGCCCCAATCACGGCTACACGTCCGTAGGCGAAGGCAGCACCGTCGAGGGGCCGCGCCTCAATGGCAAGCTGGTCGATTATAGCGGCGCAGACTGGCCGGTGGTCCGCACCGACAAGGTGGTGGAGCTCAATGCCCATTATATGATCGAGGCGGATGACGGCGCGCTGATCTATATCCGCAACCTTGGCTATGTGCACGGTCCGCTGGATCTACCGGATGGCACCAAGACATCGTCCTATTTCCGCTGCACGCCCTATTTCCGCGCGCCGGACGGGCCGCATGGCTGGCTCAACCGCACCGTGATCGTCGGCGTTGGGCAGCGTCGCCCGAAACTGACGCCGGACGACGCGCCGGACCATTCGCTGTTCCGCTATTACGCGATCATTTAACCGCGTCGGTCGACACCGGTTGCGAAAGCACGACCAGCTGCTCGCCGATCTTGGCGAGCAGCTGGTTGAGCGTCTCACACTCCTTGTCGGAGAGTTTCGCGGTCAGCAGTTCGTGGAAGGCTTTCCGTTCGGCCAGCGCCGCGCGGTATCGCTCCAGCCCCACGGCAGTCATCTTGAGAATGGGCGCCCGCCGGTCATGGGGGTTCTCCATGCGCAGCGTATAGCCCTTCTCTTCAAGGGTGCTGACGGCGCGGCTGACTTCAGCCCGGTCGACCCAGGCCATCTCGGCCACCTGCCGCACCGTTCCCCCCTGGTGCATCGTGGCGAGCCGCGCCATCACCCGCCATTCCGCATAGGTGATGTCCTCAATCTCGGCGAGATTGCGAATGGTCAGGCGATCCATGATCTTGGCGATCAGCGTCATCCGGAACGTCGGATAGTTGAGCTCATCAAGGTTCCAGCCGGGGAGCTGGACCTCGTCCGCCGCGCCTGCTTTACGACCGCTCACCTTCGACTGCACTTTCTCATCGCTCATCTTTCAAATCGCTGCCCCCTTGCCCGGCCCACGCCCCAGCGGTCAAGCTGCGGCGACGCGCCCCCAAGCCACGTCGCCAAACTCTTCCACTGCAACAATTGCGCGGCAAAAGCAATTCATTGAGTCATCAACAGTCTTGCGTCGCCGACTGGCCGGTCTATACCGTCTGCGCGCCGGCAAGCGCCTTTCGTCCCACCCCCTATTGCGCAGGCCCCATGACCAACGACGCCTCGACCACCCCATCGCAGCGACATTATGGCCCCGGCTATCGCGCCATGCTGCTGGCGCTGATCATGCTGGTCGCCGCCTTCGCCTATATCGACCGGGTGATCGTGCAGACGCTTGGGCAACCGATCAAGGAGGATCTTGGGCTCACCGATTTCCAGCTCGGGCTGCTGGGCGGGCTCGGCTTTGCCATCCTCTATTCCACGCTGGGCTTGCCGATCGCGCGCCTTGCGGAACGACGCGACCGGATCACGATCATTTCCGTCTCGGTGGGGCTGTTCTCGCTGATGAGCGCGCTGTGCGGGCTGTCGGCAAATTTCTGGCAGCTCTTCCTGTGCCGGATCGGCGTCGGCATCGGCGAGGCGGGCGTGCAGGCACCTAGCACCTCGCTCATCGGCGATCATTTCCCGCCGCATCAGCGCGGCTTCGCGATCACCATGATGCGGCTCGGCTCCCCGCTCGGCTCGTTCATCGGTGCGCTGGCGGCGGTGTGGATCGCCAAGGACCATGGCTGGCGGACCGCGATGATCGCGGTATGTGGTCCCGGCCTCATCGTCGCCCTCCTCTTCCGCCTGTTGCTGCGCGATCCGCCCAGAGGTTTAAGCGATGGCCTGAGCAACGGCGCCCGGCCGACCAGCAAAGCCGCGACGCCGCCCCCGCCGATGGGAGAGGTCATGAGCATGATGGCGCGCAAGGCGGTGTTCCGCAATCTGCTCATCGGCCTCGCCCTTTCTAGCATGGCGCTCTACGCCGGCGGTGCTTTCACGGCGCCGTTCTTCATGCGCGTCCATGATCTCTCGATCACGCAGGCCGGCGTCTATGTGGCGATCATCTCGTCCACGGCGGCCACGGCCGGCATGGTGCTGGGCGGCGTCGGGATCGACTTCATCGCCCGGCGCGGACAGCATTGGTATGCGCTGCTGCCCTTTTGTGGCATCGCCACCAGCGTGCCGCTCTATCTGATCGGCTATTCGCTGGGCAGTCCGCTGCCGGCGCTCGTCTGCCTGACCGTGGCCGGCGTCTTCCTGTTCTTCTATTCGGTGCCGACGTTGGTCGCCCTGCAGAACCTCGTCGCGCCCAATGCGCGGACGACGGCGGCCTTCATCTACTTCTTCATCGCCACGCTGGTCGGCGTTGGCCTCGGCCCGCCGATCATCGGCTTGGCGAGCGACATCTTCGCCGGTCTGGCAATGCCCGGCTTCAAGAGCGTCTGCACGGCCCCCCGCCTGACCGGCGCCTGCGCGACAGCCTCCGCCTGGGGTGTGCGCCACGCCCTGCTGGCCAGCATCGCGCTCTATGCGCTGGCTGCCTTCCATTATTGGCGCGCGGCCTGCGCGCTCAAGCGGGACGCCAGCCTATCGGCCTGATCGGACGTAGCCCTAAACCCTGAACCGAGCGCAATCGTCCTTTTCTTGCGGCAAGGGATTGCATCGCCCGAACAATCGACATAGTTGCGACTTACTCGCATTATCGATTCATTCAGGGGGCTGTCTTGTCTTTTCTCCGATCCGTTCTGCTGGCGTCCGTCGCGCTGTCCGCTGCCCCCGCTATGGCCCAGATGGAAGGCGCCCCGGCGGAAGCTGGCGCGGATAGCGACGACACGATCATCGTGACGGGCCGCGTTCAGCGCCTCTACCGCGCGGATGAGACGACGGTCGGCAAGGCCGCCGAAGACCCCATGAACATCCCGCAGGCCGTTCAGGTCATCAAGTCCGAGCTGTTTGCCGATCAGGGCGCGCGCGATGCGACCGACATCTATCGCAACATCTCCGGCGTGAGCGCCTTCAGCTACGCCGGTGTCACCTTCCGCGGTTTCCGGCAGGACCAGTCCTTCTACGATGGGCAGCGCGGCAACCCGTTCATCGGCTTTTCCGTGCCGCAATTGTTCAACATCGAGCGGGTGGAAGTGCTCAAGGGGCCGTCCGGCCTGTTCTTCGGCCCCGGTTCGCCCGGCGGCATCATCAACTATGTCTCCAAGACACCATCCGACAAGCGCGCGCTCAGCATGGTGGTGACCGGCGGCAATTACGACCGCGTCGGTATCTCCGCCGAGGCGACAGGGCCGATCGATGCCGAGGGCATCGTCACCTATCGCGTGGGTGGCTTCTATGAGTCCATGGACCCTTACCGGCTCAACACTCAGAACAAGTCGCGCATCGCCGACGCTGGCATCGCCATCAAGACCAATGAAGGCGGCAAGCTAACGCTGCAGGCGACCATCTATGACAATGAGCTGCGCGCCAATCGCCTGCGCGGCGTGCTCGTCGATGATGCCGGCAATTTCCTCACCGACATTCGCTGGAACGCCAATGAGCCGACCGACTTCCTGCACCTGACAAGCGAAGCCTATCAGGCGCGCTATCAAACCGCGATCGGCGAGCGGGTGACCTTCGATGCCGGCGTGCGTTACTTCACCGCGCGCGAGGTCCAGCAATATCATGAGCCGCGTGGGCTGGACCCCAACAATTCCGATCTTGTCCGCCGTGAGTTCCGCGACCAGATCCGCCCGGTCGATGGCCTGTCCTTCATGGCCAACGCCACAGCGCGTGTCGATCTGTTCGGCATGGAACATAAGTTCCAGGCGGGTGCGGACTGGTATGACGAGACGAACCTTCTCGACTCCCGCATCCTGCGGGCCGGGGTCAGCTCGCTCAGCCTCTCCAACCCGATCTACGGTGCAGGCAAGGGGGATGCCGCCCGCGCCGCCCTGCTGCCCTTCACCACCACCGACACACGCTCGAAGCGGCGCGGCGTCTATCTGCAGGACCAGATCAGCCTCACCGATGCGCTGCTGCTGGTCGGCGGGATGCGCTACGACTGGTTCCAGGACAAGGTGACGACCAGCACTGGCGGCACCGTCAGCAGTCGATCATCCTACACTGATAATGATATCAGCTTCCGCACCGGTCTGATCTTCAAACCCCGACCGGACGTTTCGACCTACGTAAGCTGGTCGCAGAGCTTCGAGCCGCAGAGCGCCGCCAGTCAGGACGCCAATGCGGGCGGCCCCTTCGCGCCGGTGACTGGCAATCAAATCGAAGGCGGTATCAAGACCGAGCTGCTCGACGGGCGCATTCAGGCGAATGCCGCTGTGTACCGGATCGTGCGGCGGAACATCCTGCAGGTCGATACCACCCGTGCGCCGGTCAACGGTGTCGATCAGTTGGCGCCCATCGGCGAAGTGACCAGCAAGGGGTTCGAGATCGACCTCGCCACGGACATCACGCCCAACTGGGTGTTGCTCGTCAACTATGGCTATAACGACGCCCGCATCACCGACACGGCCCCCGGCCAAGCCATTACCAATGCCGTCGGTGACCGGTTCGCCAATGCCCCGCGCCACAAGGTCGGCTTCTGGACGCGCTATCAGCTGCCCGTCATCGACACCGCTTTCGCCTTCGGCGGCGAGCATGTCTCGCGCCGCATCAGCCTATCCGGGCAGACGGTGAAGCCCTACACGATCTTCGACGCCTCGATCACCAAGGGGCTGGGCTTTGCCGAGGTGCTGCTGCGGGTGGATAACATCTTCGACACGGTCTACGCCGCCTCGGGCTTCAGCGCGCAGAGCGGGCACTTCCCCGGCGAGCCGCGCACCTTCCTCGCCGAGCTGCGGTTCAAGTTCTAAGCGTTCATGACAAGCGCCCGGAAGCCCAAACCCCGTTCGATCTGGTGGCGTGTCCATAGCTGGGCGGGGTTAAAGCTATCGATTTTCCTGACCTTCATTCTCGCGACCGGCACGCTGGCGGTGTTCGCGCATGAGATCGACTGGCTGGTGACTCCAGCCATGCGCGTCACCCAGCAGGATGGGCCCGTAGCAAGCTGGGGTGCGATTGCGCAGGCGGCCGCCCGCGCGGAGCCGGAGGGGCGGCTGCAGATGGTCCACGCCCCACTCGATCCCTGGTTCGCCGCGGAGGTGTGGGTGGACATGGGCAAGGGTTCGCCCCGCCGCGTCTATGTCGATCCCTGGGAAGCGCAGGTGACCGGCACCCATGGCTGGGCCAATGTCCACCGCTTCCTACGGCAGGTGCATCGCCACCTCATGCTGCCGACCAAGATCGGCATTCCCATCGTCAGCGCGCTCTCGCTGCTGCTACTGGCATCGCTCGTCACGGGTATCGTGACGTACAAGAAATGGTGGCGCGGCTTCTTCCGCGCGCCAAGACGCGGGGACTCACGACGCTTCCATGGCGACCTGCACCGCCTTGCCGGCCTGTGGTGCCTGTGGTTCGTCGCGCTCATCACGGTGACCGGGCTCTGGTATCTGGTCGAAACGCTCGGCGGTCGGGCGCCGGTGCCGGAGCTGCCCGAGGTCGCCGCCGCCACTGCGCCGCCGCCGACCGGCGCCGCGCTGGATCGGCTGGTCGCAGTCGCCCATGCGGCCAAGCCGACGCTCTCGATCAGGGAAATCCGCTTCACGCCGGACAATGGCGTCATCTTCCTCGGGCAGGATCAGGCCTGGCTAGTGCGGGACCGCGCCAATGGTGTCGCCGTCGATCCCTCCACCGGCCGCGTGACCGCCCTGCTCGATGGGCGCGACCTCAACGCCCATCAGCGTATCTCGGAAATGGCTGACCCGCTCCACTTCGGCGACCTCGGCGGCCTGCCGACCAAGATCGTCTGGTTCCTGTTCGGCGTGCTGATGACCGGCCTCTCGGTCACCGGGACAATCATCTACGCCCGCCGGCTGCAGAAGGCCGACGGCATGGAGGGCGGCGCCCTGCGCGCGGCCTGGGCAGGCATGGGCGTCTGGGCCTATATCGCCACCGCGCTCATCCTGCTGGCGCTGGTGCTGACGCCGGGCGCAATCGGCGGCGCAAGCTGAAGACGACCTGCATTGCCTAACAATTTTATGGAGCCAATGACCGCCCCGCGCGGCACTGTGCGCCCTATGAAGATCGTGAGAACAAGGGCGTTGCGAGTGAAGGCTGTTCGGAAAATCATCCTCTCCGGCATGATGGCTTTGGCGGGCGTCGCTGGCCTCAGCGCCTGCGCGACCAGTGGTCTGCCAAAGGCAGTGTCGAACGAGACGCCGCTCGGCTCTGGCCCATTTCCGGTGACCCCGTCCACCGATGCCCGCCTGCCCGATCACACGATCTATGATCCCCTGCGGGGGGGCACGCTGCCGAACCAGAAGCTCCCTATTGTGGTGTGGGGCGTTGGCGGCTGTCTGGACAAGGGCACGTGGTTCCGCTGGTTCCTCAGCGAGATCGCCTCCCACGGCTATCTCGTCGTGTCGAACGGCAAGATCGGCGCGCTGGAGGATCAGCGCTGGCGACCCGAGCCTGCCCCCAACCAAGGCCCGCCCGATCCGGCAACGGCACCGCCCGCCCCGACATCGGCCCGGCAGCTGATCGCCGCCATCGACTGGGCCATCGCCGAGAACAGCCGTGCCGGTAGCCCCTATCAGGGCCGCATCGACACGGCGAACATTGCGGTGATGGGCATGTCCTGCGGCGGCGTGCAGGCGATCGAGGCGGGTGCCGACAGGCGCGTGACCACCACCGTCGTGTGGAATATGGGCCTGTTCCCTGACGAGTCCGGCCTCAATGCCACCGCCGGCGGCAAGGCGCTGGTCAAGGCCGATCTGGCCAAGCTGCATGGTGCGGTCGCCTATATCAGCGGCGATGAGATGGATGTCGCCTTCCCCAACGCGAATGACGACTTCGCCCATCTGCCGAACATCCCGGCCCTGCGCGCCTATCGCAAGCAGACCCCGCATGAGGGCACCTATTGGGAGAAGAATGGCGGCGAGTTCGGCAAGGTGGCCGTCGCCTGGCTGGACTGGCGCCTCAAGGGCGATCCCCACGCGCGCGCCATGTTCGTCGGCACCGATTGCGGCCTGTGCCGCAACCCGCGCTGGGTCGTGCGGCAGAAGAACCTGCAATAGCGCAGCACCCGCTTGCGACGGTCACCAGACTTTCAAATGCTGAGGAAAGTGGTGCCCGGGGACGGAGTCGAACCGCCGACACTGCGATTTTCAGTCGCATGCTCTACCAACTGAGCTACCCGGGCACGGGGATCGCCTTTGGTGCAAGACCCGGCGAAAGAGCGTGCGCTATAAGCATGGTCGCGGGGGCATGTCCAGCCCCGTTTCGACCTTTTCCGTTCAAGAAAGTGACGGGAGAGGAAGATGCGCATTCTACCCGCATTTGGCCGGCCTTGCGCCCCGGTCAGCCCCGTGAACCGTCTTCATTGGCGGGCCCGGCACTGCCGCCTTCGCCATCCTCGTCATCATCGGTACGGACGGGGACGCGATAACCCTCGTCCATCCAGCCGATCAGATCACGGTCGCGGCAGCCGCGCGAGCAGAAGGGGCGAAATTCCTGCACGCTCGGCTGGCGGCACAAGGGGCAGACATTCTTAATGGGCATGATGCGCCCCCAGCGCCAGGGCGTCGTCGATGCGCAGGTCCAGCGACCCGCCGCGCCGGCGCTCCAGCAGCTTGATCCAGTCCGGATGAGTGCGGATATCCTTGGCCACCGCAGCCGGCACCGTCAGCACGACCGGCCCGCCTCCTCCGCCGGCCGTCTCTTGCCGCTCGGCCGCGCGTAGCGCCGCCATGCTCGCCGCGCGCACCGGGTCGGCGCGCAGCAGTTCCATGAGCGAGGGCCGCTCGCGCTTGCGGATGATCTGCACGAAGCCAAAGCCGTTGACCGCCGTGCGCTCGAAGGGCTGGGGCAGATATTTGTCGATCTGCGCCGCCGCGATCAGGCGCTCGTCCTTGTTATTCATCGTCGGCAGATCGATGCCGATGGAGCCGGATATGCCCATGCGCGCAATGGCCTGTGCCGCGAGCTTGGCGCCTTTGGGGCCGAGCTGGGCAGGCGGCGCGGCGCCGTCCACATCGATGAGCGTCATCGCCGGCGTCGGGAAGATGCGCAACGCGGCATCCTCGGCGCCGACCTCACCGCTCATCGCCTCGGCCAGCAACTCGCTCCAGCCGGCCGCTTCCATGCGGTCGGCCTCATGCGCCGGGCATGGCACGATCGGCACGCCGCTCGCCTGCAGGCGCTGGAGCAGGCTCGGCCCGGGACCGGCCTGTACGCCGGGCTGCGCGATGCGCCCCTTGGCCAGCTTCTCGCGCGCCTCGTCCAGCCCCGGCTCGGCGATAGCCTCGCGCAGGATCTCGACGCGCACCGGCGCGCCTTCCGCCACCTTGGGCGGGATCGGCTCGATCAGGACCATCTCGCCGCTATCCAGCCGCGCGATGCCGCGCTTGCGGGCGATGAGCGTGCGCACCAGCCGCCCTGAATGAATGCCGCCTGCGCGGGCGCGCTTGTCTTCCCGCTCGATCTGAGCCTCGACGATCCGCCCGCCCCTCACCAGCGCGGCGCGCGCCTCGCCAATGCCCTCTTCATACAGCCAGTGGAGCGTCGTGGGTGTATCAGTCACAAGAATAGCCTGCTGAAAGGAGGAGCGTGCGCGTTTCGTAGAGCGGCAGGCCGATCACGCCGGACGGGCTGCCGGAGAGGGCGCGAATCAGTCCCGCCGCGCGTCCCTGAATGGCATAGCCACCCGCCTTGCCGTCCCACTCGCCACTGGCGAGATAGGCATCGATCTCCTGCGGGTGCAGGCGCTTGAAGGTGACGGTGCTGGTCGAGAGCTTGTGGCGCGCCTTGCCCTCAGCATCGATCAGCGTGACCGCACTCAGCACGCGATGGCGCCGGCCGGAAAGCAGCGTCAGGCAAATACGGGCGGTCGCCTCATCCTCCGCCTTGGGGAGAATGCGCCGCCCGCAGGCGACCACCGTATCGCCGCTCAGCACCAGCGCGCCGGGATGACGCGCCGCCACCGCCGCGCCCTTCTGCGCGGCCATGCGCGCGGCATAGGGCGCCGGCAGCTCGGTCTTGCCCGGCGTTTCGTCGATGTCGGCAGGGTCCACGCCATCGGGCGTCACGCCGATCTGGGCGAGAAGGTCCAGTCGGCGCGGCGAGGCGGATGCGAGAATGAGGCGCATGGAGTCGCCTGTCCGGCTACCGCGGGGCGGAGACGCCACCGCGCTGCCGATCAGGGCTGGCCGGGGCCAGGGCCGCCGCGGCCGGGCATGTAGCGATAGGTGATCCGGCCCTTGGTCAGGTCATAGGGCGTCAGCTCGACCAGCACTTCGTCACCGACGAGCACGCGGATGCGGTTCTTGCGCATCTTGCCTGCGGTGTGACCGAGGATTTCGTGATCATTTTCCAGACGGACGCGGAACATGGCGTTGGGCAGCAGCTCAACCACCTGCCCGCGCATCTCGAGGAGTTCTTCTTTGGCCATAATCTTCCAGTTTTTCGCGAATGGCGCCCCATAGCCGCAAAAGCGCGGATTGGGAAGCGATTGAGCCGTCCGGTGAATTTCAGCGCGTGTGCCAGTTCGGGCGGGTATCCACCGCGTCCGCAATGACGGAGAAAGCCTGCGCAATCTCGGCCGGCGTCGTACGATAAGGCGGCATGAGATAAATGGTGTTGCCGAGCGGCCGTAGCAAGAGCCCCTGCGCCAGCGCATGCGCCCGCAAGCGGGGGGCGACGTCCGACAGATAGCCGCCATCGGGCACCACCATGTCGATGGCCGCAATGGCACCGATCCGCCGGGGGTTGTGCAGGCGGCCACGGCCGGCGAGCGTTGCCAGCCCTTCATCAAGGGCCAAGCCCAGCGCGGCGATGCGCCCCGGCACATCCTCGTCTCGCCAGATCGCCAGATTGGCATTGGCCGCCGCGCAGCAGACCGGGTTGGCCGTGAAACTCGATGAGTGAAAGAACATCGTCGCGCGGTCCATGCTGCGGTGCGACTCGAAAATTGCTGCGCTGGCCAACGTCGCCGCTAAGGGGACTGCGCCTCCGGTCAGCCCCTTGGCCAGGCAGAGGATATCCGGCGCCACGCCGGCCTGTTCGCATGCGAAGAGCGTGCCGGTGCGGCCCCAGCCGGTCATCACTTCATCCACGATGAAGAGCACATCATGCTGCGCACAAATTTCGGCAAAGGCGCGGAGTGTTTCGGGCGGATAGAACAGCATCCCGCCGGCCCCGAGCACCAGCGGCTCGACAATGAACGCCGCAGGCTTCCCGCCCGTCCGGCACAGCCGCTCCAGTGCATCGAGGCTGGCCTGTACCTGCCCTTGCGCGGGAAAGGGCACCGTCTCCGCGTCGAACAGCAGCGGTGCATAAGCGCGATTGAACACGCCGCGCTCGCCCACCGACATCGTGCCAATGGTATCGCCATGATAGCTATGCTCGAGCACCAACAGGCGGTGCCGCGCCTCGCCGCGATTGTGCCAATGGCCGAGCGCCATTTTGAGCGCCACCTCGACAGCCGTCGACCCACTGTCCGAGAAGAATACATGATCCAGGCCGGGCGGGGTCAGCGCCACCAGCGACCGGGCCAGCGCCTCCGCCTGCGGGTGGGTGTAGCCCGCGAAGATCATCTGATCGAGCGTGCCCGCCTGCGCCGCGATGGCCGCCGCGATGCGCGGTTCGCAATGGCCGTGGGTGATGACCCACCAGCTTGAGATGCCGTCGAGCAGTCGATGGCCGTCATTGCAGGTCAGCCAAGCCCCGGAGGCGGAGACGATCTGCGGGATGGGCTCGCCGAGCCCGTGCTGCGTGAACGGATGCCAAACAGGGGAGGTCATGATGCCATGCCCATCGCCGTGCGCACCCCGGCCAGATCAATATGCGCGTGCATGGCCTGCCGCAGATGCGCGGCATCGAGCGGGTCCAGCATCGGCAGGCGGCCGAAGCTGCGCACACCGGTGAGCGCCGGCACGATCGTCTCATTGTCGGGATGTGCCTCCCCGACGAAGATCAGCCCGGCAATGGGGATGGACCGCCCCTTCAGAGCTTCGATGCTCAGCAGGCTATGGTTGATCGTGCCCAGCCCCGTCCGCGCGACGAGCAACACCGGCGCGCCCCAGCCCGCGAACAGGTCGATCATCAACATCGGCGGATCGCGGCGGACGGGCACCATCAAGCCGCCGGCGCCCTCGACGATCAGCGGACGCGCGGACGGGAGGGCGAGACGGGACGGGTCCAGCACAAGCCCTTCCCGCTCGGCGGCCAGATGCGGCGAGGCCGGGAGCGCCAATCGATACGCCTCCGGCAGGCATCGATCCGGCGCGACGCCGAGCGCCACGGCATCCGCACTGTCCGTGCCATCGGCCGTGCCGGCCTGGATCGGCTTCCAGTAGGAGGCGCCGAGAGCAGCAGCGAGGCCGGCCGCAACCACCGTCTTGCCGATGCCGGTATCGGTGCCCGACACAATGAGGGCGCCGCTCATGCCGGCACCTGTCGGAGCGCTTGCTGCAAGGCTTCCCCCAGTTCTGCGATGATCTCCTCATCGACATTCAGCGTGAGCGACAGGCGCAGGCGCGCGGTGCCGCGCGGCACCGTGGGCGGGCGGATACCGCGCACATCGAACCCGGCCTGCTGCAGCAAGGCCGCAACCTGCATCGTCCGCGCATCGTCCCCCAGCACGATCGGCAGGACCTGGCTGGCAGGCGCGGGAAGCCCCAGCGGCGCGCATAAATGCTGCGCAGCATGATCGATCAGATCGCTCAGGCGGGCGCGCAGATCGTCGCCCTCCAGACTGCGCGCCAGCGCGGCCTGCACCGCAACCGCCATCAGCGGCGATGGCGCCGTCGAGAAGACGAAGCTGCGCCCGCGATTGACCAGCAGATCGATGATCGGCCGCGTGGCCGTCACCAGCGCCCCCTCCGCGCCCAGCCCCTTGCCGCAGGTGTGGAGCGCAATGACATTCTCCGCCGACTCAAGATGCGCGCCCAGGCCCCGCCCGCCCGGCCCGTGAACGGCGGTCGCGTGTGCCTCGTCCAGCACCAGCATCGCATCATGTCGCGCGGCGACAGCGGCAAGGTCATCGACCGGCGCCCTGTCACCGTCCATGGAATAGAGCGTTTCGGCGACGATCCACACCCGCCCCGTGCCCCCCTCGCGCCGCCAACCGGCAATGGCATCGGCAAAGGCGTCGGCATCATTATGCTGCGCCAGCACGGAGCGGGCCTTGCCGAGCTTCATCCCGTCATGGGCGCTGGCGTGAATGAGCGCATCCGCGACGACAAGATCGCCCGGACCCGGCAGGCCGGCAAGAATGGCGATGTTCGCGGCAAAGCCATTGGCCAAAAACAAAGCCGCCTCGCTGCCGAATATCTGCGCGGCCTGCACCTCCAGTGCCTCATGCTCCGGCGCATTGCCGCGCAGCAGCCGCGACCCGCCCGAGCCGACCGGCACACCCCGCGCCAGCGCATCAGCCACCGCAGCCGCAATCGCCGGATCGCCGGCAAGGCCGAGATAGTCGTTGGACGCGAAATCATGGCCAGCGCGCGGCATGAGCCGTCGCCGGCGTGCGCGACGCTCCAGCGCGTCAAGCTGGGACTGGAAGGAGGCAAGCGCAGAAGACATGGCCGGCGCTATAGCGTCGGCGCCTCCGGCTCGCCAGCATCGCGGAGAGGGCCCATCGGCCAAGACGTGAAAAGCCCGCCCGGACAGGATCCGGACGGGCTTTCCTCCTCTCCCGTTTCCGGGATTGTGCGCCGGGATCTTTACATCGCCCCGTGCGCCAGCGCGGCGAGCAGAAGCAGCGCCACGATATTGGTGATCTTGATCATCGGGTTGACCGCCGGGCCGGCCGTATCCTTGTAGGGATCGCCCACCGTGTCGCCGGTGACAGCCGCCTTGTGGGCCTCGGAGCCCTTGCCGCCATGATGGCCATCCTCGATATATTTCTTGGCATTGTCCCAGGCGCCGCCGCCACTCGTCATCGAGATAGCGACGAACAGCCCAGAAACGATCACGCCAAGCAGCAGCGCGCCCAGCGCCGCGAAGCCCTGCGCCTGCCCCGCCACGGCGGTGATGATGAAATAGACCGCGATGGGCGTCAGCACCGGCAGGAGCGAGGGAATGATCATTTCCTTGATCGCCGCCTTGGTCACGATGTCTACGGTGCGGGCATAATTGGGTCGGGACGTGCCCGCCATGATGCCCGAATCGCTGCGGAACTGCTCACGCACATCCTCGACCACCGCGCCCGCTGCCCGACCCACGGCAGTCATGCCGAATGCGCCGAACAGATAGGGCAGCAACGCCCCCAGCAGCAGACCCACGATGACGTAGGGATTGCTCAGGGAGAAATCGACCGCGATGTCCGGGAAGTAGATTTCCAGATCCGCCGTGTACGCCCCGAACAGCACCAGTGCGGCCAGCGCCGCCGAACCGATGGCATAGCCCTTGGTCACCGCCTTGGTGGTGTTACCCACGGCATCGAGCGCATCGGTGCGGTGGCGCACATCATCGGGCAAGCCCGCCATTTCCGCGATGCCGCCGGCATTGTCGGTCACCGGACCATAAGCATCGAGCGCGACGACCATGCCGGCCAGTGCCAACAGCGAGGTAGCCGCGAAGGCCACGCCGATGATCCCGGCGATCTGGTAGGTTGCGATCACCGCGATGGTGATGACCAACGTCGGCAGCGCCGTCGATTCCAGGCTGATCGCCAGACCCTGGATCACATTGGTGCCATGGCCCGTGACGCTCGCCTTGGCGATGGACTTGACCGGGCGATAGTTGGTGCCGGTGTAATATTCCGTGATCCACACCAGCAGGCCGGTGACGATCAGGCCGATCAACATGCACCAGAACAGCGCCATGCCGGTATAGCCACCGGTGCCATCCAGCCCCGCGCCGATCGCCATATCCATGTCGCCCAGCACGCGGTTGGTGACATAATAGATGCCGAGCACCGAGAGGCCCGCCGTCACCCAGAAGCCCTTGTAGAGCGCGCCCATGATGTTCTGCGACTTGCCCAGCCGCACGAAATAGGTGCCGATGATCGAGGTGATGATGCAGATGCCGCCGACGACCAGCGGCAGTGACATCAGCGCCATGAGTTGCGCAGACGGCGCATCGACCAGCAGCGCGATGGAGACCATGGTGAGGCCGAGCGTCACCACATAGGTCTCGAACAGATCGGCGGCCATGCCGGCGCAGTCGCCGACATTGTCGCCGACATTGTCCGCAATGACCGCCGGATTGCGCGGATCGTCCTCGGGAATGCCGGCCTCGACCTTGCCGACGAGATCGGCGCCCACATCGGCCGCCTTGGTGAAGATGCCGCCGCCCAGCCGCGCGAAGATGGAGATGAGCGAGGCACCGAAGGCCAGCGCCGTCAGCGCTGCGATGATCGAGCGATCATTGGGCGCGAGGCCGCCCGGCCCGGTCAGATACCAGAACGTCCCGGCGATGGAGAGCAGGCCGAGGCCCGCCACGAGCATGCCGGTAACCGCGCCGGACCGGAAGGCCAGCGTCAGCCCGCCCTGCAGGGATTCGCTCGCGGCCTGCGCGGTGCGGACATTGGCTCGCACGGAAATGTTCATGCCGACATAGCCGGCGACGCCCGAGAGCACCGCACCGATCAGGAATGAGACGGTGGAGAGCAGACCGAGCGTGAAGAAGAGAATGATGGCGACGATGACGCCGACGATAGCGATGGTGGTATATTGTCGCCCGAGATAGGCTTTGGCGCCTTCCTGAATGGCACCCGCAATTTCCTGCATCCTGGCACTACCGGCCGGCGCGCTCAGCACCTGGCGACTGGTCACCAGACCATAGATCACGGCAAGCAGGCCGCAACCAATGGCGATCAAGACCGAGGTCATATCGCGTTCTCCCCTGTGACGGTGCCCGGGCGTTGACCGCCCATGTTCGGCTTTGGAGCGGAAGGTAAACCGCTCTCCCGTGCCGTCAAGCGGTTAAACGGAGGGGACGATTGGGAGGCGACCCTCACTCACCTTACCCCCGTTCGCATCGAGCGAAGTCGAGATGCCGCAAGCCCCGCTTACTGGGCGGGGTGTCTCGACTTCAGCTTACGGCTGAAGTTTATCCTGAGCGCGCGCCCTGCGGGCAGTCGAAGGCCTCGACACGAACGGGGCCAGGAATAAGGCCGTAACAGCTCACGAACAGGTCGCCGGCCTTGCGATCAGCCCAACGGCCGCACTCCCCTAATCCGTTCGTCCTGAGTAACCATTGAGCCTGTCGAAATGGCGTATCGAAGGACCGCTGGCGGCGCGATGCTTCGATACGGCGCCTCGATACGCGCCACGGCGCTACTCAGAGCCTACTCAGCACGAACGGAGGCAAGAGCGACCGTCGATCCCTAGCCGTGCTCGTAACCCAGCCGCGCCGGCAACGGCACTGCCTTGCCATCCAGCCGCACCGTCAGCCCCTCGCCATGCTTGAACCGCCCGACCTCCAGCAGTCCGCGCGGCGGCGCCAGCGTGCCGGGCAAGGCAACGAGCAGCACATAATCATCGCCGGCCGTCGCAGCAGCCAGCCGCGCCTCGATGCCGTTCCCGCGCAGCGACACATAGGCATCCGACAGCGGCACCTGATTGATCTCTACCGCGCAATCGCTGGCCAGCGCCATGCGCTGCGCGTCGATCAGCAACCCGTCGGAGACGTCCATCATCGCATGCGCCTGCGACGAGAGTGTCTGCCCGAGCGTGATATGCGGCGTGGGCACGCGATAGGCACGGATCAGTTCCGCCGGCTCCTTCAACCCCTCATCGAGCAAAGCGAGCCCAGCCCCTGCATCGCCGATCGGGCCGGAAACGAACAAGCGGTCGCCCGGTCGTGCGCCGGTGCGCGCCGGCACCTGTTCATGTGCGGGCACCTCGCCCATGGCGGTCAGGCTAAGCACGCGCGGCGCGCCCGCCGGCAGCTTTACGGTATCGCCGCCGATGAGGTGCATTCCGAAGCTGCGCAGCGCCCGCCCCAGCCCGTCCAGAAACGTCTCGTCCCAGCCGGGCTGACCCGTCAGTCCATAGTTTAGCAGGCAGGCAACAGGCACGGCGCCCTTGGAGGCGAGATCGGAGAGGTTGACCGCCGCCAGCTTCCAGCCGACGGTCTCGGGTGGATCGTCGGCGCGGAAATGCACGCCTTCGACCATCGTGTCGCTGGTGATGACGAGTTGCTGCCCCATGGTGGGCATCACCGCGACATCGTCCATCAGGCCGCGCGCCGCGGGGTCGCTCGCCATGGCGCGCAGACGGCGGAGAAGGTCCGCCTCCGCGCTCATCTTAGCTGCGCACGCTCTTGGCGATGCCGTCGAGCAGGCCGTTGACGAAGCCGGCCTCGCGCTTGTCGTAGAAGGCGTGGGCGACATCGACATATTCGCTGATGACGCTCGCCGTCGGCACATCGGCGCGGGCAAGCAGCTCATAGGTGCCGGCGCGCAGGATCTGCCGCATTGGCTTGTCGAGGCGCTCCATCGACCAGCCCTTGGCCAGCCGATCGATGATATGCTGGTCGATCTCGTCGCGGCGCGCGTCCACGCCCTTCACCACATCATCGAAGAAGGCCTGTTCGGCCGGGTGATAGGTCACGTCCTCGATGGTTGCGCCGAGGCGGTGCTGATGGAACTCGTGGAGGAGCAGCGGCAGAGGCGTGCTTTCCATCTCCTGCTGATAGAGCGCCTGCACGGCCGCCAGCCGCGCCGCAGAGCGGGACTTTGATTTCGTTGGCTTCATTGCGTCCTTCATATCGGTTCGGGCGCGCGATGGATACGGGATTTCCCAACTACCAACCGTCACCTGGAAACTCTAATTCCGTTCGCCCTGAGCTTGTCAAAGGGCTGTCCTGAGCGACTGCTTGCAGCAGTCGAAGGGGGCTGTCGTTCTTTCCGAACAAGATCGAAGAAAATACGGCCCTTCGACAGGCTCAGGGCGAACGGTCTATATTTAATCCTTATTCAGCCGCACCGCCACGCTGGCCGCGTGGGCCGGCAGCCCTTCCGCCTGCGCCAGCGCCAGCGCCGCAGGGCCGATGGTGCCAATGGCGCGCGCGTCGAGTTGGAGGAAGCTCGTGCGCTTCATGAAATCCAGCACGGAGAGGCCGGAGGAGAAGCGCGCGCGCCGCCCGGTCGGCAGCACATGGTTCGGCCCGGCGACATAATCGCCGATTGCCTCCGGCGTCATCCGGCCCATGAACACCGATCCCGCGTGGCGCACCTTGTCGAACAGCGGCTGCGGATCGTCCACGGCCAGTTCGAGATGCTCGGGCGCCAGCCGGTCGACCAGCGGCAGCGCGGCCTCAAGGTTCGGCACCAGGATGATCGCGCCATTGTTGGTCCAGCTCACCCGCGCGCGAGCGCCGGTCTCGAGCCGATTGAGCCAGTCCTCGACCGACGCGGCCACGGCTTTTGCAAAGGCCGCATCATCCGTGAGCAGGATCGACTGGCTGGTCTCGTCATGCTCGGACTGGCTGAGCAGATCGGCGGCGATCCATTCGGGATCATTCTTGCCGTCCGCGACGACCACGATCTCGCTCGGCCCCGCCACCATGTCGATGCCGACCACGCCGTAAACCTGCCTCTTGGCTTCCGCGACCCAGGCATTGCCAGGCCCGACGACGACGTCCACCGGCTTGATCCGCTCCGTGCCATAGGCCAGCGCCGCCACGGCCTGAGCGCCGCCAACCCGCCAGATTTCGCTGACGCCGGCGATGTGCGCCGCTGCCAGCACCGCCGGATTGAGTTGCCCGCCCGGCGTGGGCGACATCATCACGATGCGCTCGACACCAGCGACCTTGGCCGGGATCGCATTCATCAGCAGCGAGCTGGGATAGGCCGCCAGCCCGCCCGGCACATAAATGCCCGCCGCCTCCACAGCGTTCCACCGCGCGCCGAGCCGCACGCCGGCCTCGTCGGTCCAGCCGGCATCTTCCGGCTTCTGCTTCGCGTGATAGGTGGCGATCCGCTCGGCCGCGAGGTTGAGCGCATCGCGCAGCGGCGCATCGATCTGCGCATAGGCCTGCGCGCATTGCTCGGCACTGATCGACCAGCCCTGCGCATCGAGATCGAAGCGGTCGAACCGCGCGGTCAGGTCGGCCAGCGCTGCGTCGCCCTCGCCTCGCACGCGCCGGACGATATCGCGCACAGCCTGTGCGACATCCTCATCCGCCTCGCGCCGGGCGTTGACCAGCGCGTCGAACTGCACGGCGAACGCGGCGTCGCGGGCATCCAGCTCAAGCGGCACGGCTGGCCTCCACGGCAGCGCGGAAGCGCTCGACCATCGGCACCAGCTCGGCAGCGCGCATCTTCATCGCGGCGCGGTTGACGATCAGCCGCGCGGAAATGTCCATGATCTTTGCGGTTTCAGCGAGGCCATTGGCCTTCAGCGTCGCGCCGGACGAGACGAGATCGACGATCCGCCGCGCCAGCCCGAGCGAGGGCGCCAGTTCCATCGCGCCATTCAACTTCACGCACTCGGCCTGGATGCCCAGCGCCTCATAATGCGCGCGGGTGAGATGCGGATATTTGGTCGCGACGCGGACATGGCTGGCCGCGCCCAGCACCTCGGGCACGGCATCGGCCGGCTCGGCGATGGACAGGCGGCAATGGCCGATATCGAGGTCGACTGGCGCATACAGCTCGGAATAGCCGAACTCGGCGATCACATCCGATCCCACAATACCGACCTGCGCCGCACCATGCGCAACAAAGGTCGCGACATCGAACGCGCGCACGCGGATGATGGACAGGCCCTCGACATTGGTCGCGAACCGCAGCGCCCGGCTTTCCTTCTTATGGAACTCTGCCTCGGGCTCGATGCCCGTGCGCGCCAGCAGCGGCAGGGCCTCTTCGAGAATGCGTCCCTTGGGAATGGCGAATGTGATGGAGCGGCTCATAGCCGGCGCGCTTTAGGCCCTCACGCGCGAAACTGCAATTGCGGGCCGCATTCGCCCATCAAGGCAACGGATTGGCGCGCGAGGCATTGGTCAAGGAGACAAGAAGGAGACTGATGACATGGGTAAAGGCATCTTGCTGTGGCTGATCGGGATCCCGATTCCCATCATCATCCTGCTCTATTTGCTCTTCTGACCCGAAGACCGCGAAAGCGGACCGATGCCGGACAGGAAGCTCCGTTCGGCGTCGATCCGCCTTTTTCCTTGCGAAAGCATGCTGGCGCGCCAACGCGCGCCCCGCCTGTCCTCAATCCTCGAACGGATCGCGCACCAGGATCGTGTCCTCACGCTGTGGCGAGGTTGAGACGCTGGCGACCGGGCATTCGATCAGCTCTTCGATGCGGCGGATATATTTGATGGCCTGCGCCGGCAGGTCCGCCCAGGAGCGGGCGCCGACGGTGGTGCCTTCCCAGCCGTCCATCTCTTCATACACCGGCTCGACGGCGGCCTGATCGGCCGCGTGCGCGGGCAGATAATCGATGATTTCGCCATTCAGCCGGTAGCCGGTGCAGATCTTGATCGTCTCGAACCCGTCGAGCACGTCGATCTTGGTGAGGGCAATGCCCGTGACGCCCGAAAGCGCGCAGGTCTGGCGGACCAGCACCGCGTCGAACCAGCCGCAGCGGCGCTTGCGGGCCGTGACGGTGCCAAATTCATGGCCGCGCTGGCCGAGGCGCTCGCCGGTCTCGTCCACCAGCTCGGTGGGGAACGGCCCGGAGCCGACGCGGGTGGTGTAGGCCTTCACGATGCCGAGCACGAAGCCAGCCGCACTCGGCCCCATGCCGGAGCCCGAGGCGACCGTACCGCTCACCGTGTTGGAACTGGTGACGAACGGGTAGGTGCCGTGGTCCACGTCGAGCAGCACGCCCTGCGCGCCCTCGAACAGAATGCGCTTGCCGCCCTTGCGCACATCGCGCAGCCGCTTCCACACCGGCTCGGCGAACTGCAGCACGAACGGCGCGATCTCGCGCAGATCGGCGATCAGCTTGGCCCGGTCGATGGGCGGCTCGCCAAAGCCGGCGCGCAACGCGTCATGGTGGGCGGACAGCCGATCGAGCTGCGGCTCCAGCGAATCAAGATGAGCGAGATCGCAGACCCGGATCGCACGGCGACCGACCTTGTCCTCATAAGCCGGACCAATGCCACGGCCCGTGGTGCCGATCTTGCCCTTGCCGGCGGCCGTCTCGCGCAGGCCGTCAAGATCGCGGTGGATCGGCAGGATGAGCGGGCAATTGTCGGCGACGGCGAAATTGTCGCGCGTCACATGCACGCCCTGACCCTGCAGCTTCTCGATCTCTGCCTTGAGCGCCCAGGGATCGAGCACCACGCCATTGCCGATGATGGAGAGCGTACCCGTGACGATGCCCGAAGGCACGAGGCTGATCTTGTAGACCTGCTCGCCGACGACGAGCGTGTGCCCGGCATTGTGACCGCCCTGGAAGCGCACGACGCAATCGGCGCGGCTGGCCAGCCAATCGACAATCTTGCCTTTGCCTTCATCGCCCCACTGGGCGCCGATCACGGTTACATTTGCCATGGATACACGTCTCCGCCTGCCAGGCGGATCGCGACCACCCTTCGACAGGACTCGGTGGTCGGACTGGATCAAAGCGGGCGCGCCATCGCACCCGGTCCGGGGCGCCCGTTAGCCGCTCGATGGACCTTCCGTCAAGGCAGGTGCGGCGAGCAGGCATGTCAGGAGATGGGACCATTCACCAGCAGCAGACATCCGTTCATCGCATTGTAAGGCAGAGTTCCCGATCAAAAGGCCTGGCGTTTTTGAAAGTCAGGCTCATGATTCGCTTCCATTTACCTCGCGTCACGCTCATCGCCGCAATCGCGGCCACGGTCGGCGTCACCAGCCTGCCCGCCGATGCAAGCCTGCGCGATCGCATCCGCGAGCGCATGGCCGGGCGGATGCAGCAGGATATCGCTGCCGACAAGACGGTGGACGGGCGCGAAATGGCCTATGGGGGCGACCCGGCGCAGACCCTCGCCTTCTGGCCCGCTGTCGGGCAGAGGTCCGAGCCGGTGCCACTCGTCCTCTTCGTGCATGGCGGCGGATGGCAGCATGGCAACAAGACCAATGCCACCGGCCAGCGCAAGGTCGCGCATCTGACGGCGCAGGGCTATGCGCTCGCCTCCATCGACTACCGGCTGGTGCCGCAGGCGACGGTCGAGCAGCAAGCGGCGGATGCGGCCAGCGCCCTCGCCTATGTCATCGCCCACGCGGACAAGCTGAACATCGACCCCCGGCGGATCGTGCTGATGGGGCATAGCGCGGGCGCGCATCTCGTTGCTTTGGTAGGCACGGACCCGCGCTATCTGCGCGAGGCCGGTCTGGCACCAGATGCCGCCGCCGGCATCGTGGCGCTGGATGGCGCCGCATATGACGTGCCGGCCCAAATGAAGTCCGGACCGCGCATCATGGGCAAGACCTACACAGAGGCCTTCGGCAACGATCCGGCCCGGCAGCGGGCTCTCTCTCCGACGCTGCACGCCGCTGCGCCCAATGCGCCGGCCTTCCTCATCTTCCATATCGACCGCGAGGATGGCACCGCGCAGGCCCGCGCTCTGGCCGAGGCTCTGCGCAAGGCCGGAACGCCGGTGCAGATCGACCGGTTCGAGGGCAAAGGCCTGCAGGGCCACATGGAAATCAATCGCCAGCTGGGCGACCCGGATTATCCCGCCACGCCGGTGCTCGACAAGTGGCTCAAGGCGCTCTTCGCGCGCTGAGCGCGGCATAAGCCGGCGATAAGGGTCGCAATCGCGGTCGCGCCGGCCTATCATGCCCGCCCCAGCAAGAACGCCCCGGAGATAGACCCATGCGTGTTTTCCTGATCGGCCTGGCCACGCTCTCGCTCGCTGCCTGCGGCGGCGGCGCCAGCCAAGAGAATAGCGCAGGCGCAGCCAACAATGCCGCGCTGGCCAGCAATGCGATGGACAACGCCGCCAACGCGATCGACCATGTCGCGGCCATCGAAAATCTCTCCGAAACGCAGCAGCAGGCGGTCTTCCTGCGCGCCATTCGCGATGCCGATATTTCCTGCCGCGACGTCACGAAGGTCGAGCGGCTCGAGCCGGAAGGCGGCGTGCCCACCTGGCGCGCCCAGTGCGATCAGGGCGATGCTCATCTCATCATGGTCCAGCCGGACGGCAATGCGCAGGTCATGTCGCGCCCCACGCGCTGACCGCGCCCTCCCGGCAGGATCGTCAGCCAGGCCATTGCACTTTGCCGATGAGTCTCTAGCATCCTGAGCGGCCGGACAATCAAGCCGCAGGGGACGCGTCATCAGCCTGATATTGAGCGAGAGCAAGCGGCTGCGCATCGGCAGCATGATGACCTTCTATGTGGCGCAGGGGCTTCCGCTCGGGCTTTTCCTGACCGCGGTGGCAGCCTGGCTTGCCTCCAACCAGATGCCGCCTGCCGCCATCGCCTCGCTGGTGGCGACCGCCTATCTGCCATGGAGCTTCAAATTCATCGGTGCGGCGCTGATGGATCGTTATGCCTATCTGCCGATGGGGCGGCGGCGGGCCTGGCTGATCGGATCGCAGGCTGTCATCCTGATCGGCCTCACCGTCGCCGCGATTGCCGCACCGGGGCCGCAGGATCTCGGCCTCATCACCGTGCTCGGCGTGCTGATCTTCTCCGGCGGTGCCATTCAGGACGTGGCGGTCGATGGCCTCGCGGTCGATATCCTTCCGGATGAGGAACAGGGAACGGCCAGCGCCTTCATGTTCGGCGGACAGGCGCTGGGCATGGCCATTGGTGGCGCGATGGGGGGCTATCTGCTCCAGCATTATGGCGCCGCGATCGCCTTTGCCGCCTTCCTGCCCTTCAATGCCGGCTTCCTGCTGCTCGCTCTGGTGCTGCGCGAGCGGCCGGGCGAGAAGCTGCTGCCATGGACAAAAGGCCGGGCCTCGGCCGAGGCGCTGAGCGCCCACGGCCTGCCCTGGCTGCGCATCCTCGCCATCACCTTCCGCTCGATGATCAAGCGCGACAGTCTGGTGCTGCTCGCCGCCAGCGTGCTCGGCCGCGCGGTGGGCGGGGCATTCACTGCCTTCTGGCCGGTCTTCGCGACCACACAGGCGAATTTCAGCACCAGCAGCTATTCGGGGATGGTCGCCACGGTCGGCCTGTTGGTGTCGATCTCCTGCATGGGCGTCGGCTCCCTCCTCGTCGGGAAGATCGGGCCGCGCCGCGCGACCGTCATCACCTATGCCGGCTATGCGGTCATGTCGCTGGTCTTCCTGCTCTCGCCCGAGGTCGCGATGATCGGCACCGTCTTCGTGTTGCTCTCCATCGGGCGCGAGGCGACGGACATTCTGACGTCGATCAGTTCCAACCCGCTGCGGATGCGCCTGTCCGACAAGCGGGTCGGCGCCACCCAGTTCACCATCTATAATTCGCTGTCCAACCTGCCGGTCGCGCTGGGCGCCAGCCTTTATGCGTGGATCTACGGCGCGAGCGGCCTTGCATGGCTGATGGGCATCCTGATCGCGATGACAGTGCTGAGCTGCATCATCTTCGCCATGCTGCGCATCGGTGAAGTGGCTGACACGCCCGCCTCCAATGAGGACGACCTCATCCCGGTGATCAACTAACCGCCCACGGGCGTGCCGGCCAGATCGTCAGCCCGCCTCGTAGAATGTCCGGTAGGTATGCAGCACATGCACGCCGGTGACGATGCCGAAGCGGTTCATATACTCTTCCGCCTCGCGCGCCGCCTCGCGGAAATCATAGGTCGCGCCGATGGGCTTGGTGTGTCGGAGCGCCGTGCCGTCGACAACCCCGGTCTTCCAGCCTTTCTTCTCCGCAAGCACCGGCCATACCGGGTCCAACCCCCAGCCATATTTCAGCGAGGGAAAGGGAAAGACGATGTCGAACACTTCCCGGCGAAAGGCGACCAAAGGGCCGACCTCCGTAAAGTTCGTCTCGCGCACCAGCGCGCCCTTGCGCCGCCGCATGATGTCCCAGCCCCAATAAGAGTAGGCGCGTTGCGCGGGGCCACAGATCTTCAGCTCGGCATATTCGGCGAGCGTAAGGAAGGTGTCCATGAACTGGTCGGGCAGCTCGACATCATCGTCGGTCATCACCACCCAGTCGAATTCGCTAAGGTCATGCCGCGCTAGGAGGACATTGGTATTGTCCAGCTTGCCGAGATTATCGACGCCCTTGCTGTCAAAGGTGATGCGGTGTCGCTCGCTCTGCATCCGAGCATAGATTTCGCCCAGCGATTGCGGCGAGCGGTTCGACTGAACGCCAACCACGAGAACCCGCAAGCTCGGCATCGACTGGAAGTGCTGGGAAGCCCGAAAGCGGGCAATTTTGGGATCGATGGCGCGATCGTGGAAAACGTCCACCACCCGGCCTGAGAGATTCCTCGCGGTTCGACTCGCCCGACCCTTGATCCTTTTCAAAATTGCCATGAACGCACTCCCGCAAACCGTCACTCGCCCTACGACATGGGAGTTGACGTTTTATTCACGGCAAAGCGCACAGGATCGTCAGCCCGCCTCGTAAAATGTCCGGTAGGTATGCAGCACATGCACGCCGGTGACGATGCCGAAGCGGTTCATATACTCTTCCGCCTCGCGCGCCGCATCGCGGAAATCATAGGTCGCGCCGATGGGCTTGGTGTGCCGGAGCGCCGTCCCGTCGACGACCCCGGTCTTCCAGCCTTCCTTCTCCGCAAGCACCGGCCAGACGGTGTTGACGCCCCAACCATATTTCAGCGAGGGGAAGGGAAAGACGATGTCGAACACTTCGCGGCGGAAGGCGACCAGCGGACCGACCTCCGCAAAGTTCGTCTCGCGCACCAGCACGCCCTTGCGACGCCGCATGATCTCGCGACTCCAGTAAGAATATCCGCGCTGGGCGGGGCCGCAGATCTTGAGTTCGGCATATTCAGCAAGCGCGAGGAAGGTATCCATGAACTGGTCAGGCAGTTCGATATCGTCATCGGTCATCACCACCCAGTCGAATTCGCTAAGGTCATGCCGCGCTAGGAGGACGTTGGTGTTGTCCAGCTTGCCGAGATTATCGACGCCCTTGCTGTCGAAGGTGATGCGGTGGCGGTCGCTTTGCATCCGGCTATAGATTTCGCCAAGCGATTGCGGCGAGCGGTTCGATTGAACGCCGACCACGAGAACCCGCAAGCTCGGCATGGACTGGAAGTGCTCGGAAGCCCGAAAACGGGCGATTTTGGGATCGATCGCCCGATCGTGGAAAACATCCACCAACCGACCCGAAAGGTTCCTTGCGATCCGATTCGCCCGACCCTTGATCCTCTTCAAAATTGCCATGGACGCACTCCGCAAGCCGCCACTCACCTCTAAGCCATGGGAGTTGACGTTTTGTTTCACGGCAGGGCTCGCGGCCCTTATGCGATGGCCATCTCCGCGCCTTCCGTTTCCGCGATCCAGCCGCCGCCGAGCACCCGGTCGCCATCGTAGAGCACCGCCGCCTGACCCGGCGCCACGCCAAATTCTTCGCTCTCGAAGAGCAACCGGTCGCCATCCAGTCGGGCGGGAACGGGACGGGCCATGGACCGCACCTTTGCGCTCAAGCTTCCATGGAACGTCCCGCCGAGCCAGTTGATCTCGTCGAGCCGCGCGGCGCGCACGGCCAGTGCCGCCTTCGGCCCGACGATCACCCGGCGCTGCTCGGCATCCAGCCGCACGACATAGAGCGGTTCTGCGAGGCCGCCGATCTCCAGCCCACGCCGCTGGCCGACTGTATAATGGATCAGGCCCTTGTGCGGCCCCAGCACGCGGCCATCGATATGGACGATCTCCCCCGCATCATCGGCTTCGGGCCGGATTTTCCGCACCACGCCGGCATAGTCGCCATCCGGCACGAAGCAGATGTCCTGACTGTCCGGTTTGAGCGCAACCCCAAGCCCCAGTTCTGCCGCGATCTGCCGGACGACCGGCTTTTCCATGCCGCCGAGGGGAAAGCGCAGATAATCGAGCTGATCCTGCGTCGTTGCGAACAGAAAATAGCTCTGGTCTCGCGCGGGATCGACGGCGCGATGCAGCTCGGCGCCGGCCGGGCCTTCAACCCGCCGGACATAATGCCCGGTGGCCAAGCAATCGGCACCCAGATCGCGGGCCAGCGCGAACAGGTCGGTGAACTTAACGCCCATATTGCAGCGGACACACGGAATGGGCGTGCGGCCGGCCAGATACTCATCGGCGAAGCGGTCCATCACGCTTTCGCGGAAGCGGCTTTCATAATCGAAGACATAATGCGCGATGCCGAGCTTGTCTGCGACCGCCCGCGCATCGCGAATATCCTGCCCGGCGCAGCAGCTTCCCGTCCGCCCCACGGCGGCGCCATGATCGTATAGCTGCAGCGTGACGCCGATCGTTTCCGCGCCCGACCGTGCGGCCAGCGCCGCGACGACGCTGGAATCCACGCCGCCGGACATAGCAACGACGATGCGCTTGCCCTGCAGAGGCGTTGGAAGCTGAAAAAGTCCGTCCATTGGCACCATATAAGCGCATTGGGGCGCAGCGACCAGCACCCGCAACCGGTGACCAGCGAGTAAAGACCGTCCGTCGCGGTCTATGCACCGGTAATCTCACCTAACAACCTGTCACCACGGCCTTTACGAGCGCTTATCTTTTGGCTGCTAGCAGGGTGGCCATGGACATAAGTGCCAACCTCGATGATCAGGCCCTGCCTGTCGCCCTGGCAAGCGGACGCAACCCCCGGATTCCGGATCTGCGCCTGCTGCTCACGGTTCACGCCGCGCGCCAGGATACGACACCGACGGCCCGGGCCATTCGTGAAGCCGATCTTCCGGTCGTGCTTGCGGATGAGCCGTCACGGCTGAGCCTGATCTTTGCATCGGACACACCGAGCCCCGCAGCGCTGCGACGCGCGGCGGGATCGTTCAATGCATCCGTGGCGGCATTCATGGCGGTGGGGACCAATGGTGAAGGCGCCGTTCACTCTGGCGGTTAGCCGGAGTGAAAAGCTTTGGGGTCAACATCATGAGCAAGAAGACCGTGTCAGACCGATCCCCGTCGGTGAATGAGGAAAGAATGATCGAGAACCAGAAGATTCGCCCTGCTCAAGTCGTCGGCCCTCTCGGTGAGCCGCTGACGCTTGACTCGCTGCCGCCCCCGTCGACCACCCGCTGGGTGGTGCGTCGCAAGGCGGAAGTCGTGGCGGCCGTCAATGGCGGCCTGCTGACAGTGGACGAAGCCTGTGCGCGTTACGATCTGACGCTCGAGGAATTCGCCAGTTGGCAGCGCGCGGTGGACCGGTCCGGCATGCCGGGGCTGCGGGTCACACGGATCCAGCATTACAAGTCGCTTTACGAGCGCCAACAGCGCTTCTGAGGCAGCGCGGGGCCTAGCCCCCCGCGCTCAAAGAAACAGGCCCGCCCGAGCCATCGGCGCGGGCCTTTCTTTATGCGCGATTGTGGGACGACTTTGCTTTGAGGCGGCGCCAGCGGCGCCAAAGCCACGCGGCGGTCATCATAGCCAGTCCGGGCAGCCAGATCAGCAGCAGTTCGGAGTAGGCCGTCTCCAGCCCACGTGCCGAGAAGAAGCCCGCGCCGATCGGGGAGACGCGGATCGGCTGCCAGTCGAGGAACAGCCGCTGATGGTCGAACGGCCATAACAGCATCACGCCCTGCCCGCCGTCGGTCAGCATATCGAGCAGAGGATGGGACACTGCGCAGGCGAACAGAAAGGCAAAGGCCGCTGGACGTCGTGCGCGCGGCCAGACCAGCGCGATCAGGCCGACCACGCCGAATGCAAACGCCAGCGAATGGGTAAAGCCTCGATGCCCCCATTTGCTGGCATAGCCGATGCCGAGGGGAAAGCCGATCACATCGAGGTCCGGCAGGGCAGCGAGCGCACCCCCGATGATCGCAAGGGCTGGCGCAATCCGGCGCCGGCCCAGCGCACCGCCGGTGAATAGGGATATGGCGGCATGGCTGAAGATGGTCGGCATGTCGCCTCTCTGCGCGACTTTCGGCTGTCAGCCAACCGCCATCGTCGACGCTCAGTAGCCGACCGTCAGCCCCACGGACACATAACGGTCCCCGACATTGCCCTTCACGGCAACGCGGGGCAGCAGGGGCATGGCGACGGTGCCATAGACGCGCGGCTCCTCGCCGCTGATCCGCGCGCCGATGCCGATGCGCAGGGACATAGGGATCTGATAAGCCGCTTCCACCCGGCCATAGGCAGCCGTACCGCCATCGCGCAGATAAACCCCGGCGCCCGGCGTGAGGCTGAAGCCTGCAAAGTCCACCGCATAACCAGCGCCCAGTTCAGCACCCCAGCGCCCATTGGCGCGGGCATAATTGCCCTCCGCCCCCAGCCCTTCTGCCTGCGCGGGGACGGCAAGACCCGCAAGAAGAAGCCCCGTGCAAGAAATCAACGCGGTGCGAATGGTCATTGTCATGGGGAACTCCGGGAAACTGGCTTCGCGATCGGCTAGACGGGCAGTTCCGCAGCAGCAACGTTGCGGGGACGAACCGAGTCGCCGGCGCGACGGACAGACTCCGGCCCCCCCGCGAGCCATCGCGCACAGTTCCGCGCGAAAAGTGGCAAGGCTCCGGGCACCCTTTTGCGTTGCAACCGTAATGATAGCCGTTACGCCTCAGGGTTCCGATGGCGATTGAAACGGGGAAAGCATGATCGAAGCAGGCCGCCTACAGCCCCACCCTCGCGGACACGTCGAGGCGGGGGTCGCGGGGAGCGCGTCGGCATGAAGGGCAATTATTGGCGGGCTGCCAAGGCCGCGAAAGCCTGCGTGATCGTCGATGCGGAGGATTATTTCCGGTTCGCGCGGCAAGCCATGATCCGCGCCCGCAAGCGCATCATGCTGGTCGGCTGGGACTTCGACGCGCGGATCGAACTCGCGCACCGGGGAGAGGGGCAACCCGATGGACCGGAACCGACTACCATCGGCGATCTCATCTACTGGCTGGTCGAGACCAATCCCGAGCTCGAAGTCTATCTGCTACGCTGGGACCTCGGCGCCATTGGCTCGCTGTTCCGCGGCAAGACCATCTTCACCGTGGCCAAATGGGCCATCCATCCGCGCATCCATGTGAAGCTGGACGCTCATCACCCCACCGGCGGGTCGCATCATCAGAAGATCGTCGTGATCGACGATTGCTTCGCCTTTTGCGGCGGGATCGACATGACCGGCGACCGGTGGGACACGCGCGCCCATCGTGACGAGGAACCCGAGCGGCATCGCCCCGGCAAAGGGCCGGCCTACATGCCCTGGCACGATGCGACGACCGCGCTGCAGGGGCCGGCGGCGGCTGCGCTGGGCGAGCATTCGCGCGACCGCTGGAAGCGGGCGACCGGGCAGACCATTGCCGGCATCCGCAGCAAGCATGACGTCTGGCCGGAAGCGCTGCCCGTGCAATTCGAGGATGTGGAGGTTCTCATCGCCCGCACGGCACCCAAAATGCCGGATCAGCGCGAGGTAACCGAGATCGAGCAGCTCTATATCGAGCAGATCGGGCGCGCGAAGCGGTGGATCTATGCCGAAAGCCAGTATTTCGCCTCCCGCCGCATCGCCGAAGCCATGGCCCGGCGACTGGACGAGCCGGACGGGCCGGAGATCGTGATCGTCAATCCCGAAGCCGCGCAGGGCTGGCTCGAACCGCTGGCGATGGATACCGCGCGCGCCCGACTGGTGGCCGCGCTGCGGCGGCGGGACAAGCATGGCCGGTTCCGGCTCTACCATCCCGTCACCCGCGATCAGGAGCCGATCTACGTCCACGCCAAGGTGATGATCGTGGATGATATGATCCTGCGCGTCGGCTCATCCAACATGAATGCGCGGTCCCTGCGGCTCGATACGGAATGCGACGTGGCCGTGGACTGCTCCCGGCCGAGCAATACAGGATGCAGCGCCGCCATCGCGGAGGTTCGCAACGATCTGCTGGCCGAGCATCTCGATGCCAGTATCGCACAGGTCCAGAAAAAGCTGGCCGCCAGCGGATCGCTGATCGAGACGATCGACGCGCTCCGCTTCAAGGGTCGGAAAAATGCGAAGAGCCGCCGGCGCACGCTGGTGCCCTATGAGATTCCCGATCTCACAGGCGTCGAGGCCTGGCTGGCGGACAACCAGATCCTCGACCCGGAAGGACCGGACGACATGTTCGAAGCCCTCAGCAACCGCGGCCTGCTCCGCCGCCTCTCCGGCTGGCGCCGTAGCAGGGTCTGAGCCTCCCCAACGATCAAGCGGGTAGCGCGGCACAGCCTTATTGTCGGCCTCACCCGACTTGCTTCCGCGCGCGAAGGGTCTAAACCTGTAATCGATTGCGACGCCATTAGGGCAAGGAGAGGAACATGACAGGTTCGGGTGGAGAGGGCGCAAGTCGTCGGGCGCTTCTGCAAGGGCTTGTCGCCACCGGTGCCTTAGCCAGCGCGGCGCGACCGGCGCAGGCGAGTCCCGAAGCCGTCGGCGGGCGCGGTCCCATTTTTGCCGGCGCAGGCATGGCGGATGTCGAGACCGCTAACGGCCGGGTGCGCGGCTTCATGCGAGGCGGGATCACCATGTTTCGCGGTATCCCCTATGCCGACACGACCGGCGGCGCCAATCGCTTCCTCCCGCCCAAGCCAGCCAAGCCCTGGACCGGCGTGCGCAGCAGCCTCGCCTATGGGCCGATCTGCCCGCAGGACAAGGGCACAGGCCGCCAGAATGACGAAGAGGCCTTCATTTTCCAGTGGAATGACAGCTTCGACGGCGAGGATTGTCTGCGCATCAATATCTGGACGCCCGGCACGGACAATGCCCGACGACCGGTGATGGTCTGGCTCCACGGCGGCGGGTTTGTCGCCGGCTCCGGGCACGACGTCCCCGCCTTCGAGGGCTATAATCTCGCCCAGCGGGGCGACGTGGTGGTCGTCACGCTCAATCAACGTCTCAACCTGCTCGGTTTTCTCGACCTCTCCTCCGTGGACCCGGCCTATGCGCAGTCCGGCAATGTCGGCATGCTGGATATCGTCGCGGCGCTGCAATGGGTGAAGCGCAATATCGAGGTCTTTGGCGGCGATCCTGGTCGGGTCACGATCTTCGGCCAGTCCGGGGGCGGCGCCAAGGTTTCGACGTTGATGGCCATGCCCGCCGCGCGCGGCCTGTTTCACCGTGCGATTGTTCAGAGCGGGTCCTTTGCAAAGGCCACGCCCCACGCCCAGGCCCGTAAGCTGGGGCAACTCATGCTGGCGGAGTTGGGCATCGGCAAAACCGATCTGCGCGCCTTGCACTCCTCACCCTATGATCGCTTGCTGGCGGCGAGCTCGGCCATCTTCCGCCGGGAGAATCCGCCACTGCCCGAAGGCGGCTCCATGGAGGCTCGGACCCGCGGCCGCTACGGCTTTACCCCGGTAGTGGATGGCGCGGTGCTGCCCGCCAATCCCGACGCCCCGCAGTCCCTTGCGCTGTCGGCTGATGTGCCGCTGATCGTCGGCACGACCCTCAACGAGTTCACCACCGGGATCAACCAGCCGGACTTTTTCACGATGAGCGAGGCGGAGCTGCTGAACCGGGCTGATCGATACACGGGAGGGCGCGGCGCGGCGGTGGTGGCCGCGTTTCGTCGGACGACGCCGGAGGCCCTGTCCTGCGACATCTGGTCACGCATCGCCACCGCACCGATCCGCCAGACCGCCATCGATCAGGCGAGCGGCAAGGCCGCGCTGCGTCGCGCCCCGGCATGGCTTTACAGCTTTGATCGGAGCACGCCCGTGCTGGACGGGCGTCCGCGCGCCTTCCACTGCGCGGAAATCCCCTATGTCTTCGCCAATGCCGAACGATGTGCCAGCATGACCGGCGGCGATGCCGAGGCCCTCAAGCTGGAGGCCGAGATGGCCGATGCGTGGATTGCTTTCGCGCGGACGGGCAACCCCAATCATGGCGGGCTGGCGCAATGGGACCCTGTGGTGGGCCATGGCGCGCAGACCATGCGGTTCGACACCGTCTCGGCCATGCGAACCGGTTGGGACGAGGCCGAGCTCGGCGCGATGAAAGGCTGACGACCCACGCCCGATCGACGGTAAGGAAAAGGGGGCGACCTTGCGATCGCCCCCGTCTGTGCTCTCCGACCGGTGAGGGCCGGCAGACGCTGTGGATCAAGCTACGGCTTATTTCTCTGGCGTCGCCAGAGCGCGGCGCAGGGCTTCGATGCGGGCCTTGTTGAATTGCTTGGCCTGCGGCGAGTCCGGCGCCATGGCGTCAAAGCCGTGATAGGCGGAGGGCACGACGAGCAACTCGGTCGGCACGCCGGCCTCGGTCAGGCGACGGGCATAGTCGATGTCTTCGCTCACGAAGAGATCGACACCGCCGACAGCGATGAACGCGGGCGGCAGACCCTTGAGCGAAGCAGCGCGCGCCGGCACGGCGGTGGCCGGCACCTTGTTCGTGCCCGGCTGCTGGCCGAGGAACGCCTTCCAGCCGAGCTGGTTCTGCTGCGCGTCCCAGCCGACTGTGGCGATGTGCGGCGGCACCTTCACCACGCCGCCGGTGCGATCATCCAGCATCGGGTAGATCAGCACCTGGAAAGCAACCGGGATTTCGCCGCGGTCGCGCGCGGTCAGCGCCAGCAGCGCCGCATGGCCACCACCGGCGCTCTCGCCCATCACGGCGATCCGCTTGGGATCGAGGCCGAGCTTGGCGGCATTGTCATGCATCCAGCGCAGGCCGGCATAATTGTCTTCGATGGACCCGGCATAGGTCGTTTCCGGCGCGAGGCGATATTCGACGGAGACGATGACCACGTTCAGTTCCTTGGCCATCTCCTGCAGGCGACGCACGTCCGTGGCGGCCGTGCCGAGGATGTAGCCGCCGCCATGCGTGTGCAGGATGCCGCCGCGCCAGGCGCCTTCCTGCGCATTGATGACGTACAGCTTGACCTGCGGCGCGCCGGCCACGCCGGGGATCATCTGCTCGACGACCGGAACGTCGCGGTGATGCGGCGGCGGGGGCGGCCCCATGCGGCCCGACGTGCGCGAGGCGCGCACGCTTTCCTCGTTCATCGGCCCCATCAGGGTCGAATAATAGAGCGCCATGCGTGCAGCGCCGTGCAGTTCCGGCGCGACGGGCGCGAGCTTGGCTGCGTCCTCAGCGCTCAGCGGGGCCGCAGCGACGGCGGCGGGATCGGGCAGGGGCTGGGCGCTGGCCATGTGGGCCGGGCCGGTCGTGGCGAGCAGCGTCGCCACCAGCCAGGCCGAGGATCGGTTCAGAAACTTCATGAATGCGTCTCCTGTCGCATGAGTCAGATTAATGATCGCTGGCGCCGGCGGCGCCGATGCCGGTCTCGGACCGGATGCGCTGGGCGGTGTAGCCGGCCCGGTCCACCTGCGCCCGCGCGCTGCGGTCGAGCGTCGAGATCAGCCAGATGGTGAAGAAGGCCAGCGGCATCGACACCAATGTGGGCGAGGCGAGCGGGAAGATGGCGTGCGCGGCGCCAAGCTGGCCAACCCAGATCACCGGCGAGAGGATCGTCAACGCCAGCGCGGTCAGCGTGCCGATGGCCGATCCCCAGGCGACGCCGCGCGTCGTGCAATCCTTCCACAGGATGGAGAGCAAGAGGGCAGGGAAATTGCCCGAGGCAGCCACGGCGAAAGCCAGGCTCACCATGAACGCCACATTCTGCTTTTCGAACGCGATCCCCAACCCCACCGCGATCAGGGCCAGCACCAGCACGGTGATCCGCGACAGGCGCAGCTCGGTCGCCTGGTCGACATTGCCCTTGCGGATGACCGAGGCGTAGAGATCATGCGCGATCGTCGAGGCGCCGGAAAGGGTGAGCCCGGCCACCACTGCCAATATGGTGGCGAAGGCGACCGCCGAGACGAAGCCCATGAACACCTCGCCGCCCACCGCGTCCGCGAGATGGACGGCAGCCATGTTGCTGCCCCCGCGCAGCCCGCCGCTCAAGGCATCGAAATAGGCCGGGTTGCTGCCGACGAACACGATCGCGCCAAAGCCGATGATGAAGGTAAGCACATAGAAATAGCCGATCCAGCCCGTCGCCCACAGCACGGAGGCGCGCGCGGTGCGGGCATCGCGCACCGTGAAGAAGCGCATGAGGATGTGGGGGAGGCCGGCGGTGCCGAACATCAGTGCCATGCCGAGCGAGATCGCGGACAGCGGGTCCTTGATAAAGCCGCCGGGTGCGAGAATGCCCCGCGCGCTCGCCGCCGCTGCATCGGCGCTGGCGCCTGCGGCCAGCGCGATCGCCTGCTTGGCGGCGACGGCCTGCTCGAACAGCGTGTCCAGCGAGAAGCCGACCCGATACAACACGGCAAGCGACATGAAGGTGGCGCAGCCGAGCAGCATGACCGCCTTGATGATCTGCACCCAGGTCGTCGCGATCATCCCGCCAAACAGCACATAAGCGGTGATCGCGAGGCCGATGATCCCGACCGCATAAGGATAGGGAATGCCGAACAGCAGCTGGATGAGCTGCCCCGCGCCGACCATCTGGGCGATCAGGTAAAAGAGCACGACGGTGAGCGAACTGAAGGCGGACGAAATCCGCACTGGCGTCTGCGCGAAGCGGAACGCGACGGCATCGACAAAGGTGTAGCGCCCGAGATTGCGCAACCGCTCGGCGAGCAGGAACAGGATGATCGGCCAGCCGACCAGAAAGCCTGTGGAGTAGATCAGCCCATCATAGCCATCGGCATAAATCTGCGCGGAGATGCCGAGGAACGAGGCGGCGGACATATAATCGCCAGCAATGGCCAGGCCATTTTGCCGACCGCTGATGCCCCCACCGGCCGTATAGAAATCGCTCGTCGTGCGCGTCCGCCGGGCGGCCCAGGCCGTAACGCCCAATGTGACGATGATGAACAGGCCGAAGGTGACCACGGCCGGCATGTTAGGGCCGGCATTGCCCAGTGTCGCCGCGCGGGCGATGCCGGGCATCAACGCGCCGATGGTCACCATAAGGACGAGCGCCGCCCAGCGCGAACCGCTCACAGGCGATGCTCCGCGCGCAGCGCATCCAGCTCGGCATCGAACCGGCGGTTGGCGATCCAGACATACAGGCCGGTCAGCGCGATGCCCGAGAGGATCACCGCCATGCCCAAAGGCACGCCGATGGTCGTGGTCATGCCCGGCAGCGGCTGGCCGAGAATGGTGCGCCCGAAAGCCACGAGAAGGATGAAGCCGAAGAAGATCGCCATCATCACGCCGCTCAGAATCCAGCCAAGGCGCCCCCGGGCGTGGACGAGAGCCTGATAATGCGGATCGCGACTGATGGCCGCAAGTTCATGATCGCCATCCAGATCCATCAGCCACTCCCCTCGCCCGCCGCATTTATGTGCGACAGGCTATTGTCCATCGATTGCAAGTCAATCCCTCATCCGGCGGCTGGGGACTTTATCCGCATGGGTCGCCCAACTCTGCCCGGCCAGGTGTGCTGGATGGCCGGGCAGAGGGTTCGGGCGACCCGAACTCGTAGGTCCGAAAGCAATTTTGCAATCGATTGCCATTCAATACACGGGAGGTTCGGCTGTGACAAGCGTGGGTTGGAATCGGCGATGGGGCGAATTTTTATAGGAAGGTTTGCGATACGTTCGCCGGGCGATATGAGCCTCCGCTTCATCAACCGCCCTCTTTCAGGCTGATGAACCCATCTGCCCCAGAATTTCGACGGCGCGTTCGTCAGGGCTGTCAAATCAGCGCTCGATCGCGGCACGGAAAATCGGCCTGTCCTCAGCGCTGTTAAACAGCGTCAGTGATGACCTGAGCTTGATCGCGTCGATGGCGCCAAAGACCTGCTCAGCGCTGGAGCCATGCAGCTCCTGTAATGCGATGACGCATTCCTCATAGCGCGGGCCGAGGACCGGATGCGCCAGATAGGCTTTGGCTTCGGCGCGCGAGCGGATCGCGAAGTGCTGCGCCGTGGGGCTGGTCCCCAGGCCCGCAATCTGCGGAAAGATGAACCACATCCAGTGCGTTCGTTTTGCACCGCTGCGGATTTCCGCCAGGGCCTGCGCGTAGCGTCCCTGCTGGGCGTCGACAAATCGGTTCAGATCGAATGGATCGCTGGTCATCCCGCACATTGGCAGTGGGAGCCTGTAAAGCCAACCTATCCCGAGCGGTGCCGAACAGGCCGGGAAGTGCCGCGCCTGTCTGCCACCCACGATAATTTGGAAGCCAATTGGCGGCTGCTGCGTTCGGCCAGCATGGGATTATCCAATCAGCAGGTGCGAAGGACGACGATGCCATGGATCGATCGGAGGAGTGGCACGTCTCTCGACGCGGCGTGCTGGTTGGCGGCTCGGCCACGGCGGCGACCATGAGCCTGAACAACGCCGATGCTCGGCAGCCCTTGCCGCAACCACGCGAGGCGATGGTCGAGGTTACCCTGAGCGTGAATGGTCAGCCGCACAGGTTCAAAACCGATACGCGCACCACCTTGCTCGATGCGCTGCGCGAAGAGCTCAAACTCACCGGCACGAAGAAAGGCTGCGATCATGGCCAGTGCGGCGCCTGCACCGTGCTGGT
Source organism: Sphingobium sp. B11D3A (assembly GCF_025961695.1). NCBI lineage: Bacteria > Pseudomonadati > Pseudomonadota > Alphaproteobacteria > Sphingomonadales > Sphingobiaceae > Sphingobium > Sphingobium sp. B11D3A. The sequence goes on from NZ_JAOQOE010000001.1 coordinate 1,855,593, forward strand.
CGACGGTGTCCGGATCAACAGCTGCCTGACGCTCGCGGTGATGCATGATGGCGACAAGGTCACCACCATCGAAGGGCTGGGCACGCCGGAGCAGCTCCACCCGATGCAACGCGCCTTCGTGAAGCATGATGGCTATCAGTGCGGTTATTGCACGCCGGGCCAGATCTGCTCTGCGGTCGCCATGCTGGATGAGATTGCCGCGGGCGTGCCGAGCCACGTCACCGATGATCTGTCGGCCAAGCCGCAACTCAGCAACGCGGAACTGCGCGAGCGGATGAGCGGCAATATCTGCCGCTGCGGCGCCTATTCCAACATTGCCGAGGCGATTACCGAAGTCGCGGAGGCCAAGGCATGAGGCCGTTCACTTATGAGCGCGCGACCTCGCCCGCTCAGGCCGCGACGGCCGTCTTGAGCCACCAGGGCGCCCGCTTCATTGCCGGCGGCACGAACCTGCTGGACCTCATGAAGCTGCAGATCGAAACGCCGACCCATCTGGTCGATGTCCAGGATCTGAAGCTCGATCAGATCACGCAAGAGCCCGATGGCGGCCTGCGAATCGGCGCGCTCGTCACCAATACGGCACTCGCGGCGGATCGGCGCGTGCGCAGCGATTATGCTGTCCTGAGCCGGGCCATTCTGGCCGGCGCGTCCGGGCAGCTCCGGAACAAGGCGACCACCGGCGGCAATCTTCTGCAACGGACCCGCTGTCCCTATTTCTACGATACCAACCAACCCTGCAACAAACGTCAGCCGGGGACCGGCTGCGCGGCCATTGAGGGCGCCTCCCGCCAGTTGGCGGTGATTGGCGGCAGCGCTGCCTGTATCGCGACGAACCCCAGCGACATGGCGGTTGCGATGCGGCTGCTGGATGCGCGCGTGGAGACGGTCGATGCACAGGGCAATATCCGGTCGATCGACATTGCCGACTTTCACAAATTGCCCGGTGAGACGCCCCACGTGGAAACCGCGTTGGCGCCCGGCGAACTGATCACGGCCGTGCTGCTGCCCAAGCCGATTGGCGGCCAGCATGTCTATCACAAGGTGCGTGATCGGGCCTCTTATGCCTTTGCGCTCGTGTCGGTGGCGGCGATCCTCCAGCCGGATGGCTCTGGCCGTGTTGCGGTGGGCGGGATCGCGCCCAAGCCCTGGCGCACGGACGCTGCGGATGCCGCGCTTCCGCAAGGGGCGGAGGCAGTGGCCCGGCACCTCCTCGCCGGCGCCGCGCCGACCAGGGACAATGCATTCAAGATCGAGCTGGTCGAGCGGACGCTTGCCGGCATCTTGCACGACGCGAAGGGTTGATGCCGTGAAGTTCGATGCCCCTGCCACCCAGAACCCGATCGATCAGCTCAAGGTCGTCGGCAAGTCCACCGATCGCATCGACGGGCCGCTCAAGACAACGGGGCGCGCACCCTATGCCTATGAGCGGCATGATGTCGCCGCGAACCAGGCCTATGGTTTCGTCGTCGGCGCGGCCATCGCCAGGGGGACGATCCGGTCGTTCGATCTGGTCGACGCCAAGGCCGCGCCTGGCGTGCTCTCGATCATCACCACGTTGGACCATAAGCCGCTGCCGCTCGGCGGCCAGAACACCGCCAATCTATTCGGCGGGGCGAAGATCCAGCATTATCATCAGGCGATCGCGCTGGTGGTCGCCGAGACGTTCGAGCAGGCCCGCGCGGCCGCGTCGCTGATTCAGGTCGATTATGTCCGGGAGGATGGCAAATTCGATCTCCAGCGTGAGGCGCCTCGGGCCGAGCCCGTTCCGGACGAGGACGAGACCAATAAAGCCGGCGATTTCGCAGCCAGCTACGCCAAGGCTGAGGTCAAACTCGACCAGCGCTACAGCACGCCGGACGAGAGCCACGCGATGATGGAGCCGCACGCCACCATCGCCGCATGGGAGGGCGAGAAGCTCACCGTCTGGACGTCGAACCAGATGATTGCCTGGGGCAAGCGCGATCTTGCCAAGGCCCTATCGCTCAAGCCCGAGCAGGTGCGGCTCGATTCCCCCTATGTCGGGGGCGGCTTTGGCGGAAAATTGTTTCTGCGCTCCGATGTCGTGCTTGCGGCGCTGGGGGCCAAGACGGTCGGGCGGCCGGTGAAAGTCGCCCTCACGCGCCCGCTCATCATCAATAACACGACCCATCGGCCCGCGACCCTGCAGCATATCCGGATCGGCGCGAACAAGGATGGGCGCATTCTCGCGATCTCGCATGAGAGCATTTCGGGAAATCTGCCGGATGGCGAACCGGAGACCGCCGTCCAGCAAACCAAGCTTTTCTACGCGGGGGAAAGCCGGGAAGTCGCCATGAAACTGGCGCAGCTCGATCTGCCGGAAGGCAACGCAATGCGCGCGCCTGGCGAAGCGCCGGGGCTGATGGCGCTGGAGATCGCCATGGATGAAATGGCCGAGAAGCTGGGGATGGACCCGGTGGAATTTCGTATCCTGAACGATACGCAGGTCGATCCGATGAAGCCCGAGCGTCCCTTTTCGGCGCGTCATTTCGTCGAGTGCCTCAGGACCGGCGCGGAGCACTTCGGATGGCACAAGCGCAAGACGGCCCCCGGCTCCGTGCGTGAGGGCCGCTGGCTCATCGGCATGGGCGTGGCCGGCGGCTTTCGTAACAATCAGCTGACCAAATCCGCGGCACGGGTCCGGCTGTCGGGCGACGGTAAGGTCACCGTCGAGACCGATATGACCGATATCGGCACCGGCACCTACACGATCATCGCACAGACCGCCGCCGAGATGATGGGCGTGGATCTGGGCGACGTCATCGTGAAATTGGGCGACTCTGATTTCCCCGCCGCAGCGGGCTCCGGCGGCCAATGGGGCGCCGCCAACTCGACGGCTGGCGTCTATGCCGCCTGCATCAAGATGCGCGACCAGGTGGCGGCGCGCTTGGGGCTGAACAATGCCGATGTGACGTTTGCCGACGGCGAGGTCCGCTCGGGCGATCGCGCCGTGCCCTTGCGCGACGCCGCGCGCGATGGGGAACTCGTCGCCGAGGATGGCATCGACTATGCCGACGACTTTTCCGACCGGGCGCAACAATCCACCTTCGCTGGTCATTTCGTGGAGGTCGGGGTCGACGCCTTCACGGGCGAAACCCGCATCAGGCGAATGCTCGCCGTGTGCGATGCTGGACGCATCCTCAACCCCAAGTCAGCGCGAAGCCAAGTGATCGGCGCCATGACCATGGGCGCAGGCGCGGCACTGATGGAGGAACTCGTGGTCGACAAGCGGTTCGGCTTCTTCGTCAATCACGACCTCGCGGGTTATGAGGTCCCGGTCCATGCAGACATCCCGCATCAGGACGTCATCTTCCTCGATACCACCGACCCTTGGTCCACGCCGATGAAGGCGAAAGGCGTTGGGGAACTGGGGATTTGCGGCGTGGGAGCCGCGGTCGCCAACGCCATCTACAATGCCACCGGCGTGCGGCTGCGCGATTATCCGATGACCTTGGACAAGCATCTCTCGCGCTTACCGAAGGCGGTTTAGGCGGACGCGAATGAGGTTTAGTGGAGCAGCGCTGGACGGCCTGAGTTGAGCGCGACGAAGAAATGTCGCGGCGGCCAAGCCATGGTTGCGAGGCATTCTGCTCTCATGGAGGCCGCGCTCTGCTCCAACTGAGGATTGGACGATGAGTGTCAATCGTCGGCGCCCAAGATGACTATTGGGCTTCCTATGAGGAAACATGCTGGTGGTTCCTGAGCTTGGATCCGCTAATGACGAATGTTGGTGGTTTCTCAGGCCGGCTGACTATGGGATTTAGCAAAACCGCTGAAATAGGCTTTCAAATTTGCGTCGGTGACAGGTTCAAGCAAGCTTGCCACCTGCTCTTCAAGGGTCGAGCCCTCGTTGACGTCGCCACCCCGCTGAAATCCCATCTCCCAACGCGCGAACGACCGTGCCGCGATTGCCTTGTTATTCAGTTGGACCACAGCATAGTGACGCTGATCCTTTGAAATGCGGGAGAACGTCGAATTGACGGCGTCTTCAGGGCCTTCGAGAACCTGAAGGAAGCGCCGATTCCCTACCACGAGCAAGCCCGTTACATCAGCGAGCCGGTTATTCCGTCGGGACGCGACCAAAATGTCCTCAAGCTCCGCATCCGAAAGCGTCCGACGGACAGTGCTGATATATAAAATGCGATGCATGGCAGGCTCCTTAGCGACCGGGCTAGGGATGCGATGTTAATCAAATACTTCCAGCACGGTGAGCCGAGTGCGCGAGCCGAAATCGACGAGGATTTGACTTTAAGTCATCAAATCCGCGTTCCGTTGCACCGGGCGGATTTCCCTGTGCGCCCCTCATTTCACAGCCATCCATAGCGGAGGCGGACTTCTCAGGACGCACCCGGCCGCTTTCGGCCTGGAGCGGATCAACCGCTTCGAACGAAGAGGGATCGGGCTCTGTCGACTTCTGACCAGCAGCGTCGCCGACATGGCGACTGGTCCAGTAACACCAAAACAAGCGCTGCTTGACCGATAAAACATGTAAACATATGTTTATAGTGGTGAGTGCGCGCAGGTCGAATTGGCCTATGTGTGAAATGTGAGCCGCGAGAAGACTTCTGGCCTGACGGCAAGAGAGGATGCAGATATGAAGATGCGGTTGCTGGTTGCCCTTGGGCTTGTCACCGCCTCGCTGGCCGCTGGCGCCGCTCCCGCCGCTCCATCGATCGCAAGCGAGGCCGAAGCCCCCAACATCCAGGTTCGGGTAGAGCGACGGTTGGTCCACTCACAAGCCATAACCGACAATCTTCTTGGGACCTCCGCCGAGCGCGAGGTCTTTGTCGTTCTTCCCCCGAGTTATGGCCGCGACATCAAGCGGCGATACTCCGTGGTTTACGCCCTGCACGGCTTCTCCATCGACGCGGCGAGCTGGATGCAGAAACTCGATGCGGCCAGGCGGATCGCTGCAGCTTTTGCTGCGGGAGTGCCGGAGGTCATTGTCGTGTTCCCCGATGGGAGCAATGAGTATGGCGGATCTTTCTATGGCAGTTCTACTGTCACCGGCGATTTCGAGACATTCATAGCGGATGAACTGCCTGCCTATATCGACCGGGAGTTCCGCTCGATTCCAGAGGCGGCCGCGCGTGGCTTGATGGGGCATTCCATGGGCGGCTACGGCGTCGCGCGCATTGGCATGAAGCGCCCAGGGCGGTTTGGCGTTCTCTACATGATGTCGCCCTGTTGCCTGAGCGCTCTCGGAACGCAGGGATTGACCGCAAAAGAAGTGAGGGAGATCAACGATCTTGCATCCCCTCAGGCAGCCCGGGGGCTTCCGTTCAAATATGCAGGGCCACTTGCGACAGCGGCGGCGTTCTCGCCCAATCCGGCGAAGCCGCCGCTCTTTGTCGATCTGCCGATTACGGAACAGGGCGAGTCGCGCGAGGCGATCATGGCCAAGCGCGCAGCCAATGCCCCGCTCAGTTTCATCGACCAGTATGTCGCTGCTCTCAGGACCTATCGCGCCATTGGCATCGACGTCGGCGATCAGGACACGATCGTCACCGCAGCAACCGAGCTCCATAAAAACCTAGACAACTATGCTATAAGCAATCAACTGGACATTTATCCGGGCGATCACAGCAGTAAAGTTCCGGAAAGACTGCAAAAAGAAGTCCTCCCATTCTTCGGAAAACATCTGAAAATTGTCGTAGATCGATAAACATATACATGAACTCCCTCAGCGAGATCATACATGTAGACAAGACATATCTGTAGTTGATCACATATTTTATCGCCCGACTCATCACAGTCCTGTCTCATTTTTACAAAATAGATACATCGCACCTCTACCAAATTTCTCTGGATTTCGCCGATTATTAGGATTGCAGCTGCCGAAAATGCGCGCTAGATCGCTAACCGGAAAAATATCCGGAAATATGGCGAGCATCGCGAGAGGCGACGAGAGGGTCTCCATTTCGCTAGAATTCGCCCGAGGGAGACTGAGATGAAAAACCTGGAATTGGCAACCATAAGCTCGGCAGCGCTGGTTCTCGCTTTGTTAGCAGGGCCGGCAAGCGCACAGGTTGGATCGGCATCGGCGGCCCCGCAAGCGACGCCACAGGACAGCCGGGCAGGCGGCCTTGAGGACATCGTGGTTACCGCCACGCGCCAGTCGACGAATTTGCAGGATACGCCGATCGCCATCACTGCGGTCACGGCCGAGGCGATCGAGCAGAAGGGCATCACCAGTGTCGGCGAACTGACCGCTGTGGTTCCCAACACGCAATTCCGGAAGTCGCAGGGTGCATTCGGGCCCGGTATCGACGCGACAATCCGGGGGATCGGCAATCGGGACACGAGCCTCGCCAGCGAGCCTGTCGTCGCTTTCTATCTCGACGACGTCTATTTCCCGACGCTGCTCGGGTCGAACTTCGATCTTCTGGATATCGAGCATATCGAGGTGCTTCGGGGCCCGCAGGGCACCCTGTTTGGGCGGAATTCGCTCGCCGGCGCGGTCAACATCATCAGCAAGCAGCCCTCCACCAGCGATGTTTATGGGCGTATTCAGATCACAGCCGGCTCCTATGACCGCATGGACTTCCGCGGCTCGCTAAATCTGCCGTTGAACGAGCAGCTCGCCCTCTCCGTTTCCGCGCTTTCGAAGAAGCGGACCGGCTATCAGAAGATCCTCGATTTCACCTGCGAGATGCGCGCGCGCGGCACGCCTGCGCTATCGGGCTCCTTGCCTTATGCCTCGACCCTCAACATGCCGACCGCCGGGTTCACGCCCAAGGATTGCGTCGTCGGCCATCAGGGCGGCGAAGATGTGCAGGCCTACCGGGGGTCCTTGCTCTGGAAGCCGTCCGAGGATCTGCGTTTCACGGTGACGGGCGACTATATCCGCGATACGAGCGAGAACAACGCCGATAGCATCGTCGGGATCATCAACAACCGGGTGTCCGGGACGGTCGTGTCCGCCGCCAACACCTTGGGTCTGGCCTATGACACCCGCTTCCTGACGGGCGATCCCTACAGCACCTATGCCAGCTTCAGCGATCCCATCGCCGCAGGCACGGTCATCCCAGGCAACACATTCTATAATGGCCTGCGGATCAATGGTGTGGCCGTGCGCGGCGGCGCCAGCTTTTCGCCGTTCATCGACCTCAAGAACTGGGGTGTCTCAGCCAAGATGAGCTGGGACATCAATCCCGACATCAATTTCCTCGCGGTGGTCGCGCACCGTGAGATGGTCGAGACCCATTCCTATGACGATGATGGCTCGCCGCTCAATGTGGTGTTGCGGTCCAATACCTTCTCGGAGGAATATTGGACGGCCGAAGCGCGCCTGTCCGGCAAGTCATCGTTCATCGACTGGGTCGTGGGCGGCTTCTACTTCACGGCCGATGGCTCGCAGCATGCCGCCTTTATCTCGCCCCAGAGCTCGTTCCAGCGGCTGATCGATTCTGAGTTCAACCCGACGAGCAAGGCGGTCTTCGCCAACGCCACGATCCGGCCATTTGGTGAAGCGCTCAGCTTCGTGGGCGGCCTGCGCTATTCGGACGATAAGAAGGTCGTCGACTTTTATAACGTCCTCGACACCTCGCCCAGCGCCAGCGACACGGTCTTTTACGTCGTTCCGCAGCAGACGCGGTTCGACTGGAAGGCCGGCGTCAATTATCAGCTGGCGTCCAACGCGCTCATCTATGTGTCCGCTGCGACCGGCAACTCGCTTCCCGGCTTTGATCCGCGCCCGCAACAGCCCTCGCAGATCGCGCAATATGATGGCAATGACGACATCGCTTACGAAATCGGCGCCAAGCTCGATCTCTTCGATCGTCGGGTGCGCCTGAATCTCGCGGCCTTCTATACCGACTTCAAGAACCGTCCTACTTCGATTTCGGGATCCGAGGCCCTACTGGACGCAAATGGTCAGCCCGTGCCCGGAAATCGCACGCTCGTCCCACTCGCGGGAGGCCCTGCGGGGTCGACCACCTGCGGAGCGGTCGTGGCGGCAGGCACCGGCATCACCTGCCTCGGACGGACCTACTATCGCAATCAGGCCGCAAAAATCCGCGGTTTTGAAGCCGAGTATACCATCAATCCCGTCGATGGCCTGCTCATCAATGGCTCGGTGGGGTACACCAAGCTGACGGCGCCGGATATTCGGGAGCGCGCAGTCAACCGGCGGCAGAATTCGCCGTTCTGGACAGCGAATGCGGGCGTGCAGTACACGGCGGAGCTTCCGTCACTGGCCGGATCGATCACGCCCCGGGTGGACTGGATCTATGAATCGAGCCAGGTGGTGTCCGGCACGTCGACCACCTTTGATAACCTTATGCCGGCGCGTTCGGTCTTCAATGCCCGCCTGACTTACGACAACGACGAATATGACTTCTCGATCGCCGTTGGAGCCACGAACCTGTTCGACAAGGTTTATTATTACAACGTGTTCGACTCCCAGGCGTTGGGCGCGGCCTACACCAACGCGCAGCCGGCGGCGCCGCGCCAGTTCTACCTGACTGTGGAGAAGAGCTTCTAATGATGCGCTGAGCCGAGCATTCGGCTTGCCCCAAAGCAACACAGGGCTGTCGGCTGGCGCCGGCGGCCCTGTCTGCTTCTGGCTCTGTCCGCCATGCAGGATCGGCTAAGGACGTCAGCTTGATTCTGACCGCCAGCCGTGGAAAGCAGAGCAGCATCATTCCCCGCGAAAAAGTCGGAATATTGAACATGGCCAAATCGAAAACGCAGACCGGGGAGCAGGAGGGCGTGCGCGCGGTGGATGACGACTTCATTCCCTCGCTGGAAAAAGGGCTAGCCGTCCTGGAGTTGTTCGGATCGGACAATCCTGACTGGACCTTGAGTCAGATTGCACGGGAGCTCAAGCTCACCCCGGGAACCACCCGCCGTATTCTGCGGACCCTGGAGAAGCTGGGCTATGCCGTTGCCGACGAGGGGCGTTTCTGCCTTACCCCCCGGGTTCTCAAACTCGGCTTTTCCTATCTATCGTCGCAGCCATTCGCTACCATCGCGAAACCGCTTCTCACCCAGCTTGCGCGCAGGCTGAATGCGACGTGCTGCATCACGGTGCTGGACGAGCGGGATGTGGTCTACATCGCGCGGGGCACGCACAAGCCGATCGAGCCCTTTTACGTACATGTCGGCGCGCGACTGCCGGCCTATGCGACGGCGCCCGGCAAGGTCCTGCTCGCCGGATTGGCGCCGGACGTCTTGGACGAGCGCCTGAAGGGCTGGGACTTCCAATCCTTCACGCCCAACACCCTTTCCAGTGCCGCAGCCCTGAAGGCCGATGTGGAAGAGGCTCGGAGCAAGGGCTACGCCCTGAACGATCAGGAGATATTCCTGGGCCAGCGCTCCATTGCCGTTCCCCTGTCGCTGGGCGGGGTTCAGGCGGCTTCGATTGTCGCAGCCGCCTCGGTCAGCAGTGCGTCCCTGGATCGGCTGGTGGCCGATCTGCTTGGCCCATTGCAGGAGGCTGCGATCGAGATCGAACAGGCGGCGTCTTCGCTGCTCTGACGGCAGCCGCACCGGCGCAACTAGTCCTTCCAGGAGGCCTTCCACGTCGCGCAGACTTTGTTGCCGTCGGGATCGCGCAGATAGGCGATATATGGCTGGCCGTAGCTGCCCGGCCGCGTGCCAGGCGTGCCATCGTCTACCCCTCCATTGGCCAATCCGGCACGATGAAACGCATCGACATGTTCCGGGCTTGGCGCCCGAAAGCCGATCGTGCCGCCATTCGCGAAGGTTGCCGGATCGCCATTGCGGGGCGCCCTGACGGCGAACCCTTGCTCGCCACAGCGATAAGAAAGCAGGGGCGCGTCCGGGGCGGCGGTATTGGCGTGCCCCAGTGCCCCCATCACGGCATCGTAAAACTGCCGCGCTCTCGCCAAGTCGTTCGTTCCGACAAAGATGTGATTGAACATCATGGTTGGGACACGCAGGCCCCTGCTGTGCACCCCGCCCGATCGAGGCGAATGCCCGAAACGGAGATACGCTGCATGACCCGCCGCTCGCCGTGATAATCATTGACGGCATAGTGCAGCACCTGGAGATTGTCCCAGAACGCCACCGTTCCCGGGCGCCACTTGAGACGGACCTGATATTCCGGTCGTTCGCACTTCTGGAACAGATATTGGAGCAAGGGCGCGCTCTCTTCCTGTGTCCATCCCTCAAAGTGGGTCGTGTAGCCGCGGTTGACGAACAGCGATTTACGGCCGGTGATCGGATGCCGGATAACCACGGGATGGGTCGCCTTCACGACCTTCGCCTTGGTGCCTGCATATTGGGGCAGCAGGGACATCGACGTGATGACCCGCTCGTTATTATGCTCTGCGCGCATCGTTTCGAGCTGGGTCTTGATGCCCTCGGAGAGATCATCATAAGCAGCCGCGAGGCTCGCAAAGACCGTATCGCCGCCGGCTGACGGCAGCACTTTCGCCGCGAGGATCGAGCCCCAGGATGGAATCTCGTTAAACGTTTGGTCGGCATGCCAGCCGCCGCCCACATTCTTGAGCTGCTGCTCTTCCTTCTCGATCATGGTGATCTGCGCATCCGCCACCGGCGCGCGCTTTGCGCCCGGCAAGGTAAAGCGGCCTGCAAATGCGCGTTGCCGGTCGGCGCTGAGATCCTGATCGCGGAAAAAGATGACGCCATTCTCGGCGAGAGCTTTTGTGATCTGCTCGATCGTCCGGTCATCAAGATCCTTGGAAATATCTACATTGCCAATTTCGGCGCCGATAAGACCGTTGATCCGCGTGATTGAAATGTCGTCCAAATTTCCTCTCCAACGCCCGCGATGCATCGCTCTTGTCTGGGCGGAAGCCTACTCAAGACGCCGCTGAAACCTGCCCGCGCCGCAATAAGCCGGAAAATATTCCGGATTTACAGATTGCATGGCTTTGTCTTGGACGCAAGCCATCCTCCGGCCTTGAGAAGCGGAAATTTCTCCGGTAGCATTCACCGAGCAATGGATGATGCAAGACCGGCGGTGGGAAACTGCCTCCGCGCCCTGCGAGCCTCCTGCCATTCGTCATCTGTCTTTCCGGGGAAGACCGAATCCATGAGAAGAACACTGCGCCGATTGATAGCGTTGACGAGCATCGGCAGCTTCTGCGTCGCCGCGAGTCCGTTCACGGCAACTCCCGCATTCGCTGCGCCCATCGTCCTTGAGCGGCAAGGTTCGTTTTCGGTCGGTGGTGCGCTGCTGGGTGACGCCGCATCGGGACATCTGTCGTGCGATCATGGTTTCGTGGAATATCAGATCCCCCGGCGGGCGCGGAAGACAGCGCTGCTGCTGTGGCACAGTTCCAGCGTGGCCGTGTGGCAAAACCGGTGGGATGGCGGCGAAGGCTTCCAGAGCATCTTCCTGCGCCGCGGTTTCCCGATCTACCTCTGGGATGGCCCGCGCGTTGGCCGCGCGAACTGGGGCTGCGAGGATTATACCTACAAGGCGGTGCCCGGCCGAGATGAGGGGAATTTCAAGGCCTGGCGCCTGGGGGAAGCCTACCCCAACTGGTTCCCGGGCATCCAGTTCCCCAAGGACGACCCGCAAGCCTGGGATCAGGCAATGCGCGCGCGGTACGATGAGTTCGACACTGTACCGAACGCTCAATTGCAGAGCGCGGCAGCGGCGAAGGCGGTCGACCGAATTGGGCCGACGGTGCTTGTCACCAATTCCGGCGGCGGGTTCAGAGCCTTCATGACCGCGCTCGAGAGTGACAATGTCAAAGGCATCGTCGCTTACGAGCCACCCGGGTTCGTGTTTCCTGAAGGGGAAGGCCCGCCGGCCGGAAAGGGACCGTTCGGCCCGGTCAAGGTGTCCGCCGAGCAATTCAAACGACTCACGCGCATTCCGATCCAGATCGTGTACGGCGACCACATTGCGCAGTCGACCAACTGGAGTGCGGCCTATCGCGCAGCGACGACCTTTGTGGCGATCGTCAACGCCCATGGCGGCAAGGCGGAAATCCTGTCCTTGCCTGCCGCCGGCCTCTCGGGGAACACCCACCTCCCCTTTGCGGACCTCAATAATGTGGCCGTGGCCGACCTCCTCTCGGCCTTCCTTCACCGGCACGGGCTGGACGAGCGCTGACCACCGCCGTCGCCGGAAAGCCGGACTTAGGACGGGCGCGGCGGCATGGTCAGCCCGCGCTGAACTGCCGGCCGCGCCAGTCCTTGTTCGAGCCATCGCGCGACGTGGGGCATTGATCCGAAGTCAACCAACTCTGCCGCGTCGAACAGGCCGACAATATTGCGGATCCATCCGAGCAGCGAGATGTCGACGATCGAATAGTCCTTGCCAAGAAACCACTCCCGATCTTTGAGCCGCGTGTTCATGACGCTGAGCAGCCGAGCCGTTTCCGCCGCGTACCGGTCTCTGGGTCGCTTGTCCTCCCAGTCCTTGCCCGCGAATTTGTGGAAAAATCCCAGCTGGCCGACCATCGGACCAACGCCCCCGACCTGGAACATCAGCCACTGCAGCGCTTCCCAGCGACCGGATGCATCGGTAGGCATGAACTGCCCGGTCTTCTCCGCAAGGTAGAGCAGAATGGCACCGGACTCGAACAGCGCGATCGGGTCTCCTCCGGGACCAGACGGATCGACGATGGCCGGAATCTTCCCGTTCGGGCTGATCGAGAGAAACTCCGGGCTCTTTTGCTCGTCCGTCGAGAAGGCGACGAGATGCGCTTCGTAAGGCAGCCCCGTCTCTTCAAGCATGATAGAGACCTTTACGCCATTAGGCGTGGGGACGGAGTAGAGCTGAATCCGATCGGCGTGTTCGGCCGGCCAACGCTGGGTGATTTCCATCTCAGACAGGCTGGGCATCGCAATTCTCCGCTATGTTGAGGCCTGGGAAGCATCAACACTCGAAAAGTAGGTTCTTGCCGCGTCCATCAGGTGATCAATGACCGCCTGCCGCGCTTCGAATGTGAAGCTTGCGGCGTGCGGTGTCAGGATCACATTCTCGAGGCGGGCCAGGCGCGGGTCGAAGTCCGGCTCCTTGTCGAACACGTCGAGCGCTGCGCCGGCGATCGTGCGACCTTCCAGCGCGTCGATCAATGCCACCTCATCGATCACAGCACCGCGCGCGATGTTGACGACGATGCCTCGGGGGCCAAGCGCGTCCAGGACCTCGCGGGTGACCATGCGCCGCGTCTGATCCGTCACCGCGCAGGCCAGCACCAGAATGTCGCACGCTGCGGCGAGCGCAGTCACGTCGGAATGATAAGTGTAGGCGCAATCCGCGACCGGCGCGCGCGCATGGTAATCGACAGACATGCCCAGGCTGGCACATTTCTCGGCGAGCCTCCGTCCGATCCGACCCAGCCCGACAATGCCAACCCGCCGGGCGCTCACGCGACGGCCATTCATGAAGCGGTTCTCCGCCCAACGTCCGCTGCGCATGAACCGGTCCGCCGCGACGATGTTGCGCTCGGCGGCGTAGATGAGCCCGAGTGCAAAATCGGCCACATCTTCCGTGAACTGGTCTGGGGTGTGCGCGAGGACGATCTGGCGTGCGGCCAGCGCCTCGACGTCGATATTGTCCAGACCCGCGCCGAGGGAGAGCACGAGTCCTAAATCCGGCAGCGCTTCCAGAAGGCCCGAGGGAATGCCAAGGACCGCCCGCGTGGCCACAGCGCGCACAGTCGATGGAATTGCCGTGACGGGCTGCGCATTCGCGCCTTCGAGCGGGACGGGGATCAACCGAAAATCGCGTTCGAGCGCGGTTCGCAAATCTGCGGGTAGCTCGGCGATGACGGCAATTTCGGGCAGGTCGTTCACGTTCGCTCCTTCTGGCTGACTTGCATGACCTAAAGAATTAGGTCAATAGCGCTAGCCCCGGCCGTCGCCCGACGGTGAAATCACGTCAGGAGGCAGAAGCATGACCAGCAACTCCGGAATCTCCGGTGACGGTCGTCCTCCGCACATCCTGCCGGCCGGCGCCTGGGATTGCCACACCCATGTTTTCGGGCCGCGTCGGCACTTTCCGCTCGCACCAGGCGGCGCTTACGAGCCTCCGTCCGCCGACCGCGACCTGCATCTTGCGACGCTCGACCGGCTGGGGTTCGATCATGCGCTTCTCATCCAGCCCTCCCTCTATGGCGACGATCATAGCGCCCTGCTGGATGCTTTGCGCCACGGCCAGGGCCGGCTGCTGGGAGTCGGCTCTGTCAGCGCGACGATCGATCGAGATAGGCTGGCAGCATTAAGAAGCGCAGGCGTCGTCGCCCTTCGTTTTGTCGGCGTGCCGGGGCCGGACGGCGGCCCCTATCCGGGGACGCAAGGCTTTGATCGACTTGAGGATCTGCGCGGCGACATGCGCGCTCTCGGGCTTCACGCCCATGTGTGGGGAAGTTTGGAGCAATGCGCTGATCTGGCGCTTGGCGACGCTGGGAGCGATATGCCGTTGGTGTTCGATCACCTCGCCGGTCTCTCCCCGGATGACCGTCCGGGCACCTATCGCTTCGACCGGCTACTGGATGCCATCGCCACCGGCAAGGCCTGGGTCAAGCTGACTTATTTTCGGCGGTCGGCACTGCCGGGCGCCTATAGCGACATGCAGCCGGTCGTATCCGCACTTGTAGACGCGGCACCCCACCGGGTGATCTGGGGATCGGACTGGCCCTTTGTACGGACCGCTCAGGTGCCCGACCCGTCGGCCCTGCTCAATCAGCTCCGGTCCTGGGTGGGAGAAGAGGCTTTCCGTCGCTGCCTTTCAGACAACCCTGCCGCCCTTCTCGGCATGAAAATGCCTTGACCGTGCCGATCGCGACTCCTAGAACTAAAACCTAGTTATATGGGTATTCTCTTGTCATGATTACCGAGGATCTGGTCCAGGAGATATCGGAATCCCTCTACTCAGCCGCTTTGCGGAGGGTTCCGCCGGACACGATCCAGGCGCTGGAAACTGCACGGGAAGATGAAGCGCAGGAGAGCGCCAGGGCAACGCTCGATCTCATGGTGCGAAGTGCGCGTCTCGCAGAGGCGAGAGACACATTCGTCTGCTCGGACAGTGGTGTGCCGACCTATTTCGTGGAAATCGGCGGGGCGGCACAGTGGCAGGGCGACCTTAAGGCCGCCATTACCCGCGGCTTCGATCATCTTGTCGAGACCATCTCACCGCCCCTTCTCAAGCACGTCAATAATCCCCTGACGAACGAGCGCGGCGGCCCGGGCAAGGACATGCCGGCCATTACCGTCGATCTGCTCGGCAATGCCGATTATATCGACATCACCTGCGTGCCCAAGGCGCTCGGGTCCGGACGTTGGGCATCCTTGCGCACGTTGATCTCGCCTTCGCTGGAAGACATCGAAGCCTGCGTGCTGGATGCCATCATCGAAGCGGGGTCTCAGCATTGCCCCCCTGTCGTTGTTGGCGTGGGAATTGGCGGTAATTTCGACCTGACGGCCAAACTCGCCAATCGCGCGACCTATCGTGAGATCGGCTCTCTCAACCCCAATCCAACGCTCGCGGCCATGGAAGAGCGGCTGACCGAGGCGGCCAATGCAACGGGTTTCGGCCCGATGGGGGTTGGCGGCAGCACCACGGCGCTTGCCGTCCACATCGATTATGCTTTCGGTCATGGCTACACGCCGGTCGCGGTCTGCTTCAATTGTTGGATCAACCGGCGGGCGAAGGCGCGGCTCCATAGCGATGGCCGCGTGGAACGACTGCTTTGATGGCCGTCGTCTCGATCACATGCCCGCCTTCCCGGGAAGCGGTGGCCGCGCTCAATGTTGGCGATCTGGTCTTTTTGAGCGGCGATATCGCCGTCACCGGCGGCCTGCCGGCCCACAAGCGGATGATCGACTGTCTCGATCGCGACTTGCCGCTGCCGCTGACGTTTGAAGGTGTTTTCATCCATCTCCCGCACATGATCGAGGCGCGGCCCGACGGCGGTTATGATGTGCAGTACGTCAATCCCACGACCAGCCGCCGCTTCGACGCCTATATGCCGCAGCTTATCCGGGATCTGGACCTGCGCATCGTTGGCGGCAAGGGCGGCCTGGGCGCCGATGTCGCCCAGGTCATGGCGGAGACAGGCTGCGTCTACCTGTCGCTGCTTGGCGGCGGGAGCCCGATCCTGTCCGAAGCGATCAAAGCGGTTCTCGCCGTCGAATGGCACGATTTTCCATCGCATTTCAGGCTGAGCAAGATGAGGGTCGAAAATCTCGGCCCTCTCACCGTCGGCATCGATGCCCGGGGCCGCTCCATCTACCAGTCTCTTGAAGATCAGGCGCGCAGTCGCCTGCCCGCAATCATGCAGACGCTCAAACAGCGTCGCGTAGCAGCCGAAAGATCGGAATAATCATGGCCAATGTTCAGCCCCTCTTTTTCGATCCGAAGGACAGCGCGTCGTTCAAACGCGGTATCTTCAATGCCATCGTGGCCCCCAGGCCCATCGGCTGGCTGAGCACGGTCGACGAGCACGGCAAGTCCAATCTGGCGCCCTTCTCCTATTTCAATATCGTCTCGAACCTGCCGCCCATCCTCATGTTCTCCTGCAACACGCCGGAGGATCGGCCGGCCAAGGACACGTTGGCGAACGTTAGGAAAACCGGCGAATTCGTCTTCAATCTCGTTGCTGCCAGTCAGCTCGAAGCGATGAACGATACCTCCTCGCCGGTGCCTTACGGCGTCGACGAATTCGAGCATTTCGGGATCGAAAAAGCGCCCTGCCGGGTCGTCGCCGCGCCCCGCGTTGCCGCCTCGCCCTGCAGCCTGGAATGCCGGGTCATCAAGGTGATCTCGTTCGGCGGCGGCGATCTGGGACCGGAGACGAATGTCACGTTCGGCGAGGTGGTGGGGATGCATATTGCGCCCGGCTATCTGCACGAAGACGGGCATTTCGACACGCTCGCCGCCCGTCCGGTGTCGCGACTGGGCGGCGCCGAATATGCGGTGACGCAGGAGAGCTTCGAACTGACGCGCAAATTCAAGCGCGCCAATGAAGCAACCTATTGAGGGCCGAACACATGAACAAGCCAGTGCGAACGCCCATGCTCGTGGACCTGATGCCCGCTCCTGCCGATGAGCTTGGCCGCACCGCTGCCAGAGCGCAGAATTTCTCCATCGAGCGGGTCGAGAGCGGCCCCGCCGCATCGCATCGCTTCGCTTCGGAGCGGGAGATCATCCTGCTTCTTCCGCATGCCGGGGGAACGCTGAGCGGAGATCGGGCCATGGCGCTTCCCGGCCATAGCGTGGTCATCATCCCGGCCGGCGCCTATGCCTTCGCGTTGGACCGGCCGGGGGCCTTCTATCTTCTCGCGACCCATCGTGAGCAGGCCGACATGGCGACACCGCTCAATGCCGATGCCTATGCATCGCATGACGCGCGGGTGCGTCCCGTGGGCAAGGCTTATGAGCGCATCGCGCATGTGGGGGATGTCCGCATTCACCGGATCGAGGATGTGACCATTCCGCCCGACAATGGCAGGCTGCGTTTCCTTCAAAGCGAAACCATGAGCATCAACTGGGTCGAATATGACGGGCTGCGGGACAATAGCGCGCTAAGCCCCCATGCCCATGCCGATCTGGAGCAGGCAAGCCTGGCCATCGAAGGCCAGTTCACCCACCATCTGCGGACCCCCTGGGGCCGCGATGCGCGGCTCTGGCAGGAGGATCAGCATCTGCATGCCGGCCCCGCCAGCGTGGTCGTCATTCCGCCCGAGATCATCCACACCACGGAAGGCGTGGGGGATGGCAAGCATGTGCTGGTCGACGTGTTCGCGCCCCCTCGCGCCGACTTCATTGCGAAGGGCTGGGTGTTCAACGCGCACGAATATCAGGCCCATGCGGAGCCGGCGGCATGAGCCGGGAAGCGCCTCGCGGGCTGTTCATCAAGACTCCGGCGCCCCAGATTGTCGAAATCCTGGCACTGGAGAAGCCGGACTTCGCGGTGATCGATGCGGAGCATGGCCCTTTCGACCGGGGCATGCTCGATCTCATGATGCTGGCAGGACGCGCGGCGCAGTTGCCCTTATTGGTGCGGGTTGCCGACGCCCAGAGCAGCTCGATCTGCAGCGCTCTGGATCTTGGGGCCGCCGGGATCATGGTTCCCCATGTCGCGTCGGTGGAGATGGCACGCGCCGTGGTCGCGAGCGCCCGCTATAAGGGCGGCAAAAGAGGCTATTCGAGCGCGCCGCGCCACGCAAATTACGGCTCGGGCTCGATGCGTGACGTCATCGATGCCGCGGACGATGTCCTTGTTCTGGTGCAAATCGAACATCCGGACGCGGCACATGAGGCGAAAGCGATTCTGGAGCTTGAGGGCGTGGACGGAATTGTGATCGGCCGGGCGGACCTCGCCGTCGCCTTGGGCGAAAGCGACGCCTCCTCCCCTGCTGTCGAAGCGATCGTGACCTCGATTTTTCAGGCCGTGGCAGACAGCGAAAAGATCAAGGGCGTCGTCGTCTCTAGCGAGGCGGAGCGCCGTTACTTCTCGGACATGGGTGCCAACTGGTATATCATGGGGAGCGATCAAAGCCTTTTACGGAAGGCAGCCCGGCAGCTAATGGCGGACTCTTTGTAACGGAGACAGGCTGTGAGCACGCATTCAACCCGGTCCAATCCGAAAGGCCCTGGTGGCCGGCCCGCAGGAGCCGCCGACCTCGGCAGCCGGGGCATCGCGCGCTATCATCAACTCGCGGCCGTCTTCCGCCGCCATATCGAGACGGGCGTGTGGGAAGTCGGCAGCCAGATACCGACCGTCGTTGAGCTGGCCCTGTCCTATGATGTGGCGCGGGAGACGGTCCGGCAGGCCCTGGGCATGTTGGCCGATGAAGGTCTGATCCGCCGATACCGCGCCAAAGGCACGTTCGTCACCGGCGCACCGCGCGATCAGATCTGGTGCCAGTTGGAGACCAACTTCCTCGGCC
This sequence comes from Sphingobium sp. B11D3A, assembly GCF_025961695.1. NCBI lineage: Bacteria > Pseudomonadati > Pseudomonadota > Alphaproteobacteria > Sphingomonadales > Sphingobiaceae > Sphingobium > Sphingobium sp. B11D3A. Next base: position 1,874,454 of record NZ_JAOQOE010000001.1, read on the forward strand.
TGCTCCAGGCGCGGGAAGGCGCACAGATCGAACTGATCGGCGAGGAGCGCAAGGTCGGCATCGCTGGAACGATCGAGTTTGGCGTTGCCGACGGGGCCTATCGCAAGCTGAGCCGTCGGCACTGGCGCGATGACCAGCCCTATATGATCGCCGAGGTCTTCATTTCCGAGCGCTGGGCGAACAAGATTCCGCGCGCGGCGTTTACAAGCAAAACGGCGTTGAAGCTGGTCGCCGACATCGATGGCCTCGCCATTGCCGATGTGGAGCAGATCATGACCATCGGCGTAGCGGATCTCGACGCGTCGGTTTCCCTCCAGATCCCGCTCAACGCCCCTGTCGCGCAGATCGAGCGCTATGTGGTCGATGCGGACGGCATCCTCGTGCTGTTTGCCCGGAACACCTATCGCGGGGACGTCGTTCGCCTCAACATCAAGTCCAAATAGGCTTGAAACGGCTCTTTCTTGGCCATTTCCTCCCAATCTCCGCTTTACTAGGCCGTTAATCTGGATATATAGGTTTTATGTGAGGGAGAGCGTGCGCTGATGAGGGCGCGCTGTCGAGCCGGAGGGATGCAATGAACTGGCCACAGTTGATCGGCATAGGTTGCGCAGTGACATCGTCATGCGTCGGCGCCTTCGGGCTCTTCACCCTCAAGCCATTACCGCCATCAGCCCGGCTGGGCGCCCTCGCGACGCTGGATAGCGACGGAAACGGCCAGCTTTCGCGCGCGGAATGGGCATCTGGCGGTCGAAAGGCTGCCGCTTTCGACGCCCAGGATACCAACCGCAACGGCACCCTTGAACCCGCCGAGGTCCGGTCTCGGCGCGGCGCTGCTCGGAAGGATTGATTATGGATGCTCGGCCGGGCCTTGCCGGTGGCGCTCTCAAGCCAGCCGCCACCAAATTCTCCAGTCAGCAGCTCTGGGCGCTGACGATCCTGGGGATTTTCAGCGGCTTCAACATGGTCGATCGCGGCTTGCTGGCGCTCAATCTGGAGCCGATCAAACTCGAGCTCGGTGCGACCGATACCCAGATGAGCCTGGCCGCGGGCATCGGCTTCTTCCTGCTGAATGCCGTCGCCGGCGTGCCCCTGGCGCGTCTGGCCGATCGCTACAGCCGTCGCGACATCATCGCTATCGGTTTCGGCTTTTACAGCCTCATCATCGGCTTGATGGGGATGGTCACCAGCTTCATGGGGCTGCTGTTCACGCGCATGCTGCTGGGGATCGGCGAGGCATCGGGTAACGCGCCTTCCAGCGCAATGGTTAACGATCTGGTGCCGCCGCAAAACCGCCGGATGGCCCTTGCGAGCCTGCGGATTTTCGGCGCGATCATCGTTCTCGTGATGATGAGCAGCCTCGGCTACGTCACGGATCGCTACGGCTGGCGTGCGTCTTTCTACGTTCTGGCTTTGCCGGCGATCATCCTCGTGCCCTTGGCCATCTTCACCGTGCGCGAGCCGGAGCGCGAGAAGGATGCCCAAGGCAAGGCCATTGCGCCTGTCAGCCTGAAAGCGGCCTGGGCTCAGTGGCGCCGCTCGCCGGCTTTCCTGCTTGTGATTACCGGGTTCGCGCTGGCTGGCGTGACGTTGCAGGCCAACAGCGTTTGGGCGCCGGCCTTCCTCGTTCGCGTTCGGGAACTGTCTCCTACGGAAATTGGCGTGCTTTCGGGAATTTCGCGCGGCCCGGCTTTGCTCATCGGCGCGCTGGTCGGCGCATGGGTCACCGACCGGCTTGCCCGGCGGGACCATCGCTGGCGCTTCTGGGTGCCGGGGATCATGCTGATGCTGGGGGCGCCGGCCGAAATGACCTATCTGATGGCGGACGACTATTGGGTGTGGATGCCCGCCTATCTGCTCACCGGAATGCTCATCATGGGGTCGCAAGCCTCGACGGTTGCCATCTGCATGGACGTATCCGGGGCCGGTCTGCGCGCGACAGGGTTGGCCTTCGCGCTTCTCGCCAGCAATTTCCTGGCCGATCTCATCGGGCCGACCAGCATCGGCCTGATGAACGATACGATCTTCGCCGATCTTGGCGTCCACGCATTGCGCTATTCGATGGGAATCGTGGCGTGCTCGGCGGCCGTTGGCGGCTTTCTGATCTTCGTCGCCTCCCGGTTTGAGACGGAGCAAACCCGATCCGGTTAACAGATCGCGGCGGGACTTGGACACATTGGGCGGATCGGCGTTCGCCGCCTGCCCTACCCCGCATGATCCGTTCGGTTTTTGCCTCCTGGATTTAACATCATGATCGACAAGACCTTTGCATCCCTGATCGAGGCGACAGCGGATATTCCTGATGGCGCCTCGGTGATGATCGGCGGGTTTGGAACCGCTGGCATGCCGGACGACCTCGTCGACGCGCTGATTGCGCGGGGCGCGGGCAACCTCACCATCATCAGCAACAATGCGGGCAATGGCGAAACCGGCCTCGCAGCTTTGATCCGGGCCGGATGCGTCGCGAAGATCATCTGCTCCTTCCCGCGCCAGGTCGATTCCCACCATTTCGACGCGCGCTATCGGGCCGGAGAGATCGAGCTCGAACTCGTGCCGCAAGGCAATCTCGCGGCGCGGATACAGGCCGCCGGTGCGGGCCTTGGCGCCATCTTCACGCCCACCGGCTTTGGCACGCAACTCGCAGAGGGCAAGGAAACCCGCCGCATCGGCGAGCGCGATTATGTGCTGGAATATCCTATCTCGGCGGACTTCGCGCTGATCAGGGCGCATCGCGGCGACCGCTGGGGCAATCTCGTCTACAGCAAGACGGCCCGCAACTTCGGCCCGATTATGGCGATGGCGTCCAAAACATGCATCGCTCAGCTGTCCGAAATCGTCCCGCTGGGAGCCCTCGATCCTGAAGCGATCGTGACGCCCGGCATCTTTGTCCAGCGGGTGGTGCAGGTCGATCGCCGGCGCGTGGCCGCCGCATGAGGAGAAGCCTGCCATGAACCGACGCGATCGCAATCAGCTTGCCCAGCGCGTGGCGCAGGACATCCCGGAGGGCGCCTACGTCAATCTTGGCATCGGACTGCCAACCAAGATCGCGGATTATCTGCCCGCAGATCGCGACATTTTCCTGCAGAGTGAAAACGGCTTGCTCGCCATGGGGCCTGCGCCAGCGCCGGGCGAGGAGGATTGGGAGCTGATCAACGCCGGCAAGCAGCCGGTCACCCTGCTGCCCGGCGGCGCCTATTTCCACCATGCGGACAGCTTCGCGATGATGAGGGGCGGCCATATCGATATATGCGTGATGGGCGCCTATCAGGTGTCCGTGACCGGCGATCTCGCCAACTGGCATACCGGCGAGGAAGGCGCGATCCCGGCTGTCGGAGGCGCCATGGATCTCGCAATCGGCGCCCGGCAGACCTTTGTGATGATGGACCTGCTGACCCGGCAGGGGAAAAGCAAGCTCGTGGCCGAGTGCAGCTATCCGCTGACAGGGCTGGCCTGCGTGTCCCGCGTTTACACCGATCTAGCGACCTTCGAGGTCGGGCAGGCAGGCGCCCGCGTCATCGACATGGTGGATGGCCTCGGCCTTGATGACCTCCGTGCGCTCACCGGGGTCCCCTTGGAACTCACGGCCGGAGCGCAAGGCCTCTGCGGATCGGGGCAAGAGGCATGAGAGAGGCCTTTATCTGCGATGCCATCCGCACACCGATCGGACGCTATGGTGGCGGCCTCTCCGGCATAAGGGCGGACGATCTGGGCGCGCTGCCTATCAAGGCGCTGCTCGAACGCAATCCGCAACTCGACCCAGCCGCGATCGAGGAGGTGTTCTACGGATGCGCCAATCAGGCGGGCGAGGACAATCGCAATGTCGCGCGGATGAGCCTCTTGCTTGCCGGGCTACCTGTCACGGTGCCGGGCGTAACCCACAACCGCCTGTGCGCTTCGGGCCTGGAGGCCGTCAGCGCGGCCGCGCGCGCAATCGGCACGGGCGAGATGCAGCTTGCGCTGGCCGGCGGTGTGGAGAGCATGAGCCGCGCGCCGCTTGTCATGGGCAAGGCCACAGGCGCTTTCGACCGCGGTCAGCAGTTGATGGATACCACAATGGGCTGGCGCTTCGTCAATCCAGCGCTGGATGCCGCCTATGGCACGGAGACGATGCCGCGAACGGCCGAGAATGTCGCATCGGCATACCAGATCAGCCGCGCGGATCAGGACGAATTTGCGCTCCGCAGCCAGCAGCGTGCCGCCGCGGCCAGAAGCAGCGGCTTCCACGACGGTGAAATTCTGCCGGTCGCGGTGCCGGGAAAGGTGCGTGGAGAGACGGATCTCATGTCCTTCGACGAACACCCGCGCCCCACGACCTCCCTTGAAACGCTCTCGCGGCTGAAGCCCTTGTTCGGTGCCGAGGGCACCGTCACCGCCGGCAATGCGTCCGGCATCAATGACGGCGCGGCAGCGATGATCATCGCGACCGAGCAGGCTGCGAAGACCTTTGGACTGACTCCCCGTGCGCGCATCCTCGGCGCGGCCGCGGTGGGCGTGGAGCCCGGGCTGATGGGAATCGGCCCGGTACCGGCCACGCAAAAGCTGATGCAGCGCCTCGATCTCACCATCCGTGACTTCGACGCGATCGAGCTGAACGAAGCTTTTGCCAGCCAGAGCCTGGCGGTCCTCCGGTTGCTCGGGCTGGAGGACGATGCGGCGCACGTCAATGCGCATGGCGGCGCCATCGCGCTGGGGCATCCGCTCGGCATGTCGGGCGCGCGCCTCGCGCTGACATTGGTGCGTCAATTGGAACAGACCGGTGGCAAACGCGGGCTCGCCACCCTTTGCGTGGGCGTGGGCATGGGTCTGGCGCTGGCGGTGGAGCGCGTCTGAACAGGCGGTTGCAGAACTTACACGAAACAACCCACGCTAGGCGCCGGCCTTGAACGGGAGGGCCGGAGACCGGCCCTCCCTCAGCCTCAGTATCTCACCCGAACACCGGTCTGGAAGCGAGCGCCCAGCGTGTCGAAGAACACCGGGTTCGTGGGGTAAGGCGAGCCGCCGCTCCCGCCGGTAGCAACCGCAATCGGCGGAGATTTATCGAACAGATTTTCGATCTTTCCGAAAATCTCGAAGTTCTGATCGCCCGAGCCGAAGGGGATGCGATAGGTCATCGCCAGATCCACATAGGTCGCACCGTCGAAACGATTGACGCTGATGCTGTTGGGAAGAGAAGGATCATAACCCCCGTCCTCAGGACCGATCTTGGTCACGTCGCCAATGCCGGAGCCGATCCGCCGCAGCTGCAGGACACTGGTGAAGCCACCCTGATTATAGGTGACCGATGCATTCCACCGCCACGCCGGCGCCGGATTGAAGTCGGCCCGGCCCACAAGAGGCCCTGTCATGCCGGCATAGTCGAGAGCGCGCACATTGGGGTCGGGTTGGACCTTGAGATCATATTGATGCGCCGCAAGTACCCGCAGGGTCAGCGCGCCGTCCCAATTGCTTGCCACGTCGGACAGCGGAAGATTGTACTCCAGTTCGAAATCAAGGCCGCGATAAGTGATCAGGCCCAGATTGACCTGACGGGCATCGATGAAGCTGATGTCGGCCAGATTGCCGCCATTGAATGTTATGCGGTCGCAGAAGGTGTCGAACTGATCGCACAGGTCGACAATCGACTGGCCCGACAGCGTGGTGACCGCATCCTTGAGCTTGATCTCGAACCAGTCCGCCGAAAAGCGCAGGCCCGGGACGAAGGCAGGTTGCAGCACGATCCCCGCTGTCGTCGTGTCCGCCTTCTCAGCGCCCAGCTGGAAGCTGCCGCCGCTCAGGATCGGCGTGGCATCATTAGCGTTGCCGCCGGGCCCATTGGGATTGCGGACGGTGCCCTGCGAGGTGCCAGGGTCGGTCGGCACCTGCTGCAGGAACAGCTCCCGGAAGCCCGCAGCGCGGATATCGCGAGACCGCGATCCACGAAACCGCACGCCCCGCAGCGGTTCATAGATGGCGCTGAGCTTCCAGCTGGTGGCGGTTGTCGACTTCGCTTCGTCGGTGATGCGGTTCTTGGCGCTGTTGCGCGTGTACCGGATCGCGCCGTTAAGATCGAGCCGCTCGGCTCCTGGCAGCCCGGCCAGCAAAGGCGCGTTGAGTTCCGTAAAGCCTTCAAGAACCTTGATGCTTCCGCCGTAATCGAGGCCGAAGGTGAAAGCGTAATCAAGGTAGTTGGGAATGTCGCCATGGGTGACATTGCCGCTTTCCGTCCGGTACTCGCCGCCCGCCGCAAAGCCGATCGGCCCCGCGCCAATGCCGCCAAACAGATCGCCGGTGATGCTCGCGGCCAGGACGTGCTGATCATAGACGAAGTCTTCGAACACCGGCCGATAGACATAATCGATCGCGGCTTGCGTCAGATTGTCGAGGCCGAAGAAGTTTGCCGGAGAGCAACCGACCGCAATGGGGTTGGGGTTCGGTTTCAACAGCTCTGCGCATACGATCGTGCCAGGAGCGACCCCCAACACATTGCCCGCCGGCGCGCGAACGGCATCGAGAGCGAAGGTGAAGGGCGTGTTGACGCGCGAGCGATTGCGCATCTGATTACGCTCATTGTGCCCATATTGGTAATAGGCGTCCCATTTCCAACTGCCGCCGAGATCGCCTGAGAGGGCAATCACGCCCCGGTACACTTCCACCTCCGCGCGGCTGTAGGACGGGATTTGACCGTCAAGATCCTTGCCGAAACTGAATGAGGCACCGCCCAGCAGAGCGGCAAGCTCCTGCGGAACATAGGGGTTGGTGGCTTTTACGAAGAAGGTGGATCGCGGACCTGCCGTCAGCGTGGCGGCTCGGGCGATCCGCTTGCCATAGTTGAACTCTCCGGACAGCTTCAGGCTATCGCTGAGCGCAAATTCGGCGGCCGTATAAGCGACAATGCGCTCCAGCCCGGCCTGAAGGCTGGCATCGTCATAGTTCGAAATGCCATCGCTGCCTTGGACCTGGCCGATGGTGCTGTTGTTGACGAACTCGCCCTGATCGAAGGGCACGATTCCCCTGCCATCAGCCGTGAACCGATAGTTGCGTGCCGCGAGCGGGGCGGGCGCGCGATTGCGCACGACGCCATAAGGTGTGTTGAATGCCAGCGCGGAATCCCGGCCCAAAACATAGTTGGGCAGCCCGAAGCCCGGCGAGCCCGGAACATTGTATCCCGACGGTTGGCCATTGGGCAGGATATTATTGGCGTTCTCGAAGATATCCCAGCCGGCCTGACACCAGCGACGGGCATTGAAACAGCTCTCGATCTCGTCCTGATCCTGATATTCGACCCCGACGATGATGTGACCGCGATCCCCCGCGAAAGAGGTGCCATAGGCCAGCGACCCATGGATCTTGCGCCCGTCGCCACGAAAGGTGAGGCCGGAATCAACCTGCGCGCGCAGGCCCGTCATCTTATTGTCGAGGATGATATTCACGACCCCCGCGACAGCATCCGAGCCATAGGCGGCCGAGGCGCCACCCGTCACGGTCTCCACCCGCGCAATCAGGGCGCTGGGAATGAGGTTGAGGTCAACGGCCCCGCCGTCCCCGGTCGGCACGAAGCGGCGGGTGTTCACCAGCGTGAGCGTGCGGGTTCCGTAAAAAGGGTTCAGGCCACGGAGGTTCGCCGTCGCCGACCCCACCTCCGCGCCAGACGCATTGCCCGGGTTGGTGTCCGAAATGGCACTGGTGATCTGAGGGATGCTGTTGAGAACATCCTGCGAATTGGTCTGCACGAGGTTCCTGATCTGCTCGGCGCCAATCACGGTAAGCGGCTGAGGGGAGTTGAAACCGCTGGTACGGATGCGTGATCCGGTGACGACGATCGACTCCTGCTCCGCGGCGGCCCGCGCTTCAGGGGACCCGGCCCCCTCCCCATCTTGCGCATGCACAGGTGCTGCTGAGCAAATGCATCCCAGGGCGACCGCCCCAACAGATGCCATCAAGTGATTCCGCGATATGTTGTGCCGCACCGTCTATCTCTCCCCATCGCCCGATTACATTACCGGTAACTTTTCCGGTAAATCCTAGGATGGAGATTGGGCCTTGGCAAACCAACTATCGGCAATTGGGTCAGTATGCCTTTTTAGGCAAGCAACTGAGCCGTTCTGATCAAAGCAGGTAACCGCGTCGGGAGCGCCACCTATCGCGGCCTTGTCAGAACCCGCACTCTCCTGGAGTGCCAGCTCCACCGTGGCAACCTCGTGACGTCCCACATGGTCGAGCGCTCAAAGCGGCCCGTCTGCGGCAATAATTCACCGCTTCGATGAAGCCATGTGCGCATATTGATCAATGAAGTGATCGTCGGCGAGAGTAGCGAATCCCACGTCATCGGGCATGGCGCACACGCTGCCATCGAAACTGCAGCGATTTCCGCCGCCGCCTCAAAGAAGGCCTAAATGCTCATCTTTGACTGGGAATGGTGCGGTCGAGAAGACTCGAACTTCCACGGGCTTTCGCCCACAACGACCTCAACGTTGCGCGTCTACCAGTTCCGCCACGACCGCACATCAGGGAGGTGGGAGCCGATGGCCCCCGGGTAGGCGGCGGCCTTTAGCAAAGGGATTCGGGGCATGCAACCATCCTTCGCACTTCATCGTGATATAGCGTGAAACGCGGCGTGGGATCGGGCTGTTCACTTGACTTGCGCGCCCCTGCAGGCGATCCAGCAGGGCGCTGACGTGCCCAATGCACGCGCTTTTATCACGATTTTTGCAGTCCTTGTGTCGCGGGCGCTAAAAGCCCGACCATGGCTGCGCCGGAAGGACCGATCCGATGCCACGCGGCTGTGCTGACTATGCATTCCGTCACTTCGATACTCCGCAACCTGCGCCGCGCGAATCAGTATGGCCGATGCGTGCGCGGAATGCATAACCTCTCCCGGTCCGCCTCCCTCTTTCCTCTCCTCTCCTGATCAAGCAGCTTCATGTCCGACACTGACACCATCCTGCCGCCCCGCCACACCGGCCTGCTGAGCGAGGCCCGCCGCATCGCGTGGCTGGCCTGGCCGATCGTCCTCACCAACCTCAACTGGACGATCATGCACCTCGTCGATGTCACGGTGGTGGGCTATGCCGGCACGAGCGAACTTGGAGCATTGGCGGCCGGCCGTGTGGTGATGTTCGTCATCCTGATGCTGCTGCTGGCAGGCATGTCCGGCGTAATCGTCTTCACCAGCCGCGCTGATGGCGGCGGGGATCTGGCACGCACCGGCGCGCTTTGGCGGGAAGCGGTGCTGACCGGCCTGTTGCTCGGCGTGCCCAGCGCCATCGTCATCGCGCTGTTCGCCCGCCCCCTGCTGGCGCTGACCGGCGTCGCCGACGCGCTGGTCGATCCCGGCGCGCATGTGCTCGCCGCGATGATGCTGGGCCTGCCCGGGCAGATGCTCTCGATCGGCTGTGCGTATTTTCTGGAAGGGGTGAGCGCGCCGCGCCGCGTGTTGATCGTCAACCTCGCCACCCTGCCGGTCAATGCCGTGCTGACCTGGGCCATGGCGCTCGGGCATCTGGGTTTCCCGGCGATGGGCGCGTTCGGCGCCGCGCTGGCGACATCGCTGACCTCGCTGGGCGGTGGCCTGGCCATGGCCTATATGGCGTGGACGCTGCCAAGCGCGCGCGAGCGCGGATTGCGCCGTCTCGACCTAGCGGCCTGGCGCAGCGCCTTGAGCGGCATCGGTGCCATTGTCCGCTTCGGCGCGATGCCCGGCATCGGGGCGGCGATGGAAGTGCTCGGCTTCTCCTATCTCATGATCCTCTCCACCCAGATGGGCGAGATTGTGGCCGGCGGCTTTCAGGTGATGCTCTCGCTGCACAATCTCGGCTTTGCCTTGGCCCTCGGGCTGGGATCGGCCGCCGGCGTGCGGGTCGGCAATGCGGTGGGTGCGGGCGAGCCATGGGAAGCGCGCAGCCGCACCATGATCGCGTGCGGCCTCTCCATCCTGTTCATGGGTGCGGTGGTGCTTGCCTATCTGCTCTTCGGCCGGCCGATCGTTGCCGGGCTGACCGCGCAACCCGCCGTGGCGCGGGAAGCGCTCATCATGCTGCTCATTCTGGCACCGTTCATCCTGTGCGATGGGCTACAGGCGATCTTCGTCGCCGCGCTGCGATCACTGGGCGACCAGGTGGTGGCCAGCATCAATGGCATCATCGCCTTTTTCGGCGTGATGGGCGTCATGGGCTGGTACGGCCATGCGCAGGGCTGGGGATCGGCGGGGCTGGCGTTCGCCGCGGCGCTCGGCATGGCGGCGGCGATGGTGCTGCAGGCAGCGCGCTTCTGGCAGGTCAGCCTGCGTTATCGGCGAACCTGAGCTCAAGGTTGCGCGCGTTCTTGGGGATATCCAGCCGGCTCTCGGACACGCGCGCTTCCTCATTGGGCTTGAGCGTCGACTTGTCCGCCTTGGTCATCCAGCTGAACACCAGCCGGCCCTGATCGTCGCGCAGTTCGACCACCACCGGCGGAACGGTCTGTTCCTGGTCGCTATCGTTGAGGATGCGGGCGCTGAACGCGAAATACTCCTCGCCGGTCGGCAAGTTGCGGCGCTCGGGCGGCTTAGGCAGGTAGAAATTGAGGCCGGAGGTCGCAGGCGCACCGCCAAAGCCGAGCGCAACGGCCCAGTTGGGCGGGCCGAAATAGGCGAGCGCACCGCCGGCAAGGCTCACCGCGACGAAGAAGGCGAGCGCCGCAGCCGTCCAGAGCCTGGCGGGATTGCGTCGCGGACGCGTCGGCGCCTCGGCTGGCTCGTCGGGATAATGGACGAACTCCTGCGCCGGCGCGGCAGCAGGCGGCGGATCGATTGGGTCGTGACGCGGTTCAGCCGGGGGCGCTGCGGCGGCGGTTTCCTCAGTGCCGACCGCGACCGGCGCCACAGGAGCCTGCGCTTCTGCACTCTCGACGGGTGCGGATGCAGGGGCCTCATTCGGCGCAATGCCGGCGTCCGCCGCAGCATCGGCCATCGCCGGCTCGGGGCGCTCCACCGGCGCGCCCTCCTGAAACCAGCTGTGACGGCAAGACGCGCACCGGACCTGACGGCCCGCAGCACCAATCGCGCTATCGGGCACAACATAGCGTGTGGCGCATTGAGGGCAGACGAGGATCATCGCGCTCCATAAACACCGGTTTCCCGCAGAGGGCAAGCGGGCGTTTGAACGTGGCCGGGGATATCCCCACAGCGACGGACGACAGGGCCCGCGGGACGCGCGCGAGGCCGGCGCACCATCCGCCACCTTGCCCGCAATGGGGGCCTGTGCCATGCACGGCGCGGCAGATCATCGGCGGGCGTGGCCGCGCGCCAATAATGGGGACATGCAATCGCGGCGATGGCTAGAATAGTCCAGTTCGAGAATGTCGGGCTGCGGTACGGGCCCGGCCCGGAGACGCTGTCCGACCTCAGCTTTTCGCTCGACGAAGGGGCCTTCTATTTCCTCACCGGCGCGTCCGGCGCGGGCAAGACCTCGCTGCTCAAGCTGCTCTATCTCGCCCAGCGCCCCAGCCGTGGCGCGATCCGCCTGTTCGATGCCGACATCGTCACCTTACCCCGCGCCCGTCTGCCGAGCTTCCGCCGCCGCATTGGCGTGGTGTTTCAGGATTTCCGACTGGTCTCGCACCTCTCGGCCTTCGATAATGTCGCGCTGCCACTGCGCATCGCCGGTGTGAACGAAGACCAGATCCGCCCGCCGGTGGAGGAGATGCTGCACTGGGTCGGCCTGTCCGACCGTGCCCATGCCTTGCCTGCCACCCTCTCGGGCGGGGAGCAGCAGCGCGTCGCCATCGCGCGCGCCGTGATCGGCCGGCCTGAACTGCTGGTGGCCGACGAGCCGACTGGCAATGTGGACCGGGACATGGCGACCCGGCTCATCACCCTGTTTGAGGCGCTCAACAAGCTCGGCACCACCATCGTCGTCGCCACGCACGACACTGCCCTGCTCGGCAAGGTGTATGGCGCACGGACCATGCGGCTGGAGGGCGGACGCATGGCGCCGATCGAGGGGCAGGATGGCGTCAGCGCGCTCTCCTCACCCTTTCGCCCCGCACCCCACCAGCCGGGGCCAGCCTGAGCCATGGCGCGCAATCCGCTCGAAGGCATGAGCCGCCCTTATCGCCCTGGCCCGCTGCTGCCGCAGGGCCGGCTGACCGGTCCGATGCCGTGGGTGATCGCGATCATGATGTTCCTGACCGTGCTGGCAACCGCCGCCGGCCTCGCCCTCAATCAAGGCGCGCGGGCGCTGGTGGATGAGGTCTCCGGCCGCGTGACCGTGCAGGTGGCCGAGGCCGATCCGCAGGCGCGCGGGCAAGCGGTGCGCCGCATCGTGGGCCTGCTCGATCAGGCCGAGGATGTCGGCACGGTGCATGTCGTGCCGGAGAGTGAACTGGCGGCGCAACTCGCGCCCTGGCTCGGCAATGACCTCAAGCTGGCCGATGTGCCGCTGCCGGCGCTGATCGATGCCGAACTGCTGACCCCGGAGAGCGCCCGGACCGAGCGGCTCGCTGTGCTCGACAAAGCAGTGAAAGAGATCAATCTCCATGCCCGCGTCGAGCCGCATGGCGATTATCTCTCGCCCCTCGCCCAGCTTGTCTGGTCCATCGGCCTCGTCGCCTTCGCCGTGGTCGCGCTGATGGCCTTTGCGACCGGCGCCGTGGTCGTGCTGGCCGCGCGAGGCGCGCACGCCACCCATCGCGGCACCATCGACATCATGCACATGCTGGGCGCCACCGATGCGCAGGTTGTGCGCCTGTTCCAGCGGCGGATGATGCTCGATGCGCTGTTCGGCGGCGTGGTGGGCTATGCGGCGGCGACGCTCGTCATCATCCTTGTCGGCCGCTCGATGGCGGCCGTGGCGTCCGATCTCATGAGCAGCGCCTCGCTGCCCGGCATCGCGTGGATCATCTTCCCGTTGCTGCCGGTGGCGGGTGTGGGCGTCGCCTCGCTGTCGGCGCGCCTCACCTTGCGGCGGGCGCTGGAGCGCTCCTTGTGATCCGGCGGTTTCTCTCGATCATCCTGCTGGTCTGGGCGTTCGGCTTTGCCTGGTTCGCCCTGCTGCTGCCCCAGCCGCAGGACGATGAAAAGACCGACGCCATCGTCGTGCTCACCGGTTCGGCAGGACGCATCGAGCGCGGGCTGACCCTCCTCCGCCGCGACCAGAGCCGCCATCTGCTGGTCTCGGGCGTGGACCGGGACGTGCGGCGCGGCGAATTTGCCGCGCTCTACAGGGTTTCGCCGACACTGATGAGCTGCTGCATCACCTTGGGCCGCGAGGCGATCGACACGCGCTCCAACGCCATCGAGACCGCGCGATGGCTGCGCCGCAACCGTTACACCTCCGTGCGGATCATCACCACTGACTGGCACATGCGCCGCGCGCAATACGAACTCTCGCGCCAGATCGATCCTTCGGTCCGCATCGTGCCGGACGCGGTGCGGTCTCACCCGAGCCTGACCGTGCTGTTCCGCGAATATCACAAGTTCGCCCTGCGGCGGATTGCCGGTCTGCTCGGCATTTGAGCGGGAACGGAAAGCCCATGCCACCCCTGTCCCCGCTCGGCACGCTGGTCACGGCGCTGCGCTCGGCGCTGTTTTCGGTGCTGTTCTACGGCATGACCGTCTTCCTGCTGCTCGCCTGCCTGAGCGTGATGCCGTTCGGCGCGCGCAAGGTCGTGCCGCTCGCGGCGGTGTGGTCGCGCATTCATCGGTTTCTGGCGCGCTGGGTGCTGGGCCAGAAGATCGTCGTGGAGGGCGCGTTCCCTGACGAACCGGTGTTCATTGTCTCCAAGCATGAATCGATGTTCGAGACGCTGGATGCCGTGATCCTCTTCCATCGCCCGGTGATCGCCGCCAAGCGCGAGCTGGGGGACATCCCGGTCTGGGGCGCGGTGGCGCGGGCTTATGGGCTGATGATCGTCGACCGGGCAGGCGGTGCCAGCGCGCTGCGCGGCATCCGTGCCGAAGCGCGCGCCGCCTTTGCCGAGGGCCGCCCCGTGCTGCTCTACCCGGAAGGGACGCGCGTGCCGCATGGCGAGCGTGCCCCGCTCAAGGCTGGCTTTGCCGGACTGTATTCCATGCTCGGCGTGCCCGTGCTGCCGGTGGCGCTGGATACGGGCCGGCTATCGCCCCGCAACAGTTTCCTGAAGCGCTCCGGCGTCATCACCTACCGGCTGGCGCCGCTCATTCCGCCCGGCCTGCCTCGTGCAGAAGCGGAACGCCAAGTGTTCGAGGCGATCAACAGCCTCAATGGACCAGCGGCCGAGCGGGAAATCGATTCGGTTTGACGCGAAATCGATTCGACTCACCGTTCGTTCATTGTCGTTTCATCCGGGCGAACGGATAGCTAAGCTCGAGCGGGGGTCTGATCGTGCCAGCGATATTGCGGCACGACCGCTGGCCGATCTGCGATTGCGGGAGACATTTGAATGAACCGGACGAGAGCACCGATCCAGCCTCTCATCACTTGGGCGATCGGGCTGGTGGCAAGCGCGGCACTGGTGGCGGCGCCTGCCGCTGCCCAGATCAACACGGTCGATCCCAACACGCAGATCGACGCAGATCTCGCGCCCGGCGCACCGGCGAACCAGACACCGCTGCCATCCGAGCCTGCGCCGTCCTACCCGCCAGCCGATCCGGTCTATAACGATCCGGCAACCAGCCCGCCGCCCGCGCCCCCGGCGAGCACCACGGCCCAGACCGCGACCACAGCGACCGAGGCCGCCGGCGTGCCGGAGAACGCCGCCGCGAACACCTACAAGAAGGACGATCTGATCGGCGCGGCCGAGGGCGTTTTCGGCAAGGGCGCCGAAGGGCTCGCCGGCATCATCGAGAACATCCTCAAGGATCAGGGCGAGCCGATCGCCTACATCGCCGGGCGCGAGGCCTCGGGTGCCATTGGCATCGGCCTGCGCTACGGATCGGGTACGCTGTTCCACAAGATCGAGGGCCAGCGCGACGTCTACTGGACAGGCCCGTCCATCGGCTTCGACCTCGGCGGCAATGCCGCGAAGACCTTTGTGCTCGTCTACAATCTCTATGACAGCCAGGAACTCTATAAGCGCTTCCCGGCCGGCGAGGGCGCCGCCTATCTCGTCGGCGGTTTCAACGCGAGCTACATGCGCTGGGGCGATATCGTGCTCATCCCCATCCGGCTTGGCGTCGGCTATCGGCTCGGCGTCAATGCCGGCTACATGAAGTTCACCGAAAAGCGCAACTGGCTGCCCTTCTGAGCCTTCGCGCGAGCGGCGCTCGACCGATCGGGTAAAGCGCCGCTTTGCGCGGGCAGAGACAAACTCATCCCACGCAGCGCTGGTCTGTGCGCGCGCAGACGCTAGATTGGCGGCATAACACCGCGCACAGGAGACAAGACCATGGCCGACAGCGACCCCGCCAACAATCTGCCCGCCGGATATGTTCCGCCCAAGGTGTGGCGCAACGAGACGGAGAATGGCGGGCAGTTCGCCAGCATCAATGCGCCGACGGCGGGCGCGCGGCAGGACATCACCCTGCCCATCGGCGAACATCCGCTCCAGCTCTATTCGCTGGGCACACCCAATGGCCAGAAGGTCACGGTGATGCTCGAGGAGCTGCTGGCCGCGGGCTATGACGCGGAATATGATGCCTGGCTGATCAAGATCTACACCGGCGAGCAGTTCGGCAGCGATTTCGTGAAGATCAACCCGAACAGCAAGATTCCGGCGATGATGGATTACAGCCAGAACCCGCCGCTGCGCCTGTTCGAGAGCGGTTCTATGCTGGTCTATCTGGCCGAGAAGTTCGGCGCCTTCCTGCCGACCGACGTGCGCAAGCGCACCGAGACGTTCAACTGGCTGATGTGGCAGATGGGCTCCGCGCCGTTCGTCGGCGGCGGCTTCGGGCACTTCTATGCCTATGCGCCGATCAAGATCGAATATGCCATCGACCGCTACGCCATGGAAACCAAGCGCCAACTGGACGTGCTCGACAAGCAATTGGCCGACAAGGAATTCATCATCGGCGACGAGATCACCATCGCCGATTTCGCCATCCTGCCCTGGTATGGATCGATGATGCGCAGTGCCTATGATGCGCAGGAGTTCCTCTCGGTCCATGAGTATCGCAATGTCGACCGCTGGGTGACGCAACTCCATGCCCGCAAGGGTGTGAGCCGCGGCCTGCTCGTCAATGCTGCAGGACGCCCCGGCGGCGGCATCGCCGAGCGACACAGCGCCAAGGATCTCGACGACGCCATCGCCGCAGCGGCGGAAAGCGCGCCCGCATGAGGCGGCTTTAAACGCACAACGCGCATGGCCGGGTCAGCCAGGCCCGGCCATGCGCATCATCCTGCCTGTCCGGATTCCCCGGTTATCAAGGCGCCGAACAGCCCCGCCGAGAAATTTCTTCACGCATTTAAACGGTGCGGGAACCAAAATGCCTGATTGGCGTTCCCCTCGGGGGTCTGAGCTATCTGCCCTTTTGGCATCTGAAAGGGCGGGCATTAAGTGCTTCATAATAATCGCGAAGTGTTTCTCTATGCCGCCATCGCCTTCCTTCTGGCGATCCCGTTCGCCGGAGACCTGATCTTTCCCCTCGGCACCGCTGTCTGGGTCATCTACCTCCTCCCCACCGTTCTCGCATTCCTCGCGTCCGCTCCCCTCGCGCCGCTCGTCACGGCCTCGCTGGCAACGCTGCTGACGATCATGGGCTTCTTCTTCGCGCGCGATGGGGTCGATCCGAACATCGCCATCGTCAACCGCGTCATCGGCGCCTCCGTGAACTGGCTGCTGGCCGCTGTTGGCGTCATGTTCATCCGCAGCAAGCTGGAAATCGCCCGGCAGGATTGGCTGCAGGCCGGGCAGGTCGGGCTTGGAAATGCCGTTGCTGGCGACCTTTCGATCGAAGAGGTCTCCCAGCGGGCCTTGCGCTACCTGGCGGAATATCTCGGCGCGCAAGCGGCTGCCCTGTTCGTTCGCGAGCAAGCGAGCTTTCAGCGCCGTGCCGTCTATGGCGTTCCGCAGGACGCCCCCATTCCGCAAGAGATCACGCCAGACGATGGGTTGCTCGGTCAGGCCGTACGCGACAAGCGCAGCTTTCTGCTGACCGAGGTGCCGGAAAATTATCTCTATTACGGCTCGGCGTTCGGCCGGGCGGTCCCGCAGCAGATTCTGGTCGCGCCCGCGCGCGCCGATGGCGAAGTCAACGCCGTGATCGAACTGGGATTGACCGGCAAGGCTGCCCATGATGCCGAAGCCTTCATGACGCGGATCGCCGCGCAGCTTGGCGTCTCGATCCGCTCGGCAGCCTATCGGTCGCAGCTTCAGGCGCTGTTGGAAGAAACCCAGCATCAGGCCGAGGAACTGCAGGCGCAGGGCGAAGAACTGCAAGCCAATAATGAGGAGCTGGAAGCGCAGAGCCAGCGGCTGCTGGAATCGCAGGCGCGGCTGGAAGCGCAGCAGGCCGAGCTGGAGGAGAGCAATGCCTCGCTGGAAAATCAGGCCCATGAGCTTGAGGCCCAGCGCGACGAGCTGGAACAGGCCCAGGCCTCGCTTGAGGAGCAGACCGCCGAGCTTGAGAAGGCCAGCCGCTACAAATCCGAATTCCTCGCCAACATGTCGCACGAGCTGCGCACGCCGCTCAATTCGCTGCTCATCATGGCGCGGCTGCTCGGGGAGAACCGGGCAGGCAATCTCTCGGCCGATCAGGTCAAGCACGCCCGCACGATCGAATCCTCCGGCAATGATCTGTTGGCGCTGATCAACGACATTCTCGACATCTCGAAGATCGAGGCGGGCAAGGTGGAGCTGGACATCCGCCCGGCCAAGCTCTCGACCATGTTCGAGCGCCTGAGCGCGACCTTTTCCGCAGGCGCGACCTCGAAGGGGCTGGCGCTGCGGACGGAAATCGACCCCGGCCTGCCAGCCGACATCCGCACCGACGCCCAGCGCGTCGAGCAAGTGCTCAAGAACTTCCTCTCCAACGCGATCAAGTTCACGGCCGCCGGTGAGATCACGCTGCGGGCATCGGCCGCACCGGGCGGCGGGGTCGCGCTGAGCGTGCGGGATACGGGCATCGGCATTCCGGCCGAGAAGCTCGGCATCATCTTCGATGCCTTCCGACAGGCGGACGGGACGGTCAGCCGCAAATATGGCGGCACCGGCCTTGGCCTGTCGATTTCTCGCGAACTGGCCGGGCTGCTCGGCGGTTCGGTCGGCGTCGAGAGCGCTGCCGGCGAAGGCAGCGTGTTCACGCTGACGCTGCCGCTCGAGCTGGAGCCATCTGCGCTCGATCAGGGCCGCTCGCAATCCCGCCCTGCCCTGCCGGAACCGGCGCGTGGGCCGGCGATGCCAGCCTTGCCGCGCCAGTCGCCGGTGGCGGATGATCGCGAGGTGCTTTCCGGCGATTCCCGCTTGATCCTCGTCGTGGAGGATGATGCGCGTTTTGCGGAAATCCTCGCCGACCTCTCGCACGAACTCGGTTTCCAGTGCCTCGTCGCGGGAACGGCGGACGAAGGCGTCTTGCTGGCCCGGCAATATCTGCCCCACGCCATCATCCTCGACATGAACCTGCCCGACCACACCGGCCTCTCCGTGCTCGACCGGTTGAAGCGCGACGTGCGCACGCGGCACATCCCGGTGCATATCGTTTCGGTGAGCGAGGATGCACAGGCGGCGCTGGCCAATGGCGCCGTGGGCTATCTGCTCAAGCCGGTGCGGCGCGAGCAACTGGTCGACATGCTCGAAGCGCTGGAGACGCGCATTTCGCAGCGCGTGCGCCGGGTGCTGGTGGTGGAGGATGATGCCCGCCAGGCCGAGAGCATCGGCCTGCTCTTGGGCTCGCGCGATGTCGAGACGGTGGCCGCACATAGTGCGGCGGAATGCCTCGACCAGCTGGGCACGACCAGCTTCGACTGCATGGTGCTGGACCTCAACCTGCCCGACACGCCCGGCCTCGATCTCCTCGAACGGCTGAGCGAGGATGAGACCATCGGCTTCCCGCCGGTGATCGTCTACACCGGCCGCGACATCTCCCCCGAGGAAGAGCTGCGCCTGCGCCGTTACTCCAAGTCGATCATCGTCAAGGGCGCCAAGTCACCCGAGCGGCTGCTCGATGAGGTGACCTTGTTCCTGCACCAAGTCGTCTCCGAGCTGCCCGAGGCGCAGAAGGAGATGGTGGTCCGCTCGCTCAACCGGGACGTCGCGCTGGATGGCAAGACCATCCTCGTGGTCGAGGATGACATTCGCAATGTCTATGCACTGACCAGCATTTTCGAGCCGCATGGCACCACCATTCGCATCGCCCGCAACGGCCGGGAAGCGCTCGACGCGCTGGACCAGTCCGCAAAGGGCGAGGCGCCGATGGTCGATCTGGTGCTGATGGACGTGATGATGCCGGAGATGGATGGCCTGACCGCCACCCGCCACATCCGCGGGCAGAACCAGTGGCGCAACCTGCCGATCATCGCCCTGACCGCCAAGGCCATGGACCGCGACCAGCAGGAATGTCTGGCAGCGGGCGCCAATGATTATCTCTCCAAGCCGCTCGACGTGGACAAGCTATTGTCACTGGTGCGCGTGTGGATGCCGCGATGACCCCCGAAGCCGAGCTTGCCCCGCTGGACGTGCTGGAAGCCGATCTGCTGATCGAGGCGATCTGGCGGCATTATCATTATGACTTCCGCGGCTACTCGCGCAATTCGCTCCACCGCCGCCTGCTGCGCGCCCAGCCGCATCTTGGCTGCGAGAGCTTCTCCCAGATGCAGCATATCGTGCTGCGCAGCCCCGCCGCCTTTGGCGAGCTGATGCGCTACCTGACCATCCAGGTGAGCGAGATGTTCCGCGACCCCGATTATTTTCGGGCCCTGCGCGAGCAGGTGATCCCGCACCTGCGGACCTACCCCTCGATCAAGGTCTGGATCGCCGGCTGCGCCAATGGCGAGGAATTCTATTCCATGGCCATCCTGTTTCGGGAAGAAGGGCTGGAGGAGCGCACGATCTTCTACTGCACGGACATCAGCCCCGGCGCGCTCAACAACGCGCAGAGCGGCGTCTACGAGCAGAGCCGCATCGCGAAGTTCACCGAGAACCACCGGCTGTCCGGCGGACACACATCCCTCTCCGATTATTATACCGCAGCCTATGGCGGCGTGGTGTTCGACAAGTCGCTGCGGTCGCGCGCGGTGTTCGCCGAGCACAGCCTCGCGACGGATCAGGTGTTTGCCGAGGCGCATCTGATTTCCAGCCGCAATGTGCTCATCTATTTCGACCGCGACCTGCAGGACCGCGCGATCGATCTCTTCGCCAATTCGCTGGTGCGCGGCGGGTATCTCGGCCTAGGTTCGCGTGAGACGCTGCGCTTCTCGCGGACGTCCGGCTGCTTTGATGACTTCGTGCCTCAGGAAAAAATCTATCGCCGCAACCTCGTCCCGTCACAGGAGCCCGGCCATGTCGCCTGATCCGGTCCGCATCCTCATCGTCGATGACGTGGTGGAAAATCTCGAAGCGCTCGAAGCGCTGCTGGCCCATGACGGCGTGGAGACGGCCCGCGCCGGTTCCGGCGCCGAGGCGCTGGAGCTGTTACTGGTCAACGAGTTCGCCCTTGCCCTGCTCGATGTGCAGATGCCGGGCATGGATGGCTTCGAACTGGCCGAGCTGATGCGCGGCACCGAGCGGACCCGCCGGATCCCGATCATCTTCCTCACTGCCGTCGCCACCGACGAGACGCGGCGCTTCCGCGGCTATGAAGCCGGCGCCGTCGACTATCTGCTCAAGCCGATCGATTCGCTCGTTCTGCGCAGCAAGGTGGAGGTATTTGTCGAGCTGCACCGGCATCGGCAGGCACTGGCGCGCCATGGCGATGAATTGAGCCGTGCACTGGGCCGGCTGCAGGCGCACCGCGACAACAGCCCGCTCGCCATCGTGGAGTTCGATGACAGCGAGCGGATCGTCGGCTGGTCGAAGGGCGCCGAGCGCATGTTCGGCTGGAGCGAGCGGGAAATGCTGGGCGGCGACCTCGCCACGACAGCCTGGAGCGATGCCGATGGCACTGCCCCCCTGCATAGCCTGTTCGCGGACTTCCGCGCCGGCGTGAAACAGCGCGACATGCTGAGCCTCGTGCTGCACAGCCGCCAGGGGACGGACATCGACACGGAATGCTATTGTTCCGCGGTCCATGGCGCAGGCGGGCGGCTGCTCTCGGTGGAAGTACAGATTCTCGACGTGACCGAGCGGCGCCGGGCCGAAAAGACCCAGCGGCTTCTGGTGGGCGAGCTCAACCACCGGGTGAAGAACACCATGGCCTCCGTGCAGGCCATCGCCTCGCAGACATTGCGCCATTCGGCCGATCCCGCCGATTTCGCGCCGACGTTCATTGGCCGCATCCATGCGCTGAGCAAGGCGCATTCGCTACTGAGCGAAGCGACATGGAAGGCCGCCAGCTTGCGCGAGCTGATCCACGGCCAGTTCGATATGGGCGTGGTCGGTCCCGACCGCCTCTCCGCGACCGGGCCGGACGTGGACCTGGAACCCGAGCCGTCCCTGCATCTCTCCATGGTCCTGCACGAGCTGGTGACCAACGCCCTCAAATATGGCGCGCTATCCACCGCAGAAGGCCAGGTCGCACTGAACTGGACGCTGGAGGATGAGCAACTGCATCTGGAATGGGTAGAGCGTGGCGGGCCGCCCGTCTCGCCCCCATCGCGCACCGGTTTCGGCAGCATGTTGATCGAGCGCAGCCTGCGCAGCGAAGGCGGGGCTTCCACCGCCACGTACGAGCCGGAAGGCCTGCGCTGGACCCTGACCCTGCCCTGTGCCGTCGTGAGGAAGTCCGCCCCCGCCGCGATCCCACGGACGGCGCCCCAGCCCGTCCTCCAGGTTACCACCGAAGGCTCGCTGGACGGCAAGTCTGTGCTCGTCGTGGAGGACGAGCCTCTGGTCGCGCTGGATATCCTGACCGTGCTGGGCGAGAGCGGCGCGCAGGTCATCGGGCCAGTCACCACGCATGACCAGGCGCTGGAGCAGGCCCGCACCGGCCAGTTCGACCTCGTGCTGCTGGATGGCAACCTGCAGGGCGAGACGGTCGAGGACATCGCAGCGCTGCTGCAGGCCCGCGCCATCCCGTTCCTGATGGTCAGCGGCTATGGTGCGGCGCAATTGCCGGACCTGCTCGCGCGCCAACCGATCGTGACCAAGCCGTTCAGCGCGGAGGAATTGCTCCGGGCCGCACGATCCCTGCTCGCGCCCAGCCCCGCCATGGATATCGCGGTCTAGCAAAGCCATCGAAGGAATGTCCTCGGGACGTGAGCAAGGTTAGTGAAATCTCCTACACATCGGGAAAATTTTCGCACCTTTCTGCCATGTCCGTTCCGCTGACGTTCAGCGAAATGGCGTAAAAGCGGCCCAGCCACAAATTGGCACGACACATGCTTTGGAAAGGACAGCGGGTCGAACGGATCGGCCCGCCTTCAAGGAGCCAACCGATGTCCGCCTCACACCCCTCGATGCTCGCACGCCCCGACACGCTGCTGGGAATCTGCCAGGCCGTTGGCGAGGATCTCGGCATCAACCCGACCTGGGTCCGGGCGGCGCTTGCCTGTGGGGTCTTCTTCAATCTCGCTGCGACAGTGGCCATCTATCTTGGCCTCGGGCTTGTCGTGGCCGTCAGCCGCTGGCTGTTCCCTGCGCCATCGCGCCCAATCGCTGATGTTGTGGTGGTCGA
Source organism: Sphingobium sp. B11D3A (assembly GCF_025961695.1). Lineage (NCBI taxonomy): Bacteria > Pseudomonadati > Pseudomonadota > Alphaproteobacteria > Sphingomonadales > Sphingobiaceae > Sphingobium > Sphingobium sp. B11D3A. The sequence continues at coordinate 1,897,093 of NZ_JAOQOE010000001.1, forward strand.
CGCAGACGCCGCGCAGACCGAGCCGGCTGCAGAGACCGTCGATCAGGACACCCAAGCGCCACAGCCCCTGCCGCTGGCCGCCTGAGCCTATTCGGCTCCCGCACCTGCCTGACGATCAGTGCAGGCGCTGGCTGCCCTGCCCGTCGCCCCGCCGCGCGAACTGCATGAGCTGGATGATCAGTTCGTTGCGGTCGCGCAGCGCATCGGCTTCGAGCAGGGCCTGTTTGGCCGCCGGATCGAAGGGTGCGATCTGCGCGATGGCATTCACCAGCATCTCGTCGTCCAGTGTCTCGACCGCATCCCATTCGACCTCATAGCCAAGCGACGCGGCGAATGCCCGGGCCTCATCCTCCAGCGCGGCCCGCTCGCTGGGCGCCAGCACGCCGGGTTCATCCTCGGCGCCTTCGA
>NZ_JAOQOE010000001.1:1912500-3482768 GCF_025961695.1 Sphingobium sp. B11D3A
TCCCGATCGGTTTCGTCATCATTGGCAACGCGCGGACGGCGCGGCTGACGCTCTTTGCGTTCAGCACGCTCCGGGCGCTCGGCGCGTTCCGGGCGTTCAGCACGCTCGGGCCGCTCTGCCCGTTCCGCACGCTCGCCCTGGTCCTGACGCGGGTCCTGCCGTGCCGGGCGATCCTGACCGTCCCGATCCCGCCCACGATCGCGGCGCGGGCGCTCGTCCTGATTGCGATTGTCCTGCTGACGGAAGTCCTGATGGCGCGGCGCGAACTCGTCGCCGTCCTCGCTGCCGTCGATCAGCTCGTCATTGTCGAAGCTGCTGTCCTGATCGCCATCGTCGTTGCGACGAAAGCGCCCCTGCTGCTCCTCCTGCCGTGCACGGTTGTCGGCGAGGACGCGAAAATAGTGATCGGCGAACTGCAGATAATATTCCGCGTTCACCCGATCGCCGGACATCTGGGCGTCGCGCGCCAGATTGCGATATTTTTCGAGAAGCTGGGGCGCATTGCCCCGTGCGCGGCTGTCGATCCGGTTGCCCGAATCGCCGTTACCGCGATTGCCTCCGCCCCCTTGGCGCGGGTTATTCCGACCGCGACGGCGACCGGCCTGACGATTATTGATCAAAGGTTCGTCCCTATGCTCTCGACTAAAACCCGGCGTTCCCGATCAATGGCCCCAAGCGCTATACAACACATCGTTGGCGGAACGGTTTTGACACCGCTCTCGCCCCGCGCTTCGGCCAACGGCTCCAATTCCAGAACGCCGCCAAAACTGTGGGAGCAGACCACTCACGCAAGCGCTTCGCGCGTTTGCAACAGTGATCCTGAAACTGGCAGATAGTCGTTCCCGTGCATCAAACCAAGCGAAAATCGTTGGGAGCCGTGAAAAAGCGCAGCCCTATGCCCTGGTGAGCACCAGCGCCCGCGCCCGCCCGGCCAGATCGCGGCGCACCGCGACATGGAAGCCGGCTTCCCGAAACAGTGCGCCGGCCGTCTCCTCCTGGTCGAAACCGATCTCGAAGATCGCTGCGCCTCCTGCGGCGAGGCGGTCGCCCGTCTGCGCGGCGAGCCGCCGATAATCGTCCAGCCCATCGGCTCCTGCGAACAGGGCGCTGGCTGGCTCATGATCGCGCACCTGCCGGGGCAGCATGGCGGACGTGCTGATGTAAGGCGGGTTGCAGAGAATGAGGTCGAAGCACTCCTCGATCCCGTCGGCCCAGTCCCCCGCGCGGATCTCCGCCCGCGCCTCCATCCCGCAAAGCCGGACATTCGCCCGTGCGATCTCGATCGCAGCCGCAGAGGCATCGACGCCGACACCGCTCGCCTCCCGCCAGACATCCAGCGCCGCCAGCAGCAGCGCCCCCGAGCCGGTGCCGAGATCGAGGATGCGACCCGGCGCCCGCCTCCCCTCGAACTGCGCGATCGCCGCCTCGATCAGGGTCTCGCTGTCCGGTCGCGGCACTAGCACGCCCGGCGCGACCTTCAGGGTCAGCGTCCAGAAATCCCGCGTGCCGGTGATGTAGGCGATCGGCTCATGCGCCAGCCGCCGGGCGAGCAGCGCATCGGCGCCCTCGGGGCAGGAGAGCCGGGGCAGGGCAAGGATCATCTCCTCGCGGCTCATCGCTAGCGCATGGGCGGCGAGCAGTTCAGCATCGAGCCGGGGCGTATCGCTGACCGCGCCCAGAGCGGTCGTGGCGGCCCGCAGCCAATCGCCCAGCCCGCTCACAAGCTCGTGCTCCTGCGCAGGCAGGAGCCCAGGGCAAAGCAGCCCCCCGCTCCCGGCTTCATGGTCGACACACTCCCGCCGCTCACGCCGCCATGTCGAGTTGCGCCAGCCGCGCAGCCTCATCCTCGGCGATGAGCGCGGCGATCACCTCGTCCAGCCCGGGGCCTTCCAGAATTTCCGGCAGGCGATGCAGGGTCAGGTTGATGCGGTGATCGGTCACGCGGCCCTGCGGAAAATTATAGGTGCGGATGCGCTCCGAGCGATCGCCTGAGCCGACCATCGCCTTGCGGGCGCCCGCATGTTCCGCCTGCGTCCGCTCGCGTTCGGCTTCATAAAGGCGGGTGCGCAGCACCTTCATGGCCTTGGCCTTGTTCTTGTGCTGGGACTTCTCGTCCTGCTGCGTCACGACGAGACCCGTCGGCAAATGCGTGATCCGCACGGCGCTGTCAGTCGTGTTCACATGCTGCCCGCCCGAGCCGGACGAGCGATAGACGTCGATCCGCAGGTCGGTCGCCTCGTTGATCTGCACGTCGACATCCTCGGCCTCGGGCAGCACGGCCACGGTCGCCGCCGAGGTATGGATGCGCCCGCCGCTCTCCGTCACCGGCACGCGCTGCACGCGATGGACGCCGCTCTCGAACTTCATGCGCGCGAACACCCCAGTGCCGGTCACGCTGGCGATTACTTCCTTGAAACCGCCCGCCTCGGACGCGCTGGCCGAGATGATCTCGACGCGCCAGCCCTGCGTCTCGGCATAGCGCTGATACATGCGGAACAGATCGCCCGCGAACAGCGCGGCTTCATCTCCACCCGTGCCGGCGCGAATCTCCAGCATGGCCGGACGGGCATCCGCCGCATCCTTGGGCAGTAGCGCCACGGCCAGCGCATGTTCGGCCTGCGGAAGCCGCGCGCGCAGGCTCTCCAGTTCCTCCTGCGCCATCGCCTTCATTTCGGGATCGGCGAGCATCGCCTCCAGCTCACCCTGCTCGGCGCGCAACGCCACAACCGCCCGCGCGGCCTGCACCACCGGCTCCAGCTCGGCATAGTCCTTGGAGAGCCGCACGAACTCCGCCGGATCAAGATCCGGCCGCGCCATCTGCGCCTGCACCTCCTCCTGCCGCCGGAGGATCGCAGCGATGCGATCGGGGGAGATTTGCATCAGCACAGTCTCATAAGCCCCTCCCCTTCAGGGGAGGGGGAAGGGGTGGGGCTGCCGCGCAGCGGCACCACCGAAACGCAATGGAGCAGGAACGCGCTCGCGCGCGTCACCCACCCCAACCCCTCCCTTGAAAGGGAGGGGCTAAAATAGAAAATATGGCGATCTGAGCAATCGCACATCATCGTCGATTCCAACTTGGTCGAAGTTTAAACCCGTCGAAAATCCCATGGAGTTTACCCGCCAACTCGGGATCATCACTACGCACCAGCCGCGCGCCTCCTGAGTCATGACCATCGCGCACGTCGTAAGAAATGAGGAGCACCGGCGAGAGCTTTTGCCCCCGATCGTATCTTTTGCGGGGACTACCAGAAACCAACGCCTCGGCTCTGAAGCCCTGTCGGCGGTATTCGGCTGCCAAGGCAACTGCATCTAGTTCACGCGCGGCATTTTCTGCCACGACAACTACGTCCAAAGTACCACTTTGGACGTCACCCAGCAGCATCCCCAGCCGCTCAATCCCCGCCGCCCAACCGACCGCCGGGGTCGCCGGCCCGCCCAGCGTCTCGATCAGCCCGTCATAACGTCCGCCGCCCAGCACCGTCCCCTGCGCGCCCAGCCGATCCGTGACGAACTCGAACGCGGTGTGCCGATAATAATCCAGCCCGCGCACCAGCCGGGCATTGCGGGTCCACGCCACGCCGGCCGCCTTCAGCCCGTCGGTCACCTTCTCGAAGAAGGCCTGCGCCTCCTCGGTCAGATAGGCGTCGATATCCGGCGCGTCCGCCACGATCGCCTGATCGCGCGGGTCCTTGCTGTCGAGGATGCGCATCGGGTTCTTTTCGAGCCGGGTCAGGCTGTCTTCGCTCAGGCTCGCCTTGTGCCCCTCGAAATGCGCGACCAGCGCAGCGCGCCAGGCATCGCGGCTTGCGGCATCGCCCAGCGTGTTGAGCGTCAGCGTCACGCCCTCGCTGATGCCCAGCTCCTTGAGCAACTGATCGGCGAAGATCAGCAGCTCGGCATCGGCCAGCGGCTCGGCCGCGCCGATGATCTCGGCATCGATCTGGTGGAACTGGCGATAGCGCCCCTTTTGCGGCCGCTCATAGCGGAACAGCGGCCCGTGCGTCGCAACCTTCAGCGGCGCATATTGCTGCCAGCCCTCGGTGATATAGGCCCGCGCGATGCCGGCGGTGAACTCCGGACGCAGCGTGAGCGAATCCCCGCCGCGATCCTCGAAGCTGTACATCTCCTTGGAGACGACATCGGTGGTTTCGCCCAGCGAGCGGGAGAAGACCGCCGTCTGTTCGAATACCGGTACTTCGATCCGCCGGAAGCCATAGAGTTTGCGGACTTTCTCGAACGTTTCGACCACATGCGCGAAGCGGTCCGCGCTGTCGCCGATCATATCCTGAGTGCCGCGAACGGGCCGGGGTGTCTCGATTTTCGCCATGGCCGCGCCTCTAGCGGGAATCGCGCTTTAAGGAAACCGGCTTGCAAGGGCAGCTTGTTCTCTTTATGTTCCAAAGCGGACTTGAGGAGACGATGATGAGCGACAGCTTCGAAGGCGGTTGTCAATGCGGCGCGGTGCGTTACCGGGCAACAGGAACGCCCGAGCATGTGGCGCTCTGCCATTGCGCGGACTGCCGCAAATCATCCGGCGCGCCGATGGTGCTCTGGGCCGCCTTTGCGGAAAAGGCGGTGACGGTGCTGACTGGCAATGTCAGCGATTATCATTCCTCCCCGTCCGTGACCCGGAGCTTCTGCCCCGTCTGCGGCACGGGCCTGTTCTTCACAAATCCGGAGGCGCTGCCCGGGCTGATCGACATCCAGGCCGCCACGTTCGACGATCCCGAGGCGCTGCCGCCGCAAGTGCAGATCCAGACCGCCGAGCGGCCGCACTGGATGATCACGCTGGATGCCCTGCCGAGCTTCGCGCGCTTTCCTGGCGAATAAGGTTCGCCCCATCCACTTCACCTGAAGCGCGACGAGGCGGAGGGTTTGACACGGATCAACGCCGCCCCTGCCGAAAGCGGCCATTCACTCGACTTGTTGAGAGATCAATCAAGGAGAGTCGGATGGCCCACTACCCCAATACGCCCGGCATGACAGGCGTGCTGCGCCCGTTGCGCATCGAAGGCGACATTCTGGATATGGAAGTCGAGGGAGAAATCCCCGCGCAACTCAATGGCACCTTCCATCGCGTCCACCCCGATGCGCAATTCCCGCCGATGTTCGAGAACGACCAGTTCTTCAATGGCGACGGCATGGTCAGCCTGTTCCACTTCCATGATGGCAAGGTCGATTTCCGCCAGCGCTACGCGCAGACCGACAAGTGGAAGGCCGAGCGGGCCGCCGGCAAGTCGCTGTTCGGCATGTATCGCAATCCGCTGACCGATGACGAGAGCGTTAAGGGCATGATCCGCGGCACGGCCAACACCAACGTCATGGTCCATGCCGGCAAGCTTTATGCGATGAAGGAGGACAGCCCCTGCCTCATCATGGATCCGCTCAGCCTGGAAACCGAGGGCTACACGAATTTTGACGGCAAGATCAAAAACCAGACCTTCTCCGGCCATGGCAAGATCGACCCCGTCACCGGCAATTTCTGCAACCATGGCTATGCCGCGACCGGCGTGCTGACCGATGATGTCAGCTATTTCGAGATCGACCCGCAGGGCAATGTGCTGTTCGAGACCTTCTTCAAGGTGCCCTATTATTGCATGATGCACGACTTCGGCCTGACGCAGGATTATGTGATCTTCCACATCGTGCCGATCACCGGCAATTGGGATCGGCTGAAGGCCGGCAAGCCGCATTTCGGCTTCGACAAGACGCTCCCGGTCTACCTTGGCGTGCTGAAGCGCGGCGCTGATGGCTCCGACATTCGCTGGTTCAAGCGCGACAACTGTTTCGCCAGCCATGTCATGAACGCCTATCAGGATGGCACCAAGATTCACTTCGACACCTGCGAGGCGAAAGGGAACAGCTTCCCCTTCTTCCCGGATATCCATGACGACAGCTTCGATCCGGTCGCGGCGCGTCCCTTCCTGACCCGCTGGACGGTCGACCTGGCCTCCAACGGTGAAGAATTCGCCAGCATCGAGAAGCTCACCGACTGGATCGACGAATTTCCCCGCATCGACGAGCGCTTCGTCGGCCAGCCCTATCGCCACGGCTGGGGCCTTGTCATGGACCCGGACATGCCGATGGACTTCCTGCGCGGGCGCGCCAGCGGCTTCAAGATGAACAAGATCGGCCATTGGGATCTCGTTGCCCGCACCGAGGACTGCTGGTGGGCGGGGCCGGAATCGATCATCCAGGAACCCTGCTTCGTGCCGCGCTCGGCCGATGCGCCGGAGGGCGATGGCTACATCATCGCGCTCGTGGACAATCTCATCACCAACTATTCCGACCTGGTGGTGCTCGACGCGCTCAACTTGCCCGCCGGGCCGATCGCCCGCGCCAAGCTGCCGATCCGCATCCGCTCGGGCCTGCATGGCAATTGGGCGGACGCCAGCAAGCTGCCGCGCGCAGCCTAAAGACCAAGCGTAGGATATCGACCGAGGGGGTGGACGCGTTGCCACCCCCTTGTCATGCTGGGCGCATCTATTTCCCCGGAGTGCCATGATGCGCCGTTGCCTTTTGCCTGCCCTACTCCTGCTGACCCTGCCCGCGAGCGCCCTTCTCGCCCAGGATGCCGCCGCGCCGCCGCCGCGCTCGGCCCCCGCCGCGCTGCCGATCCTGAGCACCGTGCCGCAAGCGCGGGACATCGCCTGGACCAGCGGCACGCTCAAGCTGGAGGTGGACGCGACGGATGTGGACCGGCGCATCATCACCATTCGCGAGACCATCCCCATGTCAACCGGCGGCCCGCTGACCCTGCTGCTGCCGGAATGGCTGCCGGGCCACCACGCCCCACGCGGGCAGATCGAGAAGATCGCCGGCCTTAGCTTCACGACCGCGGACGGCCGGCCGTTGCGCTGGAAGCGCGACCCGCTCAACGTCTACGCCTTTCACCTCTCCGTGCCGGACGGGGCAGGCGCCGTAATCGCCAACTTCCAGTTTCTGGCGCCCACCGCGGGCAATCAGGGCCGGATCGTGATGACCGACTCGCTGCTCAACCTGCAGTGGGACAGCGTCTCGCTTTATCCGGCCGGCTTCTACACCCGCCGCATCCCGATTCAGGCCAGCGTGACGCTACCGGAAGGCTGGACCGCGGCGACTGCGCTGGCCAGTGAGCGCGACGGCAAGACGGTCCGCTACGAGGAGACCGATTATGAAACGCTGGTCGATTCGCCGATCTTCGCAGGGCTCCACAGCCGCGAGATCGCGCTGGCGCCAGACGTGCGGCTGAGCGTCTTTGCCGATACGCCGGAAGAGCTCAAAGCCACCGAGCCGCAGATCAATCTGCACCGCCGCCTTGTCGATGAAGCCGTCGCGCTGTTCGGCGCGCGCCATTATGATCGCTATAATTTCCTGCTCTCCATCTCGGACAAGCTGGGCGGCATCGGCCTGGAGCATCACCGGCTCAGCGAAAATGGCGTCTCGCTGGGCTACTTCACGCAGTGGGAGGCTGCGCTGGGCGACCGCGACCTGCTCGCGCACGAATTCACCCATAGCTGGAACGGCAAATATCGCCGCCCGGAGATGCTCTGGACCCCCGATTTCGCGACCCCCATGCAGGACGATCTGCTCTGGGTGTATGAAGGACAGACCCAGTTCTGGGGCTATGTGCTCTCCGCCCGCTCGGGACTGCTGAGCAAGGCCGAGACGCTCGATGCGCTGGCCGCCATCGCGGCGCGGCTCGACGCGACCAGAGGCCGCACCTGGCGCCCAGTGATCGACACCACATACGATCCGATCATCGCGGCCCGCCGCCCCAAGGCCTGGACGAGCTGGCAGCGCTCGGAAGATTATTATAATGAAGGCCTGATGATCTGGCTGGAAGTGGACGCCATCATCCGCCGCGAAACCGCTGGCGCGCGCGGCATCGATGATTTCGCCAAGGCCTTCTTCGGCGTGAACGATCGCGACTGGGGCGTGCTGACCTACAATCGCCAGGATGTGATCGACACGCTGAACGGCGTCGTCGCTTATGATTGGGACGGGCTACTGCGCGAGCGGATAGAGCAGACCAATAGCGAGGTCACCAAGGCTGGGTTCGACCTAGGCGGCTACAAGCTGACCTACGGCCTTATCACCAACTCGACGATTCGGGCCGCCGAGACCGTGGGCAAATATGTCGACCAGAGCTTCGGCCCCGGGCTGATCGTCGGGGAAGATGGTGTCGTGCGCTCCGTCATCTGGGATAGCCCCGCCTTCAAGGCCGCCATCGCGGTCGGCGATTCGATCACGGCGGTTGGCGACACCGAGTTTTCCGCCGATGTCTTCCGCGAGGGGGTCCGGGCAACGGCCCAAAAACATCCGCTCGTCCTGACCCTGAGGCGGGACAAAAGATATCGCACGATCACGCTCGATTATTCCGGCGGCCTGCGCTATCCGCGCCTCGAAAAATCACAAGAGGGTTCAACCAGTCTCGACCGACTGCTGACAGCGCGGACCGGCGAGACTTCCGTCAATTAACCTGTGGGTGCGAAAAACCATGAACATCGATATGATTCCTGTCGGCAGCAATCCGCCGGAAAGCCTCAATGTCGTCATCGAGGTGCCGACCGGTGGCGAGCCGGTGAAATATGAGTTCGACAAGGCATCGGGCGCCCTGTTCGTCGATCGCATCCTGCACACGCCGATGCGCTACCCCGCAAATTACGGTTTCGTGCCGCACACGCTCTCGCCCGATGGCGATCCGCTCGATGCGCTGGTCGTGGCCCGCTCGCCCTTCATCCCCGGCTCGGTGGTGCGCGCCCGCCCCATCGCCGTTCTCAATCTCGAGGATGAGCATGGTGGTGACGAGAAGCTGCTCTGCGTTCCCGACGACGCGACCTTCCCTTATTACGCCAATGTGACCGAGAAGGAGCATCTGCCCGACATCGTGTTCAAGCAGGTCGAGCACTTCTTCACGCACTATAAGGATCTTGAGGCCGAGAAGTGGGTGCGTGTCGGCACCTGGGGCAACAGCGCGGAAGCTCGCCAGATCACGCTGGAAGCCATTGAGCGCTACCAGCAGAACAAGGCCGCGAAGAGCGCCGCCTGATCGTTTGGCCCCGTGCACGGGGCCCGCAGATACAAAAGAGGCTCCCAGCGCACCGCCGGGAGCCTCTTTTTTATGATAATCATGTCGGAATGAGTTCAGCTCGCGGTCTTCACCTTCTCATAGGGAACGAACTTGCCCAGGCTGACGAACCCGCGCGGGAAGTGCCCGGCGCGATCCACCAGCCGTACGATATCGACATCGCACAGCTGCGAGCTGCTCGTCTTGGTGACGAGAATATCGTCATCGTCGAGCGACGAGGCGCCGCTCACCGGCCGGTTGACGTAAAGCTTGCCGCCGACTTCATAGATGATCGCCGTCTTGTCGATGATCTGCGTTGAGCGCACGCTGCTCAGGCTGATGCACCGGACCGGCTCTCCGGCGGTGCGCCCTTCCAGCGCCTTGGCGAGCTTGGCGTCAGCCTTGGCCTGCGCCTCTGCTGCGCGAGTCGATTGGGCAGCGGCGGGCACCGTAGCGACCATCGCGACCCCGATAATGCCTGTGAACAGGCGAGACATGAAACGCATCCTGCGTCCTTTCCGGTTTCCCATTTCCCGCGCCCGATTGCCGCTCTACCCTCTTCTGCCTGAATGGGCCATGAGCGCCCCTTCCCGCGCGGTGAAAAAACAGCATTTCGCTTCCGTTCGTCGCCCCCTTTTCCTATAGGCTGGGGCATGACGGACAATAGCAATACGACCCCCGCTCAGAACGCAAATGATTACGGCGCCGACAGCATCAAGGTGCTCAAGGGCCTGGACGCCGTGCGCAAGCGCCCCGGCATGTACATCGGCGATACCGATGACGGCTCCGGCCTGCATCACATGGTCTTCGAGGTGAGCGACAACGCCATTGACGAGGCGCTGGCCGGACATTGCGATCTGGTGCTGATCGAGCTGAACCCGGACGGTTCCGTTTCGGTCGAGGATAATGGTCGCGGCATCCCGACGGACATTCACCGCGAGGAAGGCGTTTCGGCGGCCGAGGTCATCATGACCCAGCTCCACGCCGGCGGGAAGTTCGAGAACACCTCCGACGACAATGCCTATAAAGTGTCCGGCGGCCTGCACGGCGTCGGCGTCTCCGTCGTCAACGCGCTGTCCGAGTGGCTGGAGCTAACCGTGTGGCGCGAAGGCAAGGAGCACTGGATGCGCTTCCGTTATGGCAATGCGGAAGGCCCGCTCGTCGTGCGCGGCGATGCGCCTGTGGTCGACGGCAAGCCCAAAAAGGGCACGCGCGTCACCTTCCTCGCCTCGACCGACACGTTCAAGAACGTCACCGAGTTCGATTTCGACAAGCTGGAACATCGCTATCGCGAGCTTGCCTTCTTGAACTCAGGCGTGCGCATCCTGCTGCGCGACAAGCGCCATGAAGAGGTGAAGGAGCACGACCTGTTCTACGAGGGCGGCATCGCGGCCTTCGTGAAATATCTTGATCGCAACAAGAACGCGCTGATGCCCGACCCCATCGCCATCTCGGCCGACCGGGACGGCATCGGCATCGATGTGGCCCTGGAGTGGAACGACAGCTATTACGAAAACGTCCTCTGCTTCACCAACAACATCCCGCAGCGGGACGGCGGCACTCATCTGGCCGCCTTCCGCGCCGCGCTGACCCGCACGCTCAACAGCTATGGCGACAAGTCCGGCCTGCTCAAGAAGGAGAAGGTCAGTCTTACCGGTGAGGACATGCGCGAGGGGCTGACCGCCATTGTCTCGGTCAAGCTGCCCGATCCCAAGTTCAGCAGCCAGACCAAGGACAAGCTGGTCTCCTCCGAGGTGCGCCAGCCGCTTGAAAGCCTGATGGCCGACAAGATGCAGGAGTGGCTCGAGGAAAATCCCGGCCACGCCAAGTCGATCATCCAGAAGGTCGTCGATGCCGCCGCCGCGCGCGAGGCTGCCAAGAAGGCCCGCGAACTGACTCGCCGCAAGGGCGTGATGGACATCGCCTCCCTGCCCGGCAAGCTCGCCGACTGTCAGGAGCGCGATCCCGCCAAGTCCGAACTGTTCCTCGTCGAGGGCGATTCGGCCGGTGGCTCCGCCAAGCAGGGCCGCGACCGGCATTTCCAGGCGATCCTGCCCCTGCGCGGCAAGATCCTCAATGTCGAGCGGGCCCGGTTCGACCGGATGCTGGCTAGCCGCGAGATCGGCACGCTCATCCAGGCGATGGGCACCGGCATTCGCGACGACTTCAACCTGGAGAAGCTGCGCTACCACAAGATCGTCATCATGACGGACGCCGACGTGGACGGCGCGCACATCCGCACGCTGCTGCTGACCTTCTTCTACCGGCAGATGCCGCAGATCATCGAGGCAGGCCATCTCTACATCGCCCAGCCGCCGCTCTACAAAGCCACGCGCGGGCGCAGCGAAGTCTACCTGAAGGACGAGGCCGCGCTCGACCAGTATCTGGTCGACAATGGCGTCGATACACTGGTGCTGGAGACGGAAACCGGCACCCGCTCGGGTCAGGACCTGCGCGACCTCATCGACCATGCCCGGCGCAGCCGCGCGCTGATGCGCTATGTGCCGCGTCGCTATGACGGTGCGATCGTCGAGGCGCTGGCGCTGGCCGGCGCGCTGGCCTTCGATCTCTCCGACGATGCCCGCGCGCAGGCCCTCGCCCGCGCGGCGGAATGGCTGGACCGGACCGACGAGGAAGGCCGCTGGACCGGCCGCCTCTCGGCCGAGGGCGGCTATCATCTCGAGCGGCTGGTGCGCGGCGTGACCGATCACCACATCATCGAGCCGGCCTTCCTCAATTCCGCCGAAGCCCGCAAACTGGACACGCTGACCAAGGAGCAGGCGAGCCTCTACGCCAGCCCAAGCCATCTGCTCGCCGCACGCGCGGCCGCCGCGCAGGCGCAGGCCGAGAACGAGGCGGAAGACAGCGACGGCGAAGAGACCGCCGCACCCACCGCTGCGCAGGCCCGCGGCGTGCGGATCACCCGCCCGTCCGAGCTACTCGACGCCGTGCTGGCCGCCGGCCGCAAGGGCCTCTCGATCCAGCGCTATAAGGGCCTTGGCGAGATGAACGCCGACCAGCTATGGGAAACCACGCTCGACCCCAATGTGCGCTCGATGCTCCGCGTCGAGATCGAGCAGGCGGACGTCGCCGACGAGATCTTCACGCGCCTGATGGGCGACATCGTCGAACCACGCCGCGAGTTCATCCAGGACAACGCCCTCAACGTCGCCAATCTCGACGTTTGAGGCGCCCTCACTAACCAGCTTGGAATGAGGCACCCTCGGTCCGCTCGATATCGAGTCGGCTGAGGGTGTCAATCAGTGTGCCGCGCCCGGATCGACGGCCCTTTTCGGCCGGGGGGCGAACCATACTGCTGCGGCAGCGAACACGAAGGCGGCTGCGGACAGCAGGAACATGTGGTTGATCGCAACCGTCAGGCTTTCCTGCTGGACGGTCTGCTCGATCACCCCGCGTACCTGATCCAGCGAAAAGCCGGCGCCTTGCAGCGCCTCGCGCGTCGCCTCGCTGTTCATGGCGCCGACCATCTCGCTGCGTGCTGTCACGGCACTATTGGCCCACATGGTCGTCGCGACGGAAGTGCCGATGGCACCCGCCATCGTGCGCAGGAAGCTCATCACGCCCGCCGCCGACGCGGTCTCGTCCGGGTCCACCGCCGAAAGCGCGATGGTGGTGAGCGGAATGAAGAAGAAGGGCATACCAATGCCCTGCATCAGCTGCGGGAAGGCCAGCGTCCAGAAGTCGGCGCCCGACGTCCAGTGCGCCCGCAGCAGCGACGTGAGCCCGAGCCACAGGATGCCGAATGTCACCAAAATGCGCGGATCGACCTTGTTGGTGAGCTTGCCGACAATCGGCGACATGATGACGGCAGCCACGCCCATAAAGGCGGTCACATAGCCCGCATCGGTGGCGGTATAGCCAAGGTCGGTCTGCAGCCACTGGGGGATGAGCACCACCGCCGAGAACATCGTCCCGAAGGCAAGCGACAGGCTGAGCACCGCCGCTGAAAAGCCGCGATGCCGGAACACCCGCAGATTGACGATCGGTTGCGCCTCGGTCAGCTCCCAGGCGAGGAACAGCGCGAAGCCGATCAACGCGATGATCGCCAGGATCACGATCTTGCTGTCCCCAAACCAGTCATGCTCGCGGCCGATGTCGAGGATGATCTGCAGCGCGCCGATCCACAGGATCAGCAGCGCCAGCCCGATCGTGTCGACACGCATCTTCTCGGTTCTGGTCTCCGCGTGGCGCAGGAAGCGGGTCGCGCCATAAGCGCAGAGCGCGGCAACCGGAATATTGATGAAGAAAATCCAGTGCCAGGACCAGCTATCGCTGATGGTTCCGCCCAGGATAGGGCCGAGGATCGGCGCGATAACGGTGGTCATCGCCCACAGGCCCATTGCCTGCCCGCGCAGATGCTTGGGGAAGATGCGCATCAGCAAGGTCTGGCTGAGCGGCATTAGCGGCCCACCGCACAGCCCCTGGCCGATGCGGAAGGCGACCAGCATCCCGAGGCTGCTCGAAAGGCCGCAGAGCACCGAGAAGATGCCAAAGCCAATCATGCCGAAGGTAAAGGTGCGCACGGTGCCGAAGCGCCCCGCAAGCCAGCCGGTCAGCGGCACGCAGATCGCTTCCGCGACCGCATAGGATGTGATGATCCATGTGCCCTGCGAGGCCGAGATGCCGAGCGAGCCGGCAATGTGCGCCACCGAGACATTGGCGATCGTCGTGTCCAGCACGATCATGAAATTGCTGAGCGCGAGCACCGCGCCGGCAATCACCAGCGCAGCGCCCGAGAGCGGCGTGAAATCGTCCGCCTTGCTGGCCATGTCTGTGCCCTTCCTATCCGGTCGCGCTCAACGCGCCGATGTATCGACCTCGGCGGTCATCGAGAGCCCAACCCGCAGCGGATGCGCGGCCAGCTCCTTGGCGTCGAGCGCGACGCGCACCGGCAGGCGCTGCACCACCTTGATCCAGTTGCCGGTCGCATTCTGGGCGGGGATCAGCGCGAAGGCCGATCCGGTGCCACCCGAAAAGCCGACGACGCGGCCATGATATTCGACGTTGCTGCCGTACAGGTCGGAGACCAGCGTCACCGGCTGGCCCGGCTTCACCTTGGTGAGCTGGCTTTCCTTGAAATTGGCATCGACATACACCTGACCGACCGGGACCACGCGCATCACCGTCGCGCCCGGCGCGATGCGCTGGCCCACCTGCACGGTCCGGTTGGCGATGACGCCATCGATGGGTGCGCGGATGACGGTTCGCTCAAGATCGAGCTCGGCCTGACGCACTTTTGCCTTTGCGGCGAGCACATCCGGATTGGTCTCCACGGTGCTGCCCTGGATCAACGCATCATTGGCGGCGAGATTGCCCGCGGCAACCCCGCGCGAGGCGTTGGCCTGCGCCATGGCGGCCTTGGCCTGCTCCAGCGCGGCACGCGCGCTGGCCAGCGCGTTGGTCGCCGCCGTCAGCTCATCACCGGAGACTGCGCCATTGGCGGAGAGCGCCTTGCGCCGGCTATAATCGACCTGCGCCTTCTCGAACGAGGCCTGCGCCGCGACGAGTTGGGCCTGCGTGCTGCGGATGTCCGCGCCCCGGGCGAGAACCTGATCGGACAGCGCGTTACTTGTCGCGCTCGCCTGCCCGAACTGGCGGCGCGCCTTGGCCAATTCGGCCTGCGCGGTCGCGAGGGCAATCTGCGCATCGCGATCATCGAGCCGGACAAGGATGTCGCCCGCCTTCACGCTGTCCGTGTCCGTCTTGAGCACGGCCGCCACCTGTCCGCCGACCATGGGGGTAATCTGCGCGGTATCTGCGCCGACATAGGCATTGTCGGTCTCGACATAGTGGCTGCCGATGGCGGCATACCATCCGCCATAACCGATGCCCGCGAGCAGAACCGCGCCGGCAATCGCCAGCAAAGCCGTCTTGCGCCGACTGCGGGAGGGCGCAGCGTCCGACGTTTGCGTTGCAGTAGCGGCGGGGAAGTGAGGGTCAGCTTCAGCCATGGGTAGCATCCTTGGTGGGCGTCGTTTGGGCAGCCGTGCCCGTATCGGTAAATCCGCCGCCGAGCGCACGGACGAGTGCGACGTCGAGCGTGAAGGCCCGCGCCTGAAGATCGGCCACGGTGCGCTTGGCCTGCAGCGCACGGTCCTGCGCGGTCAGCACATCGAGAAAGGTGGAGAGCCCACCCTCGTAACGCTGCGTGGCAATCGCATAAGCCGCTTCGAAATCCGCGAGCGACTTGCGCGATTGCTCAAGCTGAACGGCAAGCGCGCGCTGGCTGACGACGGCATCTGCGACGGCGCGATAGGCGTCGGTCACTGTCCGGTCGTAGCTCGCCACGGCCTCGTCATAGCCGGCGCGGGCGCCTTTATACTGCCCTTGCAGCGCGCCGCCGCGAAAGATCGGCAGGGTGATCGCCGGACCAACGCTGCCATAGTCGGAGCCGCTCTTGAACAGGTTGGATAGCCCAAGCGACTGAAAGCCGAAGATCGCGGACAGGTTGATAGCGGGATAGAAATCGGCGCGGGCAACCTTGATGCGGCTCGCCTCGGCCTCTACCCGCACCCGCGCGGCGGCAATGTCGGGCCGGCGACCGACCAGATCGGTGGTGACATTCTCGGGAATGCCCCGCGCCGCGATGGTCACCGCCGGCGGCATGATCGCCAGACCGCGATCGGGGCCGGCGCCGAGCAGGGCCGCCAGCCGATTGCGAGCCAGCCCGATCTGCTCATCCGTCGCGGCGAGATCGCTGCGGGCGGCCGGAACGGCAGCGCTGGCCTGCTTGAGCTCTGCCTGGGTATCGAGGCCGGAGGTCACGCGATCGCTCACCAGGCCCTGCGTCTTCTCGCGCACCTCCAGCGCCGTCTGCAGAACCGCCCGCTGCGCGAACAGCCGCGCCAGATCGGCATAGGCATCCGCGACATTGGTGGAGAGCATCAGTGCCGCCTGCTGATAATCGAGCTGCGCCGCCTCGGCATCCGAGCGGGCAGCGGCATAGGCCGCGCGATTGCGACCCCAGAGGTCAAGATCGAAGCCGAGCGCGGCGTGGACATTGCCCGAGCTGTTCCAGCCCTGCGGCACGAAGGCCGGCGGAATGCCGTTATTATAGCTTTGCTTGGCAGCGGAGCCGCCGGCCGACACATCGAGCGAGGGCAAGCGGGCCGCGCCGGACTGCTGGGCGATCGCCTCGGCCCGGCGGACGCGCGCTAACGCGACCGCGAGATCCGGCGATCCGGCCAGCGCCTCCTGAATCAGCCCGTCGAGCTGCGGGTCGCCATAGCTGGTCCACCAATCCGCCTTGACCCAAGGCGCGCCTGGGGCGGTCGGAGTCAGGCTCTGGCTCGCCGCGTAATGGTCGGCCGGCGCGATGGCCGGTGCCGGCCCCATATGGGGGACGGCCGCGCAGCCGGGGAGAGCCAGCATCGCGAGCAGGGCACCAGCGCGTCGGGACAGGAAAGTCGTGGCCATGAGTCGAAAAACCGTACTGTTGGGTACAGTCAGCGCTCTGATCCTCAATGACGGGGTTGTCAACAGAAAACTGTACTGTATAGTACGGTTATGGAGCAGGATACTGAAACACTCGCCGTCACGCGCCGGGAAAGCCGCAAGCAGGACCGCCGGCAGGCCATTGTCGATGCTGCGCGCACCTCATTTCTGGAGCATGGTTATGCCGGCACGTCGATGTCCGGCCTGCTCAAGACGCTTGGCGGCTCCAAAGCGACGTTGTGGGGCTATTTCCGATCCAAGGAAGACCTGTTCGCCGCCGTCGTTGAGGAAGTCAGCCTGCAGTTTCGCGCCGAGATTCAGGATGTGCTGGCAACGAAAGCCGATCTTGAGTGCACGCTCATCGCCTTCTGTCGCGCCTTCCTGCGCAAGATCACGTCACCCGATGGGCAGGCCACCTGGCGGCTGGTCGTTGCGGAGAGTGGGCGCTTTCCCGAGGTCGGCAAGATTTTCCATGAGCGGGCCGCCCGGCCCGTCCAAGGCGCATTGCAGGCTTTCTTTGCCCGGCAAGTCGCCAGCGGCGCGCTGATCGAGGAAGACCCCGCAGTCATGGTCGAAGCCCTGATGGGCCTGTGCATCGGCCAGCACATGCGGGCGATCTGGGGATTCGAGCGACTGAACGACGCCGAGATTGACGTCTATGCGCTGCGCTTCACGCACATCTTCATGCGGGCCTACGCGCGGGGCACCTGAGATCCAGGCGGCGCATCGTCGCCCCCGCGCGGCCCGCCGCCTCATTGTCTCCAACACATCCTCTCCTATGTGCAGAAGACAGGAGAAATTCGATGCGCATCGGGACAGTTAGGGAAATCAAGAACCACGAATATCGTGTCGGTCTCACCCCGGAGAGCGTGCGCGAACTGGTGGCGCATGGCCATGAGGTCTGGGTCGAACAGGCCGCGGGTCTAGGCATCGGCAGCAGCGATGAGGACTATCGCGCCGCCGGAGCGATCATCCAGCCCGATGCGCGGACGGTGTTCGAGCAGTGCGAGATGATCGTCAAGGTCAAGGAGCCGCAGGCGGAGGAGCGCGCAATGCTTCGGCCCGGGCAGATTCTCTACACCTATCTCCATCTCGCCCCCGATGCCGCCCAGACGGCCGATCTCGTTCGCTCCGGTGTGACGGCCATCGCCTATGAAACGGTGACCGGCCCACAGGGCACGCTGCCCTTGCTCAAACCGATGAGCCAGGTGGCCGGGCGGATGAGCATACAGGCCGGCGCGACCGCGCTTGAGAAGGCGCATGGCGGGCGCGGCGTTCTGCTCGGCGGCGTGCCGGGCGTCCTGCCGGCCAAGGTGGTCATTCTCGGAGGCGGCGTGGTCGGCTTCAATGCCGCGCAAATGGCCACAGGATTGGGCGCCGACGTGACGATCCTCGACCGCAATCCGGATGTTCTGGAGCGTCTCGGCACCCACTTCGAGGGGCGCGCGAAGACCCGCTTCTCCGGCCGGGCGGCGCTTGCGGAAAGCCTTGTGGATGCGGATCTGGTGATCGGCGCGGTGCTGGTGCCCGGTGCCACCGCGCCGAAGCTGGTCTCACGCGACATGCTCTCATCCATGAAGAGCGGCGCGGTGCTCGTCGATGTCGCGATCGATCAGGGCGGCTGTTTCGAGACCAGCCGGCCCACCACCCATGCCGAGCCGACCTTCATCGTGGACGGCATCGTGCATTATTGCGTCGCCAACATGCCCGGTGCCGTCGCGCGGACGAGCACCTACGCGCTGAACAACGTCACCCTGCCCCATGCGCTCAGCATCGCCGATCTCGGCTGGCGCGCCGCGCTTGCCCGCGACCCGCATCTGGCCAATGGCCTCAATGTCCATGCCGGCAAGGTCACCTGCCCCGCCGTCGCGGAGGCGCTGGGTTATGAGGTGGAACCGGTGAAAGCCGTGCTCGGGTCCTAAATCCCGGGAACCGCCGGCCCCTCGCCAAAGGGCATCAACGGGCTGACCCCCAGCACATCGGCCAGCGGTCTGCCATCGCTGAGCCGCCGGAACAGCGCATAGGCAGTCCAGCGCGCGCGACTATCGATATTCGGCGCGCCGCGCCCTGCCAGATGATCGCTGATCCGAACAGTGCGCGTCTCCAGCGAGATGCGCGTCAGCCCGGTCCGGTTCTCCACCCCGACATGAGCGTGCTGTGCCGAAAAGGCGATGATCTCGCCCGGCGCGATCAGCACCGGCGTGCCCTGGGCGGCATCGATGGGGACGAGCGGGCGCGGCGCCATGCGCCCGCGATCGGCTGAGGCGCTGCCGGTGCGCCGCCGGGCCATCGCCTCGGAGAGATCGAAATCGACGCTGTCATTGGGGATCGGCCGGTCGAACAATTCGGGCAGAAACGCGAAGGTGCGCCCGCTTGTGATCGGCCAGACCGGCGCCCACCAGTTGACCTGCGCCGCCAGATTGGTGCCCCAACTATCGCGATGAAAGCCGACCGTCGCTGTGCTGCGCGCGCTGTGCGGCTGGTTATCCGGCGGCACGGGCGGCTGGAAGCGCAGCAGCAGCCGATCCCGAGCCACGTCGTCGGCCTGCAATCCCACCGCCTCGAACAGCGCGCGCCATAAGTGCTTGGCTTGCGCGTCATTGGAGAAGGCGCGCTGCACGGCGTCCAGCGTCTCGGCCAGCGCCACCCTGTCCAGCGCCTCGTGAATGCGCTCCGGATCGTGGGGCGCGAGGTGCTGCTCCACGAAGGCGCGAGCATGATCCGCCAGCGCGCGCATCGCCGGCAGCGCCCGGAAACGGACGATATCGCCGCGATAGAGCTGGTCATGCAGCGCATCGACCGATACCGCCGGAGCCGCGTAGATATCCGCCGCAGCGGCCATGCTCAGCTGCGCACCTGCCGGCCTTCGATGGGATAGGCCGGATCGGTATAGCCATGGGTGGAGGCATAACCGGGCGCCACCAGTCCGTCGGCAAAGGCCTCGTCCTCTGGGCCCATCGGCACGCTCAGTGCATCCAGATAGGCATCCCACTGCGCCTCGGTGCGCGGGCCGGCAATTGCGGCGCTGACGAACCGGTTGCGCAGCACCCAAGCCAGCGCGAAGGCGACGGTGCTCACGCCCTTGGCAGCGGCATGGGCATTGACCGCCTCGGCAATGGCCAGCGATTCGGTGCGCCACTCGGTCTGCTTGAGACGGATGTCGCCCCGCGCGGCGCGAGAGTCCGCCGGCGGCGGCCCGTCACCGGCATATTTGCCGCTCAGCACCCCCCGGGCCAGCGGGCTGTAGGGCACCACGCCCAGGCCATAATGGCCAGCGGCGGGCATCTGCTCCACCTCAACGAGGCGATCGACCATATTATAGAGCGGCTGACTGGCAATCGGCCGATCCATGCCAATGGCGTCCGCCGCGCGGCAGATCTCGGCAATGCGCCAGCCGCGAAAGTTCGACACGCCATAATAACGCAGCTTCCCCTGCGCGATCAGATCGTCGATCGCCCGCAGCCCTTCCTCGAAGGGCGCATGAGGATCGGCCTTATGGAAATAAAGGAGGTCGATATAGTCGGTGCCCAGCCGCTTAAGGCTCGCCTCGACATCCTGCACGATCCATTTGCGCGATTGCCCGCCCTCATTCGGCCCCTTCCCGAAGGCATGGCCGAATTTGGTGGCGACGATCCAATGATGCCGATGGTCGCGGATCGCCCGGCCCACCACTTCCTCAGACTGGCCGTCATTATAGCCATCGGCGGTGTCGAGAAAATTGATGCCCTGGTCGCGTGCCTTGTGGATGATCCGCGTCGCCGTGGGCTCGTCGGTCGCGCCGCCGAACATCATGGTGCCGAGGCAAAGCGGCGAGACCTTGAGGGCGCTGCGCCCCAGATAGCGATAGTCCATAGTCCCTCTCCTCTCCCTCCTGACACGATCGTGCGATTGGCAATCGCTACCATGCTAAGCAATCGCCGTCAGCCTTGAGGACAGCGCATCCATTCAAATTTCCACCTTCGGCCATTAGCCTCCGCTCGATGATGCCCGGCAAGGGCGCACAGAACAGAGGGAGAGTGCGATGCGTGATGCAATTATAGCTGCAGGCCTGCTGGCCATGGCCGGACTGAGCGGGGCGAGCCTGGCGGAGACGCCAAAAGCGCCGCTCACCGTCGAGCAACGGCTGCAGCGGGTGGAGGATGAGCTGGCGATCCGGCGCATCATCGTCGATTATGCCGCCACGCAGGATGCCCGCGACTATGCCGCCTATGCAAATCTGTTTGCCACCGACGGCGAATGGGCGAACGGCAAGGCCGTCCACAAGGGGCGCGGGGCAATCCGGCAGTTGCTCATCAACCTCTACGGCACGCCGCCCGCGGGCTTCGTGAACAACGAGAACTATCACCTCACGTCCAATATCCAGATCGACATCGACGGCAACCGGGCGACCGCGCACTCGCGCCACCTGCTCATCTGGCGCGGCCCGAATGGCGAGCCGGTGCCGGCGCTCGCGGGCCGCTATGAGGACGAATTCATCCGCGAGAATGGCGAATGGAAGATCCGGCGCCGCGTCGATTATCCGGTGATGCCCACAGCCGAGGAATGGATGAAGGTCGTCCGCGCGCGTCAGGCCGCGCAATGATCGCGCTGCGCTCCATCGCCGCGATCGCGCTGCTCGCCGGCGCGGCTCTTCCGGCCAGCGCCCAGCGCGACGAAACCGCCGATCGCGCCGCCATCCACGCGCTGCTCGTCGCTTATGGCAGCACGCTCGATGCGCGCGACTTCGCGGGGTTCGGGCGACTGTTCGGTAAGGATGGCGTCTATGCCGCCGGCGGTGGCGCAGAAGCGCGGGGGCAGGCTGCCGGCGAGATGATGCGCAAGGTCTTCGCCGGCAATGCCATGGGCTTTGCAGAGCCGAATTATCACCTGTTCTTCAACGAGGTCGTGACCTTCACCGGCGCGGACAGCGCGAGGGCGACGTCCATGTCGCTCTACGTCGTGCCGGATGAGCGGAACCGGCCCACGCCCATGCTCATGGCCGCCTATGAGGACGATCTGGTGCGGGAGGACGGCCGCTGGGTCTTCGCGCGCCGGTCTGTGAAGGGGCTCATGCCTGCACGCCGACCTTAGCGAAGATTGGGCGGCGCAGGAGGAAGCTGCTGTTCCTCGCGGAAAAGCAAATGTTCATCGCAATCCTATTGTCAATATAATCGATTGAGTTAAGTTGGCGCCTCCGACCCGGCACAACAGGAGGAACGGCCGATGTCCACACCCACGACCCATTCCGCCGCCCAGAGCGGGGACGATCCCCATGGCAGCGCGCTTTCTCTGATTCGGCAGCATCTTGACCGCCTCAAATTCGGCGCCGTGCATTTGACTGTGCACGAAGGCCGCCTCGTCCAGATCGAGGTGACCGAGAAGACCAGGCTGACCGCCTAACCCTTTCCGTCGGGCCGCCTGGCCGCCCGCGCGATAACAGACCCATAGCATGATGCTGACCGGACCACTGGAGGCATCCCTTTTTTTCCGAACAAGGGGATTTCACCATGGTCAACAGACCGCTTCTTTCGCTGAGCGCGCTCGCCGCAGCTCTTCTCTTTCATGGCACCGCGCAAGCGGACGAAACCGCGGGCCCAGCGCCCGCTACCGGCTCCCGCAGCACGGCCGCAGCGCATGAAGACCGCAGCGCCCCGCAGGATATCGTCGTGACGGCGCGCCGGCGCTCCGAAACCTCGCAGGAAATTCCGATTGCCGTCTCCGTGGTCGGCGGCGCCCAGCTCGACAGCACCGGGGCCTTCAACGTCGGCCGTCTCCAGCAGCTTGCGCCAACGCTGCAATTCTATTCCTCGAACCCGCGCAACACGGCCGTGAACATCCGCGGCATCGGCGTGCCGTTCGGCCTCACCAGCGACGGCTTCGAGCAGGGGGTCGGCATCTATGTCGACGACGTTTATTATTCACGTGTCGCCTCGGCCACCTTCGACTTTCTCGACGTTGCGCAGATCGAAGTGCTGCGCGGACCGCAGGGCACGCTTTACGGCAAGAATACCACAGCTGGCGCCATCAACATCACCACCAACCAGCCGACCTTCGACTTTGAGGGCAAGGCGGAGGTCAGCGTGGGCAGCCTGAACTTCAAGCAGGCCAAGGCCGCCATTTCCGGCCCGCTCTCAGATACACTGGCTGCGCGTATCGCCGTCTCCAGCACCAGCCGGCGCGGCACGATCTACAATGTCACGACCGACCGGTGGATTCAGAGCCAGGACAATATCGGCCTGCGCGGGCAATTGCTCTGGAAGCCGACCGACACGTTCAGCGCCACCCTTGTGGGCGACTATAGCGAGCAGGATGCAGCCTGCTGCGGCTCGGTGTTCGTGCGCACCGGCGCCACCCAGCGCCCGCTCAATCGCCAGTTCGCCGCCTTAGCTGCCGCGCAGAACTATGCGCCACCCAGCCTCAATGGCTTTGACCGCCTGACCGATCTCGATGCCAGCCTCAATGCCGGCAACGTCATCGGCGGCGTCGCCCTGCGGCTGAAGTGGGATGTCGGCCCTGGCACGCTGACTTCCGTGACTGCCTGGCGCAGCTGGAACTGGAAACCGGAGAACGACCGCGATTTCACCGGCCTGCCGATCGTCACGCTCTCCCAGAACCCTTCCCAGCAGGATCAGTACACGCAGGAGCTGCGCTATAATTACAGCGGCAAGCAGTTCGATTTCGTTCTGGGCGCCTTTGCCTTCAACCAGCGGATCGACACGCAGGGAACCGAGCAGCATGGCGCGGCATCCAGCCGCTGGACGCTGAACCCGACCAGTGCGCTCGCCAGCAACCCGGCGGTGCTGAATGGGCTGACCGCGCGCAACACGCAATATCTCAAGAGCACCAGCCTGGCGCTGTTCGGCCAGCTGGCCTGGAAGGCCACCGACGCGCTGACTATCCAGCCGGGCCTTCGCCTCAACTATGACAAGAAGGAAGGCTTCTATCAACGCCGCGTCTTCGATGGGCAGGGTGTGGAAATCTTCGCGACGGACACGGGCACTGTGCGTGCGGCGCAGCTCGGTGTCTTCACCCCGCAGCTCAGCGCGCCGGAGGCCAGCGACTGGAACTTCAGCTACGACCTCACAGTGAGCTACCGCGTCGCCCCGGACATCCTGACCTATGCGACCTATGCCAAGACCTTCAAGACGGTCGGCATCAACCAGAACGGCCTGCCAACGGATGCCGCCGGCAACCCGATCCTCGCCGCCGGGCAGATCCGGCCCGAGCAGGTCCAGCATTTCGAGGCCGGCATCAAGGCGCAGTTCTGGGATCGCCGCGCGACGCTCAACCTCTCAGCCTTCCGCACCGACATTAAGGACTATCAGGCCACGGTGAACAACGGCCAGTTCGGGGTGCTGCGCGGTTACCTCGCCAATGCCGACAAGGTCCGCACTCAGGGCGTGGAGGTCGACTTCTCGGTGCGCCCGAGCCAGCGCTTCAATGCCTATGTGAATGGCGCCTACACGGACGCGACCTATCGGCGCTTCGTCGACGCGCCCTGCCCGCCGGAGCTTTCGGGCGGCACGGCGGCCGGGAGCAATGCGCCGAGCGCGCCGAGCGCGCCGGGCACGCCCGGGGGCTTGAGCCCGGCCAATTGCGACATCTCCGGCCAGCGCCTGCCGGGCGTCTCCAAATGGGCGCTCTCCTTCGGCGCGGAAGGCAATGTGCCGGCAACGCTGCTGGGCCAGACCGGCGAGGTGTATCTCGGCTACGACGGCAGCTATCGTTCCAACTTCTCGTCCAACGCCTCGCCCTCGGCCTATACCTGGATCGATGGCTACAGCCTGTCGAACGTCCGGCTGGGCTTCCGGACGGATGCCGGCCTCGACATCTTCGGATGGGTGCGAAATGCCTTTAACGAGAATTATTACGAGCAGCTGTTCGTCGGCCCCGGCAATACCGGCCTGATCGCCGGCCTGCCCGGCGACCCGCGCACCTGGGGGGCGACGGTGAAGGTCTCGTTCTGAAGACATGCGGGCGGGGGACTAAAACCTCCCGCCCTAATGCGCGCCCGTCCCCCGTTCGTGTCGAGCGAAGTCGAGACACCAGAGCGCAGCGCTGGGCGTGTCTCGACTTCAGCCTAACGGCTGAAGTTTATCCTGAGCGCCCGCCCTGCGGGCAGTCGAAGGGCTCGACACGAACGGGGTGTTGGAACGGACGCTTTTAGAGGGAGTGCAACCTCGCCCTCAAATCCCCGCCAGTTGCGCCCCAGTCGACCAGTTCCCATGCAACCCCTGCCGGATGCGCACCGGCAGCTTGGCCCGCGCGATCGGTCCTTCGTCGACATGCTGGGCATCGAAGAAGCACAGCTCCGAATAATTGGTCACATGATTGTCGACCAGCGCGATGACATAGCCCTCGCCTTCCGGCGCATCCGCTGATTTGGGTACGAAGCAGGGCTCCTGGATGCCGCATTGCGGCCCAGGCCACCAGATCTTGGTGCTCCCGGTCGCCAGATCGATATGAGCCAGACTGTTGATCATGCCGACAAACGGACCGCCCGGCCCTTCATAGGGCTTCTCCCGATCCATCACGAGCATCCAGCCATGGCGATAGGCCTGCGTGGCGTAGCGGTCATCGATCCGGGGGAACTCGTCGGCGAGATTGGTCAGCTTCTCGATGCTTTCGAACTCGTCGCTGTTGGACGCCATGTCGACGCTCCAGCGGCTGAGATAGCCCAGGCCCGCAATCGGATCGAACGGCGCGCCGTGGATATCGGGGAAGAAGGGGAAGCTGTTGTTGGCCGCCACCGGATGATCGAAGTAAATCCGCGTGCCCTCGTTGAAGGCATTCATCACATGCCCCACGAAGCAGTTGGATGGCGCCTTGAACCAGCGCATGTCCGCGGCCGTGGCGCCCGCCTGTCGCGGAAGCACGGCAAGCCAGACCGGCTGGGTGGTATCGAACCCGAAATAGGGCAGGCGCTTTTCCAGCCGCTCCATGCTGGTGAGCAGCGGCATGACCGAGAAGACCGCATAATCTTCCGTCACGCCGAAATCATGCATCATGCACAGATATTTGTTCTGGAAGGGAATCTCGAACAGCAACTCACCGGTTGGCGAGATTTCCATATAGCTCATGTCATGGGTCATCGGCCCTTTGGACATGTAGGAGAAGGCACACATATTGCCGGTGGCCGGGTCGATCTTCGGGTGGGCGCAGAAGGTCTTGCTGTCGATCCGCCCGCCGAAATCGGTGTAGCCATGGGTCTCCAGCGTGTTCGGGTCCATGAGCAGGCAGGGGCTGTCCTCCTTCATGGCGTAGAGCTTGCCGGCATGGACCAGCACATTGGTATTGGCGGTGCCGCGAATCTGCCCCTCGACGCTCGGATCGTCGGTCAGGTGATTGCGGTACATGCCGAACAGCGACTTGCCGGCCTTGTTCTCCAGCTTCCACTTGTCGGTCTGCGCATAACGCTGGCGGAAATCGACCTTGCCGTCCTTGACCCGGAACATGCTGACCATGCCGTCGCCATTGAAGAACTGGTCGTCCTCGAACTTGGGCGCGAACTGATTGTCCGGGTGGACGCGGTGGAAGGCGCCATCCAGATCGGCGGGGACTTCCCCCTCGATCTCGACGTCGTGAATGTCGCCCTGCAAACGGAGCGGGCGAAGTGTACCGGTGAAACCGAACGTGTTGGGGAAATGGGCCATGCGTCGCTCTCCTCGATTCTCTCTCTCGCGCCTGATCTACCGGCCCGCGCATCCGCAGAAATTGATCGAGCGCAACACGCGCCTGGATCATCTCGTCGCCTGATTGGACAGGCTGGCAACCGCGCCCTCGCAGCCCTGTTTTTGCGAAACAGCTCGTTAACCAGGCGCCGCTAATGTCGCGGCGCGCATCGTCGCGCGGACGGGGAACCTGCAATCATGCGACATGGGATCGCTTTCGGCTCAGTGATGGCGCTGCTGACGCTGGCCGGCTGCGGGGGTGGCGGCGGCGCGCTTAACTCGACGCCCACACCCGCACCGGCTCCCACACCGACACCGACTCCAACCCCGGCACCCACGCCCGCGCCGACCCCCAGCACGGTCAATTACGACACCAGCGAATACCGCAACTCTTCCGGCCTGCCTTATCATGGCGCGATTACTGCCTATCAGGCGGGCGCCAGCGGCGCGGGCGTGACGGTCGGCGTGGTGGACAGCGGCCTGTCGGATCCGACCGGCGAGTTCACCGGCCGGATTAGCGCCGCCTCCGCGGACTTTGCCGGCAATAGCAGCTACACGGATGTGGAGGGCCATGGCACGGCGGTCTCGGCGGTGCTTGCTGCAGGGCGCAACAACCGGCGCGTGATGGGGATGGCCTGGGGCGCGACCGTGATGGCGCTGCGGACCGACGACCAGTCCGACTGCGATGCCGATAGCTGCAAGCACAGCACCACGGCCATTGCCAACGCCATCGACCATGCCCGGATCAATGGCACGCGGATCATCAACGTCTCGCTCGGCGGTGGCGCGGCCCCCAATTATCTGCTGCAGGCGGTGAAGCGCGCCACCCAGGCCGGCATCATCATCGTCATTTCCGCCGGCAATAACGAGGACGGCCAGCCCATGATGGCCGCGCCGGACGAGCTGGCGCAATCCTTTGCCAACCCGGCCTATAGCAACGGCCTCGTCATCATCGCGCCATCCGTGAACAGCAATGATACGGTGAGCAGCTTCTCGGCCGGTGTCGCCGGCTTCGAGAGCGTGAGCATCGCCGCGCTGGGCAGTCGCGTCCTGTCCTTCGATCACACCGGCACTGATTATCTCTATTCCGGGACATCATTCGCCGCGCCGCAGGTGGCCGGCGCCGCTGCGCTGCTGGCGGATGCCTTCCCCAATCTCACCAGCGCGCAGATCGTTGCGCTGCTCAAGAACAGCGCACGCGATGTCGGCGCGCCGGGCGCGGATGCGCGCTATGGCGTGGGCATATTGGATATTGCCAAGGCCTTCCAGCCTGTCGGCGCGCTCAGCATGGCCGGCACACAGATCGCGCTCTCACCCCTTTCGACCAGCATACTGTCCGCACCGATGGGCGACGCCGCGCCTGCCGCGCTGGATGCGGTTGCGCTGGACGATTATCAGCGCGCCTATCGGGTGGACCTGACCCCGCGCTTCGCTCGCCCTGCACCGCGCCGGGAGTTCGCCGCCGCGCTCGACACCGCCCAGCGCCATCTCAACCTCGGGACGCAGTCGCTCAGCCTGTCGCTCAATCTCCGCCCGACGGTCGAGGCCGCCACCACCCGCGACCCCTTCGCGTTCCGTCAGTCGGACGAGGCCCGCACCCGGCTGCTCTCCGGCACGCTGAGCGCGCAGATCGCGCCCCACGCGCGCGTGATGTTGGGCCTGCGGACAGGCATCGCCGCCCTGGAACAGCGCCTCGCCGACCGTGCCGGCCCCAGCTTCCTGATGGCGGATCATGGCTTCGATACCGATCATGCCGACCGGCAGGCGCAAGCCGCCCTCACCGTCTCGCAGCAGCTGTCACCGGCGCTGACCGTTACCGGCGGGTTCGAGCGGGGCGATATGCAACGTGCCGCTCTCGCGGATGCCGAGCAGTGGCGCGCCACGCCCTATCATGCGGCGTCGCTCTCGTTCGATTATCAGCGCGGGGCGATCGGCCTCACTGCCGGGACGACGCTGCTGGACGAACAGGCCACGCTGCTCGGCGCCCGCTTCTCCGCCAATTTCGGCGCGCAGTCAGCGCGCAGCCTGTTTACACGGCTGGGGGCGCGCGCCGACCTGCCCGCCGCTGTCCGCCTCTCGGCCAACTGGCAGCGCGGCTGGACCCGCGCCGCGGCCGGCGGAACCTTGCGCGAAGGCGGATCGCTGGTCAGCCAAAGCTGGTCGGCCGATCTGGCCCGTGGCGATCTCTTCGCGGCCGGCGATCTGCTGGGCCTGCGCATTTCCCAGCCGCTGCGCGTCATCGCCAGCCGCTTCACGCTGATCGTACCGCAGACCTGGGACTGGGAGCAGCAAATGGCGACCGACGCGCGCGTGCCGCTCAACCTCGTGCCGCGCGGCCGCCAGCGCGATTATGAGCTGAGCTATGGGCGCGGCATCGGCCCCGGCTGGCTCGGCGCCAACCTCTTCCTGCGCGAGCAGGGCGGCAACATCGCGGCCACACCCGACGAGCTGGGCATGGCTCTGCGTTGGTCGGTAGGGTTCTGAGGCTCGAGTGCTGCCGAATGGTGGGCTGGCAAACCGAGAGCCCGCCTGTTCCCGTCATTCCCGCGAACGCGGGAATGACGGGAGGGAATAATTGCCCGCCTTCAAACGGTGAAGCTTTCGCCGCAGCCGCAGGCGCCCTTGGCGTTGGGATTGTTGAACACGAAGCCGGCGGTGAAATCGTCTTCCACCCAGTCCATGGTCGAGCCGATCAGGTAGAGCACCGAGGCGGCATCGATGAAGAACAGGCCGCCGGGCGTCTCGATCCGCTCATCGAACGGCGCGACCTCGCTCACATAGTCGACGGAATAGGCCAGCCCCGAGCAGCCGCGGCGCGGCGTGGAGAGCTTGACGCCCATCGTGCCCTCAGGCGCCTTGGCCATCAGGTCCGCAACACGCTGCTCGGCGGCCGGCGTCAGCGTGACGGCGGCAGGCAGAGGGCGCTTGGTGGTGGTCGTGGTCATCAGTCTCACTCTCACTCAATGTCCGTGCAGTCTTCAAAAGAAGAACCCTTCGACAAGCTCAGGGCGAACGGACAAGAATTGTTCCCAACTCGCCAAAAGGTCTCCTTTTGGCGAAGCGTTACAGCATCCCCAGTTCCAGCTTGGCTTCGTCGCTCATCTTCTGCGGGTCCCATGGCGGGTCCCACACGAGGTTGACGTCCACCAGCCCGACGCCGGGCACCGATCCCACGCGCATTTCCACTTCGCCGGGCATCGATTCCGCGACCGGGCAATGCGGCGTCGTGAGCGTCATGGTCACGGCGACATGATTGTCCGCGCCCACCTCAACCCCGTAGATCAGCCCCAGATCGTAGATGTTCACCGGGATTTCCGGATCGAAGATGCTCTTGAGCGCATCGATCACCGCATCATAGGTCGCGCCGCCCGGCTCACCTGCGGGCGCATCGCTGGGCTTCTGGGCGAGAAAGCCCTCCAGATAGTCGCGCTTGCGGGCGACCTTGTCCGAGGCGTTTTCCGCAACGCCGGAAGCATCCTCCACCACATCGCTCACGCGAGCGCGCGGCGGCGGAGCGACGCCTTCGACTTCCTCGGTCCTGATTCTGCTCTCGTCATTCATCCGAATATCGTCCTGACCCGATCGAGGCCACGCAGCAGCGCCTCGATATCGCTTTCATCATTGTAAATCCCGAAGCTGGCCCTCGCCGTCGCCTCGACGCCGAGATGCGCCATGAGCGGCTGTGCGCAGTGATGGCCCGCGCGGATCGCCACGCCGCTCTCATCCAAGATAGTGCCGATGTCGTGGGGATGAACCCCCTCCATCACGAAAGAGACGATTCCCGCCGCATCCTCCGGCCCGAGCAGGCGGATGGTGTTGATGCCGCGCAGCGCCTCACGCGCGCGGGCGACCAGTGCATCCTCATGGGCAGCCATGCGATCGAGCCCGATCGCCTCGACATAATCGATTGCCGCCGCCAGCCCGATCGTCTCGATGATCGCAGGCGTCCCGGCCTCGAACCGCGCTGGGGGCGGTGCATAAGTGGTGCGGGCAAAGGTCACCTTGTCGATCATCGCACCGCCGCCATGATAAGGCGGCATGGCCTCGAGGATTGCGCCCCGCGCCCACAGCACGCCGATGCCGGTTGGGCCGTACAACTTGTGGCCGGAGAAGAGATAGAAATCGCAGCCCAGCGCCTGCACGTCGATGGCGAGACGCGGTGCGGCCTGACAGCCATCGACCAGCAGCAGCGCCCCGGCGCCATGGGCAATCTCCGCCGCGCGCCGCACGTCCAGCACGCTGCCGAGCACATTGGAGACATGCGCAAGTGCCACGAGCTTGTGCTCCGGGCGGATCATCGCCGCCATGGCATCCAGATCGATGCGGCCATCCGGCGTCAGCGGTACCACATCGATCTGCGCGCCGGTCCGCTCGGCAATCAGCTGCCAGGGCACGATATTGCTGTGATGCTCCAGCGTCGAGAGCAGGATACGGTCGCCGGCCTTGAGATTGGCGCCGCCCCAGCTCTGCGCGACGAGATTGATCCCCTCGGTCGCGCCGCGCACGAAGACGATCTCATTCTCGCTCGGCGCGTTGATAAAGCGCGCCACGCGACGACGCGCGGCCTCGAAAGCCAGCGTCATGTCCGCCGACCGCGCGTAGACGCCGCGATGGACCGTCGCATAGTCCGCACCCATTGCCCGTATGGTGGCATCGATCACCGCCTGCGGCTTCTGTGCCGTGGCGGCGGTATCAAGATAGTGCCAGGGCTTGCCGTCAGTGGTGACGAGGCCGGGGAAATCGGCGCGACGGCTGAGGAGCGCGTTCATGGTTGCGGCGGAGGGTGTCTCGACTTCGCTCGACACGAACGGGGTCTTGGTCGTCATCACGCTGACATCTCCGAACAGAACGCGCGAGCGCGAACCCGAGGCCGGAATAACCCGATCACGCCCACCCTCCCGTTCGTGTCGAGCGAAGTCGAGACACACCCAGCACGGCCCCTTCCCGCGCTCCTGCGAAGGCAGGAGCCCAGGGCGGTAAGGGCAGTCGGTTCCGCCCTAGGCTCCTGCCTTCGCAGGAGCACGGGGGCGGCAGAGGCCTGCGACCCATTCAGAAGAGCAGCACGCCCCGTCATCCCAGTGCCTCCAACCGGGCCCGCGCCACCGTCGCGAACCGCTCGCGCTCGGCCTCCTCGGCCATGTCGTCGAACAGCCCGGCGATGAAGGCTTCGAGCAGCAGCGCCTTGGCGCTCGCCGGATCGATCCCGCGCGAGGCCATGTAGAACAAGGCAGCGGCATCGAGCTGGCCAATGCTGGCGCCATGGGCGCACTTCACGTCATCGGCGAAGATCTCCAGCTCCGGCTTGGCATTGGCCGTTGCGGTACGGCCGAGCAGCATCGCCTTGAAGCTCTGCGCGGCATCGGTCTTCTGCGCATCACGCGCGACACGGATCTGCCCGAGATAATTGGTCGTCGCCTTGCCCGACGCGATCGCCCGCACGGTCTGTGCACTGGTCGCTTCCGGCTCGGCATGGTTGAGCGTCGTCACCAGTTCGATGGTCTGCGCGGCGCCGCCGATCAACGCCGCCTTCAGCTCGAAATGCGCATGGCGGGCGAGCGTTACGTCGAAGGTGACCCGCCCCAGCGTGCCGCCGCTGTTCAGCAGATGGACGTTGAGCGTCCCGCCCGCGCCGATCTCGACCAGATGATCGCGCACGATGCTCTCGCCGTCCGCGCCATCCTGCAGCAGCGCCAGCGTGCGCACCTCACCGGGAGCGACGACGATCCGCTCGGGAGCGCCCACGGGCCAGACCTGCGCCGCGGCATCGAGGTCGCTATAGCGCCAGGCCTCGTCGCGGCGCGTGGGGAGCGTTGCCGATGCCATCATGCGCCGCCTCCCGCACGCTCGGTCGACAGATACGCGCGAATGCGCGCGACCAACGAGGGCCGGGCCTTGTCCACACAGGCGCGCACCTCGTCCTGCGACGCCTTGCCCTTGCGCACGCATTGCGTGGTGGCCTTGCACAGCGCCGCATCGAGCTTGCGCACGCCAGTCGATTCACTCAATCCACAGTGATATTTGCCCGCTGCGTCACGCGTGACGCCCACCTGGACGCCGCGCAGGCGCTGCGCGATGACGGTGATGTCCTCGTCGGTCGCGCCCTCATTCGGCACCGGCGGCGCAGCGACGGCGCTCTGGGCAAGCACCAAGGCGGCAATCAGACTCATGCCGCGACCACCTCGGCATAGCCGTCCTTCTCCAGCGCCAGCGCCAGTTCCGGTCCACCCGATTTCACGATGCGGCCGGCCGCGAGCACGTGCACGAAGTCCGGCTGCACATAATCGAGCAGGCGCTGATAATGGGTGATGAGCAGCACGGCTTTGTCCGGCGCGCGCATGATCGCGTTGATGCCGGCGCCCACGGTCTTGAGCGCATCGATATCGAGGCCGGAATCGGTCTCGTCGAGGATGGCCAGCTTCGGGTCCAATATGCCCATATGGACCATCTCGGCGCGCTTCTTTTCGCCGCCGGAAAAGCCCACATTCACCGGGCGCTTGAGCATCTCCATGTCCATGCCGAGCAGCGCCGCCTTCTCGCGCGCCAGCCGCAGGAAATCGGCGGCGGAGAGCGGCTCTTCCCCGCGGACGCGGCGCTGGCTGTTCAGCGCCTCGCGCAGGAACTGGACATTGGAGACGCCGGGGATCTCGACCGGATATTGGAAGCCGAGGAACAAGCCGGCTGCGGCGCGCTCATGCGGTTCCATGTCGAGCAGATCGGCACCGTTGAACGAGACGCTGCCCTGCGTGGCTTCATAACCGGGCCGACCGCCAAGCGTATAGGCCAGCGTGGACTTGCCCGCGCCGTTCGGCCCCATGATCGCGTGGATTTCCCCCGCATTGATCGAGAGGCTGAGGCCCTTGAGGATGGCCTTGCCGTCGATTTCGGTGTGGAGATTGTCGATGGTCAGCATCAGCGCGCGCCTTCCTGCTCGTGCTGGCGGATGAGCGTGCGGGCCGTCCAGAAGGCCATGTCACGCACATCGCCGGGAGCAGGGAACAGCGTGTCGATGTGCCGCTTGATCGGCATATAGGGCCACCAGTCGGCGCCAGGCTCCGGTGCGCCCTTCTCCAGCAAGCCCACGACGAACTCGCTCACCGGCCCCATGCGCGCGAGATTGGGCGCCTTGGCCTTGTGGAACGCCTTGTCCGTGCGCAGCCGCTCGGTGAACGTCGCATCGCCCTTGGCCAGCGCCTCGCGGCACTGCGCCTGATAAGCATCGAGATCGCCGAAATCCTTGACGGCACGCGGCTGAAGCTCGCCCTCTTCCAGTTCGTAATCCTCGGTCAGGATGCGGATCGCCGCCGTCCATGACTGGCCGTTGCCGACATCTTCCGCGAAATCGGCGAGGGCATCCTGGATATCGTCTTCGTCGCTCAAAAGTCTCGTTCCTGTAAAAGCCCGCTCAGGGAGAGGGTGTTTAATGTTTATCGCCCCGGACGTGATCCGGGGTCCAGCTGCCGTTCGGCGCCGCGTCGTAAGAAGCGGGATGCCGGAGCAGGTCCGGCATGACGTGGGAGGACAAGGCAGAGGTCACCCCACCGAACCTTCCAGCGAAATCCCCAGCAGCTTCTGTGCTTCCACCGCGAATTCCATCGGCAATTGCTGGAGCACATCCTTCGCGAAGCCGTTGACGATCAGGCTGACCGCCGCTTCCTGATCCAGTCCGCGCTGCAGGGCGTAGAAGAGCTGATCGTCGCTGATCTTGCTGGTCGTCGCCTCATGCTCGACGATGGCGCTCGGGTTCTTCACCTCGATATAGGGCACGGTGTGGGCGCCGCACTGGTCACCCAGCAGCAGCGAATCGCACTGGGTGAAGTTGCGCGCGCCTTCGGCATTGGCGCTCATCCGCACAAGGCCACGATAGGTGCCATTGGATTTGCCCGCGCTGATGCCTTTGGAGACGATCGTCGAACGGGTGTTCCTGCCGTTGTGGATCATCTTGGTGCCGGTATCGGCCTGCTGGCGATTGTTGGTCACAGCCACCGAGTAGAACTCGCCGACGCTGTTCTCGCCGTTCAGCACGCAGCTGGGATATTTCCACGTGATCGCGCTGCCGGTTTCCACCTGAGTCCAGCTCACCTTGCTATTGCGCCCCTGGCAGAGCGCGCGCTTGGTGACGAAATTGTAGATGCCGCCCTTGCCCTCAGCATCGCCGGGATACCAGTTCTGCACCGTGGAATATTTGATCTCGGCATCGTCGAGCGCGACCAGCTCGACCACGGCAGCGTGGAGCTGATTCTCGTCGCGCTGCGGGGCGGTGCACCCTTCCAGATAGGAGACGTAGCTGCCCTTGTCCGCGACGATCAGCGTGCGCTCGAACTGGCCGGTATTCTCGGCATTGATGCGGAAATAGGTGGAGAGCTCCATCGGGCAGCGCACGCCCTCGGGAATGTAGACGAAGGTGCCATCCGAGAAGACCGCGCAGTTCAACGTGGCGAAGTAATTGTCATGCATCGGCACGACCTTGCCCAGCCACTTCTTCACCAGCTCGGGGAACTCGCGGATCGCCTCGCTGATCGAGCGGAAGATGACGCCGGCTTCCTCCAGTTCCTTGCGGAAGGTGGTCGCAACGGAAACGCTGTCGAACACGGCATCCACAGCGACCCGGCGCGCGCCCGCGACATTGGCGAGCACCTTCTGCTCCTCGATGGGGATGCCGAGCTTCTCGTAAGTCCGGCGGATTTCCGGATCGAGCTCGTCCAGGCTGCCCAGCTCGACCTTCTTCTTGGGCGCCGCATAATAATAGGCGTCCTGATAATCGATCGGCGGCACGTTGAGCTTCGCCCAGTCCGGCGAGTCCATCGTCAGCCAGTGGCGATAGGCCTTGAGGCGCCACTCCAACATCCATTCCGGCTCGTTCTTCTTGGCCGAGATGAAGCGGACGGTGTCCTCGCTCAGGCCCTTGGGCGCGAACTCCTGCTCGATGTCCGAACTGAAGCCCCACTCATAGTCGCTCACCTTCTTGGCGGCGGCGAGCGCATCTTCATTCTTGGGACGGGTATCGACCGGGGCAGTCATTGCACGGACTCCATGGCGGTTGCGCTTGCAGGGCCAGTCAGGCCCGGGGGCGAGAAAGCCGCAACCGGCAGCGTTTCAGGGGAAGCGATGAGATGAGCCAGCGTCACATGCGCCAGCGCATCGCGGACCAGCGCGTTGACGCCGATCCAGTGCGGGCGGATGTCACAGGGCTGCGAGAGGGCGCAGCATTCCGCCCCGTGCGGCTCGAGGCAGCCAGTGAGCGCGATCGGGCCATCGACCGCCTCGATGATGTCGGCCAGCGTGATCGCCGCCGCCGGGCGCGCCAGCTTGATGCCTCCGCCGCTGCCGCGCGTGGCCTTGATCAGCCCGGCCCGGCCGAGCAGGCTCGCAAGCTTCTGCCCCGTCGGCACCGGAATGCCGGCCTTGGCCGAGAGGCTCGCCGCATTCGCCCGCGCGCCACCGCACTGCGAGGCGGCGGTCCGCATCATCAGCACGGCATAATCGGCAAGGCTCGACAGGCGCATGTTTGCAAACGACTCTCAAATCGGAGTAAATCGGTCTGATTGCGCAAATGGGCCGACGCTCGGCGGAAATCAAGCCCGAAAGCAGAGCAATTCGCAGCGCGGGCGCTTCTGTTGCCTTACGCCATCAGGGGCGGGCAGGCGACAGCGGCTGGCGAGTCAGCTGATCTGGCTCAACCTGGCGATCCCGTCCTTCAGCTCAGCGCGCTTCATCGAGAGGCGAATCACGATGCTGGCCCGCTCGCGCAGCTCGGTGGGCGTGAGGCCCGTGAAATGCTTGATCTCGCGGATGAAATGCGACTGGTCATAGAACGCATCGCCGCTCACTTCCGCCCATTCCAGATCTTCGCGCGCCAGAACCTGGGCACAGCGCAGCGCCCGATACTTTCGCGCCAGATATTTGGGCGGCGCGCCGTACAGGCGGTTGCACCAGCGCGCGAGCTGGCGCGCGGAAAGGCCCGTCGTCTCCTGCAGCACCTCGACCCGGGGCGACTGCTCGTCTGCCAGCCAGCGGTCCACAACCTCGATGAATCTGCGCTCTGCATCCGGGACGGGATGAAGGTGATCGCGGATGAAAGCCCAGAAGATATCTTCCGCGTTGCCAGGATCATCGATCCTCCGCAGCGCTGACAGCATATCGGTCCAGCCAGGGCCGAACCGCGCAGCGAGATCGACCACATCATCGGATGCCGCATCCGCATCGCCGGCCCGCAGCGCCGCCCAGCCCAGCGGCAGAACGGAAACGCCAAACACCTGTAGCGGCCCATGCACATCGAAATGCGTTGCCGCGCTGGTCGCGCCGAGCAGGCAGCATTCAGGGGTCTCCGCCCGGTGCCCGTCCACGAACCGATAGGCACCCGAACCAGCGAGCATGAAGCGAATTTGCGCGAAGTCCGCACGGGTATGGTCCGCCACGCGCGGCTGGTCCGCCGTGAACAGATACATCGCGCCAAAATAGTGGGCCAGATCGACAGGCGGAACGAAGTAGCTGAGCGCTACCATGTCCGCAGTATCGGCAACGGAGAATCTGTGACGCACGCGCGACCCTGACCACTCTCCAGGGAAAGACGAGCCGAAATGTTCGATCGGAAGGACTGGCAGTTCGGCAGGGCCAAGGCCACGCCATCGCGTGCTCCACCCTGACCGACCTTTCGCACAAATCGCTGATGCGGCAAATAAAAAAGCGGCCCGGCAGGCAATATCACCCGCCAGACCGCTAAAGTTCAAGGTCTCTGAGCCAAATGACAAAGAGCCCTTCGGGTCGCAGTCTCGCCGTAACGCGATTCGTTCATCTTGGATTGGACGGAATCGTCATGATAATGCGAATCGCAGCCCGGTGGGGTTCCACGCCACGGCTCCGTCGCGCTGCCCTTTGACCGCTTGACTGAGCGCTGGCATAGCGCGCGGCATGTACCAGAAGCTCCGCCCTCTCCTGTTCGCGCTCGATGCGGAGCGCGCCCATGGCCTCGCCCTTGCCGCGCTGCGCCTGCCGCTCCCCCCTGCGCCGAAGCCGGACCCAATTCTGGCCCAACGCCTGTTCGGACTGGACTTCGCCAGTCCGGTTGGCCTCGCTGCCGGGTTCGACAAGAATGGCGACGTGATTGACCGGGTCGGCGCGCTGGGCTTCGGCTTTGGAGAACTGGGGACGCTGACCCCACGCCCACAGGTCGGCAATCCACGCCCGCGCATTTTCCGGCTGGTCGAGGATGGCGGCATCATCAACCGGCTGGGGTTCAACAATGGCGGGCAACCGGCGGCCTGCGCCCGGCTCGGTCGACGCGGCAAGCCACGGGGGCTGATCATCGGCATCAACATCGGCGCCAACAAGGATACCGAGGACCGCATTGCCGATTATGAGGAAGGCGTGCGGGCCATGAGCCCCCATTGCCATTACCTCACCGTCAATGTGTCCTCGCCCAACACGCCGGGCCTGCGCGCCCTGCAGGACAGGGGCGCGCTCGACGCCCTGCTCGGCCGCGTGATGGCCGCGCGTGCAGAGGACGGACCGCCGATGCTCCTCAAGATCGCACCCGATCTCGAGCCGGCGGACATCGACGACATCGCGGAACTGGCTTTGCAGCACCGCATCGACGGACTGATCGTAACGAACACCACGATCAGCCGCCCGGCCTCCCTCCGCTCCGCCAATGCCGGGGAATCGGGTGGCCTGTCCGGCGCACCGCTGCATGATATGGCCCTTGGCCGCCTGCGCGATTTCCGCCAGCGCCTGGGCGACCGGCTGCCGTTGATCGGCGCCGGTGGCATCCGTACCGCCGAGCAGGCCTATGCCCGCATCCGCGCCGGCGCGAGCCTCATCCAGCTCTATTCGGCGATGGTCTATGAGGGGCCGTATCTGCCCGCGCGCATCAATGCCGGGCTCGCCGATCTCTTGCGCCGGGATGGGTTCACGTCGATCAGCCAGGCCGTCGGGGTCGACACGCGCTGAGGAATTGGCGGCCTCAACGGATCGACATTGCCTTTGCGCTGTTTTTGCGATGAGGTCGCGCCAGACGAACTGAACGGAATTCGCCCATCATGGATGCCAGCCCGCCACCCCGCAAGATCG
The DNA here is from genome assembly GCF_025961695.1 of Sphingobium sp. B11D3A. Lineage (NCBI taxonomy): Bacteria > Pseudomonadati > Pseudomonadota > Alphaproteobacteria > Sphingomonadales > Sphingobiaceae > Sphingobium > Sphingobium sp. B11D3A. The sequence goes on from NZ_JAOQOE010000001.1 coordinate 1,950,721, forward strand.
AGGATCACGCCTTTCTCGCGCTGGTCATCCTCATCACGGTCGCCTTCGCGTTCATTCTGGAGCCTTATTTCCAGGCGATCCTGTGGGGCGTGATCATCGCTATCCTGTTCCAGCCGGTGCATCGCGAGATTCGCGACATCATGCCGCGCTGGCCCAGCGCCGCTGCCGGCCTCACATTGCTGCTCATTATCGCGCTGGTGATCGTGCCCGCGCTGCTGCTCACCATCGCGCTGATTCAGGAAGCGAGCGTTTTCTACGCGCGCATCCAGTCCGGCGAGATCAACTTCGCGCAATTGTTCGATGATCTGCGCGCCAGCATGCCCGCTTGGTCCGAAAGCTGGCTCCAGCGTTACGGGCTCGACAATTTCAATGCCGCGCAAGAGCGGCTGCGCGAAGCGGCGGCAGACAGCTTCCAGTTCGTGGCAGCGCAGGCCGTCAACATCGGCCAGAGTGCGTTCAGCCTGTTCATCGCGTTCACCGTCATGCTCTATCTCACTTATTTCCTGCTGCGCGATGGCGAGACTCTGATGGAGAGCGTGATCAAGCGGACGCCGCTGCGCGATGGCCCGCGCCGGGAATTGCTCCGCCAGTTCGTACTGGTGATCCGCGCGACCGTGAAAGGCAGCATTATCGTCGCCATCGTGCAGGGCTTCATCGGCGGGGTCGTGTTCTGGCTGCTGGGCGTCGAAGGCGCCTTGCTGTGGGGCGTGATGATGGGCTTCTTCTCGCTGTTGCCCGCCGTGGGCACCGGCATCGTCTGGGTGCCGGTCGCGGTCTACCTGCTGGTCAGCGGCGCGCTGGCCCAAGCGCTCATCCTCATCTTCTGCGGCATCTTCGTGATCGGGATGGTGGATAATCTGCTGCGGCCGATCCTCGTCGGGCGGGATACCAGGATGCCGGACTATCTGGTGCTCATCACCACGCTGGGCGGGCTGCAACTGTTCGGCTTCAGCGGGCTGGTGATCGGTCCGGTCATCGCTGCCCTGTTCATCGCCACCTGGAACATCGTGGCCGGGATGCGCGGGCAGGATGAGGCCGCGCTCCCCATCACGGAGCCAGACGACCTGCCGGATGCCGCTTCCGTCCCGGTCGGCGAGGTGGAAGCGCGCTTGCGCACGGATACGGCAGGCACGCAGAAGCCGGCTTCGTCGCCACAAGGCGGTTGACGCTGTCCCGGATCAGGGCTAATGGCCCGGCCTTCGCGCGCCTGCGGCTTCCGCCTGGCGAGTCGGGCCGCGCGCCCAAAAACAGTTTCGAGTTCGAGGAATTTCATGGCCAATACGCCGCAGGCAAAGAAGCGCATTCGTCGCAACGCACGTCGCGCCGAGATCAACGGTAGCCGCATGAGCCGCATCCGCACCCTCGTGAAGAAGGTGGAAGCAGCGGTCGCAGCGGGTGACAAGTCGGCGGCGCAGGCAGCCCTTTCCGCCGCACAGCCCGAGCTGTCGCGTGGCGTGGCCCGTGGCGTGCTCCACAAGAACACCGCCTCGCGCAAGTTCAGCCGCCTGACCAAGAGCGTGGCCGGCCTGGCCTGAGCGCTCTCGCGGATTTCGAGACAAGAACGGCGTCGGACTTTCCGGCGCCTTTTTTGTTGTCCGGACGAGCGGCTGGCCCCGCCCGTCCCTCATGATCAGCCGCGGTTCTCGCGCGCCCGTCAGTCCTGCCCGGCGATCTTGATCTTCTTCCCAAGCAGCGTGCGCACATAGATGCGCTGGACCATCACGAAGACCACCACCGTCAGCGGCGCAGCCAGCAGCATGCCCATGAAGCCGAACAGAAGCCCGGCCGCCACTACCGCGAAGAGCAGCACGGCGGGCGGCACGTCCACGGCCTGTTTCTGAATCATCGGCTGCAGGAAATTGCCCTGCAATTGCTGGATGATGAGGAACACCAGAGTCGTCCACAGGGCAGTCATCGGCGACACGGTGAAGGCGAGCAACACGGCCGGCACGCCCGCGATGATCGGGCCGATCATCGGGATCACATCCAGCAGACCCGCAATGATGCCAAGGCCGCCTGCTGCGGGCACGCCCAGCGCCGCAAGCCCGGCCCAGGTCAACGCCGCCACGACCACCGACGAGACGGCCTGTCCCATCATCCAGCCCCGCAAGCCGCGCACCGCATCATCGAGTGCCTCCCCCAGCGGCCCTTCGGCTCGCCAGGGCATCAGCAAGATGAGACCGCGCCGATAGACGGCGGGATCGCTGGCGATGAAAATGGCGCCAACGAACAGCAGCACCAGATTGGCGATGCCATTGCCCGCCGTGAGCGCATAACCGCCGGCCTGAGAGAGAAGATTGGAGAGGTCGCCCTGCCCCTGCTCGATCAGGTCGCGGGTGGCGTCGCCGAGGCCAAACCGCTCCAGCAGCGCCTGCACCTGATCGATGGCGGGCGGAATGCTGTCCCGGATGGTGTCGAATTCGCCCACGATCTGCGTGCCGAACAGCGTGAAAGCGCCGGTGATGACCGCGAGCAGCGTCACCACCGCGAGTGCCAGTCCCAGTCCGCGCGGCAGCTTTGGGATGCGGCAGATGACGCGGGTTATGGCATCGAGAATGGCCGCCAACACCAAAGCCGCGAAGACCAGCAGCAGCAGGCCGGACATTTTGACGAACAGCCACGCAGTGCCCACGACCGCCAGAATGATCACGGTCGCCATGGCCATCCGCGCGCCCGGACCTTGCCGTTCGCGCGGTGCCTGATCCGCCTCGCGCTGCTGAACTGTCATGACATCCCCCTTATCGTTCGCCGCCAGCTTAGTGCCTCGCGGTGTCTGCGCAATGTGCCGTTGGGCTCCGCTCACCAGCCGAAGCGCGATGCCCCGCTTGCCAAAGGGCCAGCCGAAACGGTCTGCAGGCGTCGGTAACGCGCTTCTATCAGGCTGAACATGCCAAAGCCGAGCAAGCCGATGGCAATCAGGATGTCCCACGGATTAGTCAGCCAGGCGAGCGCGTCCGACATGCCCCCGGCCTCGCTCGCCTGAGAATCCAGCCCCGCAGAGACCAGAAAGCCGCCGGTGATCAGGAAGATCGCCCCACGCGCCGCATAGCCCAGTCGACCGGTCCATTGTGCCCAGGCCTTGCGCGCGATCTGCGGTTCCAGATGCTTCAAGTAGCTGCACTTGGCGGCCTTGAAGAGCTGATACAGCCCCGTACAGATCAGGATCAGGCCGCCGATGATGAGCAGGATAAAGCCACCGGGCAGTTGGAGGGCGCTCTGTGCGCCTTCCTCCGTCCCGCCGCCCGAGCCACCGGAGGTGCCCTGCATCAACCGGATCGCCTGCCACGCCAGAAACAGGTGGATCAGGCCGCTCGCCGCCGCGCCCACGCGGCTGATCTTGCCCTTGGTATCGTCATCATGCTGCTCGATGTTGAAGGCGGCATCCGACAGCCGCCAGAGCCCATAGCCGATCAATCCCGCCGCCATCAGGCCGAGGAGTATCATGCCGCCACCATCGCCGAGATATTCAAGCGCGCCCGACGGGTCCTCGGCCCGCCCGGCCCGCAACACGAGAAAGGCAATGACGATGTATAGCGCGCCACGGGTCGCGAAGCCGGCGCGCGCGAGCATCGTCAGTCTGGCTCCGGTATCCATGTGCGCATCTCCCTGTTCACCGACGCTAACGATCAGGGCGCAGCGACGTTCCGCGCCGATGCGTCGATCGGATCAGGTCCGCTCGATCGGGAAAGGTCGCTCATGAGGGAGGCCTTGGACCATGCAACGGTCAGGCGGTGGTGGTACGTTTGTCCATGGGTGACACGTCGACCGAATTGAAGGTCTTCTGGGAATGGCCGCCGACGAACACGCCGTCGATGGGCGAGATGTCCGAATAATCCCGGCCCATGCCGACAACGAGATGATCGCCATTGGCGAGCACGCCGTTGGTGGGATCGATCCCCACCCAGCCGCGCAGCGGGCCACACCACAAGGCCACCCAGGCGTGCATCGCATCCGCGCCGACCAGTCGCGCCTGCCCCGGCGGCGGATCGGTGCGCAGATAGCCGCTCACATAGCCCGCGGGCAAACCGGCGGCGCGCAGGGCGACGATGAGGATGTGCGCGAAATCCTGGCAGACGCCGCGCCGGATCGAGAAGGCCTCGGCCACCGGCGTATCGGCCTCGGTCGCCTTGGTGTCGTAATGGAAACTCGCCTGAATGTGCCGGGCCAGCGCCAGTGCCGCGCTCAGGCAGTCCGCATCGGGCGCCAGGTGCGGCCGCGCCCAGGCGGCGATCTGCGGCACGAGTGGTAGCAAGCGGGATGGGAAGATATAGGTCACGGGGGACATCGGCCCGACATCCATGACGGCTAGCGCCGCCTGCGCCACCTTCGTCACGCTCATCTGGGCGCCAAGCAGATCCAGCTCGGCCTCGCTCACATCGGCAATGAAGGTGGAGCGCACTTCCAGCGAGGCCACCGGCTTGAGCATCTCGATGCGGGTGAGGTTGAACGGATAGGCACCGACGCGCTCCTGGCGCACGTCGGGCACAGGATCGACGATGAGGCGATAGTCCCGCACCTGCTGACCCGGCCATGCGATGGGCGCGAGCCGCAAATTGAAATGCGCCAGCCGCACGGGCGGATCATAATCGACGCGGATGATGTGGCTGACCCGATATCTCATCGCCTGTTATACATCCGCCTCATCTATGCCAGCCGCGTCATGCCGGAGGCGCGCGGCGCATCCTCGCCCTTGAGGAAGAAGCGATCATCGATCCGGTCGGAGAGATCGAGCAGCGCCGTCTCGATGACCTCCAGATCGCGCGCCGTGAGCATCTCGGCCGAGGCGGCATGCAGACGGGCAGAGAGCGCCAGGGCGAGTTGCACCGGCGGCTCGGGCATCCCGTCGTCGCGCAGCGTCGGCAGGGCGCGGAGATGATCGAGAATCGCATCGACCTGAAAAGCCAGCGACCGCGGATTGCCCGGCTCCAGCAGCAGCATGTCGCGCACCGGCGCCAGCGCCAGACCGGAGAGGTAGCGGGTCCGATAGCTGATCTGGCAATCGCACAGATCCAGAAACAGATTGAGATCGTGCCCATTGGCATCGTCTCCGGCAAAGGTGCGCGCCAGCCGGCACAGATGGATCGCGCGTTCGAGCCGCCGGCCCAGCTCCAGGAAACGCCAGCCCGCACCGCGCACCATATTCTCGGCAGACAGGCCGGAGAGCGCCGCGCAACGATCCAGCAGCCGCGCGACATGCGCCATGAGCTGCGACTCGCGCGCTTCGCTCACCCGGTCGATCTGGCGGCTGAGCAGGCGCCAGAAGTCCACCGCCAGCCGCTCGCGAAGGCCGCGACCGATCGCTTCGGCCGCCTCGAACAGGGATTGGACGCTACCCGGCATCTCCGGATCGCTGAGTGCATGGACGCAAAGCTTGCCGGTGCCTTCACCCAGCTTGTCCTTGCGGGCGCTGCCCCAGGCAACCAGCGTATCGGCCACGCGGCCGAGCGTCGGGCGGTCGAGCGCGGAGGCTGCCTCGCCTTCGATACTGCCGCCGATCAGCACGCGGATCATCCGCAGCACCATTTCGCCACGCTCCAGATAGCGCGCGAGCCAGAAGAAATTATCCGCAGCCTTGCTGGGCAGCGTGCCCGCGACCCGGCGAATGGCGACTGGCGCACCGCTGTCGAGCGTGACCACTGCCGTCTGCGGTTCATCAGCGACAATACAGACGTCGGCGGACATGTCGCCCTGCCCCATCAGCACCGCCCGCATGTCATCATGCGCTGCGAGCCGCGCAAACCCGCCCGGCATCGCCCGCCACTGGCCATGCGCGTCGCGGGCGAGGAAGGCGCGCAGGATGAACGGGCGGGGCAGCAGCACGCCATCGACCAGCGCCGGCGTGGTGGACAATTGCACCAGCTCCTGCCCGATATAATCCATCGGGCGCTGCTCCAGCTCGGCGAGGAACGCGGCATTCTCGGCAGGGCTGAGGCGCGAGGCCAGGCGCGCGCGGCCATGGGGGATCGCCGGCACCGGCAAGCCGAAGGCAGAGCCGATGGCCAACCGGTCCGCCTGCTCGCGGACATGGGCGCGCTCCTTCGCCTGCCCGCACCACCATGTCGCGACATTGGGAATGCGCAGAGGCTCGCCGAGCAACTTGCGGCAGAGGCGCGGCAGGAAGGCGGCGAGCGCCGGCGTCTCCAGTACCCCGGCGCCGGGCCAGTTGGCGATGACGAGGCCGCCGTGGCGCATCGCCTCGAAAATATCTGGCACGCCGATGGTCGAGCGCGAATCGAATGCCAGCGGGTCGAGCAGGTCCGTGCCCATCCGCCGCCACAGCCCATCGACCCGCTTCACGCCCTCGACGGTGCGGACGTAAAGCTGCCCGTCGCGCACGGTGAGATCCTGCCCCTCGACCAGCAGGATGCCGAGATAGCGCGCGAGGTGCGCCTGCTCGGCATAGCTCTGATTGTAGCGCCCCTGCGTCAGCAGCGCGATGCGCGGATCGGGCCGGGCACAGATGGCGGCGAGGCCTTGCCGGAAATCGGAGAAGAAGGGTGCCAGCCGCACGAAATTGACGATGCCGAGCGCATCGTCCGTCGCGCGCGTCATCGCGAGGCGGTTTTCCAGCGCATAGCCGGCGCCGACGGGCGTGCGCACATAATCCGCCAGCACCCGCCATTCGCCATCCGGCCCGCGCGCCAGATCGACCGCGTAGAATTGCAGCCGGTGGCCGCGCGGCGGCGGCAGGCCGCGCATCTGCCGCCAATAATCCGGCGCCCCGGCCACGATCGCCGCCGGCAGTTCGCCGCTGGCGACAAGGCTGCACGCGCCATAGAGGTCATCGAGCACATGCTCGAGCAGATCGGCCCGCTGCGCCAGACCCGCCTCGATGCCCTGCCACTGCGTCGCGTGGATCAGCATCGGCACGGGACTGAGCGGCCAGACGCGCTCCTCGACCTCACCGGTCAGGCGAAAGGCCATGCCGAGATCGACAACCTGCTGATCGGCCCGGGCCTGCAGACCGGCGAAGCCGCCCCGCGCGGCGCTGGCAATGGCACCGAACATCGCTTCCCAGCGATGCGCCATGGCAGGATCGCCCTGCGCCGCGAGCATGAGGTCACCGCGCCCGGCTTCCCGCGCATAGCGCGCGAGGGCCTGGCCGATGTCCTCTTCCCCGGCAGTCATGGCAAGCGACGCATTCAAAGGGTCGCGGGCCGTCGCAGATCGAGCGTCAATGGAAATTCCCCCGTTTTCTCATCCGGCGGCAGCGCCATGGAGCCCGGCGTATGGCCATGATCCTGGAACCGAGCCTTGCGCCGCGCCTCCGCCTCATAGGCATTCACCGGCACGTCGTCATAATTGCGTCCGCCCGGATGCGCCACATGATAGACGCAGCCGCCGAGCGACCGGCCGCTCCACGCGTCGAACACATCGAAGGTCAGCGGTGCGTTGACCGGCAGGCGGGGATGGAGACAGTCTGACGGCGCCCACGCCTTGTACCGCACGCCGGCCACCGCCTCGCCCGCCACGCCAGTGGCTGCCAATGGCACCCGACGCCCGTTGCAGGCGACGACATGCCGCCCCTCGACCAGCCCGGAGACGCGCACCTGAAGCCGCTCGGTTGAGCTGTCCACATAGCGCACGGTGCCGCCGATCGCGCCGGTTTCACCCAGCACATGCCAAGGCTCCAGCGCATGGGAAATCTCCAGTTCCAGCCCGCCGGCCCGTACCGCGCCATGGACAGGAAAGCGGAACTGCTTCTGCGCCTCGAACCAGTTGGGGTCGAAATCATAGCCCGCCCGGCGCAGATCGCCGAGCACGTCGAGAAAATCCTCCCAGACGAAATGGGACAGCATGAAGCGATCGTGCAGGCGCGTGCCCCAGCGCACGAGATTGCCCTCCTGCGGCGCGCGCCAAAACCAGGCGGTGAGCGCGCGCAGCAGCAATTGCTGGGCCAGGCTCATCCGCGCATCCGGCGGCATCTCGAAGCCTCGGAACTCGACCAGCCCCAGCCGCCCGGTCGGCCCATCGGGCGAGAACATCTTGTCGATGCAGATCTCGGTGCGGTGCGTGTTGCCGGTCACGTCAACCAGCAGGTTGCGGAACAGCCGGTCGACCAGCCAGGGGGGTGGCGTGGCGCCTTCCCCCGGCCCTGATTTAAAGGGATGGGGCACCTGCGCCAGCGCCACCTCCAGCTCGTACAGCCCGTCATGCCGCGCCTCGTCGATGCGGGGTGCCTGGCTGGTGGGGCCGATGAACAGGCCCGAGAAGAGATAGCTGAGCGAGGGATGGCGCTGCCAGTAGAGCACGAAGCTCTTGAGCAGGTCTGGCCGGCGGATGAACGGCGAATCGGTGAGGCTCGGCCCGCCGAGCACGAGATGATTGCCGCCGCCCGTGCCCACCGCGCGCCCATCGACCATGAACTTGTCGGCCGTGAGCTTGAGCGACCGCGCGACATCGTAGAGCGTTTCGGTCAGTTCGTCCGTCTCGCCCCATGTCGCGACCGGCTGCACATTGACCTCGATGACGCCCGGGTCGGGCGTGATCTTGAGCACCTGCAGGCGCGGGTCGGGCGGCGGGGCATAGCCCTCGATCCGCACTTCGACGCGCATGGCGCAGGCTGCGGCCTCCACCTGCGCGATCAGCTCTAGATAATCCTCCAACTCGCGCACCGGCGGCAGGAAGACGGAGAGATAATGCGCCTTGGGCTCGACGGTGATCGCGGTGCGCACCGCGCCCTCGATGATCTCCTGCTCCACCCGCTCCTGCGCTGCCGCGCCGCCGGCCTCCGCGCGGGAGGCAACCATCTGCTCGCGCACATCCGGCCGGCGCGCCCGCTCCGCGCGCTGGACATGATAATCCGCCAGCGGCTCGCGCGGTTCGCTCGTGTCGCGCGGGTGGATATAGGGGAAGTCGGCCGGCGGCACGAAGGGCAGCGAGCCCAGCGGCAAGCGATAGCCTAGCGAGCTGTCACCCGGCACGGCATGGAGCTTGCCTCGGCGCACCGCCCAGACCTCGCTCTGCCAGCGGGGCTTAGTCTGCGCGGCCTGCCAGCGCTGGATGGGCAAGGCATAGCCGACGGGCTCGACCAGCCCCATCGCAAACGCCTTCTTCATCCGCTCGCGCGCCTCGACATCGCTGAGCTTGTTATCGTCTGGCGTCACATTGACGGGCAAATCTTCCGCCTTGCGCGCCCACTCCTGCTCATCCTCATAGACCGGCGCGACATAATCGGGCTGAACCTCAAGGCCTGCGGCGATAGTCGCCAGAAAGCGCGCGGCAAGCGCCGGCGTCGCGAGCGGCTTGCCCTCGGCCTCTTCCCGCGCGATCAGCATCGGGTCGCGCCACACCGGCACGCCATCCTTGCGCCAGTAGACCGCATAGGCCCAGCGCGGCAGGCTCTCGCCCGGATACCATTTGCCCTGACCGTGGTGGAGCATCCCGCCGGGCGCGAATTTCTCCCGCAGCGCTCGCACGAGCTTGTCCGCATAGCCCTGCTTGGTCGGGCCGACGGCGCCGCCGTTCCACTCATCCTCCTGCCCGCCATTCTCGGCCACGAAGGTCGGTTCACCGCCGGTGGTCAGCCGCACATCCTGCGCGACGAGGTCGGCGTCGACCTGTTCGCCCAGCGCCTGCACGGCGGCCCAGCGCTCATCGGTGAACGGCTTGGTGATCCGCACCGCCTCGGCAATGCGCGAGACGCGCATCTCGAAGCGGAAGTCCACTTCCGCCGGCTCGGCCAGTCCCTCAATGGGCGAAGCCGAGCGATAATGGGGCGATGCACAGAGCGGGATATGCCCCTCGCCGGCGAACATGCCGGAAGTGGCATCCAGCGCGATCCAGCCAGCGCCCGGCACATAAACTTCCGCCCAGGCGTGGAGATCGACCACGTCGCGCGTCACGCCCTTGGGGCCTTCCACTGGCTCGACATCCGCAACGAGCTGGATCGAATAGCCCGAGACGAACCGCGCCGCGAAACCCAGCCGCCGCACCAGTTGCACCAGCAGCCAGGCGCTATCCCGGCAGGAACCGGTGCCGATCTGCAATGTCTCTTCCGGGGTCTGCACCCCGGTTTCCATGCGGATGACATAGCCGATACGCTGTTCGAGCTGGCGATTGATCTCCACCAGAAAATCGATGGTGCGGCCCTGATGGCCCGCATGCTGCGCCACCAGCGCCTCGAACAGAGGCCCCTGCGCCTCGACCTCGAAATAGGCAGCCAGATCCGTCTTCAGCGCCTCGTCATAGGCGAACGGATACTCCTCGGCATAAGGCTCGACGAAGAAATCGAACGGATTGATGACGTCGAGATCGGCGAGCAGATCCACTTCCACCACGAAACGGTCGACCGGATCGGGAAAGACCAGCCGCGCCTGCCAATTGCCGTGTGGGTCCTGCTGCCAGTTGATGAAATGGCCCTCGGGTTCGATCCGCAGGGCATAGTTCGGCACCTTGGTGCGGCTGTGCGGCGCGGGTCGAAGCCGGATGATCTGCGGCCCGAGACGGATCGGCCTGCTGTAGTGATAGGCCGTGCGATGATAGACTGCAGCTTTGAGCATCCGCGCAGTGAATGCGAATATTGTGCAATGCGCAATAGACAATGCACGCCCGGTGCGCCAACGGCTCGGCCCGGCCTTTCCAAAACGTTAAGAAACGGCGGTCAGGGATTGCACGAGCAGGACGGCGCGCAAGCTGGGCGCAACAGAGGAAGGCATGGCGGAACAGGATTTCAGGCGGCAGGAGTATATTTCCGGGGCGCTTATCGATTGGGAGCGGCGCGGCGCGGACCATGGCGTCATCCTGACGCTGCATATCGCCGAAAGCGGCATGCGCGGCGGCCATCACCGGGTCTCGACGGCACTCAACGACCGCCAGTTGCGCGCGCTGACCCGCGATCTCATGCGGGCAGCTCGTGCGCGTGGCCTCAGCATCGAATCGCGCACGCCGCTGCGCACGCGAATCTGGCGACGCCTCAAGTCGATCGTGAACTGAGCGGCGGTCAGCCCGCCCGGTCGATCAGCTTGCGAAATGCGTCGAGGAAGCTGCGGAAAAAATCCTCCGTCTTCTTGTCCGTCAGCCGGCCGTCATTCTCGAATAGCTTGGCCGCATTGCCGACATAAGCCTCGGGCTGCTGGAGGATCGGCGTATCCTGAAACACCAGCATCTGGCGCAGATGATGATTGGCGCCGAACCCGCCGAGCGCTCCGGGCGAGACGGTCATGATCGCCGCCGGCTTACCCATCCACACGCTCTGGCCGTAGGGCCGCGAGCCAACGTCGATAGCGTTTTTGAGCACGCCCGGCACCGAGCGGTTATATTCGGGCGTGACGAACAGCAGCGCGTCGGCCGGGGCGATCTCCTTGCGAAAGCGCGTCCACGCCCCGGGCGGGCTGTCGGTCTCCGCATCTTCATCATAATGCGGCAAATCGCCGATCTCGACGATCCGCAGCGCCATATCGCCATCGGCGAGGCGTGCCAGCTCCAGCGCTGCCTTGCGGTTATACGAGTCCTTGCGCAGACTGCCCACGATTACCGCGACATCGATCTTCCCGCTCATCACTGACCCTTTCATCTGGTTGCCATCCGGCGCGGCCAAGGCGCAGCCGTCTCACCTTCCTGAACGGCCCGACGAGGCACGCGTTCCCTGACACCTTCCCTGCAAGCTGCGCCTGCCGATCAGGAATCGCAACCGAACCGTTGCTCAAGCATTTCATCGCCCGGAACAAACAGAAGGAAGACGATCATGAAACAGCGCGGCACATTGATTCTGCTGCTCGGCGCGGCCCTCGCACTCCAGGCTTGCGCGACTGTCAAAGGCGCCGGCAAGGACATTGAATCGGTTGGTCAGGCCGGGCAGGAAGTGATCGACGGCAACTAAGCGAGAGTGACACGGGCGGCCTTGATACGGCCGCCCGATCCTTCAAGAGCCCGCCCGCCGACTATCAACGTCCCCAGCATCACAATTTGACGGCGGCATTGCCCCCATCCGCCCACAGCGCCGAGCCAGTCACAAAGCTCGCCATGTCGCTGGCCAGAAATAGCGCCGCCTGCGCGATTTCTTCCGGTTGGGCGATCCGCTTCATCGCGTGAAGACTTGCCGCCCAGGCCTGCTGATCGCCATCGCCTGCCATCCCGGTCGCTGTCCCGCCCGGCAATAAGGCATTAGCGCGGATCCTCTGCGCGCCATAATCGGCCGTAATGCCACGCACGAGACCAAGCAGCCCCGCCTTCGCCGTCCCATAGGCCGACATGCCCGGCAAGCCGGCGCTGTTGCCCACGAAGCTGCCGGTGAAGACAAGCGCGCCGCCGCCTTGTTCGAGCATGGCCGGAATCTGCGCGCGGGCGCCGAGGAAAGCCGCCGTCAGGTTGACCGCCAGCGCCTGCGACCAATCCTGCGGCGTGAGGTCTGCCAGCGGCTGCATCGTCCCGACAAGCCCGGCATTGTTGAACGCGATATGCAGCCCCCCGAAGGTCTCACAGGCGACCGCGACGGCTCGGCGGTGCGTCCCCTCCTCGCACACGTCGCCCGCGACGATGGCCGCCCGACCACCCTGCGCTCTGATGGACTCGGCCACGCTCTCAAGCGCCGCCTCGCGTCGGGAAACCAGCACGAGGGCCGCGCCCTGTTGCGCGAACAGCAGCGCAGCGGCGCGCCCGATCCCCGAACTCGCGCCAGTGATGATGGCGACTTTGCGATCCAGTAATGTCATGATCCAGCTCCATAAGTGGAGCCGGTCAGCTAGACGGAAGGCCGAACGGACGCGTCCCGTTTCTTGTGGTCAAACCCCTCCCGCGCGGCTCAGTCCTGCGCGGAAGGCTCGTCCCCATAATACAGCTCGCCGATGCGGATTTCCTCACGGCCTTGGGCGACCCGGTGCGCGTTGGTGTCGCGCAGCGAGAAGACGCAGCCGCAATATTCCTGCTGATAGAAGCGCTCGCGCTTGCTGATCTCGATCATCCGCGCCGCGCCGCCACCCTTGCGCCAGTTGAACGTCCAATATTTGATGCCGGGATAATGCGCCGCCGCGCGCTCCCCGCAATCGTTGATCTGGTTCATGTTCTTCCAGCGCGAAATGCCGAGCGAGGAGGTGATGACCGGAAAGCCATGCTCATGCGCGTAAAGCGCCGTGCGCTCGAACCGCATGTCGAAGCACATGGTGCAGCGCGCGCCGCGCTCGGGCTCATTCTCCATGCCCTTGGCGCGCTTGAACCAGTTCACCGTGTCATAGTCGGCATCCACGAAGGGAATATTGTGCTGCTCGGCAAAGCGGATATTCTCCTCCTTGCGCAGCAGATATTCCTCCTTGGGGTGGATGTTCGGATTGTAGAAGAAGATGGTGTAATCGATGCCGCTCGCGGTCATCGCTTCCATCACCTCGCCCGAGCAGGGCGCGCAACAGCTGTGCAGCAGCACCTTCTTCTCGCCATCGGGCGGCGTGATGACCGGGCGTTCGTAATCGAGGCTATTGGGGTTCGTCATGGCGCGCGCCCATAGCAGATCGCCGGGCGCGCGTCACCCGCTGTGCGGTGGGCGAGCGGACTGATCTATGCCTTAACCCCGATCACGGTTCGGCCTTCCCCCACGCCGTTCGGGCTGAGCTTGTCGAAGCCCCGTTCTTCTACCCTCGAGGCTGAGCAGAGAAGGACCGCCCTTGGACGGGCTCGGACGAACGGAGATCTTATGTCTCCTAATCCGCCCGACCGACCGACCTTCCTCTAAAAGGTCGAGGTCGTGGCACCGCCGTCGATAGTGAGGCTCTGCCCCGTGGTGTAGTTGGCAAACTCGCTGCAGAACATCGCCACGAACGCCCCGACATCCTCCGCATTGCCGAAGCGCCCGCTGGCGATCCGCCAGTCCCGCACGAACTCGGCGACCTCATCCTCATAGGTCGTGCCCTTGGCCTTCGCGCGGGCATTGAACTGGTCCTCGACTGTCGCGGTGTGGTGCATGCCCGGCAGCAGGTTGTTGATGACGACATTGTGCTTGGCGACCACCTTCGAGACGGCGACGCTGTAGTTCACCAGCGCCGCCCGCGTGCTGCCCGAGAGCGCCCGGATTTCGCCAGGATATTTCGCCGCCACCGTAGCGATATTCACCACCCGGCCCCATCGGCGCTCCACCATGCCATCGAGCACGCGGCGCATGAACTCGATGGGCGAGAGCAGCGAAATTTCGATGGCGCTCTGCCATTGCTCACCGGTGATCGCGCGATAGTCCGGCGTCATCGGCGGCGGGGCGCAGGTGCCGACGAGAATGTCCGGCTCCGGGCAGGCCGCCAGAATGCGCTCGCGCCCCTCGGCGCTGGCATGATCGGCGACGATTGGCAGGACCCGCGCGCCGGTCTCATCGGCAATCTCCTGCGCCGCGCGCATCAGCCGGTCCTCGCCCCGCGCCGAGATGAACACGTCCACGCCCTCGCGGGCCAGCGCCATCGCCGCGCTCTTGCCCATGCCGGCGCTGGCGCCATTGACGATCGCCTTGCGGCCCCTGATGCCCAGATCCATGGCTTGCCTCTCCTGTGTTTCTCGTTCGGCCCAGCCTAGCGTCGGCGAGCGGCTGACACCATCACACTCTCGTCATTCCCGCGGACGCGGGAATCCAGAGGCGCGATGGCAATGCGGCTGGGTTCTGGATTCCCGCGTTCGCGGGAATGACGGCTCAAGTTATTGGCGCTGCCCTCAACCCAAAGGCCGCCCACTTGCCGTTTCCGCCGGCATCGCTTGCGTCACGTCCCAATGCTCAACGATCATCCCGTCCTCGATGCGGAAGATGTTCATGACCGCGCTGCCGCCATCCTCCGGCCCCATCCGTCCGATGATCTGCACGGTGGCATAATCGCCATCCACCAGCACCCGCCGGACCTGAATCTCCGTGCCCGCCTTGGAGAAGACCGGCTCCAGCCATTTGAGCGCATTCTCGCGGCCGTCGGCGATGATCGGGTTGTGCTGGATATAATCCTCATGGACATATCGCTCAAAGGCTCGGCGGGGATCGCGCTGTTCATAGAGGATCGTCACGAAGTCGATCATCAACGCCCGGTTACGCGCCGTCAGCGCGACATGATCGGCGCTCCCGGCCTGTGCCGGATCGACGACCGCGCCCTGCGCGATCGCCCGATCCACCGGAAACAGCCCTGCAGAGGACTCCGCCATGTTCAGAGCACCGCCCAATAGTTGAACACGGACTTGGTCTTCTGCCGATCCGTCTTGCCGATGAACACGGTCCGGCTGAGCCAGCCATGCGGCCCTTCCGGTGCATCGAACTGCGGCGTCACCCGCATATAATATTCGGAGGGGTCGACCGGCTCATAATTCTGCAGGCGATCCAGCACTTCCTTGGGGCCATGGCGCACGCCGGTGTTGCGCAGCTGGATCAGCGTGCCGTCATCGGCCTCGATCAGGTAACGCGCATTGAAGTCGCAGGTCTGGTCCGGGCGGATGCTGGGCCAGTCCCCGCCGGTGTGGGGCACGATGCGTCCGTTGAGGCGCGGACCGGTGATGCGGCCACCGAGCACGCCGACATAGCCGCGCTCCAGCCCGTCCGTGGTCGGGCCGTAGCGAAAGCGGGGGCTCAGATCGATCTCGATGGTGAAGACATATTCCAGTTCAGGCGGTTGCATACCGGTTCCTTGCATGTGAGTGTGAACGGAAGGGATGGCGGCGCTCAAGCGAGCGGCGGTGGCTTGGCGTTGACCTTGCCGGAGACGAAATCGTCCTCGTCCGTCACCATGCGGACGCCATGGGTCTCGTATCGCAGCATCGAGGTGGCGAGAAAGCCGATGACGGCAAAGGCGGCGAGCGTGAGGAAGCCGGGCGTGATCGCGGCTTCCGTCGCCTGGGGCGAGAGCAGATTGCCGCTGCCGGCTATCAGCGCCAGAATGATGGGTCCGAGCAGCTTTCCGAAGCCGCTGACCATCTGGACGAGGCCGCCGCCCAGCCCGGCGAGGCGGACCGGGAATAATTCCGTCCCGTAAGGCGAGCTGTTGGAGGCCCCGCCATCGTAGAATAGCGATCCGCACATCAGGCACAGCAGGAACACGGGCACCCCGGCCACGAAATAAGGGTGCAGGAAGGCCGCCGCGCTGATCGTCACCGCCGTTCCGAACAGGCAGATGAGCGCGGAGCGCCAGCGACCGATGAAGTGCGGGGTGACCGTCCACAGCGCCCGGCCGGCGATGCCTGCGATGCTCACAAACACGAAATAGGCAGCCGCCTCGGCCGGCTGGATCTTGAGCAGCATGGTGAGCACCGTCGGTCCCCACAAGGCAACGCCGAAGCCCGCGATGCCGAGTCCCGAGCTGGTCGCCACGATCAGCCAGAAGCGGCCCGGATACAGCGCAATGTCGCGCAGGCGCGCACGGCGCACTTCCTTGGGTACGCGCGGCAGCGGGATCTGATCCTTGGGCAGATCGACATATTTGGCGAGCACATCATGCGCTTCGGTCGCGCGGCCCTGGGAGACCAGCCAGCGGACCGATTCCGGCACCAGAAAGTAAAGCGCGAAGGCGATGACCAGCGGGAAGAAACCGAGCAGGGCCAAGCCGCGCCAGCCGATGGTCGGCAGGAAATTGGCGACCAGCAACGAGGCCAGCAACACCCCGCCGGGCGCGATCAGGCCGCTCGCACTGGCGATCATGGTGCGCCAGCGCGTCGGCGCGATCTCTATCAGCAAGGTGATCTGCGTGCCGCCATAGCCCACCCCGACGATGAAGCGCAGGAACGCGAACAGCATCCAGCTCCCGTCCGGCACGAAGGCCGCGCAGCCGGCCGCCAGCGAATAGAGCACAATCCCGGAAATCAGTGCCGGCTTGCGCCCATAGCGGTCCGCGAACCAGGCGAAGGGCAGCGCACCCACCAATTGACCCACGCCCGCCGAGAGCAGCACGATGGAGACCTGGCCGAAGGTGAGGTTCCATTCCGGCCCGATGACGCTGACCAGAAAGCCGATGATGTAGAAATCGAAAAACTCGAACAGACCCTGCGTCATCAACAGGACGACGAGCAGCCAGTAGCGCGGCTTGAGCCGGGCCGATTCAAAGATGTCGATGCCATCCTGCTCGGGCAGGGCCGTCGCTGCGGCAGTCATACGCGACCACCCGCGTCCGCAGCCGGGCAGACAAGGATGCTCATCCTCAGGGCGCGCCTCTCCACATCTCTCGAGAGCGATATCAATCCAGACAGTGAGAATATGTTATCCATCTCGCTCATGCTCTCATCAGTTGGCCGTGGTGATGCGGGAGTAGATCGGGGTTTCCGGCGGCGCCCCGGTCTGCTGCCGGGCGTATGCCTTGCTCTGCAGATCGATCAGATGGGCGTGGATCGCCTGCACGTCGGCGCGCGTCAGCAGATCGTCCCAGCGCGGCATTCCGTTGGGCAGCAGCAGCCCTTCCAGCACGATCTGCTCGAACGCCTGATGCGCGCCCTCGCTCATGCGGGTCAGGCTCGGCAGCGGCGCGCGCGGCATGTTGGAATGGCAGATGGAACAGTTTTTCGAGAAGAGCACCCGTCCCTTCGCCAACCGATCGGCATCGGTGCCGGAGATCTGCAGGGGCGGCGCCGGGATCGGCCCCTCCGGCGGAAGATCCGGCGGGATCGGCACCGGCCCACCATCCAGCCGAAAGACCAGGATGCGATTGGCGTTCCCCTTGGCATAGGCCGCGGAATAATCGGGGACCAGTCCCCAGCCGCCCCCGCCCCAGCCGGTCTGCACCGCGATATATTGCACGCCCTTCACCCGGTAGGTCATGGGGGCGGCAAGGATCGAGCGACCGGTGTCGATCGTGCGCAGCACCTTGCCTGTATCCGAATCCAGGATGACCAGCTTGCCGGACAGCGTGCCGAAGATGGTGAGGCCGCTCTGGGTCGTGAGTACGCCACTGCGGTCCTGCCAGCCATCCTCGCGCGGATAGCTCCAGATCGTCCTGCCGGTCACCGGATCGACGGCGCGCACATCGGCCGCCCAGGGCTTGTCCTTCACCCATTGCCATTGCGGCAGATCGGTGATGGTCTTCTGCACATCCTTGGGCAGACCGGGGAGCGCCGCTTCCAGAAAGGGCGTGAAGATCGATTCCGTGCCCGCGTTCAGCGCCAGATTGCGGCGCGGCATCGTCAGATTGGCGGGCGGCACCATGATGAGATTACCCATGTCGAGAAAATGGGCGACGTACATCTTGCGCTGCGGATCATAAGCCGCGCCATACCAGTTGCGCGCGCCGGGCGGGGCCGGGAAGACCAGCTTGGGGCCGGCGTTGATGTCCGAATATTCCGGTGTGGCGATCGGCTTGCCGGTCTTGAGGTCCCAGCCCGATGCCCAGCTTGTGCGCACCATTCTGTGCACGGCGAGCGGCTTGCCCGTCTCCCGGTCCAGCATGAAGAAGAAGCCGTTCTTGGGCGTGTGCAGCAGCACGGGGCGCTCGGCCCCGTTCACGACCATGCGCGTCAGGATCATGGGCTGGACGGAGGTGAAATCCCAGTTGTCGCCCGGCGTCTCCTGAAAATGCCATTTCATCGCGCCCGTCTTGCGGTCGAGTGCGACCAGCGAACTCAGGTAGAGATTGTCCCCGCCGCCCGGCGAACGGATCGCCTGCGCATAAGGCCCGCCATTGCCGACGCCGATGATGACCTGATCGAATTCGGGATCGTAGGTGATCGCATCCCATGCCGTGCCGCCGCCGCCGATATCCCAGCGACTTTTCGGGTTCCAGGTCTTGAGCGCCGCCTCCAGCGCCTTGCTTTCCTGCGGCCCAAGCGCGGGATCGCGCGGTATGGTGTAGAAGCGCCAGACTTTCTTGCCGGTGCGGATGTCGAACGCGATGACATAGCCGCGCGTGTCATATTCCGCGCCGGCATTGCCGATGATGACGAGGTCGCCCGCCACTTCCGGCGCGCCCGTGCTGGTATAGGCCCGACTGCGATCGAGAAAACTGTCGGCCTTCCAGACGACCGCGCCGGTCTTCTGGTCGAGCGCATAAAGCCATCCGTCGAGCGCGGCGACGAACACTTTCCCGTCCGCCACCGCCACGCCGCGATTGGCCTGATCGCAACAGGCGTAGCGATTGACCTGCATGTCGACCTCGGGCGAGAAGGCCCAGAGTTGCCGGCCCGTTGCCGCGTCCAGCGCATAGGCCCGGCCGAGATTGCCGGACGTATACATCACCCCGTCGATGACGACCGGTGTCGCTTCCTGCACGCGGGTGGTGCCGAGATCATAATCCCAGGCGAGGCCGAGCCTACCGACATTGGTCTTGTCGATATCGGTGAGGCGGGAATAACGGCTTTCCGCCCAGTCCCCGCCCGGATTGTCCCAATCGTCGCCCGCACCGAACGGAGGCGGTCCCGCCATGCTGCCGGGTGGCGCGTTCGAGCAGGCCCCCAGCAGGGCAAGGCCCAGCAAAGCGCCAAGCAGGCTCGACACACCGGATGGCGGCACGGCAGGACGCCCGGGCACTGCTCAACCCATCTGCGTGACGGGGTTCACATATTCGGCAGCGCGGTCCTCCATGCACTCGTTCCAGATCTTGCGGAAGGTGAAGAGCCATTTGCCATCGACGCGGCGCAACTCGTCCTCATAATGGCCATAGCCGCCGACATAGGGCGTGCGCAGGCGGGTATCGTTGTCGATCTCGAACCAGAAGGAGCGGCTCCAGGCCTTGTCGCCTTCCACCTTCACGGTGATGTTGGTGATGAAGTGGCGCAGCCGCGGCGGGCGGGTCGGCTCCTCGCCCTTGCCGCGCCCCGAGAAGTAAGTGCGCATGCCCTTGCATTCCTCGCGGATCGCCTCGCGCCCGCGCACGATGCCGCCCGCCCAATCCAGCACGCCTTCCTCGGCGAAGGTGCCGGCGTAACCATCCGGATCCTGCCAATCGAGCGCGAACAGATAGCGCGCCTGCAGATCCTCGATTTCCGCGCGGTCGTCAGCGAAACTGGCCATGAACGTTCCTCTCCTCAGGTCTCAAATCTTGTTTTGGGCGCCGGAACTGGGGTCAGCCCCTAGCGCCGCCAGGGTGTCAGCGCCTTGCGGGTATCGTCCCAATGCTCCACCACCTTGCCATTGGCGATGCGGAACATGTCGAAGGCTTCGCCGGAGTAGGTCTCGCCGGGATTGTGCGGATCGGGCTGCGGCTGGGTCCAGATCACCACCACATAGTCGCCCTGCGCGATGGCCTTCTTCAGGGTCTTCTTGCCGGGCGGGATCATCGCGGGGGGCGGATTGCGGATCAGCGAGATCAGCTCCAGCACGCCCTCGCGGCCCTGCCGCACATTGGGATTATGCTGGATGTAATCCTCATCGATATATTTCATCACCGCATCGGGATCGGCGCGATTGATGACGCCATCCCACATTGCCAGCACCATCTCGATATTGGCCTGCTCGCGCCTGCGCTCGTGATTGATCCCGAGCCACCAGCTGATCGCGGCGGTCACGCCCACCAGCAGAAGGGCACCCAGCACTAGCGATATCTTCATCCTCTCACCTCTCCCCGACCCATGATCGTCCGATCCGGTGTCGCCAGCCGTCGCACACGCGCCGGACCGAATCGCACCCTCTCCGCGCGGCCGCCTGGTTCAGACCTCTGGCCCGACTCGGCGATCCGCATTTCCCCGCTCAACCGCTTCGCAACTAAATAGGAAACGGCATTTTTTTCTCATTGAACGGAACCAGCTTGCACTGAATGAACAAATTTGCAAGTTTCATCTCACGATTGCTAGACGATTCAGCAAAGAGTCGCGGCAGGAGCTTGGTTCACAGGAGAGGACAATGCTGCATCCCGGCTGCATCCGCGTGTCTCAGCGCGCCTTCCCATCGCGGAAGGCGATGCGATGAGCGATCCGTTCTCCACCGCACGCACCGGCAGCTTGTCACGGCGGCCACACATGGCCTTCTCGCGGCGCGGCTTACTCGGCGCTGGCGTCGGATTGATCGCCGCGCCCTCGCTCGCCGCCATCGGCGCGGTCGGTGAGCGGCCCATTCTTTCGACCTCGGCCGGCAAGGTGCAGGGCATTACCGAGGGCGCCGTTTATGCGTTCAAGGGCATTCCCTATGGCGAGCCGACGGGCAGCGCCGCACGTTTCCTCCCGCCTGTCCCACGCAAGCCCTGGAGCGATGTGCGCGACGCCTCGCGCTACGGGCCGCGCTGCCCGCAGCATGGCTTTCTCGGCGGTCCCGACACGCCCACGCATTCGGAAGACTGCCTTGTCGCCAATGTCTGGACCGGCTCGCTGACCGGCAGCAAGCCGGTGATGGTCTGGGTCCATGGCGGCGGCTGGGAAGTCGGTGGCTCGGACGATCCCGTCAGCAATGGCGCCTGGCTGGCGCGCAATCATGACGTCGTGATGGTCTCGATCAACCATCGCCTCAACGTCCATGGCTATCTCAATCTCTCGGAAGCGGGTGATGAGCGTTATGCGCTCTCCGGCAATGCCGGCGCACTCGACATTGCGCTGGCCCTCGCCTGGGTGCGCGAGAATATCGGCCAGTTCGGTGGCGATGCCGACCGGGTGATGATCTTCGGCCATTCCGGCGGCGGCCGCAAAATCAATGCGATGATGACGATGCCATCGGCCTCGGGCCTGTTCCACCGCGCCATCTCGCAAAGCGGCCCCGGCATCCGGCTCGACTCGCGTGAGGTCTCGCTCGACCGCGCCGACCGCCTCCTACACAAGCTCGGCATCCGCAAAGGCGGGCTCCGCCGGCTGGCGGACGTGCCGACCCGCACGCTCACCGCCACCGGCATCGAGGTGCGCAACGAGACCGGCCAGTTCCGTCCCTTCGTGGATGGGTTGAGCGTGGTCCAGCACCCGTTCCTGCCGCACGCGCCGCTGCTCAGCGCCGACGTGCCGATGATGCTCGGCACCACGATCGAGGAAACGACGATATTCCTCGGCCATGTGCCTTCTTACGACACGATGAGCGATGCGCGGGTGCTGGAGGAATCGCTGCGGTTCTTCCCGTCTGGCGAGGCGCCCAAGGCCATCGAGACCTGGCGGGGCATGTTCCCAGACCATAGCAACACCCGGCTGTTCGCACGGCTGACCACCGACCGGTCCTATCTGCTCGACGCGACGATCCAGGCCGAAAGCAAGGCCGCGCTCGGGCGGGCACCGGCCTATCTCTATCTGGTCGACTGGCCGACTGACATTGGCAGTCTGCACGGGGTGTCGCCCCATGGCATTGAGCTGGCCTTCACCTTCGGCAATATCGAGGCACATTCCGGCGTCGGCACGGTGACGCCCGAAGCCGATGCCCTGCGTGCCGCCATGTCCGGCGCGTGGACGTCCTTCGCGCGGACCGGCCGGCCGGACAATCCGCACATGCCGGTGTGGCTGCCCTACGAAACCTCGCTGCGGGCCACGATGCGCTTCGGCAAGACCGTTCGGCTCGAATCCGATCCGCTGGCCGCGCAGCGCAGCTACATGGCGCGCTTCGGCTCCGAGCAGCTCGGCGAACGCGAACCGCGCCCGCCCGGGCCTTGGATACGCTGATGAGGAGGGGCCGCTAATGAGTAGATCGCTAACGCCCGAGCGCCAGCCGCCCGCGCTCGATTTCGCCTTCGAGATCGAGATCGAGCTGACCAAGCGCTATCGCTACGGCCCCACCTTCTGGGGTGCCGAGCGCGGCTTTGTGGGCGTGGAAAGCGGCATCGTACGCGGCCCGCGCCTGAATGGGATCGTCGTCCCGCACAGTGGCGGCGACTGGCCGACCATCCGCACCGACCACACCGTCAAGTTCGAGGCGCGCTATCTGATCCAGGCGGATGACGGCACGATCATCGAGCTGCAGAACCGCGGCGTGCGGCATGGCAACAAGGATGTGCTGGCCCGGCTCCAGAATTACGAGGCCGTCGACCCGGCGGACTATTATGCCGGCGCCAGCCCGGTGTTCGATGCGCCGGAAGGCCCGCATGACTGGCTCTGCCGCACGATGTTCGTCGGCAAGATCGATCGCCGCGCCGACCGCGCGGTCTTCTCCTACTGGGCGGTGCTGTGATCGCGCGGCGATCCCTCACAGCTTGTAAGACCCTCGCTCTGGCGGGCCTGCTCGGCAGCGCCTCCGCTGCGCTCGCCGCCGATGAGGCACCCGCCTTTGCCGATCGCTGCGCAGCGGCCCGCGCCCTCCTGCCTGCCAACGTGACGCTCACCACACTCGAAACGGTGGCCCCCGCGCCGCACTGGCAGAGTCCCACCTCGCCGACATCGCCGAAAGGCGAAGCGGTGCGAGCGGACTTCTGCCGATTGGCCGGCATGATCGACGGCGACATCGGCTTCGAGCTCTGGCTTCCCCGCGATTGGAATCGGCGCCTGCTCGGCACCGGCGTCGGCGGCGAGGCCGGCTATTATAATTATGCCGATATGGCGCGCGGCGTGGAGCAGGGCTTTGCCGCTGCCTCCAGCGATACCGGCCATCGCCAAGGCGAGCGCTGGATCGACGATGCCCGCAAATCGGAAACCTATGCCCATATCGCCTATCACCGGCTGACACAGGTCTCCAAGGCGATCATCGATGGCTTTTACGGCGCGCCGGCCGCGCACGCCTATTTTCTCGGCTGCTCCGGCGGGGGACGGCAGGGCCTGCGCGAGCTACAGCTCTACCCCGGCGATTATGACGGCGCGCTCATCGGCGCGCCGGGTCTGGACGTGCCCCTGCTCGCCGCCCGGCTGCTGCATGTGCATCTGGCCCAGACGCAGAACGACGGCGTCGCGATCAGCGCGGCGGACTGGGATCTGGTCTCCCGCCGCGCCATTGCGCGCTGCGACGCGAATGACGGCGCGGCTGATGGCATCATCGACGATCCGCGCAGCTGCGCTTTCCGCGTCGAGGAGCTCGCCTGCAAGCCAGGCCAATCCAAAGACTGCCTTGCGCCCGCCACGGTCAGAACCATCGCGAACATCGTTGCACCGCTCACCGACAGCACCGGCAAGACCCATGATTTCGGTCTGCTGCCCGGCATCACGGCCCGCCCCGGCGGCCTGCCACCGCTGCCTGTCCAGATGTTCGGCCATGCGCGTCACAGTGCAGGCCGGGGCGACGCCGGCTGGGATCCGGCCAGCTTCGATCTCGCCGCCGATCTCGCGGCCGCCCGCAAAAGCTTCGCGACCATGGATGCCCGCAGCGCGGACATGCGGGCCTTCGCGGCGCGCGGGGGCAAGCTGATCCTCTATCATGGCTGGGCCGATGCATCCGTGCAGCCACTCTCCACGCTTGATCTCTTCGCGCGCATGGGCGCAGAGGCGGAGCAGGACCGCGACGCCTTCGCCCGGCTCTACATGGTCCCGGGCATGCAGCACTGCCGGGGCGGGGCCGGCGCCGACCGCTTCGGCGGATCGGAAGACCGCAGCGCGACCGGCAAGCCCGAGAGCGATCTGCTCGCGGCGCTGGTGGCATGGGTGGAGCAGGGCACCGCGCCCGGCGCGATCCTCGCCCGGCATGCGGACGCGAACGGGGCCGTAACGGCGGTCCGCCCGCTCTGCGCATGGCCCGCACAAGCATCACATTCCGAGGCTGCCGAGACCGGGCCAGCCGCCGATCTGCGCTGCGACAGCCATGCGCGGGGAGGCACGTAACGACACTCGCGACACCCTATGGATCGTCGCCTGAGCGACTCTGCCGGAGAGTGCGCGCCAGACACTGAAGAAGGAGGGGAAGAAGGGGGAGCAAGGCCCGATCCGGTTCACGCAATCGCGCAAACACAAGCACGAAGCCAGACCGCAGCGACCGGGCCAGGCCAGTTTTCAGACGACGTAAAATGACAAAATTCTGAGTCCAGACAGCCGATTTTTTCAAAATTCGAGTTGAGGGAGAGAGCCAATGATTTCCGAGTTTCTGAAAGGACGCGCGCGTGGCCATGTCCGCCTCGGTGGCATATCACGCATTACCCTAGCCGCCGCATTGTGCGTGCCCGCCAGCCTGTTCGCCAACGCGGCCGCCGCACAGACGGATGCCGCCCCGCAAGAGGGCGGCAAGACGGAAGACATCATCGTCACCGCCCAGTTCCGCTCGCAGAACGTGCAGTCGACGCCGATCGCCATCACCGCGCTGAGCGCGCAGCAGCTTGAGGCACGCGGCCAGACCAGCATCACCGAGATCGCCACCAAGGCGCCGAACGTGAACCTGCGCGAGAGCAATCCGCAGGGCCCGTCGCTGCAGGCCCATATTCGCGGCATCGGCCAGGCCGACTTCAGCCTCGCCTTCGAGCCGGGCGTGGGCGTGTATGTGAATGACGTCTATTATTCGACGCTCACCGGATCGGTGCTCGATCTGCTCGATCTGGAGCGGGTCGAAGTGCTGCGCGGGCCGCAGGGCACACTGGCGGGCATGAACTCCATCGGTGGCGCCATCAAGCTCTACACCAAGAAGCCCGATGGCAATGACGGCGGCTTCGTGGAAGCGACCGTTGGCAGCCTCAATCGCGTGGACGTGCGCGCTGCCGCCAACTTCACCATCGTGCCGGATCGCCTGTTCGCCCGCATCTCGGGCGTGTCGCGCAATCAGGATGGTTATGTGAAGGTCTATGACTTCGCCTGTACCCATCCGCAACTGGACGCGGTCTACAACATTCCCTCGCAAGCCGATGGCCGCAAGTGCCAGCTCGGCACGGAGGGTGGCAAATCCTATGTCGCGGCGCGCGGCTCCCTGCGCTGGGTGCCGACCGAGGATCTGGAGATCAACATCAGTGGCGACATTACCCGCGATGATTCGGAGGCCGCGCCGCAGACGCTGATCTTCGTCGGCACGGCCAACGCGACCAGCTACACGCCGGGCACGACGGGGCTGAACCTCAGCCGCAATTATCCCATGTATTCCACGGCCCCGACCAACGGCCTCAACCTGTGGAATCCCACGACCGGTACCTCGCCGTTCGTACCCTATTCGCCCTGGGGCGTGGCGGGAGACAGCTTCACCAAGAGCCCCTACGTCAATTACTCCACCTACTGCGATGCGCAGCCGGTGGATGGCTCCGCGCCCTATTGCTTCAAGTCGCAGAGCCGGGTGAATGGTTGGGGTGTCAGCGGCAACATCGATTACAGCTTCTCTGACAATCTCAAGCTGACCTCGATCACCGCCTATCGCAGCTTTACGGCCAACTGGGTGCAGGATTTCGATGCCACACCGCTCAGCAACGCGCTGATCGATTATGAAGCGACCAACTGGCAGTTCAGCCAGGAATTGCGCCTTGCCTCCAGCCTTTTCGACAACAAGGTCGATCTGGTCGTGGGCGGCTTCTACATCAATCGCTTCGGCACCTATCGCGGCACGATCAACCAGGGTCTGTTGATCTTCACCGAATATGACGAAATCCCCGCCACCAACTGGGCGGCCTTCGCCAACGCCTCCTGGCGGATCACCGACAAGCTCGAGCTGAACGGCGGCATCCGCTATTCCGAGGAGGAAAAGACGTTCCGCTTCTTCCGGGGCGGTCGTCCCGGCGTGCAGGCCGGCAACCCGGCGCCCTATTTCCCCTGCACGGTCAATGGCGTGAACTATGGCGTCGTCCACGTTGCGTTCTGCGGACTGAATGGCGCTGAGGGCGATTACAAGGGCAACAATGTCGATTGGCGCGCTGTGCTGCAATATCAGTGGACGCCGGACATCATGACCTATGCAAGCGTCGCCACCGGCTTCAAGGGTGGCGGCATCAATCCCCGTCCTTATACACCGGCGCAGGCGGTTCCGTTCGATCCCGAAAACCTCAAGGCGTATGAAATCGGCTTCAAGTCGCGGTTCTTCGATCGGCGCGCGCAGCTGAACGTCTCGGCATTCGTCAATAAATATTCGGACTTCATCGCGAGCGTCTTCTCCCGCGTGACGACCGCACCGAATGCGGGCTGCCCGATTTCGCCCAACGACCTGACCTGCTCCTACTTCGTCAACGCGGGCAAGGCGACGCTCAAGGGTCTGGAAGCCGAACTGTCGCTCGAGCCGGTCGACAATCTGCTCATCGATGCATCGGCGGCACTGCTGGACTTCAAATATGACCAGCTGTCGGGCTGCTCGCCGGCCCTCACGCCGACGACCTGCACGGCACCGTCGGGCGGTCTGGGCGCCGGCCTGCGTTACGGCATGACGCTGCCTTATGCGCCCAAGCGCCAGATCAGCGTCGGCGCGCAATACAAGTTCGATCTCGGTTCCACCGGTTCGATCACGCCGCGGCTCGACTGGAGCTGGCGTTCGCGGCAGCAGACCCTGACGGTGCAGAACAACGTGCTGTCCTATCTGCCGTCCTACGGTCTGCTCAACGGCCGCATTGCCTGGAACTCGGCGGATGATGACTGGCAGCTTGCCCTGCAGGTGACCAACATCACCAACAAGCTGTACTGGACCGGCATCGGCCCCAACAACAACTCGGGCACGGTGGCGGCCAATCCCGGCATGCCGCGCGAGTGGTCGCTGTCGCTCAAGCGCATCTTCTGATGCACCGGCAGGCGGCGGCGGGATGGCCATCATCCCGCCGCCGCCCCGGCCATTTCTCAAATCCCCCGATGAAGCCGGAGAGGCAGCAATGTTGAACAGCAGCAGCAAAGCCCTGATATCCCTCGCGCTCGGTGCGGCGCTGGCCACGACGGCCCCAGCGACCACCTCCACCAGCGGCGGAGCCGGCCCCTATCGGGTAACGATGACCGACGAGATTGACGGCCTCGATCATCACACCGTCTATCAGCCGGCCAATCTGGCCGCGCTCGGGGACAAGAAGCTCCCCATCTTCATCTGGGCCAATGGCGGCTGCGCGGACAAGGGCAATGCCTATCGCTACATGCTCGATCACATTGCCGCGCATGGCTATCTCGTCGTGGCGCTGGGCAAGATCGGTCCCAAGGGCGAGGAGAATAATTTCGGGCGCTGGCCGCGCGAATTCGGCATGCCGGAAACGCCGCCGCCGCTCGATGGCCCCACCGGCACGCTGCCGCACGAGATGAAGGCGGCGATCGACTGGGCAGTGGCGCAGAACAGCAAGGAGGGCAGCCCGCTCAAGGGCCGGCTCGATACCAGCAAGATCGGCGTTTCCGGCCATAGCTGCGGCACGCTGCAGGCGCTGGCGATGTCCTCCACCGATCCGCGCGTCACGACCACGCTGATGCTCAATGGCGGTGTGTGGAACATCGGCACCGGCGGCCTGCCCGGCGCGCCCGAGATCACCAAGAAATCGCTCGAGACGATCCACGGCACCATTGCCTATATTCATGGCGAGAAGGATAGCGCCCTGCCCAACGGCACGGACGACTTCTCGCGCATCAACGGCATCCCGGCGATGCTCGCGGTGCGCAAGGATGTCGCCCATTCCGGCACCTTCCTGCTCAAAAATGGCGGGGCTTACGGCACGGTGGCGCTGGCCTGGCTGGATTGGCAGCTCAAGGGCGATGCGCGCGCCGCGCGCTGGTTCGTCGGCGCGGATTGCACGCTCTGCACCGATCCGCGCTGGACGGTCCAACGCAAGAACTTCCCCTGAAGCCGCGCCGCAAATTGGCATTGCGCGCGACCGGGGTCCGGTGATTGCGAATTTACCGCCCACTCCCTAAGAGCCTGCGAAGCTGGGCTGCGCGGAGCGGGCGGGAAACGGCCGGCGCGGCAAGAAGGATGCGTGGTGATGGCAAAGGCCAGTGAAGCTCCCGAAATGACCGGCGCGATCGAGCGCGCGCTGCGGGCGCTCAAGTCTGTCGCCGAGCATGGCGAATTCACCCCGCGCGACCTCGCCGAGGATGTCGGCATCCCGACCAGCACCGCCTATCGCCTGCTGCAGTCGCTAGGCGCGATGAACTTTGTCGAGAAGTCGAGCCATGGCAGCTATCGCGTCGGCCGCGAGTTGGTGCGCCTCTCCTCCATGGTCGCCGCGCAATTCGATTATGGCGCCATTGCAAGGCCGTTCCTCGCCGACCTGTCGGATGCGTTTCAGGAGACCTGTGCCTTCGCGCTCTATTTGCCGAACGAGCATAGCTGCTCGATCATCGAGACGATCAACGCGCTCCACCCGCTCCAATATGTCGTGGAGACCTACAAGACCCGCGCGCTCGTCTGGGGCGCGCTCGGCCGCGCCATGCTGCCCTGGCTGGACGAGGCCGATGTACGCATCGCCATCGAGCGGCAAGGGCCGCCGCTGGAGGCGGGCACGCCGCCAATGACCTACGAGCTGCTGCAGACCGAGAATGAGCGGGTACGCAAGCAGGGCTGCTTCGTGGCAACCAGCCCCAGCGCGCTTGGCACCAATGGCACGGCGGCGCCGGTGTTCAATGCGCGCGGCCAGATCTTCGGCAGCCTTGGCGTCGCCATTCCCGCCGTGCGCTACGATGCCGAGATGCAGCCCAGCCTCAGCGCGGCCGTGATCAAGGCCGCGCGCGGCATGAGCGCGGCGCTCGGCCATGGCGGAAGCCGACAGCGCAAGAGCCTCTGACCGATAGGGACATGACGGAGAGGCCTCGCTGCGGGGTGGGGATGCGGCCCCGCGCGCTTAAGGCATCGTCGGGTTCGCCGTCTCCTCCGGCTTCCTGTCAGCAGACAGCAAAAGGCCCCGCCGGTCGTGCCAGCGGGGCCTTTTAAGTGCTTGGTCCGGTCAGGCCGGGCCGTAGAGGCCTCAGGCGGCTTCCAGCTCGTCCTCATCGGCGGTCTGCACCGGGCCGCTGTCCTGGCCCTTGGCGCTCTCGTCGCGGTCGACCAGCTCGATGATCGCCATCTGCACGGCGTCCGACGCGCGGATGTCCGCCTTGATGATGCGGGTGTAGCCGCCGGCGCGATCCTTGTAGCGCTCGGCCAGCACGTCGAACAGCTTGGTGAGCTGCGCGTCGTCGAGCAGGCGGGCATGCGCCAGACGACGATTGGAAAGGCCCCCACGCTTCGCGAGCGTGATCAGCTTCTCGACATAGGGGCGCAGTTCCTTGGCCTTGGGCAGCGTGGTCTTGATCTGCTCGTGCTTGATGAGCGCGGCCGCCATGTTGCGGAACATCGCGGTGCGGTGAGCGGAAGTACGCTGCAGCTTGCGGCCGCCATATCTGTGACGCATGAGTCCAGTCCTTCGTTCGTTATGGGGCCGTGCAAGGCACCCCGTACCAGGCGATGCATAACGGGCACCGCCAAAACCCGGCCTCCTGCAAGAAGGACTTGAAGCGCCGCCCTAAAGCGGGTTGGGGGCGAAGAGTCAAGGGAAAGCATTCTGTGCGTCAGCTGCGCAAATAGCGAATCCCGCGCGCAATCTCCTGACGCAAGGTCCTGTGAGCATGACAGGAGGTGCTACATGTCGTCTTGAAGAGATCGCACGCGACGGTTTGCTCGATCATGGCCCGCCTCTCGGCGCTCTCCCAGATATCTGCAATCGAAGCTTCGCGGACATTTCCGATCCGATTGAAGTTCCAGCAATGGATGACATCGCCGTTCGGGCGAATGTCGAGGCTACGTAGTCCCACCCTACATCGACCAACACCGTGACTGTTCGGACGACCCGAGAAATGATCAATCATCGCCAGCAGCTTGTCTGCGCTCGTTTCAATCGGTGCACCGGCGACTTTGCGCCTAATCAGGATGCCGACCACCGCCTCTAGTTGACGTAATTCTTCCGGGGTGGCCGGATAAAGTGCTTGGACATCAGACTGGCGCCAGAGACGTACCGGGGAAAAGTCGACAAACACGCCAACTTGCGTTTCGGCCCAATCTACCAAGTTTGGCAACGAGGTCATCGTTTGCCTGGTAACCGTCGGTTTCAGCCGGATGAGGAACCGGCTGTGCGTCCGCGTCCTCTCAGCGACCAGCCGCTCGACGCCCGCACGCACTTTTCCCAATGATCCTGCTACCCCTCGTAAGGAATCATGTTCGGCCGAAAGGGCGCTATCTATCGAGACATCAATGTTGAGAGGCTTTGCGGCGACGATATCCTGTACCCGGGCTTCGCTGAGGCTGGAGCCATTCGTGATGACGCCCCAGTCGATTCTTTCCTCGTGACAAAATGAAACCAAATCGAAAAACCACGGGACGATCATCGGCTCGCCGCCGATAAATTGGACCGCACAGCCGGGTGTGAAATCCTTCAACGACCGAAGAGCGTGCTTCCAAGCTTCCAGCGGCATTTCGTCCGTATAATGTTTCTGCCGCCAGTGCGCACAATAGACGCACCGATAATTGCATCGCTCGGTCAATGTCGCTTTGATGTCTGACGGGCGCGTGAAATTAATGCGCGATCGAAAAAACAATGCTTCGGTAAAGCTTCTACGCAACGCTTTGGCGCCAAGCCGGCTCAATGTTCCAATTTGCACAGGGCCTCACAGATTCGCTGGTGAAGTATGCAAATATCATTGAAATTTATAAACGTTGTACATTCAAAATAACACTTGCGTTGCACCTACATAGAAAAAGCCCCCACCTTGCGGCAGGGGCCTTTCTCATCATCCAAGCTGAACCGGGTCAAAGGTTCGCTTTGACCCCATGCTTTCAGCCCAAAAGCTCCTGCTCGAGCTTCTTGGCGATCTCTTCGATGTTCTCCGGCGGCCAGCCCGGGATATCCATCCCGAGGCGCAGGCCCATGCTGGAAAGCACTTCCTTGATCTCGTTGAGGCTCTTGCGGCCGAAGTTCGGCGTGCGGAGCATCTCGGCCTCGGTCTTCTGAACGAGGTCGCCGATGTAGATGATGTTATCGTTCTTGAGGCAGTTGGCCGAACGGACCGAAAGCTCCAGCTCGTCCACCTTCTTGAGCAGATAGCGGTTGATCTGGTTGGCATCGCCCTCGCCTTCGTCGGCCGCGGCACCGGCGCCTGCACCCGTGCTCGGGCCGGCGGTCGGCAGCGCATCCTCGAAGTGGACGAAGAGCTGCAACTGGTCCTGCAGGATGCGCGCGGCATAGGCCACGGCGTCCTCGGGGCTGACGGTGCCGTCCGTCTCGACCGTCAGGTTGAGCCGGTCATAGTCCAGCTCCTGGCCGATACGGGCGTTCTCGACCTTATACGCCACCTGGCGCACGGGCGAGTAGAGCGCATCCACCGGGATGAGGCCGATCGGCGCGTCGGCCGGGCGGTTGTTCACGGCAGGCACATAGCCCTTTCCGGTGTCGACGGTCAGCTCCATGTTGAAGCTGGCGCCTTCGTCCAGATGGCAGATCACCAGATCGCTGTTCATCACGGCCATGTCGCCGGTCACCACGATGTCACCAGCGGTGACGGTCGTGGGCCCGGTGGCGCTGAGCTGAAGACGGCGGGGGCCTTCGCCCTCCATCTTGAGCGCGATCTGCTTCACGTTGAGCACGATGTCGGTCACGTCTTCGCGCACACCGGCGAGGCTCGAGAATTCGTGAAGCACGTTCTCGATCTTGATCGCGGTGACGGCGGCGCCCTGCAACGAGGAGAGCAACACGCGGCGAAGCGCGTTGCCCAGCGTCAGGCCAAAGCCGCGCTCAAGCGGCTCGGCGACGAAGGTCGCGCGGCGTTTCGGGTCGCCCCCGGCCTTGATCTCGAGGCCATTGGGCTTCTTCAATTCCTGCCAGTTCCGGATGTTGACAGTCATGTATTTCCCCTGGGAGTTGGGCGGAGGACGGTGGAGTGCAGCTGCGATCCGGCCCCGGCCTTAGAAGGAATGGTCGGGCAGGGATGGGGTTTCCGCAAAGAAACCCCCGCCCTGCTCGTCGGGCCGAATCAGACGCGGCGGCGCTTGCTCGGCCGCACGCCATTGTGCGGGATCGGCGTGACGTCACGGATGGACGTGATGGTGAAACCGACGGCCTGCAGCGCGCGCAGAGCCGATTCGCGGCCCGAACCGGGGCCTTTGACTTCCACCTCGAGGGTGCGCACGCCATGCTCGGCGGCCTTGCGGCCGGCGTCTTCGGCGCAGACCTGTGCGGCATAAGGCGTCGACTTGCGGCTGCCCTTGAAGCCCATCATGCCGGCGCTGGACCAGCTGATCGCATTGCCCTGCGCATCGGTGATGGTGATCATGGTGTTGTTGAAGCTGGCGTTCACATGCGCGACGCCTGCCGAGATATTCTTGCGCTCGCGCCTGCGAAGCCGCTGGGGTTCCCGTGCCATCTGACTAACTTTCCTACTCGAAACTGGTTGAACCGGTGCCTGCGCCTGTTTCCGCAATTTCTGCGTCGCACACACCCTGCCATGCCTGTCCGCGCCGGGAGCATCGTCCCTTTGCCGGTCCCCATGTCGATCACCCATCTCGCTTCGGGCGCCGAATGATCGGCAGACCTGCGGGAAGAGGCGATCCCATGCGGGACCAAGACCTGAGCGCTAGCACGCTGCCGGGGCGGAGAGCGAGGAACCGGATGGTCCGGTGGTCTCGCCTTGCCCCTGCACGCCCCTGGCCTTGCGGGCCTTGCCGGGTCCGGCGCGCCCCCATTGGGCGGGCCTGCTACGGCGGGGACGTCTGGTCCGGACTGTTCTGGCGGGTGCGGATGCGATGTTTCAGCACATGCGCCCGGCGGAACAGAAGAAGCCGGATCGCTCCGGCGCCGGGCGGCTCGCGATGGCATGGCCGCAGCCATGCCAGCATCGCGCCATCCGGCCTTGCGTTACTTCTTCTTGCCGGCGATCGGCTTGGCCTTGCCCTTGCGGGTGCGCGCATTGGTATGCGTGCGCTGGCCACGGACCGGCAGGCCCTTGCGATGACGCAGGCCGCGATAGCAGGCCAGATCCATCAGGCGCTT
The DNA here is from genome assembly GCF_025961695.1 of Sphingobium sp. B11D3A. NCBI lineage: Bacteria > Pseudomonadati > Pseudomonadota > Alphaproteobacteria > Sphingomonadales > Sphingobiaceae > Sphingobium > Sphingobium sp. B11D3A. Next base: position 1,984,278 of record NZ_JAOQOE010000001.1, read on the forward strand.
GATGTTCATCGCGGTTTCGCGACGCAGATCGCCCTCGACCGTCAGGTCGGCGTCGATCGTTTCACGGATCTGCAACACTTCCGCGTCGGTCAGATCCTGAACCCGGCGGCTGTGATCGATGCCGAGCTTGTCGGCGATGCCCACGGCGGTCCGGGGACCGATGCCATGGATGTAGGTCAGCGCGATGATCACGCGCTTGTTGGTCGGGATGTTGACCCCCGCAATACGTGCCATATATCCTCCTGCTCCACAGGATGCTCTGGCGGGCATCCTATCTCGTAGCGTTGAACCCGGACGCGCAAAGCACGGCGAGCGCTCGCTCGCGCTGCCGTTGACCTTGTCGCATTGGGAACGGCGGTCGTTACTGCAACGCTCGTGCCCTGTCAACGGCAGGCCGGAACGGACCGCCTCTTTAACAGTATCAAAACCCCTGCCGGGTTCTTATGAGCCTTCCAGCCCGCCGCCCTGTCGCCCGTTTCCGAATCAGAGCCCCTTTTTCATGTCCCAAAGCGCTCCCACATCCTCGGTGACCACGCGACTCGTGAAGGGGGCCGGCTGGGTGATGACCTCGCAGGTCATCATCAACGCAGTGTCGTTCGCCTCGTCGATCGTGCTGGCGCGCCTGCTGATGCCGGAAGACTTCGGCCTGGTCGCCATTGCACTGGGGGTCAGCGCGGTCGTGACGGCCTTGACCTCCATGCCGCTGTCCGAGGCGCTCATCCAGATCAACGATATCGAGGACGATCACTTCCACAGCGCGTTCACGCTGGGCTTCCTCCGCGCGATGATGCTCACGCTGCTGCTGGCCGGGGCAGCCTGGCCGGTCGCGGCCATGTATGACGACAGTCGCCTGGCGCCGATCATGCTTGCGCTTGCGGGGCAGGCCTTCATCAGCGGCTTCTACAGTGCCCGCTGGCCGATGATCCAGAAGCAGCTCTCCTTTGCGCCGGATGCTATCGCCGGTGTCGTGACCCGCGTGGCGGCCGTTACCGCTTCGGTCGTGATCGCCTTTCTGTACCAGACCTATTGGGCGATCGTGATCCCGATCGTGTTGATGCAGTTCCTGAGCGTAGTGGTCACGCATCTCTATGCGCCCTATCTGCCGCGCCTCAGGCTCTCGAAGGTGCGCGAGATCTGGTCCTTCTCGATCTGGATGACTTTCAGCTCGGTGCTGACGACCGTCAACGCGCGCATCGACAGTCTCGTGCTGGGCGGTGTTCTGGGGCAGCGCGAAGTCGGATTTTACAGCTATGCCGATGAGAAGGCGCGGATGCCCACGCGCGAGCTCTCAACGCCGCTCATCCGACTGCTATTTCCCGGCCTCACCGCGGTACGGCACGATCCCGCCCGGCTCGCCGCGGCCTATCAGCGCACGCTGACCGTCATTTTCGCCGTCTGCGTGCCGGCTGGCGCCGGCTTCGGCCTGGTTGCCGACATGTTCGTTCACGTGTTGCTCGGTCCGAAATGGATCGAGATCATCCCGATCATGCAAGTGCTGGCCTTTACCTTCGCGTTCGAGAATCTGGTCACCGCTACCGCGCCGCTCGCGATGGCAATGGGCGCGACCCGCGCGCTGTTCGTTCGCGATCTCATGACCTTTGCATTCCGCGTGCCGCTTATCATCACCGGGCTTCTGCTGTTCGGCATAACGGGGCTGTTGGGCGCGCGCGTGCTGTCCACCCTCGCCTCTGTCCTGCTCAACATGCTGCTCGCCAAGCAAATCGTGCATGTCAGCATCCGCCGTCAGTTTCTCGGCTGCGCGCGCACCTTTGTCGCCGTGGGCGGCATGTGCGCGGGAGTGATCGCCTTCAAGATGGCCCTGCCCGCCCATGTCGCGCACAGCGTGTCCGGTTTGCTGGCGACGATTGCGGTCGGCGGTGTGGCTTATATCGCCTGCCATTTGGGCGTGTGGATCCTGCGCGGACGGCCTGCAGGGCCGGAAACGGATCTGATCGCCATCTTCAGCGGCGTCCTGCGCAAGCTGGGACGGTTCAAAAGACCCCAGCCCGGATTGTCCGAGCGATAAGACGCAGGCTTAGCCGGCCGAGGCGGTCCCTGCCGTCAATCGCTGCAGCAGCATTTCGAGCTTGGGGCCATCAAGATGGCTCTTGATCGCAGCGAAGGCACGCTCGGCAATGGCCCGGCATTCGTCGGGCCGCTTGAGCAAGTCCGCGACGACATCCTCCAGGTCCGACAGATCCCAACGCACCGGCACATAGGTTTCCCCGGCCCGGTAGATGTCGCAGAAGGTTTCCAGATGGCTCATGTCGGGCTTCACCAGCACGGCACCGGTCAGCACCGCCTCCAGATCGCGCCAGCAGATCTCGCCAAAACCGAACGGGCTGAAGCACAGCTGCGACTGGTCCATCTCGCTCATGAACGCGGCCCGATCGACCCGGCCCTGCCACGCCACCAGATGGCGCGCGGCAAGGGCTCGCACGGCCTGCTCGGCCTCGCGGCGCATGATCACATACCAATGGGTGCGCTCACCCGCGTCGACGCGACCCTCGGCGTGCAACTGCGCCGGTGCGAGCGCGAAGCGCGCGTGAACGTCAATGGGGCGGGGACCGCTGGGGATCGCCTGACGCTGCTCGAACGCCTTGAGCAGCACCGGCGCGGTCGCAAAAGCCGGCGCCAGCACGAGGCGGTCGACGATGTCCGGCCGACAGCGCCAGTTCGGCTCGTCCACGATCAGCCCGGCCTTGTCGCTGTAATAAGCCGCGAGATTGGTATGCGCTGCTTGAGGGACACGATAATGATCGCGATCCAGCATCAGCGATTTCTTGGCATAGAGATCGACATAATCCGCAACCCGGTCGGCAAAGCGGACATCGGTCGGCGCGAACCAGTCGAGATAGGTGATCGGCGCGTGCGGATTGGCGGACTTGACCCGCTCCAATACGCGCTCGAGTTCGCCATCCGGCAACACATAAAAGGACTGGATCAGGATGGCGGACGCGTCCTTGATCAGATGCTCCGCATTTTCCGCCGGATAGGGCACGGCGCGGAACGCATAGCCCTGTCGGGCAAAGCGATCCGCGTCATGATAGAAAGGGTAGATTTGCGGCCAGGCGATCTGGTCATCGGCATAGATGAACAGAATCCGCGTCTGGGCCTGGCGAGGGAAGCGGCGCGCGAGATGGGACCGGATGACAGGCTTGACCGGATCGTAGCGGCGCCTTCCATCATCCAGAAGGCTTATCACCCGCGCTTCGATCCCCGTCACCACTATCGCTCCGTCCTATTTGCGCCCAGCGCACCAGCCTCGTTTGCGAACGAGGGGAGGATCAGCGATCGAGAATGGTCACAATCGCGTTCGACACCTCATCGATATCCGCCATGCCGTCAACCCGGCTGACGATGTTGCGTTCCTCATAAATTGGGAGGATCGGCGCTGTTTTCGCGCGATACTCGGCCATGCGGGTGCGCACCGTTTCCTCATTGTCATCGGGCCGCCGCTTGAACTCGGTGCTTCCGCACCGGTCGCAAACGCCCTCGATCTTCGGTGTCTTATACCGATCATGATAGCCTTCACCGCAGCTTGCGCAAGTGAAGCGGCCGGTGATCCGGTCGACCAGTGCATCCTCGTCGACCGCCAGTTCAATGACATGATCGAGCTGACGGTTGCGCGCGCCCAGCAGCACGTCCAGGCTCTTAGCCTGCGCCGCCGTACGCGGATAGCCATCGAAGATCACACCGACATCCGGTCCGAGCTGGTCCAGCGCTTCGCCGATGATTCCCGAGACGATCTCGTCCGAGACGAGTTCGCCGGCATCCATCACCGCCTTCGCCTTGAGACCTACCGGGGTGCCGGCCTTCACCGCCGCCCGCAGCATGTCGCCGGTCGAGAGCTGAACCATGCCACGCGCAGCGACCAGACGCTGCGCCTGAGTGCCCTTGCCGGCGCCGGGCGGTCCCAGCAGGATGATGTTCATGTCACTCCCCCAAAATTCACAAGAAGGATAAGCCTGCGGCCGGTTTGCCCCGGCCGGCTCAGCGCATCCGGCCTTTCAGACGCGCCTTCTTGATGAGGTCGCGATACTGGTGGGCGATGAGATGGCTCTGGATCTGCGTGACGGTATCCACGGTCACGTTGACGACGATGAGCAGGCTCGTGCCGCCGAGATAGAACGGAATCCCGGCACGGGCGATGGCGAACTCGGGGATCAGGCAGACCAGGGCCAGATAGATGGCACCGATCACCGTGATCCGCGTCAGCACGTAATCGAGATAGTTCTCGGTGTTCTTGCCGGGACGGATGCCCGGAATGAAACCGCCGTTGCGCTTGAGATTCTCCGCCGTCTCTTCCGGGTTGAAGACCACCGCGGTGTAGAAGAAGCAGAAGAAGATGATGCCTGCGCCGTAGAGCGCCATGTAGAGCGGCGTGCCGTGCGACAGATACTGGTTGATCGACAGCACGAAGTCGCCCCACGCACCGGTCGACGCATTGGCACCCGCACCGGAGAACTGCGTGATGGTGAGCGGCAGCAGCAGCAGCGACGAGGCGAAGATCGGCGGGATCACACCGGCGGTGTTGATCTTCAGCGGCAGGTGGCTGCGGTCCGCCTGCATCACGCCCTGCTTGGTCTGGCGCTTGGGATACTGGATCAGCACGCGGCGCTGCGCGCGCTCGACGAAGCAGATGCCCGCGATGAGGCCGAGGCCGACGATAATGATGCCGAGGATGACCAGACCCGAGATCGAGCCGGTGCGGCCCGATTCGAAGAGGTTGGTGAGCGTCACCGGCAACTGCGCGACGATGCCAGCCATGATGATCAGCGAGATGCCGTTGCCGATGCCGCGGCTGGTGATCTGCTCACCCAGCCACAGCAGGAACATCGTGCCGCCGATCAGCGAGATGACCGCGCTGATGCGGAACAACATGCCGGGATCGACCACGGCCTGCAGCCCGGATTGCGCGCCATAGGCCTCGAGCCCGACGGCAATGAAATAGCCCTGGATCGCCGTGAGGCCGACCGTGCCATAGCGGGTGTATTGGTTGAGCTTCTTGCGCCCTGCTTCGCCTTCCTTCTTGATCGCGGCCAGCTTGGGCGAGAGCGACGAGCCGAGCTGCACGACGATGGAGGCGGTAATATAGGGCATGATGCCCAGCGCGATGAGGCTCATGCGCTGCAGGCTGCCGCCGGAGAAGGTATTGAAGATGTCGAGAATGCCGCCCTGCGTCTGTTGATAGAGCTGGGCCAGCACGGTCGGATCGACACCGGGGAGCGGGACGAACGAGAAAAAGCGGAAGACGATGAGCGCACCCACCGTGAACCAGATCCGCTTCTTGAGCTCTGTAGCCTGGCCGAAGTTAGCGAGGCTCAGATTGGCTGCCATTTGGTCGGCGCGTGATGCCATGATCGCTTGCAATCCCGAAAAATGATGCTCGCCCAGGATTTGGGGGACGAACAGCCTTATCCCTTAGACGTCTGACCGGCGCCTGTCGAATAGCGGTGCCTGACTATATGACGGCATATGCAAGCGACCCCACCCGCCCATATCGGCGGGAGGGGTCGGCTATGCAAGCTCACAGTCAGGCCTGTCTCCCGATCAAGGAGATTATGCGGCCTCGGCCGGTGCAGCCTTGGCGAGAATCTCGACCTTGCCGCCAGCCTTTTCGACCGCCTCGATGGCAGCGCTGGAGGCGCCCGCCACGGCGAAGTTCGCCTTGGTGGTCAGTTCGCCCTTGGCGAGCAGACGCACGCCATGCTTGCCGCCGCGCGAAATGCCGGCCGCGCGCAGCGCCGCCTGGTCGATGGTTGCGGCCGCATCGAGCTTGCCGGCGTCGATCGCCTTCTGGACCATGCCGAGGTTCACCACCGCATAGTCCTTGCGGAAGATGTTGTTGAAGCCGCGCTTCGGCAGACGCATATGGAGCGGCATCTGGCCGCCCTCGAAACCGTTAATGGCGACGCCCGAACGTGCCTTGGCACCCTTCTGGCCGCGACCGGCAGTCTTGCCCTTGCCCGAGCCGATACCACGGCCGACGCGCATCCGGCCCTTGCGGGAACCGGCATTATCCTTGAGTTCATTCAGCTTCATAAGTGCACTCGCTTTCGCTGTTGTCGCGCTGGTGGAAAGTGCGGCCCATAGCCGCCGCACTTTGCTTTGTCACCCCATAGAATCTGTCTTGGCCGATCTCCGTCCTTCGCGTCCTGCACACGGCTCGGCGCTATCGGCGTGACAAGCCTCATGGTTAAGCGGCACCCCGGCATTCACAAATTTTGCAAGTGCGAAGGCTCGAAAAGTCATTCGCTTTAGGGCTTTACATGGTTAACGCTCGTGATCAGTCGCGCCCGAGCGCGCCCGGCTCCATTGACGAGTTGCGCATTATCGCGACCGTTCTCCTCGTTGCCTTCCATGTCGTGGGCCAGACCGACAGCGGGCTGCGAATCGAGGACGGGCACCCCGCGCGGTTCATCGTCGATCTGGGCGCCAGCTTCCGGATGCCGGCCTTCGCCTTCGTCGCCGGCTTCATCTACTGCCTGCGTCCGCCCACGCGAGGGCATATGCGCGACTTTCTGCGCGGCAAGGCGCGGCGGATCGCGCTCCCTGGCCTGATCGCCGCCGTCCTGTTTGGAACGGTCGCCTACATGCAAGGCTCGCGGTTCGGCATCCCGCCCGAAGCTCTCTGGGGCTTGGCCATCTTCCCCTATGCCCACTTCTGGTTTTTGCAGGCGATCCTTGCGCTGTTCATCGTCGTCGGCCTGATCGACATCGCGCTCGGTCATCGCGGGCAGTGGCCAATGTTCGCCGGCGCCTTGCTGCTTGCCTTGTGGCCCCCGCCCATCCCGACTCTTTTCGCACTGCCCCAAGCGATCCTGCTGGCGCCCTTCTTCATCTTCGGCATGTGCGTCTATCGAAGCTGGGCGTGGATCGCGCAGCATGGGCGGCTGATCGTCCCGCTGGCCGCCGTGGCTGCATTGCTTGCCTTCAGTGGCGCCTTCTATGATTATCTGATGCTCGGCGTCTCTCCGAACACGAGCATTGCCTCATCGCTGCTGCTGGGCATGTCGGTCAGCCTGCTCGTTCTGCTGCGCTGGCCACACCACCCCTATGCACGCAAGGTTGGGCAGTTCAGCTTTACCATCTATCTCTATCATGTGTTCGCCACCGCCGCCGCGCGGATGGCGCTCCACACAGTCGGTATCGACGCGCTCGCGATTCATCTGCCGGTCGGAATCCTCGCCGGGCTGGTCGGCCCGGTGGCACTGCATCTCATTCTGCTCAAGACGCCCGTCGTCGGCCCGCTGGCCCTGGGCATCCGGACCAAGGCGCCCGCGCCCCGCAGCGCTCCGGCCCAGCATGTCAAACCGCGCGCACCTGCATCCGCTCTGGCTCTTCCGGCAGCATCATCCCGCCCGGCCGTCCCGCGCGGTCACTGACCCGCCTTCAACCAGAAACCTTTCGGCAGACCTACAAACGAAAACGGAGCGCGTAACCTTCAAGGCTACGCGCTCCGTTTTCAATGTCGGTCGTAAAAGGCTTCAGCCTTTGACGATTTGCACCATGTGCGGCAGCTTGCGGATCGCGCCGCGCACTTCCGGCGTGTCCTCGAGCTCGACGACACGGTTCATCTTGCCCAGGCCGAGGCCGATCAGGATCTTCTCCTGAGAGGCCGGACGGCGGATCGGGGAACCGATCTGCTTCAGCTTGATCTTCGCCATGTCAGTTACTCCGCAATCGCTTCGGCGTCAGCCGCAGCGACCTCGGCAGAGGCGCCACCGCGACGAAGCAGGTCAGCGACCTTCTTGCCGCGACGCTGAGCGACCGACTTGGGGCTGGTCTGCTCGGTCAGAGCCGCGAACGTCGCCCGGATCATGTTGTACGGGTTCGACGTGCCGACCGACTTGGTCACCACGTCGGCCACGCCAAGGCTCTCGAACACGGCGCGCATCGGACCGCCGGCGATGATGCCGGTGCCTGCCGGCGCGGTACGAACGGTCACCTTGCCGGCGCCGAAGTGCCCGCGACCATCATGGTGCAGCGTGCGGCCTTCCTTGAGCGGAACGCGAACCATTGCCTTCTTGGCAGCGGCGGTCGCCTTGCTGATCGCCTCGGGAACCTCACGAGCCTTGCCATGGCCGAAGCCGGCACGGCCCTTGCCGTCACCCACGACCACGAGTGCCGCAAAGCCGAAGCGCTTGCCGCCCTTCACGGTCTTCGAGACGCGGTTGATGTGGACGAGCTTCTCGACGAATTCCTCGCCATTGTCGTCCTCACCGCCACGACCGCGACGGTCGTCACGACGGCCACGGCCGCCACGATCCCGATCGCCACCGCTGCGGCCGCCACGGCCACGGCGCTGTTGCTGCTGCGGCTCGGCGGCCACACCCGTCACGTCCTGGGGCGTGGTCTCGGGCGCGAGAACAGCCTCGGGCTGATTGCCCTCACCGGTGGTGTTTTCGTCTGCCATCATCAGAACTCCAGTCCGCCTTCACGAGCGGCATCGGCCAGCGCTTTCACGCGACCATGAAAGAGGAAGCCACCACGATCGAACACGACCTTGGTAACGCCGGCCTTGGCGGCAGCCTCGGCGACGCGCTTGCCGACATCGGCTGCAGCCGATGAAGTGGCGCCGGTCTTGCCACGCACATCCTTGTCCAGGGTCGACGCTGCGGCCAGGGTCTTGCCCTGCGTGTCGTCGATGACCTGCGCATAGATATGCCGGCCGGAACGGTGCACGGACAGACGGGGCTTGCCACCCGCCCGCGCCTTGATCGCGGTACGCACGCGCCGGGCGCGACGATCGAAGAGAGAGAGTTTCGCCATGGCTTACTTCTTCTTGCCTTCTTTGCGGAAGATAAACTCGCCGCGATACTTGATACCCTTGCCCTTATAGGGCTCCGGCTTGCGCCAGCGACGGATTTCCGCCGCGACCTGGCCGACCTGCTGCTTGTCGATCCCGCTGATTTCCACCGTGGTGTTATCGGGGGTCTTGATCTCGATGCCGGCCGGAACCGGGAAATCGACATCATGGCTGTAGCCGAGCTGCAGCTTCAGGTTCTTGCCCTGGGCCGTGGCACGATAGCCGACGCCGGTGATCTCGAGCACCTTGGTGTAACCCTCGGTCACGCCCGTGACCAGGTTCTGCACCAGCGTGCGCTGCATGCCCCAGAATGCTCGAGCCGCCTTGGTGGCGTTGGCCGGCTTGATCGAAATCGCACCGTCTTCCAGCTCATAGCTGATCTCGTCGCGCATCTGGAGCGCCAGCGTGCCCTTCGGGCCCTTCACGGAAAGCTGACCGTTCTCGATGGTGGCCGTCACCCCGCTGGGGATCGTGACCGGCTTTTTGCCGATGCGGCTCATCAGAACACCTCCGCCAGCACTTCGCCGCCGACGTTCTGTGCACGCGCTTCGGCATCCGAGAGCACGCCACGGGGCGTCGAGACGATGGTGATACCGAGGCCATTGCGTACCACCGGAAGCTCCTTGGAGCCCGAATAGACGCGACGGCCAGGCTTGGAAACGCGCGCGACGTGCTTGATCGCCGGCTCGCCTTCGAAATATTTCAGCTCGATGCGTAGGCCATCATGGCCAGCCACCTGCTCTTCGGAATAGCCGCGGATGTAACCCTCGCGCTGAAGCACGTCGAGCACACGCGCACGCAGCTTGGACGCGGGCGAAACCACGCTGTCCTTGCGTGCCCGCTGGCCGTTGCGGATGCGGGTGAGCAGGTCACCCAGGGGATCGGTCAGTGCCATCTCTTAATCCTTACCAGCTCGACTTGGTGACGCCGGGGATCAGGCCCTTGTTGGCCAGATCGCGCAGCTGAACACGGCAAAGCCGGAACTTGCGATAGTAAGCGCGGGGACGACCGGTCAGCTCGCAACGGTTGCGCACCCGGGTCGGGTTGCCGTTGCGGGGGATCTCGGCCAGCTTGAGACGCGCGATCAGACGCTCGCTGTCATCAAGCGACGTGTCATTCGCCACTGCCTTGAGACGGGCATATTTGCCGGCGTACTTCTTCACCAGCTTCTTGCGCCGTTCGTTCTTGTTGATCGAACTCAGTTTCGCCATGGACTTAAGCTCTCTTCCTTAGAAATTGGATCCGGCCACGCTCACGCAGCCTCTTTTTCCGCCTCGGCGGGGAACGGGAAACCGAAAAGACGCAGCAGTTCGCGCGCTTCTTCGTCCGTGCGGGCCGTGGTGGTCACGATGATGTCCATGCCACGCACCTTGTCGACGCGGTCATAGCTGATCTCGGGGAAGATGATCTGCTCCTTGATGCCGAAGGCATAGTTGCCACGGCCGTCGAAGCTCTTCGGGTTGAGACCACGGAAATCGCGGATGCGGGGCATCGCGATCGTCACGAGACGATCGAGAAACTCGTACATGCGCTCGCGACGCAGGGTCACCTTTGCGCCGATGGGCATGCCTTCACGCAGCTTGAACTGCGCGATCGACTTCTTCGCCTTGGTGATGACCGGCTTTTGGCCGGCAATCAGTTCCATTTCCTCGGCGGCCTGGGTGACCTTCTTCTTGTCCTGGGTCGCCTCGCCCACGCCCATGTTGAGCGTGATCTTCTCGATCCGGGGGATTTCCATGTGGTTCTTGTAACCGAACTTCTCGCTCAGCGCCTTGACGATGGTCTCGTCATACAGCTTGCGCGAGCGCGGGATGTACTTGTCAGTCATCAGATGACCTCCCCGGACTTGACCGCGACGCGGACCTTCTTGCCGTCACGGTCCTCGAAGCGGACGCGCGTGGCCTTGCCGTCGACAGCCAGTGCGACATTGGAAATGTGCAGCGGCGCCGGCTTGCGATCGATGCCGCCCTGCGGATTTGCCTGGTCGGGCTTGCGGTGGCGGGCGTGGACGTTGATGCCGTCGACCAGCACCTTGTCATCCTTGGGCATCACCTGGAGGACGGAACCGGTACGGCCCTTGTCCTTGCCGGCGAGCACGACGACCGTGTCACCCTTCTTGATACGTGCAGCGCTCATCACAGCACCTCGGGAGCAAGCGAAATGATCTTCATGAAGTTCTTCGCGCGCAGCTCGCGGACCACCGGGCCAAAGATACGCGTGCCGATCGGCTCCGCATTCTTGTTGACCAGCACGGCCGCGTTGCCGTCGAAGCGAATGACGCTGCCGTCGGGACGACGAACGTCCTTGGCGGTGCGCACGATCACGGCGCGGTGAACGTCACCCTTCTTCACGCGGCCACGGGGGGCGGCGTCCTTCACGGAGACGACAATGATGTCGCCAACGCTGGCAAAACGACGCTTCGAGCCGCCGAGCACCTTGATGCACTGGACGCGCTTGGCGCCGCTGTTGTCAGCGACATCAAGATTGGATTGCATCTGGATCATCGATCCGGTTCCTTCTCAATTGGCCTGCCGGGACACAGCCTGTGTCTGGCCCGGTGGTTCCGTTAAATCCTTGAGACCTGCTCAGGCTGCTGCGTCTGCAGCGACCTGCTCGGGAGACTTGTGGGTGTCGACCCGCGCGATGACCTTCCAGGTCTTCAGCTTCGAGATCGGCGCCGTCTCCTCGATACGGACGGTCTCACCCTCGTGATACTCGTTGGCATCATCGTGGGCGTGATACTTCTTCGAGCGACGGATGATCTTGCCGTAGAGCGGGTGCTTCACCTTGCGCTCCACCTTGACGACGACCGTCTTGTCACCCTTGTCGGAAACCACCGTTCCCGTCAGCACGCGCTTGGGCATGGGCCTGTTTCCTTCTTACTTCGCGGACGAGCGCGAACGCTCGGCCTGGAGGGTTTTGATCCGCGCGATGTCGCGACGCACTTCGCGCACGCGGCTCGGCTTCTCAAGCTGGTTGGTCGCAGCCTGAAAGCGCAGGTTGAACTGCTCGCGCTTCAGCTCGCCCAGATCGGTCGACAGCTGATCGTCGCTCTTCGCCTTGAGGTCAGAAATCTTGGTCATGACCATCATGCTCCCAGATGCGAGGTGTCGCCGAGACGCGCCACCACCTTCGTCTTGATCGGCAGCTTCATCGCTGCGCGGCTGAATGCTTCCGCAGCCAGCGGACCGGGCACGCCGTCCAGCTCGAACAGGATGCGGCCGGGCTTTACGCGCGCCGCCCAATATTCGATCGAACCCTTGCCCTTACCCTGACGGACTTCGGCAGGCTTCTTGGAAACCGGCACGTCCGGGAAGACGCGGATCCAGAGACGGCCCTGACGACGGATGTGACGCGTGATCGCGCGGCGAGCCGCTTCGATCTGGCGCGCGGTGACCCGCTCCGGTTCCAGAGCCTTGAGGCCGTAGGATCCGAAATTGAGGTCCGTTCCACCCTTGGCATCGCCCTTGATGCGACCCTTGAAGGTCTTGCGGAACTTGGTTTTCTTCGGCTGTAGCATGATGCTTTACCTTGCTCTCAATTCTCAGCGAGCCGGACGCACACCGGAGGTCTGAGCCTCCAGCATGAGACGGTCGGTCGCCATCGGATCGTGGCCGAGGATCTCGCCCTTGAAGATCCAGACCTTGATGCCGCAAACGCCATAGGCCGTGTGGGCCTCGGCTTCTGCATAATCGACGTTCGCACGCAGCGTGTGCAGCGGAACGCGACCTTCGCGATACCACTCGACACGGGCGATCTCCGCGCCGCCCAGACGGCCGCCGCAGGTGATCTTGATGCCCTCGGCGCCGAGACGCAGCGCGCTCTGCACGGCGCGCTTCATGGCGCGACGGAAAGCGATACGACGCTCGAGCTGATCGGCAACACCCTGGGCGACGAGCTTGGAGTCGATTTCCGGCTTGCGGATCTCGACGATGTTCAGGCTCACATCGCTGGACGTCATCGCGCTCAGCTTCTTGCGCAGCTTCTCGATGTCCGCGCCCTTCTTGCCGATGATGACACCGGGACGGGCTGCATAGATCGACACGCGGCACAGCTTGGCCGGACGCTCGATAACCACCTTGGAGATCGCGGCCTGGGGCAGCGTCTTCATGACATACTTGCGGATCTTGAGATCCTCAAGCAGCAGGCGACCATAGTCCTGGCCTTCCGCGAACCAGCGGCTGTCCCAGGTGCGGTTGATCTGCAGGCGCAGACCGATGGGATTGCTCTTGTGACCCATGGATCAGGCCTCCTCTTCCGCAGCTTCACGCACGACGATGCGCACGCGGCTGAAGGGCTTCAGGATGCGGGTGGACTTACCGCGACCACGCGCATGGAAGCGCTTCATGGTGAACGACTTGCCGACACTCGCCTCGGCGACGACGAGCGCGTCGACGTCGAGATTGTGGTTGTTTTCCGCATTGGCGACCGCGCTGGCGAGCACCTTGCGAACATCGACCGCCATCGCGCGCTTGGAGAAGGCGAGCACGTTCATCGCGTCCTCGACCTTGCGGCCACGGATGAGCGCGGCGACCAGGTTCAGCTTCTGGGCCGAACCGCGGATCTGCGTGCCGACGGCCAGCGCCTCATTGTCCGAGACGCGGCGGGGAGCTTTTGCCTTGCCCATCAGCGCTTGCCCTTCTTGTCAGCGGCGTGGCCGGGGAAGTAGCGCGTCGGCGCGAATTCACCCAGCTTGTGACCGACCATGTCCTCGTTCACCGAAACGGGAACGTGCTTGCGACCATTGTAGACGTTGAACGTCAGGCCAACGAACTGCGGCAGGATGGTGGAGCGGCGCGACCAGGTCTTGATCGGACCGCCACGGCCGTTGTTCTCCTGCGCGGTTTCTGCCTTCTTGAGCAGATGCAGGTCCACGAAGGGACCCTTCCAGACGGAGCGAGCCATCGCTTACCTCTTCTTCTTGGCGTGACGCGACCGGATGATCATCTTGTCGGTCGACTTGTTGTGACGGGTACGAGCACCCTTAGTCGGCTTGCCCCACGGGGTAACCGGATGACGGCCGCCCGAGGTCCGGCCTTCACCACCGCCGTGCGGGTGGTCGACCGGGTTCTTGGCGACGCCGCGGGTGAGCGGGCGACGGCCGAGCCAGCGGCTGCGGCCGGCCTTGGCGAGGTTCTGGTTCTGGTTGTCGGGGTTCGACACCGCACCGATGGTCGCCATGCAGTCCGAGCGGATGTAGCGCTGCTCACCCGAGCCGAGACGGACGATGACCATGCCGCGATCGCGACCGACGAGCTGGGCATAAGTGCCCGCGCTGCGTGCGATCTGAGCGCCCTTGCCCGGCTTCATCTCGATGTTGTGGATGATCGTGCCGACCGGCATCTGACCCAGTTCCATCGCGTTGCCCGGCTTCACGTCGGTCTTCTTGCCTGCGATCACCTTGTCGCCGACAGCCAGACGCTGCGGGGCGATGATGTAGGCCTGCTCGCCATCGGCATAGCTGACCAGCGCAATGAACGCCGTGCGGTTCGGGTCATATTCCAGACGCTCCACCGTGCCTTCAACGTCCCACTTGCGACGCTTGAAGTCGATGATGCGATAGCGCTGCTTGTGACCGCCGGCGATACCGCGCGAGGTCACATGACCCTTGTTGTTGCGGCCACCGGTCTTGCGCTTGCCTTCGGTCAGCGCCTTGACGGGCTTGCCCTTGTGGAGGCCGGACCGGTCGACGAGGATCAGGCCACGCTGGGCCGGGCTCGTCGGGTTATAATGCTTGAGTGCCATTGTTCAGTCCGCCCTCAAATGCCCGTGGTGATGTCGATCGACTGGCCTTCGGCCAGGGTCACGACAGCCTTCTTCACGTCCGAGCGCGTGTAGGGCTTGCCCTTCCAGCGCTTAGTCTTGCCCTTCTGGACGATCGTGTTGACCGACTTGACGCTGACATTGAACAGCGCCTCGACAGCGGCCTTGATCTCGGGCTTCGAAGCGTCCCGCGCGACCTTGAACACAACCGCGTTGTGCTCGGAGACCAGCGTCGCCTTTTCGGTGATGTGCGGGGCGACAATCACGTCGTAATGACGCGTGGCCACCGCTGCTGCCTGCTTCTTAGCCATTGAAGCGCGCCTCCAGCTGCTCGACCGCGGCACGGGTCAGCACCAGGCTGTCCGCACGCAGGATATCGTAGACATTGGCACCGATGGCGGGGAGCACATTGACACCGACGAGATTGGACGAGGCCTTGGCGAAGGAGAGGTTGGTCGCCTCGCCGTCGATGAACAGCACCTTGCCGAGGTTGAGCTTGGCGAGCTGACCCGCCAGTTCCTTGGTCTTGCCGTCCTTGACGTCCAGATTGTCCAGAACCGTGAGCGAGCCGCCCTTGGCCTTGGCCGAAAGCGCCATCTTCAGGCCCAGTGCACGCACCTTCTTGTTGAGCGAGTGCCCGAAGGTACGGGCGCGCTGACCGTGCGCCTTACCACCACCGATGAAGATCGGGGCGCGGCGATCGCCGTGACGAGCCGTACCGCCGCCCTTCTGGCGACCGAACTTCTTGCCCGTGCGGGCAACGTCAGAACGCTCGCGCGTCGCCGATGCCGGGGCACGGCGCTTTTCAAGCTGCCAGGTGACGACACGGTGCAGAATGTCCGCGCGCGGCTCGAGGCCGAACACATCGTCATTCAGCTCGACATCGCCGGAGGCCTTGCCGCCGTCCAGAGTGAGAACCTTGATCTTCATGACTTAGCCCTCCTGGCCTTCAGTGGCCTCGGGCGCCGCGCCGTCCTGCGCAGGCGTATCGGCCGGAGCCTCGGCGTTATTGTTGGCAGCCGACTTGATGCTGGCCGGGTACGGCACGTCAGCCGGACGATCGACCTTCACGGCGTCCTTGACGAGAAGCCAGGCGCCCTTCGAGCCGGGCACGCTGCCCTTCACGAACAGCAGGCCGCGCTCGACGTCCGTGCGGACGATCTCGAGGTTCTGCTGGGTGCGCTGACGGTCCCCCATGTGGCCGGCCATCTTCTTGTTCTTGAACACGCGGCCCGGATCCTGACGGTTACCTGTCGAACCATGGGCACGGTGGCTGATCGACACACCGTGCGTGGCGCGCATACCGCCGAAACCCCAGCGCTTCATGGCGCCGGCAAAGCCCTTGCCCTGCGTCTGACCCGTCACGTCGACGAGCTGACCAGCGATGAAGTGATCGGCAGCGATTTCCGCGCCGACATCGAGCAGGGCGTCCTCGGCCACGCGGAACTCGACGACCTGCGCCTTGGGTTCCACCTGAGCCTTGGCAAAGTGCTCGCGCTGCGGCTTGGCGACATTCTTCGCCTTCGCAACGCCGGCACCCAGCTGCACGGCTACATAGCCGTCCTTATCCATTTCGCGACGGGCAATGACCTGGTTGCCTTCGAGCGCCAGGACGGTGACGGGCACATGGCGGCCATCATCCTGGAACAGGCGGGTCATACCCACTTTCTTCGCGATCACGCCGGTACGCATGATCCAATCCTCCAATAGAGGCCCCTGCATGATGCGGGGGCTTATCCAACGAAAAAACCGCCAGGACCCTAAGACCCAGGCAGCCAACCCGATTTTGCGATGCGTTCCCCCGTCCGGGCTGGATGCTTCCGGACCCTCGACAAGCGAGGCGGAAACGACGGAGGACGCTGCCCGGCCGAAGCCGGCGGTATCCAAATGTCCTGCAAGGCGACCCGAAGGCCGCCCCGCTACGGCCATCAGGCCAGTTTGATCTCGACGTTCACGCCGGCAGCCAGATCGAGCTTCATCAGCGCGTCGACGGTCTGCGGGGTCGGCTGCACAATATCAAGCATGCGCTTGTAGGTGCGGACCTCGAACTGTTCACGGCTCTTCTTATCGATGTGCGGCCCACGGTTGACCGTGAACTTCTCGATGCGGGTCGGCAGCGGAATGGGACCGCGAATGAGAGCACCCGTACGACGAGCGGTATCGGCGATGTCGCCGGTCGCCTGATCCAGCACGCGATGATCGAATGCCTTGAGACGAATACGGATATTCTGCGTTTCCATGTCCACTAACCGATGTGAAAGAGCCAAAACAAAACCGCTTCACCCTGATGGCCCCGGTGCCGTTCCGGCACTCACGAGCCCGCGCGAAGCGGCAAAAAAAGCAGGCCGCTCGAATCACCTGATCCGAGCGGCTCGCTGCCTATATTACTTCGAGATCGTCGCGACAACCCCAGAACCGACCGTGCGGCCACCTTCGCGAATAGCGAAGCGGAGACCCGGGTCCATCGCGATCGGCGCGATGAGCTTGACGGCCAGCTTCACGTTGTCGCCAGGCATGACCATCTCGGTGCCCTCGGGGAGGACGACTTCGCCGGTCACGTCCGTCGTGCGGAAGTAGAACTGGGGACGATAGTTGGCGAAGAACGGCGTGTGACGGCCACCTTCGTCCTTCGACAGCACGTACACCTCGGCTTCGAACTCGGTGTGCGGCGTGACCGAACCCGGCTTGGCCAGAACCTGACCACGCTCGACTTCTTCACGGCCAACGCCACGGATCAGCGCGCCGATGTTGTCGCCGGCTTCACCCTGGTCGAGCAGCTTGCGGAACATTTCCACGCCGGTGACGGTCGTCTTCTTGGTGGGCTTGAGGCCGATGATCTCGACTTCCTCGCCAACCTTCACAACGCCGGTCTCGACGCGGCCGGTCACCACGGTGCCGCGACCCGAGATCGAGAACACGTCTTCGATCGGCATCAGGAACGGACGGTCAACCGGACGGGCCGGCTGCGGGATGTAGGCGTCGACGGCATCCATGAGCGCCTTGATCGAATCCTTGCCGATCGCGTCGTCACGGCCTTCGAGAGCGGCCAGAGCCGAACCCTTGACGATGGGGATGTCGTCGCCCGGGAAGTCGTAGCTGGAGAGCAGCTCGCGCACTTCCAGCTCGACGAGCTCGAGGAGCTCCTCGTCGTCGACCTGGTCGACCTTGTTCATGTACACGACGAGCGCCGGCACGCCGACCTGACGGGCGAGCAGGATGTGCTCGCGGGTCTGCGGCATCGGGCCGTCAGCAGCGTTCACCACGAGGATCGCGCCGTCCATCTGGGCGGCACCGGTGATCATGTTCTTCACATAGTCAGCGTGGCCCGGGCAGTCGACGTGCGCATAGTGACGGGCGCCGGTCTCGTACTCGACGTGCGCGGTCGAGATCGTGATGCCGCGCTCGCGCTCCTCGGGAGCCTTGTCGATGTTGGCATAGTCCGTGAACGTGGCGCCACCGGTTTCGGCCAGCACCTTGGTGATGGCGGCGGTCAGCGTGGTCTTGCCATGGTCGACGTGACCGATGGTGCCGATATTGCAGTGCGGCTTGTTCCGCTCGAATTTAGCCTTAGCCATTTCCTACCTCTTTTCGCTCAATAGCTTGGGTTCAACCGCTCGGGGAAGCCTCGCGAAGGCGCCCCCATAACAGCAAATTTACATAAATCCAGATGAAAGTGCCGGCTTAGGCCAGCTTCGCCTTCACCTCGTCCGCGACGTTCTGCGGCACCTCGTCATAGTGCGAGAACTGCATGGAGTAGTTCGCGCGGCCCTGGGTGAACGAGCGGAGCGAGTTCACATAGCCGAACATGTTGGCCAGCGGGACCATCGCCTCGACAACCTGCGCATTACCGCGGCTGTCGGTGCCCTGGATCTGGCCACGACGCGAGTTCATGTCGCCGATGACGTCACCCAGATATTCCTCAGGCGTCACCACCTCGACCTTCATCACCGGCTCGAGCAGCGTGATGCCGGCCTTCTGCGCGACTTCACGCATCGCACCGCGACCGGTGATTTCGAATGCCAGCGCCGACGAGTCGACGTCGTGATAGGCGCCGTCATACAGGTTGATCTCGAAGTCGATGATCGGGAAGCCGATGAGCGAGCCCGTGGCCGCCGTCTCGCGCATACCCTTCTCGATCGCCGGGATATATTCCTTGGGAATATTGCCCCCCTTGATCTCGTCCTTGAAGATGATGCCCGCACCGCGCTCGCCCGGCGTGACCTTCACCTTGATGCGGCCGAACTGGCCGGTGCCGCCCGACTGCTTCTTGTGGGTGTAGTCGACGTCGACGGCCTTCTTGAGATACTCGCGATAGGCCACCTGCGGCGCACCGACGTTCGCCTCGACCTTGAACTCACGCTTCATGCGATCGACCAGGATTTCGAGGTGAAGTTCGCCCATGCCCTTGATGATCGTCTGGCCCGATTCGTGGTCGGTCGAGACGCGGAACGACGGATCCTCGGCAGCCAGACGATTGAGCGCAACGCCCATCTTCTCCTGGTCGGCCTTGGTCTTGGGCTCCACGGACAGCTCGATGACCGGCTCGGGGAATTCCATACGCTCCAGGATGATCGGCTGACGTTCGGCGCACAGCGTGTCACCGGTCGTCGTTTCCTTCATGCCGGCCAACGCGACGATATCGCCGGCATAAGCCGTATCGATGTCCTCACGGCTGTTCGCATGCATCAGGAGCATACGGCCGATCTTTTCCTTCTTGTCCTTCACGGAGTTCAGATAGGTGCCCTTGCTCAGCGTGCCGGAATAGACGCGCAGGAAGGTCAGCGAGCCGACGAACGGATCGTTCATGATCTTGAACGCGAGACCGGAGAACGGCGCCTCGTCGCTGGTCGCGCGGCTGTCCGGCTCTTCCGTGTCGGGGTTGATGCCCTGCACGTCCTCGATGTCCAGCGGGCTGGGCAGATAGTCGACGACCGCGTCCAGCAGCGCCTGCACGCCCTTGTTCTTGAAGGCCGAGCCGCACAGCACCGGCACGAAGCTCTGGTTCAGCGTGCCCTTGCGGATCAGCTTCTTGAGCGTCGCGACGTCGGGCTCGTTACCCTCGAGATAGGCTTCCATCGCGGCATCGTCCTGCTCGACGGCCAGCTCGACCAGCTTCTCGCGATACTCGGCAGCCTTGTCGGCGAGGTCGGCCGGAATTTCTTCATAGAAGAATTCGGCGCCCAGATTCTCATCCTTCCAGATGATCGCGCGGTTGTTGACGAGGTCGACGAGACCCTTGAAGTCCGATTCCGCGCCGATGGGCAGATACAGGACGGCCGGGGTCGCGCCCAGGCGATCGATGATCGTCTGCACGCAATAATAGAAATTGGCGCCCGTGCGGTCGAGCTTGTTGATGAAGCACATCCGGGGCACGCCGTACTTGTCGGCCTGACGCCACACCGTCTCCGACTGCGGCTCCACGCCGGCAACGCCGTCGAACGCGGCGACCGCGCCGTCGAGCACGCGCAGCGAGCGCTCCACCTCAATGGTGAAGTCCACGTGGCCGGGGGTGTCGATGATGTTCAGGCGATGCTCGGGGCCCTTGCCCTCATCGGCCTTCCACAGGCAGGTCGTCGCAGCCGACGTGATCGTGATGCCGCGCTCCTGCTCCTGCTCCATCCAGTCCATCGTGGCGGCGCCGTCGTGCACTTCGCCGATCTTGTAGGACTTGCCGGTGTAATAGAGGATGCGCTCGGTCGTCGTCGTCTTGCCGGCGTCGATGTGCGCCATAATGCCGAAATTGCGGTAACGCTCGAGCGGGTGGCTGCGGGCCATGATCTTTACTCCATTGCCCGCGTGCGGCGGGGCTGCGGTCTGAAAGGTTCCTCTCCGTTCGGGTTGGCTCGGCGGGGACCCGTTTCTCCCCTCACGGAAGAACAGCCCTTCGACAGGCCCGAGCGAACGGTGGTGCAGGAAGCCGGGACAGTCCTGTGACTGCCCCGGCGTCCAATATAGTGCTTACCAGCGGTAATGCGAGAAGGCGCGGTTGGCTTCGGCCATCCGGTGCGTGTCTTCACGCTTCTTCACGGCATTGCCACGGTTGTTCGCGGCATCCAGAAGCTCGCCGGAGAGGCGGGCCGCCATCGTGGTCTCGCTGCGGCTGCGCGCCGCATTGATGAGCCAGCGAATGGCCAGCGCCTGGGCGCGCTCGGGACGGACTTCCACCGGCACCTGATAGGTCGCACCGCCAACGCGGCGGCTGCGGACCTCGATGCCCGGCTTCACATTGTTGAGGGCGTCATGAAAGACCGAGATCGGATCCTTCTTGGCGCGGGTCTCGACGGTGGCCAGTGCGCCATAAACAATCTGCTCAGCGACCGCCTTCTTGCCGTCATACATGACGCTGTTCATGAACTTGGACAGAACCTGATCGCCATACTGGGGATCGGGCAGGATGACGCGCTTTTCGGGGCGACGACGACGTGACATATCTCTGTTCTCCCCTGCTTACTTCGGACGCTTCGCGCCGTACTTGGAACGGCTCTGCTTGCGGTCCTTGACGCCCTGGGTATCCAGAACGCCGCGAAGAACGTGATAGCGCACACCGGGAAGGTCGCGCACACGGCCGCCACGGATCAGCACGACGCTGTGTTCCTGGAGGTTGTGGCCTTCGCCCGGAATGTAGCTGATGACCTCACGGCTGTTGGTGAGGCGCACCTTGCAGACCTTGCGGAGAGCCGAGTTCGGCTTCTTCGGGGTCACGGTGTAGACACGGGTGCAGACGCCGCGCTTCTGCGGGTTCTGCTCCATCGCAGGGACCTTGCTCTTGGCCTTCTGCGGCTCGCGGCCCTTGCGGACCAGCTGGTTGATCGTTGGCATGAAGCCCTTCACCTTTTTTCAGTTACTCTGCCATCTGCATGTCCTGGGTCGGCCGATGGCCAGCCGGGGCTGACCTCCAAACGACAAGAGACCCGGCGGTCGGTAAAGACCCCCTGGCCCCGCAAGAGCATAGGCAATGTTCAAGCTCTGTATGACCCAGCGGACGAGCGACCGAATCCTAGTGAAAGCACAGGTTGCGGGCCGCGAGGCAGGCGGGCCTATACAGAGAGGCCGGCAACCGGTCAAGCACGGCTCACCCCAAGGGGCACGCGTGGCGGCGAGGCGTTTTGAAATGCCGCCTTGCCTCTTTCGGCCTGCGCGCGCACATCCCAATCACCCGGCCCAATACCCTGGCAGCAAAGGCGAGAGCTGATGACCCTGACCATGCACGCGATCACCGTTCCCCTCCTCGTCAACAGCTTGACCAACATGGAGAGGTGGCTCGCGCGCCCGGATGTGCGGGCTGCCGAGGCCGATCTGCTGGGCGCCCGGCTGATCGAGGATATGCGCCCGCTCACCGCCCAATATCAGATGGCGTCGGACAGCGCGAAGAACGGCATCGCCCGTCTCGCCGGCATCGAGCCGCCCGCCATGCCGGATAACGAGACGAGTCTCGATGCCCTGCAAGAGCGGTGCGCGAAGACCATCGCCTTCGTCCAGAGCGTCACGCCCGCGCAACTGGAGAGCAGCGAGGACCGCGAGATCGTGCTGCGCTTCCCGAACGGTCAGGGCTATCGGTTCCACGGGCGGGATTATGTCACCGGCTTCATGCTGCCCAATTTCCTGTTCCACGCGACGACGGCCTATGCGCTGCTGCGGGCACGTGGGATCGCGATCGGCAAGCCGGATTTCCTGGCGCATCTCGGCGCGCCGGTCCCGCTCGCCGACCCGGCATGAGCTGACAGCGGCCTATCCCGCGCGGCATCGGCCGCTCCGGCATGGTTCGCCCTTTGCGCGACAGGCAGAGTCGGCTAGAGCCCGGCCCCATGAGCGAGACAGTGTCCTTTGGCTATCGTGAGGTAGCCCCCGAGGAAAAGACGAAGCTGGTCGGCAACGTCTTCTCCAATGTCGCCCGCAACTACGACATCATGAACGACGCGATGTCCGGCGGGATGCATCGGCTGTGGAAGGACCAGTTCGTCCGCCGCGTAAAGCCGCGCAAGGACGAGGCGATTCTCGACATGGCGGGCGGCACCGGCGACATCGCCTTCCGCATGGCCAAGCATGGCGCGCGCGTGACGGTGAGCGACATCAACGAGGATATGCTCGCCGTCGGCATGAAGCGGGCGCAGAAGCGCGGCATCGAGGGGCTGGTCTGGCAGCCGCAAAATGCCGAGCAGCTGATCTTCGGGGATCGCAGCTTCGATGCCTACACCATCGCGTTCGGCATCCGTAATGTGACCGATATCCCGGCCGCGCTGCGCGAGGCGCATCGCGTGCTCAAATATGGCGGCCGCTTCTTCTGCCTGGAGTTTTCCAGCACCACCTGGCCCGGTTTCGGCGATGTGTATGACGCCTATTCGCACAAGCTGGTGCCCAAGCTGGGCAAGATGATCGCCGGCGATGCGGAGAGCTATCGCTATCTCATCGAGTCGATCCGCCGCTTCCCGGACATGCCCAAGTTCAAGGGCATGATCGAAGAGGCGGGCTTCGTGCAAGCGAAGGCCGAGCCGATCATGGGCGGCCTCGTCGCCATTCATTCTGGATGGAAGATATGATTCGCCAGCGCAGCAGCGCCATGGTGCGTTTCGCAAGGCGATAAGGTCATGACAGCCCACATCACCCATCTCTGGCGCCTGCTCTCATGGGGGCGGACCCTCGCCCGGCATGGCGCGCTGCGCGGTATCGAGCGGGATGGCAATACGCCCGCCCCAGTCCGCCGCCTCGCACGGCTGGCGCGGCTCGGTGCGCGCGTGCCCAAGGAGCCGCGCTATGCGGAGGCGTTTCAAGCCATTGGCCCGGCCGCGATCAAGCTCGGCCAGTCGCTGGCGACGCGCCCCGATCTGGTCGGTGAGGATGCTGCCCGCGATCTGCTGTCGCTGCAGGACGCGCTCCCGCCCATGCCCTTCTCCGCGATCCGCGCCGAGATCGAAGCCAGCTTCGGGCGACCGCTCGAATCGATCTACGCCAGCGTCGATGAGCAGGCCGTCGGCGCGGCGTCCATCGCGCAGGTGCATCGTGCCGTGACGACGGACGGCCGCGCGGTCGCCATCAAGGTGCTGCGCCCGGGCATTCGCGAGCGATTCAACCGCGACATCGACACTTATGAATGGGCGGCGGCGCATCTGGAGCAACTGGGCGGCGAGGCCTCGCGCCTCCGACCGCGTCTGGTTGTGGCCAATCTCAAGCGCTGGACAGCGCGCGAGCTGGATCTGCGGCGCGAGGCGGCCTCTGCCTCCGAACTGGCCGAGGCCATGTCCGCCGTGCCGCGCTATCGCATCCCGCAGATCGACTGGGATCGCACCAACGGCCGGGTGATGACTCTCGAATGGATCGACGGCATCAAGATCAGCGACCGAGCGGCGCTGGTCGCGGCCGGGCATGACCTGAGGGATCTGGCCGCGCGGCTGGTCAACACCTTCTTGCGGCAAGCGATCGCCGACGGCTTCTTCCATGCCGACATGCACCAGGGCAATCTGTTCGTGCAGGCCGATGGCACCATCGTCGCCATCGACTTCGGCATCATGGGACGGATCGACCGGCGCGCGCGCCTGTGGCTGGCAGAGATCCTTTATGGTCTCATCACCGGCAACTATCGCCGCGTGGCGGAAATCCATTTCGAAGCGCAATATGTGCCGGCCCACCACAATGTCGCCGAGTTCGCGACCGCCCTGCGTGCCGTCGGCGAACCGATGCGCGGCAAGCCGGTGAGCGAGCTGTCCGTAGGTCAGATGCTGGATGGCCTGTTCGCCATCACCCGCGATTTCGACATGCAGACGCAGCCCCATCTGCTGCTGCTGCAAAAGACGATGGTCATGGTCGAAGGCGTGGCGACCATGCTCGACCCGACGATCAACATGTGGGACGTCTCCGGCCCCTATGTGAAGAGCTGGCTGCGCGACGAACTCGGCCCCGAAGCCAAGCTCGCCGATTCGATCCATGAAACCGTGGACACGATCCGCCGCCTGCCCGGCCTCATCCGGCGACTGGAGGAAGCCTATCCCGAGCCGGGTGGCGCCCCGCCCCCGCCGCCCCTGCCGGCGGTGAAGCTGGTGCAGGTGAAGGTCGGCTGGTTCTGGCGATATGCGGGCGTGGCGATTCTGGCGGCAGCAGCCGGCGCGGGTGCCATGGCGCTCCTTGCCTGACGCCCCGCCCCTACCGAGCCGCTAGCCGGACCGGCGCCCAGCCGCTATGGAACCATCATGACCCAGCGGATCCTCCTCATCGTCTCCGGCGGGATCGCCGCCTACAAGGCGCTGGAACTGGTGCGCCTGCTCAAGGGCAAGGGCCTTGCCGTGCGCGCCGTGCTGACCGACGCCGCCACCCAGTTCGTGACGCCGCTCTCCTTCGGCGTGCTCACCGAGGATCATGTCTATGGCGACATGTTCGACCTCAAGGAGGAGCGCGAGATCGGCCATATCCAGCTCAGCCGCGAGGCCGACCTGATCGTCGTCGCGCCGGCGACCGCCAACATCCTGGCCAAAATGGCATCGGGCATCGCCGACGATCTTGCCACCACCGTGCTGCTCGCCACCGACAAGCCGGTACTCGCCGTCCCCGCGATGAATGTGCGGATGTGGCACCACAAGGCCACCCAGCGAAACCTCGACACGCTGCGCGGCGATGGCATCCATGTGATGGAGCCGGACGTCGGCACCATGGCCTGCAACGAGTGGGGCAAGGGCCGCCTGCCCGACCCGACCGCCATCGTGCAGGAGATCGAGCGGCTGCTGGCGGAAGCGCCGTCGCCGGCCGCCCTGCTGACCGACACCAGCCGCACGATCCACGCGCCCGATCTCAGCCACGCCAATCTGCTTGGCCGCCATGTGCTGGTGACCGCCGGGCCGACTCATGAGCCGATCGACCCGGTGCGCTACATCGCCAACCGCTCCTCCGGGCAACAGGGCTTTGCGATTGCCGCCGCCGCCGCCCAGGCCGGTGCGCGCGTCACGCTCGTCGCAGGGCCGGTCAGCCTGCCCACGCCGCGTGGCGTCACCCGGGTGGACGTGCAGACCGCGCGAGAGATGCAGGCCGCTGTGGAGGCAGCGCTGCCGGCCGATATCGCCATCCTCGTCGCAGCGGTGGCCGATTGGCGCGCCGCAGACGAGGCCGAGCAGAAGATCAAGAAGGATGGCTCGGGCGCGCCCGCCCCACTCGCGCTGGCCGAGAATCCCGATATCCTCGCGACGCTCGCGCGCCACGCCCAGCGCCCCGCCCTGCTCGTCGGCTTCGCGGCTGAGACGGAAACGGTGGTCGACCACGCCATCGCCAAGCGCCAGCGCAAGGGCGCGGACTGGATCGTCGCCAATGACGTGTCCGGCGATGTCATGGGCGGATCGCGCAACAGCGTCCATCTGGTCACGGCGCAGGGCGTTGAAGACTGGCCGGACATGCCCAAAGCCCTTGTCGCCACGCGGCTGATTGAAAGGATTTCCGATGAACTGGCCGCTCGTTGACATTGCGGTGAAGCGCCTGCCCCATGGCGAAGACCTACCCTTGCCCAGCTATGCTACCGCCGGGGCGGCCGGCATGGACGTGGTCTCCGCCGAGGATGTAACGCTGCCGAGCATGGCCCGCCATGCGGTGGCCACCGGTCTCGCGCTTGCCATTCCTGAGGGGTTCGAGGTGCAGGTGCGGCCACGGTCAGGACTGGCGCTCAAGCACGGCATCACGCTGCCGAACACGCCCGGCACGATCGACAGCGATTATCGGGGCGAACTGAAGATCATCCTCATCAACCTCGGCGCGGAGGATTTCGAGATCAAGCGCGGCGACCGTATCGCCCAGCTGATCGTGGCGCCGGTCCAGATCGCGCGGATGGTGGAGGTCACGACGCTGGACGATACAGCACGCGGCGCAGGCGGCTTCGGCTCCACCGGCGTGCGCACGGCCTGACACACGGTCGCACCGATGGACTTCACCGACGATCAGCTTGAGCGATATGCCCGCCACATCGTGCTACGCGAGATCGGCGGCGCAGGGCAGGCCCGGCTGGCGGGCGCGCATGTCGCGATCATCGGTGCGGGGGGCATCGGGTGCCCGGCCATCGCCTATCTGGCGGCAGCCGGCATCGGCACCCTGCGCATCATCGATCATGATAGGGTCAGCCTCTCCAACCTGCAGCGGCAAATCCTGTTCGCCAGCGACGACATCGGTCGCCCGAAGGCGGAAGCCGCGCGGGACGCCGTGCGCCGCCTCAACCCGGATTGTCATGCCATTCCGATCAACACCGCGCTGGATGCCGACAATGCCGCGACGCTGCTGCGCGATGCCGACATCATTCTGGATGGCTGCGACAATTTCGAGACGCGCCTCGCCGTGTCGGACGCCGCGACCCGGCTGCGCATTCCGCTGGTGAGCGCTGCTGTCGGCCAGTTCGAGGGGCAGATCGGGGTCTGGCGGGGATGGGAGGACGGCCAGCCCTGCTACCGTTGCCTGGTCGGCGACACCCGCACCGACCCCGCCCGCACCTGCGCCGAGGAAGGCATTGTTGGGGCGCTGACCGGCATCATCGGATCGATGGCAGCGCTGGAGGTCATCCGCGCCCTCGTGCCCTTCGGTGAAGCGACGACCGGCAAGCTCATTGTCTTCGATCTGCTGGCCCGTCGTCTGCGGACCATGGCCATTCCGCCGGACCCGGCCTGCAAGGCCGCGCTGGCCTGCGCATGAGCGCGCGGCCGCCTCTCGCTCTCGTCGTCATCAGCGCCGAGCCGTCTCGGTTGCGCGCGGCCCTGTCCCTCGCGCGGGCGGAGATCGCCCTGGGAAGCGCGGCCCGCATCTTCCTGCAAGGCGAGGCGGCTGCCCTGTTGCGCACCCCGATCCGCGCCCCGCAGGACGCCGCCTGGACTGCAGCTGGGGAGCCGACGCTCGCGCAATTGCTGGATGATGCGCTGGATGAAGGCGTGGCGATCAGCCTCTGCCAGAGCGGCCTTGCCATGGCAGGCGTGGCGGCGGACGGCCTCGACTCCCGTATCGAGATCACTGGCCCCATTGCCTTTCTCGCAGCGGCTGGGCCGGACATCCGCCTGCTGACGCTCTGACCATGAGCCTTGCTCTATCTCCATCGCTGCTCGGGCTTCTCGCTGCTCTCGCCGCCGGCCTTCTGATCGGCCTCGAACGAGGCTGGACGCAGCGCGACAAGCAGGCCGGGCAACGGGTGGCGGGGTTCCGCACCTTCGGCCTGATCGGCTTTGCCGGTGGCCTGTCGGCGCTCCTGCCGGAGATGATCGCCGCGATCATGGCGCTTGGCGTCGTCGGCGCGCTACTCATTGGTTTCGGCCAGGCGATTCGCGACGACCAGCTTTCGGCCACCACGATTGTGGCGGCGCTCCTGACCTTCGCCATCGGCTATGCCGCAGTGGCGCTCTCGCCAGCCATCGCTCTGGCGGCGGCGGGCGCGGCCTTCGTGTTGCTGAGCGCCCGCCACTCGATGCACACCCTGCTGCGCGGGCTGACGGAAGCCGAGATCGAGGGCGTCGCCCGCTTTGCGCTGGTCGCCCTCGTCGTCCTCCCACTGCTACCCGATGCCAATTATGGCCCCTACGAGGCCTGGAACCCCCGCCAGATCTGGATGGTGGTGGTGCTGGTCGCCGGGCTCTCCTTTGCTGGCTATGTCGTCGCGCGCCGGTTCGGCAGCAGCCGGGGCGTATTGATGATGGCGCTGACCGGCGCCATCGTCTCGTCCACTGCCGTGACGGCCTGGTACGCCCGCCGCCTGCGCACCGAGCCGGAATTACGCGGCGTGCTGACCGCCGGCATCGCCATCGCCACCATCGTCATGTTCGTGCGCGTGCAGGTGTTGACTGCCATCCTCGTGCCCCGCGCCCTGCCCACGCTTGCGCTGGTGCTGGCCCCAGCGCTGGTCGTCTCGGCGATCATGGCCTTGATCGCCTGGCGCCGCGACGATTCGCCGGATGGGGCACCGGTGAAGCTCGGCAATCCCTTTGATTTTGGCCCGGCGCTGATGCTGGCGGGCTTCGTTGCCGTCTTCTCGCTGGTGGCGCGATGGGCGCTGGATGTCTGGGGCGACGAAGGCATCGCCGTCGTCATAGGCCTCACCGGCTTCATGGATGTGGACGCGGCGGTGCTCACCCTTGCCGGCCTGCCCGCACAAACGCTCGACAACGCCACGGCGGGCTTCATCCTCGCCGCCCCGGTCTTCGCCAATACCGCCGTCAAAGGCGTGATGGCGCTTGTACTGGCCGGGGGACGCAATGGCATCATCGCATCCGCTCCGCTCTTTGCGTCCCTGCTCGCCTCGCTGGCGGGCGCTGCCCTGTTCTGGCTGGGCTGAGCGCGGCGCACCTGCAACGGCGCGGCAACTGATGCCACCAGCGGACGCGCGGGGGGCATGACAGCTTGCTTTTATCCTGATACCGCCTGCGCCACCTGAACCCATCCAGCCTCAATGGACAGATTTCGTATGTTGGACTTCACGACCCAGCCGCTCGCCACCCCCACCTCGCCCGAGGACCGTGTTGCCGCCATGGCCACGCTCGGTTTCGGCACGCTCTTCACCGATCATATGGTGACGATCCGCTATACCGAGGGACAGGGTTGGCATGATGCCGTACTGGGTCCGCGCCAGCCCATCCCGCTCGATCCGGCAGCCGCCGTGCTCCATTATGCGCAGGAGATTTTCGAGGGGCTCAAGGCCTATCGCCTACCGGACGGGTCCGTCGCAAGCTTCCGCCCGGAGGCCAACGCCGCCCGCTTCAACCAGAGCGCCACACGCCTCGCCATGCCGCATCTGCCCGAGGATCTGTTCGTCGAGAGCATCCGCAAGCTGGTCGCAGCGGACATCGACTGGGTGCCGGATGCCGACAAGGGCAGCCTGTATCTGCGCCCCTTCATGTTCGCCAGCGAGGCCTTCCTCGGCGTCCGCCCGGCGCGCGAATATGTCTATTGCGTGATCGCGTCCCCGGTCGGCGGCTATTTCAAGAGCGGCAAGTCGGCCGTGACGCTGTGGGTCAGCCATGATTACGTCCGCGCGGTGCCCGGGGGCACAGGCGCTGCCAAGTGCGGCGGCAATTATGCGGCGAGCCTGCAGCCGCAATCCGTCGGCATCGAACATGGCTGCGACCAGGTGCTGTTCCTCGATGCGGTTGAGCGCAAGTGGATCGAGGAGCTGGGCGGCATGAACATCATGTTCGTGTTCAATGACGGCACGATCATCACCCCGCCGCTCAACGGCTCGATCCTGCCCGGCGTCACCCGCGATTCGTTGCGGCTCGTCGCGGAGGATGCCGGCTACACGGTGAAGGAAGAGCCCTACAGTTTCGAGCAGTGGATGGCCGACGCCAAGATCGGCAAGCTGAAGGAAGCCTTCGCCTGCGGAACCGCTGCGGTCATCACGCCCATCGGCGAAGTGCGCTCGACCCAAGGCAATTTCGTCATCGGCAATGGCGACGGCGGCGAGGTGGCCCGCGCGCTGCGCGAGGCACTGGTCGGCGTGCAGCTCGGCCAGAAGCCGGACGAGCATGGCTGGATGACCAGACTGGCCTAAGCCGGTTGGCAAGCCGAGCTGGTCATTCGGTAAAAGGATATGAAGCAGTCAATCTGAAGGAGCAGTCCCGATGACCTTGCGCCAGACCGGCATCGACAGTGTCGACATGATCATCCTGCCGCCCGTGCGCGATCTGGGCGATGGCTTTCAGGTCCGGCGCGCGCTGCCATCGGCCCATCGCCGGATGGTCGGCCCCTTCGTGTTCTTCGATCAGTTCGGCCCGACGACCTTCTCGGCCGGCGAGGGCCTGGACGTCCGCCCCCATCCGCACATCGGCCTCGCCACGGTGACCTATGTGCTGGAGGGCGAAATCCTCCACCGCGATTCGCTGGGCAAGGTCCAGCCGGTGCGCCCCGGCGCCGTCAACTGGATGACGGCAGGGCGCGGCATCGTCCATTCCGAGCGCAGCGCCGATGATACCCGCGCCGCAGGCGGGCCGTTGTTCGGCCTTCAGACCTGGGTCGCGCTGCCGCAAGCGAAGGAGGAGGTCGATCCGGCTTTCTTCCATCACCCCGCCGACACGATTCCCGAAACGGAGGCAGAGGGCGTGCGCATCCGCGTCGTCGCTGGGAGCAGCGACGGGCTGACCTCGCCGGTGCAGGCCTTCTCGGACATGCTCTACGCCGACGTCGCGCTCCAGGACGGCGCGCGCTACCGGCTGGGCACCGACCATATCGAACGCGCGGTCTATGTCATCTCGGGCGGGCTGGCGGTGGAAGGCCAGAGCGGCGGTTTCAACGCCGGCGAACTGGTGATCTTCAAGCCGGACAGCGAGATCGTCCTGCGCGCCAATGGCCCGACCCGCATCATGCTGGTCGGCGGCGAGCCATTGGATGGGCCACGGCACATCTACTGGAACTTCGTGTCCAGCTCCCGCGATCGCATCGAACAGGCCAAGGACGACTGGCGACAGGGCCGGTTCGACATCGTGCCCGGCGAGCGCGAGTTCATTCCGCTGCCCGACTAGGCCTGAACGATTTCAGGCCGGGCGGAGGCCTTCAATCCCGATCCATTTCCTGGATCGCCCGCTCCCGATCGAGCTGGACTTCGGCATTGTGCGTCAGCGCATCGAATGTCGTCATGAAGCTGTCGAGCTGGTCGGCAGGGATGCCCTGAAACAGGAACTCGCTGCGCCGAACCGCTGTCTCCTCAATGATCTGGCTCACCGCGCGTCCCTTCTCGGTCGGACCGAAGAAGCCGTGGCGGCGTCCCGGGCGTCCGGTCCGCTCGATCAGGCCGATCTCGATGAGATGATTGACGGTGCGGCCCGCCTGGCTCTGGTCGCGCGCCAATGCCAGCACCAGCTGGGGCCAGCTGATCGGCGGATTGCGGCAGATTTCCGCCATGACCCAGGTCTCGAAATTCGAAAGGCTGGTCTGGCGCTTATGGGCAAGGGCACCGCCGCGCAGCATGTAGGAGCACAGAGTGACGAACGGCGGCAGCACGCGTGAGCGGTCCGCCGCGACACCGTTTTCGTCCGGCAGGCCTTCATCGACGAGATCCTGAAATGCCACGGTCTCGGGCCGCTGATTGCTCGCCGCCTGCTTGCGCTCCTGCTCGAACAGGGCAATGGCGCGGGTCAGCAGCATGTCCAGCACTCCGGAGAGCGTCTGAAGTTCCTCATCGCTGATGCCGAAGGTGAGCTCCCGATTGCGCAGCTCGGCATGGCGCTGCAGCCGATCCGCCAGCTGCTTGCCGCTCGGGCTGAGCCGGATGGGGCTGCGGATGCCGCTGCGCAGCAGCAGGGCGACCTCGCCCATGCGCTTGATGGCACGGCTGATCTGCGCCTTGTCGACACCGCAGGCCAGGGAAATCTGCGCGAGGGTCATGCCCCCTTGGACATGAAGGAGCAGCAGGATCCGCCGGTCCAGCTCGTTGATATGCGCGGTGCGGGCGAAGGAGATATTCGCGCTCTCGCGGGCATTGCGCAGAAAGACCCAGAGCTTGGACTGGAACCGGGCCTGACGCTCGTCCCGCGGGCCGGGCGCCGGCGACGGGGCGTCGGCGTCGATGCCGTCGAGCAGGACATCCAGCTGGCGATCGAAGGAACTGTCCGGTCCCGATGGTTCGGCACGGGCCTGCTCGACCAGCGTCCACCCGATCACGAAATGCTCGAGCGCCTGCGCGATCACGCGGGCTTCATCGAGTGCGAGGCCGACCTCGCACAAGGGTGCGACCGCGTCCGGCGTCCCCACCGCGAGAGGAAAGCGCGAGGCGACATGCGCGAACAGCCTGGCGCCATCGCGACTGGAGAGCATAGCGGCCCGGCTGGTCTGCGCGCGCAAGGCAAGGCGACCGCGCCAGCCCGGGCCTGCCGCGCCGCCCTCGGCAGCACGCACCATATCCTGCGCCAGCGCCGTCAGAAGTTGATCGTCGCTCGCGAAATGCTCTTCGATTTCGGCCGGATCGGCTTCAAGGTCGGCAGCGACGGCCTGCAGAGTGCAGCCGTCCAGGCCCGACCGGCCCAACAGGGCCAGCCCGGCGCTGATAATCGAAGCCCTGCTGATGCGCGCCCGGACCGAACCGAGCGCCGCGCGCCCCTTATTCATGATGACCGATCCCCAAAGACCCACCTTTCGCGTGATTCGGCCAGATTCATCGCATTTTCGAGCAGCGGTCAATGTTTATGCAAAATAATCAGACATAATAGTCATCCCCGGGCGATCCCGTAAAATCGTTAGACCCGCAATAGATGGCGTAGTAAGATTTTCGCCACGCGGACGACCGCGTCACGAGAAGACAAGATATGTGGGAGCGAGAGGACCGGTGATCAGCAAATCCGTGGCGACAGTCAGCGCCTTCATCATCGTCGCAGCCGGACTGGGCGGTGTGGTCCAAGCGCAGGGCAGCCTGAACGACCAGTTGGCGACCTGCGCGAGAATTGGGTCCACGGAAGCTCGCCTCGCCTGCTACGATTCGGTGGCGCAGTATAATCAGCCGCAAGGCGGCGCCTCTTCTCCCGCGCCTGTGCCGGGCGCCCCCGCATCCGGCAGTGCGAGCCGCAACCCCGCGCCCGCACCGGCTGCCCCGCCCGCCCCCGCAGCGACGACCGGCTTTGGCGCCGAGCAGGTGGAGCGCGCCACGCGCCAGCCCCGCGCATCGCAGGACGACAAGGAAACAAGCGCCACCGTGGCAAGCGTGCGCGAGATCGGCCCGGGGCTCTGGCAGGTCACGCTCGGGGATGGCGCGGTCTGGCGGATGACGGAGCGGATGACTGCCTTCCAGCCGCCCGCCCCCCAGGACTCGGTCACCATCCGCAAGGGCGCGCTCGGCAGCTATCTGATGCAGGTCGGGCGGCAGGCGGCTGTGCGCGTGAACCGCGTGCGCTGATCGCGCGCGGCATCCGGCGGAAAGACCTAATCAACAAACCGCCGGCTCGCTGCGAGCAGGAGCGGCGCCGCGCCTACCGCCGGCTTATTGCACATCCGCCCGTTGCTAGCCGCAGCCATGCCAGACACGCGCCGCCGCTTTTTTGTGGACTTAGTCATCCTGATCTCGATAGGGCCGTGCCATCCCGCATGAGCAGGCGGATTGAGGAGAGGTGATCTGATGTTGAACGTGAGTGGCAAGACGGCCTTCATCACCGGCGGCGCGAGCGGCATGGGCTGGGGCATGGCAAAGGCCTTCGGCGAAGCGGGGATGCGGGTCGTTATCGCCGACATCCGTCAGGACGCGCTCGATCAGGCGATGGAAGGCTTTGCCAAGACCAATCTGGCCGTTCACGCCATCAAGCTGGATGTCGCAGACCGCGATGGCTGGGCACGCGCCGCCGATGAAGCCGAGGCGCAGTTCGGCAATATCCATGTGCTGGCGCTCAACGCCGGCGTGGGCGTCACCGGCTCGATGCTGACGGCGACCTACAAGGACTGGGACTTCAACATGTCGGTCAATGTCGGCGGCGTCGTCAACGGGCTCGTCACCATGCTGCCGCGGATGCTCAAGCATGGCGAGGAAGGACAGATCGTCGTCACATCCTCGACCGGCGGCTTTTCTGCGGTCGGCAATGCCGGGCTCTATTGCGCCGCCAAGTTCTGCGTGGCCGGCATGTTCGAGAGCCTTGCCACCGATCTGCGCGGCACCGCGCTTGGCGCCTCGGTCTTCTTCCCCGGCCCAGTGCAGACCCAGCTCGGCAGCACGACCAACGCCACCCGCCCCGAGCATCTGCGCAACGATGCGCCGCCCCCGGCCTCCGAGGCCGTCGGCGCGAAGAAGGATGCGCGGCCGGCACCCGGGTTCGACCCAAGCCTCTTCATGTCCAGCGAGGAAGTGGGTGAGCGCGTGCTGCGCGGCATTCGCCGCCGCGACCTGTTCATCATGACCCACCCGGAGTTCCAGCGCGGGATCGAAGCGCGCAGCAAGGCGCTGGTCCGTGCCATTCCGGTTGAAGCACCGAACGAGGCCCGCGCCAATCTCGTCGCCCAGTTCGGAACGCTCATGTACAACCCGATCTACGACGAGCAGCAGCCGCTCGACGAACCGCTTTGAGACGGCGGAACTGACCGCAACAGGAGAGAACAGATGGCAAAGGTCGTCCGCGTGCATGAACTGGGGCCGCCTGACGTGCTCCGTTTCGACGAGATCGCGGTCGGCGCGCCCGGCCCTGGTGAAGTGCGGATCAGGGTCGAAGCCATTGGCCTCAACCGCTCCGAAGCGATGTTCCGGGCGGGGCGCTATCCCACCAAGCCGACATTGCCGACGCTGATCGGCTATGAGGCCTGCGGCATCATCGAAGCTCTGGGTGATGGCGTGTCGGGCTTCACCGTCGGTGATCGGGTCTGTGCCCTGCCCATGTATCCGCTCGGCCAATATGGCGTCTGGGCCGAGCAGGCGATCGTGCCGGCCCGCTGCCTCCTGCACGCACCACCCGGCCTCAGCGCCGCGCAGGCTGCGGCAGTGTGGATGCAGTATATGACGGCCTATGCGATCATCGAGGTCGGCAAGGCCGGCATCGGCGACTATGTCATCATTCCCGCAGCCTCCAGCAGTGTCGGTCTCGCTGCGATTCAGCTCGCCAACTGGGCCGGCGCCGTCTCGATTGCCGCCACGCGCACCAGCGACAAGGCCGAGGCGCTCAAGGCGCACGGGGCCGCCCATGTCATCGCGACCGGGGAGACGGATCTGGTCGAGGCCGTGATGCAGATCACCGACGGCAAAGGCGCGCGACTAGTGTTCGACCCGGTGCAGGGGCCCTATGTGCAGACGCTCACCAGCGCGATGGCCGAACGCGGCATCCTGTTCATCTATGGCGGCCTGTCCGAACAGCCGACCCCCTATCCCCACTGGAATATGGCGTTCAAAGGCCTGGCGATGCGCGGCTGGGTCGCCTCGGAAATCTGGAACCACCCCGAGCGGTACAAGCGCGCGCAGGAACACATCCTGCTGGGATTGAAGCTGGGCAAGCTCAAACCGGTGATCGCGCGCACCTTCCCGTTCAGCGAGATCGTGGAAGCCAATCGCTATCTGGAATCGAACCAGCAAATCGGGAAGATCGTCGTCACTGTCTGAACCGGATGGCGGCGTCGATGCGGGAGAGAAATATGGCGGATGAAGAGCACGGCCAGACCAGCGTGAAGCTCCCGGCGCGGGACATCCCGCCACCCCGGACGATCAGCCCGCAAGCCCGGCAAGCGCTGATCGCGGGCGCCGCCACGCCGGCGACGAACTGGCCTGCCGCGACCGATCTGGCAGGCTGGCGGGAACAGCTGGCGGCCAGCAACGCCATGTGGGAGCCCATGGCGCAAGCCATGCTCGCCACGCTGCCGGTGACCATCGACACCGTGCAGATCGCCGGCGTGACCTGCCATGATTGCGTGCCGGACGCCGGAACAGCAGATGATGGTCCGGTCTATCTCTTCATTCATGGCGGCGCGTTTGTTTTCGGCGGTGGCGCATTCGCCAAGGCGACCGGTGCCCGGCAGGCAGCGGCGCTGGGCTGCCGGGTCGTCTCGGTGGATTATCGTATGCCGCCCGACCACCCTTACCCGGCTGCGCCGGAGGATTGCCTTGCGGTATATCGGGCGTTGCAGGCCGGGACCGATCCGCGCCGCATCGTGATTGGCGGCAGTTCCGCCGGCGGCAATCTCGCCGCGGCTGTGACGCTGATGATTCGCGATCAGGGCCTGCCGCTCCCCGCCGGTCTCGTGCTGCTGACGCCCGAAGTCGATCTGACCGAGTCGGGTGACAGCTTCCTCACCAATGAAGAGCTGGATGTGGTGCTCAAGCGCGGGCTGCCGGAGTGCAACGCGCTCTACGCCAGCGGCCATGACCTCACGCAGGCCTATCTTTCCCCGCTCTTCGGCGACTTCACCCGGGGCTTTCCGCCGACACTGGTGCAGACTGGAACGCGCGATCTCTTCCTGTCCAATTCCGTGCTCTTCCACCGCAAGTTGCGAGAGGCGGGCGTTGATGCCGAATTGCACGTGTGGGAAGCGATGCCGCACGCCGGGTTCGGCTGGGGCGAGGTGCCGGAGAACAGGGAAATCGAGCGCGAGGTTGCCCGGTTCATCGGGCGCGTGGTGCCGCAGCAGAGCTAGCGCAGCCGCGGGCTGGCCATGAAAAAGGGAGAGCGCGCGCCCTCCCTTTTCCTATCTCACAGCGAATTGCGCGCTTACTCAGCGGCGATCGCGTCCACGCGGGCCGGAATGTCGAGCCCATAGAGCTTGGCGGCATTCTCATAGGCAATCTTGCGCACCAGCGCCGGATCGGCACCCTCGGTGAACTCGGCCAGCACCTTGCGGCTGTTGGGCCAGATGCTGTCCGGGTGCGGATAGTCCGTCGCCCAAAGCAGCTTGTCCTCACCGTAGAACTTGTGCAGCGCGATTGCCGTCGGGCTCTGCTGGAACGTGCCATAAACCTGCCGCTTGAACAGCTCGGACGGCTTCATCTTGTGCGGGATGCCACCGCGCGCGTTCCAGAATTCCTCGGCTTCCCACAGGCGCCAGTGGCGATAATCCAGCTCCTCGATCACCCATGGCAGCCAGCCAATGCCGCTCTCTGCAATGACGATCTTGAGGCCGGGGTGACGCTCGAGAATGCCCCAGGCAAAGAGGTCCACAAACGGGTCCATGAACTGCTCGATGAACATCTTCACGTGCAGGAAGGTGGCGCCCGGGCTGCCCTTATACTTGTCGAACGCGCGGCTGACGCTCGGGAACACAGTCACGTGGAAGGAGAGAATGATGTTATTCTCCTCCAGCATGGTCCACAGCGGCTCCCAGCGCTCGTCCTCAAGGCGCGGCTGGGCCATGGCGATCTGCAGATTGGCCTGCTTGAAGCCGCCCAGATCGACGATCTTCTGCAGCATCGCGACGGCCGCCTCCGGCTCGGGCGGCAGCATCGGCACGCCGATCAACCGGTCAGGAGCGGCGGAACAGAACTCCTTGAGCCATTCATTATAGGCGCCGTAGCAGGCGTCGCGCAGTTCCTTGTCGTCGAAATCGAGCGAGGTGACCGGGCCGAAGATGACATGCGCGTACACGCCATCCCGATCCATGTCGGCCAGTCGCAGTTCGGCGACCGCAGGGCGACGCTCGGTCTGATCGACAATGCCACCGCGATCCAGGGCGGTGAAGATCGGCTTGGGACCGGTCATCGTGCTCGGCGCACCCGACCAGCCGCCCAGGCTCTTGCCGTCGCTCATCCAGGTGGCGCGGCCATCGACCATCTCGACCTTGGGGCCGCGATCCTTCAGATGGTCGGGCAGCCGGCTCGTCCAGAGATCGGTGGGAAGTTGATTGAGATCGAGGTGATCGTCACAACTGATCAGCGGATAATCCATGGGCCTGCTCCTCTCGCCTGAAGACCGAATGAAACGAGGACGGCTTTGTGCCGACAGCCTTCGGTCCTCAGCAATGTAATTAGCTACCTAACTATCTTGCAGCTTTTCATGGAGCAATGCAAGCATTTCCGTCGCCTTTGCCCTTCGGTTCAACCCGGCCGGCGCTCCTCAATTGGAAATGGAGCGTAACGGCGCGGTGATCGCGCTGCGCTCCTCGCCATATTCATTGACGTTGGCGCGGCGCAAATCGCGCTTGTAACGCACATAATCGAACGCAGTCCCACGGTGCAGCGCATAGCGATTGTCCCAGATCAGCAGGTCGCCCTGGCGCCATTTGTGCGCGTAGATAAACTTCTCCTGACTAGCGAAGGCGATCAATTCGTCGATCAGGGCCGTGCCCTCGGCATCGCTCAGCCCCTCGACGCGGAACGCATGGCTGCCCACGAACAGGCTCTTGCGACCCGAGGGACTGATTCGCACCATAGGCTGCATCGCGCCCGGCATGATCTCGCGGATACGGGCCGCTTCCTCGGGGCTGGCGCCGCCCTTGATGCGGCTGGCCGCAAAGCTGTGCTCGGCAACAAGAGTCTCGATGCGATCCTTCATCGCCTGCGGAAGTTCATCATAGACATGGCGCAGATCCACGAACTCGGTGTCGCCGCGCTCCGGCGGGACGATCACACCGCGCAGCATCGACCATTTGCTCGGCATGTCGTTGAAGCTGCTGTCCGCGTGGAAAATCTCATTGCCCTTGGCGAACTTGGCCCGCAGCGATTCGCGGTCCACGATCTCGCCGTTCACGTCGAGATTGGAGGCATCGTAGAGGCCGTAGGCCATCCGGCGCGGCTCATCCGGGCGATACATGCCGGGCAGTTCGAGCGGGCCGAAGGCACGGGCAAAGCGCAGATGCTCCTCATCCGTGATATGCCCCTGGCAGCGGATGCACAGCACGACGTGCTCGTCCATGAGGCGTTCGACGAGATCGATCAGCGCTTGGTCTGGGACTTGCGACAGGTCGGGACCGGACAATTCGGCGCCAAAAATCGGATGCAGCCTCCTGACGTCCATCGCACCTCTCCCGTCTCACCTATTTATGCAGCTTCTATTAATTCCGATTCAAATGATTTGCAAATTCAATGCTTGCGATGCCGAGCCGTCAAGGATCGACCAGGATGATCCGCAAGTCGTTGACGTTGGTGAGCGTCGGCCCAGGCGTGAACAGCGCACCCACTTGACCGAGAGCGCCGCCGGCATCGTTGGCGGCCTGCACTGCCTCGACATCGATGCCGGCCTCGTCCAGCGCAAAGCCGGTTTCGCCATCGACATAGGCTCCGGCGACATCCCGGTTGCCATCCACCCCGTCCGTATCGGCAGCCAGCGCGGCCACGCCGGGATGGTCGGCAATCTGCCCGGCCAGCTCCAGCGCATATTCCTGATTGGGGCCACCGACCCCATGGCCGGTGACCGTCACCGTCAATTCGCCGCCCGAGAGCAGCGCGCAGCGTTGGGCACGATTATGCGCCAGGATCGCGGCCTGGGCATGACGGCGCGCGACCTCGCGCGCATCGCCATGGGCCTCCCGATCGAGAATGACCGGTTCATAACCCTGCGCCTGCAAAAATGCGGCGGCGGCATCCAGCGCGTCATCGGGGCGGACGACCACCTCAAACCGGCTCTCCGCCAGGCGGGGATCATCCGGCTTGATCGATTCGCTCCAGCCGCCCGGATCGGCAATGCCATAGCGCGCCAGCACGGCTTGCGCCTGTGCCACCGTGCTTTCATCGCCCACGGTCGGGCCGGAGCCGATGTCCTGCGGCACATCGCCGACCACATCCGAGACGGCAAGGGTCACGACCTGCGCCGGCCAGGCAGCCGCCGCGAGGCGTCCGCCCTTGATGCGCGACAGGTGGCGCCGCACCATGTTGATCTCGCCGATCGACGCGCCGGAGCGCACCAGCGCGCGGGTCACCGCCTGCTTGGCCGCGAGATCGAGTGGCGGGGATGGCGCTGCGAGCAGGGCCGAGGCTCCACCCGAAAGGAGCACCAGCAGCAGATCGCCTTCCTCGGCGCTCTCAGCCAGGGCGAGGCATCGCTCTGCCGCCGCAAGACCTGCAGCATCCGGCACGGGATGGCTGGCTTCGACCAGCTCGATGCGGGTGAGCGGGCCGCCATAGCCAGTGCGGGTCACGGCGAGGCCGGTGGCATCCGGCCAGTGCTGCTCCACCGCCTGCGCCATCGGCACGGCGCCCTTGCCTGCGGCGATGACGAGCACGCGCCCCTCGGGCCGGGGCGGCAGGGCCGCAATGATCGTCTCGGCCCGCTTGCACGCCGCCACAGCGACGGCAAAAGCCTCCTGCAGCAAAGCGCGCCGGTTCATCGCCATTTAGCGGGCCGCCAGGAAGGTTGCGACATTCTCGCCGGTGCGCCGCGCCACTTCCGTCACCGCCTGTGCGCTCAGCCATGCCGAGTGCGGCGTGACGATCACATTGTCGCGTTGAGCAAGGCGCAGAATGGGGCTGCCCGGTGGTGGCGGCTCGACCGGCGCCACATCGATTCCGGCGCCGCCGATATGGCCTGACGCCAGCGCGTCCTCCAGCGCATCGAGATCGATCAGGGCGCCGCGCGCGGTGTTGATGATGACGGCACCGGCCTTCATGCCGGCCAGCGTCTGCGCGTTGAGCATGTGCCGCGTGTCGTCCGTCAGCGGGCAATGCAGGCTGATGATGTCGCTGGTCGCCAGCACCTCCTCGAAGGCCAGCCGCCCCTCACCGGCCGGCTGCCCTTGGCGCCCTGCGAACACGACATCCATGCCCATCGCCTGCGCGCGACTGGCGACGGCCTGCGCAATCGCGCCGCTGCCGAACAGACCGAGCCGCTGCCCGGCAAGATCCCGCACGGGCGCGGCGAAGACGCAGAAGGCCCGGCCGTTCTCCCATTGGCCATCAACCACCGAATTGCGAAACGGCACCAGCCCGCGAGCGAGCGCGAGGATCAGCATCATCACATGCTCGGCGACGGATGTGCCGGCGTAACCCACCACATTGCGCACTTCGATGCCCCGGGCCTTGGCCGCGACGCTGTCGACCACGTCCGTCCCGGTCGCCGTCACGGCAATGAGCTTGAGGGCCGGCAGCGAGCCCAGCATGGCGGCGTCCAGCCGCACCTTGTTGATGATCGCCACCTGCGCGCCGGCGAGGCGAGCCGCCACCTCCTGCGGCTCGGTGAAATCATGCTCGATCCATTCATGGGCCGTGCCGGGCCGGGGAATCTCGAACCCGCCCATCGTTATCTTGTCGAGATGCACAATGCGCGGCGCGCCGTGCGCTACCTGCTCGTTCGTGCCCGTTGCCATGCGGATCGCTCTCCCTAGATCGTTCGCAATGCAACTATCTAGCGCGGCAGGCCAAGTCCAGCGCCTGATGCGACGGACCCGAAAGGCAATCAGCCCATTGGAGATTCGTACAATAATCTCATGAGCTTGTCGGTGACGACATTGACCTGATCAATCTCCTTGTCGCTCAGCCCTTCCAGCACCGACGCGCGGAAGGCGTGGGCAACCGCCATGATTTCATCCAGCGCTTCCTGCCCGGCCGGCGTGAGCTGGATCAGCTTGGTGCGCCGGTCGCTGGGGTCCTGCAACCGCACCACCAGGCCATCGGCTTCCAGCGTATCGAGCATCCGCGTCAGGGTTGGCCCTTCGATACCGATCCGCTTGGCGATGGCAATCTGCGCGCTCGGTTCCGGCGACCGGGCGATCGTCGAGAGCGCTTCCATGCGGGCCGAACCATAGCCCAGCGGACGCAGGCGCTCGTCCAGCATCGCGCGATAGCGGCGCGCGACGAGGATCATGCGATAGGTGAACCCATATTCGCGATCCAGCCGGCTCCCGCCGGTGATCGTCGGCAGGACGATGGCTGCCGGTTCCTCAGAATTCTCAGCCAATAGTAACCCCCACGTGGCCGGCGCGCCTGATTGCAAGTCGTTCCAAAGGCCCGATCATTTGCCCCCTGTCAACCCGAGAGCTGACGCCCGGCCGGATTGCCGCCTAGCCGGGCCAGCGTATCGCAATGCACAATTGAGTGTTGACGCTGCCCGTCCGCCACGCCAGATGCTTGGGCACAAGCCCGCGAGGGTTGGAGAGGACGACAGATAAGATTGTTGGGAGTTGCTGCAATGTCCACCCTTCGCGCGCTGTCGACTCGCGCTCACGCTGCCCTGATCCTGCCTTGCCTTGCCGTGCTTTCGGCCTGTGGCGGCAGTGCCGAACCGGCCCAGAACAATGTTTCCGAACCTGACAATGTGCAGGAAAACGCCGTGAACGCGGCGGCGGTGCCTGTCACAAATGAAGCCGGCAATCAGGCGGCGACCACACCCGCGCCGGCTGCCGAGGCGACAGAGGCTGCAGCGACAAAGCCTGCCGCCGAAACTGCAGCACCCAAGGAAACCGCAGCGGCCACACCGGCCCCCGCGAAGGTCGCAACCTCGGCGCCCGCCAGTGCCCCAGCCGCCGCGCCGGAGGGCGATGCCGCCAATGGCGCCAAGCTGTTCGCACAATGCCGCGTGTGCCACTCTGTCGAGCCTGACAAAAATGGTCTTGGCCCCTCGCTTCACGGCGTGGTCGGCCGCAAGGCCGGAACGCTCGCCGGGTTCAATTACTCGCCGGCCGTCAAGGGGAGCGGCATT
Source organism: Sphingobium sp. B11D3A (assembly GCF_025961695.1). Lineage (NCBI taxonomy): Bacteria > Pseudomonadati > Pseudomonadota > Alphaproteobacteria > Sphingomonadales > Sphingobiaceae > Sphingobium > Sphingobium sp. B11D3A. The sequence continues at coordinate 2,026,797 of NZ_JAOQOE010000001.1, forward strand.
ACCTGGTCGGCATCTGCGCTGAATACCTATCTGCGCTCGCCGATGAAGGCGATGCCGGGCACCAAGATGGCGTTTGCGGGCATTGCCGACGATGCCAAGCGCGCCGACGTCATCGCCTATCTCCAGACCTTGAAATAAGCCGCCAGGCTGAAGCCGAGCCCATGAGGTCCGGCTTCAGCGGGACGACCCGAACCGATCCGGCGCATAGATGGATGCATCGATGTGCCGGAGCGCCGTCGGCAGCGCCTCGCCGAGCAACGTGGCCGCGCCGATCTGTGCTGCGGCAGGCGCCGTCTGCATGCCGAAACCGCCCTGCCCCGCGAACCAGAAAAAGCCGGGCACAACCGGGTCATAGCCGTAGACCGGCAGCCGGTCGGGCGCGAAGCTGCGGAGTCCTGCCCATTTATGCTCCACGGCCGCGACCGGCCAGTCGGTGACCTGCATAAACCGATCGACCGCGCGCGCGACATCCAGCTCTTCCGGCACCACGTCGCGTGCATCGTCCGGCGTTTCGTCATGCGGGGTCACCCACAAGCGCCCCTGCCCTTCCGACTTGAAGTAGAAGCTTCCATCGAGCGCGATGACCAGCGGGACATGCGCGGGCGCCGTTGGGCAGCGCAGTTGCACGACCGTCCGGCGCAGGGGCGTGATGCCCAGCGGCACGACGCCGCAACGCCGGGCGACATCATCGGCCCAGGCGCCGGCTGCATCGACGATGATGCCGCACACCAGCGGCCCGTCGCTGGTCTCCACAGCCCAGCCAGCGCCCTCCCGGCGCGCTGAAAGCAGCCGATTCGTCAGCCGCTCTTCCGCGCCGCCGCGTCGTGCGGCCCGCCGATAGGCAGCGAGAAGCCCGCCGGTATCGATGTCCGCACAGGAGGGGGCCGCGACACCGATCGTCCATTCGTCGCGGATGCCCGGCACAGCCTCGGCAAGCGCCTCCCGCCCGAGTCGCGTGAACTGGACGTCGCTGCTCGCGAAATCGGCAATCAAGCGGTCGGCTAGCACCTGTTGATCATGACGGCCGAGATGGATGGCGCCGCGCGGCGAGAGAAAGCCATGCTCGGAAAATGACGGTTCCGGCCGCGCCAGCATCGGCCCGCTCGCACTGGTCAACGGCTGCACGCCGGGGCCGCCATAGGTTTCTTCCCAGAACGCCACCGACCGCCCGGAAGCGTGATAGCCGGGCTGATCTTCCTGCTCGATGAGCATGACCCGAGCGTTGCCAGCAATGCCAGCGGCCAGACTGAACCCGGCGATACCGCCGCCGACGATTAGGATATCGACCGAGGTCATCGGCACCGCTCCGAATCGGTGGCAGCGCGACAAAGCCAGGGAATGCGCGCCAGATAGTGGTTACGCTTTGGTAAGGCGTACACTCTAGTCGTGCCCCATCATGTCGGGTGTCTGGATATCGACAGCGCTCAGCGCCATGCTGGCTTTGCTTCTCATATGGGGAGCGACGACGGACCTGCGCAGCCGAATCATATCCAACCGACTCAATCTGGCCATCGCGCTGCTCGCGCCCTGCTGGTGGTGGGCCAATGGCCTGTCCTTCTATCCTGACGTTCTGCTGCAAATCGGCCTGGCCGCCGCAGTTTTCCTGCTGTTCACGGGCTTGTTCGCGCTCGGCATGATGGGCGGGGGCGACGTCAAGATGCTTGGCGCGCTGGCCTTGTGGCTTCCGCTGGCGGCAATGTCGACCCTCATCATCGTCATGGCGCTGATCGGCGGCCTCGTCACCATCGTGACCGTCGTCCACCACCGGACGACGCGCCGAATCGGCCAGCCGGAGATCCCCTACGGCGTCGCCATTGCGCTCGCGGGCCTTTGGGTTCTCGGCGAACGCTATCTTAACCATTTGACTTAATGATCACGCGGATTGGGGCCGGGGGTGGCTCCGCCGACTGGAGGCGAGTTTCGAAATGGAACCGAAGAAGATCGCGCTGCTTGCTGGCGCGTTGATCATAGCGGTGGCGGCGGCGTTTCTCGCCCGGTCCATGTTCACCAGCGGCGGGGGATCGCCACAGGCAACGGCATCGGCCATGCCCGATACCGCGCAGATGCCGCATGTGCTGGTGGCGACCAAGCCGCTGCCGGTCGGGACGATCGTCGGGCCGGATGCCTATCGCTTCCAGCCCTGGCCGAAGGAACTGGTCGAGGACGCCTATTATATTCAGGGGAAAGCCGACGAGGCCCAGATGGTGGGCGCGGTCGTGCGCACCGCCATTGCTGCTGGGCAGCCGGTCACGCAGGGATCGCTGATCAAGCCGGGCGATCGCGGCTTTCTCGCCGCAGCCCTCAGCCCCGGCATGCGCGCCGTGACGGTGCCCGTCTCGGTGCAGAGCAGCGTTGCCGGTTTTGTTTTCCCCGGTGATCGCGTCGATCTGGTTCTCACGCAGAGCGTGCCTGGCGGCGGCGACGGCCCGCCCCTCAAGGTCTCCGAGACCATCCTGCGTAACCTGCGCGTGCTGGCGACCGATCAACGCACCAACGCCCTCGACGAATCGGGCAATCCGGTGGTGCGGACATTCTCCAACGTGACCATGGAAGTCACGCCGCGCATGGCCGAAAAGATCAGCGTCGCCCAGACTGTCGGTGCCCTGTCGCTGGCGCTGCGCTCGCTGGCGGACAACACGCAGGAGCTGGAAGCCGCGCTGGCCTCCGGCGACATCGATGCGGTGGATGCCGAGAATGGCGGCAACACGCTGATCACCGCCGCGCGGCCGGTCGATGGCCGCTCCACCTATTCCACCGGTGCCGACGTCTCGCGCTATCAGCGCAGCACGGTTCCCGCCAAGCCCATCGATCCCTCGGGCGCGCCGTCCGGCAATGGTCCGATGGTGCGCGTGGCGCGGGGGACGGCGGTCACCAATGTCGAGCTGGGGAGCAAGTGAGATGAGCAGCCCGTCTAGGCTCCGTATGGCGCGCACCGCGACCGGCGTTCTTGCCACCGCGCTCGCCCTGACCGTCAGCGCTACCGTGGCGCCGGCCCTTCATGCCCAGGCGACCATGGCGCCCAAGACCGACGGCACGCTGCTGCTGGCCGTTGGCGAAAGCCGGGTGATCAACCTGCCGGCCAATCTCACCGACGTGGTGATCGCCAACCCCAATGTGGTCGATGTGCATGTCCGCTCGCAGCGGCAGGTCTATCTGATCGCAAAGGCATCGGGCGAAACCAACGTGTTCATCACCGCGCGCGACGGCAAGATGCTCTACGCCAATGCCGTGCGGGTGGGGAACAACATCACCAGCATCGACCAGATGCTCCGCCTCGCCATGCCCGAATCGGACGTGCAGGTGAACACCATGAACGGCATGGTGCTGCTCACCGGCACCGTCGCAGCGCCGGAAGACGCAGCGGAGGTCCAGCGGCTCGTCCAGGCCTTCTCGGGCGCCGACACCAACGTCGTCAGCCGACTGCGCACCGCGACGCCGCTGCAGGTCAACCTGCAGGTCCGCATTGCGGAAGTGAACAAGAACTTCACGAAATCGCTCGGTTTTAACATCCTTACGCAGGATACGACGGGCGGCTTCCAGTTCGGCATTGGCCGGGGCAACCCCGGCTCGCTGGCGACGGGCCAGTTCAACGTCATCGAGAATGGCACGTCCATGGCCTTCGCGGGCAATCTGCTCGGCCTCAACGTGCTCAGCACGCTTGATCTCGCAGAGAATCAGGGCCTGGCGGTCACGCTGGCCAATCCGAACCTGACGGCCCTCTCCGGCGAAACGGCGAGTTTTCTCGCGGGTGGCGAGGTGCCGATCCCCATCGCGACCCAGCAGCAGGTCAGCGTCGAATATAAGCAATATGGCGTCAGTCTGGCATTCACTCCCACGGTGCTTGCCAATGGCCGCATCTCGATGCGCGTGCGGCCCGAGGTCTCGCAGCTCGACAGCAGCTCGGCGGTGCGCGTGAGTGGGTTCGACATTCCCGGCATCCAGACCCGCCGCGCGGAGACGACCGTGGAACTGGGCTCGGGCCAGAGCTTCATGATCGGCGGCCTGCTCTCCACGGCGAGCGGCAACACGATCGAGAAGACGCCGTTCCTGGGCGACATCCCCATTCTTGGCAATCTGTTCAAGTCGCAGAGCTATCGGCGCCAGGAAACCGAGCTGGTGATCATCGTCACGCCCTATCTCGTGCGCCCGGTCGACGCGCGCCAGATCGCGCTGCCGACTGACGGTTATCGCAGTGCCGATGACGCGCAACGCATTCTGGGTGGTCAGATCCACGACGGTAGATCCGGCGATGCCCGGCCCACGCCGCAACCCCTGCCTCCCAAGACGGTCGAGCAGGGCAGCGTCGCCGCGCGCTCGGGCAATGCCGCACCCGGCTTCAGCTTCTGAGGTGGAAGGACGAGAGATGATCAAGACAAGCTTCTTCCGCGCAGCCGGCACCACAACCTTGATGGCGCTGGCCCTCATCGGCCAGTCCGCCGATGCCCGCTCCCGCGAGGTCAATCGCGGGGTCGAGCCAGTGCATCAACCGGTCGTCGAGCGCACCGATTTCGTCTTCGACCTGAACCCGGACGGCGCAGGCACGCTCAGCCGCATGGACGAGCGCCGGTTGACCGTCTGGTTCAACGCCCTTGGCCTTGGCTATGGCGACCATGTGACGCTCGCCGGCGATACCAGCGGTTCTCTGGCGCTGCGCGATGGCGTGACGCAGGTCGTGGGGCGCTACGGTCTGCTCGTGGATGGCGAGGCGCCACTGACGGCAGGCGCACCGCCCATCGGCGGCCTGCGCGTCGTGGTCAGCCGCTCGGTCGCCAGCGTGCCGGGCTGCCCGACATGGCGGGACAAGGCGGAAGCCAATTTGAGTGGCGGCCTGAGCGACAATTATGGGTGTGCCATGGCCACCAACCTCGCAGCCATGGTCGCCGATCCGCGCGACCTGGTGGAAGGGCGCGAGGGCGGCCTGGACGTCACCAATGTCGTGAACAGCAAAGCCATCAAGACCTATCAGGAGACGGCCCCGACGGGCGCCGGCGGCCTGCAGGGCATGTCGGTGGGAGGCAAGTGAGATGAACGCACCCTGGAAAGCCGGCGGACCGCATGGCCGCGATGCGTTTCACGCCTATGTCTGCGACGATCATAGCCTCGAGGTTCTGCGGACGGCGGTGCAGGAGATGGGCTGGCCCACCGAGAAGCTCTACAAGGGCGGGCTGCGCAACGCTGTGCAGTCGCTCTCGATGTCCGCAAGCCCCAACATCCTCTTTGTCGACCTCTCCGAATCGGCCGACCCGCTCACCGACATCAACAGTCTGGCGGAGGTCTGCGAGCCGGGCACGGTGGTGATTGCCTCGGGGCAGGTGAACGACGTGCGCCTGTACCGCGATCTCGTCGCCAGCGGCCTGCAGGATTATCTGCTCAAGCCGCTCGCCGTCGACACCATGCGCGATATTCTCACCGGCGCTCAGGCGGTCTTCCTGACGCCCAAGGCAGAGGTGGCGAGTGAGCGGGCGCACATGATGGTGTCTGTCGTTGGCGCGCGCGGGGGCGTCGGCGCCTCCACTGTCGCCACGTCACTCGCTTATCTCACCAGCGCGCGCGGCAAGCGCTCGACGGCCCTGCTCGATCTCGACGTGCATTTCGGCACCGGCGCCCTCGCGCTCGATCTCGAACCGGGGCGCGGCCTCACTGATGCGGTGGAAAATCCCAGCCGCATCGACGGGCTCTTCATCGAGCGCGCCATGGTCCGCGCCAGCGAAACGCTGGCCGTGCTCTCGGCCGAAGCGCCGATCAGCCAGCCATTGCTGACGGACGGATCGGCTTACTTCCAGCTGGAGGAAGAGCTGCGGTCTGCTTTCGAATGGACGTTCGTGGATATGCCGCGTGGCATGTTGGTCCAGCACCCGCATTTGATCCATGAATCCAGCGCCATCGTGCTGGTCACCGACTTCACGCTCGCGGCGGCGCGCGATACCATCCGCATCCTCTCCTGGCTCAAGACGAACGCCCCGCAATCGCAGGTGATCGTAGCCGCCAACAAGGTGCAGGTCGGCGTGGCGGAGATCACCCGCAAGGACTTCGAGCAGAGCATCGAGCGGGCCATCGACGTGGTGCTGCCCTATGACGCCAAGGTCACCGCCCAGGCGGCCAAGCTGGGCAAGACGGCAGCGGAAAGCGGCCGCTCCAGCAAGCTGGGCCAGGCCTTGCTCGATCTGAGCAACCGACTGAACTCGGCAGACCTCGCCGAGACGGGCGCCAAAGGCAAGAGCGGCGGATCGCTGATCGGCCGGCTGCTGGAGGTGAAGATCCCCGGCAAGGCGAAGAAGAAGATGGATGCCGATCCTGTGCCGGGCAATGATTGACGCGGCGCAAGCGCCTGCGAGCAAGACGTAACTGGATGAGACCCTGATGAATAGCCAGCTTCTCCTGCTGATCCTGCTCGCGGCGATGGCCATCGCCTTGCTGGTCATGGCCCTCTCCGGGCCGTCCGCCGACCGCGTCGGGAGCCGCCGGATCGCCGCCATTCGTGGGCGCCATGCAAGCAGCGAGAGCAACCAGATCGAAGCGCGGATGCGCAAGGCGATTGCCGCGCGGGGGCTCGATCAGGGGCATCTGTTCACATCGCTGATCCCGAACCCGGAACTGCTCGCCACCCGACTGCGCATGACGGGCAAGAAATGGACGCTCAGCCAATATGTCACGACATCCGTCGCGCTGGCGATTGGCGTGCTCGCCATCATGGTGCTGCGCGATTATTCGTTTCTTCTGTCGGTGCTCGTCGCGATTGCGATCGGCTTCGGGATTCCGCATTTCGTCGTCGGTCGGCTGATTGCGCGGCGGGTCAACAAGTTCACTACCAATTTCCCTGACGCGCTCGACCTGCTCGTGCGCGGCCTGCGTTCTGGCTTGCCGGTGGGCGAGACAATGATGGTCGTCAGCCAGGAAATCCCCGGGCCGGTGGGTGAGGAATTCAAGCTCATCACCGAGCGGATCAAGATCGGCCAGTCGATGGACCAGGCGCTGCAGGAAACCGCCGCCCGCCTCGGCACGGCGGAATTCAAGTTCTTCTGCATCACCATCAACATCCAGCGCGAGACGGGCGGCAATCTGGCCGAAACGCTCGCCAACCTCAGCAACGTTCTGCGCCAGCGCGCGCAGATGAAGCTGAAGATTCGCGCCATGTCGTCCGAATCCAAGGCATCGGCCTACATCATCGGCGCTCTGCCCTTCATCGTCTTCGGGCTGATCAGCTGGATCAACTTCAAATATATGTCGGCCTTTTTCATCGGCGATCCCAATGGCGTGTTCGGCCTCAGCCTGATGCAGGTCATCGCCATCGGCGCGATGATGTGGATGAGCATCGGTGTGTTCATCATGGCCAAGATGATCAGCTTCGAGATCTGAGGGGAGCGCGCGATCATGCAATCCACCGGCGCCACGCTCTTTGGCCTCACCGCAGCCGATCTCGGCACCTTGCTTGCCGCCATGGCGACCTTCGCCGTGCTGGTCGCGCTCTACGCCGCTACGACCGTGCGCAACCCGATGGGTCGGCGACTGCGGGCGCTGACCGATCGCCGCGAGCAGCTCAAGGCCGGCATCATCGTTGCCCCGTCCAAGCGGCGGACCAAGATAGTCCACCAGAGCGACACGACGGACTGGATGCAGAGCTTCCTGTCCTCGCTCAAGGTGCTGCAGGACGATCAGTTGCGGGATGCGCAGAAGAAGCTCGCCCAAGCCGGCATCCGCTCCAAGGAATATGCTATCGCGGTCATCTTCGCGCGGCTGGTGCTGCCGATCGCCGTGGGCGGCTCGGCGGCTCTGCTGATCTACGGTCTTGACCTCTGGCCGCACTGGGGGCCGCTCAAGAAGTTCGGCGCCTTCGCCGGGGCCCTGCTGCTCAGCTACAAGGCGCCGGACCTCTATGTCGGCAACAAGGTCACCAAGCGCTCCGATGCGATCCGCAAGGGTATTCCCGATGCGCTCGATCTGCTGGTGATCTGCGCCGAGGCCGGCCTGACCGTAGACGCCGCCTTCGCGCGCGTCGCCCGCGAACTGGGCTCGGCCTATCCCGAACTGGGCGAGGAATTTCAACTCACCTCCATCGAGCTCTCCTTCCTCACCGAGCGGCGCATGGCCTTCGAGAATCTGGCCGAGCGGGTGGATGTCGAGGCGCTCAAGGGTGTCGTCACCACGATGATCCAGACCGAGAAATACGGCACGCCGCTGGCCTCTGCGCTGCGCATCCTCTCCGCCGAATTCCGTCATGAGCGCATGATGCGCGCCGAGGAAAAAGCGGCGCGCCTGCCGGCGATCATGACCATCCCGCTGATCCTGTTCATCCTGCCGACGCTGTTCGTCGTCATCCTCGGCCCGGCGGCCTGCTCCATCAAGAAAGCGTTGCTGTAACCTCAGGTTACATTGCGGGCCGCCTTGCGGTCAGGCCGTCCCTGCGCCACTAGGGCCAGAATCGCCATTTGGCACGGACTATCAGGAGACCGTCATTGCCCGCTCAGATCATCACGCCGGTCATCCTCTCGGGAGGATCGGGCACGCGGCTCTGGCCGGTCAGCCGCAGCGAGCATCCCAAGCAATTCATCGCTCTCACGGCGCCGGAAACCATGTTCGAGCTGACGCTGGGCCGGGTAGCCGGTCTCGAAGGCGGCGCGACGCCCCTGGTTGTTGCGAACGCGGCCCATGCCGAGATCATCCGCAAGCAGGCGGGGTCCGAGTTGACGCTGATACTCGAGCCGAGCGCCCGCAACACGGCGCCCGCCATCGCGCTGGCGGCGTTGGCTCTGGAAGAGAGCGACAGCGCCCTGCTGGTGATGCCGAGCGATCATGTGATCGCTGACGTCCCGGCTTTCCATGCCGCCATCGAGCGCGCCCGGCCGCTGGTCGCCGATGGCTGGCTCGTGACTTTCGGCATCGAACCGACCGCACCGGAAACCGGTTTTGGCTATATCGCGCTCGGGGACGAACTGGCTGCGGGCGTCAACACCGTCAGCCGCTTTGTCGAAAAACCTGACGCAACCCGCGCCGCACAGATGCTCGCACAGGGCGGGCATGTGTGGAACGCCGGCATCTTCCTGTTCGGCGCCCGCGACTTTCTGGCCGCACTGGCGACGCACCAGCCCGCGATGCTGGCCGCTGCGCGCGCGGCGATGGCGGCAGCCACCCGCCAGGGCGCCGCGATTCTGCCGGATGCCGCAGCCTTCGCGCAATGCCCGTCCGACTCGATCGATTATGCCGTCATGGAACGGGCAGACAAGGTCGCCTGCGTCCCGGTCAGCATGGGCTGGTCGGACGTGGGGAGTTGGGATGCGCTTTACGACCTTGCCGACAAGGATGAGGCGGACAATGCCCTGCAGGGCGCCGCCTATGCCATTGATGCCAAGGGCTGCCTGATCCGCAGCGATGGCCCGGCCGTGACGGTCGTCGGCGCGGAGGACCTGATCGTCATCGCGTCGGGCGACGAGATCGTCATCCTCCCGCGCGGGCGCTCTCAGGAGGTCCGCAAGGCTGTCGCGGCGCTGAGTGAGCGGTCGGGGCGGTCATGAATCGCGCCCGCCCGCACTGGCTGCGGGCACTGCTGATCGTCCTGGCCTTGATGATCATCCTGCCGGTTGTCGCGCAGTTCGTGTAGAGCGGCAAAGGGCACTTCCAAGCGCAACACGCTCGTGGCAAGGCGGCCCCACGCAGCAAGGACAATCCGATGACCGACAAGCCCACCATCCTCGTCACCGGCGGCGCCGGCTATATCGGCAGCCACGCCGTGCTGGCGCTGGTTGATGGGGGATGGCCGGTCGTCGTGGTCGATAATCTCACCACCGGCTTCCGCTGGGCCGTGCATGAGAAAGCCGCGTTCGTGGAAGGCGATATCGGCGACGCCGCGTTCATGGAAGGCGTGCTGCGGCAGCATGGCGTCAAGGGCATCATGCATTTCGCCGGTTCCATCATCGTCCCTGAATCCGTTGAAAATCCGCTCAAATATTACCGTAACAACACCGCCAACAGCCGCGCCCTCATCGAGGCCGCGGTGCAGGCCGGCGTGCCGCACTTCATCTTCTCCTCCACCGCCGCCACCTACGGTATTCCGAAGGAAAGCCCGGTGCGCGAAGACAGTCCAAAGCAGCCGATCAATCCCTATGGCATGTCCAAGCTGATGACCGAGATCATGCTGGCGGACGTCGCCGCGGCCCATCCGCTCAATTTCTGCGCGCTGCGCTATTTCAACGTCGCCGGCGCGGACCCGCAGGGGCGCTCCGGCCAGTCGACGGCGGGCGCGACCCACCTCATCAAGGTCGCGGTGGAAGCGGCGCTGGGCAAACGCGAGAGCGTCGCAGTGTTCGGCACGGATTTCGATACGCCGGATGGCACGGGCGTGCGCGATTATATCCATGTGAGCGATCTGGCTGCCGCGCATGTGCTGGCGCTGGAAGCCCTGATGGCCGAGCCGGAGCGCAATCTGACGATGAACTGCGGCTATGGTCGCGGCTTCTCGGTGCTCGACGTGCTCGACGCCGTGGACCGGGTCACAAACCGAAAGGTCGAGCGCCGCATCGAAGGCCGCCGCGCTGGCGATCCGCCGGCGCTCATCTCCGATAACAGCCGCATCAAGGCCACGCTGCCCTGGCAACCCGCTTATGCGGATCTCAACACCATCGTCGATCACGCGCTGGCATGGGAGCGCAAGCTCTCGGACATCCGCGGCGACAGCTGAGCGGTTCAGCGCCGGTGCGGCGGGATAGCCCAGTGCGCGGCGAAGTCTGAGGATTTCTCCGCGAACAACGCCTCGCCCAGCCGGGCAGCCTTGCGGGCAAGAGCCTCGGCGCGTTGGTGCGCCAGGGCTGCGAGTTGCGCCGCCGCAGCAGGGTCGGACAGCAATCCACCATCCTGACGCAGGCGCGCGATCAGCATGTCGAGATCGTGCCGGTCGCCCAGCAGGTCGCCGAGACGATCGGTCCTGGCGAGGCGCCGCTTCGCGAGGTCCGGGTTCAACCGGCTCAGAAGGCGGATATGCTGGCCGTGATATTTGACGTGCTTGCGCCATGCATGACTGGCTTGCGCAGCAGCGGGGGTTCCGGCGATGGCCTCGAGCGCGCGCATCGCTTGCCGGGCCTGCCGATACGTCTTGCGCAAGCCCGGCAGGATCGCGTCCTCGCCCCGCGCGGTGAGCGCCCATGTCGGCGCGCGGACGCGGGCTGCGAGCAACGGCGCCCGACATGACTCGATCTGCTCGGCCATAGCCCCGGCAGCACCATGCCCCGGCGCTGCCCAATGTGACCGCAGCATCGCCCAATCCTGGCGCGCCTCGTCCGCATCGATCAGGCTATCCAGCGTCTCGATCAGCACCGCGCTGTCCCGCGCGCCGGAAAGCATTGCTGCGATATCCCGGAAGGCGGCATTTTCGGTTTGATAGGCTGGAAAGGCGGGGCGGACGAGCCGCAGCAGGCCGCGCATCGCCTTGCAGGTCCGTCGCAGCTGATGAACGGTCCGAGCGGGCAGCGCCTCACCGCTGCGAAGGAGAGCGAGGGCCTCGTCCAGTCGCTCACAGGCGATCCGGCGGAAACCCTCCTCCACGGATGTATCGGACGATCTGAACCGAAACGGCATGTCGCGCCCACCCCCTCGTGACGGGCTTGACGCTAAAGACTCGGGGCAGGCTGGTCCAGCTGGGATGCGGCGGAAGCCGGCCGCGCACTCCCTGCGCGCAGCCGCATGACCGCTCGCCAGCCGAGCAGCGCCGCCACGATCCCCCCGTAGATCAGCGGCGAGCGTGTATCGGCCTTCACAAGCAGGAAATAGTGCACGACGCCCATGATCGCGATGAGGTAGACAAGCTGGTGCAAACGCCGCCATGCGCGCACGCGCATCTTGCGCCGGATGCGATTGGCGGAGGTGATCGCCAGCGGGACCAGCAGCACGAAGGCCGCCATGCCGATGGTGATGTAGGGCCGCTTGACGATATCCGCGACGATGAACGACCAGCCGAACTGCTGGTCCACCGCCACATACATGATCAGATGCAGGGCCACATAGGCGAAGGCCCACAGGCCAATGCGGCGGCGATAACGGAGTAGCGCCGGCATTTTGAGCACCTTGGCCAGTGGACTGATCGCCAGCGTGATGCACAGGAAGCGCAGGCCCCACAGGCCCAGCTCGCGCAACACATATTCGATGGGATTGGCCGTCAGCCCATCGGTCAGGCCCTGCCAGACGAACAGCAGTAGGGGCGCCACGCACAGCAGCCAGACCAGTGCCGAGATCAGGCGATCGCGCGTCTTCCTGGTCATGCCGTCAGTAAAGCTTCTTGGGGTTCATGCCGCGATAGAGACTCGCAACTTGATCGCCATAGCCATTGAACGGCAGCGTCTTGCGGCGCAGCAGCTCGCCGATCCGCCGCTCACGCGCCTGCGACCAGCGGGGATGATCCACATCCGGGTTCACATTGCCGTAAAAGCCATATTCGTCGGGCGCGAGCATCTGCCAGCTCGTGCGCGGCTGGCGGTCGGTCAGCGTGATCCGCACGATCGACTTGATGCCCTTGAAGCCATATTTCCACGGCACGACCAAGCGAATCGGCGCGCCGTTCTGGCGGGGCAGCAGGCGGCCATAGAGGCCCACCGAAAGCAGCGTGAGGGGATTCATCGCCTCATCCAGCCGCAAGCCTTCGCGATAGGGCCATTCGATCACGTTCCGGCGCTGGCCGGGCATCTGCTTGGGATCGTTGAGGGTCTGGAAAGCCACATATTTAGCGCTGCCGAGCGGCTCCACCTCGCGCAGCAGCGCGGAGAGCGGAAAGCCGATCCATGGAATGACCATCGACCACGCCTCGACGCAGCGCATCCGGTAGATGCGCTCTTCCAACGGAAAGCGGCGCACGATGTCCGAAATATCGAACTTGCGCGGCTTCTGGCACAGGCCATCCACGGTGACGGTCCAGGGCGCGATTCGCAGGCTGCCGGCATTCGCCGCCGGGTCGCTCTTGTCGGTGCCGAACTCGTAGAAATTATTGTAGGTTGAGACGTCCGCAAAGGGCGTCAGCGTCTCGTCGATCTTCATTTTGTTGGGCGAGAACTTTACCGTCGCGGGCGCATCCGCCGCCATCGCCGCCGGCGCGATCAGTCCGGCGGCGCCGATGCCGGCCACCCCGGCAATGAACTCGCGCCGGCGCAGATACAGCGCTTCATCGGTGACGTCGTTTTCGGTCAGGTCGGCAGATTGACGGATCAGCATGGCAAGACTCTCCTGCCCCCAGAGCGGGAACAATGCCTGCCCTTGGCTGCATGTGCAATGAACATGCCCATGGCCGAAGGGGCAATAAACCCCTCCCGCCAGACGCAAAAGCCGGTTTCCATCCGCCGCACCAGCCTCTAGGGGCGCAGATCATGGATCATTTCGCTTACAAGGATGGCGTGCTGCACGCCGAGGACGTGCCGATGGCGGCGATTGCCGAGGCCGTCGGGACACCGGTCTACATCTATTCGCGCGCCACGCTGGAGCGCCATGCCCGCGTGTTCCGCGAGGCGCTGGCCGGCCTGCCCCGCAAGCACATCGCCTTTGCCATCAAGGCCAACCCCAATCTCTCCGTGCTGCGCGTGCTGGCGCGCGAGGGTTATGGCGCGGATATCGTCTCGGGCGGCGAGATGCAGCGCGCGCTGGCGGCCGGGATGCCGGCTGGGGACATCGTCTTCTCCGGCGTCGGCAAGACCCGCGCCGAGCTGAGCGCGGCGCTGGAAGCCGGGATCGGCCAGTTCAACATCGAGCTGGAGGAGGAAGGCGCCGTTCTCGCCGAGATCGCGGCCGCGATGGGCAAGACCGCCGATGCCGTGCTGCGCGTCAACCCGGATGTCGATGCCGGCACGCACGCCAAGATTTCCACCGGCATGAAGGAAAACAAGTTCGGCGTCGCCATCGATCAGGCGGGCGGCATCTTCCAGCGGCTCTGCGCCCTGCCCGGCCTCAACCTGCGCGGCATCGCCACGCACATCGGTAGCCAGTTGTTCGACCTCGCCCCCCTTGAAGCCGCCTATGGCAAGATCGGCGCGCTGATGGGCGAACTCCGCGAGGCCGGCCACACTATCGACCGCATCGATCTGGGCGGCGGCCTGGGCGTGCCCTATGAGCGTACGAAGGTGCCGCCGACGCCGGCCGATTATGGCGCAATGGTGGAGCGGGCGACCAAGGGCTGGGACGTCACGCTCTATTTCGAGCCGGGCCGCGTGATCGTCGGCAATGCCGGTGTGCTGCTCACCCGCGTCATCTGGGTGAAGCCCGGCGTCATCCGCCCCTATGTGATTGTCGATGCGGCCATGAACGATCTCGCCCGGCCCGCCATGTACGATGCCTTTCACGATTTCGAGGCTGTCGCGCCGACCGGTGAGCGGATCGTGGCCAACATCGCTGGCCCGGTCTGCGAGAGCGGCGACACCTTCGCCATGGCCCGCGATATCGACGTGGTGAAGACCGGCGATCTCGGCATCTTCCGCACCGCCGGGGCCTACGGCGCAACGATGGCCAGCACCTACAATTCGCGCGCGCTGGTGCCCGAAGTGATGGTGGATGGCGACCAGTTCGCCGTCGTTGCCGACCGCATCATGCCCGAGGCGATCATCGCCGCCGAGCGCCTGCCGGATTTTCTTAAGGACTGAGCATCGGCCGCAAGGGGCAGACGGACGGGCCAGGACCGGCTAGGAGAGCGCCATGCACAGCCTTCCGCTCTTCGTGATCCTGTCGGGCCAGCCGGTCATCCTGCTTGGCACTGGGGAGGCCGCGGACGCCAAGCGCCGGCTGATCGAGCGGGCCGGCGGCGTGCCGGTTGCGGACGAGAATGCCACTGCCCGCATCGCCTTCGTGGCGCTGGAGGATGAAACAGCCGCCCAAGCCGCCGCAGACCGGCTCAAGGCGCGCGGACTGCTGGTCAATGTCGTCGACCGGCCGGCGCTGTGCGATTTCACGACCCCCGCCATTGTCGACCGCGATCCGGTATTGATCGCCGTTTCCACGGGCGGCGCCTCCTCAGGGCTGGCCGCAGCCTTGCGTCAGCGGCTGGAGACGATCCTCCCGGCCCGGCTCGGCGCCCTCGCCAGCGCGCTCAATGCCGCCAAGGTCGCAATGCGGGAGGCCTGGCCCGATGCCCGCGACCGCCGCCGCGCGCTTGGCGAGGCGCTGGCGCCGGGCGGCATGCTCGACCCCTTCGGCACGCCTGCGGTGGACCCGTGGCTGGAAGCGCGCATCGCGCCGGCCTCCCGCGCCGTGCATGTCATCGCCTTGCGCTCGGACGACCCGGATGACCTGACGGTTCGGGAAGCCCGCACGCTCGGCCAGGCAGACCGCATCCTGTTCGCGCCCGACACCCCGCCCGCAATTCTCGCCCGCGCCCGCGCCGACGCGGAACGCCTGCCGCTCAGCGCGGAAGAAGCCCCGCCCGAACTGCCGGGGCTGACCGTCTGGCTCGTCCCGGCCGAGGATTGATAGGCCTTTCCGCCGTGAGCGCCGGGAATACCGGCTCAGGAGATCGTTCATGACGTCACATCCCTCCGCCCCCGCAGCCTCGCCCGCCGTATCGGTCGCGCTCGATGCCCGCGCCGCACTTGGCGAAGGGCCACGCTGGCACGCAGCCGAGCGCCGGCTTTATTGGGTGGATATCCTGCGCAATGAACTGCACCGCTTCGACCCAGAAACTGGGGCGGACGAGATGCGCGCCTTCGCCCAGCCGGTCGGCTGCTTCGCCTTCCGCGCGGCCGGTGGCTTGCTGCTGGCGATGAAGGACGGCCTCGCCATTCTGGCCGACTGGGGCTCCGAGCCGCAGCCCTTTGGCGATCAGATCCTCGCGGGCAAGCCGGACCTGCGCTTCAATGATGGGCGGACGGATTCGGCCGGGCGGTTCTGGGTGGGCAGCGTCAACATGGCCAAGAGTGCGCATGATGCCGCGCTCTATCGCGTCGGCACGGACGGGGCGATCGACCTGATCGAAAGCGGCATGCTCACCTGCAACGCGGCTGCCTTCAATGCGTCGGGGACGACCTTCTGCCACGCGGACACCCCCAGCCACGCCCTGCGCGCCTATGATGCCGATCCGGCGAGCGGCACGCTCTCCAACCGTCGCATCCTTCACCAGTTCGAGCACGGCACCGGGCGCCCCGATGGCGGATCGTTCGATGCGGAGGGTTGTTACTGGAGCGCCCTGTTCGAGGGTGGCCGGGTGGTGCGGCTCTCGCCCGAGGGCGAACTCCTCCAGACGGTGACACTGCCGGTCAGCCGGCCGACCATGATCGCATTTGGGGGGGAGGATCTGCGCACCGCTTATGTCACCACGGCGCGGGCCGGGCTGGACGAGACGGCACTGGCGCGCGAGCCGCATGCGGGCGCGATTTTCAGCTTCCCCATCGATGTGCCGGGTCTGCCCGAGGCGCCCTTTGGCGGCTAAGCCTGGGCTTTGTTGGCTCGCTTGGCAAAGCGGGTCACGAACACCGGTGGGCTGGTCGCGTAGCAGGCCTGTGCGAGCGGCAGCGCCGTTTCGCAGACGGCGCATTGGGCGCTGACGCGTCCGACATACCATTGGGTGCTGGCGCAATCGGGACAGTGATTGAGCTTGCCTGGCTCGTAGCGCGCGCCAATGGCCGTGCCATCGAATGGTTTGACGTGAATGCCCGGGTGACGAACGGCAGAGCTCAAAGCCTGCACAGGTGAATGCGCCATGTCACGATCCTTCCGGCGATGAAAACGTCCCGCGCGTTCGCGGGTTCCTGCCTGTGCCAACGGCTCGGCGCATCTGTCTCTTGTCGGGACGATTTACCGCGCGCGCCATGATGGCGACTTGCGACGGGTGCGTCCCGTGCCCCCCGCGGCGGGTTGATCCGCGCAATCCCCCCTCGCCTCTGCCCTAGAGCGGGGCTATAAGCGCCGGGATGATGACCGACCCCCGGACACGCCCCCTCTCCAAGGACAATCATGTCAGAGCATAATCCCGGCCTGCGCCCGTGGCGCGACATTGCGCGGCGCGAATGCCGCCAGATCATGGTCGGCAACGTGCCGGTCGGCGGCGGCGCGCCGGTGACCGTGCAGACGATGACCAACACGCCGAGCCACGATGCGAAGGCGACGATCGACCAGATCCGCCGCTGCGAGGAGGCCGGTGTCGACCTCATCCGGGTTTCCTGCCCGGACGTGGAGAGCACGGCGGCGATGAAGCAGATCGTCCGCGCGGCCAAGGTGCCGATCATCGCGGACATTCATTTCCACTATAAACGCGCGCTGGAAGCCGCCGATGCGGGCGCGGCCTGCCTGCGCATCAACCCCGGCAATATCGGCTCTGCCGCGCGCGTGAAGGAAGTGGTGGATGCCGCCAAGGCCAATGGCTGTGCGATCCGCATCGGCGTGAATGCCGGCAGCCTCGAAAAGGATCTGCTGGAGAAATATGGCGAGCCCTGTCCCGAGGCGCTGGTGGAGAGCGCGCTCGACCATATCAAGCTGCTGCAGGACCAGGACTTCCACGACTATAAGGTCGCGGTGAAGGCGAGCGACGTGTTCCTGGCCGTCGCGGCCTATATGCAGCTTGCCGACGCGGTGGACTGCCCGCTGCACCTTGGCATCACCGAAGCCGGCGGGCTGATCGGCGGCACGGTGAAGAGCGCAATCGGCATCGGCAACCTGCTCTGGGCCGGCATCGGCGACACCATTCGCGTTTCGCTCTCCGCCGAGCCGGAAGAGGAAGTGCGTGTCGGCTACGAAATCCTCAAGTCGCTCGGCATCCGCACACGCGGTGTCCGCGTCGTCTCCTGCCCGAGCTGCGCAAGGCAGGGCTTCGATGTGATCCGCACGGTCGAGGCACTGGAGAGCCGCCTTCAGCACATCAACACGCCAATCTCGCTCTCCGTGCTGGGCTGCGTGGTCAATGGCCCCGGCGAAGCGCGGGAGACGGACATCGGCCTCACCGGAGGCGGCAATGGCAAACATATGGTCTACCTCTCCGGCGTGACCGATCACCACATCAACGATGCCCAGATGATCGACCACATCGTTTCGCTGGTGGAAGCCAAGGCGGCCGAGATCGAAGCGGCCAAGCTTGAGGCCGAAATGAGCGATGCTGGCAATGCCAGCGCCGTGGCGGCCGAATGACCGACCGGCCCGACATGGCCCCGTCCGCGCCGAGCCGTGATCTGCGCGCTCCGCAGACGCAGGCTGCCTCGCGCGTCACCGGCGCCAGCGCCACGGGTGCGGTGGCAACCGGTGCGAGGGCGACGGGGGCCTCAGCGACCGGCGCAATTGCGGTCGGCGCCTTCGCATTGGGTGCCTTGGCCATGGGCGCGATTGCGATCGGCACGCTCGCCATCGGGCGGCTGCGCATTGGCCAGGCCCGGATCAGCCGGCTGCGGATCGACACGCTGGAAATCGGAAATGCCATTCGCACCGGGGAGACGCCTCGCCGGTGAGGCTCGCAGTCTCGGCGTCGGCCGTAGCGCCCCCAGCATGCCGAAAAACCGGGGACTCTTGACGCCGAGTCCCTGAAAGAGGATTGTCGCCGCGCGGAACATTTCGGGCACGGCGCGTGCGTGACCCCGCCGCGCCGGACGAAGGAGTGAGTGGCAATGGCAAGTCGGGCACCGATGAATCGGACCCCCGAATGGCAGGCGATGCTGCGCCGGAGCCTGATCCGCATCGGCACCTTTGCTGGCTCGGTAGGGCTGTACGCGCTGGCGCTGTTTCTGCTGCTGGCACTGCTCAGCTACAAGGTGAGCGACCAGGCGCTGAACACCGCTGCCGGGCCGGAGACGCGCAACCTGATGGGCGTCGCCGGCGCCTGGGCGGCAGACATTCTCTTCACCTTTGCTGGCCTGCCCGCCTTGCTGTTGCTGCCCTTCATCCTCGTCTTCGCGCGGCGCCTGTGGGCCGATGCGGACATGAGCGGCTGGCGGGGGCAGATCGCCAAATGCATCGGCGGCCTGCTGCTCATCGGCACCGGCCTGTGGATTGCCCAGCCCGAACCGCTGGTCGGGCTGCCGGCCCGCTGGGGCGGCGTCATCGGCTTCCTGTTCGCCCACGGCCTCACGGCCCTGACCGCGCGCCTCGGCGAAACCGCCGACCTCATTCTGCAATGGCTACTGCTGGCGGCGTTCATTGCGTCCGGCCTGTGGCTGTGGGTCCGCAGCCTCGCGCTCGAAAAGCCGCTTTGGCATCTCGCCCGCCCCGCCCTGCCGCTGCTCTCCAGCCTTGGCTCCTTGCGAACGGCGAAAGCTGGCAGCCTGGATGTCGCCGAGCCCGAACGCGACCCGCACCCCGAACGCGAGGCGGAACCACGCCGCCCGGTGGACACCACACCCCGCCAGCCGATCACCATCCAGTCGCCGAGCAGCGCCGCCATTCCCAAGGCGTTCGGCCCCGTCTCAGGACAGGAAGATCTGTTCGGCAATGGCGCGCTGCCCTCTCCCGACCTGCTGTCGCCCGCGCCTGCCAGCGCGGTCAGCAAGATCGACCGGCCCGGCCTGGAGCGTAATGCGCGGCTGCTGGAAAGCGTGCTCGATGACTTCCACGTCAAGGGCGCGATCACCGAGGTGCGCCCCGGCCCCGTCGTCACCATGTACGAGCTGGAGCCGGCACCCGGTATCAAGGCCAGCCGCGTCATCCAGCTCGCCGACGACATCGCCCGCAACATGTCCGCGCTCTCGGCGCGCGTCGCCACCATTCCGGGACGGACGGTGATCGGCATCGAGCTGCCCAATGCTGACCGTGAATCCGTGGTGCTGCACCAGCTCATCACCAGCCAGCAGTTCGCCGAGCAGAAGGGCGGCCTGCCCATCATCCTCGGCAAGAACATCTTCGGTGAGCCGGTCATCGCCGATCTCGCCGGTATGCCGCATCTGCTCGTCGCGGGTACGACCGGCTCGGGCAAGTCGGTCGGCCTCAATACCATGCTGCTCTCGCTGCTCTACCGGATGACGCCGGACGATCTGCGCCTGATCATGATCGACCCGAAGATGCTGGAACTGAGCATCTACGACAACATTCCGCATCTGCTCTCCCCGGTCGTCACCGAGCCGGCCAAGGCCATCCGCGCGCTCAAATGGGCGGTCGAGCAGATGGAGGATCGCTATCGCATGATGGCCTCCATCGGCGTGCGCAACCTCGCCGGCTATAATGAGAAGGTCCGCGGCGCCCGTGCCAAGGGCAAGTCGCTGGGGCGCCGCGTGCAGATTGGCTTCGACGAGCAGACCCGCCAGCCGATCTACGAGGAGGAGGAGCTGGATTATCAGCCGCTGCCGCAGATCGTGGTGGTGGTCGACGAGCTGGCCGACCTGATGATGACGGCGGGCAAGGAAGTCGAATTCCTGATCCAGCGCCTCGCGCAGAAGGCGCGCGCCGCCGGCATCCACCTCATCCTCGCGACCCAGCGCCCCTCGGTCGACGTCATCACTGGCGTCATCAAGGCAAACCTGCCGACCCGCATCAGCTTCTTCGTCACCTCCAAGATCGACAGTCGCACCATCCTTGGCGAGCAGGGCGCCGAGCAGCTGCTGGGCAAGGGCGACATGCTCTACATGGCGAGCGGCAAGGGCCTGATGCGCGTCCACGGCCCGTTCGTGAGCGATGACGAGGTGCGCGGCGTCGCCGACCATTGGCGCTCCAAGGGCCAGCCAGATTACATTTCCGCGGTCACCGAGGAGCCCGAGGATGGCAGCTTCGCGCTCGATGGCGTCGATCTCGGCGATGACAGCGCCGATGCCAAGCTGTTCCGCAAGGCCTGCCAGCTCGTCTTCGAGAACCAGAAGGCCTCGACCAGCTGGCTCCAGCGCCAGATGCGCATCGGCTATAACAGCGCGGCCCGCCTGATCGAACGGATGGAAAATGAAGGCATGGTCGGCGCGCCCAACCATGTCGGCCGCCGGGAAGTGCTGCGCGACGAAATGGGCAATCCCAAGTAAGGGCGGCCCGTTGCCCCGCCCCCGGCGCGGGAACGCGCTGCGGCGCGCGGCATTCAGTGGATATTCAACGGCAGGGACCTATCCGGGCGCGATGATCAGACTTCCCAAATTCACTCGACGTTCCGCCATGCTCTCTCTGATGCTCAGCGCGCTCGCGGCACCGGCCTTGGTGCCGGCGAGCCCGGTTGCTGCGCAAGCCGCGCGGTCGAGCGATCTGGCGAGCGTCAGCACGGCGGTTCGCGGCATCACCACGCTGAGCGGCGACTTCACCCAGACCGACCGCAACGGGCAGGTGCAGAACGGCAAGCTGCTCTGGAAGCAGCCGGGCAAGATCCGCTTCGATTATGGCGCCGGCGATCTGCTCATCGTTGCCGACGGCAGCTCGCTCTACATGATCGACTATCAGGTTGCGCAGGTGCAGCGCTGGCCGATCCGCAATTCACCGCTCGGCGCGTTGCTCGACCCCAAGCGCGACATCACCCGCTACGGCAAGATCGTCGACACCGGCGATCCGCGCGTCGTCTCGGTCGAGGTTCGCGATCCCCAGCATCCCGAATATGGCGTGATCACGCTCATCTTCACGCGCAAGGCAGGCGTGCCGGGTGGGCTCTCCCTCTATGGCTGGGTGGCGCTGGATGCGCAGGGCAATCGCACCAATATTCGCCTGAGCAATCTCAAATATGGCGCGCCCATTGCCGATTCGGCCTTCCGCTGGCGCGACCCGCGCGGAACCCGCGGCCCGCGCTGATCCGGCCGCGAAACCGACGACCGGCCGCGCCACCCCCAAAGGGGCGGACACGGTCGCGATGATCTGAAAAGCTGGATGCCCCGCGAGGATTCGAACCTCGATTGACGGAGTCAGAGTCCGTAGTCTTACCTTTAGACGACGGGGCAAGAGCGGGCGCAGATAGGGCGCGGACTGCCTGCGGTCAAGGCGATTTTCCACCCTCATCGTTCGGAGCATGGCAGCCACCTTGCGTCGCCCGCCACGCACGTCTAGCGTGGTGGCAAGTCCCGGCGGAAGTCCCGCCGGAAGAGAAGGTCAAGAAGTCATGGCGCATAAGGCGACGCCCGCGCCGCGCATGGGGCAGGAGCCCGGCACACTAGTGTCCGCCGGGAGCGCGAAACAGAAGGCGCGATCCTTCAATCGTCCGCTGCCGCGCGGCAATCTCGCTGCGCTCGACCTCGGCACCAACAATTGCCGCCTGCTCATTGCGCGGCCGGATGGCGACCGCTTCGTGATCGTGGACGCCTTTTCCCGTATCGTGCGCCTTGGCGAAGGCCTTTCCGCCACCGGGCGCCTGTCGGACGCCGCGATCGACCGCACCTTGTCCGCCCTCTCCGTCTGCGCCGAGAAGCTGCGCCGCCGCCGCGTGGTCCTGGCGCGCTCTGTTGCGACCGAAGCCTGCCGGCAGGCAGAAAACGGGCGCGCCTTTGTCGACCGGGTGCAGCGCGAAACCGGCATCATGCTCGACATCATTTCGCCCCGCGAGGAAGCGCGGCTTGCGGTCCTCGGCTGTAAGGCGCTGCTGGAACGTGGCGAAGGCCCGGCGCTCATCTTCGACATCGGCGGAGGCTCGACCGAGCTGGTGCTGCTCGATGGCGATGGCGATCAGTTGCGCATCGTCGATTGGCACAGCGCGCCGCATGGCGTCGTGTCGCTGGCGGAAGCTGTGGCGGGCCATGGCGACACCGCCAGCGAGCGAGCCGCCGCCTATGCCGAAATGCTCCGGCGGATGCGCGAGGCTTTTGCCGCCTTTGCCGAGCGGCTGCCCAAGACCGGGCCGGTGCGCCTGCTCGGCACGTCCGGCACTGTCACCACGCTCGCCAGCGTCCATCTGGGCCTGCCGCGCTATGATCGCAAGGCGATCGACGGGCTGACCGTACCGGCCGATGCCATGCGGGAAATCGCCGGCCGCCTCTCCACCATGAGCATAGCGGAGCGCATCGCCCAGCCCTGCATCGGCGACGAGCGCGCCGATCTGGTGGTGGCGGGCTGCGCCATCTTGGAAAGCATCCTCGACATCTGGCCGGCAGACCGGCTGGGCGTCGCCGATCGCGGTATTCGCGAAGGGATTCTCCGTGCGCTGACGGACAGCGCCTCAAGCCGGGACCTGGGATAATGGCCAGAGGTGACAAATCTGTCGGCACGCGCGTGCGCACGGCACGCGGGCGCACGGCCCAATCGACGCGCTGGCTGCAACGCCAGCTGAACGACCCCTATGTGAAGCGGGCCAAGGCGGAGGGCTATCGCAGCCGCGCCGCCTACAAGCTGCTGGAGCTGGACGAGAAGTTCGGCCTGCTCAAGGATGTCCGCCATGTGGTCGATCTGGGCGCGGCGCCGGGCGGTTGGACGCAGGTGGTGCGAAAGGTGCTGCCCAAAGCGAAGGTCGTGGGCATCGACCTCTTGCCCATCGAGCCGCTGCCCGATGTGACCCTGCTCCAGATGGACTTCATGGCAGACGAAGCGCCCGATCAACTGATCGCGGAGCTGGGCGCCGCGCCGGATCTGGTCCTGTCGGACATGGCGGCCAACACGGTCGGCCACCAGCAGACGGACCATCTGCGCACCATGGGCCTGGTCGAAGCGGCCGCCGATTTCGCGATGCAGACTCTGCGGCCCGGCGGCGCCTTCGTCGCAAAGGTCTTTGCCGGCGGGACGGATGATGGCCTGCTGCGCCAGCTCAAGGCAGCCTTTCGCACCGTCAAGCACGCCAAGCCGCCATCCAGCCGCAAAGGGTCGGTGGAGTGGTTCGTCGTCGCGCAGGGGTTCAAGGGCCGGCAGGCGCCATAAAGACGGTTGTGCGGTTGACCCGGACCGCACAAGGGGACTAGCGCGATCTGGCCTGCCACTGCGCGGGCAAGCAGCGTCGCTCACCCGCATGGACATGCGACCAGACGCCGCGTCGGGCGTTGTGCCGGAACAGGATAGAGGAGGCGGCATGAGGTCAGGCGGCAATGGCATGTTTCGCTCCCTCTCCAACCGCAACTTCCGGCTGTGGGTCAGCACCAATCTCTTTTCCAACATCGGCACCTGGATGCAGGGCACGGCCCAGACATGGCTGGTGCTCACCGAACTGACCGATCATAGCGCCGGCGCGGTCGGCATTCTCACCGCGCTGCAGTTCCTGCCGCAAGTGCTGCTTGTGGCGGTGACCGGATCGGTCGCCGACCATGTCGACCGGCGCAAGCTGCTCATCACGATCCAGTGCTTCCAGACCCTGCTGGCGCTCAGCCTTGGCGCGCTCATCATTTCGGGGCTGGCGGAGCTCTGGCACGTCTACATCTTCGGCTTTGCGCTCGGGTGCTGCATGGCGTTCGAGGCGCCGGCGCGGCACAGCTTCGTCTCTGATCTGGTGGGGGACGAGATCATCGGCAACGCGGTGGCCATGAACAGCACGGCCTTCCAGACCGCCCGCATGATCGGCCCGGCACTGGCGGGCCTGTGCATCGCGCTGGTCGGCACGGGCTGGGTGTTCGTGATCAATGGCCTGTCCTACCTGATCGTCACCACCGGCCTGCTCAACGTGCGGGTGACACGGCATGCCTATGCGGCGGCGCAGCCGCGCGGGGTGAGCCGGCTGCTCGACGGCTTTCGCTATGTGGCCGGGCGACCGGACATTCGCACGGTGTTCCTGATGCTGTTCTTCTTCGGCACGCTGGGCATGAACTTCGGCATTTTCATCAGCGTGATGGCGGCGACCGTTTATCAGCAGGGTGCCAGCGAATATGGCCTGCTGACCTCCATCATGGCGATCGGCTCGGTCACCGGCGCCTTGCTGACCGCCCGGCGCGACCGGCCCCGGATGCATCACGCGGTCATCGGCACCTTCCTGTTCGGCTGTTTCATGACCGCCGCCGCGCTCTCGCCGAGCTACATCCTGTTTGGACTGGTGCTGATCGGCGTGGGGCTTGCGGCGCAGACCTCGCTCACCTCATCCAACGGCTTCGTCCAGTTGGCGACGGATCGGGCGATGCGCGGGCGGGTGATGGCCATCTATGTCGCGATCACCTTGGGCGGCCTGCCGCTGGGTGCGCCGCTGATCGGCTGGGTCGCCGACACCTATGGCGCGCGGGCCGCGATGGGCGTGGGGGGCGCGGCGGGCTTTCTCTCCGCAGCGATTGGCCTCAGCTATCTGATCCGCGTGCGCAACCTGCGCTTCATCTGGGATGACGAAGGACCGCGCCTGCACATGAACCCGGACCCGCATCTGCGCGAACCCGGCCCGGCGGTGCTACCGCCAGATCGGGCGCTTTAGGAGCGACGCTCCCTCCCCCGCGCGGCGCGGCGGGAAGGAGCGCGTCTAGTCCTCGTCAGCCCCAGACCTCCTGGGCAACCTCGGCGACCAGTTCCATCTTCGCCTTCTGCTGGTCGAAGGCGATGTCATTGCCGTGGACGGTCGAGGCGAAGCCACATTGCGGCGACAGGGCAAGCTGGTCGAGCGAGGCAAATTTCGTCGCGTCGTCGATCCGGCGCTTCACCTCATCCTTGGTCTCCAGTTCACCCAGCTTGGTGGTGATCAGGCCGAGCACGACGATCTTACCCTTGGGCAGGAAGCGCAGCGGCGCGAAGTCGCCCGACCGCGCATCGTCATATTCGAGGAGGAAGGAGTCGATATCGACCTCATTGAACATGATTTCGGCGACCGGTTCATAGCCACCCTCGGCGGCCCAGCTGGAGCGGAAGTTGCCCCGGCACAGGTGCATCGCCGTGAACATGTCATCCGGCGCGGTGGCCAGCGCATCGTTGATCATCTTGGCATAATGGCGCGGCAGATCATCGGGATCGAGGCCGCGCTTGCGGGCATTCTCGCGCTGCTTGTCATCGCACAGATAGGCCAGGTTGGTATCGTCGAGCTGCAGATAGCGGCAGCCGGCATCGGCGAGATCGGCGACTTCCTCCTGATAGGCCGATGCCACGTCCGCGAAGAAATCGGCCATGTCGGGGTAGACCGCCTCGCTGATCCCTTCACGCCCGGCGCGGAAATGCAGCATGGTGGGCGAGGGAATGGTCACCTTGGGCGTCTCGCTCACCACGCTGGCGAGATATTCGTAATCCGCCCGCTGGATCGGCTTGGCGTGGCGAATTTTGCCCGTCACCACCATCTTGGGCGGCGCGAAATGCACGTCCTTGCCGATCGCATTCTGGAACTGCACTTCCATGCCGCCCTGCTCCTCGATCCCGTCGAGCTGCAGCAGGAAGTCGGTGTGGAAGAATTTACGGCGGAACTCGCCGTCCGTCACCGCCTTGACGCCGACGCTCTCCTGGAACGCCACGACATCGGCAATGGCCTTGTCCTCGATCGCGCGCAGCGCGGCAGCGTCGATCTTGCCGGCGGCATGATCGTGCCGGGCCTCGATAAGCGCCTGCGGACGCAGGAAGCTGCCGACATGGTCGGCGCGGAAAGGGGGTTTGGACGTCATGGCAGTCTCCAGCTCCAACCGGCGCAACGCACGCCGTACGAAACCCTCATATAAAGGATTCTTTATATATAGGAAGCTTTATGTGACAAACCGACACGCTGAGCCGACAAACGAAAAAGCCCGGCGCAAGGCCGGGCTTTCCTGGGATGCTGCGAAGAGGGCCAAGCCGCTCAGGCGCGCGCCTTCGCAGGCGCTTCCGCGATCTCCTTGGGCCGCAGCACGATGTGGCCGACGGCGGTGTTGGAGGCCGGAACATGATAGAAACGATGCAACGCCTCCACCTCGGTGCCGAGCGCGGCGCGCATGATGAGCCACATGATGAGCTCGATGCCCTCAGTGCCCGCCTCGCGCAGATATTCCAGCCGCGTGATGGCGCGCAGCTCATCGGTCTCGCCGACGAGCTTGTCCAGAAAGGCATTGTCGAACTCGGGATTGATCAGCCCGGCGCGCGGCCCCTGCAACTGATGGCTCATGCCGCCAGTGCCCCAGATCTGCACGTTGAGATCCTCGGGATAGGTTTCGACCGCATAGCGTATCGCCTCGCCCAGCGCCCAGCAGCGCGCGCCCGAGGGCGTCGGGAACTGCGTCACGTTCACCGCAAGCGGAATGACCTTGCACGGCCATTTGTCGACCTTGCCGAACATCAGGCTGAGCGGAACCGTGCAACCATGGTCCACATCCATATTGTTCATCAGGGTCATGTCGAACTCGTCGATGACGAGTTGCTCGGCCATGTGCGCCGCCAGCTCGATATGTCCTTCGACCACGGGCACGTCGCGCTTGCCCCACCCTTCGTCGGCCGGCTCGAATTCCTCGGCCATGCCGAGCGCGAAGGTCGGCACCACGTCCAGCATCATCGCGGAGGCATGATCGTTGTAGCAGAGGATGACCACGTCGGGCTTTTCTTCCTGCTCGAAGGTCTTCACCCACTCATAGCCATCGAAGATCGGCTTCCAGTAATCGTCCGTCGAGCGCCCGGTGTCGAAGGCCGCGCCGATGGCGGGGACGTGGCTGGTGGCAATGCCGGCAGTGATCCGTGCCATGTCAGTTGCCCTCCCGCTTGGAGCGCTGGCCAGTCGGCGAGCGACCGCCGGACCGCATCATCGCGGCATATTCGTCGGGCGTCATGTTGGTCATCGAGCTCACCGCGCGCTGCGTGCTCCAGCCGTCTGTATTGGAGAGCTTGACGAGGAAATAGATGTTGCCGCCCAGATCGATGAGCTTGCTGAAATCGCGATCCTGCACGGCGCGCTTCTGCTCTTCGCTCATCTTGAACTTGTCGAGATAGGCGCGCTCATGGTCCTTGAACTCGGCGCGGTTGCCTGCATCCATCAGCGACATGCAGAATTTGTGCAGGTGATAAGCCTCGCGCGAACGGCGGGCATTGAACACGGTCGTGCCGGGAATGTCTTCCAGCTCGCTGAGCGGATAAAGGCGAGTGCGCATGGCGGACCTTTCGATCGGTCGAATGAAGAATATAATGGAAGGCCTGCGCCTTTCCAATGGCAGAGGCCCTTGTCATTGTGCGCCTGCGAAATCAAGCGGGGTGATGCTGTCGGACGTGCGGATTGGCCCTGCCTGCAGCGCAAAATCGAATGAGAACACCTCGCCTTCAAAAGGATACGCAAGCCCCTCCTCCAACGAGGAGGCGAGAAGGTCGCCTCAGTCCGCTGTGCCTTTTGCTAATCCCGCCCCGGCTTTCGCGGCCGTGCGCCGCCGGTGGGCCGCTTGGCACCCGGGCGCGCGGCTGGCCCGGCCGGCTTGGCCCCCTTGCCGCGCGGCTTGGGCGGCCCCTTGAAGCGCTCGGGCTTGTCCGGCGCGCTGCGGGAGCGGCGTTCGCCGCGGCGGGCCTTGCGCATGTCCTTGGCGTGCGCGGTCGACGCGCGCTTGTCGGCGGCCTTGCGGTCGGAGGCGGTCGGCTGGATGTCGATCTCCAGCGGCAGATCGCCCTCGTTCACGTCAAAGCCCAGGCTCGCCAGCGTTTCAGCGAAATGGAAGGGCGGCTCGGCCTTCACGTCGAGCGGAGAGCCATCGGGATGGTCGATGCGGATGCGCCGGGCGTGCAGGTGCATCTTGCGGCTGATCGATCCGCTAAGGAACGCCTCCTTGCCGCCATATTTGCCGTCGCCCACGATGGGGTGGCCGATCTCGGCCATATGGACACGCAGCTGATGGGTGCGGCCGGTGTGCGGCTGCAGCTCCACCCACGCGGCGCGGTTGCCGGCGCGCTCGATCACCCGGTAGCGCGTGCGGGCGGGCAGGCCGTCCTTCTCATCGACATGCATCTTCTCCCCGCCGGTGCCCGGCTGCTTGGCCAGTGGCAGATCGATGAAGCCGTCCGAGACGGATGGCACGCCCATCACGATGGCCCAATAGACCTTGCGCGCTGTGCGGGACGAGAAGCTCTTGGCGAAATGTGCGGCGCTGCGCGAGGTGCGGGCGAGCAGCAGCGCACCGCTGGTGTCCTTGTCCAGCCGGTGGACGAGGCGCGGCCGGTCGTCGCGCTCGAACATCAAAGCATCGAGCAGTCCATCGACATGCTCGTGCGTCTTGGTGCCGCCCTGCGTGGCAAGGCCCGGCGGTTTGTTGATGACGATGGCCTGCGCGTCGCGATGAATGACCAGACCCTCGGCAAAGTTGATCTGATCCTCGGTCAGGATGGGGCGCGGGCGGGGTGCCTTGCCCGCTTCCTTTGCCGCAGCGACATCGAGCGGGGGCACGCGCAAGGTCTGCCCCTCGGCAATGCGGTCGCCCGGTGTCGCGCGGGCGCCATCGACGCGCAATTGCCCGGTCCGCGCCCAACGCGAAACGATGGCGAAGCTGGCTTCCGGCATGTGGCGCTTGAACCAGCGGTCGAGGCGGATGCCATCGTCCTCGGCGCGCACGGTGAACTGGCGGACGCCAGCAAGATCGGTCTTGCTCATGCCGTGGCACTCCGCATGAGGGTAAGGCCAAGCGCCAGCGCGCCGATGGAGGCTGCAACGGAGAGCAGCACATAGCCGAGCGCGTTCAGCGCTTCGCCGCGCTCGATCATCAGCATCGTCTCCAGGCTGAAGGCGGAAAAGGTGGTGAAGCCGCCGAGTACGCCCACGGCGACCAGGAGCCGGATCTGCTCGCCCTGCTGGCCCTGATAGCGCGCGGCCAGCCAGCCCGCGACAAGGCCCATGGCCAGCCCGCCCAGCACGTTGGCGGCGAGCGTACCCCAGGGATAGCCCGGCCCCATGATGCGCAGGCTCGCGCCTCCCAACTGGTAGCGCAGGGCCGCGCCGATGGCGCCGCCGATCATCACGAGAACTGTATTGAGCATGATCCACGCCCTAGCCGCTTTTGCGCAACAGGCAAATGGGCGTTCGGTGGCGAAGCCTTGGTGGCCAGCCTGCTCAGTCGGATGGCGCCAGCAATCCATCCCGAGCCAGTGTCCAGTCGATCTCGGCAACGAGCCTTGTGTAGCGCGGGTCTTCGACACTGCCGTAGCGCGCGGCGAAGGCGGCATCGCTCAGCCCCTCGTCGTTCTGAAGCAGGGCAGGCGGCAGCAGTCGTTCCTGCGTCGCGGTCGCCAGGCGTTGCGCGACGTCCTGCGACCGACGCGGATCGCCAGCGGCCTGCGCGATCTGGAAGCCGGAGCGGTCCGCCGCCAGATCGACGAAGGAGAAGCCCGAGGCGGTGCCGGTCTGGAATGCCGACGCGGCAGACAGGCTGTCCGCTAGTTCCTTCCATTCGCCCATCGCGGATGAAAACTGCACACCGGTCTGCGCAGCCAGCGCAGCGGACAGCGCCCAATGCTTGGGGAGGTCGTCCCGGCCATGGAGCGTGATTGCCGCCGCAGGCGACGGACAGCGGCGCGTGGCGCTCGGTTCCAGCCCGGCCAGTTGCCCGGCGCGCGGATCGACTACCAGCATCGCCAGCGCCACAAAGCCCGCCCGATTCGTTTCCGCCGTCGCGACTTGGCCCGGGGGGAAAGCGCGGCGGACCTGTATGGCGAAGTCGCTTTGCGGATCGCGCGCCTGCAGCGCCACCAGCGCGCAATAGCGATCGAGCACCTGCGCGCCGTCTATCGCGTCACCGCCAGTAAACTGATCGAGCAAGCCGGTCTTGGGCGGCAACTGCACCGCCGCCATCACCGCGCCATTGCGGATGGAGAAGCGTTGGACGACCGTGTCGAGCGGCGGGATCACGGCGCCGCGCAGACGCAGCAGCTGACGCAACCCCTCCAGCAGCAGCCGAGTCGGATATGCCGGCAACGAGACCGCGCCGATGCGCGCCTCTACTTCGGGAAATCCGTTACTCGGGCCGCTTACGACCAGACCGACATTCAGCCAGCGCCCCAGCGGCAGGGCATGGCTCGCGGCGACATGAAGCCGCTCATCGTGGAGATAGAGATCAAGCCGGTCAGGGCGGAAGCCATGGGTTGCGAGCGCGCTCAAGCCATCGAGATGAGTGGGCGTGAGGGTGAGCAGGCTGACACCGCCCGGCCGTTGCCTGCTGGCCTGCAACTGCTCGATCGCGGCCCGACCGGCACCGACCTGCAGAGGGGTGGGCGTGGGGCGTGCGTCGGCAAGGGGCGCCCCGCTGGTGAACAGCACCGCGCCGATGAGCACCGGCAGGACGAACAGGACAAAGAGGATCGCCAGAACACGCCAGACCTGCTCCCGCGGGCTACGGCCTGCCAATCCCATCCACGAGCCAGAGGCACGCTTGCGCTGCATCGCGTCCCCTATCCGTTACGACTGCCCTCTTCGCCTATCGCGATGAGCGCAACCCGCAGACTCGTCAGCCGGCCACCGTCATCAGGCGCTTTTCACCGGCGATTCGCAACATGGCGCGCTGCAGTTTCTCGAACGCACGAACCTCGATCTGGCGGACGCGCTCGCGACTGACGCCATAGACCTGGCTCAGCTCCTCGAGCGTCTTGGGCTCCTCCGCAAGGCGCCGCTCCTGCAGGATATGCCGTTCGCGGTCATTGAGGTCGTCCAATGCATCGAGCAGCATGTCGTGCCGCACGTCGCTTTCCTGCGCGTCGGCAATCCGCTCATCCTGCAACGGCCCCTCGTCCGCCAGCCAGTCCTGCCACTGCCCTTCGCCGTCATCGTTCATCGAGACGTTGAGGGATGTGTCGCCGCCCATGGCCATGCGGCGGTTCATGGAAATGACGTCATCTTCCGAGACACCGAGATCGGTCGCGATCTTCGTCACATCCTCGGGGCGCAGATCGCCATCCTCGAAGGCTTCGATCTGGTTCTTCATGCGCCGCAGGTTGAAGAACAGCTTCTTCTGCGCCGCCGTGGTGCCGATCTTCACGAGGCTCCACGAGCGCAGGATGAATTCCTGGATCGACGCGCGAATCCACCACATCGCATAGGTGGCGAGGCGGAAGCCCCGGTCCGGTTCGAATTTCTTCACGCCCTGCATCAGCCCGATATTGCCCTCGGAGATCAGCTCGGAGACGGGCAGGCCATAGCCGCGATAGCCCATGGCGATCTTCGCCACGAGTCGCAGATGGCTCGTCACCAGCCGCGCCGCAGCCTCCGGATCGCCATGCTCCTGATAGCGCTTGGCGAGCATATACTCCTCCTCGGGCTTGAGGAGCGGGAACTTGCGAATCTCCGACAGATAGCGGTTCAGGCTCGCATCGCCGCCAAGCGCAGGGATCGTTGCAGGGAGATTACTGCCGTTACTCACGAAACTTCATCCTTCTGGAGCGCGCAAACAAGAAGGGGCATCGCGCTCATCCTTATACGCAAAGATGGCTGAACAGTTGCTGCATGTCATCCGTAATCGGGCTTTCAAAGCTGAGAGGCTGGCTTGTGACCGGGTGGATGAAGCCCAACCGGGCCGCATGAAGCGCCTGACGATGAAAACCGAGTTCAGCGAGCAGCGCCTTGTGGATGCCGCCACGGGCATAGACAGGATCGCCCAGCAGGGGATGACCGAGATGGGCCATATGCACGCGCACCTGATGGGTCCGTCCCGTCTCCAGCCGGCATTCGATCAGCGCCGCCCGGTCCAGTCGCTCGAGCGTGCGATAATGGGTGATGGCGTGCTTGCCGCGCCCCTCGCGCTGCACCGCCATCTTCTTGCGATCCGCATCCGAACGGCCGATCCACTGATCGACTTTGCCGGAAGGCGGCGTAGGCCGCCCCTGCACGATGGCGAGATAGCGCCGGTCGATACTGTGATCCTTGAACTGGCGGGCCAGCCCCTCATGTGCCTGATCGGTCTTGGCGACGACGAGCAGACCGGAGGTATCCTTGTCGATGCGGTGGACGATGCCGGGCCGCGCGACCCCGCCAATGCCGGAGAGCTGCCCGGCGCAATGGTGGAGCAAGGCATTGACCAGCGTGCCATCCGGATTGCCGGCGGCGGGATGCACCACCATGCCAGCCGGCTTGTCCACCACGATCAGATGCGCATCCTCATGAGCGATCACCAGATCGATCGCCTGCGGTTGCGCCTCGGCGGGGATCGCCTCCGGAATCTCTACGGCAAAGGCCATGTCGGCCTTCACCTTATAGGCCGGATCAGCCGCCGGGCGACCGTCCGGCCCGGTCACTTGCCCTGCCAGGATCAGCGCCTTCACGCGCTCGCGCGACAGGGCTGGCAGCACGCTCGCAAGCGCGCGGTCCAGTCTCATGCCGTGCTCGGCCTGCGTGATCAGCGCCGTAATGCTGGTAACCCCCATTTCCACGGCCTAATATCTGGGGATGGCCGTGCACATATCAAGACCGTTGCGCGATGCGATCCGCGCGCAGGCGAAGGCTGCCGCCCCGCTGGAATGCTGCGGCCTACTGATGGGCCAGCGCTTGGCCGGCGCGGACGGCGGGACGACCATCACCATCACCGAACTTCGCGCTGCCGCCAATGTCGCAAACCAGCCCGAGCACCGCTTCGAGGTCGATCCGGCCGTGCTCATCGCCGCGCATCGCGAGGCGCGGCAGGGCGGACCGGCTATTGTCGGCCATTATCATTCGCATCCCCATGGCGAGGCCGTCCCCTCGGCGGTCGATGCGGCCATGGCGGGGGCGGCGGGCGAGATCTGGCTGCTCGTCGACGCGCGCGGCGACCTTCTGGCCTGGCAGGTTGTCGCGTCA
The DNA here is from genome assembly GCF_025961695.1 of Sphingobium sp. B11D3A. Taxonomy (NCBI): domain Bacteria; kingdom Pseudomonadati; phylum Pseudomonadota; class Alphaproteobacteria; order Sphingomonadales; family Sphingobiaceae; genus Sphingobium; species Sphingobium sp. B11D3A. Next base: position 2,060,182 of record NZ_JAOQOE010000001.1, read on the forward strand.
GGCCGCATCCATGGCGTTTTCGATCCCGTCGAACTGGTCGGTTCGCCGCATGGGCGGCTTGCACCCGCGCGCCCGCAGCGCCATGAGGGCACGGCCATCGCCTGAAGAGAGGATATCCCCGTCTTGGTCAAATCCACCGCGTCCGACTCCATCGATTTCGCCAGCCTGCTCTGCTCTCGCCTGTGCCATGATCTGCTCAGCCCCGTCGGCGCGCTCAACAACGGCATCGAACTGCTTGCCGATGAGACCGACCCGCGAATGCGCGAGCAATGCCTCACGCTGCTGGCGGACAGTGCCCGGACGACGGCCGGCAAGCTCAAATTCTTCCGCTTGGCCTTCGGAGCCGGGGGCGGATATGGCGAGGCCATTCCCGTGCACGAAATCCGCTCTGCCGTGGAAGGCATGTTTCCGCCCGGCGGCAAGATCTCGCTCGACTGGATGATTGCCGGGGACAGCCTCTCCAAGCCGGCCGCCAAGCTGCTGCTCAATCTGGTGCTGTTGACCGGCGAAGCCCTGCCGCGCGGCGGCGTGATCGCGATCGGCGCGGAGCAACAGGGCGGAACGACCGAGATTGCGGTGCGCGGCGAAGGCGCACGCATCACCTTCGACCCCGCCATTCGTGCCGGGCTGGAAGGGCATGGCGATCTGACCACCCGCACGGCCGCAGCCGTGATGATCCGCACGGTGGCGACCGAAGCCGGCGGCGAACTGATGATCTCCGGCGCCGACGAGCCCCACCTGCTGTTCGGCGCGCGCCTGCCGGCTTGATCCCGCCTGTGTGAGAGCCCGACCGGCAGGTCTTAACCGGGCTTTCACGACTTGGCCCCAAAGGTGTCGCCGCGTTAACCACAGGCGGCGGCATGGACGAGATCATCGGGGAGTTCATTGCGGAAACTCTTGAAACGCTGGAGGTCCTCTCCGGCGAAGTCGTCGCGTGGGAAGCGGACCCGACCGACAAGTCTCGCCTCGACGCGTTTTTCCGGTTTTTCCACACCGTCAAGGGAAGCTGCGGCTTCCTGAACCTGCCCCGTTTCGAGCGGCTGGCGCATGGCGCCGAGGACGTGCTGGCAGCCATCCGGCGCGGCGAACGGCTGGCCGATCCCGCCACCGTCACGGCTGTGCTGGCGGTTATGGACCGAATCGGCGCGCTGGCGCGTGGTCTGGGCGGCGAGCCCGTCCCGGATGAAGCCGATGATGACGGGCTGCTGGATGCCCTGTCACTCCGATCCGGCGGCTTCGAGCTCTTTCACCCGATCGCCGCGCGTGCCGCAACGATGCCGGCCCCGCCCCACGAACCGCCCGCGCAGCGCGCGGACTCGCTAGAGACACCCGCTCCCGCGATGCCCAGCCCGCAGCAACCGACCGCCCCGCCGCGCGACAAAGCCCCGCGCACGATTCGGCTGCCGTTGGCGCTCATCGATCAGCTGATGAACGGCATCTCCGACATGGTGCTCGCCCGCAACGATCTGGCGCGCCGGATGCGTGACCATGGCGTCGCGCCGGATGTGGAGAGCAGCTTCGAGCGGATGTCGACCAATGTCGCGGACCTGCGCGACATGATCAGCAAGACGCGCATGCAGCGGGTCGACCGCCTGTATGCGGCCATCCCGCGCATGGTGCGCGACCTCAGCCGCGAACTGGGCAAGAAGGTCACCGTGACTCTCGACGGCGGCGATGTCGAGATGGACCGCGAAATGATCGAGATGGTCGCCGACCCGCTCACCCACATCGTCCGCAACGCCCTCGATCACGGTCTTGAGTTGCCGGCAGACCGCATCGCCGCCCGCAAGCCGGACGTCGGGCGGCTGAACATCGTCGCCCGGCAATCGGGCAACCAGATCGTCATCGAGGTGGCCGACGACGGGCGCGGCATGGACCGGGCCGCCCTGGTCGATCGGGCGGTCGCGGCCGGACTTGTCACCGCTGCCGAGGCGGCCGGGATGAGCGACGCCGAGAAGCTGAACCTGATCTTCCTGCCCGGCCTCAGCACGGCGCGGGAGGTGACCTCCATCTCCGGGCGTGGCGTCGGCATGGATGTCGTGCGGGCCAATATCGAGCAGATCGGCGGCGTGATCGACATCACCACGACGCCTGGCGACGGCACGGTGATCACCATGCGCGTGCCCCTGACACTGACCATCATTCCGGGCCTGATCGTGCGGTGCGGCGGGCAGACCTTCGCCATGCCGCGTGGCAATGTCGTGGAACTCATTCACGAAAACAGCAACATGGTCTCGATCGAGGAGGTCGCCGGCGGACGCATCGCGACCATTCGCGGCGAGCGTCATCCGGTTGTGACGCTTGAGGACGTGCTGGGCCTTGCCCGTCAGGCCGAAGCGAACGGGCCGCGGACCTTGATGGTCATTCGCTCCTCGGCCGGGCAAAATTATGTGCTGGGTGTCGAAACCGTCGACAGCAATGAGGAGCTGGTCATTCGCCCGGCCTCACCGGTGATCGCATCCGCCGGGGCATTTGCGGGCATGACGCTCCCCGACAACGGCCAGCCAATGCTGCTGCTCGACGCCACCGGGCTCTTCCAGATCGCGCAATTGCCCGTGGTCGATGCCGACAAGGCGCGGCGGGATCATCACAGCCAGGAACCGACCGAGGCCATCGATACCTTGCAGGTGCTCTTCTATCGCGACCGGGATGGCGTGGAACGGCTGATGCCGCTGCCCATCGTCGAGCGCGTCGAGGAACTGGACTGTACGCAGATCGGGCGCTCCGAGGGACGGGCATTCGCGCGGATCGAGGAGCGCCTGCTGCCGGCGCTCAATGTCCGCCCGGATGAGACCGGTGTGCTAAAGGCCATGCGCCTGCACGATGGGCGCGATCTGCTCATCTTCCTCATCGAAGAGGTGCTCGACATCCTGGAAATCCCCGCCCGGCTGGAAGTGCCGATCGGCCGGGGACGGATCGCCGGCCTGGTGCTGGTTGGCGAGCAGCAACTGGAGCTGGTCGATCCGTTCACCCTGTTTGAGGAGGTCGCGGCCCGCCCGGCCTCTGACGCTGCCGCGCAGGCCGTGCGCTGCATGATCGCCGATGTCGAAGACCCGTGGATGCGCAACATCCTGGCGCCGCTGCTCGTTCAGGCCGGCTATGACGTCGTTCTGGGCGCCGCAGGCGACGCGCCGCCCGATGTTGTGCTATGTGGAAGCGGACATGCCCCGGCGCTCATGGGCGTTCCGGTGCTTGCCCTGCGGGAGCAGCCGCAATTGCCGGCCGACCCCAATGCGCCCCCCTCCATCTACCGCTATGATCGCGCCGGGCTGATGGCGGCGATTTCCAGCTTCGCACGGAAGGCCGCATGACCGACTCGCTGTTCCTGTTCGCATCCATCGCGGGCGCCCCGATTTCCGTGCGTGCCTGTGCCATCGAAGCCGTGGTGCGGCTGGGGGATATCGTCCCCGTGCCCTTGGCGCCTGCGCACGTGCGCGGGCTCGCGGCGCTGCGCAGCCGTGTGCTCACGGTAATCGATCTGCAATCGCGCATCTTTGGCAAGGCGGGGGATGCACAGACCGCACCGCTGGCGATCGTCGCGGACATTGCCGGGCACAGCTATGGTTTCCTCATCGATGCCGTGACCGATATCTGCCAGGCGCAGGGCGGCGTGCAGCCATTGCGCGGCCGCATCGATCCTGCGTGGCGGCCATTCGTTTCCGGCCTCGTCGATTATGATGGCCGCAGCCATCTTCTGCTCACGCTCGCCGATTTCACCAACGCCCCGTCTGGCGCGCTGGCCGCGTGAGATATTTAACGAATTTACCAAAATGACACGCTCTGCCCGTAGGTTACGTAGCCAAGCAAGTATCAGGGGTCGCGACTCATGCCGAACTGCCTCATTGTCGATGACTCCAAGGTGATCCGAAAGGTGGCACGCCACATTCTGGAATCCCTCGATCTCGACGTTCACGAAGCGCAGGACGGACGTGAAGCGCTCGACATGTGCGAAGGGCAGGTGCCGGACGTGGTGCTGCTCGACTGGAACATGCCGGTGATGAGCGGCCTGGAATTCCTCAAGGAACTCTCCCGCCGCAATTTCGCCCATCCGCCCAAGGTGATCTTCTGCACCACCGAGAATGGCGTGGACCATATCCGCGCCGCCGTCGATGCCGGTGCCGACGAATATGTCATGAAGCCCTTCGATCGCGACACGCTGGAGAGCAAGCTCCAGATCGTCGGGGTTCTCTAGGGGCTCGGGAGCGCCGGGAATGGCGTGCGCTGCCCTCCTGTCCGATGCCAGCTCCGGAACCGATGGTTCGCGCATCGATGTGCTGATCGTCGATGATTCGCTGGTCGTCCGCCGCGTGCTGGGTCGGGTGCTGGGCGAAGATCCGCGCTTCCGCGTGGTCGGGACGGTCGCCAGCGGAAAGCAGGCTCTGGCTTTCGTGGCCAGAAAGTCGGTGGACCTGGTGCTTCTCGATATCGACATGCCCGAGCTCGACGGCCTGCAGGTGCTCCCCCACTTGCTTGGCCCCGATCAGCGCCGGCAGGTGGTGCTGCTCAGCGGCTCGTGCAGCGAGGGCAGCGAGGTCGCCTTGCAGGCGTTGGCTTTGGGTGCCGGTGATGTCGTGGCCAAGCCCAGCGCCGGCCATTTCAGCCCGCAATTCGTCGAGCATCTGCTCGATCGCCTGGCCCATCTGGCGCCAGCGGCTGAACGTAGCCGCACGCCGGAACGATTCGATGAGGCGAGCGCACGCCTGCGGCCACCAGGCACGCTCGTGCGCGCCGTGGCCATCGGCGGATCGACCGGCGGGATCAGCGCGATTCTCTCCGTCATCAAGGGCCTTGAGGACAACCCGGCCTTTCCCATCTTCATCACCCAGCATCTGCCTGCCAGCTTCCAGCCGCTGCTGGCAGAACAGCTCCGCCGCGCCACACATCTGCCCGTGGTTCTGGCGGAACAGGCCATGCCAGTGCAGCCGGGCACCATCCATCTGGCACCCGGCACTGCCCATCTTTCGCTCGGCAAAGGAGCGCGCGGGCAAATATTGGTGCGATTGAGCACCCAGCGCTGCCTGCATGAAAGCTTCCCGGCGGTCGACCCGATGTTCACCGCCCTGGCGCGCTTTTACGGACGCGGCGCCTGTGGCGTCATCCTCTCCGGCATGGGACGCGACGGACTGGCTGGCGCGCAAGCCATTGTCGGCGCGGACGGCTGGCTGATCGCGCAGGACCACCAGTCGAGCGCGGTATGGGGCATGCCCGGTTCGGTCGTGAAGGGAGGTCTCGCCAGTGCCATTCTGCCCCCCGCTCAGATCGCCGAGTTGATCCTGCAGCAATGGCATGCAGGCGCATGACCATGCAGCCAGTTTCCAACGCCGCCTGTCGCCTCGCCGAATTGCTCCACCGGGAGACCGGGCAGACGCTCTCGGAAGCGAGGCGATGGCGCATCGAAACGTCGCTGCGACCGCTGTTGCGCGCACACGGGCTGAGCACGCTGGAAGAGCTCGTGAACGCGATCGAACGGGCGCCTCACGGGCTCCTACAGGCCGAAGTGATCGACGCGCTGCTCAATCACGAAAGCTCGTTCTTCCGGGATGTGAGCGTCTTCCACGCGATCGAAAACAGCGTCCTGCCCGCACTCGCCCGGACGCGCGCGGATCGGCGACTGCGCATCTGGTGCGGCGGGTGCTCGACCGGGCAGGAAGCCTATTCGCTGGCCATGATCGTCCACCGCTCGGCCGCGCTGGCCGATTGCACGGTCAGCATCCACGCCACGGACGTATCGGCCCTCGCGATCGCCAAGGCAAAGCGCGGACGGTTTTCGCAGATGGACATGCAGCGCGGCCTGCCGATCAGCGAATTGCTGCGCTGGTTCCATCCTGTCGATAACGAATGGCAGATTGCCGGCGAGCTTCAGCAGATGATCGTGTTCCAGCAGGACAATCTCCTCGACCCCGTTCATGGCGCAGGCCCATTCGATCTCATTCTGTGCCGCAACGTGCTCTTCTACTTTTCCGAAGAGAGGCGCCGCCGGGCATGGAAAACGCTGTCGGGCCGGGTTCGGCCCGGCGGCTATCTCGCGCTCGGGGCGGGCGAAATGGCCTGTGCCGAGTCCGGCTTTTCGGCCTGCCGGGGCCTCAGCTGCCTGTATCAGGCCCGTGAAGCCCGGCCCGATCAACCGCGCATGATGCTGCCTGCAGGCGGCGCTTCCTCCGCACCCGCCATTGAGCTAGGACAGGGCTGACCGCACCGCCCGGCAACATGCCGGCATGCGCAAGGAAAGTGGCCCAGTTCTGCATGATCGAGACGCCGTCACCCAATTTTGACGACCGAACGCTCCCGGTGTCCATCCTCGTCCTGCACTATACGGGGATGCCGGACGCCCAGAGCGCGATCAACTGGATGGCCAATCCGGATAGCAAGGTCTCCGCCCATTATGTCGTCACGGAGGAGGGCAAGGTGGTCCGCATGGTCGACGAGACCAAGCGCGCCTGGCACGCCGGACGGGCGTGGTGGCGCGGCATCACCGACGTCAATTCCGCGAGCATCGGCATCGAGATCGTCAATCCCGGCCATGAATGGGGCTATCGGCCCTTCCCGCAGGCGCAGATCGATGCGCTGATCCCGCTCGTCCACGACATCATGCAGCGCCACCGCATCACGCGCGGCAATGTCGTCGGCCACAGCGATGTGGCGCCCGCACGCAAGCAGGACCCCGGCGAGTTGTTCCCCTGGAGCAAGCTCGCCCGGCTGCGCCTCGCCCTGCCGCGCCCGACCCGCAATCTCATGGACCCACTCTGGAGCGACGGCGCCTTTATGCTCGCGCTCGAGCGATTCGGCTATGATATCGCCGAGCCGGAAGCCGCGGTGACGGCGTTCCAGCGCCGTTTCCGGCCGGAATTGATCGACGGCGTGATCGACGGGGAATGCCGCGCCATCCTGCTCGCGCTGCTGCTGCCAAGGCCCCGCGGCGACGACTGAGCGCGATCGGACAAGACGGACCGGAATATTTTTCAGTGCCCGCACACTGAAATCCATTTCGGGCGTTTGGCGGGGATGATGACAGCGAGGGTGGTCGCGCAGCGCCGCGACGGGCTTGGGGGGAGAATGCGATGACCGGGCCGCAATGGCTCTCTATCGCCACGCTTGCCGGCATGATGGTGCTCTTCCTCTGGGGGCGCTTCCGCTATGACGTCACGGCAGTCATCGTTCTGCTCTTCGCGGTCCTGATCGGCATTGTCGATCCGGCCGACGCCTTCTCCGGCTTCTCGGACGATATCGTCATCATCGTCGGCTCGGCGCTGGTGCTTTCGGCCGCCGTGCAGCGCTCCGGCGCGATCGAGGTGGGGCTCAAATTCGTCGCGGGCCGCGTGCGCCATGTCCGCTCGCAACTGCTGCTGCTTACCGCCACGGTCGGCACGGCCTCGGCGCTGGTCAAGAATGTCGGCGCGCTTGCCATGCTGATGCCCGCCGCCTTCCAGATGGCCAAGCGCAACAACGCCAGTCCCTCGGTCTTCCTCATGCCCATGGCCTTCGCCTCGCTGCTGGGCGGGCTGATGACGCTGGTCGGCACCTCGCCGAACATCATCGTCAGCCGCGTGCGCACGGAGATGACCGGCGAGCCCTTTGGCATGTTCGATTATTTCCCGACCGGGTTTGGCCTGTTTATCGTGGGCCTGCTGTTCCTGCGTTTCGGCTACCGACTGCTCCCGCGCGATCGTCGCGGCGCGGCGACCATGGGCGATGCCATGGACATCTCCGGCTATGTCACCGAAGCAACCGTGCGCGAGGACACGCCGCCCGACGGCGAGACGATCGCCGCCTTCCTCAAGCGCCACGACCATGAGGTGCAGATCACCAGCCGTCTGCGCGGCCGGCGTCCGCTCTCGACGCAGGGCAATGCGCGACTGCAGGAAGGCGACGTGCTGATTCTCTACGGCGAGCCGGATGCGCTGGAGCGGGTCATCGCCCGCGACGCGCTGGAGCTGGACGGCGAGACGCGCGATTTGCCCGAAGGCAGCGAAGGGGACGAGATCGGCGTCACCGAGGCAGTCGTGACGGCCGAGTCCCCGCTGGTCGGGCAGAGCGCGGAGCGGCTGCTCCTCCAGCAACGTTATGGCGTTAATCTCATCGCCGTCTCGCGCGCCGGGCAGATGCTCGGGCGCAAGCTGGGCGAGATCAGCCTGCGTGCGGGCGATGTCATCGTGCTGCAGGGGCCCCTCGGCCTGCTGCCGGCGCGGCTGCGCGATCTCGGCGCGCTGCCGCTGGCGGAGCGGGGCGTCAAGCTGGGCAAGTCACATCGCGGCTGGCTGCCGCTGCTCATCCTCGCGGTTGCGATGACCGCCACGGCGAGCGGCTATGTGCCGGTGGCCATCGCCTTCTTCGCTGCCGCCGCGCTCACAGTCATCAGCGGCGCGCTGCCGGTGCGGGAAGCCTATGATGCGGTCGAGTGGCCCATCCTCATCATGCTCGCCGCGCTCATCCCGGTCAGCGACAGCATCCGGAGCACCGGCGCGTCTGATGTCATCGCCACCAATCTCGCTCATGTCGCCGCCGCCCTGCCCCCCTGGGGCGCCGTCGCGCTCATTCTGGTCGCGGCCATGGCCGTGACGCCGTTCCTCAACAATGCCGCGACGGTGCTGGTGATGGCCCCCATCGCCGGCGTCTTCGCGCATGACTTGGGCTACCGGCCGGAAGCCTTCCTCATCGCCACCGCCGTGGGAGCGGGCTGCGACTTCCTCACGCCCATCGGCCACCAGTGCAACACGCTGGTCCTCGGCCCCGGCGGCTACCGCTTCAGCGACTACGCCCGCCTGGGCGCGCCGCTCTCGCTGCTGGTGGTGCTCATCGGCACGCCGCTCATCATCTGGACCTGGCCACTGCAGTAAGGGAGCGAGGACCGGGGAAGCTGGAAAGAATCGCCTCGTGCGTGACTCCCCTCCCCCGCGCCGCTATAGCCCCGTTCGCCAGGCGGTCGGGCGGCCGCGGCGGGCGCTTGCGTCCGGCGAGGAAAGTCCGGGCTCCACGAAACAACGGTGCCGGATAACGTCCGGCGGCTCTCCTCGCGGGAGTTAGGGACAGTGCAACAGAGAGCAGGTCACGTGCGCCTTCGGGCTTGGGCTTCGGCCGCGTGAACAGTGAAAGGGTGCGGTAAGAGCGCACCGCGTCCCCGGCAACGGCGGACGGCACGGTAAACCCCACCGGGAGCAAGACCGAATAGGGGCGGCGCGCAGGTCTTCGGGCCTGCTAGGCTTGTTTCGGCCGAGATCGCCCGGGTTGGTTGCTTGAGGCCCTGCGAGAGCATGGCCCTAGAGGAATGGTCGCCCATCCGCATGCGCGTCCCTTTACGGGATACGGCGGCGGTGGACAGAACCCGGCTTACAGACCGCCTGGCATTTTTGCTGATCGCCTGCAGGGCAATGGCGCGACCGTCGCGATGCCCGCATTTTCACCGCGCTACGGTGGATTTCACTACGAACCCGCACTAAGTGAGATCGGATGGCCAGAAGCGGACGGAACAATGACTGGGGCTTTCCCCGCTGGCGCAGCTATGGCTCGGCGCGGGAAGCGCAGGCCGTTCGGCTGTGCGACCGGCATGGCTGCGACCAGCCCGGCAACTGCCCCGCGCCCAAATCCCCCAACAGCCCGGACCGCTGGTATTTCTGCCAGGCTCATGCCGCTGAATATAACAAGGGCTGGGATTATTTCGCGGGATTGGACGAGGAAGAGCGCAACGAGCGCATGCACAATGAGCAGCGCGATGCCTCCGGCTATCGGACCAGCGCCCATAATCAATGGGCCGGCCCCGGCGATGGCACCCGCTCGCGCGACGAGATGCGCGCGCTCGATGTGCTGGGGCTGGAGAGCGATGCCGATTTCGAGGCGGTGAAGCGGAGCTGGCGCGCACTCGCCAAGGAATGCCACCCCGATGTGCGGCCCGACGATGCCGACGCCGCCACGCGCTTTCAGGCTATCCAGGCCGCCTATGACGTGCTGCGCGTGGCCGAGGAGCGCAAGAGCTGGAAGCCCGCGCCATGAGCGCCCGTCAGGTCCGCAGTCGCTGGTCTAACGCGGTGCTGGTTTGTCGCAAATGCGAGAAGAAGATCAAGGGCGGCGGCTTCGGGCCGGAGGGGAACAAGACCCTCGGCAAGGCCCTGCGCAAGCATCTGCAGCTCGGCAAGGGTCGCAAGGCCGGTGCCGGCATTCTCGAGGTCGGCTGCCTCGACATCTGCCCCAAGCGCGCGGTGACGGTGGTCGACACCAGCAAGCCGGACCGATGGCTGATCATCCACCCCGGCGCCAATCTGGATGTTCTCGCGCACGATTTGGGGCTGCGCAACAAATCCTGAGATGATCGATGCGGCGCGGCTGACCGGTGCCGTCAGTCGATGGGCGGCACGGGCTGCGGCGGCGCGTCGGGATCGGCCTCAGGCACCTCGACGGTGCCGCGCCCGACATGGCTGCGCGAGCGGCTATAGGCGAAATAGACGACGAGACCGACTACAGCCCAGGCCACGAACATCAGCTTCGTCTCGATACCGAGTTTGAAGAAGAGGTAGATGCAGCCGAGGATCGCGACCGGCGCGGTGATGGCGATGGCCGGCGTACGGAACGGCCGCTTGCGCGTCGGGTCCGTCCGCCTCAGCACGAGCACGGCGATGGAGACGGCGGCAAAGGCGAACAGCGTGCCGGAATTGGAAATGTCGGCGAGAATGCCGACCGGGAAGAAGGCCGCGAACAGGGCCACGAAAACGCCGGTGATGATCGTGATGACATGCGGCGTGTGGAACTTGGGGTGGACCTTGGAGAACACCGCCGGCAGCAGCCCGTCCCGGCTCATGACGAAGAAGATGCGCGTCTGGCCGAACATCATCATGAGGATGACCGACGGCAGGGCAAGACCAGCAGCCAAACCGATGAGGTTGCCGATCTGCGGCCAGCCGATCTCCCGCATCGTCCAGGCCAACGCTTCTTTCGAGCAGACCACTGCCTGATCGCCGATGGCCGCGCACTGATCGGCCAGCGCCTTGCTGCCCGGCGCCAGCGCTTCCCCGGCCGGGCCCATCAAAGGCTGCGAGCCCACCGTGCCGACAACCCCGGCAGCAACCAACAGGTAGAAAATCGTGCAGATGGTGAGCGAGCCAATGAGGCCGATCGGCATGTTGCGCTGGGGATTCTTGGTTTCCTCCGCCGCGGTGGAGACCGCATCGAAGCCCACATAGGCAAAGAAGATCGACGCCGCCGCCGCGCCGATGCCGCCGAAGCCCAAAGGCGCAAACGGCGAGAACTGCTCCATGTTCATCACTGGCAGCGCCAGCACGATGAACAAGGTGAGTGCCGCGACCTTGATCACCACGAGCACGGCATTGACCATCGCGCTCTCACGCGTGCCGATGACCAGCAGCCAGGTGACCAATAGGGCGATGCCCATGGCCGGCAGATTGACCAGACCGCCATCGAACGGCCCGCGCACCAGCATGTTGGGAATGTCGATGCCCAGCGCATGTTCCAGCAGGCCGACGACATAGCCGGACCAGCCGACCGAGACTGCCCCCGCCGCCACGGCATATTCGAGGATCAAGGCCCAGCCGACCATCCAGGCGATCAGCTCGCCCATCACCGCATAGCTATACGTGTAGGCCGATCCCGAAACCGGGACCATCGAGGCCATTTCCGAATAGCAGAGCGCCGCCACGGCACAGACGAAGCCGGCGATGACGAAGGAGAGCATCATGCCCGGCCCCGCCTTCTGCGCCGCTTCCGCCGTGAGCACGAAAATGCCGGTGCCGATCACGGCGCCCACACCCAGCATGGTCAGCTGGAAGGCCCCGAGCGATCGGTGCAGTGATTTCTTTTCGGCAGTGGCGAGAATGGCGTCGAGTGGCTTGATGCGGCCAAAGATCATGCGCGTCTCTCTATACAGCGCGGCTGCAGCCGCTCCCCCTGAACTGACCGCCAAGCCTATAGGCTTATCGGCGACGCGCAAGGGGCTTGCGACAGGGGAAGGCGTCGCGGGCAGGCAAACCGCGCTCAGCGCGCCAGCATCGGCCCCAGCGCGCGTCCGCCGAACAGATGAACGTGCAGATGCGGCACTTCCTGCCCGCCATGCGCGCCGACATTGGCGAGCAGGCGATAGCCCGGCTCCACCAGCCCCGCCTCGCGGGCAATCACGCCGACCGCGCGCACGAATGCCGCGATCTCGCCCTCACTTGCACGGGCCGAGAAATCATCCCAGCTCACATAGGCGCCCTTGGGAATCACGAGAATGTGCGTCGGCGCCTGCGGGGCGATGTCGTGAAAGGCGAGGACGTGATCGTCCTCGAACACCTTGTTGCAAGGAATCTCGCCGCGCAGGATCTTCGCGAAGATGTTGTTTTCGTCATAGGGAAGGGTCGGGTCGATCGCCATGGCTCACTCCGGAAAGACGGTCATTTCGGACGGTTGGCTTTCTCATCCAGCCCAGAAACGCCCTCGCGCCGGTCCAGCTCGGCGCAGACATCGGCAAGGGTAACGCCACGCTCGGCGAGCAGGACGAGCAGGTGGAACATGAGGTCGGCCGCTTCGCCGGTCAGGGCCGCCTTGTCCTCACTCAGCGCGGCGATCACCGTCTCGACGGCTTCCTCTCCGAATTTCTGCGCCATCTTGCCAAGCCCCTTGGCGCGCAGGCGGGCAACATAGGAGCTGTCGGGATCGGCCTCGCGCCGGGCGAGGATGGTCTGTTCGAGGCGGAAGAGGCTGTCCATGGCGCTTGTCCTTGCCGCTGCGCCGCCGGGCGTCAATGGCTTTTCCGGCTGACGCCGCGCTCAGAGATGGCGGACGGGAATGCCCGCAGCGGCCAATGCCGCCCGCGCCTCACGCACGCTGTGCTGGCCGAAGTGGAAGATGGAGGCCGCCAGAACCGCGCTGGCATGGCCCTGCATCACGCCCTCGACCAGATGATCGAGCGTGCCGACGCCCCCGCTGGCGATGACCGGCACGGTGACGGTATCGGCAATGGCGCGGGTGAGCGCAAGGTCATAGCCCTGCTTCGTGCCATCGCCATCCATGGAGGTGACGAGCAATTCGCCCGCGCCAAGCTCTGCAAGCCGCGCCGCGTGAGCAAGCGCGTCGATTCCGGTGGCACGGCGGCCGCCATGGGTGAAGATTTCCCAGCGGCCCTCACCGACCCGCCGGGCATCGACGGAGGCCACGATGCACTGGCTGCCGAACCGATCTGCAATCTCGCTCACCACCTCGGGACGCGACACGGCGGCGCTGTTCACGGCGACCTTGTCCGCGCCGGCAAGCAGGAGCGCGCGTGCATCCTCCGCGCTGCGCACGCCACCGCCGACGGTGAGCGGCATGAAGCAGACTTCCGCCGTGCGCGCGACGATATCGAGCAGCGTGCCGCGATCCTCGTGGCTGGCGGTGATATCAAGGAAGCACAATTCGTCCGCGCCGGCAGCATCATAGACCTTCGCCTGCTCCACCGGATCACCGGCATCGCGCAGATCGACGAAGTTCACGCCCTTGACCACACGGCCATTGGCAACATCGAGACAGGGGATGATGCGGGTGCGGACGGTCATGGATTTACGCCCCTACACCCGTTCGCGTCGAGCGAAGTCGAGACGCGCGAGGACAGTGCTGGCCGTGTCTCGACTTCGCTCGACACGAACGGGGTGTGGAAGCGCAATCATCATCCCGCATTCGCCACCGCAATGGCGGCGCGCAGATCGAGACGACCGTCGTAAAGCGCCCGGCCGGTCACCACGCCCTCGATGCCATCGCCAGCATGGAGGCTGAGCACGCGGATGTCCGAGATATCCGCCACGCCGCCGCTGGCGATCACGGGAATGTCCACGGCGCGCGCCAGTTCGACCGTCGCATCGATGTTCACGCCCTTGAGCAGGCCATCGCGGCCCACATCGGTGAACAGCAGCGAAGCAACCCCGGCATCCTCGAAGCGGCGGGCGAGATCGACGACCGGCATATCCGATTTCTCAGCCCAGCCGTCGGTCGCGATCATGCCCTCGCGCGCGTCCACCGCGACGACGATGCCGCCGGGATAATCCGCCGCCATATCCTTGACGAATTGCGGGTTCTTGAGCGCCGCCGTGCCGATGACGACACGCGACACACCGAGCGCGAACCAGCCCTGCACGGCCTGCGGATCGCGGATGCCGCCGCCAAGCTGGACATGGCCGGGGAAGGCCTGGACGATCGACGCAATCGCGGCGCCATTGACGGCATGGCCGGCAAAGCTGCCATCCAGATCGACCACATGCAGGAAATCCGAGCCCTGCTCGGCCCAGATGAGCGCCTGCGCGGCGGGATCATCGCCATAGACGGTCGCCCGGTCCATATCGCCCTCGGCCAAGCGGACGACCTGCCCGCCCTTGAGATCGATGGCTGGAAAAACGATGAACGGCGGAATATCACTCATGGCGCCCACTCCAGAAAACGGGCGAGGGTCGCAAGGCCATAAGCCTGGCTCTTTTCCGGATGGAACTGAACGCCCAAAATATTGTCCTTGCCGACCGCCGCCACCAGCGGTCCGCCATGGTCGGTGGTGGCGACGACATGCGCCGCCTCCGCCGCCTCGAAATGATAGCTGTGCAGGAAATAGGCCTCGCCCGGTTCGACCAGCGGATGGGCGCGCGCGCCGACCACATCATTCCAGCCCATATGCGGGATCTTGATCGCCGGATCGTCGCGCTCGATGCGCCGCACCGTGCCGGGGATCCAGCCCAGCCCCTCATGCCGCCCGAATTCCTCGCCGGCATCGGCCAGCAGCTGCATCCCTACGCAAATGCCGAGGAACGGCCGACCGACCGCGAACACCGCCTCGTGCATCGCCTCGATCATGCCCGGCAGCGCGCGCAACGGCTCGATGCAGGCGCGAAAGGCGCCCACGCCCGGCAGGACGATGCGGTCGGCCCGGCGCACCACCTCGGCATCGGCCGTAATGACAACGCCATGCGCCCCGGCGGCCCGGAGCGCATTGTGCACGGAGTGGAGGTTCCCCGCGCCATAATCGATGAGCGCGATGGTCATGGACTGTCAGCCGCCCAACGTGCCCTTGGTGGAGGGGATCGCATCGCTTTTGCGCGGATCGATCTCCACCGCCTGCCGCAGCGCGCGGGCGAGCGCCTTGAAGCAGCTTTCCACGATGTGGTGATTGTTGCTGCCATAAAGGTTCTCAACATGCAGGGTGATCCCCGCCGACTGCGCGAAGCTCTGGAACCAGTGCTCGATCAGCTCGGTGTCCCACTCACCCAGCCGGTGCATGGGGATCTCCACCTTCCAGACCAGCCAGGGGCGACCGGAAATGTCGAGCGCGACGCGGGTCAGCGTCTCGTCCATCGGCGCGTGCGCCTCGCCATAACGGGCGATCCCGCGCTTGTCCCCGAGCGCCTTGGCGATCGCCTCGCCGACCGCGATACCGGTATCTTCGGTGGTGTGGTGCTGGTCGATATGCAGATCGCCGACCGCCTTCACTGTGAGATCGATGAGCGAATGGCGCGAGAGCTGCTCGAGCATATGGTCAAGAAACCCGATGCCGGTCGAAATGGAATAAGTGCCGGACCCATCGAGATTGACGCGCACCTCGATATCGGTCTCGCCGGTTTTCCGCCTGATCTCCGCGCTACGCATGGCTGCGGCCTATAACGCGCGCGGCGGACCATGCAATGCGCTTCTCGACCGTTAACGGCTGTAACGCTCTGTGCTTGACCGGCGAGCCCCCCGCGCTAGGACTGTGGCCATGACGGAAGAGCCAGCAGACAGCCTGATTCCCTATGACGAAATCGTGCAGGAGGCGCTGCGCGCGATTCCCGGGCGCGTTTTGCAGGATATTGCGCTGACGGGCGTCCTGCCGGGCAATCATCATTTCTACATCACGTTCAAGACGCAGGCGCCGGGGGTGAGCATTCCCACCTGGCTGGCCGAGCGCTTCCCGGACGAGATGACCATCGTGCTGCAGCATAAATTCTGGGATCTCAAGGTTACCGATACCAGCTTCGAGGTCGGCCTCACCTTCAATCAGGTGCCGGCGCACCTGGTGATTCCGTTCGCGGCGCTGCGCTTCTTCGTGGACCCGGCCGTCAACTTCTCGCTGGAATTCCAGGTGATGGAGAGCGGCGAGGCCGTCGAAACCATGGAGATGGCGGAAAACGATACGCCGGTCGCCCAGGCCGAAGACGGCTCCAACGTGGTGACGGTAGACTTCGGAAAGAAGAAGTAAGGGCCACGCGAGCGGGACCCGCGCACGTCCTATTCCCGCTTACTCCGCCCGCTTTGCCTGAAAATTGAAGCTGATCGTTACGGCATCCGGAATCGTACCGGTGTCGGACCATTCTCCGGTTCCAACGCCGAAGGCCGTGCGGTCGATGCGCGTGGAGCCGCGGGCGCGGGCAACCATTCCGTCGATATCCAGCGTGAAATCGAGCGTCACTGGCTTTTGCTGCCCGTTGAGCGAGAGCGTGCCCGTCGCGCGGTAGCGATTGCCATCGCGATGCGTGATGCGCGTTGCCCGGAACGTCGCGCGCGGATGCGCCGCCACGCCGAAGAACTCGTCACCGCGCAGCATGTCGTCACGCTGGCTGTCGGCACTGTCGACCGACGCCAGATCGACCGTCACGGCGATGCGCGAAGCGGGCAGATCATCCGGGCTGAACAAAATGTCGGCATCCCAGCGTGCAAAGCCGCCTTCGATGTCGGAGCCGGAATAGGCCGTGCGGAAATTGAGCGTGCCGCCGCGCTGCACCGTCCAGGCGACGGCCTTCTGCGCCTCGTCCTTGGCTGGCTCGTCCGCTGGCGCCGCAGCCTGATTGGCCGCCAGCGCGTCTTCGGCTGCGTTGCTGGCGTTGACAGCAGGGTCACCCGCGTTATCCGCGACCGCCACGTTTGAGCCCGCAAGACCGGCTTCCGCTTGCGCCGGGGCCTTGCCGCCGAACGGCAGCACCCAGGCCAGTGCAAAGGCCGTTAGCGCGCCCGCAATCGCGAGACCGGCCACCACATTGAGCGCGCCCCGTCTGCTCAAGGCACTAGGCACCATGCGGCCAAGAATATCCTTGCGCAAAAAGTGGTGCCGCAGTGCTCCCGCGACATGCAGAATCACCAGCCCGGCCAGGAGCCAGCCAAGCAGGCTGTGCACGGCTTCCGCCGGGTCGTGCAGGGCAGCGCTCACCGGCAGATGCGGCCATGGAATGACGCCGAACAGCAGTGTCGGCACCTTGATCGCCGAGGTCGAGACGATGATCCAGCCCGTGAGCGGTCCGAGGATCATCACCACATAGAACAGGGCATGGACACCGCCGGCGAGGGCAGCAAGCAGCAGGCTCGTGTTGAGCGGGCGGGGCCGGGGCACCAGCAGCCGGATCACCAGGCGCGCCACGCTGAGCAGCAGGATGCTGATGCCGATCGTCTTGTGAAGCTGATAGGCCGCGAACTGCGGCAGGCCGGTCAGATCCTCCAGGCGCCATCCCAGCGACACCTGAAAGAGCAGCAAAGCGGCAAGCGACCAGTGCAGAATAATCGCGGCAAGCGAATAGCGCGCAGGCGATTGATGCAGGCTCATGTCCGTCGCGTTCCCCCAACACCCAGTCGAATAGAGTGCCGCCGAACCTGCCAGCCGGACAGGCGCTTAGCAAGCGCGCAGGCGAGCGGCGTACCGCTTCGGCGAGGGTAAGCGCTCAAAAGACAAGGAAGTCGGAGCAGCCGCCAGACCGGGGCGACGGCACAACACCCGCCGTTAGGGAAAAATCCTGCCACAGACGAAAAAGATGGGCACTCAAATCACCGAGAAGTTTCTATTGATCGCGCGTCATAGGGCGGCTTCGAAAGGTGCGTGACACGACCGCCGCCTAAAATCGGACGTTCAATCCCTCGCGTCGCGGAGCGCTTCCAGTTCGGCCAGCCTCACTGGGTCGCCGGCGGCAAGCGTTTCCTCAAGATAGAAGCTATTGGGTATGTCGAGCACCAATTTGTGGGCCTTGCCGCTATATTCTGAGGCGATCACAGGAAATGCGTCGACCAGCTCTCGAAGAAAACCTTTGTCCAAATCTTGAAGCCTCGCTGCCATATCCTCCATCATGAGGACAGACACATCAAGATCTAGCAATTCCTCATCAGTCATATTCAAGAACAGAAAAAAATCTGCGACTATTCTGGCGATCTGTTCAACAATCATGGCTTGACCACCCTTACCTTGATGTTGCCTATCTTCATTTTTTTAAACAGCTTGAGCGCAGCAATACGCTAAGCTTTATTTGGACCTTCCCAGGTTCCGATAGAGCGATTATGCGCTAGAGCCTCCGACTGGCGCAATAGCTGGTGATCGCCCGGTTTGCCGACACATCTGAGACCCTGCCCGTAAAGCTGACATCGCTCGCGTGGTTGGTCGCGCTCGCCGGCAAGGCCAAACTGCGGAAGCCACCCTTCAGCACGCGATGAAGCACAAAGCCGTCGGCATAGGTGACGCGCAACCCGCCCTAAAACCGGACGTTCAATCCCTCGCGTCGCGGAGCGCTTCCAGTTCGGCCAGCCTCACCGGGTCGCCCGCAGCAAGTGTTTCCTCAAGGTAGAAGCTATAGGGTATGTCGAGCACCAATTTTTGGGCCTCGCCGCTATATTCTGAGGCGATCACAGGAAATGCGTCGACCAGCTCTCTAAGGAAAGCTTTGTCCAAATCTTGAAGCCTCGCCGCCATATCCTCCATCATGAGGACAGCTGCATCAGGATCAAGAACCTCATCATCGGTGAGATCGAGAAACAATATGAAATCAGCGATGATCCGCGCCACCCCTAGCACACTCATGGCTTCACCACCCTCACCTTGATGTTCGTGATCTTCATCTCTTTAAACAGCTTGAGCGCAGCGATTCGCTCGGCTTCGTTGGGCACTTCCCAAGTTCCAGTGGCGCGATTATGCGCTAGTGCTTCCGACTGCCGCAATAACTGGGCACGCGCCCTGGGGCGGTTCACGACCCTGAACTTTCGGTCGATCACATATTCACCCTGCACGCCATCAAACTTGACCGGTCTTCTCGAGCCATCCGGCATCGTCCGCATCAACGTGGGCGCCTGACCGGGCCGAGCACCCGTCGCGGCATCATTATATCGCTTCGCCAGCGTTTCGCGACCGAGGTTTTCCTTAACCCAGCCGATCTGCGGCGGCTCATGAGGTGGGCGAGGGACGGTTCCGCGCAGACGGCGTAACGCCGCAACCTTGCCAACCACCGCGCCGGGCGCGACTGCCAATGCGGTATTGCCGGCGACCGATCCCGCGGCCCGGCCGATATCGCGCGCCGACGCATTGGCGACTGCATCGGCGGCGCGTGATATTTGCGTATGAGCCGGCGTATCCTCCGCCGCTATGGCCGTATCGATCATGGTGGCGATCCCGCGGCCGGCATTCCGAACCGTCGTAACCGGATTTGTCGTCAAGACCGAGCGCACCCCCACGACCGTCTCTTTCGCCACACCGTAAAGACCTTCACCGACACCGCCGACAAACTCGGCGGCGGGATTTGGCTGCTCGCGCGGCGAACCAGCAGGCCTCGGCTGCGCCTCGTTTCCCGTGCCCCCGTTCGGCCTTTTGCCGAAACCCTGTGGTTGCTTGGCAGATGACGTCTCTGGTCTCGGTGTCCGCGCGATACGGAGATTGCCGCGACGTACGTTTCCTGGCGTACGAGACGCTGGCCCACTCCGGCCTCTGCCATGATAATTTCCGGATCCGGCAAAAGTGAACCGGCCATCTTCCGGATCATGCCACGGATTAAACTTGCACTCTATTGCATCGTTTTTTGGCACCGAAGCCACTTTGCCGGTGCGCAACCACGTCGAAAAGGCACGACGCCATTCGTCCTCTGATAACTCGATCATTCGCCGCACCCCTACATTGAGGAGAGAACATTTCAGGAACATTTTTCCAACAAGTCAAGCGGGAGCTGGTCGGTTTCTACCCCGGTCTTCAAGAATCACGCGACACCGCGACGGCTCCCGGCGGTAAAGCCACAGAGAATTGTTCTCAGCTGATAATGTATGTGGCTTGTCTCAATCCGGCTTTCCTGCCGGTTCAAAAATGGTGCCGCTTAGGTGACTCGAACACCTGACCCTCGCATTACGAATGCAATGATAACGTTGTTTTTAAAGTAGAATAACTAGATTTATAACATATCTTATAATACTTTCGCTAATGGCCGCACGCTTTCTGGTTCGTCATTCTGACAGGCTGGCGGCACCTTATGCGCCCTCATATTCCATTTCCTCCGGGATTGTAGTGCTCATACGGTCTGTCGGCACAGCAGTTCTGGCGAGCAAGGATCGTCAGTCTATCCACTTTCACGCAAGGTCAGCGTTCTAGGAAAGATATTGTATATAAATTATTGTTTTTGAATGAATTCAATTATTGCTGAATTAAGCTTAGAAATAGCTGAATATCTGGAAATGCACGATACCTTGTGGAATAAGATGTCTGGAAATGCGCTTATTTTTGGCATTGATATGCAATTCCAGAAAACATCGGATTTTATCGAGATCGAGTTTGGTACGGCGTCGATCAGAATTGATCGGTTCACCTATGAACTCTTGCCGGCTCAGCGCCTCTAGCGTTAACCTATATCCTGAATAGTAGACTCGGCTTAGGTCAAGAACGCGTTCGGGCTTCGCAACCTAGTTTTTGCCGGTGCAGCCAGAGGGGTAATCAGTGATTGCCAGCTGTTTGAAGTCTGATCCATTCCATTCGAAATAACCCTGCCCATGGCATTTGGGTTCGGCCCAAGCGTCGACCCACGCAACCTTCATCAGCCTACTATTTTTCTGAAATTCCCATTCGCTGTCAGGATGCTCTTCGCCTCCCAGCGGCAGGCTAACAATGTTACCGGTACTGAGATCTATAGCCAAACCTGACTTGCAACTCGTTCCGCAGCCAAATTGCGCTATCGCAACTCGACCTGCAAACACAGGCCCTTCAGTCACAGCTGCCTTTATGCGGGTCCGAAACGAACGAAATTCTTTTTGCGCGCCATCTAGTTGTGGTTCCACAACGGTGAAGATCGATGCTACGATGGGAAAGTCAGCGAAACTATAAGCATTTTCCAGAGGCGGTGTTTCCGCCCGATTCTTCGTTAAGGATCCTTCCGGATTTGGGTCTGCCGACGGATATCGTTTACCTAAAGTCTCTGGGTTCGACCTATTGCCGTCAATTATTTGGTTTGAACGTCCTGCTGAGCAAGCGGCAAAAACTCGCCTCACTATCGGATCATCCTGCTCAATTCTCAGCACCCCCTCTCGATCATTGGCCTGAATCGCTATTCTCAATAGTCGGGCGGAGGCCATATCGTTGACATCTACGCTCGATCTATGTCCATAGATCGCCGAGAGCTCCTTCATCCATTTCTCAGTGTTGCCAGCCAGATAGATTTCATTGGTGTAATTTTTGAAAGGGACGGTGAAACTCACTGCTGTTCGCTCATCAATGCGGACCTTGACCGTCGTAAACTGTCGAGCTTCACCCAGAGCATTTTCACCCAGCTCGTATCGAAACGGAACCCCCTCGCCCTCCGCATCGAAGGCTAAGAAGGTGTACGATAATTTCTCTGGAGCGATGCATTCGATATCGACGGCCATGTTGCCTCCGGCCCATGCGAAGTTAGCCGATGCTTTGCTGTGCGTCCGATCCGTCATTTCATCAACAGACTGGCTGTAGCTCCAAATGGAACCCGCCACGTAGTTTGCTTCGGCCTCATTCGACGTCCCCTGAAGCACCGTTTGTGCCTTCATGGTCAATGCATCCCAGTTTGAAATGGCGAAAATCGCTCCGCATGCTCCCGTCACCGCGAACGCAACCTTTGAGAACTTATCCATTTAACCTTGCCACCCCCTTTCTGCCGGACGACTCCTGAAAATCCTGCGAGCAACGACCTCACTTCGACAGCAGCCTCGCCGAGCCATCTCAGTAGACCTCCAGATGTCCCTAAAATGGGGACACTCTGGGTCAGCTATATGAGGTCTTGCTTGTTATCAAGCAGGTCCATTGATGAGCCAGGGATGGGTAGTTTCGCCTGCGTATCGTGCCACGGCCAATGCGGTCAGGCATGCTAGAGAAGCAGCAGGTGTTTCCCAGAGAGAGTTAGCTCGACGGCTGGAAAAGCCACCTTCGTTCGTAAACAAGATTGAGCTGCTAGAGCGTCGGATGGACCTCGTCGAGTTCATTGCTATTGCTCAGGCGCTGGAAATTGAACCGGAGCTTTTCCTCAACCAGGTTATCACAGAAATTGACGGCTCTGCCGTTCTTTAAGACTAGCCCTGTCTAGGGTGCGTGGACGAATTCCGCCCGGACGGGTGTCCGGAATTAATCGGTACGGAATACGCGGCCGACGGCTGAATGGGCGTGGGAAGCGGACAGACGGTTTACAGGAGTTAAGATATGAAAACGGCCGCTGCGCATTCAGTGTTTTTCGTTTCTGACTGACGAAGCGAAGTCAGTTATGCCCGCAGCATCAAGGCTTTTCATAATACAGGAAGTGACATCGAACTCCTTAGCCTGGACAAGAGTCAGTTCGCCATCCTTAACCAAAAGCATTCCTTCGTCTCCGCCGCATCTTGTAGCGATACCGTCTGCTTGGCTCTGCGTCAGTTCACCTGATTTAGCTTTGATAGATGGCGCACCACAGCCAGATAAAAGTGCCGCCGCGAACAGGCTAAGCCATCGACATTCCATTAGGGCGCCTCGCATCTTTGTCTCTCTAAAGCCGAGCCCGACCCACAGCGTCAATGTCCGGTTTAAGGCGGTGCATGATCGTTGTCGTTAGACCAGAAATTAGTGGGAAGCAGACATTGACCATTTCAATCGATGCGGGGGAAATCGGTGTAAGATGAAGCGCTGGTCAGACCTATCACCAACCGTACGAACTGGCATGGGTATAGTAGCGCTGGCGGCGATACCGCTTTGGATCGGGCAAGCATGGTTGATGGGCCTTTTTAGCTTGTCAACTGAGCGATCACTAGAAGGGGCACCGCCGGCTTTTGAGCAAACGACGAGCAGCGATGTCGAAAGCCTGAGCTTCTGCTTGGGAAAGAACTACAGTGGTCGATTGGCACTGGCCCATGTCCGTTCACCCTCCTCACCGGCTAACGCTTTGCGGTACAGGAACAGGTCGCAGCATATCGTAGTGGATGTTTTTCCTTCGGGGGATCGAACGAGCGTTAGGTTATATAAGCTGAATGGTCGGGCGTTGGCTGCAATCCATCGCAAGGCTGTGCAGAGTTGCATTCCAGAAAACAATTTCCCTGCTGCGGGCGATCCTCGGAATCGGAATTTCTACGCAAGGTGAATGTCCGCAATGGCATGGAAAGCGGACATCGCCGGCTCATTGACTCCAAGACCAGAAGTAGAGGTAGTTGTGTTCGTAAAGGACGCCACTGCTCCCATCGATCATGCCGCTTGGCACCCGGATTTCGGCATATGCTGTTGTCTGCTCCATGAAGGTTTTGGGCCAGAAAGGGGCTTGGCATATGGCTTGATCAGTCGGAACTGAGCGAGCAATCTTTTCGTGAGGGGTGAAGAGGCTATTTATGAAGTCGTTGGCCTCCGCAGGCGATAACTTCACCCTCATGCACATCGAATAATCGAACGCACCCTCGCGATAGATTTCGAGCGGGCTGAACAAAAAACGCGGGGGTAGACGCCAGCGCATGGGCTCGACAGTAAGGAAGGCTGCTCCCGCAAATAATACTGCGATAGCCGCTAGAATCCCCATGCTCCGTCGCGTCATTCGGGTCGAACCTACGATTGCCATCGCCTTAGTCTGCCAACTGTGGCGAACGTCAGCAATGTCGTTGTGTCCGGTCAGTCCGCTTTGCAAGTCAAAGTTCGGATGATAGCCATGACCGCTTTGGAGCACTGACGACGGATCGACGAACGGCGAGTTTGGCGTGGGGAGCGGACTGTCGGGTTTACGATTTGAAGTGGAGCAAGCGCCCTCAACGATTAGGAAGGTTTCGAACGCGACCATTTGCCATAATGGTGAACCTGCCGCCGCCATATCCAGTTGCGCCAGTCGTCGTAGATATTTCATAGACAACACCTCGGCGGAGTGGTTTCGCCGCGATCTGTTCGATGTCCCGTTGATGCCTTCCCCTGAGCGCTTCGCCATAAGAAAGGGGGAATTCATTCGCACAACTATCGTCGTAATCGACGCTCTCCAGCCACATCGTGTCGCCGCCTTGGGTGATCTCGATCCGGCGCAGGCAAGTCGGTTGCTGTGAGGACTTCGAGTCTACAATGAATACAACTCGCCCACCTCGGACGATCGCTGAAACGTCATAAATGTATGAGCAGCCACTCAGAATAAAAGGCAACAGGGACAACGCGGCGGTGCGGTTCAACATCAAGCTAGGTTATCCGATGTCCGCTCGCACACAAGGGTCCGCGAAGTTTGACGACAGCAATGGCGTGGAAAGCGGAAGATCGAGATGCGAAAATATTGAGGCGAAAGGTAGCGATTGCTACGCGGCGCGTGAGGCTTCAGGACACACCAGTGAGAAAATTGTTTGCTCTCTCGTTTGTCGTTCTTGCCGCCTCGATGGTCATGAGCTGCGATCGTGCCCCTGAGACATATGCGTCCAGCTGCTCGACGCCTCCCGCGGATTGGGGCGGCGAACGGGAAGGCATCGCTCATCTGAGATCCATTCAGTTCGTCCACATCAGGCAAGACGGTTCAACGCTTTGGAACAACGTGGCAATTTCCGACGAGAAGTTGCGGCGCTACATGGCGTTATCGTCTAACTTCAATCCCGAGCCGCAAGTTATCCTCGAAGTTTCGCCAGAGGCACCGTGCGCTCGAGTTGATGCCGTCCGAGCGATCATGGATGCGACTTCGCTTTGTAAAGGGCCTCATTCGCTTTGCAGCGAAGGATCAAATTGGAGGCGATGGCCCGAGCCAGCACAATAACGCCCTTCAATGGGGTTATGTCCGGAATGTCGTCGTGTCCGGAAAGTCCGCTTTGGAGGCGGCGCCCCTCATTTCCTGCCGTTCGCCCCTGTCCTCGTTAACCATCTTTCATCGACGACTGCGGAGCAAGTGGTGACGGTTGTAACAGCTAGAACCCTCAGAAAACTGCGATATTTTCTCGGGCAGCCCTTTCTCTCTTATTCAAGGATACCTGTGTGACTCAGCCACAACTCTATTTGGATGAAGTTGCGCGCAGCATCATCCTGAACAGACATCGCTTCTATGTGAAGCAGGTTCGAAAGCGCCTATTTTCTCAGTTTGACGACCTAGAGGGCCAAGCAGATCAATATAAGGATGAGCTGTTGGGCGCTCTCTCTCAATCACCACAATACCAATTCCGCGAGGAGCCAGACTTAGCTGAATGGGCATATGACGAGGCCATTGGTCACTACGGCCAACTGGTCGACCTGAAAAAGCAGGTTCTGCTCTCCAGCATCGCGGGAATGTATCATCAGTGGGACAAGGAGCTACGCGAGTTTTTAGAATTGGAGTTGCGTCACTACACGTCGCAGAAGTGGATAGATGACGAAATATGGTCGATCAAAACGAAAGTATCTGACCTATTTGATCTGCTTATCCAATTTGGGTGGAATGTGGAGGGACAGACATTTTTTGATCCCATTGAAGCCTGTGGATTGATCGTCAACGTCTATAAACACGGCAAGGGTCGATCACTTCAAACCCTGCAGAAGAAACACGGCAAATATGTTCCACCACGAACGTGGGATGACAAATTGAAGGCACTCATTGATCACAGGCGGATGGAAGTCAGCGACGCGGATTTTGACGAGTTTGCGCAAGCGATTGATGACTTTTGGAGCCAGTTTCCTGAGCGCTCTCATCTTTTGGATCAGCCAAGCCCTGAACCTTGAGCAGCGTTCTTACCCTACAAATTACCGTTAATCGGCACTGGCGCGATGCGGGCAAGTGGTTCCGGTTGTAACGCCCAAAATGTTGCAGAAAACTGCGAATGTCCGCTTTCAAGGCACTCGACTTGAAGCGGCTATGGCTTAAATGTCGGGGAAGCGGGTGTTGCCAATCAACACAACCCATGACATTATTTCTCGTATGTTTGTTAGTGAAAAGAGTATTGAAGAGCTTGGCCCTCCGTACTGGCGTGACTGGATAAATGGTATCTTCGCAGGCCTAATCGCGCTGGGATGGCTGATCGGCTTTGCAAAAAGTGTTCCGTCTATTCTAGTGGGGGGGCCACTTCTGTTTGCCGGTAGCGCTGTTTTCTGGTCATCAGACCCAGCTGTGTTTGCGTTGGCGACTCTCGTGCACGTTCTGCTAGCGCTGGTGGCACTGTTAGGAGCATGGTGGTGTTCGATTGTTGTTCGCCGACATCTAAAATTTCGATCCCGCTGACTGCCCAATGGCACCCTACCGGAAAAGCGATTTAGTAGCCAACTGTCGCATAACTGCCATGAGCGCTGGTAGCGCTGAGGAGAGATCAGCGAACGCCAAGTTTGTCGTCGTGTCCGGAAAGGCGTGGTTAGCGGGACTGGCGGGTTTCCGATCTCAAAGGCGAATTGCAGTCAGAGGCTTGGCAATTACGCCCCCATCTCATATCGTCAAGGCAATGATATCTAGAAGCTTGCAGACGTCTATTTTCTCGCTTTGCTGGGTATTAAGCGCCAGCGCGGCGTTTGCATGTTCGCCTACACGGCCAGATTACAAATCGCTACCTCTCTCTGATCAAGTGAAACAGAATATTAGGCAGGCCGACGCCATAGTAGATGGTGAGATCGTCCGAGTCAGCGGTTATGACTATAAGAACAAGAGAGAAATTCAGGCCCTTCTTAAAGTTAGGAAAATAATCAAGGGACCGAGTGTTCGAGTCTTCTCTCTTCGACTTCCGGCGGGAGGTTGCGAGATTTTCTTTCGCCGGAAGGAGAAAGTCAGATTGCTGCTGAGCGAAACGGGAGGAAGCTGGGCCGCTCGCGAAACTTTAAATCTGCCCTCGCCCGCATTGTCAGAAGCGCCGGGCGACCGTTTGATTGACAACCGTCTTCCTTACGCAAAGTTGATAGATAAGCAGATCGGAATACCCCGCAGTGCGGATACCGCTGTGGTGCCATGGGGATTTTGAGGACTTAACTTAGGGCAGCTTTGTTGTCGTGTCCGGACAGTCCGCTTTGCGAGTCAAAATTCGGATGATAGCCATGACCGCTTTGGAGCACTGACGACGGATCGGCGAAAGGCGAGTTTGGCGTGGCTAACGGACGTAGTATTTACGACAAGCGAGCCACACCAAAATGCTTCCCGCATATAATGCACCTAGAGCTGTCAAAACGAAAAAGGGTGACAGCCCGACACGGACCGGAACGAAAGGTATATTATACAGCCAGTTACGTACTAGCGTGAGAAACACGCCAAGAGCAGAGAGGGCGACCCAAGTTCGGATGGGCGCGTACTCCACTCTCAGTTGTGCTTGCGTTGGCGGGATCGGTTTCACATCGCCATTCTGGCCAATTAGTGGAACGTCCGCAATGTCGTCGTGTACGGAAAATCAGCTTTTACATCTAAGGGGCGGATAGCTGCCATAACAGCTTTATAGCGCCGACCGAGGATCGGCGAATGGCGTTTGGCGTGGTCAGCAGACGCTCATGGCCGTGGCGAATGAAGGCTCAAGAATGCGGTGTTGTCCCCTTGGGGACTCTCACCGGGCCTTGGTTCGGTGCCGACCATAGCAGAAAATGCAAATCCTACTTTACTTTGCACGCACCGCACGACTTCTAGGATCGATGGTTTGTCTGGCCGCCAGTTGGTTGGAAAAGCCACATATATTGAATGATTCCATGAGAGATCAATCGTTGCTATCGAAGGGCCGCAGGCAAGAACCGCCTCCGTCAAAGCTCTTTCCGAAGGCAAGCATTCCTCCCTCATGAGCATCCTGCCTGCTTTGTCCGTGCATCGCGCAGTGCCCTTTATTGCCCCGCCTGTTAAATCGGTGATGCTAAGGACGACAGATTTTTGCTCTACCGATGCACTCTGATCTTGAGTTGATGGTGAGGAGCAAGCTGTCAAACAAATCAGGCCGCAAGTTGCCGCGAAGGTATGCGCCCATATCTTGGTGACTGTCCGATCCATAGGACTGTATCAGATGGTTGCTTAACGTCTGCAAGCACGTCGTGTCCTGGCAGGCCGCTTTTGAAGTATCGCCCCTCAATTGAACCCTGCTAAGGTTGAACGCTTCGGCCGTTCCGATAGGAGTTGTTTGCACAGCGCGAGCCCCAGCGGTATCTTACGGATCTCAGGCTAAACCTTCTTGGCGTTGGTGATCGAGCAACGGGAAGTCGTAACTTGGCTATTGATAAAGCCCATGTTGACCTCTCTGATACGCTTCGAACCGTTAGCCGGAACCATGTCGTAAACGACCCGCGTATTGCTATCCATATCCGTGCCAGAGGGGCCTTGGTGGATACACTCTAACGTAAAGTCTTTGATGGCAAAGGGGGCCGAGTTCTTAACGGTAAAGCGGAGGAGCTGGATATTGCCAAAGCCTCCTTTTTCCCAGCTTATCTTCGTCAGTTCCAGCGCCTCCTCTGGATGACCCTCAAAGCGGGCAACCTTTGACAGAGCGGCTTTATACTTGTCCCGCTTAGCGCTGAACTCAGTGTTTGCAGGAGCCAGTTTGACCAGCTCCTCGTAAGCACGAGCATTGCCGCTTATGTCTGAAGCCGGAAGAGCCCTTGCCTCTTTCAGCCTAGCTGCGATCTGATCTTTGTTGCGCTCTTCAAGCGCTTTCGCTTCGGCAGGTGAGATGGCAGCAACTTGTTCGGTGTCGTTAGCGGGGGTCGGCTTCTCGTTGCTAGATGAAAACATGCTTATGAGCAGGATCACCACAATTAAAACCACGCAACCGATCGCGCCGTTCTGTTGGTTTTTAGCTTCCTGCGCCTTATCTGCGGCGATTTGCGCCTCTGAGTATTCATAGCCACAATGCTTGCAAACGCGCGCATCTTTTTTGATGACCTCAGCGCACCTAGGACACTTCTTCTCATTTGCCTTCATACACCCACCCCCTCAGATGATTTAAATGCTTGGACTGCATGATTACCGCTGGCTGGAATTCCTGCAATAACCTGGCAAGGATCAGATGATCCTTGGGACCTGGCTCGATCCGGTGAGCCTCAATTCCAATGTCCAGCAGCGCAAGGGCATTGTCGATCACTGTGCGCAAATCGTCTCCGCTACTAATCCCAAGGCCATGCCTGTCGTCCTTGAACCAGAAAACTATAAAACGTGGCTGACCGGTGATCGCGGTAGGCCTATGCGCTCACAGTTCCTTTTTGCGGGGAATCGAATGCATGTGAACTGAGCAACAACAAATTCAGTCAGTTTTTCACATCAGTTAATCATTTTCTGTTTGAGGGAGGCAAACTCGGCATCGCTCAGGATGCCCTGCTCTTTCAGCTTTCATCCCCGCCGGGGGCACGTCAGCCTGATATCAGCTTCCGTTACCAGTGTGAATCGCACTTGCGCCCGCTCGAGTTTACTTCTTACCAGTAAGGAGGTTAAAAGTTTTAACTCAACCTTTTCTGTTTTCAGTGGGTCGGTTCATTTGGGGGTAAGGTGCGGAAAAAACGTGGCACAAAGGTTACCGATTTCGAAGATATCGATGCTCTTCGAAAGGAAACGGACGAACTAGAAGCAGACTTTGCGGACTGGCAGTCTTCCGATGTCCAAGGAACTCATCAGCTTTGGAGGGTGCTTGGAAGAATTTATGAACTCGGCCACCGCTTAGAAGAAAATCAAACCGCAAAGTCGAACTTGGTCGCAAAGGTAGCTACCGACTCGAATGTTAGGAATAATCCGCGTTGGGATCCCTCCACTAAAGCTAGTCACGAACTCCTTCTGGTGAAGCTTCTAAGCTTGCAGGAAAATACCAAAGCCAAGAAAAGCCAGTGGCTCAGTGCAATTCGCGCCGCGAAAAAATCCAACATTCCTTACAGCCAGGGCGATTTTGTCAAATTTCTAGAGCAGATTGGCGGTGTGGACAAAGCGCGGCAATCTGCCCTTAAAATACCAAAAACAAAGCCAACTTTTGAAACCCTCGCAAAAGAATGTCTCTTGGCGCTAGACGCTCAGGCGCCTGAGTTCACAGTTCCAAATCCCTTGATGGACGAGACATTTTTAAATGGTGTTGCAGTGGTGCTGGTCTCGGGAACAAGCACGAAAGATGGTATGCGACCAGTCGCGGCAATAACCACAAAGGCCGTTGTCGAACGAGCGATATCTGCTTTTTTGCGGTCTTTGCAAGTGGCGGAAAGGGAGCAGTGGGCCGAGATTCAACAGGGATGGCGAGCAATTGCCCTGAATCAGCGCCGCCGGCTTCGAAAACTCTATGTCGAGTGGAAAAAAACGCCGGCTGGCAAGAAATATCGTCTCGAGTTTGAGGAGTTTGTAGAGGAGAAAATGATCGAAGATTCGGAGTTGGAGGAACTTGCTCCAGAGATACCTGATTTAGAGAAGCGAATTATCGATGGATCTAGGTATAGATCTTAGGTATTAAAAGCATCACTATATGATGTGTATCACGTCTCGGATACTGATATTACAGTCATCATATGATAAAACTGAATTTGCTTCGCAAATTACCTTCGGTGATTTAGATTTAATTTCTACACTTAGGCATTCACAGGTGGTCTGTGCAAACTTCTCCCCTTGAGGGGAGAAGCGGCTCAAAGGGACATTCACAGTCCGGTCCTAAGCCAATTCCATAAGAGCAACCTCTTTGGAGGGAAGGGCGGTTAGCCGTTCTCCTTTTACGCTCCGTCCTATCCAACGGATCCTCAGTGGCGCTATGGAACGACGATCCACTGAAGCGGCGGTTGCTTATTCCCAGAGCCGCCATCGTGCCAATCAACGAAAGCTGATCAGCTTATTCACAATCTTTTACCGTTCATGACGGAATCGATTGTTACTGCCTCGCGCCTCAATCCGCAGGGCTTCACTACGCGTCATGTTCCGCGCTCGTGGGACTTCTACTGGTGTCCAACCATGGCATACAGCCAATGAGGTGTCGGGTTATTTATGTGTCCGCGCAGATCCAAATTTTAGCGCTTAGCTGATTTTGCTTAGGCTAGAGAGAAGCAAGTTCGACCACCTTGCGCAGTGCTTCTCGATCCACATCAATGTAACGCTGAGTCATGACAAGTGACCGATGGCGCGCCAATTCTTGCACATCGCGGATGCTCCCGCCAAACTTGCTAATGTTGCGAGCCGCACGGGTTATAAATGTTCGCCGACCGGAATGACTGGAACATCCTTCAAAGCCTAGTTCCCGATACCAGTGGGAGAAGAGGTTTACGATAACTTGTGCTGAGGTCTTCCTGCTCCGTTGCGTCAAAATGACCCGGCACTCACCAGTCGTTGCGAAATTCGTCGCATAAAGCTCGCACAGCGTGGATTTCAAATCGCGAGCAATTGGGATTACGCCTCCGCTGTTGCCCTTGGTAGCGATGTTTAAAAGCTGGAGGCTGTCGGATACACTGCCTTCTGCGTCTGTGACCATTCCCCAAGTGAGAGCAGCTATTTCTTTAGCCCTTAACCCCGCTCTGATCGAAAGAAGGAATATGGCTCTGTTTCGCACGGAATACCGGGTTGCAGCCAAGTAGTTAAGCACGGCTTTTTCCTGCGAGACGTTTAGCAATTTGGCCTGCTTTTGGAGCATGATATCCGCTATTTTTCTGATCACCTTCATATTTAAATAACGGTATTATTGTCGCAAGGAGAGGGCGGAACAGAAAAATCACCATTTATTAAAAAGTTATCCGGAGTCGTGAGGTAATTATATTTATATAACGACTGACTGAAGCCATGACACGAGGTGACTGAAGTGTATCGGCCGCACGCACGGTGAGGTAGAGTACGCCAACAGAGCCTACGTTTCCGGAGCGAAATGACCTGGTCAAAAGCCGTCGTTCATTCACATCCTAGACGGTGACTTGGAAAGACCGCGTCTGGGACAGAGCCGCCAATCGCTACCGCGCTATGGAATGACCGGTTCCGCTGATACCGGTCATTTCTGACCAGCGAATATGGGTTCGCCGACGGTGGCAATTGGGCGGGTAGCAGACTGACCGCTAACGGATCGGCAGATCGCAAGACCGGACATTGTTACAAGCCCATCGAGCGGCGGCTGGATTTGGGCCGGATGCGGACTTGCCCGCCAACGGAGTGCTAGTCCTATGAAGCTGTCATTCGTCTGCTGACCCGACCCAGCCAAGCTTGAATACGTTTTGGCGCACACGGTCCGGCGCAATTGAGACGCAGCTTTACGGGATGGCAGGCCATAAACCCTATGCAGCTAGCTCGGTCGCAACCGATGAGAAATACGATGGATACGCCGCCAGTGCCGGAAGCATTGCCTCATGCCGACAGGCTGTGCGCACCCCGTCTCGGTCACGCACATTATTCCACAAAAACGACAGGAAGTTTGCCACCACGCGGTCGGCAAAACCCGACTCCATGAAAGCGATAGCGGCTGGATCACTGTGCCCGTATTTGATTTGCTTCTGGAGCCTAGAGAAGCCGTTGAAGAGGGTTTCGTCCATCGGCTCGGCGAGGTCGGCGACGGAGGCGGTGATCATCGCCAAGTCATAGGCAAAGGCCCCCTCGCAGAGGGCGACAGCATCCTCGACGGTTGCATGATCGCCGCTGACCCGGATGCCCAGTGCTGCCATCTTCGCATGGATATGGTGGAAGGGGCGGCCTGCGACCCAGTCCGCCAGTGCCTCGGGCAAAAAGCCATCGTCGGACAACGATCGGATGGAGGGGGCCGAATTCCAGGATATGATCTTCTCGCCCACCACTTGCAGTAACTGGTCGGCTTCGATCGCAGCCCGAAGCTCCGCTGCATTCTCGACAAGCCACGCCTGTAGCTCGGCGATGATCGCTGGCGGTAGCGGCGACTTCCGTATCACGGCCCGCTGGTCGCCGTCGGTGTTCGCAGCTATGGCGGCAGCGATCATCTGGAAAACATCAACTAAAGCAGGGCGAACCTCCTCGGGTGCCAGATGATAGGCCAGCGTGTGCGAGGCGAGGTCGGAAACACGATCCTGACCTTCCTCTTCTAGAAAGGTCATATTCGCGACGAGAAATGCCGCCATGGCCTGAATAGCCCGTGCCCGACGTTCGATAAATTTTCGAAACTCTGCTGCGCTGATGTTCGGCTGTATATTAAGCGCTTCCTGCACCACCGCCTCAATCCGGGCCTGATCCGCGAAAGCTAGGTCGAGCCATTGAGGCTGAATTGGTTGGACTACCGGCGGCGCGTCTTTCTGCCGCTGCACGTAATCGTCGAACAGGTTGAGGATGCTGCTTTTCGTCGGCTCTGACTTGGAAGCGTCCAGCAGCTCCTTTGCCTCATTCCAACGCCACCGGTTTCTATAGTCGTTGCGCTGGTCGAATATCGACGGTGTTGCAAAGATCACGCTTCCCTCGGTGTGCATTCCGGCGCGGCCCGCCCGACCCATCAGGTTTTGGAAGTCGCGCACCATGATGCTCTCCGCACTTTGGCGCGTGGAGGTGACAATCAGGTACTTGAGAGGGAAATTGACGCCCTGCGCGAGCGTGGAGGTGCAGACCACAAATTTGGCCAAACCGACCTTCATGGCATGCTCGATCGACAGCCTGAGGCCTTGGGGCGTGTCCGCATGATGGGCGAATATCCCGAGGGGCGCCGCTTTAGTCGCCACCGCATCGGGTCCTAGATGTGCTTCGGATAGACTTCTGAGTTTTTCGACCTCCATCGCATCCGACACATCGACGGGCTTCGGCAAATTTGCGCCACGATCAAAGATGTCGACGGCACGCCGACAGACGGTCGTCACGCTATCTTTCTTGCCGCAGAAGACCGCGACGCTCCCGTTGCCGACGACGTAGAGCCCGAGAAATAAACCTACTTCGCCGCCCTTCGATTTTTCAGGGAATCGTCGGACCTTTTTCTCTCTCCCGCGAAGGTTCAGGGGAAAGTCGTCGATGATGCGAGGAACCCAGAATTCGCTTTCTTCGGGATTAGTCGGGCTCACATATTCGAGTCGTCCTCTGGCATCCTGCCAGCTGGCAAAAGCTATGCTTTTCGACGTAGGGAGAAGCCCCGCGCCGTCAATTACGGCTTCCGGATCTCCAACCAGCCATTCCGCGACGGCGTTGGCGTTCCCGATCACCGCGGAAATCAGAATGACCTGCGTTGCTTCCGGCAGGGTCAATTTCAGGGAGGTGAGGAGAAGCTCGTACGTCGGCCCGCGCGTGAGACCATCAAATTGATGGCCCTCGTCATAGATGACGAGCCCGATGCGATCGACCAGCTCCGGCGCGCGACGTAGCATGTAAAGCAGCTTCTCTGGCGTCACGATCAGCACCGTGTTCACTGCAAGAATTTGCTCTAGCTGAACATCGAATTGAAAAGAGTCCGAAGCCTCGTCCAGACGGATGTCTTCACCGGCAAATGCCGTCACAAGATCGCCTCTGATGTCGTGACAGAGCGAGCGATAGGGGGCGACGATCACGGCCAAGGACGCCCGCTGAGACAAAAAGGCCGAGCGGATTATTAGTTCTGTTGCTCGGGTTTTACCCGCGCTCGTCGGCATTTGAATGACGGCGGAGCGGCCTCGCAGCAGGCCTGCGGAGGCAATTCGTTGTTGGGCAGGCCAAAGTTCAATGGGAAAATGAGATTTTTCGAGCGCAGGTTGCCACGCGGCAGGATCAAGACCCGATGCTTCAGGCAGGATCATGCGTGACGCGTTTCGGAGCTTGGTTGCACAGACTGCAGCTGTCAAATCCGCATAGAGCAGCTCGCGGGGCGAGCCGTTCTGATAAGCGACTTCCCGGAGAGTGCCGCATGCGGCGGACACCTCAGGCACACCAGATGCGAAAGTCATGAAGCCGTTCATGCCGGCGAGGACTGCATTCACCCGATCGGAGCCCGCATCGATTGGCGAAAAGTCGTTGAGCAAAATCTGATAGATCAGTCGGGCCAGCCCGGCGGCAAAATCCGGGGGCGGCGGTTCCATTTTTTTGACGATGACAGTCGCGTTTCCGACGCTGTTGTTGAGGTAATAGGCGCTTGCGCAAAGCAGCGAGAACTCGACCGAAATTGTCTCGTCGAGCTTGGCATTCAGGTAGGCGTCGAAGAACGTTGAAGCGAAGCGAAGGCCTTCCGATACGGAAAGCTCTTCGCCATCCCAGCTCACCGGCTCGACATCCGGATTGAACCCTTCAACGCTGTCAGCCTCGCGAAACTGATCGGCGGTGACGGCGGCCACGTCACCGAGGATGCCCACTGCCAGATCGAATAGCGTCGATGGGTCCCGGTATAGCTCAATGAAATACTCCGGGGCGACGCGGAACTCGTGCATTTTTGCCCGCGCCCGCGTTGTGGAAAGTACCCTAGTCGCGGTTGCTCTAGGCTTCATTAGCCGCTCTTTCGTAAAGGGCTTGGACAAGTTGCATCAGGGAGGGTCCCTTGATGACGAGCAGTCGCAGGTTTGCTGCGTTCTTGTGCCCGGTCGCGTCGGTTTCCTCCAGCGTCGTTGTCGCGAAGACATCGATGTCCAACACTGCGGCTGCTCCGTTGATGCGACGGAACGGCCGCTCGGTTTCGTTTTGGAATCGCTGGACGGCCTCGACCTGCGCGGTCTCCCCGCGCACCAGAAGGCGCTGCTTCATCGCATTCAGCGTCATGGCTTCGCGAAGGTGGTCCTTCATCGAGTCCGTAACCGCGTCTTGAAGTCGATTGCTTTTTGTCGCTGACAGCCCGGACTTTGATTCGAAGATGTAAAGCTCGTCGTTCGCGTTTTCGCCTTGGTTATTCACAAACTTGAAGCCGACGATGTCGCAGCCCTTGGTGGAGTCCTGTCGATTCCAGCGATCCTGATACCGAAGCTCCCGAGGGCACCAATATCCCAATATGAACTCGATAAAGTCGGCGACCAGTATCTCACCAAAGTCACCTGACCGAAGGCTCGGGCCGGGTGCCACCTTCGCATCGGGAAACAATATCGTGTTAAGAAACTCGGCTTTGCTTTTGCCGGTGCCGTCCACGAGTGCCGGAAGATCAGCGTCAGCGCAGTAATGATGTCGGAAATGTGCCGCCCACGCCGATAGAACGGCCTGGTCGTCAACGGGATCGAGTTCCCAGATTTGGATTTCTTGCCCGCATGCCGTCTGTCGACGTTCACCCGTGTCCTTGATCCAACCTATGTGCGGCGGCGCAGCCACTTCCTTCAAACCTCAAATCTAGATGCCGTGTCACGGCCAGATGTTATACAGCGGCGCCGTGGTTGACTACGATGTAATGGATCGAAAAAGGCCACAGAATTGCGTCGAAATTTCAGTGTTATTGCCTGCGGTGCATAATCGGGCCGATGGCGACCAATGCCAGCGAACGCAGTGCCCGCCGGCAGTGTAAGCGCTCGGGAAATTTCCCTGAACAAGCGTCTGCTTTTGGAAAGCGTATCAGGGATGCTGGCTGTCCGAAATTAGGGCGCAAAGCTGACTGGCCGCTGTGGGTATCCGATCGGCAGCTTCTGTCAGAAGCGGACGTCCACGGTGGTTAAACTGAACGATCGATTGTGGTCGCAAGCCGACACCTCGATCGCTGTTAATGGCACGGCAAGTATTGACCAGACCAGCTGCTCGCGCCCTTAAAAAATGTCGATGTAGGTCGATGTAGGGTTAGGCCAATTAGCCCTCAACACTTTCTCGATCCTTTTTACAAAGGCTCGATCCAAGGCGGCGGCAGTTCCGCAATACCCGTTTCCAGCGTCCCAAGTTTCGAGGCGAAATGTCAGATCAGAGATTTCTTGGCTGCCTACAACATCCGACAGATAAGCTTTCCCTTCGGAACTTACTCTCAATTGCCGATGCTGACTGTCATCTTTCGACGCCAAAAGCTTAGCGACGTCCTTGGTTGTGAATGACCGCCCCAAATCAAGCATCATGTCGTTTCCCCAAATAAAGATTCTATCGACTACCGAAAGCTCTGGAGGTTAGCAATTTTATCAGCAGGGTTGACCCTGCTAAGATAGAACCGCTCCAACTGATCCACACTTGTGCCTGCGTTTTTTGCAAGCGCCAGAATATCCACATTCTCGCCCTTAACGAACCGGAACATCAAGGCGGTGTGCCTCAGGCTGTACGTCGAACGCTTATGTCCAAATTGGTCTGTCTTCATGCCGAGCTCAGCTAAGAGGCTTTCAAAGGCATCGGCCATCCTCTCCCGAGCGGTTTGGCGATTGTGATATCCCGGTTTGAAGAGATAGGCGTCCGGAGCGCTCCCCTGCCGTTTTAGGATTCTCTCGAACACCTTAACGGCTGGTCCCATCGTGACTGATCTCCGTTGGGTTGTCTTACTGCGGGTCACAGCAAGCTCGAGATGAGCATTTACTCCACTGACCACTTTCACATGCCGTTGCCTCAGGTCTGGCCATTCTCCGGGCCGTAAAAAGGAGGCGACCATGAAGATGATGAAGTCCGAGAGCTCTTCCCAATGGTCCGCCATCATTAGATCGCCCTTGCTTCGGAAACCTCGAGCCTTGTTTCGTGAAACGATGTGAAGCTTCCGATACTCATCATGTTCGAACCATGCCCGGGGATTATCTTTCGTTCTCACCTTGGGCATGAGCGGCATGCGGTCGAGCAGACGAGCCTGATAGGCGAACTTCAATGCAACATTTAGGAGTACGATATTTCTCTTAATCGTCGTCGCCGCCAGCTTTCCCGTCGTACTTTTCTCTCGCTTGAAAGCGATGAACTGCTGAATTCGTTCAGGTGTAATAGTGTTGACATCGGCTTTGCCAAAGTAGGTGGCGAACCCTGTCTTGCCCAGAGCCGTTCCCCGGCAGTCCTTCCAATGCCGAAGGCGCCTCTCATCATCTCCAGCCTGCAGACTGATTGCATCCAACCACTGATCGACAATCCTATCAAATCT
Organism: Sphingobium sp. B11D3A; assembly: GCF_025961695.1. Taxonomy (NCBI): domain Bacteria; kingdom Pseudomonadati; phylum Pseudomonadota; class Alphaproteobacteria; order Sphingomonadales; family Sphingobiaceae; genus Sphingobium; species Sphingobium sp. B11D3A. The sequence continues at coordinate 2,098,066 of NZ_JAOQOE010000001.1, forward strand.
CAGCTGAGATTTTCGAACAGCTTCACGGGCTACTGGCAGCGTACCGTCCCTAATGCCCTTCTCGATCAAGCACTCACTGAAGAACTCCTGAGCCTTCTGACGAGCAAGCTTCGTGTCTGTCGTGCCCGTACTCTTCGTATGCACCGCTCGACCATTGAAAGGCATATAAACCCGAGCATACCAATTAGGACTGCCACGGCCCTTACTAACTGGCTGTTTATAAAGGCTCAGACCTCTCTGGATCGTGATCGATTCTGTTTTACCGGGGATAGCCTGTATTCCGCTGCTGAACTTACGTGTAAGCGTTTTATAACAGCAATTATAACAGTCTCAAGGAGCCCGAAGGCTCCAAAATAACTCGCTGATATCAATAGGAAAAAATGGTGCCGCTTAGGTGACTCGAACACCTGACCCTCGCATTACGAATGCGATGCTCTACCGGCTGAGCTAAAGCGGCTCCGGCTCGCCGGCAAACCGGCGATCATCATGATGCGTGTCCAGCGCGGCACACGATCATGCAGGCGGGGCGCTTATCAGCGTGTGCCGGGCATGGCAAGCGCCGATCGCGTTTTCGCCTGTGGTATCGCGCGGGCCGGCGGCGATATTTGGTGCCTTTACCGGGCCTTTACCCTTCATGGCGCAGGGTTCGCCCGTTGCACGCGACCACAGGCGAATCCTCGAATGGACGTACATCACAGCCAGGCCGACGCGGTCACTACGCTGGACGAAGCCATGGATGCCCCTCCGCTCGTCCGCTTCGACGAGCGGCGCATGCACATCCGCGCCTATAATTACTGGTCTTCGCTGCTGCGCGACCGGTCGCTGCCGAGCATCGAGGATCTCAATCCCGAGGAACTGCAGGATTTCGGCTCGCACAGCGTGCTGCTGGACTTCACGGCGGGCGTCGAGGATCCGACCATTGCCTTCATCGGTCCTGCTCTGGCCGCGCAGTGCGATATCGACACCTCCGTGCGCCGGGCCAGCCAGGTTCCGGCGCGCACATTGCTCTCCCGCCTGACCGACCATTATCTGCAGATCGTGGCCAACGCCGCACCGATCGGGTTCGAGGCGGAGTTCACCAACCAGCGTGGCGTCGAGGTCATGTATCGCGGCATCATGATGCCCTTCTCGACACGCGATGACGCGATCGACTTCGTCTATGGCGTGATCAACTGGAAGGAGGTCGCGACGGACGCGCTGACCGAAAGCATCATCGCGCAGGCCGAGGCCGCCGCGCCGGTGCGTGTGAGGACGACCGACGCCACCGCCATCTGGGCCGATGGCCCCTCCGCGCAGACGATCGCGGCTGCGTCCGTGACCGATTTCGCCGAAGACGTGCCGACCGACGATGCGCTGGACCTGACCAGCGAGACGATCACCCTGCCGGACCAAGATACGGCGCTGGCCGACATGCTGGCCCTGGCGCGCGATGCCGCCATGGCCGCCCATGCCCAGGAGGGGCGGACACGCCACGCGCTCTACCGCGCGGTCGGGCTCGCGCATGCGCTGGCGCAGGTCGCCGCCGCCCGGCCGGAGGATTATGCCGCGCTGCTCGCCGACTCCGGCATAGCCGTGCAGCCCCGCAGCCCGCTGACGGCGCTGGTAAAGCTGGTCTTCGGCACGCACTATGACAAGACGCGCTTGGCCGAGTTCGTCTGCGCCATCCAGTTCGCGCTCGATTCGCGGATGCAGCCTGGCGCCCTGATCGCGCATCTTCATGCCACGGTGGGCGGCCTCAAGGGCGTGGTAGCGCAGGTCCGCGCGGCGCGCCGCAACGAAGCTCCCAAAGAGCCGCACAAGGCCATCATGCGCTCCCGCCGGGTGCTGAAGCAGGCCCCTGCCCTCCCCGCCGATCAATTGGCCATGGACGGCGAAGGGCTGGCCGTGGTGATCATGCGGCGAGAGGCCGACGGCTCACTTGCCATGGTCGCAGCGCTCGATGGCGCCGACCAGCTTGCCGAACGGGTTCTGGCGAAGGCAGCCAAGGCCCTTCCGGCATCCTGAGCCGGCGCGGAGCCTAAGCAGGCCGAGCAAGGGTCCGGTTGCGGACCCTGCCGGGGGGGTTTAACCACACAGGCCCGACACTGCTTCCACAGATGTGCGTTAGGCAGACAAGGGCCGGCACAAGTGGAAGAGGATGTCCATGACCATCAAGACCAATCGCGACGACGCGCTGACAGCAGCCATCGCGGAGGCACTGGCCAAGGGCGTGCTCGAAAGCGAGCAACAATCGCCCCAACCGGACCAATGGGACGAGGCGGCGCGCTTCGTGCTGGAAGCCGCCGCAATGCGCAAGGATGGCGAGAGCGCCATCCTCATCGACAGCCTGACCGATGAGCGCAGTGCCGGCGCCGCGAGCCGGCGGCAGCGCATCGCCATCATCAACGCCGACATGCCCTTTCTTGTCGACAGCATCGGCAATTGCCTGAGCCAGGCCGATCTGGTGATCCACGTGCTCGCCCACCCGATTCTCCCGGTGCGGCGTAACGAGGACGGCGGGTTGCTGGCCATTGGCGATGAGGACGGCGCCGTCCGCGAATCGCTGATTTATATCGAGACCGACCGCATCGACGCGCGCGGTCGGCGGGAGCTTTGTCGGGCGCTGGAGGAAACCCTGTGCCACGTCCGCGCGGCGGTAAGCGACTGGCGGGCGATGATCGATGCGCTCAATGCCGACGCCAATCGCCTGGGTGCCGGCGAAGGCGGCGACTTTCTGCGCTGGCTGCTCAAGGGCAATCTCACTCAATTGGGGCACGAGCTGTGGACGCCGAATGCCCAGCCAAGCCGGCGCAAGGGCATCTGCCGGGCCGCCGAAAGCCCCGTGCTTTCGGACCAGTCCGCCGCTGCGGCCCTGGCTTGGTTCGAATCTGGCCATGCCGGGCCGCTGATCCTCAAATCCAACATGATGGCCAAGGTCCATCGCCATGTGCTGATCGACCTGTTCCTCGTGCCGGTGCGGGAAGAGGGCAAGATCACCGCCATTTCCATCCATGCCGGCCTGTGGACGAGCGCGGCGCTCGCCACCGCGCCGGAGGATGTGCCCATCCTGCGCGACACGCTTTCTGGATTGATGGCGCGGTTCGGCTACAATCCCTCCGGTCATGCCGGCAAATCGCTGGTGCACGCCCTCACCGCCCTGCCGCACGACCTGATGCTGGCGTTCAGCGCGCAGGACCGGGACCGCATCACGCTCACCGCCATGTCGCTGGCCGACCGGCCCCGCCCCAAGCTGGAGCTGGTGAGCGACGTGTTGGGCCGGCACCTCTTCGCCTTCGTCTGGATGATGCGCGACGACCTCTCGACCAGCCGCCGCGAAGGCATCTCCGCGCTAATCGCCTCGGCGGCGCACGCCAGCCTGCTCGGCTGGTCCATCGCGCTGGAGGAAAGCGGGCTGGCGCTGGTGCGCTTCACCTTCGACCTGCGTGATGAAGGACAGGTGCCCGATGCCGAGGCGCTGGACCTGCAGATCGCGCAACTGCTGCGCGGCTGGACCCCCGCCGTGGAACAGGGCCTGATCGAGCTTGGCGAAAGCTCACGCGCCGCCGTGCTCGCCCAGCGTTATGCGCCCACCTTCCCGATGTCCTACCGGGAAAGCGCCGGGCCGGATGAAGCCGCCCGGGACGTGCTGGCGCTGCACCAGCTCACCGGCCCCGATGATCGCAGCGTGCGCTTCTACCGCATCGCGCAGGATGGCGACCACCAGCTGCGGGTGAAGATCTATTCGCTTGAACCGCTCGTTCTGTCCGAAGCGGTGCCGGCGTTCGAGAATTTCGGCTTCCGGGTGCTGGAGGAGCGCAGCACCAGCGCGGGCTCGGAGGGGTCGCTCGGCCATATCCAGCGCTTCACCCTCGAGCGGCAGGATGGCGGCCCCGCGGCCGAGGTGCTCGACCGCGCGGCAATTGTCAGCGAGGCGCTGGATGCCGTGCTGGAGGGCCGGGCGGAAAATGATCGCTTTGCCGAACTCATCGTTACAGCGCAGCTGGGGCCGCGCGACATCGTCTTCCTGCGCGCCATCTTCCGCTATCTGCGCCAGACCGGGCTTGCCTACGGCCTTTTGACCGTCGTCGAAACACTGCGGCGCGAGGCGCATATCGCCCGCCAGATCGTGGACCTGTTCTTTGCGCTGCACGATCCCGCGCGCGGTAAGGATGCCGATGACGCCGCGACGCTCAATGCCGCCATCGACACCGCACTCGAAGGCGTCAAAGGCCTCGATGAAGACCGCGTCCTGCGGCTCTACCGCGCTGTGGTCAACGCCACGCTGCGCACCAACGCCTTCACCCCGGCCGCGCAGGAGGCGCTGGCTTTCAAGCTGGACAGCGCGCTGGTGCCCGGCCTGCCTAAACCGCTGCCCTGGCGCGAGATCTGGGTCTATTCGCCGCGCGTAGAGGGCATCCACCTGCGCACCGGGCGCATCGCCCGCGGCGGGCTGCGTTGGTCCGACCGGCGCGACGACTTTCGCACCGAAATCCTGGGGCTGATGAAAGCCCAGCGGGTGAAGAATGCGGTGATCGTGCCGACCGGCGCCAAGGGCGGCTTCTACCCCAAGATGCTGCCCAACCCGGCAAGCGACCGCGATGCGTGGCTGGCCGAAGGCACCGAGAGCTACCGGGTGTTCATCCGGGCCCTGCTCTCCGTCACTGACAATATCGTCAAGGGCAAGACCGTGCACCCAAAGGGCATGGTCATCCGCGACGGCGCCGACCCCTATTTCGTGGTCGCGGCCGACAAGGGCACGGCGAGTTTCTCGGACATCGCCAATGCCATCGCCATCGATCATCATTTCTGGCTGGGCGATGCCTTCGCCAGCGGCGGCTCCAACGGCTATGATCACAAGGCGATGGGCATCACCGCGCGCGGAGCGTGGATCAGCGTGCAGCGCCATTTCGCGGAAATGGGCGTCGATGTGCAGAAGGACCCGGTGCGGGTCATCGGCGTGGGCGACATGTCCGGCGACGTGTTCGGCAATGGGATGCTGCTGAGCAAGAGCATCCGCCTCGTCGCAGCCTTCGATCATCGCCACATCTTCATCGACCCCGATCCCGATGCCGCGGCGAGCTGGAAGGAGCGCCAGCGCCTGTTCAAGCTGCCGCGCTCAAGCTGGGCGGATTACAAGGAAAGCCTGATCAGCGAAGGCGGCGGCGTGTTCGCCCGCAGCGAAAAGAGCATCCCGCTCAGCCCGCAGATGCAGGCGCTGGTCGGCACCGACCAGACGGCCATGGAGCCGGCGGCGCTGATCTCGGCGCTGCTGCGCGCGGAGACCGATCTGCTCTGGTTCGGCGGCATCGGCACCTACATCAAGGCCGCCAACCAGAACAACGCCGAGGTCGGCGACACCGCGAACGACCGTCTGCGCGTGGATGGAGAGGACGTGCGCGCCAAGGTAATCGGTGAGGGCGCCAATCTGGGCGTCACCCAGGCCGGGCGCATCGCCTATGCGCTCAAGGGCGGCCGGATCAATACCGACTTCATCGACAATAGCGCGGGCGTCGATTGCTCCGATAATGAAGTGAACATCAAGATCGCGCTCAACAAGGAGGTCGCCGAAGGGCGGCTTGCGCAGGAGGCGCGCAATGACCTGCTGCGGGCCATGACCGATGAGGTCGCCGCCATCGTTCTGGAAGACAACCGCCTGCAGGCGCTCGGCCTCTCCATTGCGGAGCAGGGGGGGAGCGCAGACCTCGCCTCCTATGTCCACCTGATCCACACGCTGGAGGATGGCGGGCATCTCGACCGCAAGGTGGAAGGTCTTGCCCCGGATGAGGAGCTGATGCGCCGCGCCAGCGAAGGGTTGGGATTGACACGGCCGGAGCTGGCCGTGCTGTTCTCGACCGCGAAGCTGACGCTGCAGGACGCCATCGAGAAGAGCGACCTTGCCCGCGATCCCGCGCTGGAAAGCGACCTGATCGGTGCCTTCCCGCCCCTGATGCAGCAGCGCGAGGGGGATGCGATTGCCGCCCACCAGCTGCGCGACGAGATCATCGCCACCAAGATCGCCAACCGCATCGTCAATCGCCTCGGCGTGATTCTGCCCTTTGCCCTCACCGAGGAAGCCAGTTGCTCGCTCGATGAAATCGCCCATGCTTTCGTGATCGCCGAGCGCCTGTTCGGCGTGCGGCAGCTTTGGGACGATATCGATAGCGCCGATCTCTCCGAGCAGGCGCGGCTCGCCCTCTACCGCAGCGTCGCCAACGCGATGGCAGGCCATATCGGCGATGCGCACCGCTCCTTGCCGACCGGCATCGCGCCGCACAAAGCGATGGCGATGCTCGATGGCGCCATCGACACGCTCAAGACCAAGGTCGACAGCCTGCTGCAGCCCGAGCCGCTCAAGGCCGCCGAAGCCATGAGAGCCATGCTCACCAGCCTTGGCGTGCCGGATGCGCTGGCCGAACGGACCGTGATGCTGGTGAAGATGGATGGCGCCATCGGCCTTGCCCTGCTCGCGCAGAAGGGGTCGCAGGACGCGCTGAGCGTTGCCGCCGCCTTCACGCGGCTGGGCAGCCTGCTCGGCATTGACTGGCTTCAGGCCCTCGCCGCCCAGATGACGCCGAGCGACCCGTGGGAACGCTTGCTGGTTGCCGGCAGCGCGCGGGAATTGCAGCAGATGCGGCTCGGCTTCCTGGCCCGCGCCGGCGCGAAGACGAGCGAGGAGCATCTCGATCGCTGGCTCGCGGAGAACAAGGTTGCGGTGGAGAAGTTCACGGACTTCATCGCCCGCGCCCGGCAGGCCCCGGCACCCTCTGCCGCTATGGTCGCAGAACTGACCGGACAGGCCCGAACGCTGCTCAGCCGCTAGCGAACCGCGCCGCGCGGGCTCACCAGCCAGGGCTTCACCACGCCGCTCGGCTTGGCCGTGCCATCAAGCCGCACGGCGCGCTTGATCGTGACGCGGTCCTTGATCATCTGGCCGAACATCACGCCGCGCCCGCAGCAGGTGTCGCGCGCCATGATGCGCCTGACCACATCCATCCCCGCGACCACCTGGCCGAAGGCGGCATAGCCCGCATAGCCCGGCCTTGCATCGAGCGTGGGGTTGGCGCCGACCTGGATGGAGAAGTTGCCGGTACCCGAATTCGGCTCCTTGTGGCGCGCCATGGAAATAGTGCCATCGAGATGCTTGAGGCCGGTCTGATCGGTCGGCTCCAGCTCCACAGTGGGGAAGTAGACCCGCCGCGCCTCGGTATCGATCCCGCCCTGGACGAAGCCCGACTTGGGATCGTTCTTGCGGCGGAAGGCGCGGTAGAAGCTCGTCCCGTCCAGCCGGCCATCATCCACATAGATCATGAAATTGGCGACTGTCTTGGGCGCGCGGCGGGCGTTCAAAGCGAGCACGATGTTGCCCATGTCCGTCTCCAGCCGCACGCGGATGAAGCCCGGCGTCGGCTTCGTCGCGCTTTGCGCAAGCACCGGGCCGGGCAGCGCAACCAGCAGCAGGGTGAAGAGAGCGAGGAAGATGAGGTTCAGGCGCAGGACGGGGACAGGCTGAAGAAACAAGAGCATCGATCCGGGCAGTGGCAGGGCGGGCGAAGCCGCACCATGTCACATCGCGGCGCCCGGCATCAACCCGCCGGCGCGCAGAACCGGGCGGACCGAGGCGCGCTCCGGCTGCATGCCTACGTCTGCCGGCACAGCTTAGTGGCGGAAGTGACGCATCCCGGTGAAGACCATCGCCAGCCCGGCCTCATCCGCCGCCGCGATCACCGCGTCGTCGCCCAGCGACCCGCCCGGCTGGATCACCGCGCGTGCGCCAGCCTCGGCCGCTGCGAGCAGGCCGTCGGAGAAGGGGAAGAAGGCATCGGACGCTACGGCGCTACCGACGGTGCGCGGCTCGCTCCAGCCCGCAGCCTCGGCCGCCTCGCGCGCGCGGATGGCCGCGATGCGGGAGGAATCGCGCCGGTTCATCTGCCCGGCACCGATGCCCGCCGTCACACCATTCTTAGCATAGACGATGGCATTGGAGCGGACATGCTTGGCGACGGTCCAGGCGAACAGGCAGTCGGTCAGTTCCTGATCGGTCGGCGCCCGCTTGGTCACCACCTTGAGGTCATCCCGGCTGATGCGGCCATTGTCGCGCGTCTGCACCAGCATGCCGCCGGCGATGGACTTCATCGTCATGCCCGCGCGTGCCGGATCGGGCAGCGGACCGGTGAGGATGAGTCGCAAATTCTTCTTCTTCGCGAACACGGCGCGCGCCGCATCATCCGCATCCGGCGCGCAGACGACTTCGGTGAAGATCTCGGTGATCGCTTCTGCGGTCGGCCCGTCGAGCGGCCGGTTGACTGCAATGATGCCGCCAAAGGCCGAGACGGTGTCGCATTGGAAGGCGGCGCGATAGGCGTCGATCAGCGTCTCGCCGGTGGCGACGCCGCAGGGATTGGCGTGCTTGATGATGACCACCGTGGGCGGCCCGTCGCGGAACTCGCTGACCAGCTCCATCGCCGCATCGGCATCGGCCAGATTATTGTAGCTCAGCTCCTTGCCCTGCACCTGCCGGTGATCGGCAAGGCCGCCCTCGGGCGCGAAGGCCGGCAGATACAGCGCGGCCTGCTGGTGCGGGTTTTCACCATAACGCAGCGACTGGCCGAGCCGCAGCGGGACCGCCATGCGCGGCGCGAACGGCTCGCCCTGATCCACCGTGGCGAACCAGCTTGCGATCATGGCGTCATATTCCGCGGTCGCGGCATAGGCCTTGGCGGCGCAGAGGCGCCGGAAATCATAGCTGGTCGCGCCGCCCTTCTCGTCCATCTCGTCCATCAGACGCGCATAATCGGCCGGATCGGTGAGGATCGTCACGCTGGCGTGGTTCTTGGCCGCAGAACGGACCATCGAAGGGCCGCCAATATCGATATTCTCAATCACCTCGTCCCGGTCGGCGCCCTTGGCGACGGTGGCGGCGAAGGGATAGAGATTGACCACGACGAGATCGATCGCGCCGATCTCATGCGCCTCCATCGCCGCGACATGCTCGGCATTATCGCGCACCGCGAGCAGGCCGCCATGGACCTTGGGGTGCAGCGTCTTGACGCGCCCGTCCATCATCTCGGGAAAACCGGTGAGGTCCGAAATATCCTGCACCTCAAGCCCCGCCTCGCGCAGCGCCTTGGCCGTGCCGCCGGTGGAAACCAGTTCCACGCCATGGCGCGCCAGCGCGGCGCCCAGCTCGAATAGCCCGGTCTTGTCGGACACCGAAAGGAGTGCCCGCCGGATCGTCACATCCTGCATCTGTCTTGTCCTTATCCCGATTTCTTGAGCAGCCAGCCGATGCTTGTTCCGCCCGGCCCCGTGGTGGCGCTCACCACGAGTTGCTGCGTGGGGTGGGGCCTGCCTTCGCCGTCCACCCAGAGGCTTTCTTCCACTGCGAGTTCCCCGGCGCCGACCCGGAACTGCCACAAGGCACCGCTCGGCAAGCGCAAGAGGGCGCCCTGCCGATCGGCGGTTAACGTCGGCTCGATATCCGGGCCGAGATGGAAGCGGATGGCGAGCGGGCAGCTGACCGGCTTGCGGCGGCGGCTGCCGGGCAGCAGCACGTCCTCGCCGCGCAGCTCCCGCCCTTCATGCGTGAGAACCAGCGTGCGCCGATGCAAATGGCCAAGGCGCCGCGCATAGCCATCATGCGCAATCTCGAGCCGGCTGCCCTGCTCATGCTCCTGCCGATCCAGCTCCACTTCGCTCACGCCCTTACCGAGCGCGCCATCGGGAAGAATCGCGGTGGAATTGGTATCGTCCAGCACCAGCGTGGAATGCGCCGCCGTTGTGCGCAGACCCTGGGTCAGATCAGCCGGGAGAGACGCGCCCGCCAATGCCGCGCCGCCGCAATTGACGATGAGCCGCACCGGCCCATCCGAGACTTCCAGCGCCGTGGTCGAGGCGCAGCCATTGGAGGCCAGCCGGGCCACCGGCGGCGGGGCCGCATCGACCTGAACGACAGTCGTGCCGCCGCTCAGCCGCTGATAGCCCCAGTCGCGTGCCTGCCGCAGCGGCCGGGCGCGAATGCCGGAGGCCGCGACGATAGCGGTAATCCGTGCGGGATCGAGCGGCGCCCCGCCCTGCCAGCTTCCGGGCGCGCCATCGCCATGCAATATGCCGAGCAGAGCCGCGACGATGCGCTCCATCGTTTCAGCCAGCCAGGCCGGCAGGTCGGCGCGGCGGACGTCATAGACGGCGCGCAGCATCGCAAGCAGCGTGATCGCCTCGACCTGCTCCAGCGGCGAGCGGGAAATGATGCCGCCATCGCTCGAAAAGCCCGTCTCCAGCGCGCGCCGCAGCCCGGCCTCGCCAAACATCCGTCGCGGATCGCCACCGGGCAGCAGCAGGCCGGCCGCAACGATGCCGGTCCACGCGATCACGCGCGGCAGGCCCAGCGGCGCCTTGTCCGCGCCCCGATCGAGATGGCGCGCCGTGCGCGCGATGCTGTTGAGCACCAGGCTGCGGTAGACGAGATCGTTGCTCGAGAGGATCAGCGGCGAATAGGCCGTCCAGTACAGGATACGCCAGCCGGCATTATCGGCGCGCCAGGCAGGGTCGGTCGGCTTTTCGGCATGGGCGGTCAGCCAGGCCCGCATCTGTGCCTCGGCGACGGGCACCGCATTGTCCCGCGTGGTGGCGGCCGCCAGATCGCGCATCCAGCGGAAGCTGTGGAGATAATCCACGAACTCCGCCGGCTGCTCGATGCGGCGCCAGTCCAGCGTGGCCACGGGCTGCTTGAGGCCGCGAAACAGGAAATAGCCCGCCCGCAGCGCCTTGCCCGCCCGCGCGTCGCCCGGAATGCCGTCATCCGGCACGGCGAGCAGCTTGAGCGGATATTTGCCCTTGAGCCGCATATTGTGGAACGGCGTCGCCCAGCTCAGGCGGTAGAAATGATTGGCGAGCCGCTCGGTCAGCGACACGCCGCGATCATCCGAGACGCGAATCAGCCGCTTGCCCCGCTCAATACCGTCTTCCACCGGGGGTTCCGGGGGCGGCGTAGGCGTGGGGAGCGGCCGGGCGCTCATCCGCCCCTCAGCATCCGGATGTTGTCGGCATAGGATGCGGGGCCACCCCGGAAGGTCGCGGTGCCCGCCACCAGCACATCGGCCCCCGCCGCAATGACGCGCGGGGCGGTGATAGCATCCACGCCGCCGTCGACTTCCAGCGCAATCTCCTTGCCGGTCTTGTCGATGGCCTTGCGGACCGCCTCGATCTTGCGCAGCTGGCTGTCGATGAAGCTCTGCCCGCCAAAGCCGGGGTTCACGCTCATGATGAGGACCAGATCGAGATCCTCGAGCAGATAGTCCAGCATCTTGGCCGGCGTGCCGGGATTGAGCGAGACGCCCGCCTTCTTGCCCAGCGCCTTGATCCGCTGAACCGTGCGGTGAATGTGCGGCCCGGCCTCGGGATGCACGGTCAGGATATCCGCGCCGGCCTCCGCAAACGCATCGAGGAAGCTGTCCACCGGCGAGATCATCAGATGCACGTCAAGCGGCTTTTGAGTGTGCGGCCGCAGCGCCTTCACGACCATCGGGCCGATGGTGATGTTGGGCACGAAATGTCCGTCCATCACGTCGACATGGATCCAGTCGGCACCCGCCTCGTCGACCGCGCGGACCTCCTCGCCCAGGCGCGCGAAGTCAGCGGAGAGGATCGACGGGGAAATACGCACGGATGGCATCATGAATTTCGCTTAACCCTGCGATTCGGACAGTGCAACTGCCACAGGCCGAAAGTTGTGGATGGATTGCGCCGCGCGTGCCCTAAACCGAGTCAGAGCGGGACAGGCTGGCGATGAAGAATCCATCCAGCCCGCCCGCCGGCATCAACGCGCCGGGGAGAAGGCGCAGCACATGCCCTTCTGCCACGAGTCCCTCGGGCAGCAAGGCCGTGTCGATCGGCCGTGGCAGCATGTCGGGATGGTTCGCACGCAGGGTGTCCATCTGCGCCTCGCCCTCCTCGGACTCCAGCGAACAGGTGGCGTAGACCAACACGCCGCCAGGCTTCAGCCAGCCTGACACGCGCGCGACGAGCGCCGCCTGGATTTCGGCCATCTCGGCAATCTGTCGCGGGCCAACGCGGTGCAACACATCCGGGTGACGCCGGAAAATGCCGGTCGCGCTACAGGGCGCATCGAGCAGGATCGCGTCGACAGGTGCGTCCGGCGCCCAGTTGGTGAGGTCGGCGCGCAGCACAGCTGCCTCAAGCCCGGTGCGCGCGAGATTGGCCTGCATCCGCTCCAGCCGGCGCTGGGACTGGTCGACGGCGGTGACGCGCCAGCCCGCAGCCGCAAGCTGCATGGTCTTGCCGCCCGGCGCCGCGCACAGATCGAGCACGGAACGGCCCCCCCCCGCCCCGAGCAGCCGGGCCGGCAGCGAGGCGGCGAGATCCTGCACCCACCATTGCCCCTCAGCATAGCCGGGCAGGGCTGTTACCTCGCTATCCGCCGGCAAACGGACGTGACCGGGCATGAGCGATACGCCGCCAAGCCGCTTCGTCCATTGGTCAGTCGTTCCGGCATCGCGCAATGTGAGATCGAGCGGGGGGCGGTGCGCGATCAGCTGCCGCGCCGCGCCGACGACCTCTTCGCCCCACGCCGCGCCCCAGCGCGCCTCGACTTCGTCCGGCAGGCGTGGCGCCTCGGGGACGGCCAGCTGGCGCCGGAACAAGGTGCCCAGAACGCCATGAACGAGCTTGCGCGGCCCGCCATCGACCAGGGGCAGGGACGTCGCAATCACGGCATGAGGGGGTGTTTCGAGGATGAGCGCCTGCGCCAGCGCCAGCCGCAGCACCATGCGCGCCTTCGCGTCCACGGGCAGCGGACGGGCGGTTGCGCTGTCGATCAGCGCATCCAGTTCCGTCATGTAACGCAGCACCCCGGCCGCGATGCCATGCGCCAAGGCGCGGTCTGGCGGATGGCTGATGTTGCGGGCCGCAGCCCCCAGCGCCTGTTCGAGCGGCTGCCCCCGCCGGATCACGGCATCGAGCAGGCTGAGCGCCGCTCGCCGCGCAGGCAGACCGGCAGGTTGGGCATTTTGAGGGACGTGCTGCGATTTGGCGGTTGGGCGGGACATGGCTAGGCCCTATAACAGCTAAAGTCGATACGTGGCCGGGAAATGCCGCTTATGGCATCATCAGGTCACGAACCGCGTGCCATTGGCACGAAAACGGAGCACTAAAGCGTGGGAAAACGCCCCGATCATCTCAAGCCGCCGAGCTACCTTTCGAAAAGCCCGCCGGTGCCCCAGCCCGAGGAAGCCCCGGCGCAGCCGCGCCCTTCTGACGAGGAGCTGGACCCGACCCGCTTCGGCGACTGGGAGCGCAAGGGCATCGCCGTTGATTTTTGAGCGCCGCCCCCTGCACGCAATGTTGCATTTTTTTGGCGTTCGCCTTGGTACAACGCAATTTTCGGATGCACTATCGGCGGCTATCAGTCATATAGTACACTTAACACTCCACAAAGAGAGTGGGACGAAGAGTCGGTTCGCTGGTCTCGGGGCGAGATGCCATTGTGTCTGCTGTGATGATCCCACCATCATGCCGATGCGCGCTGTTGCCTGACGGATGAGCAACGTGTCCGATTCCCACCGAACTTCTGCTTCGCCCGGCAACAATGCCGGTGTCGAGCAAGGAACGCCGGTCGGTTCTCCCACGCCGACCGGCGAACCACTTTCAGAAGACCAGCCCGATCTTTTCCCCGGCGCACGACCTGCGACTGCGCCTGCCGATGGCGATGCTGCGCTGTTGCAGGCGGTCGGCCGCCTGATTCTCGCCTGGGGCCAGCTTGAGCGGACGACCGCCGACAAGGTTTCGACCATGCGCGAGTCGTTCGGCGATGTGCGCTCCGTCGGCGGACGAACCCGCCCCACGCTGCAAAAGCTGCTCGCCGAACTGCGCGCGCTGGTCGCCATGCGCGACCGGCACGATCAGGATGCGCTGGCGGTGATCGCCACCATCGATGGCAGCCTCCAGCGCACCGCGCAGTTCCGCCAGCTGATCATCGACGGCGCACAGGGCGCATCCGGCAAGATCCTGAACTGCCGGGATATCAAGAACTGCCCGCTGGAAATCGGCCTGCGGGAAGTCGAGCGGGAAGCCGCCTCACTTGACCGGATTTGCGCGCAGATCGCGGAAATCTAGGCGAGCGGGGGCGAGGCTGATCCTTAGCGCGCGCTGGCTAGTTCCAGCTCCCGCTCCACCTCCTGCTGGCCCTCGTCGATCTGGATGATGATCGCCCTGTAGCCCTGCCGCAGCAGCTCGCCCAGCCGCTGGACCGTGTTGACGACGATCGGAGGCCGCGCTGGCCCAGCCAAAGCGCTGGTGGGCGCGATTACGCCCAGCGTGAGATTGGCGGGCAGGATGATCTCGCCCGTGCCGGTCACCTGACCGCCGACGGGCGTGATGAACGTGTCCGTGATGATCTGGTTCGGGTTGATCTTGCCGCCAGCCACCACAGGCTGATCGTTGACCACGAACGACCCGTCGCCATTGCTGCTGATCTCCTTGAACACACCCTCGATGGTGCCGCCGGGCGCATCGACGATGAGCGCGCCGCCGTTGACCTGCACGTTGAGCGGCGTGTTCGACTGCAGCGAGATCGTGCCGCCCGAGCTGATGGTGCTGGTCACCGCGCCCGGTGCCGCCACCGACACGGCGCCACCGGCGTTGATCGCGCTGGAAATGCTGCCCGTGCCCGAGGTGACCGACGCGCTGCCCGCCGTGACGATCTGCGAGCTGATCGACCCGGCACTGGCCAGCACGGTGACCGGGCCGGTCGCCTTGATCGATCCGCTCACATTGCCGGACCCCGCCAAGACGCTCACGCCGCCGCCCGCATTGACCGTGCTCGATATGCCCGACTGCGAGGCGATGGACGCAGAGCCACCGGAGGTGACGGACGAGCTGACCGGCCCCGTCGCACTCAGCGCCACCGGCCCGGCCGCCTGGATGGAGCCACCCACGCTGCCGCTCGAGGTGAGCGAGACGCTGCTTTGCGAACTGACGTCGCGCGAGACATTGCTGGTGTAGGCAAGCTGCACCGGGCCGCCCGCTATGATCGAGCCAGTGCCCGAACCGCCCGCGCTGACCGCCACGGAGCCACCCGCCACGATGGGGCCGCTCTCGCTGCCAGTCACCGAAGCGCTCACATTGCCGAGCGTATCCAGCGTGTTCGCGCTGAACAGCTGGTTGCCACTTAATTGCGAGGTGAAGTCGCCCGCCAGCTTGACGGTTGCGGCGGAGAAGTTCCCGCCCGTGACGGACAGGCTGCCCAGCCGCACGCTTTCGCTGCCCAGATTGCCGAGGCTGACGTTACCATCCCCTGTGGCACCCGCAAGACCGGTGCCGGTGAGGAACGCCACGCTTTGCGCCGCATTGGCGGTGCCGATCAGATTGGGGCTGATCGCGATCGACCCGCCGGGACGCGCATCGAACTGGGTGAGCGCCTGTGTCAGGCGCAGCGCTGATCCGCTCGCCGTTCCGCTGAACGCCAGCCCGCTCGCCGTGTAGCTGCTGCCGTTCAGCACGACCTGATTGCCGGTCACGCGCGTTGCGCCAAGCCGGGTGATCTGGCCGATATTGCCCAGAGCCGCCGTGCTCGCATTCAGCGTAAACGTCTGGCCACCGCCTGCACTGCCGTTGATGGCGAGGAAACTGGCCACCGCCAGCGCATCGACCGTGGTGGCGCCGGCCAGCGTGGTGGCGCCGTTCACGGAGAAGCCGGTTGCGCTGTAGGTGCCGGCCAGCGTCGTCGCGCCGGTGTAGCTCTGCGCTCCCGTCGTGACAGCACCTGCGGTCATGATCTGACCGCCGGTCGCCGTGATGCTGCCGAGGTTCACCGACCCCAGCTCGATCGCGCCTTGCCCGGCGTTCACGGCCAGCGTCTGGGGTCCGCTGACGATACCCAGACGGACAGCTCCGCCGTTCGTCACCAACGTGGTTGCGCCACCAAGCGTGGTCGCGCCATCCACTCGGAAGGCGCTGCCGCCTGTGCTGAACGTGCCGGAGAGGCTGGTCGCGCCGGTATAGGTCTGGCTGGCGGTCGTGGCGATGTTGGTGGCCGAGAGCGTCGTACCCATGGCGTCCAGACGGCCGATCGCGGCGCTGCTGATCGCCACATTGTTGCCGCTCAGGCTCAGCCCATGGTTTCCGTCGACCGAGGCCAAGCTGATCGTGCCCGCCTGCGCTCCAATCACCATATCCCCGGAAAGGGTGAGGAGACCGGCGGCGGTAAAGCCACCCTGCCCCACCGTCACCGAGCCCCTGATGCTGCTGCCGGCCGCGCCGCCGCCAAGCGTCATCCCGTCCACAGTCGCGCCCTCGAAGATGAGCGCGCGCAGGCCGGACAGGCTGGCCGCTTCATTATAGCGCCCGGCGCCGACGAAGATCGCGTCGCCCGTGTTAGAGTCGTCGAAGGCCGACTGGAGCGAGAGCATCGCCGTCCCCCCGCCATCGAGCTGCCCCTCGCCGACATAATAGATGCCGCTGCTCGCCGTGCCCGACCAGCCCTGAACAAGGCTCGCGTTCGCCGCTGCAAGGTTGACGGCATAATTGAAGGCGTCCTGCCGGCTCTTCTGGAAGAAGGTGAACTGCGCGCCGTCCTGCCGGTGCTCCGCATTCCGGACGATATAATCGTAGCCTAGGATGTTGATCGCACCGGGCGCCGTCATCGTGGAAGAATTCTGCAGGTAGAGGCCGTTCGATTCACTGAAGCTGTTGCTCGCCTCGATCGTGATATTGGTGAGTTGCTGGGTGCTGCCACCACCGTCGATGTTGTTGGCCTGATAGAGCGCCAGCCCACCCCAGGCATTGCCGGCCGTCTGGCTGTTGCGCACAACGACATTGGCGCTGTCGGTGATCGAAATGCCGTTGCCGGCCACGACGCCGCTGACCGAAACCCCATCGATGGTCGCGCCGACGACGGCGTTCAGATCGAGACCGGTTTTGTGCGATCCGCTGATCGCCACATCAGTAATAGCAAAGCCAGTGTTGCGGGAGTCGGCATCGCCGCGCTTTTCAACCTTGATGCCATAGGTAGAGCTGGTGTTCGCTTGCGAGCCGAGCAACGCAAAGCCGCTCAAGGCGACATCGTCGGCATTCACCCTTATGCCGTAATGGCCGTGCCCGCTGGCATCGATCACGGTCAGCCCGGAGCCTTGGCCAACCACGTCGATATCCTTTGTGATAAACAGCGTGTCGGTGAGACTATGGGTGCCCGCCGACAGGTTCAGCCTGTTGCCATCTTGGCCCAGCGCCAGGGCGCGCCGCACAGCATCCGGGCCGGATACCGTGGTGACGAAGAGCTGGCCGGCCACCACATGGGCGAGACCCGCGCCGGCCACGTCGACGCCATGGGTAATCCGATCTTCGACAGCGAAGAGCTGGTCCAGCGTCAGTGCGCTCGCCAGCACCCCGTTGAAGCTGACTCCGGTCAGATCGAGATCATTCGCGCTGCGCCACACAATATGCTGCACGGTGGCGTCACCCGCGACGAAATTGTTGCCGCTGCCGAAGCTGAGTGTCCCCCCGCCGGCGACATTGGTCGGCAGGTAGAAATCATAGCGATTGTTGATGAAGCTGTTGCCGGTGATGGTCGTCGCCGTCGGCAGGCCAAAGCCGGGCTCGACAGCCAGAACCTGATTGTTGTTGGTGAAGATGTTGTCGGTGAGGTTCAGCGCCTCGACGCCGCGCATCATCAGCACGGCGCCGTAGGTGGCTTCGCCGCCGGGAGTCCAACTGCTCACGCCGACATCGCTGACGCTGTTGCCGACGAAATCGACGGTTCCGGCGCGGAACGCCTTGAAGATCGCGCCGAACGAGAGGTCCGAATCGCCGCCATTGCGCACGATATTCTGGGCGATCGTTACATCCGGATAATCGAAGTCGCCGCTCTGCTGCCGGAAGGCGATGTGCCCTGCCGTGTGGTCGAGCAGATTGCCGCTGAACACGACACTCCCAATCTGCGCGCCGTCATTGGCGCCACCCGCACCGCTGCGCGTATCGAACGCTGCCCAGCCACGGATATTGAGGAATTCCGAGCCGGTAATCGCGATATCGCCGCCAATCTGCCCGCCAATGAAGCCGTGGCGACCAGCGACATTCTCGCCGTCGATCCGCACGCCGCTCAGGGTTAGCCCGGTGATCGTCCCGCTGTTGCTGATCACCGCGGAGCCGGCCGAGCCCCGCACCGCGAAGTTCCGCAGGGTCAGTCCGCTCGGGCTGCCGCTGATCGTCATGCCGCCGGTGATGATCGTCTCATCCATGCCTGCGCCGCTCAGGGTCAGCGCCTTGGTGATGGCTGCGGTCTCTTCATAGGTGCCGGCGGCGACATTCACCGCCGCGCCGGACCGCGCATCGCCGATCGCTGTGTTGATCGACAGACCTTCGGCCACGGTGAAGATGTTGGTCAGGCCGCCCGGGCCGTATCCCTCGATCGAACTGGCCGCAGCATTGCCCACGTCCCGCGCGAAGCTGAGCGCATCCGCCAGGTCGGTGCGATAGAAGATGAACTGCCGGTCGAGATCATCGCTGCGATGATCGCTGTTGCGCACCGCATAATCGAAGCCGGTGAGGTTGAGCTGGCCGAACTGCTGCGTGGTCGATTCAAGCTGGCTGAACAGACCCAGCTGTTCTTCGAAGCTGTTGAGAGCAGCATCGATGGTGATGTTCGTCGTCTGCCCATTATAGCCGCTGCTCTTGTTGCTCTGATACAGGGCAACGCCGCCCCAATCATTGCCAAAGGTATGCACGCCCTCCAGCACCACATTGGCACTATCGGTGATCTGCACACCGGCCCCTTCCGTGAGAATTGCGTCGTCGGCGACGCTGCGGCCATCGGCGGTGAAGTTGGTGATGCGAGCACCGACCACACCGTTAAGGTCCAGCTCGGCTCGCCGCGAGCCACGCACCGTCACATTGCTGATCGCAAAGTCGTGGACCCGCTCGCTCGTTCCGCCCGGCGTGCTAACATGCCCCGCCGGATTGGGCTGGACCTTGATACCGTAATTACCGCCGGCGAGCGTGCTGCCATATAGCGTGAAATTCGACAGAGACACATTGTCGGCAAAGACGGAGATCGTCCCGAGCCCGTTGCCGCTGACCGCGCGTCCATCGAGGATCACGCCGCTTTCCGACTGGCCAGTCAGGGTCAGCGCCTTGCGGATGACGAGTTGCGAACTGCCAAGATCGTAGGTGCCGTCCCGCACCTCCACCATGCCGCCGGACACGACGGCGTTCACGCCAGCCTGTACCGACGACAGAGGCGTCGCCGCCGATCCCTGAGCGCCTCCGGAACCGTTTGTTGCGACTGTGACATGCGTTCGGTTCGAGGCGGTATAGGCCTGGTTGAACACGGACATACCGCCATTGGCGCCGCTCAGCGCCAGCAGTCGCCCCTGCTCCTCCAGCGAGATATTGGCGCCGAGCAGGCCGTTTCCGGACGTGGTCGTGGTGCCGTTCCACACCCCGTTCAGATGCAGGTTGATGCCCCACTCGTTGCCGAAAGCACCCGCGCTGTTGCCGCTGATCACGAACCCGGGGGCGGACCCATCGACATATTGGAGGGAAATGCCGCTCTTTGTATTGTCGATCAGATTGCCGGTGATCCGCAGATCGGCGACATTGCGTCCATCGACGAGAATGCCGTTGCGCACGCCGATGATGCTGTTGCCGGCGATCGTTGCGTTATCCGCGCTATTGAGCAGCGCGATGCCACGCGTAACCGAGCCTCCCCAATCAAAACCCGATGCGGTCGCGCCTTCGGGCAGCTTACCGATGAACCGCATGCCGGTAATCGTCACGTCATCGGCATTGACGGTCAGGCCGTTGATCTGCCCGCCGGTTAGCGGGAGCAAAATTGTCGCGAGACCATCTCCATTTATGGTGACGTTGTTACGCGAAACGGTCGCGCCGGCGGCGTAGATGCCCTCGCCCAGGTTCAGCAGCGTGCCACCGGCGACGGTGCCGATCACACCGAGCGCATCCCCGATCACATCGCCATTGCCGCTCACATCGGCACCGCCGATGTTGAGGGACATTTCCAGCGCCCCGTTGCCTACATTGATCTGCCCGGCCCCGCCGATGCGGGCGCCCTCCACGAGCATATCGCCAGACACGGACAGCGCCGAGGTGACGTCGATCCCGCCGGCCGCTCTGGCGCCGACCAGACCGTCCGCACCGGCATCGATGGTTCCGCTCATCGCAAGGTCGCCGCTCTGGGCGAACAGCACGACCGTCCCGTCGGGTTCGGAGGTCATGCCGGACGCCGTGAGCGTGCCGCTATTGACCACCTGATCGATCAGGGCACCGGCTGTCCGGGCCGTGAGCAGGATCTGGCCCCCGCGCGCGGCAATCGTGCCGCTGTTCTCGACCAGCGCATTGTCTGCACCGAGGCCGATTTCCAGAAAGCCGGTGCCATCCAGATCCAGTGTGGCGCTGCTGCCCGAGGCGAGCACGACGCGGCCAAGCCGGGCCGAAATCACGCCCTGATTGCGCACGCTCGGCGCAAAAAGCGCGGCAAGGCCCTGATCGGCAATGCTGATATTGGCGCCAGCGCTGACCACGATCTCGGCTGTCGATCCCTGCATACCGGTGAAGGCGAGCGGGCCGCCGTTCATGAAATCGGCATCCACCACATTGGCGCTGCTGGCGATCAAACCGCCGACATTCACGTCAGCCGTGCCGGCAAACATCACGCCATTGCTGTTGATCACCCCGACGATCCCGTTGGCATTGAGCGACCCGGCAATCTGCGATGGCGCGGTGCCCCCGACGACGCGGTTCAGCGCGACGGCGCTGGCGCCCGGCTGCGAAAAGGTGACCTGCGCATTCGAGCCGATGTCGAAGCTGTTCCACTCGATCAGCGCCCGATCGCTCGTCTGGGTGATGGCGAGGCTGGAGGAAGCAGGCGCGCCGATGATGGCGCTGCCGCCGACCACGACGCCGCCCGTCGGCAGAGTATTTGCGTCCTGCGCGAGAGCGGGGCGTGCGCTGGCCAGCGCGAGAATGGCTGCCGAGAGCAGCAGCGCGGTCCGGCGGCCACGAAGGGGTGAGAGGGCGGGCTGTGCTGCGAGAGTGGACGTGCTCATATCAGGTCTCCACGAAATCGGAACGATCGGCGCGACGAGGGTCGCGCCGGCTCAGTAAGCGGCGCTCAGGGACACGAAGATGCGGCCATCCCGGTTGCCCTCTGCGCTGACGGCGCGGTGGACGGGCTTGGCGTATTCCATCGAGAGGCTGAAACGGTCGGCAATGCCGGCCCGCAGGCCGACGCCATAGGATCGCAATCCGGCGCGCGGGCGCTCGCCCGGCAGCAGATCGTTCTGCCAGACACGGCCGCCTTCATAATAGACATAGGGTTCGACCGTCCCCATGCCGCGCGCGGCGATGGTGTAGAAAAGCTCCACCTTGCCGGCGATGCCCTTGTCCCCGGTGATCTCGGAGGGATCATAGGCGCGGCCATATTGGGCGCCACCCAAGCCGAACTCCTCAGAGGCCAGCAGGCTTTCGGCCGACCACTGACCCGTGGCGCCGAGCAGAAGATGCAGGCCGCGATAGAGGGGCTGCACCCGCGTGACTTCGCCATTGAGACGGGTGAACATCGCCGATGCAGTCCCTCGTGATTTCGCGGGGTCGCCCAGCCTTGTCGCATCGAAAACGTCGAGCCCCTGCGTCACGGAGGCGCGCAGCGTCGTCTGGCCGCCCAGCCGGTCGGCATGATTGCCCAGCAATTCGGCGGTGACGGTGCGAATGCGGTCATCGAAAACCGGATCGATCAGGCGATTGCGGGAACTGCTCTCCCGCGATTGCCAGGAGAACCGCCCGAGAACGTTGGTCTGCCGGCTGCGCACCAAGGGGTATTGGAGAGCAAGGCCCCAGCTGAAGCTCTTGCCCTTCACGGCCAGCACTCGCAGCTCGTCGCCCGGCTTGGTGCGCGCGAAGCTGGCAAAGCCGCTCATCCGCAGCCCGGAACCGCCGAGCGGCTGATCATAGGCACCAGACACGAAGGCCAGTTCACCGCTTTCATCAGGGGCGGCCACCGCGGTGAGGGCAAGGCGTCCGCCCAGCTGCGCGAGATCGTTGAAAACCAGCCCTCCGAAGAGTTGCACCGGCCCGAGCCAGCGCGATCCGCGATTATCCACCGCGACAAAGGCCTCGATCGGTTGGCGCGCGACGAGGAGAGAGAGGTCGGCGGCCCCTTCGTCGCTCGACGGGGTCAGCACGGCACGCACGCTGGCGCCTTTGAGGTCGCGCGCGAGCAGCAGCGCACGTGCGAGATCATCGCCCGAGGTCGGCCGCTCGGCCCGCACCGGCGCGAAATAGCCTTCGAGGAGCGGGCGATAGCCGCCGGGATCGCCCTCGACGCGCACGTCACCGATGAAGCCCTCGACAATGTTGATCGTCGCAACGCCGTTTTCGATACGCTGCGGCGCGACCACCGCGCGGGACAGCACGAAACCCCGGCGCCGATATTCCGTCGTCACCGCTTCCGCGAGCCGGAAAAGGTCGGCCAAGGTGATGTCGCGGTTGAGATAGGGTTGGGCCAGAGCGTTCAGAACGTCGAGCGGCACCGCGGTCGCTCCCTCGAACCGGATGAGGGAGAGGCGGAGCGGCGCCGTGCTCTCCGGCGCAGCCTCCGATGTGGGCGCCTGCGGGAGTTCCACCGGCGCGACCGAGGGCATGGCCGGCTGCCCGCGCAGACGCTCGTCGACCCTTCCGGGATCGACAGTCTGCTGCGCATGCGCGGATGTGCCCGCCAGCGCGATGGCGGCCAGCAATAAGCTACGAGTCGTCATGGTCATTCCGATCCCCTTGTTCCCCATCGGAAAGTGATTGAGCGCCACGATGCAGCCCCCCTGCATCGCGGTGTGCGAGCGCCGTCAGGCGGCTCTGAAATCTTTAACGAGAGCGGTTGTCGCGCGGCGGTCGGTAACCGTGACAGGCTGGCGGCCAAGTCCCGGCCCAGCTGAAGCCCGACAAGCCTTTTGCTCTTGCTGCAAAGCCCGTGATCGCAGGGCTCCGCAGGGCCACCTCACCGTGCCGGCCCGCTCATTCTGCGGTGGCAGCGATGTCAGCGGCTCAAGGCTACGCCATCGCGCGCCCCACATTCGGCGCGCGAAAACGCGCCTGTTTTCAAGATATTCAAAGGAAAACCCGCATAGCTCCACGACGGAGCATGGCGGCTTTCGAAGGCTCCTGGGGGAGCCCGGAAGATCACGCGGTGTCATGTTCGACCTTTCGGCAACCCCGCTATCCTGAAGGCTCAGGACCGGAGGCTTTGCGTCCCGCCGTTACCGACGGTTTGCCCTTTCGAGATCAAGGCGATCTCATCGGTCTGTTAATGGGCATAGTTAATCGAGCCCGTCAAGGTTAATGAGAGCCGATTGCAAAGATGAAGGATTAATAGAAATTTCACGCTGACCCACGTTCGCGTGAAAATTTCGTAGATTCCGGAATAATCCGGGCAGTCGCCAAGATAAGGAACGAGATTTGTCTTATGGCATTGCGGCTTCGCTACTCGCGCATCGCAATTGCTCTGCTAGGTTGCGCTGAAGACTATAGTTAAACTCTATTTAACTGACGCGGACCCTGGGATTTTGACATGCTCACTGCGATCGGCGGCGCGGTCGCTCCCCTGGCGGCCAACTGCTTACGCCGTAGGCGCGGACAGACCCACGCGCAGAAGCGCTCCGCACGTCCATTCAGACTGCCGGCGCTAGCTTTATCGCTGGAAGGAACCCGCGCGCACCTCGGCGCGCCGGGCGACCGTCAGAACGGAATTTCGTCGTCGTCCAGCCCGTCGTCGAACGCGCTGCTGCTCGAGCGCGCGCCGCTGCCGCCAGACGAGGAGCGACCACCGCCGAAGTCGTCGTTACCGCCGCCCCAGCTATCGTTGCGGCTGCCGCCACCACCGCCCTGACCGCCGCCGCCACCGCCACCGCCTTGGCCGCCGTCGAGCATCGTCATCACAGCGCCGGGGCCGGAGAGCACGATCTCGGTGGAATAGCGGTCCTGCCCGTTCTGGTCCTGCCATTTGCGGGTCTGCAACGAGCCTTCGAGATAGACCTTCTTGCCCTTGCGCAGATATTTTTCGGCAATGCCGATCAGGCCATCCGAGCGGATCACGACGCTGTGCCATTCGGTCCGCTCACGGCGCTCGCCGGAGGCGCGATCGGTCCAGTTTTCCGACGTCGCGATGCGCAGATTGCAGATGCGTCCGCCATTGCTGAAGCTCTTCACTTCAGGATCGGCACCGAGATTGCCGACCAGAATGACCTTGTTGACGCTGCCTGCCATGGAGCCCTCCGAAAAACGCGACGAGGATAGGAAATCGAACGGCTGCTTATAAAGCTGAACGGCGTCTCGTCCAGATCGCAATACCGCTCTGCATGTGCCTTGCGTCGATTAAAGGCCGAAGGCGACGGCCGTCCAATAGGTCGCGCCCGCGGCCAGCCAGGCCAGCCCGAACAGATAGGCCGTCATGAAGAGCGGCCAGCGCCAGCCATTGGTCTCCCGCCGGGCAACCGCGATGGTCGACAGGCATTGCGGAGCGAACACGAACCAGGCGAGGAAGGCCAGCGCCGTCGGCAGCGACCAGCGCCCCTGCAGGCGTTCGCCAAGTGTGCGGGCGGTCTCGTCCTCATCCTCACTGGCCTCGATGGCATTGGCCGTCGCGAGCGCCGACACCGCGACCTCACGCGCTGCCATGGCCGGGATCAGCGCCAGCGCGATTTCATGATTGAACCCCACGGGCCGCAGCACCGGCTCGATCACGCTCGCGATGCGCCCCGCCGCACTATACTCGACCAGGCTGGCCGAACTGCCCGCCGGCGGCTTGGGGAAGGAGAGCAGCAGCCACAGGACAATGGTGGTGCCGAAGATGATCGTGCCGGCGCGGCGCAGGAAGATCCACGCACGCTGCCACAGGCCGATGATGACGTCGCGCAGCATCGGCATCTGATATTTCGGCAATTCCATCAGGAAGCTGCCGCCCGGCCCCTTGATGACGCCCATGCGCAGCAGCATCGCGACGATGACCGCGCCGATGATGCCGGAGACATACAGCGCGAAGAGCACCAGACCCTGCAGGCCAACCCCGCCCCAGACCGTGGTCGAGGGGATGAAGGCGGCGATGATCAGCGTATAGACCGGCAAGCGCGCCGAGCAGGTCATCAGCGGCGCAATGAGGATGGTCGTGAGGCGATCCTTTGGGTCCGAGATGGTCCGCGTCGCCATGATGCCGGGAATCGCGCAGGCGAAGCTGGAGAGCAGCGGAATGAACGCGCGACCGGACAGGCCGACCCGCGCCATCAGACCATCCATCAGGAAGGCGGCGCGGGTCATGTAGCCCGTCGCCTCCAGCATGAGGATGAAGAAGAAGAGAATGAGGATCTGCGGCAGGAAGACGACCACCGACCCCACGCCGTTGATGACGCCCTGTACGATGAGATCGCGCACGAAGCCTTCGGGCAGGATCGCTTCCATCGCTGCCTGAAGGGAGGCGAACGCTTCCTCGATCATCGCGATCGGGGCCTCTGACCAGGCGAACACGGCCTGAAAGATGACGAACAGCAGCGCCAGCAGGATGAGCGGACCCAGGAGCGGGTGGAGCACGATCCGGTCGATCTGGGCCGTGATCCGGCGGGTCGGCGTTTCGGCGACGATGGCGCGCTGCGCGATCCGGCGCGCTTCGCGCCGCAGATCATCTGCGTCCCGCGCTGCGTGCGTTGCGAGGACGGCGGGCGCGGGAGCATGGGCTGGCACCGCCGCCACCATGGCCGCCTTCAGATCATCCAGCCCGCGCCGGCGCACGGCGACGGTCGGGATGACCGGTACGCCGAGGTCGGCCGCAAGCTGCGTCGCGTCCAGTTCCAGTCCGTCGCGGGTCGCCAGATCGACCATGTTCAGCGCCAGAACGCAGGGCGAGCCGAGCGCGATCAATTCCAGCGCGAAGCGCAGGTGATTGTCGAGATTGGCGGCATCGACGACGATGACGAGGAGGTCCGGCCGCCGTTCGCCTTCCTGATGGCCGAACACGACGTTGCGGGTCACCTGCTCGTCCGGGCTCTTCGCATCGAGACTATAGGTGCCGGGAAGATCGACGAGATCGGCTGTCCGCCCATCCGGCAGCACCAGCCTTCCGAGCTTGCGCTCAACGGTGACGCCCGGATAATTGCCGACCTTCTGGTGCGCGCCGGTCAGCGCATTGAAGAGCGCGCTCTTGCCGGCATTGGGGTTGCCGACCAGCGCGATGGTGAAGCGATCATCCATCACGCCGCTGCCCCACCTGCATCAGCCGCAGTACGGACATGGATGGCATCGGCATGCGCTGCCCTCATGGCGACGATCATGCGCCCGATGCGGCAGGCATGCGCGCCGCGACCGGTAAATCCGGCGCGATGGAGCAGTTCAACGCTGGCGCCCTCATGCAGGCCGAGCTCACGCAAGCGGCGACCGTCCATCTCGGATATGGCGTTCCAGTCGACACTGTCGACATAGGCTGGGCGATTGGGTTCTAGGGAGGTCAGGCGCAACGCAATATCGATCTCTGGTGGTTTTGCGAACGACTATCAATATCGCCCGATAGAAGCAAGGCGATGCTGGCGCGGCCGTGGCTTATCGGCAGGACGCCAGATGTTTAGCGCCCCCGGTAGCGCAGCCTGCCCAGGAAGCGCGCCATGCTGAAATGCTGGTCGGTCTGCCCAGTCAGCCGGCCCTTGGCTTTCTCGAACCGCATGATCCCTTCGATCCGCCGCGCCAGAAAGGCACGGGTGTCGGCATAATCTGCGCTCTCGTCATTGACGAAGACGAGCAGGGTCGCGGCATAGACCCCTGCCAGCGTGGTGCGCTTGGAATAATGATTATAGTCCACCGCGCGGTCGCCAGCGGCACGCCACATCGCATCGGCAGCGCGCCAGCCCAGCCGGGTCGCCCGCGGCAGGTTGAGCGGCATCGCCAGCACGGCCTGAGCGCGGCGCAGCGCCTCGCGATTGGGCGCCAGCACCGCAAGCCGGGCTTCGACCAGTGCCGTGATCCGCTCACGAATTTTCATCGCAGCCAGACGCTCCGCCGGCAGGGCATCGAGCATGGCCTGATCGACGCTGGCGAACCACGCATCGATCATGGTCAGAGCGCCGCCGGAGAAAGCCAGCGCCGCCACGTCCCGATCCACACCAGCGGTGTCGGCTGCGACCGCGAGCGCCGCGTCGGACCAGCCATCGAAGGCGGCATTGGCCGCGATCAACGGCGCGAGCCGCAGTCGCAGGTCGTCCAGGGTCTCATCAGCCAGCAGACCGGCGGTCTGCGGCGCGGCGGTGGAGGGCGCGAGGGTCATGCCTCTGCTCTACGGCATTTTCACGCGCGAGGAAATCGCTGCCGCCATCGCCATGACCGTCTCAGCGATACTCTTCGGCGATCTCCAGCATGCGGATCGCAGCAACGGCGGCCTCGCCACCCTTGTTCTTGCGGGCCGGATCGGCACGTTCGAGCGCCTGCGCCTCGTTTTCCACGGTCAGAATGCCATTGCCGATCGGGATGCCATCCATGGTGAGCGCCATCAGTCCACGCGCGCTCTCGTTGGAGACAATCTCGAAATGATAGGTTTCGCCACGGATCACGACGCCGATGGCGACGAAGCCCTCATAGCGCCCGCTCTCCGCGGCCAGCGACACGGCAGCCGGAATCTCCAGCGCGCCGGGCACGGTGAGTACGTCGACCAGATGCCCCGCCGCCTCCAGCGCCGCCCGCGCGCCGGCGATGAGCATATCATTGAGGTGGTCATAGAAGCGTGCTTCGACGATCAGAAACTTGGCCATGTCGGTTCCTTTCAAGACATATGTTCGTGAGCTTATCTGAACGCCGTGCCGGCAATCACCGCGAGCGTGCCCGCCATCACCAGCAGACCGCCCGTCAGGCGGCGCCAGCCGAGCCTCTCCTTGAGCATCCAAGCGCCGAGCACAAGCCCGAAGACGATGCTCGATTCGCGCACCGCCGCCACCGCGCCGACTGGCGCCAGACCGAGCGCGAACAGCGCCGGGGCAAACGCGACCACGGCCATCACTCCGGCCCGAAGCCCGGCGACCCTGTCGCGGATCATAAGGGACAAGGCGTTGCGACCGTGCCGCACCACCAGAGCGGCCGGCATGGGGAATGACCCGAGCAGGAAGAACCAGGCGATGAAGGTCAGCGAATCGGGGGCCGCCCGTACGCCCTTGGCATCGACCAGCGTGTAACAGGTGGTGAGCAGCCCGGCGATGGCGGCGGCGGCAAAGCCGGCTGGCGAAATGGAGCGGCCGCTCGCCAGCACCAATATGCCGGCGCTCACGACCGCGATCCCAGTCAGGACAAAACCGTCCAACCGGTCGCCCAGCAACGCCATACCGAGCAAGGCGGTGAACACCGGCACGAAGCCGCGGGCGATGGGATAGGCGGCATTGAAATCGCTGACCGAATAGGACCAGGAGAGGACGAGCTGGTAGATGGCATGAACCACGACGGCCGCGAGCAGCCAGGGCCAGAGCACTGCCGGCGGCAGGCCGATCCACAGCACGAATGGCAGGGCGAGCACGAATTCGACGCAGCGAATCCAGGCTAGCACCGCCAGCTTGTTCTCGCCCGATTTGAGCAGCGCATGCGCTGCCGCCGAGGCGAGCGCCGAAAACAATGCGAGCAGGAGGCCGGTCAGAACCGCCGCAGCGCTCCCTTCGATCATGGTCAGACGCCCGTGATCGCCCGCTCCTCGACAACCGCCAGATCATAGCCATCCAGCGCGATCAGATTGTGGTGGCTGTTGGTGAGCAGGATCATGTCATGCACGCCGAGATCGGCCAGGATCTGCGCGCCGACGCCATAATCGCGCAGCTCGTCCATACCGGCTGGGCTTGCTTCACCAGTGCGGATTTTCATCTGCCGGCTGAACCGGTCTTCGCTCGGGCGATTGATGACGACGATGACGCCGGCCCCTGCCTCGGCGATCATTTCCATCGCGCGGGAGAGCAGGCTGGCGCGCGGCCCTTCTTCCCCGAAAATATCGGTGAAGACAGACACCTGATGCATGCGCACGAGCGTCGGCTGCTCGGGCGTGACATGCCCCTTGATGAGCGCGACCTGTTCGGACTCGGTCGCGCGATTGAAGAAGGTCACCGCGCGCCACTCGCCGCCCCAGCGGCTGGTGAACGTGGCTTCTGCGCGTCGCTCCAGCATGTGATCGTTGCGGCGGCGATAGGCGATGAGATCGCGAATGGTACCGATCTTGAGGCGATGCTTCTGCGCGAAGGGGATGAGATCATCGAGGCGGGCCATGGTCCCGTCGTCCTTCATAATCTCGCAGATCACGCCGGAGGGATTGAGACCCGCCAGCCGCGCGACGTCCACCGCCGCCTCAGTATGGCCGGTGCGCACGAGCACCCCGCCATCGCGTGCGATCAGCGGGAAAACATGGCCCGGCGTCACGATGGCCTCGCGCCCCTTGGAGGCATCGATAGCCACAGCGACGGTCCGTGCGCGGTCGGCTGCGGAGATTCCGGTGGTCACGCCTTCGCGGGCCTCGATCGATACCGTGAAAGCCGTCTCATGCCGGGTGCCGTTGCTGGCGCTCATCAGGTTGAGGCCCAGCGTTTCGACGCGCTGACGGGTCAGCGCCAGACAGATGAGGCCGCGGCCGTGCGTGGCCATGAAGTTGATCGCATCCGGGGTGGCCATCTGCGCGGGAATGACCAGATCGCCCTCATTCTCGCGATCCTCGTCGTCGACCAGAATGAACATCCGGCCATTGCGCGCCTCGTTGATGATCTCCTCGGCGCTAGCCAAGGCCGTCCCGTGCGCGCGGGCGAGCAGATAGCTTTCCAGCTTGCCCAGTGTGTCGGCGGTGGGATTCCAGTCGGCTTCATCCAGCCGGCGCAGGCTGTTGGCGTGGAGCCCGGCGGCACGGGCGAGACCGGAGCGGGACAGAATGCCATCGCGCACCAGCTTACGTACGTTTTCGATCAATTCGCTGCTCATGAAGGGCAAATATCACATCGTAATGTGATTGCCAATATTTCTCGGCAACTGCGCCTTAGCTGCGGGCCTGATGATCCTTCATGCGCGCCAGATATCGGGCCAGCACGTCGATTTCCAGATTCACTGGCTGGCCCGGCGCGAGCTGGCCGAAGGTTGTCACCGACCAGGTGTGCGGAATGATGTTGAGGCCGAAAGTCGAGCCCTCCGGACCGTCTTCCACGGAATTCACGGTCAGCGATACGCCATCGACCGTGATCGACCCCTTGGCCGCGACATAGGGGGCAAGATCGGCCGGAAGCCGCACGGTGACCCGGTGCGAATCACCTTCGGCTGTGATGTCTGCGACTTCGCCGATGCCATCGACATGACCCGTGACGATGTGCCCGCCCAGCTCGTCCCCGAGCTTGAGCGCGCGCTCCAGATTGAGCAACCGCCCTTCTGCCCAGGCGCCCTGCGCGGTGCGCGAGACGGTCTCGGCAGACAGATCGACCGCGAACCAGTCGGCGCCCTTGTCCACCACGGTGAGGCACACGCCGGAACAGGCGATGGAAGCGCCGATATCCACGCCCTCCATGTCGTAATGGCAGCCGATGACCAGACGCAGGTCGCCGCGCTGCTGCGCGCTCTGGATGGTGCCGATGTCGGTGATGATGCCGGTAAACATGCCTGCTGCTCTATGCGGGCCGCACGCGTTCGTAAACCTCCAGCCGGTCTGGCGCGAAATCGCGCGCGTCGACCAGCCGCCAGCGACCGTGGGCCTCGGCCAGACGATTGAGCCCGATGTCGCCCAGCGCCGCCTTGCCGCGCCCGATGAGGATCGGCGCGCGATACAGCAGCAGACGATCAACCAGATCGGCCGCAAGAAAGGCGCCAGCCGTCTGAGCGCCGCCCTCGACCATCAGATGATCGCCGGGAAGGCCCGCAATTTGAGCCGGCGTCTGGATCGAAAGCCAATCATCCGGCGCCGCACCGCTGCGACTTAGGAGCACCCGGACGGGCGAACGCGACTCCAGCCCGGGCAGGCGCACGTCCAGCCGGGGCTGATCCTGTGCGAGCGTGCCGCGCCCAACCAGGATCAGCTCGTGCCGCGCCCGCTCCAGATGGGTATGTGCCCGCGCCGCCGGACCGGTAATCCACTGGCTCGTCCCGTCTTCCAGCGCAATGCAGCCATCGAGCGAAGTGGCGAGCTTGAGCGTCACGTGAGGTCGCCCCGCCCGCTGGCGCGTGAAGAAGCCAGCCATTGCGGCCCGCGCCGCGGGCGCCAGCTTTGGCAGAGTATCGACGATCAGCCCCGCGTCCCGCAAGCGCGCGATGCCGCGACCGTTGGTCCGTGGATCGGGATCGCCTGCCGCCACGACGACGCGGCGCACGCCGGCCTCCACCAGCAGATCCGAACAGCAAGGGCCGCGCGCGGATTGGTGCGCGCAGGGCTCCAGGCTGACATAGGCCGTGCTGCCCCGCGCCGATGCCCCGGCCATGGCCAGTGCCATCGCCTCGGCATGGGGGCGGCCGCCAGGCTGCGTCCAGCCTCGCCCGACGACGCGGCCTGCGGCATCGAGCATTGTGCATCCGACATTGGGATTGGGCGCGGTGCGACCGCGGGAACGGTGGGACAAGGCGATGGCTGCCATCAGCCAGGCGCTGTCGCCCGGAAGAGTCAGGGCGTTGCCGTGGCGGTGTTGCCCGCTACGCCGCCTTCCTTGGCCAGAGCCGCAGCAAGCTTCTGCTGCAGCTCCTTTTCCTTCGCATCGAACAGTTCTTCGCGCTCGCGCTTGGTGCGCGCAGCATCCTCGCGCCAGTCGATACCGAGACTATCGGCGAGGCGCTGAAACTCGCCCTGCTTGCTCTCAAGCGCCACCCGATACCGCGCGAAATCCTCAATCTGGCGCTGGATGATCGCACTGTCCGGCCGGTTGGCCTCCCAATTCTCGATGTAGATGATCTGCCGTTCCTGCTCCGGCTTGCGCGAGTCGATCGCGAACCCCCAGAGCAGAACGCCAGTCAGCGTCACCGAGAGCGCAAGAATGCTCCAGCGGTGCGGGCGATCGGGCGCGAACATCTCGCGCAGATCGGACGCAGCACTCCGTGGAGAAACCGGGCGGGGAAAAATGGCCATGGCGCCTACATAGGGAGGCACCATGGCCTTGAAAAGCAGCGCGTCATCGTGACGCCCCGCTTAACGCTCCAGTTCGAAGCGCAAGGTGAGCACCTGCTCGGACGCGACCGGTACGCCATCCCGCGTGGCCGGGCGGAAACGCCAAGCCCGCAGCGCGTGGCGCTGGGCCGCCTCGAAGAAGGCCGGATCGCTCGCGCGGACCTGCTCGACCGCGGTCACCCGTCCACGCTCGTCGATGCTGACCCGCACCGTGACGCTGCCCTCGCGCCCTTCGCGCTGCATGGCGGGCGGATAAGGCGGGCGAAACCGGTCAGCAAACCGCGCATCCGGCTGAGCGGGCACGATGACTGGCGCAGCGGGCGGCGTGACGATGGTCTTGCCGGCATCCGGGTCAGGCAAAGGCGGGTAGGGCTTCGTCGTCAAATCGGTCATGGTGCCGAGGTTGATTTGCGGATCGACCCTCACCGGGTCGCGTGGCGTATCGAGCGGGCGAGCCGGCTGAGTCTCCACTTTCGCGTCCGGCTCCGGTGTGACGGGCGGCGGCAACGGAGCGGTCGGCACGAACCGTACATCAATGGGAGGGGTCGGTGCGGGCCTCAGATAATGTGTGGCCGGCAAGGCGATCAACAGCCCGATGAGCCCGCCATTAAAGGCAATGGCCGCTGCCAGCGCGCCCGGTGACCGCCGGGCCGCATAGCGGGTCCGGGGTGCATAGGATGATTGAGACGACACAAGGGACATGACACCTCTCCTAATTTTATTTGTGATGTTATACTATCACTAAAAAGAGGCTACGCGAAGCGGTTTTTATCGGGTGTCAGAGCGCGCATGGATCGGCCGCCGGCGGGCGTTACCGGCGCCGACGATCGCTCAGCTGCTGGCGGCAGCGCGCAGCCGTGCGAGCGCGCGATCCTGCCCGATCAGCGGCAGCAGGGCGGCCATGTCAGGGCCGTGATCCACGCCGGTCAGGGCGAGGCGCAACGGCAGGAAAAGCGCCTTCCCCTTGCGCCCACTGCTCTGCTTGAGGGCGCTCGTCAGCGTGCGCCAGGGATCGGCGGCAAAGTCGATATCCGCTGCCACCTCGGCAGCCTGGGCGAGGAACGCGCGGTCGTCGGCATCGAGATCGGGCCGCGCGATCTCACCGTTGAGCACCGCCACCCAACCCGCTGCCCCGGCTACCGTTTCGAGGTTGGGCTGCACGACTGGCCATGCGGCAGCATCGATCTGCGCCGGGAGGCGATCGGCGACCGCCTCATAGGGCAGCATGTGGACGATCTTGGCGTTGAGGCCGAACAGCTCTTCATCCGAGAAGCGGGCGGGCGCTCGCCCGAAATGCGCGAAATCGAAGCGCTCGACCAGCGGGGCCATGTCGATCACCGGCTCCACCGGATCGCTGGTGCCGAGCCGCGCAAGCAGCGCGCTGATGGTGATCGCCTCGACCCCCGCTTCCCGCAGATCGCCAACGCCGACCGCGCCGAGTCGCTTGGAGAGCTTCCCTTCCGCGCCGGTGAGCAGGGCCATATGGGCAAACTGGGGCAGCGGCGCGCCCAGCGCAGCAAACATCTGCAACTGCGTGGCCGTGTTGGAGACATGATCCTCGCCGCGCAGCACATGGGTGACGCCCATGTCGATATCGTCGATCACCGAGGGCAGCATGTAGAGCCAGCTTCCATCGGCCCGGCGAATCACCGGATCGGAGAGCAACCGGGGGTCGAAGTGCTGGTCGCCCCGGATCAGGTCGACCCATTCGATCGGCGCATCATGATCCAGCTTGAAGCGCCAGTGCGGCTGCTCGCCGGCCGCCTGCTTCGCCGCGATCTCGTCCGCGCTCAGCGCCAGCGCCGCACGGTCATAGACCGGGGGCAGACCGCGCCCGAGCAGGATCTTGCGCCGCAAGTCCAGCTCCTGCGCCGACTCAAAGCAGGGATAGACCCGCCCGGCGGCCCGCAGAGCCGCCAACTTCTCCTCATAGAGATCGAACCGCGCGGACTGGCGCACCTCGCCGTCCATATCGAGGCCGAGCCAGGCGAGATCAGCCCGGATGCCCTCGACAAAGCGCTCTTCGCTGCGCGCGGTGTCGGTATCATCGATGCGCAGCAGGCACTGCCCGCCCATCTTGCGCGCCCACAGCCAGTTATGCAGCGCCGCGCGGATGTTGCCAACATGCAGATGGCCGGTCGGCGACGGCGCGAAACGGGTGATGACGGTCATGGTTCAGGCGGTCCGGAAAGCATTGGTGATGGGATAACGTCGGTCGCGGCCGAAATTGCGGCCACCCAGCTTCACCCCCGGCGGCGCCTGACGACGCTTATACTCCGCCACATAGAGCAGCCGCTCGATGCGGGCGACGGTTGCGCGATCGAAACCCATGGCAGCAAGCTGATCGACCGACTTTTCCTGTTCGACCAGGCCGTAGAGGATGGGGTCCAGCACCTCATAAGGCGGCAGGCTGTCCGAATCCTTCTGGTTCTCGCGCAACTCTGCGGTGGGCGGCTTGGTGATGACCCGCTCCGGCATCACCGGCCCATCCGGCCCTAGCCCAAGCGACGGCTTCTCCGCGTTGCGCCAGCGCGAGAGATCGAACACGGTTGTCTTATAGGCATCCTTGAGCACCGAATAGCCGCCGGCCATGTCGCCATAAATGGTGGCATAGCCCACGCTCATTTCGCTCTTGTTGCCGGTGGTCAGCAGCATGTGGCCGAACTTGTTGGAGAGCGCCATCAGCGTCACACCGCGAATGCGCGACTGGATATTCTCCTCGGTCAGATCCGCGGTCCGCCCGGTGAACGCCTCCGCCAACATGGCATCGAACGCGCCGACAGCGGGCGAAATCGGGATGGTATCGAGCCGGCAGCCGAGCAGCCGCGCGCATTCCGCTGCATCGTCCAGGCTTTCCTGGCCGGTGAAACGCGACGGCATCATCACGCACCAGACGCGATCCGCCCCCAGCGCATCCACCGCCACAGCTGCGGAAAGCGCGCTGTCTATCCCGCCCGAAAGGCCCAGCACCACGCCGGGAAAGCGGTTGCGATTCACATAGTCGCGCAGGCCCACGACCATCGCGTGATAAATATCCGCCGGATGCGCATCGAGCGCGTGCACCTCGCCCGGCTTGCAGAACCACCGGCCATCGTCGCCTCGGTCCCACTGAGTGATGACCAGCGCTTCCTCCCAGTCCGGCAGCATATGGGCGATGTCGCCATCCGCATTCAGCACGAAGGAAGCACCGTCGAACACGAGCTCGTCCTGCCCGCCGACGCGGTTGAGATACAGGAGCGGCAAGCCTGTCTCGTTGACGCGCTCCATGCACACGCCGCGGACGCGGAAATCATCCTTGGCCACCTCATAGGGGCTGCCGTTGATCGAGATGAGCAGCTCCGCGCCCTTTTCCGCCAGATGCCCGGTGACGAACGGGAACCAGATGTCCTCGCAGATCGGCAGACCCAGCTTCACGCCGCGAAACTCGACTGGGTCGGGCAGCGGCCCGGGCGCGAACAGGCGCTTCTCATCAAAGGTTCCGTAGTTGGGCAGCTCGCGCTTCTGGCGGATCGCGACGACCTTGCCGCCATCGAGCAGCGCCACGCAATTGAACAGCAGGCCTTTGTTGGCGATGACCGTGCCGACAAGCATCGCCGGGCCGCCATCCGCCGTCGCCTCGGCAAGCCGATGCAGCGCGGTCTCGGCGCGTGCGGCCAGCGCGGGCTTGAGCACCAGATCCTCGGGCGGATAGCCGATGAGCTGCAACTCGGGATACACGATCAGATCCGTGCCCTGCTCGCGTGCTTTGTCCCGGCAGGCCAGCATGGCCTCTGCATTACCCGTGATATCACCCATGCTCTGGTTGAGCTGGGCCATGGCGATCCGGAGAGAGGCTGTCATAGCGCCGCTTTATGGGCGGGCGGGGGCGGGAGCAAGGGCGTCGCCGAGCCGGATATGCGGCCTTGCCGCACCATTGACCGCAACCCCTTGTCCCCGAACCGTCACAAGCGCCTTTTCAGCGGGGCACCTGCTCGCTAGAGGGGCCGCGACAACCGCAGCCATGGGGACCCCGACATGAAGATCATCTCTGGCAACGGCAACATGCCGCTCGCCCAGGCGATTGCCGATTATGTGGAGCTCCCGCTCACCGATGCGAGCGTGCGGCGTTTTGCGGACGAGGAAATCTTCGTCGAGATTCACGAGAATGTGCGCGGCGAGGATGTGTTCGTCGTGCAGTCGACCAGCTATCCGGCCAACGACAATCTCATGGAACTGCTAATCATGATCGATGCGCTCAAGCGCGCATCGGCGCGGCGCATCACGGCGGTGGTTCCCTATTTCGGCTACGCCCGGCAGGACCGCAAGCCCGGCCCGCGCACGCCGATCTCGGCCAAGCTGGTGGCAAACCTCATCACCACCGCCGGCGCCAATCGTGTCCTTTCGGTCGACCTCCATGCCGGACAGATCCAGGGCTTCTTCGATATCCCGACCGACAATCTGTTCGGCGCACCGGTGATGTCCGCAGACATTCAGGCCCGTTTCCCGAATGAGAATCTGATGGTCGTCTCGCCGGACGTGGGCGGCGTGGTCCGTGCTCGTGCGCTGGCCAAGCGGCTCGACAATGCGCCGCTCGCCATCGTCGACAAGCGCCGCGAGCGCGCCGGCGAATCGGAAGTGATGAACATCATCGGCGACGTGAAGGGCCGCTTCTGCATCCTGATCGATGACATCGTCGATTCGGCAGGCACGCTCTGCAACGCCGCCGCCGCGCTCAAGAATGCCGGCGCGACCGACGTCGTCGCTTATGTGACGCATGGCGTGCTCTCGGGCGGCGCAGTCGCGCGGGTGGAAGGCTCGGCTCTGCGCGAGCTGGTCATCACCGATTCGATTCTCGCCACGCCCTCCGTCGCGGCCTCGACCAAGATCCGTCAGTTGCCGATTGCGCCGCTGCTCGGTGAAGCGATCCGCCGGATCGCGGACGAAAGCTCGGTCAGCTCGCTGTTCGACTGATCGGGCGCCGGGGCAGCTGACCCGGCCGCAGATCAGAAACCGGCGTCGAGTCGGCGCAGACGCATGGTGGCGCCGACAAAGCCCATCACGCAGATCATCAGCGACCAGCGCGCCGCCTCGGGCGCGGAACGCAGCAACAGCGCAAGGCCCAGCGCCGCGAACAGAGCCATTATTGCGCCTGCGATCCTGCCAAACCCGAACATGATACGCCTTCCGCTCCCGCGATAGCCGATGACACGGATTCGCCATGCGCCGAACAGCGGCTGACAATCCACGACATTGACGGTGCCGGCCGGCCCAAACCGGGGTGGCGCGTCGATTTTGGGAGAGACTGTGTCATCCAATCCACAGCCAAGGCGGCACGAACGGTCCGCCCAGCAAGGGATGCGCCCAGGTGGCACCGAGCCAGAGGATGACGCCGCCGAGCACCGGAACGACGCCCGGCCACAGCGCGTGCCACTCCGCCTTCCCGGACAGGAGCGCGACGAATGGCACAAAGCTCGTGCGCGCCTGCCACTGGCGCCATGGCGCACCCAGGAGCCGCGCCTTCTTCCGGTCCTGCCCCAGCGCACCCACACAGGCGAGCAGGGCGATGCCGCCACTCAGGATCAGCGTCCGTCCGGATGGCCAGAGCGTGGCGTGAACCAGCGCCCAGAGAATGAAGCTCCACATCATCGGGTGGCGCGTTACGGCATAGACACCCCGGGCGCGCTCGGGCGCGGTCATCTGCCCGGTGGGATCGACCATCGCCGGATTACCGATGAGCGAGCCAACCAGCATGACGCCGGCGAGCGCCATCACCAGCCCGCCAAGGTGCCACAGGCCGATGGGCGCCATCCACAGCAGCGGCGCGGCGGGCGCGGCCCGGAAAGCGAGGATCGTCCAGCCCAGCGTGGCAAAGGCGGTGAGGGTATAGAGGCCAAGAAAGCCCCGCTCGCCCAGCCGCGCCACCAGAGGCGCACGAAGGGGATGGGACAGGAGAAGGTGCGTGCCGACGAAGCTCCCCATCGCCAAAGCCAGATGTATCAAAGCCTGCATGAGACGAACCTCCTCGACGCTGCCGCCTGTCCAGCTTCTACACCGAGTCTGACGGTCCTGAAACGCTGGCCTTGATGCCATCACGCTGCCAATAGGGCGCCATGACTCGCCTCGCCCTGCCCATATCGTCCGACGCGCCTTTCGTGCTGCTCGATGATGCGCGGGCAGACGGATCGGGCAGCGCGACGCTGTTCCGCGACCCGTGCGACATCATCCGAGCCGATCGGCTGGCCGATGTGCTGCCTGCGCTGGCGCGGGTTGAGGCTGCCGTCAAAACCGGCCTCCACGCCGCCGGCTACCTTTCCTACGCCGCGGGCCACGCCTTCGAGGCGCGGCTGAACGGCTATGTGCCGCGCGAGGGCGATGCCGGACCCTTGCTCTGGTTCGGCTTGTTCGACGCGCTCCAGCCCATCGCGGCGGATGCCGTGGATGCTCTGTTGCCGGAGACGCCCGTCACGATCGGCCCGATCGAGCCGATGATCTCGCGCGCGGACTATGGCCGCGCCATCGGGACAGTGCTGGACTATATCCGCGCCGGCGACATCTATCAGGCGAACCTGACCTTTCCCGCCCGCGTCGCCATCGATGGCAATCCCCTCGCCGCCTATCGCGCCATCCGGCCCCGCGCCGCCGCCGGCCACGGCGCCTTGCTGCGTCATGATGACCGGCATGTCCTGTCTTTCTCGCCCGAGAGCTTCTTCACGCTGGCCGATGGCATGGTGACGACCCGGCCGATGAAAGGCACTGCGCGGCGCGATGCCGATCCGGACCGCGATGCCGCCGCCGCACGCGACCTCGCCAGCGACCCCAAGCAGCGCGCCGAAAATCTGATGATCGTTGACCTTTTGCGCAACGATATCTCGCGCGTCACGGAGCCAGGTAGCGTCGCGGTGCCCGCTCTCTTCCATGTCGAGCATTATCCCACGGTCCATCAGATGATCTCCGTCGTCGAGGGCCGGCTGCAACCGCAACTCGGGCCGGCGGACGTGCTGCGCGCCCTCTTCCCCTGCGGATCGATCACCGGCGCGCCCAAGCTGCGCGCCATGGAGATCATCCGCGAGGTCGAACGGTTCGGGCGCGGACTCTATACGGGCAGCATCGGCCATATTGCACCGGACGGCACCGCACGGTTCAATGTCGCCATCCGCACCATCGTGCTGGAGAAGGACGCTGAGGCGGGTATCGTCGGGCTGGGCTCCGGCATCGTTGCGGACAGCCAGCCGGAGGCAGAATGGCAGGAATGCCTCGACAAGGGACGGTTTCTGGCCGTTGGGGAGAACGTGCTTTGATCGCAAAGGCCCATCATTTCGACCTCATCGAAACCATGGCCTTCGATCCCGAGATCGGGCTGCCGCTTCTCGACCTCCACATCCGGCGACTCGAACGCAGCGCGCACGAACTTGGCTTCATTCTCGACCGGCATGAGCTGCGCAACGAACTGCAGGCCGCGACCTTCGGCTTTGTCGAGCCGAGGCGCGTGCGCATCCTGCTCGGCCGGATCGGCACGCTCAGCATCGAGGTTCGCGAAATGCCGCCCTTGCTGGAGGGACCGACGTCGGTGAGCATCGCGCCCCGCCTGCTCGGCGGAGACGATATTCGCGTGCGGCACAAGACCACGGACCGGCGCCATTATGAAGTGCCCCTGCGGCAATCGGGCACGTTCGAAGTGCTGCTGACCGACGAGGCCGGCTATCTGACGGAGGGTTGCTTCACCAACCTGTTCCTCCAGCGGGGCGAGACCCTGCTGACGCCACCCCTTGCGCGCGGCCTGCTGCCGGGCGTGCTGCGCCAGAGCCTGATCGACCAGGGCAAGGCGCAGGAGGCCGACCTGCGGCCGGAAGATCTGGCAGACGGTTTCCTCATCGGCAATGCCGCGCGCGGGCTGATGGCTGCGAGGCTGGTTGCACCGCAAGGCTGAGCGCACTATGCACCGCGCCGTCCGGGAGCGTCCCGGGCGCCACGCGCATCATCCCTGACTGTCAGGAGCTTTCCATGTCCCGGACTTCCGCCGCCCTCGGCCGTATTCAGCCCAGCGCCACGCTCGCGATGACCGACAAGGTCATTGCCCTCAAGCGGGAAGGCAAGGACATCATCGGCCTTTCCGCTGGCGAGCCGGACTTCGACACGCCCGATTTCGTGAAGGATGCCGCCATCGCCGCGATCCGCGGTGGCCAGACCAAATATACCAATGTCGACGGCACCGCCGAGCTGAAGGAAGCCATCGCCGCCAAGTTCAAGCGCGATAACGAGCTCTCCTACAAGACGAGCGAGATCAGCGTGAACTCGGGCGGCAAGCACACCCTGTTCAACGCGCTGGTCGCGACGGTGGAAGCCGGCGACGAGGTCATCATCCCGGCGCCTTATTGGGTGAGCTATCCCGACATCGTGAACTTTGCCGGCGGCACGCCGGTGATCATCGCGGCCGGTGCCGACCAGCTCTACAAGATCACGCCGGCCCAGCTCGACGCCGCGATCACGCCCAAGACGCGCTGGGTGCTGCTCAACTCGCCCTCCAACCCGACGGGCGCGGCCTATTCCGGCGAGGAGCTGATGGCGCTCGGCGATGTGCTGCGCAAGCACCCGCATGTGCTGATCCTCACCGACGACATGTACGAGCATGTCTGGTACGCGCCGACACCGTTCAAGACGATCGCGCAGGTCTGCCCGGATCTCTACGAGCGCACGCTGACCGTGAACGGCGTGTCCAAGGCTTATTCGATGACCGGTTGGCGCATCGGCTACGCCGGTGGCCCGCAGTGGATCATCAAGGCGATGGCCAAGCTGCAGTCGCAGTCGACCTCTAACCCCTGCTCGATCAGCCAGGCCGCGGCAACGGCCGCACTGAATGGCGACCAGAGCTTCCTCATCGAGCGCAACGAGGCATTCCGCAAGCGGCGCGATCTGGTGGTGGCGATGCTGAACGACGCGCCGGGCCTCAACTGCCCGACGCCGGAAGGCGCCTTCTACGTCTACCCGGATGCCGCCGGCTGCATCGGCAAGACCACGCCCGAGGGCAAGACCATCGCCACGGACGAGGACCTGATCACCTATTTCCTCGAGAGCAAGGGCGTCGCAGCCGTCCACGGCGGCGCCTTCGGCCTCGCCCCGGCCTTCCGCGTGAGCTACGCGACCTCGGAAGAAATCCTCCGCAAGGCCTGCACGCGCATCCAGGAAGCCTGCGCCGCGCTCAAGTGATAAAGGACAGGCCGGTCTGAGCGGGAACGCTGGGCCGGCCTGCCTCCAGCGCCGCCTGATGGGCGCCATTGCCGGCGTCGGCACAGATATTCTTCGAGCAGCTCTCCGTTCGTCCTGAGTAGCTGCTGAGCCCGTCGAAGCAGCATATCGAAGGACCGGCCCCTGCGCTACGATGCTTCGATACGGCTCTTCGATATGCGCCTGCGGCGCTCCTCAGAGCCTACTCAGCACGAACGGTGAAGATCGGCGAAGACCGCTTCGGCGTCATGATCGGCGCTTCCCCAGGCGAAGAAA
The DNA here is from genome assembly GCF_025961695.1 of Sphingobium sp. B11D3A. Classification (NCBI taxonomy): domain Bacteria; kingdom Pseudomonadati; phylum Pseudomonadota; class Alphaproteobacteria; order Sphingomonadales; family Sphingobiaceae; genus Sphingobium; species Sphingobium sp. B11D3A. Next base: position 2,139,662 of record NZ_JAOQOE010000001.1, read on the forward strand.
TGCTCCCCGACGCAAGGCTCGTCCCACTAGTCCTTGTCGAACAGCGCCGCGAGTTGCTCAACCATCGCACCGCCCAGTTGCTCGGCATCCATGATCGTCACGGCGCGCTTGTAGTAGCGGGTGACGTCGTGGCCGATGCCGATGGCGATCAGCTCGACCGGTGAGCGCCCTTCGATCCACCCGATCACTTGCCGCAGGTGCCGCTCCAGATAGGTGCCGTTGTTCACCGACAGCGTCGAATCGTCGACCGGCGCGCCATCGGAAATCACCATCAGGATGCGCCGCTCCTCGGACCGGGCGAGCAGGCGATTGTGCGCCCAGAGCAGCGCCTCGCCGTCGATATTCTCCTTGAGTAGCCCCTCGCGCATCATCAGGCCGAGGCTGGCCTTGGCACGGCGCCAGGGCTCATCCGCCTTCTTGTAGATGATGTGGCGCAGATCGTTGAGACGACCGGGCCGCGGCGGGCGCCCGGCGGCCAGCCATTGTTCGCGACTCTGCCCGCCTTTCCAGGCGCGGGTGGTGAAGCCCAGCACCTCGGTCTTCACGCCGCAGCGCTCCAGCGTGCGGGCCATGATGTCCGCGCTGATCGCTGCGATGCCGATGGGGCGCCCCCGCATAGAGCCGCTATTGTCGATCAGCAGCGTCACCACCGTATCGCGGAAATCGGTGTCCCGCTCCATCTTGTAGGAGAGCGAGTGCGCGGGATTGACGACAACGCGCGCCAGTCGCGCGGCATCGAGCATGCCTTCTTCCTGGTCGAAATCCCAGCTGCGGTTCTGCTGGGCCTGCAGGCGCCGCTGCAGACGGTGCGCCAGCTTGGAGACCGCGCCCTGGAACGGGGCGAGCTGCTGGTCAAGAAAACCACGCAGGCGCACGAGTTCATCGGCATCGCACAGGTCGAGCGCCGTCACCACCTCGTCGAACTTCGTCGTATAGGCGTGGTAGTCGAAGTCCGGCGGCAGGTCCGACAAGGGGCGATTGGGGCGCACGGGCATGGCGCCATCGTCATCCTGCGCGTCGCCATCGCCATCCTCATCCGAGTCGCCGTCCTGCTCTTGGCGCTCTTCGGACATCTCCTCGCCCGGCTCGCCCTTATCCTCGCCGCGCGTGTCGGCGCGGGACTGATCGTCCTCTTCGCCCTCGTCTTCTTCCTTGTCCTCATCCTGCTGCTCGGATTGCTCGTCCTGGTCCTCGTCATCCTCATCGGGCGATTCGGGGGGAACCTCCGCGCGCACCAGCTCGAGATGCTGGAGCATCGAGAGCACCTTGTCCTGAAAGGCCTGCTGATCGTCGAGGCACAAAGACAGGCCTTCAAAGTCGTCAGCGGCCTTCTCGTCGATCCACTCGCGCAGAAATTCGATGCCCTTGAGCGATTCGGGCGGCGGCGCTTCCCCGGTCAGCTTCTCGCGCAGCAGCAAGGCAACGGCGCCCTGCACCGGCACTTCATCGGCCGATTGCGCGCGCGTGATCGGGTCGGAATGGGTGCGCATGTCCAGCGCGGCAGCGAGATTGGCGCGCATGCCGGCGTAGTTCTTGGAGCCCAGCGCCTCATAGCGGACCATCTCGACGGCATCATAGACGGCGCGCGCGGCTGGCTCGCTCGGCGCCCGCGCGGAATGGAGTCGCGCATCATGGTGGCGAAGCTTGAGCGCGAAGCTGTCTGCAAAGCCGCGCGCGAGCGCGACCTGATCCGCCGGCAGATTGCGCATCGGCGTGGGCACCTTGATCTGCTTGCCGGCGAGGTGCGGTGCATCGGGCGTGAAGCCGAGCTCAACCTCGGCATCATGTGCGACAGCGCGCGAGGCGCCGGTGAGTACTTCCTTGAAGCGGTCGAGGGGGGAACGGTCAGCCATGATGTACAATGGGCTGGTCCAGTGCCCCGATCCTGTCAACCCTCCTGCCCTTTGGCAGAGCGGCCCATCTCAGCCCGTCAACCTTTGCGCGTGCAGCTGTGCCGCTGTGGAACAGCACCCAAATTATTAGGATTTCTTGGTTAAATCCATTTTCGAACGCGGCCTGCCTGCCTATCAGCGTCCCCAAGGGACGGTGCTGGAGCGGCCAGGCCGCGCAGCTTTTTGTGATAGGACGATTGCCCATGATCCGGACTGCCTGCCTTGCCGCGATGCTGACGAGCGGCGCACTCCTGCCGATCCAGAGCGTCAGCGCGGCGGTCAATCTCAATGCGCGCATCGCCCTGCTGACCAGCATTCTGCACACGGAGGCCAGCTTCTCGCAGCGCGATTTCAGCTTTGCGATCAACAGCGGCGGCAGCCAGCAGATGGTCTTCAAGGGCCTGGATGGCGTGCGCAACTTCAACAATTATGCCCAGCTCAACAATTGGCTGGGCCACTATGCGGATTCGCAAGGCGTTTTCGAGGGCGGCCAGTACAAATTCACCCACTCCGTGCTCGACAGCTATTTCACCAGTCCGGCACCTGCCACGCCGATGGCGACCGTGACTGAACCGACGCCAACCGTGTTCGAAGGCGCGCCCTACAAGTTCACCCATTCGGTGCTGGGCAGCTATTTCGACGAGGCCGCGGAGCCGCAGGCAGCGTCGCACACGGAGACCGCCGGCCCGCTGATGCGCGCGATGATGGCGCCGCCGCCCGCCATTCCGGAGCCGGCGACCTGGGCCATGATGATTGCCGGCTTCGCGCTGGCCGGCGTCGCCCTGCGCTACCGGGTGACCCGCACGCGCATCGCCTGATCACCCATTCGCGAAGGCGGCCCGCGCTCGGGCCGCCTTGCCGCGTCAGGCGCTCTTGCTGACGACGCTTTCCGGCAGATCCTTGCCGAACACGCGCTGGTAATATTCCGCCACCAGCGCCCGCTCCGCCTCGTCGCACTTGTTGAGGAACGACAGGCGGAAGGCGAAGCCGACATCCTTGAAGATGAGGGTGTTCTGCGCCCATGAGATCACCGTGCGCGGGCTCATCACGGTGGAAATATCCCCGTTGATAAAGCCCTGACGGGTCAGTTCCGCGACGCGGATCATCTTGGCGACTTCCTCGCGCCCGCCCGGATGATCATATTCGCCGGACTTGGCGAGCACGATCTGCGCTTCGGTCTCGGCCGGCAGATAGTTCAGCGTCACCACCAGATTCCAGCGGTCCATCTGGCCCTGGTTGATCTGCTGGGTGCCATGATAGAGGCCCGTGGTGTCACCCAGGCCGACCGTGTTGGCGGTGGCGAACATGCGGAACCAGGGGCTCGGACGAATCACCCGGTTCTGGTCGAGCAGGGTCATCTTGCCGTCGGCTTCCAGCACGCGCTGGATGACGAACATCACGTCGGGCCGACCGGCGTCATATTCGTCGAACACCAACGCCACCGGACGCTGCAGGGCCCAGGGCAGCAGGCCCTCCTTGAACTCGGTGACCTGCTGACCGTCCTTGAGGACGATGGCGTCACGCCCGACGAGATCGATGCGGCTGATATGCGCATCGAGGTTGATGCGGATGCAGGGCCAGTTGAGCCGCGCCGCGATCTGCTCGATGTGAGTCGACTTGCCGGTGCCGTGATAGCCCTGCACCATCACCCGGCGATTATAGGCATAGCCCGCCAGGATCGCGAGCGTCGTGTCCGGATCGAACACATAGGCGGGGTCCGTATCCGGAACGCGCTCGTCCGCTTCGGAAAAGGCGGGGATCTCCATGTCGATATCGACCCCGAACACCTCGCGCGCGCTCACGACGCGATCGGGCGCATCGAGCAGCACCTCGCTGCGCATGTCGGAATTGGTGTTGGGCAGATCGGTCATAGTCATCATCTTCCTGCGAGTCACACAGCCCCTAACCGATTGCCGCGCGCCCTGTCGATAGAAGGTAGGGTTCCATCAGGCGGATCAGACCGCCCATTCCGCCGGATCGTGCTCCAACCCGATCAGCGCGAGACCGTGCGCGATGGACGTCAGTTCTCCGCCGGTCGCGATCCGCTCGGCACCGAACCGGCGTTCGAATATCGCGCGAATTGCGGGGATGAGGGACGATCCGCCTGTGAGGAACACCCGGTCGATGGCGCCGGCGTCCAATGCGGCGTCTGCCAGGGCCTGATCGACCGTCTCCTCGATCCGCGCGACATCCGGCGCGATCCAGCGCTCGAACTGGGCGCGCGTCACATCGGCATCGATCGCCAGATCATCGCTCTCGAAGCGGAAATGCGCTCCATCCTCGCTCGACAGCGCACGCTTGAGCTGGCCGACTGCATCGTAGAGCGCATAGCCGAGCTCCCGCTCGATGATGGCGATCATCCGGCCGATAGCGGCAGGATCGACGGCAGCGCGCTGCAGCCGCGCCAGCTCTTCCATGGTCCGCCGGTTGCGCATCAGGGCGAGCCGCGACCAATCGGCAAAGTCCGCGAAATGGCTCCGGGGGATCTCCAGAACCTTGTCGAAGGAGCGATAGCTGCTGCCCTTGCCGAGCATGGGAAGCACGAGATGATCGACGATGCGATAGTCGAACCGGTCGCCCGCAATACCGATACCGGCATGACCCAGCGGTTCGCAGCGCCGCCCGTCGCCGGCGGGGCGCATCCGCACGATGGAAAAATCGCTCGTCCCGCCGCCAAAGTCCGCGACCAGCACAGTCGCCGGCTCGGACAGGCGGCTGGCAAAGCTGAAGGCGGCGCCGAGCGGCTCATAGACATAGTGGATGTCCGTGCCGAAGGTGCGGAACATGGCATCGTAGCGCGTGCGGGCCAGCGCCTCATCCGGTCGCGACCCGGCATAGCGCACCGGCCGTCCAACCATGATGCGCTCAGGGCGACCGTCTGGCCCCGTACCCAGCGCGCGTCCGGCATGCGCAACCATACGGTCCAGAAATGCCTCGCCCAACTGCTCGAAGGTCATGCGCTGGTCGAAGATGCTGGCTTGGTCGAACAGCGGACTGGCCGCGACCGACTTGAATGACTGGATGAATCGCGAGCCTTGTGGAAATTCCAGATATTCCGCGATGGCCCACGGCCCCGCCTCCCGCGCCAGCGCTGCCCGGCGATCGCCCTCTTCCCAGAAGCAGAGCGCGGACCGGAAGACAGCGCCCGTCGCCACGTCGCCTGCGAACTCCACCATGGTCGACGTGCCACCCTCGGCGATCGCGGCGACGCTATTCGTCGTGCCGAAGTCGAAGCCCATCGCGCGGGCCGGCGTGCCGGTCGCCATATCAATCACCTTCCTGAAAGCGGGCCGGCGCCTATGGCAGCGTAGACCCGGCGCGGCAAGGTCCGTCAGGCGAAGGCCGGCGCCTTGCGGAGATGGGAATAGGCCGCGATCACGTCTTGCAGCGCTTTCTCATGCGCGCGGTCGCCGCCATTATGGTCCGGATGAAAGCGGCGGACCAACTCGGTATAGCGGGTGCGCAAGGCGCGCCGGTCGGCATCGGTCGAAAGGCCGAGCGTCTTGAGGGCAGACCGATCCGCGCCGGACAGCGGCTTGCCATCCTGCCTTTGCGCGGTTTCCGCTGCCCGCATCTTGAAGCGCGCGCCAATGGCATCGAGCGGATCGGAGAAATCGGCCCAGCGCGGCGGCGGCGTGCCACTCGCTGCGGCGGACGAAAAAGCCCGCGTCTCCCGCTCCCAGCCGCCATAAGGGCGCTGCGCCTGCGTGATCTCCTCCGGGCTCATGCCCTTGAAGTAATTATATTCGGTGTTGAACGCGCGGATGTGATCCAGGCAGAACCAGCGCCATTGCGGCGGACCATCGGGTGCGCCGCGCTTTTCCTCGGGCGGCGCGCGGAACTCACCTGCTTCCATGCAGCCGGGATGCGAGCAGCGGCGCGCCTCACCTTCCACGCGACCGTGAAAGCGCGTGTGGCGGCGCGATGCACCCTGATTGAACCCCGACCCTGACACGACTGTCTCTTCCCTGTGGCTGCGTGACCCAAAACGCTTATATAGGGCGCATGGTTGACGCTTCGCTAGGCCCGGTCGGGCAAGAGATCGCACAGCGGCTGGAAAATGCCCTGTCCCCGCAACAGCTCGCCGTCATCAATGACAGCGCCAAGCATCGCGGGCATATGGGCGATGATGGCAGCGGCGAAAGCCACTTCACCGTGGAGATCGTCGCCGACTCCTTCACCGGCCAATCCCGCGTTGCGCGGCAGCGCATGGTCAACGCGGCGCTCGCCGATCTGCTGCGTGAGAAGGTGCATGCCCTCGCCATTCGAGCCCGCGCCCCGGGTGAATGAGCAGGTGAATGAGCGGGGCGTGACCCGTCGCGCGAAACGTCCAGCGGCCCGCCTGCTGGTCACCGATCCGCAAGGACGGCTGCTGCTCTTCCGCTTCACGCCCGATGATCGCCCGCCTTTTTGGGTGACGCCCGGCGGCGCGGTCGATCGGGGCGAAACCTTTGAGCAGGCCGCGCGGCGCGAACTGCGCGAGGAGACAGGGCTCGACCTCGAACCCGGTCCGCTCGTGGCGGTGCGCGATGTCACCTTCGTCACGCTCGAGGGCATTCCCGTCGATGCCGAGGAGCGCTTTTACGCGGTCCCCGTCGCGGAGGCGCGAATCGACACGGCGGGTCACACCGATCTCGAGAAGGCCGTCATGCTTTCGCACCGCTGGTGGACGCCACAGGAACTGGCGGCCCATGACGAGGCCTGGTATCCGGTCGATTTGCTGGACATCTGGCAGGAGCTGCTCGCCGGCACCGTGCCGTCATGACCGGCGAAACGCGGGCAGGGCTGCTGGAAGGCTGGCGCGCGCATCTCGCCGAAGGCCGGCGCCGCTCGCTTCACACCGTGCGCGCCTATGTCTCCACCGCCGAACGCCTGCTCGACTGGATGGCGGACATGGACGGCCGCGCGCCGACATCGGCGGCCATCACCACGCTGACGACAAGCGATCTGCGCGCCTTTCTGGCGGCGCGCCGGGCGGAAGGCATCGGCAACAGTTCGGCGGCGCGGGAGCTCTCTGCCCTGCGCGCCTTTCTGCGGTTTGTGGGCGGCGAGGGCGCCACGATTCCGGTGATGCGCGGGCCGCGCGTTAAGCCCGGCGTGCCGCGACCGATCAGCCCGGATGAAGCCGTCGCGCTCGCCGAGGACATTGCCGAAACCGCGCGGGACGGATGGATCGGGGCGCGCGACTGGGCCGTGCTGATGCTGCTCTACGGCGCGGGCCTGCGCATCAGCGAAGCCTTGGGACTGACCGGCGATGCCCTGCCGCTGGGTGAAACGCTGCGGGTGCTGGGCAAGCGGAGCAAGACGCGGGTGGTGCCGCTGCTGCCGCAAGTGCGCAGCGCGATCGAGGAATATATCGCGCTCTGCCCCTATCCGACGCGCAAGGACGCACCCCTGTTCCGGGGCGCGCGCGGCGGCCCCCTTTCCCCGGCGCTGATTCGTCGCGCCGTTCAGGGGGCACGCGGGCGCCTTGGCCTGCACGATCGCACGACGCCGCATGCGCTGCGCCACAGCTTCGCCACCCATCTGCTCGGGCGCGGCGCGGACCTGCGCTCACTGCAGGAACTGCTCGGTCATGCCAGCCTGTCCTCGACGCAAATCTACACGCAGGTCGATGCGGCGCATCTGCTCGATGTCTATCGCAACGCGCACCCGCGCGCGGAAGGATAAGACATTACGGCCGGTCGCGCGGCTCGCACTTCCAAGTGAACAGCCGCCAAAGATAGCCGACGACCAGAAACGCCACCGCGATATTGGTCAGCGGACCAAGATAATCATCGATGCGCTCGAACCGCACGCCAAGATAATAGCCCGCGCCCACCAGTATCACGTTCCAGATCAGCGCGCCGCCGGTCGTCCAGATGACGAAGCGCCAGAACGGCATGGCGAACAGCCCCGCCGGCAGCGAGACGATCGTGCGGAACACCGGCATGAAGCGGAAGATGAAGACGATCTTGTCGCCATGGCGCAGAAAAATCCGCTCCAGCCACTCGACCTCCCGCCAGCGCACCGTCGCCCAGCGACCATAGCGCTCCACCAAGGGCCGCAGTCGCGCATAGCCGAGGCATAGCCCCAGATGATACCAGAAAAGATTGCCCACCGTGGTGCCGATGGTCCCCGCTGCCAGCAGCGGCACTATGTCCATCTTCCCCTGACCAACGCGAATGCCGCCAATGCCCATGATCAACTCGGAAGGGATGGGCGGAAACACATTTTCCAGCACCATCAGCAAAGCGATGCCCCAATAACCGCCGGCATCGATCAGATGAACGACCCAATCGCTCATCTGTCGTCACCCATCATCAACATATCAATCATCTGGTTGTCGCAGCAGCCTCAGGCCGCCCGCTCCGCCAGGCGACGCTCGACCGCATCCCAGATCATGCCGCCGGTATCCGTGCCGTTGAAGGCGTCGATGGCGACAATGCCGGTCGGTGACGTCACGTTGATTTCCGTGAGCCACTTGCCGCCGATGACGTCGATGCCGACGAACAGCAGGCCGCGCTCCTTGAGCTCCGGCCCCAGGGCGGCGCAGATTTCCTGCTCCTCCGCCGTCAGCTCGGTCTTGGCGGCGGTGCCGCCGGCAGCGAGGTTCGAGCGAATCTCGCCCTTGCCGGGAATACGATTGATCGCGCCGGCCACTTCGCCATCGACGAGCACGATCCGCTTGTCGCCCTGCGCCACGTCCTTGAGGAAAGCCTGCACCATGAAGCTTTCGACCCACATCTCGCCGAAAAGTTCCACCAGTGCGGCGAGATTGGCGCCATCTGCGCCGATGCGAAACACCGCCGAGCCGGCATTGCCGTACAGCGGCTTCACGACGATCTCGCCATGCTCGGTAAGGAAATCGCGCGTTTCCTCAAGATTGCGCGTGATCATCGTCGGCGGCATGAAGCGCGCGAAATCCAGCACGAACAGCTTTTCCGGCGCGTTGCGCACGGCCACTGGATCGTTCACGACCAGCGTTTCGCTGGTGATCCGCTCCAGCAAATGTGTGGCGGTGATATAATTGAGGTCAAAAGGCGGGTCCTGGCGCATCCAGACCACATCGACATCGCGGCCGAGGTCCAGTCGGATCGTCTCGCCGAAGCGATAATGGTCGCCCTCCACACGCTGCACCGTCACCTCGCGCGCCTGCGCATAGAGCCGTCCGCCGCGCCAGCTCAGATCATCGGTGCGATAATGATAGAGCCGGTGCCCCCGCGCCTGAGCGGCGATCATGATATGGAAGGTCGAATCGCCGGCAATATTCAGCGACTCCATCGGGTCCATCTGCAGAGCGACCTTGAGCGACATCCGTTCTTACCTTCCACCGTTCGGGCTGCTTCAAGCCCTGTTCTTGTTCTGAACCGAGACCCTGACACGCGACGCAATCGGGACCGCAGGCGCTAGCCGCCGTGCCAGACATTTTCCAGATGGCGTGGCCGATGACCCGGCGCAAGCAGCATCACGTCGATGCGCATGTCATCATCCGGCCCCAGCCAGTTATGGGCGACCGCTTCCGCCGCCGCCGCAACGCGCGCCAGCCGCCGCTCGTCGATGGCCTCATCGAGCAGCGCCTCGCTGGCCCGCGTCTTCACTTCGACAAAGGCGACGATCTTGCCGCGCCGGGCAATCAGGTCGATCTCCCCGGCGCGGGTACGCACCCGCCGCGCAAGAATGGTCCAGCCCTTGAGCCGCAACCACCAGCCCGCGATCCGCTCGCCCTGCCGGCCCCGCTTCTCGGCCGCAAGCCGCGCCGGCGTGGGCGGACTGCCTTTCACTTTCCCTTGAGTTCCATGGCGCGCGCGTAGAGCGCCTTGCGGTCCGCCCCCAATGCGCGGGCGACCTCACCCGCCGCCTGTGAGACGGTCAGCCGCTCCAGCGCCTCGCGCAGCGCCGCATCGATCTCGTCGGCTTCCGGCGCGGCGCGCTCTCCCGGCGGGCCGACCACCAGCACAATCTCGCCCCGCGGCTCCTTCTGCGCGCAGGCCGCCGAGAGCTCGGTCAGCGTGCCGGTCAAGCTTTCCTCATAGGCCTTGCTGATCTCTCGACAGAGCGCGGCCGGACGATCGCCGAGCACGGCCGCCATGTCCGCCAGCGATGCCGCGCAGCGCGGCCCGCTCTCGTAGAAAACCAGCGTCGCACGGAGCGCCACCACTTCCATCAGCGTATCAGTGCGGGCCTTCGTCTTTGGGGGCAGGAAGCCCATGAACAGAAAACGGTCACTGGGGAGGCCGGAGAGCGTGATCGCCGCAATGGCCGCGCAGGGACCGGGCACCGTATTCACGGATCGGCCCGCCGCACGGGCGTCTCGCACCAGCTTGTATCCCGGATCGGAGATGAGCGGCGTTCCTGCGTCCGAGAGCAGCGCCACCGCTTCGCTCGCCATGCGCTCGACCAGACGGGCGCGAACCCGCTCATCGCTGTGGTCATGGTAGGGAATCATGGGCCGGTCGGACCCGGCATGGCGCAGCAATTTGGCGCTCACGCGGCTGTCCTCCACGGCCACCACGTCCGCACCCTGCAGCACGGCGGCAGCGCGGGGCGAGAGGTCGGACAAGTTGCCGATCGGTCCCGCAACGATATATAGGCCAGGCTCAAGTGAAGCGGACATGAGGTGTGCCATGGCAGAGAGGAGCCTTGCGGGGCAAGTGAGGTTCGACATCGCGGCTGGAGGCACCCCGACGCCCCGTCGCATTCTGCAGGGCATTGTGCTGATCGGCGCCATGCTGCTGGCGGCCTGTACGCGCGTGGTGCCGCCGGCGCAGCAGCCTGCTCCGCCGCCCAAGACACAGCAGCCGGATGTGACGCAGGGCCTGCCGACCGATACGGAGCGGCACCGCATTGCCCTGCTCGTGCCGATGAGTGGCACAAATGCCGGCGTCGGGCGCTCGCTGGCCAATGCCACCACCATGGCGTTGCTGGATACCAAGACCGAGCGGCTGCGCGTCACCACCTATGATACCGGGCGCAACCCGGCCGAGGCGGCGCGCAAGGCCGTGGCGGAGGGCAACAAGCTCATCCTCGGCCCGCTGACGGCGGACGAGGTGCGGGCCGTCGCGCCGATTGCGCGCGCCGCCAACATTCCGGTGCTGAGCTATTCCAATGACGAGAGCGTCGCTGGCAACGGCGTCTATCTGCTCGGCTACAGCCCGGAGCAATCGGTCTCGCGCGTCGTGCGCTTTGCAAGGGCGCGCGGCCTGAGCGATTTCGCAGCGCTCGTGCCGCGCGGCGTGTATGGCGAGCGGGCCGGCAAGGCATTTCTCAGCGAGGTGAAAGCCGCCGGCGGCACGGTCGTGGCGATGGAGACATTCGATCGCTCGGCGAATTCGGTTCAGTCCGCAGTCCAGCGCCTGTCGGCCAGTTCCAGCTATGATGCGCTGCTGATCGCCGATGTCGGTCGCATCGCGCTGCAAGCCGCGCCGCTGGTCCGCACGGCTGGCGCCAGGGATGCGCGCATCCTCGGCACCGAACTGTGGGCGACCGAAGCAGGTTTGTCCGCCAGCACGGCGCTGCGCGGTGCCTGGTATGCCGGCGTATCCGATGGGTTGTATCGCACGCTCGCAACCAAATATCGCTCGACCTACGGCGCCGCGCCATATCGCCTCGCGTCGCTGGGTTATGATTCGGTGCTGCTCACCGTGCGGATCGCGCAGGACTGGAAGCCCGGGAGCGCCTTCCCCGCAGCGCGACTTCGCGATGCCGAGGGCTTCGCCGGCATCGACGGCGCCTTCCGCTTCGGCCGGGACGGGATCGCCGAGCGCGCACTGGAAGTCCAGCAGGTCGGCGCCAGTGGATCGACGGTGGTGGATACCGCGCCCAAGGGCTTCGGGCGGTAGATCGCGCCGCCCTGCGAGCCAAAGAAAAGGGCCGCTGCCTCCCGGGAGACAGCGGCCCTTCTTATTGAAATGCGGCAGGTCCTAGAGGATCGACTGACCCGTCTTCTCCCAGTCCGAAGCGAAAGCGGCGAGGCCCTTGTCGGTCAGCACATGGTTGACCAGCGACTTGATGACCGCTGGCGGCGCCGTAATCACGTCCGCACCGATCTTCGCGCATTCGAGCACATGGATGGGGTGACGAAGCGAAGCCGCGAGAATCTCGGTCTCGAAGGCGTAATTGTCGTAGATCAGCCGGATGTCCTCGATCAGCCGCATGCCATCGAAGCCATTGTCATCGTGCCGTCCGACGAAGGGCGAGATGAACGTCGCGCCTGCCTTGGCGGCGAGCAGGGCCTGATTGGCCGAGAAGCACAGGGTCACATTGACCTGGCAGCCATCCTGCGTGAGCGCCTTGCAGGTCTTGAGGCCATCGATGGTGAGCGGCACCTTGATGCAGACATTCTCGGCGATCTTCCGGAGCACAGCGGCTTCCTTCATCATCGTCTCATGATCGAGCGCCACGACTTCTGCTGAGACGGGGCCATCGACCAGCCCGCAGATTTCTTCCACCACTTCGAGGAACTTGCGGCCCGATTTGTGGATGAGGCTGGGATTGGTCGTCACGCCGTCCAGCAGGCCGGTGGCGGCAAGCTCGCGAATGTCGGCAGTGTCGGCGGTATCGACGAAGAATTTCATGGCCAGAGGTTCCCGGTTGTGGAGAGATTGGCGCCGCCTATAGCGCCGCACGCCCCCGGATGTAAGGCCCGCCTGCCGTGCGGAGGCGCAAGCGAGGCCGACGATGCCATTTCCTCCGAGCCAGACAGTCTCTAAGGCCGGAGCATGACCCGCGCCCGGATCATTCTGCTCAACGCCGCGCTAGGCCCGCTCGATTACCGGGTGCCGCATGGCATGAGCGTGGAGCCCGGGCAGATCGTCGTCGCCCCGCTGGGTCCGCGCCCCATGATCGGCGTGGTGTGGGAAGCGGACCGCTTTCCGGACGTCGCGCCGGTCGGCGACAATCGTCTGCGCCCCATTACCGGCGTGCTGGATGCGCCGCCTTTGCCCGCTTCGCTGCGCCGCCTCATCGAGTGGACGGCGGATTATTATCTCGCCCCGCCCGCTGCCGTGCTGCGCATGGCGCTCGCCTCCATGTCCGCGCTGGATGGCGAGAAGACAGTGGTGGAATATCGTCCAACCGGCGCCGTGCCGGATCGGCTGACGCCCCAGCGCGCGCAAGCGCTGGAACGCATCGGCGAGCGTCAGGGGCTGGTGCGTGAACTTGCCGCCATTGGCGAAGTCAGCGACGCGGTGATTCGCGGGCTGGTAAAGCAGGGCGCGCTGGAGGCTGTCGAAGTCTCCACCGATCAGCCCTATCCCGATCCGGACCCCGACTTCGTGACCGTCACGCTCAGCGCCGACCAGCAGGCCGCGGCCGACAGGCTGACAGAGCATGTTCGCGCCCATGCCTTCCAGACCGTCCTGCTTGATGGCGTCACCGGATCGGGCAAGACGGAGGTGTATTTCGAGGCGCTGGCCGAGACTCTGCGGCAGGGCAAGCAGGCGCTGGTGCTGCTCCCCGAGATCGCGCTGACTGAGCCGTTTCTCGACCGGTTCACCGCCCGCTTTGGCTGTGAGCCGGTGCCCTGGCATTCCGGCCTCAAGCAATCCGACCGGCGTCGCGCCTGGCGGGCGATCTCACGCGGCGAGGCGCAGGTGGTGGTGGGCGCGCGCTCGGCGCTGTTCCTGCCTTACCCCAAGCTCGGCCTCATCATCGTGGACGAGGCTCATGAGACCAGCTTCAAGCAGGAAGAAGGCGTGCGCTACCATGCGCGGGACGTTGCGGTGATGCGCGGCATGTTCGAGAGCTGCCCGATCATCCTCGCTTCGGCGACGCCGGCCATCGAGACGCGCCATCAGGTCGCTCTGGGGCGCTATGAAGAGATTGCCCTGCCCAGCCGGTTCGGCGGCGCCGAACTGCCGGAGATCATCGGCCTCGATCTGACGCGCGACCCGCCCGACCGGGGACGATGGCTCGCGCCGCCGCTGGTCAAGGCCATGGCGGAGACGCTGGAGCGCGGCGAACAATCTTTGCTGTTCCTCAACCGGCGCGGCTATGCGCCGCTCACCCTGTGCCGCCATTGCGGCCATCGCTTCCAGTGCCCGCACTGCACCGCCTGGATGGTCGAGCATCGCCTGACCCGGCGCCTCGCCTGCCATCATTGCGGCCACAGCATCCCCACGCCCGACGCCTGCCCGGAATGCCATGAAAGCGATGCACTGGTCGCCTGCGGCCCCGGCGTCGAGCGTATCGCGGACGAGGTGAAGCTGCTCTTCCCGCAGGCACGCACCGCCATCGTCACCTCCGACACCTTATGGTCTCCGGCTCGGGCGGCTGCCTTTGTGCGGGACGTGGCGGGCGGGGCCGTGGATATCATCATCGGCACGCAACTGGTCACCAAGGGCTATCACTTCCCCGAACTGACGCTCGTCGGCGTGGTCGATGCCGATCTTGGGCTGGATGGGGGCGACCTGCGTGCCGCCGAGCGCACCTATCAGCAGATCATGCAGGTCTCGGGGCGCGCGGGGCGTGGCGAGAAGCCTGGACGGGTCTTCATCCAGACCCGCGCCTCGGAGACACCGGTGATCCGCGCCCTGCTCGACGGCGATGGCGCGCGCTTCTACGCGATGGAGACGGAAAGCCGGCGAATAGCCAACGCGCCGCCGTTCGGGCGCTTCGCGGCAATCATCGTCAGCGATGCCGACGGCGCGCTGGCCCGCGAGACGGCCCAGCGAATCGGTAAGATTGCGCCGCATCAGGATGGTCTGGACGTTTATGGGCCAGCCGAAGCGCCGCTGGCCGTGCTGCGCGGTCGACACCGGTTCCGATTGCTCGTCCACGCGCGGCGCGGGGTGGATTTGCAGGCCATCGTCCGCAAATGGCTGGGCCAGATCGATTGGAAGTCCACGACGCGGGTGAGTGTGGATATCGATCCCTACAGCTTCGTCTGATTGCGAACGGCGCTGTAGTGAAACAGCCGCTCCTCGTTACGAAGAGCGGCTGCATCTTAATCTACGGACCGATGGAGATCAGGTCGTGCGCGGCTTTAGGGTCGGGCGGACGGTCGTCCCGCCGAAGCTATAAATCGTCTGACGCGCAGGGGCTTGCGGCTGGGTTGCGGGCGCTGCCGCGGTCTGGCGGTCCATCGTCGCCGGCGCAGCCTCAGGCAGAGCGCCTTGGCGCATCAGGAAGTTGGCGCGACGCAGACGGTTCTTGCGGGTAAGAAACGGGTTTTCCCGCGACGGCGCCGCCGCCACCTGTTGTTCCAGATCGCCCTCGCGGACCACAGTGGAGCGCTGCATGATCGGAGCAGAAGAATCAACCGGTGCACGGGGCGCTACGGCAGGTGCAGAGGCTGGATTCACGACCGTATCCTGCTTCGGCGTGACGACGGGTTCACGGATCACCTCCCGCTCCATCGCATCTGCTTCGATCTCCCGATCATAGGTCTTGCGGCGACGGAAGGCCATGAAGCCGGCTCCAAGCAGGACGAGCGCACCAGCACCGCCGATGATGATCGCGGTGTTATCGCTGGAAGCAGCCTCACCGGTGGTTTCAAGCGGCGCGGGTTGCGGTGTCTCATTGACCATCGGCGCCTCAGTCGCAGAGGCTGCCTCAACCGCCTGGGGTTGGGCTTCGGCCGGCGCGACAGTATCGCTGGCGACCGGCTGCGGAGCCGGTTCACGCGCTGCAGTCGGACGCGTCGATTCCGCGCGGGCACTCGATGTGCGCTCGGCAGGTGCTGAGGCGGTCTCCGCGGACGCCGGAACGACCTGACGCGCCTGGGGAGGGCTTTCAGCAGTACGGGCGGTTGTGGCCTCCGGGGCAACAATGGGCGCAGCGGTTAAGGCGCTCGATGAAGGCGCTGCCGGGCTCTGCGTGACGATCGGAGCCACGGTCGTCAGGGGCGGCGCGGTTGTCGGGAGCGGGACCGCCGTAGGCGCAGGCTGCGCATCCGGAATCACGATTTCACTACCTGCGGGATCGACCGCGGGTGGAGCGGTTCCGGCCTCCTGCGCCAGAGCCGAGGTGGAGCCAAGCGCCAAGACGGCGGCAATCGCGGTCAGCGCTGT
Source organism: Sphingobium sp. B11D3A (assembly GCF_025961695.1). Classification (NCBI taxonomy): domain Bacteria; kingdom Pseudomonadati; phylum Pseudomonadota; class Alphaproteobacteria; order Sphingomonadales; family Sphingobiaceae; genus Sphingobium; species Sphingobium sp. B11D3A. The sequence continues at coordinate 2,155,545 of NZ_JAOQOE010000001.1, forward strand.
ACGAGGGGTTTCATGGTTGCGTGTCATAGTATGGGAAAAACCGCTGAACATGTCTGCTGGTTTCGCGTCCCCTGGCTGAATCCGGCCAGTTGTTAGGCAATGGCGACAAGTTGAACTGAAAATTTACTTGGCAGCCGGCGCGTAAGGCAATGAGTTTTCGTTGTTTTTTCGCCACTGATCTATTGGGGCCGACTCTATCCTCATGTTCCCCCAGAAAAGTCCTACTTCAGCCGTTTTTCCTTCTCCAGCAGGACCGTCTTGCGATCCGTCCCATAGGCATAACCGCCCAATCCGCCATCGCTGCGAAGAACCCGGTGGCAGGGAATGAGCACCGCCAGCTTGTTATCGCCACAGGCCGACCCCGCCGCGCGGACGGCAGCCGGCTTGCCGACCGCTGCTGCGATCTGCGTGTAGGTGCGCGTTTCACCGATGGGGATCGCCCGCAAGGCCGCCCATACCGCCTGCTGGAATGCTGTGCCGGCGACATCGACCGGCAGATCGACCGCGCGTGTCGGATCGTCGACCAGCGCCACGACCTGCGCTACCAATGCCGCAAAATCGGCACCCCCGGCAACGATCGTCGCGCGCGGGAAATGCCGCCGCAGGTCGCTTTCCTCCTCATCAAAGCTGATCCGGCACAGGCCCTTGTCGGTCGCCGCGACGAGCATGTCGCCCAGAGAGGTCGCCGTGACCGTGAAGCGAATCGTCACGTCCGCGCCGCCGTTGCGCCAGGCGGATGGTGTCATGCCAAGTCGCGTCCGCGCGTCGGCATAAGCGCGGCTGGGTGCTTCATAGCCGGCATCGTAGATCGCATCTGTGATCCTTTCGGTCTGGTGGAGCGCGCGCGTCAGCCGGTCCGCTCGCAGGCCGCGCCAGTAGGCCGCGGGCGAGACCCCCACGGCCCGCTTGAACAGGCGCTGGAAATGGTGGGGCGTGTAGCCGACGGCGCGTGCCAGCTCGGCCAGCGGCGGCATGACCTCACCAGCTTCCAGCAACGCCAGCGCTTGCGTGACGGCAGCGCGATCCGGCGCGACATCGTCCGGCCGGCAGCGCAGGCAGGGCCGATAACCCTCCGCTCGTGCCGCGCCGCCATCGGGCAGGATCGTGACATGCTCCGGCCGGGGGCGGCGCGCAGGACAGCTCGGTCGACAATAGATGCCGGTCGTCTTGACCGCGACGACGAAATGCCCGTCCATGCGGCGGTCGCGCGCCGCGAAGGCCGCCCATGCCGTCTCTTCATCAATGGCCGGCGCGATGGCGGGCATAGCAATTTTCCTGTCTCTTCCGCAATCGAGCGGGGGCTATCCGATGTAAGCGGGCCGGTCATGCTTACGCAAGGCGCGGGGTCAGCGGCGGGTCCTTGTCGCACCGGCAATGCGGGCAAGCTTCCCGTAAATTGCTTTCAAAGCGCGTGGACCGTGAAAACCTCTGTCGAGAGCTCGAAGGGCGCGTTAAAGGTTCCCCATGATCAAGCCTCGCACCGGACTGTTCGGTTCCTTCAAAGCGGTCCTCCACCTCGCCCTTGCGCTGCTGCTGCCTCTTGCCCTGACGCCGGCGCTGGCAGATGTGCAGGACATCGCCGCCGCCTCGCGCAGCGTCGTGCGGGTGGCGCTGGTGGCAACGGACGGCCAGAATGCCTATTTCGTCGGCCATGGCAGCGGCGTCATGATCGCGCCGGGCCGCGTGCTCACCAATGCCCATGTCGTCGAACTCGCCCGCAGTGAATCCAACATCGTCATCGGCATCATCCCGTCCGAGGGCACGAACAGCTATGGCGGCCGCATCCTGGCCTATTCGCCGGGCAATGATCTGGCCTTGCTGGCGGTCGACGATGCCCCATCGATCCCCATCGCGACCTTTCTGGCCGGCCCGGTGGAAGACGGCACGCGGGTGACCGCCATTGGCTATCCCGGCTCGGTCGATCGCGCGCAGGGCATGAGCATCGAGGATATCATCCGCCCCATGAGCGCCGTGCGCACCTCTGGCAATGTCTCGGCAGGGCGCGCCTCCCGCCAGTTCGACACCGTGCTGCACACCGCCCCACTGGCGGCGGGAAACAGTGGCGGGCCGCTAGTGGACGATTGCGGCCGCGTCATCGGCATCAACAGCTTTGGCTCGCTCTCGGACGGCAGCGATGCTGAATATGGTTTTGCGGTATCGACGCGCGAGATTGCGAGCTTTCTGCGGCAGGCCAATGTTCAGGTACGCCGATCGAGCGAAACCTGCCGATCCATGGCGGAAATCGACGCGGCCCAACAGGCCGCCGACGAGCGCGCTCGGGCTGAGGCGGCGCGACGGCAGAACGAAGCCGCCCTGAAGGACCGCGAGCGCGCCATCGCCGCGCGCGAGCAGGCCCAGCAGCAGGTCATCGCCCGGCGGGAGAACATGATTGCCATCGCCGCGCTGCTTCTCGCCGCTGCGGCTCTTACTGGTGGCGCGGCAGTGTTGGGCCAGTCGCGCGGCAACATCCGCCACGCCCGGCGCTTTGGCGGGGCGGCAGGCGTGCTGCTGCTGGCTGCAGTGCTGACCTTCGCGCTCCGACCGAGTTTCGACAGCGCCGGCGCACCGACCGAGCCGCTGCCGGATGCCGGCAATGCGGTCGGCAACGAGACGGACGGCGCTGCGTCGGCCGAAAGCGGTCGCTGGCTATGCCGGCTCGAACCGGGGCTGAGCCGAGTCACCGTCTCGGAAACGGCGGACCTGAGCTTTACTTGGACGCAGCAGGGGTGCCTTGACGGGCGCACCCAGTTCCAGAACGGAGCGACCGGCTGGTCCCGCGCCCTCGTGCCGGCTGACGAGGCCGCTGTTTCGGTGCGGCGCTTCGACCCCGGTATTGGCCGATATCGCACCGATAACTATCTCGTGAGCGCACAGAGCGCCGCCGAGATGCGCGCGCTGCGGGACAAGATCGGCTGGTCCAGCTGCTCGAGCGACCCCGAGCGGCTCGCCAAGCTGATGCAGATTCAGGGCGAGATCGAGGCGCGGCTGCCATCCAGCCCGAACGAGCGCCTCGTCTATCACTGCGAGCGGCAGGTGCCGGAGACGGCGGGACCAGGCACAGCGCCCTAAGTCCCGACGCCCTGTCCCGACGCCCGGCCTGCCCACATGGCGCTTCAGTGGCTGACGGACTGGATGCGCAGCCGCCGCCGCTTGCCGCTGCGATCCGGCCAGTTGATCGACTGACCCTCGCGCAGGCCGATCAGCGCCGCGCCGATCAGGGTGAGGATGGAGACGCGCCCGGCATTGATGTCCGCCTCGCCGGGATAGACGAGTTGGACAGACCGTTCGGCGCCGCTTTCTTCGTCGATGAACGCCACCGTGGATTGCATCCTCACAACATCGGGGCCGATCTGGCTGGCGGTCTTCACTGTCGCGCGCCCGACTTCGTCGAGCAACAAGGCGCTGACCTCGGGAAACCGGTCTTCGGCGCCGAGCGCCAGTTCGGTCAGGCGATCGGCTTCGGTGTCGATCATATGGATGGCCGGCCTGCGGCCCGCCTGTGTGCTGGTCATGGATGGATCTTTCAAGATGGAGGGCCAGCGCCACCTAGGGGGGACGCTGGGCAAGATGCGCGAATTCACCCCGACAGTCGGGGCGAGACGCACCGACTCCCGGGGCTATCGTCCCGTGAGGATCTGACCTCGATAAGATCGGTTGCCCGACAGGCAACAAGGCTGGCCAACATGCTCAGTCATGCCTGCAAGCTGTCATTGCCTGATCGGGAAGTCAATCGATGCGCCCGGGCGCGCCATCCTAGCGCCTGCGGAGCAGGCCCGCGCAGGCAGCGGCGTCCATGTCATCGCCCGCGCTGTTGCGTGCATCGACATGCGTTACGACCGGCTCCCGATTCGCAGCCGGGGGATAAAGATAGGCATCCAGCACGCACTGGCCGTTGGCGAACTGCAGCTTGCGCACTGCAGGATCGCGAATGTCCAGCCGAGGCTCCCCGAAGAGCCGTTGCAGGCCTCGCGCATCCGCCCCGACGATGCCGCCCGGCTGGGGCCGCTTAGCAGGGGCATAGCCGACCGCGGGCGCCTGGCCGCCAGTCTGCGGGACCAGCGACGCGCCGCAGCCGGAGAGGAGCAGGGCAAGCAGGGGAAAGCCAAAGCGCAAGAGCATCTGTTCAGGTCTTCCGCCGCGCGTGGAACATGTGCGCGGCCATAGCCACGCTCCAGATCGGCGCCAACAGGTTCACGACGGGTGGCAGGAATAGAAGCGCCGAAACGAGGCCCAGCTGCCAGCGCTGGCCAGCCGTGAATGCCGGGAGGCCCGGATGCCTGCCCTCGATCAGCTCGGCAAGATCGCGGCCGAGCAAATAGGCATTGAGGATGAGAAACAGGATCGGCGCGCCGACGCCTGTGACCAGCAGCGCTACATAGAGCGGCAGCACCGCCAGATTCCAGCCGACCGCGCGGCCGGCCGAGCGCAAGGCGATCCGCATTCCAGTGGCGAAAGGCACGGCCGCCGCCTGCGCATGGCGTGTGGGATAGTCCGTCTGCTCGACCACCGCCACGATGCGATCCGCATAGAGTCCAACGATGGCGATGGCCACGGCGCGAAACAGCAGCCAGCCGATGACCAGCGCGATTGCGACGGCGAGCGCTGCGCCGGCGAAACCGTCTGCATCCAGCCAGCCGGTCCGGGTCAGCAGCAGGCGCAATCCAAACCAGACGCCCGCGCCGATAAGTGCAAAGATCGCCACGGTGATGGCGAGACTCTGCCAGAGCACCGCGCGAATGCCGGGCAACAGGATTTGCGGGAGGGCGCGCAGCAAGGCGGGAAACACCATGGGACAGGTTTTGCCCGAGCACGCGCGGCGGTCAAGCGGCCGGCGTTCCTCATGCCCTGCCCCACGCTGCTTGCCGGGGCGAGATCAGGCGGATAAGGACGGGCTTTCTCCCGCCCTGCCTCATCCTTCATGAAGGAATGCCTCTTGTCCGAAGCTGTTCTTGATGTCGTCGCCATCGGCAATGCCATTGTCGATGTGATTTCCCAGGAAAACGATGCCTTCATCGCCAGCCGGGCGCTCACCAAGGGCGGGATGCAGCTGATCGATGCCGAGCAGGCCGAGGCGCTCTATGCCGATATGGCGAGCGGCCTTGAGATTTCCGGCGGGTCGGCAGCCAATACGCTGGCCGGCATGGCCGCATTGGGCAGCAAATGCGGGTTCATCGGCCAGGTCGCCGACGATCAGCTCGGCCGCATCTTCGCGCACGACATTCGCGCGCTGGGCATCCGCTATGACACAGACGTGGCGAGCGATGGTCCGCCGACCGCGCGCTGCCTCATCATGGTGACGCCCGACGCTCAGCGCACGATGAACACCTTCCTCGGCGCATCCCAGTTCCTGCCCGCGGCCGCGCTCGATCTCGACATGATCCGCTCGGCCCGCATCCTCTATCTTGAGGGCTATCTGTGGGACCCCGAGCAGCCCCGCGCCGCCATGCGCGATGCCATCGCCGCCGCGCGCGAGGCGGGCCGCGAGGTGGCCTTCACGCTGTCCGACGCCTTCGTCATCGAGCGGCATCGCGAGGATTTCATCAGCCTGATCGACGGCGGGATGATCGACATCCTCTTCTCCAACGAAACCGAGATCTGCTCGCTGGCGCAAACGCAGGACTGCGAAGAGGCCATTGCGCGCTTTGCGGACAAGCTGCCGACGCTGATCGTCACTCGCAGCGAGAAGGGCGCCATCGCCATCCAGAACGGCACCCGCTATGAAGTGGCAGCCGCGCCCGTCGAGCGGGTGATCGACACGACCGGCGCGGGCGATCTCTTCGCCGCCGGCTTCCTGACCGGCCATGTGCGTGGGCAGGACCCGACGACCTGCCTCACGCTCGGCGCCATCGCCGCTGCAGAGGTCATCTCACATTATGGCGCGCGGCCCGAGGCCGATCTCAAGGATCTGGCCGGCACGCTGCTCGCCTGAGGCTTGGCAGGCGCTGGAACACCGGCGCCTATCCTGCCCGCACCAGCAACCAGCACCGGATCGCGCTGGCGAGGTTGGGCGGCTCGCTCTGTAGAATCCGCTCGGCATCGATGCGGGCGACGAGCGCGCTCAGCGGCAGGTCTGCCGCGCGGGCGCTGTCTTCCAGCGCCCGCCAGAAGACAGGCTCCAGGCTGATCGAGGTCGTGTGGCCGGCAATGGTCATGCTGCGCTTGACCGGGCCGGCATAAAGCGGTGGCGTCTCTTCCACCGCCCGGCTCAATACATGTGCTGGCCGCCGTTGATCGACAGGGTCGATCCGGTCACGAACCCGGCATCCTCGCTGCACAGGAAGGCCACGCCGCGCGCGATTTCTTCCGCATGGCCCAGACGCCCGACGGGAATGCGCGCCACGATCTTCTCCAGCACTGCGGCCGGCACGGCCGCGACCATGTCGGTATCGATATAGCCCGGCGCGATCGCGTTGACGGTGACGCCATATTTGGCGCCTTCCTGAGCCAGCGCCTTGGTGAAGCCGTGGATGCCTGACTTGGCGGCGGCATAGTTCACCTGGCCATATTGGCCGGCTTGCCCATTGATCGAGCCGATGTTGACGATGCGGCCCCAGCCCCGCTCGCGCATGCCGGGGAAGGTGGCCTTGGCCATGTTGAAGCAGCCGCCGAGGTTGATGCGCATCACCTCATTCCAGTCCTCGAAGCTCATCTTCATGAGCACGCCGTCTCGCGTGATGCCGGCGTTGTTCACGACAACGTCGATCGGACCAAGGTCGGACGCGACCTGGGCGCAGCCATCGAGGCAGGCCTGATGATCACCCACGTCCCACGCGTAGGACCGAATGCCGGTCTTGTCCGTGAAGGCCTTGGCGCGCTCGCTATTGCCCGCATAGTTGGCAGCGACCTCAAACCCCTTCTCGCGCAGTGCCAGACTGATTGCTTCGCCGATGCCGCGGGTTCCGCCGGTCACGATCGCTACTCTGCTCATTCAATGCCTCTCCTGCGCGTCATCAAGGGTTCGGTCAAATGCTGGACGGCTCCACCCAGCCGGCAAGTTCTCGCCCGAGAAGCTGCCGATACATGGCAATAGCGTCCGCCTGAGCGTTAAGACAGGGCAAAAAGGCGAAATGCTCGCCCCCCGCGGCGACGAAGCTCTCCTTGCCGCGCAGGGCGATTTCCTCGAGCGTCTCCAGACAGTCCGCCGAGAAGCCCGGCGTCATCACCGCCACGGAGCGCACGCCCTGGCCGGGCAGCCCCTCAAGCACGGTGTCCGTCGCCGGCTCCAGCCATTTGGCGGGCCCGAAGCGGGACTGGAAGGTGACGATGATCTCACGCCCGAGCGCCTCGCCGAGCCGACGGGCCGTCTCCAAGCACTGCACATAATAAGGATCGCCCAGTTCGCGGGTGCGCTTGGGCATGCCGTGGAAGCTCACCAGCAGGCGATCCGGCGCGAATGGCAGGGCCGCCAACTGGCTTTGCGTGCGGGCGCGCAATGCTTCGATATAGGCGGGATCGTCGAAATAGGGCGGCAGGGTGCGGATGGCGGGCTGCCATCGCATCGCTTTCAGCGCCTGGCCGACCGCATCCATCACGCTCGCGGTAGTGGCGCCGCAATATTGGGGATAGAGCGGCGCGATGAGAATGCGCTCATGGCCGCTCTCTTTCAGCGCGGTCAGCCGGTCGGCAATGGATGGCGCGCCATAGCGCATCGCCCAGTCGACCGTGATCGCATCCCCCCAGATGACCCGCAAGCCCCGCGCCGTATCCCGCGTGTGCATCGCCAGCGGAGAGCCGTCGTCCGTCCACACCTGCTGATAGGCATGCGCCGACTTGCGCGGGCGCACATTGAGCACGACACCGCGCAAGATCGGCTGCCAGACTGCCTGCGGAATCTCGACGACGCGGGGATCGGACAGGAACTCGCGCAGATAGCGCTTCACCGCTGCCGGCGTCGGCGCATCAGGGGTACCGAGATTGACGACCAGCACGGCCACCCGGCCCCCTTGAGCGCCGATAGCGCTGCCCGTCACCTGCGATTCGTTCATCCATCCTCTCCCATGACCGGCAAGCGACGGTAACGTCGCCCCGTGACCGTCGCCAACGCACTGGCGAGCGCTGGCGCAACCGCCGGCACGCCGATTTCCCCAAGGCCGGACTGGGCCGCGCTGCTGTCGATGAATTCCACGCTCACCTCCCCCACATCCGCCATGCGCGGCAGGGCATAATCGCCAAGCTGCAGACCGGCTGGCAACGATCCGGCATAGGCCGGCGCGCCACCGAGCGCCATGGCGAGGCCGAAGATCAGCCCCCCTTCGATCTGCTGACGGGCGATCCCCGGATTGATCAGCTTCCCGCAATCGGCGACCGCGCAGATTTTCTTCACCGCGACCCGTCCCTGCGACAAGCCGGCCTCCACCAGCACCGCGATGTGGCCGCCAGCCATGCTGTGGCAGGCGATGCCCTGGCCGCTGCCCGGCACGCCGCCCTGCCAATCGCCAAGCGCGGTGACGGCGGTGAGGCATTGCGCCAGACGGGGATTGTTGCCGAGCAACTGCATCCGGAAGGAAAGCGGCTCGACCTGCGAGACCACCGCCAGCTCGTCGATGAAGCTCTCGGAAAAGAAGCAGCCATAGCTGTCCGCATTGCCTCGCCAGCGGCCCGTCGCCAGCGCGAGGTCGGAGGGGAAATGATCCACGGCGAAATTGGGAATCGCATAGGGCAGGTCCATACCGGAGACAGCCAGTGCATCGGCCTTGCCTGCCGTGTCGGCCCGCGCCTCCTCCCGAGTGCGGCCATGCGCGATCCGTCGCCACTGCTGGGCCAGCGTGGCGGGTGCCGCAACCTTCGCGGACCAGCCCTCGATCAGACCGGTCGGCCCCAGCTTGGCAACCATCCGCGCGCGGGCCGGCGGCCGCGGATAATCGCGGATGATGTCCTCCGCGCGGGACCACATGAGTTGCACCGGCGCATTGGCGGCACGGGCGATGAGCGCTGCCTGGACTCCGGCATCGACCTCCATCTTGAGCCCGAAAGAGCCGCCCGCTAACAGGGGATAAATGGTGACGTCGCGGGCTGACACACTCAGCGCCTTGGCCACGGCATCGCGAGCCAGCGTCGGGGCCTGGGTGGGCATCCACAGCTCCACGCCCTCCGGCCGTACGCGCGCCGTCGCCGCCATGGGTTCGAGCGCGAGATGCAGCGCCGGCGCCACATCGTAGACGGCGCTGACGACCTGCGCACCGGCAAAGACCGGCTCCAGATCACCCCGGCGGAAATAGCGCCCGCCCTGACCGCTCTCGAACGCCGCTTCCAGCGCGGTATCAATGGCTGCGTCGTCCAACTCCGGCCCATCGAGCCGGAACACGGGATCGAGCCGGCTCAGCGCCTGATTCGCCGCCCACCAGGTGCGGCCGGTCACCGCGACCCAGCCTGCCTCCTGCACGATGTCGATCATGCCGGGCACCGCGCGCGCCGCCGCCTCGTTGATCGATTCGAGCGCGATGGCGTTGACTGGCCCCTGCCGAATCGAGGCATAGATCATGTCCGGCAACCGAATGTCGGCCGCGTAATTGGCCGATCCGTCGATCTTCGCCGGCACATCCAACCGGGGCGCTTCGGTGCCGATCAAGGCATCCTCGCGCCCTTCTGGCCGGAAGGGCAGCGGCTCGGGCGGCGTGAAAGCGGCGGCCTCCTCGGCCAGCGCGCCGATCCGCGCCTTGTTCGTCCCATCGCTGACAATCCCCGCGACAATGTCGCAGCTTTCCCAGCCGACGCCCCAGCGATCGGCCGCCGCCATGCAGAGCAGCACCCGCGCGGTTGCACCGGCCTCGCGCAAGGCGTCGCGGAAATTGGCAACCGAGGTCGCCCCGCCCGTCAGGACCAGATTATACCGACGCGCATATTCCTCGATCGCCCGATCGCTGAGATCCCCGAACTGCTCGGTGACCGGTCCGGAGAACCATTGCCGCAGGAGCGTGGGATTGGCGTAAAGCGGTCCGGGCGGGGCGGGCTGGACCGCGACGGTGCGCCAGTCAGCGCCGAGTTCATCCGCAACGAGTTGCGCGAACAGCGTGAAGACTCCCTGCCCCAGCTCCGCTTGCGGCACCATGACGATGACCTGCCCGTTCCGGTCGATCTTCAGGAACGCGCCGAACGCGGTCTCGCTCTCCGTCGTGTCAGCCGTCTGCGTATAATCGCGGGGCCAGAGCCCCCAGGCCAGAGCCAGTCCGCCGCCCGCCGCCGCCCCGATCAGAAGCGTTCGGCGGTTGATGGATGAACGCAGCCCCTTGCCGGACTTCTCTGCGCCGCCGCTGCTGCCCATCCTGTTGCGCGGCGTCCGCATCAACCGGCCGTGGCGCCCGACCCGTTTCGATCGAGCCAGCGGGCGACGCGCTCGGCAATGGCGCGGAATGGCTGACCGGCCACGCCCTCATCCGCGGCGGGCGGTTTGCCGGCATCCGATGCGGTGCGGACGGCGATATCCAGCGGCACGCGCCCGAGGAACGGCAAGCCCATTTGCGCGGCGCTCGCTTCTGCTCCGCCGGACCCGAACGGATCGGACACCTCCCCGCAATGCGGACAGACATAGCCCGCCATATTCTCCACCATGCCGATGACCGGCACCTTCGCCTGATCGAAGAAGCTCACCGCGCGCGTCGCGTCGATCAACGCCAGATCCTGCGGCGTGGAGATGATCACCGCCCCGGCCGGCTTGTAGCGCTGGATCATGGTAAGTTGCACGTCGCCTGTGCCCGGCGGCAAATCGACCACCAGAAGGTCGATGCCCTGCCAGTCCGCATCCAGCAATTGCCCGAGTGCATTGCCGGCCATCGGCCCACGCCAGGCAATCGCCTGCCCCTTTTTGGCCAGATGCCCCATGGACAGCATCGGGATGCCATAGGCGTTCTGCACCGGAAACAGGCGGTTGCCTTCCGCCTTGGGTTTGGCATCCTCGCTGTCCAGCAGGCGGGGCAGAGAGGGGCCATAAATGTCCGCATCCACCATGCCGACACGCTTGCCGAGCGCCTTGAGGGCGACGGCGAGGTTGACCGAGAGCGTCGACTTGCCGACCCCGCCCTTGCCCGACCCCACCGCGATGATCGTGGGGCGCGCGGCGCGTTCCGCCGTCATCGCGACCCGGACATCCTCCAGACCGAATTCGCTGGTCCCCGCGGCAACGAGTTGCGCAGCAAGGGAATCACGCTGCTCTGCGTCCATTCCGCTCACATCCAGCACCAGGCTGAGGACATTGTCGCGCATGCGAAGTCCCCCGGCGCGGCCCGCTGCCAGGCCTTCGATCCGGGCGGTGAGAGCGGGAGGAAGGGCGGACGCATCATCGATCGGAGAGTCAGTCATGCGGGCGCTCTAGAACATGCCGACTGTTTTGTGAATCGAAGAGCGCCCGAATACGCGCTCACCAAGGGGCAATTATCGCAGCACGGCCCTGTATTTCCGCAAAGACCGTCCCTATAACCACGGCATGAGTAAGGAATTGATGGAAAATCCCGGCCAGACTTTGCCAATGAGCGAAGGTGGTCCTTGGGGCACGCAGGGCGAGGAGCCGTCTTCCGGCAAGGGCAAGGAAGGTCCGCGCAACCCGTGGACCCCACCGCCCCGGGATGACAGAGGTGGCGCGGATTCGCGCGGCCCGAGCGCAATCGATGAGTTGATGCGCCGCGCGCGGGACAGCTTCGGCGGCCAGGGTGGCGGCACGCCACGCAGCCCCGGCGGGCGCGCGATCTGGTTCTATGCCGCCATCGCCATCGTCGTGCTGTGGATTGCCACCACCAGCATTCACAGGATCGGCCCGCAGGAGCGCGGCATCGTCTCCATCCTGGGCAGCTACAGCCGCACCCTTGGCCCCGGCATCAACTGGTCGCTGCCCGCCCCGCTCGAAAATGTGACCATCCTCGACGTCGAAGAGATCCGCACGGTCGATCTCGGCTCGGCGGGCGATGAATCCGAGAAGCTGGTTCTCACCGGCGACCAGAACATCATCAATCTGGGCTATTCTGTCCGCTGGAATATCCGCGACCCGCAGCAATATCTCTTCCAGATCGCCAATCCCGAGGAAACGATCACCGCCGTTTCCGAATCCGCCATGCGCGCAGTGGTGGCGACGGTCTCGCTGACCGACGCGCTCGGCGCGGGGCGTAACGCCATCGAGGCACAGGTGCAGGAGCGGATGCAGCAGATTCTCGACAGCTACGGCGCGGGCGTGCGCATTCAGGGCGTCGCCATCAAGCAGGCCGATCCGCCAGCCGCCGTGAACGATGCATTCAAGGAAGTCAGCGCTGCGCAGCAGGCTGCCGAAACCTATCTCAATCAGGCCCGCGCCTATGCGCAGCAGCTCTCTGCCCGCTCACAGGGTGAGGCCGCCGCGTTCGACAAGGTGTATGAGGAATATCGCCTCGCACCTGACGTGACGCGTCGCCGCATGTATTATGAAACCATGGAAAGTGTGCTCTCCGGCGTGAACAAGACCATTGTCGAAACCCCCGGTGTGACGCCCTATCTGCCGCTACCAGCCCTTCGCCCCCGCGCGAATGTGAGCGTGGAGACGCCTGTACAGCCGCAAGCCCAGCAGCAGGGAGGCGCACAATGAACCTCTCCTTGCGCAACCCCATCCTGCTGGCCGTTCTGGCGACAGTCGGCCTGATCCTGCTGGCCAGCACCTTCTCGATCGTGCCGGAAACCAAGCAGGCCGTCGTGCTGCGCTTCGGCGAACCGGTCCGCATCTACAATGCCTACAAGCCCAATGAGGTGTTCGGGAACACCGGTGCCGGCCTCAAGGTCCGGCTGCCGTTCGTCGATCAAGTCGTGTGGATCGACAAGCGCGTGCAGTCGGTAGCCATGGAGCGCCAGCAGGTGCTCTCCACCGATCAGCTGCGTCTGCAGGTGGATGCTTTTGCGCGCTATCGCATCGTCGACCCCCGGCGCATGTTCATCTCGGCCGGTAGCGAGACCCGGGTTGAGGACGCGCTGCGCCCGATCCTGGGTTCGGCCCTGCGCAACGAGCTGGGCCGCCGCCGCTTCGACCTGTTGCTCAGCCCTGAGCGTAGCGAGGTGATGAACAACATTACCGCCAGCCTGAACCGGGTCGCGCGGCAATATGGCGCGGAGATCATCGACGTGCGGATCATGCGCGCCGACCTGCCCGACGGTACGCCGCTGCAGAGCGCGTTCCAGCGGATGCGCACGGCACGCGAGCAGGAGGCGCTGACCATCCGTGCAGAAGGCGCCCGGCGCGCACAGCTGATCCGCGCCGATGCCGATGCCGCGGCAGCAAAGGTCTACGCCGCCAGCTTCGGCAAGGACGCGCAGTTCTACGATTTCTATCGCGCCATGCAGTCCTACCGGACGACCTTTGCCGAAACTGCGCCCGGCGAAACCAGCGCCGTCCTGTCCACAGACAACGACTATCTCCGCCAGTTCCGGGGGCGCTGAGGCTGATTGAGGGCGCGGCGTCTTTACGTCGCGCCCTGACCATTCAATGCCCGTTCATCCGGGCGATTCCATGGCCGGTGGGTCACTCCCCGGCTCCGGGCCTTCCGTTCCGGAACACCCGGCGAAAGATGAAGAGAAGAGGAACATCTTCGTGCGCTACGCTTATGCTATTACCGCAGCCCTCCTCCTCGGCGGCACCGCCATTGCCCTGACATCCAATTCATCCACCGTCGTCGCGCAGACCGCGCAGAACGAAAATATGGCCGCAGCCGCGCCGCGTGGCGCGCCAATGAGCTTCGCCGACATGGCGCAGCGCCTGCAGCCGGCCGTGGTGAATATTTCCACCCGCCAGCGCGTGCAGGTGCAAAACCCATTTGCAGGCACGCCGTTCGGCGCCCTGTTCGGCTCGGGCGACCAGCCCCAGACACGCCAGGCGCAGTCGCTCGGCTCGGGCTTCATTATCTCGGCAGATGGCTATGTGGTCACCAACAATCATGTGATCGCGCCGGGCGCGCGGGGCGCGCGGGTCGACTCGATCACCGTCACCCTGCCCGACCGCACGGAATATGAGGCCAAGCTGATCGGCACCGATCCGCGCTCGGACCTTGCCGTGCTCAAGATCTCCACCACCAAGCCGCTGCCTTTCGTGAAGTTCGGCGACTCGACCCGTGCCCGCGTGGGTGACTGGGTGATCGCCATCGGCAATCCCTTCGGCATCGGCAGCACGGTCACCGCCGGGATCATCTCGGCGCTCCACCGCAACACCGGCGGCGGCGAGCGCTTCATCCAGACCGACGCTTCGATCAACCAGGGCAATAGCGGCGGCCCGATGTTCGACATGAACGGCAATGTGATCGGCATTAACAGCCAGATCCTCTCGCCCACCGGCGGCAATATCGGCATCGGCTTTGCGATCCCGGCCGAGCAGGCTGTCCCGATCATCGAGACGCTGCGCAAGGGCCAGACCATCACGCGCGGCTATCTCGGCATCCAGATCGGACAGCTTTCCGAAGACATGGCCGATTCGCTCGGCCTGCCCCGCAACCGTGGCGAGTTCGTGCATGGCGTCGAGCCGGGCCGCGCTGCCGACAAGGCCGGCATCAAGGCTGGCGATGTCATCGTGAAGGTCAACGATCGCGAGGTGAATCCGGACGAGACGCTGTCCTACATCGTCGCCAATCTGCCGGTTGGCTCCAGCGTGCCGATCGAGCTGATCCGCAATGGCAAGCGCATGACCATTCGCGCGACGATCGAGGAGCGTCCGGCGGAAGAGGAACTGGCCAACTTCAGCCAGCCGGCCGAGGACGATTTCTCGGACCAGGATGCCCAGGCCACCAAGGAAGCCTCGCAGCAGTTGCTAGGCATCGCCGTTCAGTCGCTGACGCCCGCCATCGCCCGCCAGCTTGGCGTGCCGGCGGATACGCGCGGCGTGGTGGTGACGGCTGTCGACCCCGCGACCGATGCCGGACAGAAGGGGCTGCGCCGCGGCTTCGTCATTACCACGGCCAATGGCCAGCCGGTCGCCAGCGAGGCGGAACTGGGCAAGGCCGCGCAGGCTGCCAAGGATGCCGGCCGCAACGCCGTGCTCCTGCAGGTGGTCCGCCGCGGATCGCCGCCGGCCTTCGTGCCGATCCGCCTGCGCGGCATGTAAGCGCGGGGCATCCCGACGGAGTGAAAGGGCGCGATGACCTCGCGCCCTTTTCTGTTTGTGCCGCTTTTCTTGCTCCCTTTGCCAAGCTACCTCTGGCCTGTGGTTGGAGAACGGGCATGAGCGACGACACGAGCATCTTCATTGGCCAAAGTCTCGACGGCGAACCGCAGCGTCTGGTACTGCGTCGCGCCAACCGGCACGGCCTGATTGCCGGCGCGACCGGAACCGGCAAGACGGTGACGCTGCAGGGGCTGGCCGAGAGCTTTTCGGCGCAGGGCGTTCCGGTCTTTCTTGCCGATGTGAAGGGCGACCTGTCCGGCATCGCCATGGCTGGCTCGCCGACGGCAAAGAACGCCGACAAGCTGATAGCCCGCGCGCAGGAAATCGGCATGGCTGACTATGCCTTCTCGGACAATCCGGCGATCTTCTGGGATCTTTATGGCGAACAGGGCCATCCGGTCCGCGCCACCATTTCCGAAATGGGGCCGTTGCTGCTCGCCCGGCTGATGGGGCTGAACGAAACGCAGGAAGGCGTGCTGACCATCGCCTTCCGCTATGCGGACGACGAAGGGCTGCTCCTGCTCGACCTGGGCGATCTGCAGGCGATGCTGGCTTATTGCGCTGACAATGCCGACATGCTCACCAGCCGCTATGGAAATGTGACCAAGGCCAGCATGGGCGCCATCCAGCGCCAGCTTTTGCAGCTCGAATCGCAGGGTGGCGACAAATTCTTCGGCGAGCCCGCGCTGGAGATCAGCGACCTGATCCGCACCGATGAGAAGGGCCGCGGGTTCATCAACATCCTCGCCGCCGACAAGCTGATGCGCAGCCCGAAGCTGTATGCGACCTTCCTGCTCTGGCTGCTGTCCGAGCTCTTCGAGACGCTGCCGGAAGTCGGCGACCCTGCAAAACCCGTGCTCGTCTTCTTCTTCGATGAAGCGCATCTGCTGTTCGACGATGCCCCCAAGGCGCTGGTCGACAAGATCGAGCAGGTCGTGCGCCTGATCCGGTCCAAGGGCGTGGGCGTGTATTTCGTCACGCAGAATCCCATCGACGTGCCGGAGGATGTGGCGGGGCAACTCGGCAACCGAGTGCAACATGCCCTGCGCGCCTTCACCCCGCGCGAGCAGAAGGCGATCAAGGCCGCCGCCGAGACGTTCCGCGCCAATCCCGCTCTGAACGTCGAAACCGCGATCATCGAACTGCGCGTGGGCGAGGCACTCGTCTCCCTGCTGCAGGAAGATGGCGCGCCATCGATGGTCCAGCGCACGCTGATCGCGCCACCCCGCTCGCGGCTGGGCGTGCTGGACGCGAAGGAGCGCGCGATCATCCAGTCCATTTCGCCCTGCGACGGCAAATATGACGAGGCGATCAACCGCGAATCAGCCGAGGAGATCCTGCTGGCCCGCACGCAGGCCGCAGCCGCGGCCGCAGATGCAGCCAAGGCACAAGCCCAGGCGGACAAGGCCGCTGCACAGCAGGCCAGTCTGGAAGCCAAGCAGCGCGAAGCAGAAGCGCGCGCTCAGGCGCGGGAAGCTGCCAGGCCAAGCAATCTCGACCGCGCCATTCAGTCCGCGACGCGCTCGGCTGCCTCATCGGTGGGCCGGCAGGTCGCCAATGAGATCGGCAAGGCGATTCTCGGCGGATCGAGTCGCAAGAGCAGCGGCGGGCTGGTCGGGCGTCTCGTACGCGGCGTGCTGGGCGGACTGCTCAAATAACGGTTCGCCCTAGCGCCCGCTTAGCCCCGGCCGCGATAGCCGGGGACATCCTGAGCGGGAAGCCATACGCCCTCCAGCGGCGGACCGGACTGCCAGAACACGTCAATGGGAATGCCACCACGCGGATACCAATAACCGCCGATGCGCAGCCAGAGCGGCTGCATTTCGGCCGTCAGCCGTTCACCGATGCCGACCGTGCAATCCTCGTGGAAACCGGCATGGTTGCGGAAACTGCCGAGGAAGAGCTTGAGCGACTTGGATTCCACGATCGTTTTGCCCGGCACATAATCGATGACCAGATGCGCGAAATCGGGCTGGCCGGTGACGGGGCAAAGCGATGTGAACTCCGGCGCGGTGAAGCGCACCAGATAGGGCCGGCCCTTGCGGGGATTGGGCACGTAATCGAGAACGGCCTCCTCCGGGCTTGCCGGAAGGCCGCTTGTCTGACCGAGATGCTTGAGTGTCATGCCACGCGCCTTAATATGATTCGCGGCCGGCGCGAACCCCTTGCGCCAACCAACCCACCTCAAGGATGCGTCTCCATGGATATGCTGGTTTCCACCGATTGGCTCGCAAAGGCGCTCGGCGCCCCGGACCTCAAGGTCCTCGATGCCACGGCCTTCTTGCCGGGCACCCCGCGCGACCCGAAGGCGGAATATCTGGCGCAGCATATTCCCGGCGCTGTGTTCCTCGATCTCTCGACGCTCAACGATATGGGCGATCCACGCCCCGCGATGGTGCCGACCAACGCCCAGTTCGCCGAGCGGATGGCTGCCCTCGGCATCGGGCAGGACGACCGCATCGTCATCTACGACAATAGCCCGCTGAGCAGCGCGGGCCGGGCGTGGTGGCTGCTGCGCATCTTTGGCGCGCGTCAGGTCGCTATTTTGGATGGCGGGTTGGCGCGCTGGACCGCCGAAGGCCGCCCGACCGAAGCAGGCGAGGCAACCAGCTCCAACAGCGGTGCATTCACCGCCGCCCGCGATGACAGCGCCATTGTCAGCAAGGCCGATGTGCTCGCCAATCTGGAGAGTTGCGCCGCGCAAGTCGTGGATGCCCGCAGCGCCGACCGGTTCCGGGGCGATGCCGCCGAGCCGCGCCCCGGCATGGCGGAAGGCCATATCCCCGGTTCGGCCAATCTGCCGTCAAACCTGTTGCTGGACGAACAGGGACGCTGGAAGCAGAGCGACGCGCTGCGGCAAGCCTTTGACGATGCAGGCGTCGACCTCGACAAGCCGCTGATCATGAGCTGTGGCAGCGGCGTCACCGCCTGCAATCTGCTGTTCGGCGCCGCCCTGCTCGGCAAGGAGGATGTGCAGATTTACGACGGGAGCTGGTCCGAATGGGGTGCCGATCCTGCGACGCCCAAGGCGGTCGGCCCGGCATGAGCGGCACCCACGACGACGGAAAGACCGGCAAACCTCTTGGCCCCGGCACAAGACTGGTCCAGGCCGGTCGCCGCCCGGAATGGACCGGGATGCCCGGGCAACCCGGCGGGATCGTCAACCCACCCGTCTGGCGCGCATCCACCATATTGTATGAGGACGTGGCGCATCTGCGCAGCGCTTCGACCGCCGATCCGCACCGCCTCTATTATGGCCGGCGTGGCGCGCCCACGAGCTGGTCGTTGACTGAGGCCATCACCCAGTTGGAGCCGGAAGCGGCCGGCACGATGCTCTACCCCTCGGGCGTCGCCGCCATTGCCGGCGCCTTGCTCGCGGTGCTGAAGCCCGGCGACGAACTGCTGATGGTCGACAGCGTCTATGGCCCGACCCGCGCGATGTGCGATGGAATGCTGCGCGAGTTCGGCGTGCGGACGATCTATTACGATCCGCTGATCGGCGCCGATATCGCTGCGCTTTGCACCGAGCGAACCCGGGCAATCTTCCTCGAAAGCCCCGGCAGCCTGACCTTCGAGGTGCAGGACGTGCCCGCCATCGTCGCGGTGGCAAAGGCGCGCGGGATCATCACGCTGATCGACAACACCTGGGCGACACCCTTGCTGCTGCCGGCCCTCGGCCTGGGGGTCGATGTGTCGATCCTCGCCTGCACAAAGTATCTTTGCGGCCATAGTGACGTCATGATGGGGTCCGTCACCGCAAATGCTGCGCTGTGGCCCGCCATCCACAAGCGCGGCCACATGCTCGGCCAGACCGTCAGTCCGGACGATGCCTGGCTGGTGTTGCGCGGCATGCGGACGCTGGCCGTGCGCCTCAAGCATCAGGGCGAAAGCGCGCTGGCGCTGGCCCGCTGGCTGGAAGCGCGGCCCGAAGTTGCGCGCGTGCTGCACCCTGCTTTGGCATCCTGCCCCGGTCATGCAGCGTGGCGTCGCGATTTCGCCGGGAGCGCCGGCTTGTTTGCTTTCGAACTGGCGAGCAACGAAGACTCGGCCCGCACCGCCTTTATCGACGCGCTGGCGCTGTTCGGCATCGGCTATAGCTGGGGCGGGTTCGAGAGCCTTGCCCTGCCGGTCGATCCCGCCAGCCTGCGCACGGCGCGACAGTGGGAGACCAAGGGTTTGCTGGTGCGGATCAATGTCGGGCTGGAAGAGCCTGACGATCTCATCGCAGACCTCGAACAGGGGCTTCAGCGTTGGCAGCTTGCGATGGAGGACCACGCCGCTCCTTGAGTCGCCCGCCGCTTGCACTGCACCCTGGCTGACCGCTCATGGGGGCACTTCGCGCCTGAGCAAGTCTGGCGAAACCTCCAGATGCGCCTGCTTCCCTTACGGTTTCGGTCGATAGCCAGCGTGGCGCGGCTGCAACACTTCATGAGTTCGCAACACATATGTGCAGTTTCTGTCTTGTGCGTCGCACAAGACAGAGGCATCAGGATCGCGGCTTGCCGGCAAGTCCGCTCAACCGCAACAAAATGCGGATCCAAAATGAAGCGATCGCCCGGCGCTGCAGGCAGGGACGATCGCATTTTTATCTCGTTAAGGGGAATCCCATGCGTAAGTCCATTCTGGGCCTCTCGGCCCTCGCTATTTTTGCCACTGCCACCCCTGCTCTCGCGCAGGACGATGACAGCGGCCTGACCGTTTCCGGCTCCGCCACCGTTGTGTCCGACTACCGCTTCCGCGGCTTCTCGCAGACGAAGCAGAATGCTGCCATCCAGGCCGGCATCACCGTCACGCACGACAGCGGTTTCTACTTCGGCACCTGGGGTTCGAACGTCGACTTCCCGGATCTCGACGGCGCTGGCAATGGCGCGACCGCTGAGCTCGACTTCTTCGCGGGCTACTCCACGGAGCTGGCTCCGGGCGTGACGGTCGACGCCGGTCTGCTCTACTATCTGTACCCCAAGGACACGGTCACCGACGTCGCGACCGACTTCTTCGAGCCCTATGTCACGGTCAAGACCACGCTCGGCCCGGTCGGCCTGGCAGTCACGGCGAACTACGCCTGGAAGCAGGACGCGCTCGGCAAGAACGATGCCTTCTACATCAAGGCCGCTCCGTCGCTCGCCATCCCCGGCACGCCCTTCACCGTTGACGGCAGCATCGGCTACGCAACGAGCGACAGCTTCCTCGGCGGCGTTGACGGCGAAGTGTTCGACTGGTCGGCTGGCGTGAGCGCCAGCTGGAAGCAGCTGACCTTCGGCGTGCGCTATGTCGACACCGACGAGCCCGGCCAGATCCGCGGCAGCGACGCAGCGGTCGTGTTCTCGGTCGGCGCAGCGTTCTGATCGAATAAAGTGCGGCCGTCACCGGGGGGAGACGGCTGAACAAAGGGGTCGCGACATCCGTCGCGGCCCCTTTTTATTATGGGCGACGAGGGAGCGGCCGCGCTCTTACAAACCGATCCTGAACCAGGTCAGTCGGCCTTGGCCCGCCGGGCCGTGATGATGCGAATGGCAGGCTCGAGCATCTGCCCCTTCATCACGCCTTCACCCTTCGTCGCGCTGCGCGGCGCGTTCCAGATGCTGCGAATGACATCCATGCCGTCGATCACCCGGCCGAAAGCGGCAAAACCCGGCTGATCCTGCGTTGCGTCGAAGCCACGCATGTCGCCGACGATGATGAAGAAATCGCCCGTCGCCGTCCCCGGCGCACCTTGTGCCATGGAAATGACGCCTTCTATATGGCTCAGCCCGGTCTTGCTGGTCGGCTCATGCGGCACGGGTTTCAGGATGCGCTTTGGATCGTTCTGCGTCCCGCCCTGGATGAATCCACCGGGCGTGCCATCCTCCCATTTGAAGGCGCGATAGAAGAACGTGCCATCGAGCCGCTTCCCATCGACATAGGCGAGGAAATTGGCCGCAGTCACGGGTGCACGCTCTGTCTCGATCGCAAGGGTGATGGTGCCGGCGCTGGTCGTCAGGACGACGGGCACGGTCTCAAAGACCTGCGTCTCGACCACCTCCCGCGCCTTGGCAGCCTCCTCCTCAGCCTTGCGTTGGGCCGCGGCCGCTTCGGCCGCCCGCGCGTCGGCCTCGGCGCGATTGATCGCTTCCAGCTCGGCGTCGATCTTCGCCTGAATCTCGGCTTCGGATCGCTGGGCGTGGGCCGGGGCCAGCGCCACTACAGACAGGAGGGTCAAGGCGACGGGCATCGTCAGCCGGCGAAGGCACGCGAGGGTCATCATGACGCCATGCTAACCCGCCCGCTCCCCGCAAGACAAGGCAGCCCTTTCGCTTCACAGCCCGTGACTGCGCGCCTATAGGCGGGAGCGCCATGTCGTTCCTCAGCCTTGCCGCTCTCTTCATCCTTACCGTCGCACTGATGGAGGGCTTTGCCTATGTGATGCACCGCTGGGTGATGCACGGCCCCGGCTGGTTTCTGCATGCCAGCCATCATCGGCCGCGAAAGGGCAATTGGGAGCTCAACGATCTCTATTTCGTGATCTTCGCCCTGCCCTCGATCCTGATGTTGCTCGGCGGCGTGCAATGGGGCTGGGGCAACTGGGCGACCGCTGTCGGCGCCGGAATCGCCGCTTATGGCGCCATCTACCTCGGCTTCCACGACATCATCGTTCACCAGCGGGTGAAGCATCGTTACGTGGCCCGCTCGCCTTACATGAAGCGCATCGTGCAGGCGCATCGCCTGCATCATGTGGTGGAAACGCGCGAGGGCAATGTGAGCTTCGGCTTCCTGATCGCGCCGGCGCCGGAAGACCTCAAGCGACAACTCGCTGGCATGGACGCGGGCCGCATCCGCGATGCCCGGGGCCGGTAGGAGGCTCCCGCCGCCACGGCTGATTTCCCTGCCGAGGATATGGCTTGCAGCGCGGCCTGTCATTCTCCGGCCTTGGTGTTGCTGACGTCTTGCACTATGCAGCGCAAAACTGACGGGGAAAACACTTGACGCTTGCTGTCCTGGCCGCTGCTCAGCCCATCTATTTCCAGAATCTCGGGCTCGATCCGGTCGCCCTCGATCTCGGCTTCTTCGCGATCAAATGGTATAGTCTGGCCTATCTCGCGGGCATTCTGATCGGCTACTGGTATCTGACGGTGCTACTCCGCCAGCCCGGCGCACCCATGGCACGTCGCCATGCCGACGATTTCATCTTCAATGCCACGCTCGGCATCATCGTGGGCGGACGGCTCGGCTATATTCTCTTCTATCAGCCGTCGATCCTCCAGAACCCCATCGACATCTTCAAGCTGTGGGAAGGCGGCATGTCGCTGCATGGCGGCACCATAGGCGTCGTCGCCGCGATCTGGTGGATGGCCCGGCGCGAGAAGCTCTCCTTCCTGCGGGTGGCGGACTATATCGCCTGCGTCGTGCCGTTCGGGTTGTTCTTCGGCCGTCTCGCCAACTTCGTGAATGGCGAACTGTGGGGCAAGGTCACCACCGTGCCATGGGGTATCGTTTTCCCCGGCGGAGGCGACATGCCCCGGCATCCCAGCCAGCTCTACGAAGCGCTGCTGGAAGGGCCGCTGATGTTCGCGATCCTCGCCTTTTTCTTCTGGAAGACCAAGGCCCGCTACGAGCCCGGCAAGCTGTTTGGCATTGCCGCGCTCTGCTACGGCGCTGCCCGCTTCTTCGTCGAGTTCTACCGCGAGGCGGATTCCCAGTTGATGGAGTTCGCGGAACGCACCGGCCTGCATATGGGCCAGTGGCTGACCCTGCCGATGCTGGTGCTGGGCCTCTATCTGGTGGTGACCGCGAAGGGCCGCCGGACCCGCGTCGAGCCGATTGCCGGGCAGGACAGTGTCGCCTGACATCTGGCAGGGCCGCGACACTCTCTCGCTCCACGACTTCATGGCGGCAGCCAATGCCGCTTATTATGCCGGGCGCGACCCTTTGGGCGCGCGCGG
The DNA here is from genome assembly GCF_025961695.1 of Sphingobium sp. B11D3A. Taxonomy (NCBI): domain Bacteria; kingdom Pseudomonadati; phylum Pseudomonadota; class Alphaproteobacteria; order Sphingomonadales; family Sphingobiaceae; genus Sphingobium; species Sphingobium sp. B11D3A. Next base: position 2,178,561 of record NZ_JAOQOE010000001.1, read on the forward strand.
CGACTTCATCACCGCGCCGGAGATCAGCCAGATGTTCGGCGAGTTGATCGGGCTTTGGGTGGCCGATCTTGCCTTGCGCGCCGGTGTCGGCCCTTCCTTCGCCTATGTCGAGCTGGGACCGGGCCGGGGGACACTCGCGGCCGACGCCCTGCGAGCGATGGGCCAAGCCAGGCTCTCGCCGCCGGTCCATCTCGTCGAGACCAGCCCCACACTGCGCGCACGCCAGCAGGCCGCGGTGCCGGGGGCGATCTGGCATGACAGCGTGGCGACGCTGCCCGACGATCGCCCGCTCATTATCATCGCCAACGAGTTTTTCGATGCGCTGCCGATCCGCCAGTTCCAGCGTACTGGCGGAGGCTGGCGCGAACGCTTCGTGCAGCGCGAGCCCGGCGATTTCATCCTTGGCTGGGAAGATTGCGGCCAGCACATTCCTCTCCCGCTCGGCGACGCGCCTTTGGGGTCCATGGTCGAGCGCAATTTTGCGGCCGAAGCCATCGTCGCCGATCTCGCACAGCGGCTCTGCCGACAGGGCGGCGCGCTGCTGACCATCGATTATGGCTATGAGGGACCGGCATCGGGCGATACGCTGCAAGCGATGAGCCAGCACCGCTTTGCCGATCCGCTCGATGCCCCGGGCACCCGCGACCTGACCGTCCATGTCGACTTCGGCATGATCGCCGCCGTCGGCCGGGCGCACGGACTGCGACCACAGCCATGCATCGGGCAGGGCGCCCTGCTCACGGCGCTGGGCATCGATGCGCGCGCAGCCACGCTGACCCGCGCAAATCCGGCACGTGCCGATGATCTCCGTGTAGCGCGTGACCGGCTGGTCGAGCCCGATCAGATGGGCACGCTGTTCAAGGCCCTCGCCTTGCGTCACCCGGACTGGCCGGCATCGGCGGGGTTCGCATGAGCATCGAAGTGCTGCGCGCCGGCGCGCTGGGCGATGTACCCCACGGCTTTCTTGGGCGCACGGGCGGCGTTTCAACCGGCATTCACGCCGGGCTGAATGTCGGCTTGGGTTCGGATGACGAACGCGATGCCGTCCTGACAAATCGCGATCTGGCGCGCGAAGCCGTACTGCCGCAAGCGACGCTGGTGACGCTTCACCAGGTGCATTCCGCACGGGTTGTCATTGCAGACGCTGCCTTTCCGCTCGACGCCCGACCGGAAGCCGATGCGCTGGTGACAGCCCGCCCCGGGCTGCTGCTGGGCGTTCTCACTGCCGATTGCGTGCCGATCCTCTTTGCCGATCCCACCCATGGTGTCGTGGGGGCGGCCCATGCGGGGTGGAAAGGCGCGCTCCACGGCGTGGCGGAAGCGACCATTGACGCAATGACGTCCTTGGGCGCGACACGCGCCACCATCGCCTGCGCCATCGGCCCATGCATCGGCAAGGCGAGCTATGAGGTGAGTGCCGGTTTCGAGCGCCCGTTCCTCGAACGCGATCCGGATGACGAGCGCTTTTTCGCCGAGGGCCGCCCTGGCCATCTGCAGTTCGACATTGCCGGCTATGTTGGATCGCGGCTGGCGCAGGCGGGCATCGGTACAGTCACGTTGCTCGACGAGGACACATACAGCCAGCCCGCGCGATTCTTCTCCTACCGTCGCGCCTGCCATGCCGGAGAACCCGGCTATGGGCGGCAGATTTCGCTGATCGGATTGCCGGCTTAAGCGCGGCCTTGTGTCGCGCCGCGCAACTTCACCAGTGAAGAACCGGCCAGCCCTCTTCCGCCGCCAGTGACGCCAAGGCGCGATGGGGATTGGCCGCATAGCCCTCGTCCGCAAAGCCCAACAGCGGCGCATCAGTGACATGATCGCTATAGGCGCGGACGTGCGCATCGTCCCGGGCAATCCCTTCGCGGGACATCCACGCCTCGATCATCCGCAACTTTGCGACGTCATAGCAGTTCTCTCCTGCAATGCGCGCCCGGATGTAGTCGACACCCTGGCTGAAATGATCGGTAGCAATCACATCATCGAAGCCCAGCCTCTTCGCAATCGGCTCGACATAAAGCCGGAAGGATGCCGAAGCGATCACCAGCCGGCAGCCGGAGGCGCGATCCTGCGCGATCTGGGCCAGCGCGCCGGCGCGGATGTTGCGCGCAATCACCTTGTCGGCATAGGCCTCCACGGCCGGGCGGATCCTCTCGCGATTGACCCGTCGCCCGATCAACAGGGCCTGATTGAGTTCCTTCGCCCGGCCACGATCGACCAGCCGCAGCACGTAGCCGAGCATGACGATACCCGCCAAAGGCAGGAAAATCAGCCGCCACGGCGCCAGCGAGAGAGCCATGTGCGTGAGAAACGCCGCATAGGTGCCGCGCACGGTGATCGTGCGGTCCATGTCGTAGATCGCGATCCTCTGCACCGCTCAATGTCTCCCTGTACTCTCGGGCTGCGGCCCGCCAGATGGTCCAATTCGGCTTGCCGTGCAACGCAAACTGGCCCACTGTGGCTCAGATGACGCAATCTGCCGACCTCATCGAGAGCAACGATGCAACAGGCCGGACGGTTGCCTTCACCGGCAGCCTTGCGCTCGCCCAGATCGGCGATCTGCCCAATCGCACCGAGGCGATAGAGGGCGATGTCGCCCGGATCGACCTCACGCAGGTCACCCAGATCGACACAATCGGCGCGTGGATCGTCCACAGCCTCGCCAAACGCACGCAGGCGGAAATCACCGGCGCCAGTGACGACGCAATGCGGCTGATCGACGTCGTCTCGCGCAACGATCAACCGCTGGAAACGCGCAATGTGCCGCCCCATCCGATCGTGCGCATTCTGGAGGAAGTGGGTGTTGCAACCCGGATGACCTTCAACACGATGATCGGCCTGCTCGGCTTTCTGGGCGCCGTCGTCATCACATCATTCATGCTGCTGCGGCATCCGTCTCGCATCCGTCTGATCGCGGTCGTCCAGCGTATCGAGGTCGTCGGAATCTCGGCGCTCTTCATCATCGGGCTGATGAGCTTCCTCGTCGGCATCGTGATCGCGCAGCAAGGGTCGGTGCAGCTCGAGCAGTTCGGCATGGAGGTGCTCACCGTCAATCTCGTCGGGCGCCTGACCTTCCGCGAACTGGGCGTGCTGATGACGGCCATCATGGTCGCCGGCCGCTCGGGATCGGCCTTTGCCGCGCAGATCGGCACGATGCAGCTCAATGAAGAAGTGGACGCGATGCGCACCATCGGCGTCTCGCCCATGGAAGCGCTGGTGATGCCGCGCATCATGGCCGCGGTCATCATGATGCCGCTGCTCGGCTTCTATGCCTCGGTCATGGCGGTGATCGGCGGGGCCTTCCTGTGCGCGGTCTCGCTCGATATTCCGCCCGTTACCTTCTTCCAGCGGCTGCGTGAAGTCGTGCCGCTGACCGACCTTTACATCGGCCTTATCAAGGCGCCGGTCTTTGGCCTGATCATCGCGATCGCCGGCTGCTTCCAGGGCCTGCAGGTGCGTGGCAATGCCGAGGAAGTCGGCCTACGCACCACGGCCGCTGTGGTGCAGGCGATCTTCATCGTCATCGTGCTCGATGCCATCTTCGCGGTGTTCTTCACCTGGCTGGGGTGGAAATGAGCGCTAGTGACGATCCCGTCATCTCCATCCGGGGACTGGTCAATCGCTTCGGCGACCAGACCGTGCATGACGGGCTGGACCTCGACGTGCGGCGCGGCGAGATTCTTGGCGTGGTGGGTGGATCAGGCACCGGCAAGTCGGTGCTGATGCGCTCGATCATCGGACTGCAAAGCCCTTATGACGGCTCCATCGAGGTGTTCGGCGAACAGATGCTGGACCGCGACCCTGCGGACCCGGAATTGCTGGCAATCCGCAAGCGCTGGGGCATCCTGTTCCAGAACGGCGCGCTGTTCTCCACGCTGACCGTCTCCGAGAATGTGCAGGTGCCGCTGCGCGAATATTATCCCGATCTGCCGGTTCAGCTGCGCGAGGAAATCGCCGCCTACAAGATTCTGATGACCGGCCTTCCGGATAATGCGGGGCCGAAATTCCCCTCCGAGCTCTCCGGCGGGATGCGCAAGCGCGCCGGCCTCGCCCGCGCGCTGGCCCTCGATCCCGCCCTGCTATTTCTCGATGAGCCGACCGCGGGGCTTGATCCCATCGGTGCTGCGGCGTTCGACGAGCAGACACGGGCCTTGCAGGAGACACTGGGCCTCACCGTGTTCCTGATTACCCACGATCTCGACACGCTCCACGCCATTTGCGACCGCGTTGCCGTGCTCGCCGATCAAAAGGTCATCGCGGTCGGGACGATCGACGAGTTGCTGGCGCTCGATCATCCCTGGATCCAGGAATATTTCAACGGGCCGCGCGGGCGCGTTGCCCATGGCCAGAGCGCCAAGATGAGAGGCGCGTGATGCACAATCGGCCGCAGACATGGACAGGGTGGAACCACGGCGCCATAAAGCCGTTGGGGGAAAGCAGGAAATAGATGGAAACACGATCCAACAATGTGTTCGTGGGCGCGGTCGTCCTGCTCCTGATGGCCTTGACGGTCGGGGCAGCCTTCTGGTTCTCACGCATCGGCGAATCCGATCGCAAGGAATACGACATCTTCTTCAAGCAGTCGGTGAGCGGCATCGCCCGCGGCTCGGCGGTGACTTATGCTGGCGTACCCTCGGGGCAGGTCCAGTCGATCGAGCTTTGGGAGCGCGACCCCCAGTTCGTGCGCGTGCGCATCGTCGTCAGCCGGACGACGCCCGTCCTGCAAGGCACGACCGCGACGATCAATGGCGTAGGCTTTACCGGCGTCTCGGAAATTCAGCTTGAGGGCGCGGTACGCGGCGCACCGCCGATCGTCTGCCCGGAGCGCAATGCGCAGTCGGTCTGCCCTGAAGGCGTGCCCGTCATCCCGACCAAACCCGGTGCGCTGGGCGAACTGCTCAACAGCGCTCCAATGCTGCTGGAGCGGCTGACGACGCTCACCGAGCGATTGACCGAGCTGCTGGATGATCGCAACCAGAAGCATATTGCCGGCATCCTGCAGAATCTCGACAAGCTGACCGGCGACATCGCCGCGCGTGGGCCGGAATTGGCTGATACCATCACACAAGCCAAGCTGACGCTCGAAAATGCCTCCAAGGCTGCCGAATCGCTCGCCCAAGCTGCGAACAACACCAATGCGCTGGTGAACGAAGAGGGTCGCCCCCTCATCCGCGACCTGCGCACGACGATCCGCAATGCCGGCGCGACGCTGGAAACGCTGGATGCGACCCTGAAGGAAGCACAGCCTGGCATGCGGACCTTCACCCGCGACACCATGCCGCAAATCGGCTTGCTGGTCCGCGATCTGCGTCAGGTCTCCCGTTCGCTTCAGGCTGTGACGGATACCGTTGAACAACAGGGTGCAGGCGCCTTGATCGGCTCGCCCAAATTGCCGGATTACAAGCCATGACGAACAGCAGAGCGAACGTGCAGACAGCCCCGGCGACCAGCGGAGTAGCGATGCGCAAGGCAGCGCGGGCGGCCCTGATCACGGGTCTGCTGATCTCGGCGGCCGGGTGCGTGAAGTTCGGTGCCGAGCCGCCCGACCGGCTGCTCGCCATTGCCAGCACGGCGACGGTGCCGGCTGGCGTGTCGGCGTCCAGTGCAAGCGAATCCGCCCTGTTCATCGACGTGCCGAACGTGCCCAAAGCCCTCGCGACCCCGCGCGTGGCGGTGCGCGAGAACAGCACCAGCTTTGCCTATGTGAAGGATGCGATCTGGGTCGATACGCCGGCCCGGCAATTCCAGTCTCTCCTATCGGAGACGATCCGGTCGCGCAGCAATATCCTGGTGCTCGACCCCGGCCAGTATCTCGCCCGCACCGGCTACATTCTCAATGGCGATCTGGTCGAATTCGGTATCGATGCGACGCGCCGGGAAGCGGTCGTCACGTTCGACGCGACCATGCTCTCGCCGGACGGCCTGACGGTGACGCGCCAGCGCTTCACCGCCTCCGCGCCGGTCAGCCGCATCGACGCAGATGGCGTCGCCCCGGCGATCAGCGCCGCCGCCAACGATGTCGCCAATGCCGTGGCGACCTGGGTCTCCAGCCGGACCTGACGCCGGCCGCAGCCCTATCCCGCTCAGGCGAGGCTCTTCGTCGCCTGCTCCATCACGTCCCGCGAAAGGCCGGGTTCGGCGATGATCCGCTCCAGCGCCGCGCGCATCGCGGCACCCCGCTGCGCATCGAACCGGCGCCAGCGACCAAGTGGCGGCACGAGCCGCGCGGCGGTCTGCGGATTGAGCTTGTCCAGCGCGATAATAGCGCCTGCCACCATCTCATAGCCCTTGCCGTCCGCCCGGTGGAACGCCCATTGGTTGGCGGCAAACGCGCCATAAAGCGCGCGGGCGCGGTTGGGGTTGGCGAGTGTGAAGTCGGGGTGGCTGCTCAGCGCCGCGACATTATCGACCGTCTCCGGATGGAAGGCCAAAGCCTGAGTCTGGAACCATTTGTCGATGACCAACGCATTGCCCGCATAGCGCGCGTGGAACGCCGCCAGTGCTGCGTCCCGCTCTGCCGCCGTGCCGTTGGCGAGAACAGCCAGCGCGGCCTGGCGCTCGGTCATATTATCCGCCTGCTCGAACTGGGCGAAGGCAAGCGCCGGGCCATCCGATGCGCCTGATGCGACCAGATAGCTCAAGGCAACCCCGCGCAGCTTGCGGGCCGCGCGCGCATCCGCCGACAGCGAGAAGCCGTTACGCGCGCAATCGGCATGGAGCCTGCGCCAGTCCTGCTCCAGTTGCGCGCCGATCTCGTGCTGCAGCGCCTCGCGCGCCGCATGGATGGCATCCGGATCAACGACCTGCATCTGATCGCCGAGATAGGCCTCGCTCGGCAGCTTCACCGCTTCGGCGATCAGCGCCCGGTCCAGCGTGTCGTCGCTGATCGTCCGGCGGATCGAGTCGATGATGACGCCGCTCTCCAGCGGTCCGCCAGCAATATGGCTGAGCAGGCCATTGATCATGAGCTGCTGCAGCGCCTCATAGCGGCTGAACGCATCGTCATCGCGCGCGGCGAGAAAGGCCAGATCCTCGGCGCTCTGCTCGGCGTCCACCACGACTGGCGCGGAGAAGCTGCGATTGAGCGACAGCACCGGTGGCTGCGCGAAGCCGGTGCGCGTGATGACCGTCTCCGCCTGCGTCAGCACCTCCAACTCCTCGCCGGCATGGGCGCCCCTTTCCCGGTCGAACAAGGCGAAGAGGAATGGGATCGCCATGGGCTGCTTCTCGCCCTGCCCCGGCGTCGGCGGCACGGTCTGGCGCAAGGTGAGCGTCACCGTGCCGCTCGTCGCATCATGCGCGGTCTCGACCGTCACGCGCGGGGTGCCGGCCTGGCTGTACCAGAGCCGGAACTGCGCGAGATCGATGCCGCCGCCATCTTCCATCGCGCGCACGAAATCCTCGCAGGTCGCCGCCTGCCCGTCATGCCGGTCGAAATAGAGGTCAGTGCCCTTGCGGAACCGCTCCGGCCCCAGCAACCGGGCCATCATGCGGATCAGCTCGGCGCCCTTGTTATAGACGGTTGCCGTATAGAAGTTGCTGATCTCCATATAGGATTCTGGCCGCACCGGATGGGCGAGCGGACCGCCATCTTCCTGGAACTGCGCCGCGCGCAGCACGCGCACATCCTCGATCCTCTTGACCGCTGCCGAGCCCATGTCGGCAGAAAATTCCTGATCGCGATAGACGGTGAAACCTTCCTTGAGGGAGAGCTGGAACCAGTCCCGGCAGGTCACCCGGTCGCCCGACCAGTTGTGGAAATATTCGTGCGCCACAACCGCCTCAATGGCGTCATAATCCGGGTCGGTTGCCGTTTCCGGGTCTGCCAGAATGTAGCGCGTGTTGAAGATGTTGAGGCCCTTGTTCTCCATCGCGCCGAAGTTGAAATCCGCCACCGCCACGATGTTGAACACATCGAGATCATATTCGCGGCCATAGACGCGCTCGTCCCACGCCATTGAATCCTTGAGCGCCTTCATGGCATGATCCGTGCGCGGCAGATCGCTTTCTGCCACCCAGATGCCGAGCTTCACCGGCCGGCCGCTCATGGTCGTGAAGCTGTCCGCATTGCAGGCGAGATTGCCCGCGACCAGCGCGAACAGGTAGCTCGGCTTGGGGAACGGATCGGTCCAGCGCGCCCAATGCCGCCCGCCCTCCAGATCGCCCGCCTCGACAGGATCGCCATTGGCGAGCAGCACGGGATAGGTCGCCTTGTCGGCGCGTAGGGTCACATCATAACGCGAGAGCACATCCGGCCGGTCCGGGAAGAAGGTGATACGACGGAAGCCCTCCGGCTCGCACTGGGTGCAGAGCAGGCCGCCAGAGGCGTAGAGCCCCATTAGCTGTGTATTCGCTGCAGGATTGATCTCGACCTCGGTCTCGACGACGTGGCTCTCGCCGGTCAGCGGGATCAGCAGGTCGCCGTCCTCGAGCTTCCAATCGGAGGGGGCGAGCGTGCGGCCGTCGACGGCGACCCGCAGCGGCGTCAGTCCGTCGCCATCCAGTCGCAGCGACTGCGCATGGTCGCCGGTGCGGGTGACCTCAAGCCGGGCCTTGACGCGGGTGGCGCGGGCATCGAGATCGAAGTCGAGGCCGATCTGCGGGACCTGCCAGAGCGGCGGACGATAATCCTCGCGGCGGATGACAGGCGGCGTGGCGGCGGCTTGGGTGGTCTGAATATCCATGCCCCAGTCCTATGCCCGCATCAGGCGAGGCACAAGCGGGGGAAGCCGCCGATGGCGAGAACTCCACCACCACGTTCCCGTTCGTGTCGAGCGAAGTCGAGACACGTTAGGACCGTCCTTGGTGTCTCGACTTCAGCCCGAGGCTGTAGTTTATCCTGAGCGCCCGCCCTGCGAGCAGTCGAAGGGCTCGACACGAACGGATGTTGCGCTGCTTATTCCGTGGTGTTTGCGCCACTCCGCCCGTTGTTCGGCCCGGGCGGCAGATCGAACGGGTCCTCCGCGCGCTCCATGGAGCGGTCGAGCAGATCCGCCTGCCGGTCCGGCTTTGCCTGAGTGGATGGCGTCATGAGCTGCTTGGGCGTCTCCCGCTCAGGCGCGGCGGCGGCCTTGGGCACCTGACCCATGCCCTCCTTGGGGCGCAAATCCTTCACCGAGCCGCAGCCCGAAAGACCAGCCGCCACGAGCAGCGCCAGAGCGGCACGCGCGATCATCTTGTGATTCATCGCCTTCATCGACCGGTCTCTCCATCCAGCGCGGCTTGCGCTTCGGCAATCCGCGCGCGCACCTGATCGGGTGCGGTGCCCCCGTAGCTCTTGCGGCTGGCAACGGAGGCATCCACCGTCAGCACCGCAAAGACGCGCTCGTCGATCCGCGCATCAATGGCCTTGAGCGCTTCGATCGGCAGCGCGGCAAGCTGCACACCCGCCTCTTCCGCGGCCTTGACCGCACGCCCGGTGATGTGATGCGCCTCGCGAAACGGCACATTGCCTTCCCGCACCAGCCAGTCGGCAAGGTCGGTTGCGGTTGCGAAGCCGCTTTCCGCCAGCGCCCGCATCCGCTCGGTGCGGAAGGTCGTCGTCTCCACCATGCCGGTCATCGCGGTGATAGAGAGGCCGAGCAGATCATGCGCCTCGAACAAAGGCGGCTTATCGTCCTGCATGTCCTTGGAGTAAGCCAGCGGCAGGCCCTTCATGGTGACGCACAGCGACGTCATGCAGCCCATGATCCGCCCGGAATGGCCGCGCACCAGCTCGGCGGCATCGGGATTGCGCTTTTGCGGCATGATCGAGCTGCCGGTGGAATAAGCGTCGGGCAACGAAATGAAGCCGAAGGGCTGGCTCGCCCAGATCACGAACTCTTCCGCCAGCCGCGAGAGGTGCAGGCTGCATTGGGTGGCGGCCATGAGGTAATCGAGCGCGAAATCCCGGTCGGAAACGCTGTCGAGGCTGTTGCGCGTCGGCCCGTCGAAGCCGAGCGCTTGCGCGGTCATATGGCGATCGGTGGGGAAGCCCGTCCCTGCCAGCGCGGCCGCACCCAGCGGTGAGAGGTTGAGCCGGGCGCGCGCATCGGCAAAGCGCGAGCGATCCCGCGCGATCATCTCATAATAGGCCATGAGGTGATGGCCGAGCGTCACCGGCTGAGCGCTTTGCAAATGGGTGAAACCGGGCATCACGCTCTGCGCATGCTCGCCCGCCCGACCGATCAGCGCCCGCTGCAGCGCCTTGAGGCTGGCATCGACCTCATCGATAGCATCGCGTACGAAGAGGCGGAAATCGGTCGCCACCTGATCGTTGCGCGAGCGCGCCGTGTGCAGCCGCCCGGCGACGGGACCGATCTTCTCGGCCAGCCGCGCCTCGGTGGCCATATGAATGTCCTCAAGGTCGAGATCTTCGGGCAGATCACCGGCTTCATACTCGGCCTGGATCGCCTCCAGCCCGCCGATGATCGTCGCTGCCTCGTCCTGCGCAAGGATGCCTTGCGCGCCGAGCATCCGGGCGTGCGCGATGGAGCCGGCAATGTCCTGCCGCCACAAGCGCTTGTCGAACGGAAGCGAGGCATTTATCTCGCGCATGACGGCGGCCGGCCCGGCCGCGAAGCGACCGCCCCACATGCTGTTCGCGCCCTTGCTTGCGGAGTCTGCCATGCGCTCTATTTCTGCCCTTGCTATGCTGATCGGCCTCTCACTGGCCGCGAGCGGCTGCGATAGGCAATCCGCTCAAAACGCGCAAGGCGCCGGCAACGCCGCCGCAGTGGGCAATGCCCTCTCCCCCGATGAAGTGAGCCCGGACGAAGCCGCACCGGGGAGCGCGGGCAAGACCTTCTCCCATGTCATCGACCGCAGCCGCAAGGGCGAGGCGATGCCGGACAAGCCCTTCACCACCATCGAGGGCAAGCCGGCGACGCTCAAGGCCATTGCGCAGGGCAAGCCGATGCTGGTCAATCTGTGGGCGACCTGGTGCGCGCCTTGCGTGGCCGAACTGCCTGCCCTCGACCGCGCCGCCAAGGCTGCGGAAGCCAAGGGCGTCAAGGTGATTGCCGTTTCGCAGGACATGGAACCTGATGGCGTTCCCGCCTTCTGGTCGGCCCGCAAGCTCTCTACGCTGCAGACCTGGTTGGACCGGGAGAATGCGCTCGGCTTCGATTACGGCACCGGCACGTTGCCCACGACCATTCTCTACGATGGCGCGGGCAAGGAAGTCGCCCGCATCGTCGGTGCGCTGGAGTGGGACGAGGAAGATGGGCAGAAACTGATCGCCGAAATCGGCGGGTAAGCCGTCCCAGCTCCCCTAGCCGGAGATCATCGCCCGCAAGCTTTCGATCCGGTCGGCCTCATGGGCGGGCTTGTCATTGCGGATGCGGCTGATGCGCGGGAAGCGCATGGCGAGGCCGGACTTGTGGCGCTTGCTCTCGTGGATCGAATCGAACGCGACTTCGAAGACCAGGCTCTTATCCGTCTCGCGCACCGGGCCGAAGCGATTGACGGTGTGGCGGCGGACGTGAGAATCGAGCCACTTCAGCTCCTCGTCGGTAAAGCCGAAATAGGCCTTGCCGACAGGCAGCAGCTCGGCGCCGGCATCGGGATCGCCATCCCAGCAGCCGAAAGTGAAATCGCTGTAGAAGGAGGAGCGCTTGCCGCTGCCGCGCTGGGCATACATCAGCACGCAATCGGCGAGCAGGGGATCGCGCTTCCACTTGTACCATAGGCCCGTGCGGCGGCCGGCGACATAAGGGCTATCCCGCCGCTTGAGCATCACGCCCTCGATGGCATCATCGCGTGCGCGCTCGCGAATGGCGGCAAGATCGGCAAGGCTTGCAGCCTCGATCAGCGGCGAAATGTCGAAGCGGGCGGAGTCGAGCCGGGGCACCAGCGTCTCCAGCACGGCGCGGCGCTGCTCCCAGCTCAACGCGCGATGATCCTCGCCGTCGGAGAGCAAGACATCGTAGAGGCGGACGAAGGCGGGAAAATCGGTGAGCATCGCCTTAGAGACAGTCTTGCGCCCCAGCCGCTGCTGCAAGGCGTTGAAGCTCGCCGCGCCGCCCTCTTCGCCGCCCTGATGCGTGCCGCGCACCAGCAGTTCGCCATCCAGCACGCCGGGCTCGCGAAACGCCGCCGCGATATCCGGGAAGCTGCCGGTGATATCATCGCCGGTGCGTGAGAAGAGCCGCGTATCCCCGCCCGGCCCCGCGCCATCCGACTCCGGCACATGAACCATCTGCACGCGGATGCCATCCCATTTCCACTCGGCGGCATAGTCGGCCATGTCGAGCGTTTCGCGCGCGATGACATCATCTTCCAGCGGGTGCGCGAGCATGAAGGGACGGAAGGTGGGGATATGGTCGACGCGCGGCGGAGGGCCACCCTTCGCGGCCCAGTCGAATAGCGCGCCATAGGGCGGCGTCTGGCCGTGCCAATATTCCTCGACATCGTCCACCGGCACATCGAACGCCTGCGCGAAGGCGACCTTGGCGAGCCGCGCCGAAATGCCGATGCGCATCGCACCCGTCGCCATCTTGATGAGCGCGTAGCGGCCATTCACATCTAGCCGATCCATGAGCCGCGCCAGCGCTGGGGCGACGGACTGGCGGGTCATAGCGGACAGCGCCGCCACCGTTTCGCTCAGGCTTGGGGGATCGAGCGCAGCGGGATTGTCCGGCCAGAGCAGACTCGCCGTCTCCGCCGTATCCCCGACAAAATCGCGGCTGAGCTTGAACAGAACCGGATCGACGCGATCCATCAGCAAGGCGCGGATCGTGCCGGCCTTCACCGCCGGAAAATCGAGGCCGTCCGTCAACGCAGCAAGCGCCCAGCCCCTGTCAGGATCGGGCGTCTCGCGCAGATAGGCAGCGATCAGGGCGAGCTTGCCGTTGCGCGAGCGGGTGTAGACGAGCGCATCCAACAGGGCAGCGAAGGCCTCCATCAGTCGTCCTCATCCTCATAGCCGACAAGGGCGAGCGCGCGGGCCCGGCGTTGGTGCAGCTCGCACCAGCGCAGCAACGCATCTTCCCGGCCATGGGTGATCCAGGTCTGCGCCGGATTCACTTCCGCGATCGTGGTCGTCAGTTCCGCCCAGTCGGCATGGTCCGAGATCACCAGGGGCAGCTCGACATTGCGCTGCCGCGCACGCTGTCGCACCCGCATCCAGCCGCTTGCCATGGCCGTGACCGGATCGGGCAGGCGACGGCTCCAGCGATCGTTGAGCGCCGAGGGCGGACACAGGATGATCTGCCCGGCCAGCGCACCCTTGGGCATTCCGGCGATCAATCTCAGCTCGCCCAAATCGACGCCGAGGTCTTCATACAACCGGCACATCCGCTCCAGCGCGCCGTGCAGATAGATCGGCTCGACATAACCAGCTTGGCGCAGCTCGGCGATGACCCGCTGCGCCTTGCCCAGCGCATAGGCCCCCACAAGGATGCAGCGCTCGGGATTGGCCTCGCGCGCCTTGAGCAGCTTGCCGATTTCCTCGCCAATCGGGGGGTGACGGAAGACCGGCAGGCCGAACGTGGCTTCGGTGATGAACACATCGCAGGGCGTAACCTGAAAAGGCGGGCATGTCGGATCGGCCCGGCGCTTATAGTCACCAGTGACGATCACCCGCTCGCCGGCATGTTCAAACAGGATCTGCGCGGACCCGAGCACATGCCCAGCCGGCAGGAAGGTCGCCTGCACGCTCCCCGGCAGGCTGATCGTCTCGCCGTAGGCCACCGGTTGCGCGGCGCCGGGCGGACCGTACCGCAGGTCCATGATGGCCAGCGTCTCCGGCGTCGCGATGCAGCGGCCATGGCCGCCCCGGGCATGATCGGCATGGCCGTGCGTGACGAGGGCTGTCTCCACCGGATCGGCCGGATCGACCCACGCCTTGGCCGGCACGACATGCAGCCCATGCGCCTCTGCGCGAATCCAGGAGAAGTCGGCCATGGCCTCTAAATGGCGACCGGCACGTCCCGGTTCCAGCGCGGCTTTGCGATGTGCCCCAAAGGACCTATATCATGGCCATGACAGATGCTGCTCCCCAGACCACAGACGTGCGTTCCTTCCTGTATCGCGATGGGTCTCTCGACCCGGATAGCGCCCGCCGGCTCACCGCCGAGGCGCTGACCGGCTGCGAGGATGGCGAGCTTTACTTGCAATATGTCGCGACCGAGAGCTTCGGCTTCGATGATGGGCGGCTGAAGACAGCGGATTATTCCACCGATGCCGGATTTGGCCTGCGCGGCGTCTCTGGCGAGATGACCGGCTTCGCGCACGCCAATGACATCAGCGAGCGGGCGATCCGCAAGGCAGCGCAGACGCTGAAGTTGCTCGACCCGGCACAGCAGGCCATGGCCACGCCGCCGCAACGCACCAATCGGCATCTCTATACGGACGCCAACCCGCTCGATCTCGTCCCCTTCGCGCAGAAGGTCGACCTGATGGCCAAGATCGACGCAGCAGCCCGGGCCCGCGATCCGCGCGTGGTGCAGGTCTCTGCAGTGCTGGCCGGTAGTTGGTCGGTCGTTGAGATCGTGCGGCCGGACGGCTTCGTGGCGACCGACGTGCGTCCCCTCGTCCGCCTCAACGTCTCGATCATCATGGAAGAGAATGGGCGGCGCGAAACCGGCTATTTTGGCATTGGCGGGCGCTATCTCTACGATTCCCTGTTCGAGGAGGCGACCTGGCAGCGCGCGATCGACGAGGCGCTTAAACAGGCGCAGGTCAACCTCCGCTCGGTGCCCGCACCGGTGGGCGAGATGACCGTGCTGCTTGGCCCTGGCTGGCCGGGCGTGATGCTGCATGAGGCCGTCGGTCATGGCCTGGAGGGCGATTTCAACCGCAAGGGCACCAGCGCCTTCTCGGGCAAGATCGGCGAGCGCGTGGCGGCGCCGGGCGTGACGGTGGTCGACAATGGCGCGATGGACGCGCGACGCGGGTCGCTTAGCATCGACGATGAGGGTACCCCCACGCAGGAGAATGTGCTGATCGAAGACGGCATTCTGCGCGGCTACATGCAGGACCGGCTCAACGCGCGGTTGATGGGCGTGGCACCCACTGGCAACGGCCGGCGCGAAAGCTATGCCCATGCGCCGATGCCACGCATGACCAACACTTATGCGCGCGCGGGCAACGACGATCCCGCCGAGCTGCTCGGCCGCGTGAAGACCGGCATCTTCGCGCGCAGCTTTGGCGGCGGACAGGTGGACATCGTCTCGGGCAAGTTCGTCTTCTCCTGCACCGAGGCGTACAAGGTCGAGAATGGCAGGATCGGCGACCCCATCAAGGGCGCAACGCTGATCGGCGATGGCCCCGCCGCACTGCACCGCATCGTCGGCATCGGCAACGACCTCGCACTCGATGAAGGCATCGGCATGTGCGGCAAGGCGGGTCAGGGCGTGCCCGCGGGCGTGGGCCAGCCGACGCTGCTGCTCGAAGGGCTGACGGTCGGCGGCACCGGGGGTTGAGGCGCCGGTCGGAACGACCAGACAACGCCGTCACACCCCAGTCAGCAACATGTCGAGCGCGTTCTTGATCCGGTATTCTTCTTGCGCGAGGGAGCCGGCGATTTCTTGGATTTCCGACACCGACACTGCACCTGCAAACTGGGTGACAAGCACCCAGTCTTCGCCCTGCATACGAAAGCGGGGATTGAGGCCCGGCCGGGGCGGCGGCGCGTCGTTTGGGTAAGCCAGCGGAACGACAAACCGTGTGTTGATGCCCGACAGCACCTCAGCCTGACAGTCTACGACATACTGCCCCGACCTCAGCCGAACGACATCATATTGGGCCATTAAAACATGCGGTAACGGGCAAGGGGAAGGCCGTTCTTCTCAACCCACGCGTTGTGGGCTTCGACCCACTCCTTGTTCTCCTCCTGCCAGCGCCGCTCGCGCTCTGCCTTCGCCGCCGCGCGCAGGGCCGCTTCGCAGGTCTGGGAGAGATTGATCCCGGCCTCCCGCGCGGCCTCCACCACGCCAGTATCGAGCGAGAGATTGACTGGCTTGCGCTTGCCGGACGCGATAGGATCAAGCTTCATATGCGCAAGCTATGCGCATGAACCATGCGCGTCAATGTGCGCATCCGACCAGCAAGACCTGAGGCCCCATGTCTGAATTCTTCACTGCCATTTCCGACAAGCAACGCAGCTTCATCGAGAAACAGCCGGTCTTCTTTGTCGCCACCGCTGCGGACGGCGCGCGGATCAACCTCAGTCCCAAGGGCATGGACAGCTTCCGCGTGCTGGGGCCCAATCTGGTCGGCTATCTGGATGTGGGTGGATCCGGCAACGAGACCCAGGCCCATCTTTCAGCGGACGGGCGCATCACCATCATGTTCTGTGCGTTCGACCACCCCCCGCTGATCCTGCGACTCTATGGGCGAGGCAAGGCGGTGCTGCCTCAGGATGATGAATGGGATTTCGCCTCGCGGCCCTTCACCATCCTGCCCGGTACCCGACAGATTTTCATGATCGCGGTGGAGAGCGTGCAGGAGAGTTGCGGCTGGGGCGTGCCCTTCATGCGGCACGAGAAGGATCGCGACACGCTCTCTCGTTATCATGAGCAGAACGAAACGCCGGAACGGCTGGCGCGCATCTCAACCCGGACGCAAAGCATCGATGGCCTGCCGCTGCGCGTGCAGGACCATTTCCCCGAGCGCAAGCCGGCGCGGGTGCATGTCGATCCCGACTGGGTGCCGGCGGTGCTCAATCACTGGCTCAATGAGATCGGCCCGGAGGGCTGGTTCGATTCGAGCGAGGAAGAGGATGTGCGACTGACGCATCTCTTCCGTTCGCTCTGGGAAGCGCAGCGCGACAAACCCGCCGATATGTTCGTGGCCGATGCCGACACGGCGCTGGCGGCGCTCATTCTGTTCGACCAGTTTCCGCGCAACATGTTCCGAGAGGAGGCTCGCGCCTTCGCGACCGATCCGCTCGCCCGTGAGATCGCGCGCGTGGCGCTGGACCGTGGCTTCGACAAGGCATTTGTGGCGGGCGCCCGCGCCTTCTTCTACATGCCGTTCATGCACAGCGAGGATTTGGCCGATCAGGACTTGTGCGTGGCGTTGTTCAGCGCGCCGGGCTTCGAACATAATCTGAAATTCGCCGAGGCCCACCGCGAGATCATCGCCCGCTTCGGCCGCTTCCCGCATCGCAATGCGGCGCTTGGACGGGAAACCCGGCCCGAGGAGCAAGAGGCGGTGGCGGAGGGCAGCGACTGGTAACCCACCGCCGCTCGCAGCGGATCGGCATCAGTCCGGCAGGCGCCAACTCAGGCGGACATCTGCATCGCCATTTGGCGCCATCAGCAAGCGCTGGTCCGGAATTTGTTGGGCGCGCAGAATCTCGCGCACCATCTCGGCGCGTGCGGCCTGCCCCGTAATGGTGATGCCCAATGGCACCCGCCGCGCCGCCCACACGGCCAGATCGAGATCGGCGGCGCCCTGCTGGGTCAATGCCTCGCCCGAAAAGCCGATGACCGGCAGCGGGGCGGGCGGCGGCGTCAGCACCAGCGTCCAGCCCTCCAGGCCGGCGGATGCGCGCCGTTCCAGCTGGCGGTAGAGATCGAGCGACGCGCCGGTGAGCGGCTCGGCTGCGACCGTGGCCTGGCGCCGGCCCCGGTCCACCAGGACCGCATCGCTGGACACGCCAGCGACGAGGGCCAGTCGGTCCACGGCCGTCGTCGCAAAGCGCTCAAGGCTCTGCGTGCGCTCGCGAGACTGGGCGGCGGCCACCTGAGCCGCCTCGCTATTGCCCGCCCCCACCTGGATCTGGTCGATGGTGACATCCAACTCCCGCTGCAGCGCATCGCGCAGGCTGGTCGCGGTGTCCCGCTCGGCATCCTTCGCATAAGTGGGCGTAAGCACGGTGGCGACGACCCGCATGGGCTGGCGGTTGAAGTCGGTTTCCAGATCGCTGATGCGTGCCGTCTGGGGGAACTGGCGCTGGATCACGTCCCGCACCTGGCGGGCGGCCAGCGTTTCCCAGGCGATGTGCCGC
This sequence comes from Sphingobium sp. B11D3A, assembly GCF_025961695.1. Taxonomy (NCBI): domain Bacteria; kingdom Pseudomonadati; phylum Pseudomonadota; class Alphaproteobacteria; order Sphingomonadales; family Sphingobiaceae; genus Sphingobium; species Sphingobium sp. B11D3A. The sequence continues at coordinate 2,196,493 of NZ_JAOQOE010000001.1, forward strand.
AAGGTAAGCGCCAGCGGCACCGAAAGCGCCGTCATGCAGACCACCATCACAATGCTTTGCAGTCGGGTATGCGCCGGCGTGAGGTGGGAGCCAAAGCCGTAGAGCCGCGCCATGAATGCGGCCGTGAGCGTGATCGTGACCGTGTTGGTCATGAAGAGCAGGAAAGCACCGCCGGCAATGGTCCAGTTCCATGTGGCGATGCCGAAGCCGACGGCGGCCAACGGCGGCATGAGGGCGATGGCGATGGCAACGCCCACGACCGTCTCGCCCCGCCCGCGAATAAGTGCATAACCACCCGCGAGTGCCGAGAAGAAAGCGACGAGAAGATCGAAGAGGTTGGGGCGGGTGCGGGCCGCGATTTCCGTCGTCACGGTCTGCACCGGTGAAACCAGGACAAACAGCGCGGTGAACGCGATCGCAATCACCGCGCCGACCGCCAGCGCGAAGCCGGACGCGCGCATTTCGGCAAAATCCAGCGTTGCAAGCGCAAAGCCCAGGCCTATGATCGGCATCATCAACGGAGACAGCAGCATGGCGCCGATGAGGACCGCGCTGGACGGCAGCAGCAGCCCGAGAATGGCGATGCCGGCGGATATGACCGTCATGAAGACATAACGCGGCGACCAGCCGGATTCCTCGACGATCCTCCGCAGGATCGCGTCGTGATCCACCGTCGCAATCGAGCGTTCCCGCCAGCTGACCCAGAGGGGGTTGCGCGAAACCGCGTAGGTCTTGTTGGTCAAGCGATTGGCTCCTCTGCTACGTCCGTCATTCCACCGACGCCCTAGCAGGGAAAATTGCTGCGTTTCCAGTCCGCTGCCCCTGCGGGCGAGCCCGGATGTTACAACCGCCGAAGCTCGGTGCCGTCCAGAATCGCTTCGCAACCCAGCGCCAGTGGGTCGTCGGCCTCGTCCAGCGCGGCGATGGTCACCCAGCCTTCCGCCCTGAGCGCCGCAGCCCGGGCGCCATCATGTCCAATGGGCAAAAAAGCCCGCTGCGCGGCCGTGGTGCCGAACCCGGCATCGATGAGCGGATCAGGGTAGAGCGAGAAGCCCATGGCCGGCTCAGCCTTGCCGTCCGCGCCCGCCACCGCATAGCTGCCGCCCCGGCCGATCTCGCCGATGAAGCCCTCGGCAAAGACAGAAAAACCGAACCAGCTCTGATATTCAAAACCGTGGCGCTCGGTGGGATCGAGCGTCAGCGTGATATCCCAGCCGATCGGCTTGGCAATCGCCCGCAGCGCCGCAATGAGGTTATCCAGCCTGCCTTTGGCTGGCCCCGCGTTGAAGGCCTGCAGCCGGTCCATGGCGGGGTGGAATGGCCCGGTCGCTTCAATGAGCGCCAGATAGGGCCGCGCCGCTTCGCCCAGCGCCGCCAGCGAACCTGCATCCTTCGCGTCGAGACTGTCGCGGACCGCCTCGACGTCGCCCTGGGGAAGCGGCATCGGGCCATCGGCAAGCATCGTCACGAGGTCGGGCAAGGTGAAGTCAATGGTGATGCCGCTGACACCCGCGCGCTGCAGCGCTTCGATGGCGACATTGACGATCTCGACTGCCGCCGCGACGCTGTCTGTGCCGATGATCTCGGCGCCGACCTGCATCCGCTCGCGCTCGGGCCGCAGCTGGTCGGCTCGCAGCTTCATCACCGGCCCGCCATAGCACAAGCGCAGCGGACGCGGGGTCGCAGCCATGCGGGTGGCGGCGATACGGCCGATCTGGGCGGTCATGTCCGGCCGGATCGCCAGGCTGCGCTGGGAGAGCGGATCGACGGCGCGGAGCAGATCTTCGGCGCGGGCCGACTGCAGGCGCGCGACCAGCGTTTCCTCAAACTCGGCCAGGGCCGGCATCACGCGCCGATAGCCATGCGATGCAACGGTATCGAGCACTTCGCGCACAAGGCGGGCGGAGGCCTCCGCCTTGGGCGGCAGACGATCGGCAAGCCCTTCGGGCAGCAATCCGGGAGCGATGGCTTCAGTCATGGCGCGGCATTTAGCCGATTCCGCTCGCCAAGCGAGGATAAATTACAAGCGTGACCGGCCCGACGTGATGACACGCCGGGCCGGGCCGTGATTTAGAACTTGAGCGGGCAGACCCGGTGCACGTTCGGCAGGGCGCAGATCTTGTCGACCAGCGTCTGCGGCACGGTCTCGTCGACCGAGAGCAGCAGGATCGCCTCGCCACCGGCCTCGCGACGGCCGAGGTGGAAGGTGCCGATGTTGATCTTGGCCTCGCCAAGAATGCCACCCACGCCACCGATGAAGCCCGGCGCATCGACATTGGCGATGTAGAGCATGGTGCCATCGAGATCGGCCTCGACCTTGATGCCGAACAGCTCGACCAGGCGCGGGGCGCCATTGCCGAACAGCGTGCCGGCCACCGACCGCTCGCCCTGCGAGGTCTTCACCGAGACGCGGATCAGGGTGCTGTAGTCGCCCTCGCGCTCGGTCTTGATCTCGCGCACCTCGATGCCGCGCTCGCGGGCGAGGAAGGGTGCGTTGACCATGTTCACCGTGTCCGTCTGCGTGCGCAGGAAACCGGCGAGAACGGCCGAGACGATGGGCTTCTGATTGAGCTCAGCCGCCGCGCCCTCGCTGTGGATCGAGATCCGGGGGATGACGTCACGCGAAAGCTGGCCGACCAGGCTGCCCAGCTTCTCGGCCAGCGCCATATAGGGCTTGAGCTTGGGCGCTTCCTCAGCCGACAGGCTCGGCATGTTGAGCGCGTTGGTGACACCGCCGCTCAGCAGATAGTCGCTGAGCTGCTCGGCGACCTGCAGCGCCACGTTCACCTGCGCTTCGCTGGTGGACGCGCCAAGGTGCGGGGTCGAGATGAAGTTGGGCGTGCCGAACAGCGGGCTGTCCGTCGCCGGCTCGGTCTGGAACACGTCCAGCGCCGCGCCGCCGATGTGGCCGCTGTCGAGACCGGCCTTCAGCGCCGCCTCGTCGATCAGGCCGCCGCGCGCGCAGTTGATGATGCGCACGCCCTTCTTGGTCTTGGCCAGATTCTCGGCCGAGAGGATGTTGCGGGTCTGGTCGGTCAGCGGCGTGTGCAGCGTGATGAAATCCGCCTTGGCCAGCAGCGTGTCCAGATCTGCCTTTTCCACGCCCATTTCGATGGCGCGCTCGGGCGTCAGGAACGGGTCGAAGGCAACGACCTTCATCTTGAGGCCCAGCGCGCGGCTGGCGACGATGGAGCCGATGTTGCCGGCACCGATCAGGCCGAGCGTCTTGCCCGTGACCTCGACACCCATGAAGCGGTTCTTCTCCCACTTGCCGGCCTGCGTGGAGGCATCGGCCTCCGGCAGCTGGCGGGCGAGGGCGAACATGAGGGCGATGGCGTGCTCGGCGGTGGTGATCGAGTTGCCGAAGGGCGTGTTCATCACCACGATGCCCTTGGCCGAAGCGTAGGGAATATCGACATTGTCGACGCCGATGCCGGCGCGGCCGATGACCTTGAGATTGGTCGCCGCGTCGATGATCTCCTTGGTCACCTTGGTGGCCGAGCGGATCGCCAGACCATCATATTTGCCGATGATTTCCTTGAGCTCGTCGGGCTTCAGTCCGGTGATCTCGTCCACCTCGCAACCGCGCTCGCGGAAAATCTGCGCGGCCTGCGGGTCCATCTTGTCGGAAATGAGAACTTTGGGCTTGGTCATTTGAATCTCCCTCTCCCCTTTTGGGGAGAGGGCCGGGGAGAGGGGAATGCCTCTCGGCGCCGGCCCTTTTATTAAATGAATGGAGCGATATAGGAGAGGTTGTTTGCCCCTCTCCCAACCCTCTCCCCTCAAGGGGAGCGGGCAAGATATCAGGCGGCAGTCGCGCTCAGCGCGGCCTTGGTCTCGGCATAGGCCCAATCGAGCCAAGGGCCGAGCGCCTCGATGTCCGCGGTGTCGACCGTGGCACCGCACCAGATGCGCAGGCCAGCCGGGGCGTCGCGATAACCTGCGACGTCATAAGCGGCATCCGCCTTCTCGAGCAGCGAGGCCATCTTCTTGATGAAGTCGGCATCGGCGCCCTCGACGGTGAGGCATACGCTGGTGATCGAGCGGGTCGCCGGATCGGCAGCGAGATGCCCGAGCCAGTCGCGCGATTCCACAATGGCATTGAGCGCATCGGCATTGGCCTGCGCGCGGGCGATGAGGCCCTTGGCGCCACCGATGGTCTTGGACCATTCGAGCGCGAAGATCGCATCTTCGACCGCCAGCATGGACGGCGTGTTGATCGTCTCGCCCTTGAACACGCCCTCAGCGAGCTTGCCCTTGGACATCAGGCGGAACACTTTGGGCAGCGGCCAGCTCGGCGTGTACTGCTCAAGCCGTTCGACGGCACGCGGGCCAAGGATCAGCACGCCATGGCCGCCCTCACCGCCCAGCACCTTCTGCCACGAGAAGGTGGCGACGTCGATCTTGTCCCACGGCAGGTCGTAGGCGAACACGGCGCTGGTGGCGTCCGCGAAGGAGAGGCCCTCGCGGTCGTCGGCGATCCAATCGCCATTGGGCACGCGCACGCCCGAGGTGGTGCCATTCCAGGTGAAGAGCACGTCATTCGACCAGTCGACCGCATTCAGATCGGGGATCTGGCCATAGTCGGCGCGCAGCACCGTCGGATCGAGCTTGAGCTGCTTGGCGGCATCGGTGACCCAACCTTCACCGAAGCTCTCCCAAGCGAGCGTCGTAACCGGGCGCGCGCCCAGCATCGTCCACATCGCCATCTCGAAGGCGCCAGTGTCGGAGCCGGGCACGATGCCGATGCGGTGCGTCTCGGGCAGGTTCAGCAGCTCGCGCATCAGGGCGATGCAATAAGCGAGGCGATCCTTGCCGAGCTTTGAGCGGTGGGAGCGTCCGAGCACTTCGGTGGCCAGCTTCGCCGGATCATAGCCGGGCGGCTTGGCGCAGGGGCCGGACGAGAAATGGGGGCGGGCCGGCGTGGTCGCCGGCTTCGTAACGTCAGTCATGGTATGCGTCTCCTTGCAGAGAGCACGCGCGGCGTTGGGACCGCGTGGCCCGCCGGCGGCCATAGAGATTTGCAGACGGGTGTCAATGTAAGATCGGGACCGGCGTGCCGTGCCCGGGGTGAACGGAGCCTCGGCGGACAGGCGCCAGACCGCGCGCGGCGGTCGAAGCATCCCCTTGCACCGTCTAGGTTTTGTTCAGCTGCGATGCGTGATAAACGGCGCCATGATCCATTGGGCGTCATCGGTGGGATTGGGGGCGGGAACGCGCAGGCTGGTCGGCCTTCTGCTGGTCACCAGTCTTGCCGCCTGCGCCGACCGCCCCAGCCCGCGCACGGGTGTAAGGGCGCCGGTGGCCGCCGCGCCGGCACAGCGCACGATGCCGAACAGCGAGAGCTATCGCATGTGCGCGGCGCGCCTCTCGACCGCGAAGGTCCGCTTTGAGCCGCTGCCCAATCAGGATCGGGGCGGCGGCTGCACGACAATCGATACCATCCGCCTGCTGGAGATCGGTACGCCAGTGGCCAATCTGGGGCCGATGACCTGCCCCCTCGCCGCCAATTTCGCGGCCTGGGTGCAATATGCGGTGCGCCCCGCCGCGCGACTCTATTTGCGCAGCGAAGTGGTGCGCGTCGAGACCTTCGGCACTTATGCCTGCCGCGATGTCCGTGGCACCGGCGGGACAATCGCCGGCAAGCGTAGCGAACATGCGCACGCCAATGCCGTGGACATTTCCGCCTTCGTGCTGGCCGACGGGCGCCGAATCAGCTTGGTGAACGATTGGCAGGGCGAGAGCACCCACGCCCAGTTCCTGCGGGTCCTCCACCAGAGCGCGTGCAAGCGATTCCGCACCGTGCTCGGCCCGGACTATAACAGCGCCCACCGCGACCATTTCCATTTCGACATGGGCGGGCGGGGCAGTTTTTGCCGCTGAACCCGCCGGTTTTCTTCTCCGCGGAAATCGTCTAGCGCCACTGGATGACAGACCAGCCTACAGTGCGCGAAAGCAAGTTTCGCCGTGCCCGCGAAGAAGCCATCGATGCCAAGCGGATCATCCCCACCCCGCAGACAGAAAGCAAATCCTACAAGCTGGCCTTCCAGGACAACGAGTTTCTGCTGCGGGAAGACCTGCGGCCGGTCCGCTTCCAGCTCGAGTTGATGAAGCCGGAGCTGCTGCTCGATGAAGCGAAGATCGCCTCGACCTTCGTCTTCTATGGCTCGGCGCGCATTCCTGAGCCAGAGGCCACGCAGGCGCTGATCGATGCCGCGCCCGACGAGCGCGCCCGGAAAGTCGCCGAGCGCCTCGCCGAAAAGGCGCGTTATTATGAGGAAGCCCGCAAGCTGGCGCGAATCGCGGCGCAATGTCCGCCGAACGAAGCTGGCTGCCATCACTTCGTCGTGTGTTCGGGCGGCGGCCCCTCTATCATGGAGGCGGCCAATCGGGGCGCGGCGGACGTCGGCGCGCAAACCATCGGGCTCAACATCGTGCTGCCGCACGAGCAGGCACCCAACCCCTATGTGACGCCGGATCTATCCTTCCAGTTCCACTATTTCGCGCTGCGCAAGATGCACTTCACCCTGCGCGCTCGCGCGCTGGCTGTGTTCCCCGGTGGTTTCGGCACGTTCGACGAATTTTTCGAGCTGCTCACGCTGGTGCAGACCGGCAAGATGAAGCGCATTCCTATCCTGCTGTTCGGCAAGGACTTCTGGACACGCGTCGTCAATTTCGAGGCTTTGGCCGAGGAAGGCGTGATCAGCCCGCGCGATCTCGATCTGATCAGCTGGGTCGAAACGGCAGAAGAAGGCTGGGCCGTGGTCGAGAGCTTTTATGCGGATAGCCAGCCGGGCTGCTGAGGTCCGCGCCCGTCCGGCTCGCTGATACCAGCGGGTCGGATAACAAAAGCGGCGCGGGTTGCCCCGCGCCTGCTTGAATATTTGGCCGAACCCAAGCCTGGGCTCTGGCTAATGAGATTATTCGTGCGGCGTCGCAGCGTTGGCGGCAGCGCCCTCGGCGCCCGCTTCCGCCGCATTGTCTGCAGCAGCCGCATTGTCGGCGCCACCTTCTGCCGCAGCCTCGGCCGGTGCATCGGCAGCCGGGAGAGGCAGGTTCGAGCCCTGCGTGTTGAGATAGGCGATCAGATTGGCGCGATCTTCAGGCTTGCTGAGACCGGCGAAGCTCATCTTGGTGCCGTTGGCGAAGGAACGCGGCGAGGTCAGCCAGTGATCCAGCTGCTCGAAGGTCCAGTTGCCGCCCACCTTCTTGAGCGCATCCGAGAAAGCGAAGCCGCCACGGCCATGGCCGATCGGGTCGCCAACGATGGCCCAGAGGTTGGGGCCGATGCCATTGGCGCCGCCCTGATTGACCGTGTGGCAGGCCACGCACTTGGCGAAGACCTTCTCACCGGCTGCCACGTCCGCCGAGGCGAGCAGCGTGTTCAGCGAAGGACCGGACGCACCGCCCTCGCCTTCCGCCTCAACGCCCTCGATCGCGTAGCCCATCGGCTCGGGACGCTCGGCGTGAAACAGCTTGCTGCTCACAATGCCGCTGCCAAGCGCAATGATGCCGCCAAACAGTGCCCAGCCTGCAATGGTATTGAAACGATCGCTCATGCGCCCTCAATCTCCAGAAATCTACCCGACGCGCGACCTCCTCAATCGCGGCGCTGCCGGTGCCCGTCGGCGCTCCCCTTAATGACTGCATTGCGCGGGTGCAAGCCTGTCGGAAGGCCTGTGTCGCGACACATGCGCCGGTGCCTTGCGCGGCAGGGCCCAAAGCCCTAAGCGCAGCGGCCATCATGGACACCTATCCGCTCCCCGCGCAGCGCCTTGTCGCCGAGATGACGGACGCCGCCGCGCGCGCGCCTGAGCGTGCGATCAGCTTTCAGGGCGCGCCGGGCGCCAATTCGCATCTGGCTGTGATGGATTTTGCGCCGGACGGCCTGCCCCTGCCCTGCTTCAGCTTCGAAGACGCGCTGGATGCCGTGCGCGATGGCCGCGCCGACCGCGCGATGATTCCCATCGAGAATTCGCTGCACGGGAGGGTTGCGGACATGCACTTCCTGCTGCCCGAGTCCGGCCTGTCGATCATCGACGAATATTTCCTCCCCATCCACCACAGCCTGATGAGCGCCGACGATACGCCGCCGGTCAGCGCGCTCAGCCATGTGCAGGCGCTGGGGCAGTGCCGGAAATATCTGCGCAGCCGTGGCATCCGCCCGATCGTCTATGCCGACACCGCCGGCGCGGCCGCGCTGGTCGCCGAGGTCCGCGAGCCCGGCGCAGCGGCGATTGCGCCCTCGCTCGCCGCGCGACTCTATGGCCTCACGATCCATGATGAGAAGATCGAGGACAGCAGCGACAACATGACGCGCTTCGTCGTGCTGGGCCGCGATGCGATCATGCCCTCGCGCGACGGGCCGGTGATGACGAGCTTCCTCTTCGAGGTGAAAAACATCCCCGCCGCGCTCTACAAGGCAATGGGCGGCTTTGCGACCAACGGGGTCAATATGACCAAGCTGGAGAGCTATCAGCGCGGCGCCAGCTTCTCGGCGACGGAATTCTACGCCGATATTGAGGGGATGCCGGGCGACCCCGCCGTCGATCGCGCGCTGGAAGAACTGGCGTTCCACAGCAAATGGGTCCGTCTGCTGGGCAGTTATCCGCAGGGGCGCTCCCGCTCGATCTGACGTCGCTGGGCCTCGATGCCCATCTACCTGATAACTGCCAACGATCTGTGCGTACTTTTTAAGCACTGCCCACACGTGCCGCCTCAATTTGAGGCAATCGCCTCAACGAGGCTCGACTGCCAACCGCTTTAACGCCTCGTTTATGATTTGGCACATCTCTTGCTTGGCATTCCCCTGCAACCAATGGGGGCGCAAGAGATGAAACTCATTATGGCAATCATCAAGCCGTTCAAGCTGGACGAGGTGCGTGAAGCTCTCTCTGCGCTGGGCGTGGCTGGCATGACAGTAAGTGAAGTGAAGGGTTTTGGCCGCCAGAAGGGCCAGACCGAAATCTACCGCGGTGCGGAATATTCCACCAACATGGTTCCGAAGATCAAGGTCGAGGTCGTCTGTGACGATGCCCTCGCGCCGCGTGTCGTGGAAGCCGTGCAGCAGGCCGCCAACAGCGGCGCCATCGGCGATGGCAAAATCTTCGTCCTCGACGTGGGACAGGCCATCCGCATCCGCACCGGCGAAACCGGCGAAACCGCGCTGTAAGTTAAAGGGGGTAACGCATGACACCTTTCAAGACATTCTGCGGCGCGGCGGGGGCTCTGGGCCTTTCGCTCTTCGCCGCCTTGCCCGCATGGGCGCAGGAGGCCGCAGCGGAAGCTGCGCCTGCCGTTCCCAATCCGGGTAACAACGCATGGATGATGACGGCCACCGTCCTCGTTCTCCTCATGATCCTGCCTGGCCTTGCCCTGTTCTACGGCGGCCTGACGCGTTCCAAAAACATGATCGCCACCATGACTCAGATCGGCGCCGTTGCGGCGCTCGCGATGCTCATCTGGGTGATGTACGGCTACGGCCTCGCCTTCGGTCCTGAAGGCAATCAGTTCATCAGCTGGGGCAAGTTCTTCCTTGCTGGCATCACGCCGGATTCGACCGCCGCGACCTTCACGTCTGAAGTGATCTCGGAATATGTGTTCGTCAGCTTCCAGATGACCTTCGCCGCGATCACCATCGCCCTCGTGCTTGGCGGCATCGTCGAGCGCATGAAGTTCTCGGCCATCATGGTCTTTGCCATCGTCTGGCTGACCATCGTCTACTTCCCGGTCGCCCATATGGTCTGGGAAGCGCGCGGCGTGTTCTTCGCCATGGGCGCTCTGGACTTCGCCGGCGGTACGGTGGTGCACATCAATGCGGGCGTGTCCGCGCTGGTCGCCGCCCTGATCCTCGGCAAGCGCAAGGGCTTCCCCAGCGAGCCGATGCCCCCGCACAGCCTGACGCTGACCATGGTCGGCACCGGCCTGCTGTGGGTCGGCTGGTTCGGCTTCAACGCCGGTTCGGCGCTTGAGGCCAATGGCTCTGCGGCGCTCGCCATGATCAACACCTTCGTTGCCACCGCCTCGGCTGGTCTCTTCTGGATGCTCACCGAGCGCGTGATGGGCCACAAGGGTTCGGCTCTCGGCTTCTGCTCGGGCATCATCGCCGGCCTCGTCGCCGTGACACCCGCTGCGGGCAACTCCGGTCCGTTCGGTGCCATCGTTCTCGGTGCCGTTGCCTCCATCGTCTGCTACTTCTTCGTCGCGAAGGTGAAGCCGGCGCTGGGTTATGACGACTCGCTGGACGCCTTCGGCATCCACGGCGTGGGCGGCATCATCGGCGCCATCGGCACCGCAGTGGTCTATTCGCCCTCGCTCGGCGGCCCTGGTGGCGCCGACTATGCGATGGGCGACCAGCTGGTCACCCAGATCACGGCCGTGCTTGCCACGATCGTCATCGCCACCGTCGGCACCGTCATCGCCATGTTCATCGCCAAGGCCCTCACTGGCCTGCGGGTGAGCACCGAAGTCGAGCAGGAAGGCCTCGACCTCGGCGAGCACGGCGAGCGCGCTTACAACTGATCCGAATTCGGCGGGGGCGAAAGGTCCCCGCCGTCCGTTGTTCCTCCTGCGAACATCCCTGGGCCGGCGTGAAAGCGCCGGCCTTTTTTTTCGGGCTCCCGCAAGCTGACGATTGCCTTCCCGGATACGGCAATTTCATTTCGCGCCTGACCGTCCTATTCCTCGTCCGGCGAAAGACGCCCGATGAGGAGACTGAACGATGCCGATTGAACTGATCATTCTGGCCTGGGGCTGCCTGCTGGCCCTCGTTCACATCTTCGCCGCCGTGCGGGCCAAGACCGCGCAATATGGCACCGCCTGGAATGTCGGCGCGCGCGATCAGTCGCTGCCCGAGCCCAAGCCCCTCGTCGGGCGGCTGGCGCGAGCGCAGGCAAATTATTTCGAGACCTTTCCGATCGTCGCCATCGCCATCCTCATCGATGCGCAGCTCGGCCTGTTCGATCGGTGGACGGCCATTGGCGCCGCGCTCTGGCTCGGCGCGCGCATCGTGTATCTGCCGCTTTATGCTGCAGGGGTTCCCGTGGTGCGGACGATGGTATTCGGCATCAGCATGATCGGCGTGCTGATGCTGCTCTGGCCGGCGCTACGCCTCGCGTTCTGAACAGGAGTGCTGGCGGGGGCCGTCAGCCCCTCTGGTTGGCCAGTGCGTGCATCATCTCGCGAATAGGCGAGAGATCATAGCCCGCCGCGGCCGCCTGCTCGGCCAGGACATCGGGCGAATCGCCCGCCCGCGCCCGCGCCAAGGCCCAAAGCAGCGTGCTGCGGGTGCCGGAGCGGCAATAACAGAGCGCCTTGCCCTCGCCATTCTTCGCGAGTGCCTCATCCAGCGCATCGAGCTGCCAGGGCGCAAAGCCGCTATGCGAGACGGGAATGGCGACATAATCGAGCCCCGCCTCCCGCGCCGCCGCCTCGATCGTGTCGCCGGAGGTCTGGTCTGCGGACTCACCCTCGGGTCGGTTGTTCACGATGAGCGAGATGCCCATCGCCGCAGCCTGCGCCACGACATCCGCATCGATCTGCGGGGCGACGAATAGGGATGGGGTCAGTTGCCGCAACATGGCGCGTCTCCGATAAGGGCCTTGCCCGTCCCTAGGCCCGGCAGTCCCCTGCGCGCAAGAGAGGGGTTGCCGGTACGGATTTGCGAAGCGGTCAAAGCGCCTTCTGGTAGATCACATAGCTGCGGTTAATGCGGCTCTCGATCGCCTCGGCAATGGCTTTCATGCCCTGATTATCATCGAGGATCCAGCCGATCTCCCCACGCGTCGCGCCATAATGGGTGATGGCATCGCGGCGGATATATTCGATCATCATGAAGGCCAGCTGGCTCGCCATGCGCGAGGATTGGAGCCGCTGGACCACGCCCATCAGCGGCACGCGCATGGTGCGGACCTTGGGCTTGCGCAGCCACCAGAGCAGCTTTGCCCAGCCGAAGGGGAAGAGCGTGCCGTTAAGGCGGGCGAGCGCTTCGTTCATGTCCGGCAGCGTCATCATGAAGGCCACCGGCTCGCCATCCAGCTCAGCGATGCGAATCAGATCCTCGAACACCAGCGGCTTGAGCGCCTTGCCGAAATGCGCAACCTCATGGTCGGTAATCGGCACAAAGCCCCAGTTGCGGCCCCAGGCATCGTTGAGAATGTGCAGGATGATTGCCGCATCCCGGTCGAACTCGCTCTTGTCGACATGGCGAATGCGAATGCGCTCGTTACGCTCGCCGGATTGGACGATCCGCTGGATCAGCGGCGGAAATTCCTGCGTGATGTCGAGCTCATAAGTATCGAGCTGCTTGGCATGGGCATAGCCAGCCGATTCGATCCAGGCGCGATATTCCGGCCTGTTGTGGCCCATCATCACCGTAGGGGAATGGTCGAAGCCCTTCACGAGAAGGCCTGGCTCCTCCCAGATGGAGAGCGAGATCGGGCCGAGCACCCGGGTCATCCCCCGCTCGCGCAGCCAGCCTTCCGCCGTCTCGATCAGCGCGTGCGCGGTTGCTTCATCCATGGCTTCGAACATGCCGAAATTGCCTGTCCCCGGCCCCATGCCCTGCTCGGCAGGCATGGAAATGGCGAGATGATCGATATGCGCGCTGATGCGCCCTACGACCTTGCCACCGCGCCGGGCGAGGAAATATTGATGCTCGGCATGTTCGTGAAACGGGTTCTTGCCCGGTGTCAGCAGGCCGCGCACTTCGCTCTTCAGCGGCGGCACCCAATGGGGATCATCGGCATAGATGGTCCATGCCAAATCGATGAACGCCGCCATGTCGGCCTTGCCGGAGACGGGAGTGATCACTAAATCGGCTGACGTCACGGCGATACCCCTGTCCCGCGCTTCGACCATGAGGCGCTGCTGAGAGGGCACAGCACTGCGGAACTGGCGGCGGATTTGTCAAGCCGCGCGCCGTGGCGGCAGAACAAAATCACATTGCTGCCATGATCTGTGCTCATTCGACCGATAGGACCCCTTTGCATGACCGCAATCGACCAGAGACTGGACGCAGCGCCGTCCGCGCCAGCCGGCAAGGCCCCCGCCGCAGCGGGCCCTGCGCTGGCAACCACGCCCGATGACATGGCGATGCTCCGCGCCGCCGTGGATTTGACGCGCGATCTGGCGACCGCGCGGCCCGGCATCTACTGGCCCGATTTCCTGGCCTCCGCGCTGATCGGCTACGCGGCTATGGCGCTCGCCATGCTGGCCTCGCAAGGTTGGGTGGTGGCCCTCGCTGGCTTGATTTCCGCTCTCGCACTGTATCGGGCGACGAGTTTCATCCACGAACTGACGCACATCCGGGCAGGTGCGCTGCCGGGCTTTCGTTTCACGTGGAACCTGCTGATCGGCATTCCCTTGCTGTTCCCCTCCTTTCTCTATGAGGGCGTGCACACCCAGCATCATGCCAAGACGCGCTATGGCACCATCGATGACCCGGAATATCTGCCGCTTGCGCTGATGAAGCCGTGGAGCCTGCCGCTGTTCATCCTCGTGGCTGCTCTGGCCCCGGTGGCGTTCATCGTGCGCTTCGGCGTGCTGGCACCGCTCAGCCTCGTCATTCCCCCGCTGCGCCGGTTCATCGTGGAGCGCTACTCGGCCTTGTCCATCAATCCCGATTATCGGCGCCGGGCGCCGGAGGGTGACTTTGCGCGGATGTGGGCCTGGCAGGAAGCCGGGACCAGCCTGTGGTCGATGGCGCTCATCGCCAGCGTGCCGCTGCTCGGCTGGCGTCCGCTGCTCACCTATCTTGCGATCCTCTCGGTGGCGATGATCGCCAATCAGCTCCGCACGCTGGTCGCCCATCTCTGGGAGAATGAAGGCGAGACGATGACGGTGACCGGCCAGTTCCTCGATTCCGTCAATGTGCCGCCACCCGCGCCACTGGCCGCGCTCTGGGCACCGGTCGGTCTGCGCTATCACGCGCTTCACCATTTGCTGCCGAGCATGCCCTATCATGCGCTGGGCGAGGCCCATCGCCGGATCGCGCAGCATCTGGGCGCGGGGTCGACCTATGATCGGGCCAACTATCCCGGCATGGTCCCGCTGGTCGTTCGGATCGCGCGCAGCACGATGGTCGCCCGCTAATCGCACCGGGGAAAATCACGCCGTCGAGCGGCGTATTTTCCCCATCGCCTTCCCGCGGCGAACCTGCCATTTGAGCTTCATGCCCACGATCGCGCTGCTGCTCGTCTCCAACATCCTGATGACCACGGCTTGGTACTGGCACCTCAAGGGCGGCATGAGCAAACCGCTCGCACTGGTCATCCTGATCAGCTGGGGCATCGCCTTTTTCGAATATTGCTTTGCGGTGCCAGCCAATCGCATCGGCTATGCCAGCGGCTGGAGCGCGGGCCAGCTCAAGATCACGCAGGAAGTCATCGCGCTGACCGTTTTCGGCGTCTTCATGGTCACCTTTCTGGGTGAACCGCTCCACTGGCGCCATTTCGGCGCGCTGGCCTGCCTCCTTGGCGCCGTCGTCTTCATGTTCTGGGGAAAGGCCTGACGCTGTAGACGCCGGGCGTGCGTCAGAAATCGTAGACCAGCGTCGCGCGCGTGATCGTATCCGTCATCTCCGAGCCTGCGGGCGGTGACGTCTCATGGCGCACCGCATAGGAGAGCCGCGCGGAAAGCGAACCGTTGAGCTTGCCGGTGAGGCCCGTGGTATTCGCATAGCTGCTATTCCCGGAGCTCCACACCGCCTGGGCATTGTTCTTGAGTTCGAAGGCGTGCGAAATCTGCCAGCGCAGATCGGCGGCGGCCAGCGTGTTCAGTTCAGTCGTATCGGGCTCGTCGATCCCGACGGTGTGCCGCCACGCCGGCCCGCCCTTGATGTCCAGACTGAAATCGGCCTGCCGCACCAGCCGCAAACCGACGCCGCCTGAGGCCGTGGTGCGGTCCGAAAAGCCCTGGAACCGGTCTTTCTCATAGGTCGCCAAACCATAAGCGTAGATCGCGTCGTTCAGGGTGAAGTTGGGCTCATAACTTGCCAGCCACTGGTTGCGCGTCGTGACGCCATCGCTGCGCTGATAATCGACATTGGCGCGGAACTTGTGCAACCAGTCGATCCCGCGCCGTTCGAGCGAGAGGCCCGCGCTGATGCCGGAGCTTTCGGTGTTGCCGGTGGTGATAAAGCCACCCAGTTCGCCACTGCCTGACCAGGCGTGAAAGAAGCTCGCCTGCCTCAGCCGGGCTTCCCGCTCAGCATCAATGGCGGCCTTGTGCGCCTGAATCTTCTCGTCGATCTCCGCGGCATTGTCGGGATGCGTCTGCTTGGCAAAGCGCGCGACGGTGGCGAGCGCCCCGGCATCCCCGCTTGCGATGGCGGCATCCAGCATGGCCTTGACCGATGGCGGCAGTTCGGCCGCTGCGGGTGCAGCCACAACGCCGCTCGCGATCATCGCCATTGCGCCAAGCCTGAGGGCCGACTTCATGCCCAACTCCTTCTAAAACGACCGGACGACCATCCCGCACGGGGACCGCTTCCCGACCTCACTCGCCCCGTTCGAGCCGCCGACTGGCGCGAAGATGCGCATGGGTGATGGCGACGGCAAGTGCATCTGCTGCATCAGGGCCGACCACGCTCGTTCCCGGCAGCAACCGCATCACCATGGCGTGGATCTGATCCTTGCTCGCATTGCCCACGCCCACAATGGCTTTTTTGACGAGCCGGGCTGCATATTCGCCGACCGGTATGCCGGTGCGCGCGGCGCCGAGCAAAATAACGCCCCGCGCCTGCCCCAGCTTGAGCGTCGATTGCGGGTTGGTGTTGATGAACACCTCTTCAACCGCCGCTTCCGCCGGCCGATGTTCCGCGATGAGGGCCGCCAGCGCCGCATCGAGCGCGACCAGCCGGGCGGGCAGAGCATCGCTCGCCGCCGTGCGGATCTGGCCATTGGCAATATGAGACAGGCGATTGCCTTGCGCACGGATCAGGCCCCAGCCCGTGGTGCCAAGGCCGGGGTCGAGGCCCAGAATGATCATGACCGCAAGATGCGGGCGATCACCCCAGCTTTTCCATCACGTCGTCGGGAACCTCGTAATTGCCCCAGACGGTCTGAACGTCATCGTCATCATCCAGCGCGTCGACCAGCTTGAGCAGCGTTCCCGCATTGCTCTCGTCCAGTTCGACGGTGGTCTGCGGCCTCCACGCGAGGTTGGCGCTTGCTGCAGCGCCGAGCTTGTCCTCCAGCGCCTTGGCGACCTCGTGCAGGGCATCCATGGCCGTCCAGATCTCGTGCTCATCGTCGTTCGACGACACATCGTCCGCGCCCGCTTCCAGGGCAGCCTCGAAGATCGCGTCGGGATCGCCGACGGAGGCCGGATAGGTGATCAGGCCCATCCGATCGAACCCGTGGCTCACCGCGCCGGACGCACCCAGATTGCCGCCATTCTTGGAGAAAGCCGTGCGGACATTGGTCGCAGTACGATTGCGGTTATCGGTCAGCGCCTCGACGATGATCGCCACGCCACCCGGGCCGTAGCCTTCATAGCGCACTTCTTCATAATTCTCCGCGTCGCCCTTGCTCGCCTTGTCGATCGCGCGCTGGATGTTGTCCTTGGGCATCGACTGCGCCTTGGCCGCGTTGATCGCCAGCCGCAGACGCGGATTCATGTCCGGGTCAGGCGCGCCCATCTTGGCCGCGACGGTGATCTCGCGCGAGAGCTTGGAGAACATGGCCGAGCGCTTCTTGTCCTGCGCGCCCTTGCGGTGCATGATGTTCTTGAATTTGCTATGGCCTGCCACGGCCGGCTCCTTCGATTAGTGATCCGGATTTTTCTTGGGGGCCTCCTATCGCGGCAAGTCCAATCAGGCAACGGGCGCGAGGGCAGGAGGCAAAATGAGCGCCATCGTCCTGTCACGAAGATGCGCCAGCACGACGCATAGGCTCGTGCCCGTCCTGACTCTCGCGATGGAGGTGGAATGTTGACCCGAAGGGATGCCATCGGTCTGGGCGTCGCGGCCTTGGCGCCCCCTGCTCTCGGCGGAGAGACGGGGCGCGCTCAGACGCTCGACGGCAACCAGCCTCTCGTATTCGCTCACCGCGGCGCGAGCGCCCTGCGGCCCGAGCATACGCTGGAATCTTATGGCCGGGCCATTGCGGACGGCGCGGATCTCATCGAGCCGGACCTGGTGATGACGCGCGACGGCGTGCTCGTTGCGCGACATGAAAACGAGGTCGGCGGCACCACCGATGTGGCAAAGCGCCCAGAATTTGCAGACCGCCGGACCACAAAGCAGATCGATGGCGAGGCGGTCACCGGCTGGTTCACCGAGGATTTTTCGCTGGCGGAACTCAAGACCCTGCGTGCCGTCGAGCGATTGGGTGCGATCCGCCCGGAAAGCCAAAGCTACGACGGCCAGTTCCCCATCCCGACGCTGGACGAGATCATCGCCTTCGTCGCGGCGCAGACGGGCACGCAAGGCAGAACGATCGGCCTGATTCCGGAAATCAAGCACTCAACCTACTTCGCCAGCATCGGTCTGCCGCTTGAAGACGCCCTGCTCAGTGCGCTGGCCGGCCACGATTATACGCGCCGCTGCCCGATCGTGATTCAGTCCTTCGAAACCACCAATCTGCGCGCCATTCGGCAGAAAATCGGTCGGCCGACGAACATCCAGCTGCTCCAGTTGTTCGAGACCTTCGACCGCCAGCCCGCCGACGCCGCCCTCGACGGACTGAAGACAACCTATGGCGACATGGCATCCCCAGCCGGGCTCGCCGCCATTGCCGATTATGCCGACGCCATCGGCCCCTCCTCGCACTCGGTCATGCCGCTGGACGCCGAAGGCCGCCTCGCCAAGCCGGCCCGCCTTGTCGCCGATGCTCATGCCGCGGGGCTGCGCGTCTACCTCTATACCTTCCGGTCCGAGAACCGCTTCTTGCCCGGCGAGCTGCGCGGTCCCGGTGGCGAGAATGCCCGGCATGAGGCTGGCTCGGTGGCAGAGATCCGGCGCTATCTGTCGCTCGGGGTGGATGGCTTCTTCACCGATGACCCGGCTCTGGGGCGCCTCGCCGTGGATGGAGCCTGATCGGCGCTGGCCTCCCGCCCGTGGCCGCGCTATCCCGCTTCGCATGGCTTCCCGCAATCATCTCTATCTCGTCGATGGCTCGAGTTACATCTTTCGCGCCTATCACCAGCTTCCACCACTCACCAACCGCCATGGCACACCCGCCGGCGCGGTATATGGTTATACGGCGATGCTCTGGAAGCTCGCCGACGCGCTGGACAAGGAGGAGGGGCCGACCCATCTCGCGGTGATCCTGGACAAGGGCTCGCACACTTTCCGCAACGATCTCTACGATCAGTACAAGGCCCACCGGCCGCCCCCCCCGGAAGACCTGATCCCGCAGTTTCCGCTGATCCGCGAGGCGACCCGCGCCTTTTCGCTGCCCTGCATCGAGGAAGCCGGATTCGAGGCCGACGATATCATCGCCACCTACACCTGCCAGGCGGTGGCGCAGGGCTGGGACGTGACGATCGTCTCCTCCGACAAGGATCTGGCCCAGCTCATCCAGCCGGGCGTGGACATGCTCGACACGATGAAGAACGAGCGGCGCGGGCCGGATTATGTGCAGGACAAGTTCGGCGTCGCGCCCGAGCAGCTGCGCGATGTGCTGGCCCTGATGGGCGACAGCGTCGACAATGTCCCCGGCGTGCCCGGCGTCGGCGCGAAAACCGCTGCGAAGCTCATCGGGGAATATGGCGACCTGGATGCGGTGCTGGCCGCAGCGCCGGACATGAAGCCATCCAAGCTCAAGGAGCGGCTGATCGAGCATGCAGAGCTCGCCCGCCTCTCGCGCGAGCTGGTGACGCTCCACTGCCAAGTGCCGCTGCCGCACGCGCTCGATGATCTCAAGCTGGATGGCATCCCCGCCGAGCCGCTGCGCGCCTTTCTTGAGGATCAGGGCTTCAAGGCCTTGCTGGCCCGCATGGCCAGCCGTGCGCCGGGCCGGCAGACGGCGGATCCCGTCGCCGAGGCGGTTGTGGACGCCGCGCTGGACCCGACGACGCCGGATTTCATCCCCCTGCCCCCGATCAACTGCGAGAGCTACGAGACGGTGACGACGCTGGAGCGGCTGGATGCGTGGATTGCGCAGTCCTACGCCAGCGGCATCATCGCCATCGATACGGAGACGGATTCCCTCGACAGCATGGCTGCCAATCTGGTGGGCATCTGCCTCGCCACCGCCCCCGGCACGGCCTGTTATATTCCGCTGGGCCACCGCAGCGGCGACGACATGTTCGCCGAAGCGCCGCCGCAGATTCCCATGGCGGACGCCATCGCCCGCCTTCGCCCGTTGTTTGCCGATGCGAGCGTGCTGAAGATCGGCCACAACATCAAATATGATCTCAACGTGCTGGCCCGGCATGGGCTATCCGTCACGCCCTTCGACGACACGCTGGTGATGAGCTTCGATCTCGACGCCGGGCAGTCCCTTGCCGGCCACGGCATGGATGAGGTTGCGCACGCGGTGCTTGAGCATACGTGCATCAGTTTCAAGGACGTCACCGGCACCGGCAAGAAGGCGATCAGCTTTGCGCAGGTGCCGCTCGATGCCGCCACACGCTATGGCGGCGAGGATGCGGACGTGACCTGGCGGCTGTGGACGCGGTTCAAGCCCCGCCTCGCCCAAGAAGGCGCGACCCGGGTCTATGAGCTGGTGGATCGCCCGCTCATTCCGGTGGTCGCCGGCATGGAGCGCAGCGGCATCAAGGTGGACCGGGATCATCTCTCCCGGCTCTCCGGCCGGTTCGCGCAGGAAATGGCGCGGCTGGAAGAAGAGATTCACGCTGAGGCCGGCCAGCCCTTTGCCATCGGATCGACCCAACAGCTTGGTGCGATCCTCTTCGAAAAAATGGGCCTCAAAGGCGGAAAGAAAGGCAAGTCCGGCGCTTATTCCACGGATGTGACCGTGCTCGAGCGCATGAAGGCGGATGGCGTCAAGATCGCCGGGCTGGTGCTGGACTGGCGCCAGCTTTCGAAGCTCAAATCGACGTACACCGACGCCCTGCAGGCCCAGATCAACCGCGATACCGGTCGCGTCCACACCAGCTACTCGCTGACCGGCGCGCAGACCGGCCGCCTCTCCTCCACCGACCCGAACCTACAGAACATCCCGATCCGCACCGAAACCGGTCGCCAGATTCGCGATGCCTTCATTGCCGAACAGGGCAATGTGATCCTGGCTGCGGACTATAGCCAGATCGAGCTCCGCCTCGCGGCGCACATGGCCGACGTGCCGCAGTTGCGGGACGCCTTTCTGCGCGGCGAGGATATTCATGCCGCGACCGCCCAGGAGCTGTTCGGCGAGATGACCCGCGAGACGCGTGCGCGGGCCAAAACGATCAACTTCGCCATTCTCTACGGCATCTCACGCTGGGGGTTGGCGGCCCGTCTGGAGATAGACGCGGACGAAGCCCAGGCCATGATCAGCCGCTATTTCGACCGCTTCCCCGGCATCTCGGCCTATATCAATGAGACGTTGGAGAAGGTGCGTTCCACGGGGCACACGACCACGCTGTTCGGCCGCAAGACCTGGTTCAACCAGATCAAATCGCCGGTGCAGCACGTCCGCCAGGGTGCGGAGCGCGCCGCGATCAACGCCCCTATTCAGGGGACCAGCGCAGACATCATCAAGCGCGCAATGGTGCGCATGGGTCCGGCTCTTCGGGATGCCGGACTGGACCGGGTGAAGATGCTGCTGCAGGTCCATGACGAGCTGGTGTTCGAACTGCCGGAAGACGATGTGGAGGCCGCCACGCCGATCATCCGGTCTGTCATGGCCAGCGCCGCAGAGCCACTCGTTACGCTCACCGTGCCGCTTGGCGTGGAAATCGGGACCGGATCGAGCTGGGGCGCTGCCCATTAGGCGCAGCCATATGCGGAAATCGACCTGATGCCCCACATGCTGATCTTTGGACTTGGCTACACCGCTACACGGCTCGCCGAGGCGCTCCGATCGCGCGGTTGGACGGTGGAGGCGACGGGGCGTGCCGGCACGATCGCATTCGATGACGACGCGGCGGTCACGAACGCCCTGCGCCGGGCAACCCACATCCTGTCCTCTGTTCCTCCAACGGACAAAGGCGATCCCGTGCTGCAGCGCTACGGTGCCTTGCTGGAAGAAGCGCCTGCCGGTTGGATCGGCTATCTGTCCTCGACCGGAGTCTATGGGGATACCGGCGGCGCATGGGTGGATGAAAGTGCGCCCGTTGGCCAAGGCCGGCGCAATGCACGCGCCGCTGCTGATCTGGCGTGGCAGGAGCTTGGCGCGCGCATTCGAGTGTTTCGGTTGCCCGGCATTTACGGCCCGGGGCGCAGTGCCCTGGATCGGATTCGCGAGGGCCGGGCCCGCAGAATCGATCTGCCAGACCAGATATTCAGCCGAGTCCACGTGGAAGATATTGTCTTTGGCGTACTGGCAGGCATGGCTGGGCCTTCCGGCATCTATAATCTCGCCGACGACATGCCCTGTTCTCAGAATGACGTCATCGCGTTCGGTTGCGCACTTCTCGACCGGCCGGCGCCGCCTCTTCAATCCATAGAAGCCGCAGGCCTGTCTCCGGCCGCACGGGCTTTCTACAGCGAGAACCGGCGCGTCGCGAATGGCAAGGCCAAACGGCTTCTCGGATGGCAGCCCCGATTTTCAGATTATCGCAGTGGCCTCGCGGCCTGTCTGGCGGAAGAATAAGCGAGCGGCGCCGACCACGCCGGCCGGCACCGCTGCTCGGGCTTTGCGGGACCGCGTAGGGCGGCTATGCGGGGTGCATGACAGAGATTGCCCCTCACAGCGTCACCATCGGCCCGCTGCGCATCGCCAATGACCGCCCGCTTGCCCTGATTGCCGGTCCCTGCGCGATGGAATCACGCGCGCATGCGCTGGAGACGGCGCAGGCCCTTGTCGAGATGACCAGCGCAATCGGAATGCCGCTCATCTACAAGAGCAGCTTCGATAAGGCGAACCGCACCTCTGTCGATGCGCCGCGCGGCATTGGCCTCGCGCAGGCGCTGGATGTCTTTGCAGATGTGAAAGCACAGTTCGGCTGCCCGGTGGTCACCGATGTACATGACGCGGCCCAATGCGCGCCGGTCGCCGAGATCGTGGACGTCCTGCAAATCCCGGCCTTCCTCTGCCGCCAGACTGATCTCTTGCTGGCTGCTGCCGCAACAGGCCGCGTCGTCAACGTCAAGAAAGGGCAGTTTCTTGCCCCTTGGGACATGGCGAATGTCGTCCGCAAGCTGCGCAGTGCCGGAAACGATCAGGTCATGCTGACCGAACGCGGCGCGAGCTTTGGCTATAACACATTGGTCAGCGACATGCGGGCGCTCCCGCTTCTGGCAGAAACCGGCTGCCCGGTCGTGTTCGATGCCACCCACAGTGTCCAGCAGCCGGGCGGACGAGGAGAAAGCTCAGGCGGCGAACGACGCTTCGTGCCCGTGCTGGCGCGCGCTGCGGTTGCAATCGGCGTCGCGGCCATATTCATCGAAACGCATGAAGACCCTGACCGCGCGCCCAGCGATGGGCCGAACATGTTGCCGTTGCGCGACCTGCCAGCGCTTCTGCGCGACCTTCAGGCGTTCGACGCGCTGGCAAAGCAGCGCTGACGCCCGAAGGAAGCGATCAGAAGCCGCCGCCGGTCAGCTTCTGGCAGATCATGTCCAACTGTTCGAGGCTGGAATATTGCAGGGTCAGCGTGCCTTTCCCGCCCTCATGATTGATACCGACGCGCAGGCCGAGCAGATCCGACAGATGCTGTTCCATGGCGATCAGATCGGGATCACGGCCCAATGCGGGCCGCCCCTCACCACGTGGCGCAGTTTTTCCTTCACGTGCCAAGCGAACCAAGCGCTCGGTTTCGCGAACGGAAAGACCCTTTGACGCAACATCTTTCGCTAGGTCCGCGCAATCGGTGGAGCCGATAAGGGCGCGCCCGTGCCCCATGGACAGGGCCCCGGTCATCACGAGCTCCTGAACAGGCTCCGGCAGATCCAGCAACCTGATCAGGTTCGCAATATGACTGCGTGATTTGCCGACGATCCGGGCCAGCGCTTCCTGCGTGTGGTGAAACTGATTGATCAGGCGCTGATAGGCTTGCGCCTCCTCAATCGGGTTCAGCTCCTCCCGCTGGATGTTCTCAACCAGCGCAATCTCGAGCGTTTCTGCCTCGGTGAAATCGCGGACGATCGCGGGGATTTGGTGAAGCTGTGCCTTCTGCGCCGCCCGCCAGCGCCGCTCACCCGCGACGATCTGATAGCGATCATTCCCAAGCGGGCGGACGACGATCGGCTGGATGATTCCCCGCTCACGGATGCTGTCTGCGAGTTCAGAGAGCGCACCTTCGTCGAAATGTCGCCGCGGCTGATCGGGATGCGGCGACACGCGCACGATTTCAAGGAAGCGGACGGCCTTGGGCCGGTCCGCATCGCCTGCCGCCCCGCTCTCGGCCCCAGCCCGGCCCTCTTCGGCCACCGATACGTCGCGTGCGACTTCACCGAGCAGGGCAGAAAGACCGCGCCCCAAACGGCGCGGCTTGCCGGATACATCTGCGTCGCTCATGCCGCTACGGTCTCCTTGGGAAGCTTCTCGATCAGTTCGCGCGCGAGCGCCATATAGGCTTCCGATCCAGCGCAGCGCATGTCGTAGATAAGGGCGGGCAGCCCGTGGCTGGGGGCCTCCGAGAGGCGGACGTTGCGCGGGATGACCGTCTTGAACACGAGGTCGCCGAGACAGGCCCGCACATCGTCCGCGACCTGATCGGTCAGCCGATTTCGGCGATCATACATCGTCAGCGCCACGCCGAGGATTGACAGGTCCGGATTGAACCGCGCCCGAATGCGCTCGAAGGTCTGCAGCAGCTGCGACAGGCCCTCAAGGGCAAAGAACTCGCATTGCAGCGGCACAAGGATCGATTGCACCGCGACCATGGCATTGACCGTTAGCAACCCGAGCGACGGCGGGCAGTCGATCAGGCAGACTTCCCAACGACCGGCTTCCGCATTGTTCAGAGCGTTGGCGAGACGGTGAGTTCGTTGCTCGACATCGATTAGTTCGATCTCCGCCCCTGAGAGATCCTGCGTGGCGGGAATGAGATCCAGGCCCGGCACCACTGTGCGAATCACAGCGTCATCGAGATCACAATCGCCCATCAGCAAATCGTAGCTCGACCGCGCGCGATCCTTCGTCGTGACCCCCATCCCCGTGGAGGCATTGCCCTGCGGATCAAGATCGATCAGCAGGGTGCGGTGACCAGTGGCAGCCAAGCCAGTAGCGAGATTGATCGCCGTGGTGGTTTTTCCAACGCCGCCTTTCTGGTTCGCGATTGCAATACTGATCATGACTGTCCTTTTGGCCCCGCCGGCGTCACTATCGCCCTGCGCCTCTTGCCATTCCGTCTCGAACTGCCCGGCTTTTTATCGGTCGCTCGGACCGGGACACGTTTTTTCAGCTGGCGGACTGTTAGGATGGCGCTTTCGGCGTCCGTGACGCTTTGTTCCACGTGAAACACAGCTTGCCAGTGCGGCCGGACAATTTCCAGTTCCTTCTCACTGCTCCGGCCCTTGGGGAGCAGCCAGATGGTGTTTTCGTCCGCCAAATGATGCGCTGTGGTGAGCAGTCGATCCAAAGGCGCATAAGCGCGAGCACTGATCACGGCGGCGGCCCGATCAAATCGGGCCGATTCCACCTTGGATTGAACGACATCGACGTGGCCAAGGTCGAGAGCTTCGGCACAGCGTTTGAGGAAGGCGACTCGTAAAGGGCGGACCTCTACGAGACGAATCGGCGCCTCGCGCAAGCAGCCGATAATTAGGCCCGGAAACCCAGCGCCGGTTCCGAGGTCCAGCCACAGTCCATCGGCGGGCGTTTGAGCGGATACCGCATGAGTTAGCAACTGGGCGGAGTCTACAATATGCCGTGCCCAAATGGACGCCTTGCTCCCAGCAGAAATGAGGTTCTGCCGGTCGGCCTCTTCCAGTACGAGGGCCACAAAAGTCCGCAGCCTATCCCCGGTTGGACCATCCCACCAGCCTTGATCGGAGAGCCACCCTTGCGCCTCTTCCTCCGTCATGCGGCGCGGCCCGTCCGCGCTGCGACGAGCAGCGCGGCCAAAGCTGCCGGCGTAATTCCCCTGATCCGGGCGGCACCACCAAGCGTCTCGGGGCGCGCAAGGGTCAACCGTTCGACCATCTCTGTGCTCAAACCGCCGACCGCAGAAAAATCGAGGTCGGCGGGCAGCGCAATGGCATCATTGGCGCGGAGGGCCCTCACTTCCGCGTCCTGCCTTTCGACGTAAGGCACATAGATCGCGTCCTGCAAAAGCTCTTCGACAAGGCCGTCTTCCGCCGTTTCGAGGGCCGGCGCATATTTGGCAAGATGCCCGCGCGCCACTGCCGGGAAACGAGCCCATTCGGCGAGAGATCTGCGGACACCGTCGTCGCGAACATCTGCCCCAGCTGCGCGTAAATCAGTGCCGGACACCAGCTTCTCCAACACGACAGCGAGCGCCACGCGTGCTTGTTCTCGCTCGTGCCACCAGGTCGTTCGGGCTGCGCTTGCCAAGCCAAGCCGAACAGCCGTCGGCGTAAGGCGCGTGGCAGCATTGTCTGCCCGCAGTCGCAGCCGGAACTCGGCACGAGCGGTGAGCATTCGGTAGGGTTCGGTAATCCCCTGCAGGCAGAGATCGTCGATAAGAACGCCAATATAGCTTTCCGCGCGGTCAAGCAGCAGCGGCTCAAGACCCAAGGCATGAGCGGCAGCGTTCGCGCCAGCCACAAGCCCCTGTGCCGCAGCCTCCTCATAGCCGGTGGTGCCGTTGATCTGACCGGCCAGAAAGAGCGCAGGCATGGCACGGAGCGAAAGAGTCCGATCCAAGGCGCGCGGGTCGATATGGTCATACTCGACCGCGTAGCCGGGAACGGCGACCTCGACTTGTTCCAGCCCTTCCATGGACCGGAGGAATGCAATCTGCACGTCCGTCGGCAGGGACGAACTGAGGCCATTGGGATAGACAAGATGATCATCCAGACCCTCGGGCTCGAGGAAGACCTGATGGCCCTCCCGGTCTCCGAAGCGGACAATCTTGTCCTCGATTGAGGGACAATAGCGTGGTCCCCGCCCCTCAATATCGCCCGAGAACAAGGGTGAAAGGCCGAGGTTATCGCGGATGATGCGATGGGTCTCGGCGTTGGTCCGGGTGATGGCGCAGCGAAGTTGGGGTTGCTGCTCGCTGCCATCAAAACCTAGATAGGACATTGACCAGGCGTCGAGATCTGACGGCTGCTCTTCCAGCCGGGCCCAATCGATCGTGCGTCCATCCAGACGGGCCGGCGTGCCCGTCTTGAGCCGGCCCATAGGCAGGTCGAGGTTCCGCAATTGTTGAGCCAAGGCACTTGCGGCATGTTCACCGATCCGCCCGCCGACAACTCGCTCCGCGCCCCTGAACATCAGGCCGCCCAGAAATGTTCCGGTCGTGAGGACTACGGCTTGTCCGCCCAGCTTCTGCCCATCCGCGAGCACGACGCCGTTCAGGGCCCCGGCAGGGCCGACATCCAAGGCCGCTACTTCACCACTAATGACCGAAAGGCCCGCTTGCGCTGCGATCATGCTCTGAATGGCCGCGCGGTACTTCCGCCGGTCGGCCTGGATGCGCGGGCCGCGAACGGCGGCACCCTTGCTGGCATTGAGCATTCGGCGATGGATGGCGGCGCTGTCTGCGGCCCGCGCCATTAACCCATCCAGGGCATCCACTTCGCGTACGAGGTGGCCCTTGCCCAACCCGCCGATGGAAGGATTGCAGGACATTTCCCCGATGCGGCTCGGATCGGCCGTTACCAAAGCGACACGCGCGCCGCGGCGCGCGGCAGCGGCCGCAGCTTCCGTGCCGGCATGGCCACCGCCGACAACGATGACATCGAACATGGCTTGCGCATGCTTGCTCATGTCCCAGCCCCTAGCGGCCACATCAAAGAGCGTCAAAGCATTGCGGACAGGCCGACGTTCCACGTGGAACAACCCACTCTATTTGCCGATGCAGAAGCCGCGAAACACCTCGTCCAGCACAAGCTCAGTCGTGGTGCGTCCGGTCAATTCATCCAGAGCGGCCAGCGCCTGACGAAGATTTTCTGCAACCAGGATTTCGTCAGACTCACCAGTGCAGGCATCCAAAGCATCACCCGCTCGTTTTATGACAGCTCGTTGCCGCTGTGACAGCGCATAGTCGCCGGGCCCGGGCAACATACTGCTGGCCAGCGCACACAGCTCCTCAATGAGAGAACCAATCCCCTCACCTGTCACACTCGACACGTACAGGCTCGACGCCTCGCGATCTGCGAGAGCAAGATCGGCTTTCGCTGCGACCTGCACCAACGCCCCTTGACCTGAGGGCGCGTCTTCAGACCGCCCTAGCCACAGCACGATGTCAGCCCCGGCCAAAAGAGCTTCCGCGCGTCCGATGCCGATCTGCTCGATCTCGTCACCGGCTTCGCGCAGTCCCGCCGAGTCAGATAATACGAATGCGATGCCATTGAGGGCGACTGACGCCTCGATCACATCGCGGGTCGTTCCCGCATGAGGGGAGACAATCGCAGCATCGCGTCCAACCAGCTGGTTGAACAGGGACGACTTGCCAGCATTCGGCGGACCGCCGATGGCGACGCGAATGCCATCGCGTAATCGGTCCGCCGAAGGACGCTCCAGTTCCTTACGCATCTCTGCGCTGATTTCAATCGCTGCGGCTGTGATGCGCGCGAGGTCCGCGCCCGATACGTCCCCTTCATCGGAAAAATCGAGCTGAGCCTCGATCTGTGCGGCCAGCAGTCGAAGGTCGGTCGCCCAGGATTCGATCTTGCGGGAGAACGCTCCACCCATCATCGCCATGGCAGCACGCCGTTGCAGCGCAGTCTCTGCCGCGATCAAATCGCCTAAGCCTTCGATCCCGGCGAGATCCATCTTGCCGCTCAGAAAGGCGCGCCGGGTAAACTCGCCCGCCTCTGCCCGCCGAAAGCCAGGCATGGCAGCCAGAGCGGTTTCCAGCGCCCGCACCACCGCATGGGAGCCATGGCATTGGAATTCGGCCATGTCTTCGCCGGTCTCTGTATTGGGCCCGGGAAAGCAGATCAGCAAACCCTCATCGAGCAAGTCGCCATTCGCCGGATCGAAAAACCGCCGCAACGCCGCGTGCCGAGCCGCTGGGGCATCCCGACCTGTTATGACGCGAGCAGCCTCAAGCGCGAGAGGTCCAGAGACCCGAACGATCGCAATCGCGGCGGGCAGTTGCCCGCTGGAGAGCGCAAAAATCGTATCCCGATCCGTCATCGATCGTCAAACCACGTGAAAATCAGCCGTCATTCTTGGATTTTGCGGGAGAGCTGGCGCCCGCCGCGCCCATGCCGATATCCATGAGGCTGGAAAATAATTTCATGCCTGCATCTCCCAGCGGCGACATGCTGCGGAACATCCGCTCCATCTGCTCAAGGTTGGTCTGGCCGCTCATCGTATCGAGTACCGCCTGAATATAAAGATCATGGATCGGCTTCAGATCAGGCAGACCGAGAAACGACCGTGCCTCTTCCGGGGTGCACTCAACATCGACTTTGAACTTCATGATGGCAGGGCTCCGCGCGAGATAGGGTGGGCATGACATGCCGCATCGGGGCTCATTTCGCTAGCAAATTGCCCTCGGCCGGCGATTATCACCCCGCACTGGTCAGCCAGAAACAAGGAAACCGGCAGCGCTCCTTTGCTGAGCGCTGCCGGTTTCCTTGTTTAGCAATTTGCCTCTCGGCTTAGGCGAAGAGCTGGAGCAGCCCGATATCCTTGTCGGTGATGCCGGTGTAGATCATCGTCGCGGCCACATAGAGAATGACCAGCAAGCCGATCCAGGCAATCCAACGATAGCGCTCGATATATTTCGCGATGATATTCGCAGCGATGCCCATCAGAGCGACCGCGAAGACCAGGCCGATCATCAAAATGCCGGGGTGCTCGCGGGCTGCACCGGCCACCGCCAGCACATTGTCGAGGCTCATGGAGACGTCTGCCACCGCCACAGCCCAAGCCGCGCCGATGAAGCTCTTCGCGGGACGAAGCCCGGAATGCTCGTCACCCTCGACCTCAGGCGAGCCGGCATTGTGCCCCGCCCCCTGCACGATCTCGCGGTACATCTTCCAGGATACCCACAGGAGCAGGATGCCGCCGGCAAAAATCAGCCCGATGATCTGCATGAGCTGCGTGACCACGAGCGCAAAGGCGATGCGCAGCACCAGCGCGGCAATGATACCGATGAAGATGACCATCCGGCGCTGATGCGCCGGCAATCCCGCCGCGAGCGCGCCGATGACGATGGCATTGTCCCCGGCCAGGACGACGTCGATCAACAGAACTTTGACGAACGCGGACCAGGCGCTGATATCGCCCGAGAACAGCGTGGAGACGTCCGAGACGATATGTGACCAGATTTCAGCCATGGCAGCGCGTAACCCCTGTTGAAATGCGTTACTGGTTCATCGTGGCGAAGAAGTCTTCGTTGGTCTTGGAATCCTTCATCTTGTCGAGCAGGAATTCCATCGCGTCGATCGTACCCATCTGCATGAGAATACGACGCAGCACCCACATCTTGGAGAGCTTGTCCTTCTCGACCAGCAGCTCTTCCTTACGGGTGCCGGATTTGCCGACATCCAGCGCCGGGAAGATGCGCTTGTCCGAGACCTTGCGATCCAGGACGATTTCCGAGTTACCGGTGCCCTTGAACTCCTCGAAGATCACTTCGTCCATACGGCTACCCGTATCGATGAGTGCCGTGGCGATGATCGACAACGAGCCACCCTCCTCGATGTTCCGCGCCGCGCCGAAAAAGCGCTTCGGGCGCTGCAGGGCGTTGGCATCGACACCGCCGGTCAGCACCTTGCCGGAGCTGGGCACCACCGTGTTGTAGGCGCGGCCCAAGCGCGTGATGGAATCGAGCAGGATGACGACATCCTTCTTGTGCTCGACAAGGCGCTTGGCCTTTTCGATCACCATTTCGGCGACCTGGACGTGGCGCGTCGCGGGCTCGTCGAAAGTGGAGGAAACCACCTCGCCCTTCACGCTGCGCTGCATGTCCGTGACTTCCTCCGGCCGCTCGTCGATGAGCAGCACCAGCAGGAAGACCTCGGGATGATTGTCGGTGATCGCCTTGGCGATGTTCTGCAGCAGCACGGTCTTGCCGGTCCGCGGCGGCGCCACGATGAGCGCGCGCTGGCCCTTGCCCTGCGGCGCGATGATGTCGATGACGCGGGCCGACTTGTCCTTGATCGTAGGATCAAGCGTGTCGAGCCGCAGCTTTTCGTCGGGATAAAGCGGTGTCAGATTGTCGAAATTGACGCGGTGACGGACCACATCGGGATCGTCGAAATTGACCGAGACGAGCTTGGTCAGCGCGAAATAGCGCTCGCCATCCTTGGGTGCGCGGATCTCGCCTTCCACCGTATCACCGGTGCGCAGGCCGAATTTGCGGACCTGATTGGGCGAGACATAGATGTCGTCCGGGCCGGCCAGATAATTCGCCTCAGGGCTGCGCAGGAAGCCGAAGCCATCGGCCAGCACCTCGATAGTGCCCAGACCCATGATCTGCTCGCCATTTTCCGCCTGCTCCTTGAGGATGGCGAACATGAGGTCCTGCTTGCGCAGCGTCGAGGCACCCTCGACGCCGAGTTCCTCGGCCATGGCGACCAGCTCGGCCGGGGCTTTGCGCTTCAAATCTTTAAGATGCATGGATTGGGTCCGACGGCGGGAGTGAAAATAAAGGGAATGTGACTGTGCCGGAATGCCTGGAGAGGGCAATCAGGCGCATAGGTCAGCGCCTGTAAAGGGAACGCCCCGAATTACGCACTGGCCGATTCCAAGTCAAGCGCAGAGCGATGGCGCTCTCACCGCTCGCAACGGGCCGTTCAGAACGGACGGACGATCACCAGAATAACGATCAGGGTCACGAGCAGCGCCGGCACCTCGTTGATCATACGCAAGCGCTTTTCCGGCCAGGGGCGCAGGCCGCGAGCGAGCTTCTTGGAATAGCCGACGATCCAGCCGTGAAAGCCCGAGAGGATGATCACGAGCAGCAGCTTGGCGTGGAACCAGCCCTCGCTCCAGGCCCCGGTCTGGAAGGCCAGCAGCAGGCCCAGCACCCAGACCAGCACGATCGAGGGGTTCATGATGATGCGCTTCATCCGCGTCTCACGCTCGATCCACGCCTGATCCTCGGCCGAGCCGGGCTCGGTCTGATGATGGTAGATGAAGTAGCGCGGGATCATGAACAGGCTGGCCATCAGGAAGATGACGAAGATCACATGTGCGGCAAGAACCCATGGATAAGCAGCGCCGAGAAAGCCGATGCCGGGCAGGATGGACATGGAAACTGAACCTCTTCGTCGTGCTTCAACAACCGCGCGCGATCGCCAAGCCTTCTAGGCCAGTCGACGAGGAATTGGAACGGGGTGCGAGGCGCTGGCTTGCGTTTTCCAAGAGCCGCCGATCACCCGCGAACGCGCGCCACCAGTTGCTCGACATGGGCAATCGGCGTGTCTGGCAAGATGCCATGACCCAAGTTGAAGATGTGCGGCCGGCCGGACAGAGCCTCGAGAATGGCGTCCACCGCCCGATCCAGCGTCTCCCCGCCGGCGATCAGCGCCAGCGGATCGAGATTGCCTTGCAGCGGCAGATGGGCGGGCAATTCACGCGCCGCCCAGGCCGGATCAAGCGTCTCATCAAGACCCAGCGCGTCGACCCCGATTTCCTGCGCATAGTCGACGAGTTTGGCCCCTGCTCCCTTTGGAAAGCCAATGATCGGCGTATCGGGATGGCGCAGCTTCAAGGCTTTGACGATGCGCGCGTTGGGCGCAATCACCCACTCACGGAACTGCGCCGGGCTGAGCGAACCGGCCCAGCTATCGAAAAGCTGCACGGCATCCACGCCGGCCTTGATCTGGTCGGAGAGATAATCAACCGTGGTTCCGACAATGGCATCGATGATCGCGCCGAACTTCGCCGGCTGTTGATAGGCCATGCGGCGGGCGGCGGCGTGATCCTTGCTGCCCTGCCCGGCGACCATATAGGTCGCCACCGTCCAGGGACTGCCCGCAAAGCCCAGAAACGTCGTCTGCGGGGCCAGCGCGGCCCTCACGCGCCTGACCGTGTCAATGACAGGCGCCAGCCGCTGCGGTGCCGGTACGAGACTTGTCAGCTCGCCCTCGACCAGCGGCGGGGCAAGGCGCGGTCCTTCCCCGGCCTCAAACCAGAGATCCTGACCCAGAGCATGGGGGACCACCAGAATATCGGAAAACAGGATCGCGCCATCGAACCCGAAGCGGCGAATGGGCTGCAAGGTGACTTCGGCCGCGGACTCGCTGTCATAGCAAAGATCGAGGAAACCGCCCTTCTCGGCGCGCAAAGCCCGATATTCCGGCAGATATCGCCCGGCCTGACGCATCAGCCAGAGGGGCGGACGCGCCGGGACAGCGCCGCGCAGGACGCTCAGCAGCGGTGCCGTCACACCGGTATCGATCACGGACGAGTCATGCACAGACCAATATCCTATTTATATAAAAGAGAAGGTTGTTGGATTCTGTTGGGGAGTGGACAACGGGCATTATTCGCTCATCACCCTTTTGCCAACAGCTTGACCTCAGGCGACCCGTGAAGCCGTGACGAGTCACCGGCGTCATCCCCATGATTCACAGCCTGTGTGCAACCCATTGCGGCTGTGGATAGATGATCGGGGTCCGACAGGGTGAATGGGCATGAATTGAGGGGAAGCAGTTATCCACAGTTCTGTCCCTTGTGTTATCCCGCAATGTTCCACATGAACGGTGGATATGGACCGCCTGAACCTGCATCTGCTTTCGGATTCCACCGGCGAAACGCTGGAGCATATCGGCAAGGCAGCACTCGCCCAGTTCGAGAATGTCGAGACGATCCGCCATTTCTGGCCAATGGTGCGCTCAGAGCAGCATCTTGAGCGCATCTTGGAGGAAGTGGCGCGCAATCCCGGCATGGTGCTGTTCACCCTGGCCAACCCTACCCTGCGCCGCCGACTGGAAAATGGCTGCCGGGCCATCGGCATTCCCTATGTCGCGCCGCTCGATCCGGTGACCGATGCCATGTCCAATCTGCTGGGCCAAGAAATGCGCAATCGTCCCGGTCGCAAACATGTGCTGGACGAAGCCTATTTCGCGCGGATCGACGCCATTCAGTTCACCATCGCCCATGATGATGGGGTGGGCTGGGAGAATTGGGAGGAGGCGGATATCGTCCTTGCCGGCGTGTCCCGCACGTCGAAGACGCCAACGAGCATTTATCTCGCCAATCGCGGCTACAAGACGGCCAACATCCCGCTGGTGTTGGAATCCCCGCCCCCGCCAAGCCTGTTCAAATTGCGGCATCCGATGGTCGTCGGCCTGACTGCCGGCGCCGAGCGGCTGGTGCAGGTGCGGCGCAATCGGCTCCTCTCCCTCAATCAGGCGCCGGAAACCGCGTATGTCGATCTGGAGCGTGTGAATGGAGAGGTCGCGCATGCCCGTCGTATGTTTGCCGATCAGGGTTGGCCGGTGATCGATGTCACCCGCCGTTCCATCGAAGAAACCGCCGCAGCCATCGTCAACCTGTATCAGGAACGGCTGAAAAGCAGCAGCGGCTTGCCGGGGCTTGGGCCAGTATGAACACGCCCCTTCTGCTGCTCGCCTCGCAGAGCGAAAGCCGCCGGCGCTTGCTCGCCGACGCTGCCGTGCCATTTGAGACGGTTCCAGCCGGTGTCGACGAGGATGCGATCAAGGCCAGTCTGGTTGCCGAGGGCCTGAACGCCCGCGATCTGGCCGACGCGCTGGCGGAATGGAAATGCCGTCGACCGTCGATGCGGCACCCGGACGCGTTCGTGCTGGGCTGCGACCAGACGCTGGAGCTGGATGATGGCGGCCTGATCGACAAGGTTGAGACACGGGAAGCCGCGGCCGATCTGCTCGCGCGGATGAGCGGCCGGGCGCACAAACTCCATAGCGCGGCCGTGATCGCGCAGGCCGGGCAGGCGCAATGGCGCCAGATCGAAAGCGTCACGCTCCAGATGCGTCCGCTCAGCGCGGCCTTCATCGACCATTATCTGGATCTCGACTGGGAGCAGTGCCGCTGGTGCGTTGGCTGCTACCGGATCGAGGGACCGGGCGCCCAGCTGTTTTCGCGCGTTTCCGGCAGCCTCTTTGCCGTGCAGGGCCTGCCTCTGCTTCCTTTGCTCGACTATTTGCGCGTGCGCTCTATCTTGCCGGCATGAGTCAGGGAAAACCATATGCCGAAGTGATCGGCGACCCCATCGCGCACAGCAAGTCGCCGGTCATCCACAATTTCTGGCTGGAAGAGCTCGGTATCGATGCGGAGTATCGCAAGACCCGCGTCGCGCCGGAGGACCTGGCCGGCTATTTCCTCAGGCGCCGGGCCGATCCGGACTGGCTGGGCTGCAATATCACCATTCCGCACAAGATCGCGGCGCTGGATTATGTCGATGATCCCGGCGGGGTGCGTGATCGCATCGGCGCCATCAACACGGTGGCCTGCGAAACCGGCGGGCCGCTGATCGGCACCAACACCGACGCCGGCGGCTTTCTCCAACCGCTGCTGGCACGGGGCTGGAGCGGCACCAGCGCGATTCTCGCCGGCACCGGCGGTGCGGCGCAGGCAATCGGGTTCGCCTTGCGATCCGTGGGGGTGACCGACCTCACGATCGTGGCGCGCGATGCTGCCAAGGGACAGGCTTTGCTGGACCGGCTGGGTCTGGCCGGTCGCGTGCAGGATTTCGATGCGGCACTGCCGGCTGCCGATCTGCTGGCCAATTCCACTTCGCTGGGCATGGTCGGGCAACCGCCGTGGACGCCCGATCTGGCACCATTGCCGGACAAGGCTATGGTCTACGACATCGTCTATGCCCCGCTGGAAACACCGCTGCTGGCGCAATCGCGCAAGCGCGACCTCATCTGCATCGATGGGTTGGAGATGCTGATCGGCCAGGCCGCGCTTGCTTTTGACATCTTCTTCGATGCCCAGCCGCCGCGCGAGCTGGATGCGCAGTTGCGCGAACGCCTGCTCGTGCCTGCCTGACCGCCGCTTTTCGGGTCTGCGCGTGAGACATCGTCCATTCCGCATCGGACTGACCGGATCGATCGGCATGGGCAAGTCGACCGCGGCCGCCATGTTTCGCGCAGCGGGCGTGCCGGTGTTCGATGCCGATGCCGCAGTCCATCAATTGCAAGGGCCGGGCGGCGCCTTGCTCGGGGCGATTGAAGCGCGCTTTCCCGGCACCACCAGCGCTGCCGGCGTCGATCGCCGGATGCTTGGTGCCCGGGTGATCGGCCAGCCGGAGGAAATGCGGGCCCTGGAACGGATCGTGCATCCCGCCGTTGCCGGAGCGCGGGCAGCGTTTCTGCGCCGTCATCGCAGCCGGCCGATGGTCGTTCTCGATATCCCGCTGCTGTTCGAAACGCGGGGCGAGCGGCACGTGGACATGGTCGTCGTCGTTTCCGCCGCGCCGTCTCTCCAGCGGCGGCGCGTGCTTCGCCGGCCCGGCATGACCGCAAAGCGGTTTGAAGCCATCAAGGCCAGTCAGCTTCCCGATCACCTCAAGCGACGCCGCGCTGACCTGGTGCTGGATACAGCACAGCCCAAATGGCGGATGAGAGCACGGATTTTTCGTCTCGTTGCTTGCCTTCGCACGGCGCTGGTCCGATAATGCCTCCCCAACGAGTGAAATGCCACGATGCGTGAAATCGTCTTCGATACTGAAACCACCGGCTTCGATCCGCTCAGCGGTGACCGTCTTGTCGAAATCGGCTGTGTCGAGCTGATCAATCGCATCCCGACCGGCGAAACCTACCACGCCTATTTCAATCCCCAGCGCGATATGCCCGCCTCGGCCGAGGCGGTTCACGGGCTGTCCGCGCGCTTTCTCTCCGACAAGCCTTTGTTCGGCAGCAAGGCCGCAGAGTTGCTCGAGTTTCTCGGCGATTCCATGCTGGTCGCGCACAATGCACGGTTCGATTTCGGCTTTCTCAACGCCGAGCTGGAGCGGTGCGGCCATCCCACCGTCGACATGGGGCGGATGATCGACAGCCTGACGATTGCGCGGACTCTTCATCCCGGTGCCAAGCACAGCCTCGATGCCCTGTGCAGCCGCTACGGGATCGACCGCAGCCACCGCATCAAGCATGGCGCGTTGCTGGACGCGGAATTGCTCGCGCAGCTGTATATAGAGCTGACCGGCGGGCGTCAGATCGGCCTCACCTTGATGGCGGAAGAACAGATCACCGTCACCGTGACGACCACACAATCCATGGCCATTCCGGCTGCCCGCCCGTTCCGCCCGGCCCGTCTGTTTTCGCCGAGCCCGCAGGAACTGGCGCGCCATGCCGCGTTTCTGGAAAAGATCGATCACCCTTTGTGGCTCGATCGCCCGGCCTGAGGATTATCCTCACTAGGCGGCGCGCCACGTTCACAGACCATCAGGTCCAACAAGAAGGAGAAATCAGATGGAAATCCGCGTATCGGGTCATCAGGTCGACACCGGCGAGGCGCTTCAGGCGCATGTTGCCGAGCGGATGCAGGCGATCGCCGACAAGTATTTCTCGCGCACCATCTCCTCCAGCGTGACGTTCAGCAACGCGCCTCATGGCGCCTTTCGCTGCGACATCGTCTGCCATGTGATGGCAGGGCTGATCCTCAAGGGCGCGGGCGAGGCCCATGACGCCCATGTCTGCTTCGATCAGGCCGCAGAACGCATCGAAAAGCAGCTGCGCCGCTACATGCGGCGGCTGAAGGATCGCCACAGCCAGACGCTCGCCGCCGAAGCCCAGCGCGATGCGCCCGGCATCGACGATGCCAATTATGTTGTCTTCCAGTCCAGCGAAGCGGAAGAGGAAGTGGACGTCGACGCACCGGTGGTAATCGCGGAGATGCGCGTGGATATTCCGCGCGCCAGCGTCTCGGATGCGGTGATGATGCTCGATCTGCGCAATACCAATGCGCTCATGTTCCTTAACAGCAGCACGGCCACCTTCAACATGGTCTATCGTCGCACTGACGGGACCATCGGCTGGGTGGAGCCGCCCCGCGCCTGAATGCGCTCGAGGGCTGCGCGCGATGCGCAGCCCTCCCTCCCCTGACCCCGTCCCCGGCAACCGGTTGACCCGAATGGCCTTTGCGCCTATCAGCCGGCCAAGTTTTCTCCAAGCGGCCGTGATGGGTGGACTTCACCCCGGCGCAGAAATCCCCAGGTCGGCCGCAGGACACGGGTTGAACATGGATAATTTCAGCGACTTGCTCGCGGCGAACGCTGTTTCGTCCGCGGTGGCCCTTCCTAACAAGAAACAGCTTTTCCTGAAGCTGGGTCAGTTGGCGGCCGATGCCTATGGGCTCGATGCCGCCGAGGTTGTCGAGCGCATCACCGAGCGGGAACGCCTTGGCTCGACGGGCTTTGGTGGCGGAATCGCGATTCCCCACGCCAAGCTGGAAGGCCTTGAGAGCGTCCATGGCGCGGTGGTCCTGCTGGCCGAGCCGATCCCCTTCGATGCGATCGATGATGTGCCGGTAGATGTTGTGTTGATGCTGCTCTCCCCGCAGGATAGCGGCGCCGAGCATCTCAAGACCCTGGCCCGCGTCTCGCGCCTGCTGCGCAACGAGCGTCATCTTGCGCGCATTCGGGGCGTTGGCTCGGACGCCGCGCTCTATGCCCTGCTCGCCGGCGGCGAGTCGCGTGACGCAGCCTGACGGGACGCCGCCATCCGGCGAGGCCGCGCATTTCCGGGCGCTCGAACGGCTCTATGCCTCGGCGCCCATCAACGGATTATTCCCCTCGAGGCTGGATATCTCGGCCCCCGGCGAGGCGCGCATCGTCATCGACGTGACGCCGGACTATTTCCATGCCGCAGGCGCCACCCATGGCACGCTGTATTTCAAGATGCTGGACGATGCGGCTTTTTATGCCGCCAACAGCCTCGTCACGGATCGCTTCCTCCTCACCACCGCATTCAACCTGCTGTTCACCCGCCCGCTCAAGGCGGGGCCGATCGTAGCGGAAGGGAAATGGCTGAGCGGCAAGCGGCGCGTTTTTGTCGCCGAGGCACGCCTTGTCGATGCCGAGGGCGAGGAAGTCGGTCGCGGTACCGGCACGTTCATGCGCTCCACCATTCCGCTGGTCGGCCTGCCGGGTTATGTGCGCCCGGAAGCAGGAGACCGGTGACCGCGCGCCTGACGAGCCAGATCCTCATCGGGGTTCTGTTGCGCCGTGTCCAGGCGCAGGGGGGGCATGGCACCGTGCTTCACAAAGGGGAGCCGTTGAGCGGAACCATCGTCGTGCAGGCGGTGGATCGCGGCCGGACAATCGGGCTTTTTGAGCGTGTTACGTCCCTTGACGGGACTCTTTCGCTCACCCCCTGCGGGCCTGGGGATTTAACCCAAGACTCTGAAATATCACAATATATAGATAGAAGAACCCGGGTGGACCCCGATATCTGGTTCGTGGAACTGGATGTCGCAGACGGGGAACGGCTCGCCGCCGAGATACTGTGCACGAGTTGACAGTTCCCAGCTGAGCGGCCAAAGGCCCCACCAACTCGCGCAGGTTGCGTGTGGCCGTCATGGGGACAGGTCATCGCAAACACGCAGACGGGGGGCGGACCGGAGCGCTGAGCGTCGCACGATAGATGCGACCTGCATTCCGATCTCCGACCCACCGCACAGTACTGAGAATGAATGCCCAATCGTGTCGTGGTCGCCATCGTGGCGACCGTTGGACTTCTCTCGTCCACAATCGCTCTGGCTGCTGCTCCTGAGGGGACAGCCCGCCAAGGTTTCTCGACCATGCTCGAGGTTCCCGCCGTCGTCGCTGCAAGCCTGACGACTCCCGCAACGGTTGAACCCGATGCCGAGACGGCTCCGAACGAAGCCGCTTCTGCCGACTCTGTCGATTCGCTGGCCGAATTGGTCCAGCAGGCCAATGTCGAAGAGATTTCCGACGCTGATGCGAAATGTCTCGCCACCACCATTTATTATGAAGCGCGCAGCGAGAG
Source organism: Sphingobium sp. B11D3A (assembly GCF_025961695.1). Classification (NCBI taxonomy): domain Bacteria; kingdom Pseudomonadati; phylum Pseudomonadota; class Alphaproteobacteria; order Sphingomonadales; family Sphingobiaceae; genus Sphingobium; species Sphingobium sp. B11D3A. The sequence goes on from NZ_JAOQOE010000001.1 coordinate 2,235,575, forward strand.
CCTGACCGGCCAGCTCGCCGTCGCCAATGTCGTGCTTGAGCGGGCGCGGTCCGGGCGTTTCCCCGCCAGCCTGTGCGGCGTCGTCACGCAGCCGGGTCAGTTCAGTTTCGTTCGTCAGGGCCAGCTGCCTACGCCGACCCATGCCGGTCAGTGGCGCACGGCGCGCGCAATCGCCCAGATCGCTCTGGATGGAAGCTGGGACAACCCGGTCGAAGGCGCCCTGTTCTTCCATTCCGCGCGCGTGTCGCCGAACTGGAAGCATGATCGCCTCACGCGCATTGGCGGTCATATCTTCTACCGCTGAGCCAACCAATCAGTCACCAGCCGGGCCGGGCCAGCAGAGCGCTGGGCCGGCCCGTCTCGTTTGAGCTTGGCTTGCAGTTGTTCTTATTGTGTTCTAATCCCTCCACATGGCCTCACATCCTGAACCTGCGCCTGAACCTGTGATCGCCTGCGATCCTGCATTGACCGATGGAACGGCGCTGGCCGTCACGCGCGGGGTGCTGCGTCTCTTTGCGCGCCACGATATTTTCGGCATTTCCGAAGTGCCGCTCCCCAATGGTCGCCGGCTGGACATCATGGCCGTGGATGCCCGCGGCCAGATCATTGCCGTGGAAATCAAATGCAGCCGTGCCGACCTGCTCGGGGACGGCAAATGGCCGGACTATTTCGATTATTGCGATCGCTACTTCTGGGCCGTGCCTGCCGGCTTTGATCTCACGCTGTTCGAGTCCGAGGCGCTGTGGCCGGGCCGCACGGGACTCATCGTCGCCGATCAATATGATGCCGAGATCCTCCGCCCCGCGCCCAGCGAGCCTCTGGCGCCCGCGCGGCGCAAGGTCGAAGTGCAGCGGCTTGCACGCCGGGCGGCGCGCCGGTTGACTCAGATCACCGATCCGGACGGCCAGTTGCTGTGGAGCAACGACGCCTGAGACTGGGCGCCTGCTTCTTTGGGCCGGCGTTCCGTGTCCTCCGCGATGGACTTGGCATGGCCGGCAAAACGGCTAAGGTTGGCGCATAACAGTCTTTGGAGAAGTGCGTGAGCCAGCCCCTCTACCCTGTGCCTGCGAATTGGCGCGAGCGCGCCTATGTGACCGGTGACGATTATTCACGCCTTTATACGCAATCGATTGCAGAGCCGGACAGTTTCTGGCGCAAGGAGGCGGCGCGGCTCGACTGGAACAAGGACTTCACCCAGGTCAAGGACGCCAGCTTCCATGAAGCGGACTTCGGCATCAAATGGTTCGCCGACGGCACGCTCAACATCGCGGCCAATTGCCTCGACCGGCATTTGGCGGAGCGCGGCGATGTCCCGGCGATCCTCTGGGCAGGCGACAATCCTGATGAGAGCCGCACGATCACCTATCGCGAATTGCACGGGGAAGTTTGCCGCTTTGCAAATGTGCTGAAGGCGCAGGGCGTCCGCAAGGGCGACCGGGTCACCATCTACATGCCGATGATCCCGGAAGCGGCGATGGCGATGCTCGCCTGTGCCCGCATCGGCGCCATCCACTCGGTGGTGTTCGGTGGCTTCTCGCCCGACAGTCTCGCGGGGCGCATAACCGATTGCGATTCCTCGGTGGTGATCACGGCGGACGAGGGCGTGCGCGGGGGCAAGACCATCCCGCTTAAGGCCAATGTGGATGAAGCGCTGGACGATTGCACCTGCGTGGAGTCGGTGATCGTGGTGCGCCGAACCGGCAATGCCGTTGCGATGACAGAGGGCCGCGATCATTGGTATGACGTGCTGCGCGACAGCGTCTCGGACGATTGCCCGGCCGAGGAAATCGGTGCCGAGGATCCGCTGTTCATCCTCTACACCTCCGGTTCCACCGGCAAGCCCAAGGGCGTGCTGCACACCAGCGCAGGCTATCTGCTCTGGGCGGCGATGACGCATCATTATGTGTTCGATTACCGCCCCGGCGATATCTATTGGTGTGCTGCCGATATCGGCTGGGTCACCGGCCACAGCTATATCGTCTACGGCCCGCTCGCCAACGGCGCGACGACGGTGATGTTCGAGGGCGTGCCGCATTATCCCGATTTCAGCCGGTTCTGGCAGGTGGTCGATCAGTTCAACGTCAGCACCTTCTATGCCGCGCCGACCGCGATCCGCGCCTTGATGCGCGAGGGCGATGCCTGGGTGGAAAAGACCAGCCGCAAGAGCCTGCGCATTCTCGGTTCGGTCGGCGAGCCGATCAACCCCGAGGCGTGGGACTGGTATCACCGCGTCGTCGGCGACGGGCGCTGCCCCATCATGGACACTTGGTGGCAGACCGAAACCGGCGGCCACATGATCACCCCCCTCCCCGGCGCGATCGATCTCAAGCCCGGCAGTGCCACCAAGCCGTTCTTCGGCGTGGTGCCGCAAATCGTCGATACCGAAGGCAAGGTCCTCGAAGGCCCGTGCGAGGGCAATCTGGTGATTGCCGAGAGCTGGCCGGGCCAGATGCGCACCGTGTGGGGCGATCATGAGCGCTTCTTCCAGACCTATTTCAGCACCTATCCCGGCAAATATTTCACCGGCGATGGCTGCCGGCGCGATGAGGATGGCTATTACTGGATCACCGGCCGGGTCGATGACGTCATCAACGTCTCCGGCCACCGCATGGGCACGGCCGAGATCGAATCGGCACTGGTTGCGCATGCCAAGGTGGCCGAGGCGGCCGTGGTAGGCATGCCGCATGACATCAAGGGACAGGGCATCTACGCCTATGTCACACTGAATGTCGGCATTGAGGGCGATGACGACCTGCGCAAGGCGCTGGTGCAATGGGTGCGCCACGAGATCGGCCCGATCGCCACGCCCGATGCGATCCAGTTCGCCCCTGCCCTGCCTAAGACCCGCTCGGGCAAGATCATGCGCCGGATTCTTCGCAAGATTGCCGAGGACGCGGTGGATCAGCTTGGCGACACCTCTACGCTGGCAGACCCGGCCGTGGTGGATCATCTCGTCGCTAACCGGCAGCGCCCGGCGCGCTGAGGCACCGAGCGGCGTGGATTAATGGAATATTAGGCAAGATCCTTCACTCCCGGAGTCGACCTGTTCGGTTCCGGGGGACCTGCCTGAATGTCGAATTCCGCCCATTCCGTTGATGTGGCCATCATTGGTGCTGGCCCAGCCGGGCTGACCGCCGCCTATCTGCTGACCAAGGCGGGGCTGCGCGTGACGGTGATCGAGAAGGATTCCGCGCAGGTCGGGGGCATCAGCCGCACGGTCGAGCATGAGGGGTTCCGCTTCGATATCGGCGGGCACCGCTTCTTCTCGAAGTCGCAGGAGGTGGTCGATCTGTGGAACGAGATCCTGCCCCATGATTTCATCGAGCGGCCAAGAATGAGCCGCATCTATTATCAGGGCCGCTTCTACAGCTATCCGCTGCGCGCCTTCGAGGCGCTGCGCAATCTCGGCATCATTCGCTCGACCCTTTGCATGCTGAGCTACGCCAAGGCCAAGGTCGCGCCGATCAAGCCGGTGCGCAGCTTCGAGGACTGGGTGGTCAACCAGTTCGGACGCAAGCTCTATTCCATCTTCTTCAAGACCTACACCGAGAAGGTCTGGGGGATGCCGTGCGATACCATGTCCGCCGACTGGGCGGCGCAGCGCATCAAGGGCCTGAGCCTGGGCAAGGCGGTGTTGGATGGCCTCAAGCGCAGCCTTGGCCTCAACAAAAAGCCAAACAACGGCATGGGTGCCAAGACCCTGCTCGAGAATTTCCGCTACCCGCGCCTCGGGCCCGGGATGATGTGGGATGCGGCGCGCGACCGCGTGGTCGAAGGCGGCAATCATGTGCTGATGGGCCATGCCCTCAAGCAGATTCACCGCGATCAGGTGACAGGCCGGTGGCGCGTTACCGCGACGCGGGCGGGCGGCGATACGGTCGCGATCAGTGCTGACCATGTGATCAGCTCCGCGCCGATGCGGGAGCTGGCGAGCCGCATCCATCCGGTGCCCAAGACGCTCGGGCACGCGCTGGCGCTCAACTATCGCGATTTTCTGACGGTCGCGCTGATGATCCGCTCCGAAGACCTGTTTCCAGACAATTGGATCTACATTCACGATCCGCGCGTGAAGGTGGGTCGGGTGCAGAATTTCCGCAGCTGGTCACCCGAAATGGTGCCCGATCCCGATATCGCCTGCGTGGGCCTCGAATATTTCTGCTTCGAAGGCGACGGGCTCTGGTCATCCAGCGATGAGGAGCTGATCGCGCTGGCGACCGAGGAGATGGTACTGATGGGCCTCATCCGCGCGGATCAGGTGGTCGGCGGCGCTGTGGTGCGTCAGGAGAAAGCCTATCCCGTCTATGACGAGGCTTATGCGGCGAATGTCGCGGCCATTCGCGCCGAGCTGGAAGACAAATATCCCACGCTTCACCTGATCGGGCGGAACGGGATGCATCGCTACAACAATCAGGATCACGCGATGATGACGGCCATGCTGACCGTGCGCAACATCATCGCCGGCAAGCGGGTGTTCGATATTTGGGGCGTCAACGAGGATGCCGAATATCATGAAGCGGGCCATGAGGGCGCCCTGAGCGCGGGAGAGCGTGCGGCGCTGGAGAGCCAGCGAGCGGTGCCCGCCGGGCGCCGCATGGTGGCATGATCGGGTGATGGGCGCGTTCCTGGCCGGGCTGCTCGGCCACACCTATCTGCGTTATGGTCTTGCTAGCCTCGTCGCGCTGGCTGGCGACGTCGGGCTATTCATGGCCGGCCTGCACCTGGGCATGGCCCCTGCCGCCGCGGCGGCTTTTGGTTATATGACCGGAATCCTCATGCACTGGCTGATCTCCTCGCGTCTGGTCTTCGCGCAAGGCGTCGCTGCGAGTGGCGCGGATCGCGTTCGTCAGAAGGCGCTGTTCGTGGGGTCTGCGCTGATCGGTCTGGCGCTGACGACCGGCATCGTCGCGCTTGGCGCGATGCTCGGGGTGATGCCCCTGCTCGCCAAGGCGCTGGCGGTCGCTGTCAGTTTCCAGGCAACCTATATGCTGCGCAAGGCGATCGTTTTCGTATGACTGCCGGGGATGTTTCGGGCCAGCGCCTCGGGCACACTGAGCCCTTTTACCGCTACGTGCCGCTCATCTGGCTCTTCGCCATGGCCCTTCTCGCCATACCCAATTGGACCGAGACGAGGGCGGGTTCGCTCGGCGATCCGGACAATTACATGCGCATGGTCCAGGTCCGCGACTGGCTGAATGGCCAGGCGTGGAGTGACGTCACGCAATATCGCATGAATCTGCCGACCGGTGGGGACCTGCACTGGTCCCGGCTGGTGGACCTGCCGATCGCTTTGGTGATCGTGCTGCTTCGGCCCCTTGTCGGCCAGCCCATGGCGGAAGTCGTCGCATTGGTGGCGGTGCCTGCCCTGCTCTGTCTCGCCCTGATGCTCGTCATGGGCCGGCTGCTCCGGGATATCGCCGGGCGGGAAGTCGCATTGCTGATGCTCGCCCTGTTGCCCGCCTGCCTCATGGTCGGGCTGCAGTTTGCGCCGATGCGGGTCGATCATCATGGCTGGCAGTTGCTGATGGCCGCCTGCGCCCTGCTGGCGTGGACCCGGCCCGGCCGCTGGGCTGCGGTTGGATGTGCGCTGGCTTGTGCGGTCTGGATGCATGTATCCATTGAAGGCCTGCCTTATGCGGCGCTGTTCGCCGGCCTCTATGCGCTGGCGTTTGTGCGCACCGGCGACCGGCGCATCCATCTGTTCATGGCGGCGCTGATCGGCGCGAGCCTGTTGCTGATTCTCGGCACCCGCGGCGCTGGCCTGATTGTGGAGAGCCATTGCGACGCGATCTCCGCGCCCTACATCGCCGCGCTGTTCATTGCGGGCGCAATGCTCTTCCTGGTCGACCGCCTGCTTCGTCCCGCCAATCCAGCGATGCGCCTCGTCCCGCTCATTGTCGCCGGAGCCAGCGCCGCCGCTGCGGTCGCGCTGATCGCGCCCGCCTGTCTGGCGGGGCCATTTGCCGGGCTGGATCCTCTGGTGCGCGATTACTGGTATTATAGCGTCCGCGAGGGCCTGCCCTTTTGGCGACAGGGCGGCGCGTTCGCGACCTTGATGATTCTGGCCCCTCTCCCCGGTGTCATCGCTGCCGTGTGGAGGGCCTGGGCTTGTCGCCGGTCATCCGATGCGATGACGTGGCTGGGTTTGGCGCTGGCTGTCACATTCGCCTGGCTGCTCGGCATGGCCGTGATGCGGGCGACAGCGGTGGCAGAGCTCTATGCCCTGCCCGGCATGGCCGCCGCCATTATGCTGCTCGCCGGCCAGCGCCATCGTTTTCGGCCGCGAATCGGCTGGAGCCTCACGATGGCGGGCACCCTCCTCCTCTCGACGGCACTCCCGGCCTATGGGCTCGGCCAGATGCTGTTCCCGCCCGATAAAGGCAGCACCGACGCGCGGACGGATGGCGACTGCCCGACCGCCATCGCCAGCCCGATGTTCAAGTCTCTGGGGTCCGGCCAGATCTTCGCGCCGATCGATATGGGACCGCTGATTCTCTATCGCACCAATCTCTCGATCATCGCAGCGGGCTATCATCGGAACAGTGCCGCGATGGCGACGGTCATTCGCGCCTTCACAGCTAAGCCCGACAACGCGCGCGCGATCGTTCTGGCGACACCCGCGCAATATCTGCTGCTGTGCCCGACCGCGCCGGAGGCGCGCAATTATCTCAAGGCCGCGCCTCACGGCCTTGCTGCCAGTCTGACGGATGGACAGGTGCCGCCTTGGCTGGTCCCCGATGACCGCCTGCAGCAGCCGGGGTCGCATTTGTACCGCATTTTGCGCTGACGTCACGCCTTCCGGCGCATCCGTGCCCGGCCTGTCCCTCCCGACTTGCATCGCAGGGCGACCCCTGCTAACCGCCCCCCCGTGTCAAGGGGGGTGCAGCCGTACCTCCCCTTTTCTGGCGCGATTCAATTCGGACAAGAGGCAAGGCGCGCGTGGAGCATTCCAGCGGTATTCAGGCTAGCTTGGCGGGGCGTTATGCGCTCGCGCTTTTTGAGCTGGCGCGGGACAAGGGGGCGCTCGATTCGGTGGCGGCAAGCCTTGAGACTCTCAAGGCCGCGCTGGCCGAATCGAACGATCTCAAAGCATTGACGCAGAGCCCGCTGGTCGGCCGCGACAATGCTGCCAAGGCAATCAAGGCCGTAGCGCAGAGCCTCGGGCTCGATTCGCTGACGGAGCGGACGCTGGGCGTACTGGCGCAGAATCGCCGCCTCTCGCAGATTCCTGCCGTGATTCGGGCATTCTCCACGCTGCTCTCCGCCCATCGCGGCGAGACGCGCGCGGAAGTGACCTCCGCCTTCCCGCTGACCCAGGACCAGCAGAATGCGCTGGCCAAGCAGCTCAAGGCGCGCACGGGCCGCGACATGGCTCTTGATCTTACCGTCGATCCCGAAATCATGGGTGGCCTCGTCGTCAAGATGGGCAGCCAGATGATCGACAGCTCGCTCCGTACCCGACTGAACAAGCTCGCCCAGGCGATGCGCGGCTAACGCGCCAAAGAATCCGATGAAAGGCTGAACATGGATATCAACGCCGCAGAAATCTCCAAGGTCATCAAGGACCAGATCGCCAACTTCGGCGCCGAAGCGGAAGTCAGCGAAGTCGGCACCGTGCTCAGCGTCGGTGACGGCATCGCGCGCATCCACGGCCTCGACAAGGTTCAGGCCGGTGAGATGGTCGAGTTCTCCAACGGCGTGCAGGGCATGGCCCTCAACCTGGAAGCCGACAATGTCGGCGTCGTGATCTTCGGCTCGGACGCCGAGATCAAGGAAGGTGACGTCGTCAAGCGGACCGGCACCATCGTGGACGTTCCGGTCGGCAAGGGTCTGCTCGGCCGCGTGGTCGACGGCCTCGGCAACCCCATTGACGGCAAGGGCCCGATCCAGTCGGACCTGCGTTCGCGCGTCGAGGTGAAGGCGCCGGGCATCATTCCCCGCAAGTCGGTGCATGAGCCGGTGCAGACCGGCCTCAAGGCCATTGACGCGCTGGTGCCGATCGGCCGTGGTCAGCGCGAGCTGATCATCGGTGACCGCCAGACCGGCAAGACCGCTGTCGCGATCGATACCTTCATCAACCAGAAGGGCCCGAACGCCGGCACCGACGAGAGCAAGAAGCTCTACTGCATCTACGTCGCCGTCGGCCAGAAGCGCTCGACCGTTGCGCAGATCGTCCGTCAGCTCGAAGAGAATGGCGCGATGGAATATTCCATCGTCATCGCCGCCACCGCGTCCGAGCCGGCGCCGCTGCAGTTCCTGGCGCCCTATACCGGCGCCGCGATGGGCGAGTATTTCCGCGACAATGGCATGCACGCCGTGATCGTGTTCGACGACCTTTCCAAGCAGGCCGTCGCCTATCGCCAGATGTCGCTGCTGCTGCGTCGTCCGCCGGGCCGCGAAGCCTATCCGGGCGACGTGTTCTATCTGCACAGCCGTCTGCTCGAGCGTGCCGCCAAGATGAACGACGCCAATGGCGCCGGTTCGCTCACCGCGCTGCCGATCATCGAGACGCAGGCCGGCGACGTGTCCGCCTACATTCCGACCAACGTGATCTCGATCACCGACGGTCAGATCTTCCTCGAAACGAACCTGTTCTATCAGGGCATCCGTCCTGCCATTAACGTGGGTCTCTCGGTGTCTCGCGTGGGTTCGGCGGCGCAGACCAAGGCGATGAAGAAGGTGTCCGGCTCGATCAAGCTGGAGCTGGCCCAGTATCGCGAAATGGCAGCGTTCGCCCAGTTCGGCTCGGACCTCGACGCCTCGACGCAGAAGCTGCTGAACCGCGGTGCGCGCCTGACGGAGCTGCTCAAGCAGCCGCAGTTCTCGCCCCTGCCTTTCGAGGAGCAGACCGTGTCGATCTTCGCCGGCACCAATGGCTATCTCGATGGCATCGCGACCAGCGACGTCACCCGCTACGAAGCAGCGATGCTGGCCCATATGCGCGCCCACCATGCCGATATCCTGACCGCGATTCGCGACAGCCGTGACCTCGGCGACGATGTGAAGGCCAAGGTCAAGGACGTGCTGGACGCGTTCGGCAAGACGTTCGCCTGAGATGGTTCGCATCCCCATCGGCCTAACCGGTGGGGACCTGATGCCGGCATGACCGGCACGACGATGAAAAGGTAGGTTGAGCCAGTGGCTTCGCTCAAGGAACTCAAGGGTCGGATCGCCTCGGTCAAGTCGACCCAGAAGATCACCAAGGCCAAGCAGATGGTCGCTGCGGCCAAGCTGCGCAAGGCGCAGGCGGCGGCCGAAGCCGGGCGCCCCTATGCCCAGCGGCTCGAGAAGGTCGTTGCCAGTCTTGCCGGCAAGGTGACCGGCGACAGCGCACCGCGTCTGCTTGCTGGCACGGGCAAGGACGACGTGCATCTGCTCGTTGTGGCCAATGGCGACAAGGGTCTGGCGGGTGCCTTCAACGCCAACATCGTCAAGGCGGCTGTCGCCAAGGCGCGCGTGCTGATCGCGCAGGGCAAGACGGTGAAGTTCTACCTCATCGGCCGCAAGGGTCGCGCGGTAATCGCGCGCACCTTCCCCGGCCTCATCGCCGGTCAGTTCGATACGACGGACGTGCGCACGCCCGGTTTCGACGAGGCGCAGGCCGTCGCGCAGGACATCTCCGAACGCTTTTTTGCCGGTGAGTTCGACGTGGCCCATCTCTTCTATGCCGCGTTCCGCTCGCCGCTGGTGCAGACGCCGACCGAGCAGCAGATCATCCCGGTCGCTGTGCCGGCGGATGCGCCCGCCTCTTCGGGCGCCGCTGTCGAATATGAGCCGGACGAGGAAGCGATCCTCGCGGATCTTCTTCCGCGCAACATCACCATCCAGATCTTCAAGGCGTTGCTGGAGAACATGGCCAGCGAGCAGGGCGCATCGATGACCGCGATGGACAATGCGACGCGCAACGCTGGCGATCTCATCAATCGTCTGACGATCGAGTACAACCGCAGCCGTCAGGCCGCGATCACCACCGAGCTGGTGGAAATCATTTCGGGCGCAGAAGCGCTTTAACGGACAAGCAGGCAAGGAAGCAGAGACATGGCAGCCACCAACAATGTCGGCAAGATCAGCCAGGTGATCGGCGCCGTCGTCGACGTGATCTTCGAGGATCGGCTCCCGGCGATTCTCTCGGCGCTCGAGACGGACAATAACGGCCAGCGGCTGGTGCTCGAAGTGGCGCAGCATCTGGGCGAGAACACCGTGCGCACGATTGCCATGGACGCCACCGACGGTTTGACCCGCGGTCAGGACGTGGTCGACACCGGCGCGCAGATCTCGGTGCCGGTCGGCCCGATGACGCTCGGTCGCATTCTCAACGTGATTGGCGAGCCGATCGACGAGCGTGGCCCGGTGAATGCCGCGACCACCGCGCCGATCCACGCCAAGGCACCGGAGTTCGTCGACCAGTCGACCGAGACCAGCATTCTGGCGACGGGCATCAAGGTCATCGATCTGCTCGCACCTTATGCCAAGGGCGGCAAGATCGGCCTGTTCGGCGGCGCCGGGGTGGGCAAGACTGTGCTCATCCAGGAGCTGATCAACAACATCGCCAAGGGCCATGGCGGCACCTCGGTGTTCGCCGGCGTCGGCGAGCGCACGCGCGAAGGCAACGATCTCTATCACGAGTTCCTCGATGCCGGCGTTATCGCCAAGGATGCCGACGGCAACCCGACGCCGGAAGGCTCCAAGGTGGCGCTGGTGTTCGGCCAGATGAACGAGCCCCCGGGCGCCCGCGCGCGCGTCGCGCTCTCGGGCCTGACGATCGCCGAGTATTTCCGCGACCAGGAAGGGCAGGACGTGCTCTTCTTCGTCGACAACATCTTCCGCTTCACGCAGGCCGGCTCGGAAGTGTCTGCTCTGCTCGGCCGTATTCCTTCGGCCGTGGGCTATCAGCCGACGCTCGCGACCGACATGGGCGCGCTGCAGGAGCGCATCACCTCGACCAACAAGGGTTCGATCACCTCGGTGCAGGCCATTTACGTGCCGGCAGACGACTTGACCGACCCTGCGCCGGCCACCAGCTTCGCGCACCTTGACGCCACGACTGTGCTCAACCGCGCGATCTCGGAGCTGGGCATCTACCCGGCCGTCGACCCGCTCGACTCGACCAGCCGCGTGCTGACCGCCGCTGTCGTGGGCCAGGAGCATTACGACACGGCCCGCCGCGTTCAGGAGACGCTGCAGAAGTACAAGTCGCTGCAGGACATCATCGCGATCCTGGGCATGGACGAGTTGTCGGAAGAGGATAAGCTCACCGTCGCCCGTGCGCGCAAGATCCAGCGCTTCCTCTCGCAGCCGTTCCACGTCGCCGAGGTGTTCACTGGCATTCCGGGCAAGTTCGTCCAGATCGAAGACACGGTGAAGAGCTTCAAGGCCGTGGTCGACGGTGAGTATGACCATCTGCCCGAGGCAGCCTTCTACATGGTCGGCGGCATCGACGAAGCCATCGAGAAGGGCAAGAAGCTGGCGGCGGAAGCAGCCTGATCTGACGGCTTGAAGCGCCTTTCGCCAATGGCGGGAGGCGCTGGCGCTCCCTCGCGAGGCGCAATCGAAACAGGGTCGGCGCCGGGTATGTTCAGCCGGCGGGACCATTCCACCCTTTACCCCTCCGATGTGAGGGGGGAGAGAAGACCATGGCACTGCACTTCGAACTCGTGACCCCTGAGAAGCTCGTCCTCTCGCAGGACGTCCACATGGTCGTCGTGCCCGGCACCGAGGGCGAATTCGGCGTGCTGGAAGGCCACGCGCCCTTCATGTCCACCGTCAAGGACGGCGCCCTCAAGGTCTACGACCGCGACGGCGCTGAGCCACGCGTGATCATGGTCGAAGGGGGCTTTGCGGAAGTGAGCGAAGCTGGCCTGACGGTGCTTGCTGAGAAGGCTGGTTGAGCGAGGATCGCCTGACTTGTGGCGGCCTCACTCCATCAGCTTTTTCATAAGCGTCTCAATGCCTCTGTCTGGCGACAAGAAATTACGGGCAGCTAGCGGCACAGGATCGCCGCGACGCTGAGCGCAGGTCTTCAATACGATATCAGCAAGAGCTCGTGCATCTCCGGGAGGAACGAGATGGATAGCGTTTGGAAAATTGAGCGCTAAGGCAGCGACCGCCGGACTTTGGCGCGTGATGATCGCGCCGCCGGCGGCCAATATCTGATACATTTTGTTCGGAATAACCCGCGACGCCTTTCCGCTGATCCCGAAAATACCCAACGACACCGTTGCGTTCCGAATGATATCTGGCAGCGCTGCGTAATCGACCCAACGGAGCCAAGTCAGATTAGGGAGCGCGTGCTTCGTGATGAAGGATCGAGCCTTGGCTTCCTCCTGCCCAGATCCGATTATTAGCCAATGTATGGATGCGTCTCTGGCCAGAAGAGCAGCAGAGAAAATGGTGGAAATACCATGGAGGGGAATAAACTGGCCATAAAACAAAACATACTGTTTGGGCAAATTCGGAATCTTGCTTGATGAAGCCCGGAGCCGAGAAGTCCAGAAAGCGGGCTCAGCCCCGACGGGAACCGTTATGAACTTGTCTCGACGAAGACAAAATTTATCTGAGAAGTAGTCACCGTGTTGATCCGTATCTACTAAGATAAAGTCAGCGAGCAAAAGGCCAGCTTTCTCGATATTCCAAAGCAGTCTCGCCGCTAGCCCGTTTCCCCTAACCTTATCCCGATCATTCACTAACGTATCGTAAAGCGGTATGAAGGCATCGAATACAATGGTCTGACTACGAAGGCGTGCGAGCGGCCATACCACGAAGATGTCTATGATAGCGGGATACAGCAACAAGACGTGTTCATCACGGGGTCGGCGTAAAAGCCGCCATAATGCTATCGGGTATCCGAGGACGAGGCGCAAAGCTGATTTGGCAAGCTTTAACCAGCCTACCACTGACTTGTCCTCAATGCCTTTCCAAATGTCGACATTGATCTGCGCAGCAAGAACTTGCCGTTTGCCCAAGGCGGCAAGAAGCAACCGAACTCGCGGCTTTCCGCGATCGTAACTACCCCAAGCAACGAAACGCGGGACCGAAAAGGCGTCGCTCATCAGAAATAGACCCAAAGTGGCTGCGGCGGCGCTGCTGAGGCGGGCAGACGTAAGTCTTTGCCCCAGCGAAGGAGCGCCGCTCCCCCTAACGATGTCAGTTCATGCATGCCGCGATCAATTCGGACCGCCGATCCTGGGTTCAAACGTTTTCCATCCAATAAGACCGCACCACCGCTTAAAACATAAAGACCCGGAACACGAAACTCAGCTTTGAAATCCTCGGTCCCTGCAGGAATATATCTTCCTGCGACCCAAAACGGCCCCCAGAAATGCACGTAGGTTTCTCGTAACGCAGTCGCGTCGGCGGGGAGAAACTGTGTTATCGGCTGCCTTGTTCGCAAAACCTGGGTAAACATAGAATCATTTTCGATAACTAATGGCACGACTTCTTTACGCATGGTATCGACCATTGAAGGTATACTCCCCTCGCGATAGAAGTTCATCATGAACGGAGTCATGAAGATGTTAGCTTTCCGGTGCTTAGGCAACATGCCGCAGAAATCGAAATAAGCGATCTCCTCAGGAAAAATTTCGTTGGCGGCAAGGAGGACGCTTCTTTGGCGGTCTATCACAGTGAAGTCTTCCTGAGCCCATACGAGGGAAGCAGACAGGACAAACAGCGCCGTTACGAGTGAGACGCCATAGCGCCTAGCGACCATGGCAACTGGAAGCGCACACGCAACGGCGACAGGCGCCAACATGAATACGTAATAATAAGGCGCGGTATTGTGATAAAATGCTAGCGTAATGACTGGTAAGAATAGACCAAATATGGCTATTTTTTCAGAAAGAGAAAGTTGGGACTTTCGGATCGCGAGGGGGAATAGAATCATCATGATGAAGAAAGGAACAGAGAGGGCTGCAAACTTGATTGCCATCATCCAATAAGGGGGCAGCCCAAGCACGAACATTTTTTGGGCTGAACGAGAGAGTACTGTCTGGCTATCCACCTCGACCGTAACACCAGCGGTGGAATGATAGCCGAAGAGTAGTGCAAATGATCCAACGGTCAGTACCCCTGCTATCAGTAAACGAAACAAGAATGCTTTTTCGTACCCGGCTTCACGCCAGCGCAGCCAGGCAATGCCGGCAAAAGCCGGCGCGTACAAAATAATTTTGATGCTGAACATTGACGCTAGTGCCAGAAGAACTGCGAAAATTGCGACCCAGACGCCTCGAAAGGGACTGCATGCCAGCAGGACTAGAGCAGACATCGCCAACGCTGCCAGACCGGGGTCCGCTCGGAAAGAAAAGCCATGCTGAAGCACAAAGCCGACTGACAAATATGACAGCGCTGCGAGCAGTCCAGTCGACAGATTTGTAAAACGCCTTGCGAGCAGCGCGATTGCGGCCGCAACAATAATTTCGCAACCGAACATAAACATGCGGACGACGATCAACTGATCAACCGCAGTTCCTGGCAGCATAGTTGCCCAGCTAAACAGCCGTATAAAGTAGGTCTGCAATGGCGTGTAGAGGACGCCCTCATTAAGCAAGTTGGCTAGGTGGAAGTGCCAGAATGAATCCCAGTTGATGGCGCGCCGAAACACCATAGTCGCTTGTAGAACTAGGACGAAAATAATTCCGACTAATGGTGAGAAAGCGGAGAAAGAGCGAATTGGCAGGACCGGTATAAATGAAAACCGATCGCGACGATCTTGAATTTTCACAGCCTTCGCTTTCTTGGCCATCCTACCGTATATTTTTCATCCCCTTGAAGGGACGAAGGGTTCGCTGAGGAACTATTTGTGCCGAACTGATGCTCGAGCCGGCGCACGTGCTCCAATGTCATTTCCAGAAGTTTTCTATTACCGGCGATGAGGTCCGCGAGAACGCCTAACATTCCCGCCACCACGCCAAGGACAAGCAGTGCTCCGCCCAGTATCAGAGACTGGATGTGTCCAGCGGTCTCGCCGATCAAGGCGAAGTAGAGAAAGCGCACGATAGGCAGAGCACCAATGACAGCGCACGCCACTCCCGCAATCAGGAACACTCGTAGCGGATTGTACATTGTGTAGGCCCGCACCATCGTCGTGCCAGTGCTGACGATGAACTGGGGAATATTACGAAACAGGCGCGACGGCCGGAGCGTACGGTTGGTCTGGACAGGCACGCTGACGATTCCGAGCCGTTTCCGACCCGCCTGGATGAGCATATCGGTAGTGTAGGAAAATTCGCTGGTAATCGCGATGCGTTGAGCGGCCTCTCTACTTAGTGCGCGAAAGCCGCTCACGGCATCGGGGATGTGCGTGCGTGCTAATCTTTGGACAACCGCGCTACCGAGCTTCTGCAGATGTCGTTTCACGAGGCTGAAATGCGCGTTGTTCGCAACGCCTCTATCGCCAATCGTGATGTCGGCCTGACCCTTTAGAATGGGCTCTACGAGCGCGGCAATATCATTGCTCTCATACTGGCCGTCGGCATCCGTGTTGACAATTATGTCAGCGCCTGCCTTCAAAGCAGCATTGAGTCCGGTCTGAAATGCAGCGGCAAGACCCCGGTTGGTTCGGTGCTTCACAATATGGTGGACGCCGAAGCGGAGCGCGATGTCGCTCGTGTTGTCATGGCTTCCATCGTCTATGATAAGCAGTTCGATGCAATCCACGCCGGTGATCTGACGGGGAATGCTCAACAGCGTTGCAGGCAGATGTTCGGCTTCGTTGTAGCAGGGAATCTGGATGATCAGTTTCACTTGCCTGCTCCTTAACGGGCTGCGGGTCGTCCGGCGTCGGTTGAGATGATTTGAAATCTGCAATTAGACCTCGATGATCATTCATCGCGCCCTAAGGCCTGATGGTTAATATTTGATCCAAGTTCGCGTATGGCCCTGTTGAACCTGTCTCTGAGTGACGTCTACCCGGGACCCTATTATCCATTTCTCAAAGTTTTCCGCCTAGTTCTGTCTGTCGAATGCCTCCGGGTATGCATCCTGAGATAACTGAGCAGACATCATGAACGCATTTGGACGAAAGAGCGGATTGGGCGGCAAATCGTCCTTTGGCTTGGCGCGGCCTATGCACGGGCCGGGCGTCTCTTCGCAGTCAAGTCCCGCGCCATCGGTCCCGCCATCGCCAGAACCCGTACCGGCCGATCTTCCGGCCAACCCCACCCCCGATCGTCACGCCGATGCGCTCGGGCGCCTCAATGAGCGGATGAATTCCGAGCATGCGCAGACCGATCATTCGCAGGGGTTCGAGGCCAACGTCCATCGCATTAAGGAGCAGGTGCTGCCGCGCTTGCTGGAACGGGTGGACCCGGAGGCGGCCGCGACGCTGACCAAGGATGAGCTGGCCGAGGAATTCCGGCCGATCATCATGGAGGTGCTGGCGCAGCTCAAGCTCACGCTCAACCGGCGCGAGCAGTTTGCACTGGAGAAGGTGCTGGTTGATGAGCTGCTCGGGTTCGGGCCGCTCGAGGAGTTGCTGGCCGACCCGGATATCAGCGACATCATGGTCAACGGCCCGGCCCAGACCTACATCGAGAAGAAGGGCAAGCTGCAGCTCGCGCAGATTCATTTCCGCGATGAGGAGCATCTGTTCCAGATCGCCCAGCGCATCGTGAATCAGGTCGGCCGCCGGGTCGATCAGACCACGCCGCTGGCGGACGCCCGCCTGCCGGACGGTAGCCGCGTCAACGTGATCGTACCGCCGCTCTCGTTGCGCGGCACGGCGATCTCGATTCGTAAGTTCGCCGCCAAGCCGATCACGCTGGACATCATGGCGCGGGGCGACTCGATGTCCGACAAGATGGCAACGGCGCTCAAGATCGCCGGGGCCTGCCGGTTCAACATCGTGATTTCGGGCGGCACCGGCTCGGGCAAGACGACGATGCTGAATGCCCTCTCCAAGATGATCGATCCGGGCGAGCGCGTGATCACCATCGAGGACGCGGCGGAACTGCGTCTTCAGCAGCCGCACTGGCTGCCGCTCGAAACCCGGCCGCCGAACCTGGAAGGGCAGGGGGCGATCACCATCGGCGATCTCGTCAAGAACGCCCTGCGTATGCGCCCGGACCGCATCATTCTGGGCGAAATTCGTGGCGCGGAGTGTTTCGATCTGCTCGCAGCCATGAACACCGGCCATGATGGCTCCATGTGTACGCTCCACTCCAACAGCCCGCGCGAGTGCCTCGGCCGTATGGAGAACATGATCCTGATGGGCGACATCAAGATCCCCAAGGAAGCCATTTCAAAGCAGATCGCCGATTCGGTGGACCTGATCGTGCAGGTGAAGCGCCTGCGCGATGGCTCACGGCGGGTGACCAACGTCACCGAGGTGATCGGCATGGAGGGCGACGTGATCGTCACCCAGGAGCTGTTCAAGTTCGAATATCTGGATGAAGATGCGGACGGGCGGATCATCGGCGAATATCGCTCGATGGGCCTGCGTCCCTATACGCTGGAGAAGGCGCGCGGCTTCGGCTTCGACCAGGCGTTGCTCGAAGCCTGCCTCTAAGGGCAGCGCGTTCGTCCGTCATTGGGTTGCGCTCCGTCCGGGCTTGCGACATCTTGCCGCATAACGCCCCTCACGGAGAGACACCCCATGCCTTTCAGGACATCCCTCATGCTCGCCGGTGCGTTTCTGCTGGCTGGCAGTGCCGTCGCCACCGCTGCGGCTCTGGCGGCCACCGAGGCAGCCGTCACTATCAAGCCGGACATCGCCGCTGCCGTCGCTGCGCCGACCCGCACCGCCAGCAATGTTGCCCGCGATACATATCGCCACCCGGCCGAAACGCTGAGCTTCTTCGGCGTGAGTGGTAATCAGACCGTCGTTGAATATTTCCCCTCCGGTGGCTGGTATCTTGAGATTCTTGCGCCTCTGGCGGCCAAGGGCGGCGGCACCTATTATGGCGTCCAGCCCGGCGGGCAGGGGCGCCAGTCCACACAGAAGCTGATCGAGGCCAATCCTGCGCTCTATGGCGGGGTGAAGCTGGTCGAGCTGACCGAAGTGCCGGATGGCGCGGCGGATACCGTGCTCACCTTCCGCAACGTCCACAATATGGTCATGCGCGGCAATGGCGGCGAGACTTTCGGCCAGTTCTTCCGGATGCTCAAGCCCGGTGGCGTGCTGGGCGTGGTCGATCATCGCCTGCCCGAAGACCGCGACACTGCGGCCGAGAAAACGAGCGGCTATCTGAAAGTCTCGACGGTGCGCAAGCTGGCGGAGGATGCCGGCTTCGTGCTGGAGGCAAGCTCTGACGTGAACGCCAACCCGCGTGACACGGCGGACTGGGCCACCGGCGTCTGGACGCTGCCGCCGACCCTGCGCAATGGTGCGGTCGATCGGGACAAATATCTGGCGGTGGGCGAAAGCGACCGCATGACGTTGCGGTTCCGCAAGCCCGGCTAAGCGGCGCGGCCCCGCGCAGCCCCCATCTTTTATGCGGGGGCGGGCGGGTTGCCGTCTGATGGGGCCTGTGCGGCGATCTGGCGTAACGCCTGCTCATAGGCCTCGGCGGGCTGCGCGCCGGAGATCAGGTAGCGACCGTCGATGATCGCTGCCGGCACGCCTGTCACGCCGCGGGTCTGCCAGAGATATGCGGCCTGACGCACGTCATTGGCATATTCATCCGAGTCGAGCACCGCACTTGCTGAATCCCGGTCCAGCCCGGCTTTCTCGGCGGCGTCGAGGAGCACGTCAGCGGTCGCGATATTCTCGTTGCGGCTGTGATAAGCCTCGAACAAGGCGCGCGCGAGGGCCGGCTGCCGGCCTTGCAGCCCTGCCCAATGCATCAGGCGATGGGCATTGAAGCTGTTGTAGACGCGCGTCTCCAGCGAGGTCTTCATGTCGAAGCCCAAAGCGGCGGCGCGATCGCTCACCACGGCGCGGCGCTGGAGGATCTCGTCGGGCGTTGATCCATAAGCCTGCGCAAGATGATCGACGACAGTGCGTCCCTCCGGCGCCATATCTGGGCTGAGCTCGAACGGTTGGAAATGCAGGTCGACATCCACGTCACCCGCCAGGCGATCGATCGCCTCTTCAAGCCCGAGCAGGGCCAGCACGCACCAGGGGCAGGCAATATCGGATACGAAGTCTATTCTGAGGGTGCGGGTCATGGTCTCTCCTGATCGCGACGAATGTAGCGGAGGGGAGGGGGAGCACAACCCCGGCGAGGGCCTGTCTACCGCCGCCTCTGGCACATGAAGAAGGGGCGACAGACCATCGTCCATCGCCCCTTTCTCGATATCGATCGGGTCAGCGTGCCCGGTCCCTTGAACCTCAGGCCGCCAGCTTGCGCAGCACGTAGGGCAGGATGCCGCCGTTGAGGAAGTAATCCAGCTCGTTCACCGTATCGATGCGGCACAGCGCCTCGAAGGTGAAGCTGGTGCCGTCCGCGCGGCGCGCTTCCACCGTCACCGTCTGGCGCGGCTTGAGGCCGGCGACGTTGCGGATGGTGAAGCTCTCGTCGCCCTTGAGGCCCAGCGTCTCGCGGTTCGTGCCCTCGGGGAACTGCAGCGGCAGTACGCCCATGCCGACGAGGTTGGAGCGGTGGATCCGCTCGAAGCTCTCGGCCACGACCGCACGCACGCCGAGCAGGCGCGTACCCTTGGCCGCCCAGTCGCGCGAGGAGCCGGTGCCATATTCCTTGCCGGCGATGACGACGAGCGGCGTGCCGTCGGCCTCATGCTTCATGGCTGCGTCATAGATCGGCATCACTTCGCCGGCATAGCTGGTCATGCCGCCTTCCACGCCGTCCAGCATCAGGTTCTTGATGCGGATGTTGGCGAAGGTGCCGCGCATCATCACCTCATGATGGCCGCGACGCGAGCCGTAGCTGTTGAAGTCGGCGGGTGCGACCTGCCGCTCCTGCAGCCACTGGCCGGCCGGGCTGGCCGCCTTGATCGAGCCGGCCGGAGAGATGTGGTCGGTGGTGATCGAATCGCCGAAGATGGCGAGCGGCTTAGCGTCGATGATGTCGGCGACCGGCGCGGGCGTCATCTCCATGCCCTCGAAATAGGGCGGGTTGGCGACATAGGTGCTGCCGGCGCGCCACGCATAGGTATCCGAGCCGGTCACGTCGATCGCCTGCCAGCGCTCGTCGCCGGTGAAAACGGCGGCATAGCGGCTCTGGAACATGTCGCGGGTGAGCGCGCCTTCCATCACCGAGCGGACTTCCTCGTTCGAGGGCCAGATGTCCTTGAGATAGACATCCGTGCCATCGCTGCCCTGGCCGATCGGCGTTTCGACAAAATCGGTCGTGACCGTGCCCTTGAGCGCATAGGCAACCACGAGGGGCGGGGAGGCCAGGAAGTTGGCGCGCACATCCGGGCTCACGCGGCCTTCGAAGTTGCGGTTGCCCGAGAGGACTGACGCCGCGACGATGTCGTTGCCGTTGATCGCCTTGCTGATCGGATCGGCGAGCGGGCCGCTGTTGCCGATGCAGGTCGTGCAGCCATAGCCGACGAGATTGAAGCCGACGGCATCCAGATAGGTCTGGAGACCCGCCTTCTCGAGATAGTCGGTGACCACCTGCGAGCCGGGTGCGAGGCTGGTCTTCACCCACGGCTTGGGCTTGAGGCCCTTTTCGGTGGCCTTCTTGGCGACCAGACCGGCGGCGACGAGGACGCTCGGGTTGGAGGTGTTGGTGCAGCTGGTGATCGCGGCGATCACAACGTCGCCGTCACCAATGTCATGCGCCGCGCCCTCGACGGGCACGCGCACGGCGGCATCCTTCTTGTAGACCTTGGCGAGGTCGGCGTTGAAGACCTCGTCCACCTGCGTGAGGATCACCTTGTCCTGCGGGCGCTTGGGGCCGGCGAGGCTGGGCACGACCGAGCCCATGTCCAGCTCCAGCGTGTCGGTGAAGATGGGGTCGGCAGCTTCGGGGTCGAGCCAGAAGCCCTGCACCTTGGCATAGGCCTCGACCAGCGCGATCTGGTCTTCGTCACGGCCGGTGAGGCGCATGTAATCGAGCGTCTTGCCGTCGATCGGGAAGAAGCCGCAGGTCGCGCCATATTCCGGCGCCATGTTGGCGATGGTCGCACGGTCGGCGAGGCTGAGCGCCGAAACGCCGGGGCCATAGAACTCCACGAAGCGGCCCACGACGCCCTTGGCGCGCAGCATCTGCGTAACCGTGAGCACGAGGTCGGTGGCGGTGATGCCCTCGGCCAGCGTGCCGGTCAGCTTGAAGCCGACGACCTCGGGAATGAGCATGGAAACCGGCTGGCCGAGCATCGCCGCTTCGGCCTCGATGCCGCCGACGCCCCAGCCGAGCACGCCCAGGCCATTGATCATCGTCGTGTGGCTGTCTGTGCCGACGCAGGTGTCCGGATAGGCGACCGTCTCGCCATTGGCATCGACCGAGGTCCACACGGCCTGCGCGACATGCTCCAGATTGACCTGATGGCAGATGCCGGTGCCGGGAGGAACGACCTTGAAGTTGTCGAGGCTCTTGGACCCCCATTTCAGGAAGTCGTAGCGCTCCGCGTTGCGCTGATATTCCAGCGCGACATTGTCCTCGAACGCCTTGGGCGTGCCGAACTCGTCGACCATGACCGAGTGATCGATGACGAGGTGGACAGGCACCTGCGGGTTGATCTTGCTGGCGTCAGCGCCGAGCGCGTTCATCGCATCGCGCATCGCGGCGAGGTCGACCACGCAGGGCACGCCGGTGAAATCCTGCATCAGCACGCGCGCGGGGCGATACTGGATCTCGTTGCTGGAGGCCGTGGGGTTCTTGAGCCAGTCGATGACCGCCTGCGCATCATTGGTGGTGACGGTGACGCCATCCTCGAAGCGGAGCATGTTCTCCAACAGCACCTTCATCGAGAAGGGAAGGCGCGAGCAATCGCCGAGCTTCGCGGCGGCCTTCGCCAGCGAGTAATAGCCATAGCGCTTGCCACCGACATCCAGTGTGTCGCGCGTGCCAAGCGTATCCTGTCCGATCGCGGTCATCAGCGGGTCTCCTCGAAAAATATCAGTGGCTGGCACTCCGCATGGTTCTAGCCGTTCAGTGCGGTCGCAGCGCAGGGCGTTTTGATCGGTTGGGCCATAACGGTTCAATGCGACCTGTCAACGGGAGCGCGAGCGCGGGCCGGGCCAATCAGAGCGCGGACGTGGCGCCCCGGCTCGGTGCCGATAGGACTGGATTGGTGGCGGGACAGCCAATTCATCCAAAATGGAACAAAACTGGTTCAAAAGGTTAATCGAATGGCGCATATTGGTGCCAGATCAAGCAATTGAGGCTCGAAATGTTAACAGGCTTCGATGACAACCCGCGTTATGATGCAAGCTTTGCGCCCCGGCTCGACCAGATGCTGTGCGAAGCGTTGGAGCAGCCCACGGTCCTGGTGGGAGGGGATCGCCCGGCAGGTGACTTTTTGGCGCGGGCTGCAGAGCGCGCGGGACTGCAATGCATCGGGTCTACAAGCCTCACGGCCCTTCTTTGGTCGGCGGTCTCGACCGTGCCCGATCTGCTGCTGCTCGATCTAAGGGGTGAGGAGGCCCACGACTGGCTGGAGCATCCCTTGGCGCCACAAGTCATGCTGAAGGGGCGCCGCGTCTGTGTGCTCGTCGATCTGGCTTCCCTCGAGCGCGCTTTTGCGCTTCTCGAAGGCGTCGAGGCCGAGGTCTTGTGCGACCCCAGTCTTGCGGACATCGTCACGATGCTCGTCTCCGCCGGGCTGCGCCCGATGACGTCTGGACCTGCGACGATGCGCGATATCGCCGGGGACGGGGAGGGCGTTCGGCTGGAGAGACTGAGCGAGGAAGTCCGCCGGCTCGCCCAGACGCTCGAGCGACTGTCCGGCAGCGCCAAGCCTGCCTCGTCGCTAGCGGGTTCGACATCGCAAAGCGGACAGGCGCTTTCCCCGCCGCCTTCCACACAAAAGCCTCAGGTCGCAGCGGTCCCAGCCCAGCCGGCCATGGCGGAGCGGTCGCCGATCGAAAGCCGCGCCAGTGCCGCGGAGATCCGCGCCCTCATCCGGGCGCGGCGGCTCCGCGACGAGTTTCTGCCGGCGGACCTGTTCGCCGATCCCGCCTGGGACATGCTGTTGGACCTGCTGGCGGCCCGCCTTGCCGGCCAGCGCGTTTCGGTTTCGAGCCTCTGCATTGCCGCTGCCGTTCCGCCGACCACGGCGCTGCGCTGGATCACGCAGCTGACCGAGCGCAAAATCCTGGTCCGGCTTGCTGATCCCACCGATGGGCGGCGGGTATTCATCGACCTGACCGACGAGACGGCGGACGCGGCCATGCAATGGGTCGACAAAGTGCGCCGCAGGGGCGGGCTTCTGGCGCCGCCGCGTTGAAGCACAGCTTGACCCGCCCCCATAGCGACCGATAAGGGGCGCCTGTGGCGGACGAACCGTCACGATGCTGCTCCCAAATCCCGGATTGTTTCTCTATCGCACCGAGAAGGTTGCCGAACCCAATGATGTTAGGAAGATGGCTTTTACGGCCGACCTTGTCCGAATGGACGAATTGGAGCGCCTCGGGGTTCGCGGCGGCCCATTCTAGAGCATTTGTAACGATTTCGCGCGAGCGGGCGTCAGGAATATCGACGATCCGCGGCAGGATTAGACGGCAAAAATCGGCCATCTTTGACCAAGCGCGCTGATCATTCTTCTCCATCAAGGCATCGATGAAGGCGACTGCCGCCCTATCGTCGAGAATATAGGCGATCTTGAACACCAGCGGCATACGCAGCGCCGGCATATTATAAGCGTGCCAAGGCACCGCCTTATTCTCAAAGGAGTCGAACAGGGTGTCGAAAACCTTGGTTGCTACGACGTAACTCTTTTCGACCCGCGCTATCGCGAAGGCTGGTCCAGCCTTACGGATCACCTTGAGCAGGTCTTTCGCGATGCTCTCGAGTCGTCCAATTCCCAAAACTGCTGCGTGGATCTCATCCGCGCCGTACACCTGCGCAATTGCACGGATGTCGTTGGCGAAGCGGACGTCGAAGTCCGAACGCGTCAACAGCGCCGCAGTCATGAACAACGGCTGCGCCTCGTCTAGCAGCCTCGCGCCTGTATTCCCGGTTTCATCGATATAAGCGAACATGTTGATCTTCTTTCCATCGTCGGTCAGATGGGTTGAAGCCGTCGACTTCTTCACGGCCAGCTTTGCTCATGTCTTAATCGATCACTATTGGCGTGTGAATGTCGGGTTTTTAGGAAACCGGGCGGTCGAGATTGCATTTCTAAGTGACAACTAACTTCCACTTCGGTCGAAAGATATCCCGCGGCGGCCTGATGAACGAACGGCAGATTTCAGGTAACCGTTTCGAGCGGCCGAATGACCGCTTTGTTGGCGGAAGCAGCTAATTTAGAAATGCTAGCTGCCATCAGACACTAGAAGCTTCGCGATGCCCCGGTCGGATCTCAAGCCGATCGGGCAAAACTTGTAAACGCCAATGCCAAGTGATCGAAGACGGCCCGAATGCGAGGCACATCGCGCAGGTCTTCATGAGTCACGATCCATGTGTCGAGCATACCGATTTCGAGATTTGGCAGCACTTGAGAAAGACGCGGATCGGCCAGACCGACGGGCCGCTGCACGACGGCTATACCGAGGCCCGCCCGGGCGAGTGCAAGTTGCGCCGGATGGCTGTCGGTCCGCGCCGCGAAATAATCACGACGAAAGGCAGGAAAGAGCGTCGCGGCGAACTGCAGATCCGGGCCAGAGCGATCGGGCCCGATGAAATCATGTTTATCCAAATCCTCAAGGCTCTGCGGTATTCCCCTGCGGGCCAGATAGCCATTATGGGCAAATAGGGCTAGCGCGATTGACCCGGCTTTCTTGGCGACGAGCGCGCCCTGCCGAGGCGGATGCATTCGCACGGCTATATCGACCTCCTGCTCCAGCAGATCGGCCGACACGTTGCTCAAAGACAGTTCAATGGCAATGCGCGGATGCTTCTGGCGCAGGCTCGCAATCATGGGCGGCAGCACCTCGATGCCCACAAACTCCGACACGCTGAGCCGCACCACGCCCGCGACCTCACCTGGGGGCGCCGATGCAGTGCGCACAAACGCTTCGGAGGCACGCGCCATGGCCCGGGCAGCGTCGGCGAGAGCACGGGCCTCCTCGGTCGGCGCAAGGCCATTGACCGAACGCGTGAAGAGGACCGTGCGGAGCGTCTGCTCCAGCGCAGCGATACGTGCACGCACCGTAGGCTGTGCAACGCCAAGGCGCCGCGCCGCACCGGATAGGCTGCCTTCCTCGAACACGGCGAGGAACGCACGCTGATGGTCCCAGTCGATGTTATTGCTCATAAAAAGTCTTCTAGCAGATAGAGATATTTCAGCAATTCTATATGATCTTTGTTGCGGGCATCCTTTGGCCATCAGCTAGAGGAGAAGTGAGGTGAGGAAGAACAACACAGCACTGGTATTGGGCGCCACGGGCGGCATAGGCGGCGAGGTTGCCTGCCAGCTTCGCGATGCGGGCTGGGATGTGCGCGCGCTCAGGCGTGGCCAACAGAACACCACCGTACGCGATGGCATTACCTGGATTGGGGGCGACGCGCTCAATCGCGATGACGTGATGGGAGCGGCACGGGGCTGCTCAGTGATCGTGCACGCGGTGAACCCTCCGGGCTACCGTCATTGGGCGGAACTCGTGCTGCCTATGCTCGACAACACCATCGCCGCAGCGACAGCTCAAAGCGCCACCATCGTGCTGCCCGGCACGGTCTATAACTTCGGTCCGGACGCCTTCCCGGAGTTGCGCGAAGACTCACCCCAGCGCCCGCTGACCCGCAAGGGCGCGATCCGCGTCGAA
This sequence comes from Sphingobium sp. B11D3A, assembly GCF_025961695.1. NCBI lineage: Bacteria > Pseudomonadati > Pseudomonadota > Alphaproteobacteria > Sphingomonadales > Sphingobiaceae > Sphingobium > Sphingobium sp. B11D3A. Next base: position 2,261,343 of record NZ_JAOQOE010000001.1, read on the forward strand.
TTGGAGCAGCGTCTGCGCCTGGCAACCGCCGGCAATGTGCGCGCAATCCTCGTTCGCGCGGGTGACTTTTTTGGCCCAAAACCTGGCAACAGCTGGTTTTCACAAGGGCTGGTCAAGCCAGGGCAAACAGTGAATGCTGTCAACCTTCCTGGCCGGACCGGCGTTGGGCACCAGTGGTCTTATCTTCCGGATGTAGCGCGCACGATGGTGGAATTGCTCGCGCGCCGTGACTCATTGGAGCCGTTCGCAGTGTTTCACATGGCGGGGCACTGGGACGCCGATGGCGCGCAGATGGCCAATGCCATCCGCCGCGTTGCGGCCCGGCGCGGCGGCGACACGCCAAAACTGCGCGCGTTCCCATGGTGGCTGCTCACACTCGCCTCGCCCTTCGTGACGACTTTCCGCGAGTTGCGTGAGATGCGCTACCTATGGCGGGAGCCGGTGCGCATGAGTAACGATAAGCTGAAATCCGTCCTCGGAGCGGAGCCGCATACCCCGCTCGATGAAGCCGTGGAATCCGCGCTGGACGGATTGGGCTGTCTCGCGCCGGCCAAAGCGACAACCAGTGCAGTCCCGGTTGGCACCGCGCTGGCACTCGCGGCCGCTCTTGCCATCGGTGCGCCGTCTTCACCCGGCCAAGCACGGGTGAATCATATCGACACGGCAGCGCCAGTCATTTCGCGCAACGAGATATTCATTGCTGCCCCGGTCGAAACCGTTTGGGCCGTGCAGACTGACATATCGGCATGGACGCAGTGGCGACCAACGGTCACCGCTGCACATCTTGATGGCGAACTCAAAGCTGGCTCAGCCTTCAAGTGGGAAGAAGGCGGACTGAAGATCACATCGACTGTGCAGGAACTCATCCCGATGCGCCGCATCGTCTGGACTGGCCCCGCCCAGGGCATCGATGCCGTGCACAAATGGGAGTTCATCCGAACCAACGGCGGGGTTCGCGTGCGTACCGAGGAATCTTGGAGCGGGAACGTTGTAAACAAGAACGCCGTGACGCTGCAGCCGATGCTTGATCGCGCCTTACAGGATTGGCTCACGCGCCTTAAGGCGACAAGCGAAGCCCGGTCTGAGAGACCGTCTCATTGAGTGATACCGCCGACTTGAGATTGCAACCGGCTCGCTTGCTGCCTGTGAGAAGGTTCCACACTGATTGCAGCCATCGCCGTCCTAGGCCGGTCGTTAGCTAACGGCCCGGCGTCACTCGTGACTGCCGGGCGCCGGTCCCAACGACATTCGAAACCCGGCACGGATGTGAGCCTTTGTGGACGTATCTGTCCTATGTTGCAGACACCATGGCCTGGCCGTTGGACCGCACGGACCTGCCGGAATCCAGTTCCTTCGAATTGGAGGCCAAGGGAACCTTGATGGATGCCACCTGGTGTGGGCCCCACCTCCCGGGCGCCGAGGGATCCTGCTGACCGAAAACAGATGCCAGTTTGGCGTTCATTCCTTCAACTCAACTCGAAGGATGCGGATCGGGACAGTGCCGGGGTTTTCGACCGAATGGGGCGCCTCAGTTGCATGCCATTGTGTTATCGGAAGGGCAGCGGGCGCCGCAGCCTCGTCGCGGACAATGCGGCCCTCTCCATTGCGCTCGCGAAGGGCGCCTCGCTGCATGACATACAGGACGCTCGCGTTACAGTGCGCATGCAGCGGCTCACGCTGGCCGGGCAAGACGGTGACGTCCAACACCCGTACCCGATCATTCTCCAATAAGACTTTGTGATTGTCTGGCGCGGCGCGGACCGCGTCGAGCTCAGGCCTCCACGGGCAAGCCGCTTTCGCGCCCGGTGCAGCCGCGTGGGCGGCATCCCCAAGCCAATGCGGCGCCGAGTAGCCTAAAATGAGTCCGAGGCCGAGCAATCCCCATGCCGACGCCTTCATTCCGATACTCCCCAATTGATCTGAGGCAATTTTTACACGGTGGTTACGGGCGCACAATAGTTCCGGTCATCGTCTACCCGCCTCAAAATGAAAGAGCGCGTGGTACGTCTCAAAGCGGTCAAACTCCCAAGCTGAACCACCGGCAGCTATTAGGAGGTGAGTTCTTCCGTCTGAATGACTGCTTTGGCGGCGAAGTCGGTCGTATCTGTGCGCGCTGGCTGAGTTCAAGGGATTAAAAGAGCTATGCTCTGCCATGGGTAACGGCAGCAGAAGCTGACATGCTATGTCGAGCTGCGCCGCTCGGACATCCGCAGCTGCATTTGCTCTGACAGACCCCATTGTTGTAGGTAATTGAGCACCCGAGGCGTATCGTGTTTCTGATCGGTGATCTTGCGTCGCCGCGGAGCGCTTCAGGCCATGCTCGTCACAATCTTTGCCCCAAGCAACGTTCATCTGCTGGAAATAGCCGGTGTACGAGACGCGCTGTTTGAAGCGAATTGCAAAATGGGGTCCGGTAATCGCTATCGCGTCAAGCTGGTGACAGAACGGGGCATGCCGGAGCAAAGCGCCTCCGGCATCGTTTATCTGCCTGACGCCAGCATCTACGACGAGACAGAGCCGTGCGACACTTTGATTGTAGCAGGGCCATATGGCGTCCCGTCGCCCCAAAGCGAAGCAGTTAATGAGTGGTTGCGGGAGCAGTCACGGCAGTCCCGGCGTCACGGATCGACGTGCACCGGGGCCTTCTTGCTGGCTCATGCGGGATTGCTGGCGGGTCGTCGTGCGACAACCCACTGGGAGTATGCTGCACGCCTTGCCGCCGACTTTCCGGACATTTTGGTAGAACCCGACCTCATCTTCGTGCGCGACGGACCAGTGTTCAGCTCCGCAGGGGTAAGCGCAGCGATAGACCTCGCATTTTCGTTGATCGAGGAGGATCACGGGCGGGCACTGGCGCTTTGGGTGGCACGGCGGCTGGTCGTCTTCTTGAAGCGACCCGGCGGTCAGTCGCAATTCAGCGCACTGTTGACCGCACAAACTGTTTCCAACAGCCCGATCGACAAGATAAGACTTCACATCCTCGAACATCCCCGCGCGAAGCTGAGCCTTGCAACCCTTGCAAAGATTGCTGGCGTAAGCTCGCGCCATCTCTCCAGGCTGTTCCGCGCCGAACTCGGCATGAATCCAATCGCATATGTCGAATTGACCCGGATCGATATTGCGCGACGACTGCTGGAAGAAAGTTCCGCTCCGATAAAAGCGATTGCCTACACTGCCGGGTTCGGCTCGACGACCACGCTCAGACGGGCATTCCTGCGCAGGATGGGCGTCACGCCCGTAGAGTACCGCATGCGCTTTCACAGCAGCGGAGGCGGAGAGCCGATCAACGTCGAAAGAGCCGCTATTCTGTCCTGAATGGTCGCATCAGCGAAGTTGAAAACAGCGCTGCGGGACGACATCGTGGTGCCAAGAGGCGATGGCAACTCGTTCCCGTAGGCTCACGATAAGTGAAAAGACATAAAGCGCGGCAGTCTCGCCACCCCAGCGTGGAGATTTCAGCAAATGATACAAAACGCTGTTGAGCAATGGCAAAATGTTCCGCTCCGCAAGGACTCTCTTTTCGATACCTACTTCCACACTTTGTCGCATGATCTCAGGACACCGCTCACCCACATCACGGGATTTGCTGAGCTTCTCAAGCTCGATGGAAACCTTGGGGCAACCCAGCAGGAATATGCCTCTGCAATCGTGTCGGCATGCAGCGAGCTGCAAAATACGGTCCTGGCGCATCTTCGCCTCATAGAAAGTAGCCTTCAGGCTGCATGTCAGATGCCTCCGCTTGCTGACGACGCGTCTTCGCCCGCACCTCAGAGCGACACGTAAATCCAAAAATATCTTTACCGGATATCGCAGCTTGGTGACCCGCTCGACCAGGCCACGAGACGTTTGCCGTACCCCGACGAAACTGGCGTCGATTTGTCTCGAAACGCCGCGCCGCTGAAATTGAAACGTCGGCACCACGGCATCATCCTCTAGCACGGAGGCATGGGATGAGATCTGATCTTTACGCGCTCATCGCGATGAAACTCGAAAGCCTGTTTGCGAGATGACTCCCGATGCGGCCGACGGCACGATCGTGGAGCCCGGTAGAACTGGTTCCCCGTTGCTGCGATGGCCTCGCCTCCTCGGTGGGCGCGGAGGCCAGTGTGTAACAGAGCTCTTTTCCAAACTTGCGCTCGATCATGTCAGCGATGGCCTGCTCGTCGCGGACATGCGCCTCCGGGGGCAGCCCATAGTCCTGGTAAACCCAGCATTCGAAAAAATTACTGGCTATTCTGTTGACGAAGTCATCGGCAAGAACTGCCGCTATCTCCAGGGAAGCGATCGGTTGCAGCCGGAACTTACGGAAATACGGGCTGCGCTTGCGGAGGCGCGCGCCTGCTCGGTGACACTGCGCAACTACAAGCGGGACGGAACGATGTTTCGCAATGCTTTGCGTCTGGAGCCGTTTCGGGACTACCTAGGGCACCTCACGCATTTCGTGGGCCTGATCCGGGATGTCACGCACGCACCGGGTCTCGATCGGCTTACCGGACTGCTGGATCGTTATGGGTTGCTCGACCGGCTGGCACAGATCGAAATGTCGGCGAACTCCGCCTTGCTGGTCATCAAGCTCGACGTCCTGCGGTTCCGTGACGTCAACAACGGTTTCGGATACGATGTCGGTGATGCGCTGCTTCGTTCGGCGACAGCGCGTCTGGCTGTTGTGCCAGCCCTGGCTATCGCTCGCGTCGGCAGCAATAACTTCATCCTGGCCTTCGCGCTCGATGATGCCAGCCGTGCGGGCAAGATCGTCAATGAGGTCCTCGACTTGCTGAGACCCCGATTTGTCCTGCCTGGCGCATCGCTTACAGTGCAGTTTGCCGCTGGCTTCGCTGTCGGGCTCGCCGGAACCGATCCTCTTCTACTGGTCCGGCATGCAGGTGCGGCGATGCAACGATCCAAAGCGACGCCCGACCACGGCCCCCATCCGTTTGAGGAAGCAGATGACCGAGACGCGCGTAATCGCATTCGGCTCGCGAACGAACTGCAATCCGCCGTTTCCAACGACGAGCTGCTGTTTCATTATCAGCCCCAGGTCGATCTGCGATCCGGTGACCTGATCGGCGCTGAAGCTCTGCTCCGTTGGGACCACGGCGTATTCGGCCTCCAGCTACCCGGCCGGTTCATCGCCGTTGCTGAAGAGACCGGCACCATGATGGAGATCGGAGCGTGGGGCCTGCGTACGCTCGCGACGTATGCAGCGCGGGTCAATCAAAACCGTCGGATACCGCTCCGGTTCGCTTTCAACATGTCGGTGATGGAGTTCACGCGAAGGGACGTCGTCGCCTTTGTCGAACAGGTGCTCAACGAAACCGGGTGCAAGGCCGAATGGCTGACGCTGGAGCTTACCGAAGAGCTGATGGCCCCTGAGTCGGACGATATACGCCGATCCTTCGAACATATGCGGCGCCTGGGGGTCGGCATTTCGATCGACGATTTCGGCACGGGCTATTCCAACCTACGCTATCTCGAACGGTTTCCACTCAGCGAGATAAAGATTGATCGTAGTTTCGTGCGGGAAGTGGCGCACAACCATGTCAAGCACGTCATCGTTGAAAGCATCGTGAAGCTCGGAGTGGCGCTCGACGCGCGCGTCGTCGCGGAAGGCATTGAGACTGAGGCCGATCGAGTGATGATGCGGACACTGGGCTGTTCGGTGGGACAAGGCTACCTCTTCGCGCCGCCGCTCGACGAACAGCGCTTCGAAATCCTACTCAATCAAGGAATTGTAATGCGCGAGGACCGTCTGTCTAAGAGTTAAAGCGAATGTGCGCCCCCCAATGCCATCGTGCACCTCGCAGGCGAACAAGACGCAGCCCATTTGTGAACAAATATGACGATGGCTTCTTTGCCACCTGACCGTTTCACATTTGGTGAGTAATGCTCACCTGAATGAGCGGCAGCTATTGGGTCACCGAAACCTTGCTTCCAACGACCGCTTTGTTGGCGAACGCGATGGCTTACAAGCTGGCACCGTGGGCCTTGAGGGCTTCAATCACCCGGGCCTCGGCCAAGCTGAGCGGATCGGTTTCTCCCATGAGTGCAAAGCTTCCCCCCAGCGCGAAGCTGCAATGACCATGAACGGTGGCGATCAGCGAGCGCGCCAGGCGAGCAGCGTCGGCCTTCGCTTCATCGGGGAGTATCGCTTCCACCTCACGCACAATGATCGTGGTAAGCCGCACGCGCTCCGCCGCCAGCGTCTCCGGCATTTCCATGCCTTCTGGAAGGCGGTGCTCGTAGATCGCAGCCCACAAATTGGGATTGGATTCTGCGAAGTCGAAATAGCCTGTTACGAGACATCGAATGCGTGCAGCGCCCGACGCATGCTGCAGGCGATCCTCCAGCCATTGCGCCCACCGCGTGAAGGTTCGGCTGTTGACGGCCAGCACCAGCCCGTCGACGTTCCCGAAGACGTGCATGATCGTTCCGACCGAATAGCCGATCCGCTTGGCAACTTCCCGCGCGGAAAAGCGGCTGTAGCCGGTTTCCTCCATCAAGCCCTGCGCGGAGTCCAGAATGAGCGCTTCCAGTTCTTCGCGGCCGTGATCTGATCGTCTGCCCATAAACGAGCTTTAGGAAATTAATTGAACGGCGTCTAATTTATTAATTGCACATCGTTCAATTATGGGTTAGCCCTGGCCCAATTGAAGTGGGGGAAGCGTCATGACGACGATCTTGTTCATCGCTGTTCTGATCCTGGGTTCTCTTCTCGCAGATACGCGCAAGCGGCTGACTCGACTTGAAAAAGAGGCTGGCCGATGGGCTGCCGGACCGGTGGAAGAACACCTACCCGAGCCGAAAACAGCCCATGATGCAACGTCTGATCATCCTGCGTCGTATCGCGGCCCAGCGCGCATAATGGCATTTGAACAGCCCACTGCTGTTACTGAACAAGACGCCTCGCCAGCCACGTTGGACGTGCTTGAGAATAACCCTGCGCCTGCTTCGAGCGAGGCGGCGGAGATTTCTTCGGCGGCACTAGTCGAACCTGACGAGACTGTGCCGGAGCAAGCCGCCCATCGCCCGGAGAGCAGCAGCTTTGAAGACCTGTTCGGTCGCCGTCTACCGATCTGGGCAGGCGGTGTCACGCTGATTGTCGCGGCTGTTCTACTCGTGAAATATTCAATTGATGCGGGCCTGCTTTCTCCCTGGGTCAGGGTCACCCTCGGCCTGATCTTTGGCTCAGCGCTGATCGCAGCTGCCGAGTTCGCCAGGAAGATGGAGCGGTTCGTTCAAGATGACCGTGTCGCGCAATCGCTCGCGGGCGCAGGCGTCAGCAGCCTGTATGTCGCCATATTGTCAGCCAGCAATCTCTATCATCTCATCTCGCCCGGCATGGCATTCGGGGGACTGACTGCCACGACCGCAGCGGCCATCGGTCTGGCGTTGCGGTTTGGCGCGCCTTGCGCTGTGCTCGCGCTGCTGGGCGGCCTAGCCACACCGGCCCTGATCCAGAGTGGCGCGCCCAACATTCCCTTATTGAGCGGCTATCTCGCGATGGTTATCGGCAGCCTGACCTTGCTGTCCCGCCGCCAGCGCTGGTTCTGGCTGGGCGCAATGGCACTCGCCGGGGGGATGGGCTGGTCTGCGCTTGTGATTGTCATGGGCGAGCTCAGCCAATTCTCGGTGCTCTCGATCGGCCTTATCGTTCTACTCTTCGGCATCGCTTTGCCACTCGTAACGGGCCGCGAGGACCGCAGCGTCGTGCTCTGCGCGGTTGCAGCCGCCGCGGCGGCCTTGCAACTGGGCCTGCTTGTCTCGCAGGGCGCCTATGATGGATTGAGCTGGGGACTTTATGGGCTCCTGTCCCTCGCATTCTTCTGGCTGACCAAGCGCATGCCGACCTTGCGGACGATGACGGCTCTGCCGCTCGGCATCAGCTTGTTTCTGGCGTATCTTTGGCCAGCGGCGCCCCTGGGCCTGTTCACTGCGGTGATGGGTGGCATCATCCTGATCTTCGGGGGTCCAGCCTTGTGGCGACTCTGGAGGCCTGGGGGAGGCATTGTTGAAGCCGGGCAAGTCGTTGGAATCGGCATCGGCGCCTATTTTGTGACGCTCCACCAGCCCTTTGACGCGAGCGAGACAGGCAATGCGCTGCTGGGCGTTGGATTCGCGGCGCTGCCCGCGCTGGGAGCTGCGCTCGGATGGCGCGCGTCCGACCGGCAGGATGACTGGCGCTTCCCCGTCCTTGCGCTCGCCTCGGGATTCATCCTGATCTGGTCAGCGACTTTTAGCGTGAGCATCTGGCTACAGCCTGTCGCGATAGCGGCGGTATCCGCTGGCCTTCTGCTGATCGCCCTTTTCTCGCAGGATCGGCGGATATCTAACGGCGCGCTCGTCTATCTCGCCGGCGCTGTGCTGCTGCTCATCGGTACTGGCTTGGCAAATGGCGAGGTGGAACGACTGACAGCGTCCGTCGACCCTCTCCACAGCGCCCAGGCACTGCTCCGTTGGGGATGTCTTGCCCTCGTCGGGGGAGCTTTCGCGTGGCACAACGCCGGCAAAAGTCTGGGCCGGGCCCTGTCGGCGGCGACCGCCGTCCTCGTTTATGGCTTCCTCGCCCAGATCGTGCCGGCACCCTGGCTTGCCACTGTCGTAGCCGCCTGCATCCTGGGCCTTGCCTTGATCGCACGCCGCCATTTTCCGGGGGACCTTGCATCGGCGATGCTGACGTTGAGCGCCATTGTCATGCTGTGGATGATCGCACCGTCGGGGGCGTGGCTGATCCGGGGAATGGGTTCGCTCGCCGGCTTCCCCGTCTTTTCGAGCGATCTGCCACCTCTCGGTCTTGTCCTTCGCGGCCTCGTCGGACCCGCATTCCTCCTCGCTTCGGCCTTCTGGATGCTGCGAGACAAGGCGGAACTCAGCCCGGCCCGTCTGCCCTGGCTGCTGTTCGGCATCCCCACACTGATCGGGGCTCACTGCCTCTACAAGCTGATCTTTGCGATCAATGATAGCCAGCACTTCATTGCCCTGGGCCTGGCGGAGCGGACGATTTGGCAGATGCTATTGATGGGCACCGGCCTGGCCTTGTGGCGCTGGAGAAAGCAGCAGCATGTCGCCGCCACCCTTCTCATCGGCGCCGGCCTCGCGCATAATCTCGTTTATTCGATGCTCCTGCACAATCCGCTCTGGAGCGAACAGAGTGTGGGCGCCTGGCCGCTGCTGAACCTGCTACTGCCGTGCTACGCCATCGCGTTCGCAGCCCCACGAATCGTCCAATTGGTTCGGCCGGATCTGGATGGTCAAATCGCACGCGCGCGTGTGCCATGGGACATGCTGGTGATCCTCATCTTTGCCTTCTCAAGTTTGCGTCAGTTCTTCACCGGCACCATTCTGGTCGGCGTGCCAATCGGACAGAGTGAGAGCATTCTCTGGTCGGTGCTGGCCATTGCCATGGCGATCGGCTGGCTTGGCTGGGGCATTCGGCGGGCGGACCGAATCTGGCGCACAGGTTCGCTTCTCCTTCTGCTCGCTGCCATCGCGAAGGTCTTCCTGATCGATGCGTCCGGGCTCGAAGGGCTGCTGCGTATCCTCTCGTTCCTTGCTCTGGGGTTCAGCCTGATCGGAGTTGGCTGGCTCTACAGCCGCTTCCTGCGCAGCGACTCCAATTAACGGTTCCAAAGTCAACTCGCTGCTAGGCGACAGCCTTCAAGGGAGATCTGCATGTCCGCTCCGGAATTTTCTCTGCTGACAAAGCGCCGTTTCGCACCGATTTTCGTGGTGCAGTTCCTCGGCGCCTTCAACGACAATCTGCTGAAGTTCGCGCTGCTCTTCCTGGCAACATTCTCTCTCTACAAGGGTGACGCGAGCCAGGCTGGGCTGCTTTCGGTCATCGCGAGCGGCATCTTCATCGCGCCTTATTTCCTGTTCTCGGCGCTCGCCGGACAGATTGCGGACGCGCGTGACAAAGCTGCCCTGGTCAGATTCGTGAAGGCAGCCGAGATCGGCATCATGGGGATTGGCCTTGCCGGCTTCTGGTTCGAATCGGTACCCGTGCTGCTGGTCGCGCTCTTCCTGATGGGCATGCACTCAACGCTGTTCGGGCCCGTCAAATACTCGATCATTCCGCAGCACCTCCGCGAGAATGAAGTCGTGGGCGGCGTGGGTCTGATTGAAGCCGGCACCTTCCTCGCCATTCTCGGCGGCCAACTTTTGGCGCAGCAGATCCCCCCGTGGGAGGCTGGCGTCATCGCCACCGGCCTTGCGGTGATCGGCTTCCTCGTGGCCCTTGCCGTGCCTGCGGCGCCAGCCACGGCGCCCGGGCTGAAGATCGATGTCAACATCTTTGCCAGCACCTGGAACATCCTGAAGGCTGCGCGGCATGGCCGGGGGGTGTGGCTTTCGATCCTCGGCATCAGCTGGTTCTTCGCCGTGGGCGCCGTGCTGCTCTCCCAGTTCGGGCCGCTCGTTTCCGGCGTTCTGATGGCCAACAAGGACGTCGCCACGCTCTTCCTGGTCGTCTTCTCGATCAGCGTTGCGATGGGCTCGTTGCTGGTCAACGCACTCCTCAAGGGCGAGGTTTCGGCCCGCTATGTGCCGATTTCGGCCTTGCTCATGTCAGCTTTCATGGTCGATCTCTGGCTCTCCTCCAGTGCTTTCCAGTCGGTCGTGCTCGATGCGGGCGTCCCGGCTTTTCTGGCTACGCCGGGCAGCTGGCGGATCATCTTCGACCTCCTTGGCCTTGCCGTTGCAGGCGGCATGTTCATCGTGCCCTTGTACACGATCCTGCAGACGCATTCGCCGAGCGAGGAGCGTTCGCGCACAATCGCCGCGAATAATATCGTCAATGCGGCCGTGTCCGTCCTCGTCGTCATCGTCGCCACGGTCCTTCTCTCGACGGGCACCACCGTGCCCGGCGTCATCGGCGCACTTGGCTTTGCGACGCTCTCGGTCGCCCTCATCTCCTGCTGGCTGCTGCCCGAAACGATCTTCAAGGTGATCGTCAGATCCATTCTAAAAGTCCTTTACCGCGTTGAGCTGTTCGGGGCCGAGAATATGCCGCGCGCAGGCGAGCCGGCGGTGGTCGTCGTCAATCATGTCTCCTTCCTTGATGGCCTGCTGCTGGCAGCCTTCCTGCCTGGTAAGCCGACCTTTGCCGTCCACACGCGCATCGCCAAGGCCTGGTGGCTGAAGCCCTTCCTGCCGCTCTTCGATGCCTTTCCGGTCGACCCCACCAATCCGCTTTCCGCCAAGGCAATGGTGAAGGCCGTGCGTGAGGGGCGCACGTTGGTTATTTTTCCGGAAGGCCGCATCACCGTCACCGGTGCACTGATGAAAGTGTTCGACGGCCCCGGCATGGTCGCCGACAAGGCGGACGCGCCGATCATCCCCGTCCGCATCGATGGCGCACAGTTCACGCCGTTCTCGCGCCTCAAGGGGAAGGTGCGCCTTCGGCGCTTCCCCAAGATCCGCCTGACGGTGCTGCCAGCACGTCGCTTCTCCATCGAGGGGGATCACTCCGCGCGCACCCGCCGTGCCATCGCCGGGCGCCGTCTCTATGACGAGATGAGCCAGATGATCTTCGACACTTCGTCAACGCGCATGACTCTGTTCGAGGCGCTGCTTGAGGCGCGCGAAGTCCATGCCGGCGAAACCGAAGTGGTCGAGGACGTTAAGCGCGAACCGATGAGCTACGATCGGCTGATCATCGCGTCGCTCGCGCTCGCCAGACCTTTGAACGAAACGACGCGGCGTGGTGAGGCGGTCGGCCTGCTGATGCCCAATGTCTCCGGGGTGGTTGCGACCTTCTTCGCGCTACAATCGGGCGGCCGCGTTCCCGCCATGCTCAACTACACAGCCGGCCTCGCCAGTATTCGGGCGGCGTGCACTGCCGCGCAGGTTCTCACGATCATCAGTGCGCGGGCGTTTGTTACGCAGGCGAAGCTGACCGATCTCGTGTCAGCGCTGGAGGCCGATGGCCTTGCCTTCGTCTGGCTGGAGGATGTCGGCGCACAAATCGGGCTCGGCGCCAAGCTGCGCGCAAAGCTCGCAAGCCGGTCCGCGCTGAGCCGCCACAAGCGCCTGGGCCTCTCGCCGGATACCCCCGCCGTCATCCTCTTTACCAGCGGATCGGAAGGCCTGCCCAAGGGTGTCGTGCTCACGCATCGCAACCTGCTTTCCAATTGTCGCCAGCTCGCGGCGCGCATTGACTTCAATGCGAGTGACGTGGTGCTGAACGCCCTGCCGGTGTTTCACAGCTTTGGCCTCACGGGCGGCACGCTGCTGCCGATCTTCCACGGCGTGAAGACCGTGCTGTATCCCAGTCCGCTGCATTACCGGATCGTTCCCGCGCTTGCCTATGATGCGAACGCCACGATCCTGTTCGGCACTGACACGTTTCTTTCCGGCTATGCGCGCATGGCGCACGGCTATGATTTCTACTCACTGCGTTACATTTTCGCGGGCGCCGAGCGTGTGCGTGACGAGACGCGCAAGGCTTATGCCGAGAAGTTTGGACTACGCATTCTGGAAGGCTATGGAGCGACCGAAGCCGGGCCAGTGATCGCCGTAAACACGCCGATGCATTTTCGCTCCGGTACCGTCGGACGGCTGCTTCCCGGCATCGAGGCCCGCCTGGACGATGTGCCCGGCATTGAGGAAGGCGGGCGCCTTTCCATTCGCGGCCCAAACATCATGGCCGGTTACATGAAAGCTGATGCACCGGGCGACCTGCAACCGCCCGAAGGCGGGTGGCACGACACCGGCGATATCGTCACAATCGATGACGAAGGCTTCGTCACGATACGCGGCCGCGCCAAGCGCTTCGCGAAGATCGGCGGCGAGATGATCTCCCTTCCGGCCGTGGAAGCCTATGCTGCCAAGGTCTGGCCTGAGGCCGAACATGCAGTGGTGACCAGACCGGACCCGAAGAAAGGCGAGCAGCTGGTGATGTTCACCACGGCCAAGGACGCCAATTTCGCAGCGTTTCAAAGCTGGGGCCGGGCCAATGGCGTGACCGAGCTTTCCCTACCACGCGATATTCGCGTCCTGGATGCACTGCCCGTTCTGGGCACGGGCAAGCTTGATTATGTCAAGATGGGCGAACTAGCGGCGACGTAAGGTCGGGAGCGAATCTGCGAGTTGACGCTTGTGATGCGTTGTTCACATCGGTGCGAGACAACGCGTTATCACGGCCTGACGAGCGATTGTTTCGATGGCTCTTCACGCCATCGAAACAAGATGAACCCCGCTCGCCTCCTGCACAAACGTCCAGGTCTGACCCGTGAATTTCGCAATCACGTCGGCCGCCGTCCGGGCGTGCTGGCTTGGTTTGACCGTGGTAAAAGAACCGCCTTTCGCCAAGGCAAACGGCAGCAAAAGCTGATCGGCCAGATAAGGTCCTGCAAAGGCGGTAGACGCCATGTAACCGGCCATGCGGTGGGCGGCCGTCTTAGCGATTGACTCCGCGGACACGCCGAGTTTGCCAAACCCTGTGACGATTTCCGTGCCATGTTCGAACGCCGCCTCGAGCAGTAGGGCATTGCCCGGACCGTCGCTCTCGGGAAGTTGCCGTACCGCGAACGCTTCCTCGGGCCAGCTAAGAAACTTGGCGGCCGTCCTGAGCTCACGATCCGCGACATCAAATGGCAGGCCAGCGAAGAGGGCGGTCGCGGACACGCTCCGCAATGGTCCACGATCGATACAGTCGATGCGCCGAAGGGGTGCAGGTTCGATTGTCACCTCGATCCTGCCGCCACCACGCGGATAGAAACCGTGCCGCACCAGCTTCGCGGTAACGCGAGGCCCCATGCGATTGACGATTGGCAGGAAAACCCGTTCGATAAACTCGAACGGCGGCGCCATCATGTTGTGCGTGCCGCCCTCCAGCGCGAGGTGCGATGGCGCATCGGCCAGCAGCAGCGGCATGAGGACTGTCTGCAGCACCAGCCCGGTGCTGCCGGCAGTACCAACCGCGAAATGATAATCGCCTGGACGGACAGGGCCTGGCCGAAACACGATCTCGGATGAACCGATCGAAACGCCTTCGCACTCGACATTGCCAATCTCGCACGCCGCCTCGACCGCGGTCAGATGCTGGCGCATCAGTCCCGGCTTCTCGCGACGCCCGCGAATATTGGTGATGTGGAAAGGCTCGCCGGTCACGAGCGACAAGGCGAGCGCATTGCGCACGACCTGCCCTCCGCCTTCGCCTTCCGCTCCGTCGATGATGATCATATCTATCCCCAATGATGGCGTGAAGAGGTTACCCCTTCACGCACACCACCTGCTTTAACGTATGGACGATCTCGACGAGGTCGGCCTGCGCCGCCATGACCGCCTCGATCGGCTTGTAGGCCTTGGGCGTTTCATCGATCACCCCCTCGTCTTTGCGGCACTCGACGCCTGCGGTGTCTGCAATATGCTCGTCGAGTGTCACCAACTTCTTGGCCTGGGTCCGGGACATGATGCGGCCCGCGCCATGGCTGCAGCTATCAAACGATTCCTTGTTGCCAAGGCCACGCACGATGAAGCTTTTCGCCCCCATTGAACCCGGAATGATGCCCATCGTGCCCTTCGCCGCGCGCACTGCACCCTTGCGAGTCACGAGCACATTCTCGCCGAAGTGGTTTTCCCGCGTCACATAGTTGTGATGGCAGTTCACCGCTTCCAGCTCGGCGTCGAAAGGCTTCGCGATCTGGCCGCGCAGCGCCCGGATCACATTGGTCATCATCATGCGGCGGTTAAGCGCCGCGAAGTCCTGCGCCCACTCGACCGCCTCGACATAGTCGTCGAAATGATCGGTTCCTTCCGGGAAGTAGGCGAGATCCTCATCGGCCAGGTTCACGAACCACTTGCGCATGTCCTGCTTGGCGAGTTCGATGAAGAACGTGCCAATCGCGTTGCCCACGCCGCGCGAGCCCGAGTGGAGCATGACCCACACGCGCTGCTCGGTATCGAGGCAGAGCTCGATGAAGTGGTTGCCGGTTCCCAGCGTGCCCAGATGGACAAGCTGGTTGGTGTTCTTGAACCGCGGATATTTCGCCGTGATCCGGTCAAATCGCTCCACGAGCGTTGCCCAGGCCGAGACAATCTCGGCCGGCGGGTCGCCCCACGAACCGACATCGCGCTTGCCGCGATTGACGCTGCGTCCATGCGGCACAGCACGCTCAATCGCCGAGCGGATGCCCTCGAGATTGTCCGGCAGGTAGGTCGCTACCAGCGAGGTGCGCGCTGCCATCATGCCGCAGCCGATATCGACGCCGACCGCCGCCGGGATCACCGCCCCTTTCGTCGGGATGACCGAACCGACGGTCGCGCCAATGCCGACATGAACGTCCGGCATGGCCGCGACATGCTTGAACACGAACGGCATCTGGGCGGCCTTGCGGAGCTGCTCGCGCGCCTTGTCATCGACCGGCACGCCGCGGGTCCACATCTTGATCGGCTTACCACCCTCCACATGTTGCACATCAAAATTCGCCATCTCGGTCATTCCGACCTCCTATCATTACCTTGCGCGATGCGGCGACTGCCAAACGCTGAAGCTGATCAGGGCAGCTGGACTCAGCGAGACCCTGTCACGGAGCTATTGGGGCGGCCGGCCCATTCCGGCCGCCCTTGCTCCACCGCTATCGAGAAGGTCGAAATATCACCTCGCTCGATGCATTTATATCAGCACGGAATGTGCCAGTTTTCGATGCGGAGAGGGAGGTGTGTGCACATACCTCTGTATAACAAAGAAAAATTTATGGAATCGTATTCCTTGGTGAAGGCGGCACACGATTCCAGGAAGTAGATTTTATGATCGCTTCAGCTATAGATTTATCTTACAGGATAATAATGAAGCGCCTTACGGTTATCGGATTTCTGGGTTCCACGCTCGACGCAAGCAAGTTCGATGCGTCTCGTTGGAACAAGTGGCGTCCGTCGGTTGCTGTGACGATGCATCAAGATCTGCGCGTCGATCGCTTCGTCCTTCTGCATGGGACACCGCATCGTCGGCTCGCCGAGTTCATCATCAAAGATATCGCCTCGGTCTCACCGGAAACGCAGGTCGAACCGCGCCTGCTGGATTTTACGGACCCGTGGGACTTCGAGGAAGTCTACGGCAAGCTGCTCGACTTCGCACAGGGCGAGGTGTTCGATCCTGACACTGAGGACTATCTGATCCACATCGCCACCGGCACGCACGTAGCCCAAATCTGCCTCTTCCTGTTGACAGAGGCACGCTATCTGCCGGGCCGGTTGCTGCAAACCCAGCCCTCCCGTGGCAGCATCAATCCGGCCGGAACATGGGCGGCAATCGATCTGGACCTGTCACGATATGACAGCATCGCCACGCGCTTTGCCGTCGCGAGTGCGGACAGCGCGTCGTTCCTCAAGAGCGGGATTGATACGAGGAACCTCGCCTTCAATCACATGATCGATGAGATCGAGCATGTCGCGTCTCGCTCGCGCGCACCAGTCCTGCTCATGGGGCCAACTGGTGCCGGCAAAAGTCTGCTGGCCCGTCGTATCTACGAGCTCAAACGCCTGAAGCACCAGGTGGCCGGACCTTTTGTCGAGGTGAATTGCGCGACGCTCAAGGGCGACAGCGCGATGTCGGCGCTGTTCGGGCATCGCAAGGGCGCCTTCACCGGCGCGGCTGCCGACCGAGCGGGCCTGCTGCGGACCGCGGACAAGGGCATGCTGTTCCTTGACGAGATCGGAGAACTCGGCGCCGATGAGCAGGCGATGATCCTGCGCGCCATCGAGGACAAGCGTTTCCTGCCGGTCGGTGCCGACAAGGAAGTCGGATCCGATTTTCAGCTCATTGCCGGCACCAATCGCGATCTTGGCCAGGCCGTGGCATCGGGAGCCTGTCGAGAAGATCTGTACGCCCGCCTCAACCTGTGGACGTTCACCCTGCCAGGACTTGCCAGCCGCCGTGAGGATATCGGGCCTAATCTCGACTATGAGCTCGATCGGTTCGCCGAACGGGAGGGTGAACGCGTCAGCTTCAACAAGGAGGCGCGTCAGCGCTATCTTGCTTTTGGCACGTCGCCAGAAGCCCTCTGGCTTGGCAACTTCCGTGACTTGGCGGCCAGCGTGACCAGGATGGCGACGCTCTCGCCGCGCGGACGCATCGATCTTGAGTGTGTGGAGAGCGAGATTCTACGCCTCAAGCGTCTTTGGTCTGGTGCATCGGGCCAAAGCGATGATGACCTTGTTGATCTGCTCGGGGCCGAAGCGCTTGCGGATGTCGATCCCTTCGATCGGGTTCAACTTGCCGAGACGATCCGCATCTGCCGGTCGAGCAGGTCTCTCTCCGAGGCTGGCCGCCATCTCTTTTGCGTTTCCAGAGCCAAGCGCAGCAGCGCCAATGATGCCGACCGCCTCCGGAAGTATCTCGCTCGCTTCGGTTTGGACTGGGCAACCGTCGTCGCTTGAGAACGGCCGATTTGCGGAATGCCCTACTGTGAACTGCGGGAGCTTCCGGCGGCGATTATGTGGGCAGGAGCAGTGCCTACTCAGCTGGGAGGAAAGAGCACGGAACCAGACGCGATCCTCGATAGGAGGTTAGTTGGCTCGGATGTGGCAACGAAGGGCAGCTTAGTTAATCGTTGCGAGCCCCGCCGCTACCCCTCGCGACACGCTTTTCCCCCCGCCTCGCCCGCGCGCTTTTTGTGTCGGTTTTGATGCATTTTCACAGGCGCCGGAACCCGGCCTAAGAGCCGGACGGAGTTGCCGAATATATGGGTGCTCCGCAGATGCATTCTGATGCACACTAGCACCTGCTTGAATGCGATATCGGTCGATCTTTTCTGAGCGCCCAATCACGTCGCAAAATTTCTGAATTTTTCCTCTTCCGCCCAAGGCCGGGGGATGGGGTCGGGAAAACCATAACATCCATAATCTCGCGGAAACATTGCGCTGTAAGCCCCAGAAAACTGCCATTTCTGTGGTTATGGTTCGACCATAATCTTCGATAACCTCGAGGAGGTGAAAAACATAATCTCATTGAAAAGAAAGGACTTTTCGAAACCGAGATGTCACGTTCAAAAGACATAATCTGGTTATGGTAATATTATGGTAGATGTTATCGTGTAAGCATTTGAAATTAGGTCCATGTTATGGATATTATGTTTTTCCCGACCCCTAGTTGAGAGACGGAGAGAAACATCGCGGGTTTAACATTGGCTTGGTCCCACACCGCAAGTTCAACGACAATATCTGGACCAGCGGACAGCTCAGGTATTTCGCCGCCATAGCGGAGCTCCGGGTCGGATTTGTTCAATGGTACGTGTCATTCATTCATTAGCCTCTCACGACGGAACTGGGCCGGTTTCCTACCGGCAGCTTCGGGTGACAATTAATGCGGAGCGAACGTTCGTCTGCGGACCCCACTTGGCAATGCGTCGGGACGCAACCAAACTCGCACAGGGCGGATTCGAGTCGCGGCGAGGTGACTTGGCCATCGGAAAGGGGATAACCGCGTCTTGGCGCAGATCGGATGCTACATGACCGACGAGGAGGTTGCAGCGCTTGACGAATACGCGAAGTCGATCGAATTGACGCGTGCAGCGGTTTGCTCGCTCGTGATACAGCGCGAACTCCAGGCTAGCGAGCTGGGTCGCATATCCCGCCCCCGCCCCCGCCCACGGCGCTGTTCGGACGGCGTTGGCGACACGCGGCGACGGGTTACTTTTCACGTCGGAAACCCTGCGCTTAAACTCGCGTTTACGAGACATGTGAGATCGCTGGGCCTGGGCTCCGATGAGGCGGCATTCGCATTATTCAAAAAGGAGCTGAAAGAACGATGGCTTTTCAAGATGTTCGGTTTCCAAGGGAATCGAGGTTGATTCCAGAGTGTCAAACGGCTAGAATTTGGCGGCTAAAGGTGGGCTGGTGAAATTTATTCATGTTCGCTATATGTTCTCACCCGAATTGATGAGGAGGATCGGCGCATGCCGATGATGGCGGCCTACGAGCAGAACGATGCCCGCGATGCGGCAAGGCTTCTCGCGTCGATGACACTTGAGGGTCTGCGGCATGATCGTAACGACGCACTTGTCGGTAACGCGATCAACAACATGTATCGCCTTCTGGTCGGCTACCGTGCCCACGGCTTCTACGGATACTCTGAGGAGGGCCATCCGGAGGACGATGGTGCACTGACTTCGCTACTCACATCGACCGACCGTAACGTCGCCGACCTGAAGCATGCCCTCGACGCAGCATTCGGCAGTGCGTTCGCCGGGAGTGATCCCAGCAAGGCGATCGACGAGATGAAGGTCGTGCTGCGCATGACGGCGTTTCCGCGCGAAGGCGACCATCCCGATGCGACGGAAGTCGCCCGCACAGAGACCTTCTTCACGACGCTTCTCGACGAGTTGCAGGCCTGATTTCTCTTGGCTCCCTTTCTGTATGTCCAAGAGGAGTATGAAAACGTCAGGCGCGCGCTCGACGAAAGTCTCCGCTACGACTACGGACCCGGACAGACCGTCGACTACTACGAGGAGTGCCGTTTCAGACTGGACGGCATCCAAGCAGAGCTCGAGCGTTTGGGTCAAGGCGGTGCGGCGCCGGTGTCCGCCATCGTCTCGCAGCTGTGGGATTTGGCGAACCGCCTCACACTGATCGAGCGCTCTCACCTTGGTGAGTTTTCATGGCCTTTCGCCGATGCCATACGCGTGATCGCAAGTCCGCTCCTGCTCGAAAACGAGGGACTCGAAGGCGGGCATCAGCCTATCATTCACATGATCGCGGAAGGCACCAGCTACCAGATTACCAGCGAAAAGGTCATGGGACCGAACAAGCGACGCCGACTCTATACCGTCGCGTTCCCTAGACAACTCAAGCACCACGTGCTGATGCATGCGCTCTTCGGCCACGAGTTGGGTCACGCCACCTTCTACTCGTCGCGTGCCAGCGATCTCTTCAGCAGCGACCCGCTAAGCATCCAGCTTACCAAAATACTCCGGCGAGAGGGACACCTGCGCGACGCGGCTTCCGTGATGGCATGGCTGCGGAGCGAGGACGCTCCCGAGCGGGTAAAGCAGAGAATGAAAGGCATTACGGCTGTCATCACGGAAGCCAGCCTGGAGCACTGGATCGTTGAACTGATCTGCGACCTGTTCGGACTCGCGATCTTCGGTCCGGCTTTCGTTGCAGCGCATCGAACGTATCTGGAGCCGTCGTGCAAGAACCCACACCAGATCGAGATTGAGAAGACGTCGCACCCGTCCTACGCGCTCCGCCGGTCGGTGCTTGTCAGTGCGCTAAGGGTGCTAGGCTGGCTCGATCCCGTAGCGACAGCTGCGAACTCAGAGCTCTTAAACGCCGAACGCAGCCTGATCGACTATATTGGAGGCCCGGTAGAGTCTTGGACTGAGGTGTTCACACCCGATCAACTCTGCGAAGCGATGGCGACAATCAGCCGGCACTTCAACGCGACGGGGACACCGCTGGCGCAACGACCGAGCGAGGATGTTCTTGCCGACCTAGTCGGGCGGATCGGTAAGCATCTCCCGCCAATCCGCGAAGAAGTCGACGAGGAGGGAGTGTCAACGACGCATCCGGTACGGTTGGAGGAGCAGCTCTACGCAGGCTGGACCTACTGGCTGGGGCATGAGGCGCTCGACGCTCAACCGCTGGACTTCTACTCCCTGAACCAGCTGTGCGACCTAGCGCTGCTGCAGCAGCAGGCTATAGACTTGTCAGCGGGGAGGCGCAAACTTTGAGCATTCTGGGCCGACGCCAGATTATCGAGCGAATCAGGGACAAGAGGCTCGCCGTCACGCCACTCCTGTCGCCCACCCAGATTGGGACGTCGAGCATTGACCTGCGGATGGGAAACGTGGCGCTGATGGCGAGGGCACGGGGCTCGTCACACGTGGACCCGGCACTGGCCAAGTCCGAGACGAGGCAGAGTCCCTATCTCGCGGAAATGCGTCGCCAGCAGAAGCATGAGAGATACGAACTGCCCTTCGGCGCCGAACTTCTGCTCCACCCTGGCGCTTTGGCCCTCGTGCCGACGCTCGAATGGGTGAGCATCCCGTTCGACCTCATGGGTGAGGTGACCGCCCGTTCTACTTGGGCGCGCGAAGGCCTGAGCATCGCAACCGCGACACTTATCGAGCCCGGCTACCAAGGCATTGTGACGCTAGAGCTCGCGAACCTCGGCCAAATTCCGATCGCGCTCTACCCCGGACTAAAGATCGCGCAGATCGCGTTCTCCGAGGTGGTTGGTCAAGAGCCGCGAAAGGATAAACCCCAATTCACGGGCTCATTCAGTCCTTGGCAGGGCGCGCTGGCTAAAAAGGATGAGCTTCCTTTCCTGCCTGATAAGATTGGGGCACTTGAGCGCGGAGACAGTACGACGCAGGACTAGGGGGCTCTAACCATGCCCATTCCGACGTCGGTGTGATCATAGCCCGGCGCAAGGTCCGTCATGCAGGCGGTGCCGATTACCTTTGCGTGGACCGCCCGCGCGTTTGCATGCGGACCCAGCGCCTGCCACCAGAGAGCTGCGATACCTGCGACATGGGGGCAAGCCATGCTCGTGCCGTCGAGTTCGCGATAGCCGCTACCAGGCCAAGCCGACCTAATCGCCACGCCTGGTCCGCAGACGGTCGGCAGCGTATTCGAGAAGCCTGCGACAGTCAGGCCCGCCGGTGATTGCTCCAGAGCCCCGACGGCAATCACGCCTTCCGCCGCAGCGGGGAGTGACGCAGGAATTCTGAAGTTTGGATTGGAGGCTCGGTCGCTCTCATTGCCGCTCGCCGCGATCACCAGCATGCCGAGCCCATGCTCAGGCCGTTCGAGGAGGAAGGTCATCTGCTTGTCCAGCAGGCGGACGTTGCGTCTAAAGAGGTCGAGACCGCGTGCCGCTGCAAGCTTCTCCGACCATCCCTTCGCGATGAGCTGCTGGACCACTCCGGGTACGTCTAGACCTAGCGAGAGCGACGCGATGTGCGCACCTTTGTCCGCTGCCCACTCCAGACCCCTTACGGCCATCAGTGTGGATCCCTGTCCGGCTTGGTCCAGCACCTTTCCAATGAGCGCACGCTTGATGCCGGGCGCTACTCCGATGCGGCCGCCGCCGGCGTCCCGCCCGAACACTGTGCCGGCGCAGTGGGTGCCGTGGCCATGCCCGTCGCCGAGCCCAGTCCTTGTGAAGTCCGCCTGGACAATGTCTACGCCGGCGAAACTCGGGTGGGCGATGTCGATGCCGGTGTCCAGCACTGCGACTATCACACCCGTACCGTCGTGCGCAGAGGCGTCGGCCCCGACGGCAGTGATACCCCATAAGGGGGCGGGCGTACTCCCGCTAACCCTCGGCTCGATTAGAAGCGTCGGCATGTCCGGTGCGGCGGCTAGGGTGGTCGGATCGCGCTCAAGGTCGGCGACAGCGGAGACGGGAATACTGTGGAGTTCGACCGACGGTAGTCCGGCGTCCCGGGAGTCCATCATGTCGCTATCGACCATTTTTGCACCGGGCGGCGCGCGAAGAACAATCCAATCCTCGAATTCCATGAACCTTCCTCAGCCGGAAAAAGCGGCACATACCACGATCCTTGGTCGAGGGGGGCAGGTCAAGCGTCTTGCAGATCGGCCAGCTGAACCAGCAGTGGCTGAGATGGATGAGGCCCCACAGTTTGCGACCGCTCTAAAGGCTGTCGGGCTGCCCGACCAAGTGCCTGACCTGGGACGCTTAGCAGATACGTCGGTTCACCATCGGGAGCGTCCGATGTGCCAACCCGCACTCATAAATGGCTACTATTCGGACCACCCGACATTACTGCAACACGGCAAGCTGCCGAGCTTTTAGATTTCGGGAATAGTTCGGGACTCTCAGATCCGCCTACGGCCAAATGTTACGGCTCTGTTCCGCTTATGTGCCCTTGACCTGCTGGTGGAAAACCTAGAAAGCGCGGGAATTCCCGCGAGGGGGCGATTAGCTCAGTTGGTAGAGCGTCTCGTTTACACCGAGAATGTCGGCGGTTCGAGCCCGTCATCGCCCACCAGCATCCTGTCCGGCGATCACACGGGCGCGCCAAACCGTCCGCTGTTGAAATCATTGATCGCGGCGTGGATTTCCGCTTTGCTGTTCATCACGAAGGGCCCGTAGCCGACAATCGGTTCGTCGATCGGTTCACCGGTGAGGACGAGCAGGCTCGACTCACCTGCGGCCTGGATTTGAACATCCTTGCCATCTTGGCCCAGCAGCAGAACCTCGGCCTCATCAAGCGGCTGGGTGCCATTGATCGTGAGCCGGCCAGTCAGCGCGACGATCAGAGCAATGTGTCCCTCCGGCAGAGCGAGCGTCGTGTCCGCGCCTGCGGTCAGCCGTACATCCCACACGTTGATGGGCGTGAAGGTACGGGCCGGCCCCTGAGCGTCGCCAAGGGCACCCGCGATGATGCGTGCGATACCCGTAGCAGCACCGAGGTCGACGGTGGGAATGTCTTCGGCCGAAATCGCCTGATAACCCGCCGGCCCCATCTTGTCCTTGCCGGGCAGGTTCACCCAGAGCTGCACGATCCGGAACGGACCACCGGCGCGCGCGAAGGCGGGCGAATGGAACTCCTCGTGCAGAATGCCGCCGGCGGCCGTCATCCACTGCACGTCGCCAGGGCCGATGATGCCGCCATTGCCCGTGGAATCGCGATGTTCCACTTCACCATCATACACGATGGTGACCGTCTCGAAGCCACGATGGGGATGCTGTCCCACGCCCCGCCGCGCCTGGGTCGGTTCGAACGCGTGCGGCCCAGCATAATCGAGCAGCAGGAACGGGCTGATCTGTTGCCCGAGGTCATGATAGGAAAAGAGCGAGCGAACCGGGAAGCCATCGCCGACCCAGTGACCCTGATTGTTGCCGTAACGGCCGAGAATTGCCTTGCGCACGAACGATCTCCGCAGGCGGGCACGGGCCAGCCTTTCCCCATTCAGATAGGGTGAGGGCCTCAGGAAATGAAGGACGGACGGCGCAGCTGCTCGTCCGGCGCTCGCCCGAGACCGCTCAGCGCGGCGGCAGTGGGGGCCGCATGGCGTTGCGGCGCGGGCGGGTGAAGAGGCGTCCGCGTTCGGCCAGCAGGATGAAGACGAGCGCGACCAGACCGGTGGCCATGAAGCCTTCCGCAAGTGGCTGGGTGGTGCCATCGAACCGTTGTCCGGTCGCCGCCCCGATCAGCGTCGCAATCGCCATGCGCGCAAAGCTCTGGAAGCTGGCGGCCGACCCGGCGATGTGACCGAAGGGCTCCATGGCGATCGAGCCGAAGTTCGATCCGGTGAAGCCGACCATGCCCATGTTGAGCGCGATCAGCACCATGAACAGCAGCAGCGGCTCGGGATGCATCTGGCTGGCCAGCAGCTGGGCAATGCTGACGACGATGAAGAAGATGAGCGCGAGGTGCGAAACCCTGCGCGCACCGAAGCGCTCGACGATGCGGCTGTTCGAGAAGTTCGCCACCGCCATCGACCCCGCCACGCAGGCGAAGGCGAGCGGGAAGAAAGCCCCGGCATCGAACACGTCGAAGAAGATTTGCTGCGCGCTGTTCAGGAAGCCGAACATGCCGCCCATCATGATCCCCGCGCCGAGCATATAGCCCAGGCCTTGACGATCCTTGACGACCGCCGCCCAGTTGCGGGCGATGACCGGCAGGGAAATGCGCTGGCGCTGGTCTTCATCTAGCGTTTCGGGCAGCCGGCGCCATGTCCACACCAGCACGATGCTGGCGTAAGCCGCCAAGACGAGGAAGATCTCGCGCCAGGATGCCACGGTCAGCACCAGTTGACCCACGGAGGGAGCGATGACTGGCACCAGCATGAAGATGATGAAGATCACGCTCATCAGCCGCGCCATGGTGTCGCCCGAGTAGCGATCGCGGATCACGGACACGGCGAGTACGCCCAGGCCCGCGGCAAAGAAGCCGTGCACCGCGCGCATCGTGAGCAGCATCTCGTAGGTCGGCGCCAGAGCGCTGGCGAGGCCGCCGAGCGCCGAAAAGGTAATGCTGAGCAGCAGCATCGGCCTGCGCCCGAACCGGTCCGCCAGCGGGCCGGCGACCAGCGATCCGACGGCATTGGCCAGCATATAGGCCGTGATCATATATTGCAGCGAATTGGGATCGGCCACGTTCAGGGATGCGCGAATCGCGGGGAAGGCCGGCAGCATCGCATCGATGGCGAGCGCATTGAGCGCCATGATCGACGCCATCAGGCCGACAAATTCACGTTCGTTCATGGGAAAGGGTTTAGCCGCAGCAGTCATGTCGTCGTTTCGCTGTTCTGTTCGTGGCACGCCCTATGCACCGCCTGTTGCCATCTGGCCACCCCGTTGTTGCACTGCAGCATGGTTCGGAAGGGGGGTGTGGCGCCCATCAGGCATGCAGCAGGAAGACGGCGTGTTCGGCGAACAGATTGGCATTGGCCGATCCCGTCGTTCGGCCATGGTTGAGGAACCATTGGGCATCGATGGTCCAGCCGCGCTCACGCACCAGCGCCCGAAAATCGTTGATGGTGAGGTGGTGGATGTTTGGCGTGTCGTACCAGCGCTCGGGTAGCAGCGGCGTCACCGGCATCCGCCCGCCCCACATCAGCGAGAGGCGCCCGCGCCAGTGCGCGAAATTGGGGAAGGACACGAACGCCTGTTTGCCGATACGCAGCAGTTGCTCGATCACCTTGTCAGGCCGCCGCGTGGTCTGGAGCGTCTGACTGAGGATCGCGAAATCGAAGCTCTTGTCTGGATAATAGCCAAGGTCGGTGTCGGCATCGCCCTGAACGACCGGCAGGCCGCGCCCGACGGCCGCCGCAACATTGGCCGGATCGATCTCCAGCCCGCGCACATCCGCGTGTGCTCCGTCGCGCATCGCCGCCATGAGGGCGCCATCGCCGCAACCCACGTCCAGCACCCGAGAGCCCGTGGTGACATGGCGCGCGATCAGCGCAAGATCCGGACGCAGGCCGTCAGTCATGCGGCGGAGTCTCTTCGCCATTCAGCAGCGTGTCAAAGGCGGGGTCGAGCCGTTCCATATAGCGGTCCGGCCTTCGCGGACTGCGGAATCCTAGCGGGGCATAGACGCCATGCGCATCGAGCGTGGTGAGGCCGATACGCCGGATGCCCTGGAAATCAGGATGATCGAGAAACCACTGGACCATGCGGCGTGCCAGTCCAGCCCCGCGCGCGGCTTCATCGATCCACACGTCGCTCAGCCAGGCAAAAGTGGCATGGTCGGTGATCATGCGGGCGAAGCCGATCTGGCCATTGCGATAGGCGCCGAGGCAGTGCGATCCGTCAATGGCCCGGTCCACCAGCGCGCGGGCAATGCCGGGCGACCAATAGCTCGAGGCCAGCCAGCCATGAATGCGTGCGCGGTCCAACCGGGCCGGATCGTCGCTCAGCTCGATGTGGTCGGGCATCTCTGTCACGCACCGCCTCGTAGGAAGCCATCCAGAACGCGATTCATCTCGGGCGCGTCCAGCAGGAAGCTGTCATGGCCAAAGGGGCTCGACAGCTCGACGAAGGTCGCGGCCCGACCGGCCGCATGGAGCGCGTGGACGATGTTGCGCGATTCTGTCGTCGGGTAGAGCCAGTCGGTGTCGAAGCTGATGATGCAAAAGCGCGCCTGCGTCCGCGCGAACGCATTGGCCAGACTGCCGCCATGATCCTCTGCCAGATCGAAATAATCTGTCGCCCGCGTGATGTAGAGATAGCTGTTGGCGTCGAACCGCTCGACGAAGCTGATGCCCTGGTGGCGCAAATAGCTCTCAACCTGAAAGTCGGCATCGAAGCCGAAGGTCTTCGTCTCCCGCGCCTGCAGCTTGCGGCCGAACTTTTCGGTCAGCCCGGCTTCGGAAAGATAGGTGATGTGCGCGGCCATGCGCGCCACCGCCAAGCCCGCAGCCGGGGGCTCGCCGCTCGCATAATAGTCGCCACCGCGCCAGCGCGGGTCGGCCATGATCGCCTGGCGCCCCACTTCGTGAAAGGCGATGTTTTGCGCGCTGTGACGGGCGGTAGTGGCAATCGCCAGCACGGCGCGCACGCGCTCCGGATAGAGGGTCGGCCATGCCAGCGCCTGCATCCCGCCCATCGAGCCGCCGACCACAGCGGCAAGCTGGGCCACGCCCAGATGATCGAGCAGCATCGCCTGCGCGCGGACCATGTCGGCGATGGTGATGACGGGAAAGCGCATCGCAAAAGGCGCGCCGGTGGCAGGATCGATGCTGGCCGGGCCGGAAGAGCCGAGGCAACTGCCCAACACATTGGCGCAGATGATGAAATGCCGCTCGGGGTCGATCGGCTTGCCGGGTCCCACGGCGCGTGTCCACCAGCCGGCCTTGCCGGTCACCGGATGTTCCGACGCCACGAACTGGTCGCCGGTCAGCGCATGGCAGATCAGCACGGCATTGCTGCCCTGCGCGTTCAGCGTGCCATAGGTTTCGTAAGCGATCTCGACGGGCGTCAGGCTGGCGCCGCTATCGAGCCGGAGCGGCCCTGCCAGCCGGATAGACCGCCGCAGGCCGAAGCGCTGGTCTGTGGAAGCGATGGCACTCTCCATGGACATGATCCAGCGCTTGAGCCGAAGAACGGGCATTGTCAATCGGGCCGGCCGGGCGGGGCGGTGGACCGCATCCTCGCGGAGGTTTGGGCGAATCGCACAGGCCTTTGCCAATTGCGCACAGCGGGGCTAAAGCGCCACGCCATGACAGACGATCTCCAAAAGCCCGCCGCACCCGCCGCCAAAGACTGGATCATGGCCATCGCGCCTTATGTGCCGGGCAAGTCGAAGGCGGACGATGGCCGCGAGGTCGTGAAGCTTTCGTCCAATGAAAATCCCTTCGGCACAGCCGAGCCAGTGCGCGCGGCATTCCGCTCCGCTGCCGACTGCCTGGAGCGCTATCCCGACTCCGCTGCGGTGGAACTGCGCGAGGCGATTGCGCAGCGGCATGGGCTCGATCCGGCACGGATCATCTACGGCACGGGGTCGGATGAAGTGCTGCACATGGCTGCCGGCACCTTCGCGGGCGCGGGCGATGAGATCATTTTCATGCGCTATGGCTTCTCCGTCTACCCCATCGCGACGCGTCGCGTCGGCGCGGTGCCCGTCGAGGTGGCGGACAAGGATTATGCGACGGATGTCGATGCCATCCTGGCCCATGTCACGGATCGCACCCGGCTGGTGTTCCTCGCCAATCCGAACAACCCGACCGGCACGTTCACGCCCCGCGCGGAGATCGCCCGCCTGCATGCCGGACTGCCGCCGCATGTGCTGCTGGTGCTGGATCAGGCCTATAGCGAATATCTCGACGCCGAGGATGACGATGGCGGGCTGGAGCTGGCCCGCACCGCACCCAATGTGCTGGTCACGCGCACCTTCTCCAAGATCTTCGGCCTTGCTGCCGGCCGGGTGGGCTGGGGCTATGCCAGCGCGGCGGTGATCGACGCGATGCATCGTATTCGCCAGCCCTTCTCCTTCCCCATCGCCTCGTCCCGCGCGGCGGTCGCGGCGCTGGAGGCCCAGGACTTCGTGGAGAAGAGCCGCGCGCACAACAGCGAATGGCGCGCCTGGTTCGAGACCGAGATCGGGGCGCTTAGCAACAAGGGGCTGCGCGCCGTGCCATCCAAGGCCAATTTCAGCCTCGTACTGTTCGAGGGCAAGACGAGCGCCGAGACGGCCTATAAGGGCCTGATGGACGCGGGCTATATCGTGCGCTGGCTGCCCGGGCAGGATCTGCCCAACGGCCTGCGCATCACCATCGGCACGCCGGAAGACATGAAGGGGCTCGTCGCTGCACTCCGCCGGATCGTCGGCGCCTGATGCTGCCCTTTTCGCGCGTTTCCATCATCGGACTGGGCCTGATCGGCTCGTCGCTGGCGCGCGCCCTGCGGGCCTATGCGCCGACCGTGCGGGTGGTCGGGCACGATGCCAATCCGGAAGTGCGGGAGACCGCGCGCCGGATCGACCTATGCGACGATGTGACGGACACGCCCGGGGCGGCGGTGATCGACGCCGATCTGGTTGTGCTGTGCGTCCCCCCCGGCGCGATGGCACCCGTTGCCGAGGCCATTCGCGACGATCTGGCAGCCGATGTCATCTTCTCGGAGGTGGCCTCCTCCCAAGCGAGCATCATTGCCGACATCCACCGGGTCCTGCCCGACGTGACGCTGGTGCCGGCACATCCGGTTGCCGGCACGGAGAATAGCGGCCCGGAGGCAGGGTTTGCGACGCTGTTCCGCAACCGCTGGTGTATCCTCACGCCGCCGGCCGGGACCGATCCGGTTGCGGTCACGCGGGTCGAGGCGCTGTGGCAGCGACTGGGCGCCAATGTCGAGATCATGGATGCCGCGCATCATGATCTGGTGCTGGCCGTCACCAGCCATTTGCCGCACCTCATCGCTTATACGATCGTGGGCACGGCCAATGATCTGGAGAGCGTGACGCGCAGCGAAGTCATCAAATATTCGGCCGGCGGCTTTCGCGACTTCACCCGCATCGCCGCATCCGATCCCACCATGTGGCGCGATGTCTTCCTCACCAACAAGGACGCGGTGCTGGAGATGCTTCAGCGCTTCTCGGAGGATCTCTCGCAACTGCAAAGGGCCATTCGCTGGGGCGATGGCGACGCGCTGTTCGAGCATTTCAGCAAGACGCGGGCGATCCGCCGCTCGATCATCGAGCAAGGGCAGGACGACGCCGCGCCTGACTTCGGCCGGCAGCACGAATAATCGGCCGCCCAAACACAGTGATCGCTTCCGCGGCGTATATCCCTGACAGGATATGACGCCTGTATCCGGCTCGGGCATGAGCGCGCCCTCACGACATTTGGGGGGAAAGCAAAATGCCTATCAAGATGAAGACCTGTCTCGCACTGAGCACCGCCACGCTTCTGGTGGTGTCGCCCGCCTTCGCAGAAGATGCGCGTTACTCGGTTGGCGTCACCGCCGGCACGCTCGGCACCGGGCCGGAAGTGGGGATGAGGATCAATGAGACGTTTGGCGTACGAGCCAGCGCGTCCTTCTTCGATTTCAGCCATGACATCGACGTCAACGACCTGACCTATGAGGGCAAGCTGAAGCTCGAGTCCTATGGCGCCGTCGCGGACGTCTATCCGTTCGGCGGCGCGTTCCGGCTTTCCGGTGGTTTCCGCATCGCCAAGAACCGGGTCAGCGCTACGGCGACGCCGACCGAGCCTGTCACCATCGGCGATGTTACTTATACCCCGAGTGAGATCGGCACGCTCTCCGGCACGATCCGCGCCAAGGACTTCGCCCCGCTGCTGACCGTGGGTTATGCGGGTGGCCTGACGCGCGGCATCAAGTTCGGCGTGGACGCCGGCGCCATGTTCCAAGGCACGCCGCGCGTGGATGCGCTGCGCGCCACCGGTAGCCTCGCGACCAACGCGGCTTTCCAGGAGCAGTTGCTCAAGGAACAGGCGGACGTCGACGACGAGGTCAACAAGTACAAGGTTTACCCTGTGCTGCAGTTTTCTCTGTTCTATGCCTTTTGACCTGACAGCGCAGGAATGAGCAACGGGGCGCGCCTAGATGGAGCGCCCCTTCATCCAATGTCCCGCGCGATTAGCGGCGTTTGACCGGCCCCTTGCGGCGCGCGGTGTGCCGGATGTTCGGCGGGCGTCCGGTGCGGCGGACGGGCGCACTGCCCGGACGGCGGCGGTCCTTGCGTTCGGGCATGTGGCTGGCGCCGTGCGGAATCTCGAAGCGCAGCGCGCCGCTCACCGGGTCGGATTCGGCGATGCGCAGGTCGATGCGGTCGCCCATGGCATAGCGGTCGCCGCTATCCTCGCCGATCAGCGAATGCTGCACCTCGTCATAGCGAAAATATTCGCCACCGAGCGTCGAGACGGGCACGAGTCCATCGCCGCCCAGTTCGACGACGGTGGCGAAGAAGCCGAAACTCTGCACGCCGGTGATGCGGCAGGCCATGATTTCGCCGACATGCTGCGCCAGAAATGCGGCGACATAGCGGTCGACGGTTTCACGCTCCGCCTCCATCGCACGCCGCTCATATTGGCTGATCCGCTCGCCGATGGGCGCGAGATCGGCCACGTCTTCCGAAGAGAGCCGCGTGTCGCGCGGGAGCGACTTGTCCGCCGGGGCGGGCATTTCCAGCCCATAGGCGCCGACCAGCGAGCGATGCACCAAAAGGTCCGAATAGCGCCGGATCGGTGAGGTGAAGTGCGCATAGGAGCCGAGCGACAGGCCGAAATGGCCGAGATTGCGCGGGCCGTAATAGGCCTGCGTCTGGCTGCGCAGGATCTGCTCCATGATCTGCGGCCGCGCGGCGGCATCATCCGGAATCTGCTCGATCAGCCGGTTGAAGGTCTTGGTGGTGATCACCTGCCCGAGCGCTAGGCTGATGCCGTAGGTTTCAAGATACTCCTTAAGCGTCGTCAGCTTCTCACGGCTCGGCGGCTCATGGACGCGGTACATGACCGGCGCCTTCTTGGCTTCCAGCGCCTTGGCGGCAGCGACATTGGCGGTGACCATGAAATCCTCGATCAGCCGGTGCGCATCCAGCCGTTCGCGGATGGCGATGCTGACGATGCGGCCTTCCTCGTCCAGCACCACCCGGCGCTCGGGCAGGTCGAGATCGAGCGGACCACGGGCATCGCGGGCCTTGGCCAGCGCCCGCCAGCAAGCCCAGAGCGGCACCAGTGCGTCGTCGATCAGCCCATCGCCCTTGAGGCGGTCGATGAGGCCGATGTCGAGCCGGGTGTCGGAGAAGGTCCGCCCGGGCTTGCCTTCCACCCGGTCCACGGCGGCCTGTGCCATCTCATAAGGAATGTTGGCGGCGACGCGGATGATCGCGCGGGTGAAGCGCCAGGATTTGAGCGCACCGCCCGGTCCGATGACGAGGTGGCAGGCCAGTACGGCGCGATCCTCGCCTGCCTTGAGCGAGCACATGTCCGACGAGACCGCGTGCGGCAGCATCGGCACGACACGGTCGGGGAAATAGACGCTGTTGCCGCGCTTGCGCGCGGAGCGATCCAGTGCCGAGCCGGGCCGTACATAATAAGCGACGTCTGCAATGGCGACGATGGCCTTGAAGCCGCCTTCATTGGCGGGATCATCGTCCGGCGCGGCCCATACGGCATCGTCGAAATCGCGGGCATCGACCGGGTCGATCGCGACGATGGGCAGGGCGCGCAGGTCCTCGCGCGCATCGGCGTGGAGGGGCAGGTCGTGGACCTTCGCCGCTTCGGCCTCGGCCTCCTCGGGAAACATGTCGGGAATGCCATATTTGTGAATGGCGATCAGGCTGAAGCTACGCGGCTGGAAGGGGTCGCCGAGTACGTCCGTCACCCGCGCGGTGACGCGCGGCGGTCGGCCACTCTTCTCGGCCAGCACGAGATCGCCCGGCTGCGCATCGCCCTGGTCACTGATCGGCGTCTCATAGCGGATGCGCTTGTCGACGGGACGCAGGATCAGCTTGCCGCGTTCGTCCTTGGCGACCACGCCGAGCATCTGCTCGGTCGCGCCGGCCAGCTTCTTCATCGGATGGGCGACCCAGCCATGACCGGCCTGCTCGGTGCGCGCCAGAATCCGGTCGCCAACGCCCAGAGCGCCGCGCTTGCCGCGCTCGATGACGCGCAGCTTGGGAATAGGGTGGCCCTCGGCTTCCCAGCGCTCCGGCACGGCGATGACCTGACCGCCATCGGACTCGACCACGCGCAGCACGGTCACCTTAGGGACGCCGCCCATCAGGTTGAACGCTCTCGCCTTGCCGGTTTCAAGCAGACCTTCGTCGGCCATGTCGCGCAGCAGGGCCTTGAGCGCGATCTTCTCATTGCCGCGCAGGCCAAAGGCCTTGGCGATCTCGCGCTTGCCTGCCGGCTGATCGGCATTGCTGATGAAATCGAGGATCTGTTCGCGCGTCGGCAGGCCGGCGGGCTGGGGACGGGTGGGCTTTCTGGGTGGTGCCATAGCGTCGATATAGGCACGTGCCGGCGCCGGCGCTAATCAATTGCAACGCGGCCCCTTCGGCGCATTTCGGGACGCGGCATTGGGCGCGAGTCGACGGATGGGATTTGCGCCGGCAAGCGAGCCTGCTATTTGCGGGGAGATTTCCTCAGCCCCGCAGACGTCCGGGAGGTCGGACGGACGCCGGGCCGAGCGACGGATCTAGAGAATGTTTTTTGGATAGGAAGCCGATTGTGCCGATGCCGGCAGACCAGTCCAACCCAGCGGCCGCTCGGCCTTCCCGCACGAATCTGCTCCTGTCCGCGACTATTGAGGCGGAGGGGATCGCCGCTCCGGTGCGCATCCGCAATCTCTCCGAGCACGGCGCATTGCTGGAAGGCGCTGCGCTGCCGCCGGTCGGTGCAGGCCTCATCTTGCGGCGCTTGCAGCTTGAGATGGGCGCCACGGTCATCTGGGTGGACAAGAATCGCTGTGGCGTGCGCTTTGAGGGCACGATTTCGGTGTCCGGCTGGCGCGAGGGCAATTGGATCGCTGCCGCAAGTCAGACCGGGCAGCCCCGCGTCGATGCGCCTCTGCCGTCATCACGGCCCGCTCCGGCTGGGGCGGCGCCCCGCGCCTCGGCCCCGACTGCGGAGCTGGATCGGCGGATCGCCGAGGAACTGGATGGGCTGCGGCATCTGATCGAAGACCTCGGCACGCAACTGGTCGAAACGGTGGATGTCACGAGCCGGGCGACCGCCTTGCAGCAGTTCGATCTTGCCGCGCAGACGCTTGGCTATCTGGCCGAGGTGCTCAAGGCGCCCGACCGGGCAGTCGCCATTGACGCCATCGGCATGGAACGCCTCCGCCAGCGCCTGCTCGGCGGCGGCTGAGGGGATGATCACCTCAGGGCGTAACTGCCCTTGATCGGGCGTGGTGTGGCGCCTAAATTTTCCTTGCGGCGACCACGTTCCCGCCTCTGACGTCAAGACCGGGACGGCCCGGCGCTTTCAGGAGGCTTTCATGGCGTGGATTGCGCTTTTTATCGCGGGGTTATTCGAGGTCGTCTGGGCAACGGCCATGAAGCAGTCGGATGGCTTCACCCGGCTATGGCCCACCCTCGTCATGATCGCGGCGATGCTGCTCAGCTTTGCCTGCCTGGCCTGGTCGCTGAAGGTTTTGCCACTCGGCACGGCCTATACGATCTGGACGGGCATCGGCGCGCTCGGCGCATTCGCTGTCGGCATCGCGTTTTTTGGGGAGGCGCTTACAGTGCTGCGGCTGACCGCTGCTGCGCTGATCGTTTCGGGCCTCGTCCTCATGAAGATTTCAACGCCGGTCTAGATCGTCTGGCGCAGCCAGCGGCCCGCACAATCCGGCCGCTGGTTTGACTTCATGCCTAAAGGCAGGCAGGTTGGCCGCCCAATTTGCGATAAAACAGGAGCTTATCGCCGGCCCCTCTCGCGGCCGCGCCCTTTGTCATGATTGATTCTATTCCCACGGCAACCGACCCTTCCTTTTCCATTCCCCTTTTTGATCGGTGGTTCGCCGGTTTGCCGGCCTGGGCTGAAAGCCTCGCCGGGCTGGCAATCCTGATCGCGGTCGCGGCGCTCGCGAACTTCATCTTCAAGTCGATCCTGCTGCGCATGGCGCTGCGCGTCCTGCCGCACGATACGCCTGCGCTCGGCCGCGCGGTGGCCCGGCTGACCAATATCGTCCCGGCTATGGTAGTCTCGGGCGGAATCGCGGCCGTGCCGCATTTGCCGCCGTCGCTGGTGACGGTGGTGCAGAATGTGGCGGGCGCGTTCGTGATCCTCACCATCGTGCTGGCGCTCAGCCATGCACTGACCTTCGTCAACGATCTCTACCAGCGGCGGCCGCACGCCGTGAACCGGCCGATCAAGGGCTATATCCAGGTTCTCAAGATCGTGCTGTTTGCGGCGGCGGCGATCCTGATGATCGCCCAGCTGATGGACAAGTCGCCGCTGCTGCTGCTGTCCGGCCTTGGCGCCATGGCGGCAGTCATCATGCTGGTGTTCAAGGATACGATCCTGTCGCTGGTGGCGTCCGTCCAGCTGACCTCCAACGACATGTTGCGCGTCGGTGACTGGATCGAGATGCCGCAGCTCAATGCTGATGGCGACGTGATCGACATCGCGCTGCACACGGTGAAGGTGCAGAACTGGGACAAGACGATCACCACCATCCCGACTCACCGGCTGATCGAGGAGAGCTTCAAGAACTGGCGCGGCATGTCCGAATCAGGCGGGCGGCGGATCAAGCGCTCGCTGATGATCGACCAGACCAGCGTGCGGTTTCTGTCCGATCAGGAAGAGCAGAGCCTGCGCCGCTTTGCGCTGCTGGGCGACTATCTGGCGGAGAAGCAGGCGGAGCTGGAGCGATGGAACAGCCGCATCGCCCATGACGGCCTTGATCCGGTGAACAGCCGGCGCGTCACCAATTTCGGGACATTCCGGGCCTATATGGCCGCCTATCTGCGGGCCAATGCGCGCATCTCGAAGGAGATGACGCTGCTGGTGCGGCAACTGGACCCGACGCCGCAGGGCATTCCGCTGGAAATCTACTGCTTCACTACCACCACGGCTTGGGCGGCCTATGAGGGGATCCAGGCCGACATCTTCGACCATATGCTGGCGGTGCTGGACTCCTTCGATTTGCGGGTTTTCCAGGAGCCGAGCGGACGGGATTTGCGCCAGCTCAAAGCCGCCTGAGGAATAGGGGAAGGTGGGCGAGGTCTGGCCCCGCCCCCTTTCCTGATCAGTCGCGCAGCAGGTCGTTGATGCCCGTCTTGGAGCGGGTCTGCGCGTCGACGGTCTTGACGATGACGGCGCAATAGAGGCTCGGGCCGGGCGTGCCGTCCGGCAGCGGCTTGCCGGGGAGCGAGCCGGGCACAACCACCGAATAGGGCGGCACCTCGCCCATATAGACCTTGCCGGTGGCGCGATCGACGATCTTGGTCGACTGGCCAATGAACACGCCCATCGACAGCACCGAGCCCTGGCCGATGCGCACGCCCTCGACGACTTCCGAGCGTGCGCCGATGAAGCAGTCATCCTCGATGATCACCGGGTCGGCCTGCAGCGGCTCCAGCACGCCGCCAATGCCGACGCCGCCGGAGAGGTGGACGTTCTTGCCGATCTGCGCGCAGCTGCCGACCGTCACCCAGGTGTCGACCATCGTGCCTTCGCCCACGAACGCACCGATATTGGTGAAGCTGGGCATCAGGATGACATTCTTGCCGACATAGCTGCCGGCGCGGACGATGGAACCGGGCACGGCGCGGAAGCCCGCGGCGCGGAAATCCGCCTCGCCCCAGTTGGCGAACTTGGAGGGCACCTTGTCCCACCAGTGGCCGGCGCCGGGACCGTTGTCGATCAACGTATTGTCGTTGAGACGGAAGGAGAGCAGCACGGCCTTCTTGAGCCACTGATTGACCTGCCAGCCATTCCCGGTGGGCTCGGCAACGCGTGCCTCGCCGCTGTCCAGCAGCGCCAGCGCCTTCTCCACCGCCGCACGGACGTCGCCCGTGGTGGACAGGCCGATATTGGCGCGGTCCTCCCATGCGGCATCGATGGTGGCGATCAGCTTGGTATCGGTCATGACGTCCCTCGTATTTCATCGCGAGTGCGGAGTGTGGGCCGCCCCATAATGCGTTTTGGCGCGATGCTGAACCGCTTTGTGACCGGGGCGTTAGCATTTGGGCAGTTGCCGCAACGTATGCCCTGTCGCCAGCAGGGCATTGCGCTTCGCGGCTGATTCGACGCGGACTTCGCTGGTCTCGACTGAACGGGCCGGCTATGTCCACGTACAGCCAAATCCCGATGATCGCACGTGAGCGGAAGGAACAGATTTATGAGCCGGATCAGTTTGCAACAGGCCAATGCGGTCATCGAGGGTGTCTTCGCGAAAGGGCAGGCCGCAGGGTTCAAACCGCTGAGCGCCGCCGTCGTGGATGCGGGCGGGCATTTGATCGCCTTTCAGCGTGGCGATGGCGCTTCTTTCGCGCGCGCGCAGGTGGCGACGGGCAAGGCGGCCGGCGCGCTCGCCATGGGCGTTTCCTCGCGCAAGCTGGGGGACATGGCGCAGGAGCGGCCCTGGTTCATCGGCGCTTTTGCGGCCTCCGCGCCGCATGCGGTGATCCCGGCCGCCGGTGGCGTCATCATCGTCGACGATGAGGCCGTGGCGATCGGCGCGGTCGGGGTGACCGGCGACACATCGGACAATGACGAAGCGGCCGCGCTGGCCGGGCTGGCAGCGGCCGGCCTCAAGGCGCAGGGCTGAACGGCGGGGATGCAAGGCATGACGAACAAGGTGGACCGCGCCGGGCTCTCGGTGGCGCAGGAACTGGCCGATTTCATCGAGCAGCGCGCGCTGCCGGGTACGGGGCTGACTGCGCAAGCCTTTTGGGCCGGGACGGCGGCGATCTTCGCCGATTTTGCACCGCGCAATCGGGCGTTGCTGGCGAAGCGCGACGATCTTCAGGCGCAGATCGATGCCTGGCATGAGGCGCGGGCCGGCCAACCGATCGATCAGCCGGCCTATGAGGCGTTCCTGCGCGAGATTGGTTATCTCGTTCCAGAGCCGGCGCCCTTCACCATCGATCCGCAAAAGGTCGATGCCGAGCTCGCAACGCTGGCCGGTCCGCAATTGGTGGTGCCGGTGCTCAACGCCCGCTTCCTGCTCAACGCGGCCAATGCGCGCTGGGGTAGCCTGTACGATGCGCTCTACGGCACGGATGCCTTGCCGGGAACGGCCAGGCCGGGCGGATACGATCCCGAGCGCGGCGCGCAGGTCATCGCCTGGGCCAAGGCCTTTCTCGACCAGGCTGTGCCGCTGGTGTCCGGAAGCTGGGCGGACATGGGCGATCCCGCCAAGGGCTTCGCGATCGCGGATGGCACCCAATATGTCGGCCAGACGCCCAAGGGCCGCCTGTTCCGCAAGAACGGCCTGCATATCGAGGTGGTGTTCGATCGCAATCACCCCATCGGCAAGGATGATCCCTCGGGCATGGCTGACGTGGTGATCGAATCGGCGCTCTCGACCATCGTCGATCTTGAGGATTCGGTCGCGGCCGTGGACGCGCAGGACAAGGTGGCGGCCTATGCCAACTGGCTCGGGCTGATGCAGGGTGACCTCTCTGCGACGTTCGAGAAAGGCGGCAAAACGCAGACGCGCAGGCTCAATCAGGACCGTGTTTTCAAGGACCGCGAGGGGTCGGAATGGTCGCTTAAGGGACGCAGCCTCCTGCTCGTCCGCAATGTCGGCCATCTGATGACCACGCCGGCGATTGTGCTGCCCGATGGCGCCGAGGCGCCCGAGGGCATTCTCGATGGCATCGTCACCAGCCTGATCGCCCTGCACGATCTCAAGGGCGCCGGCCCGATGCGCAACAGTCTCGCCGGCAGCGTCTACATCGTGAAGCCCAAGATGCACGGGCCGGAGGAATGCGCCTTCACCAACGATCTGTTCGATGCGATCGAGGATATGCTGGGCATGGACCGGCACACGATCAAGGTCGGCGTGATGGACGAGGAGCGGAGGACGTCCGCCAACCTCATGGCCTGCATCGCGGCGGTCAAGGATCGGGTGGTGTTCATCAACACCGGCTTCCTCGACCGGACGGGCGATGAGATTCACACATCGATGCGAGCCGGGGCGATGATCCGCAAGGGCGACATGAAGAGCGCCGCCTGGATCAAGGCCTATGAGGATCGCAACGTGCAGATCGGTCTGGCCTGCGGATTCTCTGGCCGGGCGCAGATCGGCAAGGGCATGTGGGCGGCGCCGGACCGGATGGCCGACATGCTTGAGCAGAAGATCGCGCATCCCATGAGCGGGGCGAACACGGCCTGGGTGCCCTCCCCGACGGCGGCGACGCTGCACGCGACGCATTATCACACCGTTGATGTGGCGGCGCGCCAGCAGGGGCGCGGCCGCGAGCCGGTGGCGCCGCTTTCGGACCTGCTCACCGTGCCACTCTCGTCCGGCACCAACTGGTCCGAGCAGGAGATCGTCGAGGAGCTGGAGAATAATGCGCAGGGGATTCTCGGCTATGTCGTGCGCTGGATCGATCAGGGGGTTGGCTGTTCGAAGGTGCCGGACATCAACGACATCGGCCTGATGGAAGATCGCGCGACGCTGCGCATTTCCTCCCAGCATATCGCCAACTGGCTGCTCCATGGCGTGTGTACGCCGGCGCAGGTCGATTCGGCCTTCGAGAAGATGGCGGCCAAGGTCGACGCACAGAATGCCGGCGATCCGCTCTATCGACCGATGGCAGGCCATCCGGAGAGCCTCGCCCTGCAAGCTGCACGGGCCTTGGTGTTCGAGGGCGTCGCGCAACCAAACGGCTATACCGAGCCGCTGCTTCATGCGTGGCGATTGCGGGTGAAGGCGCAGGACAACCGGGCATGAAAATGGGCGGCTCCGGAGGGAGCCGCCCTATTCGTTTCAGCGTTGTGCGCGCCGCGTCTTAAGGATTCGCGGTCGCCGGCTGCTGCGTCGCCATGTCGGCCGAGGCCAGTTCCTGAATCTTCTTCACGAGATCCGGATTGGTCCGGGTCGCCTGGGCAATCTCGTTGTAGCGCGCCGGCGTCAGGCCACTGGACTGCACTGCGGCGAGCATCTGCTCCTGCTTGGCGTCCGCAGCGACCGTTGCGTCCTTCTGGATCTTGTCCGCCTGGATAGCGGCCTTGGCAAAGCCGACCAGCTCCGCATCCGTAAAGCTCGTGGGAGCTGCTGCCGTAGCCGGTGCGGCCGGCGTGGCAGGAGAAGCCGGCGCTGCGGGCGAGGCTGGCGACGCGGGGGCGGCCGGCTGTGCAGTAGCCGGCGCTGCGGTGTCCTGCGCCATGGCTGGCACGGCAATGCCGCCGCTCAGCAGCAACGCAGCGGTGTAAAGCAGTGATGACTTCATGACGGATACCTTTCAGATGTTTTGAACCGTGCTTGAAAGGTAGGGAGCGATGGGGAGGGGGCAAATAAACGTCGATTACACGTTTACTCACCGGGGTGAGGTGTGTCTGCAGCGCCACTCATGCGCCGTAAGTCGATGATTTATCATGGCCCGCAACCGCCCTTCAGGGGCGGGCGCTGCGTTCTTCACAGCAGATGGGGAAAATGGTGCTGCCGGCGAGGATTGAACTCGCGACCTCAGCCTTACCAAGGATGCGCTCTACCACTGAGCTACGGCAGCACTGCCGTTCGCAGGGGTACCCCGCGTCAGCAAGGCCGCGCCTATGGCCTTACCGTCTGGCCTTGTCAAGGCGACTTGCAGCGCAAAAGCCGGATTCGTAAAGCAAGGGCATGAGTACCCCGCCCTCCGACCGCCAACGCC
The DNA here is from genome assembly GCF_025961695.1 of Sphingobium sp. B11D3A. NCBI lineage: Bacteria > Pseudomonadati > Pseudomonadota > Alphaproteobacteria > Sphingomonadales > Sphingobiaceae > Sphingobium > Sphingobium sp. B11D3A. The sequence continues at coordinate 2,301,551 of NZ_JAOQOE010000001.1, forward strand.
GGCTCGCCGAAGCGCTGCGGGCCAATCTGCGCCGCCGCAAGGGGCAGGCCCGTGCCAAGACGGATGCGCCGGATTCAAAGGCCACGCTGGATCAACCTTTCGAGGGGCGCGAGGAGGAGGCTCCTACGGGTCGCTAGGGCGTCGCAGCGGTTCAAACCAGCCTTCCTGACGGTTACTCTCACCATTTGACATTGTTCGTTCGATCGAACAAATATCCTTCATGCGGTCTCCATCGTCATTGTGCTGGTCATCGTTGAACGCCACTCGACGAAGGATGTCGAGATCGAGCGGTTCAGGGACGTGCCACCAGCACGTCCGCCACGCCATGACGGGCAAAGAAAAATGCATGAGGCCGTAACCCGCACGCGCAAGAAAGCGCTCGCGACGGATATCGGGGCCGCATCCGTGGACACGGAAAGCCCTGCAAGAAGCGATCTTCCGTTGCAGATTATCGAGGCAGCTCTTGAGCAATTCGGCCGCTTCGGCTTCGATGGGGCAAGCACGCGCGAAATTGCCCGCGCCAGCGGGACGGCGATGTCCTCGATCACCTATCACTTCGGCTCCAAGGAAGGGCTCTACCTCGCCTGCGCCGACCATATCGCCTCCGTCGTGGGGAGTATCTACGCGCCGCTGATCGCCATCATCGAGAAGCAGCCACCGCAGACGCCCGCGCAGGCCCGCACACAGATGCTGGCGCTGCTGGAGACGCTGGCGCGCTTCCTGCTCTCGTCGCGCTCGGCGACCTTTGCGCAGTTCGTGGCCCGCGAGCAGCAGCACCCGACCGAGGCCTTCACGCGCCTCTACGATGGATTGATAGGGCCGCTGGTGGAGACCGCGATTCTTCTCTCCGCGGTCGCACGGCCCTCGCTCGCGGAAGCGGAGCGCCGCCCGCTGATCCTCCATATCATGGGCATGGCGCTGATTTTGCGCCTCGGCCGCGCCTGCGTGGTGCGGACCATGCAAGTGCCCGATCTCGATTCCGCCACGGGCGAGGCGCTGGTCGCCAGCCTGCTCAAGTCCGCCGAAACCCTGCTCACCGAGGAATGACGCCATGACCCGCCAGCGCCTGATCGTGCTCATCATCGTCACCGTCATGCTGATCGCTGCCGTGAGCACGCGCGGCTTCGGGCTGCTGGGGCGGGATGACGGGCCTCTGACGCTCTATGGCAATGTCGACATTCGGGAAGTGGATCTCGGCTTCCGGGTCGGCGGACGGATCGCGCAGATCCCGGTCGAGGAAGGCCAGCGGGTCAAGCAGGGCATGCTGCTGGCCGAGCTGGACCGGGCCTCCATCGATAGCGCCGTCGCCCAGTCCGATGCGCGCGTGGCGCAGGCTCGCGCGGAACTGCTCAAGCTCCAGCGCGGCAGTCGGCCGGAAGATGTCGCTCAGGCGCAGGCTCGCTTTGCGGCAGCGCAGGCGGCGGCGCGCGATGCCCAGCGCGACTATGAACGCCGGCAGCCGCTGGTCGCCCCGGGCGCAATCAGCCGCGATGTGTGGGAATCGACCGTCGCCATGCGCGATCGCGCTAATGCCCAGCTCGCTGAAGCGCAGGCGGCGCTGACCCTGGTGCGCACCGGCGCGCGGCGCGAAGATATCGAGGCGGCGCGCGCGGCGCTGCAGGCGGCAGAGGCATCCCGCAAGGGCGTTGGCACCGATCTCGATGACGCCCGCCTGCTCGCGAGCGTGGATGGTGTGGTGGTGACCCGTGCGCGCGAACCCGGCGCGATCGTGGCGCCGGGCGAAACCGTCTTCACGCTGGCCATCGATCGCCCGGTGCGCGTGCGGGCCTATGTGGCGGAGAACCAGCTCAGCCGGATAGCCCCGGGCATGACGGTCACGATCACGGCGGACGGCAACCCCAAATCCTATTCCGGCATCATCGGCTATATTTCGCCGCGCGCGGAATTCACCCCCAAGACGGTGGAGACGAGCGACCTGCGCACCGACTTGGTCTATCGCTTGCGGATCGTCGTGGATGATCCGGACGGCAAGCTGCGGCAGGGCCAGCCGGTGAGCGTTGCCATCGCCGATCCCGCCCCCACAGCGAAGCGCTGACCATGCGCGGGACGTCGCCATCGCGACGGAATAACGGCGGCAGGCCGATATGAGTGACCTCGCGCCAGTCGCTGGCGATAGCCAGCCGGTCGCGACGGCCACGGGGATCGTGAAAGCGTTCGGCGACACACGTGCGCTCGGCGGGGTCGACCTGGTGGTGGTGCCGGGCAAGGTCACCGGGCTGGTCGGGCCGGATGGCGCCGGCAAGACGACGTTGATTCGCGTGCTGGCCGGGCTGATGCGGGCGGACCAGGGCGCCGTTTCCATTCTCGGCGCGCCGCCGGCCGACCGCCTTGATTCGATCGGCTACATGCCGCAGCGCTTCGGCCTCTATGAAGACCTGACCGTGCGTGAGAATCTCGTCCTTTATGCCGAGATGCGGGGTCTGCCGCGCGATGCGCAGGAGAGCGTCTTCAAGCGCCTGCTCGAATTCACCGATCTCGCCCGCTTTCAGGCGCGCCCGGCCGGCAAGCTCTCGGGTGGCATGAAGCAGAAGCTGGGCCTGGCCTGCGCGCTGGTGAGCACGCCGCCATTGCTGCTGCTGGACGAGCCGGGCGTGGGCGTCGATCCGATCAGCCGCCGCGAGCTGTGGGCCATGGTTGCCGAGTTGACCAAGGAGGGCATCGGCGTGCTCTGGTCCACCGCCTATCTCGATGAAGCCGAGATGTGCGACACGGTGTATCTGCTGAGCGAGGGGCGAACGCTGTTCACGGGTCCGCCGGCCACGCTGACCGATGCGATCAGCGACCGCGTGATTCGGGTCACCGGTTTTGCCGAGCGCCGGCGGCAGGCGCTCATCCGCGCGCTCGACCGGCCTGACGTGATCGACGGTACCTTGCAGGGCCGCGCGATCCGCCTGCTCATCGGCGAGGGCCATCCGGTGCCGGATGCCGACGCGCTCGATATGGGGCCGGAAACGCAGGTGTCTCGGGCGCCTGCGCGCTTCGAGGATGGGTTCATCGAGCGGCTGGGGGGCGGGCCGGAAGGGACCAGCGCGCTGGCGGCGGCGTATCGCGAGATTCCCGCCAGCGACGCACCCGCCATTGAGGCCAGGGGGCTAACCAAAAGATTCGGCGACTTCACGGCGGCGCGCGATGTGAGCTTCACGGTTCCGCGCGGGCAGATTTTCGGCCTGCTGGGGCCAAATGGGGCCGGCAAATCGACCACGTTCAAGATGCTGTGTGGCCTGCTCACGCCGAGCGAGGGCAGCGGATCGGTCGCCGGGCACGATCTGCGCCGGGCCGCCGCACAGGCCCGCGGATCGCTGGGCTATATGGCGCAGAAATTCTCGCTCTATGGCGATCTGTCGGTTGCCCAGAATCTCGATTTCTTCGCCGGCGCTTATGATCTGTCCGGCGGGCAGGCGCGCGCGGCGATCGAGCGGGTTACCGACATTTTCGAGCTCGGCGGCAACCTCAAGCGCAATGCCGGGACGCTGCCGCTCGGCTTCAAGCAGCGCCTCGCTCTGGCCTGCGCGGTGATGCACGAGCCGCCGGTGCTGTTCCTCGATGAGCCGACATCCGGTGTCGATCCGGTGATGCGCCGCGAGTTCTGGACGCATATCAACGGACTCGTCCGGCGCGGCGTCACGGTGCTGGTCACCACTCATTTCATGGACGAGGCCGAATATTGCGACGATGTGACGCTCATCTATCGCGCGCAGCAGATCGCCAGCGGCCCGCCCGACTCGCTCAAGGCGAAAGCCGGCGAACTGACCGGCAAGGATGATCCCACGATGGAGGATGCGTTCATCGCGCTCATCGAGGCGTCCGACGCCCACCGGGACGCGGAGGCCGCGGCATGAGTGGGACCGATCCCGACCCGACGCTGGCGCAGGTGGAGGCGAGTGCCGGCGCCATGGCAGGCTCTTCGCGCCGCCGGCTGCTGGCGCTGATCGTCAAGGAATATGCCCAAATCCGGCGCGACCCTTCGACCTTCCTCATCGCCTTTGCGATGCCGCTGCTGCTGCTCTTCCTCTTCGGCTATGCGATTTCCCTCGATCCGCGCGACACCAAGATCGCTTTGGTCGTGCAGGATGACAGCGCGCCGGCCGCGCGGCTCGCGCAGGCCTATGCCCATTCGCCCTATTTCCAGGTCACCCGGCTCAATGCCGTGCTGCCCGCCCGTACACTGATGCAGCAGGGGGCGATCCGTGGCTTCGTCGTCGTTCCGCTCGATTTCGGCCGGGCCATGGTGCAGGGCACGCCACAGCCGATCCAGATCGTCACCGATGGCACCCAGCCCAATCAGGCGAATTTCGTCGCCAGCTATGCCGAGGGGGTGCGCCAGACATGGATGGCCGACGAGCTGGGGATGCGCCTCGGGCGCAGGGCTGCGCCGCCCATCGATGTCTCCCAGCGCATGTGGTTCAATCCGGGCCTGCAGAGCCGCTATTTCCTCGTGCCCGGCGCCATCGCCATCGTGATGACGATGATCGGTACGCTGCTCACCGCGCTGGTCGTCGCGCGTGAATGGGAGCGCGGCACCATGGAGGCGCTGCTGGCCACGCCGATGCGGATGACCGAGTTCATCCTCTCCAAGGTGCTGCCCTATTTCCTGCTCGGCATGGTCTCCATGGCGCTGTGCACGGTGATCGCGGTGACCGCCTTCGGTCTGCCCTTCCACGGGTCGATCTTCGCCCTGTTCGCCATCGCCGCCGCCTTTCTGCTGCCGGCGCTTGGGTTGGGGCTGTTCATTTCGGCCACGACGCGCAACCAGTTCGTGGCCAGTCAGGTGGCGTTGCTCGCCTCCTTCCTCCCGACCTTCCTGCTCTCCGGCTTCATCTTCGAGATCGGATCGATGCCTTGGCCGATCCAGGCGCTGACCTATGCCGTGCCGGCGCGCTACCTCATTCCCGCGCTGCAAACCGTGTTCATGGCCGGAGACATCTGGGCGATCATCCTGCCCAACATCCTCATCATGCTGGGCTTTGGCCTCCTGTTCTTCATCCTCTGCTTCCGCGCCACGCGGCGGAGCCTTGACTGATGGCCGCCCGGTTCACCCGCCTGCGCGCGATGATCGTCAAGGAGATCTGGGCGCTGCTGCGCGATCCCAAGTCGCGCATCGTGCTCGTGCTGCCGCCGCTGATCCAGTTGCTGATCTTCACCTTCGCAACCACGCTGGACGTCAAGAATGTCGACATCGGCCTCGTCGATCGCTCCGGCGGCGCCCATGCGCAGGAATTGCTCCAACGGATCGAGGGCAGTCCGCGCTTTCGGGACGTCATCGTGCTGCCCTCCATGGCGGCGATGGAAGAGGCGATCGACGAGCAAAAGGTGCTTGCGGCGCTCGTCATTCAGGAGGATTTCGACCAGCGGCTGGCCCGAGGCCAAAGCGCCACGCTGGGCCTGGTGCTGGATGGCCGCCGGTCCAATGCCGCACAGATCGTCGCGGGCTATGTGAACCAGATCGCGGCGGGCTATGGCGCGGAACTGGCGCCGATCAGTGTGCGCATGGCCGGCGGCAGCGCGGTGACGCATTGGTACAATCCCAGCCTCGATTACATGTGGTTCACCCTGCCGGGGCTGGTGGCGCTGATCATCTCCATCGCCGGCATCGCCATCACCTCGCAGGCGGTGGCGCGCGAGCGGGAACTTGGGACGTTCGATCAGCTGATGGTCTCGCCCATGCGCGTGCATGAGATTCTCATCGGCATGATGGTGCCGCCGCTCTTGGTCGGCATGGTCAATGGCGTCTTGTTTCTGGTGGTGGCGCAGGTGGCGTTCGGGGTGCCTTTCACCGGCTCCTTCCTGCTCTTCGTCATCGCGATGCTGTTCTACCAGCTTGCCCTCATCGGCCTGGGTCTGCTCGTCTCGGCTATGTCGATGACGCAGCAGCAGGCGTTTCTCGGCTCGTTCATCGTCACCGTGCCGCTCATCCTGCTCTCCGGCTATGCCGCGCCGATCGAGAATATGCCGGACTGGTTGCAGATCATTACGCACGCCGATCCCGTCCGCTATTTCCTCATCATCGTGCAGGGCCTGTTCTTGAAGGCCATGCCCGCCGCCGTCGTGTTCCATCAGCTCTGGCCGCTTGGCGTCATAGCCCTCGTCTCTCTGAGTGCGGCGGCCTGGCTGTTCCGTGCCCGAATGGAGTGAAGTCCATGCGTGTTACCTCTCTCCCTCCGCTCGCCGGCGCTGCGCTGGCACCACTGCTGCTCTCCGCCTGTGCGCTCGGTCCCGCCTATGCGCTGCCGCAGACCCATGTGACGGATCGCTGGCTGGGCGAGGCTGGGACGGGCGCCGTGCAGGCCGAGCGGTGGTGGGAGCAGTTGCACGATCCCATGCTTAACGGACTGGTCGAGCAGATGCTGGCTGGCAATCCCGATCTGCGCGAGGCACAGGCGCGGGTCGCGGAGGCGCGGGCAAATCGCGATGCCGTGCGCGGCGGGCGCCTGCCGCAGGTGACGACGAGTGCGAGCGGCAATCAGGTGGTGCTGAGCGAGAATGGCCAGATGCCGGTGGGCCAGATTCCCGGCTTCGCGCGGGACTTCCCGCTGTTCGATGTCGGCTTCGACGCCAGTTGGGAACTTGATCTGTGGGGCCGGCAGGCGCGCCAGAGTGAGGCCGCGCAGGCGCGTAGCGAGGCGGCGGCGCTCTCGGCGCAAGCGGTGCGGATGCAGCTCATCGCGGAGCTGGCCCGGGCCTATGTTGGTCTGCGGCAGGCGCAGGCGGATCTTGCGGTCGCGCAGGACATGCTTGCCGCGCGCACGCAGCTTGCCGATCTGGCGGGGCTGCTGGAGCGTGCTGGCGAAGCCAATGCCATCGATGCCGGCCGCGCGCGGGGCGAGGCCGAGACCGCCCGGCTGGCGGTAACGCAGGCTCAGGCCGGCGTGCGGAGCGCGGCGGTGCAGGTGGCGCGGCTGGTCGGCAAGGAACCCGCGGCGCTGGTCCCGCAACTGGAGCAGCCGGGCGCCATTCCCGCGCCGCCGCCGGCCATTGCCGCGGGCCTGCCCTCCGAGCTGTTGCGACGTCGGCCGGATATTCTCGGCGCCGAGCGGGAGCTGGCGGCAGCCACGGCCGACATCGGCGCGGCGCGGGCCGATCTGTTCCCGCGCCTGTCGCTCAGCCTGGCTGTCGGCCAGCAGGCCCGCGCGATCGGCGATCTGGTGAGCGGGGACAGCACCCGGCTGCAGGGCGGGGGCGGCCTGTTCTGGCCGCTGTTTAACGGCGGGCGGGCGCGGGCGATGGTGCGTGCGGCCGATGCGCGCGCGCAGGCAGCGGCGGCCCGCTATGATGGCGCCGTGGTCGGCGCGCTGGCGGACAGTGAAGACGCGATCAATCGATTCGACCGCAGCGTGGAGGGGCTCACCGCTGCACGCGAGACGCTGGCGCGGGAAGAGGCTGCCTATGCGCTGGTGTCTCGCCGCCAGGCCGCAGGCGAGGACGACCGGCTCGCCCTGGCGCGGGCCGCTCTGGCGCGCCAGTCCGCGATGCAGCAGCTGAACCGCGCGCAGGCGGGGGCGGTGCAGGCTGCGATTGCACTCCACAAGGCATTGGGTGGTGACTGGTCGTCCGAGTCGCAGGCCTCAGTGGAACCCTTGGGAGCGCGCTGAGCGAGCCGCGTGAGAACAAGAAGAGGACAAGCGCAAATGGTGTCCGAACGGTTAAACTTTCGGGGCTCGGGAGCGCTGTGACCTGATCTTCGGAATCCCAACGATTCGCAGCGGGCGCAGTGAATTCCGACCTTTCAATGCCAGAAAAACATATTAGATATCAGATACTTATCTGTTTAACCGTCCTTCTGGTCGGGATTCCGTGGTCAAGCATTTTATTTCAGATTTTTGACAGAGGGCGTGCTTGATCGGGGGGGCGAGCACTGCCACAACTTGCCCTCGGCGGGGCTCGAATCATAGCCTCGTCATACAGCGGTCTGAGTTGAACACTGGACGTGGGAGGGGCACTCCCGCGAGGGATTTTCGCGTCCAGCGTCTGACGGCAGATCACCTGCGAGGAGTAGGACGATCGGGGATCGGGAAGACATGGGGCAACACGTGAATCAGCAACATTTCAGCAGCGTTGCCGACGGCATCGGGCCAGCCGACATTGGCGAGCAGCCCGAGCGGGAGGCGCTGGAACAGGCATGGACGGAGATCCGCGCAGGGCTGCGCAGGGCCGTCGGGGTTCGCCTGTTCGATCAATGGATTCGGCCGTTGCGGCTGGGCAGCTTCTGCGCCCAGTCCGGCACGCTCGATATCGAGGCGCCGTCGGAATTCGCGGCGAGCTATGTTTCCAGCAATTTCGCCACCCGTATTGCTCTGGCCTGGCGCACGACGCCGGTCGGCGTGCATGACCTGCGCATCGTTCGAGCCAGCGAAGCGCCTGAAACGGTGCCGGTCACCCCGCGCGGCTTCCGCCCACAGGAGAGCACGGCGCGTCCGGGCCAGTCGGCGCGGGCGCTTGCGTCCTCGCAAGACGCATCGACCAACCGCGAGTCGGCGGGGCGGCGCGCTGCGCAACGCTTCGAGCCGCGTCACGATTTCGCCGGCTTCATGACGGACGAGAGCAATGTGCTGGCGGCGTCGGCTGCCAAGGCCATGGCCGGCGCGACCCGCCCGGCCTTCAATCCGCTGTTCGTCCACGGCCCGACCGGCTTTGGCAAAACGCACCTCCTCCACGCCATTGCGCAGGCCTATGGTGAGACGCTTGGCGGCAGCACCGGTGCGCAGCCGAGGGAGGGGGCGATCCTCTATATGTCGGCCGAGCGGTTCATGAACGAGTTCGTGGCGGCGATTCGCGCCAACGACACCTTCTCGTTCAAGGCCCGGCTGCGCGAAGCACGGATGCTGCTGGTCGACGACATCCAGTTCATCGCCGGCAAGGGGCCGACACAGGAGGAATTCCTCCATACGCTCAACGATCTCATCGATGCCGGTGCGCGGATCGCGATCGCCGCCGATCGGCCGCCCCAGCAGCTTGGCTCGGTCGATCCGCGCATCCTGTCCCGCCTCGCCGGCGGGCTGGTCGCCGACATCCAGCCTGCAGGCCTCGAGCTGCGCATGAAAATTCTGGAAGCGCGGCGCGAAGCAGTGGCGGACATTGCGGTGCCGGACGACGTCATCGCCCTGCTCGCCGGGGCCATCCGCACCAGCATTCGGGAGCTGGAGGGCGCCTTCAACAAGCTGGTGGCTTATGCCCAGCTCGTCGACAAGGCGATCACCACCGAACTGGCACAGTCGATGCTGGCCGAATCGCTGCGAGCCAGCCACCGGCGCATCACCATCGACGAGATCCAGAAGCTGTGCGCGGCTCATTACCGGATCGACCAGTCCGAAATGCGCTCACAGCGTCGCGCCCGTGCGGTTGCACGTCCGCGTCAGGTGGCGATGTATCTGGCCAAGAAGCTCACGCCGCGCTCGCTGCCGGAAATCGGCCGCGTGTTCGGTGGACGGGACCACAGCACGGTGATCCACGCCGTGAAGACCATCGAGGCGATGCGTCTCGATAATCCCGAGATGGATGCGGATATCCGCACGCTGCAGAAGCAGCTCGAGGGATGAAGGGGTGAAGAGGCGGGCTGGGTGCGGTGTGCATCCGGCTCGGCTGGTCACGGGCCGCCGCCAGCCGAGATAATCATGTCCCGCGTCGGCCCGTTTGAGGCGATCAAATGCTCTCCACCCACCCACTACGTGCTCCTGCGAAGGCAGGAGCCCAGGGCGGTTTAGGCGGTCCCATGCGCCCTAGGCTCCTGCCTTCGCAGGAGCACGGGGTGGTCAGGTCGTGGGGTTTTCTTCCCCAACGTGCGGCCATCGAAAGGCACGATGCACCGCACGGAACTTGGCAAATGAGGGCTCTTCCCCTATTTTCCGATCTATCGAAGCCTCCGTGGGGACGGGATGCGGGGCGCGTTGCAATCATCGATTGATCGAAAAGAGCCGTCATGTCCGTTGTGCATCGCCGTCAGTTTCTTACGCTCGCTGGAGCCGCCGCATCGGCTGCTCTGGTGCCTGCCAGTGTGCGCGCCGCCGTGCGCACGCCACCGCAATGGGCCAAGCTCGTTGCCAAGGCGGAAGCGGCCATGGACCAGTATAGCATCAAGTTGCGCGACCGGTTCGTCGTGGTGGACTTCTCGCTGCCCTCGGCCGCCGCGCGGATGCTGCTGGTCGATCGCGAGAGCGGCCTCCATCGGCTGCTGACCGTCGCGCACGGGCGTGGGTCCGATCCGGCGCATAGCGGCTTCCTGCACAGCTTCAGCAATGCGCCCGGCTCCAACGCCAGCTCGCGCGGGGCCTATCTTACCGGCGCTCATTATACTGGCCAGCATGGCCGCTCGCAGCGGCTGATCGGGCTGGAGACGAGCAACGACAATGCCGAATCGCGCGCCATCGTGATTCACGGCGCTTGGTACAGCAATGACGACATGGTGAAGCGCCTCGGCAAGCTGGGGCGCAGCGAGGGCTGCTTTGCCGTGAGCGAAACGCAGATCAACCCTCTGCTCGACTGGCTCGGCCCCGGACGGATGCTCTACGCCGACAAGGTGTAAGGCGCCGCTACTGACGAGCGTGTTACGGGGCGCCTAGCCGGCCAGACATCCCATGCTGGAGAGTTGCCGGGTCGCGGCGAGGTTGCCGGCGCCGAGGGCCGCGGCAATGTCGCCATCCAGCCCATAGACATCATCGAACCTGTTGAGCCGGCCCTTCGCGTCGGCACGCGCGGTCATGTAGACGATGTAGACCGGAATCGGTGCGGACAGCTTGGCCGTCACGGTGGTACCGGCGGCGACGGCAGCGTTGATCTGCGCTCGCGTCCACTCCGTTCCGGCGAGCATCGCCACGGCGAGGTCGAACGGTTGCTCCGTGCGCACACAGCCATGGCTGAAGGTGCGCTCTTCTTTCTCGAACAGGCTCTTGCTCGGCGTATCGTGCAGGAAGATGGCGAGCGGATTGGGCATGTCGATCTTCATCTGACCCAGCGCATTGCTGGGGCCTGGCTGCTGCACGACCTGCAGGCCGCTGCCTTGCTGGGTCCAGCTATACCCCCGTGCGCGGGCCGTGGCTGGGCGCGTGCGGATCAGCGCGCCGACGCTCTCGCGGACGATCGATTGCGGCACGGTCCATGTCGGGTTGAGGATGACGCCTGTGGCGGTGGTGGTGAATTGCGGGGTTGGCGTGCCGAGTTTGCCCACGATCACCCGGTGCGTGGCCAGCACGGCACCGCGATCGACCAGTTGTGCCACATATTCCGGCACGTTCACAATCAGATAGCGCGACCCCATGTTACGGGGCAGCCAGCGCCAGCGTTCGAGATTGGCGCGCAGCCTGGCGCGGTCTGCGGCCGCATCGGCGGGCAGGCTCAGCAGTGCGGCGCGGAGTCTGCGATAATCGGGATGGGCAGGGGCCAGCCGGTCCAGTTCGGCAGCGACATCGCCGTTGCTCAGCGCACGGTCGATCAGGGCGAGCACCGCGTCCGGGCTGAGATTGGGGGTGCGGAAATAGGAGAGGCGGCGCTGGTCGACAGGCACCCGGCCATTGGCGAGGTCGCGCGCCATCAAGGCAAAGCTGCGGGTCGCGGCGATGTCGAGGCCGCGCTGGTCTCCGCCTTCGAGAGCGCCGCGCAACCGGTCCAGCTCATAATCACGCGGATCGAGGCCATGTGAGTCAATCTTGCGGCCATAATCGAGCAGCGTTGTGGCCGCCGGGCGGGACCAGGGCGTGCTCGCCTGCGCCGGCATCGCGATGAGAAAACACAGAAGAGCGAGCAAGATACGAGGCATGGGCCGTCCTCCCAAGGTGATCGGTCCCTCCTAGGCCGGCACCGCAACCCCGCCATGATATGCATCAATCTCCGCCGTCAGGCTGCGCATGGCGGGATGAATCGGCCGTCCGTCCGGAATGTTCAGCCAAAGGCGCAGTAGCAGGCGGCGCGCATCGGGCGTGTCATGGAATTGCTGGCGCGAGTGCAGCACGAGGAAATTGTGCCAGAAGAACATCTCGCCGGGCTGCAGCACGAAATCGGCGCGGACATCGGGCCGCAGCGCGATCTCGTCGAACAGGGCAAGCGCCTCGCGGAATGCAGCAGGCAGCTTCTCCGGCTCGCGGCCATGGCGCAGGAACACGCGGTTGTTGAACCCGCTCGTCTTGCCATCCAATGTCCAGAAGAAAGGCAGCGCCTCTTCGTGAGGCTGCTGCCGCTGGGGCCAGTCGATATAATGGCCTTCGTAGAGACGGGCGAGAAGATCGGGTCGCTCGCGGGCCATGATGTTGTGGATGGCGAGCAGGCTGACAGCACCACTCTCGCCGCCCTGCGCCGAGGCACGAAGGCCGTAGAGCGAGAGGACTTCGTGAAAATCGGTATGGGAGCGCAGTTCCAGATCGGACGTGTAGCCGCGCGACGGCCCGCCCTCTTCCTTCTGGACATGGGCGATATGGTCGCCACGCGGGCTTTGCACCACGCCGGCGCCGATATGGGTGCCGAGCCCCCAATAGAGCCGCTCATGATCTGCCAGATCATAACGGCCCGCATCGATCCCGGAGAGAATGACCGCGCCGCAGCCATGGAAAAGCTGCCAGCGTGCTGCCTTCATCAGCGCGTCGATTTCAGGGCAGGAGAAATCCTCGCGCCGGAGGTCATGCGCGACTCGGCCGCGCACGCGGAGCACGGCGCGATCGATAGCGTCGCGTTGCGCCGGGGAAAGCCGATGGGTGAAGCCTTCGCGTCCACCAATTTCGGCGCTGGTCCAGACAGCGGGATCGTCGACCGGCACGGGATGCAATGGCATGGGCGGTCGATCCTCTCCGTTGATGGCCCGGTCTTCGCCGGTTCGGTCGTCAGCCGTTCAGAGGCTGGCGCCGGACGAAATGTCTGGTTTGTTCACAATGTCCGGGGTGTCGGCCGGGCCGCCCGCCAGCACGAAGCGCCTGTCGCAATAGCCGCAATCGACATAGCCATGCTCGTCGATCTCCAGGAAGATGCGCGGATGCCCCAGCGCAGCGGGGATGCCGTGGCCCGAGCCATCGCAGGAGACTCGGCGAGCATGAACGTGAATGATTTCAGGCGGCGTGTGCATGAGGTTGGCGGTTAGCATCCCCGCCGCCAGCGGGCAATATGGAGGATGCGGTTGATCTCGCGCAAAGCCTGGCGGTGGGGGCTGACCTATCTTCTGCACATGTTGGAAGACGAGCGGCAGACGATGGGCAATCCACCAGAGCAGCAGGACCGCGCGATGGCCGCACGGCTCGCTTATGCGGCTGCACTGGCCTGCGCGTCGCTCGCCCTTGCCTATGTCGGCGGGCAACTGCTCGAATGGCTTGGCCTGCTCGGCTCTGCCGGCGGCCCGAATGCTGCCAGCACGGCGCGCGGGCTGGCGCTGCTGCTCACGCCCTCGCTGCTGCTCGGCCCGGCCTTCGTGATCCTCACGGCCGCCCTGCATCGGCTCGCGCCGCCGGGGCGTCGGGCCTTCAGTCAAAGCGCGTTTGGCTTCGCGATCATGTATGCCACGCTCACGGGCCTTGTCTATTTCGTTCAGCTCACTTTCGTCGCGCCGAGACTGGCCAGCGGCCATACGGCCGGCATCGAGCCCTTTCTCTTCCTGCCCTATCGTAGCTTTCTCTTCGCGGTGGATCTGCTGGGCTACGCTCTGATGAGTCTCGCTACCTTGCTGGCTGCCTTCGCGCTTCCCGTCGGGCGGGGCGGTCGCGCGGCCCATGCAGCCCTGCTCGCCAACGGCCTCCTGATGCCGGCGCTGGCGCTGCAGATGTTCTGGCCGTGGCTGATTTGGGTGGGCGCCTTGTGGGCGCTCAGCTTTCCCGCCGCGATGCTTCTCGTCGCGCGCTTGGTGCGGCGGATTTGATTCCGCGCACGATCGCGCCTACATCGCCCCTTCAACGCCGGCAGGAGCACATCATCATGGACAAGGCACCGGACATCCGCCCGATTGTTCCTTCGTCACAGGTGTTCCATGCCCGGCCCAAATCCCGCTCTTCTCACCCTCGATTACGTCACGCTCGCCCGGCCTGACGGGACGGCGCTTTTCTCTGACTTGACTCTGGCCATCGGGCGGGAGCGGGTCGGCCTTGTCGGGCGCAACGGCGCCGGCAAGTCGAGCCTGCTCGCCATGATCGCCGAGGGCGGCGCGCCACAGGCGGGGACGATCCACCGGACCGGGCGCATCGGCACCTTGCGGCAGATCCAGCCGGATGCTGGCAGCGTTGCACATGCGCTCGGCTTGTCCGATGCGCTGGAGAGACTCGCGCGCCTGGACGCGGGCGAAGGATCGCTGGAGGATGCAGCGGAGGCGGACTGGACTCTGCCCGAGCGCCTTGAGCGAGCGCTGGCCGATGTCGGGTTGACCGGCACCGGCCTTGATCGCGATTGCGCGACGCTGTCTGGTGGGGAACGCACCCGCGTCGGGCTGGCGGCGATGCTGCTTGCAGAGCCCGAACTGCTGCTGCTCGATGAACCCACCAACAATCTCGACGACGCCGGCCGGGCCGCGGTGGGGGAGTTGCTGGCCTGCTGGCCGGGCGGCGCACTCGTCGCCAGCCATGATCGCGCGCTGCTGGAAGGCATGGACCGGATCGTCCAGCTCTCGCCGGTCGGGGCCTTCAGCGTCGGCGGGGGGTGGAGCGCCTTTGTGGCGAGTCGTGACGCGATGCGCGCACGGGCCGAGGACGAGCTGGATCGCAGCCAGCGCACACTCGCCCGGCAGCAGCGGGATGCCCAGGCTCAGGCCGAGCGAAAGGCCCGGCGGGACAAGGCCGGGCGCACTGCCCGGGCGCGGGGGGATCAGCCGCGCATTCTGCTCGGCAAGCGGGCGGAGCAAGCCGAGCAAAGCGGGGCGCGCGAGCGTCATCAGGCTGAGCGCCAGATCGACGCGGCAAGCGAGTCGCTGGAGGCTGCCCGCGCGCAGGTGGAGGTTCTGACGCCGCTGCAGATCAATCTGCCATCGGCCGGCCTCCCGCATAATCGCACGTTACTGCGGTTTGAGGATGTGATGCTGGCACGGGGCGGGCGCCGGCTGTTCGGCCCGCTGTCCTTTGCCATGACCGGGCCGGAGCGCGTCGCGATCACGGGCCCGAACGGCAGTGGCAAGACCAGCCTGCTCGCCCTGGCGGTCGGCTTGGCCGAGCCGAGCGCGGGGGCCATCCATCGCGGACCGGGCCGGATCGCGCTGCTCGACCAGCATGCCGACCTGTTGAGGGCCGGCCAGACCCTGCAACGGGCGATGCTGGCCGCGCATCCCGGGATGACCCCGCACATGGCGCATGAGGCGCTGGCCCGCTTCGCCTTCCGCAACCGCGATGCCCTGAAGGATGTCGCGGTGCTGAGCGGCGGCGAGCGGCTGCGCGCCGCCCTGTGCGTGATCACAAGCGGGCCGGTGCCGCCGCAGCTTTTAGTTCTTGATGAGCCGACCAATCATCTCGACATCGAGAGTATTGAGCTCCTTGAGCAGGCGCTCGCCGACTATGACGGCGCCTTGCTCGTCGTGAGCCACGATGCCGCGTTTCTGGACCGGATCGGCATTGAGCAGCGGCTTGCGCTGGGCGTGGACGGCGCTGGCACGCGACGCTGAATGCCGCCGATCAGTCGAACAGCTCTTCGAGGAACGACTTCTTCCGCTTGGGATAGCCTTTATGCGAGCGGTAGCCGCCGTCTCGATAGCCCTGCTCGCGATATCGCTCATCGCGGTACGGCTGCTGGGCCTGAGGCTGGGGCGGATAAGGCTCGGCGCGGGTCTGCGGCGGGGCGGCAGGCGCCAGTTCGGCACTGGCGCGCTCGATAATCTTGTCCAGCTCGCCCCGGTCCAGCCACACGCCACGGCATTGGGGGCAATAATCGATTTCGACGCCTTGGCGCTCGCTCATCACGAGCGGCACGTGGCAAACCGGGCAGGGCATGGATTGGGCTGATGTCATGAAAAACCTCCGATGGAACGATTGTCGATCGGGTGGCTGATGCAGGTGTTCAATAAGTCTGGACCCGGCACCGAGCGCACTCGATGCGGTCCGACATCACGATCCATAGGGGATCGCCAGAGGGGCCCGGCCCGCAGACCCAAAGTAGGTGAGCCCTGTCGTAGGTCAAGCCTTCGCGCGTGAAGCTATGCGCGCTGCGCCCATAATGCGCCTAAAGGAAAAGGGCCGCCCTGAAGAGCAGCCCTTGTTCCGGTCCCGGACGGGATATTCTGAACCTTCTGCGCGTCCGCGGAGCCGGACCATGGTCTGCTCCGCGAAACGACGTCGACGTTCTTAGCGCTTCGAGAACTGGAAGCTGCGGCGAGCCTTGGCGCGGCCGTACTTCTTGCGCTCGACGACGCGCGGATCGCGCGTGAGGAAGCCTTCTGCCTTCACGGCGGCGCGCAGCGTGGGCTCATACTTGCTGAGCGCCTGCGCGATGCCGTGCTTCACGGCGCCGGCCTGACCGGAGAGACCGCCACCCTTCACGGTGCAGATCACGTCATACTGGCCGGTGCGGTCGGTGACCGTGAAGGGCTGGTTGATGACGAGACGCAGCGTGGGACGTGCGAAATAGGTTTCCTGATCGCGGCCGTTGACGGTGATCTTGCCGGTGCCGGGCTTCACCCACACGCGGGCGACGGCATCCTTACGGCGACCAGTGGCGTAGGCGCGGCCCTGCTTGTCCAGCTCCTGCTGGCGCAGCGGCGCGTTCGAGACCTTTACCGGCGCGGGTGCGGCAGCATCGGCAGCCGGTGCGTCGGCGTTACCCTGGGTGAGGTCCTGCAGATCGGACAGCGAGTTGACGGTATCGGACATCAGGCACCAACCTTGTTCTTGCGGTTCATCGCCGCAACATCGAGCACTTCGGGGTTCTGGGCTTCATGCGGATGTTCGCTGCCCGCGAAGACGCGCAGGTTGCGCATCTGCTGACGACCGAGGGGACCGCGCGGAATCATGCGCTCCACGGCCTTCTCCAGCACGCGCTCGGGGAAACGACCCTCGAGCACCTTCTGCGGAGAGGTCTCCTTGATGCCGCCGGCATAGCCGGTGTGCTTGTAATAGCGCTTGTCGGTCAGCTTGTTGCCGGTGAACTTCACCTTGTCGGCATTGATCACGATGACATTGTCACCGCAGTCGACATGCGGGGTGAAGCTGGGCTTGTGCTTGCCGCGCAGGATGTTCGCGATGATGCTCGCGACGCGACCGACGACGAGACCCTCGGCGTCGATCAGCAACCATTTCTTCTCGACCGTGGCCGGGGTTGCCGGCTTGGTGGTCTTCATGAGCGCCTTCATGGCCTCTTGCCTCCAGGAATGAGTATCCAGAAAATAACAACAGCGGCGCCCCGGAAAAGGCACCGCCCGCGCGGCCCCAATGGCGATGAGGGGCCGGAGAGTCAAGAAAAAGCACGCCCTTGCTGACGGGTATCAAGATACCCTATCAGTCCAGACGGACGTCAGGCCGTGTTTTTTCGTGCACCCAGGCCGCATAGGCCGGGGTGGTGTGCGCGGCCCAGGTGAGGATCGCGGGGAGATCATAGGCATGGGCCTGCGCGATGGCGGTCATGAGCGCCGCGCAGCGGTCCGGCGCGGTCTTGAACAGCACCACCGTTTCGACGCTCTGCTCGATGGCGCCATCCCACGGATAGATCGAGCAGCCTTCGCCCAGCACATTGGCGCAGGCGGCCAGTCGCTCTTGCACCATCTGGTGGCCCGCCGCTTCAGCCTCCGCGCGCGAACCATAAGGCACGTAGACCAGAGCGATCTCGCTCATGCGCGCTTAGGCGTGAGATCCGATTCGCGATCCCGCTGGCCGAGTCGATGCGCGCCGGCCACCGCGATGGCGAGGAGCAGCGCGCCGGTGACCTGATGCGTGACGGCAATGTGCAGCGACACGCCGGTCAACACCGTGCCGATGCCGAGCATCACCTGCACCAGCGTGGCGCCGGTCAGCGCATAAGAGAGGCGAAGCCCGCCCCGGGCATGAAGGCGCCCGGCCATCCACAGCATGGCGCCCGCCGCGACCATGGCCCACCAGCGATGGAGGAAGTGGACGAGGAACGGGTCGCTGGTCAGCGTCATCCACAGCGATCCCCACCATGCGATGCCGTCCGGCACGAAGCGGTCGTTCATCATCGGCCATGTATTGGAGACATAGCCCGCGCGCAGGCCGGCGGTGAGCGCGCCGAGCAGCAACTGGATGAAGAGGATGAGCACGGGGATGGCGCCCGCCCATGTCGGCACGGCCCGTCGCGGCGCGAGGGCGGCGGACGTGGTGGGGCTGGCGGGATTGGCGGCATCGTGCCGGGCCAGCCGCAGGAAATCGCAGGCCGTCCACACCACGGCGCCGAGCAGGATCAGCGCCATGCCCAGATGCGCGGCGAGCATCGCCGGCTGCACGTTCACCCGGTCGACAAGGCCGCTCTTCACCATCAGCCAGCCGACGGTGCCCTGGGCGCCGCCGAGCGCCAGCAGCACCAGCAAGCGGACACCGAAGCCGCGCGGAACAGCGCGACGGAGCGCGAACCAGGCCAGCGGCACGGCATAGGCAAGGCCGATGATGCGGCCGACCAGACGGTGGAAATATTCCCAGAAATAGATGTGCTTGAACGCTTCGAGCGTCATGCCCTTGTTCATCAGCGCATATTGTGAACTGGTCCGATACTGGTCGAACTCTTGCTGCCACTGTGCCTCGTTCATGGGCGGCAGGGTGCCGGTCACCGGCTTCCACTCGGTGATGGAGAGGCCCGACTCGGTCAGGCGGGTGATGCCACCCACCGCCACCATGAAGAGAATCAGGCCCGCGACGACGAACAGCCAGCGTGCCAGCGTGGCGGGACGGCCAAGATGGCGCCCGCTGACCGCGGGCGCACCGGGCGAGGACGAGTGCGCAAGTTCAGCCATCCGGTCCCCATGCGCCGCGGGATCGGCGGAAGCAAGCCCCCAGCATAAAGGGCTCACCCGGAGGCAAAGGATATGTTGTATCTTCCCGCGAGGGGGCGTATGGCCCTTGCAATGAGAACGCTCACCGCACCCCGGATGTGGACAATGCCACAGCTCGACCGGCTGGCCATCGGCCTGTCCGGCCTGTGCGCCGTGCATTGCCTGACGACGGCGATTGCCGTGGGCGTGCTGTCTTCTGTCGCGGGCATTTTCGAGGCGGAGATCATCCACGAAGCCGGCCTGATGATCGCCATGGTGCTCGGCGCGCTGGCGCTCGGCCACGGCGCGCTCAAGCATGGCATGGCCCTCCCGGTCGCGGTCGGCGCGCTCGGCCTTGGCATCATGGCCGGGGCGCTCAGCCTGCCGCATGGCTGGGCCGGCGAGACGCCTTATACGCTGCTCGGCGTCGCCCTGCTTGCCTTCGGTCACGAGCTTAATCGCCGCGCCTTCTGGTGACTCCCTAGCGCCAGGGGCGCTGCGAGGACGACCCCCCGCGCGATCAACATCCCCTGCTTGATCAAGGTCAATGTCTGCCCGGCGCGGCGAGCGCAGTGACGGATCCAGTCCTGAAGCAGGAGCATGGATCAATGGGTGCGATCGAAACGATCGAGGCGGGAACGACCGCCAAACGAATCATTCCCGGTACGCCGGTCTTCGACGGTGATGCGGCGGCGCGCGGCTTCGCGCTGAACGCCATGTGCTTTTCGTTCAACGATGCTGCCAATCGCGCCGCCTATCAGGCGGACGAGGAAGCCTATTTCGAGCGCTTCCATCTGACTGAGGAGCAGCGCGAGGCGGTCCGCGCCCGCAATGTCCTCCAGATGATCGAGGCGGGCGGCAACATCTATTATCTCGCCAAGCTGGCCGGCATCTACGGCCTCAATGTGCAGGATGTGGGGGCGCAGCAGACCGGCATGAGTGTCGAGGCTTTCCGTCAAATGCTGCTCGACGCAGCCCATCAGCAAGAGGAGGCCTGAGCCATGGCGCATATTCTCGGCGGTATCTTCACCAGCCACGTGCCGGCAATCGGCGGCGCCATTGCGCGCGGTCAGGAGCAGGACCCTTATTGGAGCCCGTTCTTCGATGGGTTCAAGCCGATCCATCGCTGGCTTGCAACCGCCAGACCGGACGTTGCCGTGGTCTTCTACAATGACCACGGCCTCAACTTCTTCCTCGACAAGATGCCGACCTTCGCGGTGGGCGCGGCGGACAGCTATCACAATGCCGATGAGGGCTGGGGCCTGCCGGTGCAGAACGGGTTCAAGGGCGACGCCGCCCTCTCGTGGCACATCATCGAGGGACTGGTGGAGGACGAATTCGATGTCACGACCTGCCAGTCGATGCTCGTGGATCATGCGCTGGTCGTGCCGTTCCAGCTGTCATGGCCCGGCGGCGGACAGTGGCCGGTGCGCATCGTGCCCATCGCCATCAACACCGTGCAGCATCCGCTGCCGAGCCCCAAGCGCTGCCTGGCGCTCGGTCGCGCGGTCGGCAAGGCGCTGCGCAGCTGGCAGGGCGATGAGCGGATCGTGGTGTTCGGCACCGGCGGACTCTCCCACCAGCTGGACGGGGAACGCGCCGGCTTTATCAACCAGCGCTACGACCAGTTCTGCATGGACAATCTCGGCCCCGATCCGGATGCGCTGACGAAAATCAGCGCCCTCGATATTGTCGAGGAAGCGGGCAGCCAGGGCATAGAGATCGTCAACTGGATCGCGGCGCGTGGGGCCTTGGGCGAGGATGTGGCCGAGGTCAGCCGGAATTATCACATCCCCATTTCCAACACGGCGGCTGCGACGATGTTGCTGGAAAGCGGCTCGACCGCCCTTGAACAGGCGGCCTGAGGGGAGGCTGAATCTCCCCTCCTGTTGAGAGGAGGGGCTGGGGGTGGTGGCGATGCGCCAGCATCGCATAGCCGGTGAATGACTGCGCGGGTGTAACACCACCCCAACCCCTCCTCTGAGCCGCAGGCGAGCGAAGCTCAACAGGAGGGGCTAAGGTTGTTCGCTTACGCCCCGATGATCGAGCAAATGCGGCCCGGCGTCCGTAACGCGGGCGCAGCCGGTGAGCGCGAGGCCGGAGCGTAGTTCGAGCGCATATTGTGCGAGCATGCGGGAGACGGCGGCTTCTCCCCCGGCGGCGAGGGCGAAGGCCCAGGGGCGGCCGATCATGACGCCCTTGGCACCCAGCGCCAGCATGCGCAGCACATCGAGGCCGTTGCGGATGCCGCCATCGATCAGCACGGTGAGGCGATCACCCACCGCTGCCACGATATCCGGCAGCGCCTGCGCGGTGCCGACCGTGGCATCGAGCTGGCGGCCGCCATGGTTGGAGACGACGATGCCATCGGCACCGATCTCCGCCGCGCGGACTGCGTCGGCCGGGTCCATGATGCCCTTGAGCACCAGCGTGCCGGACCAATGCTCGCGGATGAAGGCCAGATCCTTCCAGGTGACGGACGGATCGAAGTTCTGGCCGCTCCAGCGCAGAAAATCGCCCATGCGCACCTTGCCGTTCATGATCGGCACCAGATTGCCGAGCGTATGCGGGCGGCCATGCAGCCCGACATCCCAGGCCCAGCCGGGATGGGCAAGGATCTCACGCCAGCGCCGGGCCTGACCGCGCAGGCCGGGCGGTCCCGAGAGGCCCGAGCGCTGGTCGCGCCAGCGCGGGCCGGGCAGGGGCAGGTCGACGGTCATGAACAGCGTGTTGCAGCCCAGAGCCTTCACCCGGGCCAGCAGGTCGGCGATGAACCCGCGATCCTTGGCCATGTAGAGCTGGAACCAGAAGGGCAGGCCGGTGCCGGCGATTTCTTCCGCCGAGCAGACCGTCACGGTCGAGGCGACCATCGGCACGCCGTTGGCATGGGCGGCCCGGATCGCCTGCGCCTCGCCGCGCCGCGCCAGCAATCCACCCATGCCGATCGGCGCGAGCATCAGGGGCATGGCGAGCTTTTGCCCGAACAAAGTGGTCGAAAGATCGGATGCCGAGACGTCGTTCAGCACCTGCTGGCGCAAGGTGACGGCGCGAACGGCGGCGCTGTTGCGCGCCAGGGCCAGCTCGTCGATGCTCCCGCCATCGACATAATCGAACAGGAAGCGCGGTAACCGGCGGCGGGCGGCGTCACGCAGATCGGTGAAGCTGTGCGGCCAGACCATTCAGCGCCGTGCCTCGCGGGCCTTGGCCGGCGCGTTCGACGCCGCCTTCGTCATCCTCATCATCCGGCTCTCCTCACGGGGGGTGTGCCCGCATTCTGTTCGCGGCGGTGAGCGTAGAGCGGATGATGCGCAAACAAAATAGCATGCTTTCGATATGGCGCTCGGTGTGTGATGGTGAATTTCGCCAACTATCTGAACGAATAACCAACCTGTGGGAGGAGGCTTTTGAAGGTGCTGAGCCTCCTGATTTTCAAAACACTGAAAAGACGTGTTTTTATGAGTTGGCACGCAAAGTGCAAAGCCTTGTGTGTCAGTCATTCGGGACTGAAAAAATTCAGTAGGGAGAACCAACATGTCGAGCAAATTTCATCTGATCGCCGCCGCTGCCGCTATCGCCATCCTGCCGCTGGCCCAGCCGGCGCTGGCCGCGCCTGCTGCGGAAACCACCTATCAGATTCCGGCCAAGGTGCTGAAGCGTGGTGGCCAGACCTTCTATTGCTTCAAGCAGCAGGCGACGACCGGCACGCGCATGTCCCGCCGGGTTTGCGTGACCGAGAAGGAACTGAGCTATGCCGGCGCGCGGATCGAAGGCGCGGGGGACTCGGTGCAGATCAGCAAGGGCGGTGAAACCCGGATCGCGAGCCAGCGCTGATCGTTCCAGGGCACAGGCCGGGGGGAGCGTGGGAGCGTGACCCCTCGGCAGCCGGCCCGGTCGGTTAAGGATTTCAATCCCGGTCCGGCGCGCCAAGCGGGAAATAATGGCGATAGGGCCTTGCGCCCTCGATACAGCGGGCAACCGACGGGCGTGCGTTCAGCCGCCCGCGATAGGCGCGCACTTCCGGATAGCGCTCGCCGATCGGGTGGACCCAATCGGCATAGAACAGAGCCGGCGCGGCGGCGCAATCCGCCATGCTGAAGCCTTGCGGCGAGGCCCAGAGATGCCCGGTCAGCCGCGCTTCCAGCCAGCCATAAATGGTCTCGAGCGCATCGCGCGCGCGCTGGGTGCGCACCGGATCGCTCGCGCCGACGAGGTGGGGCAGGGCCTCGGTCACCGCCGCCTGAACCGGCGTCATCACATGATTGTCGAACACGCGGTCCATGAAGCGCACATCCAGCGCATCATGGGCAGTGGCGGGAATCAAGGGCGCGCGCTCATAGTGGCGCAGGTCGAGATATTCGATGATCGTCGTCGCCTCGATTGCCGGCGTGTCTTCATCCACCAGCACCGGGAACTTGCCGAGCGGCCACTGGTCGCGCAGCGCGTCCATCACGCCTTCGTCTTCGACATTGCGCAGCGTGTAGGGCAGTTCCTTCTCGTGCAGCGCGATCATCGCCTTCCAGCTGTAGCTGGAGAAGGGATGGGCGTAGAGGATGTAACTCACGGGGTCAGTCTCCGGAAAAGGCGGTTTCGAGCGTGGCGATGTCGATCTTGTGCATGGTCATGAGCGCGCTGCTCATGCGGCGGACGGCGTCTGCGTCATCGCTGGCCTGCATCTCCAGCACGCGGCGCGGCACGACCTGCCAGGAGACGCCGAAGCGATCCTTGCACCAGCCGCACATGCTCTCCGCGCCGCCATCCGCGGTGAGGGCGGTCCAGACGCGGTCCAGCTCGGCCTGATCATCCACGGGGATGACGAACGACACGGCTTCGGTCTGCGGAAACATCGGCCCGCCGTTCAATGCGGAGAATGGTCGGCCGCTCAGCGTGAACAGCACGAGCATGGCCGTGCCGGCGGGGAAATTGGGCGGGAAGGGCGAGTCATCGACATAGCGGACGATCCGGTCGATGCGGGAATCCGGGAAGAGCGAGACGTAGAAGGTCGCGGCCTCCTCGGCTGTCCCGTCCATCCAGATGCAGGGCGTGATCGCGCTGGTCATCTCCGCTCTCCTTATCGATCGCCCACAAGCGCAAAACGCGCGCCCTGCGGATCGGTGCCCATGACGACCCAGTCACCGCCGGGAACCTCATGGGGGCCTGTGGTGATGGTGCCGCCATGGGCTGTGATGGCTTCCATCGCGGCGCGGATGGACGGGACGCGGAAATAGAAGCGCCATTCGGCCCGCTGGTCTTTCTGTTCCAGACTGGCGCCGATGGGCAGATCGCCCACGGACAGGAAACGATAGTCGCCCATCGGCCCCATCGGCATGGCGGAGGGATTGGTCCAGCCGAACAGGCCTGTATAGAAGGCGAGCGCTGCCGGTTGGTTTGGCGATGAGAGTTCGTTCCAGCCGCAATGGCCCACCGCTTGCGGCGAGAAGGCGCGGCTGACGCCACCCTCGACGCTGCCGCGCATGATGTAGAAGGGCGCGCCATGCGGGTCGGCCGCCATGGCGAAGCGGCCGACACCGGGGATGTCCTGCGGTTGCACGTAGAGGCGACCGCCCATGGCCAGGATCGCGGCCGCCGTCACGTCGACATCATCGACGCCGATATAGCCGATCCAGATCGGGCGCCCGCCGCCTGCGATCATCTCGGCATCCAGCGCCATCATGCCCCCGACCTCGCCATCGGCGGCGCGGATCATGCGATAGTCCATGCCGGGCATGTCGCTCCGGTCCGCGATGCTCCAGCCGACCACCGCCCCGTAGAAGGCGCGGGCGGCCTCCAGATCGGAGGTCATCAGCTCGTACCAGATGAATTCGCCCTGCCTGTTGGTCATGGGGCCGCCTCCTCCCGCCAATGCTATTTGCGCTCGTCCAGAATCACGGTGAAGCCCCCGTAGATCATGCGCGGGCCGACCATTGGATTGTCCTCCGGGGCGTGCGCCATGCGCTCGTCGGCCATCAGCTTCTGCCAGCCGGAATCGCGGGTCGCCTTGTCCGGCCACTCGATCCAGGAGAAGACGACATCCTCGCCCTCTTCCGCCAGGACGGCGGTGCGCAGATCGTTGGTCTTGCCGGGCTGCACATCGTCATTCCAGCCCTCCACCACGCGCAGCGCGCCATATTCGATGAAGAGCGGATCGACCCGGCGGGCGATCTCCAGATAGTCCGCCTTGCGGCCCGGCTTCACCGGCACGAGAATGCCATCGATATAGGTCATGCGGATACTCCTTCTGATTGGACCGCATCATCGGAGATGAAGTCGGCCATTTGCGCCGCCATGGCGGCCTTGAATGCGGGACGCGCCTCGCCGCGCGCGACATAGGCGGTCAGCACGTCCGGTATGGCGAGGCGATCCGGCGAGAGATTGCTCAGCGCCTCGACCATCAGAAGGTCGCCGACCGTGAAGCGCTCTTCCAGCCAGGGTTTGTCGCCCAGCGCTGCGGCAAGCCGGTCGAGGCGGCCTTCCACCTGCTTGACGGCATCCGGGCGGCGCAGCCTCGCCCACTCCTGCCCGGCGCAGAACAGGTCGATATCGGCCAGATGCATGATGCCCGGCTCGATGCTGTTGAGTGCGGCGACGGCCCATGTGATCGCCCGCGCCCGCCCGACGGGATCGCGCGGCATCAGCCGCTCGTCCTTCTCGGCGATGTGGAGGACGATGGCGCCACTCTCGAACAGGGCGACATTCCCCTCCCGATAATGCGGCACCTGGCCGAAGGGCTGCTCGCGATAATAGTCCGCCGGCCGGTCGATGGCGCTGATCAGGCGGGTGCGATAATCGAGGCCTGCCTCCTCCAGCGCCCAGCGCACCCGCAGATCGCGGACATGGCCGCGCGCGAACGGCGGCACCCATGAAAATGCAGTCACCTCGATGGAGGCGCTATCCCTCTGAGACATGTATCACTCCTCTCTGTGCGGTCTGAATGCTGCAGGGGCTCAGTCGCCTTCCTTGCGCGTACCCTTGAGCAGGGCGTAGACCGCCATCGCGTGACCCTGACCGAGATCGAAATCGCGCTTGAGACTGGCGACCAGCGTCGCCGCCTTCACCTCCGGGCGCAGCTTCTTCTCGTCGTCGAGAAAGCCTTGAAAGGCGGCGTAAGCGCGCAAGTCGTCCGGCGACTGGCCGGTTTTTGCCTTGATCGTGTCCAGATAGGCCTGGAAGGACATGGTCGCATCTCCTGCCGAAGCAATCAGGCCGGTTGCGGGACGGCGCTCATGTCCATCCACGCGGTTTCCCAGATGTGGCCATCGGGATCGGCGAAGCTGCGGCCATACATGAAGCCGTGGTCCTGCAGCGGATTGGGATCGGGCGTGCCGCCCGCAGCAGCCGCGCGCTCCGTGATCGCATCCACGGACGCACGGCTCTCCTCGCTGAGTGCGAGCAGCACTTGCGCACATTCATGCGCATCGGGAATTTTTCGCGGCGTGAAACTGGCAAAGCGCTCGCGGGTGAGCAGCATGACGCAGATCGTCTCGGAAAAGCGCATCATCGCGGCGCTCTCGTCGGTGAATTGCGGATCGTTGACTGCTCCGATCGCCTCATAGAAGCGCATCGACCGTGCCAGATCCGTGACTGGCAAATTGACGAAAATCATCCGTTCCATGGCAGCTACCCGTCCTCTCCCAAACTCTCTCGCCGTATCGGCCCCACCCGAATCACCGACCTTGACGATCCTGACGGAAGAAATTAGATGTTGCAACTATGGAGTTAGAAAAAATAACTCACGAGGCGAAACTCCCTCAAAAGCGTCGGTTTGACGACGCCTGCGGCCTTGCGCACGGGCTCGATCTGGTCGGGGAGCGCTGGGCGTTGCTTGTCGTCCGCGAATTGCTGCTCGGGCCGCGCCGCTTTTCCGATCTGCGCGCGGCCTTGCCGGGGCTGAGCGCCAATGTGCTCACCCAGCGCCTGACCGAGCTGGAGGAGCGCCACATTGTCGAGCGTCTGCGCCTGCCGCCGCCCGCCAATGTGCAGGTTTATGGCCTGACGCCATGGGGCAAGGAGGCCGAGCCGATGGTGCTGGCGATGGCGCAATGGGCCTATCGCTCGCCGACGCATGACCGGATGCTGCCGCTCAACGGCACGGCGATGATGCTCTCTTTCAAGGTCAATCTGGATCGGGCAGCGGCGGCGGAGATGGTGCTGCAGGTCGGCTTTCGCATTGACGGCACGCCCTATCGCGCCAGTCTGGATCGCGGGCTTTATCATGTCGAAGCCGGCGAGGTCTCGGCGCCGGACCTCGCCTATGAGGGCAGCGCGCGCGGCCTTGCCAAGCGCTTCTACGGCAAGATGCCCGTCGACCAGCTTGCCGAGACGGGCGAGCTCAGCGTGAGTGGCGATGCGGCGCTGGAGGCGCGCTTCGCGGCGCTGTTCAACCTGCCGCCGCGCTACCAGCCCGACGAAAGCGGCTCGACTTTGCCCCGTTGACCCGACATAGACAGGGAGGGGAACAAAGAGGGGGCAAGTCTTGGTTGCGACGGTGGAAACGGTGGCGTTTCTCGGGCTGGAGGCACGGCCGGTCGAGGTGCAGTGCCAGCTTGTCTCCGGCTTGCCGAACTTCATCGTCGTCGGGCTGGCGGACAAGGCCGTGGCGGAAAGCCGCGAGCGCGTGCGCAATGCCATCGCCGCCATCGGCCTCTCGCTGCCTCCCAAGCGCATCACGGTCAATCTCTCACCGGCGGACCTGCCCAAGGAAGGCTCGCATTACGATCTGCCGATCGCGCTGGCCCTGCTGGGGGCGATGGGCGTCGTCGATGCCGAGCAACTGGCCGATCATCTCGTCGTGGGTGAGCTGGGGCTGGACGGGCGCATCGCGCCGGTGCCGGGCGTGCTGCTGGCCGCGCTCCATGCGGCGCAGGCGGACAAGACGCTGATCTGCCCGGCGGCGCAGGGGTCGGAGGCTGCCTGGGCAGGCTCCGAAGGCGTGCTGGCTGCGCCGGATCTGCTCGGTCTCATCAATCATCTCAAGGGCGCGACGGTGCTGCCGCGCCCGGCGCCCGGCACTGTCGAACCGCCTGTGCCGGGGCCGGATCTGCGGCAAGTGAAGGGCCAGGAGGTCGCCAAGCGAGCGCTGGAGATCACGGCGGCCGGTGGCCATAATCTGGTGATGGTCGGGCCGCCAGGAGCCGGCAAATCGCTGATGGCGAGCTGCCTGCCGGGCATATTGCCGCCGCTGACCCCGGCCGAAGCGCTGGAAGTCTCCATGGTCGCATCCGTGGCCGGCACGCTCTCGGGCGGGCGGATCAGCCAGAACCGCCCCTATCGCGCGCCGCATCACAGTGCCTCCATGGCGGCGCTGGTCGGGGGCGGGCTGCGGGTGAAGCCGGGGGAAGTCAGCCTCGCGCATCTGGGCGTGCTGTTTCTGGACGAGCTGCCCGAATTTCAGCGCGCGGTGCTGGATAGTTTGCGGCAGCCGCTGGAGACGGGCGAGGTCAGCGTCGCGCGCGCCAATGCGCATGTGACCTTCCCGGCGCGGGTCCAGCTGATTGCCGCGATGAATCCTTGCCGCTGCGGGCATCTCGCCGATCCCGCTTTGGCCTGCTCGCGGGCGCCACGCTGTGCGGGGGATTATCAGGCGAAGGTTTCGGGACCGCTGCTGGACCGGATCGATCTGCATGTCGAGGTCGGCGCGGTTTCCGCGGCGGATCTGCTGCTCCCGCCCCCGGTCGAGGGATCGGCGGAGGTTGCCGCCCGCGTCGCGCAGGCCCGGGCACGCCAGACGGCGCGCGCGGCATCAAGCGGTGGCGCGCGCACCAATGCGGAACTGACTGGCGATGCGCTGGATGCCCATGCCGCGCCGGACGCGCCGGGCCGCGATCTTCTCGCGCAGGCTGCCGCCGCGATGAAGCTGAGCGCGCGGGGCTATACCCGCGTGCTCAGGGTCGCCCGCACCATTGCCGATCTGGCAGGCGCGGAGACCGTGGGGCGGGCGCATGTGGCGGAAGCGCTGAGTTACAGGCGGCGCGCGCCTGTGAATTGAGGGGGTGAATTGAGGGGATGGCTTAGCCCTTCGGCGCGGCGTCCATCGCCTCGCGCGTGCCGGTGGCGGGTGGTTCGTCCTTCAGGGAGGCGGCGACCTTCTCGGCCTGTTCCATGACGCGCAGGATGTTGCCGCCGGCCAGCTTGGCGATATTGGCATCGCTCCAGCCGCGTTTCATCAGCTCCAGCAGCAGTGGCGGATAGCTTTCAACGCCGGTCATGCCGTCCGGCAGGGCCGGCAGCCCATCATAATCGCCCCCAAGGCCGACATGATCATAGCCGGCGACCCTGGCGATATGATCGATATGGTCGGCGACCATCTGCACCGTCACGCGCGGCTCGGGATTGGCGGCGAGCCAGGCTTCCATGGCGGCCTTCGCCCGGTCCGGCTGGCCGATATAGAGGCGGTTGAGCGGCGGCTGGTTGTAGAGCGCGCGCTGGGCGCCCTGCTGCACGCCCCACACCCGGCGCGGCTCCGAAATATAATTGGGCGCGAAGGCGACCATGACGATGCCGCCGGTGCGCGCGACCTCCTTGAGCACCTTGTCCGAGACGTTGCGAGGATGATCGCACAGCGCCCGTGCGCTGGAATGGGAGAAGATGACCGGCGCGCGGCTCGCGGCGATCGCGTCCAGCATCGTGTCCTCGTTCACATGGCTGAGATCGACCAGCATGTTCAGCCGGTTCATCTCACGCACCACCGCCACGCCGAACGGGGTGAGCCCGCCATGGGCCGGATCGTCGGTGGCGCTGTCCGCCCAGGCAATGGTGCGGCTGTGCGTCAGGGTGAGGTAGCCCACGCCCAGCTCGGCATAAGCGCGCAGGACCGAGAAGCTCTCGTCGATCTGGCCGCCGCCTTCCGCGCCGATCAGCGAGGCGATCCGCCCGGCCTTGTGCGCGGCCCGGACCTGCGCGGCGGTGCGCGTGAGCGTGAACTCGGCCGGGTAGCGGCGCACGATGGATTTCACGAGGTCGATCTGTTCCAGCGTCTTCTTGACCTGTTCCAGCGGCGGCAGCGTCGCGGGGACATAGACGGACCAGAACTGACCGCCGACCATGCCCTGCCGAAGCCGGGAGATGTCCGTATCGAAATCCTCTGTGTTCAGCCGGGTCAGATCCACCGACCAGCGCGCATCGCCATCATGGCCGGCGATGGCGCCGGGCCAGTCATTATGCCCGTCGATCAGCGGCGTGGCGGCGAGCACCTTCTTGAGGCGCGGCAGATTGGGATCGGCGGGGTCGGCCGGTTCGGCCAGCGCGGTTGTCGCGGAGAAAGCCAGAGCGGCGGTGAGCAGGCGCGTGAGCATGGACATGGCTGCATTTCAGCATGTCCGCGGGCTGGTGGGAAGAGCCCGGCGCGGGGCTTGAGGGGGGAGAAATGTCGTACGGCGGGCGGCGGCGCTATGGCTCAGCGCCAGCCTGCGTCCCCCTGTGCGGCGAAGAAGCGCACGCCTGATTGGGCGCTGCGGAGGTTGAAGGGCGCCTTGGTGGTCGCCTTCTCGCCATCGACGAGCAGGTCCAGCGTCTTGCCGGCGCTTTCTACCTCCAGATGATCGGCGGCGCCGAGCGATTCGGAGGGCCCATTGCGGAAATCGCCCGAGAGCCAGGCCCAGCCATGCGCGAACAACTCGCCGGCATTGCGGGCGAGAACGCCATAGGCATGCAGGCCCTGCTTGGCCGGCTCGACGAAGATCGCGGGATAATCGCGCGGATCGCCGACGAGGGAGACGGCCGGGGCCTCGAAGGTGGCGGTGATGGCCTCCGGCACCTTTTCCGCCAGCGCGGCGAGATCATGATTGCGCAGCGCCTCGCGCACATTGCCCCACGCTGCCGTGGGACCGACGATGATGCCGGTATAGGCGGTGATCTCGTCTGCCTCGATCACCGGCACGGCCATCACGGTCCCCTTGTTCGCCAGATAGGCCTTGGCGATGGCGAGCGGATCGAGATTGCCGTGGAGCCGGTGAGCCAGCAGGTTCATCGTGCCGCCGGGCAGCGCGAGCAGGGTGCCATCCCAGCCGGCGAGCGCCTGCGCGGTGGAGGCAAGAGAGCCATCCCCGCCGAGAATGATGACGAGGCCAATGCCGCGCTCGACTGCCTGCGCGGCGTCTGGCAGCGGGCCGTCGTCGATGGGCCGGGAGGTGCCGATGGGGCGGCCCGCCTGCGCGAACGCGGCCTGGATCGCGGACACCAGCGCAGGATCGCATGTGCCGCTGCGCTCATTATAGATGAAGAGGGAGTCGCTCATTGTGACCGTCATGCTCGCCGGGAACGTCTGGCGGGGTGTTTGGATGCAGGATGGCAGCGGTGACAAGCAATTTCGCGTGGCCTCCGCTCGGTGCTTGAGCCGCGCGGACACACGCGCTAGGACGCCGCATTGCTTTTATTGCGGCGCGGCATCAAGCGCCCGATCAGCCAGCAGGCGGCAGGAAACAGACGATGGCCGAATTCTCCCTCCCCGCAAACAGCGTCGTTCGCAAGAACGGGACCGTGCATAAGGCGCAGGACGGCGCCACGAACGTCAAGACGTTCAAGGTCTATCGCTACGATCCGGATAGCGGCGAGAACCCCCGCTACGACACGTTCGAGATCGATCTCGATAAATGCGGGCCGATGGTGCTGGACGCGCTCATCAAGATGAAGGGCGAGCAGGATTCGTCGCTGACCTTCCGCCGCTCCTGCCGCGAGGGCATTTGCGGCTCCTGCTCGATGAACATCAACGGCAAGAACGGCCTCGCCTGCACGACCGCGATCGAGGATTGCAAGGGCGAGGTCCGCATTACGCCGCTGCCGCATATGGACGTGATCAAGGATCTGGTGCCGGACTTCACGCATTTCTATGCGCAATACAGCTCGATCAAGCCCTGGCTGCAGACCGTCACCCCGCCGCCGAGCGGCAAGGAGCGGCTGCAGAGCCCTGAGGATCGCGAGAAGCTGGATGGGCTCTACGAGTGCATCCTGTGCGCCTGCTGCTCCTCCAGCTGCCCGAGCTACTGGTGGAATTCCGATCGCTTCCTCGGCCCGGCGATCCTGCTCCAGGCCTATCGCTGGCTGGCCGACTCGCGCGACGAGATGACCGGTGAGCGGCTCGATGATCTGGAAGATCCCTTCCGCCTCTATCGTTGCCACACCATCATGAACTGCGCCAATGTGTGCCCCAAGGGCCTGTCGCCCGCCAAGGCCATTGCCGAGACGCGAAAGATGATGGTCGAACGCGCGATTTGACGTCACAGTCGACCGAGACAACGACAATTCGGAGATCGGCGCTGGTGAAGGAAGGCGAAGTTCTGGATGGCGGCTGCTTGTGCGGAGAGCTCCGCTACAAGCTGACCGGGCCGACGCTGTGGGTGTCCCAATGCTGCTGCAAGGATTGCCAGAAGGCGACCGGCACCGGCCACACCACGATCATCGGCATTCATAACAGCCAGCTCGCCATCGAGGGCACGCCCAAGACCTATACCAACCATGGCGACACCGGCGGGGATGTGACGCGGCATTTCTGCGGAACATGCGGCGGACGGATTTTCACATCCGGCACGCTGCCGGGCGAGTTCATCATGGTGCAGGCCGGGTCTCTCGATGAGCCCGACCGCGTCTCGCCGCAAAGCGTCATCTACATGAAGGATGCCGTGGCCTGGGACTATTTCGACCCGGCGCTGCCCAAATATGAGATCATGCAGCCGCGCGTGCAGCACAGCGCCCCGGCGGAGGCCTCCCCGCGCGACGCATGAGTGGCCTGCTCTCCTGTTATGACGACCTTATCGCCGCTGGAGAGCTGAAACCCGATCCGGATCAGCGCGCTGCCGCGATCCGGCTCGACCGGCTGCAGCAGGAACTGGAAGCCGCGCCGAAGAAAGGCTCCGTGCTCTGGCGGATGCTTCGCAAGGCGCCGGAGCCGATCCGCGGCGTGTACCTATGGGGTGGCGTCGGGCGCGGCAAGTCCATGCTGATGGACCTGATGCGCGATTGCCTGGATGGCCCCGCCAAGCGCCGCATCCACTTCCACGAGTTCATGCTCGATGTGCATGCGCGGCTGCGGGCGGTGCGCGAGAGCGAGAGCGGCGACCCGATTGCGCCTGTCGCCGCGCAACTCGCGGCCGAGGCCAAGGTGCTGCTGTTCGATGAAATGGTGGTCAACAATATGGCGGATGCCGCCATCATGTCCCGCCTGTTCACCGCGCTGTTCGATGCCGGGGTGACGCTGGTCGCCACCTCCAACCGCGCGCCGGACGATCTCTACAAGGATGGGCTCAACCGCGAGCTGTTCTTGCCCTTTATCGATCTGCTCAAGGCGCGGCTCGACGTGGTGCCGCTCAACGGGCCAACCGATTATCGGCTGGATCGGCTGGGCGGCATGGACATCTGGCATGTCCCTAATGGCGATGAGACCACTGCCAAGCTGCGCGAAATCTTCTTCCGCCTGACGGACTATCCGCCTGAAGACAGCGCCAATGTGCCGAGCGAGGAATTGAGCGTCGGTGGCGGGCGCAGCCTGCAGGTGCCCAAGAGCCTCAAGGGCGTGGCGGTGTTTTCCTTCAAGCGCTTGTGCGGAGAAGCGCGCGGCGCGGCGGATTATCTCGCCATTGCGCGGCGCTTCCACAGCGTCATCATCGTCGGCATTCCGGTGCTCGGGCCGGAAAACCGCAACGAGGCCGCGCGTTTCGTTACGCTGATCGACGCCCTGTACGAGCATAAGGTCAAGCTGATCGCCGGTGCGGACGCCCTGCCGCAGCATCTCTATCCGCAGGGGGATGGCAAGTTCGAGTTCGAGCGGACGGTCTCCCGCCTGATGGAAATGCAGTCGCTGGAGTATCTCGCGCTCGGCCATGGCGCGCACGCCAGTTGACGTAAAATTAGGCTGCCGGTGCTAGCGGCTAGCTGAATGATGATCTGATATGCGGGCCGGTGGGCCTGTGGGACGTGGGGAATCAATGAAGCAGGGGTCCAGCGGTGCAGGACGGCTTTGGCTTGCGGCCACGCCCGTCCTCGTGATTTTTGCCATCGCGGCAGTCCTCTTCGCGCGCCTCCAGAATATCTGGATCGACGAGACGACCCAGCTTTCCGGCGTCACCCTCGCGCCGGGCGCGCTGCTCTCCTGGCTGGCCGGCGGCTATGATGCCGGGTTCGGCGTGCCGGACGACCGGATGCCGCCGCTCAGCTACTTCATCGATATGATCGGCTGGCACCTGTGGGGTGCGAACGAGCTGGCGTTCCGGCTCTATCATGCCGGGATCACCGCCGGCGGCATCCTGATCCTGATGCGCGCGCTGGCATCCCGTTACGGGTTGCGCGCGGCCCTGATTGCCGGGCTGCTGCTGGTGCTTTCCCCCCGACTGGTCTCCATGGCCGTCGAAATCCGGGCCTATCCCATCCTTCTCGCGATTAGCTGTGCGCAGGCGGCGATGGTGATTCGCGGCGACGTGGCGCAAAGCGTGCGGCGGCTGGGCCTGTTCGTGCTGCTCGGTGTGCTGAGCGGCTACACGCATTTCTTCGGCATCGTTGCGACATCGGCCTATACGCTGGCGATCTTCATCGATGCGCGGACTGTGCGCGGCGCCGTGCGGGTGGTGCTGGCCTATGCGCTGCTGCTGCTGCTGTGGGCTGGACTGGCGCCCTTCGTTCTGGGAGCGGCCAATCTGAGTTCGCCGGCACCCGGCTCCGCCGCGCCGGCCGGCGGGGTCGGTCTGGGCGACATCGCGGCCTTTCTGGCGCAGATGCTGGTGAGTGGCGCGACTTTAGTCGATCTGCCGGTGGCCGCCTTGTGCTTTGCGGGGGGCGCTATCCTTTTGCTCATCGCCGCAGTCGGCCTTGGCGGGCAGGCCGCCACACGCGGAACAGCCATCCGGCATGATCCGGTCATCGGCCTGATCCTCGCGCTGGCTGCGGGCACGATCGTGACCATCGCGGCGGCGCTGCTGGTCTCGCAATTCGATGCGCTCGCGCCGCGCTATAATATCTGGATGCTGGCGCCGCTCGCGGTGATCCTCGCGCTCGCCGCTGACGGGGCCATCGCGAGGCGCGGGCGGGTCGCCGACTGGGTTCGCCACGCGGGCACCGCCCTTCTGGTCATCGGTAGCGCGGCGGCGCTGGTCATGTTCCTGGTGCGGGCCGACTGGTTCATCCACGGGCCTTCGCGCACGCTGGAGTCCATGGTGGCCAAGGCGGAGAAGCCGCTCGCCGTGCTGCATGTCGGCGATGCCTGGGCATGGGCCTATTTCCCGCTCTATCGCACCCATCGCGACGATCTGCCGCAATGGCTGCTGACGGCGGACGGGCGATCCGCGATTCGGATCACGCGCGGCGGCGATCCGGGTGGGCCGCCGCAGCCGCTGACGGCGCTGGCCGACCGCGCGACATTGCTGGTCAGCCATGTCGAACTCAAAAGCCACAATGACCTGCGCGCCGTGGCGCGGGGTGAGACGCCCCCGCCGGCGAGGGATTTGGTCCCCGCCCTGACGGCGGCCGGATGGCGCCCGGCGGAAACAATCGATCGTCCCGGTAATTTCGCCTTCACCGGTACGCTGTACCATCATCCCGACCCTGCATCAGCGCCGACCCGTCAACCCGCCGCGCCAGCCATTGAGGACCTTTCCGAGTGACCATCCAGATCATGACAGACGCTCCGGTCGCGGCGCAGATGCTTCCGGCCGAGCTTGCGATCGTCGTTCCGACCTTCAACGAAGCGCAGAATGTGGCCCTGCTCGCCGATCTGGTCGACAAGGCCCTGCCCGGCGTCGCCTGGGAGCTGGTGTTCGTGGACGATAATTCGCCCGACGATACCTCCGGCAAGGTGCGGGCGCTGGCTCAGCGCGATCCACGCGTGCGCATTCTCCATCGCTTTGGGCGCCGGGGCCTGTCGAGCGCCTGCGTCGAGGGCATTCTTGCGACATCCGCCCCTTATGTGGCGATCATGGATGCCGATCTTCAGCACGATGAGAGCGTGCTCAAGACCATGTTCGAGCGGATCAGGGCGGATGATGTCGATCTGGTGGTGGGTAGCCGCTATGTCGAAGGCGGTGGCATGGGCGACTGGAGCGAGAGCCGCCAGCGGATGAGCCAGTTCGCCACCAAGCTGGCGCTCAAGCTGACCAAGACGCCGATTTCCGACCCGATGAGCGGCTTCATGATGATGCGGCGGGATGCCTTCATGCGCTCGCTGCCCAATCTCTCGACCGTGGGCTTCAAGATCCTGCTGGATATCGCGGCCAGCGCACCCACGCCGCTGCGGGTTGCGGAAGTGCCCTACACCTTCCGCACGCGCCAGTTCGGCGAGAGCAAGCTCGATAGCCTGGTGCTGTGGGAATATGTGCAGCTGCTCATGGACAAGGCGGTGGGCCATATCGTGCCCGTCCGCTTCCTGAGCTTCGCCATGGTTGGCGGCACGGGCGTGGTCGTCCACTTTGCGGTGCTGACGCTGCTGTTTGTGGCGCTGGGGGTCAGCTTCGCGGCGGCGCAGACCGCAGCGACGCTCGTCGCCATCACCAGCAACTTCCTGCTCAACAACATGTTCACCTACCGCGACCAGCGCCTGCAGGGCTGGGGATTGCTGCGCGGCTGGATCACCTTCAACCTCGTCTGTGCCTTCGGTGCTGCGGCCAATATCGGCGTGGCGGACTGGCTGTTCGTCAACAAGGCCTATTGGGCCCTGTCCGCACTGGCCGGAATCATGGTCAGCGTCGTGTGGAACTACGTCATGTCCGCCTTCTTCACCTGGAAGAAGAAGGGCTGACGACCAATCAAGCATGATGCGCCCCGGCGGTTCGCAATCGCCGGGGCGTTTTGCATCTGACGGGAACGTGCATCGGGCAGGAAGATGCGCTAGCGAAGCGGCAAAGGAGCCGCCAACGTGCTGAGTCTTGTGAAAACTGCCTGGAAAATCATGATGGGGGTGAAGGACGCGCTGGTCCTGCTCTTCCTCATCCTCTTCTTCGCGATGCTCTACGCCGGCCTCAAGGCCGCGCGGATGGAAGAGAGCTTTCCGGCCAGTGGTGCGCTCTATCTTGCGCTGGACAGGCCGATCGTCGAGCAGCCCCGGCCGATCGATCAATATGCGATGGTCGCGGGCACCGGCGGGTCGGGCGAGTATCGCCTGCGCGACGTGGTGCGCGCCATCGAGGCGGCGGCCGGCGACAGCGCGATCAAGGCCGTGGTGCTCGATCTGGATGGCTTTGGCGGCGGCGGTCAGGTCGCGATGCAGCGCGTGGGCGAGGCGCTGGACAAGGTGCGCGCCGCGGGCAAGCCGGTGCTCACCCGCGCCTCTTATTATGACGATGCCAGCTACATGCTGGCCGCCCATGCCAGCGAAGTGTGGCTCGATCCGCTCGGCATGGTCGGGGTGACCGGGCCGGGCGGGAGCAATCTCTACTTCAAGGGCCTGATCGACCGGCTGGGGGTGAAGGCGCATGTCTACCGCGTCGGCAGCTTCAAGAGCGCGGTGGAGCCCTATACGCAGGCCGAACAGTCGCCCGAGGCGCGTGCCGCCAATGAGGCGCTGGTAACGGCGATCTGGTCCGACTGGCTGGAACATGTGGGCAAGGCGCGTCCGGCGGCGCGGGTGCGGGATTATCTGGCCGATCCGCTGGCGCTGCTGCGCGCCAATGGCGGTGATACGGCCAAGGCGGCGCAGGCGGCAGGGCTGGTCGACAAGCTCGGCGATCCGGTGACGTTCGGCAATCATGTCGCCGAAATCGTCGGGGAGGCGAGCGATCCGCGGCCGGGCGATTACGCCGCCATCCCGTTCGAGGGCTATTTGCGCAAGCACAAGGAAGGCAGCGGCGGGCAGGTCGGCGTCGTCACCGTGGCCGGAGAAATCGTGGATGGCGAAGCGGCGCCGGGGCAAGCCGGGGGCACCAGCGTCGCCAGCCTCATCAACGATGCGGTGGCCGAGGATTCGGTGAAGGCACTGGTGCTGCGCGTCGATTCGCCCGGCGGATCGGCGGCGGCGGCGGAGGAAATTCGCCTCGCCCTGGCGCAGGCGCGGGCCAAGGGCTTGCCGATCGTCGTCTCGATGGGCAATGTCGCGGCCAGCGGCGGCTATTGGGTCAGTACGGCCAGCGACATGATCTTTGCCGAGCCGGCGACGATCACCGGGTCGATCGGCGTGTTCGGCATATTGCCGAGCTTCGAGGATGCGCTCGCCAAGGTCGGCATCACCAGCGATGGCGTGAAAGCGACGCCGCTCTCCGGCGAGCCGGACGTGATCGGTGGGGTGAGCCCCGAGTTCAACGCGCTGGCGCAAGCGAGCGTGGAGGATATCTACGGCAAGTTCATCGGTCTGGTCGCCAGCAACCGCAAGATGACGCCGCAGCGCGTCAACGAGATCGCGCAGGGCCGGGTGTGGGCCGGCGGCATGGCGCATCAGCTCAAGCTGGTCGACCGCTTCGGCGGGCTGGAAGAGGCCGTGGCGGAAGCCGCGCGGCGCGCCAAGCTGAGCGGTGACGCCGCAAGCGCGCGCTATTTCGACCCGGAGCCGGATTCGCTCGCGCAGTTTCTCGGCATGTTCCTGAGCGGGGAGACTAGAGCGCCCGCCATCACCGCCCCGCGCGATCTGCTGAGCTATGCGGCGCGGCAGCAGCGGCAGATTGCCGTGCGTATCATGCGTGATCTGAAGGGGCTGGTGGAAGGCCCGTCGATCCGCGCGGACTGCCTGGAATGCCGCGCCTTTACGCCGGCCAGCGCCATGACGTCGGGCGAGCAGGCAGGCTGGCTCGGCATCCTCGTTGGCGCTGCCCAGCGGCCGCTCTGAAATGGCGGCCGCGATCACCGGCGGTTGCCTGTGCGGCGCTTGCCGCTATGCGACCGATACGGCGCCGATCAACATTCGCGCCTGTCATTGCCGGCTCTGCCAAAAGGCGACCGGCGCACCGCTTTATGCGCGGGTGCTGGTGCTGCTCGATGCCGTCCGTATCGAAGGCCCGGTGGGATGGCATCACAGCTCGGCGGCGTTGCGACGCGGCTTCTGCACCGCGTGCGGAACCACATTGTTCTCGGAGCGCGCCTCGGCCAATGTGATCGGCCTTGCCATTGGCAGCCTGGATGAACCCGAGCGCTACCCGCCGACCGAGCATATCTGGACCTCAAGCGGGCTGAGCTGGCTGACATCGGCCGATGATCTGCCGCATTATCCCGAGGGGCCACCTGCCTGATCCGGGCTGATGCTGGCGCGATAATGCGGGAGCGCAAGGCCGCGCACGATGGCAACGGCGCGCAGGATGAAGCCGGCGATCACCGCCAGCACGGCGGCCCAAGGGGCGGCCATGCCGATGCTGGCGAGCAGGGCATAGAGGCCTGCCGACAGGGCGGCGGCGGTCACATAGATTTCCGGGCGCAGCACGATAGAGGGGTGGCCGGCCAGCAGATCGCGGATAATGCCGCCCACACAGGCCGTGATGATGCCCATGAGCGCGCCGATGAAGGGCGGGATGTCCAGGCTCATGGCCTTGGCGGTGCCGAACACGGCGAAGGCGACCAGCCCCACGGCGTCCAGCCAGTCGAGCGCGCGCTCGCTCCACCAGCGCTCGGGCGTCATCCATACCACCAGCGATGCACCGAGGCAGATGAGCGCGGGGCGCACATCGTGAATCCAGAAGACGGGCGCGCCGATCAGCAGATCGCGCACCGTGCCGCCGCCTACGCCGGTGGCGATGGCGAAGAAGGCGAAGGTGACGAGCGTCTGGCCCAGCCGCGCCGCCGCCAGCGCGCCCGAGGCCGCAAAGACGAAGATGCCGACCAGCCCCATGGCGGAGAGCAGCGCATCGACGGGTACGGGCAGATCCTGCGGTGTCATGCGCCTTCCTTAGCGCAGATCGGCGGGCTTTCCATCTCTGCTCCCCCCTTTGCTGCTCCGGCGTTTCGCCCGTCGCGCAGGATGGGACAGGCTGCTAGGCTCGCATCATCATTGCCACGGAGCCTGACAATATGAGCCTTTCGCTTCTCGTCTTCTATGGATCCTATCGGGAGGCGCGCGCCGGCATAAGGCTTGCGGACTATTGCGTGCGCATGCTGTCCGAACGGGGCCATGCAGTGGAGCTGATCGATGCGCGGGCGGTCGGCCTGCCGATGCTGGACAAGCGCCTCTCCGATTATGCGCCCGGTACTGCCCCTGCCGAGATGACGGCGCTGGCCGACAAGATCAGCGCGGCCGATGGGTTCGTGTTCGTCACCGGCGAGTATAATTCCGGTCTGCAGCCGGGCCTCAAGAATCTCATCGACCATTATTATCAGGAATGGCGTCGGCGGCCGGCCGGCATTGTCAGCTATTCGGCAGGGCGGATGGCGGGCGCGCGCTCCAGCTACGCCTGGCACCCGACGCTGACGACGCTGGGCATCGCCGTGATTCCCGCCAGCGTGGCAGTCGGTGGGATCACGGACAGTCTCGATGCGGCCGGCGAACCGAGCGGCGCGGGCGGCGCGGCGCTGGTGCGCAGCTGCACCGGCTTTGCGGACGAGCTGGAATGGTGGGCCGGCGCGGTGAAGGCGCAGCGCAAGCCGGGCTGACGTCAGACGGCGTCGCGGGTACCGAACAAAGCGGTGCCCACGCGCACATGGGTGGCGCCGAGCATCACCGCCGTCTCATAATCGCCGGACATGCCCATGGAGCGGCCCGGCAGTCCATGATCGCGGGCCAGCTTGTCGAGCAGGGCGAAATAGGGCGCGGCTTCGACCTCAGCGGGGGGCACGCACATCAGCCCGACGACCGGCAGGTCCGCCGCACGCGCCTGCTCCAGCAAGGCCGGCACATCGGCGATGGCGCAGCCGCCCTTCTGCTCTTCCTCGCCGATATTGACCTGCAGGAAGCAGTCCGGCCGGCGGCCCGCCTTGTCCATGGCCTTGGCCAGCGCCGCGATCAGCGAGGCGCGGTCGACGCCATGAATGGCATCGAACAGGGCGACGGCATCCTCCGCCTTGTTGGACTGAAGCTGGCCGACAAGGTGGAGGCGGATATCGGGATAAGCCTCGCGCAGCGCCGGCCATTTGGCCTGCGCTTCCTGAACGCGGTTTTCGCCGAACACGCGCTGCCCGGCCTCGATGAGCGGGCGCACCGCCTCAGCCGGATGCGTCTTGCTGACGGCGATCAGCGTCACGGACCCCGCAGGACGACTTGCGACGCGCTCGACCCTGCTGATGCTGTCCCGCACATGCGCCAACCGGCTCTCGGCCGTGCCCTCAGCGCTCATTTGATTATTTTGCCCATTCATCGGCGCCGCTATAAAAGGCGCGATGCACGCAGGCCAAGGCAAATCGCGCACTCCCCTGCCAACCCTGTGGCTGATGAGCGACGAGCGCGTTGCGACGGACGATCTGCTGCGCGCCATCGCGCGTCTGCCGCGCCATTCGGCCATTGTGCTGCGCCATTATCGCCTCGACCCCATCGCACGGCGGGCCTTGTTCAATCAGGTGCGGCGGGCAGCGCGCAAGCGCCATTGCCGCATTCTGCTGGCCGGCGATGCGGACATGGCCCGGCACTGGGGGGCAGATGGCCATCATGGTCCGGCGCGGGGGCCGCGCGACTCGCGCTGGCTGCATAGCGCGCCGGCGCACAGCCATAGGGAAGCGTTGGCCGCGCAGGGCGCCGGTGCGGACGTTGTGCTGCTCTCGCCGCTGTTTCGCACGCGTTCGCACCCCGGCGCGCGACCACTCGGCCCTGCACGCTTTGCGGCGCTCGCGCGGCTTGCGACCCTGCCGGTGATCGCGCTTGGCGGGGTCCACCCGCGCCACGCCGCCCTGGTGCGGCGCCTTGGGGCTGTGGGTTATGCCGCTATCGACGGGTTGACGCCCAGACGTGGCCCGCGCGGTGGCGCTATTTGAACAGCGAGAGATCGATGGACGCGGCCAGCGCCTCATAACCCGCGTCGGTGCCGTGCAGGAAGTCGCCCATATGATAGCCGGGCCGCATCTGCTGGGGATTGGCCGGGTCCGCAAAGGCGACGTCGAAATCCAGCCAGGCATCGAAGATCGTACCGGAGCGGATGGCGGCATTGATGCCTTGCCGCACGGTCTCGGCCTCCGGCGTCCAGTAGGTCGCGCCCTTATAGGGGGCGATCGTCGCGCCGACCGCCGTGATGCCGCGCGCCCGTGCGCGCTCGGCGATCTGGCGATAGCCTTCCAGCATCGTCTCCAGCGTTACCTTGGTGCCATCGGCGAGGACATTGGGCCGGCCAGCCTGCTGGGCCATGCGCTCGGCGCCAAAGGCGATGCCAAGATCGTTCACGCCCTCGAACACGATCAGATAGCGGATGCCGGGCAGGGCGAGAATGTCGCGGTCCAGACGGGCCAGGGCGCTATCGCCAAAGCCATCGCTGAGCACGCGGTTGCCGCTGATGCCCTGATTGGCGATGCCCCACTTGCCGGGATTCGCCGCCAGCAGACGGGCGGCGAGGAAGTCCGGCCAGCGCCGGTTCGCACCGGGCGTGGAGCCGATGCCATCGGTGATCGAATCGGCCAGCATGGCAATCGTCCCGGCACCGTCCTGCGCATCGATCTCCACGGCGGCGAGGAAGGGGCGGTGCGGACCTTGCTGCACAGGCTCGAAGGGCTTGCCGAGATAATTGCCGGGCGGCGAGACGCGCAGCGTATCCAGCCCGCTTTCATGGCAGGTGCAGGGGCCGGTATCGCCCGGCACATAGATCTGCACGGAGAGGCGGGCGAGATCCGGCACGGGCATATCGACCGTGTCGCTCAGCAACGGTGCGCGCGCCGGGATGCGGGCTGTCGCCGCGCCGCCGAAGCGCAGCATCCGCGCCGAGCCCGGCACTTCGGCGCCTTGTGGATCGAGCAGGGCGATGCGCACCCCGCCGATCTCCAGCGGCTTTTCGCCATAGGCATTGGTCAAGCGCAGCCGCAGTGCCGTGCCGCCGGCCGCGATGCGAAGCGTCTGCACCAGCGTCTGATTATTATAGCTTCTCGGCGCCATCAGTGGGCCAAGATCCGTGCGGGGCCGGACGGGCGCGGCGGACCAGCTGGTGATCCAGTCCGCCCGCGCGGGGGCTGCCGAGAGAAGTAGGCCGAGGGCCATGGCGGCGATGCCCGTCGTGCGTCCGAGCCGGCTTTTTTCGGCGTGATCGCGACGATGATGGGCGATCTGATTTATGCGCATAGTCCCTCTCCCCGTTGCGGTGCCATCTGAAGGCCTGCACTGCGGTGCTGCCTTGTGGGGCGCCGCTGTGTCAATCATCGAGACGGAAGAACCACAGCACTTGCGGGCGCGACTCATCGCGTTCGCAAACGAGAGGTCAGCGCACAGGCGGGCTTAGAACTTGAATGTGGTCCCGACGTAGACGGCCTGGCTGTCTTGCGCCTGATCCGTGACGGTCGGCGCGAGCCGGTTGTTCGGCCCGGCATAGCGCACGCCAGCCTTCAGGTTCAGGTTGCGGGTCAGCGAGTAGCTGCTCGACAGATCGACGGCATAGCTGGGCTCGGCGCCGAGCGTGGCCGGCGTATCTTCCGCCGGGGAGGCGGCAGCGACTTCGCGATGCTCAAGCTGGACATTCGCCGAGAAGCGATCCTGCTTCGGGCGCAGCGTGAAGCTGGCAACCGGCTCGCTGATCGACTTCTCGATGATCGGGTCGAGCCTGGAGGATTCGATGCGGGTGCCCGGCGTGAACCGCGCGAGACCCTTGGTCACGCCCAGCCGGTATGCGACAGGCGCGACGCCGAGATTGGGCAGAACCCGCTCGGACCG
Organism: Sphingobium sp. B11D3A; assembly: GCF_025961695.1. Taxonomy (NCBI): domain Bacteria; kingdom Pseudomonadati; phylum Pseudomonadota; class Alphaproteobacteria; order Sphingomonadales; family Sphingobiaceae; genus Sphingobium; species Sphingobium sp. B11D3A. Next base: position 2,345,083 of record NZ_JAOQOE010000001.1, read on the forward strand.
GCCATCCAGCGCGGAGGCCATGGCGTTGGGCGTGCGGACGAGAATGGTCAGCGAGCGATTGCCGGCCGCCGAACCACTGGTCGGCGTGAAGCGGAAGCCCTTGCTCTGCGATTCGCGCGCGGCCTGCGCATAGGCCTTGGCCAGCTTCTCGTCATGGGTGACCGGCGTGAACGAACCGATGCTGCCCAGCATCTTCAGCGACACGCCGCTTTGATCCAGGCTCTTCGATTCTGCGCCGAGAACAGCGGAAAGCGCCGGGGTGAGGGCGAGCGAAAGGGCGGCTGTCAAAGCCCCCGCCAACGCGATCTTTCCCGTCTTCACCGTCACCGTTCGCTCCCTGCGCCGACTCCATTTTGAGGGCCGGTCTGTGTTCTTATATCATGAGGGGATAGCGCGGACCAGAAGCAGAGACGATTCGCTGGAAAGCGTGACCGATTCTCCACAGTGGCCACCGGCGAGCCGGTTATCCCCTTATAATCCCTTTGTGAAACGACCATTGTTCAACACGGTTGCAAAAATCAACCCACCGCAACTGAAATTGCGCCGGGCCGATGCCGGCAGCGGCGCGAGCGGCAGAGCCCGCGCAATCCGCCACTTGTGCCGCCGCCCTGCCTCACTATAGAGGCTGATCGACAGGGAGCCCGGTCACCACCGGACATCACGGGATAGGCAACGCATGGTTCTGAGCGGACACAAGACTTTGAAGGGCGGCCTGCTGCTGGCGCTTTCCTGCGGGCTGCTGGCAGGCTGCGGTGGCGGGAAGGATCGCCCCAAGGCCGATCTGGCCGCCTCGCGCGTGACCAGCATCGGCATCAACGGCTATCTCTGGCGCGCGAGCCTCGAGACGCTGTCCTTCATGCCCCTGCTCCAGACAGATTCCAACGGCGGCGTGATCCTGACCGACTGGTACATCAATCCCGCCGCGACGAACGAGCGCATGAAGCTGACGGTGACGATCCTCGACCAGGATCTGCGCGCCGATGCCCTGCGCGTGGCGGCCAGCCGCCAGATGCTGCAGAACGGCCAGTGGATCGATGCCCCGGTGCAGGCGGCGACGACCCAGAAGCTTGAAGAAATCATCCTGACGCGTGCCCGCGACCTGCGGCGCCGCGCGATCAGCGGCTGACAAAGCCCGGCCTCGGCGCCCGTCACGGGGCCGGACCGGCCCTATTGATGAACGAGGCGAGAGTGAGCGACAGACGCTTCAACCCTGCGCAGGCTGACGCCCGCTGGCAGGCCGTGTGGGACGACAGGGAGAGCTTCAAGGCCGGCACCCGCCAGGGCGCGCCGAGAAGCTATGTGCTGGAGATGTTCCCCTACCCCTCCGGGCGCATCCACATCGGCCATGTGCGCAACTATTCCATGGGTGACGTGCTGGCCCGCTTCCGCCGGATGCAGGGCCATGACGTGCTGCACCCGATGGGCTGGGATGCCTTTGGCATGCCCGCCGAAAATGCCGCGATGGAAAAGAAGATCCATCCGGGCAGCTGGACGCGCGACAACATCGCCTCGATGAAGGCGCAGTTGAAGCGCCTCGGCTTCGCGCTCGACTGGAGCCGCGAGTTGGCGACCTGCGAGCCGGATTATTACGGCCAGGAACAGGCGCTGTTCATCGACCTGTATGAAGCCGGCCTCGTCTACCGCAAGGAAAGCGCGGTGAACTGGGACCCGGTCGATATGACCGTGCTCGCCAATGAGCAGGTGATCGACGGGCGCGGCTGGCGCTCGGGCGCGCTGGTCGAGAAGCGCAAGCTCAACCAATGGTTCCTGCGCATCACCGACTTCGCCGACGACCTGCTCGCCGGTCTCGGCACGCTGGACAAGTGGCCCGAGAAGGTTCGGCTGATGCAGGAGAACTGGATCGGCAAGTCGCAGGGCATGCAGTTCCGGTTCCGGCTGGAAACGCCGGTTGGCGAGATTCAGGAGCTGGAGGTCTTCTCCACCCGGCCGGACACGCTGTTCGGCGCGAGCTTCGCGGCGATTGCCGCCGATCATCCGATTGCGCTGGCGCTCGCTCAGGACAACGCCGATCTGGCGGCGTTCGCCGAGGAATGCCGCCGGTCGGGCACCGCTGCGGCGGATTTGGAGACGCAGGAGAAGAAGGGCTTCGATACGGGCCTGAGCGTCGTCCATCCGCTCGATCCGGACTGGAAGCTGCCCCTGTTCGTCGCCAATTTCGTGCTGATGGATTATGGCACCGGCGCCGTCTTCGGTTGCCCGGCGCATGACCAGCGCGATCTCGACTTCGCGCGCAAATATATGCTGCCGGTGGAGCGCGTCGTCGCGCCGCAGGGCGAGGAGCAAGCGCCGATCCATGACGAGGCCTATACCGGCCCCGGTCGCCTCGTGAACTCGCGCTTCCTCGACGGCATGGCCGTGGAAGAGGCCAAGGCCGAAGTCATCCGCCGCGCCGAGGCCGAGGGCTGGGGCAAGGGCACGACCGTGTGGCGCCTGCGCGACTGGGGCGTCTCGCGCCAGCGCTACTGGGGCACGCCGATCCCGTTCATCCATTGCTCGGATTGCGGCGTGGTGCCCGTCCCCAAGGCGCAGTTGCCGGTGGTGCTGCCCGAGGATGTGAGCTTCGACGTGCCGGGCAATCCGCTCGACCGGCACCCGACGTGGAAGCACGTCGATTGCCCCAAATGCGGCAAGGCTGCGGTGCGCGAGACCGACACGCTCGATACCTTCGTGGATTCGAGCTGGTACTTCATCCGCTTCGCCAGCCAGCCCGATGACCAGCCGTTCGACCGCGCCGAGGCTGAGAGCTGGCTCCCGGTCGGCCAGTATATCGGCGGTATCGAGCATGCGATCCTGCATCTGCTCTACGCCCGCTTCTGGACGCGCGCGCTGGCCCATATCGGCAAGATCAGCGTCGCCGAGCCGTTCGAGAGCCTGTTCACGCAGGGCATGGTCACGCATGAGACCTATGCCCGCAAGCAGGGCGAAGGCCTGCCGCCGCTCTACTACGCGCCCAGCGAAGTGACGCGCACCGCTGAGGGCGCGACGCTGCTGGCCGATGGCGCGCCGGTCGAGATCGGCCGCGTCATCAAGATGTCCAAGTCCAAGAAGAATGTCGTGGACCCGGACGAGATCATCGAGCGCTATGGCGCGGATGCGGTGCGCTGGTTCATGCTCTCGGATTCGCCGCCCGAGCGCGACCTGCCGTGGAGCGAGGCCGGCATCGAGGGCTCATGGCGCTTCGTCAATCGCCTGTGGCGGATCTTCGGACAGGTCGGCGAAACCGGCGACGGCAGCGAGGACAAGGCGCTCAAGCGCAAGCTGCACCAGACGGTCGACGGCGTTGCGAGGGACATCGAGGCGCTGGCGTTCAACAAGGGCGTCGCCAAGATTTACGAGCTGGCCAATGCCATCGAGAAGGCGGCGCCGTCCGCCACCCGCGCCGAGGCGATTCGCGCGCTGGCGCTGCTCGTCGCGCCGATGACGCCGCACATCGCCGAGGAAGCCTGGGCCGAGATGGGCCATGAGGGCCTGATCGCCGACGCCATGTGGCCGTCTGTCGATCCCGCCTTGCTGGTCGATGACGAAGTGACCATCGCCATTCAGGTGATGGGCAAGCTGCGCGATACGATCACGGTCGCCAAGGGCACGGACAAGGCCACGCTGGAGAGCCTTGCGCTCGCCGCGCCCAATGTCGCGCGGCAGCTTGAAGGCCGGGCGCCGAAGAAAGTGATTGTGGTTCCGGATCGTCTGGTCAATCTGGTCGTCTGATGACCAGCGCTTTCTCCCGCCTCGTTCAGGGCCGCCTCGTTTTGGGCCTCGCCCTTGCCGCCAGCCTCTCGGCCTGCGGATTGAAGCCCATGTATGCCGGCGGGCGCAGCGGGGCTGCGGCGCAGGCGCTGGCGAGCGTGCAGGTGGAACCGATCCCCGGCAAGAGCGGCTGGCTGATGCGTAATGCGCTCAACGACCGGCTGGCCGCCATGGGCGATGCCGCCCCGCGCTTTCTGCTCAAGGTGCAGCTCGATGATCGCATCGAGGGTCTGGGTGTGCGCGCGGATGACACGGTGACGCGCGAACGCCGGACCCTGCGCGCGCGCTACCAGCTGGTTGACACGCAGAGCGGCAAGACCGTGCTCGATGAAACTTCAAGTTGGGATGCCGGCATCGACGTGGCCTCCAGCGAATATGCCACGGTTGCGGCTGAGGATAGCGCGCTGGAGCGGCTGACCGAGATCGTCGCCGACCGCGTGCTGGCCAGCGTGGCGCTCGCCGCGCGCGAATGAGCCTGCGGGCGGACAATCAGGCCGCGCTCAAGGCGCTGGACGATCCCGCGCCGAACATCCGCCTCTATCTGCTGTACGGGCCGGATGAAGCCGGCAGCGAAGCGCTGTCGGCGCGCGTCGGCAAGGCCATGGGGGCGGGCGCCGAGCGAATCGACCTGGATGGGGCGACGCTGCGCAGTGACCCGGCCCGCCTGCCGGATGAGGCCGCCGCCATCTCCATGTTCGGGGACAAGCGCTGGGTGCGCGTGCAGCCGGCGGGTGAGGAAGTCGTGCCCGCCGTCGAGGCCCTGCTGCAGGCGCCTGCGACCGGCAATCCGGTGGTGATGATCGCGGGCAATCTGCGCAAGACAAGCAAGCTGCTCAAGCTGTGCGAGGGCGACAAGGCGGTGGTCGCCATCGTCAGCTATGCGCCGGAGGGCCGCAATGCCGATGCGCTGGCGGTCAGCATGGCGCGCGAACTCGGCCTGGAACTGCCGGGCGATCTGGCCCGTCGGCTGGTTGCGCTGACCGGCGCCGAGCGGGGGCTGCTGGCCGGCGAGATGGAGAAGCTGGCGCTGTATCTGGATGCCTCGCCCGAGGAGCCCAAGGCCGCGACGCCCGAGGCGCTGGATGCGCTGGGCGCGGAGGGGGGCGACCAGCAGCTCTTCAAGGCGGCGATGGTCGTGCTCTCCGGCAATGTCCGCGCCACCGAGCATGAGATGGCCCGGTTGCGCCAGAGTGGCGGCTCGCTGGCGGGGCTTGCCCGCCTCACCCTGCAACGCGCCATCGGCTTTGCGCAGGCGCAGGGCGGACAGGCGCCGCGCTTTGGCGGGCGCGGCGACGAGGAGGTCGCGCGCCGCTGGAGTGCGGAGGCGCTCGACAAGGCCATTCACCGTTTGGCGGAGGCCGAGCGGACCAGCCGCCTCTCGCACCAGATCGGCGAGACGGTGCTGGCGCAGGAGTTGATCAACGTCGCACGGCTCGGCGCACGCGGGCGCTAGGGCCAATCGACATTCAGCGCTGACGGCCTGCAAATGGCGGCATTCCGCGCTTCCGGTGCTCACGTACCTGAAGTACGCTGCGCTCCGGGTCACGGAAAACCGCCATTTTCGTCACGTCATCATCTGAATGTCGATTGGCCCGAGGGGCGTGGACAGTTCCGAGGCGATGGCGCCGGACCCTATCTCGTCATTAGCGACGTCATCCCGGACTTGATCCGGGATCCCGCTTCTTCCGGTTTCTCAATCTGGACCTGCGATCTTCAAGGGCAGCGGGATCCCGGATCAAGTCCGGGATGACGAAAAGAAGGGTTGAAAAGCGGACGTTTGCTTCCCGTAGATTCGGCGCGTTGGTCCACGCCCCACGATCCGCCGCTCGGTGCCATTGACGCGCCCGGGCAGGCACCCGATATTCCGCGCATGGACAAGATGAACCTCAGCGATGCCGAGTGGCGCGAGCGCCTGACCCCCGAGCAATATCATGTGCTGCGCGAGCATGGCACCGAGCGCGCCTTTGCGGGTGCCTATGACAAGCTCAAGGATGCCGGCATCTATCATTGCGCCGGTTGTGGCCTGCCGCTGTTCGACAGTGGGCATAAATATGACAGCGGCTCGGGCTGGCCGAGCTTCACGGCGCCGCTGGAAGACGAGGCAGTCAGTGAATATACCGACACGAGCCACGGCATGCGCCGCGTCGAGGTGCGCTGCGCGCGCTGCGACGGGCATCTGGGCCATGTCTTCCCTGATGGGCCGGGGCCGGAAGGCCTGCGCTACTGCATGAACAGCGTCGCGCTGGACTTCGAGCCGCAGGGCACCGCACAGGACGATTGATATCCTATTCAGCGCTTGTAAAGGCGCTGGACGCTTGTAGCGTCCTGCACAGTTGCAGCACGCAGCGGTTCGGAGCGGTACAAGGCAAGGCATGGCCAAGGCAAAATCGGGGAGCTCGATCAGGCTCTGGACCATCCGGCTGATCAAGGTCGGCATCGCACTCGCCATCGGGGGACTGATCGCGCTGGTGATTGCGGTCGTCATCGCGATGCAGTCGCTGCCGAGCTTCGACTCGCTCAAGAGCTCGCCCAATGGGCAGATGATCCGCGTTCACGCCGCGGACGGCTCGGTGCTCGTCTCGCTCGGGCCGAGCTATGGGCGCTGGCTCAATCATTCGCAGATTCCCGAGGTGATGACCCGCGCTTTGGTCTCGGTGGAAGACAAGCGCTTCTACATGCACCCCGGTGTCGATCCGATCGGCGTCGCCCGCGCGGCCTGGGTGGGTTATGTGCGCCGTGGCGAGGGGCGGCGTCTGCAAGGCGCGTCGACCATCACCCAGCAGCTGGCGCGCAACATCTTCCTCAACAACAGCTATTCCGCTGGCCGCAAGCTGCGCGAGATGATCCTGGCGCTGGCGATGGAGCGCAAGTTCAGCAAGTCCCAGATCCTGGAGCTGTACCTCAACAAGGTCTATTTCGGCGGTGGCGCCTATGGCGTGGATGCCGCGAGCCGCAAGTTCTTCAATCACCCCGCGACGACGCTCAGCCTCGAGGAAGCGGCGATCATCGCCGGGCTGGTGAAGGCGCCCTCGCATTATTCGCCGACGGCCGATGCCGATGCTGCCGCCGGCCGCGCCAGCGTGGTGCTGGACGTGATGGCGGCCAATGGCGACCTTACCAGCGCCGAGCGGGCCGCTGCCGATCTCGATAGCGTGCGGCTGGTGCCCGAGAAGGCGCAGGACAGCGTGCGCTACTTCACCGACTGGGTGCTGCCGCAGCTCGATACGCTGATCGACGAGCGCGAGCAGCCGCTCGACGTCTACACCACGCTCGATCCCCGGATGCAGCGGGCCGCCGTGGCGGCGCTCAAGGGCAATGTGCCGGGCGGCGCGCAGGGTGCGCTGGTCAGCCTCGACCGCGATGGCGCGGTGCGGGCGCTGGTCGGCGGGCTGGATTATGTCAGCTCCAACTATAACCGCGCGACCGTCGCCCAGCGGCAGCCGGGCTCGGCCTTCAAGCTGTTCGTCTATCTCTCCGCGCTGGAAGCGGGTTACACGCCCGAGACGCGGGTGGTGGACAGTCCGGTGACGATCAACGGCTGGTCGCCGCGCAACGACAATCGCCGCAATGTGGGCGAGATCGACGTGCGCACGGCCTTTGCCTATTCGATCAACACAATTGCCGCCAAGCTGGGCATGGAAGTGGGCTTCTCGACGGTCGCCGACATGGCGCGCCGGTTCGGCATTTCCACGACGATCAACACGCACCCCTCGATGGTGCTCGGCACGTCCGAGGTCCACCTCATCGACATGACGCAGGCCTTCGCGTCGGTTGCCCGCAAGGGCGTGGCGGTGCGGCCCTATGGCATCCTCAAGGTGACCACGGCCGATGGCACCACGCTGTATGAGCATGAGGACGATACCAGCCGCGTGCTGGTGGCGCCCTGGGTCGCGGCGGGGATGACCGACCTGATGCAGACGGCGGTGAACACCGGCACGGGCCGCGCGGCCCAGATCGGCCGGCCTGTCGCAGGCAAGACCGGCACGACCACCAGCAACAAGGATGGCTGGTTCGTCGGCTTCTCCAGCGGCCTCACCACCGGCGTGTGGATGGGCCGCGACGATAGTCGTAGAGTGGGTGGCTTGGCCGGCGGTCGCGCGCCAGCGCGGGCCTTTGCGGCCTTTATGCGCACCGCCGTGGCCAATCGCCCGGTCGAGAATTTCGAGACCGAGGTGGTGCTGCCCGAATGGCAGCTCGAACCGGACGAAGAGGCCTATGGTTCGCCCGACAATGGCATGATGGTGGACGAGAATGGCCTGCCTCTGCCGCCCGCCGAGGGCCAGAGCAGCGGTGCCGAAGGCGCAACGCCGGGCGACACCAGCGGCACCGAAGCGCCGCGCCGGATCGACCAGCGCTGGATCGACGAAGTGCTCGGCCGCGACGAACGCCCGGCGCGCCCGGCACCCGCCCAGCCGGGCCAGCAACGGCCGCCGCAGCAGCAGCGTCAGGCACCGCCCGCGCAGCCCCAGCCGCAACGGGAATCGCCGTCGATCCTGCCATCGGGGATGCAGTAGGGGGGCTGGTTCAGCCGCGGAAGACTCGTCAGCGCGGCGCCAGACGTGCGCGAATCTTCCGCCAGCATTCAGCTTCGCTGGCGAACAAGCTTACACGCGGGCAAAGGGGAAAGCCCCTGACCGGACAAGCCGGCCAGGACGCCAATTCACATGTGGATGGGCTTGCCGAGCACCGCCATCGCGGCTTCCTTCACCGACTCATTGTGCGTCGGGTGGGCGTGGCAGGTGTAGGCGATGTCTTCTGATGTGGCGCCGAACTCCATGGCCTGCGCGGCCTGGGCGATCATCGTGCCGGCGGGATCGGCGACGATCCACACGCCCAGCACCCGGTCGGTCTCGGCATCGGCGATCACCTTCACGAAGCCGTCGGTGGCGCTGATTGCCTTGGCGCGGCTGTTCGCCATCATCGGGAACTTGCCGACCTTGACCTCGCCCTTCTCGCGGGCGGCTTCCTCGGTCAGGCCGACACCGGCGATCTCCGGGCTGGTGTAGACGACGCTGGGGATGACGTCATGGTTCACGATGCCGGTCATACCGGCGATGTTCTCCGCGACGGCAATGCCTTCATCCTCGGCCTTGTGCGCGAGCATGGGGCCGGGAATCACGTCGCCAACGGCCCAGACGCCGTCGACTTTCGTCGAGAAATCATGGCCGGTCTCGATCTGGCCGCGTTGGTTCAGCTCCAGCCCGATCTTGTCGAGGCCGAGGCCCTGCGTGTTCGGGCGGCGGCCGATGGCGACCAGCACCGTATCGGCCTCGATCGTCTCGGCGGTGCCACCGGCAGCCGGCTCGACCGTCACGCTGGCCTTGCCGCCCTTGACGGCGACGCCGGTCACCTTGGTGCCGGTGCGGATATCGAAACCCTGCTTGGCGAACAGCTTGGCGGCTTCCTTGCGCACCTCGCCGTCCATGCCGGGCAGGATCTGGTCGAGATATTCGATCACGGTCACCTTGGCGCCCAGGCGACCCCAGACCGACCCCAGTTCGAGACCGATGACGCCGCCGCCGATCACCACCAGATGATCCGGCACCTGCTTGAGCGCCAGCGCGCCGGTGGAATCGACCACCACGCCCTTGTCATTGTCGATCTCGACACCGGGCAGCGGCGTCACGCTGGAGCCGGTGGCGATAACGATGTTCTTGGCGGTCACGGTCTTGCCGGCCACCTCGACGCTGTGCGCGTCCTTGAAGCTGGCCATGCCCTTGAGCCATTCAACCTTGTTCTTCTTGAACAGGAACTCGATGCCGCCGGTGAGGCCCTTCACGGCCGCATCCTTGTCCGCCAGCATCGCCGGCAGATCGAGCGACACGGAGCCGAGCTTGATGCCGTGCTTGGCCAGCACGCCATCCTTGGCCTCATGGAACAGGTGCGAGGCGTGCAGCAGCGTCTTGGAGGGAATGCAGCCGACATTGAGGCAGGTGCCGCCCAGCGTCTCCCGGCTTTCCGCGCAGGCGGTCTTCAGCCCAAGCTGCGCGGCGCGGATCGCCGCCACATAACCGCCGGGCCCGGCGCCGATTACGAGAACGTCATAGTCGAACTGGTCTGCCATTACTCGCTCCATTGACCGGTCACCGTTTTGTGTTCCTGCGAAGGCAGGAACCCACGGCTAGGTCGCAATCACCGACCACAGATCGCGCCATTCGGGATTGTTCTCCCTGATCAGGCGGACTTTCCAGGCCCGTTTCCATTTCTTCATCTGCAGTTCGCGTAGCCGCGCTTCCTGCAGATCGTCATATACTGCGTACCAAACAAGGAGCCGGCAACCATAGCGTTTGCTGAACCCTTCGACGTGACCCTCGCGATGCTGATGACACCGCGCGACGAGGTCGCTCGTGACGCCGAGGTGCAGCGTTCCGTTCGGCTTGCTGGCCATCAGATACACGAAGCCAGATTTCGTCGTTTCTTCTCCGTCGATGGGCTCCTGCCTTCGCAGGAGCACGGGCTAGTTTGCTATTTTTCCCTGCCTCACAAATCGATCAGCAGCCGGGTGGGGTCCTCGATGGCGTTCTTGAGGGCGACGAGGAAGGTCACCGCCTCGCGGCCATCGACCATGCGGTGATCGTAGCTGAGCGCCAGATACATCATCGGGCGTGCGACGATCTGGCCGTCGACCACCACGGCGCGCTCCTCGATGCGGTGCAGGCCGAGCACGCCGGACTGGGGCGGGTTGATGATCGGCGTCGACATGAGCGAGCCGAACACGCCGCCGTTGGAGATGGTGAAGGTGCCGCCGGCCATGTCCGCCATCGACAGCGTGCCTTCCTTGGCGCGCTTGCCGAAATCGGCGATGGTCTTCTCGATCTCGGCGATGCTCATCGTCTCGGCATTGCGGATGACCGGCACGACGAGGCCATTGGGCGCCGACACCGCGACCGAGATGTCGCAGAAATCATTATAGACGATCTCGTCGCCCTCGATCTGCGCATTGACGCCGGGGATGTCCTTGAGCGCCATGCATGCGGCCTTCACGAAGAAGCCCATGAAGCCGAGGCGCACGCCGTGCTTCTTCTCGAACAGATCCTTGTACTTGGCGCGCGCGGCGATGACGGCGCTCATGTCCACATCGTTGAACGTGGTCAGAATGGCGGCGTTGTTCTGCGCTTCCTTGAGGCGCCGCGCGACGGTCTGGCGCAGGCGCGTCATCTTCACGCGTTCCTGATGGCGCGACGGGCCGGAGCTGCCGGTCGCCGGTGCCGGCGCGGCGGCGGCCACGGCGGACTCGCTCGCGACGGCGCTGCCATCGGCAATGGCGGCCATCACGTCGTCCTTGGTCAGGCGCCCGTCCTTGCCGGTGCCCTTGATCTTGCTGGGGTCGAGACCATGCTCGAGCACCAGCCGGCGCACGGCCGGGGAGAGGGTGATGGCGCCGAGCGTGCTGTCGCCTTCATGCGCGGCCTGCGCGGGCGCGGGCGCGGGTGTGGGCGTCGGGGTCGGTGCAGGGGCTGCCTCGGTCTTGGCCGGGGCCGGCGCAGCGGCTTCCGCCTTGGCCGGTGCGGGCTTGCTGGCCGCAGCCGCGCCTTCCTGCACGGTGGCGATGACGGCGCCGACATTCACGGTGTCGCCCTCCTTCACCAGCAGCTCGCCGAGCACGCCGGCGACCGGCGCGGGGACTTCTACTGCGACCTTGTCGGTCTCCAGGCTGGCGATCGGCTCATCGGCCTTCACCGCGTCGCCGGGCTTCTTCAGCCACTGGCCCACCGTCGCTTCCGTGACGGATTCACCCAGAGTCGGCACTTTCACTTCAGTGGCCATGTCTTTCCTCCTGCCCGGCGCGGCCTGCGCGGACTATGCTTTCTTCTGGCGCTTGATCTCGGTGCGCACATTGTGACCGAGCGCGTCCGCAATGAGCGCACCCTGCTCGGCCTGGTGACGGCGGGCAAGGCCGGTGGCGGGCGAGGCCGAAGCCTTGCGACCTGCGTAGCGGGCGCGCATCGGCGCCTTGCCGGCCTGATCGAGCGCCTCCTCGATATAGGGCTCCACGAAGAACCACGCACCATTGTTGCGGGGCTCCTCCTGACACCACACCACTTCCTCCAGCACGGTCATGCGCTTGAGGCGCGTGGCGAGCGCCTCGGTCGGGAAGGGATAGAGCTGCTCGATGCGGACGATCTGCACGTCCTTGTCACCGGCTGCGTCGCGCGCTTCCATGAGGTCATAGGCGACCTTGCCGGAGCATAGCACCAGCCGGCGCGTCTGCTCGTCCGCCGCCGGTGTGGGGTCGGAGAGGATGCGCATGAAGTGGCGATCGCCCTGGAAATCCTCGGCCTTGCTCACCGCCAGCTTGTGCCGCAGCAGCGACTTGGGCGTGAAGATGATCAGTGGCTTGCGGAACGGGCGCAGCATCTGCCGGCGCAGGATGTGGAAATAGTTGGCCGGCGTGGTGCAGTTGGCGATCTGGATATTGCCTTCCGCGCAGAGCTGCAGGAAGCGCTCGAGCCGTGCGGAGCTGTGCTCGGGCCCTTGCCCTTCATAGCCATGCGGCAGCAGCAGCACGAGGCCGTTGGCGCGCAGCCATTTGGACTCGGACGAGGCGATATACTGATCGATGATGATCTGCGCGCCATTGGCGAAATCGCCGAACTGCGCTTCCCACAGCACCAGGCTCTTGGGGTCAGCCATGGCATAGCCATATTCAAAGCCCAGCACGCCATATTCGCTCAGCGGGCTATCATAGACCTCGAAATGGCCGTGCGGCACGGTGGAGAGCGGGATGTACTTCTTCTCGCTATCCTGATCGACCCAAACCGCGTGACGCTGGCTGAACGTGCCGCGCCCCGAGTCCTGACCGGACAGGCGCACGCCATAGCCTTCCGACAGCAGCGAGCCGAAGGCCAGTGCCTCGCCCGTTGCCCAGTCGAAATTCTCGCCGGTCTTGAACATCTCCGCCTTGGCATCGAGCACGCGCCGCAAGGTGCGGTGGACGTTCACGCCTTCGGGCACCGTCGTCAGCGTCCGGCCCAGGCTCTCGAACAGCTTGGGGGAGACGGCGGTTTCGACATTCTTGCGCGCGGTTTCGATGTCGGCGGGCTGATGCAGGCCGGACCAGCGACCGGCGAACCAGTCGGCATGATTGGCCTTGTAGGTCTTGGCCGATTCAAACTCTTCCTCGAGATGATCGACAAAGCCCTCGACCTGCGCGGACAGGAACGAATCGTCCACCACGCCCTCTTCACGCAGGCGGGAGGCATAGACCTCGCTCACCGGCGGATGCTGCTTGATGCGCGCATACATGAGCGGCTGGGTGAAGCTCGGCTCGTCGCCCTCATTGTGGCCGAAGCGGCGGTAGCACCACATGTCGATCACGATGTCGCGATGGAAGGTCTGGCGATATTCGATCGCCAGCTTGCAGGCGAAGGTCACCGCCTCGGGATCATCGCCATTCACATGGATGATCGGTGCCTGCACGCCCTTGGCGACATCGCTCGGATAGGGCGAGCCGCGCGAGAATTGCGGGCTGGTGGTGAACCCGATCTGGTTGTTGACAACGAAGTGGATGCAGCCGCCGGTATTGTAGCCGCGCACGCCGGAAAAGCCGAAGCACTCCCACACAATGCCCTGACCGGCAAAGGCCGCGTCGCCATGGATGAGCACGGGCAGCACCTGCTTGTGCTTGCCGGGGCCGATATCGTCGCGGAAGAGCTGCTGCGCGCGCACCTTGCCGAGCACGATCGGGTCGACCGTCTCCAGGTGCGACGGGTTGGGCACCAGCGACATATGGACATTGATGCCGTCGAAATCGCGGTCGGTCGACGTGCCGAGATGGTATTTCACGTCGCCGGAGCCGCCGACATCCTCGGGATTGGCGGTGCCGCCCGAGAACTCGTGGAAGATCACGCGGAAACCCTTGGCCATCACATTGGCCAGCACATTGAGGCGGCCACGATGGGCCATGCCGTACACGATCTCGCGCACGCCCAGTTGGCCGCCATATTTGATCACGGCTTCGAGCGCAGGAATCATGGACTCGCCGCCATCGAGGCCGAAGCGCTTGGTGCCGACATATTTGCGGCCCAGGAACTTCTCATATTGCTCGGCCTGGATGACCTTGGCGAGGATCGCCTTCTTGCCCTCGGGCGTGAAGATGATCTCCTTGTCCTTGCCTTCCATGCGGTCCTGCAGGAAGCGGCGCTCCTCCACATCGGAGATGTGCATATATTCGAGGCCGACATTGCCGCAGTAATTGGCGCGCAGAATGTCCACCAGTTCGCGGATCGTGGTCCACTCAAGGCCGAGCGCGCCGCCGACATAGACCTTGCGGTCCTGCTCCGCGCCGGAGAAGCCATGATATTCCGGCGTGAGATCGGCCGGCAGGTCGCGCTGGCTCAGGCCGAGCGGATCGAGATTGGCGGCCAGATGGCCGCGCACCCGATAGGTGCGGATGAGCATCATCGCGCGGATCGAATCGGCGGCCGCCTTGGCGACATCGGCCTGCGAGGCGGGCGCGCCGCTCTTCGCTACCGCGGCCTTGATCGCCACCTGCATCTGCGTGGGGTCGAGCGCGGCGGTCAGGTCGTCCGTGCTGTCGAGTGGCCAGCCCTTGCGCGCCCAGCTCGGCCCTTGTTCGGCCTCTTGCGCGCCGCTGAATTCCTGATTCTCGTAACCCATCGGTTCGATCCTTGCCTCTCTCCGCCGGGCGGAAGACGCCTGTGCCGCCATCCCGGACCGGCCTGTTAAGCCGTCCCGGGTGAAGCGGCTGTTAACCACCTACGCCTTGAGCACCTCAAGCAGCGTCGTGCCCAGCTCCGAAGGGCTGGCCGCAACCTTGATGCCCGCTGCTTCCATCGCCGCGATCTTGCTTTCCGCATCGCCCTTGCCGCCCGAGACGATCGCACCGGCATGGCCCATGCGACGGCCCGGAGGCGCCGTGCGGCCCGCGATGAAGCCGGCCATCGGCTTCTTGCGGCCCTTCTTGGCCTCGTCGATCAGGAACTGCGCGGCCTGCTCCTCGGCATCGCCGCCGATCTCGCCGATCATGATGATGCTCTGCGTCGCCTCGTCGGCGAGGAACAGCTCCAGCACGTCGATGAAGTTGGTGCCGTTGACCGGATCGCCGCCGATGCCGACGGCAGTCGTCTGGCCAAGGCCGGCATTGGAGGTCTGGAACACCGCCTCATAAGTGAGCGTGCCCGAGCGCGAGACCACGCCCACGCTGCCCTTGCGGAAGATGGAGCCGGGCATGATGCCGATCTTGCACTCGTCGGGCGTCAGCACGCCGGGGCAGTTCGGGCCGATGAGGCGCGACTTGCTGCCCGAGAGCGCACGCTTCACGCGCACCATGTCGAGCACCGGAATGCCTTCCGTGATCGTGACGATCAGCGGGACTTCCGCGTCGATCGCTTCCAGGATCGAATCGGCTGCGAATGGCGGCGGCACGTAGATGACGCTCGCGGTGGCGCCGGTCTTGGCCACGGCTTCTTCCACCGTGTCGAACACCGGCAGGCCGATGTGGCTGGTGCCGCCCTTGCCCGGCGTCACGCCACCGACCATCTGCGTGCCATAGGCCAGCGCCTGTTCGGTGTGGAACGTGCCGGTCGCGCCGGTCATGCCCTGCGTGATGACCTTGGTGTTCTTGTCGACGAGGATGCTCATGGGCTCGCTTCGCTTCCTTGTTCCCCGGCGAAGGCCGGGGTCCAGTTCTGACAGATGGACTCGAACAGATCGTTCCAGTCCGGGTTTATCTCTTCAATGATCCGCAGCTCGCACGGTCGCGTTCTGAAGATCGTCATGAGCTTCGTACCAAAGCAGCAGCCTGCAGCCATATTTGGTGGTGAAGCCCTTGATCTCTCCTGTCCGATGCTGAGTGACGCGTCTCACCAGATCACTCGTCACACCGGTATAAATCGTCCCGTTCCGCCGACTTGCCATGATGTAGACATAGTCGGCGCAGGTCATTGCATCACGGCCGCTGCTGGGCCCCGGCCTTCGCCGGGGAACAGGAAGAGCAAGCGATGCGCTTCATCGCTTAGGCCAGGCTCGGATCGATGCCCTTGCACGCCACCAGCAGTTCCTTGACCGCATCGACGCTGACCTGGAGATTGCCCTTGGCTTCGTCATCCAGCTCGATTTCGACGATCTGCTCGACGCCGTCCTTGCCGATGATCACCGGCACGCCGACATACAGGCCGTCGACGCCGTACTTGCCCTCGACATAGGCGGCGCAGGGCAGCAGGCGCTTCTGGTCGCCCAGATAAGCTTCCGCCATGGCGATGCCGCTGGTCGCGGGCGCATAATAAGCCGAGCCGGTCTTGAGCAGGCCGACGATCTCGCCGCCGCCCGAACGGGTGCGCTGCACGATGGCATCGATACGCTCCTTGGTGGAGCGGCCCTGCTTGATGAGGTCAGGCACGGGAATGCCGGCGACGGTGGAATATTGCACGACCGGCACCATGGTATCGCCATGGCCGCCGAGCACGAAGGTCGTGACGTCCTTGGCGGACACTTCGAACTCTTCGGCGATGAAGTGGCTGAACCGGGCCGAATCAAGCACGCCGGCCATGCCGACGACCTTGTTGTGGGGCAGGCCGGAGAATTCGCGCAGCGCCCAGACCATCGCGTCGAGCGGGTTGGTGATGCAGATCACGAACGCGTCGGGCGCATTGTCGCGAATGCCCTCGCCGACGGCCTTCATGACCTTGAGGTTGATGCCGAGCAGATCGTCACGGCTCATGCCCGGCTTGCGGGCGACGCCGGCGGTGACGATGATGACGTCGGCCCCGGCAATGTCCGCATAGTCGTTGGAGCCGGTGATCTTGGCGTCGAAGCCTTCGACCGGACCGCACTGCGAGAGATCGAGCGCCTTGCCCTGGGGAATCCCTTCGACCACGTCGAACAGGACGATATCGCCAAGCCCTTTGAGAGCCGCGAGGTGAGCAAGCGTGCCGCCGATATTGCCGGCACCAATAAGCGCGATCTTCTTCCGGGCCATGCGCGTCTCCTTCTTTGCGCGGTGGTCGATGAGGCGCCCATAGGCCCAATTTCCTTACCGTTCAATGACGATCGGGCCAGATTTCGGCTTTTCTTTGCGATTAGTTCGCAATATCATTTAAGGGCGTTCAGCCGGTCCTTAGGGCGGATGAGTGACCGTCATTGATGGATCGCGACGCCTTCGACGCGATACCGTCCAACGGCCGAGAACGCCGAACGGTCCACCGCGCGGGGAAAAGAACGAATAGTTTTTTGCTGCACCGCGCCTTGACGTGGGGTTCGACCGACCCATATGGCGGCCGTTAGCACTCACTCGCTGACAGTGCTAACACAGTGTTTCACAGGCGGGGTGCCGGAGTCGGTATCCGGGGGGCGCGCAGGCTTCGGCAAGGGCCGGCCGGGCGATCCATCGGAGAGCGACAGCGCCCGCCGCTATGGAAAGGACTTGGATAATGGGATTTCGTCCGCTGCACGATCGCGTGCTCGTTCGCCGCATCGAAGCCGATGAGAAGACTGCCGGTGGCATCATCATTCCCGACAGCGCCAAGGAAAAGCCGCAGGAAGGCGAGATCGTCTCCGTGGGCACGGGCGCCAAGGCGGAAGACGGCAAGGTGACGCCGCTCGACGTCAAGGCCGGTGACCGCGTGCTGTTCGGCAAGTGGTCCGGCACCGAGGTCAAGGTCGACGGTGAAGACCTGCTCATCATGAAGGAAAGCGACATTCTAGGCGTCATCGCCTGATTTTCGCACTCCGTTGAATTCAAGGAAGGACTAGCAACATGGCAGCCAAGGACGTCAAATTTTCCCGCGATGCCCGTGAGCGCATCCTGCGCGGCGTGGACATTCTCGCCGATGCAGTGAAGGTCACCCTCGGTCCCAAGGGCCGTAACGTCGTGATCGACAAGAGTTTCGGCGCCCCCCGCATCACCAAGGACGGTGTGTCGGTCGCAAAGGAAATCGAGCTCAAGGACAAGTTCGAGAACATGGGCGCCCAGATGGTGCGCGAAGTGGCCTCGAAGACCAACGACATTGCCGGCGACGGCACCACCACCGCGACCGTTCTCGCCCAGGCGATCGTGCGCGAGGGCATGAAGTCGGTTGCGGCCGGCATGAACCCGATGGACCTCAAGCGCGGCATCGACCTCGCGGTGACCAAGGTGGTCGAGGACCTCAAGGCCCGCTCCAAGGCCGTTTCCGGCAACAAGGAAATCGCCCAGGTCGGTATTATCTCGGCCAATGGCGACACCGAAGTCGGCGAGAAGATCGCCGAGGCCATGGAAAAGGTCGGCAAGGAAGGCGTGATCACGGTCGAGGAAGCCAAGGGCCTCGATTTCGAGCTGGACGTCGTGGAAGGCATGCAGTTCGACCGCGGCTACCTCTCGCCCTACTTCATCACCAACCCCGAGAAGATGCAGGTCGAGCTGGCTGACCCCTACATCCTCATCCACGAGAAGAAGCTCTCCTCGCTGCAGGCGCTGCTTCCCATCCTGGAGGCCGTGGTGCAGTCGGGCCGTCCGCTGCTCATCATCGCCGAGGACATCGAGGGTGAGGCTCTGGCCACGCTCGTCGTCAACAAGCTGCGTGGTGGCCTGAAGGTCGCCGCCGTGAAGGCGCCGGGCTTCGGTGACCGTCGCAAGGCCATGCTGGAAGACATCGCCGTCCTCACCAAGGGCGAGGTGATCTCCGAGGATCTCGGCATCAAGCTCGAGAACGTCACGGTCGGCATGCTCGGCACCGCCAAGCGCGTCACCATCGACAAGGACAACACCACTATCGTCGATGGCGCTGGCGATGCGGATGCCATCAAGGGCCGCACCGAGCAGATCCGCGCGCAGATCGAGACGACCACGTCCGACTACGACCGCGAGAAGCTGCAGGAGCGTCTGGCCAAGCTGGCTGGCGGCGTGGCCGTCATCAAGGTTGGCGGTGCGTCCGAGGTCGAGGTGAAGGAGCGCAAGGATCGCGTTGACGATGCGCTGCACGCCACCCGCGCAGCTGTCGAAGAAGGCATTGTCCCCGGCGGTGGTACGGCTCTGCTGTACGCCACCAAGGCGCTGGCCGGCCTCAAGGGCGTCAATGACGACCAGACCCGCGGCATCGACATCATCCGCAAGGCCATCGAAGCGCCGCTGCGTCAGATCGCTCAGAATGCGGGCTTCGACGGTGCCGTCGTCGCTGGCAACCTGCTGCGCGAAAATGACGAGACCCGGGGCTTCAACGCTTCGACCGACGTCTATGAGAACCTGGTGGAAGCCGGCGTGATCGACCCGACCAAGGTTGTGCGCGCAGCTCTGCAGGACGCGGCTTCGGTTGCCGGTCTGCTCATCACCACCGAGGCGACCATTGCCGAGCTGCCCGAGGACAAGTCCTCGGCTCCGGCTGGCATGCCCGGCGGCATGGGTGGCATGGGCGGCATGGACTTCTAAGAAGTTCACCGCTTTGGTATCAGGGAAGGCCGTCGGGAAACCGGCGGCCTTTTCCTTTGGGCAACGGCGGGCCGTGCGGGCGCCGCCGGTTTCACACAAGCATCTTCCCATCGGCGCGCAATGCCGACACAGTAGGGCATCGCAACCTGGCGCTGCCTGTTCCGCGGCGCCCGATCAGGATGACCGCATGACCGACCTTTCCCGCCGCGAAGCCGTGGCCGCCGCCGCCATTGCCGGCCTCGCCGCGCTGGCGCCCGCGTCGCTTGCCGCGCAAACCGCCTCCAACCGGGATCTCACCTGGGATCTCAGTGCGCTTTATGCCGACGATGCCGCGTGGGACAGCGCCCGCCGTTCCGCGCTCGAGGCGGTCAAGGGCATGGCGGCCTATAAGGGGCGGCTTGGCGAAAGTGCCGAGACGCTCGCGGCGGCCTTCACCATGCAGTCCGACCTCTACCGGCAGATCCTGCGCGTCTATGTCTATGCCAGCCTGCGTGCCGACGAGGATGTGCGCGTCTCTGCGAACCAGGAGAAGCAGGGGCAGGCGGTTGACCTGTTCACCGCGTTCAGCGAGGCCAGCGCCTGGATCGCGCCGGAAGTGCTCAGCATCGGCGAGGCGAAGATCAAGCAGTTCATCGCGGGGAATGCCGTGTTGCGCGATCGGTTCGATCATGCGCTGGCCGACATGCTGCGTCGCGCGCCGCATACGCTCTCGCCAGAAGGGGAAGGCCTGCTGGCGAGCGCAACATCCGTGCTCTCGGCGCCGGGAGACATTTCGGACCAGCTGCGTAGCTCGGACATTCCCTGGCCCAGCATCACCCTGTCCACCGGCGAGAAAGTGAAGCTCGACAATCAGGGCTATACCGTCCACCGCGCGGCGCCCGAGCGGGCGGATCGCAAGGCGGTGTTCGATGCCTTCTGGAAGACCTATGGGGAGTTCCGCAACAGCTTCGGTGCGACCTATCTGGCGCAGGTCCGCGGCAATATCTTCGATGCGAAGGCGCGCAAATATCCCACCGCGCTGGCGTCGGCCCTCGCCGGATCGAATGTGCCGGAGGGCGTCTATCGCACCCTGGTGGCGGAGACCAACAAGGGCCTGCCCCAGCTTCACCGCTATTTCGAGCTGCGCCGCCGGATGCTCAAGCTGCCGGACCTCTATTATTACGATATCTACCCGCCGCTGGTCGAAACGGGGCGCCGCTTCTCGCTCGACGAGATGCGTCGACTGACGCTTGCTGCGGTGCAGCCGCTGGGCCCCGATTATGCCGCCTCTCTCTCACGCGCGACGGCCGCGCGGTGGATGGACCCGTGGCCGCGGACCGGCAAGCGGCCGGGCGCCTATATGCAGTCCAGCGCCTATGATGTGCATCCCTATCTGCTGCTCAACCTGAGCGACGAATATGAGAGCCTGAGCACCTACGCGCATGAGTGGGGCCATGCCATGCACAGCCTGCTCGCCAATACCGCGCAACCTTTCGAGAAAGCGGATTATCCGATCTTCACCGCCGAAATCGCCTCGACGCTGAACGAGCTGCTGCTGCTCGATTATATGGAGTCGCAGGCCAAGACGCGCGAGGAGAAGCTCTTCTATCTCGGCCAGCGGATGGAGAATATTCGCGGCACCTTCTTCCGCCAGACGATGTTCGCCGAGTTCGAACTGGTGGCGCATGACCGGGCCGAGGCGGGCGACGGTCTGTCGGGTGGCGCCTTCACCACGCTCTACACCGATCTGCTGGCGCGCTACCATGGGCCGAAGGTCGGCATGGAGCCGGCCTATGGCAATGAGTGGGCCTATATTCCGCACTTCTACAACAGCTTCTATGTCTACCAATATGCCACCTGCTTCTCCGCCGCCGTCTATTTCGCCGGGGAGATCAAGCGCGGCGGGGCGAAGGCGCGGGACAATTATCTGGCCGTGCTCAAGGCCGGCGGCTCGGATTATCCGGTCGAGATCCTCAAGCGCGCGGGGCTGAACATGGCGGGGCCGGAGCCCTATCGTGCCGTCGTCCAGCTTCTGTCGGATACGCTGGATGAGGCCGAGGCGCTGATGGTCTGATCGAAGGCCGGGCGTGCGGGGGTTTTCACCGCGCGCGACGCATGAAAATGGGGGCCGGCATCGCTACCGGCCCCCCCGATGCCATCGCCTTCCAGCCCGTCTCCGGGACATCCAGCGTCTGGCACGACGCTCTCGATCGTCAGATCGTGCGCCTCACGTCCTGTTCCTTGCGGAAGTCCGACGTGCTGATCCGGCTGCGGCAGGCCGCCTTCGGATCGGCCGCGCGAGGCTCGCCCGAAGGGCAAGCCGTGGCGGCCTTTGCGGATGCGGGATCATGCCTAGACGGCAGAGCCTGCATCCATCCCCGCTGCCTCGCGATCCTGTTCCCGGGGGAAGCGTGATCCTGCGGTTGGCGGCGGGCCGAACCAATCCGCCGAGCACGTTGCCGCGCGCAGGTCTTGGTCCGTAAGATCGACTCAACATCCTGATTTAACAGAACATTTCTGTCTCTCTATGGCTTGATGGTCTCACGAGAATCGAGTCGTGCAAAGCATTATCCGCCGCTGCAATGCGGGGAGCGAGATCAAAACTGTGGATGAGTGTGGATAAGTCCGGGGATAATTTGCGCCGGGCCGATCATTGGTCCGCGCTGTAGGGAAGCGGCCGCAGATTCGCCAGCAAAAAGGCGCACAAAAAAGGCGACGCCTTGCAGCGTCGCCTTTTTGATTTGCAGCAGAGCGACCTCAGTGGGTCGCGCCGTGCCTCATCTGCTTACAGGCCGCCGAACGGAACGCTCATGGCAGCGGCAGAGATGTAGGCAGCAAAAATCTTCTTGAGAATGGTCATGTCGTGGCTCCCGGAATTGATCGGGCGCAGCGCCCGTGTCTCTGGAGGCCATTTGTGTTGCAACGCAGCAAAGTTCAATTGCAAAGGCCGGGCGACGAATGCAAAAACTGCAATCGTTGTGGCCTGCGCATTCAATCGGGAATGATTATTGCTCTGATAAATCAACGATTCTCTGGAATTCCTCGTCGCTCACCGACGACACGGACAGGCGCGATTGTCGCACCAAAGCCATGTTCGCAAATGCAGGATCGGCCTTGATCTGCTTGAGCGTGACCGGCTTGGCGAGTTTGCGCACCGGCGCGACTTCCACCGCGAACCACTTGCCGGTCTCGTCCGTGCTGTCCTGCTCGGCCCCGCGCACGATCTCCATGATGCCGACGCATTCGACGCCGATGTTGCTGTGATAGAATAGCGCCTGGTCACCAACCTCCATCGCCTTCATGTTCAGCTTGGCGGCATGGTTGCGCACGCCGTCCCACTCGGCGCGAACCTTCTCGACCAGATCGTCCCAGGAGAACACATCGGGCTCCGATTTCATCAGCCAGTAGCGCATGGGCGATCGATCCTCCTTTGCCAGCCTGCCAGGGCGCCATTCCATGCCGGTACGCGGGGTGCAAGGGCCTTCCGCCTGCCAGGCCCGGCGTGACAGCCGCGCCGCGAACGCCTAGTCAGGCATCATCATTTCACGTTCGAATGAGACCGTCATGACGTCATCCGATCCGCTGGGGCATGTCCCCACTCTCTCGCTCGCGCGCCTCTCGCCGCAGGATTTCGCCGATGCGATCGGCAGCAGCTTCCGCGAATATGGCTTCGCCATCGTCACCGATCATGGGATGGACCCGGACCTCGTGGCGCGGGGCTGGGCGCTGGCAAAGGCGTTCTTCGCGCTGCCCGATCCGGTCAAGCGCGCCTATCTCGTGCCCGGCGGCGCGGGACAGCGGGGCTATACGGCGTTCGGGACAGAGGTCGCCAAGGGTGCCAGCGAGAATGACCTCAAGGAATTCTGGCATGTCGGCCGCGCCCTGCCGGCCGGTCATCCCCTCGCCGCCGATATGCCGCCTAACATCTGGCCGGGCGAGATCGCGGGGTTCGAGGAGACTTTTACGGCGCTGTTCGCGGCGTTCGATGTCGTGGGCACGCGCATCCTCTCCGGCGTCGCGCGCCATCTCGGCCTGGCGCCAGACTGGTTCGACGCCAAGATCGACGAGGGCAATTCCATCCTGCGGCTGCTGCATTATCCGCCCGTATCCGCGCAGGCGCCCGGCATTCGCGCGGGCGCGCATGAGGACATCAACCTCATCACCCTGCTGCTCGGCGCCGAGGAAGGCGGGCTGCAGCTGCTGACGCGCGAGGGTGAGTGGATTCCGGCCACGCCGCCCGCTGGCGCGCTGGTCATCAATGTCGGCGATATGCTGCAGCGGCTGACCAATCATGTGCTGCCTTCGACCAGCCACCGCGTCGTCAATCCGCCGCCCGAGCGCCGCCACATTCCGCGCTATTCCATGCCCTTCTTCCTGCATCTGGAGCCGGACGTGATGATCGAGGCGCTGCCGCAATGCGTGAGCGCGGAAAATCCGCTGCGTGAACCGCCGATCAGCGCGCATGACTATCTGCACGAGCGGCTGCGCGAGATTGGGCTGAAGAAGGGTTAGGTTTTCGCGCCCCCACACATCTCGTTCGTGTCTCGACTTCGCTCGACACGAACGGGGGGCGGAAGGATGTGGGTCTGCGGACCCGCAGCTTACTTCCGCCAGCGGGAGAGGGTGATGCCGATCTTCTCGTTCCGCTCGGAGAGGGCCAGCTTGACGATCTTCACCGTCACATGGCGCGCCTTGCGGTCCTGCAGGAAGATGGTGTCGATGATGTGATCGGCCACGGCCTCGACCAGCATGAAGTGCTGGCCGCGCGTGATCGCCGTGGTCGCCGCATGCTTGAGGTCCATATAGTTTTTGGACGTGCTGAGCGGCGTATTCGGCTCGTAATGGCTGCGATGCTCGAGCAGGGCGCGAATGCTGATTCGCAGCGGCTGCGGCAGATGGGTTTCCTCGGAATAGATGCCGGTCAGCACATCCACCTCAAGATCCTCAATCTCGAGCAGCAGCATGTCATCCATGGGATTCACGCCGTTTGCCGGATTGGCGCTGTGCCCTCCCGTTCCTGGCATTCCCGCCTCGCGTCCCGCCATCATAGCCTCGAATAACCCTTTTCATTTGGGCGTGAAGCGCTAAAGGCCGCCGCCTCGGGCGCTATTGCCCGCTTGGAAGGCGGACGGCAAGCGGTGACACGGATCGGCGAGCTGGCAGGAACCGGAGACGCGGCCATCACCGCGCTGCTCGATGCGGCATTTGGCCCGGCGCGCCACGGCCGCACGGCCTATCGCATCCGCCTGGGCATGGCCTGGTTCACGGACCTCTCCTTCGCCGCCTTCGATTCGGACGGGCAATTGATCGGCACGCTGCAGAGCTGGCCGGTGGCCCTGCACGGCCCGGACGGTCGCGAGACACCGCTGATCATGGTCGGGCCGGTCGCGGTGGTCCCAGCGATGCAGCGCCATGGCACCGGCCGCGCGCTGATGGACCGGCTGATCGAAACCGTCGATCTGCATCCGGGCGATCCGCTGGTGATGATCGGCGATCCCGAATATTATGGCCGCTTCTGGGGCTTTACGGCCGATGCAACGGGGGATTGGGCCGTGCCCGGTCCGGTCGAGCGGCACCGCTTGCTGACCCGCGCGGCGCCCGGCGTGGTGCTGCCCTCCGCCGGCAGTCTTGGCCCGCGCGGCACGGCCCTGGTGGCGGGGGCGACGGCCACGCCGGCGGTCTGAGCGCGCTGATCGCGGTCAGCACCGCGTGGCCCCGGTGCGAGACGCCCTTTGCCAAGCCGGCTGGCCTTGCCTATCTGCAGCGCATGGTTGCGCCTCTCGATCCCGGTTCCGATCCGCCCATTGCCGGTGTCCCGCAGGATGCCGATCCGGCGCGGCCCTATCCGGTCATGGATTGGGCGCCCACGCGCTGCGGGCACAGCGCCATGCGAATCGATGCGCAGGGCCGCTGGTTTCATGAGGAGCGGGAGATCCGCCGTCCCGAGCTGGTGAGCCTGTTCGCGCGCCTGTTGCGGCGCGAGCCGGACGGGCGGCATGTGCTGGTGACGCCGGTCGAGATGCTCGACATCGAGGTCGAGGACGCGCCTTTGTTCGCGGTGGAAATGGCGAGCGACGGGGAAGGGCAGGCGCGGACGCTGCGGTTTCGGATTGGAGCGACCGGGCAGTGGATCATAGCTGACGGCGCCCATCCGCTCGGGATGGAAGAGAATGCGGCGGGGCCGCGTCCCGCGCTCGGGCTGGAGGCCGGGCTGCGCGCGCGGCTGATCCGCCCGGTCTATTATGCGCTGGCCGATCTTGCCATTGCGGAGGGGCACGATCCCCTGGGCCTGTGGAGCAGCGGCGTTTTTCACGCGCTGGAGACGACGGCATGAGCTGGCGGGACCGGCTGACCGCGTCGTTGCGGCCGGAATTCGACTCGGCGCATACCCATGATTTCTTCCTGTATCGCAACCGGCCTGAGCCGGAGGGGCCGTTCACGCCGGCAGCGGTGCTGATCGCGGTCACGGACCGTCCCGATCCGGGCATGATCTTCACCCTGCGCCACGCAGGGCTGCGCGCCCATGCCGGGCAGGTCGCCTTTCCCGGTGGCCGGCTGGACCCGGGTGATCGCGACGCGGTGGAGGCGGCGCTGCGCGAGGCGCATGAGGAAATCGCGCTGCCGCCCGAAGCGGTGGAGGTGATGGGCCGATCGGATCGCTTCCGCACCGGCACGGGGTTCGAGATCGAGCCGATTGTCGGCATCGTCCCGCCCGATCTGGCGTTGCGGCCATCCGAGGCGGAGGTTGACGCCATCTTCGAGGTGCCGCTCGATTTCCTGCTCGATCCCACCAACCGCGCCTTGCGCACCGTGGATTGGGAAGGCGGCACGCGCAGCTATTACGAGTTTCTGTGGCAGGAGCACCGCATCTGGGGCGTGACGGCAGCGATGCTGGTCAACCTCGCCCGGCGCATCGAGGCGGCCGCATGAGCGCGCCCCTCCCCGAGCGGCTTCCCGATGCCGAGTGGCGGGCTTGGCCGGGCCTACTGGCACTCTGCGAGGCGCTGGGCGCGGACCAAGGCGAAGCGCGTTTCGTCGGCGGCGCGGTGCGGGATGCCCTGCTGGGCATCGCGGTTAAGGATATCGACATCGCCACCGTCCACCTGCCGGAGGAGGTGGTCCGGCGCGTCAAGGCCGCTGGCCTGCGCGCCGTGCCGACCGGCATCGCGCATGGCACGATCACCGCCATTCTGGATCATCGCCCGATCGAGATCACCACATTGCGGCGGGATGTTTCCACCGACGGACGCCGGGCGACGGTCGCGTTCGGCACGGACTGGCAGGATGACGCGGCCCGCCGCGACTTCACGATGAACGCGCTTTATGCCGATCCCGCCAGTGGCGTCTTGTCCGATTATTTCGACGGGCGCGCCGATCTGCTCGCTCGCCGCGTGCGCTTCATCGGCGATCCCCATCAGCGCATCGCCGAGGATCATCTGCGCATCCTGCGCTATTTCCGCTTTACGGCCCGGTTCGGCACGCTGGATCGCGACACGCCGGATTATCGCGCCTGCGTGGCGCACGCGACCAGCCTCATGGCGCTTTCGCGGGAGCGCGTCGCGGACGAGATGCTCAAGCTGCTCGGTCTGCCCGACCCGGCCGACGTGATCGCGGCGATGGTGGGCGACGGGGTGCTGGCGTCCGTGCTGCCGGAGATCGATGTGGAGGGCGTCGCCGCCTTGCGCGCGCTCATCGCCGCCGAGCAGGCGACGGGCATCGCGCCGGCCGGCTTGCGTCGTCTGGCGGCGTTGCTTCCGCCCGATGGCGCGCTGGCCGATCAGGTCGGCGCACGGCTGCGGCTCTCCAACAAGGCGCGCCAGCGTTTGCGCGCGGCCGCTACCCCGACCTCGGCGGCCACTCCGCAGGCACTGGCCTATGCGCTGGGCGAAGACAGCGCGGTCGATCAGCTGCTGCTGGGCCGGGCCTTTTCGTCCGACTGCGCGCCCACGCTGATCGGCTGGCAGGCGCCGCGCCTGCCGCTTTCGGGAGGCGATCTGATTGCGATGGGGCTGACGGCAGGTCCGCTGGTGGCGCGGACGCTTCAGGCGCTGGAGAGAGCGTGGATCGACCGGGGTTTTCCCGAGCCGGACGAGACGCGCGAGATGGCGCGTCAGATGGTCGGGGCGGCGCTGCGCTCCAGCCAGTAGTGGAAGGCTTCCTGCGGCGGCAGGGGGCGCGCGAAATGATAGCCCTGACCGAAATGGCAGCCGAGCTTGCGCAGGGCATCGGCCATATCGGGCGTCTCGATGCCCTCTGCGGTGGTTTCCATACCGAGCGCGCCGGCGAGGCTGACGATGGCGCGCACGATGGCGATCTTGTCGGCGTCGCCGATCATGTCCGTCACGAAGCTGCGGTCGATCTTGAGCACGTCGATGGGGAGCGACTGGAGGCTGGCGAGGTTGGAGAAGCCGGTGCCGAAATCGTCCATCGCCACCGTCACGTCCATCGCCTGCAGCGCGCCGAGCAATTGCCGGGTCTTGTCCGGGTCGGCGATGAGCGCGCTTTCGGTCAGCTCGATGATCAGGCGGTTGCCGGCAATGCCGGCATAGCGCAGCGCTTCCTCCACCGCGCGGGGCACATTGTCGCGCACCATCTGCACCGGTGAGAGGTTGACGTTCATCGTGATCGGCAGGGTTTCGCCGAACCGCCTGTCCCAATCCGCAAGGGTCTGCACGCACTCGCACATTGCCCAGCGCCCGAGCGGCACGATCAGCCCCGATTCCTCGGCGACCGGAATGAACTCATTGGGGGAGACCTGCCCCAGCACCGAATCCTCCCAGCGCGTGAGCGCCTCGAAGCCCTTCACCGCGCCGGTCTGCAGGTTGATCAGCGGCTGGAACACCATGGTGAGCTCGCCATTGTCGATCGCCTCGCGCAGGCGGTTCTCCAGCGTGAAGCGCTTGAGCGCCTCGCGGAGCACATTGGCGCGGTAGACCTCCAGCGCGCCGGATTTCTTGGCGCGCTTCACCGCCGCCTGCGCCTGCCTGAGCAGCCGCTCGATATCGTCGCTGTCTTCCTGCGCCAGCGCGCAGCCCAGCGCGACCTCGACGTTGATGAGATAGGTGGAGAGGCGGATCGGTGCCTCGAATGCCTTGCGCACGCGCTCGGCGATCTGCAGCACTTCGGACAGGCCATGGCCGACATGGGCGAAGATGGCGAACTCGTTGCCGCCGATTCGGGCCAGCACGTCGCCCGCGCGCAGCACGGATTTGACGCGGCGCGCGACGGTGATGATCAGCTCGTCGCCCGCCATCGCGCCCAGCGATTCGTTGATGCGGCTGAATCGCACGAGATCGAAGCCGATGATCGCATAGGTCGCCTTGCTCGCGGCCGGGCGGCCATTTTCGGCGAGGCCCTCGATCTGCTCGACAAAGCCAATGCGGTTGGGCAGCGAGGTCAGGCTGTCCGTCATCAGCTCCTTGCGCAATGTGCTTTCCGCATTGCGCTCGCTGGTGCGGTCGGTTGCGGTGAAGAGCACCAGCCGGGCGGGCTGCGCATCGTCTTCCTCAACCCAGGTCAGCGAGCAGCTGTAGGCCCGCAGCCCGAGCCGGTCGTGGAATTCCAGTTCGAAGCGGTCGGAGCGGCGCTGCGAATCGAACATCGCCTGCGCGCGGTGCCGCCAGTTACGCTGCCTGCGCTGGCTGTCTTCACTGTCGAGCAATTCGTTGGCGGCCTGATCCTCGACAAAGCTGAAAAACTCCGCATTGCCGACCAGAACGTGCAGGCCTGATGGGGATTGGGTCAACAGCGCGGCGGGATAAGGGAGCGCCTTCAGGAAGGCGGTATAGCCGCGCAGGTCGTCGACCGCCGGCAAGGGCTCTGTCATGGAGGCATCAAAGGGCGCAGGCCGCGGGCGTGCCGCTGCCTCTACATGCTCCGTCTCGCGTTTTGCGCTTGCCGTCATGGATCGCCGGGTTAACGGCCCATGGTAAATTAAGGCTGAAAGTCTGGCCCAAGCCCCTATTTTTGTTGATGCCGCAACAGTCCCCATCGTCCCGTGACGGGAAAAGGAGGATTCGCCTGCGCTGACGGATCAGTCGAAGCGGTTGTCGCGGGGGAAGCCGTTGGGCGGCATCCGCCCGGCAGCGCCGCGGGCCGCGCGCCAGGAGAGCAGGTCGGTTTCGGTGCGGGTCCGCCCGCTGTCCCCGCCCATCGTCCAGGAGAGGCCCTGCGCCAGCGTGAGCGTCATCGCGTCGGAGAGGCCGCCATCCTTGTAGCGCTGCAAGGTCACGCCCTGTCCGCGCGCCATTTCCGGCAGTTCGGCGAGCGAGAAGATGACGAGCTTGCGATTCTCGCCGATGACAGCGACCGAATCGGCCCCCGGTGCCACCGGCCGCACCACCTTGAGCTGCGCGCCGGCCTTGAGGTTCACCACCTGCCGGCCCTTGCGGGTCTCAGCGATGATCTCGCTCATCGCCGCGATAAAGCCGCGCCCGTCGCTGGCGGCGAGCAGCAGTTTGCCGTCCGCCCTGGCCGGCAACAGCGCGACGATGTCGGTCTCATTGGCCAGATCGATCATCAGCCGCACCGGCTCGCCAAACCCGCGTCCGCCCGGCAGCTTGTCCGCGCCCAGCGTGTAGAAGCGCCCATCCGATCCGGCGAGCAGCAGCTTGTCGGTGGTCTGCGCGTGGAAGGCATAGGCCGGGCCATCGCCTTCCTTGAACTTGAGCGCATCGGTGGCGGTGAGATCGGCATGGCCCTTCATCGCGCGAATCCACCCGCGCTGGGACATGATGACGGTGATCGGCTCGCGCTCGATCATCGCCTCAAGTGGAATCTCGCGCGCCGGCCCGGCCTGCTCCAGTCCAGTCCGCCGTGCGCCGATGCCCTTTTCCGGCGTGTAGCGCTTGCGCAGATCGGCGAGGTCGCGCTTGAGGCGGGTGCGCTGGCGGGCGGGCGATTCGACGAGCTTCTGCAGATCCTCGCGTTCGGCGGCGAGGTCGTCGCGCTCGCGCCGCAGCTCCATTTCCTCCAGCTTGCGCAGGGAGCGCAACCGCATGTTGAGGATCGCCTCGGCCTGCCGGTCGGTCAGCTGGAACTCCGCCATCATCACCGGCTTGGGCTCATCCTCGCTACGGATGATCTCGATCACCCGGTCGAGGTTGAGATAGGCGATGATATAGCCGTCGAGCAGCTCCAGCCGGTTGTCGATCTGCTCGATGCGGTGCCGGGCGCGGCGGACCAGCACCTCGATCTGGTGCTTGAGCCATTCGGTCAGCAGATCGCGCAGGCCCATCACGCGGGGCGTGTGGCTGGCATCCAGCACGTTCATGTTGAGCGGGAAGCGGCTCTCCAGATCGGTGAGACGGAACAGGCTGTCCATCAGCACGTCCTGATCCACCGTGCGCGCGCGGGGCTCCAGCACGATGCGCAGAACCTCGTCCGACTCGTCGCGCACGTCGGCGAGGATCGGCAGCTTCTTGTCGGCGATGAGCTGGGCGATCTGCTCGATCAGCTTGCCCTTGGCGACGCCATAGGGAATCTCGTCGATCACCGCGATCCAGGTGCCGCGCCCTTCATCCTCGCGGTGCCAGCGGGCGCGCAGGCGCATGCTGCCCCGGCCGGTCGCATAGGCGTCCGAGATCACCGAGGGCGGATCGACCAGCACGCCGCCGGTCGGGAAGTCCGGCCCTCTCATATACTGCATGAGCTGGGCGTGATCGGCTTCCGGCTGGTCGATCAGCAGCGTGGCCGCATCGATCACCTCGGCGACATTGTGCGGCGGAATGCTGGTCGCCATGCCCACCGCGATGCCGCTGGCGCCATTGGCGAGCAGATTGGGGAACAGGCCGGGGAAGACCTCGGGCTCTTCCTCCTCGCCATTATAGGTCGGGCGGAAATCGACGGTGCCATGGTCGAGGCCGGCCATCAGATCGGCAGCGGCCTGCGTCAGCCGCGCCTCGGTGTAGCGCATGGCGGCGGCGTTATCGCCATCGATATTGCCGAAATTGCCCTGCCCGTCGACCAGCGGGGTGCGCAGGGAGAAGTCCTGCGCCAGCCGGACCATCGCGTCATAGACAGAGGCGTCGCCATGCGGGTGATATTTGCCGATGACGTCGCCCACGACGCGGGCGCATTTCTTGTAGCTGGTGGTGTTCCGCTCGGGATTGGCGACCAGAATATCCGGCGCTGGCCCGCTCGGTTCGAGCCGCAAGAGGCGCATTGCCCACAGCAGGCGGCGGTGGACCGGCTTCAAGCCGTCGCGCAGATCGGGCAGCGAGCGCGCGGTGATCGTGGAGAGCGCATAGACCAGATATCGCTCGGACAGGGCTGAATCGAAGGGGTGGTCCTTGATGCTGTCCAGCGGATCGCGAAAATCTGTCATGCCGCGCGATTAGCAAGCGCAGCGGCGCTTGGGTAGGGGAGCTATGCGCCTTCGGTTGCGTCGCCTGCATTCTCCGAACCATTGGCCTCCATGATCGCGGAGGCGGCGTCGGCCAATCGGCGCGCGGCGAGGATGTCATTGGCCATGTTGGGGCGCAGCAGCGGCGCCAGTCGCTCGGCTTCCGACATGAGTTGCGCGCAGAGCCAGGTGAAGCGGTCGGCCAGCGCCACCAGATCGTCCGCCGCCTGCGCTTTCTCGCCATCCGGGCGGGCGCGGACGAGGCGCGGAAAACCGACGGCGTCCGCCTTGGCAGCGGCCAGCGCGCGATCCTGCAGGGCGCACAGCCGAGCCGCCGAATCGTGCAGGGCGGGGTCGACGGGGGGATGATGGAGGCTCACCGCGATCGCCTTGCGCAGGCAGGCAATGCCCATCGCCAGCGCGCAGGCTGCGGCCGTGCCGGAGCCCGACGAGAGGTCGCCCGAGGCGATCTCCTCCAGAACATCCTCAAATGGTGCGCGCGCCAGCATGCGCCTTAAGCGGACCTGCGCAGATTAGGTTCCCGCGGCTTGATCCGCTCAGGCCGGCAGCGGGACGGGGCGCCCGGCGGGCGGCATATGCTGGTCGACAATGAAGGAGGCTGCCGAGACGAGAATGGCGCCGACCGCCAGCACCGCGAAGAAGGGGATGACGCTGCCATTGCCCAGTTCCAGCAGCGCGCCGCCGAACGCACTGGCCGACACCGCGCCGACCCGGCTCATGAAGATACCGAAGCCGATTCCCGACGAGCGGCAGGAGGGCGGATAGCCATGGGTCATGATGACATACATGGTCGCGATGCCGCCGCTGAAGGCCGCCGCCGAGGCGCCGATCAGGCTGACCACGATCAGCCGCTCGGTCTCGGTCGGCGCCGGGGAGAGCGTCTCGACGAAAAAGCCGAGCGTGACGATGCAGAGGAACAGCGCGATGCTGATGCCGCTCATCACCGTGCGGGTGCCCAGCCGCCGGCTGAGGAAGCCAGCGGCAATCGCCGCGACCATGGAGGTGATGCCCGCCACCGAGACGGCATTGCCCGCCTGCGGCAGGGTGAAGCCGGCGGCGGTCAGGAATGTGGTGGACCAGTTGAGGATGCCATAGGCGACGAGGGCGCAGGCGGTGAAGGAGGTGCAGACGCCGATGTTCATCCGCAGGTTGCTGCGGTGGAGCACGCCGATGGCGACGCCGGCGCCATCATCCGCGCGATGGCGCTCCGGCATGAGGTCGATGTCTTCACCCAGCACGCGGCGGGCAACGGCCTGCGCCTCCGCCTTGCGACCGCGCGCGATAAGGAAGGAGGGGCTGTCGCGCAGCACGGCGATAATCAGCACGATGAGGAAAAGCGTCGCGATGCCGAAGACCATGAAGGTCCAGCGCCAGCTATAAAGGTCCGACAGGGCGGGGGCGACCCAGCCGACGACGGCGCCGCCAATCGGCGTGCCGACCGAGAGCGAGCTGACCGTGATCGGCCGCAGCCGGTCCGGCAGCCACTCGCTGGCCATGGTCAATGCGTTGGAATAGGCTGCGCCAAAGCCGATGCCGCTGACCAGCCGCCACAGAGCCATGCTGGTCACGCTGCCGGCCTGGCCTGCCGCGATGGTGCCGAGGCCGAAGATGATGGCGGCGAAGGCGAGGGCGTAGCGCCGGCCGATCCTGTCGCCCAGCATCCCGCCCAGCCAGCCGCCGAGACCGAAGCCGATCAGCGCCGCGCTCATCGCAATGCCGAATGTGCCGCGATCCACCCCGAAATCGGCGATCACCAGGGGCGCGACGATGCCGAGCAGCTGCATGTCGATGCCATCGCTGACAAGGATGAGCAGGCAGATGCCGACCGTGATCCACTGGAACCTGCGCACGGGCCTGCTGGCCAGCGCGGCGCTGAATGTGGTGGCGGCGGTGGATGCCATGCCTGCCTCTCCCTCGGATATGTTGTTGGCCGGATGTCGGCCGTTTGCGACGGCGTAACGGATTGAATATCATTTGTCGAAGGAATGAACGTGGATGGGCGCGCCCCACCGTCTCTCAGGGGCGAGCGGCGCCGCAGCCATTGATCGGGGCGCGCGAGAGGCCTATCCCGCCGGCATGACGCACGCTGCCTATCCCGAGCTTCGCCTTCGACGCACCCGCGCTGCCGCTTGGAGCCGGCGCCTTCATGCCGAGCATCGCCTGACGCCAGCCGATTTCATCTGGCCCCTGTTCATCACGGGCGGGCGCGGGGTCGAGGAGCCGGTCGGCTCTTTGCCGGGCGTCTCGCGCTGGTCGGTCGATCTCGCCGTGGCGCGCGCGCGGGAGGCTGCGGCGGCGGGCATTCCCTGCCTCGCCCTGTTCCCCAATACCCCGCATGACCGGCGCAGCGACGATGGCGTGGAGGCGCTCAATCCAGATAATCTGATGTGCGAGGCGATCCGCGCGATCAAGGATGCCGTGCCGGAGATCGGCCTGCTGACCGACGTGGCGCTCGACCCCTATACCGCGCACGGCCAGGACGGCCTGCTCGATGAAGCCGGCTATGTCGTGAACGACGCCACGGTGGAGATGCTGATCGGCCAGGCGCTCAATCAGGCCGCCGCCGGGGCGGACATCATCGCGCCGAGCGACATGATGGACGGGCGCATCGGCGCGATTCGCGAGGCGCTGGAGGCCGATGGTCACGCCAATGTGCAGATCATGGCCTATGCCGCCAAATATGCGAGCGCCTTCTACGGTCCGTTCCGCGATGCGGTGGGCTCGGGCGGGCTGCTCAAGGGCGACAAGAAGAGCTACCAGATGGACCCGGCCAATGGCGCCGAGGCGCTGCGCGAAGTGGCGATGGACATTGCCGAGGGCGCGGACAGCGTGATGGTCAAGCCCGGCCTGCCCTATCTCGATATCGTCGCGCGGGTGAAGGATGCCTTCAACATCCCGGTCTTCGCCTATCAGGTGAGCGGCGAATATGCGATGATCGAGGCTGCCGTGACCGTCGGCGCAGGCGAGCGCGACGCGCTGGTGATGGAAACGCTGATGAGCTTCAAGCGCGCCGGCTGTACGGGCGTGCTGACCTATCATGCGCTGCATGCCGCCCGGCTGCTGGGCGGCTGAGCGGGCCAGTGAGGCAACGCCATGGCCAGAATGATCGCTGAAACCGAGCGGCTGATCCTGCGGACCGAGCGGCCGGGCGATCAGCAGGTCTGGCTTGCCCACATGAACACGCCGGAAGTGCGGGCCTGTCTGGGCGGCCCCAGACCGGCGGAGGCCATTGCGGACAATTTCGCCCGGATCGCGGCCGACTGGGAGACCAAGGGCATCTCGCTGGCGATGATCGAGCGCAAGTCCGACGGGCTGCTGCTGGGCGATTGCGGGCTTGGCGTCATCGATTCGCCGGAAGCCCCCGACGAGCTGGCCGGGCAGTGGGAGATCGGCTGGATCATCCGGCACGATTGCTGGCGCAAGGGCTATGCGCAGGAGGCTGCGCGGGCGATGTTGGCGCGGGCGTTCGGGCCGTGGGATCTGCCGGCGGTCTTCGCGCAGACCTCGCTCAGCAATCCGCCCTCCTGGGGCCTGATGGAGAAGCTCGGCATGCGGCGTCGTGCCGATCTGGACTATGGTGACAGCCGTTATCCCGCTGCCGACAATCCCACGATCATCTATGAGATGCGGCGCGCGGACTGGACGGCGCACAGCGAGGACAAGTCATGACCAGGCCTCTTATCCTTCCCTTCAACGGCAAGACGCCGAAGATTCACGAGACCGCCTTCGTGGCGCCGGGCTGCGTCATTATCGGCGACGTGGAGATCGGCCCGCAGGCCAGCGTGTGGTACAATTGCGTGCTGCGGGCCGACATCAACGCCATTCGGGTCGGCGCGCGCTCGAACATTCAGGATGGCAGCACCGTCCATGTCGAGAGCGATTTCGGCGATGGGGGCCATCCGGCGATCATCGGCGACGATGTGCTGATCGGGCATATGGCGATCATCCATGGCTGCATGCTGGAGAATCGCGCCTTCGTCGGCATGGGCGCCATCGTGATGGACGGCTGCGTGATCGAGGGGGATGCCATGCTCGCGGCAGGCGCGATGCTCACGCCCGGCAAGCGCATGCCGGCAGGCCAGCTGTGGAGCGGGCGACCGGCCAAATATATGCGCGATCTGGGCGAGGCCGACCTGCACGGGATGCGCCGCGGCGTGGAGGCCTATGTCGAGGAGGCTGCGCTGCACACCGCCGCGCTCAAGGCTGCGGAAGCTGGCGCCTGAGGGCGTCGAGCGCATCATTCTGCGCGTCGACCATTGCCAGCACGCGCAGGCGGGCCGGATCGATGACGGCAAGGTCTGCGGCGACGCGGGCGGCATCCTCGGCATCCTGCCGCTCGACAAACAGCGTGTCGAGCGCGGCGAGCGCGGCGACGCTTTCATAGCGGGCACTGTCGAGCGCGCTGATTGCCGTCTGCGCGGTCACCCAGGATTCGCTGTTGGGCGCAGCGCCTGCGCCTGCTGCCACGCTGGCGCGACTGCCGGTGAGCAGGCTCTGAAAGGCCGTGTCGGCACTGCCTGCATCGCGGGTGAAGCGATCCACCTGCGTGGCGAGCGCCGGGTCCGTGGCGGCGGGCTTGATCGCCGGTGCCGGGGGCACCGTGCGGTCGCGGCTTTCGACCGGACGCTTGGCCAGCGACGGGAAGGCACGCGGGTCGGCCTGCGCGTTGACGGCAGAGCCCAGGATCATCAGGGCGAAAAAGGCGGTGAGTCGGCGCAGCATGATGCCTTTCATTTAGGGTGGCGGGAGAAGCGCTTCAACCATGGCGCGCAGGCGGTGCCCGTTGCAGGTTTGATGGCGCGGCGCGTGAGGTTGCGCGGCGAAAATCCGAGTCTTTCCGTTGACAGGTCCGGCGACCCTCACTAAGGGGCCACATTCCCGCGCGGACAGCTCCAAATGGCTGTGCCATGCCGTTCGCGCCAAGCATTTGATTGATGGAAGTTAAGCCCATGTTCGCTGTCGTGCGTACGGGCGGCAAGCAATATCGCGTCGCCGCCGGAGACAAGATCGTCGTCGAGAAGATCGCTGGTGAAGCCGGCGAAACCGTCACGCTGGACGATGTCCTGCTCGCGGGTGACGGCTCGGAAATCAAGGACAGCAAGGGCCTCACGGTCTCGGCTGAGATCATTGCCCAGGCCAAGGGCGAGAAGGTGATCGTCTTCAAGAAGCGTCGCCGGCACAATTACCGTCGTCGCAACGGCCATCGCCAGCAGCACACGATCCTCAAGATCGTGGCGATCGGCGGCGAAGCGCCGAAGAAGAAGGCCGCCGCCAAGAAGGCCGACGCCGCTCCGGCAGCCGCCGAAGCCTGAGCCTGAATTTGGTTGATTGAGCATTTTCGGACGCAAAACCGGTTTCCACTTTTGCTGAAAATGCTCTGAAAGTTTCGAGGAGTTTAGACCATGGCACATAAAAAAGCTGGCGGTTCATCGCGCAACGGTCGCGATTCAGAATCGAAGCGCCTTGGCGTGAAGAAGTTCGGCGGCCAGAGCGTGCTCGGCGGCAATATTCTCGTCCGTCAACGCGGCACGAAGTTCTACCCGGGCCGCAATGTCGGCATCGGCAAGGACCACACCCTGTTTGCGCTTACCGAAGGTCGCGTGGTGTTCCACGACGGCAAGCTCGGTCGCAAATTTGTGTCCGTGGACGTGATGGCGGAAGCCGCCGAATAATCGGACGATTCATGACAGGGATCGTCCAGCGGGACGATCCCTTGGTGAGCCGGTGCCGGTTCATCTGAAACCAAGGGAGAAGGGATCGCCCCTCCTCCCTTTTTTCTTGTTCTCCCTGGACCCTCGATAGACCTCGGCGCGTCAGGAGCACGGTTGCTCGCAGCGTTCGCAAGGCTGTCTCACAGGCGTCATCTGTCTGCGGCAGAGCGCCCCGGAACCGGAGACAAGACCATGTTTGCACGTACCCCCCGTTTGCTGCTGCGGCCCGGCTGGCCGGAAGATGCGCAGGCGCTCTATGCCGCCATCGCGGATGAAGCGATCGTGCGGAATCTTGCCCGCGCGCCCTGGCCCTATACGCTGGACGATGCGGTCGATTTTCTCGCCGGCGATCACGATCCGCTGCAGCCCAAGTTCCTGGTGATGAAGCGCACCCAGGGAGTACCGCGTCTCATCGGCTCCTGCGGCATCCATACGCAAGACGATGGCGCGCTGGAGCTGGGCTACTGGATCGCGCGCCCTTATTGGGGCCTGGGTTTCGCGACGGAAGCGGCTTCGGCCGTGATGCAGATCGCCCGCGCGACGGGCGTGCGCAACATTCGCGCCAGCCATTTCACCGACAATCCGGCGTCCGGCCGGGTGTTGCGCAAGCTCGGCTTCCGTCCGGCGGGCCGCCCCGAGCCGCGCCACAGCCGTGGCCGCAATCGCGCCGATCTCTGCCAATTCTATGAAGAGGGCGGCGAAGGCGACATGCGCGAGGACGTGGCGGTGGAAATCTATGCGGATCGCGAGCCCGTCGCAGCTTGAAAGTCGCGTGCTGTCGACGCGTTTGAAGTCCATGGCCGTGCTCGCCCCGAGCGCGGCCGCGGACCGCTCATAGCCAGCCGAGCTTGCGGAAGCGCCGATATAGCAGCGCGCAGATGATCGCGATTCCGCCCAGCACGATGAAATAGCCGTAGCGCCACTGCAATTCGGGCATGTTGCTGAAGTTCATGCCGTAGATCCCGGCAATGGCGGTGGGCACGGCCAGGATCGCGGCCCAGGCGGCGAGCATCCGGGTGATGTCGCCCTGGCGGCGCTGTTCGAGCAGGCTGCTCGTTTCCGCGACGGAGGTCAGATAGTCGCGCAGCCCGGCGACGCGATATTCGACCCGCCGAACATGATCCAGCACGTCGCGGAAATAGGGCAGCATGTTCTCGTCGATATTCGGCTGGACATGATTGACCATGCGCCCGGCAACATCGCTCATCACCCCGAGGATGCGCTGGAAGCGGACGATCTCCCGGCGGGTCGCGAAGATCTGGCGGATCTGGTCTGAGTCGAGGAAGGCCTCGCCGGCGGCGGCTTCCATCGCCAGCACCTGTTCCTCCAGCGCATCGACGACCGGGAAATAGCCGTCGACGATGAAGTCCATGATCGCGTGCAACACATAATCCGGGCCGTGGGCCAGGGCGGCGGGTGCGCTCTCCAGCCGGGCGCGCAGCTCCGAATGCGCCCGCGCCGAACCGTGGCGCACGGTGACGATGAAGTCGGCACCCAGGAAGACGGAGGTCTCCCCATAGCCGATGAGATCGCCTTCCAGATGCGCCGTGCGCAGGATCAGGAAGAGCTGGTCGCCATACAGCTCCAGCTTGGGCAATTGCTTGCCCTTGCGTGCGTCTTCCTGCGCGAGCGGGTGCAGGCCGAAACAGGTGCCGACCTGAGCCAGTTCTTCGGCATCCGGCTCATGCAGGCCGATCCAGACGAACTCGCCCCCCGGCAGCCGGTCATGGCGGGGGCAGTGGATGTCGACATCCCCCACAACCTCGCCATTGCGATATCGCCGTGCTGCTATGACGGTCACGCGCGTGCCTTTCACCAGTCGAACCCGGCTGAGGTAACGCCTCGCCGGAGAAATGGAAGCATGGGAAGGCGGGCCCGTATGAGGCCGCGCTTCACCTTTGCCGGCAAAGGCCTTATGGGCGGCCGATGCATTTCCTAGATCAGGCCAAGATTTTCATTCGCTCGGGTGCGGGCGGGCCGGGAGCGGTCAGCTTCCGGCGCGAGAAATATATTCAATATGGCGGCCCCAATGGCGGCAATGGCGGCAAGGGTGGCGACATCATCTTCGAGGCGGTGCCCGGCCTCAACACGCTCATCGACTTCCGCTACACCCAGCATTTCAAGGCGCCGCGCGGCGGCCATGGCGAGGGTGGCGACCGCACCGGTGCGGGCGGCGATGATCTCGTCATCAAGGTGCCGGTGGGCACGCAGGTCATCTCCGAGCCGG
This sequence comes from Sphingobium sp. B11D3A, assembly GCF_025961695.1. NCBI lineage: Bacteria > Pseudomonadati > Pseudomonadota > Alphaproteobacteria > Sphingomonadales > Sphingobiaceae > Sphingobium > Sphingobium sp. B11D3A. The sequence continues at coordinate 2,384,496 of NZ_JAOQOE010000001.1, forward strand.
ATGAAGAAGGCTATAGCGAGGTGCTGGCCGACTTTACCGAGCCCGGCCAGCGGATCGTCCTGCTGCGCGGCGGCGATGGTGGCCGCGGCAATGCCAGTTTCAAGACCAGCACGAATCGCGCGCCGCGCCAGCACGGCACTGGCTGGCCGGGCGAGGAACGCTGGGTGTGGCTGCGCCTGAAGCTGCTCGCCGATGTGGGATTGGTGGGGCTGCCGAACGCCGGCAAGTCGACCTTCATCAATCAGGTGACCAACACCAAGGCCAAGGTCGGCGCCTATCCGTTCACGACGACCAAGCCGCAGCTCGGCGTGGTGCTGCACAAGGGGCGCGAATTCGTGCTGGCCGATATTCCGGGGCTGATCGAGGGCGCCTCGGAAGGCGCAGGCATTGGCGACCGCTTCCTCGGGCATATCGAGCGCTGCCGGGTGCTCATCCACCTTATCGACGCGACCGGGGACGATCCGGTCGAGGCCTGGCGCATCGTGCAGACCGAACTGGAGAATTATGGCGAGGGGCTGGAGGACAAGCCACAGCTTCTCGCGCTCAACAAGGGCGATCTGCTTGGGCAGGAGCTGATGGAAGATGTCGCCAAGGACCTGAAGAAGGCCGGCGCGGGCAAGGCCTTCATCATCTCCGGCGCGACCGGCGAGGGCATGGAGGCGCTGCTCGATGCCGTGCTGCCCATGCTGGGCGAGGTTCACCGCGCCGAGGCCGAGGAGAAGGCCGCGCAGGAAGGTGAGGTGGAGGACAAGCCATGGTCCCCCATTTGAGGATGTATCTCCCCTCCTCTTTAGAGGAGGGGGCGGGGGTGATGATGCGCCGGTGTCGACTGCGCGGCGCTCACGCCCCATCGTTCAGCACCACCCCAACCCCTCCTCTGAAGAGGAGGGGCTTTTCCCCTGTCCCCCGCGCCGTTCGTGTCGAGCGAAGTCGAGACACGGCTGGCACTGTCCTCGCGTGTCTCGACTTCGCTCGACACGAACGGTGGGTTTGTTCTGGGCATGAGAGAAGAGTGCGTTGGGGATACCCATCATGACTGACGCCCTCACCGGTTTCCCGCCCGCCGCCATTCGGCGCATCGTCATCAAGGTCGGCTCGGCGCTGCTCGTCGCCCCGGACGGCTCCGTGCGGCGCGACTGGCTCACCAGCCTTGTCGACGAGATCGCGGCCCGCCGCGCGGATGGGCAGGAGATCATCGTCGTGTCCTCCGGCGCCATCGCGCTCGGCGCGCGCCGTCTGGGCCTCGCCAAGGGCGGTCGTGCGACGCTGGAGGATGCGCAGGCTGCGGCCGCCGTCGGCCAGATCGCGCTCAGTCAGGTCTGGGCCGACCTGCTTGCCGGGCACGATATTCCCGCCGCGCAGATGCTGGTGACGCTGGGCGACCTTGAGGATCGCCGCCGCTATCTCAATGCCTCCGCCACGCTGGACCGGCTCGCGGGCCTCGGCGTGGTGCCGGTGGTCAATGAGAATGACAGCGTCGCCACCGAGGAAATCCGCTTTGGCGACAATGACCGGCTGGCCGCGCGCATCGGCCAAGCGGCAGGCGCGGATGCAGTGGTGCTGCTTTCCGATATCGACGGGCTCTACACGGCGAACCCCCACAGCAATCCCGATGCCACATTGATCCCGCTGGTCGAGAAGATCGACGCCGCCGTGCTGGCCATGGGCGATGGCAACAGCGCCTCGGGCATGGGATCGGGTGGCATGATCTCCAAGTTGCAAGCCGCGCAGATCGCGACCGGCGCCGGTGCGCATCTGGCGATCATCTCCGGCCGGGTCGATGCGCCGCTGGGCCACTGGCAGAGCAGCGGACGCGGCACATTGTTCCGCGCCTCGGCCAAACGCGGCGGGCGCAAGGGCTGGCTGGCCGGGCGCCTCACCGTCAAAGGCAAGCTCAGCGTCGATGCCGGCGCGAGCGAAGCCCTGCGCAAGGGCCGCAGCCTGCTGCCGGCCGGTGTCACCGGGACGAGCGGCGTCTATGCGCGCGGCGACGTGATCGACATCGTCGGGCCGGATGGCGCGGTGATCGCGCGCGGCCTCGCGCAATATGACAGCCAGGATGCCGAGCGGATCATCGGCAAGCGCAGCGCTGAGGTTGCCGGCCTGCTGGGCGGCACCCCGCGCGCCGCGATGGTCCACCGCAGCTATATGGTGCTGCTCTGAGCACCCTTGCCCTCACCGGCGCCACCGGCTTTGTCGGCAAGGCGACGGTGGAGAAGGCGCTGGCCGCCGGCCATGCCGTGCGCGCGCTGACCCGCCGTCCCCAGCCGCCGCGCGAGGGCGTAAGCTGGATTGCCGGCTCGCTGGAGGATGCCGCCGCGCTGGATGCGCTGGTCGCCGGCGCGGATGCCGTCATCCACATTGCCGGCGTAGTCAATGCACCGACCCGTGCCGGGTTCGAGGCGGGCAATGCCACCGGCACCGCTGCCGTGATCGCCGCCATGCAGCGTGCGGGCGTGGTGCGGCTCGTCCATGTCTCCAGCCTCGCGGCGCGCGAGCCGGGGCTCTCCGATTACGGATGGTCGAAGGCGGAAGCCGAGCGCCATGTGCAGGCAAGCGGGCTCGACTGGACGATGATCCGCCCGCCCGCGATCTACGGTCCGGGTGATGCCGAGCTGCTGGAGCTGTTCCAGATGGCGACGCGCGGCTTCGTGCTGCTGCCGCCGGGCGGGCGCCTCTCGGCGATCCATGTCGATGATCTGGCGGAGCTGCTGGTGCGGCTCGGCGCTCGGCAGTGCGGCGAGACGCAGGGCAAAATCTATGAGGTGGACGATGGCACGCCCGAGGGCTGGAGCCATGTCGATTTCGCTCGTGCCATTGGCCGCGCCGTGGGGCGTGCCTCGGTGCGAACCATGTCCATGCCGTCCGCCCTGGTCCGCCTCGGCGCCCGCATCGACCGGCTGCTGCGCGGCGACAAGGCGCGGCTGACGCCCGACCGCGCCGCTTATTTCTGCCATGCCGACTGGGTGTCGAAGGCGGCGCTGCATCCGCCGGGCGATCTCTGGCGCCCGGCCATCGCCACCGAGGCGGGTCTTGCCATGACCGCGCAGGCCTATCGCGACAAGGGCCTGCTGCCGCGCTGATGCCCGAATCCCGCCTTATTCGCTTGCCATAGGCAGGGCGAAGCGGGCATTCGGCTCGCAACAGGGCCTTATCGGGCTATTACGGAAAGAAAGTCGCAGCCATGTCGGACCGTCAGGACGTCTACGCGCAGATTGCAGCGCAGATCGAACCCTTCAACAAGAAGGGCGTCGCCTTGAGTGACAGCACCACCTTCGCCGGCGACCTGGAGTGGGACAGCCTCACCGTCATGGATTTCGTCGCCGCCATCGAGGACGAGTTCGAGATCATCATCACCATGAACATGCAGGCGGAGATCGAGACGGTCGGCCAGCTGGTAGATGCGGTGATGAAGCTGAAGGCGGAGGGCTGAAGCCATGGCGAGCGTGATCGACGGGGCGGAAACCACCATGCGCGTGGCGGAGGCCGACAAGGACCTGTTCTCCAAGTTCGATCCCCTGATCGCCGAGCGCGAGGCGCTGCTGGCGACCGGCGTGCGCGATCCCTTCGCCATCGTGATGGACGAAGTGAAGTCGCCCACGCTTGCGGTGATCAAGGGCAAGGAGACGATCCTGCTCGGCACCTATAATTATATGGGCATGACCTTCGACCCGGATGTGGTGGCGGCGGGCAAGAAGGCGCTCGACGAGTTCGGATCGGGCACGACCGGCAGCCGCGTGCTCAACGGCACCTACCAGACCCACAAGGCCTGCGAGGATGCGCTCAAGGACTTCTACGGCACCAAGCATGCCATGGTGTTCTCGACCGGCTATCAGGCCAATCTCGGAATGATCTCCACGCTGGCCGGCAAGGGCGATTATATCGTGCTGGATGCCGACAGCCATGCCAGCATCTATGATGGCTGCGCACTCGGCAATGCCGAGATCGTGCGCTTCCGCCACAACAGCGTGGAGGATCTGGACAAGCGCCTCGGGCGCCTGCCGGCCGATGCGCTCAAGCTGGTCGTGCTGGAAGGTGTCTATTCGATGCTCGGCGACGTCGCGCCGCTGCCGGACATGGTTGCCGCAATCCGCAAGCACCCCAATTGCATGATCCTCGTCGATGAGGCGCATGGCATGGGCTTCTTCGGCCCCAATGGCCGTGGCGTCTATGAGGAGCAGGGCGTCGAGAAGGAGATCGATTTCGTCGTCGGCACCTTCTCCAAATCGGTCGGCACGGTCGGCGGCTTCTGCGTCTCGGATCATCCCAAGTTCGATGTGATGCGCCTCGTTTGCCGGCCTTATGTGTTCACCGCCTCGCTGCCGCCGAGCGTCGTCGCCACCGCCGCGACCTCGATCCGCAAGCTGATGCACGCCAGCGAGAAGCGCGCGCATCTGTGGGAGAACAGCCGCCGCCTGCACAAGGGGCTGATTGATCTCGGCTTCACGCTCGGCACCAAGACGCCGCAATCGGCGATCATCGCCGTCATCCTTACCGACCAGACGCAGGCCGTGGCGATGTGGCAGGCGCTGCTGGAGCTGGGGCTGTATGTGAACATGGCCCGTCCGCCCGCGACACCGGCCGGCACCTTCCTGCTGCGCTGCTCGCTCTGTGCCGAGCATTCGAGCGAGCAGGTCGGCCAGATTCTCGAGATGTTTGCGACGGCGGGCCGGATGACGGGCGCCATCGCTAGCTGATCGACCGGCCGGGCCTGTGTGAGGGCCCGGTCAAACCGCCCGCTGGTCGCACGACCGGGCGCCTTCGCGGCTCCGGCTGACGCGCGGCGCTATGATCTTGCGGGCGTTCACACACTCTAAGGTTGCGGCGCGGGCGCATCCCGCTTACGGCCTTGCCGTGTCCGGACCTTCCGGCCGGGCCACCTGAACCGGCTCAAGGAACCTGCGGACTCTCATGCTGACCGCTCTGGACCGCTACATGGCGAGGCTGATCGCGGTCCCGCTTTTCGCAAGCCTCATCGTTGCGGCGATGCTTCTGGTGCTGGACCGGATGCAGCGGCTGTTCGTCTTCGTCGCGACCGAGGGCGGTCCGGTGAGCGTGGTGTGGCGGATGCTCGCCAATCTCCTGCCCGAATATCTTGGCCTTGGCATTCCCATCGGCCTCATGCTCGGCATCCTGCTGGCGTTCCGCAAGCTGGCTCTGTCCTCCGAGCTGGATATTCTGCGCGGCGTCGGCCTCTCCTATACGAAACTGCTCAAAGTGCCGTATATGTATGCCATTGCGCTGGCGATCCTGAACCTGACCATCGTTGGCTTCATCCAGCCGGACAGTAAATATGCCTATGAGCGGCTGCGGTTCGAGCTGCGCTCGGGCGCATTGGGCGCCTCCATCAAGGTCGGCGAGTTCACCAAGCTGGGCGATGGCATCACCATCCGAATCGAGGAGAGCGAGGACGAAGGCAAGAAGCTGAGCGGCATCTTCGCGCGCATGGATAGCGACGGCGGCCAGTCGCTGGCGGTCACGGCGGCGCGCGGCCAGTTCCTGGCGACCGACGACCCCGATACGATCATCATGCGCCTCACAGATGGCGTGCTGGTGCATAATTCTCCGAGCTTCACCGAGCCGCGCATCCTCTCCTTCTCCAACCACGATCTGCCGATCTCGCTGCCGAAGATCGAGGAGTTCCGTACGCGCGGCGATGGCGATGTGGAGCTGAGCCTGCCGGAGCTGTTCCGCGCCGGCCTCACCCGCGATACGGCGCTGGGCCGGGCGCAGGCTTGGTCAAACTTCAATTTCCGCGTCGTGGAAGTGGCGATGATGATGCTGCTGCCGCTCGCGGCGATTGCCTTCGCGATCCCGCCGAAACGCTCGACCTCCGCGCTCGGCGTCTTCCTGTCGATCGTCTTCATCGTCACCTATCACAAGATCAACCAGACGATGCAGTCGCTGGGCGCACTGGGCCGGATCGATCCGTTCCTGGGCCTGTGGGGCCCGTTCCTCATTTTCGCCGGGATCATCGCCTGGCTCTATTATCAGACCGCCTATGTGCCCGGCGGCCAGCCCATCGGTGCGCTGGATCGTCAGTTCGCCAAGCTGCTCGGCCTGTTCAAGTCGCTGCTCAAATGGTTCGGCGACCGGCGTTACCGCAAGGCACATCGGGGATAGGCCATGCTGCTCAACTTCTTCCCTTCCCGCGCGCTGGCGCTGTATCTGGGCAAGACCTTCCTGCTGCGTTGCCTGGCGATGCTGGCGATGCTGGTGCTGATCCTGCAGATGCTCGATCTGCTGAGCGAGGCCGGCAAGGTGCTGGCCTATCCCGGCAATGGCGATGCGCAGCTGTGGCAATATGTCAGCCTGCGCGCGCCGCAGATCATCTCCCGCTTCCTGCCCTTTTCGGTGCTGCTCGGCACGCTGATCACGCTGGCGACGCTCAATGCCAATAGCGAGGTGGTGGCGATGAAGTCGGGCGGGCTCTCGGCCCACCAGATTCTCGCGCCGCTCATATTGGCCAGTCTTGCCGTGGCGGCGATCAGCTATGTGTTCAACGAGCGGGTAGTGGTGCGCGCCACCGCGACGCTCACCGCCTGGGAGGCCGCCAAGTTCGGTCCCATCCCCTCGGACCCGGGGGTCAAGGGCAACGTCTGGGTGCGGCACGAGGATGACCTCATCCGGGCCGGGACGATCACTGGTCGCGGCAACGCCGTGCGGCTGCAGGATGTGAACGTCTATGACCGGCATAACAATGCCCTGATCTCGATCGTCTATGCCAAGCACGGGCGCTTTACCCCGGATGGCTGGCTGCTTGAGGATATCCGCGTGTTCGATGTCGTGCGCGGGGTCAGCCGACATGTCGACCGGATGGTGGTCGGCAAGGGGGTCACGCCGGACCAGTTCACGCTGTCTTCGGTCGATCCCGATGCCATGTCCTTTGCCGACCTGAGCGAGGCGATCGATACCTTGCGCGAGGCGGGGCGCCCCGTGGCATCGCTCGAAGGGTCGCTCTGGCACAAGATCAGCGGGCCCTTGTCGGCATTGCTCATGCCGTTGCTGGGCTCGGTTGCCGCTTTTGGTATTGCGCGATCGGGCAAGCTGTTCGTGCGCGCGGTGATCGGCATGGCGCTGGGCTTCGCCTTCTTCGTGGCCGACAATTTCGCGCTCTCGATGGGCAATCTGGGGGTGTACCCCCCGATGCTGGCGGCCTGGGCGCCGTTCCTGCTCTTTCTGGTGGTCGGCGAAGCGGTGTTGATTACCACGGAGGAATAGCGCTCTGCCCGGATGGGTGGCGCGGTCCTTCGATACGCCGCTTCGACAGGCTCAGCAGCTACTCAGGACGAACGGAGGTGGGGCCTTGGCAGTCCACGTGCTGGACCAGAGCGGAACCGCCACTGTTTTCCCAACCTCGGAATTGTCCACGTCGCCTAACCTCTCGTTCGTGTCGAGCCCTTCGACTACCGGCAGGGCGGGCAACTATGCCGCAGACACGTCGTGCGCAATGCTTCTCGACTTCGCTCGAAGCGAACGGAGTGGTGGTGCAATGGAAGGGGCCATGGCTGGCCGTCCCCTTGCGGCCCGCCCCTACACCTCCGCATACGCATCGGCCTGACGGCTCACTACAGATGGCTGTTTGATCAGGCCCCTTGATCATCCGCCGGGGGCTGGCGCCCCGCTCGCCTACAATAGAAGAAACCCTCCGCCCGGGGGAGCGGAGGGTTTCCATATTCCCTGTTGGGGATGCTGACCCCCGGCACGATGGGGACTCTATGGTGCCGGGGGTCAACCGGGCCGGCGAGTGTGGACCAGTACCCTCGCCGTCCGATCTTAGGTGCTGCCCTTAGCGGAGCAGGCTGAGCACGCCCTGCTGGCTCTGGTTCGCCTGAGCGAGCATCGCCGTGGAGGCCTGGCTGAGGATCTGGTTCTTGGCGAGCGCCGTCGATTCCTCGGAGAAGTCGGCGTCTTCGATCCGCGAACGGGCGTCGGACAGGTTGGTGATCGTGGTGGTCAGGTTGCTGGCAGCCGATTCGAGGCGGCTCTGCGTGGCACCCAGATTGGCACGGCCGGTAGCAACCGCTTCGATCGCGGTGTCGATGGCGGTCATCGCTGCACCGATCGTCGTGCCGGCGCCGCCGATGTTCGGTGCGGCGGTGGCGAGCGCGGTGAGCGCCGTCGTTACGGTCGAGGTGTCAACCGAGACAGTGTCGGTCGAGCCGGTGCCGACCTGGATCGAGGTGGCCGTCGCGCTGAACAGCGCCACGCCGTTGAACTCCTGACCCTGCACCTTAGCGATCTGGTCGGTCAGCGCGGTGACTTCCGCCTGCAGATTGTCACGAGCGGCGGTGTCGTTGGTGCCGTTCTTCGCCTGCACAGCCAGTTCCTTCATGCGGACCAGCATGTTGGAGATGTCGCCCAGCGCGCCTTCAGCGGTCTGCGCCAGCGAGAGGCCATCATTGGCGTTGCGGCGTGCGGCAGCGAGGCCACGGACTTCGGCGGTCATCTTGGTGGCGATGGCGAGGCCGGCGGCGTCGTCCTTCGCGGTGTTGATGCGCTTGCCGGAGGACAGGCGCTCCATGGCCTGCGACAGGCCCTGATTCGCAGCGGCCGAGGCATTCTGGGCCCGAATCGCGGACACGTTGGATGCAATAACAGTCATGTGGTTTCCTTTCCCGCTTCACTGAGGGTCGCTGCCCTTTGGCGGTGGCGGCCTCGAAACCACAGAACGGATAAGGCCTCAGGAGCTTTAGGTGACCGTCTCAAATTTCCCCGAGACGCCGATTAATATTATGAAATAAAACGATATATTTTGCAACAAAGCGCGCCGGGCAGGGTTCGTCGAGAGGGAAAGTGGAGCTCTGCACGTCATGCGCGACATGATTTTCGCGCCTTCAGACGGTCGGCAAAATCCTGCCGCACTGCGGCAATGGTTCGCCGTCGTTAACCGAATGCTAAGCATTTTTTATCACTTTTAACGGGCAAGACGGGGGTGGCTCGCAAGAGCCCGGACTGGACCAAAACGGGGGCTTACGCATGTTGCATGTCGACATGAGTCAGCGCGTACAGCGGCTGTTGCCGGATCTGGACGCGTGGCTCGATACTGCCTGCTTTTCTGTACGAACGGTAGGCGCGGACACGCCGCGTGGTAAATCGATCCAGCGCATTCTCCTCGCCGAGGAAATTGCCGATGCCACATGTCGTGACCTGCTGATCGAGTGGCGCGAGGGCGCGCCGCGCTTCATGCCCGCCTCCAATGGCTTCCCCGCCCGCATTGCCTTCGGTGCGCAGGACAAGGCGATGGCCTTTGCCCTGATCGCCGAACTGCTCCGCCCGGCGCGGATGCCGGCGGTGGGTGATGAGAGCAGCGCCATGCTGATGCGCCTCGCCCAGCGGATCGCCGCCAGCGATGCGACGGTGCTCGTTCAGGGCGAGACCGGCACAGGCAAGGAGGGCATTGCACGCTTCCTTCATGATATGAGCCCGCGCGCCGACAAGGATTTCATCGCCGTCAATTGCGCGGCGCTGCCGGAAACCATGATGGAAGCCATGCTCTTCGGTCACAAGAAGGGCAGCTTCACCGGTGCTGGCGCGTCGTCCGACGGCCTGTTCCTCGCTGCCAATGGCGGCACGCTGTTCCTCGACGAGATCGCCGAACTGCCGCTGGCTTTGCAGGCCAAGCTGCTGCGCGCGCTGCAGGAAGGCGAAGTGCTTCCCGTCGGCGCGACGCATCCGGTCCCGGTCGATGTGCGCGTCGTGGCCGCCTGCAACCGCGATCTTTCGGCGGAAGCCGACGCCGGTCGGTTCCGTGCGGACCTTTACTGGCGGCTCAACGTGATGCCGCTGCACCTGAGCGCGCTCGCAAGCCGTCCGGGTGACATTCCGGCGATCACCGCTTCGTTTCTGCTGCGTCATCAGGGCGGCCAGTCCGGCTTTGCCTGGCCGACGCCCGCTGCCCTGGGGCATCTCGCCGCGCACAGTTGGCCGGGCAATGCCCGTGAGTTGGGCAATGTCCTGCAGCGGGCCATCGTGCTGCGGGAAGGCGACCAGATCGACGTGAGCGATCTCAGCCTTGCCGGCAACGCCATGCCCGCGCCCGTTCCGGCCGAGCCCGCGCCGCTGCCGGCCCGCGCTCGTCTTCAGGATGTTGCCCGCGCCTCGGCGATGGACGCCATTCGCCTCGCTCTGCGCGATACCGGCGGGCATCGCGCCCGCGCGGCGCGCATCCTTGGCATTTCCGAACGTACCCTGCGCTACCGTCTCGCTGAAATGCGTGACCTCGCGCTGGCCAGCTGAGCGCAGGAGGCATCATCATGTCGGGACTTTCCGTCGATAGCGTGCTGGCCCTGCGCCAGAGCATTCTCCAGCGTAACTCCGCGATCCAGGACGCCGCGAAAAGCGCCGCCGGTGCCGCGACCGGCGGCGCGCCCGCCAGCAGCCCTGCGGGTGGCGCCGATTTCGCGGACGCCATGCGCAGCGCCATCGAGGGCGTGAACAAGCTGCAGACCCAGTCGAGCGACGCGACCGCTGCCTATGAGCGCGGCGAGACCACGGACATCGCGGCGGTGATGCTGACTCGCCAGCAGGCGTCGGTGGGCTTCGAGACGACCCTGCAGGTCCGCAACAAACTCCTGTCCGCCTACAAGGACATCATGAGCATGCCGGTGTAATGAGATGAGCGACGCGAACATCACCACCACCACTGGCAACCAGGCAGCGATGCAGTCCGGCTTGCCTGCCCTCTCCGGGTCTGGCGCGGGCTTTGCGGCCGGCGCGCAGGGCATGAAGCTGCGCCTCACGGGCCTGCTCCAGCAGCCCGCCGTGCAGCGCAGCCTGCCGATGATCGGCCTGATTACTGTTGCTGCGCTCGCCGCGCTGGCCTGGCTGGCGCTGCGCGAACCGCCGCAGCGCGACCTGTTCCGGGGCTTGCCCGAGGCCGACCAGGCCGCCGTGGCCGAGGCACTGGGCAAGAGCGGCATCGCCTATAATTTCGATCAGACGAGCGGTGCGATCACCGTCGCCGAGACCGATTATTTCAACGCCAAGATGAAGCTCGCCGCCGAGGGCCTGCCCCGCAGCGCGCCGACCGGCGACACGCTGATCGACTCCATGCCGATGGGCGCGAGCCGCGCCGTCGAGGGCGAGAAGCTGCGCAGCGCGCGCGAGATGGATCTGGCCCGCACCATCGAGGCGATCGATGCGGTCACCAAGGCGCGGGTTCACCTCGCGGTCGAGGCGCCGAGCATCTTCCTGCGCGAGCGCTCCCGCCCGACGGCATCCGTGATGCTGCAACTGGCCAATGGTCGCTCGCTGTCCGAAGGGCAGGTCGAGGCCATCGTGCATCTGGTCGCCTCCTCCGTGGGCGACATGGCGCCGGAATCGGTGTCGGTCGTCGATCAGAATGGCCGCCTGCTCAGTAATGCGACCGGGGCCGGCGCGGAGACGGATCGGCAGATCCAGATCCAGAGCCGCATCGAAGATCGCTACCGTCAGGCTGTGACTGCGCTGCTCACGCCGATCATCGGTGCCGGCAAGTTCTCGACCGAGGTGCATGCCGAGGTGAACTTCGCCGAGCGGCAGGCCACGCGCGAAACCTATCCGCAGGACGAAGCCCGGCTGCGTGCCGAAACCGGCAGCTGGAACACGGATGCGCAGGGCAATGCGAATGCGGCACCCGGCGGCATCCCCGGCGCGCTGCAGCCCAATCCGCCGGTCAATCCCGCCGATCCGGGCGGCCCGCCGCCGACGCAGGCGCAGGCACAGGCCAACGCCATGCAGACGCCGCCCGCACCCGGCATGCCGCCGTTCAAGACGACCGAGACCTTCAACCGCAGCTTCGAGCTGGGCCGCGAAGTCTCCGTGACGCGGGACGCCGTGGGCACCGTGCAGCGCCTGTCCATCGCCGTCGCGCTGGATCAGGGCACCGATGGCAAGCCGCGCACGCCGCAGGAGATTGCCGCGCTCGAGGCGCTGGTCAAAGGCGCAATCGGCTTCGATCAGGCACGCGGCGACGTGGTGGCGATTTCCTCGCGCAAGTTCGCCGAAGCCGCCGGGGATGCCGCCACCGATGCGACGCCCTGGTATCAGGAAGCCTGGGTGGCGATGCTCACCCGCAACGTCTCGGCCCTGCTCGTCGCGCTGCTGCTGCTGGTCGGCATCGGCCGTCCGCTGCTCAAGCGCTGGTCCGCCGCGCAGGCGGAGCGTCAGGTGCTCGATGCGCAGATCGGCCAGCAGATCGGCACGGAAATCCAGGCAGAGATCGGCCGGGCCTCGGCGGCGGTGCATGACCCCGCTCAGCCGGTGACCCTCGATATGATCAGTGCCACGCACGACTATAGCGATCGCGCCACGCTGATCCGCAACTTTGTGAAGCAGGACCCCGATCGCGCTGCGCTCGTCGTTCGCGATCTCCTCAAGGATGGAGTGAAGGCCGATGGCTGAGGTCGAAGCCGCTCGCCCGCTCACCGGCAGCGCCGCTGCCGCCGTGCTGCTGATGCTCTTCGAGGAAGACGAAGCCGCGCAGATCCTCTCCCGGCTGGAGCCGGACGAGGTGCGCCAGCTCGGCTACGCCATGTATGACGTCGCCGATGTCGAGGTGGACGAGGTGAACGCCGCGCTGGACCAGTTCGTCTCCAAGGCGCGCGGTCGCACCACCATCGGCTACGGCGCCACCCAGCATATCCGCGGCGCCATGCACAAGGCGCTCGGGCCCGACCGCGCGGACAATATGCTCGCGCGGATCACGCCGCCAACGCGCTCGACCAAGCTCTCGATGCTCAAATGGATGGAGCCGGCTGAGATCGCCGCGATCATCGAGCCCGAGCATCCGCAGATCATGGCCATCGTGCTGGCCCATCTGGACCCGGCCGTCGCCGCCGCGACGCTGCAGCTGCTGCCGGCCGAGGTGCAGGACGATGTCGTCTATCGCGTCGCCACGCTCGGCCCGGTGAGCACCGAGGCGCTGGACGAGCTGGAGCAGCTCATCGCCTCCCGCCCGGCGCAGGGCCGCTCCTCCGCTGGCACCACCAAGCGCGGTGGCACCAGCGAGGCCGCCGCGATCATGAACAACATCCGCAAGGATCATGAGCAGCGCATCATCAAGGCGCTGAACAAGCGGGATCGCAATGTCGCGCAGCTTATCGAGGACGAAATGTTCGTCTTCGAAAATCTGCAGGCCCTGTCGGACAAGGATTTGGGCACGCTCATGCGGGCGGTGGACAACGCCATTCTGGTCGTCGCGCTCAAGGGCGCGAGCGACACGCTGCGCACGCGCATCCTGGGCTGCATGTCGCAGCGCGCCGCCCAGTCCATTCAGGACGAGATGGACGAGCGCGGCCCGATGCGCCTTGCCGAAGTGATGGAAGCGCAGAAGGCGATCATCGCCGAGGCGCGCCGCATGGGCGAGGAAGGGGCGATCATGCTGGGCGGAAAGGGCGACGACTATGTCTAGGATCTGGTCGGCCGATAGCGTCAGCGGCGCCGCGCCGCTGGAGAGCTGGGGCAATTTCGGCAGCGTCGGGCGCGATGGCAGGGGCTTTCGCCACCTCTATGCCGAGGAGCAGGGCCATCGGGCCTGGAATGTAACCTTCCCCGGCGGAAGCGGGCCGGGCGGCGGCTATGATGAGACGCTGGCCGCTCAGGCGCCGGTCGACCCCATTGAGGAAGCCGCGCGCGATGCCTTCGTGCAGGGCTTTCAGGAAGGCGAGCGCATCACGCGCGAAGCCGCCGAGCAGGACGATGCGGCGCGGCGGGAGCTGGCTGCCGCCGTTCTGGCGCTCGGCAAAGTGGATGAAGGCGCCTTCGCCACGCTGCTGTCCCAGGCGGTCATCCGTCTGGTCGGCCAGATCGTGGGTGAAGTGCCGATCGATGCCGATGTGCTCCGGGCGCGCTGCGAGGCAGTCGCCGCCTGCATCGACACCGAGGATGCCAAGGCCCGGCTGGAGGTCAATCCCGAGGATCTGCCGCTGCTGCAGGCCGAGCCGCTGCGCTTCTCGCTCGCGGCCAGCGCCGATGTGCCGCGCGGATCGGTCCGTCTCGCTACGGCGGATGGCTGGATCGAGGATGGCCCGGACGTGCGCCTGGCGCGCCTCAAGGCGCTGATGGACGATATGGAGGGCCGGCTGTGATCCAGGCGGAACTCGCCCGCGCCACGCGCCTGCTCGATCATATGCAGGTGCCCAATCAGGCGCCGCGCCATGTCGGCCGGCTGGTTGGCCATGATGGCGGGATGCTCGAAGTGACCGGCTTTTCCCGCCCCATCGGCGCCGGCGCGCGCATTCGTGCAGCCGATGGCATGTCGGTGCGCGCCGAGGTCGTTGGCTTCCGGGGCAGCCGCGCCGTGCTGGTGCCGCTGGATCAGGATGCGCCGCTGGAAAATGGCGCGCGCGTCGAGCCGGACAGCGCCGCCAATATGGTGCAGGTCGGCGAGGGGCTGATCGGCCGCGTCATCGATGCCATGGGACAGCCGCTCGATCGCAAGGGGCCGGTGCTTGCCAATGGTCAGTGGCCGCTCGCTGGGGTGCGCGGCAATGTGCTGGATCGTGGCCGGGTGCTGGAACGCTTCGATCTCGGTGTGCGCGCGGTGAATGCGTTGCTGACCGCCGGTCGCGGCCAGCGTATCGCCATCATGGCCGGTTCGGGCGTGGGTAAATCAGTGTTGATGGGCCAGATGATCGCCGGCGCTGAGGCGGACGTGATCGTCACCGGCCTGATCGGCGAGCGTGGCCGCGAGGTCAGCGACTTCCTCGAGACCAAGATCGGCGGCGCGCTCATGAACAAGAGCGTCGTCGTCGCCGTGCCGGCCGATCATCCGCCGGTGCTGCGCCTGCGCGCGGCTGCCCGCGCGACTGCCATCGCCGAATATTTCCGCGCCCGTGGCAAACAGGTGCTGCTGCTTATCGACAGTCTCACCCGCTGTGCCCATGCCCAGCGCGAGATCGGCCTGTCGCTGGGCGAGCCGCCGGCGATGAAGGGCTATCCGCCCTCGGCGCTGTCGCTCATCCCGCGCCTTGTCGAGCGGGCCGGCGTGGACAGCCGCTCGGGCGGATCGATCACCGCGATCTACACTGTGCTGGCCGATGGCGACGATACCGACGATCCGATCGTCGATACCGCCCGCGCCATTGTCGACGGGCATATCGTGCTCTCGCGGCATCTTTCAGAGCAGAGCATCTTCCCGGCTATCGACGTCGGGCGCTCGCTCTCGCGCGTGATGGCGGACATCGTCGATGACGAGCATCTGCGCGCGGCCGCCAATTATCGGCGGCTGTGGGCGGCCTATGAGGAAAATCGCGATCTCATCCTGATGGGCGCCTATCGCCCTGGCAATGATCCGACCATCGATGAGGCCGTGGAACGCCGGCAGCAGTTGCTGGGCTTCCTGCGCCAGAGCAGCAAGTCCACGATTGACGTCGACACCAGCGCCGCCGCGCTGATCGCGGAGTTCGGGGCATGAGCCGCATGGTCGCCGCGCGCAAGCGCCTCGTCCGGGTGCGGGACGTGCAGCACAATCAGGCCGTCGCCGCGCTCACGCTTGCGCAGGATGAGGCGAGCCAGATCGCCAGCAATGCCCGCCGCATCGCGCAGGTGCGCGAAGAGCTGTGCGGCCAGAGCGGGCAGCAGATCGGCGGACTCTTCGCTGCGCGGCGCGAACTGGCCAGCCGCCTGGAGCGCGCCGGCCGGCAGCTCGATGGCGCGCTGTTCGATGCCAATCGGCGGATCGACGCGCGCGATGCGGAACGGGTGGTGGCGGATCGTGAACGCGAAATTGCTGAGCGCCTCAAGGACAAGGCCAAGGCCGCACGGGAAGCGCAGCGCGAAGCCCGGCTGGCCGCGCAGCCGCGCGTCCGGCGGATGCAGAACAGGGGACTGGAAGAATGATCAACATCACGTCGCTCTTCAGCATGATGACGGGGCGCGCTCCGGCTGCCGATGCGAAGGCCGGGGAACCGGGCCTCGCCACGGGCGGGCAGTTCGCTGCGCTTGTCGAGCTGGCTGCGCTGAACGGCAATGCTCCGGCGGCCGGGGGCGCGGGCCTCAGCCTTGTCGTCGACAATGACGGGACTGCCACGACCGGACCGGCCGGTGCCCCGGACGAAGGCTTCAGCGCCGATATCCTCGCGCTGGTCGGCGGTGACAAGCTGGCTTTGACAGCGCCCGATCGGTTCGCGAGCCAGCCCCAGCAGGCTGTTACCGTCGCGGCTCAGCTGCAGGCGCAGCAGGCCCAGCAGGGCGCTGCGACAGCGCAGCCGCCCCAGGATGCCGCCCTGGTGTTGACCGAGGGCGAGCCGAATGCAGACGCCGAGGCCGGTGACACGGCCGCGACGGATGATGGCGCCACCAACGCTGCGGCGCCCGCGCAGCCGCTGCAGGCACAGGTCATTCCCTTCCCGCTCGCGCCCGGTATGCCGGCCATGGCTGCCCATGTTGCCGCCGGCACCGGGCCCAAGGGAGGCCGTGCCGCCGCTTCATCGCAGGATGGCGCGACGGCACCCGCCGGCGTGGCAGCGCTCGCTGCCCCCAAGGCCGATGGCGCGGACTCTCCAAAGGCGGAGGGTGCCAGCCTGGCAGATGCTCTGGCGGCGCAGGGCGCAACGACCGGCAAGGCCGCGGCGCCGGCTCCAGACACGGCCCAGCGCTTCGTCATCGACCTGCCGGTTGGCATCTCGACCGAGAGCGGCGCTGTCAGCAGCAGTGGCGGCGCAGGCCAGGCAGCGCCTTCGGCAGCTTCGGCGCTGGGCGCACAGGTTATCGACATGGGCGTCTCCGGCCAGTGGATCGACCGGCTGGCGCGAGAAATTGCCGGGCTGGCGGAAGGCGGCGGGCATAGCCGCTTCTCGCTCAATCCGCCGCATCTGGGCCGGCTTGAGGTCGATGTGTTCCAGGGCGCAGGCGCCATGGATATCCGCCTGACAGCGGAAACGGATGAAGCCGCACGGCGCCTCAACGAAGGGCGCGGCACGCTGCAGGCCGATGCACGTCTTGCCACCCTGCACCTCGGGCAGATCACGGTCGAGAAGGCCGGCGCCTCCTCGGATGCCGCGCGCGATCAGGGGCAGGCGCAAAGCCAGGCCCAAAATCAGGCGCAAAATCAGGCCCAGGGCCAGGCCCAGCGCGATCTGGCGAGCCAGATGCAGCAGCAGGGTCGCAGACAGGATGGCGATCGCGGGACATCGTTCACGCGCGTCGCCGGGGAACAATCTCGCCAGCCCGATGAGAGCAGGGTCGCCGCGCGCGACAGTGCCGACGGGCATGTGCGCTTTGCTTAAGGGGATCGATCGATGAGTGACGCACCGGACGCCGGCGCCGCCAAGAAGAAGGGCGGCGGCAAGAAGAAGCTGATCATCATCCTGGGCGCCGTGGCGCTGCTGGGTGGCGGTGGCGCTGCGGCGGGGTTCTTCGCCGCTGGCTCCATGCACAAGGAAAGCGGGCCGGCGGAAGACGCCTTTCGCCCGCAGCTGGTGCTGACCGGCGAGAAGCCCGAGGAGGTCGCCAAGACCTGGGCCGCCAAGGCCGCCGAGCAGCACGCGCCGGAGCGCGAGGGCAAGGGCGTGGATCTGCCCCGCCCGGCCAATGCCTCGGCCTATCAGGCGACCTATTTCCAGATCCCGGCGCCGTTCACCTCCAACCTCGCGGACAGTGACTCCTTCGCGCAGGTCTCGATCGCCGTGTCGACCTATTACGACCAGCGCGTGATCGAGGCGGTGCAGGCGCATGAGCTGCCGATCCGCTCGGCCATCCTGATGATGATGGCGCAGGAGCAGGAGCTCGACCTCTCGACCCCGCAGGGCAAGGAGAAGCTCCAGGCGAAACTTCTGACCGTTATTAACGATGTTTTGAAGGAAAAGACGGGCTACGGCGGCATTGATAACGTTTATTTTACCAATTTCGTTATTCAGTAGCGCCGTGTCCGACGGGGGTCGGACGGGGACAATGAACGATGAATGACGTGCAGCCTTTCGCGCTCGGGCGACAGACCAGTGAGCCGGTCGCCGCGATCAGCGGACTGGAAAAACTCGGCGAGCGGGTGAGCCGCCGGTTGCGCGCGATCATCGAGCCCTATGGGGGCGCGCGTCCGCTGGTCACCGCGCTGCCGCTCGAAGAAACCATGTTCATGATGTGGGATGCGAGCGCGCCGGAGTTCGCCAGCCTCTCGCTCTATCGCCTGCACCCAATCAAGGGGCCGGTGGTGCTGCGCATCGACGCGCCGCTGGTCTCGCTGCTGGTCGACCGCTTCTATGGCGGCAAGGGCGACCGTGCGAGCAGCGACAAGCGCGAGTTCACGCCCACGGAAACGCGGCTCGGCGCCCGGCTTGCCGATGGCATCATCGCGGCGCTGGTCGAATGCTGGGCCGAGATCGCCCCGCTGGAGCCGGTGCTCATCAACCGCGAGACCAATCCGGCCCATGCCCAGCTGATGCCCGGAGAGACGGCCATCGTGGTGCAGGGGTTCGAGGTCGACATGGGCGATCATCGCCCGCGCATCATCGAGTTCATTTATCCCAAGGCCGGCTTTGGCGGGCTAGAGATCGTCGGATCGCCCAAGGCGGGGGACGAGGCGCGGCCGGCCGATCCGGTCTGGCGGACCCGTCTGGCCACCCGGCTGGACGATGTGCGCTTCCCCGTCCGCACGGTGCTGGCGCGGCCCAATCTCAAAATGGCGGAGCTGATGTCGCTGAAGCCCGGCGACGTCATTCCCATTCACATCGCGCGGCAATTGCCGCTGCTCGTCGGGGACCGCGTATTCGCGCAGGGCACCGTGGGCGAACAGGACGGCAGTGCCGCCTTCATGATCGAAAAACTGGCCTGAGGACCAACATAATGAGCGAGATGAGCGAAACACTCCGGGCTGAGGCCGCCGCACCGGTGGACATGGGTCTGGGCCGCAACATGGCCCTGCTGGCCGATATCCCCGTCCGCATGTCCGTCGAGGTCGGCGCCACCCAGTTGCGTCTGGCCGAAATCATGAATCTGGGCGAGGGCAGCGTCGTGCAGCTCGATCGTCAGGCTGACGATCTGCTGGACATCATGGTCAACGGCACGCTGGTCGCCCGGGGTGAGGTGGTGACGGTGAACGGCCGTTATGGCGTGCGCATTGTCGAGATCGCCTCCACCGAGGCGCGCCTCGCCGGGCTTGAGCGCCGGGCATGAGCGCGCTCGCCTGGTATTTCCTCAAGCTGCTCATCATGCTGCCGCTGGTCGGCGGCATGGCTTATGGCGCGCTGTGGCTGTGGCGCAAATATCAGCCCGGCATGCTGGGCGCCGGCCAGCGCGATCGGATGGTCAAGCTGGTCGATGTGCTGCCCATGGGCACGCTCGGCAAGCTCGCGGTCGTGGAGTTCGAGGGCAAGCGCCTGCTGCTCTCGGTCTCGCGCGGCAAGGTCGAGAAGATCGCGGAGAGCGAAACCCGTCATGGTTGACCATATTCTGGCGACCATCCAAGTGCTCCCGCGCAGGCAGGAGCCCAGGGCGCAGTCGCTGTCCCTTGCCGCCCTGGGCTCCTGCCTTCGCAGGAGCACGGGTTTGCTGATCGGCGCTGCGCTGTTTTGCGCGCTGCTTCTAGCGACGCTGAGCCTCACGCAGCCCGCCTTCGCCCAAGCTGCGCCCGCCGCACCCGCTGCGCCAGTCGCCGCACCCGCGCCGCAAGTGCAGGCGCCGGCAACCGGTGCCCTGCCGCAAGGTGCCGCCGCTGCCTCGGGCGGGCTGACCCGCGCGCTCGACGATGTTTCGGGCGATGGCCGCCCGCTCTCCATCTCGCTGCAGATCCTCGTCCTGATGAGCCTGCTGACGGTGCTGCCGTCGCTGGTGCTGATGATGACCAGCTTCACGCGCATCATCATCGTGCTCTCGCTGCTCCGTCAGGCGCTCGGCCTCGCGCAGACGCCGCCGAACCAGGTGCTCGTCGGCCTCGCGTTGTTCCTCTCGCTGTTCGTGATGCGCCCGGCGATCGACCAGATCACCGCCAGCGCCTACACGCCTTATGGTGAGGGTCAGATCAGCATCGAGGAAGCGGTGAGCCGCTCGGGCAAGGTGCTGCATGGCTTCATGGCCAAGCAGACCCGCCAGAACGACCTCGCTCTGTTTCAGAACCTCGCCAACGTGCCGGCCTTCCGCTCGCCCGAGGAGATTCCCTTCTCGATCATGCTGCCGGCCTTCATCACCAGCGAGTTAAAGACCGCCTTCCAGATCGGCTTCATGATCTTCCTGCCCTTCCTCATCATCGATCTCGTCGTCGCCTCCACGCTGATGGCGCTCGGTATGATGATGCTCTCGCCGACCATCATCTCCATGCCGTTCAAGCTGCTGCTGTTCGTGCTGGTGGATGGCTGGGCGCTGACCATGGGCTCCCTCGCCGGCTCGTTCGCGACCTGAGCGGGCAGGAAAGGGACGCATCATGGAAAATGGCGATTTCTTCGTCGGCCTCGCCCAGCAGGCGCTATGGGTTGCCGCGCTCGCGACCGGGCCGATCCTGATCCCGGCCCTGCTGGCGGGCGTCATCATCGGCATGATCCAGGCCGCGACCTCGATCAACGAGGCGACGCTCTCCTTCGTGCCCAAGCTCATCATCGTCGCGGTGACGCTGGCGCTGTTCGGCGGGGCGATCCTGATGCTCATCGCCGATTTCACGCGCGAGATCTTCGAGCGGATTCCGGACCTGCTCAGATGATCGCACCGGCATTTGCGGGCCTCGAGGCGCAGCTGTGGCTCTGGATGCTGGCGATGATCCGGCCCGGCGCCGCATTGCTCGCCGCGCCGATCTTCGGCGCCGCCGCCGTGCCGGTGCAGCTGCGCATCATACTCAGCCTCGCGATCGGCATTGCCGCGCTCAACAGCGCCCCCTTTGCGCTGCCCGAACAAGGGCTGGCCAGCATCGCCGGCATCGCCCTCGTCGCGGCGGAAGTGATTGCAGGCCTCAGCCTCGGCTTCGCCTTGCAGATCGGCTATTCGGCGGCGTTCATTGCCGGCGAGACGATCGCCAATGCCATGGGCCTCGGCTTTGCCTCCATGGTCGATCCGCTCTCAGGCCAGCCAACGCCGGTCGTCGGCCGCTTTCTCTCGATCATTGCTACCTTCCTGCTGCTCGCCATGGATGGGCATCTGCTGCTCATCCAATACGTCGTGATGAGCTACAAGGCGCTGCCCCCGGGCAATCTCATGCCGGCGAGCGCGTTCGAGAGCATCGCGCAGTTCGGCGGCACCATGTTTGCCTCGGGCGTCATCATCGCCCTGCCGGTCACCTTCACGCTCATTCTCGTCCAGCTCGTCATGGGCATGCTCGCGCGCACCGCGCCGTCGCTCAATCTCTTCGCGGTCGGCCTGCCGGCGACGCTGCTGGCCGGCCTCGTGCTGCTCGCCATCGCCGCGCCGGTCATGGGCGAGGCGATCAGCGACGCCTTGCGCCAAGGGCTCGACATGAGCCGCTTGCTGGCGGGCGGCTGAACCATGGCGCAGGAAGCCTCCGGCGGCGGCGAAAAGACCGAGAAGCCAACAGCCAAGCGTCTGACGGACGCGGCCAGCAAGGGCGACATTCTCCAGTCCCGCGAACTCTCCACCGCCATGGTGGTGATGGCCGGCGTCGGCTGGCTCGCGATTGCCGGGCCGGCGTTGATCGACGCCATCCGCCTGATGCTCGCCGAGGCCCTGCGGTTCGATCAGGGCGATATTGCGGGCTTCGCCCCGGAGCAGCGCGCCTATCATCTGCTCGCCATCATCGCGCTGCCGCTCGCGGGCGTGCTGCTGGCGACGGTCGTCGCGGCGATTGCCGCGCCTGCCGTGCTTGGCTCGCTCGGCTTCCGCACCGGCGCGCTCGTGCCCAAGCCGGAGCGCATGAACCCGATCAACGGGCTCAAGCGCATCTTTGGCATGCAGGGCATTATCGAGCTGGTCAAATCCCTCGCCAAGGTGGTGCTGCTCGGCAGCATCGGCGGCGTGCTGCTGTGGCGGCAGTTCGATGCGATTCACGGCATGGCCAAGACCGGGGTGATGCCGGCGATGAGCGAGATGGGCCACATCTTCGTGGTCGTCACGCTCGCGCTCGCGGCGGCCCTGTTCCTCATCGCGGGCATCGACGTGCCGGCGCAGATCTTCCAGCGCATGAAGCGGCTCAACATGAGCAAGCAGGAAGTGAAACAGGAGCACAAGGAGACGGAAGGCTCTCCCGAACTCAAGGGCGCGATCCGCCGGCGGCAATATGAGACGCTCAACGGCTCGGTGCGTAAGGCGGTGGAAGAGGCCACGGTGGTGCTCACCAACCCGACGCACTTCGCCGTCGCGCTGCGCTATCATCCGGGGCGCGATGCGGCGCCTGTGGTAGTCGCGCGCGGTTCCGATGAAATCGCCGCGGCGATCCGCACGCTCGCGGCCGATCAGGGCCGGCCGGTGCTGCAATATCCCGAGCTTACCCGCGCCATCTACTTCACCTCGCGCGCGGGGCAGGAAGTGGACGAACGGCTGTTCATGGCCGTCGCCGCCATCCTCGCCTTCGTCTACCGGATCGAGCACGCCATGGCGACCGAGATGGACCGTCCGCACATCGATCTGCCCGATGCGATGCGATTCGATGCGGATGGGCGCAATATCGTGAATTAAAGCTTAGCCGAACTCGTCCGTCTTTTGTTGATGGGGACACATTAGAAGGCAATGTGTCATGAACGAGTTCTTGCCCCGCGCCGGGGCTGTCACCCCGGTGACCAGCGCAACGGAGCGCAGCCCCTTGGCTGTGCCTGCCGTTTCCCAATCCCGTGCCATGCATGGCGGGGCAGAGGGAGAGACTTCCCGCGCCGCCTTGCTGCGGGATCGCGAACGCTCCGCCGCCGCTGCCGATTATGCCCGCATCCATGCCGAGATCGCCGATGTGCTGGCGCATATCCAGCCCTCGGCCCGCAATGCTGAATCGAGTGTCGAACTGGCCGACCGGGCCATCGTCTCATTGATGCCGAGCCCCGTCGTCATGCTCCCCATGCCGCCGACCGACGAGCAGATGGTCACCTTCGTCGCCAATGTGGCGCAGGCGGTGGCGCGGCAGGCCGGGCTGGCCCAGGCGGCGCAGGCATCGGTCACCTCGCTCATGGTGGAAGCCGCCTCGCACTGAGGGTTCCGGCGCCAAGCGCGCCGCTGTTCGACGACTGAATGCGCCTGCCCTGATTCTTTGCCCGTGGCACTAAAGCCGCGCTCGCCGCTGCCGTTCTGAAGCCTTGAAAGGACGACGGATATGGCGACGGATATTGCGAGCGCACTGGGCATCGGCTCCGGGATCAACATCACCCAGATGGTGTCCGATCTCACCAATGCCTCGTTCCAGCCGCGCCAGAGTGCCGTCCAGTCCCGGCTGGATACCGCCAGTGCCCGCGTGTCGGCGCTGGCCTCCGCCAAAAGCTCGCTCGAGACCTTCTCCAAGGCCCTGACCGACCTGCTGCAGGGCACCGGCTATCGTGGCAATCCGGTCTCCAATGATCCGACCATCGCGGCGGTCTCGCTCATTCCGGGCGGCGTGCCCAAGGGCCTGCCGGCGCAGCTTGAGGTGCGCCAGCTTGCCGCCGGGCAGGTACTCCAGTCCGCCGCGCTGGCCGACAGCGCCGCCGTCGCTGGCACCGGCACGCTCAAGCTCACCGTGGGCAGCACCGAGACGATGATCACCGTCGGCGGCACCGGCACGCTGGCTGACCTTGCCTCGGCCATCAATGCCGCGAATGCCGGCGTGACGGCTTCGATCGTCACCGATCAATCCGGCGCGCGCCTCGTGCTCAAGGGCGAGACCGGCACCGCCAAGGCCTTCACGCTCACTGCCGAGGCCGATGCGGATGCCAATCTCCAGCGCTTCGTCTGGGATGGCGCCGCCGGGACGCTGACGCAGAGCCAGGTCGCCGCGAATGCGCTGATCCGCATCGACAATGTCGATATGGAATTCGGCTCGAACAAGATCACCACCGCCATCCCCAACATCCAGATCGACCTCAACAAGGCGGAGCCGGGCAAGACGATCACCCTCGCCACGGACCAGCCGACCAGCACCATGAGCGATCTCGTTCGCGAGTTCGTCACCGCCTATAATCAGCTCAAGGGCGCCCTCAACGACGCGACGGTCGCGCAGGGCGATACGGCCGGCCTGCTCTCGGGCGACTTTGGCGTGCGGGATCTGTCGCGGCGTCTCGCCGGTCTCGTCTCCCAGCCGCTGACCGACAGCGGCACCTATCGCACGCTGAGCGACCTGGGCGTGCGCACCGAGCGCAACGGCACGCTCACGCTGGATACCAAGCGGCTCGAAGCGGCGCTGGCGGCTGACCCCGAAGGCGTCACCCAGATGCTCAATCCCGCCGTGCCCAGCGCGACGCAGCCGGGCATTGCCGGGGCGCTCAAGGACATCACCGATTATGTGAACGGCAGCGAAGGTCCGCTCGCCAGTTCCGCAGCCATTTACGGGAAGCAGAAGGCCGCGCTGGAGAAGGAGCTGGAGAAGCTGGGCGATCAGCGCAGCACCTACAGCACCCAGCTCACCGCGACCTACGCGAAGATGCAAACGCGCCTGCTGCAGTTCCAGGCCACGCAGTCCTATCTTGAGCAGCAGGTCAAGATCTGGAGCAAGAACAACGACTAACGGTCCGGACGCAGACGCTGGACACACCAATAAGGGATACGCTGTATGTACATGGGTTCGCATCCGATGAGGCCGATGGCCGCGCTCCGCCATTATGCGGCGGTGGATAGCGGCAGCCGCGTCGAGGGCGCCACGCCGCACCAGCTCGTGCGCATCCTGTTCGACGAGCTGCTGCTCGCGCTGGATACCGCCGCACTGGCGCTCAAGGCCGGCGATCGCCACAAATGCCTGGACCGGCAGACGCGCGCGCTCGCCATTCTCCACGCGCTGGAGACGAGCCTCGATTTCGAGCAGGGTGGCGAGATCGCCATCAGCCTGGCGACCATCTACCGCGAGACGCGCCGCCGGACGCTGGAGGCGACCGTCGCCAATGATCCCAGCCTGATGGAGAGCGCTCACGGCTTCATCGCGGAAATCGCGTCGGCCTGGAAGCAGATCGGCTGACGGCCTACCCGGCCCGTCCGACGCTCCTTTCAACTCGTCCGCTTTTCCGGCATTCGTCGCAAAGCCGGGCACCGGCCGCTCTTCCATCCGTTTCTCTCCCATGCCCATCAAGGGCGACAAGAGAGGATGGACCATGGCAAACCAGAACCAGCAGAACGATCAACAGCGCCAGCCCGGCCAAGGCGGCCAGCAGGACCAGTCCAACACGGACAAGTCCGGTCGCCAGCAGGGCGGACAGGACGATCAGAACCAGCAGGGCGGCGGTCAACGCCAGAACCAGCGCTGATCGGATCAGACATGCGAAGGCCGCCGGTGTTCCGGCGGCCTTTGTTGTGTCCACGCATTCCGCAGCATCTTCACGCCCCCGCCGGCTCACATTTCACCGCCTTGTCCTTGACTTAGCGCGATATTGCCGATCTCCTCGTATCTGAAGGAACAGGCGGGAGCGAGTGATGCGGTCGGTTATCCTGTCGTGCATGATCCTCGCGCTGGCCGGATGCGGTGGCGATGACTCCGCCACTCCCACGCCGACGCCAACCCCCACACCGACATCCAATCGCGCGCCCGCTTTCACGTCGCCCGCCGCGGTCTCGGTCATCGAGAACGTCACGGCTGCTTATGCCGCCCGCGCCAGCGATCCGGATAATGATCCCGTCACGATCAGCATCGCCGGCGGTGCCGATGCAGCGCTGTTCTCGATCAACGTCACCGGCGATCTGGCCTTTCGCACCGCTCCCAATTTTGACGCGCCGGGCGATGCCAATGGCGACAATGTGTATGAGGTGGCGCTCAGCGCCAGTGACGGGCGCACGAGCGCCCAGCAGGATGTCCGCATCACGGTCGCCAATGATCGGGAGGGCATTGCCGTCCGCCGCGTCGCGCAGGGCTTCAGTCAGCCCATTGCACTGTATCGCAGCCCGGTCAGTTCCGCCCTTGTCTACGTCGCCGAGCGCGGGGGGCGCGTCTATCGGCTGGACACGACGAGTGGTGCGCGCACGCTCGTGCTGACTCTCAACAACCTATCGACCGATGGCGAACGCGGCCTCATCGGAATTACGGTGGGCAAGAGTGGAGGCGGTTTTCCGCAGAATCCCTACGCGCTCTACTTGCTGTGGACTGATTCGGCTGGGACTATCAATCTGACACAGCACCCCCTTCTTTCGGATGGATCCTTCTGGAATGGTGATTCGTTCAGCCCTCTCCGCCCGATCTTCTCCGCAGCCCACCCCGGCTTCAGCAATCATAATGGCGGGTGGGTCGATTTCGGCCCCGGCGGAGATAGCCTTGCCGGGGTGCTTTATATCGGGCTCGGCGACGGGGGCGGGGCAGGCGATCCCAATAATAACGCGCAAAATCAAAGCTCGCGATTGGGCAAGATCATGCGTTTGGCCCGCGATCCCGATCCCTACGCCGGGGCTTCGATCCGAGATTGGCTGCCGCCTACCGTCTTTGCCTCGGGCCTGCGCAATCCTTTCCGTGGCGGGTTCGAAGGATCGACCATGATCATCGGCGACGTCGGTCAGGATCAGCGCGAGGAGATCAATGTGCTGCCGATTGCAGAAGGGCCGTACAATCTCGGCTGGCCCTATCTGGAAGGCACGCTCCCCTATAAGGGCGCGGTCCCGGCGAATGTCACCCTGACCGGGCCCAAATTGCACTATGGCCACGGGACGGGGCTGTTTCAGGGCCGGTCAGTGATCGGCGGCGTGGTCTATCGCCAGTCGATTCCTGCGCTCAATGGTCATTATCTTTTCGCCGATTTCGTCAGCGGCAATCTCTGGTCGGTCCCGTTCGACCGGCTGCGGAACGGGCCATTGCTGGACGGGACGGGTTTCGAGAACCGCAATGCCGATTTTGTGCCGGACGTGGGCACGATCGATCAGCCCGTAGCGTTCGGCAAGGATTCCCTCGGAAACGTCTTCATCGTCGATTTCGACGGCGAGATTTTCCAGATCGTCCCAGCCAGTTGATTCGGACACGGAGGCCACCGTCTCGTCGGCAGCCTCCGTTACCGCGTCAGATTACCCCAAGCGCGTCCATCGCCTCGGCCACGCGGACGAAGCCGGCGATGTTGGCGCCCAGCACATAGTCGGCGGGGGCGCCATATTCCTCGGCGGTTTCCGCACAGCGATCGTGAATGTCGTGCATGATCGAGGCGAGGCGGCTTTCCGTCTTCTCGAAAGACCAGCTATCGCGCGAGGCGTTTTGCTGCATTTCCAGCGCGGAGGTGGCGACGCCGCCAGCGTTCGCGGCCTTGCCGGGCGCAAAGAGGATGCCGGCTTCCTGGAACAGCCGCACCGCATCCGGGGTGGAGGGCATGTTGGCGCCTTCGCCCACCGCGATGACGCCATTTTTGAGCAGCGTCTTGGCGTCATTGCCGGTCAGCTCGTTCTGGGTGGCGGACGGCATGGCGATGTCGCAGGGCACGTCCCAGACCGAGCCGCCCTCGACATAGTGGCTCTTGCCGCCCTTGAGGCGCACATAGTCGCTGATCCGGTCGCGGCGGACGAGCTTCACTTCCTTGACCAGTTCGAGGTCGATGCCGTCCTCGTCCATCACATAGCCGTTCGAGTCCGAGCAGGCCGCGATGATGCCGCCGAACTCAATGACCTTCTCCATGGTGTAGATAGCGACATTGCCCGAGCCGGACACGGTCACGCGCTTGCCATCGAAGCTCTGCTTGCGGGTCGCCAGCATCCGCTGGACGAAATAGGTCGCGCCGTAGCCGGTGGCCTCCGTGCGGGCGCGCGAGCCGCCGTGGAACAGCGCCTTGCCGGTCAGCACGCCAGCCTCATAGCGGTTGGTGAGGCGCTTATACTGGCCGAACATATAGCCGACCTCGCGCCCGCCTACGCCGATATCGCCGGCCGGCACGTCGGTATATTCGCCCAGATGCCGGAACAACTCGGTCATGAACGACTGGCAGAAGCGCATGATCTCGCCCTGCGAGCGCCCGCGGGGGTTGAAGTCCGATCCGCCCTTGCCGCCGCCGATCGGCATGCCGGTCAGGGCATTTTTGAAGGTCTGCTCGAAGCCGAGAAACTTGATGATGCCGACATTGACCGAGGGATGGAAGCGGATGCCGCCCTTGTAGGGCCCGAGCGCCGAGTTGAACTGGACGCGGAAGCCGCGGTTGATCTGGACCTGGCCATTATCGTCCAGCCACGGCACGCGGAAGATGATCTGCCGCTCGGGCTCGCACAGCCGCTCGATCAGGGCATTGTCTAGATAATGGGGCCGCTTTGCGACGACGCGGCCGAGGCTTTCCAGCACCTCGGTCACCGCCTGATGAAATTCCGGCTCGCCGCCATTGCGGCGGATGACGTCATGCAGGACCGGGCGAAGCTTATCGTCAATTCTCAGCAATGTTTGGTCTTTCTTCTCTGGACGTAAATTTGATGGCTGGGCTGGACGGCGCCGACAGGGCGCGCGTGGGGCAGGCAGAGACGAAGCGACCGAACATTGCCGGGCCGAGCAGGACTCAGCGCGCGGTGAAGGCCGGTGTGCGTGCTCTGGTCAGGCCCCGGAAGGGTGGCGGACTGGGATGGCGTGGCGTGGCATCATGCGGACTTTCGGGTGTGGGGCGCGCGCGTCTGGAACGTCGCACAGCGGTTCGGCGAAAGGGCCCCGAGCCCGGCGCGCACGGCGCCGGGTCCCGGGGCTAGATGCCCGCGAGAAGCTGCCCCGCATGATGGCGGATGGAAAAATGCCTGATGCATGTCCGCATGAAAAATCCCATGCGTTTCATCGCCTTGCGTGTCAACCGGCAGGGACTGTCTGTCGTTCGTGCCCTTGCGGCCCGATTTGCCCGGCGCCGCAAATGCTCTAAGCCGGGCGAATGACTGCCGATGCCGACACCGCCATAACCCCGCCCTCCATCCCTGCCTCGCTCGATGAGAGCTGGCGGGTGGCGCTGGCCGATGCGTTCGCCGCGCCCTCCATGGCGCAGCTCAAGGCCTTTCTTCAGGCCCGCAAGGCGGCCGGTGCGCAGATCTTCCCGCGCGGCAGCGACTGGTTCAACGCGCTCGCCCTCACGCCCCTGCCGGATGTCCGCGTGGTGATCCTCGGGCAGGATCCCTATCATGGGCCGGGGCAGGCGCATGGCCTGTGCTTCTCGGTGAAGCCGGGCGTGCGGCCGCCGCCGAGCCTCGTCAACATCTTCAAGGAATTGCGGACCGATGTGGACTTTACCCCGCCCGGCCATGGTCACCTCGTCCATTGGGCGGAGCAGGGCGTGCTGCTGCTCAACAGCGTGCTCACCGTCGAGAACGGGAAGGCCGGCGCCCATGCCAATCAGGGTTGGGAGCGGTTCACGGACGCGGTGATCGCTGCCGTCGCCGCGCAGGACAAGCCGGTCGCCTTCCTGCTCTGGGGGGCCTACGCTCAGAAGAAAGCGGCGTTCGTGCAGGATGTGAGCGCCGGGGGGCGGCATCTGGTGCTGAAGGCGCCGCACCCCTCGCCGCTCTCGGCCCATAATGGATTTTTCGGCTGCCGGCACTTCTCGCGGGCCAATGCGTTTCTCACCGCGCAGGGGCGGGGGGCGATCGACTGGTCGTTGCCGCCCGAGCCTGCCGCCTGACCCGCTGCCCGATCTTTCCGCTCGCCGGGAAATCGGGCAGGGTGGCTGCAATATCCTGACGAGGAGCATTCCTTATGGCCTCCGGCCTCGCCGCCCTGCTTGACGACGTCGCCGCCATCGCCCGCCTTGCCGCGGCATCCGTCGACGATGTGACGGCCGCTGCCGGCCGGGCCAGTATGAAGACAGCCGGCGTGGTGGTCGACGATGCCGCCGTGACGCCGACCTACGTCACCGGCTTTTCGCCGCAGCGCGAGCTGCCGATGATCTGGCGCATCGCGCTTGGGTCCATTCGCAACAAGCTCCTCATCCTTTTGCCGCTCGCGCTCCTGCTCAGTGCGTTTCTGCCGCAAGCGATCACGCCGCTGCTGATGGTCGGCGGCACTTTCCTCGCCTTCGAGGGGGCCGAGAAGATCATCGAGATGCTGCGGGGCGGCCATGCGCAAGAGGAGGACGCACTCCCCGCCGATGGCGACGCCAAGGCGCTGGAAAAGGCGAAAGTTTCTGGCGCGATCCGCACCGACCTCATTCTCTCCGCCGAGATCATGGCGATTGCTCTGGCGGACGTGGCAAGCCGCCCGCTGCTGACGCAGGCGCTGGTCCTCGCCGTCGTCGGCCTGCTCGTCACCGTGGGCGTCTATGGCGTGGTCGGGTTGATCGTGAAGCTCGACGATATCGGCCTGCACTTCGCCAAGACCGGCGGCCCTTTGGTCCAGCGGGTGGGTCGCGGGCTGGTGCGGATGATGCCGGGCGTGCTGAGCATGCTCGAATCGATCGGCATGGTGGCGATGTTGTGGGTCGGCGGCGGGATCATTCTGCACGGGCTGGAAGGCACGCCGCTGGCTGTGCTGCCCCATGGCCAGCATGCCATTGCTGAAGCGGTGAGCCACGCGCCGGTCATTGTCTGGACGATCAGCGCGATGCTGGCGGCGCTGTTCGGCTTCCTCGTCGGCTTGGTGGTGGCGGCGATTGTTCACCTCGTGCAAAAAATGCGTGGGGCGCATTGAGGCGATTTAGCCCCTCCTCTTTCGAGGAGGGGTTGGGGTGGTGTTGCACCCTCGCGTTTATTTACTGACTTTGCTATTTACTGACTTTGCGATGCTGGCGCATCGCCACCACCCCCGGCCCCTCCTCTGAAGAGGAGGGGAGACGTGTCGGTCCACCCCGCCCTCAGCGCTCGGGCATGCAGCCGAAGCCGGGCTTGAGTCGCGCGGATCGCGTGGCCAGCATGGGTATTTTGGCGGTCAGGCGCCGGGCCTCGGGCGCATCCTCATAGCGCACGAGCGCCATCCACGGCACGCCGGCCAGATCGCTCTGGCAGCTTTCGAGCGGGCGATTCTCGACATAGCGGCACGAGCAGCCCAGGCGCGCGGCGAGGCCGGCGGCCTGGTCGGCCTCCCGCTGCCAGCCGGGCCAGCTCACCGCGACCCAGAAGGCGACCAGAACCACCGGCAGCAGGGCGAGCCAGCCGCTCGCGCGCTTCATCATGGCCTTGCGCTTGAGAGGATCGCGCTGCCCCCACATCTGATTATCCCCTTTCATCGCGCTGCGTGATAAGGCCGCGCGCCATGAAGATCAAAAGCCTTTCCCGCTGGCTGTGCGTCACCGCCGCCAGCCTGATGCTCGCCGGGGCGGGTGCGTCGCAGGACGTGCCGGCCAGCCGCTATGCCGTGCTGAAGGACAGCCCCGGCCTCTCCGCCATGGCGCTGCGCGAGGCGGTGGACCCGCTGTTCGATCCCGGCGATGGCGCAGACGTGGGCGAGACGCGCGCGCTCATCGTGATGCGCGGGGGCGAGATTGTCGCCGAGCGCTATGCCGATGGGTTCACGCCGCAGAGCCGCTTTTTAAGCTGGTCAATTGCCCGCACGGTCACCGGCCTCATCGCCGGCATGATGGTCTCCGATGGTCTGCTGGCGCTGGACGATCCGGCCCCCGTGGCCGCCTGGCGACAGACCGGCGATCCGCGCGCCGCGATCAGCTTGCGGCACCTCCTGCAGATGAGCAGTGGCCTGCAATATCGCGAAGATTGGCAACCAGGCGAGCCGAGCGACACGCTCGCCATGCTCGCCGGCGAGGGGAGCACGGATCAGGCGGCGTTCGCGGCGGCCAAGCCGCTGGTGCAGGCGCCGGGCGCGACCTTCGCGCCGAGCGCGGGCAGCACCATGATCCTCACCGGCATCATGACGGACCGGCTGACTGCGAATCAGGACCCGCTCGCCCGCCGCGCTGCCATGGCGCGGTTTCTCGATGCCCGCTTCGCGAAACCGCTCGGGCTCAAGGACTTCGTGCCGGAATTTGATGCGCGCGGGACGCTCGAGGGCGCGTTGATGATGCATATGACGGCGCGCGACTATGCGACGATCGGCGAACTCATCCGCCAGCGCGGCCATGTCGCGGGGCGCCAGCTCATCGCCGACCCCTGGTTCGATTTCATGACGGCGCCATCGCCTGCGCATGCCGCATTTGGTGGGCATCTCTGGCTCAACCGGGGTGGCGACCCCTCACCGCTCTTTCCGGGCCAGGCCAGTGCGGGCGTGATGGCGGCGGTTGGCGAGCGCGGCCAGTTCGTCCTGGTTTCGCCCGAGCAGCGACTGGTCATCGTGCGCCTGGGCATCACCCGCGAGGAAGACATGGACGCCCTGCGCGAAGCCATGGCGCGGCTGGTTCGGCGCTTCTCCTGACGCGGATTGCACTCAGAGCAAAAACTGCCCCTCGATCACGGTGCGGCATCGACCGGTGAGAATGACGCGGTCGCCGGTGCGTTCGCAGTCGACATAGCCGCCGCGCGCGCTGGCCTGATAGGCGGTGAAGCGGTCGCGGCCGAGCCGGTCGCTCCAATAGGGCGTGAGCAGGCAATGGGCCGAGCCGGTCACCGGGTCTTCGTCGATCCCTGCGCCCGGCACGAAGGCGCGGCTGACGATATCGGTCTCGGCGCCCGGCGCGGTGGCGATGATGAGCAAATTGCCGAGCTTGCCGAGCGCCGCGAAATCGGGGCGCAGCGCGCGCACTTGCGCGTCGTCCGCATAGACGAGCAGGCGATAGCCGCCGTCGCGGGCGTGCGTCTCCTGCGGCGCGGGGCCACCGAGCAGGGCGGCGATTTCTGCCAGATCGGCTGGCGCGGTGGTCATGCCCGGCAGATCGAGCCGGTAGGCGTCGCCCTCATCGCCCGCCACGCGTTCGACCACCAGATCCCCGGCCTGCTGTGTGCGGAAGCGCAGGCTCTGTCGCGCAGCGCCCATCAGGGCATGGCCGCTCGCCAGCGTGGCGTGGCCGCACAGCGCCACTTCGACGGTCGGCGTGAACCAGCGCAAGTCATAGTCCGCGCCGGCGCCGGGTGGGAGCGGCACGGTGAAGGCCGTCTCCGCGAGGTTATTCTCCTGCGCGATCGCCTGCAGCACATCGTCCGCCAGCCAGTGATCCAGCGGCATCACGGCGGCGGGGTTGCCGGTGAACGGCGCATGCGCAAAGGCATCGACCTGGACGAAAGGGAGGATCATCGGCGCTGCCGTCATGGGGCCGGCGTCTCCGGTCCGGGCGCCTTGCCGCTCGCGGCGGCTTCGTTGACGAGCACCGTGCGGGCATCCTGCTGGGTGAGCAGGTCACCGCCTTCCGGCTGGTCGGCGGGGTCGGGGTGGATAATCAGCTCCAGACCGGGGAAGTCGGCGGTCAGGGCGCGGGTGATGTCCTCCATCACCTCATGCGCCTGTTTCAGGGTCATGTGCGGATCGAGCCAGATGTGGAACTGGGCGATGTCATGCGATCCGCTGCTGCGGGTGCGCAAATCATGGATGCCGTGCAGGGCCGGGTGCCGCTCGGCAATGTCGAGAAAGCGCTGGCGCTTTTCCAGCGGCCATTCCTTGTCCATCAACTCGCCAATGGCGTGCATCGCCGTCCGTCCCGCACTGAGGGCGAGCCACAGGCCGATGCCGAGGCCGAAGAGTGCATCGGCGCCGCGCAGGTGCAGCGCCGTTTCCAGCACCAGCGCGAGGATGACCGAGCCGTTGAGCAGCAGGTCGCTGCGATAATGCAGGCTGTCCGCGCTGATCGCGACCGATCCCGTCGCCCGGATCGCGCGTGCCTGATAGCTGACGAGCAGGATGGTCAACACGATGGCGAGGATGGAGACGCCGATGCCATATTCGATCGCCGTGGGCGTGCCGGCACTGCCGAACCGCTCGACCGAGCGCAGGATGATGAGCACGGCGGCAACGCTGATCAGCGAGACCTGAAACAATGCGGCCAGAGCCTCCGCCTTCCCGTGGCCGAACCGGTGGTCGTAATCCGCCGGGCGCGCGGCGAGGCGGACGGCGAAGAGCGTGACGAGGCTGGCGACCAGATCCAGCCCGGTGTCCGCCAATGAGCCAAGCATGGCGATGGACTCGGTGCGCAGCACGGCCCAGCTCTTGGCCGCCGCGAGAATGAGCGCCACGGCGACGCTGGCGAGCGCGGCCTTGCGATTGATCGCGCCGGTCGTGGCGAGATGATCCTCGCGCGCCGCAGGCGTCGCCGCACTCACCGGCCATGCCTCATGGATAGAGCATCTGCGCGGCCCAGCGACCCGCGCCGTCCTCCTCGTAGCGGCGACGCTCGTGGAGGCGGAAGGCCCGGTCCAGCCAGAACTCGATTGCGCGCGGGGCAAGGCGGAAGCCCGACCAGTGCGGCGGGCGGGGCACGTTGACGCCGGCGAAGCGCGCCTCGACCTCCCTGATGCGATCCTCGAAGGTTTCGCGGGCATCCAGCGGCCGGGACTGATCGGATGCCCAGGCGCCGATTTGCGACACACGCGGGCGCGAGGCGAAATAGGCGTCGGCCGTCGCGGCATCCACCGGGCCGACCGGTCCCTCGATCCGGATCTGCCGCCGCAGCGACTTCCAGTGGAACAGCAAGGCCGCCTCGGGATGAGCAAGCAGTTCCCCGGCCTTGCGGCTCTCGAAATTGGTATAGAAGGTGAAGCCTTCCGGCCCATAGCCCTTGAGCAGGACCATGCGGGTGGAGGGGCGGCCCTGCGCATCGACGGTCGAGAGCGCCATGGCCTCGGGATCATTGGGCTCGCTGGCGCGGGCGTCGGCCATCCATTGGGCGAAGAGGGCGAAGGGGTTGTCCGTCAGCGTGGTCGGCTCGGATGAGGTCGCGGTCTGTGTCGTCATGCGCTTCACCTAGCCTGTGCGGCCGCGCGTGGAAACTCTCCTGTCGATGGTCGACCGCCTTTCATTCATGCGCGCGCAAGGCGCCGTGCCATAAAGTTCCCGTGCCGATGCCGGGCCAGTGGGGTGGACTGGCGCGGGACAATCCCTGCGCAAGAGGACATTGATGATCGTCTCTCCCCTCGTCCGGCTGATCGCCGCCACTTCCTTGCTTGCTGTCGCGTCGCCGGGCGTCGCCCAATGGGGTCGCGGTCCGGACCGCTGGGGCGGCTCGCGCATCGATTCGCCGCGTGCACCTCTGGTGAGCAGCGGCCGTGACTCGCGCGAAGGGCAGGTCGATGCCGCACAGTTCACCGCCGAGGGCGAGGCCGCGCGGCTCGGCAGCGGACCGGTTCAGGTTTCCACGCTGACCGGCGCGGTCGATGACGTCGCGGGCACCGCCCCCTTTGAAGCGGCGGTGATTGATCAGCTGGTGAAGGCCGGCTATAATACGTTGGCGCATGGCGAAGGCGAGAGCGGGCAGGTGACCGAACTGCGCATTCGTCGCGAGGTGCTGGTGCCCGAGGAGACCAAGCGCAAGCCGGTGAGCGGCGAAATGATGGTCGGAACCGGCACCTATGGATCGACGATGGGCATGGCGCTCGCGGTCGATCTCTCCAAGCCGCGCAAGGCGCTGGTCTCCACCCGGATGGAAGCGCGCATCCTCGACAAGGCCACCGGCGCCCCCCTGTGGGAAGGCCGGGCCGAGATCGCGACGCGCGAGGGCGATTCGCGCTGGAGCGACCAGGCGATCGCCACGCGCCTCGCCGAGGCGATGTTCGAGCGCTTTCCGAACGGCCCGGCACGCGTCGCCGCGCGATAGGGCCAATCGACATTCAGCTCTGACGGCCTGCAAATGGCGATTTTCCGTGCTTCCGGTGCTCACGTACCTTGAGTACGCTGCGCTCCGGGTCACGAAAAATCACCATTTTCGCCACGTCATCATCTGAATGTCGATCGGCCCTAGCCGCACGCCAATCCCCACTTGCGGCGCCGCGCCGCAATCGCCAGATGAATGCCATGAGGCATGATATCTTCGTGAACGGGTGGGTAGAACGACATGGCTGATCCCTATTCGCTGCTGGGCGTCCCCCGCAGTGCGGACGAGGCGGCGATCAAGTCCGCCTATCGCAAGCTCGCCAAGGAGCTGCATCCGGACCGGAACAAGGACAATCCCAAGGCCGCGGAGAAATTCTCCGAGGTGACGCGCGCCTATGATCTGCTGTCCGACAAGGACAAGCGTGCCCGCTTCGACCGGGGCGAGATCGATGCCGACGGCAACCCCACGCATCCCTTCGGCTTTGGCGGACAGGGCGGGGGCCGCTCGCAGGGCGGCGGGCCGGAAGGCTTTGAGTTCGGGGCCGGCGGCGCGGACTTCTCGGATATTTTCGAGGGGCTGTTCAGCGGTGGACGCGGGCGACCGGGCGGCGGCTTCGGCTTTGGCGGGCGCGGTGCGCCACCGCCGCAGCGGGGCGCCAACATGGCCTATCGCCTGTCCGTGCCGTTCACCGATGCCGCGACGCTGGCGCCGCAGCGCATCACGCTCGCTGACGGCAAGACCATCGATCTCAAGCTCCCTGCCGGTGTCGAGAACGGCACCCAGATGAAGCTGAGCGGCAAGGGCCAGCCCGGCCCGGCGGGCGCGGGCGATGCCATCGTCACCATCGAGATCGGCGATCACGCCTTTTACAAACGCGATGGCGACAATGTGCGGTTGGACCTGCCGATCAGCCTCAACGAGGCCGTTGCCGGCGCGCGCGTCAAGGTGCCCACGGTCGATGGGCCGGTGATGCTCGCTGTTCCGGCCGGCGCGCATTCCGGGCAGACGCTGCGGCTCAAGGGCAAGGGTTTCCATCGCAAAAGCGGTGGTCGCGGTGACCAGCTCGTCACGTTGATGATCGACGTGCCGGGCCATGATGCCGCGCTGAAGTCTTTCGTGGAGAGCTGGAGCGACACGCGGCCGTTGCGGACGCATCTGGGCGTGTGATCCCGGCGCGGGCAAGCCCTGCGCTATGGCCGGGGGCGAGGGGTGCATGTGCGCGATTCCCTCGCCTGCCGCTTTGTTCTAGAGATCGGGCGTGCTGACCAATCCCTCTCCGCAATCGCCTGAAGCGCGCCGTCGCCGGTTGCGCGATCGGGGGGAGCGCCTGCGCGCGGAAATCGAGCGGAGTCGCTGGGCGAGCCGGGCCCTGGCCGTGGTCAAGCGCGTTGCGGTCGGCGTCTATAATGACGGCTTCATCCATGCCGGCAATCTCGCTTATCTGACGCTGGTCGCGGTTTTTCCCTTCTTCATCCTTGCTGCGGCGATCGCGCAGATCCTCGGGCGCACCCGCGCCGGTCTCGAAACGGTGAATGGCTTTTTGCTGACGGTGCCGCCGAGCGTTGCGCAGGTGCTGCGGCCGGCGATCGTCGATGTGCTGGAGGCGCGCACCGGGCCCTTGCTCTGGCTGGGTGCCATCATCGGCCTGTGGACCGTGGGCAGCTTGATCGAGACGATCCGCGACATTCTCCGCCGGGCCTATGGCACGCGCTCGACATCGCCCTTCTGGCATTACCGGCTGCGCGCGATGGGGATCATCGTGCTCAGCGTCTTTGGCGCGCTGCTCGCTTTGTCTCTGCAGGTCCTGCTTGTCGCGGCGGAGACGATCGTCGAGCAATTGCTGCCCGGCAGCGACCAGGCTTTCGCCATTCTGACCGCCACCCGCTTCGTGCCGGCGATCATCCTTTATCTTGCCCTTTACTTCATCTTCGCGGCGCTGACGCCGAGCCGTTATCGCGCCAAGCGCTTCCCGAAATGGCCGGGCGCGGCGTTCACGGCGGGCTGGTGGTATGTCACCTCGTTGCTGCTGCCGCTCTTCTTCTCCAACATTACCAGCTACAGCCTGACCTATGGCGGTCTGGCGGGCGCGATGATCACGCTCATTTTTTTCTTCATCATTGGGCTTGGCGTGGTAATTGGCGCCGAACTCAACGCCGCGCTGGCTGATTTCCCGGACGGGGAAGAACCGGCGGAAGAGACGGAGGATCCAACATCATGACAGGCCTTATGGCCGGCAAACGCGGCCTCATCATGGGGTTGGCCAACGACAAGTCGCTGGCCTGGGGTATTGCCAAGGCACTTCACGCGCAGGGCGCACAAATGGCCTTCTCCTATCTGGGCGAGGCGCTGGAGCGGCGCGTGCGCCCGCTGGCGGCGGAAGTCGGCTCCGATTTTCTGTTGCCCTGCGACGTGTCGGACATGGCGTCGGTCGATGCCTGCTTCGAGGGATTGGCCGCGCGCTGGCCGACCATCGACTTCGTGGTCCACGCCATCGGCTTCTCGGACAAGAACGAGTTGCGCGGCGGCTATGTCGACACCAGCCTGGAAAACTTCCTGCTGACGATGAACGTCTCGGCCTACAGCCTCGTCGCCGTGACGAAGCGCGCGGTGCCGATGATGAGCGAAGGCGGGTCGATCGTCACGCTGACCTATTATGGCGCCGAGAAGGTGATCCCGCATTATAATGTGATGGGCGTCGCCAAGGCCGCGCTGGAAACCAGCGTCAAATATCTCGCCATGGACCTGGGGCCGCAGAACATCCGCGTGAACGCGATTTCGGCCGGGCCGATCAAGACGCTCGCGGCATCGGGCATCGGCGACTTCCGCTATATCCTCAAGTGGAACGAGCTGAACTCGCCGCTGCGCCGCAACGTCACCATCGAGGATGTCGGCGGGGCCGGGCTGTATCTGCTGTCTGATCTTGCCTCCGGCGTGACCGGCGAGATCCATCATGTCGATGCAGGCTATAACGTCATTGGCATGAAGGCCGAGGACGCGCCGGATATCGCGCTCGACAAGGGATGAGCGGCAGCGCAGCCGTCTGCGCTGCCCTGGCGGCTGAGCTGGAAAGAATGGCATGAGCTTCAATAGTTTCGGGCGGGTCTTCCGCTTCACCACCTGGGGCGAGAGCCATGGCCCGGCGATCGGCGCCGTGGTGGATGGCTGCCCCCCGGGACTGACGCTGAGCGAGGCCGATGTGCAGCCCTGGCTGGACAAGCGCCGCCCGGGCACATCGCGCTTCACCACCCAGCGGCAGGAGCCGGATCAGGTGCGCATCCTCTCCGGTGTGTTCGAGGGGAAGACGACCGGCACGCCGATCAGCCTGATGATCGAGAATGTTGACCAGCGCTCCAAGGACTATTCCGAGGTCGCGCAGGCCTATCGGCCCGGCCATGCCGATTATGCCTATGATGCCAAATATGGCCTGCGCGATTATCGCGGCGGCGGGCGCTCATCGGCGCGCGAGACGGCGAGCCGGGTCGCGGCGGGTGCCGTGGCACGGCTGGTCGTGCCGCAGGTCCAGATCCTTGGCTATGTCAGCGAGATCGGCGGAGACGCCATCGATCCTGCCGCATTCGATGCCAGTGAGATCGGCAACAATCCCTTCTTCTGCCCGGACCCGGCTGCGGCCGCGCGCTGGGAAGCGCTTGTCGATGCGGCCCGCAAGGATGGCTCCTCGCTCGGCGCGGTGGTCGAATGCGTCGCCATGGGCGTGCCCGCCGGCTGGGGCGCACCGCTTTATGCCAAGCTGGACAGCGAACTGGCGGCGGCGATGATGAGCATCAACGCGGTGAAGGGCGTGGAGATTGGCGACGGCTTTGCGGCGGCGCGGCTGCGCGGCGAGGAGAATGCCGACCCGATGCGCCCGGGCAACGACGGGCGCCCCGTGTTCCTCGCCAATCATGCAGGCGGCATCGCCGGCGGCATCGCTACCGGTCAGCCGATCCGGGTGCGCGTGGCGTTCAAGCCGACCAGCTCGATCCTCATTCCGCAGGAAACCGTGACGCGCGAGGGTGCGGCAGCGGACATCCGCACCAAGGGTCGCCATGATCCCTGCGTCGGCATTCGCGGTGTGCCGGTGGTCGAGGCGATGATGGCGCTGGTGCTGGCCGATCAGGCGCTGCTCCAC
Source organism: Sphingobium sp. B11D3A (assembly GCF_025961695.1). Classification (NCBI taxonomy): domain Bacteria; kingdom Pseudomonadati; phylum Pseudomonadota; class Alphaproteobacteria; order Sphingomonadales; family Sphingobiaceae; genus Sphingobium; species Sphingobium sp. B11D3A. The sequence goes on from NZ_JAOQOE010000001.1 coordinate 2,424,183, forward strand.
CGGGCGCAATGCGGATGAGGACGGCCCTCGCAATCCTCGCTCTGGCAAGCCTTGCCGCCTGTCAGTCCCAGCCTGCCGATCCGGACAATGGCGCGCAGGCGGGTCGCAACATGGCTGTGCCGGCCAATGACAGCGCCGCCGCGGCGAATGCGGCTGAGGAGCCGGCGGAGGCAGAGACGCTCGACCAGGTCGGGCCGATCCGCATCGGCGCCACCCTCGCCGAGCTGGCCGCGCAAGGGCTCGCGGTCGCCGGGCGGGATGATCCCATGCCGGGCTCGACCTGCACCTATGCGCATTTCAAGGGCTGGCCGGACGCGGCGGTGATGCTGGATGGCGACCATGTCGTGCGGGTCGATGTCTCCGATGCGCAGCATGAGGGACCATTTGGCCTGCGCGTGGGCCAGAGCGAAGCCGAGGCGATCAAGCGGCTCGGTTCGGCCGAGGTGCAGCCGCATCCCTATACCGGCCCGACCGGCCATTATCTGGTGTTCCATCGAGCCAATGCGCCGACGGGGCTGATCGCGGAGACGGACGGCAAGACCGTGCAGAGCTGGCGCATCGGCCAGTGGGAGCAGGTCCAGTGGGTCGAGGGCTGCTCATGATCTTTGCGCCCGCCGGTCATGGCTGATCTGCGGCAGGCCAGCACGGTCCTGCGTATCGCGACGCCGGGGCAGGCCATGGTGGAGATCAACCGCGAGGTTTCGCGCTGGGCTTTGGCGCAGGGCATGGACGAAGGCCTGCTTACCGTCTTCTGCCGCCACACCTCCGCCTCGCTCACCATTCAGGAAAATGCCGCGCCGGCGGTGCAGAAGGATCTGCTCGCCTGGCTGGCGCGGATGGCGCCCGAGGACCAGCGCTACCTGCATGACGATGAAGGGCCGGACGATATGCCGGCGCATCTCAAGGCCGTACTGACCGGCGTTTCGCTCAGCGTGCCGCTGATCGGCGGGCGGCTGGCGCTCGGCACCTGGCAGGGCATCTATCTGGTCGAGCATCGCCGTGCCCCGCATCAGCGCGAGGTGGCGTTGCATCTTCTGGGATGCTGAGTGGCTTTTTGCGTATTTGCGATGCGCTCCCCGCACTGTTAGCCTGCTTCGCAACACCAAAAGGGGATCGAGCATGACCGAAGCCAGCGCGGGCGAAGACCGCAAGGAAACGCGCCTGCAATACTGGATGCTCGGCGGGTTCCTGGCGGGGCTGGTGTTGGGGCTGATCGTCCACAGCGTCGCGGCAGACGCGGCCTGGGTGGCGCTCGTCACCACTTATGTCACGCAGCCCATTGGCCAGATCTTCCTGCGCCTGCTCTTCATGCTCATCATTCCGCTGCTGGTCTCGGCGCTGATCGTGGGCGTCGCGGATATGGGGGAGGCGCGGCATCTCAAGACCGTGGGCCTGCGCACCTTGCTCTACACGGTCGTCGTTTCCAGCATTTCGGTCGCCATCTCTCTGGCACTCGTCAATCTGCTCCAGCCGGGCGGCGGCATCGATCCGGCGCTGGCCCGGAGCATGATCGCGCAATCCTCGGAAGGGGCGGCCTCCATCGTGGCGCAGGCCGGCGAGTCCAAAACCGGCGTCGAGGCGGTGCTGGCGATCGTGCCGACCAACTTCGTCGCGGCGATGAGCGCGAACGACATTCTGGCGGTGATGTTCTTCGCGCTCTTCTTCGGCGTCGGCTTCCTGCTGGTCGATCCAGCGAAGACCGCGACGATCAAGGCCGGGTTCGAAGGCATTTTCGAGGTCTCGATGCGGCTCATCGGCCTTGTCATCAAGCTCGCGCCCATCGCCATCTTCTGCTTCATGTTCAATCTGGCGGCGCTGTTTGGCTGGGAACTGATCGGGCGTCTTTCCGCCTTTGTCTTTGTCGTGCTGCTGGCGCTCGGCCTGCAGATGTTCGGCGTGTTTCCGCTCATCCTCAAGTTCATCGCCGGCAAGAATCCCATCGCCTTCTTCCGCGAGACGCAAGAAGCCAGCGTGATGGCTTTCGCCACGGCCTCTTCCAATGCGACCCTGCCCACATCGTTGCGGGTCGCCGAGGAGGGCCTGAAGCTCCCGCGCCCTATCTCCCGCTTCGTGCTCACCATCGGCGCCACTGCCAACCAGAATGGCTCAGCCATGTTCGAGGGCGTGACGGTGCTGTTCCTCGCGCAATTTTTCGGCGTTGATCTGTCGCTCGGCCAGCAGCTCGTCGTGATGCTCATCTGCATCATGGGCGGGATCGGCACGGCGGGCGTTCCGGCCGGCACGCTGCCGGTGATCGCGCTCATCCTCGCCAGCGTGGGCGTGCCCCCGGCAGGCATCGGGCTCGTGCTGGGTGTGGACCGCTTCCTCGATATGTGCCGTACCACGGTGAATGTGGTGGGCGATCTGGTCGCGGCGCAGGTGATCGCCAGCACCTCCCGCGATGAGCTGCCGCGGGAGCCTGCCGATATCGTCATCCATTGATCGCTCCGATGGCTGGCGACCTGCAGACAATCGTCGACGAGATCGTCGCGGCCATGGCGGCCGAACGGGATCGCGGCGCCGTCGCGACCTATATCCCCGGCCTTGCCAACGTGTCCCCCGACCAGTTTGGCATGGCCATTGTCGGCGCGGACGGGACCATCGCCGTCGGCGGGGATGCGCGGACCAGCTTTTCGATCCAGTCCATCTCCAAGGTGTTCGCGCTCACCATGGCGCTCGGCAAGGTGGGGGACCAGCTCTGGAAGCGCGTCGGCCGCGAGCCTTCGGGCAATGCCTTCAACTCCATCGTCCAGCTCGAGGCCGAACAGGGCATTCCGCGCAATCCGTTCATCAACGCCGGTGCGCTGGTGGTGGCGGACGTCAATCTCTCCGGCCATCAACCGCGCGAGTCCATCGGCGCGCTGCTGCGCTTCGTGCGCTATCTGGCGGACGATGACAGCATCGCCATCGATGAAAGCGTGGCGCGCGGCGAGGCGGAGACGGGCTACCGGAACATCGCGCTGGCCAATTACATGCGGGCCTTCGGCAACATCCACAATCCCGTCGAACTGGTGACGGGCTGCTATTTCCACCAATGCGCCATCGCCATGGATTGCGTGCAACTGGCGCAGGCCGGCCGCTTCCTCATGCTGGATGGACGCCAGCCGGCGGGCGGGCGCGTGGTCTCACCCCGCCGCGCCCGCCGCATCAACGCGCTGATGCTGACCTGCGGCCATTATGATGCCAGCGGCGACTTCGCCTTTCGGGTGGGGATGCCGGGCAAATCCGGCGTCGGCGGTGGCATTCTCGCCGTCGTGCCCGGCAAGGCGAGCATCGCCGTCTGGTCGCCCGGCCTCAACGAAAGCGGCAACTCCCACCTCGGCACGCGCGCGCTCGAACGGCTGGCCGAAGCGACCGGCTGGAGCGTCTTCAGCGCGCGGGCGTGAGTGGGGCAGGGCCGCTCTTGCGCATTCGGGTGATCACCGCCCTTGGCAAGCGGTTGCCGCGCGCCTAACTGGCATCCATGCCACCGGACAATCAGGATAAGGATCTGCCCACGCCGCCTGCATGGGCGACGTTGCGGCGTTTTCTGCCCTATCTCTGGCCGGCGGGTGAGCCCAATCTCAAGGCGCGGATCATCGTCGCGCTGGTGCTGGTGTTGCTGGGCAAGGCGATCATCCTGGTCATGCCCTTCGCCTATAAGGGTATCATCGACCGGATGGGGCCGGGGATGCAGGCGGGGGTGGCCGTCGCATTGGGGCTGGTGCTGGCTTATGCCGGCGCGCGCTTTGGCGGCGTCGTCTCGGATAATCTACGCAATGTCGCCTTCGAGCGGGTCGGGCGCAATGCCCAGCGACTGATGGCCGAACAGACGCTGCGCCACCTGCACAATCTCTCGTTGCGCTTCCACCTCAACCGCAAGACCGGCGGCGTCACCAAGGTCATCGAGCGGGGCACCACGTCCATCGAGACGATGCTGCACTTCCTGCTCTTCAATATCGCCCCGACGGCGATCGAGCTGATCGCGGTGTGCATCATCTTCCAGGTCAAGTTCGGCTTCGGGCTGGTGGCGGGCACGCTGGTGATGATCGCGCTCTACACGGCCTTCACGCAGAAGATCACCGAATGGCGGAACGCGCTGCGGCGGGAGATGGTCGATCTCGATACCGGGGCGACGGCCCATGCCGTGGACAGCCTGCTGAACTTCGAGACGGTCAAATATTTCACGGCGGAGGACCGCGAGGCCGCGCGCTACGGGGCTGCGCAGCGCAGCTACATGAACGCCGCGACCAAGAGCAATAACAGCCTTGCGATGCTCAACATCGGCCAGGCGCTCATCACCAATGTGATGATGGGCGGGGCGATGGCGTTTACGGTGTGGGGCTGGGCGCAGGGCCGGTTCACGCCGGGCGATGTCGTACTGGTGAATGCGCTGCTGATGCAGCTCTTCCGCCCGCTCGATCTGCTTGGCATGGTCTATCGCACCATCCGGCAGGGCCTCATCGACATGGAGGCGATGTTCCGGCTGATCGATACCGAGACCGAGATCAAGGACGTGCCCGATGCGCCGCCGCTGGCGGTGACGGCGGGCGATATCCGCTTTGAGGACGTGGTGTTCGGCTATGATCCCGACCGGACGATCCTCAAGGGCGTGAGCTTCCACGTGCCGGCGGGCACGACGCTGGCGGTGGTCGGGCATTCGGGCGCCGGCAAGTCGACCATCGCGCGGCTGCTCTTCCGCTTCTACGATATTCAGGGCGGCCACATCCTCATCGACGGGCAGGATATCGCGCGCGTGCAACAGACCTCGCTGCGCGCCGCCATCGGCATCGTGCCGCAGGACATGGTGCTGTTCAACGATACCATCGGCTACAACATCGCTTATGGCCGCGACGGCGCGACGCAGGCGGACATCGAGGCCGGCGCGCGCGGGGCGGCGATCGACCGCTTCATCGACTCGCTGCCCAAGGGCTATGACACGCGGGTGGGCGAGCGCGGCCTCAAGCTCTCCGGGGGCGAGAAGCAGCGCGTGGCCATCGCGCGCACGCTGGTGAAAGATCCGCCGATCCTGGTCCTCGACGAAGCGACCAGTGCGCTCGACAGCCGCACGGAAGCGGCGATCCAGACCGTGCTCGATGACGTGGCGGCGCGGCGCACGACGATCATCGTCGCGCACCGGCTCTCGACCATCGTCCATGCCGACAGCATCATCGTGATGGATGACGGCCGCGTGGTCGAGCAGGGCACGCACGCGCAATTGCTCGCGCTTGGCGGCCATTATGCGCAGATGTGGATGCGCCAGCAGGCCGAGCGGATGAACCCGGAGGCGGGATTGGCGGCATCCGAACCCAGCGCATCGCTGGAGGATGCGGCGGAGTAGCTCAGGCGGCGATATCCGGCGCGATGCTGTGCTTCATCATGTCCACCGCGCGGGAGGTCGCGAGGCGGGTGTCCCCGGCCAGCTTCTTCACCTCATTGGCGACGACCGCGAAACCCTGACCGGCCTCGCCGGCGCGGGCGGCTTCGATGCGCGCGTTGAGCGCCAGCAGGTTGGTCTGGTTCGCGATGGCGCCGATCGTGGTCACGATGGCCGCCAGTTCGGCCATGGTGGACTGGAGCCGCGCATTGCCGCGCTGCAATTCACCCTGCAAGCGCTGGCTTTCCTCATAGCGGGCCTGCACTTCCTGTTCGAGCTGGACCTGCCGGGTGACGTCGGAGGCGATCTTGAGGATGCGCACCGGTCTGCCCTGACAATCGACAACGGGATTGTAGGTGGCCTGAAGATAGACGGACGCGCCGCCTCGTGAGCGCCGCTCATAGCGGCCGGCGTGGAACGCGCCTGAGGTCAGTGTCCGCCAGAAGGCCGCATAGTCAGTGGAGCGCACGAAGGATGGCGTGCAGAAGATGCGATGATGCTCGCCGACCACCTCATCGAGGCGGTAGCCCAATGTCTCGAGCAGCACGTCATTGGCCCACAGGATGGTGCCTTCGGGGCTGAATTCGATGACGCCCTGGGACCGGCAAATGGCTTGCCATGCTGCGTCGGTCCGCCCGTCTTCGAGATATGCGTTCATGAATCACCTTGTGGTCGTCCCGGCAGGTGAGGCCCCTGTGGTTAAGCGCTGCTTACCATCGGGCGGTTTCGCGACGAGCCGTTGAACGCGGCTGAAGGTGCTATCGCAATCTGAGCATCATGCCAGGGCGAAGCAGCCCAAGGACGGTGCCCATATCCTCCGGGGCGATGGCGACACAGCCTTCGGTCGCCTTGGGCTGGCCATTCTCGCCGATTACCCATTGATGGAAGAAGATCGCGCTGCCCATGCCGGGCGCTGGCGGCGCATCATTATGGCCAAGGACTATGATGACGTCATAGGCCTTATCCTCGCGCGCAAGCCGCTCGTGGCTGGTGTGGCGCGGCAGGTGGACGGGCCGGTTATAGGCAGGGTCGGCGGGATCGTCGCTCCAGCCATCGTCCGGCCGGACCCAGCGCCACGGGATTGCTGGCGCCTGAGCGGCATCGATGCGACCGGGGCGGAGCAGCGCGGCGCGAACCGGCCAGTCACCGATGGGCGAGGCGCCATCGCCCTCGCGCTTGTCCGCCGCAGCGATAAGGCCGCCCTTGCCGATGACGCAGGCGCAGGACCAGCCGCCGATGGTCAGCCGGCCAGCGGCGCCATCGACCAGAATGGCCGGCGCGTCGCTCACAATTGGTGGCCGGTGCGGTCCCGCTTGGTGGCGAGATAGCGCTCATTATGGGGGTTGGAGGGCAAAGCGAGCGGCAGCCGTTCGGCAACGCGGATGCCCTGCGATTCGAGGCCGGCGACCTTCTCCGGATTGTTGGTGAGCAGCCGGATTTCGTCGATGCGGAGCAGATCGAGCATGCGTGCCGCGACGCCGAAATCGCGCGCATCGATGGCGAAGCCCAGGCGGACATTGGCGTCCACCGTGTCGAAGCCCTGATCCTGCAGCTGATAGGCACGCAGCTTGTTGATGAGGCCGATCCCGCGCCCCTCCTGCCGGAGGTAGAGCAGCACGCCCCAGCGCGCATGGGCGATCTCGTGCAGAGCGCCGTGCAATTGCGGGCCGCAATCGCATTTGAGCGAGCCGAGCACGTCGCCGGTCAGGCACTCGCTGTGCAGGCGGACGACCGGGGCGCTGCCGTCACGCTCGCCGATGACGAGGGCGATGTGCTCACGCGGATCTTCGGGCGAGCGGAAGGCGACGATCTGCGCATCCACGCTGGCTTCGACGGGCAGCCGCGCGCGGGCGGCGATGGCGAGCCGGGTCGGGTCTGCATAAGTGGCGATGTCGTCCGCGCTCAGCTGCACCTCGGCCTCGGCGTCCTCGGAGCCGATGAAGAAGGCGGGCAACATGCCGGCGAGGCGCGCAAGCGTAAGGGCTGCGGCGGCCAGGGCCGGGTGCGGCACCGGCAGGGCGCGGAACGGACCTTTGAGCGGCGTCGCGAGATCACGCACCGGATCGGCAATGGCCATGGCGGCGGCGGGCGAATCGATCCAGCGCTCGCGGGCGATGAGCGCCGGCGCTTGCGGGTCCGCCGCCTCCCGCTGGTTGGCGAGCTTGAGCGTGACGGCCCGCGCTGCGGAGAGCAGCAGCGGTGCCTCTGCAACCGGGTCGAAGGAGGAGAGGCTGGCTGGCGTTGCGCCTTCCACAGGCAGCAGCGTCAGCGCCCCACCTGCATCGACCAGCCGGATGGGCCAGCCGCGCCGAAGGGCATCGATGGCGCGAGCCGCAGCGCGCCCGTCCATTATCGCGCGCCCATCAGAAGGCGAATTCCGTGATCAGCGGGGCATGGTCCGAGGGGCGCGTCCAGCTGCGGCAATCCTCGGCGACCTGATGCGAGACCGCCGTTTCCGCGAGATCGGGGCTCAGCCACATATGATCGAGCCGACGGCCGCGATCCGACTTTGCCCAATCCTGCGCGCGGTAGCTCCACCAGGTGTAGAGCCGCTCGGGCGCGGGCACGAAGCGCCGGCCAAGGTCGATCCAGTTGTGCGAGCTTTGGAGATGGCCGAGCAGGTCGCGCTCGATCTGGGTGTGGCTGACGACGTTGATGAGCTGCTTGTGGCTCCACACGTCGCACTCGAGCGGCGCGACGTTGAAGTCGCCGAGCAGCAGGGTCGATCCGCCGAGCTTGCCCGACCAGTCGATCATGCGCTGCAGAAAATCGAGCTTTTGGCCGAACTTGCGGTTGATCGTGCGGTCCGGCTCTTCGCCGCCGGCGGGCACGTAGACATTCTCGATGCGCAGGCCGTTTTCCAGCCGCACGCCGATGTGGCGCGCCTCGCCATTGGCCTGCCAATCGAGTCGCTCGTCCTCACGCACCGGAATGCGGCTGACGATGGCCACGCCATGGTGCATCGGCTGGCCGTGCAGCACCTGATGATTATAGCCGAGCCGGCGGAACAGGCCCTCCGGAAAGGAGCCGTCCACGACCTTCGTCTCCTGCATGCACAGAACGTCCGGCTGATACTCGGTAAGGAAGCGCTCGACGATTTCGAGGCGGGCGCGGACGCTGTTGATATTCCAGGAGGCGATCTTGAGAGTCTGCTTGGTCGACATGGCCAAAGTCCCTAGCCGCCCTCGGCGCCGAACCCAAGCCGCGAAGCGATTATTTTGACTCGAGCGGCTGTGCGCCGCGGCATCAGGCCGGGCGGATCGCGCGGACATCGAAAACCCCCGCTCCGGGGGGCATGGAGCGGGGGCTCGAAGAAAGCGCCTGAATTTTTGCGCATGTGGTGCGGGGCGAAGCCCGGGCAACAGGGGGGAATCCCGAGTTCAGTCCCCGCGCCACATCGCTTTTCTAAGTCAGCCCAGATGACCGCCCGATGAATGGACCTGTCAGACTTGGGCAAGATTGTCGGTTTTTGCGCACGGGAAGAGGGGAGCTGTGATCATCCGTAAAAAATTCCGCCGGGACGGGGCGGGCGCGCGGGTTTGATGCCGATCAATGTCGGCGGCGCCGTTCGGTGAAAAGAGGGCTCATCACATGGTTTGCAGGAGCATTCGCGATGAACCTTCTTATGCAGTGGCCGGTCCTGACCTTCATCGGCATGGTTGCGGTCTTTGGCGTCATTCTGGCGGCGGTTTCGGTTCTCGATCTCAAGAGCGAGTGACGGCCGGCGGGCATGCGCCGGGGCGGGCGGACCTTGCCGGTGAGGCAAGGGCGCCTATCTCGGCTGCATGGCCCTCCCATCCCCGCACGTTGCCGCCGTCGATCGGCCGCTATCCCAGCCGGAGCGCGCGCTGGTCGAGCGGATGTTCGGCGATGCGATCGCGCTCGATGAGGTGCGAATTCGCAACCGCAAATGGTGGCCTTTCCAGCCGCGTGCCATCGTCATGGCGCCGCGCGGGCATATTCATTTCCATCCGCAGGGGCGCAGCTACTGCGATTGCTTCGGTGCCGGCGATCTGGCGGCGCAAGGGCTGTTCATTCACGAAATGACGCATGTCTGGCAGCACCAGACCGGGACCAACCTATTGGTGCGGCGGCACCCGTTCTGCCGCTATGATTACGACTTCCAGCCGGGCAAGCCGTTCGCGCGCTACGGGATCGAGCAGCAGGCGGAGATCGTCCGCCATGTCTTCCTGATGCGCAGCGGTCGGCAGGTGCCGGGCAAGCCGTCTTTGCCGGAGCTGGAGGCGATCCTGCCGTTCGGCCGGGCGTGAGCCGGTCAGGCGGTGGCTTCTTCCAGATCGACAAGCCGGTGATAGCCACCGCGATAGAAGATCAGCGGCGATCCCTCGGGCGCACGCTCCATGGCCTGCACCGCGCCGACGACGAGAAGATGGTCGCCCAATTCCACGACCTTTTCGATCGCGCATTCGATCCATGCGAGCGCGCCATCGAGGATCGGCAGGCCGCCGGGGCTGGTGCCATGGGCCATGCCCTCGAACTTGTCGTCATGCCTTGAGGCGAATCGCCGGCAGGTCTCCAGCTGGGCATTACCCAGCACATTCACGCAGAAGCGGCCGGTGGTGGCGATATTGGCCCAGCTTCCCGAGCGCTTGTCGGGCAGGAAGCCGACCAGCGGCGGATCTAGCGAGATCGAAGAAAAAGTGCCGACTGCGAGGCCCCAGCGCTGACCGTCCGCATTGTTTGAGGTGATGACGCATACGCCGGTGGGATAACTGCCGAGAACGTCGCGGAAATGCTTGGGATCAATCAATGCGCCACCTGTTTCTTCTGGCGCCCGCCCTGTGCGTGACGGAGGCCGCATTCCAATTACACTGCGGTGAAAACCGCTCACCGGCATGGCGCCCAACCTGCAAGCTGTGACGTGAGCCTGTCAACCGCCCCCTTTTCAACCGGCAGCATCCTCCGCCTGCAGGCGAGTCGCCGTTTCCCGGATTAGCGCGATCATGTTCGGCAGCCCTTGCGTGCGATTGGACGAGAGCTGGCGCTTTAGGTCGAAGGGTGCGAGCGCCTGCTCGATATCGAACGTCGCGACCTCCGCCGGCATCCGATCCTGCACGGTGAGAAGGACCAGGGCGATGATGCCCTTGGTGATGGCCGCGTTGCTGTCCGCCAGGAAATGCAGCGCGCCATTGTCCAGCCGTGTCGGGTAGACCCAGACGGAGGCGGAGCAGCCCCGCACGAGCGTCGCGTCCGTCTTCAATGCGTCCGGCATCGGCTCCAGTTCGCGGCCCAGATCGATCAGCAGCCGGTAGCGCTCATCGCCTTCGAGCAGTTCGTAATCGTCCTGGATGGTCTGCAATGTCGTCATGCCGCCCATATAGGTCGCGGCGCGCGGGAGGCCAGTGAAACTCTTTGGGTCAGACGTCGATGCCGGCGGCGATGGCTTCCAGCTTGCGGACGCGCTCCTTGAGGTCGACCATCTCTATCAGCCCGCTGGCCAGGGGTGCGTCCGGGGTCGGCGCGCGCGGGGCGGCGCGGCTGGGGGCCATGTCCAGCTCCGCCCGCTTGAGCGCCAGCCATCCGTTCCAGCCCTTGAGCATGGCCAGGGCGACAAGTGCGAATGATAAAGTTAGCGCTATCATGGTCATGGCGTGCTTCACGAGGTCAAGATCGGTCATGACTCTATCTCCTCCTGTCGATGTCTTAGTGGTCGGTCCGCGTGGGGATTTCGTGCGGGGCGGATTCAGCGCCGCCGAGCTGGTCGATTTCATGGGCGAGGGCGGCGCCGCGATCGGTCACGATCCGCTCCAGCACGCGCACCCGCTGCTCCAGCCGCTCGACCTGCGCGGCATATTGTGCGGCCTTTTCTGCGGTCTGTGCCGAGTACGTCCAACTCGCGCTCGCGGAGCTTCATCTTCTGCCGCATATATTTGCTCCAGATGCCCCCGATGACCGGGATGCCGACGACAATCATGAAGAATAACAGCATTGAAGCAGGCATGATGGGCTCCCGGCCAGTTGAATGGCGATCAGTTGGAGGGGGTGCGCAGGCTCTCGATCTCGTTGGTCAGGTGAAGGGCGCTGTCGGTCACGATGCGCTCCACATTGGCCAGCCGATCCTTGACCGCGCCAAGCTCGGCACGCAGCTGCGCATTCTCCTGGCTGAGCAGCTTGATGCGCTCGCTCAGCTCCTCATTCTTCTGCGGATAGACCGCCTTGCCCCAGCTGTTCTCGAGCGGATAGCCGTGCCGGACGCGCAGCCATGTGTTGAAGACCCATCCGGCGATGGCCAGCAGGCCGAGCAGTGAACTGGCGCCGACGATGAGCGGCATCGATTCGACGACGGCGTCCGCGGTGATAGGATCCATGGTTCAAATTTCCCTGTAATCGAGCGCTGTTGCGCCTCTCATTCGCCTCGCGCGTCTTGTCAGCGCAGGCTGTCGATCTCGTCGGCGAGCCGGGTGTTGCGGCTGGTGTAGAAGGTCTCGATGTCGGACAGGCGCCGGTCGATGTCGCGGAACTTGCTGCGCACATCGCGGGTGGAGCGCGCCGGATTGGTACGCACGCCCTGCCAGAAGCGCTCGTCTTCCCGGTCGGCATAGAGGCCGGTCGGCTTGGGCTCGGCCATCCATGCGGCGAGCAGATAGGCGATCACCGTCCACGGGAAGCCGCCGGCCAGCGTAACGAGCACGGCGCCAATGCGGACCCAGAGCACGTCGATGCCCATATAGTCGGCAATGCCGGCGCACACGCCCATGGCCTTGGCATTTTTCTTGTCGAGGTAGAATTTGGTGCGGCGGGCGGACATCTCAGTTCCTCCTGTCGAAATAGGGATCGTCGCTCGCGCTCGGGCGGGCTGGACGGAAATCGGGATTATCGGCGGCGATGATCCGCTCGACCGTCTGGAGGCGCTCCTCCAGGCGACGGGCGAGCATGTGCATCTCATCGAGCAGCCGTTCGTCCTCATCGGTGATCTTGGGCGCCTGCTTCCACTTGGTGACATAGTGGAAGATCAGCCACGGCATGCCGATGAACAGCATGCCGCAGATGACGATGGGCAGAAAGACGTCCTCCATGGATCAATCCTTCCTGGCTTGCGCGGCCTTGAGCGCCGCGAGTTCGGCTTCCACCTTGTCGGCGGACTGAAGTTCGGCGATCTCCTGCTCCAGCGTCTTGGGCTGACCGCCCAGACCCATGGCATCGGCCTCGCCTTCGGCCAGATCGACCCGGCGCTCCAGCAGTTCGAAGCGGGAGAAGGCATCCTGCACGCGCTCGCCATTGTACATCTCGCGCGCACGCCGGCGCGTCTGTGCGCTCTCCATGCGGGCGACGAGGCTGTTCTGCCGGACGCGCGCCTCGCGCAGCTTGGCCTGCAGCTTGGCGATGTCCTCTTCGGATGCGGCCAGCGCCTCATCCAGCATGGCAATCTGCCCGCGCAGCTGCTCGGCCATGTCGCCGGCCTTCTGCTTTTCGACCAGCGCGGCCTTGGCAAGGTCTTCGCGATCCTTGGAGAGGGCGAGCTGCGCCTTATCGACCCAGCTTTCCTGCAGGGCGTCGAGCTTGGCGATGTGGCGGCGCATCTCCTTCTGGTCGGCGATGGTCCGCGCTGCCGATGCACGCACCTCGACCAGCGTCTCCTCCATTTCGAGGATGATCATGCGGATCATCTTTGCCGGGTCCTCGGCGCGATCCAGCAGATCGGTCACGTTGGCGGCAACGATGTCCCGGGTGCGAGAGAAAATACTCATGTACATACTCCAACTGAGGCGGTTCGGTCGGGGCAGCGGGGGTGTGCTGCCCCGACCTTGAAGCCGTCACACAAGGGATTGTGACGGCTTGTCCGGTGTGTTGTCCAGAGCCGCTGCAGTCGTGGCGGCAGAGTTGCCGGTGACAGCAGGGCCGACAGCGCCGATCACCATGATGGCGCTGAAAATGAGGGTGAGAAGCGTTGCGGCGGTTTGGGCACCGAAGCGGTCGATTGTGTTCAACATGGCGGTCTCTTCCTGATCCTGGTTAGGCCTTCAAATCCCGCTCATTGGCGGATTGCCCAATGCATTGCAGGGGGCGTGCCAATTTCTGATAAGCCCGGATTTTCGCCAATTTCTTCCCGGCCGAGGTGCGCGCGAAGCATTGTTTGTTGCAATGAGTTGGGAAATATCCCTAAAAGTTGGGAATGGAAAAGACGACGCATTTTGTCGGGGAATCCCTCGCCTTTCTGGATGCGGTCGAGCAGGCCGGCCGCGCGGCCGATCTCAACCGCCCGGTGCTGGTCATCGGCGAGCGGGGTACTGGCAAGGAGCTGATCGCCGAGCGCATCCATCGCCTTTCCCAGCGCTGGGATGGACCGCTCATCATCATGAACTGCGCCGCCTTGCCCGAGATGCTGATCGAGGCCGAGCTGTTCGGCCATGAGGCTGGCGCCTTCACCGGCGCGACGCGGGCGCGGGCCGGTCGCTTCGAGGAGGCCGATGGCGGCACATTGTTCCTCGATGAACTGGGCACGCTCTCCATGGCGGCGCAGGAGCGGCTGCTGCGCGCCGTGGAATATGGCGAGGTGACGCGCATCGGCAGTTCGCGGCCGCTCACCGTGGATGTGCGCATCGTCGGGGCGACCAACGAGCATCTGCCCGATGCGGTGGAAGCCGGGCGGTTCCGGGCCGACCTGCTCGACCGGCTGAGCTTCGAGGTGATTACCCTGCCGCCTCTGCGCGGCCGCGAGGGCGATGTCGACGTTCTGGTCGAGCATTTCGGGCGCAAGATGGCATCGGAATGCGGCTGGTCGTCCTGGCCGGGCTTTTCCAAGCGGATGATGACGGCGCTCAACGCCTATCGCTGGCCCGGCAATGTGCGCGAGCTGCGCAATGTCGTCGAGCGCGCCGTATATCGCTGGCCCGATCCGGATCGGCCGATCGACGAGATCCAGCTCGATCCTTTTGCCTCGCCATGGAAGCCGCAGCCGATGCCGGGCAAGCCCGCTGCCGCCAGCGCGGCGCCTGTTGCCGGTCCTTCAGAGGAGGGCGCGGCCGAGGACGGGCGATTGCTGATCGCGCTGGACGATGTCGCCGACTTTCGCGGCGCTGTCGACGCGCATGAGGCCGCGATCCTGCGCCATGCGCTCCAGCGCCACCGCTTCAACCAGCGCGCCACGGCCAAGGCGATCGGGCTCTCCTACGACCAGTTGCGGCACTGCCTGAAGAAACACGCCCTGCTTTGAGGCGCTTGCCGCCTCGCGCAGGGCGCCGGCCGCTCAGCCGCCGTTGAAGTTGACCATGCAGTAGAGCATCGGGATCGACAGCAGCGTGTTGGTGCGGCTGAAGATCATCGCGCGCGTGGCAGCGCTGGCCTTGGTCGCATCGTCGGCGGCCACCAGCCCCAGCGCCTTCTTCTGCGCCGGCCAGATCACGAACCACACATTGATCGCCATGATCACGGCGAGCCACATGCCCAGACCGATCAGTTGATAGGGTGCCTTGAACGCGAACGCCTCGTGCAGATAGCCGGTGCGCCATGCCACCAGCAAACCGGTCAGCACGGTCAGCGCCGCGGCCCAGCGGAAGAAGAACAGCGCGGAGGGCGCGATGAACTTGGAGACGCCCGGCTTCAACTCTGCCGGCACCTTGGGCATGGTCGGGATCTGCACGAAATTGAAGTAATAGAGCAGGCCGATCCACAAAATGCCGAAGAAGGTGTGCAGCCAGCGCAAGGCGGCGGAGACGGATTCGCCATTCGGGCCAATGCCGTAAATGACAGCCAGGGTCAGAATAACCCCGATCAGCAGGACGAGATGCAGATTGCCGAACAGTTTCGTCATGATGCTCCCCCAGTCGTTTGCCGGGTGCTTTGACCGCACCCTCCCCTAAAGCCGGTTATCGGCCATCGCACAGGCTATGCCAAAGTCGCGCCGCTGTCATATCGAAATTATATTTGGCGCTGATCGGGAGAGATGACTGGAAAGCTGCCGGTCTACGCGCCATCTGCTGCGGGCAACCGACACGAATCGCGCGCCTGCGCGTTTCGCCTGCAGAACGACTTTAATGCACCAAGAGGAGATTAGCGCCATGGCATTCACACTGCCCGACCTTCCCTATGCCAAGACCGCCTTTGGCGACGACATGTCGGCCGAGACCTTCGACTATCACCACGGCAAGCACCACAATGCCTATGTGACGAAGGCCAATGAGCTGGTTGCCGCCGATCCGGCCCTGCAGGGCAAGTCGCTCGTGGAGCTCATCAAGTCCTCCAAGGGCGGGCTGTTCAACCAGGTCGGCCAGATCTGGAACCACAGCTTCTTCTGGCAGTGCCTCTCGCCCGAGACGCAGCAGCCGAGCGGCAAGCTGGCCGATCTCATCAACGAAGGCTTCGGCTCGACCGACGCGCTGATCGAGAAGCTGAAGGCGGAAGCCGTCGGCCACTTCGCCAGCGGCTGGGCCGCGCTGATCCTCAAGGACGGCAAGCTGGAAGTGACCAGCTATCACGACGCCGATTGCCCGGTGGCGCATGGCGATACGCCGCTGTTCATCCTCGATGTGTGGGAGCATGCTTATTACATCGATTATCGCAACGCGCGCCCCAACTTCGCGGACACGATCCTCAAGAAGCACGTCAACTGGGCGTTCGTCGCGGAGAATCTGGACGGCAATGGCGCCGAACGGGCCAATCAGCCGGGCTGAACCCGCCGCAATCGGATTTTGAAGGAGGGGCTGGCGAAGGTCGGCCCCTTTTTCATTGTCGTAATGAAATTAACAGTGCTCCTGCGAAGGCAGGAGCCCAGGGCTCAACCGACGAACCTCGCCGCCCTAGGCTCCTGCTTTCGCAGGAGCACGGCTTTGATTTGACTTGGCGGCAGCGGACCCTCAGCTCAGCCGCTCGATATCCTCGCGGCTCAGCGATCCGGGAATGATCATCACCGGGCAGGGCAGTGTGCCGGCATCATTGCCGGCAAAGTGCGCCACCAGTGGTCCGGGCGCACCCTTGGGCGCGGCGCCGAGCACGAGCGCGGCGACCGTTTCGCCCGAGGCCAGCATCTCCTTCACCGATGCCACGGGATCGCCGACCTTGACCGTGATTGCGGGCTGGATGCCGGCTTCCGCCATCAGCGTGCCGGCGGCGCTGGCCGCGAGAGCCTCGGCGCGGGCGCGCGCTTCCTCCTCCATCGTCGCCTGCACGGCGCCCCATTGGACGAACTCGGTCTTGGGCACGAGCGCCAGCATATGCACGCCGCCGCCCGTCTTGGCAGCGCGGCGCGCGGCGAACAGCAGGGCCGATTCCGCCTCGCTGCTTTCGTCCACCACGACGAGATAAGTCCGCATCATCGCCTGCTCCCCCGAAGAAACCGGCTCGGTAGGTGCGGGAAATTCGGTCTGGATGCAAGGGATGGCCTTGACCCCGACGGGCAAAGCGTGAAGGTGGCCGGTGATTGTCCAACCCGAAAAACAGGAAAGCCTGGCCCCCATGGCGATCAATATCCAGATGCCCGCCCTCTCGCCGACCATGGAGGAAGGCACGCTTTCGAAATGGCTCGTGAAGGAAGGCGACACCGTCTCGTCTGGCGATCTGCTCGCCGAAATCGAGACCGACAAGGCCACCATGGAATTTGAAGCCGTGGACGAAGGGGTCGTCGGCAAGATCCTCGTCGCCGAAGGGACCGACAATGTGAAGGTTGGCACCGTCATCGCGGTGCTGGTCGAGGAAGGCGAGGACGTGCCGAGCGGCGATGCCCCCGCTGCAGCCAAGCCCGCGCCCAAGGCCGACGCCGCTCCGGAGAAGAAGCCGGAAGCCGCCAGCGCCCCCAAGCCGGAGCCGGAAGTCGCGAAATCGACCGCTGCGCCGGCCGCTGCCTCCTCTGGAGATCGCGTCAAGGCGAGCCCGCTTGCCCGCCGCATCGCCACGAACAGCGGCATCGATCTGGCTGCGGTTTCCGGTACTGGTCCCAATGGCCGCATCGTGAAGGCAGATCTGGAGGGGGTGAAGCCCGGCAGCACCGCGCCCAAGCCCGCCGCGAGCCCGTCCGCGGCGCCCGCAGCGTCTGCTCCGGCCGCGCCTGCCCCGGTGGCCGCGACCGCGCAGGATTTCGGCATTCCGCACGAGGTCGAGAAGCTCTCGAACATGCGCAAGACCATTGCGCGCCGCCTCACCGAATCGAAGCAGCAGGTGCCGCACATCTACCTCACCGTGGATGTGCGCCTCGATGCGCTGCTCAAGCTGCGTGGCGATCTCAACAAGGCGCTCGAATCGCAGGGCGTGAAGCTCTCGGTCAACGATCTGCTCATCAAGGCGCTGGCCAAGGCGCTGATCGCCGTACCCAAGTGCAATGTGCAGTTCGCCGGCGACCAGCTGCTCAAGTTCAGCCGGGCCGACATCTCGGTGGCGGTGTCCATCGAGGGCGGACTGATCACGCCGATCATCACCGATGCCGGCGCCAAGTCCGTCTCCGCCATCTCGACCGCGATGAAGGACCTCGCCACCCGCGCCAAGGAAGGCAAGCTCAAGCCGGAAGAGTTCACCGGCGGCACGGCCAGCCTCTCCAACATGGGCATGATGGGCATCAAGCAGTTCGAGGCAGTGATCAATCCGCCGCAGGCGATGATCATGGCGATCGGCGCAGGCGAGAAGCGGCCTTATGTGATCGACGATGCGCTTGGCATCGCGACCGTCATGTCCGCCACCGGCAGCTTCGACCATCGCGCCATCGATGGCGCGGACGGCGCGGAGCTGATGAAGGTGTTCAAGGAACTGGTAGAGGCGCCGCTGGGTCTGGTGGCGTAAGCGCACCATGGCCGCTGACGAGGATGTCCTGCCGGAAGGTGCGCCCGCCACGCGGATCACCGCGATGCCGGCGGATGCCAATCCCTATGGGGACATTTTCGGCGGCTGGCTGATGGGCCAGATGGATATGGCGGCGGCGCTTGTCGCCTCGCGGCACAGCAAGGGCCGGGCTGTCACCATCGCCGTGGAAGGCATGCAGTTCCACCGCCCGGTGCTGGTGGGGGACGAGGTCTCCGTCTTCGCGACGCTCGTGAAGGTGGGCAGCACGTCGATGACCATTGAGGTCGAAGCCTGGCGCCGCGCGCGGCACAGCGAGGAAACCTACAAGGTCACGCAGGCCCGGTTCATCTTCGTCGCCATCGACGAAGTGCGCCGCCCCCGCAGGGTGCCGCCCCTGGCGAACGCGCAATGAAGGCGCAGTTGGTCATTTTAGACCTCTCTCCCTCAAGGGGAGAGGGGCTTTTGAATGGAGCATTTCGTGTCTGAATCCTATGACGTCATCGTTCTCGGTTCCGGCCCCGGCGGCTATGTCGCGGCGATCCGCGCGAGCCAGCTTGGCCTCAAGACGGCCATTGTGGAGCGCGAGCTGCTCGGCGGTATCTGCCTCAACTGGGGCTGCATCCCGACCAAGGCGCTGCTGCGCTCGGCCGAGATCTTCCATTATATGAGCCACGCCAAGGATTATGGCCTGGCCGCCGAGAAAATCAGCGCGGACATCGAGGCGGTGGTGAAGCGCTCGCGCGGTGTCGCCAAGCAGCTCAATGCCGGCGTCACCCACCTGATGAAGAAGAACAAGGTCGCCGTGCACATGGGCACGGGTACGATCACCGGCAAGGGCAAGCTCTCGGTCACGGACAAGGACGGCAAGAAGACCGATCTGGCGGCCAAGCACATCATCGTGGCGACCGGTGCGCGGGCACGCGACCTGCCGTTCGCACCGGCCGATAGCAAGCGCATCTGGACCTATCGCACCGCGATGACCCCGCCGGAAATGCCCGGCAAGCTGCTGGTTATCGGCTCGGGCGCCATCGGCATCGAGTTCGCGAGCTTCTACAACGACATGGGCGCCGATGTGACCGTGGTCGAGATGATGGACCGCATCGTGCCGGTCGAGGACAAGGACGTCTCGGCATTCCTCGAAAAGCAGCTGGTGAAGCGCGGCATGAAGATCGTCACCGGCGCTTCGCTGGAAAGTCTCAAGGCCAGCGACAAGGGCGTCACCGCCGCCATCAAGGGCAAGGATGGCAAGAGCGAGACCAGCGAGTTCAGCCACTGCATCGTCGCCATCGGCATCGTGCCGAACACCGAGAATATCGGGCTGGAGGCGATGGGCGTCACGCTGGAGCGCGGTCATATCAAGACCGATGGCCTGTGCCGCACCGGTGTGGACGGCATCTGGGCGATTGGCGACGTGACCGCGCCGCCATGGCTCGCGCACAAGGCCAGCCATGAGGGCGTGACCGCCGCCGAGGCAATCGCGCAGGCGCTGGGCAACAAGGATGTCCACCCGCATGCGATGGACCCGCTCAACATTCCGGGCTGCACCTACTGCCAGCCGCAGGTCGCCTCCGTGGGCCTGACCGAGGCGAAGGCCAAGGACGCGGGCTACACGGTCAAGGTCGGCACTTTCCCGTTCATCGGCAATGGCAAGGCGATCGCGCTTGGCGAGGCGGAAGGTTTCGTGAAGACCGTGTTCGACGCCAAGACCGGCGAGCTGCTCGGCGCGCACATGGTCGGCGCTGAGGTGACCGAGATGATCCAGGGCTATACCATCGGCAAGACGGCCGAGCTGGTGGAGCAGGACTTCATGCAGACGGTCTTCCCGCACCCGACCATCAGCGAATCCATGCACGAGAGCGTGCTGGCCGCTTATGGGCGGGCGCTGCACATCTGATCCGACGGGCGGATGCGGCAACTGCCAACTCCGGGCGTCGCGCTCAGTTTTGCGCTCGGTCTGGCGTTGCTGGTCGCGGCCATCGGCTTCCTCCAGCCCACCGGCCTGTTCGCGCCCATTGATGAGCGGCTGATGGGACTGGCGGGCAAGCTGCACGGCGTGCGCGGTGCGGGGCTTGTGACGCATGGCGCGGTGGCGCTGGACCGGCTGGGCGCGGTCGGCGGTCGCACGTTGATCGTGCTGGCGGTGGGGCTGGTCTTCATCAAGCTGGGGCATCCCGAACGCTTGATCCCGCTGCTGGTCGCGGGCGTGGGGACCGCGCTCGTCATCGGGGTGGTGAAGCTCGGCTTCAATGCGCCGCGCCCGATGATGCTCTCCCCCGATATGCTCCCCAGCCTCGTCGAGACTGTGGGCACCAGCTTTCCCAGCGGGCACGCTGCCGGCGCCATGGCGCTCTATGGCGCCATCGCGCTGCTGGCGCGGAGCCGGGTGGTGACATGGATCTGCGCGGCGATGATTCTCGCCACCGGGGCCAGCCGGGTGTGGCTCGGTGTGCATTGGCCGAGCGATGTGGTGGGCGGCTGGGCGGTCGGCCTGATCTGGCTGCTGCTCGTGCTTTTCATCCTGCCCTGGTGGCGTCCGCTTCTGCAGCGGCCCGCCATCTCGCGCGACTGAGCCTCGCGGGCAGCCCAGACGGTTGATCGGCCCGGCGATCCGTTCATCTTATGGCAAGATTCTGCGCGAGCGTTGCATGGATGCCGCACTGCACAATATGCCCTTGATATTGCGCGATTTTATCGCTGCATAACGAGCGAGTTGCGGAATTTTGCTCCTTATTCCGGGTACATACCGCTTATTTCGCAATGGCGAGAATGGGCCGGTCGCCAGTATGAACCCGCCATCGTCATAATTGAGTCACGTCCGCCAGACACGGGCGCTGACATAAGGATCGCAGACTAGGCGAGAGGATGTGTCCGAGCCCAGAGGGGTGAAGGCAGCCGTGAACAGGACGGCTCAAGACCAGTTTTCGTGATGATCTAAAGGGGATCTTCGATGCGCAACTTCCGCTTCTTCCTCGCTGCCTCGGCCGCGAGCATTGCCACCTGCGTGGCGCTCAGCCCTGCCCATGCGCAGGAAACCACCTCGTCCGTGCGCGGCACGGTCACGGCGGAAGGCGCGCCGGTCGCCGGTGCCGCCGTCACCGTGACGCACGTCCCCTCGGGCACCGTCTCGCGCACGACGACGGGCGCCGACGGCAGCTTCTCGACCAGCGGCCTGCGTATTGGTGGGCCTTACACGGTTGAGGTCGCCGCATCCGGCCTCGAAGATGTTCGCGTGACGGACGTGTACACGGTCGTTGGCCAGTCCTTCACGCTGCCGATTGAGATGGCCTCGGGCGACGCCATCGTCGTGACAGCATCGGCCATCCGCGGCGCGGGCAACGTATCGCAGGGCCCCGCCATGGTCATGACTGCTGAGCAGATCGGCAAGATCGCTTCGGTCAATCGCGACATCCGCGACATTGCCGCGCGCGACCCGTTTGCGACGCTCGACACCAGCCAGACGACGGGCCGCCAGGTTTCGTTCGCGGGCCAGAATCCCCGCTTCAACCGCTTCACCGTGGACGGCGTTCCGGTCACCGACAGCTTCGGCCTCAACCCGGACGCGCTGCCGTCACGTCGTGGTCCGGTTCCGCTCGATTCCATCGGGCAGTTCGAAACCAAGGTTGCGCCTTATGATATCCGCGAAGGCTTCTTCCAGGGCGGCGTTTCGAACGCGATCCTCAAGTCGGGCACCAACGAATTCCACGGCACGGCCTTCTTCACCTTCAGCTCGGACGAGCTGACCGGGAAGCGCACCAAGCCCTATATCCTCAACACCGCCGGACGCGTCACGCAGCCCGATTTCACCAGCAAGGACTTCGGTGCAACCCTCTCGGGTCCGATCATCAAGGACAAGCTGTTCTTCATGGTCTCCGCCGAGCGCGTGCGCGCTGCCCGTCCGGTGGCCTTCGGTACGCAGGAAGACAATGCCGGTACGCCGGTCATCGGCGCGACGAATGCAGCCCTGCAGCAGATCGTGGGCATCGCGCAGAGCCGTTACAACTACGATGCCGGTGGCATCCTTCGCACGGATGGCGACAAGGACGATCGCATCGTCGGTAAGCTGGACGCCAACCTCTCCGAAACTCAGCGCGTCTCGCTGACCGGCCTCTACACCAAGGACGAGCTGAACGTCAGCTCGACCACCGGCACCCGTGACCTTGGCCTCGAATCCAACGCCTATCGCAAGCCCAACGAACTGAAGGCCGGTATTCTGGCCTGGAATGCCGATTGGTCGGATAGCTTCTCCACCGAGACCCGCGCGCTCTACAAGACCTATGACAGCGGCCAGTTTCCGTTGATGGGCCGCAGCGCCCAGATGTCCGTCTGCGCAGCGCCGACCTCGGATCGCGGTATCGCCCCCAACAACACTGCCACCGGGACGGCGGCCAGCATCGTGTGCCCCACCGGTACGCCGCAGTTCGTCCTGGGTGCCGGTGGCCCCAGCCAGTCGAATGTGCTGAACATCAAGAGCTGGGGCGGGTCCGTTTCCGCTAAGCTGAAGGCGGGTGACCACAACCTCCGCGCTCTTGCGGAATGGAATCACACCAAGTCCTTCAACATGTTCGTCAATCCATCGGCGGGCACCTATTATTTCGACTCGATCGCCGACTTCCAGGCCGGCACGGCGCAGAGCTTCAGCTACAACAACGCGGCTTCGCTCAATCCCGAGGATGCCGCCGCCAGCTTCTCTTACAATGTCTACACCTTCGGCCTGCAGGACGACTGGCGCGTGAACGAGACGCTCTCGGTCGGCGTCGGTCTGCGCTGGGATGTGTTCGGGATGAAGAGCACGCCCGTGGCCAATCCGAATTTTTATTCGCGCTACGGCTTTTCCAGCAACAATAACATCAGCGGTATCGATCTGCTGCAGCCGCGCTTCGGCTTCACCTACAAGCCGACGTCGCGCCTCACCGTTCGCGGTGGCGGCGGCATCTTTGGCGGCGGGTCGCCCGACGTGTATATCGGCAACTCCTTCTCCAACACCGGCGTCATCAACACGTCGATCACTGCGCGTCAGTTGGACGGCGGCGCTTACCAGCTTGTCGGCGTCTCAGGTGGTTCCGCAACCGCATCCTCGATCCTGAACAACCCGTCGTTCACGACCGTCCCGGCAGCGGCCAATACGGCGGTCGTAACGGCCGCCAACAATCTCACTAATCCCCTGAGCTCTACCTCGATCAATGCCATCGATCCGAACTTCAAGGCGCCCAACCAGTTCCGCGCGACCTTGTCGGCAGACTATGAAGCCAATCTCGGCCCGCTGGGCGATGGCTGGCGCTTTGGCGCGGACCTGCTGTACTCGAAGGTCCGCTCGCAGGTGAAGGTCATCGACCTGCGGTCGGTCGCGGTCGCAGGGTCTTTCACGCCGGACGGTCGCCAGCGTTATACCAGCAAGACTGGTTCGACTTCTGACACCGGCCAGGATTTGCTCCTGACCAACACCGATTATGGTCACGGCTGGATCGGCGTTCTGCGCGCCGAAAAGAGCTGGGACTGGGGCCTGACACTGGGCGGTGCCTATACCCGTCAGGACGTGCGGGACGACACCTCGCTCACCTCGTCGCAGGCCAGCTCGATCTACGGCAACACCGCCGCTTATGACGCCAATCTGAGCGGCCCTGGCCATTCGAATGATGAAGTGACTTGGGCGTTCCGTTACAACGCCTCGTTCGAGCGCGCGTTCTTCGGTGATTACAAGACGCGCATCGATCTGTTCGGCTCGACCCGTGCCGGCGCACGGTACAGCTACACGATGCAGGACATCCAGGGCACTCGCTCGAGCGTCTTCGGCACGGCCGGCAGTTCGCAGCGCTATCTGTTCTACGTCCCCACCGGTGTGAACGACCCGAAGGTCATCTATGATAGCGCGGCGACAGCGACGCGGATCGACAGCATCATCGCGGCCTCGGGCCTTGCGAACTATCGTGGGCAGGTTGCGCCGCGCAATGCCTTCCGCTCGAAGGCGTTCACGCGCATCGACCTTCATGTGGAGCAGGAACTGCCGCTGCCGCTGGGCACGCGCTTCGCGCTCTTCGCGGACATCGAGAACTTCACCAACCTGCTCAATCACAAGTGGGGCCAGCAGCTTCGGTCGAGCTTCCCCTACCGAAAGACGGTCGCGAAGGTCAGCTGCGTTGCCGCTGGCGCCAACGCCTGCGCTCAGTACAGGTATCAGGAGCCGAGCTCCGACACCGTTCTGGCGGACGAGCTGGTGACGACGAATGGATCGTCGCTCTACGCGATCCGCCTCGGCGCACGCTTCAGCTTCTGATCTGAGCAAATAGAAACCGGAAGGGCGGGGGCAGCGATGCCTCCGCCCTTTTTGTTGTCCGACTTGTTTGCAAAATCTCCTGACCCTGCAAACGGGCTCTGCTTGTGCCCGCTCAGGTCAGATCAAGGCAGGCATCTAGGCCATCGGCTTTCACATGGCCGATCCAGCGGGCGATGTTGTTGCCGTGGCGGCGGGTGAAGCCGGTGGGGGCGACTGCGCCGCGCTTCTTGGGCAAAGGGAGGACCGCCGCGATGCGGGCGGCCTCGGTGCGGCTCATCTTGTCCGCGCCATGGTTGAAGTAGCGGATTGCGCCGGCCTGCACGCCATAGGTGCCGATGCCGGTCTCGGCGACGTTGAGATAGACTTCCATGATCCGGCGCTTGCCCCAGATCGCCTCGATCAGCACCGCGTACCAGGCCTCCAGCCCCTTGCGGAAGAAGCCGCCGCCCTGCCAGAGAAACACATTCTTGGCGGTCTGCTGGCTGATCGTGGAGCCGCCGCGAATGCGCCCGCCGCGTGCGTTCTGTTCCATCGCCTGCCGGATGGCATCGGTGTCGAAGCCGTGATGTTGGCAGAACTTGGCATCCTCGCCCGCAATGACGGCACGCGGCATGTCCGGATCGATCTCCGAGAGCGGCGTCCAGTCCTTGGTGATGCCGTTCTTGTCCATCAGCATGGTGATGGTCACCGGCACCGGCACGAATTTATAGACCAGCACCTGCAGCAGCGAGATGCCGATGAAGCCGAGGATGAGCATCAGCAGCCAGCGGAACAGCTTGCCCGGCAGGCTGGTGGGGTTGCCGGGAAAGCGCAGGCCCTTGCGCCGCGGCGCCTTGCGTCTCGTGGTGCTGCGCGTTGTCGCCATCGCCCCGCCTTCCCCCTTTTGCCTTCGCCTTAGTGGCCAGGGAACTCGGTCGCCTCGAAGCGCACCGGTTCGCCCACCGCCTCATTGGCGAGCTGGTTGTCCCACATCACCCGATGGCCGCGCACGATGGTGCCGACCGGTCGGCCGGTCACGCTCATGCCCTCAAACGGCGACCAGCCGCAGCGCGAGGCCATCCAGTCCGCGCCCATCGTCCAGCGCGCCTTGAGGTCGACGACGGTGAAGTCGGCATCATAGCCGGTCGCGATGCGGCCCTTGCCGACCAGGCCAAAGATGCGCTGCGGTCCGGCGCTGGTCAGATCGATAAAGCGCTGCAGCGTCAGGCGGCCGTTCGCCACGTGATCGAGCAAAAGCGGCACCAAAGTCTGCACGCCGGGCATACCGCTCGGGCTGGCAGGATAGGTCTTGGCCTTTTCTTCCTTGGTGTGTGGCGCGTGGTCGGAGCCGAGCACATCGGGCACGCCCTGGCCGACCCAGTGCCACAGCCCCTCGCGATGGGCAGCGCTGCGGATCGGCGGGTTCATCTGCGCATAGGTGCCGAGGCGCGGATAGGCATCCTCGCCCGCCAGCGTGAGATGCTGCGGCGTCACCTCGCAGGTCGCGACATCCTTGTGCTGGCTGAGGAATTCCAGCTCGGC
Organism: Sphingobium sp. B11D3A; assembly: GCF_025961695.1. Classification (NCBI taxonomy): domain Bacteria; kingdom Pseudomonadati; phylum Pseudomonadota; class Alphaproteobacteria; order Sphingomonadales; family Sphingobiaceae; genus Sphingobium; species Sphingobium sp. B11D3A. The sequence goes on from NZ_JAOQOE010000001.1 coordinate 2,450,057, forward strand.
GGGCGTTGTGACGTGCAGCACATGGATGCGGCGGCCGGCTTCGCGCGCCAGCTTCACGATGCGGCGGGTGGCCATCATCGCGCTTTCATCGTCGCGCCAGACCGGGTGGCTGGCCGGATCGCCCTCGATCCGCTCATCTTTGCGCGCATTCATCCGCGCCTCGTCCTCGCAATGCACGGCGACGCGGCGATGACCATGGGCGAGCACCCGCGCGAGGGCCTCGTCCTCGGCGACGAGCAGGCTGCCGGTGGAAGCGCCCATGAATATCTTGACGCCCGCCGTGCCGGGGATGCGCTCCAGTTCGCCGAGCTGCTCGGCATTGTCGCCGGTCGCGCCGACATAAAAGGCATGGTCGCACCACATGCGGTGATGGGCGCGCTTGAGCTTGTCGGCCACGCGCTCGGCAGTGTCCGTATTCGGATTGGTGTTCGGCATCTCGAACACGGCGGTCACGCCGCCCAGCACCGCGGCACGGCTGCCCGATTCGAGATCTTCCTTATGCTCCAGCCCGGGTTCGCGGAAATGGACCTGGCTGTCGATCACGCCCGGTAGCACGTCGAGGCCGGCGCAGTCGATCGTTTCGCCCGCATCGCCAAGGCTGGTGCCGATCGCGGCGATCCTGCCGGCATTGACTCCCACGTCCACGCGTGCGGGGCCGCTCGGGAGGTGGACGGTGCCGCCCTTCAGCAGCAGGTCGAATGTCTGGGCCATCGCGCGAACCTCTCTTGGCTTGGTGCTCCTCTCCCCCTACCTAAAGCGCATGTCCGCCACCACCCCCCTTGCCACGCCGCCCCTCGCAACCACGCTGCGCGATCGGGCCATCCTTCGTGTCGGCGGGGCGGAGGCGCGGCCGTTCCTGCAAGGCCTGCTCACGCAGGATGTGCTCGGCCTGCAGCCGGGCGCGCCGCGTTATGCCGGGCTGCTCACGCCGCAGGGCAAGGCGCTCTACGATATGCTCCTCTGGGCCGATCCGGCGGGCGGCGAGGATGTGCTGATCGATTGCGAGGCATCGCGCGCCGAGGCGCTCGCCCGCAGGCTGACGCTGTACCGGCTGCGCCGCCCCGTCACCATCGGGATAGAGGAAGGGCTTGCTGCCCACTGGTCTGCCGATCCGGTCGAGGGGGCATCCGCCGACCCCCGGCTCGCCGCGCTGGGCTGGCGGTGGCTGGCCCCAGCGCGGGAGGGCGACGCTTCGGACTTCTATCGCGCGCATCGGCTGGCTCAGGGCGTGCCCGAGGGCGTGGCGGAGCTGGGCGAGGACAAGACGCTCTGGCTGGAGTGCAACGCGGAAGAGCTGCACGGCGTGGATTATGGCAAGGGCTGCTATGTCGGGCAGGAGAATACCGCGCGGATGCACTATCGCAACAAGGTGAACCGGCGGCTCGTGGTGGTGCCGCTTGACCGGTCCGACCCGGCCCGGCTGCGCATTGCCTATCCGGCTTTGGGGCTCGCGGTGGATCATCGTCCGGTCGATTCGCTCGAGGGGATCACGCTGCCGGACTGGCAGGCCGACGCGCTCGCGGAAGACGCCGAATGAAGCGGCTATTGGTCTCGCTCTTCGTCCTCGTCTTCAGCGCGGGGCCAGCGCAGGCGGAGATCAAATGGGAGATCGTGCGCGAACTGCCGCATGATACAAAAGCCTTCACCCAGGGCCTCACCATCCATGGCGAGCTGATCTACGAAACCACCGGCCAAGTCGGCGAGTCAGATGTGCGGATCATGCGGCTGAGCGACGGCAAGATCCTACAGCGGCGGCCCATGCGCGCCGATGTGTTCGGCGAGGGCAGTACGATCTGGGGCGACCGGATCGTGAGCATCACCTGGAAGGACGAGACCGGCTTCGTCTGGAACCGCAAGGATTTGAAGCCGATCGGCTCGTTCCGCTACACCGGCGAGGGCTGGGGCCTCACTCATGATGGCCACGCGCTGATCATGAGCGATGGCACGCCGGACCTGCGCTTTCTCGATCCCGAGAGCTACAAGGAGCAGCGCCGCGTCACCGTCACATGGGAAGGCGAGCCTGTGCGCTTTCTCAACGAGCTGGAGCAAGTCGGCGACGTTCTCTACGCGAACATCTGGTTCTCGCCGCTCATTGCCCGCATCGATCCGGCCAGCGGCAAGATCGACGACTGGATCAACCTGCAACCGCTGGTGGCGAAGAATATGAGCGCGAGCGGCGAGGGCGTGCTGAACGGCATCGCGTGGGATGCCAAGGCGCAGCTTCTCTACGTCACCGGCAAGAACTGGCCCAAAATCTACGCGCTGCGCTTGTTGGACTGAACGCCGGGCCTGTTTGATCTTCATCAAGGTCAGGCGCCCGCCACCCGCTTAGCATCACCATCAGATGAAATGGTGAGAGGGCTGTGGCCATGGCTGCGAACATCGGACGACTGGACCGGACCATCCGGATCCTGATTGGCCTCGGGCTGATCGCGCTCGTCTTTGTCGGCCCGCGAACGTCCTGGGGCTGGATCGGCCTGGTGCCGCTGCTCACCGCGTTCGTCAGCTTCTGCCCGCTCTACGCACTGATCGGAATCAGGACCAAGTCCTGACCGTCACTTTGCGCGCCTCTCGTCCCACCGTCCGGGCATTGGAGGCCAGTGCAAAGGGAGGCCCCCTCTTGGCAGCGGAGGGGGCCTCCAACGTCCGGCTTGGAGCCCTGAACGGCGCCGACCCAAGCCGTCTCTGGTCAATCAGCCCTTGGTGCGCGCCTTGTCCACGGCCGCCTGTAGCGTCTCGGTGCCGACAAGGCCGTTGAACACCTGATCGCCCACGACGAACAAAGGCGTGCCCTCGGCGCCGAGGGCCTGGGCGAGGCGGATGTTGCTCATGAACTCATCATCGCCGCCCTTCGCCGCAATGGCGGCCTTCGCCTTGTCGGCATCCAGCCCCGCCGTGCGCGCGGCCTTGAGGATGGCGTCCGAGGAGACGCCGCCGGCCGCGTACATCGCCTTGTGGAAGGCCATGAACTTGTTCTCGCTGGCGGCCAGCAGGCTGACCTTCGCCGCATTGGCACTGCCATCGGCAATGATCGGCAGTTCGCGATAGACCACGCGCAGATCGGGATTGGCCTTCACCAGTTCCTCGATATGCGGCAGCGCGGCGCGGCAATAGCCGCAGGCATAATCCATGAAGGCGACGAGGGTGACCTTGGGCTGGGCCGCGCCTTCCCATGCGCCCGGATAGGGCGTTTCCAGCGCGGACCGGTTCTGATCGACGGTGCCGGCGGTCTGCTTGGCCTTCAGCCGTTCCATCGCCTGCGGAATGATCTCGGGATGTTCGAGGATATAGTCGCGCACCACCGATTCGATGGCGGCGCGGTCCGCCGTCGGCATGGCTGGGCTTTGATTGGTCGCCGCATAGGTTACCGCCGCGCCGCCGGCGAGCAGCGCAACGGCCAGAGCCGGAATTACCATCCGCCCGCGCTTGCGCTCGCCGGTGCGGGTGCCCAGCGCGGACACGATCACCCCGGCTGCGCGGAACAGCGCGCCCGCGCCTGCCTTGTTCGTCATTTCTTTCGTGTCCTTTCCATGGCGGCGCGGCTGGCCATCGCAATGTCCTGCGCCCGCAGATAATCGGGTGAATTGGGTTGGATGCCGGCCAGTGCCACATCGGCATGGCGCAGGGCGAGCGCGTCCTGCCCTTCCATCGAGTAGCGCTCGGCCGTGGCGAGCGCGGCGCGGGCGGTGTCGCCCTTGCGCTGATAGACGACGCCGAGCGAATACCAGGCGAACGGATTCTGCCGATCCCGCGCAACCGTGTTGCGCAGCACGCGCTCGGCCTCATCGAGATGGCTGTCATCCTCGGTCGCGACGAGGGCATGGCCGAGCATCGCGGCGATCAGCGGCTCGCCATTGGTGCGCTGCACGGCCTCGCGCAGCGGCGGGATGGCATCGGCGGGCTTGCCGGATTCGAGCATGACCTGCCCTTGCAGCTCCAGAAAATAGGGGTCGTGCGGCGCGGCCTTGAGCAGGGTATCGACTTCCGCCAGCGCTTTCTCGGTGAAGGCGCTCTTATGATAGGCATAGGCCCGCGCATAATGGGCGGGCAGGCTCTGGTCCGAGGGCGGATAAAGCTTGAGGGTCTTTTCCGGCTCGCTGACGAAGCCGATCAGCTTGGCGCGCACACGCTGGAAGCGGGCTTCCAGCGCCGGATCGGTGGGCTTGTTCCAGGCCGGATCATTCTCATACAGCGCCGTCAGGGCCGAGATGCGGTCGCGCGAGAGCGGGTGGGTGCGGACATAGGTGTCCTGCGGCACGTAGAGCCGATATTCCAGATTCTGCAGCTTCTGGAAGAAGGCGATGCTGCCCTTGCCGCTGATGCCTGCGGCCTTGAGATAGCGCGCGCCGGCGGCGTCCGCGCTCGATTCCTGCGTGCGGGTGAAGGTGAGGAAGCGGCCCATGGCGGCCTGTTGACCGGCCGCCATGATGCCCATGCCGGCCTCGCCCCCGCCCGCTGCCATCGCCGCCGCACCGAGCAGCAGCGAGACGAGCTGGATGCCGGTCGCTTCCCGCGCGCCATCGGCAAAGCGCACGATGTGGCCGCCCTCGATATGGCCGAGCTCGTGGGCCATCACGCCCTGGACCTGATTGAGATCATCGGCCTCGGCGATCAGGCCGCTGTGGAACCAGACGATCTGTCCGCCCGCGACGAAAGCGTTGAGGCTGGGATCGTTGATCACCAGCATCTGCACATTGCGCTCATCGAGCCCGGCGGCCCGGATGATCGGGACGGAGGCATCGCGCATCAGCGCTTCGGTTTCGGCATCACGCAGGACGGATTGGGCCAGGGCGGGCTGCGCGGCGAGCAGGCTCAGCAGCGCAAGAACGGCGACAAGGCGGCCGATCAGCCAGGGCGCGACAGCCGCCTCACGGGCATGATGGGGTTTGAGCTGGCCGGCAAGCTGCCGGGGAGGGGAGAGCGGCCGATCCATGACCGGCCCCTTAGCCCGGCGAGCCTGAACCCGGCATGACGGATCGGGCGACCCATCATGCCGGTTCTCAGACCGCAGGGCGGTGTGCGTCACGCGCCGAACGTGCGCTGCCACCAGCCGCGACGGGGCGTTTCAGCGCTGTCGCCATCGGCTTGCGCCGACGCATCAGCGTCCGTGGCCGTGTCGGCGGCATCCGCGACCAGCGTCTCGCGCGCCTCGGTGGCGGCCTCGACGGTCTTGGGCTTGCGACGCGCGCGCGGCTTGGCGGCGGGCTTGGGCGCCTCTTCTGCCGCCTCGGTGCTTGCCTCAGCTTCGGGCTGGGCTTCACCCTCGGTCGCGGCGGGCGTTTCTGCAGCCTTGGTCGTCTTGCGGCGCGTGCGGCGCTTGGGTGCCGGTGCCTCTTCGGCGGCCTCGGTCGGTGCTTCCGCAGCAGGCGCTTCGGGGGTCGGAGTCTCCGCCAGTTCCGGCGAGACTTCCACCGTCACGGCTTCATCCGTGGCTTCGGCAGCCTTGCGGGTGCGGCGGCGGCGCTTGGGCGCAGGCGCTTCTTCCGCGTCGGCAGCAGGCTCGGGCGATGCGGGCTCGACCGTCTCCTGCACTGCCTCAGCAGCGTCCGCCGATTCGACCGGCGCGGCGTCTGCTGCGTCGTCCGTCGCGCCTTCGCTGGCTTCGGCGCCATTGTCTGCACCGTCGCTCTGTCCGCCCCGCCGGCGACGACCGCCACGGCGACCACGGCGGCCGCGACGCGGTGCCTCGTCAGACCCTTCGGCCTCGCTCGATTCGGACGGGCCGGCTTCGGCCTGCTCGTCATCGCGCTCATCGGCATCGGCCTGCGCGTCGTCATCCTCGTCGGACGCAGCGCCATCGCTGTCCTGCGGCGACTGGTCGTCCCGGTCACGCCGGCCACGGCGACCACGACGGCGACGCTTGCGCTTGCGTCCCTCGCCACCTTCGTCGTCTGCGCGAGGCTGGCGCTCTTCAGCGACCTCTTCCTCTTCCTCGACGTCCTCGATCTCGTCCTCTTCGTCCTCCACCTCTTCGGTGATGACGGGGGCATAGCTGACCTGCATGGTCGGGCGCGGGCCACTGGCCTCGACCGACATGCGGGCGCCCTCGATCTCGCCATCGGGCAGGATGAGGATGGTCACGCCATAGCGGTTCTCGATTTCATCGAGTTCGCGGCGCTTGTTGTTGAGCACGTAGAAGGCCGCTTCCTGGCTGGCGCGCAGGGTGATCTGGCTCCCGCGACCGCGCGCGGCTTCCTCTTCCAGCATGCGCAGGGCCGAGAGGCCCGCCGAGGATGCCGTGCGGACGAGACCGGTGCCCTCGCAATGGGGGCAGGGCCGGGTCGAGGCTTCCAGCACGCCGGTGCGCAGGCGCTGGCGGCTCATTTCCATGAGGCCGAAACCGGAAATGCGGCCCACCTGGATGCGGGCGCGATCGTCCTTGAGCGCCTCCTTCATCGCCTTCTCGACCTTACGGATGTTGGAGTTGTGCTCCATGTCGATGAAGTCGATGACGACGAGGCCGGCCATGTCGCGCAGGCGCAGCTGGCGGGCGATCTCGCGCGCAGCTTCCAGATTGGTGGCCGTGGCGGTCTGCTCGATACTGTGCTCGCGCGTCGAGCGGCCCGAGTTGATATCGATGGAGACCAGCGCCTCGGTCGGGTTGATGACCAGATAGCCGCCGGACTTGAGCTGCACGACCGGATTATACATCGCGGCGAGCTGGTCCTCGACCCCGAAGCGCTGGAACAGCGAGACCGGATCGGCATATTGCTTCACGCGCCGGGCATGGCTCGGCATCAGCAGCTTCATGAAGTCCTTCGCCTGGCGATAGCCTTCATCGCCCTCGACGATCACTTCCTCGATATCGCGGTGGTAGATATCGCGGATCGCGCGCTTGATGAGGTCGCTGTCATTGTGGATCAGCTCCGGCGCGGCGGCCCTGAGCGTGTTCTCGCGAATCTCGTCCCACAGGCGGGCGAGATAGTCGAAGTCGCGCTTGATCTCGGTCTTGGTGCGCGAGAGGCCCGCCGTGCGCACGATGCAGCCCATGGTGTTGGGCAGCTTCATCTCGGCGATGATGGACTTCAACCGCTTGCGATCCGCACCATTGCTGATCTTGCGCGAGATGCCGCCGCCATGGCTGGTGTTGGGCATCAGCACGCAATAGCGGCCGGCGAGGCTGAGATAGGTGGTCAGCGCCGCGCCCTTGTTGCCGCGCTCTTCCTTCACGATCTGGACGAGCAGCACTTGGCGGCGCTTGATGACGTCCTGAATCTTGTAGCGACGGCGCAGGGCCATGCGCTTGCGGCGCACTTCTTCTGCGGCCTGCTCATTGCCCTTGCCGTTCTGCTTGCGGGCCGGCGCTTCGCCTTCGCTCTCTTCGTCTTCGTCGAGATTCGGGCGCTCGACGACTTCTACGCCGTCCTCGCCATGATCATCCTCGTCGTCGACATCGCCGCGCAGGGCAGCCTCTTCGGCGGCATGTGCGGCTTCTTCAGCCAGCAGCGCCTCACGGTCCTCGCGGGGGATCTGGTAATAATCCGGGTGAATTTCCGAAAAGGCGAGGAAGCCGTGGCGATTGCCACCGTAATCGACGAACGCCGCCTGCAGCGAGGGTTCGACTCTGGTAACCTTGGCGAGATAGATATTGCCCTTGAGCTGCTTGTGTTCAGCGCTCTCGAAATCAAACTCCTCGATCCGGTTCCCCGTTACGACCGCGACCCGGGTCTCTTCCCGGTGGCGCGCATCGATCAGCATACGCATTGTCATTAAAGTCTCTCCAGCCGGTCATCGCCATGCGCCGCAAGCGGGGATGGCGACCCGGTGTCATGTAGGGGGGCGCGCTCTTGCGTGTCGTGTCGACACGGCAGCGGCGCTGAAAACCCCGGTTTTCAAAAAAGGATTGCGTGTCTGTCGCCTGGGCATGTCCGCGTCCTGCGGATACCGGCTTGAACAGTGCTCGCGGCTGAAGGCCCGCTTTCGCGCGCTCCAAGCTCATCAAGCCATGCCCCATGCAACATCAACCTGTCGGATCGCCCAGAAGGCGATGATTAACCGGAAAAATCCCCACCGCGCGCCAGTCGGGCACAGCGGGTTGTCCGGGAGAACGAAGCGCTAGCAGGGCTTGCTCCGCAGAGCAACGTGGAAAAGCAGAAGGCCCCGCGCTGCCAGACCAAGCCAGGCCGCTTGCCAGCGCGGCGCCACCCTGCACGCAAGAGCCTTGCCGGCCGGTTAACTTTTGGCTGGCGCTGGCGGCGCATGGGCGGCAAAAGTCGCCTTCCATGGCCCTGCTGACCGCATTTTCTGCTCTTGTGCTGAGCCTTGCCGCGCCGTCGGACGGGGGGCTGGCGCCTGTAGTTTGGGCGCCTGCGTCCGGCGCTGGTGACCTCACAAACCATATGAGCCGGCCGCCCAAGGGCCCGCGCCTTGTTGTGCGTATTCCCGATGCCGCGCCGGCTGTGCCCCTGCCAACGATCGAAGGGCCGAAAGACCCGCGCCGTCCGCTGGTGGTGATCGACGCCGGCCATGGCGGGCACGATCCCGGCGCTTACAATGCCAGCCTCGATATTCGCGAGAAGGATCTGACGCTGGCCATCGCGCAGGCCGTTCGGGATGAGTTGCTCAAGACCGGGCGCATTCGCGTTGCGCTGACACGGTCGGACGATCGCTTCCTCATCCTGCAGGAGCGCTACAGCATCGCCAGCAAGCTGGGCGCCGGACTGTTTATTTCGATTCACGCGGACGCCGCGCAAGACGGGGAGGCGCGCGGCGCGACCGTCTACACCCTGTCCGATGTCGCGTCCGATCGCGAGGCCGCGCGGCTGGCGGCGCGCGAGAACCGCACGGATATCATCAATGGCGTCGACCTCTCGGGCGCCAGCACGGCGGTCAGCTCGATCCTGATCGATCTGACGCGGCGGGACACGATGGAATCCTCGGCGCGCTTTGCCGAGATACTGCATCGCGAGGGGCTGCCGCATTTCCGCTTCCGCACGCCCTATCACCGCCAGGCCTCGCTGGTGGTGCTCAAATCGGCCGATACGCCCTCGGTGCTGCTGGAAACCGGCTATGTCAGCAACAATGCCGAGGCCGGCTGGATGGCGACGCGCGATGGGCGGTTGCAACTGGCCAAGGGCGTTGCCGCCGCTGTCTCGGTCTATTTCGCGCGGCAATCGGTGCAGCGCTGAATTCCAGATTTGCGCGCACCCTGCCGCAAAATCGGTTCCCTCACGCGGCAGAATTGGTCTAGGTGGCGCGCATGGAAGAAGCGACAAACGAAGCGACGAGCTTCCGGTTGCAGCGGGGCGGGCGTCTTGACGCCGTGCGCGCGCGCCTGCGCGACATGATGAGACGGCGGCGCTGGCGCTGGCTGGCTTATGCGCTGCTGGCCTTCATTGGCGCGATTTTCCTATTCTGGCTGCTGTTCGCGCGCGATCTGCCCGATGCGCGCACGCTGCTCGATTATCAGCCGCCGCTGCCCACGGTGGTGCGCGATATCGATGGCCAGCCCGTCTACAGCTTCGCCCGCGAACGGCGCGTCCAGCTCCAATATTCCGATTTCCCGCCGCTGCTTGTGAATGCCTATCTGGCGGCGGAAGACCGGACGTTCTTCAGCCATCACGGCCTGGATTATCCGGGGCTTGCCCGCGCCGCGTTCCAGGGCCTGATGAGCGGGCAGACGCCGCGCGGCACCTCCACGATCACCCAGCAGGTCGCCAAGAACCTGCTGGTCGGCAATGAGGTGAGCTATACGCGCAAGCTCAAGGAAGCGATCCTCGCCTGGCGCATGGAGAGCGTGCTGACCAAGCAGCAGATTCTCGAACTTTACCTCAACCAGATCTTCCTCGGCCGCAATGCTTATGGCGTGCAGGCGGCGGCGCGCGCCTATTTCGACAAGGATGTAGGCGATCTCAAGCTGCATGAGGCGGCGTATCTCGCGATCCTGCCCAAAGGGCCGGCGAATTATCGCCCGGAAGTGCACATGGATCGCGCGCTCGAACGGCGGAACTGGGTGCTGGGCGAGATGTTGCGCAACCGCTTCATCACGCAGGGCCAATATGAGGAAGCGCGTGCGCAGCCGCTGGGCGCAGTGCGGCAGCGCGGCAGCGGCTACAGTGCTGTCGGCGGCTATTATATCGAGGAAATCCGCCGGCGCCTGATCGCCGAGTTTGGCGAAGCTGCCGAGCATGGCCCCAACAGCGTCTATGCAGGCGGCCTGTGGGTGCGTTCGCCGCTCTCGCCTTTCATGCAGGAGCAGGCGGCGCGGGCCCTGCGCGAGGGCCTGCTGCGCTATGATTCGGGCAAGGGCTGGTCCGGGCCGATCGCGAAGATCGACAATGTGGATCGCTGGGAAAGCGAGCTTGCCGCGTCCAATTTGGGCATCGATTATGCGGACTGGACCGTCGCGGTGGTGCTGGACAAGTCCGGCAGCAGCGCCTCGCTCGGCCTGCCCGGTGGCCAGACCGGCACATTGCCGCGCGCGTCGGCGCTGCTGGCGGACCGGCGCAATGGCCGGCCGACCTTCGATTCGCTCAAGGCCGGCGATGTCATCGCGGTGAAGCCGGAAGGCAATGCCTATGCGCTGCGCAACGTTCCGGGCGTCTCAGGCGGCTTCATGATCGAGGGCGTCCACACCGGCCGGGTCTTCGCCATGCAGGGCGGGTTCGATGCGCGCCTGTCTTCATACAACCGGGTGACGCAGGCGATGCGGCAGCCCGGCTCGACCATCAAGCCGTTCGTCTATGCCGCCGCGCTCGACAATGGCATGACGCCCGCCTCGATCATCGTCGATGGCCCCTTCTGCGTGTGGCAGGGCGCCAATCTCGGGCAGAAGTGCTTCCGCAACTTCTCCGGCGGCGGCGGTGGCGCGCAGACGATGCGCTGGGGCATTGAGCAATCGCGCAACCTGATGACGGTGCGCACGGCCGCGCAGACCGGCATGGACCGCGTCGTCCGCACCATCAAGGCGATGGGCATCGGTGACTACCAGCCCTATCTCGCCTTCGCGCTCGGCGCCGGCGAGACGACCGTCGAGAAGATGGTCAATGCCTATGCGATGCTCGCCAATCACGGCCGCCAGCTCACCCCCAAGGTGATGGATTATGTGCAGGACCGCAACGGCCAGGTGATCTGGCCGCGCAACTGGAAACCCTGCCAGGGCTGCAATGCCGATGACTGGAACGGCAAGGCCATGCCGCGCTTCGCCCATGGCGGTCGTCAGGCGATGAACCCGATGACCGCCTATCAGATGGTGCACATCACCGAAGGCGTGATCCAGCGCGGCACCGCGACCAGCCTGCGCGATCTGGACCGGCCGCTGTTCGGCAAGACCGGCACCACCAACGGCCCGACCAACGTCTGGTTCGTGGGCGGATCGCCGGACATCGTCGCGGGCGTCTATGTCGGCTTCGACCAGCCCCGCAACATGGGCGGCTATGCCCAGGGCGGCACGCTGGCGGCACCGATCTGGAAGTCCGCCATGGCGCCTATTCTCAAGGATATGCCCAAGACGCCGTTCGTGGCGCCGGCGGGCGTCCGCATGGTGCGGGTCGACCGGCGCAGCGGCAAGCGCGTCTACGGCGGCTGGCCGTCGGACGATCCGCGGACCGCGATCATCTGGGAGGCGTTCAAGCCGGAAACCGAGCCGCGTATTTCCATGCGGCGCGATGAGCTGGAAGAGCGCGCGCGCGAGGACAAGCCCGCCGCGGCCCGCCGCGATGTGAGCCGCGATTTCGCCGGGGAGCAGGGCGGCATCTATTGAGCCGCGGGCCCGGCGACCTATATCGCTTGTCTGGCCCGTTACTTGTCCCGTCCTCGTGCGCCGCGTTCACGCGATGCTCAGCCTTGATGGGATAGACAGGTCGCCTGTCATGGAGGACCCGTCTTGAAGCGCTGGTTGATCGGCCGCCTGCCGACCCGCGAAAGCCTGCTATCGAATCGGTGGATGAAGCCGTTCGCGCACCGCATCGCGCACCCGCTGCTCTGGCATTTCAACCGGCGGTCGACAGCACGCGGGGTCGCGCTGGGTCTGTTCGCGGGCTTCCTGATTCCCTTCGGGCAGACGCCGGTTGCGGCCATGCTGGCATTTTCCGCACGGGCCAACATATTGACCGCCGCGTGCGCAACGCTGGTCACCAATCCGTTGACCTTTCCGCCCATTTATTTCGCGGCGTACAAGCTGGGGCATGGCGTGCTTGGCGACCGTCTCTCGGCAAGCGGCGACACGATGATTCGCTCCATTGGCGCGCGCGCGCTGGATTTTGCGGCGCCCACCGCGCTGGGGCTTCTGCTGTTCGCCATTGTGGCATCGATCCTGGGCTTTTGCCTCGTCCACCTTGGCTGGCGGGGCTGGGTGGCCCATCGTTGGCGGCAGCGCAGCCGCGCGCGGCAGGGCGATTCCGCCGCATCCGATCCGCCGGATCAGTCGTTGATCTGAGAGCAACTTTCCGCCCGCTGTGCCAAGGCCGGCCTTCTCGCCCCTTGACCGGGGGGAAGCGGCGTCGCATCGGGCTGCATTCGGCCCACCATCTGGCCACGGACTTGACGGAGATTTCTCATGCGTGCCGAAGCGCAGGCCCATGTCGACCACATTCAGGCAGCGCTGGATTTGCTGCGCCGGTTCCTCGACTGGGATCGCGCGCTGCGCCGCCTGGATGAGCTGAACGCGCGCGTGGAGGATCCGACGCTGTGGGATGATCCCAAGGCAGCGCAGGATGTGATGCGCGAGCGCCAGCGGCTCGACGCAGCCATCAACGCCACCCGCGCCATCGAATCCGAGATGAACGATACCGTCGAGCTGATCGACATGGCGGATGCCGAGGGCGACGAGGAGATGGCCAATGAGGGCATCGCCGGCCTCGCCGCGCTGGCTGAGCGGGCCGACCGCGACAAGGTGACGGCGCTGCTCTCCGGCGAGGCGGACGGCAACGACACCTATCTGGAAATCCACGCCGGCGCCGGGGGCACCGAGAGCCAGGACTGGGCGGAGATGCTGCTGCGCATGTACCAGCGCTGGGCCGAGAAGCGCGGCTACAAGGTCGAGATGATCGAGTATCAGGCGGGCGAACAAGCGGGCATCAAGTCCGCCACTCTGCTGCTCAAGGGCGAGAATGCCTATGGCTATGCCAAGACCGAGAGCGGCGTGCACCGGCTGGTGCGGATCAGCCCCTATGATAGCTCCGCGAGGCGCCACACCTCGTTCAGCTCGGTGTGGGTCTATCCGGTGATCGACGACAATATCGAGATCGAGATCAAGGAAAGCGACCTCAAGATCGATACCTATCGCGCGTCCGGTGCGGGCGGTCAGCACGTCAACACCACCGATTCCGCGGTCCGCATCACCCACGTGCCGTCCGGCATCATCGTGGCGAGCCAGAACGACCGCTCCCAGCACAAGAACCGCGCTACCGCGATGAACATGCTCAAGGCGCGCCTCTATGAGGCGGAGCTGCAGAAGCGCGAGGCGGAAGCCAACACCGACTATCAGGCCAAGACCGAGATCGGCTGGGGCCACCAGATCCGCTCCTATGTGCTGCAGCCCTATCAGCTGGTGAAGGATCTGCGCACCGGCGTCACCTCCACCGCGCCGGATGACGTGCTGGACGGCGCGCTCGATCCGTTCATGGCGGCCGCGCTCAGCCAGAAGGTGACCGGGGAGAAGGTCGACGTCGAGGATGTCGACTGATGCTGCGCGGGCGGGATGCGCGGCGCTCAGCCGCGCTGGTCCTGCTGCTTGGCCCTGCCTTGCTCTCGGGCTGCGATTCGCTCGCGCCGGCGTCCAGTGGCCGGCCTGACACGGCCGAAGCCTTCCCCCGCGCCGACCGGCCTGTCGCACCGATCATCTCGACGCGCTGGTCCACGGAGGAGGCGCGCGACCGGGTCAACGAGGCCGAGGAGATCATGGACCGCGCCGGCATCGCGCCGGGCATGACCGTAGCCGACATTGGCGCGGGTGAGGGATACTACACCGTGCGGCTCGCCACACGCGTGGGGCCGAGGGGCCGCGTGCTCGGGCAGGACATCATCGCCGAGGTGATCGACCAGCTCGGCCAGCGCGTGACCCGCGAGAATCGGGACAATGTCAGCGTCAAGCTCGGCACGCCGGACGATCCGCGCCTGCCGGAGCACAGCTTCGACCGGGTGCTGATGGTGCACATGTATCATGAGATTGCCGAGCCCTACGCCTTTCTCTGGCGGCTCTATCCCGCGCTCAAGCCTGGCGGGCAGGTGGTGGTCGTCGATATCGATCGCCCGACCGAGCATCATGGCACGCCGCCGGCGCTGCTGCGCTGTGAGTTCGAAGCGATCGGCTTCCGCTTCGTCGGCATGGAAGGCCGGACGGCGGCGGGCGGCTATCTGGCGCGTTTCGAGCCCGGCGAACGCCGTGTCGAGCCGAGCGAAATCAGGCCGTGCCGCTTGGCGCGTCGTGGTCGCCCCGGATAGCCGGCGAGGCGATCAGCCCACCCGGCGCCCGGCCCAGATCACGCGACCGACGATATTGACGAGGGCGGGGTCGACATCCTCCCATGTGGGATAGAGCGGGTTGTCGCTGCGGATCGAGAAGAGCCCGCGGCGGGGCGCCAGCGCGACGCGCTTGACCATCAGCACATCATCCATGCGCAGCACATAAATGCCGTCGCGCAGCCGATCGATGCCGTCGGCCCGATCGACCATGATATCGTCGCCATCGCTGAGCGTCGGCGCCATCGATTCGCCATCGACGCGAATGATGGAGAGCTGATCGGGCTGGCCGCCCAGGGCCCTCAGCCAGCGCATGTCGAAGGCTAGCGCGCCGGCCGCCGCCTCATCCTCGACCAGCGCGCCGACGCCGGCAGAAGCGCCGAGAGCGAGGCGAGGAACCGCGATGAGGCCGCGCGGCAGGGTGGCGCTGTGCCTCATCGGGGCGGGCGCCAGCGCTGAAGAGCCGCCGAGCAGCGCCTCCTCGACGCCGAAGAAGCGGGCGAGCAACTGGCGATCGGCCTCGTCCAGCTTGCGGGGCGAGCCGCGCTTCACGAACTGCTGAATATAGGCCGGATTGCGACCGAGCAGGCGGGAAATGCTGCCATAGCTTTCCCCACGCTCCTGAATCAGCCGCTCCAGATTAGCTCTCGCATCGACGCTGCCCATTGCGGAACACTACACATAGGAATTTTCCTAGACAAGTAGGAAATAACTTTAGAACCTAGGGGTCTTCCTATTGTCGAGTCCAGTGAGGAGGTTCGGTTGGCGATGACGGTCCTGAGATCCATAGAGTTGTTCCTGCGCCGCACAGGCATGGCGGCAACCCGTTTCGGTCGCGAATGCGTGCGCGATCCCCGTTTCGTGCATGATCTGCGTCGGGGGCGTGAACCCTCCGAACGCACGCGGCGCCGCGTAGAACATTTCATGAACATTTATGAAGAAGGTGCGCAATGAGAGCGCTGTTGAGATCCAGGCCGGCTCATTCGTCTGCCATGGCCAGCTCGTTGCCTCGCAAGGCTGCCCCGCCCCGCAGCACGCGGCGCGATTGTCACGGCCGTCTGCTGGCTGCCTTGCAGGCGCTGGCAGGCCCGGGCTGCGCTGTGGAGGATGGCGGACAGCGCCCCTGGTGCAGCGCGACGTTCGTCGGCGCGCAGCATCGGATCGTGCTGCACCTCGCAGGTCCGGATGCGTGGGACAGGGCGACGGCGCTGACCAAGACGTTGCCGAACGCAGAGATCGCCCTTGTCCATCACATTGTCGTCGATCTGGCGGTCGATTCCGTGATGGATGGGCAGGATGGCGGGGTGGAGATGGTGCTGGCGGTCCTCACGATTGAAGATTGGTGACCAGCGTGCGGTGCGGCTTTGTCAGTGGCGGGACTGGATGGTCAGCGCGCGCAGGCGGGCGAGCGCCTCGCTCAGCGCAGCCTGCATCGCGGCGGAGTCCTCCTCCATCGTGTCGCTGCCGACGCGGATGGCAGCCTCATCGCTTATCGGGCGGATGCGGGGCCAGTGCGCAGCGGCCAGCGCGCTGACCTCGAGATCGCTAAGTGGCGCCGGCATGATCGCGCTGAACGACGCCCATGCGGGCAGCGCGTTGGTCTCGGTGACGAGCATGAGGGCCGGGCGGCGCGGCGTCGGCGCTGTCTCCGCCACATCCGGAGTGGCGGGCAGGTCGTCGTTCTTACGAAGGCGAGGCGCCGGCCTTGGGCTCCATGCGGAGGGTACGGCCTGACTCTGAGCCGATGCCTGCGCGCGACTCGTGCGGCCGAACAACCGCGCCAGCAAGCTCGTCACATCCGGCGCGGCCCATGTCAGGCCTGCCCGCATCGTTCTTGTCTGTCCCATGCCGCTTACCCCCTTTGCCTCGATTGGCCCTGCCGTAGCGGTAGCGCGCAGATGGTAAACGAAACGGTAACGATGCGATTTTCGCCGGCATTGACGGGTGCATGCCGCCATGTCAGGCCGGGCGGGAGAGGAGAAACTGGTGTCCGTTCCCGAGAGCCTTCGCCGTGGTTTGCGTCTGCCCGTCATCGGCGCGCCGCTGTTCATCATCTCCAATCCCGATCTGGTGATCGCGCAGTGCAAGGCGGGCATCATCGGTGCCATGCCGTCGCTGAATGCGCGCGCGCCGGACCGCCTCGAGGACTGGCTGGAGCGCATCGTCACCGAACTTGCGGCGCATGATGCCGCCCACCCCGAGGCGCCGGCCGCGCCCTTTGCCGTCAATCTCATCGTTCATCGCTCTAACCCGCGCCTGATGGAGGATCTCGCGATCTGCGCTCGCTTCAAGGTGCCGCTGATCATCACGTCGCTGGGCGCCAATGAGGAGGTGAATGCAGCGGTGAAGGCCTGGGGCGGGCTCGTGTTCCATGACGTCATCAATCAGCGCTTCGCTCACAAGGCGGTCGAAAAGGGCGCGGATGGCCTGATCCTGGTGGCGGCGGGCGCAGGCGGCCATGCCGGCAGCCAGTCGCCTTTCGCGCTGGTGGCAGAGACGCGGGCGTGGTTCGACGGGCCGATCGCCCTTTCCGGCGCCATCGCCACGGGCAGCGGCATCGCTGCCGCGCAGGCGATGGGCGCGGACTTTGCCTATATCGGCTCGGCCTTCATCGCCACGGCGGAAGCGCGGGCCAGCGCCGCCTACAAGCAGGGCATCGTGGACGGGCAGGCGGCGGACATCGTCTATTCGGATTACTTTACGGGAGTCTCCGGCAATTATCTGCGCGCGTCCATCGTCGCACAGGGGCTCGACCCCGACGCGCTGCCCGCAAGCGACCCATCGGCGATGGACTTCGCTGCGGCGACAGGCGCCAAGGCGTGGAAGGACATTTGGGGCGCCGGCCAGGGCATTGGCGCGGTCACCGATGTGGTGCCGGCCGCTACACTCATCGCGCGATTCGCCACGGAATATGAGGATGCGCGCCGCCGCCTTTGCGCATCGTGAAGGCGCGCACGGTGCGCGGGCTGCACGGCGCGCAACGCGCCCGCCCGGCAAAACGCGCCATGGGCCTTGATAATCGGCGACAAACCGGCCAATGGCCCGGCCATGGACAATAGTCGCATCTTTGAAGCGATCGCGCTGCGTCGCTGTCTTTCCGCCCGCTACAACAAGCTGGCGCTCGTGCTCGCGCCGCATGTGCTCTACAAGCGCAACGACAGCTACTTCATCGATGCCATCACCATCACCCGCGACGGCGCCGAGCCGCGCGAACCGAAGGTGGGCAGTTACAATCTGGCTGGCCTGAGCGAACTGGACGTTCTTGAGACCACGTTCGATGTCCACCCGCTGTTCGACCGCATGGACCCGAAATATCGGGAAAACACGCTGTTCATGATCGACGCGGACTGAGTCTGGGTGGGGCGTACGCCCTGAAGACTTCCTCCCGTCCAGGCTCATCTGAGTCGGATGACGCCGCAGCGCCCGCCATTTTTGGCTCCTCTGCATTCCAAGACGGCCCGAGATTTCTGCTGTTTGTAGCCTGTTCCTGTTTCAGAGCGGGCACAGGCTAGTCTTTGGGTGAACGCGCTGAGCAAACTCTGTACAAAATGGCATTTCGCGACCGTAGGTGGTGAGATAAACCGTCAGACCTTGGCGTATCGGCGAAGATGGCAAAATCTCGCGGGCGGCCCTCGATAGGATCTCGATACGAATGCTCCAGAATATGCCTGCGCGCGCTCAACATCTGGCCTCTGCCGATCTGGCCTTCCTGGCTGGCGGGGGCGAGTGCGCTGCGTTGATCAGGGACAGGGACTGGAGCGCCACGCCACTCGGTCCGATCGAAGACTGGGCGCCCTGCCTCAAATGCGCCGTTTCGCTGCTGCTTCGCTCGCAGGTGCCGATCGTGATGTTGTGGGGCGAGGAAGGCGTCATGCTGTATAACGACGCCTATTCCGGCTTCGCGGGCGGGCGCCACCCCGAGCTTCTGGGTTCCAATGTTCGGGAAGGATGGGGCGAGGTCGCCGACTTCAACGACAATGTCATGAAGGTCGGGCTGGCCGGCAAGACGCTCCATTATCGCGATCAGGAATTGACGCTGCACCGCCACGGCCGGCCCGAGCAGGTGTGGATGGACCTCGATTATTCGCCGGTGCTCGATGAGCAGGGGCAACCGGCAGGCGTCATCTGCATTCTCGCCGAAACGACCGAACGCGTTGCGGCTGAGCGCAAGACCGCATTCCTGATGTCGCTGTCCGACGCGTTGCGCCCTTTGACCACGCCGGCCGACGTCATTGCCCTGACGGCGGAACGCCTTGGCGCGTATCTCTCGGCCAGCCGGGTGTTCTACGCGGAAATCACGAACGGCCGCATGACAGTCGAGCGTGATCATCATCGCGGTGTCGGATCGATCGTCGGCGAACATTCGCTCGAAGCCTTCGGCCCGGATCTGCTGAACGCCTATCGCGTCGGCACGCCCGTGGTGGTGCGCGATGTGCAGGCCGACGCGCGCCTGAGCGCCGAGGCAAAGGCCGGCCTTGGCGCGCGCGAGGTTGGCGCCTTTGTGGACGTGGTGCTGTTCGAGGAAAAGCAGTGGGTGGGCTTGCTCGCGGTCCAGAATGCCACGCCGCGCGTGTGGACGGCGGAGGAGGAAACGCTCGTTCAGGAGGTGGGCGAACGCGTCAAGGTCGCCGTGGAGCGCGCGCGCTCGGAGCGGGACCGGCTGTGGACCTTGTCGCAGGATATGCTCGCGCGCGCCGATTTCACCGGCATGATGTCCGCCGTGAGCCCCGCCTGGACGCAGGTGCTCGGCTGGACCGAAGCCGAACTGCTTACCCGCGGTTACGCGACATTCATGCATCCCGAAGACATGCCACCGACGCTGCAAGCCATTGAGCGCATGGCGCAAACCGGGGAGCCCACGCGGTTCGAGAACCGCATTGCGACGCGCGATGGCGGCTGGAAGCATATCGAGTGGACCGTCGCGCCGGAGCCCGATGGCGTGAATTTCGTCGCGGTCGGCCGTGACCTCAGCGAAACCAAGGCTCGCAATGCGGAACTCGAAGCGGCGCGAGATGCGCTGCGGCAGAGCCAGAAGATGGAAGCCATCGGCCAGCTGACCGGCGGCGTCGCGCATGATTTCAACAATCTGCTGATGGCCATCACGAGCAGCCTCTCGCTGCTCGGCAAGCGGATCCCCGATGACCCGATGTCGAAGCGACTCCTCGACAATGCCCAGCAGGGCGCCGAGCGCGGCGCCGCACTGACCCAGCGCATGCTGGCTTTTGCGCGGCGGCAGGACCTCTCGCCCGAACCGGTCAACGTCTCCTCGCTGCTCGACGGGCTCAAGGAACTGGCGCAGCGGACGCTGGGGCCGCTCTGGCCGCTCGAATTTCACGGCGTTGCGAACGGCCCCTTCATCGTCGCCGATGCCAACCAGATCGAGATGGCGCTGCTCAACCTGCTGGTGAATGCGCGCGACGCCTCGCCCGATGGCGGCGCGATCCGGATCGAGACGGATACCAAGCGGATCGCGCCGGGCGAATCGGCCGAACTGGCGCCGGGCAGCTACGTGCGCATTCTGGTCATAGACCAGGGCACGGGGATGGATGCCGAGACGCTGGCGCGGGCGACCGAGCCGTTCTTCACCACCAAGGGCGTCGGCAAGGGAACGGGCCTTGGCCTGTCGATGATCCATGGCCTTGTGCGCCAGCTCGGGGGCACCTTCACCTTGACGAGCGCGCCTGGCATCGGGACGACGGCGGCGCTCTGGTTCCCTGTCTCCAGCGACGATGCCAACCGGCCGGCACGGGAGGCGGAGCCGGCGCTGTCTGCGGACGGCACGGTTCGCCCGCTCAAAATTCTCGCCGTGGACGATGATCCGCTCATCCTGATGAACACGGCGGCGTTTCTGGAAGATCTCGGTCATCAGGTGTGGGAAGCCGATTGTGCGGCCGATGCCCTCAAGATCTTGCGGGACAATCCGGGCATCGACCTGCTCGTCACCGATCAGGCCATGCCGAACATGACCGGCGTGCAGCTTGCCATGCAGCTGATGGCGGAGGACATTCGCCTGCCGATCATCCTCGCCACGGGCTATGGTGAGGTGCCGACGGATAGCGGCCTCAACGTCGTCAAGCTGGGCAAGCCTTTCTCGCAGGGTGAGCTGAAGGCGGCCATCGCCCGCGCCATGGCGGAAGTCCGGCAGGCTCTGTAAGCGCCGGAATCAGCGCTCAGGATGAATGCGGCCGCGCCCGGTCGATCGGGCCGCTGTCGAGCAAAGGCGCTGCGTCGATATGTTCGGCGTCCATCAACATGGCGAGACGCTCGGTCGCGGCGAGGACCATCGCCTGTTCCCAGACGGGCAGGGCTGAAAAGCGCTCGGTAAAGGTCGCCTGAAGGGGATCGGGCGCTTCTGCGAGAGCCGTTTCTCCCGCCGCCAGAACATGCAGATGGAACTGCCGCTTGTCGCGTTCGCTGCGCTCCCGCTGGACAAAGCCCAAGGCGACAAGGCGGTCGACGATCGCCGTGATGGTGGCCTGGCTGAACTGCAGCGATTGGGCAATCGCGCTTGGCGTGGCGGAGGGGGCGGCGGCGATTTCTCGCAGCACCAGCAGTTGCGAGGGGGTGAGGCCCGTGGCCGTGGCGAGCTGGCGGCTGCCGATCTCCGTGGCGCGCAGAATCCGTCGCAAGGCGCGCAAAGTGGATGAAGCAATATCGAGGTTCATGCCGTGTCGATAGCGCAAGGCGCGCCCCACGCCAATTCGCCGGAACGACGGGAGTGGGCGGGTTTATGCTTTATCAGATGAACTAAAATTTGCCTCCTCCGGTTGAAGTGAGCGAGATAAGTGCCATATATGGCGCCGAACGACGCTCTGCACAGCGTCGCGTCTCAGAAAAATAATTCGGGAGATAAACAATCTTTGATCGACAAGCTACAGCGGCTCTTGAGCCGCCAAGGGCTTCTGCGCACTTTTTAGATCGCGAGGGGCGATCTATCTCGCTTCGAAAGCCCGCCGCCACGGACGGGCCTGCCGTCAGTGCCCTGATTGCCGCATCACCGCCGCTGGATGCGAACTCCGCCTATTGCAACCTCCTGCAATGCACCGATTTCGCCGACAGCTGTGCCGTCGCGGAATACGATGGCGCGCTGGCGGGCTGGGTGTCTGGCTATCGTGTGCCGCGCTCGCCCGAGACGTTGTTCGTCTGGCAGGTGGCCATCGCCGCCGCCATGCGGGGCCACGGCCTCGCAGGCCGGATGATCGAGGCCTTGCTGGCGCGCCCGCAGCAGGATGGGGTGACCCACATCACGACCACGATCACGCAGGATAACCGCGCATCCTGGGCGCTGTTCGAAGGACTGGCGCGGCGGTGGAACGTCCCCATCGAGAAGACCGCGCGCTTCGAGCGCGAACCACATTTTGCCGGAGCGCACGCCACCGAGTGGCAGGCACGCCTCGGCCCGCTGTCTCATCTGGCAGCCGCAACAGAAGAAGGAACGCTGACAGCATGACCGCCAACATCTTGCCCCACCCCACGGCCCGCAAACCCGACACCGCCATTTATGAGCGGCGGGAATCCGGCGTGCGCAGCTATGCGCGGGCCATGCCGCGCCAGTTTAACCGCGCACAGGGCGTCTGGATGCACGACAATCAGGGCGGCCGCTATCTCGACTTCCTGTCGGGCTGCTCGACGCTCAACTATGGCCATAATCATCCGGTGCTCAAAAGCGCGCTGGTCGATTATGTCGCCAGCGACGGCATCACCCATGGCCTCGATCTCCACACCGATGCGAAGGCGGATTTTCTCGCCGCGCTGGAGGAGGTTATTCTGCGCCCGCGCGGGCTGGATTATCGGGCCATGTTCACCGGGCCGACCGGCACCAATGCGGTCGAGGCGGCGATCAAGCTGGCCCGCAAGATCACCGGTCGCGAGATGGTGATCGCGTTCACCAACGGCTTCCACGGCATGACGCTGGGCGCGCTCGCCTGCACCGGCAATGCCGCCAAGCGCGGTGGCGCCGGCGTGCCGCTGAGCCATGTCGCGCATGAGCCCTATGATGGCTATCATGGGCCGGACGTCGACACGGCCGAACTGCTGGAACGGCGCCTCTCCGATCCGTCGAGCGGCCTCGATGCGCCGGCTGCCATTCTCGTCGAGACGGTGCAGGGCGAGGGCGGGCTCAATGTCGCGTCGCCGGAATGGCTGCGCAAGATCGCGGCGATCGCCAAGCGCCACGGCGCGCTGCTGATTATCGACGATATTCAGGCGGGCTGCGGCCGCACCGGCAACTTCTTCAGCTTCGAGGGCATGGGCTTCACGCCGGACATCGTGACGATGGCGAAATCGCTCTCCGGCATGGGCCTGCCCTTTGCGCTCACTTTGTTCAGCCCCGCGCTCGATCAATGGTCGCCGGGCGAGCATAATGGCACCTTCCGGGGCAACAACCATGCCTTCGTGACCGCCACCGCCGCGATCCGCCATTTCTGGAGCGACGATGCATTCCAGCGGGACATCGCGCGTCGCGGCGCGCTGCTGGAGCGGCGGCTGGAGGCGATGGCCGCCGAACACGGCCTCTCCACCCGCGGTCGCGGCATGATGCGCGGCATCGATGTCGGATCGGGCGAGGTCGCCGAAACCATCACCGCCGCCTGCTTTGCGCAGGGGCTCATCATCGAAACCAGCGGTGCGCATGACGAGATCGTGAAGGTGCTCGCGCCTCTCGTGATCGACGACGACGTGCTGTCGGCCGGCCTCGACATTCTCGAGGAGAGCATCCGGTCCGCGCTCAGCGTCCCTTATGGCGTCGCCGCAGAGTAAGAGGAGATACGCACTATGATCGTTCGTAAGCTGCAGGACATCCGCAAGACGGACCGCAACGTGAAGTCCAAGGGCTGGGAGAGCGCACGCCTCCTCCTGAAGGACGACGATATGGGCTTTTCCTTCCACGTCACCACCATGCACGCGGGTGAGGAACTGCACATGCACTACCAGAACCATCTGGAGGCGGTGCTGGTCCTCAAAGGCACCGGCACCATCGAGGATCTGGGCACCGGCGTTACGCACAAGCTTTCGCCCGGCGTCATGTACGCCCTCAACGACCATGACCGGCACATCGTGCGCCCGGAGACGGACATATTGTGCGCCTGCACCTTCAATCCGCCGGTGACCGGCAAGGAAGTCCATGACGAACATGGTGCCTATCCCGCCGACCCCAGCGCCCCGCGCGAGCCCGCGCTCGCCGACTGAACCAGCTTTCAACCATTAGAAGGGGGAGAAGCATGCAAGACCTCTACCCATCCCGCCATGACAGCGTGGCGGCCTTTTCGCCGCGCCTCGACCCCGTCGTTCACAGCGACTGGAGCGAGGACTCACCCATCAGCCGCGCACAGGCCGAGCGCTTCGACCGCGACGGCTATCTGGTGCTGGAAGACCTGTTTTCCGACGAGGAAGTCGCGTTCCTCCAGCGCCATGCCGGCAAGCTGCTGGCCGATCCCGATGCGCTGGAAGACGAAACGGTGATCAGCGAGCCGGGCAGCCGCGAGATCCGCTCCATATTCCGCATCCATGCGCAAAGCCCGGTGCTCGGGCGGCTGGCCGCCGATGCCCGCCTGGCCGAGGTCGCCCGCTTCCTGCTGGGCGATGAGGTGTACATCCACCAGTCCCGGCTCAACTATAAGCCCGGTTTTCGCGGCAAGGAATTCTACTGGCACAGCGATTTCGAGACCTGGCATGTGGAAGACGGGATGCCGCGCATGCGGGCCCTGTCCATGTCCGTGCTGCTGGCAGAAAACACGCCGCATAACGGCCCGCTGATGCTGATCCCCGGATCGCATCGCCAGTTCCTCACCTGCGTCGGCGAAACGCCGCAGGACCATTATCGCCAGTCGCTCAAGAAGCAGGAATATGGTGTGCCGGACGAGGACAATCTCGCCGAGCTGGCCGACACGTTCGGTATCGTCGCGCCGACCGGCAAGCCCGGATCCGTGGTGATCTTCGACTGCAACATCATGCATGGGTCGAACGGCAACATCACGCCCTTCCCGAGGGCCAATGCCTTTCTGGTCTACAATGCCGTCTGCAACCGGCTGGTCGCGCCGTTCGGCGTCGAGACGCCGCGCCCGGCCTTCATTGCCGCGCGGGGCGAGCCGCAGGCGATCACGCCTGTGAAGGGACCATTGATGGAGGAGGCGCTGGCATGAGCCATAGTGTGGAAAAGATCGGCGGCACATCCATGGCCGCCACGACGACGTTGTTCGACAATGTGCTGATCGCCGGCCGCAAGGGCGCCGATCTCTACAACCGCATCTTCGTCGTCTCGGCCTATGCCGGCATGACCGACCTGCTGCTGGAGCACAAGAAGAGCGGCGAGCCGGGGGTCTATGCCCGCTTCGTCGCGGATGACGATGCCGATGGCTGGCGCCACGCGATGAACGCGGTGCGCGACGCGATGAAGACGCGCAACGCCGGGATGTTCGTGCGCGAAGAAAGCCTCGCCGAAGCGGATGCCTTTGTCGAGATGCGGATCGCCACCGTCTCAGCCTGCCTCGATGATCTGGCGCGGCTGCGCAGCCATGGCCGCTTCTGCCTCAAGGAGCAGCTGGTGACGGTGCGCGAGCTGCTGGCGGGCCTCGGCGAGGCGCACAGCGCGCATTCAACGGCGCTGCTGCTGCGCGACCGGGGCGTCAACGCCGCGTTCGTCGACCTCACCTTGTGGGACCAGCAGGACATGCGTGAACTGGACGAGCGCATCCTGCAGGCCTTCGCGTCCATCGATCTCACGACCACCCTGCCTATCGTGACCGGCTATGCGGGGTGCAGCGAGGGCATGGTGCGGCTCTATGCCCGTGGCTATTCGGAAATGACCTTCTCGCGCATCGCGGTGCTGACCGGCGCGCGGGAGGCCGTGATCCACAAGGAATTCCACCTTTCGAGCGCCGACCCGCGCCTCGTCGGGACGGACAAGGCCCGCAAGATCGGCCGCACCAATTATGACGTTGCCGATCAGCTCGCCAATCTGGGCATGGAGGCCATTCACCCCGGCGCCGGGCGGGGCTTGCGCCAGACGGAAATCCCGCTGCGCGTGCGCAATACCTTCGACCGGGAGGATGGCGGCACGCTCATCTGCGGCAAATATGTCTCCGATACGCCGCGCGTCGAAATCGTGACCGGCGTGCGCCAGGCGCAGGCTTTGCAGTTCTTCGAGCAGGATATGGTCGGGGTGAAGGGCTATGACGCCGCGATCCTCGAGGCGTTGACTCGCCATGGCGCGTGGATCGTCAGCAAGGCTTCCAATGCCAACACGATCACCCATTATCTCTCGACGGATGCGCCGACGGTGAAGCGCGTGATCGCCGATCTGCAGGGGCGCTACCCGGATGCGGCGATCTCGGCCCAGCCAGTGGCGATCGTCTCGGTGATCGGCAGCGATATCTCGCGGGCGGGGCTGCTCGCCGATGCCTTGCGCGCGCTCGCGGATGAAGGCGTGCCGATCATCGCGATGCAGCACCAGATCCGCAATGTCGACGTGCAGTTCGTCGTCGCGGTCGAGGATTATGACACGGCGGTGGGCGCGTTGCACCGTGCCCTGGTGGAAGGTGACGCGGCCATGACGGAGGGCCGGCGCGCGGCCTGATCCGCGCGCTGCTCCATTCCTGATGCTCACCGCGATCCAGCCCGTCCGCAGCCTCCTGCTCGCCATCTTCATGCTGATGGCGGGCAGTGGCTTTTTGTCGACGCTGATCAGCCTGCGGCTGGAGCGGGCCGGGGCGGGCACGATCGTGATCGGCGTGGTGGCCACGGCCTATTTCGCCGGGCTGGTCGTCGGCGCGCTGCGGGCCGGCGAGATCGTCCGGCGGGTGGGGCATATCCGCGCCTTTGCGGTGTTCGTCTCGCTGCTTTCGGCGAGCACGCTTTCTTATGCCCTCATCCAGTCCGCGCCGTTCTGGGCAGGCCTGCGCCTGATCGACGGCCTGTGCGTGGCCGGGGTCTTCATCTGCCTCGAAAGCTGGCTCAACGACCGGGCGGAGATGGAGACGCGCGGCAGCATCCTCGCGGCTTATATGGTCGCGCTCTATCTCGGGCAGGCAGTGGGCCAGCTGCTGCTCGGTGCCAGTGGTACGCTGCCGGCCGCGCCGTTTCTGCTCGCGTCCATTCTCATTTCGCTGGCGATCATTCCGCTCTGCCTCACCCGCAGCAGCGCGCCGGCGCCGGTGGATGCGGAGGCCTTCACGATACGAGGACTCTACGCAGCCTCGCCGCTGGGCACGGTCGGTGCGGTGGCGACCGGCCTGATGCTCGGCGCCTTTTACGGCATGGCGGCAGTCCATGTACGGCGGCTGGGGCTGGACCTGAGCGCGACGGCCACGTTCATGATGATCGTGATCCTCGGCGGCGTGGCCCTGCAATGGCCGCTGGGCCGCCTGTCCGACCGGCTGGACCGGCGGCGCGTCATCGTCGGCTGCTTCACCGCGACGCTGGTCGTCAGCCTGATGCTCGCCACGCTGGCATCGCGCGGGCTGGACCTGCTGGTGCTCGGCGCCTTATTCGGTGGGCTGAGCTTTGCGCTGTATCCGCTCTGCGTCGCGCACTGCAACGACCGGTTGCTGGCGGCCGAGCGCGTCGCGGCGAGCGGGCGGCTGGTGCTGCTCTACTCGGCCGGCGCTGCCGCCGGTCCGCTGGGTGCGGCGCTGCTGATGAGCGCGGCGCCCGTGGGCGGCCTGTTCTTCTTCATCGCGCTGTGCGCGGGCCTGACGCTCGCTTTCGGCCTCTGGCGGCAGGCATCGACCCCGCCTGTGCCGGCGCCCGACCAGCAGGATTTCCAGATCGTCCCGCGCACCACCCCCATGGCCTCGCTGCTGGACCCCAACACTGTCGACGGACACACCGAATGACCGCATCCCCCCTGCCAGCCTCCCCCGACCAGCCGGTCGAGACTGCCACGCTGCGCCGCGCGATCGCGGCCTCGGCATTGGGCAACGCCACCGAATGGTTCGATTACGGCATCTATGCCTATGGGGTGACCTATATCTCGGCTGCGCTCTTCCCGGGCGATCTGGATGATGCGGTGCTGTTCGCGCTCGCGACCTTCGCCATCTCCTTTCTGGTGCGTCCGCTCGGCGGGCTGTTCTGGGGACCGCTGGGCGACCGGCTGGGGCGCAAGTCGGTCCTCGCGTTCACGATTCTGCTGATGTCGGGCGCCACCCTCGCGGTCGGGCTCATCCCGTCCTATGCCAGCATCGGCCTCTGGGCGCCGGTGCTGCTCATCCTGCTGCGGATGGTGCAGGGCTTCTCGACGGGCGGCGAATATGGCGGCGCGGCGACTTTCATGGCGGAATATGCGCCCGACAAAAGGCGCGGCTTTTACGGCAGCTTTCTCGAATTCGGCACGCTGGCCGGCTTCTCCTTCGGCGCGATCCTCATGCTGAGCTTCTCGATGCTGCTGGGGGAGGCGCAAATGTATGAATGGGGCTGGCGCATTCCGTTCCTGGTGGCGGGGCCGATGGGGCTTGTCGGCATGTATCTGCGCTCGCGCATGGAGGACACGCCGGTCTTCCGCGCTCATGAGAGCGAAGAGCGGCCGTCGGTCTCGCTCCGCCAGCTCATGCACAGCCACTGGCGCCCGATGCTGGTCGTGGGCGGACTGGTCGTCGCGCTCAATGTCGTCAACTATACGCTGCTCAGCTACATGCCGACCTATCTCGAGCGGCGCATCGGCCTCACCGCGCAACATGCGCTGATCGTGCCGATTATCGGCATGCTGTTCATGATGCTGTTCCTGCCCTTCGCCGGGTCGCTCTCGGATCGGATCGGGCGCAAACCAATGTGGCGCTTCTCGCTCATCGGCCTGCTGGTCTGTGTTGTGCCGCTCTATCTGCTCATGGGCACGGGCTTCCTCGGCGCCACGATTGCATTCGTGTTGCTCGGCCTCCTCTATGTGCCCCAGCTGGCGACGATTTCGGCGACATTCCCGGCGCTGTTCCCAACCGCCGCGCGGTTCGCGGGCTTCGCCATCGCCTATAATGTCTCCACCTCCATCTTCGGCGGCACGGCGCCGGCCATCGGCAGCGGCCTGATCACGCTGACCGGGAACGAGCTGATGCCGGCCTTCTATATGATGCTGGCCTGTCTGGTCGGGCTGGTTGCCCTGCACTTCATGCCGGAGACGGCAGGCCGCTCGCTTCATGAAGATGTTTTTGCTCGCGGTGACCGCCCCGGGAGGCCGACGCGCCACTGACAATTCTCGAATCGAGAATGCACCGCCAAAGCTACATGGCCTTCTGAACTGGTCCTCTCGCGCGTACCGCAGATGCTATCGCGCTCAGCCCCGACGGGAATCGTGTCGAACCCAGCTCTACTGGTTCGAATCTTCGGTCTGGCGATGCGCAAAAAGAGCTTGAGCAGGGAGAGGATCAGATGAAAGCTATCAGCGCAGCCCGTTCGCGGTTCCATTTGGGCGTTTGCATTGCGGCCATGGTATGCCCCCTCAGCGGCGCCTTGGCGCAGGTGAGCGACGATGCCGCCGAGCCGGCGACGGCTCAGATTACGAGCGCGCAGCCGGAAGGCACCGGTGCGGCCTCTTCTGCCGGCGCAGCGGCCGATCAGGACATCGTCGTCACCGGCTCACGCATTCAGGCGAGCGGGTTCACGGCGCCGACCCCGACCTCGGTCATCAG
The DNA here is from genome assembly GCF_025961695.1 of Sphingobium sp. B11D3A. NCBI lineage: Bacteria > Pseudomonadati > Pseudomonadota > Alphaproteobacteria > Sphingomonadales > Sphingobiaceae > Sphingobium > Sphingobium sp. B11D3A. The sequence continues at coordinate 2,479,069 of NZ_JAOQOE010000001.1, forward strand.
CACCGCGCAAATTCAATCCGTGGCGCCGACGCGGGTCGATGACGCGCTCCGCCTCATCCCGGCCTTCTCGACGACGGGCAACGGCGTTGCGCGGGCCTTGTCATCCGCGACGGTGGTTGCCGATCTGCGCAATGTCGGCGCGCAGCGCACGCTGGTGCTGGTGGATGGCCGCCGCCATGTCGCGACTGCGCCGGAGGGTACGGTCGACCTCGGCGTCATCCCGGCCATTCTCATCGAACGCACGGAAGTCGTCACCGGCGGCGCCTCGGCGTCCTGGGGGTCGGACGCCGTGTCCGGCGTGATCAACCTCATTCTCAAGTCCAAACTCCAAGGCGTCGAGGGCACGGTTCAGAGCGGCATTTCGCAATATGGCGATGCCCAGAACGTGCTGGCAGGGCTGGCGGCCGGAACCAGCTTTGGCGGCGGGCGCGGCCATATTCTGATCGGCGGCGAATATTCCAAGAATGAGGGGATCGGCCAGACGCCCTATCGTCCGCGCCCCTGGGTGAGCCGTGGCGTCGCCGGCAACTCGGCTTATGCGCAAAATGGCCTGCCTGCGACCATCTACGCGGACGACGTGCGCCGCACCGACCTGTGGGAAGGTGGCCTGATCACCAGCGGTCCGCTGCGTGGCACGACCTTCCTCCCGGGGCAGCAGACCGGCCAGTTCGGCTATGGCGAAGTCTTCGGCAACCGGATGATCGGCGGCACGAGCAACTACACCGAGATCATCAATCCGGGCGGCAACCTCCAGCAGCCGGTCGAGCGCTATTCGGCGATGGCCCGCGTCTCCTATGAGGTGGTAGACAACCTCACTCTGTTTGCGGAAGGCAGCTTCGCGCGGTCGATCACCAATGGCTATTTCGCCGAGCCGCGCCAGCAGGGCTCCGTCACCGGCAACCCCACCTGTTCGGCGACCACCATTCCCGGCGGGCAGACCGGCAATGTGCTGGTGCCGATCACCAACCCCTATCTGAGCGACGACTTCCGCACGCGTGCGCTTGCCGCCGGCGTCACCTGCTTCAACTTCGGTCGCTCTCTGCGTGAGCAGGGCCTGGGCGCCGTGCGCGGACATGTCGGTTCGCCGTCGGTCTATCGCGGGGTCGTCGGCGTGGAAGGCACGCTCGGGGACTGGTCGTTCGATGCTTATTACCAATATGGCCGCAATCACTTCGTCCAGGAGTATGTCGGCCAGATCAACATGATCAATTATCGCAAGGCGATCGACGCCGTGCGCTCTGGCAGCAACATCGTTTGTCGCGTGAATGCCGATGCCAATCCGCTCAATGACGACCCGGCGTGCGCGCCGCTCAATCTGTTTGGCTTTGGATCGCCTTCGCAGGAAGCCATTGCCTACATCACAGGCACGTCGCGCTTCGACCTCATCACCAAGCAGCAAGTCGCTGCGTTCAGCGCTAATGGTGCGCTGTTCGAGGGCTGGGCCGGCCCGATCAACGCCGCGTTCGGCGCGGAGTATCGCGAAGAGTCGATCGATGCGACGGTGGACGCCATTTCGCAGGCCGGCCAGTGGCAGAGCGGCGCGCGCCAGCCGATCTCCGGCAGCTACAATGTGAAGGAAGTGTTCGGCGAACTGGCGATCCCGCTGTTGAAGGATCTGCCGTTCATTCGCTCGTTCGATCTCAACCTCGCCGCGCGCTACACGGATTACAGCACATCGGGTGGCGTCACGACCTGGAAGGTCGGCGGCACGTGGGAATTGTCGAGCGAGCTGCGGCTTCGCGCCACGCGGTCCCGCGACATCCGGGCGGGCAATTTTGCCGAGCTGTTCGCGCCGACGACGGTGGCGCGCCAGAACATTCGCGATCCGCGCCGGTCGACCAACTACACGGTCGAGGTCGCATCTCTGGGCAATCCCAATCTCGATCCTGAAAAAGCCGATACGCTCACGGCGGGCATCGTCTATCAGCCCCGCTGGCTGGACGGCCTGCGTCTCTCGGTCGATTATTACGATATCGACATCAAGGGCGTGATCGGGACGATCTCCGCGAACGAGGTGCTTGAGCGCTGTTATGTGGACGGCATTTCCGACTTCTGCAGTCTCGTCACGACCTCTGGCGGTGCCCCGGCCGGCGACATCACCGGTGTGACGGTCCGCTTCGAGAATCTGGATCGCCTGAAGACCAAGGGCGTCGACTTCGAAGCCGCCTATCGCTCCTCGCTGGAGAACATCTTCGGTCAGGGCGCCGGGTCGCTCTCCATTCGCCTGCTGGGGACATATCTGGACACATTGGCCACCACGGCCGTGTCCACCGCCAGCACGGAAGAACGGGCAGGCGAATATGTGACGCCGCACTGGCGCGTGTCCGGCCTCGTCACGCATGAACTGGGCCGCCTGACGAGCACGCTGGACCTGCGCTGGCTGCAGGGCGGCAAGATCGACAATGATTTCGTTGTCGGGACTGGCACGCTGAACAGCATCAACTTCAACGATACGAAGAACACCTTCTACACCAACGCGACGTTCACGGTCGATGTCTCGCGGGACGCCGATCGGAGCCGGGAGATGTTCATTCGCCTGAACAACATCTTCAATGTCGCGCCGCCCTTCCCGGATCAGGCATCGCCCTTGTTCGATCAGGTCGGGCGCGCATTCCGCGTCGGTCTGCGGTTCAAGATGTAAGGGCGCCCGCGCTTCACCAACACTCATGGGATGGCGCCCGCAGCGCCATCCCTCCCCAGAAAGGATATGGTTCGCCGATTATGGACAGACCTAAAGTTCAGGAAGTTCGCCAGTCGGAGGATCGTTTTCTGGCCTCTGACGTGTTCGAGACGGGTGGCCGGGTGCTGCCGCGGGCCAATGGCACGGGGACCTGGGTCGAGCCCGCGCGCGAGATCCCGGTGTATCATAGCTGCGACGTGCTGGTGGTCGGCGGCGGGCCTTCGGGCACGGCGGCGGCATGGGCGGCGGCGCAGGCCGGGGCCGATGTGGTGCTGATGGAGCGCTATAATCATCTGGGCGGCCTTTCCACCGGCGGCCTCGTCATCTGGATCGACCGGATGACCGATTGGACCGGCCGCCAGGTCATCCAGGGCTTTGCCAATGATGTGCTCGGGCGCCTGCCCGCCGCGGGCCTCGCCGGGCCGCCGCGCGCCGACTGGGGCTCGCGCGATCCCAAGAAGGCGAGCTACTGGGGCCAGCGCACTGCGGCCTTCCACGGCACGGTCTGCTGGTCGCCCACGCTCGATCCCGAGCGGTTGAAGCTGATCAGCCAGGAGATGCTGCTGGCGGCCGGCGTGCGGCTGGTGTTCCACAGCTGGGCAGCAGTGCCGATGGTCGCCGACGGCAAGGTCGAGGGCGTGGTGTTCGAATCCAAGGCCGGGCGTCAGGCGCTGCGGGCCAAGGTGGTGGTCGATACCACCGGCGATGGCGACATCTTCGCGCGCGCCGGCGCCGAGTTCGACACCGATATCGAGGAAGGCGACGTCCACCACAGCGCCAACACCGGCTTCATGCTGGGCGGTGTGGACATGGACCGCTGGCTGGCGTTCCGCGCCAATGAGCCCGAGCAATATGCCGAGTTCGCCAAGCTCGGCCGTGAGCGGCTCGGCTTCTTCCAGCCGCCTTATGTCTCCTGGCGCAACGACATCGCGCTGTTCCTCGGCCCACGCCAGTCCGGCCTGTCGGCGCTGGATGTCGACGACCAGACCGAGCTGGAGATCCGCTCGCACCGGTTCATGCAGACGCATTGCGAATTCTTCCTCGCCCATGCGCCGGGGTTCGAGCAATGCTATATGCTGCAGAGCGGCTCGCAGCTTGGCGTGCGGCACACAAGGCGTCTGGCCGGCATGGGCAAGATCCTGCGCAGCCAGTGGGCCGATGGCATTGCGCTGCCTGACGAGGTCGGGGTCAGCCCCTCGGTCAGCCTCAAATATCCGGTGATCTCGGTGCCCTATGGTGCGTTGGTGCCGCGCAAGCTCGATGGCCTGCTCGCAGGTGGCAAGCACATCAGCTGCGATGCCAACTCGCATGGCTTCATGCGCGAGATCCCGCAATGCTGGCTGACCGGACAGGCCGCTGGCGCCGCAGCCGCGCTCAGCGTGAACGCCGGCGTCCAGCCCCGCGCGCTCGATGTGACCAGCCTGCAGGCAGAGTTGCGCAGGCAGGGCGTGTTCCTGCATGACCAGCCCGGTGAGATGAGCCAGACAGCGCAGGCAGCCAGCCGGCAGGCCTGAGGCGCCCATAGAGACGATGGAGAGGATCAGAGAGATGCGCAGCGGTAACAGGACGAAGCGAATATATGCCGGGTTGCTGGCCGGTCTCCTGATCTCTCCGATCCTCGCCAGTACCTCTCCCGCGACGGCTCAGGCGCCGACATCGCGCTCGACCGAGAGCGTCAAAGTCTCGGCTGTGGTGGCGGAGCGCATCGGCTCAGGCCCCGTCATCTATCCGGACATGCCGGGGCTGGAAGGCGATCTGGGCAACAATATCAACGGCCCCTCGGTGATCCGGGTGCCGAGCTGGATCAAGAATCCGCTCGGCAAATATTATATGTATTTCGGCCATCACCGCGGCGGTTACATCCGCCTGGCTTATGCCGATCGGCCCGAAGGCCCCTGGACCGTCTATAAAGATGGCACATTGCGGCTGGAGCAGACCTCGGCGCTGCACCACATCTCGTCTCCCGATGCCGTCGTGGATGAAGAGAATAAACGGATCGTGCTCTATTATCATGGCGCCACCGAGATGCCCGGCGGCGACTATGGCGGCCGGCCCTACGCCCAGCGCAGCTTTGTTGCGACGTCGCCAGATGGTCTGAGCTTTACCGCTGCGTCCGGCGCGTTCGGGGCGCCCTATATTCGCGTGTTCAGTTACAAGGGCAGCAGCTACGGCCTGGGCATGGCCGACAAGGCGAGCGCCTATCCGGTCTGGCTGCGCAGTGGCCAGTTCTTCCGGTCGGCATCGCTCCTGCCGCCGTTCGAAGCCGGCCCGCGCATTCTCGATGAGATGCGTCATGCCGGCGTGACGCGCATCGGCGATACGCTGCATGTCTTCTACACCAATGTAGGGGACTCGCCCGAACGCATCCTCCATGCCAGCGTCGATCTGCGGCCCGACTGGTCGGAGTGGACAGCCTCGACGCCAACGGAAGTGATGCGCCCGGAAAAGGCCTATGAAGGCGCCAATCTGCCTTTGGTCTCCTCGCGCGGGGGCATGGCGACGGGCGCGGAGCATGCCTTGCGTGATCCCGGCGTTTTCAACGACGATGGCCGCATCTATCTCTATTATGCCGTCTCCGGCGAGAAGGGGATTGCGGTGGCGCGAGTGACTTTCAAATGATGACGCGCGGGCGGCCATTCGTGAGCGCGCCCTGATGGATACGCTGCTCAACATGCGCGCCTTTCTGGCCGTGGTTGAATGCGGCAGCCTCGCCGCTGCCGCGCGCAAGCTCAATATCGCGCCGTCGGTCATGTCCAAGCGGATCGGGAGGCTGGAGGATGAACTGGGCGCGGTGCTGTTCGTCAGGACCCCGCGCAAGGCCGAGCTGACAGCCTTTGGCGAGCGCCAATTGCCGCGCATCCGCGCGCTGGTGCGCCAGACCGACGATGTCGTCGCCGGCGCGCGTCGATCCCGCCAGGCGCTGGACGGGCATCTGCGGATCAAATGCCCGACCACGGTGGCCAGCAGCTATTTCGGCCGCTTCTTCGCGGATTTCGTGCAGAGCCATGTCGGCGTCAGCATCGATCTCATGCTGGTCGATCGCTCCGTGAACCCCATCGAGGAGGGCTTCGATCTGGCGATCGGCGCCATGGCCGCCTCTTATGCCGGTGTGATGGATGTCCCTTTGTGCGAGCATCCGATGGTGATCTGCGCCGCGCCGTCCTATCTGGCCCGGCGGGGACACCCCAAGCATCCGCGCGAGCTGGTCGAGCATGATTGCCTCAACTCGCAGTCGATTGGGGGAACCTGGGTTTTCGAAAGCGAGTCAGGCGATCTGGCGGTCGATGTCAGTTCGCGCTTTGCGGTCAACACCGCCATCGTCCTGCGCGATGCCGCTTTGAGGGGCGCGGGGATCGTCATGCTGAGCGAGTTCGTCTCGCGGGAGGCCGTGCGCGCTGGCCGGCTCGTGCAATTGCTGCCGGACTTTCCAGTCAAATCTCTCTGGCTCAAAGCCCTGGTTCCCAATGTCAAAATGAGCCTGCCGCTGGTGCAGGCGCTGATCGAAGATCTCCTCGCCTTCACCCAGCCCGTCGCGCCCTGGGACCGGGCGGACCCGGCCAACTGAACCAGCGCCTGCGGGCGACCCATAGAAGGAACACATCGATGCAGAGCAGGCGTGATATGCTTCAGGCTTCTGTCGGGCTGGCGGGCGTTGCCGTCTGGGCTGGCGGAGCGCCGGCCTCGGCTGCATCCGCTCCGGCACCCACCGGCGCCGCGCCCTTCGCGTCTCCGCTTCAAAAGCAGCTGCGCGAAGACATGGAGACCTACGCCTCGTTCGGCAGCAAGGTCTCGGGCTCTGCGGGCGATCTTGCCACCGCGGCGTGGATCGGCAAGCGCCTCGCGACGGTCGGCTTCAAGGTCGATGAGGTTAAATTCCCGATCCCCACATTCGAGCCGGCGGTGACGGAGTTGCGCGCCGGGGACAAGCGGGTCGCGGTGGCCGCGCAGCCGGTCGTCGTCTCCACGCCTGCGAAGGGCATTACCGCCCCGGCCGTTCTGGTCCGTGATGCGTTCGAGGCGCAGGGCGTCGCCGGGAAGATCGCCATCGTCGTCCTGCCTTATGGTCGCCACGCGGCGATTTTCTCGGGCGAGGTTAAGCCGATGCTGGATCGGGTCATTCCGAACAAGCCGGCCGCGATCGTCATCGTGACGACCGGGCCGACCGGCAGCATCGTGGCGCTCAACACCCGGTTGAAGCCCATCGCGGACGTGCCCATCGCGCTGATGGCGCCGCGCGACCTTCCGATCATCGCCGAGGCCGTTGCCGCGCGCCGACCCCTGACCCTCATTCTCACGGGGAAAAGCGCGACCGGCCACAGCAGCAATATCATCGCGCGGCGCGAGGCGGGCCCCAAGTGGCTGGCTTTCTCCACGCCCCGCTCGGGCTGGGGCGTCAGCGTCGGCGAGCGGGCGCCCGGGACTGCCGCCTTTCTCGAGCTGTGCCGCTGGGCGGCGATCCGCTACCCGGATCATTCGCTCTTCGCCATCAACGCCGGCGGGCATGAGCTCGATTTCGCCGGCACGCACCACTCTCTCTCCGAGGGGCCGCCAGCCGCCCAGACACAGATCTGGACCCATCTGGGGGCCGGGCTCGCTACCCGCGATGCCTATGAGGTGCTGAGCCGCAATCACCAGCTTCTCTCCTGCGCCGATCCGCAGCGCGTCCTCATGACCTCGCCGGGCTTGATGGCAGAGACCACTGAGGCGTTTCGCGGGCTTGTGGGGTATGAGCGGCCGATCGAAGTCGTCGGCGGCGCGGGTGAGCTGTCCTCCATCATCGACCGGGGCTATGTGAATGCCTTCGCCGGCCTGGGCATCCATCGCTGGTGCCATGTCGAGGACGATACGATCGACAAGGTGGATGCCGCGCTGCTCGAACCGGTTGTGGAAGCCCATCGCGCCGTGGTCGAAGCGGCCGTCGCGCGGGCAGTGAGGGCCTAGGCGGGATCTTGAGCCTCTCCTCGGAAGAGGAGGGGAGCCAACCCCACGAACCTCCTGCGCTGCGCCTTACTCCGTCGTGGCGCTTTCGGGCATTGCGTTGACGACCTCGACATTATGCTCGGCGCAGACTGCGGCGAGTTCCGGGCTGTCGAGATAGTCGGTCACCAATATGTCGACGGCGCTGATGTGGCCGATGCGGACCGGGGCGCTGCGGGTAAGCTTGCTGCTGTCCGCGACGAGGATGACGGAGCGCGAGTTCTCGACGATGGCGTGCGAGACCTGCACCTCGTTCAGGTCGAAATCCAGCAACGAGCCATCCTCATCGATGGCGGACGCGCCGATGACCGCGAAATCGACCTTGAAGTTTCGAATGAAATCGACCGCAGTGGGGCCGACCGCAGCGCGATCGGCATGACGCACCCGGCCGCCGACGACGATCAGGTCGATCGCGCTGTTACGGCAGAGGATATCGACCACGTTCAGATTGTTGGTGAGGACCATCAGATTGCTGCGGCCGGCGAGCGCCCGCGCGACTTCCTCGGTCGTCGTGCCGATATTGATGAACAAGGAGGCGCCATCGGGAATGCGGGCCGCAGCCTCCTTGCCGATCGCCTTTTTCTCGGCCACGGACAGGCGGCGGCGGGCCTCATATTCCAGATTCTCGACGCCAGAGCCGAGAATGGCGCCGCCATGCACGCGCGACAGATAACCGCGCTCGCACAGATCGTTGAGATCCTTGCGAATGGTCTGGGGCGTCACATTCATGCGGCCGACGAGATCCTCCACCGTCACCTTGCCGTTGCGGCGCGCCAGATCCAGGATCTGGCGGTGGCGGGTGTTGGATGCGCTCGTCATGCCGGCGTTCTGACGCTTCGATCCTTGAGTTGCAAGCGTCCTTGTAGCCGGGCGCACGGCATCACGGGGGGGCCGTGATGGCTGCGCGGCCGGCCCTTCGTGGCATGGAACAGCGGGGCGAAAGCGCAACTCAGGAAATGGCGCGTTCGACCGCCTTTCGCCAACCATCGACGGCGGCCGATCGGGTTGCTTCCGGCATCTTGGGCTCGAAGCGCCGCTCGCGGGTCCAGATCCGGTCGAGGTCATCCAGACCGCTCCACACGCTGGTCGCCAGCCCGGCCATGAACGCCGCGCCCAATGCCGTCGTCTCGACAATGGCGGGCCGCTCGACCGGCGCGACCAGCACGTCGGAGAGGAACTGGCAGAGCCAGTCGTTGACGGCCATGCCGCCATCGACGCGCAAGGCAGTTTCGCCTTCGCCGACATCGGCCTTCATGGCGTCGATCAGGTCCATGGTCTGATAGGCGACGGATTCCAGCGCGGCGCGGGCCAGGTGCGCGTCGGTCGCATCGAGCGTGAGGCCGCAGATCAGTCCGCGCGCGTGCGGATCCCAATAAGGCGCGCCCAAGCCGACAAAGGCGGGCACCATATAGACGCCATGACTGTCCGGCACGCGGGTGGCCATGCCGTCCGTTTCCGAGGCATGGGTGATGATCTTGAGCCCGTCGCGCAGCCATTTGACCGCCGCGCCGGCGACGAAGATCGAGCCTTCCAGCGCATAGGTCGTCGTTCCGGCCAAGCGATAGGCCGGGGTGGTGAGCATGCGCGTTTTCGAGAGCACCGGCTCCGTGCCGATGTTCATGAGCGCGAAGCAGCCCGTGCCATAGGTCGATTTCGCCATGCCGGTGCGGAAGCAGCCCTGCCCGAAGAGCGCGGACTGCTGATCACCGATCATCCCCGCGACCGGGATGGCCTTCCCGAGAATCTCGGCATCGCACTGGCCGAAGATGCAGCTATTGTCCCGAACCTCAGGCAGCATCGCGGCGGGCACGCGGAAGAGGCTGAGCAACTCGTCGTCCCAGGCCTGGTCCATGATGTTGAACAGCAACGTGCGGCCCGCATTGGTGGGGTCGGTTGCGTGGACCGTGCCGCCGGTCAGCCGCCAGAGCAGGAAGCTGTCGATCGTGCCGAACGCCAGTTCGCCGCGCTCGGCGGCAGCGCGGGCGCCCGCGACATTGTCCAATATCCACGCGGCCTTGGTCGCCGAGAAATAGGGGTCGATCAGCAACCCCGTCTTGGCGGTGACCATCTCTTCGGCGCCGCTGTCCTTCAGCCGCGCGCATTCATCGGCGGTCCGCCGGTCCTGCCAGACGATCGCGTTGTGAATGGGCTTGCCGGTCGCCCGATCCCACACCACGACGGTCTCCCGCTGGTTGGTGATGCCGATCGCGGCGACATCCGCGACATCGACGTCGGCCTTGGCCACCACATCCTGCATCATGGCGACGGTGTCGGTCCAGATGTCCTCGGGATCATGCTCTACCCAGCCGAGATTGGGATAATGCTGCTTGAATTCGCGCTGCGTCGTGGCGACTGGATTGGCGGCGGCATCGAACAGGATGCACCGCGTCGAGGTCGTGCCCTGGTCGATCGCGAGAATATAGGGTGGCTGGGCCATGATTGCTCTCCTGTGGTCGCCGGCTGCGCGGCGCGATTGTCAGTTGGCCGCGTCAGCCTCGGCGGGGATCGTCTCCTGCACGGCGCGCTTGTGGCGTGCGGGCAGGAACGGCCGGATCAGCCAATGATAGACGCTGGCGCCCAGCACGCCGCCGCAGAACGGGCCGGCGATGGGCACCCACCAGTAATTGCCCGGCCCCGGAAAAGCGGATTCGCCCCAGCCCGCCAGATAGCCGAAAATGCGGGGGCCAAGGTCGCGCGCGGGGTTGATCGGCCACCCTTCCAGATATCCCGCGCCGCCGCCGATCATGGCAACCAGCAGGCCGATGATGAGCGCGCTCGAATTGGCCTCGGGCGCCTGCGTGTTATATTCCTCAGTGATCGCGAAGATGCCGAGCAGCAGGAAGCCGGTCAGCACGATCTCGTTGAAGAACGCCCGGATCGGTGTGATGTGCGCGCCCGGCGCGGTGAAGAACACGCCGGCGCCGCCACCGGCCGCCCGCTCCACCCGCTGCGTCGCGTTGAACGCATCGATCACCGGCGAGAACATCATGTAGACCACGGCGGCACCCAGAAACGCGCCGAGGATTTGCGCCAGCCAGAACGGCACGACCTTGCGCCCGGGGAAGCCGCGATAGATCATGAGCGCGAGGGTGACTGCCGGGTTGGCGTGCGTGCCGGAGACGGCGCCCGTCACATAGATGGCGATGGTGACGGCAAGGCCCCAGGTGATGCACACCCCGAAATAGGCTGTGCTGTAAGGGCTTGGATCATAGAGAAAATACATCGCGGCGGCAGAACAGCCGATGGTGATGATGATGAACACTGCAATGCATTCGGAGATCAGTTCTCCAATAAATGCCTTCCCCGGTGACATTGGCCCCTCCACGTTTATCGATTGTCATTTATCCGACGGCGTTGACGTCCACCCTCGCATGGTTCGCGAGATAGGCTTCCAGCACCGCCACCTCTTCCCTGCGCATATGCAGCCCAAGTTTCGATCGACGCCAGACAATATCGTCGACCGAGCGTGCCCATTCATGCGCGAGAAGATAATCCACTTCGGCTTGGGTGAGCCCGGCGCCGAAATGCTGCCCGAGATCGTCGGCCGTCTTCACGCCTGCGAGCAGCTTGAAGATGCGTGAGCCATAGCTCTCCGCCAGGCGGCGGATGGTGGTTTCGCCGAGAAAAGCAAACTTTTCCCGCAGGTCGGCAATGAGGCCATCCAGCCCTCCCGTACCCAGATCGCCGCCGGGCAGCGGAGCGGCGGCTGTCCAGGCCGGTCGCTGGTTCGGAAGGTGCCGGGCGAGCTTGTCCATCACCTCTTCGGCCAGCGCGCGGTGCGTGGTGATCTTGCCGCCGAAAACGCTCATCACCGGCGCCGCGCCCCCGGCATGATCCAGCGAGAGGACGTAGTCGCGACTGATCTCCGAGGCGTTGGTCGTCGCGTCGTCATAGAGCGGGCGCACGCCGGCAAAACTCCACATCACATCCTGCGGCGTGATCTGCGTGGCGAACCAGCGGTTCACGGAGTCGCAGAGATAATCCGTTTCCGCCGCATCAATCGTCACGACGTCCGGCGCGCCCTGCCACTCCACATCCGTCGTGCCGATCAGCGTGAAGTCGTTTTCATAAGGAATGGCAAAGACGATGCGCTTGTCCGGATTCTGCAGGATATAGGCATGGTCGCCCTCATACAGCTTGCGGGTGACGATGTGGCTGCCCTTGATCAGCCGCAATGTGCCGGCGCCCGTGATGCCGGCCCGCTCGGGCAGGAAATCAGCGGCCCAGGAGCCGGTGGCGTTAATGAGCACATGCGCCGTCACGGAGAACGGCGTGCCGTCAGTGCCCTGCAAGGACACGCGCCAGCCGTGCTGATCCCTTTGCGCGGAGAGGCATTTTGTGTGGGTGAGGATCGTCGCACCATGCTCGGCGGCATCCTGAGCATTGGCGACGACGAGGCGGCTGTCGTCGCCCCAGCAATCGGCATAGACATAGCCGTGGCCAAACCGAGATTGAATGGCGCTGCCATAGCCATCCCCGGCCAGCCTGATCGCCCGCGAGCGGGGCAGGCTGCTGCGCCCGCCCAGCCGATCATAAAGGAACAGGCCGATGCGCATCATCCACATGGGCCGCATGCCGCGATCATGGGGCAAAACGAACTCGAGCGGGCGGATGAGGTGCGGCGCCGCACGCATCAGCCGTTCCCGCTCCGCCAAGGCCTTGGCGACCAGCCGGAACTCATACTGCTCGAGATAGCGCAGCCCGCCATGAATGAGCTTAGTGCTGGCCGAGGAGGTATGCGCGGCAAGATCGTCCTGCTCGACGAGCATGACACGCGCGCCACGGCCCGCCGCATCGCGCGCAATCGCAGCGCCGTTTATGCCTCCCCCAACGACCAGAACATCATACTCAATAGCCATGGAGCGACTTTCGCAGGGCCTGACAACGAAAGTCAATTGCTTTCGCATCTTTCGTTATTGAGCTGATGCAAGCAGAGCAGTTGCTCTGTCGCGGGTTGCTCAGTGAACCGCACCGTCGATCAGCCGCTGCGCAGGGCCAAGTGGATCTTCGACGGCCCGACTTTCCGTGTCGAAGATCATCGTCATATGTTGCCCAGGCCGATAGGGTGGCCATTCCGTCAGGCCCGGCGCATTGGGGCTGCCGTGCCGCGCAAATGCCAGCCAGGCACCGCTCATGGCGTCCGCCACCCTCTGGGGCGCCCGCGGATATTCGCCAAGGATCGATGGGGATGACGCGACAGTATCGAACACCAGCGGAAGGTCCAGGCTGTGCGGGGACCCCAGCCTCCCGCCTTCCACGGGTGTTTTCCAAGCAAGAAGATAGGCGAAGACATTTGCCCCGTCGCGGCCGGCCGCCAGGTCCTGCACATTTCGCGCGCCGCGCCCCATGCCCGCCTCGGTCGTGATGGCGAAATAGATTTGGCTGGGGGATTTCTCGGGATCAAGCGCGCGAAACCCGGCGATCAGGGCGGCCGGATCGGCGAACTGCGAGGCCAGCGCGGCGGCCGCCTCTTCCCATGAGAAGCTGAACGCGCCTTCCGGTGGGAACAGCACGGTCGTTTCGCTTGCCGTGTGGCCGACAAGGAGGGGGATATGGGCAGATTGCGCCGGGAAGCGCTTGTCGAATGGCCGGACGGGAAGGACCTGACCGTCGGCGACGATGCTGGGTCCACGCATCGGATGTCCACCTGCCGCAGACTGGAGGGCCTTGAGAAGCTGGCTATAGGATAGGGCACGAAGGGCGCGCAGATCGCCGGGCTCCACTCCCAATTCCTGGCACAAGGCGGTCGCAATGGCCCGGGCTTCGTCGGGGCTCTGCACAACGGTGCCGAATCCGCTCTGCAAAGCTGCCTTGTGGAAAAGACCAGACGCCGCCGGCATGTGCATCAGGGCCGCCACCTTGGATCCCCCGCCGGATTCCCCAAAGATCATAACATTCTCGGGGTCTCCCCCAAAGGCGGCGATGTTGTCGCGGACCCATTGCAGGGAGGCGACGAGATCAAGCTGGCCGACATTCGCCGGCGCATCCTCGCCCTCGCCGAGATAGAGATAGCCAAAGACGTTCAGTCGGTGGTTGACCGTGACGACGACGACATCGCCCTTTCGCGCCAGATTGCCGCCATCATAGACGTTGATGGAACCGGACCCGACGGAGACGCCGCCGCCGTGGAACCAGACCATGACCGGGCGGCGACCCGAGTCCGGTGCAGGTGTCCAAATGTTGAGCTTGAGGCAGTCTTCGCTTTCGCCCTCTGGCTCTGTCCATGATGAAAAGGCCGCTGTTGGCGGTGCGGTCAACTGCGGGCAACGATCACCGAACGTCGTCGCGTCGCGGATGCCTTGCCAGGACTGCGGGAGCGCCGGCGCGCGGAAGCGCCGATCGCCATCGGTCGGGGCGCCGTAAGGCAGGCCCTTGAAGGCGCAAACGTCATTTTCGCGGGCACCCCGCACGGCGCCCTGACGAGTCTGGGCATGGGGAGCTGCCTCGTCCACATTCCCCATCGCCCAAAGCGGAGAGGCGGCCATGCCGACACCCAGTGCGCTCCCGACAAGCACCGAGCGACGGGACATATTTGACATATCGGCGTGTGGAATACCGAAATCATCAAACGAACTCATCGAAACCTCCCCGTTTTCGCTTGTTATAATCGCATCTATTGAGTAATCAACGAATCAAGGTGTTACGTCAACGGTCGATCGCCAAAAACAGGGAGAGGGAACAAATGGCATATCAGTGCTCCAGCACGTCGCGCATGTGGCAGGGAAGCCTTGCATCACTGGCCGCAAGTTTGCTGCTCGCAACACCGGCCTTGGCTCAGCAGGACGAGGGGCGCGAGAGCAACGCATCGGCCGAAGCGCCGGCGATCATCGTCACCGGGTCGCGCATCCAAAGCTCAGGTTTTACGGCGCCGACGCCCGTGACCATGATCGGCGCGGAGGAGATACAGGCCCAAGCCGCGACCAACGTCGCCGATGTGCTGAATGATCTGCCGGCCTTCCGTGCTCAATCCACGCCCGCCACCACCGCCATCTTCATCGGCAGTGCCGGCGCACAAACCATGGACCTTCGCGGCATTGGCGGCACGCGCACGCTGGTGCTTGTCGATGGCCGGCGATTTGTCGGCGGCACCACGCAGGGCAATTTCACGCGCCCGGCTGGCGCGGTCGATCTCAACATGATCCCGACCTCGCTCGTTGAACGGGTGGAAGTCGTGACGGGCGGCGCCTCGGCGGCTTATGGATCGGATGCCGTGGCCGGCGTCGTGAACCTGATCCTGGCCAAGGACATTCAGGGCATTCGCCTGACCGCCCAGCAGGGCATATCCCAGCGCGGCGACGCCAGCGAAACCTCGCTGTCACTCGGTGCGGGCAAGGCATTTGCGGGCGGCCGCGGCCATGTGATCATCGGCGGTGATTACGTGAAGAACCGGGGCGTAGGCGACTGCTACACCAGAACATGGTGCGCGGAAGAATATGGTCCGGTGGCCAATCCGGTGCCCCAGCTCAACGGCCTCGCTCGCCAGCTGATCCTGCCGGACATGCGTCCGTCGGTCGCGAGTTTCAATGGCCTCATCCACACCGGGCCGCTGGCGGGGACCGAGATCGCGCCTAATGGCAACATCTTCCGGCATGATTATGGAACATATTATGGCGCGCCGATCTTCCAGTCAGGCGGCAGCATCGACCCGCAGCACGCTTTCTACCAATTCTTCCCGCTCTATTCGCCGGTCGAGCGCTACTCGCTATATGGCCGCGCGGATTTTGACGTGACGCCGGATATCAACCTGTTCGTCGAAGCCTCTTATGCCGACATCAAGGCCAGCAACCTGTCGTCGCAGGGCCGCCTCTTCCTTGGCACCGCGCCCACGATCCGGCGAGACAATGCCTATATCTCCCCGCAACTGGCAGCCGCGATGGACGGGGCTGGCGTCACCTCGGTCACGCTGGGGCGCATCACCAGTGACTTCGGGCCGCAGCGCGGGGAGACCAACCGCAACACCATGCGCTTTGTCGGCGGCCTGACCGCCCAACTCGGCAATGGCTGGACCGCCGATTTCTACTATCAATATGGCCGAACCAAATATCAGCAATATGGCTATAATTCGCTGATTACCGATAATTTCCAGCGGGCGGCCGACGCTGTCGACCAGGGCGCGTTCCTGACGGGGGTGCCCAATGGCAATATCGTGTGCCGCTCCACCCTGACCGACCCGACCAATCCGCTGGTGCAGGGCTGTCTGCCTTTGAACATTCTTGGCCAGAACAATTACAACCCCAACAATGTCGGCTATTCCTTCGGCACCGCCTTCCAGTCGACCCTGCTGACCCAGCATGTCGCTTCGGCCAGCGTTCAGGGTGAACTGGCCGATCTCTGGGCGGGGCCGCTCGCCGTGGCCGCGGGCGTCGAGTACCGCGTGGATGATGTGGAAGGGACCTCCGACCCGGTGTCCACGGCACTGCGCTTCCATACCAACAACACCGGCGCAATCACGGGGCCGGCGACCAAGGTGAAGGAAGGCTTTGTCGAAGCCAGCCTGCCACTGGCCACGGGATTGAGCGTCAATGGCGCCGTTCGGCTGACGGACTACTCGACCAGTGGCTCGGTCTGGAGCTGGAAGGCCGGCGGCGTGTGGGACCCCACCAACTGGTTGCGCCTGCGCGCGACCCGCTCACGCGATATCCGCGCGCCCAACTTCTTCGAGCTCAACAACCCCCGCTCGGCATCCTTCGCCTTCCTGACCGACCCGCAAAATGGCGGGGTCAGCTCGCTGACGCAGATTTTCGGCGGCGGCAATCCTGCCCTGAAGCCCGAGGTCGGCAACACCTTGACGGCGGGCGCGGTGCTGAACTTCGGCTGGTTGCGCCTGTCGGCAGACTATTTCGACATCAAGATCAGCGGCGCGATCGCGACGGTTGGTGCGCAGGTCATCGTGGATAGCTGTTCGAACGGCGCTTCGGAATTCTGCGCGCTCATCACGCGCAACAGCGCCAACGCCCTCGCGCGCGTCGAATCGGCAGCCCTCAACCTGAACACCATCAAGACCCGGGGCATCGATGTCGAAGCGCTGATCCGCAAACCGCTCGGCAGTGGCGACATCTCGCTTCGCACCGTCGGCACCTTCGTGTTCGATCTCATCACCGTCGATACCGTCCGTGCGATCGATTATGCCGGGCAGAATGGCTTCCCGGTCTCCGGTCAGTCGGGCCTGCCCAATTTCGAGGGATCGGCCACGCTCGGCTGGGAGAATGAGCATCTCGGCGGATCGATGCGGGTGCGCTACATTTCGGCGGGCAAGTACGACAATACCAAGATTGCTCCCGGCGACGCCGGATACAGCGCAACTGCTGTCAACAGCATCAACATCAATCATGTTCCGGCCTACGCCTATGTCGATCTGAACGCGCATCTCAACGTGTTCGAGAACGGCAAGCGCAGGTTCCAGCTGTTCGGCGCGATCAACAATCTGCTCGATCAGAACCCGCCCAATCGCATTCCGTCCAGCTTCGGCGTGACCAACCCGGCGCTGTACGATGTGATCGGCCGTAACTTCCGCATTGGGGTGCGTGCGGATTTCTAGATCAGGTTCGTGTGATGCAGGCGTGGGGGCGAGAGGACACCTCTCACCACCATGTCCGGCCTTCAATATCACTGGACCGCAGCACGCCATGGTGGCTATCGGCTGGGCCATGAGTGTCATCGCAACCATTATGAATTCGGCCACCGGCCAGCCCGTTCAGAAAATGACCTTCGGTCGCATGCCCAAGCCCTGGGCCAGCTTTAATCTGGAGAGCGGCGAGCTGGTGACGATCGATCGCGTGCAGGTCGGCAAACCGGCGCCCGGCAAGTTCGTTGCGCCTGTCGAGGTCTGGGTCACGCCGAAAAGCTGATGTCGGCGACCTCGGAGCGGATGAGCGACATTCTGATCGTCGGCGGCTCGCTCGCTGGCCTCATGACCGGCCTCGCCTTGTCGCGACATGGCTTCTCGATCACGCTGCTGGAGCGCTCGACCGATACCGACCGCACCGGGGCCGCGCTGCAGGTCGGCTATGGCTTGCTTGAGCAGTTGACCGGGCGCCCTCACGCTACGGGCGCGCTCGCCACGGGCGTCCAGGCATGGCAATTGGTCTATCGCGGTCTGCGCGCAGCGGCGGACGAGGCCGGCATTGTCGTCCTGCAGGATGCCCGTGTGGAAGCGACGGGAGAGACGGAGGATCGGGCCTGGGCAAGGACCGCCGATGGTCGGCGGTTCGACGGCAAGCTGCTGGTCGGCGCGGACGGCTATCAGAGCGTTGTGCGGCGGCAGGTCAGTCCGGAGCGCCCCGATGCGGTCTTCGCGGAGTATCTGGCCTGGGTCGGCTTTGCCGAAGAGTCGGCGCTGTCTGTCCGCTATCCGCCCAATCTGGAGTTTCTCGAGTCCGGGCCCTATGTGCTTCTCGGCTTTCCGCTGACAGCCGCCGATGGCAGTCCCGAGCGGGGCCACCGCCGGGTCGGCTGGGGCTGGTACGACGCCGGACATAACGCAATCCTGCGTAGAACAGGGGCGGTCGAGGGCGCGTTGGTGCGGCATTCGCTGCGCCCGAGCGACATGCCGGATGAATTGTTCGACGAGCTGGCCGCACTGGCGCGCCGGCACTGGCCATCGCCCTGGCGCGACGCGATCCTGGAATGTATCGCCCGCAAAGCGGTGCTCGGCACACCGGTCGTGGAATATTGTCCGGACCGCCTCGTCGCCGGCCGCATGTGTCTGGTTGGCGACGCTGCCCATGTCTGCACGCCGATGACAGGCAATGGCTTTGCAACCGCCGCGCAAGATGCTCTCACCCTCGCGTGCTACCTTGACCCGGTGGCCTTGCGGACCGACCCCAAAGCCGCGCTCGTGCGATATGAAGCGTCCCGGCTGCCCGAGGTACGCAGACTGGCGCGGTCCGGCCAGCAGATCAGCCAGAATTTCGTGCGCTCTGCCGGTTGAGGCGGTTGCTCTGACATAGCGGTGGGTCGGTAGCACGAAGACCTTTTCAAGCCTGCCTTTCGTTGCTCTCCGGCATTGCGCCGACATCCTGAGGCAGCGCCCCACCGCAGAAGCGCTTCGATGAGGGCCGACGCTTGGCCGCGTCGCGCGCTCCACGCCCTGACAAGCGAAGCGAGGGGAGAGGAGCCCAAGCGGCGCTTTTCGCGAGACGGGCCTTGGCATTTAGCCCGGATGTGTAATTCGTCGGGATCATAGCGACGGCAACGAAATACATCCTCATGGAATTCGGTTTGGCGCGAGCTAACCGCATCGTCGGTTCGCTTCAGTCCGCGAAGTTCTTGGCGTGTTGCTTAGGCTCTGATGATCCAAACCTCGCGTTTATTTCATTGAAAACAAACGCTCTCCTAATCGGGCTGCTCGATCGGCGGTTCAACATGGGAGTAGTCGCACAATTCTCCATCTGGTCGTTCACCACATAGGCGTTGACTGTGGAGCGTATAATAGTTAAATCAAAATTTACCTAATAGCGCCCGAGATTCTCGGTCGAAACGGCAAACCATCGGCGACGATGGGACGCAAAGCCTCCGGTCCCTCACAGGGATAGCGGGGTTACCGAAACGGAGAACTATTGTGGACCTGTCGTCCTCGCGCATTCCAGATCCTTTCCGCCCTCGTCGGGCAAGGGCCCGTCTTTGGCGACGGCCAGCAAGCACCCGTACCGATCATCACTTGATCCAGTTGCTTGCGACTGGTTCGCCAGACGCAGCCGCTTGCAATCCCAAGATCCGCGAAACGCTGCCGCCCGCGGGCCTGTAAGGCGCGTTTGGTCTATATTTTCCGATTAAATTCATAAGTATATCAAACAAGAGAAAGACAACCTCATGTCCGCAAACTTTAAGTCTATCGCGACGATTGCGATCCTGGCCTCTATTCCCGCGGCAGGCCATGCTCAGTCCTCAGCATCTGTGTCGACCACGGGTACAGCCCGGATCGTTCAGCCGATCTCGATCGCAAAAACCAGCGACCTTGCGTTCGGCACTATCGTGAAACCCTCGGTAGCAGGGACCAACACGGTCACTGTCGATGCCTCGACGGGCAACCGCAGCCTGTCTGGTTCCGGCGACGCCGTTGCCGCAGGTGGCACGACGTCGCGCGCAGCCTATACGGTCTCGGGTGAAGGGGGGCAGACCTTCTCGATTTCGGTGCCCGCCAGCTTCTCCATGACCGGTACGCCCGGCGGCACGATCACCGTCACGCTGACGCCGAGTGCCGCAACAGGCACATTGTCCAGCTCCATCGGCACAGCTGGCACCGCGACCTTCGGCGTCGGCGGTAGCTTCTCCCTGCCCAATACGCAGGCCTCTGGCAATTACTCGGGCACCTTCACGGCGACCGTCGCCTACAACTGACCCGTGACAGGAGCGTCTCGTGACGGTCTCATCATCCATCCGGATGGGAGCGCGCCTGTTGCGGGCGACCGCTCCTGCGCTGGGAGCGCTGTGCCTTTGCGCGGCGATTCCAGCCTCACAGGTGAACGCGGCTGAAGCGACCGCGAAAGGCCAGGTTTCGATCGTGGAGCCGGCTTCGATCAGGCAATCGGCGAAGGACATTGTCCTGCAGCCGGTGCTGGTTCTTCAGTCGAGCCTCCGGGTCATGATCTTGTCGCCAGGGCCGCAGTCAACAGAGAGCGACCAAAACGCCGGGCTTTCCATGGCCGCTCCTATTCAAATCGCCGGGGGCAGCAACCAGACGTTTTCTCTCCTGGTCTCACAAGCATTCGTCCAGCCAGGCACAGGGGGTTCGCTCAGGGTACCGATTGCGACGCTGAGCGATGATAATTTCCCGTCCTTTGAAGCCGGTCCCTCGGGGTTCGAGGATGTCCTCATGGGCCGGCTGAGCGGCGATGGGCTTCTGTCTGTTCCGCCGTTTCTTTTGAAAGCGCTACGCGACAGCTATGGGTCCGACGGCGGGCCTTTGCTGGTCCTGGCGCAATATGAATGAGCTGGAGACGCCGGTGATGACTCTGCCAGGCGTCGTGAAGCGTGTCACGCGATCTGCGAACCAACGCAAGAGCATCGCTATCGCTATCGCGTTGGTCGCTGGCGCCTTTCCATCCGCTTTTTGCACTTCCTCTTCTGCCCAGCCTGCGACGACAGAGCAGGCCGGCGGGAGCGCCAGCCTCAACATCAATCCAAAGCGGATCACCTTTGATAGGCTGGGGCGGACGGCGAGCATATTCCTCTTCAACCAGGGCACTGCCGAAGGGGTATATGACATAAGCTTTGTCGACCAGGTCATGTTGCCCACCGGCCAGATCCGCCCAACGGATGAAGCAGACGGCGCGCCGGAGGTGAGAGACCTCAGTGTCAAGCTTCAATCCGCGCGTTCCATGATGCTGGTGACGCCCAGGCGCGTGCTGCTCAAGCCGGGGACGGGGCAGACAATCCGTCTTCGTGCAGGTGGCACCGGCGACTGGCCCGCCGGCGAATATCGCACGCATCTGACGGTGACGGCGGTGCCGCCACCTGACACGGGCCTAACCGCCGATCAGGCTGCGAATGCTGAGCCCGGTGCTGTTTCGTTCCGCATCGCATCTGTTCTTGGGATTTCCATCCCTGTGATCCTGCGCATCGGCACGCCCCAGGTTGAGGCCGCGATCGAAAACACACGGTTCACGATGGAGAGCCCTGGGTCGGGGTCTGAGTTTAAAAGTCCTACGCCAGTCGTCACTTTTGACCTGGTGAGGCGTGGGCCGAATTCCCTTTTCGGCGATATCGAAATCCGGAAGGCGAAGGCGCGCCGCGAGGACGAGCCGTTGGGTGTCGTGCGCGGGATCGGTGTCTATCCTGAGATAGAGCGGCGACAGGTAAAGATCGCTTTGCGCTCTCATCCGCAGCGAGGCGAGCAAATCAGCGTTGTGTTCACCGACCAAGACACAGCTCCGGGGAAGATACTTGCGCAGAGCCAGATCTCCTTGCCGTAGCCTGTGGATTGGACTGATGCTCATGATCGCCACTGCTCAGCCTACTCCTCTTTGGGCGGACAACGGCGAACTGGCCGCTGACGATAATCAACTTTTGCTGCTGGAGGTTGTCCTTGACCGGGCATCTTTATCGGATGCGCTTCCCGCACTTCAGGTGGGCGAGGATATCGTTCTCATCCCCGTCGGCGCGCTGACGCGCCTTCTCGATCTGGATGTTCAGGTTTCACCGGCAGATGGGAGATTGACGGGGCAGGTGGGCCAGGCTCGCCAGTCCATCTTCCTTGATATTGCGTTGGGTGAGGCGCGGGCGGGCACTGCGCGCATCATTCTGAAGCCGGGTGACGCGCTGCAAGACAGCGGCGACATCTACCTGACCGTTTCCCTGATGGAACGGCTGCTCCCGGTTCGAATGACATTGGATGTGTCGGAATTGAAGCTCAATCTCGAGGCTCGAGAAAAGCTGCCCGTGCAGATGCGGGCTGAGCGGATGGCGCAGGGAGAGGGCATCGCGCATTCTGGCGCTGTCCTGGAGCCGGTTCTTTCGGTGGCGGCGCCAGCTGGCATGCTGTCTTTTCCCGCCTTCGATGTAACCATGGATTTGGGTTCCGATACGCGGGGGCAACCCTTTCAAAGGCGGTTCGATGTGCGTGCTTCGGCCGCATTCTTGAACGCCGGATTTCAAGGTTATCTCGCGTCCGACGATCATGGGAAGCCAGCTCTGGCGCGGTTGCTTCTTGAGCGGCGTGAGCCGAAGGGCGGCTTGCTAGGCCCCCTGCAGGCGACCAGTGCTTCCTTGGGCGACACATTCCTGCCGGCCCTCTCACTGGGGCCCAGAAGTGTTGCCGCGCGCGGCTTTGCGTTTTCAACCCGGCCTTTGGAGCAGGCGAGCATCTTCGAGCGCGTCGATATTCGCGGCGAACTCCCGCGTGGGCATGACGTCCAGATCTATGTGAACGACATTCTGAGCGGTGCGCAGTCAACGGCGGTCGAAGGACGCTACGAATTTGACGATGTCCCGCTGGTTCGCGGCCTCAATGTCATCCGGATTGTGGATTATGGCCCCAATGGCAGCCGCACTGAGACCACCCGGGTCATTTCCGTCGGCAGCGGACAGGCCGCTCCCGGAGAAATGATCATCGACTTCGGCATTGGCGAGCAGGGCAAGACCCTCATTGGCTTCGACGGCTCGCAGGAGCCATCCGTGGGCGCTGGGCGGCTCGTCGGTACGCTGAATGTGCTGTACGGCTTTTCCGAGCGCTGGACAGGCGCGGTCGGTCTCGCGCGCTACTCGCCCACGCAGGATGCCGCGCGCTTCCTCCTCTCGGCCGGCGTGCGAGGTTCGGTATTCGGCTTGGCTGTTCAGGGCGATGCAGCGCGAGACGGTCTGAGCGGATATGCTGCTGCCGTGGGCATCGCGGGCAAGCCGTTCGGGATCGCATCGACGATACGACGCGCTGAATTCCGAAATGGCTTTGTCGATGACGCCGCCCCCCATGGTGGTGACGGGCGCGCTCTGCGATCTGGAACCGAAGCAACTTTCGACTTTGGCCTGAAGACCGGAAACCGCTCGATCATTCCGGTGGCCTTGCGGATCGGTCAAGACGCCTATGTGGACGGACAGAGCGCCGTCTA
Organism: Sphingobium sp. B11D3A; assembly: GCF_025961695.1. NCBI lineage: Bacteria > Pseudomonadati > Pseudomonadota > Alphaproteobacteria > Sphingomonadales > Sphingobiaceae > Sphingobium > Sphingobium sp. B11D3A. The sequence continues at coordinate 2,502,271 of NZ_JAOQOE010000001.1, forward strand.
TGGGACATTGAGCATGTCGCTTCCCGTTGCCCGTGCGCTGGTCTCTGCCAGCTGGGATTATAACCGCGTGGCCGGGCCAGGGGCTCAAAACCGATTGACCGGAAATGTCTCGGCTTCTTTCAATCCGGGCTATGAATGGCAAGTTCGGGGCGGCTTTGACTATGATGTGCAGCCCTCTCTTCAGGCCCGATCCTTCAACCTGGCTGTCGACCGAAGCGTGGGAGAAGGCTCCTCCCTGCGGCTCGCGGCCGGACAATCATTTGTAACGACCTGGGATACGACGGCGGAAGCGGGATTGAGTGTCCGCTTGCCGATAGCCGATATTACCTTCAGCGCGGATTATTCCAGACCCCGAGGGGACTGGAGCGTCGGCATCCAGCTAAGCTTCAGTCTGGCCCCCAATCCGTTGAGCGGGCGCTACGCTGTGCGGCGCTCCGGGGCGGCATCGGGTGGGAATCTGGCGTTCGAAAGTTTCTTCGATTCCGATGGCAACGGTCGACGAGATCCGGGCGAATTGCCTGTATCCGGGCTCAAACTGAAAGGTGGGACTAGGGAGGAGGTCACCGACGCGAACGGCCGAGCGCTGGTGACGGGCCTGGGATATGGCCCCTCCGCCCGAGTCACGATAGGGCTGGATGATGTGGATTTGCCCTATGTCGCCGTCCCTCCCCAAATTGTGGAATTTGCGCCCGTCCGGGGCAAGGTGGCGGTGCTGGCTTATCCGTTCAAGCCGGTAGGGGAAGCGCTTGTCCACATCGTCTTGCGGCAACCGACTGGCAAGCTCGTGGGCCTGTCGTCCGTGCGCGCTGCGCTTGTGGGTGAGGATGGCACGCGGAAGGAGGCGGTTTCCGAGTTCGACGGCAGCATTTATTTCGAGAGCCTGCCTCCTGGCACCTATGATCTGCAACTCGATCGCGAGCAGGCCGGGCGGCTGGGCATGGCCATGGCCGCGCCGGTCTCCGTCACCATTCCGGAAGCGGGAGGCATGGCTCCGGACGCGAGCGCAACCGTCATTTTCGAAGGGACAAGGCATTGAGACATGCGACCGCATCTGGGGCGGCGCGCAGCGCTTGGCCCACCAGGCAGCCGGCGCTGGCGCGGCGGCTGCGCACACTGGCAGCGACTTGTGCGGCAATGCTCTGGGTGGCGCTTCCGCAAGGGCCGGCGTTGGCCCAGTCTTTCACAGTCAACACTATCACAACGAACACGCCGAACTTCGGCAATGTGGCGGCGGCGGCGAGCGGCAACACCGCCTTCGCCATTACGACGAGCGGCGCGGTCTCCTCGGCGGCGGGCAGCGGGGGAAATATCGCCTCGGGGACCAAGTCGGCCGCGACCGTCACCATCCGGTGCTCGGGTGGCAGCGCGTGCACGAGCGCGACCGCGATCGTCCGCCTCTTTTCGCTGACGACGATCAGTGGCCGGGCTCAGGCAGTCAAAAACTTCATTGTGGCTTCCGGCACCGGAACGGTGGGCGCTGTCACCACGAATCCCGATGGCTCGATCACCTTTCCCCTGACCGGCTTCTCCTCAACGAGCAGCCGCACCTTCCTCGTTGGAATGACCCTGCCGATTCTTGGCGATAACGCCTCTACCAGTACGAGCGCGTCAGCCTCATGGGGCGTGGGCGTCGCGAAATCGCCGACAATCCCCTCCGCATCCTCGCTTTCCCGAAACGCAATCGCGACCATTCGCAAGTCGCTGACCCTCACCAAGAGCAGCGATCTGGCGTTCGGCGCGATCCGGCCGCCTGCGAGCGGTAGCGGCACTGTCTCGATCAGCAACGTGAATGGTGCCCGGTCCATCGGAACGGGAAGCCCCGTCCTGCTTCCCGGCCTCACCAGCGGTCGCGCGCAGGTTTCCATTGGCGGACAGGCAAGCACGGCAATCACGGTCACAACGCCGGGCAGCCTGACAATGAGCGGGAGCGGCGGGGGCACGCTCAGCGTCACACTTTCGCCATCCGCCAGCGGCGCACAGACACTGAATACATCGGGCTCCCTCACGTTGGGCGTAGGGGGCACTCTCACGGTGCCGAGTAGCACAGCCTCGGGAGATTACGCCGGCAGCTTTGCCGTTACGGTGAGCTATAATTGACGAGCGTCCTGTTGCGCCTCGGAAGCTGCCGCAGGGCTCGCTTGAACCAGCATCGATGTATCTATTCGCAGCAATAGTAGCGCCCTATGGCCGACTTTGCCTGCGCGATGTCTCGCTCAGACGCCGGTGACCGGGCGAAGGCGTCTCGCGCTTCCTCGACGAGGCGCGCTTCTAGTGCGCGCAGATCGATCCCGGTGCATTGCCCTCCCTGAACGACGGGGCGACCGCGGATGAGCAGACATTCGACATGCTCGGCTCTGGCCCGTCCGAGCACAAGGCGGACAGGATCGGGATCAGGCATGACGCAATCGGCGGCCAGAACGCCGAAGCGAAGGATCAAAAGATCCGCATCCTGGCCTGCTGCGACCGTATGGGCGGGCGTCGAAGCAGCGCCGAGGATAGACTGCCTCCCCCAGTCGAAAACGCCTTTCAGGATTTTGCCGGGGTCGCGGCCCATGCCCCACTTCGTCTCGCGAGCGCCTACATGCCATGCCAGCCTCAGCTCCCGTAGCATATCCTCGTCGTCATCCAGAGCCATGCCATCCAGCCCGAACGCGACACGAACGTCGGCATCGAGCAGACGGCCGATCTGAGGCATGCCCGACCGGAGACGCAGATTGGAGGAAAGGTTGACGCTCACGATGACGCCGCGTTCGGCGAGTAGCGCGATGTCGCGATCATCGAGCCAGATTGCATGTGCGACAGTGAGCTGCTCATTGAGCAGGCCCAGGCTGTCTAGCCAGCTCACGACACCCCCCGGACAATTGGCCCGCGACCAATCCCGTTGAAGCTCGGTTTCCAACATATGTGTGTGCACCCGTCGTCCGTCCGCTGCTGATGCACGCGCGATCGCCTCGAGCGTCTCGGGTTTTGTCCATTGCGGCGCCACCGGATGGTACTGAAGCGTGAAATAGTCGTGCTCGAGTGCCTTGGCTTGCTCGAACCATGAGAAATTCGTGGCACAATCCCGCATTCCATCAGCGGACGCGAGAATTCCCGCGCGCTGTTCTTCAGGATAGAAAGCCGCGAGACGGGCCAGATCGCCGTAGACTTGGGGGTTTCTGTCAAAGAATGGCCAGCCAAACCCGACGCGGATTCCCACGTCGCGCGCGGCCCGCGACACAGCCTCCGCCTCAGCGAGCAAGGCGCGCCCGTCCTGCGTATTGTGGCAATGGTTTACGGCGGCGACACCACTCAACGCGATCCTGCCGAGCGCCACGACAGCGTTGAGCCAGGGATCGACTCGAGGGTGGCGGCGCAGGTCGGGCAACCAGCTTTCCAGAGATTGATCGGGCGCGCCAAAGGCGAGGGTCCGAAGGCCTCTGCCATGATCATGCGCGTTGGACAGTGCGGGCATGATCAGGCGCCCGGCCTCCTCCGGACTTAACAACTCCGCGGGCACCGGCTCGACCGTCACGATCCGTCCATCGGTACCGATGCTGATCCGGCTCGGTCCGAGCAGCGTGCCTTGCGCATCCACAAGGACGCGTCCCGCCAGCAGTGTCCGCAGTGTCATGACGGGTTTCCCATTCTGCCTGTGCTCACCCAAAACCCAACGGCCTTGATCTGCAATCACTCTAAAGCGCCTGGGCGCTCCAGGCGGTGCAAAAAAGAGATCGCTCGACGCCGCTTGCAACAACGCCGGACCCTCCTCTTACACATTTAGCAACAGGTCGGTTCGCTTCTTGCAATGGTGCAGCGGGCAAAACTTTGTCTTGATGTGCGTGCGCCGGGGAACGCGGTGCCCAGAAATGCTGGTCAACAGCAGGGAGGTTACACGCGAGGACATCTGGACGGTGCGTGGCGCAAGAGAGGTTACTCGCAAGTATCGAGAAAAAGGGGTCGGAGTCATGTCTCTCATCAAGAACGAAATCGGGTCGACGCGAAGCGGGCGCACATTCAGTGCCCTTTCCATATCCTGCGCAGTCGCTGCGCTGGCGACGTGCATCGGCACGGCCCATGCTGCTGACGCAGCCGATGCTGCCCCAGCCGATGCGGCTGACGATCAGGGCGTCATCGTCGTCACCGCAACGCGGCGCGAACAGGCAATCAATGAGGTTCCGCTCTCGATCACCAGCTATGACAAGCGGCTGATGGATCAGCAGGGCGTGCGCACCATCGACGACCTCTCCCGCCTGACTCCCGCGCTGAACTTCACGTCGAGCGCCGGTTCTACCGCCAATAATGGCAGCAACATCGCGATCCGCGGCCTTTCCTCGGACGTCGGCTCCGCCACCACCGCGATCTACATCGACGAAACGCCGATCCAGATCCGCAACGTTGGTTATTATGGCGGCAACCCTTATCCCCGGATTTTCGATCTCGACCGTGTCGAGGTTCTGTACGGCCCGCAGGGCACCCTGTTTGGCGCCAGTGCGCAGGGTGGTGCGGTGCGCTTCATCACGCCGGAACCGAACTATGACTCGCTTAAAATTTACAGTCGCGCGCAGGTTTCCTTCACGCAGGAGGGCTCGCCGAGCTACGAAGCCGGTCTCGCTTTCGGGGCGCCGATCAGCGACAAGGTCGCCTTTCGCCTGAGCGGCTGGTATCAGGACACCGGCGGCTACATCGATCAGGTCGTGCAGGGCACTGACGTGGTGAAAGCCAAGGACATCAACTCCGGCAACGCAGCGGTCTTCCGCGCCGCTTTGGGCATGAAGCCGACCGAGACGCTCACCATCACCCCGAGCTTCTATTATCAGCGCGTCCACAGCCGTTCGCGTGATGACTTCTGGGAAGGCTATGGGCTGGCCGAGAAGAATGACTACCACAGCGGCGTCTACGCCCTCGAGCCGAGCACGGACACCTTCTATCTACCGGCCCTGAAGGTCGAATGGGAAGTTGCGCCCAATATCGACCTGATCACCAACACGTCCTACTTCGATCGCAAGCAGAAGCAGACGCTGAACTACGCGACTTATTTCTCGGTCCTGCGCTCGGGCAGTCCTTTCGGCACCTACGCCAACAAGGACCTGAACAACATGGGCGTGTACCTGAACATGCGTCAGAAGAACTTCGTTCAGGAAGCGCGTCTGCAGTCCTACGAGAATGCGCTGCTCGATTGGACGGCCGGCGTCTATTACTCGAAGAGCAAACAGGAATTCGCCAACTACACTGGCTCTGGCCGTATTCCTGGCGTTCTGGTGAACGGCTTCCAGCAATATCAAGGCGTCTACAGCTATGTGAACCTGGTCGATGCCAAGGACGAACAGATCGCCGGCTACGCAAGCCTGGACTTCAAGCCAACCGACAAGCTGACGCTGACCGCTGCGATCCGCTACAGCCATGTTGATTTCGACTTCACCAACATCACCGATGGTCCGACCTCACGGGGCGTGCGCACCGTCACGACGGCCAGCATGAAGGAACACGCCTGGACGCCGAACTTCGGCATCTCCTACAAGTTCGCGCCCAACAACATGATCTATGCCTCGGCGACCAAGGGTTTCCGCCCCGGTGGTGCTCAGGCGAAGATCGTCAGCGACCTGTGCACGGGCGATCTTGCCACGCTCGGCCTGACCGAGAGCCCGACTGCTTATGAGTCGGATAACCTCTGGTCCTATCAGGCAGGCACCAAGAACTCGCTGTTCGGCGGTGCGCTCCAGGTCGGTGCCAGTGCCTATGTGATGAAGTGGAAGAACATCCAGCAATCCGTGCGTTTGCCGACCTGCGCCTTCTCCTTCATCTACAATCTCGGCAACGCCACGGGTAAGGGCGGCGAACTCTCGCTGGATCTGCGCGCGGCCCGCGGCCTGAACATTGGCGGCAACGTGGCCTATGTCGATCTGACCTATGACAGCGACGTGCTCGGCGGCAATGGGCTGGTGCTCAAGGCCGACGGGCAGCACATCGGCGGACCGGCCTGGACCGGCCGCGTCTATGGCAGCTACGAACGGGAGCTCAGCGCAGGTGTGGACGGCTATGTGCGTGGCGAATATTCCTTCGCCAGCCACACTTTTCGCGGCGCGGTGCCCGGCACCTATGGCTATGATGCCGGCCTGACCGACCTGCCCGGCCGCAACTTCGTCTCGGCCCGTGCCGGCGCGCGGTTCAGCGGCGTGGACCTTTCCGTCTTCGTCGACAATCTGCTGAACTCGAACGACCTGCTGGCACGCAATCACGACTCGGTAGGCTCGCCGCTCTACTACAACCAGACCTACCGCCCGCGCACGGTGGGGCTGACCTTCCAGTATCGCTACTGACGACAGGATTTGAGACGAAGGGCAAATAGCCCTTCGGGTCGCGCGGACGGCGGGAGCAGCGATGCTTCCGCCGTTCTGCTTTGTCATGCGCGAAAGTCGTGGGCCGACTTGATCGGCGTAGGCCCGGGGCGCCTGCTTGGCAGAAATGGCGGTACGCGATGTATAGCCGAGGCGGTTCCGGCGCGCGACTGTCCTTCACCCAACGCCTCTCCTTGACTGGAGGGGGCTAAGGATAGGGGTTACGCCAAATTGCGCGCGCAGTAATCACGCGCAAAAGCGGGCTCGCCCGCCGGGAAAGGGCTTGTGAAGTCGCCCGTCGCTCAGTCGATATAAGCGCCCTTGCGCTGTTGGACTGGCCCAGGGTGCTGGATGCTTGCGCAGTTAGAGGCTGGCACATGGCCCTTGAGCAGATTCTGCGCGAAGGGGATGGAGTCGGCAGCCGAAACCGTGACGGCGGTGCTGTGGTCCTCACCCGGATAGGTGTGCCAATGTACCTGCGTCCCCGCCGCGCACATGGCGCGCACGGCGTTGTACTGTCCCTGCGTGCCGGCCATGTCGTCGGCAAGGCCGGTGCCAACGAACAGCGGGCCGGGGATGCGCCCGTCGGTAAAGGCGAAGGCGGCGTCCATCTTGCTGTCGAGCGGCGCGAGATCCGCTGCGAAGACCGTCTGCCCGTCCTTGAGTCCCATCTCCTCCGCCTTGGCCATCAGGTCGCGCAGGCAGCCGCGCCGCGAAAGGCGCAGCAGCGGATAGCCCGCGGGCGTGACGAAATCAGCCGGATCAAGATCGGGATTGAGCGCGCGATCTGTGCCGGCGATGCGCAGCATGGCAAAGCCCGGGTCCATCGCACGGGGATCGGTCATCTTCTCGCCCTTTGCTGCCTGCCCGGCGGCCTCCGGCGTATCGAAGGTCATGACGAGGCCGGTCGCGACGGTGCCGAGCAGGTCTAGCTGTGGCGCATAGCTCTTTGCCAGATAGGCAGAGCCAATCGCCGCGCCCGAACCTTGCGACTGACCGACGAGTACCACACGGCGCGACAGCACAGCGGGATAAGCGGCGGAGGCGGCGCGGGCGGCGTCCAGCACGGCATGCCCCTCGGAACGCCAGATGAGATAGGGGTGGACGCCATCTGTCCCCAACCCTTCATAGTCGGTCGCGACGACGGCAAAGCCCGCCTCCAGCCAGCGCTGCAGATAGCCCTGATCGCGCAGCGACGTGCCATTCCACGAGGGCGCGCAGACATCGGCAAAACCGGTCGTGCCATGCGCCCACGAGACGAGCGGCCAACCGCCGTTCGGTGCGCTTCCCTTGGGCAGGAATAGCATGCCCGAAACGACGATCGGCCCTTGACCTCCCACGCCGCTCATAGAGGAATAGAGGATGCGCAGTGCTTGGCCGCTTTCCGGCTGCCTGCGATCCGCCGGCAACGGCTCTTGCCGCAGCATCTGGCCAGGTGCGGGGATTTCGCCGGTCCATTGATAGAAAGTCGAAACGCCGCCATCGCCATCGATATCGCCCAGATCAACCGGGCTGGCAGCGTGCTGCGCCGTGTGTTCAGGCGCGCGCGCGGTCTCCTGTCCCATCGCCGGCCGGGCTAGCACCACCAGAGGCAGTACGGACCACAGCGCAAGGCGGGCCAATCGATCTGATCGGTGCGAGCGCGCAGGGCGCAGGGGGCGGGTCATCATCGGCGGAGTCACTCCTTGTACATCCTGCCGTTCTAGCTCGCTACGGGACAGTGTCGCGGGGGGATTGTGGCACCGGGGAGGTGCTGGCGGGGCAACGGGGTTGGCCCGACGCGGACAAATCCTTGCCTGCCCGGTCGTCCGCTATTGGGTCTCGCGGAACGCTAGCGCCATGACTAAAAGTCGTTGGGGAGCGCTCTTCGCCGGTCTTCCGCGTTCGTGCTGAGTAGGGTCTGAGTAGCGCCGCTGGGGCGGATCGAAGAGCCGTATCGAAGCATCGCAGCGCACGTAGCGGTCCTTCGATACGCCGCTTCGACAAGCTCAGTAGCTACTCAGGACGAACGGCGGGGCGTCCAGCCGATTTGGAACTCAGTCTTGCAAAAGCGCTGCCGGGATGATCGACAAACTGGACTCACCGCATCATCGATTGATCGGATGGTCCAAGCCTCAAAGCGTCGCGCCGCCGTCCACGACCAGTTCCTGCCCTGTCACGTTGCGGCCGCCGTCGCCGACAAGGTAAAGCACCATGGCGACGATGTCCGCCATCTCGCTGGGGCGATTGAGCGGGATGCCCATGTCCGCCACATAGGCGCGCAGGGCTTCCTCTTCCGACAGGCCTTTCAACTCGGCCATGGCGCGCCAATTGGCCTTCATGCGCGGCACGGCGATGGGGCCGGGCGCGACGTAGTTGACGGTCACGCCGTCCGGTCCCGCTTCCAGCGCCGCGCTGCGCGTGAGGCCACGCAGGCCCCATTTGGAGGCGGAGTAGCTCGAGCGACCGGCCCGGCCGCGCATGCCGTGATTACCGCCGATGTTGACGATGCGCCCATGCCCCGCCGCACGCATCACCGGCAGCAGGCGGCTCATGACGATGAACGGTGCCCGCAAATTGGTGGCGATGGTGCTGTCGAACTCTTCGATGCCAAACTCGCCGATGGGCGGTGACAGCGGGCCGGTGTGGCCGGCGGCATTGACGATGACGTCCACTACGCCTTGCGACCAGCCCAGGAAGCTATCGAGCGCGGCCTCCAGCGCGGGCGCATCGCGCACGTCTGCGGTCAGCACCAGCGCTCGGCGGCCATTCGTGCGGATCTGCTCGGCGACTTCCTCCATGGCGGCGGTGCGCCGCGCGACCATCGCGACATCATAGCCCTGCGCGCCCAACGCCAGCGCGATCTCCCGCCCCGTGCCCGCACTGGCACCGGTGACGAAAGCGATGGGGGTTCTGCCCGCCATCACTGCGCGTCCGCGAAGAATTTGCGCTTCGAGCCGGCCTGAATCTTGTAGATCGAGCTGCCCGCGCGCGAAGGGAAGGGCAGGCGCACATAATTCTGCTCGAAGCGCACTTCTCGCGTCGAGGGGCCGCAGACGAGGCGCGATTCATACTCGTCCCAATCCACCTTGTAGAAGAGCGGGAAGGCATCGCTGGCGGCATATTCATAGAAGAGGATGCGGCGCGGATCGCCCGAGCGATTCACGCTCGAGCCGTGCAGCGTCATCGGATGATGGAAGCTGACGGTTCCGGGCGGACCTTCCAGCAATACAGCCTTCGTCATGTCGAAGGCCGCTGGATCGACCGCGCCGCAGAAATAGCCCTCCTCGTCATGATGATCGAGCAGCGGCCCCTTGTGGCTGCCGGGGATGACTTGCATCGCGCCGTTGGAGGCGTTCGCGCCATCCAGCATCACCGAGGCGACGCAGGTGGACATGTTGGTGTGCGGCGCGAAGGCCCAGTCCTGATGCCACTCCAGCGCGGCGCCGCCATTGGCGGACTTCATGTTGATCTTGGTGTGCGAGAGGCGGACATTGGCTCCAATGATGCGCGTGAGGACCGCCAGAATATCCGCATTGCCCGCCTGCTCGGCATAATAGGGATCGATGCGGTTGGGCTTCTTGATCCGCTGGATGGTGCGGTTGCCCTGAACGTCCGTGTCGAAATCGAACCAGGCGTCATCGGCCTCCACCGTCTCCGCCTTGGCGGCGACGCGGTCGGTGAGCGCGCGCAGATTGTCCAGCACCGGACCCGCCAGCAGGCCGGGCAGGACGACATAGCCGTTTTCGTAATAATCGGAGACGATCTGATCGATGTTCATGAGGGTCAGTCCTTGGGGAGCGGCAGGTCTGTGACGACCATGTGCGCCTTGTGGTGCGTGATGCAGAGCGGCAGACGGGCGTTGCGCACGGCATTCTGGCCCGTCGCGCCGCACGCCCAGAAGACCGGCAACTCGCCGGGGTTCAGGGTCGTGAGGCCGTGGCCGCCATAGCTGTGCGAAAGATCGGCGATCCCCAGATCGCCAGGCAGGCCGAGCGAAACCGGCGCGCCGTGACATTGCGGATAGCGGGCGCTGAGCAGCGTCGCGCGGATGGCATCGGCGGGGCTGAGCGCGCGCATCGAGACGATGAGCTTCCCACCGAACGGGCCGACGGGGGTCGTCTCGCGATCCGTCTCGTACATGGCCGAGACATTGCCCTCATCGAGATGGCGCAGGCGTACACCGGCGCGCTGAAGAATGGCTTCGAAGGAGAAGGAGCAGCCGAGCACGAAGGCGACGAGATCGTCCGCCCAGACGGCAGAGGCATCGCGCCGGGTCTCGACCAACTCGCCATCGCGAAACACCATATAGCCGCCGGTATCGCGGGCGATGTCGAGATCGTCGGCGAGCGCGGGGATCGCACGGACGCCCCGCTCGCTGCGGCCGAGGATCGGCAGCGCTTGGGCGTTGGCGCGGCAATAGGCCTCGAAATCATCGGCATAGGCGGCCGGGACGGCGACAAGATTGCCCTGCATGAAGTCGCGCGCGACGTGGTTGGTGAAATCGGTGAATGCCCCCGCGCGGATCGCACGCCGCACGGCGCGCGGATCGGCGCGGTCGAATGCGGGCGCGGACGCCCCTGCGGAGAGGGCTTGGGTCATATTTGCTCTTTTACGCGCGCGGGGCGTTGCCGAGAGTTGCTTTTTGATGCCTCCCCCGTTGCCGATCCGGCCATGGGCGGCACCGCGCGGCCGTGCTTGGCTACGCCTTTCGGTTGCGGGAGTGCGCAGATATGGCGGGCATGATGATCATCGGCGGCGCGCGCGGACTGGGCGGCACGATTGCAGGGGAATTTGCGCGGGCTGGACATCAGGTGGCGCTGGCGGATGAAGGAGCAGCGCCTGAAGGTGTCTATCCCTACGTCGCCATCGACTTCGCCGACCCTGAGGCTCCAGCGTACGCCGTCGCGCAAGCGCTCACCCACCTCCCCACGCTCGATGCGCTGGTGATCGCCGCCAGCGCCATGGAGAGTGCACCCATCGAACGCTGGACCGCGGCGATGTGGGACCGGGCGGCAGCGATCAACCTGCGCCTGCCTTTCCTCGCGGCGCAAGCGGCGCTTTCGGAGCTGCGCCAATCGGCCAATGCGAGCATCACCCTGCTCTCATCCACCGCAACACTGCGCGGGCAGCCCTTCACTCATGGCTATCAGGCGACCAAAGCCGGTGTTGCGGGGCTGGTGCGCAGCCTCGCTGCCGAACTGGGGCCGGACGGCATCCGCGTGAATGCGGTGTTGCCAGGCTGGCTCGATACGCCGCTGACTGACGCATACTGGACTACGCGGGAAAATGCCGCGGATGAGCGCGCGCAGATCGAGGCGCGCATTCCGCTGCGGCGGCATGGTTCAGCGCAGGAGGCTGCGGCGCTGGTCTGCTTCCTCGCGTCACCTGCCGCCAGTTATCTCACCGGGGCCATCCTGCCGGTGGACGGCGGCGACACGGCGGTCTGATCAAGCCGCCGACGCGGCCGCTTTGGGCGCCGTCGGCACGCGGGGCAACGCAATGAAGCAGACCAGCAGGCCGACGATCGCGACGCCGACATAGCCTGACCAGTGCGTCAGCGCGAAATAGACGGTGGGGGTGAGGAACGAGGCCAGCGACACGAACTGGTTGACCGAACCTGCCACTGTACCGCCGCCGACCGTTCCGGTCGCGAGCGCCGGCATAGTCGCCATGCAGATTCCGGTGGCGGCGCCATAAGTAAATAGCCAAGCCATCAATCCTGCAATGGCGATGATCATCGGGCTGGACGGCAGGAACAAAGCGATCTGCGCGACGATGCCGATGACCACGACGATGCCGAGCAGCCGCCGCATCGGGAAATCCCGCGAGAGCAGCGCACCGGTAATCGTGCCGCCCAGCAGCACGGCGGCGATCTTGGCAATGGCCACGATGCTCGCGGACGCGGCGAGCGACACGCCATGCACCTTCGCCAGATAGGTTGGCGCGGCAAGGCTGGTGCCGTAGGAGATCATCGCCGGCATCGCCATGGCAAAGCCGAGCATCAGGATCGGCGGACGGCGCAGGCCGGCAAACAGGGCAGCCAGCTTCTCACGCCCGCTCTGCCCTTCCTTGCGGATTGCCGCGACATGCGGGAGGATGAAGGCCAGCGCCGCGCATCCGAGCATGATCGCGCCGTGGAAGGCAATCGCCAGCCGCCAGCTGTCACTGGTGGTGAATGGCGCTGCCATCAGCAGGCCGAGCGAAAAGCCGGTCGGCGCATAGGTAGACCACAAGGTGAGCGCGCGGGTGCGCGTGCCGCCCTCCAGCGAGCCCATCAGCATTGCCGCGCCGCCGTTCAGGATGCCGAGATAGCCCACGCCCGCCATCAGCACGCCCAGGTTGAACAGCCAGATATCCTGCGCGAACCACAGGATCACGTCCGCCAGCACGAAGACCGGCGAGGTGAGCAGCAGCACCAGGCGCGGCCCAAGGCGATCGACAATGCCGCCGCCAACCGTCGCCACGATCGTCGCGGGCAGGGAGAAGAGCGCAATGGTGAGGCCAATCGCGGCAGCGGGCGCATCCATCGCCTCGGTAATGCGCAGCGCCAGCGGAGAGAGAATGCCGACCAGCGCCATGCTCATCAGGCCGATGAGATAGACCAGCGCTATGGTGCTCCAGTTTCCTTGCGTTCGCGGCGGCAGCATCGTTAAGTCCCTCATCATGCGGCCGGACGAGCGCTCCGGCATGAGGAGGCAGGATAAGGAGACGCCCGGTGCCCACAAGCCGGGTTCGCAATCTGCACCGAGGCGTTCACTTTTTTTGGGGTGAGGCTTAGCCGGTGAATGGGAGGAGACGGGCGGACGCCGCCTCATAGAAGTATGGTGGGAGACCCGCCTGTCCAGAAACGACGGCATTGCTGACGTTCGTCATTTCCGCGATGGTATTCCGATGAAGCAGAGCGCAGATGCGAAACTTGTGGCGGAAGCAGTCGCACACAGCGTTGGCAACCGCCGCGAGGTCGAAGCGAGCAAATACGCTGGCTGCTTCTCCTGCTGCGCAACATTTGATGTAAGCGAAGTCCGTGAATGGCTTGATGAATGGACTGTTCCCGAGAAGCAGAATCGAGTGAGGCGTTGGACGGCCAGATGCCCCCGATGTAGCGCCCCAACCATCATCGGCAGTTCTAGCGGGCTTTTAGATGACCAAGGTTACCTGCCCATTTTGCATCATGTTATCAAGCATCAGCCGACGGTTCAGTGAGGTCCTTTAACCATCTCAAACTTGCCGGGCGCCGCTCCCCATGAACGCTTAAAAGCGGGCTGATCGGACACGGCAAACATAGTGACGGCATTCCGGGGGCCTGAGTAGCGGCTGAGCCTGTCGAAGCGAGGTATCAAAGGACCAGCCCCTGCTCTGCGATGCTTCGATACGCACCTGCGCCGATACTCGGACTCTACTCGGCACGAACGGTGAAGATCGGCAAAGACCATTCCTGCGGGAACTCAGCTGTTTCCGCCTTTTGGTTTGTTTCGCAAACCCGGACGTGCATTGCGAGGAACGCTTTTCAGGCGACCTGTTTCACGCATAGACGGCAGGGATGCCGTCCCGTGATCCGCTTCCCCTCAAAACAAATCGAAATACTCGCGATGTTCCCAGTCCGTCACGGTCTGGTTGTAGCGGGCGACTTCGGCGCGTTTGATGAGGAGGAAGTGGTCGACGAAATCATTGCCGACGGCGGCGCGCAGGAGGGGGTCTGTGTCCAGCCGGTCGAGCGCGGCATCGAGCGTCTGGGGGAGTTTTTCGACCTGCGCAGCATAGGGTGAGTCCACCGGGGGGGGCAGGTCCATGCCGCCCTCGATTCCGGCAAGGCCGGTGACCATTTGAGAGGCGAGGTAGAGATAGGGATTGGCGGCCGGCTCGCCCACGCGGTTCTCGATGCGGCGCAGTTTTGCGGCGCCTCTGGCGAGGACGCGCAGCATGGCGCCGCGATTGTCCTCCGCCCAGGCCACGCGATCGGGGGCAAGGCTGTTGGGCCGGTAGCGCTTGTAGCCATTGATGGTGGGGGTGGAGAAGGGCGCGGCCCCGGCTGCGCCGGCGAGCAGCCCGGCGAGGAATTGCTGGCCAACGCCGGAAAGGCCATCCGACCCGTCGGAGGGCGCGAAGGCGTTCTCGCCGGTGCGGATATTGCGCAAGGACTGGTGGAGATGCCAGCCGCTCGCCATCGCCTCGGGCAATTGGGGACGACACATGAAGCTGACATGATAGCCATGGCGCCGGGCGATCTGCTTGGCGGCGCTGCGGAACAGAATCATGTCGTCCGCCGGGCCAATGCCGGTGCCCGCCTTGAAGACGAACTCGCATTGGCTGGGGCCGAACTCCACTTCCAGTGAATGCAGCGGCAGGCCGAGCGCGAGGCAGTTTTCGCGCAGGATCTCGACGATTGGCTCGACCTGATCGTAACGCTGCTCGGTGAGATACGCATAGCCCTGGTGGAGCAACGAGACCTGCGGGGGGCGGCCGGGCTGGCCGGCATCACCCAGGCCAAGCGCCGCGTCTTCCAGCCGGGTGAGGTAGAACTCCACTTCGAGCCCGCTCACATACTCAAAGCCGCGCGCCGCCAGCCGGTCCACCGCCGCGCGGGCGAGCCGGCGGGTGGAGGCGACGACCGGGCGACCATCATGATGATAGAGATCGCACAGCATCCAGCCGGTGCCGGGTGCCCAGGGCAGAACGCGGAAGGTGGCCGGATCGGGCACCATGATGACATCGCCGCCGCCCTGCAGATCGGCATCGCCAATCCCGGCGCCGGCCGCGAAAACCGGCACCACTGTGCGGTGCGATGTATCCTTGAGCAGCAGCGTCGAGGTGATCGCGCAGCCATCCTCGAAGGCGCCCGCGAGGGAGCCGGCCAGCAACGTCTTGCCGCGCGTGATCCCGTGCATGTCTGCAAAGACGAGGCGGACGGTATTGATCCCGTCGGCCTCGATGCGCTTGAGGACATCGGCGGCCTGGCGACGGGCTTCGTTGCTCCACAGGCCATGGGTGGCGATGAAGTCGCTCATTCTGCGGAAACAGGAGCCGGCTGGGAGGCCCAGGGTGCGGCATCGCGACGGCGGCGGTCCACCTCGCGCCAATAGGCCTCAAGGTCCGCACCGGCGGGCGCGACGCCATCGACAGTGCCCGGATCACGCACCTGCTGCGCTTCCTCCGCTGTCAGATCGAGCAGTGGGCGCTCGCCCTTCTGCAGCTTGCCGATCTCGCGGATGAGCATGGTGCGATAGGCGACGATGCCCTTGTCCGTGGTGCCGAGATGCTCGCGGGTGCGATCCTGGATGCGGCCCATGGACTCCACCGCCCACTGGTCGTGCACGTTGATGTCCTCGCCCATGCCCGTATAGGTGCGGCTGCGCTGCTCCACCACGTCATAGCCATAGTCGTTCTGGCGATTGAGGCGGGGCTTGTAGTCCGGCAGCTCATAAAGCGTGAGCCGCTGCCGGCGCATCTCTTCCTTGTCCACCGCATCGGTGAAGCTGGTGAAGGCGGCGTACCAGTAGCAACTGTGATCATCGATCGGCACATGCCATTGCGTGATCGTCATCGTCTCCGAAAGCGGGATGACGAAGGCCTGCGGAAAGAACAGGTTGGTGATGCGCACATGCGTCTTGCCCTCGGGCAGCGAGCGCAAGGCGGTGAGGCGGAAGCCGATATCCGTCTTGGTAATCGTGATGTCCGGGTTTTCGAACTCGCGCAGCACCTGGATCATGGTGAGGTCGCTGTCTGCCGAGCGGCCGCGGAACTGCTTGCCATAAGCGTCCGCCTCCTCGTCCTCGAAGAAACGGTGGAGGAAGCTGGCATGAGCCGGGTCGACACCGACCTCCAGCGCCTGCAGCCAGTTGCAATCCAGATAGCCTTTGAAGGCAAAGACATGGCTGTCCGGCGCGGCGAAGCAATCCAGGCCGGGGAAGGCCGGCGCATCGCCCTCGCCCAGAAAGCCGAAGATCATACCGGCACGCTCGACCACCGGGTAGCTGCGCTGCTTGACGCGGCTGCACAGGCTGGAGCCGGCCGGCTCGCCGGGGGTCTGGATGCAATTGCCATCGACATCGAACAGCCAGCCATGGAACAGGCAGCGCAGGCCGCCATCTTCCAGCCGCCCGAAGGCGAGATCGGCGCCGCGATGCGGGCAATCGCGATCGAGCAGGCCGAGGCGGCCCTGCTCGTCGCGGAACAGCACCATGTCCTGCCCCAGCACCTTTACGGCCTTGGCGGGCCGCGGCCCTTCCAGCTCCTCCAGCAATGCGATGGGCTGCCAGTAGCGGCGCAGGAGTGCGCCGAGCGGCGTACCCTTGGCGCTCAGGGTGATGAGATCATTTTGTGCTGGTGTCATGCTTGGCTTCCCGTGGGTCGTCTGTGCGGTGCTGGTGCCCTGATCACGTCCGTTTTGCCTCAACCGCTCGCGCGCGCGTGTTGCCGACTGGCGCCCGCTGCGTTGCTGGAATCAGAACCCATCAGCGCTTGCCGTGACGGATTTCGAAACATAGGCTCGCGCATCGACCATTCGAACATGCGAGCACATCAATGAGCCAGCCAAAGCGCGACATCCGTACCGTTGCCGTCTTCTGCGGATCCAATCCGGGCCTTGGCGACACCTATGAACGCGCGGCGGCCGATCTGGGCGCAGCGCTGGCCCGGCGCGGCATCGGCATCGTCTATGGCGGCACGCACAAGGGGCTGATGGGCATCCTGGCCGATGCCGCGCTGGCGGGCGGCGGCCATGTTCACGGCGTGATCAACCAGCGGCTGTTCGATCGGGGGCACCTTCACCCCAAGCTCTCCCTGCACGAGATCGTCGAGACGATGCGGGTGCGCAAGGAGCGGATGCTCAGCGTCGCGGATGCCTGCATCGCCCTGCCCGGCGGCATCGGGACGCTGGAGGAGTTCATGGAGGCCTGGACGCTCAACCAGCTTGGCGAGATCGACAAGCCGGTCGGCCTCTACAATGTCGGCGGCTTCCACGAGCCGTTCATGACCTTTATCGACACGATGATCGGGCAGAAATTCCTCCCGCCTGAGCATCGCAACGGCATCGTCGTCGAAGGCGATCCAGACGCGCTGATTGACGCCCTCATCGCCTTCGAAAAGCCCGACGTGCCGAAGTGGCTCTGATCGCCTGAGCGCGATCAGGCCGCGAGCAGAAACACCGCGAAACCGGCGCCCATCGCACCCATCGCCCGCAAGGCCTGTGCGGGAACGCGGCTTCCGATCACGACGCCCAGCGCGTGCAGCGCCGCTGTCGCCGCGATAAAGCCGAACGTGAACGTGGCGACGTCCCCAGCCGGAGCCTCAAGACCATGCGCCATGCCGTGCACAAAGCCGAAAGCACCCGTCACTGCCGCCGCGACAGCCCATGAGGCCTTCAGCCGAAGGGCCAGCGCCAGACCAAGCAGGAGGATGGAGAGCAGAATGCCGCCTTCGGCAAGGCCGGCTGGTTGGCCGAGCAGCGCATAGCCAAAGCCGATCACCATCGCGCCCACGAAGGCGGCCGGTGCGGCCCATTTCGCACGGCCCGCCAACATGCCGCCCCACAGTCCGACCATGACCATCGCGACGAGGTGGTCGGCGCCGGTGAGCGGATGCAGCAGGCCCGAGACCAGCGGACTGGCGACCTCATGGCCGGGATGTGCCTGTGCCGCCGCCGGCAGCATCAGCGCGATCATGGCGACGAGCGCCGTTTTGCAATGTCTGATCATCCGTTCAGCCCTCCATGTTCGATGATAAATGCCTCGATCTCCGCGACGCCCTGGCCCGCCCGCACATTAGCGAAGACGAACGGGCGCTGTCCGCGCATCTTGCGCGCATCCCGGTCCATCACCTCAAGGCTGGCACCGACATGGGGCGCGAGATCGATCTTGTTGATGACGAGCAGGTCCGAGCGGGTGATGCCCGGTCCGCCCTTGCGCGGGATCTTGTCGCCCGCCGACACGTCGATGACGTAGATCGTCAGGTCCGCCAGCTCGGGACTGAAGGTGGCGGCAAGATTGTCACCGCCGCTCTCGATCAGCACCAGTTGCAGGCCCGGGAAGCGCTTTTCCAGCGTGTCCACCGCCGCCAGGTTCATCGACGCATCCTCGCGGATCGCGGTATGCGGGCAGCCCCCGGTCTCGACGCCAAGAATGCGTTCAGGCTCCAGCGAGCCGGCGCGGGTGAGGAACTCGGCATCCTCGCGCGTGTAGATGTCGTTGGTGATGGCGGCGATCCGATAGCGCTCGCGCAGCGATTTGCAGAGCGCGTCCATCAGCGCCGTCTTGCCCGAGCCAACCGGCCCGCCAATGCCGACGCGCAGGGCGCCGGTGGTCTGCGCCTGCATGGCGCCATCCTGTTCCATTGTCGTCATGTCCTGAACAGCCTCGTATATTGGGTTTCATGCGCCATGCAGCCGATCTCGGCGACGAGCGTGCAGCCGCGCAGGGCGAGGAAGGGATCGCTGTCGGGCAGCGCCATCACCTCCGCTGCCAGCGCACGGATCGGCTCGCGCAGGGCAAGCAGGGCCTGCTGGCCATCGGTCTGACCGAGCGGCACGAGCCGCTGGGCGGCGGAAACGAGATTGGCGACGCAGCCATGGAGATAGGCCACAAGACCATGCCGCTCCGATATGCCCTGGCAGCCGAAGAGGCAGCCCGCCGCTACAGGATAGGCGAGCGCGCCATCCGGCACATGGGCGATCAGCGCTGCAAAGGCGGAAGGCTGCGTCGACTGAAGCGCGATGCGGCGAAAGGCCGCACCTTGCGCCGTGGTTTCCAGATGGCGCTCGAAGCCGCTCTGGGCGGCAACCGCCAGTTCGGCCACTTCGGTCAGCCGTGCGACATCACCCGCCAGCGCGGCGCGAAGGGCGTGGAGGAAAAACACCGCCTCGTTGAACAGCGGGCCATGCTCCAGCAAGTCGCCGATCCACGCCACCGTCTCGTCGCGGCTGGTGACATGCCCGGCCTCCACAGCCCACTCGATGCCGCCGGAATGTGCGAAGGCGCCGATGGGCCAGGCGGGCGACATCCAGCTCAGCAAATCGAAGAGGGCGCCGTCATCCATGGCTGTGATGATGGTGATGGTCGTGGTGGTGATCCCCGTGACTGTGATGATCGCGACCGTGATCGTGGGCGTGAGCATGGCCGGGCGCACCCTCATAGGCGCCACCTTCGGGATCGAACGCGGCTTCGACCGCCTGGCACGTGCCACCCAGCCCCTCGACCATATGGGCGATGACATGATCCTCGCGGATCAGCAGCCGTTCGCCATCGAGCTGGGTCGGCAGATGGCGGTTGCCCAGATGCCAGGCAATGCGCACCAGCGCGGGGAGGTCCGGGGCGGTGATGGCGGTGAGTCGCTCGGGCAGTGCCTTGACGGCGACAAGCGTGCCATCGTCCAGCAGCAGCCCATCGCCATGGCGCAGATGGACGACATTGGGCTGATCGAGCAGGATCGCGCGGCCGGCCCGCGTACGATAGACGATGCGGCGGCGACGACGCTGGTCATGATCGAGCAGCACCGTGTCGGTGGCGTCATGGCTGTGGCCCGGCTGGATGGCGGTGATACGGAGCATATTGCGTCCCGACCCTTTCAATAGAGGAAGTAGCGTTGGGCGAGGGGCAACTCGTACGCAGGCTCGCAGGCCAGCAATTCGCCATCCGCCCGTACCTCATAGGTCTCGGGATTGACCTCGATATGCGGCAGGGCATCGTTGAGTTTCATATCGCGCTTGCCGATGCTGCGGGTGGCGCGCACCGCGCTGAGCGTCCGCGAGAGACCGAGGCGTGCCGCAGGATCGGTGTCCAGTGAGGCGGCGCTCACGAAGGTGATGCAGCTTGCGGCCATGGCGCGGCCGTAGCTGCCGAACATCGGCCGGGCATGAACCGGCTGCGGCGTCGGGATCGACGCATTGGCATCGCCCATCATCGCATGGACGATCATGCCGCCCTTGATGACCAGCTCCGGCTTGGCACCAAAGAACGCCGGATGCCACAGCACCAAATCGGCCAGCTTGCCGACCTCGACCGAGCCGACCTCATGCGCGAGGCCCTGCGCCAGCGCGGGGTTGATGGTGTATTTGGCGACATAGCGCTTCGCCCGTGCGTTGTCCGCCTGCGCATCGTCGCCGGTAAGCGGACCGCGCTGGCGTTTCATCTTGTGCGCGGTCTGCCAGGTGCGGGTAATGACCTCGCCCACGCGGCCCATTGCCTGACTGTCCGACGAGATGATCGAAAGCGCGCCGAGGTCGTGCAGGATGTCCTCGGCCGCAATCGTCTCCTTGCGAATCCGGCTCTCGGCAAAGGCGAGATCCTCCGGGATCGACGGATCGAGATGATGGCACACCATCAGCATGTCGAGATGCTCGTCGATGGTGTTGACGGTGAAGGGCATGGTCGGGTTCGTTGACGACGGGATCACATGCGCCAGCCCGGCGAGGCGGATGATGTCCGGGGCGTGGCCGCCGCCTGCACCCTCGGTGTGGAAGGCGTGGATCGTGCGCCCTGCGAAGGCGGCGATCGTATCCTCTACGAATCCGCTCTCGTTAAGCGTGTCGGTGTGGATCATGACCTGAATGTCCATCGCATCCGCGACGCTCAGGCAGCAGTCGATCGCCGCAGGCGTGGTGCCCCAATCCTCATGCAGCTTGAGCGCGCAGGCACCGGCGCGGATCTGCTCAATGAGGCCATCGGGCTGGCTGGCATTGCCCTTGCCGGCAAAGCCGAGGTTCACCGGCAAGCCCTCGGCGGCCATCAGCATCCGCTCGATATGCCAGGGACCGGGGGTGCAGGTGGTGGCGTTGGTGCCGGTCGCCGGGCCGGTGCCGCCGCCGATCATGGTGGTGACGCCGCTGGCGATAGCCTCCTCCACCTGCTGCGGGCAGATGAAGTGAATATGGGCATCGACGCCGCCAGCGGTGAGGATCTTGCCCTCACCTGCAATGATCTCCGTGCCAGGGCCGATGACGATATCGACGCCCGGCTGGATGTCCGGATTGCCGGCCTTGCCTATGGCGGCGATGCGCCCATCGCGCAGCGCAATGTCCGCCTTGTAGATGCCGGTCCAGTCCAGCACCACGGCATTGGTGATGACGGTATCGGCCGCCCCGGAAGCGCGGGTGACCTGGCTCTGGCCCATGCCATCGCGGATAACCTTGCCGCCGCCGAACTTCACTTCCTCGCCATAGTCGGTGAGGTCACGCTCGATGCGGATGATGAGATCGGTATCGGCGAGGCGCAGGCGGTCGCCGGTGGTGGGGCCATACATGTCGGCATAGGCCGCGCGGGTCATGCGATATGCCATCAGTCCAGTGCTCCCATCACGTCCTGCCGAAAGCCGATGACCGTGCGCGCGCCGGCCACCGGCACCAAATCGATCTCGCGGCTCTGCCCGGGCTCGAAGCGCACCGCCGTGCCAGAGGGAATATCCAGCCGGTGCCCGCGCGCGGCAGCACGGTCGAAATCGAGCGCCGGATTGGTCTCGGCAAAATGATAATGGCTGCCGACCTGCACCGGCCGGTCGCCGGTGTTGGCGACGGTCAGGCGCAGCACGGGACGACCGGCATTCAGCTCCAATTCGCCATCGGCGGGGAGAAGTTCGCCGGGAATCATCTCGGCCGGCGCGCGGGGGTGGGCCGGGGCGTCAGCGGATCGGGTCATGGACTGTCACCAGTTTCGTGCCATCGGGAAAGGTCGCCTCGATCTGCACATCGGGGATCATCTCGGCGATGCCCGGCATGACCTGCTCGCGGGTGAGCACATGCGCGCCGGCTTCCATGAGATCGGCGACGCTGCGCCCGTCGCGCGCGCCCTCCAGCACGAAGTCGCTGATCAGGGCGATGGCCTCGGGATAATTGAGCTTCACCCCGCGCTCCAGCCGCCGCCGCGCCACCATGGCAGCGACGGAGAGCAGCAGCTTGTCCTTCTCTCTAGGTGTCAATTGCATCTCAGCACCTCCACAGACCGGGCAGATCGGGCCGGCCCCGCAGCAATTTGAGCGATGCCGCCAGACAGCGACGCAGCGCCGGCGGATCCCGAGCGAGCAGTCGGACGGCGAGGATGCCGTTCCACAGGCTCGCGCCGGCCAGCACATCGAGATGATCCTCAAGCATGGCGCGCACCGCATCGAGGCGGGTGACCGCATCGCCGCCAATGGCCAGAAGCACCGCGCTGGCACGGGCGCCGTCGCCCAGCGCCGGGCGACCGAGCTGGGCAGCCGGCGCCTCGCCGAGGGCCAGCACATCGGCATAGATCAACGCGCCCCCGCGACGGACCCGAACGCGATCGAACAGCTGGCCGGTTGAAAACTGCTCGCCGCGTGCGAGGCGGCCGAACACGACGGATTCGCACCAGAGCAAAGCAGCGTCGGCCTCCAATGCGATGTCGGTCATGCGCTCCAGCCGGGCGCCATCGAACAGGATGGTTTCCTGCGGCAGCCACTCTGCGCTGGCGCGGGGACCGACATGAAGGCGCGTGGCAACGGTGCAGGCGGGGCCGGTGCTGCCATAGACCTTCTCGGCGGCCTGCGTGGTCAGCAGCGATGCGGTATCCTCGGCCCACGCCACGCGCTGGTCGATGCTGTCTCCGCCGCACAGGCCGCCGGATGTGTTAATGACCACCGCCTCGACTGCCGGGCCGCGCGGCACGCGCACACGCAGGCAGCCGCCCTCCTGCCGGCGGCGCAACACCGTCTTGCCGGCGCGTTGCTCGAAGCGCAGCGAAAGCGTCCCATGGCTACGAAGGTAGGAGGGGACGGCCTGCAGCACCGTCAGACCGCCGTATCGATCCAGACGGACTTGAGCTGGAAATGCTCCTCGACATGCTGTCGACCATATTCCCGGCCCTGACCGCTGGCCTTGACGCCCCCGGAGGGCACGGCAGGATCAATGCGGTTATAGCAGTTCACCCACACCGAGCCGGCCTTGAGCGCGCGCGACAGGCGATGCGCACGGCCGACGCTGCTCGTCCACACGCCCGCGCCAAGGCCGAATTGCGTGGCATTGGCGCGGGCGATGACCTCATCCTCGCTATCGAAGGGGAGCGTGGCAAGGATGGGGCCGAAAATCTCCTCCCGCACCGCGCGCATCTCGTCATGCGCATCGACCAGCACCGTGGGTGGGAAGAAAAAGCCCTGATCATAATCCGCGCCGGAGAGTCGCGCGCCGCCGGACAGGGCCTGCGCGCCCTCGGCCAGCGCATCCTCCATATGCGTAGAAACCCGACTTAGCTGCCGCGCCGACACGAGCGGGCCGAGATCGGTCTGCGGATCGAGGCCATTGCCGATCTTGAGATCGGCTGCGATGCGCGCGACCTCGGCGGCGAACGCGCGATGCACCGGGCGCTCGACGAACAGCCTTGTGCCGGCGCTGCACACCTGGCCGGAATTGGCAAAGGCGGCACCGACTGCGGCCCGCGCTGCGGCTTCGAGATTGGCATCGGCAAAGACGATGTTGGGCGACTTGCCCCCCAGCTCCAGCGACAGGCGCTTGAGGTTGCCAGCCGAGGCGCGAATGATCTGCTGGCCGGTTTCGACCGAGCCGGTAAAGGCGATCTTGTCGACGCCCGGATGGGTGGCGAGGGCGGCGCCGGCCTCCGTGCCGAAGCCCGTGACCACATTGAACACGCCATCCGGAACGCCGGCTTCCAGCGCGAGCTCAGCAAGGCGCAGCGGTGCGAGGCTGGCATCTTCGGCAGGCTTGAGAACCAGCGTGCAGCCACTCGCGAGCACTGGACCAAGCTTGAGCACGGAAGCCCAGAGTGGGCCGTTCCAGGGGATGATCGCGCCGCAAACCCCGACCGGCTCCTTGACGGTACAGGCGAACAAGCCGGGATCGGAAGGGGCGTTGGTCGTACCTTCGATTGAACGGGCAATGCCGGCGAAATAGCGCAGCAGATCGACGAGCATCGCCACCGATCCGCGCGTGTGGCGGATGGGGGAGCCCATTTCCAGTGTATCGAGCCGCGCGAAATGCTCGGCGTCGCGCTCAAGCAGGTCCGCAAGGCGCATCAATAACGCCTGTCGGTCGACAGGAGAGAAGCGCGACCATGGCCCCTGCTCGAACGCCGCGCGCGCAGCGGCGACAGCGCGGTCGACATCCTGCGCCGTAGCGCGCGCGATATGAGCCAGCAGGCTGCCGTCGGCGGGGTTGATCGTCTCGAACGTCTCGCCGCCGCTCGCTTCCGTCCACTGGCCGTCGATCAGGAGCTTTTCGATGCGCGGCGCCATGCGATCAGCCCCTCACCCGGAAGCTGACGGATTGGGCGCCTTCCCACAAGACGGTGCGGCCGAGTTCGGGCAGATGCTCCAGTCCTTCGATGATCGTGAGGAAATGGATGCCCGCCAGCGGCCCCAGCTTGCTGGCAAAGGCCACGCCACCATAAGCGAGCAGGATCTCGCATTCGCTGTAGCCGCCGGGGTAGAAGATGAACTGGCCCGGCGCCGGATAGCGCGTGGGGTTCTCCCAGGGCAGATCGTATGTGGCATCGCCAAGCGGAATCCACACGCCCTCACCGCTCCAGCGGACGTGAATCAGCCTTTCGTCATAAGGCAGCATTGCCTTGAAGCGCGCGGCGGTCACGGGCGCCAGCTCTTCTTCCAGCTTGGCGACGAAGCTGAACGGGCCGGCGGTAATGTCGATCAGGGTCATGGGGTGTTCCATCAAAATCAGGCTGCGGCATGAAGCCGGGCGAAGCCGCTCTCGAGATCGGCGATGAGATCGTCGACCGCCTCTAGCCCGACATGGATGCGCACGGCCGGGCCAGGCGCGGACCACTCGGTCGCCGAGCGCAGCGTGTTGGGATAGGTCGGCACCACGAGGCTCTCATAGCCGCCCCAGGAATAGCCGAGCTTGAAGAGATCCATATGGTCCATGAAAGCCGCGAACTGTGCCTCGCTGCATGCTTCCAGGACGAAGCCGAACAGGCCCGAAGCGCCGTCATAGTCGCGCTTCCAGATCGCATGACCGGGATCATCCGGGAGCGCGGGATGCATCACCCGGTGAACCTCCGGCCGAGCCTGCAGCCATTGCGCGATGGCAAGACCGGAGGCGTGATGCTGCTTCATCCGCAGTGGCAGGGTGCGCAGGCCGCGCATCGCCATGTAGATATCGTCCGGCCCGCCGCAATAGCCCGAGGCAGAGGCCGTTTTCTTGACCGGAATGAAGGCCGCTTCGGTCGTCACGGCGATGCCGAGCATCAGATCGGAATGGCCGGAAATATATTTGGTCGCGGCGTTGATCGACACGTCCACGCCATGTTCGAGCGGCCGGAAATTGATCGGCGATCCCCACGTGTTGTCGAAGATCGTCCAGATGCCGCGCGCACGGCATTCTCTGGTAATGGCGGGCACATCCGTCATCTCGAAGGTGAGCGAGCCGGGGCTCTCCATATAGACGACGCGAGTGTTTGGCTGGAAGAGATCGACAATGGCGGGGCCGACGTCGGGGCGATAATAGGTCACCTCGACCCCGAACTTTCGCAGAAAGCTTTCGCAGAAATCGCGTGCCGGGCCGTAAAGGCTGTCCACGATCAGCAGATGATCTCCAGCAGAGAGGAAGGCCGTGAGCGAAGCACAGATCGCGCCGAGGCCGCAACTCGTCGTGATGCCGCGATAGCCGCCTTCCAGCAGGGTGATCGCATCCTCGAACGCGCGTGTGGTCGCGGTGCCTTCGCGTCCGTAGGTAAAGCCCTCGAACGCGCCCGAAGCCCGGTCCCGCCGCGTTTCCAGCAGCGCATCCACGGACTCGAACAGGACCGTGGAGCAGTGGTAGACCGGCGGATTGACGACGCCAAAATTGGCTTCCGGATTGCGCCCGGCGTGCAGCGCCTGCGTATCGCGATGGAAGCCCTTGAGATCGGCCATGCTCTTGCGTTCCCCTGTTTTAGATGACGGTGCCGGCATCCACGACGATGTCCTGCCCGGTGATCATGTTGCCTGCCGGCCCGACAAGATGGAAGAGCGCCGCTGCGACATCTTCCTCGGTGACGAGACGGCCCAGCACCGTGGTGGCGAGGAAGCGCTTGAGCGGCGCGTCCTCCGGCTCGCCATTGCGCTGCGCGGATTCACGGAACATGCGCGACAGGCGCTCGCCCTCCACGCCGCCCGGAGAGATGAGGTTGACCCGCACGCCATAAGGCGCGGCATCGAGCGCGGCGGATTTGACGAGGCCGCGCAGAGCCCATTTGGACGCCGAATATATGGCAAAGCCGGCGTTGCCCTTATGGCCATAGGTCCCGCCAATGGTGACCACGCGGCCCTCGCCTCGTTCCACCATGCTGGGCATCACGGCAGCCATGGCATTCATCACGCCCAGCACATTGATATCGAAGCAAGCGCGATAGTCTTCCGGTGTCGCCTCCCACACGGGACGGCGCGGCACGCCCACACCGGCCACGCAGACCAGAAGATCTATGGCGCCAAGTGGTGCGACGGCATCGCGCAAACCGGCTCCGTCGGAGACATCTGCCGCAACGGCCTGTGCATCGATGCCTTCCGCGGCGAGCGCGGCGACGGCCTTCGCTCCGGTGTCAGGATCGCGACCGACCAGAACCAGCTTTGCACCTTGCCGCCCCAGCGCCCGTGCCAGGCCAAGGCCGAGGCCACGCGTGCCGCCGGTCACCAGCGCGGTCTTTCCGGTCAGATCGGGGGCATTCTTCATGTTAGTCATTCGTGGCATCATCCGCAGGGGGACTTCTTTTACATGCCTACCGCAAATCGGCTGCGCGGGAAGTTGATCATTCGGCGACAGGCCCGTACCTAAAAAGCACCGCTAGCCCCATCCGCGTTGTCCTAAACGAGTCACGGACAGCCATTGGAGTGTTCAGATATGAGCCGTAGCGAAAGAAGCGAGGACGATATTGCAGCAGCAGCTGCCGTGTCGCTGGACGAGATTCCCATCGTGGATTTCGCGCCTTTCCTGTCCGGCGACCCGGCCGCTCGCAAGGCTGTCGCCGAAGAAATCGCCTTTGCCTGCGAGAATATCGGCTTCTTCTATCTGACTGGCCATGGGGTCCCGCAGGCGGTGATCGACGCCGTGTTCAAAGCTGCTGCGGATTTCTTCGCCAAGCCCATGGCGGAGCGGGCTGAGGCATTCGCCACACCGGACTGGTATCGCGGTTACATTCCCATGCCCCCGCAACAGCCGCTCTCTCGCAACACCCGCATGTTCGAGCAATATCGGATGCAGCATGAGTGGCCGGCCGATCCGGACGACATGGAGCATGCGCGCATCTTCGATCAAATCAATCGCTGGCCCGCTGACATGCCGGAGTTCCAGGCGGCGGGTGAGGCCTATCTCGATGCCATGGTGACCCTTGGCCGCGAGTTGTTGCGTGCCTTTGCGATCGGTCTGGGTCTGGACGAGCATCGGTTCGATGGCTGGTTCAAGCATCCACCCTCGCAGTTGAGCATGAACTATTATCCGGTGTTGCCGAACGCGGCGGACAGCGACGTGTCCAACATGATTTCGCACACCGACGAAGGGCCGTTCACGATCCTGGCGCAGGGCGAGGTCGGCGGCCTTGAGGTCAAGCGGCGCGACGGCGCATGGATTCAGGCGCCGCCGCTGCGTGGCGCGTTCACGATCAATGTGGGCGACATGATGATGTGGTGGTCGAACGGCCGCTTCATCTCCAACTATCACCGCGTGCGCAATCGCACGGATGTGGAGCGCTTTTCTGTGCCCTATTTCGCCAATCCCGACCGCAATGTGACGGTAGCGCCGCTGCCGGAACTCGTTGGCGCAGACGGCCCCAGCTACCAGCCGGTGCGCGTTGCCGATCACCTCGCCCGTTTCTACAGCCAGCTCTCCAAGAACCCCCATGACGTCTATAACTGAGGCTGCCTCCCCCGCCGCTGCGGGGATCGGCGCGAAGATCGGTGCCGATATCGGCGGAACCTTCACCGATGTCGTTCTGGAGGTTGGCGATCGTCGCCATTCGACCAAGCTGCTGACCACCTATGACGCGCCCGAGCGCGCTCTTCTTGACGGGGTGAGCCTGCTGCTGGACGAGGCCGGCATTGGGCCGGCGGATGTCTCGCTGGTCGTTCACGGCACGACGCTGGCGACCAACGCCCTGATCGAACGACGCGGCGTCAAACTTGCGCTGCTGACTACCGACGGGTTCCGCGACGTGCTGGCGCTCGGCACTGAAAGCCGGTTCGACCAATATGACATCGGCATGGAGAAGCCCGATCCGCTGGTGCCGCGCAAGTGGCGGCTCGGCGTGGCGGAGCGGATGGATGCGCTTGGCAACGTGCTGCTGCCGCTCGATGAAGAGGCCGTGCGCGCCGCCGCTACCCAGTTCCGCGCCGAGGGTGTGGAGAGCGTCGCCGTCGCGTTCCTGCACAGCTATGTGAACCCGGCGCACGAGCTGCGCGCGGCGGAAATTCTGCGCGAGGAAATGCCGGGTGTGGCTCTCTCGCTCTCCAGCGAGGTCTCGCCGGAGATGCGCGAATATGAGCGCTTCTCCACCACCACGGCCAATGCCTATGTGCAGCCGCTGGTCGATGCCTATCTGCGCCGGCTGCAAACGCGGTTGACGGAGATGGGCTTTGCCTGCCCGCTCTACCTGATGCTGTCTTCCGGCGGCCTGACCACCGTGGATATCGCCGCGCGGTTTCCCGTGCGGCTGGTGGAGAGCGGCCCGGCGGGCGGCGCAATCTTCGCCGCGTCCGTGGCCAGCGAATGCGGTGA
Organism: Sphingobium sp. B11D3A; assembly: GCF_025961695.1. Lineage (NCBI taxonomy): Bacteria > Pseudomonadati > Pseudomonadota > Alphaproteobacteria > Sphingomonadales > Sphingobiaceae > Sphingobium > Sphingobium sp. B11D3A. The sequence goes on from NZ_JAOQOE010000001.1 coordinate 2,531,227, forward strand.
GGACCGCGTGCTGGCACTCGACGTGGGCGGCACGACCGCCAAGATCTGCCTCATCAACGATGGTGCGCCGCAGACATCGCAGGTGTTCGAGGTCGGACGCGCCCACCGCTTCCGCAAGGGAAGCGGCTTGCCGTTGCGCATCCCCGTGGTGGAAATGGTCGAGATCGGTGCCGGCGGTGGATCGATTGCCGCGGTGGATAGCGCCGGGCGCCTGACGGTAGGGCCGCATAGCGCGGGATCGGAGCCCGGCCCGGCCGCTTATGGACGTGGCGGCGAGCGCCCGACCGTGACCGACGCGGATATCACGCTCGGCCGCATCGACCCCAGCCGCTTTGCCGGCGGCAAGGTAACGCTGCACCCCGAAAAATCGAACGCCGCGCTGGCCGGGCTCGGTCTGTGGGATGGCAAGGCGGAGACGCTGGCAGTGGGCGTCAGCGAGATTGTCGATGAGACAATGGCGAGCGCAGCGCGTGTCCACGCCGTCGAGCAGGGCATGACGCTGGACGAGCGCACGCTGATCGCCTTCGGCGGCGCTGCGCCGCTCCATGCGGTGAGCTTTGCCGAAAAGCTCGGCATCGGGCGCGTGATCATCCCGTCGGGCGCCGGCGTGGGATCGGCTGTGGGCTTCCTGCGCGCGCCGGTTTCCTATGAGATTGCCCGCAGCCTCACCATGCGGCTCGATCAGGCCGATCTGACCCGCCTCAATGCTCTGCTGGATGAAATGGCGGCGGAAGCGCGCGGCCTGGTCAGCGCCGGCGCGACAGGAGCGGACCAGAGCGAACGCCGCGTCTGCTTCGCCCGCTATCAGGGACAGGGCTATGAAATCCCGTTCGAGATTCCGGCCCGCCGGCTCGGCGAGGCCGACATCGTCGTGCTGCAATCCAGCTTCGAGCAGGCATATCGCGCGCAATATGGCGGCATGGTGCTCGACCTTCCCATCGAAATGCTGACCTGGCGCGTCAATGTGAGCGCGAGCGGCTTCCGCGCGGAAGCATCCGGCACGGCGGTCGCAACCCGCACCGCCACGACGGTCGGCAGCCGGCGCGTGGTCGATCCCACCACCGGTCAGGCGATGGATTTCGCGCTCTACGCCCGCGAGACGATGCAGCCCGGCGAGCGGTTCTCCGGCCCGGCGCTGGTCGCAGAGCGTGAGACGACCACCGTGGTCTCGCCCCGCTTCGATGGCCAGATGGATGAACGCGGCTATCTGGTGCTGACGCGCCGCGAGACAGGAGACGCCCGATGAGCGATGCGCTGACCGAACTGCGGATGCAGGTGATCTGGACGCGGCTGATCTCGATTGTCGAAGAGCAGGCCCAGACGCTGATGCGCACAGCCTTCTCGACCACGGTGCGCGACGCCGGCGATCTTTCCGCCGCGCTGTTCGATCTGGACGGACGACTGGTGGCAGAAGCGGTCACGGGCACGCCAGGGCATGTGAACTCCATGGCCGAAGGCGTGCGGCACTTCCTTGCCAAATTCCCGGTCGCGACGATGAAGCAGGGCGACCATTTCATCACCAACGATCCCTGGCTGACGGCGGGACATCTCCACGACGTCACCGTGGTCTCCCCGGCTTTCCATGAGGGGCGGGTCGTCGGGCTGTTCGGCGTGTGCTGCCATCAGGTCGATATCGGCGGCCTTGGGCAGGGGCCGGATGGCCGCTCGATCTACGAGGAAGGCTTGCAGATTCCGTTGATGAAGCTGGCCGACGCGGGGCGTATCAACCAGGATCTCATCGACATTCTCTGCCAGAATGTGCGGATGCCGCTGCAGGTGAAGGGCGACGTGCTCTCCTACATCACCAGCAACGAGGCAGCCGCCCGTCGCCTGAGCGCCATGCTCGGGGAATTCGGCATGGCGGATCTTTCACAGGTCGCGGACTACATCATCGAGCGCTCGCTGGCGGCGACGCGCGCGGAAATCGCCAAGCTGCCGGATGGCCAGTGGTCCAGCACGCTGGTGATCGATGGCTATGATGCGCCGGTGACCATCGTCGGGACGCTCACCATCGATGGCGACACCCTCTCGATGGATTATGAGGGCACGGACGGCTGCCTGCCGCGCGGCATCAACGTCGTGCTGAATTATTGCCGCGCTTACACCGTTTTCGGCCTGCGCTGCGTGATCTCGCCGGAAGTGCCGAACAATTTCGGCGCGCTGGAGCCGTTTGAGGTCACCGCACCGGAAGGCTCCATCCTCAATGTCCAGCGCCCCTGGCCGGTCGCGGCGCGGCATGTCATCGGGCAGATGCTGCCGGATGTGGTGTTCGGTTGCCTCTCGCAGGCCATCCCCGACCGGGTGCCGGCCGAGGGCTCGTCCTGTTTGTGGTCCGTGCAATTGCGCGGTCGGCTGCCGGCGGAAGGCAATGGCCGACAGGGCGATCCATTTGATGCGATCTTCTTCAATTCCGGCGGCTCTGGCGCGCGACCCGGGCAGGATGGCCTCTCTGGCACTGCCTTCCCCAGCGGTGTACGCGCCATGCCGGTCGAGGTGACCGAGAGCGGTGCGCCCATCGTCATCTGGCGCAAGGAATTGCGTACCGATAGCGGCGGGGCCGGCGCGTTGCGCGGCGGCCTGGGGCAGACCGTGGAAGTCGGGATGCGTGATGGCAGCGGCTTCGAAGTACTCGCGATGTTCGAACGGGTCGACCGCCCGGCCAGGGGGCGCGATGGCGGGCATGACGGCGCGGCGGGCACGGTGTCGACCTCCGGCGGCAAAATGATGCGCGCCAAGGGCCTGCAGGTGATACCCGCCGGCGAGCGGCTGGTGCTGCAGATCCCCGGCGGCGCGGGCCTGGGCGACCCAGCCCAGCGCAGGCCGGACAGCGTCCGTGCCGACTTGGATGAAGGCATGATTTCCCGCGAGAGCGCGAAGGCGATCTACGGCCAGGCCCTCTAGTAACGGCCTGGTCGGCCATGCCGGTCAGGCGTCGAGCGTGAACCCGTGGGCGGCATCGTCATCGTCCTCATCCATGGACCATTCCGCCGCCCCCGGCAGGGTCGGCAGGGACCGGCACTCATGAAGATCGCGCGCCATCTGCTCGGCAAACTTCGCAGCGACCAATGGCAACGGGCGGCCCTTGAGCTGCCCCAGCACCAGCGGCCCGTAGGTCCGGTCGATGTCGCTGATCCGGCGCACCGCGAACCGGGGATCATGGCGCCAGACATCGGCACCAATGTCGATCTGAAAGGTGATGAGATCGCCGCCGGCAACCAGTTCGCCCAGAAAGTCGAAGCTGTTGGCTTCCACCGCTACATTGAGCTTGGCCGAGCTTGAGAGCAGCCGGTTCTCGACGATTTCGCGCCCGCCAAAGGCCATGTCCGGCATGGCGACGTCATATTCTGCGCATTGCCGCAGACGCAGCACCTCATGCTGGGCGAGCGGATGGTCCGCCGCCATGACGGCCACCAAGCCCTGACCGATCGACATGATCGGGTGAAGCTCCGACGAGCGAAGCGGACGGAAGATCAGCACGATATCCATTTCATAATCGATCAATGCGCGCACCGCCGTGCTGTGATCGGTCACGGAGAGCTTGAACTTCACATTGGGATGCTTTTCGCGAAAGCTGACGATGTGACGCAGGACGAAACTGCGGGCGACTGCCTGGCTGCAGGCAATGCGCACCTCGCCCCGCTGCAAACCTTCCAGCTCCTCGATCTGCGAGTAGACGCGCCGCAATTCGGAGGTCTGCATCCGTATCCAGCTGATCAGCACTTCGCCGGCGGCAGTGAGGCGGACGCCAGAGGTATGTCGCTCGAAAATAACGGCGTTCAGGTCATGCTCGACATCCTGAATGCGGCGGAGCAGGGCGGAGGGCGTCACGTTCAACCGCTCGGCCGCCTGACGGACCGAACCCACGCGCGCGACCTCATCGATATACTGCCAGATCCTCTGGTTGCGTAGCGCCATCAGCGACTCCGTTCGATTTTCGGCTACACCATGCCCCTGGTTTAGCACCACTTGGTCACCGGCACATCCCTTATGCACCGATGTATCGAATATCGTCTTTGAAGTCGGCTTCGGTCGAAACGCACCTCTTTAAAGTCGAATCGAATATCAGAAGTCAATATCAATTTTGATTCTGGTCTATTTTCGAACAATAACGTCACGGGCGGGCAATGAATCTCGATCTCGATAGTAAAGTTGTGATGATTACAGGCGCCGGGAAAGGTATGGGGCCTGCAATTTCACAGGCCTTTTCTAGTGAAGGCGCCAAGATCGTCATCCTTGGCCGTGATATGACTGCGCTGGAGACCCTGAAGGAAGAGATCGGGCCAAAGGCCTCCGTTACCGTCATCCGCTGTGACGTCACCAGTGCCTCCGACTGCGAAGCCGCGGTGAGCCAGGCCGAGACGGCGCATGGTCGTGTCGATGTGCTGGTCAACGTCGCTGGCGGCACCGGGCCTGTCGGCGACACCGCCTGGGAGACCACGCCGGAAGGTTTCGATGAAATCATCAAGCTCAACATGGGCGGCTGCTTTTTGATGATGAAGGCCGTCCTGCCCGGCATGATCGCGCGGCGCTATGGCAAGATCGTGAATGTCGGCGGCACCTTCGGCATGCATGGACGCGCCGGCCGCATGGCCTATTCCGCCTCCAAATGGGGTTTGCGCGGCATCACCAAGTCGACGGCGATCGAGGCTGGGCCTTACAATATCAACGTGAATATCGTCGCGCCCGGCATGGTTGATGGTCCGCGCTTCCGCACCAAGGTGATGCCGGGTATGGCCGAGGCAGCCGGGCGCAGCGAAGAGGAAATCATCGCCGAGCACGCTGCCGAATATGCGCTGCGCCGCATCAGCAGCGCGCAGGACGTGGCCAATGCCTGCCTGTTCCTCGCCTCCGACGTTTCGCGCCAGATCACCGGCATCGACCTGCCCGTCGATGGTGGCTGGGCCGCTCTCTGATCCTCTCATAACCATGGAACCCGCCATGAAAGCCGATATCGTCATCAACGGCGCCACAATCGTCACCGACAGCGCCATGTTCCCCGCCTCGATCGCGATCAAGGACGGCCTCATCCTGGCCATCGGAGCGCGGGAGGCGATGCCCGAGGCCGCCGAGGTGGTCGATGCGACCGGCAAGCACATTCTCCCCGGCGCCATCGACGCGCATGTGCATTTCCGCGATCCCGGCTACACGCACAAGGAAACCTGGGAAACCGGTACGGCCAGCGCTGCGATGGGCGGCGTCACCACCGTGTTCGAGATGCCAAACACCAATCCGCCGACGGGCACGGTGGAAGCACTCAACATGAAGCTGGAATCGGCCAAGAAGGCCTATGTCGACTTCGGCATCTACGGCCTGCTCGGCGAGGATAATCTCGACCAGCTCGAGGCGCTGATCGAGGGCGGCGTCGCCGGCTTCAAATGCTTCATGGGCAACACCTTCGGCAACCTCCCATCCCCGCCGAGCGGTGCGATCCTCGAAGGGTTCGAGATCGTCGCAAAGCACGGCTATCGCGTCGCGCTGCACGCCGAGAATGCCTCGATCATGGCGCGTCGCTCGAAGAAGCTGCGCGAGCAGGATTGCTGCGACCCGCTGGCGCATCTCGACGCCCGCCCGCCGGTCGTTGCAGTGGAAGCGGTCTCGCGTGCGGCCATTCTCGCGGAATGGACCGGAGCGCGCATCCACATCCTGCACGTCTCATCCGGCGACGAACTGCGTCCGCTGCGCGAGGCGAAAGCCCGCGGTGTCGACATCACGGCCGAGACCTGCCCCCATTATCTGCTGCTCGACGAGCGCGCTTATACCGAGAAGAAGTCGCTCATCCGCGTCAATCCGCCGGTGCGCGAGAAGGTCCATCAAGAGCAGCTCTGGCAGGGCGTTGCGGACGGCACGATCGACATGATCGCCACCGACCATGCGCCGCACAGCCATGCAGAAAAGCATAACGATGACATCTGGAGGGCCGACTGCGGCTTTACCGGTGTGCAGACACAGATGCCGCTGATGCTCACCCAGATCGCCAATGGTCGGATGACGCTGACGCAATATGTCCGCATGACCTCGCTGGCGCCAGCAAAGGCATTCGGCCTCTATCCGCGCAAAGGCGCCTTGCTGCCGGGCTCCGATGCGGACATCGTCGTCGTCGACATGGAGAAGGCGGTCAAGGTCGACTCCGCGTTGCTCAAGTCCAAGGGCTCCTCGACGCCCTTCCAGGGTTACGAGACCAAGGGTGCCCCGATCCATACACTGGTGCGCGGACGCTTCGTGATGCGTGACGGAGAGTTGGTGACGAGCGCGATGGGCCACGGCCTCAACGTGCGGCGCATCCAGCAGATGCCTGCGCCGACACCGCGCAATACCCACACTACGACCAAGGCCATTCTCGAAAAGCGAGGCAAGCGTTACTGAAATAGGGCGCCTGGCGCGGCGAGCGTGACACCCGGTTCATAGCGGCGTGCTGTATTTTACATGAGGTCGGTTCAACAGCCGACCTTTGCGGTCCGATTTCTGCCCACCAAAGCTTGCCGTGTGCAGCCGGCAAGCTATCCGTAAATTGTCTCACCACGTTCCAGCATGGCGATGAATTCTGCGATTTTGCGCATACGCGTTTGTGCCCGCTTAGCCGTGCTGATTCTATAGAGGATGGCGTATCGGTTCGCGCCCGCGAGCGTCGCGAAAAAGGCAGCAGCCTTCGTGTTCGCGTTGAGAGCGTCTTGCAGGTCGGGCGGCACCTCAGCCTTGCTGGCAGAGGCATAGGCGGCATCCCATCGTCCGTCGGCTCTCGCCGCTTCTACTTCTTCTATCCCGCGCGCAGCCATGAGGCCCTCCGCGATGAGGCTAAGTGCACGTGTTCGATTTGCCTGAGACCATTTGCTCCGAGGCTTGCGCGGCGTGAAACGGATCAGCCAACTGTGCTCGTCATACTTATCCAGTTGTCCGTCGATCCAACCGTGGCAGATGGCGGTGTCGATCGCTTCTGCCTTGGTTAAGGTGACAAGGCTCGACCCCCGCTTCGCAAACCGAAGCCATGCACCCTTGGCATCGGGTCCCTGACGCGACAGCCACTCGGCGAAATGCGTATCGGTTTCGAAAAGAAGGATTTGAAGACCGGATTTGGTACCACTCATATCACTATCCTAGGGCCCCCTAGTGGACTGAACAGGGTATGGGGTCGGCGGGAGAGCGCCACATGTGGAAACTGCGCACCAGCGTTCATACGCCTTGTTCTGGACAAGGGGATGACTGGCACGCCTAGAGCGCGCTTTAACGTCGTAGAGAAATTGCGCGCGCGTCACCGCCCAGATCCAGCGCCACGGATGTGATAGGCTCGCCCGCCGCCAGCTTGGAAGGCGGAACGGAAAGGCGCCTGTTGGCGACGCTGCGTGAAATTCATGCCGGCTTCCCGCCGAACGATGCGCCTAAATCGGAGTCTGGTCATGCCAAGGGCGTCGGGCCATTCCTCATGGTCGCGGTCATGCAGCATATCAAACATTAGCTCAGCAGCGCGGCTCTCGACATCAGCTCTGTCGCGAAGCGATGTTTTGATGCTCGGGCCTTGAGGTCTGGCGGGCACCCCGGTCATGTACTACTGTTCTCGTTATCGTTGGCTGGAACGTCACGATATATTTGTCGCGTTCGATGACTCCATCCAATTTCACCAATTCCGGGATAATATGTGAGCAAGCCTCCTAAATTGCCGAAGTACGAGCAGACGCTTTCAGCAGTTCTGTTGAGCGCCAAGGAAGCCGTGATACTGCCGATGCGGCCGAAGATGCGGGAGCATGACATTACCGAGCCGCAATGTCGGGTCATGCGGGTCATTAACGATCACGGCCCCACGGATGCGAGCCGGGTCGCTGAAATTGGTCAGTTGCACAAGCCCAGCGTCACCCGCATCCTGAAGGAACTCGAGGCGCGCAATCTTGTGGCGCGCGAGACGGACAACCGGCGCCGCGTTCTGGTGGCACTCACGCCCGACGGGCATGAACTCGTCAAGACGCTGACCTATGATGTCAGGCGGGTGATGGCGGAATATTCAGAGCGCTTTGGAGCGGAAAGGTTGGAGCGTCTCATCAACGAACTTCGGGCATTGACCGCGACGATCAGTGGCGTCGAGTAGCCCCTTGCCATGGCTCACCCGAAGCGATCCGCCCACGGTTTGGCGGATCGCTCCCGGCGCGCTGACTTAACGTAGCTGAAGAATTGCCTCGCGGGTGAACGGGGCAATCTCGCCGAACCGCCCTTCGCGGACCTTTTCTGAAATTTGCGGTTCGCTCAGGATCGCCCGGCCGATGGCCACAAGGTCGAACTCATCGCGCTCAAGGCGTTCGACCAGTTCCCGCAAAGTCGCCACGCCGGCCTCGGCAGTGTCCCCGTAGAAACTCTCTTCCAGCCCGATCGACCCGACCGTGATGCTGGGCTTGCCTGTCGCCTTTTTGGCCCATCCCGCCAGATTGAGATCGCTGTCGGGGAACGCTGGCGCGGTGAAATTGCGCTGGGAGCAATGGAAGATATCGACGCCTGCATCCGCGAGCGGTCCCAGCCAGTCCGTGACCTCGGACGGGCTGGAGACCAGCAGCGTGTCATAATCCTGGATCTTGTACTGAGAGACGCGCATGCCGAGCGGCATATCTGCAGGAATAGCCGAGCGGACGGCCTGGACGATCTCCACGGCAAAGCGCGCGCGTTCGGCCAGCGTGGGGCCACCCCAACGATCGTCCCGGCGGTTGGTGCCGGCCCAGAAGAACTGGTCGATCAGATAGCCATGCGCGGCATGCAGCTCGATGCCGTCGAAGCCAACGGCCTTTGCATCCGCGGCGGCGCGCGCGAAAGAGGCGATCGTATCGGCGATGTCGGACTCGGTCATCGCGTGGCCGAGCGGCTGGTCTGGCGCGGTGAGGCCGGAAGGCCCCTCGAAATTGTTCGGCCAGTCGGGCGCGCGTGGGTCCGGCAGGGCGCCGACATGCCACAACTGGCTCCACATCCGCCCGCCCGCGTCATGCACCTCTGCCAGCACCTTCCGCCAGCCCGCCAGCCCATCGCCATGGATGCTGGGAAGGTCGGCATTGTTGCGCGAGAGGGGGCGGTCGATGACCGTTCCCTCGCTGATCAGAAGACCTGTTCCGCCTTTCGCGCGCCGCCGATAATAGGCTGCGACCTCATCGGTCGGGATGCCACCGGGGCTTTTGGCGCGGGTCATCGGCGCCATGACCAGACGATTGGGCAGGGTCAGCCCGTTCACCTGCAAGGGCGCATAAAGAGGCGAAACATCAACGGTCATTCTTCAACTCCAGTTTGCCATCGACGCGATGGCTCGGGACAATGGCGTCCTCTACAGGCTGGCTCGCTGCGAGCGGATGCGGGTGCGACATGGCTGCCGCACCCGCATTCTGCCCGTACCGATGAGGCTCAGAACCTCTTCTTCACGGTCACGGCCCATTCCCGCGGACGGCCGGGCTGCGCGATGGAGAAGCCCGCCGCACCGCTCGACCGGTCGAAGCCGGTCAGCAGATAATATTTGTCGAACAGGTTCGTGACTTCAGCCGAGACGTCCAGGTCTCCATCTGCGTTGCTCCACGTCAGTCGGGCATTGGAGACGACGTAGCTGTCGATCAGGCTCGTCGGCAGATTGACGCCGAAGTAGATCTCGTCCTGGAACGAGGTGTCGATGCGCGGCGTCAGTGACCCCGCATCGCCAAGATCGATCTCATATTGCGCTCCGATGCTCCACTTCCAGCGTGGCGTATAGAGCGGATAATCGCCGAACTGCGGCCCGGCCGGGTTGCCCGGGCCACCGACCGTCGCCGTGCCGAAGGTGCGGAAACTGGTGTAACCGAAATCGACGAAGCTGACGGCGCCGTCGATCATCATGCCCTCGACCGGCCGTACCGACGCCTCGACCTCGAAGCCCTTCACATCGGCGTCGCCCGAGTTGGTGATGAGGTTGCAAGGCGAGCCCAGTGTAGCGCCCACGATGGCGATGCAGTTCGACAGGCTGAGCTGGATGTCGGAATATTTGGAGAAGAAGAAGGCCGCGTTGAGCCGTACCCGCCGGTCGAACAGGTCGCTCTTGAAGCCGAGTTCGTATGTCGTCTGCTTCTCCGGTCCGAAGGGCAGCACCTGCGCGAAGTTGAAGGGGCGGGGATTGATGCCGCCGCCCTTGATGCCTGTCGCCACCTGACCATAAATCGAAATGTCAGGCGTGATCTCATATTGCGCATTCAGGCGGTAATCGAAATTGGTGCTGATCGGGCCATCATAGATGCCCACGCGGCCATCCAGCGCACCGACCGCCGAGCCAGCGGGCAGGGGGCTGCCATCCGGCAGACGGCGACCGAATTCATAGCGCTTATACTCATCGGTATAGCGCAGGCCCGCCGACAGGGTCAGCCGATCGACTGGCTTCCATGCAAGGTGGAGAAACGCCGCCTTGGTGTTGGCATCGGTAGGATCGTTGTTGAAGAAGGCCGGATCGGTCGTGTAGCGAATATCGGAACCGGCGAGAATGCTCGAGAACTGCTTCATGTAGAAGCCGCCGACTGTATATTGGAGGGCATCCTCGAAGAACGATCCGTTGAGGCGCAGCTCTTGGGTGAACTGCCAGTAACGCAGCTTGCTGGTATTGTTCTGATGTGCGAGCGGCGAGAGGTCGTCGTCCGCATCCCATTTGGAATGATAGGCCCGGTAGGCCGTGATCGAGACCAGTTGCAGATCGTCCGACAGATCATATTCGATCTGCCCGGAGATGCCCCAACCCTCGTAGGTGAGCCGGCCATCATAATAAGTTCCGGCCCTCACGCCCCCGGTGTTCGCGAAGGCGCCCTGAGGGCCCGTCGAACTGTCCGGCGCGCCGATATAGGTGGCGTAATTGCAATAGTTGCCGCAGACGAAGCGGGCGTCATAAGGAATGACCCCGCCAAAGGGGTTGATATCCGTCGCGCCCCGCGGATTGCCGGGGAGCCGATCCGTGAAATTCGGGCTGCGCCGAACCCCGGCGATGCTCCGGTCCAGCAGGACGTTGCCGGCATTGACGCGGTCCTCATTGGTATAATCGACGGCGATATTGATATCGAGGTCGCTGCTCGGCTGAAAGCGCAGCTGGCCGCGCGCCGCCGTGTATCCCACACCGCCCTCGCGGCCGAGTTCGCAGTTGTCGGACGCCGTCATGCGCGGGATGCCGCCTGCAGGATTGATCGGAACCGTCGCGCCAGCATTATTGACGACCGTCGTCGGGCCGCCAGCGGGGAACAGGCAGCCAAAATCCAGCCGCTTGATATAGCCGTCTTGCTTCTTGGAAACGCCGGCGATCCGCGCGCTGATGGTATCGGTCAGCTTGAAGTCGGCCGATCCACGCAGGTCGATCCGGTTGCGGCTGCCATAGGTCGCGGCCACATAGCCGGTGTTCGATCCGGTCGGCCGCCTCGAGTAGAGCTTTACCGCGCCGCCGATCGAGTTCTTGCCGGCCAGCGTGCCCTGCGGGCCACGCAGGATCTCGACCCGGTCAAGATCGAGCAGGTCGAGGATGGAACCAGTCAGCGTCGCATAATAGACGTCGTCGACATACAGGCCCACGCCGGGTTCCAGCGCGGCGCTGAAGTCTTGCTGGCCGACGCCACGGATGTTCCCGACGAGCGAGGAGCCATAGGATGCGCCCTGCGGCTTGAGGGTGACCGAGGGCGCCTGATTGGCGACATCGGCGATGCTGGTCTGGCTGCGCGCTTCGAGCATCGCCCCGGATACAGCGGTGATGGCCAGCGGCGTGTCCTGCAGGTTCTGCTCACGAAACTGCGCGGTCACCATGATCGTCTCGACGTCTCGGGCCGTCGACGCGCTCTCGGCCTGACCGCTGGTCGAAGCCTGCGGTGTCTGCGCGCCAGCGGCGCTCGACAAGGCGATCCCCATCGCGAACAGACTGGTCCGGCAGACGATGCCCTTTCCTTTCTTGGTCATGCTCATCTCTCCTCTCGTTTTTCTTTTCGGTGCGGCCGCCCTTTGATCGGGCGGTCCTTTGGGCGGTCGTCTTTCTCAGCGCGACCGCCCAAAGTCGTTCTCAGGCGCGGGTTCGGCCCCGGCTCAGCTGAACCGCTGGTAGGAAATGTCGGTTTTGTCGGCCCGCCCACGCAGCGTTGCCGGGTTATTTTCGGAACCGAACGGCGTGCGCGGTCCGGTGTGGGTAAAGTCGAGAACGGCCCAGCGTTCCGCGATCTTCCATTCTCCCTCGCGGCGCTCGAAGCGGTGGACATAGCGCCCGAACATCTGGTTGAGCTGGGCGTCGGCATTGTGGATGGCATGGTAATAGGCCTCGCACCAGGCGGTGTCCCCATCCACTTCGATCGAGATATTCGTCACATGGTGCTGGGTGCCGCCCGGTGCGACCTGCGGCATGCGCTCGACCGCGGCTTTTGCGAAATCATGCGCCAGCCGGTCGTGCCCGGCATGATGATCGATGGCGTCGGAATGGAAGGCCGACATGATGAGGTCGACGTCGCAGCGATCGACACCGCGCCAATAGCGGCTGAGCACCTTGGTGATGAGACGCTCATCGATCATCTCCTGCAGACTGGATTCAGAATTCACGCAACCACTCCATTTCTAGAAAGCGCGGGCCAGAAATCCGGCGTCGCGCGCACGCCCCATCGCTTTCGCGCCTTCGCCTGAAGCCGCGCAGCAACGAATGATCAATGATGTCGACACTTGCCTTTCCGGTTCTCACCGCCTGTCACAGGGCCACACAGCTGGCCTTGCGTCTGCGCGCTCAGAGCGGACCGTCGCACGGCCTTACATCCTCCCTCATCCACAGCCCTCATGCTCGACTCGCTTTGCGGGCTTGGTGTTGAGTTAACATGATAACTGATAGACGGCAATATGATTGATCGCCATTGTCCGGGAGGCAGGATCGCCGGCCGATGTGATCTTAGCGTCCCCAAAGCTCTAACCGTCGAGATGTCATCGCGCCCGGACAATTGCGAGATTGCTAATTAAAATATTGATATATTTGGTTATAATTATCAGATTCTCGTTCTGTTGGTCGAAGCCTGTCTGTCCATGCGAGGCGGGCCCAGGCTTCCGCACTGCCACGCGCGATATCCGCTTGACACCTGAGGGCCTCAGCGACACATTGAATTAACGTGATAACTAAATTTCAGAAGGTAGCCTTGGCTTGGCTGCCTTTCAGGATGCTCGCGACACGACGAGCGCTGGTGCCGATGTGACAAGAGAGGATGCCGTGATGGCCAATATCGATTCCCCCGATCTTCAGGCGCGCCTCGAGCGCTTGCTCGACATGGAAGACATTCGCGAAGTCCTCCGCCGCTATACTCGCGGTCTCGACCGTCATGACGATGCGGTCATCGCCAGTGCTTTCTGGCCGGACGCGGAGATCAATTATCTCGACGATTTTTCGGGGCCGACAGACGCGTTCGTAGACTGGGGCAACCAGCGGCACGAAGAGCGTTATGTCTGCCACCAACATCACATCACCAATGTGAACATCGATCTCGACGGGGATCGGGCGCATGTCAGCAGCTATGTGATCTACATGCTGCGCCAGAAACAGGATCTGCAGAACATCGGCAGCGGCCGGTACATAGACCAGTTCGAGCGCCGCAATGGTGAGTGGCGGATTGCCCTGCGGGAATTCCTGCCGGAAATGGGCGTGACCGTTCCGACGGGCCCTCGTCGCGAACTCGCGAACCCGCCGGGCAATGGGCGGTGGGACAGGGACGATATTTCCTATCGCCGCCCGCTCATGCGGCGGGATTCATCCGGTTCAGCATAACCGTCTGAACCTGTCGTGCTGCTGAGAGCGCATCTTGCACGCGGCATCCGTCTGCGGCCATGATCGAGGCAGCCGCAAAACATCGGCTGTTGGAAAGCATAAGCGCGCGCGAGGGGAAGCAAGGCCATGTCCGGTCCGTCGACCACGCCAGATCGAGAGGGTGATATCATGCAGGCTGAAGGCCTTCCAAAGCCTGCAGGCAAGCCACAGTTCGGGCCTGGTTATCGCGCGTGGCTACTCGCCCTCACCATGGCTGTCAGTGCGTTCGGCTTCATTGACCGGGTCATCGTTGCCACGCTGGGCCAGGCGATCAAGGACGACCTGGGTCTCTCCGATTTCCAACTCGGCATCCTGAGCGGCCTCAGCTTCGCCATTCTCTACAGCACGATGGGATTGCCGATCGCGCGACTGGCCGAGCGCCGCAGCCGGATCAATATCATCTCCATATCGGTCGCCCTGTTTTCGGCCGCGACGGTGGCCTGCGGCATGGCTGCAAATTTCTGGCAACTCTTTTTGCTGCGCGTGGGGGTCGGCATCGGCGAGGCCGGCGTGCAGGCGCCCGCGGTTTCGCTCCTTGCGGACCATTTTCCCAAGGAGCGGCGAGGGGCCGTGATGACCGTCATGAAGCTCGGCAACCCGGTCGGTTCCGTGATCGGTGCGCTCACGGCGGGGTGGATAGGATCGACCTATGGCTGGCGCGCGGCGATCATCTGCATCGCAGCGCCCGGGCTCATCGTGGCGCTTCTCTTCCGACTGACACTGCGCGAGCCGCCACGCGGCCTGTCCGATCCGGATCTTGCAGAGGCAAAGAGCGAACCGCCACCGCTGCGGGCGGTGCTCAAGATGATGGCCGCCCGGCCCGAGTTTCGCCACATGCTGATCGGGTTGGCCCTTGTCACGCTCGGCATGTATGGCTCCGGTGCCTTTTATGCGCCCTTCTTCATGCGTGTGCATGATTTGAGTTTGAGCCAGGTTGGCGTGTTCTATGCCGTCCAGAGCGGCATCGCGGCGACGCTGGGCCTCGCCATCGCAGGATTCGGCGTGGATCTGATTTCGAGATGGGGCGCCCAATGGTATGCGCTGCTCCCCGCGCTCGGCGTGCTGATCGGCGCGCCGTTTACCCTGGCAGGCTACAGCGTGGCGCATCCCATGCTGGCGCTTGTTTTGCTCATCAGCGGCGCCGTTCTGGCCTTCTTTCACAATGTGCCGACGCTTGTCGCCTTCCAGAATATGGTAGGGCCGAGAATGCGCGCGACGGCGGCGTTCGTCTTCTTCTTTGTCACCACCTTGGTCGGGGTCGGCTTGGGGCCCGCGCTCATCGGCTTTATCAGCGATCTCTATGCCAACGCGCTCTTTGCGGATGGAAATTATGCTGCCTTGTGCGGCAGCAAAACCGTCTCCACGGTCGCCGCCGTGCAAAGCGCCTGCACCGCTGCCTCCACAAGCGGCATTCGTTATGCGCTTATGACAAGCGTTCTGCTGCCGCTTTGGTCTGCGCTCCACTTCTTCCTCGCGGCTCGGGCGATCCGGCAATCGGGCTCTTGAGTGGTAGTTTATGACGCCGTAGCCGATCGCCGCCTTCGACTCTTTCGGCCTGCATAGTTGCGGTCGGACTAGACGGGACAGTCGACCGGAACCGAGGGGCCGCTGGCCCGGCGTGGGCCGCTAAAGCGGTGCTGCGTCCATGGGGCATAACGAATCGTTGGTTATCGGCGCGGCGCGTCCCGACCCCGCTGCCGACCCGGTCGTTCGCGCGATTTTGGACACGCAGGTGGAAACGGCACGGCGATTTGCGCGTACGCAGGTGTCCAACTTCATGGCGCGCACCCAACAACTGCATAATGGGGATGGGGCGACCAACGCGCTTGGCGTCGGGCTTAGCCTGCGGGACCTGGCGTTCAACCAGCGTGCGCCCGACAATACCGTGCATGATGCCGCGACGTCGTTCGATGGCCGGCACCAGTCGATCCTCGGCCGCAGCGTCGATGGCACCTATGGCGATCCGACCCAGGCTCAGCTGAACCATCGCGCCGCGCAGCAGGCT
The DNA here is from genome assembly GCF_025961695.1 of Sphingobium sp. B11D3A. Lineage (NCBI taxonomy): Bacteria > Pseudomonadati > Pseudomonadota > Alphaproteobacteria > Sphingomonadales > Sphingobiaceae > Sphingobium > Sphingobium sp. B11D3A. The sequence continues at coordinate 2,547,003 of NZ_JAOQOE010000001.1, forward strand.
GCCGGCCAGAGCGGTGAGGCCGCAGAGGCTGAATCGGAGGATGAAGGGGACGACACCGGCTCCGGCGAACGCGCCATCGGCTCGCTGGCGCTGTGGACCGGCGGTTCGATTGAAGTCGGTACGCTTGATCGCCAGTCCGGTCGCGCCAAGATCACCGTCTCCAGCGGTGGCCTTTCCGGTGGGGCGGACGTGCGGGTTGCGACATGGGCGACGGTTGGCCTGGGTCTCGGCTATGGAAGCGACGTCAGCCTGATCGATGGCGGGGCCGCGCGGGTGGAGAGCGAGACGGCCGTCGTTGCCGCTTATGGCAGCTTCGCCCCCGTCGACGGCACCTTCATCGACGCCATGATCGGCTATGGCAGCCTCGATTATCGCACCAGCCGGCTGGTGACGACGATCGATCGGGTCGCGCTCGGTAGCCGCGACGGTACAATGACGTCCGGCGCTGTCTCGGCCGGGATCGACGGCAGAAGGGTGCCCTGCGCTGGTCGGGCTATGGCCGTTTCGAATGGCTTGCCGGTAAGCTCGACGCCTATAGTGAAACCGGAGCCGATCGCTATGCGCTCCGCTTCGACCAGCGGAACATCCGTTCGCTCACCGGCGCACTCGGCGCGCGTCTGGAACTGCCGACGAAGGTGCGTTTCGGTCGGATGATCCCGCGCGTGGGTGCCGAGTGGCTTCATGAGTTCCAGGGCGCTGGCGTGCAGAGTCTGGATTATGCCGACTATACCGGCGCCGCGACCTACAGAATTCGCAGCACCGGCTGGCAGCGGGAGCAGTATCAGCTTCTGATCGGTAACCGGCTACTGCTGCCACAGTTCTGGACCGTGGATCTGGAGCTGGGGGTTCGGGGCGCTGCACGGGAGAATATGGGCCACATGCGCTTCCGCGTCAGCAAGGCATTCTGACGAGGGCGGCGGCCTATGGGACGGCTCCCTCACACGGACAAATCCTCTTGCACGCTGTACGGAAGCCGTCTGCCACGCTACCGGGCCGTGCGAGTAAAGGTGGCCGCGCAATACGCAGCGCCGGAATGGCCAGGTCGGATAAAGCCAGCGCTTGATCGCCAAGCATGTCCGCTAAAAGCACACTGGCTACCATTCGCGGGAGAAGAAATGATCGGGCAGGGCCCCCAAGCGACCGTCCAGCCTTTCGGACAACGCCCTTGCCGTGCTTTAATTTCGGCTTCTTAGGATCATCTACAATCGCTCTAGGGACATGGTTGTCTGCACTGCGTTTCTCAGCAAGATGGGAAAATCGGGATCTTCCAGAAAAATCGGCCCTGGACGATTGATCAAAGCATTGTTGAGAGTGCCTAAAAGGACCTGAACCGCGAATCTGATTGTCGGCTCGTGAACCGAGCTTTGGACAATGCTGGGTTCGACCTTGATCCTCTCTATCAAAAAATCTGCAAGCTCATGGCTGTTCCGCCGAAAGGGCTCCCAAGCTTCTGGTTCTTCGAGCGATACCTGGATGGCACTGCGCAGAAAAACGGCGTTGCCCATGTAAGCGCGGACCAAGCTGGCTATCATCTCATTCAACAGATCGTCGAACGGAACCTGACCGAGACGTTGGCGCGATTGCGCGCGGCTGCTTATTGCGTGCTTGACGATAAGCGCTTTGAAAAAAGCCTTTTTATCTGGAAAACGCGCGTAAAAGGCGCCGGTGGAGCAACCCGCTTCAGCGCAAATCCGCGCGACCGACAATTGATCGTAGCTCAGCCGCTTGGCGAGCGAAAGGCCGCTTTCAATAAGCATGTCCCGCATTTGCTTGCTGCGTTCCTGCTGCGCGGGAAACGCGCCCGCTCTATCAAGCCGTTCGTCCAAATCTTCTGACAAGTGAGCGCTCCATTCATGGGACAGTTGACATACAACCGAGCAGATCACAAAAGCCACAAAACATAATGCGAGTATGATTCTGTTTTGGAGGGGGCATGTTCACCCGGCGTACCTTTGTAAGCACGGCTGCCGCCACCGTATCATTCGGTGCTGAGAGGGCCCACGCTGCCCCGCTCAGGCAGCCCAACATCATCTTTATTATGGCTGACGATCTTGGTTATGCGGACCTGAGCTTTACCGGCCAGACAGAGTACGCCACGCCGCATATCGACAGTTTTGCGCAGCAGGGCTGTTTCTTTTCCGAGGCCTACGCCAATTCCTCGGTCTGCTCGCCCACGCGGATGGCTCTGGCCACGGGTCGATATCAATATAGGCTGCGTGGAGGCCTTGATGAGCCGATCGGTGCTGGAACGGACGATGTGGGCTTGCCTCCCGAACATCCGACCATTGCCTCGCTGCTGCGCCAGAGGGGATATCGAACTGCTCTCGTCGGAAAGTGGCATCTTGGGTCATCGCCAAATTTCAGCCCCCTAAAGAGTGGGTACGACCGCTTTTTCGGTGTTCACGGCGGCGGCGTCGACTATTTCACGCATAGCGGGTCTATGGCCGGCCCTGGCACGAGCGATCTCCGTGACGGCGATGAGATCATCAATCGCCACGGCTATCTCACCGATATTCTGACGGACCGCGCAATTGCGGAAATCGACTTGGCTGCCGTATCAAACAAGCCACTCTTCCTCAGCCTCCATTACACAGCGCCTCATTGGCCCTGGGAAGGGCCCGAGGATGAAGCGCTCGCAGCCAAGATCAAATCGCTTCTGCATTACGATGGCGGCACCGACTCTACATTTGCAGAGATGGTTCGATCTCTGGATGCCGGTGTCGGCCGGGTGCTTGCGACGCTGGAGGCCCGGGGGCTGACGCAAGACACGATCGTTGTATTCACGAGCGACAATGGGGGCGAGCGCTTTTCCAAGGTCTGGCCCTTCGACGGCATGAAAGGAGACCTTCTGGAAGGCGGCATCCGCGTACCGATGATGATGCGCTGGCCGGGCCAAATAATGGCCGGATCTCGTTGCGATCAGGTCGCCATGACAATGGACTTTCTGCCGACATTGCTGGCCGCCGGCGGCGGAGCCCCGCACCCCAGCTATCCGAGTGACGGCATGGACCTCCTCCCGGTTACCCGGGGTGCCAGTGCTTCAGCCGAACGCACGGTGTTCTGGCGATACAAAGCCGGCGAACAGGCTGCAGCACGGCGCGGCCAATGGAAAATGCTGCGAGTGAATGGCCGTGAATACCTCTTCGATCTCGTGAACGACAAGCCAGAGCGCGCGAACCTCAAGAACGCACATCCACAGATATTCGCAGAACTGAAGGAGGCGTGGCGGGAGTGGAACGAGACCATGCTCCCATATCCCGCAAACTCGCCAAGCTACACCACCAAAGGCAAGGGCCTTCTGGCCATACATGATTGATCCGCAAATCAAAAAACAACCCTGGGAGGGTGACATGAAATCCAAGAATTCGATTCGAACACTGGCTTCCGCATCATCCGCGATTGCCCTGATAATGGGGATACAGGCACCCGCTTCGGCGCAGGAGAGTGCCGAAAGCGCAACCGCTACGACCGATAATGCGCCGCAGCCTGCCGAGGCAATTGTTGTGACCGGAAGCCGCCTGGCTCGCGCCGGCTTTCAGGCGCCCACGCCGGTCACCGTTCTGGGGCAGGAAGAAATTGCACGGCAAGGCGCGGCGAACATCGGCGATGCGCTCAACCAGTTGCCGGCTTTCAGAGCGCAGTCGACGCCGGCTACCGCCGGCGTATCGCTTCAGAACGCCGGAGCTCAGCTTTCCGACCTTCGCGGTCTGGGGGCAAACCGTACGCTCGTGTTAGTGAATGGTAGGCGCTTCGTCTCGGGCACTGTGGCAGGCAACGCCCTGTCTCCGGCAGGCGCCGTCGATCTCAATATGATCCCCACCGCCCTGGTTGCGCGTTCGGAAGTCGTGACCGGCGGCGCTTCTGCCGCCTATGGCTCGGACGCGGTTGCCGGCGTGGTCAACCTGATCCTCGATGACAAGCTGGACGGGCTGCGAGGTTCGGCGCAGTTCGGCATGTCCGAGCGCGGCGACAACTTTGAGCGCTTCTTCTCACTTGCCGGGGGAACCAGCTTTGCCGGCGGCGCCGGGCATCTCGTGCTGGCGGGCGAATATGCCCAATCCGATGGCATCAAGAGTTGTTATGATCGTCCGTTCTGTGCGGCGGAATTTGCCCCGATCAGCAACCCCGCGCCGCAGACGAACGGTCTGCCAAGGCAGATACTGTTGCCCAACGCTCGGCCGGCATCGGCATCTTGGGGTGGGCTCATCGTCTCCGGGCCGCTGCGCGGCACCGAATTTGCCGATGACGGCACGACCTTCCGGCATGATTATGGCACCTATTATGGGGCGGGCCTGTTCCAGTCCGGCGGAAGCGCGGACCCTCGCAATGCCTATTTCGACAACTTTCCGTTGATGGCGCCGGTGGAGCGTTACTCTCTCTATGGCCAGTTGAGCTACGAGGTGGCGCCCGACATCAACTTCACGCTGGATGCTTCCTACGGCAGGGTGAAAGCGGAACTGGTCGGAACACAGACGCGCGACACGAGCATCACAATCCAGCGCGACAATGCCTTTCTGCCGGCGTCCGTCGTCGACAGCATGACGACTCTTGGGCTGGCATCATTCACCTTCGGCCGCATCGGCCAGGACCTTGGCCCCATGGTGGGCCGAACGGCGCGCGAGACTGCGCGGATCGCAGCGGGTCTCGATGGCAGGATTGGTTCTAACTGGTCGTGGGACGTGTACTATCAATACGGTCAGACAGACTACGCGCAGACGGCCGCCAACAATCGGATCAACGACAATTTCACTCGCGCAGTGGACGCAGTTCGCGCCGGTGACGGTTCAATCGTTTGCCGATCGACCCTGACTGACCCCTCCAATCCCCTCGTCCAGGGATGTTTACCGCTGAATCTTTTCGGCCAGAACAATTTCTCCGCGACCGCGAAGGCCTATTCCTACGGAACGGCGCAACAGAACACCAAGCTCACTCAGCACGTTGCTGCAGCGACACTGAGAGGCGATCTGTTCGAAGGCTGGGCAGGCCCCGTCCCGGTTGCCTTCGGCGCTGAATATCGGGTTGAAAGCGCTGAAGGAACCGCTGACCCTGTTTCGACCGCACTTCGCTTTTACACAAACCCTGGCTCCGGGATCACCGGTCCAGCAACCAAGGTGAAGGAAGCATTTGCCGAGGCAGCATTGCCGCTGGCTCGTGATCTGCCTCTTGTTCAAAGCCTTGAGGTCAATGGCGCGGTCCGCGTGACGGATTACTCGACAAGCGGCACGGTAACGACATGGAAGCTCGGCGGCGTCTGGGACGTATCCAGTCTCTTGCGTTTGCGGGCGACACGGTCGCGCGACATCCGCGCGCCGAATTTCTTCGAGCTTTACAGCCCGCCGAGCAGCTCGTTCCAGCGTATCGATGACGCTCGCTTCGGCGGTTCAAGCGCGCTCGTTCCTATTATCGTCGGCGGAAACGACCAATTGCGTCCAGAAACTGCCGACACGTTCACGGCCGGCATTGTCCTCTCGCCGATGGCCGGCTTGCGTATTGCCGCTGATTATTACGACATCAATTTGGAAGGGGCGATTTCTACACTGGGAGGCGGGACAATCGTCACGCGCTGCGAGCAGGGCGCGGCTGAATTCTGCGCGCTTGTTGATCGCGATCCCACTACACAGCAGCTGCTACGCGTCCGCAACGTCAATCTAAACGTGAATTCTCTCAAGGTCCGCGGCGTCGATTTCGAGATGAGTTATCGCACACCGCTCGGCGATGGGTCGCTGGACGTGCGTCTCCTTGGCACCCACGTGATTGATCTGATTACGGTGGATAGCGGCGGCCCCGTTGATCGGGCCGGCATGAACGGCGCGCCGACCTCCCAGACATCGGGCCTGCCTAGCTGGACCGTGACCGGCAACATAGGCTGGTCGAAAGGGCCTTTCGCTGTGCAATTGCAGGGTCGCTACCTTTCGAAGGGCTCGTACAACGCACAGCTGATCGGCCCAGAGCAGGAAGGATACAGCCCAACCGCGCCCAATAGCATCAGCGACAATGAAATCGGCGCACGGTTCTATCTGAACCTAACCTCGCAGATCACAGTTCATGAAGTAGGCCGGCAGAAGCTGGAATTGTTCGGTGTCATGAACAATCTTCTGGATACCCTGCCACCGGATAACACGCCTTCGAGCTCGGGTCCGGGCAATGCGGTACTCTATGATGTGATTGGCCGTGCCTACAAGATCGGCGTTCGCTTCGCTTACTAAGTCCCGGAAAAGGGTGGAAGTGGGGTGGCAAGTGAGTAACCTGCCGCCCCAAGAACCCACGGAGTATTTCTAGAGACCAACTGGCCATTAGGTTCGCGCCGAGGGGTGACACTGATGGGGCCCTGATGCTGCCCTTCGCCCTCATAGCCGACATTGGGCCGTGTAAAGCGGCTCCCTGAAACCTGCGCCGTCGTTCATGCGGTCGTCACTGAAGGATGTAGACTGACGTTGGCACAAAGCGGTCCGTCACGGTCGCTTGCGGGAAGGTCCGGCTACGCCGAAACCCGCCATCCGCGGAGCGGAGTAAGCTACCACTCCATCGCCAGATTGTCGGAAAACTTATCGGCGAAGAGGTCTATAGCTCCTGATCGTGACCGATGTTCTTCCGCATCGCGCAGCGGCTTTCTGGCGCGAAACCGGAAGTGACCTCCTGCGCCACCAAGCGACGAAGGCGGCTTTCGGAGGCTCGTTCTTCCAGGATCCTGAACCCCAATCGTTCGTAGTACGGAGCGTTCCAGGGAACATATCTAAAGGTGGTGAGAGTCAGCCCGGTGCAAGCCCGCCTTTGAGCATAGGCTTGTGCCGTGTCGATCAATTTCCGGCCGATCCCTTGTCTCTGATAATGCCTGACTACAGATACTTCGTTGATGTGCAGATCGCTTTCAAATTGCTCAGCCGCCAAGAAGCCCATCACCCGCTCACCTACGACGGCGACCCAGGCGCTTCGAGCTGCGATGAACTGCAGGTAGTATTGAGGAGGCTGCGGCTCCGCATCGGCCACCCAGGCAAGATCGGGATAACGTCTGAAGACAGATGCCGCCGAGCGCTCGACGTCCGGTAAGAAGTCGGCGTCCATAAAACTGGCGGTGCGGATGAGAAGGGGCATCGCGCGTAACTAGCCCGCCGCTAAAGCTGCTGGAAGCATCCTGAAATCGCCCCCGCGGAGGAAACGAGATCAGCCCTTCGTTCTGAGCCGCCTTCGCTAACGAAACATCGTGCACCGAGCCGAGGCCTGTTCTCGACGCCGGCCATTCAGCCAGCACACATAGAGCCAAGACCGATTGCCCGAGTTACGCACGCGTAAATATAAACCGCCGCCGTCGGAATAGATTCCAGGTTTCGTGAGTCGCTCCACCTGCTTGACGTTTAGTTTGTTCGAGTGCGCAGCCCATTATCAGCTACGAGAGCGGTCTCGCGGGATCAAGTCATGAAATTGGTCATAAAATCGGCTCGGTTGTACGCGTTTCTGACGAACTGGCGCGACACGCGATTTCACGAAAACCGCAGTTTTCTCAAATGCTGTGGGTTCGCATTAGGTTGAGGGGGATCGCTGAGGTTCAGGATCTGGCGGAGACGGAGGGATTCGAACCCTCGGTAGCCCCTTAAGGCTACGACGGTTTAGCAAACCGCTGGTTTCAGCCACTCACCCACGTCTCCGCGCTCACCGGGGGAAGTGGCGTCCCGTACCGGCTGAGAGCGGCCTATAAACAGGCTGTTCGTGCATGGCAACGCCCAGCGTCGCCTGTTTCTAGAAAGGCTGCAATTTATCGCGCCAACAAGCTCTGGTAGGCAGGCGTGACGGGGATCGCAAAATGATGCGACTCGACGCAGTGCCCGGCGGCGGTTTGGTGGCAACCGGACGCGAACCAACGCGGAACACGCGCCGCCGTTCCACCATCATTCATCGACTCGTCGTGTCCACTTTTCGACTCATCGCAGGGCTTGGCGCCGCGATTCGCTTGCGATGGGTCGCTCTGGTAGCCGCCGTGGCACTTCAAACGATATAGAACAGAGCAATCCTTGTCCGCTGACAAAACCAATTCCGGGGGTGTGATCGCACGTCTGCTGTCTCTCGCGCCCGAGCGGGAGATTTTTCTCCGCACTGGCGGACGCGTGCGCTTCATCCGTATCTCCACCCGCTTCCAGATCGTCGCTGCCAGCGCGCTGGCGGTGCTGGCTTTGCTCTGGGCCATCGGAACGTTTGCGATCCTGTGGAATCAGGCCAGCCTGCTTCTCGAGCGCGGCCATGTCGCGCGGGATCGGGCCGAGGTTCTCTCCCAGCAGGCCAAGGTGAAGGCCTATCGCGAGTCGGTGAACGATATCGCTCAGGATATCGAGCAGCGGCAGAAGGCCCTCGATGAACTGCTGCGCTCCAGCCTCGGCACGGGGATCGAAGAGGGCGGCGCAGGTGCGCCCGCTGACGGTCCGGAGGTCAGCAAGCCGCTGAGCGCGGCGTCCCCCGAGGCCTCGCGGCTGGAGGCGCTACGGCGTCATCAGGAAGTGCTCGAGACGCGCCTGGCTGGCGCGGTCGAACATCGCCTTGCGGCGGTCGAAAAGGCGATCCGCAGTTTCGGCCTCGATCCGGCCCGCATGGCGGTGCGCGAGCGGGGGCAGGGCGGTCCCTTCATTCCCGTCGCCTCGATTGTCGCCGACCAGCCGGAGCTGCGGGATATCGCCCTGCTGCTGACCCGTCTCAACACCATGGAAGCTGCGCTGGCGGCGATCCCTTCCGGCAAGCCGACGGCCGCGCCGATGACCACCAGTTCTTATGGCTATCGGCGTGACCCCTTCAACGGCAGCCTCGCGTTCCACGGCGGCATCGATTTCCGGGGACGCATGGGTCAGCCCATCCTCGCCGCCGCGCCCGGCACGGTGACCTTCGTCGGCACCAAGCATGGCTATGGCAATGTCGTGGAAGTCGACCATGGCAAGGGCCTCTCGACGCTCTATGCGCACCTCTCCGGCTTCAATGCCAAGCCGGGCCAGAAGGTGGCACGCGGCACCCAGATCGCGCGCATGGGATCCACGGGCCGTTCGACCGGCACGCATTTGCATTTCGAAGTCCATGTCCATGGCGCGGCCGTCAATCCGCGTCCCTTTCTGGAGGCACGCAGGGATGTTCTCGAAGTCCAGCAAACGGCCAAGCGGCGCGTCGCCGACAGTGGCAACCGGGGCTAAGCACACGCCGTTCTCGATCCTCGGCAGCGATGTCAGGATCACGGGCAATCTGGAAGCCAGCGTGGATCTGCACATCGATGGCACCATCGAGGGCGACATTGCCTGCGCGGCGCTGGTGCAAGGCGCCGAAAGTCGCATCGCCGGCCATGTGAAGGCCAAGAGCGCCCGGATCGGCGGCCTGATCGAGGGATCGATCACGGCGGAGGAGCTGGTGGTGGAGGCGACAGCCCGGATCACCGGTGATGTGAGCTATGAGCGCATCACCATCGCCACCGGCGGCCAGATCGACGGGCGCATGACGCATAGCGGCCAGCCGACCGAACTCAAGCTGATCAAGAGCGATGTCGGGTAAGTGAGCAGGAGGCCGGGGCTAACCCCTCCGATCAGCGCTCGCGTGTGGCGCTGAAACTGATGTCCGGGTTGCGCTCGGCCTGATAGCCCACATCCCATGCCGATCTGGCGAGGAAGACGGGGTTCTCGTCGCGGTCCTTGGCCATGCTCGTCCGATTGATGCTGGCGAAGTCTTCCAGCTTCTTGGTCTCGCCGGTCAGCCAGCGGGCCGTGTCGAACGGCGCCGGTTCCAGCACCGCGCCGACCTTATATTCCGCCTCCAGCCGGCTGATCAGCACATCGAGCTGCAGCTGGCCGACGACGCCGATGATCCACTGGCTCCCGATCTCGGGATAGAAAACCTGGATCACGCCCTCCTCGGAGAGGTCGTCCAGCGCCTTGCGCAATTGCTTGGTCTTGGTCGGATCCTTGAGCGCGATGCGGCGCAGGATTTCCGGCGCGAAATTGGGCAGGCCGGTGAAGCGCACGTCCGCTTTCTCACTCAGCGTGTCGCCCACGCGCAGCGTGCCGTGATTGGGGATGCCGATGATGTCGCCGGGGAATGCCTCGTCGGCAATCTCGCGGTCCTGCGCGAAGAACAGGATCGGGGAGTGGACGGCGATCGGCTTGCCGCTGCCGGAGGGTGTGAGCTTCATGCCGCGGCGGAACTTGCCCGAGCACAGGCGCATGAAGGCAATGCGGTCGCGGTGCTGCGGGTCCATATTCGCCTGCACCTTGAAGATGAAGCCGGTCACATCGCTGCGCTCGGGCTCGACCGGCGCGGGCTCGGCCGGTTGGGTGCGGGGCGGCGGGGCGTGGGCGGCGAGCGCATCGATCAACTCGCCGACACCAAAGCGCTTGAGGGCGGAGCCGAAATAGACCGGCGTCAGATCGCCATGGCGATAGGCGGTCAGGTCGAACGCGGCATAACCAGCCTGCGCCAGTTCGGCCTCTTCCCGCAGGCGCGCAAGACCTGCGGCGGAAAGGACGGTGGTGAGCTTTTCGTCGTCCAGGCCGGTGAGCTGGGTGAAGCTGCCGTCGAATTCCTTGCTCGGGCCGACCGGCTGGTAGAGCCGGTTGGTGGCAAAATCGTAGATGCCCTCAAACTCGCCGCCCATGCCGACCGGCCAGCTCATCGGGCAGACATCCAGCGCGAGCGCGTCGGCCACTTCGTCCAGCAGCGAGAAGCTGTCGCGCCCCTCGCGGTCCACCTTGTTGACGAAGGTGATGATCGGCACGTTGCGCAGGCGGCAGACCTCGAAGAGCTTGCGCGTTTGCGGCTCGATGCCCTTGGCAGCGTCGATGACCATCACGGCGCTGTCGACGGCGGTCAGGGTGCGGTAGGTGTCTTCCGAGAAGTCCTCGTGTCCCGGCGTATCGAGCAGGTTGAAGGTGATCACGCTGCCATCGGGCTGGGTGCGCTCGAAGGTCATGACCGAGCTGGTCACCGAGATGCCGCGCTGCTGCTCGATCTTCATCCAGTCCGAGCGTGCGCGCCGGTTCGCCCCGCGCGCCTTCACTTCGCCGGCGAGGTGAATGGCGCCGCCGGCGAGCAGCAGCTTTTCGGTGAGTGTCGTCTTGCCCGCGTCCGGGTGGGAAATGATCGCGAACGTGCGGCGGGAAGGGATCGTCATAGCAAGCGTCTAATCCAGGGAGCGAGCGCGCCGGGCGTGGTCGGGCCGGCACCAAATGTGGCGCTGCTATAGGGGCTGGGGCGGCGATCCTGCAAGGCGCGGCTTTGCACAGGGCGAGCGTGGCGTGGGGCACCGAAGGCGCGCGCTCTTCCTATCCGCGCACGAGCGGGCTGCATGGTGTTTCAGTCCTAGCTTGCACCAAGGGGGTTGACGTGCTGCCGGTAATCGATTGTACTGAAAGCCGGTTGATAGACGTAAATCGGGACGCCCCGCGTCGCCGATGACCGTAGCATTTCGGTAACACTCCACCATAAACTGGTCTGCGCGCGCATCGTGCGTTGGACATTGTCATGCATCTCTCTATGCAATCGATTGCTCGATTTTGTTTTTTGCAGGAGATGGATGATGAAGCGGCTTCACGCCGGTGTTGCGGTTTTGGCACTGATGGCTGTCATGGGTGCAGCGCCAGTTCGCGCACAGCAGACCACCACAAACAGTGTTGATACCGCGCCTGACGAAATCATCGTCACCGCTCAGAAGTCCGGTGTGCAGGCGCTGCAGGAAGTGCCGCTCGCCATCCAGGCGTTCAGCGGTGAGGACCTCAAGGAGCGCAACATCAACAATATCGCGGACCTCGCCACGGCGATTCCGGGTATTTCCGAGAGCCAGCGCCAGTCGGTCGCTTCGCGCTCGTTCAGCATCCGCGGCGCCGGCGCCGGCGCTGCCAATGGCGACTCGGCCATCGGCTATTATGTCGACGACGTGCCGTTCGTGGTCACCAACTTCGGCATTGCGCCGCCGATCCGCTTCCTCGACCTCGACCGCGTCGAGGTTCTGCGCGGTCCGCAGGGCACGCTCTATGGCCAGGGTTCGGCCGGCGGTGTGTTCATCTTCCACACCCGCGATCCTGACCTGACCGAGATCAAGTTCGCTGCCGAGGCGCAGGCCTCTCAGACGCGCGGGGCCGGTGGCCTCAACTATGGCGTCGCGGGCGTCGTCTCCGTCCCGATCATCAAGGATGTGCTTGCTGTCCGCGTCAGCGGTGGCCACTCCTATAATCCGGGCTGGGCGGACGAATATTATGGTGCGTTCGACGGCACGCCGGATCGCAAGGGCGTGAACGAGGTGCGCGACGACGACATTCGCGTGGTCGCGCTGTTCCGTCCGGTCGACAACCTGAATATCCGCGCGCAGTACTGGCATTTCCGTCCGCGCCAGCAGTTTCTGGGCGGTCTCGCCTCGACCCAGCCGCCTTATTACGCGAACACGGCGGCGCAGCCGAGCTTCGGCAATGGCGACTTCAAGCTTTACAGCCTGTCGGCCGGCCTGGACTTCGATACCTTCTCGATCTCCAGCGCCACCACTTATCTCAAGGGCAATTTCGGCATTTACGTGCCGATCGCGCCGGCGGGTGCCTTCTCGAGCCAGTTCTTCCCGGACATGTTCAGCCAGGAAGTGCGAATCAACTCCACGACCGACGGTCCGTTCCACTGGCTGCTCGGCGGCGCCTATCAGGACGGCAGCGGCCCGCAGGAAAACTATCTGCGCATTCCCGTTGCGGGCATCGACACCAATGCCGACAACAACACCATCACCAAGAACTGGGCGGTGTATGGCGAACTGGGTTACGACCTGTTCGATGGCAAGCTGCGTCCCCGGGTTGGCCTGCGCTATTATCATGACAAGCGCACGTTCGAAGACGCCAACACGACGAACACGAACAAGAAGAACGTGACGACCTGGCGCGTCAACCTCTCCTATGTGCCCAATGATGATCTGACGGTGTTCGCTACGGCGGCGACCGGCTTCCGTCCAGGCATCGTGCAGTCGCAGATCCAGGCGGACCTGCTTGCGGACGTCGGCATCCCTGCCGGCACCCAGACCCGTCCCGAAAGCTCGACCAACTATGAGGCCGGCATCAAGTGGCGCTCGCCCGATCGCACGCTCAACGTCGGGTTGAACTTCTACGTCAACAAGCTCGAGGACATGCTGACGCCGACGCCGACGCTGGACGCGAACGTCTCTGGCTTCTCGAACTTCGGTGACGGCACCAGCAAGGGCGTCGATATCGAGATGCGCTGGCGGACGCCTCTGGACGGGCTGACGCTGAGCGCAGTCGCGAACATCAACCAGGGCAAGTATGACACGGTCGATCCCGCCGTGCAGGCGCGCCTGCCGTACCTGCGTCCCGGTACGCGGCTGGTCAACACGCTCGAGGAAAACGCCCGCGTGGATGCGACCTATGAGACATCGCTTGGCGGTGACCTCAACGGCCTGTTCAACGTCGCATGGACCTACAATGGCAACCGCCTGCAGACCAACGGCGAGTATGTGAAGGCCTATAGCGTATACAGCGCCAATATCGGCCTGCGGTACAAGGCCTATGATCTGACGCTGTTCGGCGAAAATCTCGGCGATTATGACGGGGCTGTGCTCACGCTCAACACCTCCAGCATCCGGGTGACGCCGCGCACGATCGGCCTGCGGTTGCGCGTCAACTATCAGTGATCCTGCCACGGGCGTGATGACACGCCCGGCAGTCAGACGAAAAGGGCGGGCGCGGCGAAGGCTGCGCCCGCCTTATTTTTGGGGCTATCCGCCGGCAGAGATCGTGCAAAGCGGCGGGAACCAGATGGCAGGGATCGCAATTCTGCAGGCACCGCAGCTGTTGCGGTCGGAGACACGGTCATCATGAACAGGCTTATCCGCGCCGCCCTTCTCAGCGCCGTCCTTGCGGCAACTCCCGCGCTTGCGCAGAACGAGCCCGAGAAAGAGGACAAGACAGCGCAGAAAGCGGGCGAGATCGTGACGCAGCCCGCGCGGGACGTGGGCATCGAGAAAACGAAAATCCCCGAGGTGCTGGCCCGCGCTGTCGAGCAGCCTTATGCGCCGGCCGGCAAGGGTTGCCGCGCGGTGATCGACCAGATCGCCGAGCTGAATGCGGTGCTGGGCCCGGACTTTGATGCCAACAGCAAGGCCAATGAGAACAAGTTCGGCAACCTCGCGGCCGCCGGTGGCGCGGCGATCGTCAATTCGATCATTCCGTTCCGGGGCCTCGTTCGTGAAGTGAGCGGCGCGGCAGGGGCCGAGCGTCGCCTGCAGGCTGCCATCAACGGTGGCGTCGCGCGCCGGGGCTATCTGCGCGGGCTGGCGGTCAGCCGAGGCTGCAAGCTGCCCGTGCCGCCGGCGCCCGCTCCAGCCGAGGAGGAGAAGCGGAAAGCGGACTGATCGCCCGCGTTTCCGCCGCTCCTTTGTTCTTATCCGCGCAGAGTTGCGCCCTGTTTAGCCGCAGCAGCCACTACGCGATCAGCGATGGCCTTCAGCTCTTCATCCGTGAAGCTCTTCTCGCCGGGCTGCAGAGTCACTTCCACCGCGAGGCTCTTCTGGCCTCCCGGCACGCCCTGCCCGGCGAAGAGATCGAACAGGCGCGCATCGACGATGGCGTTCTTGTCCGCCCCCCGCACGGCGCGCACCAGCGCGTCGGCTTCCAGATCGGCTGGCACGAGGAAGGCAAAATCGCGCGTGACGGCCTGCAAGGCCGGCGGCGCATAGGCCGTGCGCATGAATGTGGTCTTCTTCGGCACCGGGATCGCATCGAGGTGGATTTCCGCTGCGACGACCGTGCCATCGAGATCGAAGGCGCGGGCGAGGCGGGGGTGCAACACGCCATAAGCGGCAAGCACATTTTTGGGGCCGAGGCGCAGCGTGCCGGACTGGCCGGGATGATAGGCATCGCCAGCCTCGCCCATCATCTGCAGGCGTCCGGCAGGCGCACCGGCGGCCGCCAGCAGCGCAATGACCTCCGCCTTGATGTCGAAGGCATCGAACGGGCGGGCCTTGCCGCCCTGCCAGCCGCGCGGGCTTTTTTCGCCGGCCATCAGGATGCCGAGGGTCAGCTTCTCGTCGCTGCTGCCATCATCGGCGCGGAAATAGCGCCGGCCGATCTCGAACAGGCGGATCGAGGATGCGCCACGATCGGCATTGCGTCGCGCGGCGGAGAGCAATCCGGCGAGCAGCGTCGGCCGCATCACCTTCATGTCTTCGCTGATCGGGTTGGCGAGCGTCCAGTCGCCGCCACCAAAGGGCGCGGCTTCGCTTTCAGAAATGAAGGACCAGTTGATCGCCTCGTTAAGGCCGCGAGCGGCAGCCGCGCGACGGGCGCGGCGCTCGATGAGCTGCAGCGGCGTTGCGGTCGGGCGGGCGACCCCCGGTGTGCGGGGCAGGGGCACGGACGGGACATTGTCCAGCCCTTCGATCCGCACGACTTCCTCGACGATGTCGGCGGTGCCGTGGATATCGCGGCGCCATGTCGGGATGGTGATCCGCCAGTTGGCGCCGGCCTCTACGGTGAAGCCGAGCGCCGCGAGGATCGCCTGCTGGCGCTCCGCGCTCACCGTCATGCCGGCCAGCGCATCGACCATGTCGGGCCGATAGCCCTCGATGACGCGCGGCTCCGCCGGCGGAGTGCCGGCGCGCGTCGCCTCGGTGGGCGTGCCGCCGCACAAGGCGAGGACCAGTCGCGTCGCGATGTCCAGGCCCTCATCGAGGAACGCCGGGTCCACACCGCGCTCGAAGCGCTGGCGGGCATCGGAGGTGAGGCTGAGCGCCTGACCGGTCCGCGCGATGCTCTCGGGCGTGAAATAGGCGCATTCGATCAGCACATCGCTGGTGCTCTCCTGCGCGCCGCTATGCTCGCCGCCCATGATGCCGCCGATATCGTGAACGGCGGAGGCATCCGCGATCACCGTCATGCCCTCGGCCAGCGTATAGGTCTTGCCGTTGAGCGCGAGCACCTGCTCACCAGCCTTCGCCTTGCGGGCGACGAGGCCGCCATCGAGGCGGGCCATGTCATAGACATGCAGCGGGCGGCCCAGGCCGATCATGACGAAGTTGGTGATGTCCACCAGCGCGCTGATGGGTTTCTGGCCGATGGCCTTGAGGCGCCGCTGCAGCCATTCCGGGGAGGCGCCGTTGCGCACGCCGCGCACGGCGCGGGCATAGAAAGCCGGGCAGCCATCGGCATCGTCCGTGCGCACGTCCGGGCCTGCGCCCTGCGCGTCGATCGCCGGGAGCTGTCCGATGATGTCATCGAGCGGCCGCAGCGTGCCGAGGCCCTTGGCAGCGAGATCGCGCGCGATGCCGCGCACACCCATGCAATCCTGCCGGTTGGGCGTGACCGAGACCTCGATGACCGGATCGTCAAGCTGCGCATAGTCGGCAAAGCGCGTGCCGATGGGCGCGTCGGCGGGCAGCTCGATGATGCCCTCATGATCTTCGCCCAGCTCCAGCTCGCGCGTGGAGCACATCATGCCGTTGGATTCGACGCCGCGAATGGCCGCGACCCGCAGCACCATGCCATTGGCCGGCACCGTGGCGCCGGGCAGGCCGAACACGCCGACCAGACCGGCGCGGGCATTGGGGGCGCCGCAGACGACCTGCAGCGCGCCGTCGCCGGCATCGACGCTCAGCACCTGCAGCTTGTCGGCCTGCGGATGCGGCGCGGCCGTGAGCACCTTTGCGACGCGGAAGCCATCGAGCTTCTCGGCGGGGTTTTCGACGCCCTCGACCTCAAGGCCGATATCGTTGAGCGCGCGCAGGATTTCCTCCAGCGAGGCGCTGGTGTCGAGATGGTCCTTGAGCCAGGAGAGGGTGAACTTCATGCGCGGGCTCCGGGATTGCCGGTAAGATCAAACCCGTGCTCCTGCGAAGGCAGGAGCCCAGGGCGGCGAAGGACGGCGGTTGCGCCCTGGGTTCCTGCTTTCGCAGGAACACGAACTCGCAAGAAATGGCTCATGCGCCCACTCCTCCGCTCAGCGTAGGCACATCCAGTGCGGAGAAGCCGTAATGGCGCAACCAGCGCAGATCGCCGTCGAAGAAGGCGCGCAGGTCGTTCATGCCATATTTGAGCATGGCGAGGCGGTCGACGCCGGTGCCGAAGGCGAAGCCCTGCCATTCGGCGGGATCGAGCCCGCAATTGCGGATGACATTGGGGTGGACCATGCCGCTGCCGAGCACTTCCATCCAGCCGCCATTCTCGGCATCGCCGCTGCCGCCGATGACGCGCTGGCCCTTCTCGATGGTGTAGCCCACGTCCACTTCCACCGAAGGCTCGGTGAAGGGAAAGTAGCTGGGGCGCAGGCGCAGGACGATGTCCTCACGCTCGAAGAACGCCTTGAGGAAGGTCTCCAGCGTCCATTTGAGGTGCCCGAGGTGAATACCCTTGTCGATCACCAGACCCTCGATCTGGTGGAACATCGGCGTGTGGGTCGCGTCGCTGTCCGAGCGGTAGACGCGGCCGGGCGCGATGATGCGGATCGGCGGCGGCGTGCTCGTCATGGTGCGGATCTGCACTGGCGAGGTGTGGGTGCGCAGCAACATCGCGGCCGGATTGCCATCGCCGCCGGTCGCGCGGGCATTGTCGCCGAAGTAGAAGGTGTCGTGCATCGCGCGGGCGGGGTGCGTCTCGGGGATGTTGAGCGCAGTGAAGTTGCGCCAGTCATCCTCGATCTCCCGGCCGGTAGCGACCGCGAAGCCCAGATCGGCGAAGATCTCGGCCAGCTCGTCCATCACCTGGCTGACGGGGTGAATGCTGCCCGGCGGGGGCAGGTCTACCGGCAGCGTCATGTCCAGCGTCTCGGAGGCGAGGCGGGCATCGAGCGCCGCGGTTTCGAGCGCGGTCTTGCGGGCGGCGATGGCGCTCGTCACGCTTTCGCGCAGGTCGTGGATCGCGGGGCCTTGCTGCTGGCGCTCTTCCGGACTCATCCGCCCCAGCGTCTTTAGCAGGGCGGTGATGGCGCCGCTCTTGCCCAGCGCGCTGACGCGCAGCGCTTCCACGGCATCGAGGGTGTCGGCGGCGGCGATGTCGGCGATGAGGCCGTCCTTGAGGGATGTGACGTCGGTCATGGCCGCGTCCGCTAGCCTAATTCACCGCAAACGAAAAGGGCGCCGGCACGCCGACGCCCTTTCCTTTGATGGTTGCGACCCGGTTTCGATCAGGAGAACTGAACGACCGACTGACGACGACGCAGCGTGCTGCCGATCAGCGCGAAACCGCCGAGCATCAGCGCCCAGGTCGTCGGCTCGGGTACCGGCACTGCGCTCATCGCGGTAACCGTCACGCCATCCAGCGCCGGGCCGGTCCAGGGCGAGTCGGTCATCGACGCAAAGCTGAGCGTCGTGAGGTTGCCCGAGGCCGTGAAGGTGTAGGTGTAGTTCGTCCAGCCCATATTGGTCTTCGAGAAGCCCGTATTGTCGAAGCTGAACAGCTGGCCGTCATTGCCTGTCGCGGCGACTTCCAACGTCTTGACCGCCGGCCCACCTTCGGGATTGCCGGCCATCAGGAAGTCGACATTGTAGGTCATGCCTTCAATGGTATCGAACGTCTGTGCGATCGCGCCCTGGGCGCTGCCGTTCAGATCGATACTGCGGCTGCCGCTGCCCGACTGCCAATAGCCACCGATCAGCTCCACATTGCCGGATGTGATGGTCCAACCCGTCAGGGCCGTGCTCTCGGTGCCCAGGCGGAGGAAATAGGTGCCTGGGTCATTACCGGTCTCGAAATCGCCGTTGATGAACGTTGCTGCCTGCGCAGCGGACGGGAGGGCGAGCGTCGCCGCGACCCCCAATAGCAGTCCCTTCATTTGGTTCTCCACTTATAGTCCCACGCACTCGCAATGCTGCAGTGCGGAAAAGGTTTCCGAAGCGTTAACCAAAATTTCAGAGAGTCGCGAAATGATACAAAAAGGGCGCCGGAAGCATCCGACGCCCTCTTCGCGATGATTGTGCAGATGCTCAGGCTGCGGGCAGGGCCGCGCGCGCCTGGGCAATGATGCCCTTGAACACATCGCCTTCATGCATGGCGATGTCGGCCAGAACCTTCCGGTCCAGTTCGACGCCCGCCAGCTTGAGGCCGTGCATGAACTGGCCATAGGTCAGGCCTTCCATGCGGACAGCTGCGTTGATGCGCTGGATCCACAGGGCGCGGAAGCTCCGCTTCTTCACCTTGCGGTCGCGATATGCGTACTGGCCAGCCTTTTCGACAGCCTGACGCGCGATGCGGATCGTGTTCTTGCGACGGCCATAATAGCCCTTCGCCTGATCCAAAATCCTCTTGTGCTTCGCCTTGGTGGTTACACCGCGTTTGACACGTGCCATGTCGCCTGCTCCTTACTTGAGGCCGTAGGGCGCCCAGAGGCGCACGTGAGCGACATCCGCGTCGGAGAGAACCTCCGTACCGCGATTCTGGCGAATATACTTCGCGTTGTGGCTGATCAGGCGGTGGCGCTTGCCGGCGACACCATGCTTGACCTTGCCGGTGGCGGTGAATTTGAAGCGCTTCTTCACACCGCTCTTGGTCTTGAGCTTGGGCATTTTCGTCTCCTTTGTCTTAGCGCAAGCACCCCGGAGGATGCTCGCAGACGATTACGGACGAACACGGCAGCCCTTACTGGCCGGCCCGTCCTTGCGGTCTTCCATAGGACATGGAAGCGCGGGCGTATAAGCGCGGCCGCGCGCCGACGCAAGCCCCTTAGGTGCGGGCCGGATTTGACGCCGGTCAACGACTCCTCGCCCCCATCGCATTAATATGGCACCAGTTTCGCACGATCCCGATGCGGTGAACAAGGAGGCTGCCATGAAGACGGTGATGGTTCTGATCCATGATGACCCGAGTCAGGAAGCGCGCCTGCAAACCGCGCTCGACATTGTGCGCGCGGTGGAGGGGCATCTGCTCTGTCTCGATGTCGTCCAGATTCCCATGATCGCCGACGGTTTTGGCGCGGGCGGCGGCACCGGCGTGCTGATGATGGATGAGCGCGACCGGGAGGACAAGAATATCGAGGCGCTCGAGCCCCGGCTCGCCAATGAAGGGGTGAGCTATGAGTGGGCGCGGGTGCAGAGCCAGTCCGAGGAGGGCATTACCGACAATGTCCGGCTGGTCGACATGATCGTCGTGGGCAAGCAGGCCTTCGGCGCGGTGAACGAGACCGGCGACACGGCCTCCCGTCTCGCGGCGCTGACCTCCGCCCCGGTCCTGCTGGTGCCGACGGAGCAGAAGCGCCTGGATCTCTTCGGCAAGGCGCTGGTCGCCTGGGATGGATCACGCGCGGCCGATGCCGCGCTGCGGGCTGCCATCCCGCTGCTGCGCATGGCCAGCGAGGTCGAGGTGGTGACGATCGGCGAAGGGGAAGGCGACCCGGACGAGGCGGCCGCCTATCTCGATCGGCATGGCTGCAAGGTCGTCAGCCGGCGCCTGCCCAAGGCTGGCGCGGTGAGCGAGCAACTGATCGAGGCCATGCGGACCTCCGGCGCGACCTGGGCGGTGATGGGCTGCTATGGCCGCAGCCGCCTGCGCGAGCAGCTGTTCGGCGGCACGACGCGGAAGCTGCTGGCCAAGGCGCCGATCCCGATCCTGCTCTCTCACTGAAGCGCCACGCGGGGCGCGCACCCGAAGCGCGGGCGCGCGCCTCAGTTGGCCATGGCGAAGCTGTTGGTGTCGATCAGCTCGCCGGCCTGATTGCCGGCGGCTTCGATCAGCCGCCGTTCGAGCGTGGCAAGGCGGCTCTTGCTCTCCAGCTTCCCGCCCAGAAGATCGGTTAGATAGAAGGTGTCGACGGCGCGCTCGCCGAAGGTGGCGACATGCGCGCTGTGGACCATGGTCTTGGACTGGAACAGCGCGAAGGCGAGGCTGAGCAGCAGGGCAGGGCGGTCGCGAGCCATGACTTCCACCACGGTGAAGCGGTTGGAAGCCTTGTTGTCGATCAGCACCTGCGGCACGATCTGGAAGGCTTCGGCCCGCCGACGAGCCAGCGGGCGCTCGTCCAGCTTGTGCATCAGCTTGTGGCGGTTGAGCAGCGCATCCTCGATATAGGTCTTCACCCGCTGCAATTGCTCGGGCGCATCGAAGCGGCCCCCGAGCGGGTCCTGCACCAGGAAGTTGTCCAGCGCCGTGCCATCCTTGAGGGTGTGGATGCGCGCATCGATGATGTTTCCGCCGGCCAGATGGATCGCCCCGGCGATCCGGTAGAACAGTCCGGGATGGTCCGAGGCGTAGACGGTGACCAACGTGGCGCCGCGCTCGGGATAGGAACGGGCATCGATGGAGAGATCGGACTGCCCGGCGTCCAGCAGATGCCGCGCATTGCGCTCCAGGATGTCCTGCGATTCGGCGATCCAGTAGGATTGCGGGAAGCGCTTCACCAGCCGGTCGAAGGCCTTGTCGTCCAGCGCCAGGCTCGCGCGCAGTGCGTCGCGCT
This sequence comes from Sphingobium sp. B11D3A, assembly GCF_025961695.1. NCBI lineage: Bacteria > Pseudomonadati > Pseudomonadota > Alphaproteobacteria > Sphingomonadales > Sphingobiaceae > Sphingobium > Sphingobium sp. B11D3A. Next base: position 2,568,384 of record NZ_JAOQOE010000001.1, read on the forward strand.
TCTCCTCGATGCGTTCCTGACGGCCCCGCTGCTTGTGTCCGGGGCGGATGACCTCCTCGGCCGAGTCGTACAGCTCGGCGAGGAGCTGGCGCTTCCAGCTGTTCCACACGCCCGGTCCGACCGCGCGGATGTCGACGATGGTCAGGATCACCAGCAGCCGCAGCCGCTCGGGGCTTTGCACCACTTCGGCGAAGTCGAGGATGGTCTTGAAGTCCGAAAGGTCACGCTTGAACGCGGTTGCGGACATCAGCAGATGGTAGCGCACCAGCCAGGCGACGGTCTCGGTCTCGGCATCGCTCAGGCCCAGGCGCGGGCAGAGCTTGGTCGCCACCTCCGCGCCCAGAATGCTGTGATCGCCGCCGCGCCCCTTGGCGATATCGTGCAACAGCACCGCGACATAGAGCACCCGGCGGGAGATGATCTTCTCGATGATCGCGCTCGCCAGCGGATGATCGACCTTGAACTCGCCCTTTTCGATCTGGGAGAGCAGGCCGATGGCGCGGATGGTGTGCTCATCCACTGTATAATGGTGGTACATGTCGAACTGCATCTGCGCGACCACGCGACCGAAGTCGGGCACGAAGCGCCCGAACACCCCGGCCTCGTTCATCCAGCGCAGCACCTTTTCCGGGTCGCGGGGCGAGGTGAGCACGTTCATGAACAGCGCATTGGCCTGCGGGTCTTCCCGCTCCTTGCGAGTAATCAGCACCGAATCGCGGTTGAGCGCGCGCATCGCATCCGGGTGGATCTCCAGCCCGTGCTTGTCCGCCAGCGAGAAGATCTCGATCATCCGCACCGGCTGCTCGCGGAAGAAATCATCCTCGGGAATGGTGATCCGGCCCCGCTCCAGCACGAAGCCATCCAGCTTGCGCGGGCGGTTGAACATGGCCGGGATGTAGCGCCGGCCGCGGCTGGCCATCTTGTCATCGAGATGGGCGAGGAACACGCCGGTGAGGTCGCCCACCGTCTTGGCCATCAGGAAGTAGAGGTGCATGAACCGCTCGACAGCGGAGCGGCCGCGCTTGGGCGAGAACCCCATGCGCTCGGCGACTTCGATCTGCAGATCGAAGGTCAGGCGGTCCTCCGCGCGGCGGGAAATCTCGTGCATGTGGCAGCGCACGGCCCAGAGGAAATTCTCGGCCCGCTGGAACTGGGACAGCTCGGCGCGGGTCAGCAGGCCCACGTCAACCAGTTCGGCGACGGTGCGCACCCGGTTCACATATTTGCCGATCCAGAACAGCGTGTGCAGATCGCGCAGGCCGCCCTTGCCCTCCTTGATATTGGGTTCGACGACATAGCGGCTGTCGCCCATCTGCTTGTGCCGGGCATCCCGCTCGGCCAGCTTCTCGGTGACGAAGGTCTTGGCCGTGCCCTGCATCACATCCTTGTCGAAGCGGGCGACGCATTCGTCGTAAATGCCCCGGTCCCCCCACACGAAGCGCGATTCCAGCAGAGCGGTGCGGATGGTGAGGTCCGACTTCGCCATGCGCACCGTCTCGTCGATCGAGCGGCTGCTGTGGCCGACCTTGAGGCCCAGATCCCACAGCGCATAGAGCATGCTCTCGATGACCTGCTCGGTCCATTCGGTCGGCTTGTAGGGCGTGAGGAAGCCGATATCGACATCGCTATAGGGCGCCATTTCACCGCGCCCATAGCCGCCCACCGCAACCACGGTCAGCCGCTCGGAGGCGGTGCGGTTGCTGATCGGGTAGAGGTGCTTGACCGTCGCATCGAAGAGCAGGCGGATGATCTGGTCCATCAGGAAGGCCTGCGCCGTCACGGCGTCGCGCCCGCGCGTCGGGTTGCGGGCAAGGCGGCGGGAGACTTCTTCCCGGCCGATGGCAAGCGCCTCGCGCAACGCCGCGACGATCACTTGCCGACGCGCGGCGGTATCGCTCAGTTCCGTCAATTGGGCAGTGAGCGCATCGGCAATCTGGCGGCGATCGATGATCGCACGGCGGCCGGGCAGCGAATCGGGCACCTTGTTCATGGGTGCCATATAAGCGCGCTTTGCCGCAGTTGCAGGTGCAACCTCGGCATGGCGCGCAAATCGACGGGCTCAGGCGGTGGGCGCGGTGGCGATCTGCTTGAGCTGATAGATGAGGTCGAGCGCCTCGCGCGGACTGAGTGTATCGGCGTCGATGGCGTCCAGCTGGTCGCGCAGTGGGTCGGTGGCGACCTCCGGCGCGGCGGACAGCGTGGCGGCGAACAGCGGCAGGTCATCGAGCCCCGCCGCGATGCCGCCGGTCTGCGCCTTGCCGGCCTCCAGCTTGCCGAGCACGGCCTTGGCGCGGGCCAGCACCGGGGCGGGCAAGCCTGCAAGCCGCGCCACCGCGATGCCGTAGCTGCGGTCGGCCGGGCCTTCGGACAGCTCGTGCAGCAGCACCAGATCGCCATTCCATTCCCGCGCGCGAACATGGTGGAGCGAGAGGGCGCCGAGGCGCTCGGCCAGGCGCGTCAGCTCGTGATAATGGGTGGCGAACAGGCAGCGGCAGGCATTGCTGTCATGGATCGCTTCCACCACCGCCCAGGCGATGGCGAGGCCATCATAAGTCGACGTGCCGCGCCCCACTTCATCGAGGATCACGAAGCTGCGCTCGGTTGCCTGCGCAAGGATCGCGGCGGTCTCGATCATCTCGACCATGAAGGTCGAGCGCCCACGGGCCAGATTGTCCGAGGCGCCGACGCGGCTGAACAGACGGTCCACCAGCCCAAGGCGGGCGGCGCGGGCGGGCACGAAGCTGCCGGCCTGCGCGAGAATGACGATCAGCGCGTTCTGCCGCAGGAAGGTCGATTTACCGCCCATATTGGGGCCGGTCACCAGCCACAGCCGGTTGTCCGGCGTGAGCGTGCAGTCATTGGCGACGAAACTGGTGCCGTCCTTCGCCAGCGCGGCTTCCACCACCGGATGGCGTCCGCCCTCGATGGCGATGCAGGGCTCTTCGGCGAAGACCGGCCGGCTCCAGCCGCCTTCAACAGCGCGCTCGGCCAGAGCCGCCGCCACGTCGATGCGGGCGAGGGCATCCGCCGTGCGCGCGATGGCGGTGCGGCTGTCCATCACCAGCGTCACCAGTTCCTCGAAATGCGCCGCTTCGGCCGCCAGCGCATGGGCGCCGGCCTGCGTGACCCGGCTGGCCTGTTCGTGCAGGTCCACCGAGTTGAACCGCACGACTCCCGCCAGCGTCTGGCGATGGGTAAAGCCGCTGTCATTGGCCATGAGCTGGTCGGCGTGACGGGCGGGCACCTCGACATGATAGCCGAGCACGCCATTGTGGCGAATCTTCAGCGCGGAGATGCCGGTCTGCTCGCGATAGCGCGCTTCGAGTGCAGCAATGGCGCGGCGGCCGTCGCCGGCCATACGGCGCAGCTCGTCCAGCGCGGCATCATAACCATCGGCGATATAGCCGCCATGCGCCGCTTCCGTCGGCGGGGCGGGCACGAGGGCGCGCGCCAGCTGATCGACCAGCGCGCCATGACCATCGAGCGATGGCAGCAGATCGTCGAGCAGGGGCGGTCGGTCGGGCAGCGCCCCCAGCCGCTCGCGCAGCGCACGGCCGCCGTCGAGGCCATCGCGCAATTGCCCCAGATCGCGCGGGCTGCCCCGGCCGATGGCGACACGGCCGAGCGCGCGGCTCAAATCCGGCAAGGCGCGCAGGCGGGTGCGGACCAGCTCGCGCAGCGGCCCGTCATCATGGAACCAGCGCACCAGATCGAGTCGCGCTTCCACCTTGGTGCGGTCCATCAAAGGCGCGGAGAGGTCCGCCGCGAGCAGTCGGGCGCCTGCGCCCGTCACGGTGCGGTCCACAGTGGCGAGCAGGCTGCCGGCGCGCTGCCCGCTGGCCGTCGTCACGATTTCCAGGCTCTCGCGCGTCGCCGGGTCGATGGCGAGGTGATCCTGCGCGCCGGCCCGCACCGGCGCGGCGAGGAAGGGCATGCGCCCCTTGCCGACATGCTCCAGATAGCCAAGCAGGCCCCCGAGGGCGGAGAGCTCCGCGCGCGAGAAGCTGCCGAAGCTTTCCACCGTCTTCACGCCGAAATGGCGGCAGATGTCCGCTTCCGCCCGCGCGCTGTCAAAGCCGCGATTCTCGAAGGGGAGGGCGCCGGTCAGCCGATCGGCGAGGCCCGGCCGCGCAATGACTTCGCTCGCGTTGATCCGCGCCAGTTCCGCCTCGATGCCGCCGGCGTCCACTGCCACCACGTCCAGCCGGCCGGTGGAGATGTCGGCGGCGGCGACGGCATAATGGCCAGCGGCTTCGCCCACGGCGGCGAGCAGATTGGCCCTGCGGCTGTCCAGCAGCGCATCCTCGGTCAGCGTGCCGGCGGTGACGAAGCGCACGATGGCGCGGCCGACCAGCGCCTTCGATCCGCGCGCCTTGGCCTGCTCGGGCGTCTCGGTCTGCTCGGCAATGGCGACGCGCAGCCCGGCCTTGATGAGTCGCGCCAGATAGCCCTCGGCACTGTGCACCGGCACTCCGCACATCGGGATCGGCTCGCCCTCATGCTCGCCGCGCGTGGTGAGCGCGATGTCGAGCACGGCGGCCGCGGTCCTGGCGTCCTCGAAGAACAGCTCGAAGAAATCGCCCATGCGGTAGAAGAGCAGGTCGCCCCCGGCTTCCGCCTTGAGCGCCAGATATTGCGCCATCATTGGCGTGGGGCCGCCGGATGCGGCGCTGGCTTTGGAGGATTTGGCTGGCAGACTGGTCACGCGGTTGCGTTAGCAGGGGCTTTCGGTCTCGAAAAGCCGGCGGTGGCGTTTCATCCACGGGGTTGTTCGTACCTCGCCTCTTGTGGAGCCGGGCGGAAAGTCGCTAGGGCGTTCCCAATTGCCGAGGAACCCTGCTGATGACCGATAAAGCCGCCATCGAATTCTCCGAGCGCGAGGCGCTGCTCTTCCATTCCTTCGGGCGGCCCGGCAAGATCGAGATCATCGCCTCCAAGCCGATGGCGACGCAGCGCGATCTCGCGCTGGCTTATTCGCCCGGCGTGGCGGTGCCTGTGCAGGCCATCGCTGACGATGCGGCCAAAGCCTATGACTATACCGCCAAGGGCAATCTGGTCGCGGTCATCTCCAACGGCACGGCGATCCTCGGCATGGGCAATCTCGGCGCGCTCGCCTCCAAGCCGGTGATGGAAGGCAAGGCGGTGCTGTTCAAGCGCTTCGCCGATGTGGACGCGATCGACCTGGAGCTGAACACCGAAGACCCGCAGGCCTTCATCGATGCGGTGGCGCTGCTGGAGCCCAGCTTCGGGGGCATCAACCTTGAGGACATCAAGGCACCCGAATGCTTCATGATCGAGGCGGCGCTCAAGGAGCGCATGAACATCCCGGTCATGCATGACGACCAGCATGGCACCGCGATCATCTGCGCCGCCGGCCTGATTAACGCCTGTTTCCTGACCGGGCGCGACATTCGCGAGACCAGGGTCGTCGTGAATGGTGCCGGCGCGGCGGCCATCGCCTGCACCGAACTGATCAAGGCGATGGGCGTGGCGCATGACAATGTGATCATGTGCGACCGCGAGGGCGTGATCTATCAGGGCCGCACCCATGGCATGGACCAGTTCAAGTCCGCCCATGCCGCCCGCACCGAGGCGCGGACCCTGCACGAGGCGCTGAAGGATGCCGATATCTTCCTCGGTCTTTCAGCCAAGGATGCGCTGAAGCCCGAATGGATCAACGAGATGAAGCCGCGGCCGATCCTCTTCGCCATGGCCAATCCCGATCCGGAGATCCTGCCGCCGGTGGCCAAGGCCGCGCGCCCGGATGCGATCATCGCCACGGGCCGCTCGGATTATCCCAATCAGGTCAACAATGTGCTGGGCTTCCCCTTCATCTTCCGGGGCGCGCTGGACGTGCGCGCGACGGCGATCAACGAGGCGATGAAGATCGCGGCGGCGCAGGCCATTGCCGAACTGGCCCGTCAGCAGGTGCCCGAGGAAGTCGCGCTGGCTTATGGCACCAAGCACAGCTTCGGCGCGGATTACATCATTCCCGCCCCCTTCGATCCGCGTCTGATGGAAGTGGTGCCGGCAGCGGTGGCGCAGGCGGCGATGGAGTCGGGCGTCGCCCAGCGGCCCATCGAGGATATGGACGCCTATCGCCAGTCCCTGCGGGCGCGGCTCAATCCCACCACCTCCGTTCTCACCCTCGCTTATGAGGGCGCCAAGGCCAGCCCCAAGCGCGTGGTCTTTGCCGAGGCGGAAGAGGAAGTCGTGCTGCGCGCCGCGATCCAGTTCCGCGATGGCGGCTATGGCACCCCGGTGCTGGTCGGCAGGCAGGATGTCTATGATCGCCTGCGCGATCTCGGCGTGCGCGATCCCGAGAGTTACGAGCTCTACAACAGCGTCAATTCGCCGCTCGTGCCGCGCATGGTCGACATGCTGTACGAGCGCCTGCAGCGCCGGGGCTATCTCCGCCGCGATTGCGAGCGCATGGTCAACCGGGACCGCAACATCTTCGGCGCGCTGCTGCTGCAGATGGGTGAGGCGGACGCGATGATCACCGGCGTCACCCGCACCTATGCGCAGACAATGCGCGAACTGCGCCGCGTGCTCGACCCCGCCGAGGACCGCACGCTGTTCGGCATGCACATCCTCGTCGGGCGTAGCCACACCGTGTTCATGGCGGATACCACTGTCAACGAGCGGCCGAATTCCGCCGAACTGGCGCATATCGCCATCGAATCCGCCGCGCTTGCCCGGCGTATGGGGCATGAGCCGCGCGTGGCTTTTCTCTCCTACTCCACCTTCGGCAATCCGCACGGCAACTGGCTCGATAATATTCGCGGCGCGGTCCAGATCCTCGACGGAATGGAGGTGGACTTCGAATATGAAGGCGAGATGGCGCCCGACGTGGCGCTCAACCGGCGCGTCATGGCGAATTATCCGTTCTGCCGCCTGTCCGGCCCAGCCAATGTGCTGATCATGCCCGGCCTGCAGTCGGCCAATCTCTCGGCCAAGCTGCTGCGGGAACTGGGCGGCGACTCGGTCATCGGGCCGGTGCTGCTCGGGCTGAACCAGCCGGTGCAGGTGGCGACGATGGCCTCGACCGCCTCGGAGCTGGTGACGCTGGCCGTTCTGGCTGCTGGCGGGATCGCACGCTGATCGTGATCGGGATCGGGTGAGCGCCGCCGGCTGAACCGCCGCGCAGCGCTCCCTTGGCCTTACAGGCAGCGCTGGAACGTCTGGGTGCGGCCCTTGATGGTGCCGTCGCGCAGCAGGATCGTGCCGTCCCGGCAGGATTTGCCATCTTGGGCCACGGCGTCGCCGACCACCACGATGCCGTGATAGGAGCCGGCCATCCAGTTCTGCGCATCGCCGCTCTTCAGCGCGAGGCCCACAGCGCGATCGACGGCCGGGATCAGCAGGAAGTTGCCGGACTGGACGATCGCCTCATCCGGGGTCGCGCTCGGGAGCGTCGGCGCCTCATCGGACTTGGGCGCAATCGCCTGGCCCTGCGCGATCGGCACGGTGGCCTGTTTCGCCGGTGCAAAAGCGGGGGCCGTCGCGCGCTTTTCAATCACGGCGGAGAGAAACGGCGCAGGACGGTCGGCGGGGATCAGGGTCGGCTGCTGGCCGGCGGGCGTCGCATCTTCGCTTTCGGTCGCGCGGGGCGCATGATCGATGATCGCTGCCGATACCGTCTCACCGCCCCAGATCGGCCCGCGTGCCGACCATAGCCAGCCGGCCAGGGCGATCACCAGCAATGAGATGCTGACCATGCCTGCCGCGATCAGGAGCTTTTGGGCAAGGCCGGGCCGGGCATCCACACCGCTTCGCGCGTGAAGCTGCTCGCTCGCGCGGTCGAAGCCGATCTCCAGCGACCCGATGGCGAATCGCCAGCGGCTCCGGCTGGCCTTGTAATGGCCGACTGTCTCAGTCCGTCGCGCGTAAGTCCGCTCGAGCGGCTGCAGATCGCCAATATGCTGCATGACCACGCTCCCGCTATAGGACGATTTGAAGCGATGGCGCGGTTAATGCAAGCTAAACCAGTCCGTCGGCGCGCGAACCGGCGCCGACTGATGGCAGACCTGCAGCGCTGATTTACTGAGACGGACCTGCCGCTCCGGCCCCGCCAGCGCCAACCGCGCCGATATTGCCGAAGATTTCATCGAACAGGCTGCGCTTGCGGCCGAGCGTCGGCGTCGTGGCGCCGGTCGGCGAGATATTGGCGACCTGATCGAGCGTCGCGTTGCGATCGATCGTCGCGACATTGCCATTGGCATCGAACTGCACGGTCACCAACGTCTGCGCGGTCGGACGCGGGGAGGCGAACGCCAGCGCGCGGGTGTCGCGCGCCACATAATACCAGCGCTCCGGGCCGAACTGGGAGACGAAGGTCGGACGACCCAGCGCGCCTTCCACGGACGCCTTGTTGTCCACGCCCGGCAGCACCGAACTCACGATCAGATCGTCGATCATGAAGCCCTGATGCGCACGGATGCGCGTGCAGCCGCCCGCCAGCAGAAGGACGGCCGCTGCGCCCACGACCAGAAACGGCCGCCTCAAGCCACGCTGCATTCTCGTCTCCTGCCAATCATGCGGTCAAAAACCGGACATCCAATCAAAAAAGCGTCGCATCGCCTAACCCGCCCATTGCATTGCCAGCCGCCGCAATCAATATGCAAGTGCTGGCGCGGGCCAATGGTTGATCGGTCCCGTCCGCGCTTTCCTGTGCCGCCGCAAAGCTGAACCGAGCATGAGCCTCTTATCCACTCTGTTTTCCCGCAAGGATGATCGCGCTTACCTGCGCCCGCTCTACGATGCTGTCGTCGCGACGGCGCGGGAGCCGCATTGGTATATGGAAGGCGAGGTGGCGGACACGCTGGATGGCCGATTCGACATGGTGGCGCTGGTCCTCTCGCTGGTGCTGCTGCGACTCGAGGCGCTGGAGGCCACCAACGATTCGGCGCGGCTGACCGAGCTGTTCATCGACGATATGGATGGGCAGATCCGCCAGATCGGCTTTGGCGATGTGGTCGTGGGCAAGCAGATCGGCCGCATGGTCGGCGCGCTCGGTGGCCGGCTTGCCGCCTATCGCGCCAGCTTGCAGGGCGAGGCTTCGCTGAGCGAGGCGCTGATGCGCAACCTCTATCGCGGCGAGGCGCCGGCAGCGGATGCGCTGGCCTATGTCGAAGCACAGGTGCGTATGCTGGTGGCAACGATCGACGCATGCAGCCGCGACACGCTGCTGGCCGGCCAGTTGCGGGGGTGATGCCGTGAGCGAAGCGACATCAGGCGCCGCGCCGGAATTTTCCCGCATTCTGCGCCTCAACGAGCTTGGGGACGGGCGGCGGGACCGCACCGTCGAGGCCGACGCCGCAGAGCGGGCCGCGCTCGCGCGCCGCTTTGGCCTGCGCAGCCTCGATCGGCTGGAGGCGCAGGCGCATGTCGTGCCGGATGCCGGTGGCTGCCGGGTGACCGGGCGCGTGCGCGCCTCGCTGGTGCAGGCCTGCGTCGCAACCGACGAGGATGTCCCCGCAGAGCTCGACGTGCCGATGGACGTGCGATTCGTGCGCGGTCTCGACGAGAACGGCGAAAGCGACGCGGAAGAGATCGAACTGCGCGAGGAAGATTGCGATATCCTCCCGCTGGAGGACGAGCGAATCGATCTTGGCGAAACGGTCGCGCAGACGCTGTTCCTGAACCTCGATCCCTATCCCCGCGTGCCGGATGCCGACGCCAAGCTGCGCGCGCTGGGCGTGCTGAGCGAGGAAGACGCCGGACCTTTCGCGGCGCTGAAGGGCTTGAAGCTTGGTGGCGCCTAGGACGCGCACAGAATCTCGCCCGGATGGATTGTCCGCTATTAAGCGGTCTAGAATACGCGACCAACGGCTAAATGGGTGTGGGAAGCGGTCTTCGCCAAACTACGCCGTTCGTGCTGAGTTGGTTCTGAGTAGCGCCGCAGGCGCGTAACGAAGAGCCGTATCGAAGCATCGCAGCGCACTGCCGGTCCTTCGATACGCCGCTTCGACAGGCTCAGCGGCTACTCAGGACGAACGGAGGGGATGACCACAATAACGTCGTTGGCTGTCAGGCCTCTTTCTAGCCCGCGGCCTCTCTAGCTGCCAGGCAGATTGCAGACTGCCGCCGGCTTGAACGAAAGGATGGTAGAAAGAGGACTTTCTGGCATGTAGCGTGGTGGCCATGTCCCTTCCGCCTCGCATCCTCCTCCACTCGCCGGTTTCCAATGACCTGGTTCTGGCCCAGTTTGTAGAAGAGTGCCTGAAAGACTGCGTCCGTCTCATCGCGATTGCTGGCGAGGATGCCGACAAGCTAGAGTTGCAAGTCGATACGCTCGTTGTTGGTGACGGGTCCGATAAAAGCCGCTTCCTATTCACCTCAGCGCACCCGAATGAGCCGCTGAGCGACGTGCGGGATTTCGCTTCCGAGTGGTTTTGCGACCGGGACGGATTTCTCGAAGTTCGGCTCTGAGCCAAATGTCAGTAAAGGCATAGACTCCGGTCAGCCCGCCTCCGGAAAATGAGCACAGCAGCCGCCGTTCTACAAACCTTGGACCTTGCCCACGCCGCCTAGCTACGCCCCGTCCGCCGGGATGAACCGCAACACGCCCGCGATCCGCGCGACGCCGGTGTCGGAGGGATGCGACACCCCGTCATTCACGATCACCTCGGCAAAGTCGAACGGGCTGATGCCCGACAGGCAGGCGACATTGACGCCATATTCATGGGGGTTCGAGCGGCGCCGGTGGTGGGTGTAGATGCCGCAGGTTCCGCAGAAATGGTGCTGCGCGGTCCCGCTGTTGAAGGTGTAGCAGCGCAGCGCCTCCTCGCCCGCCGTCACCTGCAGGTCTTCGATCCGGGCGGAGACCGCGATGGCGCCGCGCATCCGGCAATATGAGCATGTGCATCGGCGTGCCGAGCGCAGGCCGTCCTTCAGGCGCACGTGAAAACGCACCGTGCCGCAATGGCAGGCGCCATCGATCTCAGTGACATTCAGGTCCATGCTTCGTTCCTCTTTCGTTCGCGCGGTTGCCATGGCATAACAGGGAGCATGGCGCAGACGCCCGAGCAGGATCGCAAGATCATCCATATCGATATGGACGCCTTTTACGCGTCGGTCGAGCAGCGCGACGATCCGGCGCTGCGCGGCTTGCCGGTGGCTGTCGGCGGCGGCGGGCCGCGCGGCGTGGTGGCAGCGGCGAGCTATGAGGCGCGCGTGTTCGGCGTGCGCTCGGCCATGCCGGGCGGCAAGGCGCGCCGGCTCTGCCCGGAGCTCATCTTCGTGCGACCGCGCTTCGAGGCCTATCGCGCCGTCTCGCAGCAAATTCGTACGATCTTCGAGCGCTTTACCGACATCATCCAGCCGCTCTCGCTGGACGAGGCCTATCTTGATGTGACGCGCAACAAGCCCGGCGTTGCCTCGGCCACTTATGTCGCGCAGGAAATCCGGCGGATGATTCGCGAGGAGACGGGGCTGACCGCCTCGGCCGGCGTTTCGTGTAACAAGCTGATCGCCAAGCTCGCATCGGACCAGAACAAGCCCGATGGCTTGTGCGTCGTGCGGCCCGATGAGGCCGAGGCGTTCATGGCGGCGATGCCGGTGTCGCGCATCCATGGCGTCGGCCCCGTGACGGCGCGGCGCATGGCGGCGCTGGGCATTCATAGCGGCGCGGACCTCAAAGAGTGGCCGCTGCCGGCGCTGCAGCGCCATTTCGGCAAGGCGGCGGCCTTTTACTTCGGTGCGGCGCGCGGGCTGGACGAGCGCCCGGTGCGCGACCGGGAGTCGCGCAAGTCGATCAGCGTGGAAGATACCTTCGCCAGCGATATCGGCGCGGAAGGTCTGTTGCTGGCGGAGCTTGAGAAGATCGCCGCGCGCCTGTGGGGCCGGGTCACCGCGAGCCGGGCCTTGGGGCGCACCGTCACGCTCAAGATCAAGCTGGGGGATTTTCGCATCCTCACCCGCTCGCGCTCGTTGCCCGCGCCGCCGGGCGATGCCGAGGATCTGTTTGCGATCGGCGCCGACCTGCTTCGCGCGCAATTGCCGCTGCCGGTCGGCGCGCGGCTGCTGGGGCTCGGGCTCTCAAACCTCATCGATCCCGAGCGCGAAGAGCCGGACGAGACGCCCCAGCTCAGCCTCGCCTTCGGTTAGAAACGCAGGCCGAGCGCGACGCCGCCGAGCAGCCAGCAGAAGAAGGTGATGAGCACGATCCCGACGAGGTTCAGGATGAACCCGCCGCGGACCATCTGGCGCATGGTGACGGCCCCGGTGCCGAACACGATGGCATTGGGCGGCGTGCCGACCGGCAGCATGAAAGCGAGCGTGGCGGCGAAGGCGGCGGGGATGAGCAAGGTCATCTGATAGGCCCCGATGCCGAGCGCGACGGCGCCGAGGACGGGGATGAAGGTGGCGGCGGTGGCCGTGTTGCTGGTCACTTCGCTCAGGAAGACGATGAGGGTCACGACGGCGATGACGAGGAGCAGGATCGGCAGCGTACCAAGCCCGCTCACCTGCGCGCCCAGCCAGCCATCGAGCCCGCTGGCGACAACCTCCCCCGCAAGGCTCAGGCCGCCGCCGAACAGCACCAGCACGCCCCAGGGCACGCCGCTTTCTGCATCCTTCCAGTCGAGCAGCATCTGCCCTCGGCCCTCGCCGGGCAGCAGGAACAGCGCCAGGCCGGCGGCAAGTGCAATGGCATTGTCATCGAGGCGCCCGAACCAGCCCAGATCGGCCTTGCCGCCGAGGATGGCGCCGACCACGCCGGGCACGACCCAGAAGAAGACCGCGCAGCAGAAGACGAGGGTCACCAGCAGTTCGCTGCGGCTGAACTGGCCGAGACCGGCCAGCTCCCGGTCGATGAGCGCGCGGCCGCCCGGCACCTCGCCGAAGGTGAACCGATAGAAGACCCGCGTCATCAGCAGCCACGCAATGAGAATGAAGCTGAAGGCAATCGGCACGCCGACCAGCATCCAGCTCAGGAAGTCGACCTGCCGGCCCAGTTCCTTCTCGATATAGCCGGCCACGATGGCATTGGGCGGGCTGCCGAGCAGCGTGCCCACGCCGCCCATGCTGGATGACCAGGCGATGGCGAGCATGAGGCAGGCGCCGAAATTGGCGAGTTCTCTGGGCGCCACGGCGGATGCGCCGTCACAGGCGAGCGCGCCGGTCTCGTCGCGGCGATCGCAGACGAGCGTGAGGACGGACAGCGCAATGGGCAGCATCATGAGCGTCGCCGCCGTGTTGGAGACCCACATCGAGACAAAGCCCGTCGTCAGCATCAGGCCCAGCACGATCTGGCGCGGGCTGGTGCCGACCCGGCGGAGCGTCAGCAACGCGACGCGGCGGTGGAGCTGCCATTTCTGCATGGCGATGGCGAGCAGAAAGCCACCGAGGAACAGGAAGATGATCGGGCTGGCATAGGGCGCGGCGACCTGCGCCACGCTGCGGTCGCTCGCCATTGGGAAGAGCAGGATCGGCAGCAGTGCGGTAACGGCGATCGGCGCGGCTTCGGTGATCCACCAGAGCGCCATCAATGTCGCGACCGCGGCGACCCAGCGGCCCTCCGACGACAGACCCTGCGCATCGCCCAGAGCCAGCCAGACCAGCGCTGCACCGGCCAGGCCGAGCGCGCGCAATGCCCAGATTTTGAGGGGCGAGCGCCCGGTCGTGGCAGGGTCGCCATCCCCCTGCTGCCCGGTTGGTTCACTCGCTTGCGATGATGGTGCCACCTTGCCCCCGCTCCCTGTCCCGCGCGAATGTGCGGCAGGAGCGGCGGCGTGGCAAGCCGCTCGCGGCTGGAATGCCGACTGGGATGGCGGCTGGCGTCCGGCCTGTCAGCCGGGGTAGGGGCTGTCCTTGAGCCGGCCGGCGAGGTGCGCGGCATTGGATGCCACCATGCCGGCGGTCTTGCTCACCGGTTTGGGTGTCGACTTGAGGTCCTTGAAATCCGTGCTCCCCATCGCCTCGCCCACCCAATAGCAGGCGGCGACGGCGGGGATCGTCCAGCCGACATCGTTCATCGCCTGGAAGAGCTGCGCGCTGGAGAAATGGGCACCATCCTCATTGCCGACAATGGCGGCGACGGCGACTTTGCCATAGCTCGGCATCCGGCCCGCATCGTCCGTTTCGCTCAGAAACGCGTCCATCCGCTCCAGCACGCGCTTGGCGATGCTGGAGATCTGACCCATCCAGATTGGCCCGCCGAAGATGAGGATGTCGTGTGCCAGGATTTTCTTGCGCAAGGCTGGCCAGTCATCGCCCTTGCCTTCATCGGAGGTGACGCCGGGCAGGATGTTGAGTGCGGCAACGCGCACGGTTTCGCTCAGTGTCACATCATGTTCGGCGAAGGCGTCGGCCAGAACCGCGATCATCGCGTCCGTCGATGAGGGTTCGCTGCTGTCGGCTTTCAGGGTGCAGTTGAGGGCGAGGGCCTTCAGGGTCATGCTGGTGCTCCGTGTCCGTCCCCCTTGCACACAACACCCCAGCCCCCAGAGAGTTCACCGCCCTGTCCTGCACCATTGCACGCGGGCGGCCGCAGGGCTATCGCGCGCCGCAAGCCCGTTTTCCCAAGGGCATTGAGGATGTTGGCCGTTTCCTTTCGCCTGCCTGTTGCCGCCCTGCTGCTGGCTTTCCTGGCGCTGCCTGCGCAGGCGCAGCCGGGCGCTGCTGCGGCCGAGGACGCCGCCGTCGTCATCACGACGGACGCAGCCGCGGGTCGGGCCGTGGATTCCGCTGCCAAGCCGGGTGCGCTGCGGATCGGCCCGGCGCCCCGCCTGCCAGCGCTTAGCTACCCGCAAGCCCGCCGCCTCGACCTGACCGAGACGCATTTTGGCGTGCCCGTCGCCGATCCCTATCGCTGGCTGGAGGGCGACCCGCGCCACGATGCCGATGTGCAGGCGTGGATTGCGGCGGAGAATGAGACGACCTTCCGCTACCTCAAATCCTTGCCGGGCCGGGAGGCGTTGCGCGCCCGCATGGCGACGCTGCATGGCTTTGAGCGCTTCGGGAATCCGCGCAAGGCCGGCGAGCGCTATTTCTATACGCGCAGCAAGGGCGAGAATTTCTCGCCCATCTATATGCGCGAGGGCGTCGATGGGGCGGAGCGTCTGTTGATCGACCCCAACAGGCTCTCCACCGATGGCGCGGTTGCGCTCGCCGAGTGGCTGCCTTCGCGGGACGGGCGGGCGCTGCTGCTGGCGCTTCAGGAGCGGGGCAGCGACTGGCGGACCGTGCGGGTGCTGGATGTCGAGAGCGGCGCGCTGATGCCTGACCAGGTGGCCTGGGTGCGCTATTCGGCGCTGGCCTGGAATCACGAGGGCAACGGCTTTTATTATGCGCGCTTTGCCGCGGCGACCGAGGGCGGGCGTGATCCCTCGTTCGAGAACCAGCAGGTCTGGTTTCACGCGCTGGGCACTGAGCAGGCGCAGGACCGGCTGGTCTATGCCACGCCGGATCGGCCCCGGCTGCTTCACCGCGCCGAGGTAACGGCGGACGGTCGCTGGCTGCTGATCAGCTCGAAAATGGGCACCGAGCAGACCGCCGAACTGGTGCTGATCCCGCTGACCGTGCCGGACGCCCGGCCCGTGACGCTGGTGCGGGGACTGCGCAATGCGTGGCAGATGATCGGCCAGCTTGGCGATCGGCTCTATTTCCGCACGGATGCAAAGGCGCCCAACGGACGGATCGTGACCATCGATGCTGGCCATCCGCGCCGCCGCCCGGTCGAGGTCGTCGCCGAGCGGCCGCAGACGCTGGCCGGTGGCTCGATGATCGGCAGCCGGCTCGTACTCGCGTACATCGTGGATGGGCGGATCGTCGCGGAGATCACGGATCTCGCCGGCAAGCGTCAAGGCGATGTGCCGCTGCCCGGGCTGGGCGCGGCCGCCGGCTTCAGCGGCCGGCCCGGCGATCCGGAAACCTTCTACGCCTTCTCCAGCTTTACCCAGCCGCCGACGATCTACCGCTTCAATGTCGAGACCGGCGAAACCAGCATCTTCGCGCGCTCCGCACTCGGCTTCGATCCGGCGGATTATGTGACGGAGCAGGTCTTCTACCCCGCGCGCGATGGCATAGCGGTGCCGATGTTCATCGTGCGCCGGCGCGACATTGCCAACTCGGGCACGCCTGCGCCGACCCTGCTCTATGGCTATGGTGGCTTCAACGTCGCGCAAACGCCCAGCTTCTCGCCCACCCGCTTTGCCTGGGTCGAGCAGGGCGGCGTGCTCGCCATTGCCGGCGTGCGAGGCGGCGGGGAGTTCGGCAAGGCCTGGTACGACGCTGGACGGGGCGCCAACAAGCAGACGACCTTCGATGATTTCATCGCGGCGGCCGAATATCTCAAAGCCCAAGGCTATACCGGCGACAACCAGCTGGCCATTGAGGGACGCTCCAATGGCGGCCTTTTAGTGGGGGCCGTGGTCAACCAGCGGCCCGACCTGTTCGCCGCCGCCTTGCCTGGTGTCGGCGTGATGGACATGCTGCGGTTCGACCAGTTCACGGCCGGCGCCTTCTGGGTGGACGATTATGGCCGGCCCGACCGGGAGGCGGATTTCCGCACGCTGCTGGCTTACTCGCCCTATCACAATATCCGCAGCGAGGCTGACTATCCCGCCATTCTTGTGACCACGGCGGATAGCGACGACCGGGTGGTGCCCGGCCACAGCTTCAAATATGCCGCAGCCCTGCAGGCGGCGCCGCTCGGCGGAAGGCCAAGGCTGATTCGCGTGGATACCGGCACAGGCCATGGCATCAATCGCCCGACCGACAAAATCGTTGACGAATATGCGGATATGTACAGCTTTGCGGCCTATTGGACCGGCCTGACGCTACGGCAGCGGCCTGACCGCTCCAGCGCGCCGACAGATGGCGCCAAAGGGGGGGCGGTCGCTATTCAGCCCGCGCTCATCGACCCGGTGCGATAACGCTCTGGCCGGCGATGCTGTTGCCGGTGTTGCCAGGAAGCGATCTGCCGATGAACGTTCACTCCAAACTTGCCTTGGCCGCTGCGGCCGGGGCGATGGTCATGGGCTCCGCGACACCCGCCTCCGCGCGCGGCTATGACGGCCGCTGGGATCGGTATCCGCGCCATCATCGCGGCCATGACAATAGCGGCGCCGTCATTGGCGCGATCATCGGTGTCGGGCTGATCGCAGCGATCGCGACGGCGGCTGCCAGGCAGCGCGATGCGGAGCGCTATCCTACGCGCCGCCCGGGCGATCGCGGTTATGACCCGCGCTATGATGATCGCGCTGGCGATTATGGCAATGACCGCTATGACGACGGCTATGATGGGCGTCCCACGGGTCAGGCGCTGGACGATGAAGACGCGGCGGTCGATGCCTGCGCCATCGCGGCGCGCGATCAGGCCTCGCGCGATGGCAATTATGCCGAGGTGCGGGACATCACGGGCGCGCGGCCGTTCGGTTCCGGCTGGGATGTGACCGGCACGCTGAGCATGCGATCGAACTTCAGGGCCGGCGAAGGCCGCCTGCGCAGTTTCCGCTGCATCTGGGACGATGGCCGGGTGGACGGCGTCACCTTCGGCTGACCCTGACCGGACCGGTCTCAGATCAGCAGCCAGATGGCCAGCATCAAGCCGCCGGTCGTGATCACCAGCGCGCCGGCGAGCAGACGCAGGCGGGCCGGTTGGAGCGCTGCCGCGCGATCCGGCTCCAGCCGCTCGCGGATCGCCATGGCCCGCCGGGTCGCCAGAATGAAGATGACGATGGCGACCAGCATGAAGCTGCTGGCGATCGTCTTGGGGACCCAGGCCGGTTCAAGCGTGTGAAAGAGCGCGCGGAAGCCAAGGCCGATGCCGATGGCGGCGAGCCCTGTTCGCACCCAGCTGGCGAAGCTGCGCTCATGGGCAAGGACGGTGCGATCTTCGGCGAAGTCCAGTCGATCTTCCGTCCGGGCATTATCGTCCGACAGCGTGTCTTGGGAGCGTTCGCGAGGGTCTTCATCCATGTCCAAGCCTGCTATTCGGAGAGCCCGACAAGCAGATCATCCGGCCCGTCCGAACGGCCGATGACACTCATGCTCCCGTCGGTCTCCAGCACGACCCCGGCGACCTGCGCCCGCCGTCCGAAGCCGGCGCTGCGGATGGCCGCGTCGATCTCCGCCCGAGTGACGCGCTCGGCTGCCATGGCGCGCTCAAGATATGCACCATCGCGCAGCAGCAGGCGCGGCTGGCTGCGCACCAGCCCGCTGAAGGTGGATGAGGCGACAGACAGGCGCGACACCAGCCATTGCAGACCGGCCAGCATCGCAAAGGCCAGCACCCCTTCCGCCAGGGCGACATCCTGCGTGAGCAACACGGTTGCGAGCGTGGAACCCAGTGCGACCGTCACCACCAGATCGAACGCGTTAAGCTTGGAAAGGGCGCGTTTCCCCGCCATTCGCAACACGAAGACGAGCAGCGCATAAGCGAGCACGGAGATGACCGCCACGCGCACGAGGCCGAAGAGATCGTCGAACAGCATGAAGAGGTAACGAGCCCGAGGCCACAAGTCTCCCGCGCGCCTGATCTCTCTTGCCCATCTATGTTGCCCGCCAAGGCTGGACAGGTTCCATGGCGCGGATTATCCGCTGCCCATGTCAGCACATTCCTCAGCTCACCCCGATTCCATCCTCATCGTCGACTTCGGCAGCCAGGTGACGCAGCTCATTGCGCGTCGCGTGCGCGAAGCCGGGGTCTATTCCGAGATCGCCCCGTTCACGCAGGCGCTGGCCGCCTTCCAGCGGATGAAGCCGCGCGGCATCATTCTCTCCGGCTCGCCCGCCAGCGTGTGCGACGAGGGCAGCCCGCGCGCGCCGCAGGAGCTGTTCGAGAGCGGCCTGCCGATCCTCGGCATCTGCTACGGCCAGCAGGTGATGAGCCACCAGCTCGGTGGTGAAGTGCGGCCCGGCCATGAGACGGGCGAGGGCGGCGAGTTCGGCCGCGCCTTCCTTACCGTCACCGAGCCCTGTGTGCTGTTCGACGGGCTGTGGGAGACGGGCGAGCGCCATCAGGTGTGGATGAGCCATGGCGACAAGGTGACGAAGTTCGCGCCCGGTTTCCGCATCGTCGCGACCTCGGACGGCGCCCCCTTCGCGCTCATCGCCAATGACGAGAAGCGCTATTATGGCACCCAGTTCCACCCCGAGGTGGTGCATACGCCCGACGGCGGCAAGCTGATCGCCAATTTCGTGCGCCATGTCTGCGGCTGTGCCGGCGACTGGACGATGGCGGAATTCCGCGCGACAAAGATCAAGGAAATCCGCGAGCAGGTCGGCTCGGGCCGGGTGATCTGCGGCCTGTCCGGCGGCGTGGATTCAGCGGTTGCCGCGGTGCTGATCCATGAGGCGATCGGCGAGCAGCTGACCTGCGTATTCGTCGATCACGGCCTGATGCGCCACGCCGAGGCCGAGCAGGTCGTCAGCCTATTCCGGGGGCATTACAACATCCCGCTGGTGCATGTGGATGCGAGCGAGACCTTCCTCGGCGGCCTCGCCGGCGTCACCGATCCGGAAGCCAAGCGCAAGTTCATCGGCAAGGCGTTCATCGACCTGTTCGAGGAGGAAGCCCGCAAGATCGGCGGCGCGGATTTCCTCGCGCAGGGCACGCTCTACCCGGACGTGATCGAGAGCGTCTCGTTCACCGGCGGGCCGAGTGTGACGATCAAGAGCCATCACAATGTCGGCGGCCTGCCTGAGCGCATGAACATGAAGCTGGTCGAGCCGCTGCGCGAACTCTTCAAGGATGAGGTGCGCGATCTGGGCCGCGAGCTTGGTCTGCCGGACATCTTCGTCGGCCGCCATCCCTTCCCTGGGCCCGGCCTCGCGATCCGCATCCCCGGTGAGGTGACCCAAGAGCGCTGCGACGTGCTGCGCAAGGCGGACGCCATCTACCTCGAGGAAATCCGTAACGCCGGGCTCTATGACGCGATCTGGCAGGCCTTCGCGGTGCTGCTGCCAGTGCGCAGCGTCGGCGTGATGGGCGACGGGCGGACCTACGACAATGTCCTCGCCCTGCGGGCGGTAACCTCCACCGACGGCATGACGGCCGACATCTACCCCTTCGACGCCGCCTTCCTCAGCCGCGTGGCGACGCGGATCATCAACGAGGTGCAGGGTATCAACCGGGTGGTGTACGACTATACCAGCAAGCCGCCGGGCACGATCGAGTGGGAATGAGATCGGCATAAGCTACGCACGGGTATCTTGCTAAATTCCCAGAGGCCGCGAGCCTCCGGGTTGGCTTTTATCTACGCGCGAATTAACGATCCCGGCGGCTCGGCGGTGATCGTGACAGCTTGATGCCGTCCCGCCTCCAATTACGCCGACAAATAATGGCCGTTGACCGAAAATTCCGGCTCAGAAAATTGGCGTGATTTCAACGGAAAGCACCAAAATCTGCCGCCAGCGCCCACGCTATTTGTTGAAGTTTCTACATCATATATTGACATCTCAACAACATTTGACAGATAATGGTCTGCAATCGATTGAATCGAGCATGCTCGCCAGGGAGGCGGGCGCAATTGTCCGAAAGAGGGGATGTTATGAACGAGCGAGTCTCAGCCAAAACGCGCGGATTGCGCGATTCTCTGCTGATCACGGCAGCAATCTGTGCGGTGGCGGCAAGCGTGCCGGCGATGGCGCAGGACGCGCCCCAGGCCGATGAGGCCGACGCCGAAAGCATCGTGGTTACCGGCACGCGCCTAAGCGCCACCGGCTTTACCGCGCCGACGCCGGTCACGGTGATGGATGCGGACCGGATCGCAAAGATCGCGTCGCCCACCGTCGGTGAGGCGCTGGCCCAGCTGCCGTCCTTCCGGCCGTCCAGCACGCCGAACACGCAGAACATCTTCCCGGCCAATGCCGGCGCCCGCATCTCGGATCTGCGCGGTCTCGGTGCCTCGCGCACGCTGGTGCTGCTCGATGGCCGGCGCTTCACGCCCAGCACCTCGACCGGCAGCATCGACCTCAACATGATGCCGACCCTGCTGATCCGCAGCACGGAAATCGTCACCGGCGGCGCGTCGGCTGCTTATGGTTCGGACGCTGTCTCGGGCGTGATCAACCTGCGTCTCGACACGCGTCTCGATGGGCTCAAGGCGACGGCCGGCTACGGCGTGACCGATCGCGGCGATGGCGACCAGTATTTCTGGCAGATCGGCGCGGGCAAGCGCTTCGCCGATGATCGCGGTCGCTTCATCTTCGGCGCCGAGTATAACAAGGACGAAGGCACCGGTGGCTGCTACACCCGCGATTTCTGCGGCAATGAAGTGGGCGACCTGACCAACGTGCCGGGCCTCGGCGGTCGTCCCGCTCACAACATCATCACCGGCATGCGCACCGCGACACTGACCCCGGGCGGCCTTATCACCGCGACCATCAACGGCGCAGGCACGTCCACGCCGGCGCGCGGCGGCGTGCTGGACGGCATTCAGTTCGGCCCCAATGGCTCGCCCACGCAGTTCGTCTACGGCCAGAACGCCAGCGGTCTCTTCCAGCAGGGCGGCTCGGGCGAAGGCCTCAACGCCTTCTTCGACGATCCGCTCCTCTCCATCCCGGTGACGCGCTACAACACCTTCGCGCATCTGGAATATGAGTTCTCGCCAGCCTTCACCGCGTTCCTCGAAGGCAGCTACGGCCATGTCGATGGCTTCACGCGGGGCCCGGAAATTCGTGCGGCTTCCAACATTGCCGTCGACAATCCCTTCCTGCCCGCCTCCATCCGTACCACGATGCAGAACAACGGCATCGCCGCGATCAGCGTTGGTAAGCTCGGCGTCGACTTCGGCCGCATGGACAGCACGTCGATCCGCGACACCTATCGCATCGTCGGCGGCGCACAGGGCGATCTGGGCGGCGGCTGGTCATGGGATGCCCATGCGCAATATGGTGAGACGGCTTACAAGCAGAACACCATCAACAATCGCATCAATGCGCGCTACGCCAATGCCGTCGACGCGGTGGCCGGCCCCAATGGCCCGATCTGCCGGATCAATGCGGACAGCAATCCCAACAATAACGATCCGTCGTGCGTCGCGCTCAACATCCTGGGTCAGGGCCAATATTCGCAGGCCGCGAAGAACTACGCCTTCGGCACCACCTGGCAGGACAACAAGTACACCCAGCTTGCTGGCGCTGTGAACATCAACGGCACGCCGTTTGAGACCTGGGCCGGCCCGGTCGCCTTCGCGGTCGGTGTGGAAGGGCGTCGCAACACGCTCGACATCAGGGTCGATCCGATTTCGGCCGCCAACGGCTTCTACGTGTTCAACCAGACGCCGTCGGCCGGTAACACCAGCGTTGTCGAAGGCTATGTCGAGCTGGGCGTGCCCCTGCTGCGCGAGAGCGCTGTCGGGTCGCTGGACCTGAACGGCGCGATCCGCCAGGCCCATTACAAGAACGAAGGCGCCGCAGGCAGCAACACGTTCAACGCCACCACGTGGAAGGTCGGCGCGACCTACAAGCCGGTCAACTGGGCGATGCTGCGGACGACCTACTCGCGCGACTTCCGTGCGCCCAACACGTCCGAGCTGTTCACGACGCCCGTCAGCGGGGTCGGCGTGTTCTATGATACGGTCAAGGGCGCCGAGAAGTTCATGAACGTGCTCACCGGCGGCAATGTCCGGCTGCGTCCGGAAACGGCCAACACGTTCACCGCTGGCTTTACCCTGCAGCCGCAGGGCGCATTGCAGGGCCTGCGCTTCTCTGCCGACTACTATAACATCCGCATCAACGATGCGATTGCCACGCTGTCGGCGCAGGTCATCCTCAACACCTGCAACACGACGGGTGCTGCCGATGTCTGCTCGCTGGTCCAGCGCGACGCCAACAACTTCGTGGACACGATTTCGGTTCTCTTCCTGAACCTCAATCGTCAGCAGCTGCGCGGCGTCGACTTCGAGGCAGGCTACAACCTGCCGTTCGGCGGTGAGCGTTCGGTCGATTTCCGGCTGCTCGCCACCCACACGATCGACTTCACCAACAGCGCCCTGCCGGGCATCGATCGCGCCGGGGACAACAGCGCGTCCGGTATCCCGTCCTGGATCCTTGATGGCATGGTGAGCCTCGATATGGGTCGCCTGGGTGTGAACCTGCAGGGCCGCTATCTCTCGAGCGGTAAATATGATGCGACGCTGATCGGCCCGGAAGATGCCGGTTACAGCATCACCCTGCCCAACAGCATCAACACCAACCGCGTGCCGTCGCGCTTCTACACGAACGTCGGCGTGACGTTCGACCTGATGAGCGAAGGCAGCAAGAAGGTTGAGCTGTTCGCCAACGTCTACAACCTGTTCGACGTGATGCCGCCGCCCTACTGGAACGGCAACAACAACGCCGTCTACTACGACAATGTCGGGCGCCGTTACCGCATGGGCGCACGGGTCGTCTTCTGATCAAATCCTGAAAGCCCCGACCTCGGCCGGGGCTTTCGCTTTTTAAGGAGAGGGCGCAATGCGCGAGGATGCTTTTCCGGCCAAAGGCATCAGCCGCCGGGCTTTTTCGATAAGCTGTGCGGCGGGGCTGGGCGGACTGCTTGCCCGTCCCGCGCTGGCCGCAGCGGCACCGATCGCAACGACCACGCACGGGCAGGTCCGCGGGCGGTGCGAATATGGCGTCAATGTATTCCGCGGCATTCCCTATGGCGCCTCGACGGCGGGCCGGAACCGATTTGCCGCCCCGCAGCCGCCTGCGGCGTGGAGCGGCGTGCGCGATGCGCTCGACTATGGCCTGCGCAGCCCGCAACTGCCCGATGGGCCGGACGGGCCGGGCTTCTCCTCATGGCGCGAGCCGAAGGCCTCGGGCGAGGATTGCCTCGCGCTCAATGTCTGGACCCCGGGCCTTGCCGACGGGAAGAAGCGCCCGGTGATGGTGTGGCTGCACGGCGGCGGCCTGGCGGTGGGCTCGGGCGCGACGCCGGTCACCGACGGGCGCAATCTGGCGGCGCGGCAGGATGTCGTCGTCGTCGCCGTCAATCACCGGCTCAACCTGTTCGGCTATCTCTATTTCGGCGATCTCACCCGCGATCGCAGCGTCGCCGCCAATCCGGGGCAGCTCGATATGGTCGCCGCCCTGCAGTGGGTGCGCGACAATATCGCCGCGTTCGGTGGCGATCCGCAGAATGTGACGATCTTCGGCCACTCCGGCGGCGGCCTCAAGGTCGCGGGGCTGATGGCGATGCCGGCGGCCAAGGGGCTGTTCCATCGCGCGATCCTGCAGAGCGGCTTTGGCACTACCACTGTCGCGCGCGACGAGGCGGAGCGCATCACTGCCTCCCTGTGCAAGGCCGTGGGCGTGCGGGCCGGGGACGTGGAGGCATTACGCGCCATCCCCATCGAGCGCCTGCTGGCCGGCCTGCAGGAGATCACCGGCGGCAATCCGGTGCGCGGGCCGGGGCTGGTCGCCGATGGCACCGTCGTGGCGCGGACACCGTTTGCGCCCGATCTTCCGGCGGTCTCGCCCGACATTCCGGTGATGGTCGGCCATACCAGTGCGGAGACGACCGTGCTGTTCCCGCCGCCCGGCGCCTTCGATCTCGACTGGACAAATCTGCCGGCGGCGCTGGAAGGCCGCGTGGCATCGCCTGCGCCGCTGATCGAAGGGTTCCGCAAGCTGCACCCCAAGGCCACGGCGAGCGACATCTTCTTCGCCATCACGACCGAGGCCGGCATGGGCCGCAATGCCCGCATCGTCGCGGAAACCCGCGCGGCGGGCGCGACGAAGCCGGCCTATGCCTATCTCGTCAACTGGCAGTCCCCGGCGCAGGGCGGGCGGATGCGCAGCCCCCACGGCATCGAGGTGCCGATGGTGTTCGATATGGTAACGGAAAGCTATGGCAGCGTCGGCGAGCGCATGGCCAATGCCAAGCATCTGGCCGACGGCATGAGCCGCTATTGGGCCAATTTCGCGCGAACCGGCGATCCGAATGGCGATTGCCTGCCGCTCTGGCCGGCTTATGGACAGGACCAGCGGATGACGATGATTTTCGACACTGAGTATGCCGCCAGCGCCGATCCGCTCGGTGCCGAGCAGACGCTGATTGCCCGCTATGCCTGAGGCCTTCCCGGTCCGGGCTGTGACGTCCGCTCGCCCTGCCACGCAGGCCGTGCTGGCTATCCTGCTGCTTGTGCTGTCAGCCCTTGTCGCCGCGCCGCACGCTATGGCCGCGCCGAAGAGCGAGGCCACGCCGTTCACGCTCCCGGCTCGCCCGGCCAGTGCGCCGCAAATGCCCTGCGGTGACCTCGTCAAGCCGGTCTCCCAGCAAGCGGAGGACATCGTCTATCGCGTGCGTTCGGCGACGGTGGAAGGCGCCAGCGCGGCGACACCGGGCGTCTGCCTCGTCAAGGCTTATACGGCGCCGCAGACCGAGTTTGAGCTCCGACTGCCGATGGCCGGCTATGCCGGGCGGTTCCTGCAAGGGGGCTGCGGGGGCATGTGCGGAGTCATCGGCCGCGAGGTGACGCCGCTCTGCAGCAACGCCCATATCGCCGATGGCAGCTTTGCCGTCGCCTTCAACAATGGCGGCCATCACAGTGCCGGCATCGGCGATGGCACATGGGCGGTCGGCGCGCCGGAATTGCGGGAGCAGTTCGCGCACAAGGCGGCCCATGCCGTTGCCGTTGCCTCCAAGGCGATCGTTGCGCAATTTTACGGCGCGCCGCCGGCTTACAGCTATTTCGTCGGCTGCTCGGGCGGCGGGCGGGAAGCCTTGATGGAGGTCCAGCGCTATCCGGATGACTTCGATGGCGTCGTGGCCGGCTCGTCGGTCGCCATGCCGGCGGCGATGCAGCTCTTCCTGTGGGAAGCGCAGCAGGGGCTTTATCCCGATGGGCGCGAGATTTTCACGCCGCAGGCTGTCGACCTGCTGCACGCCGCCGTCATCAAGGCCTGCGACGGGCTGGATGGCATCACCGATGGCCAGATCGACGATCCGCGCCGCTGCCGATACGACCCGGCAAAGCTCGCCTGCCGTCCGGGCGCGTCGGGGCAGGCCAATTGCCTCAATGCCGGTCAGGTTGCCGCTGCCCGCGCTTATTATCGCGGCCCGACCGATGTCGGCGGTCAGGCGCTCTTCCCCGGCGGCGCGCCTTATGGCGCCGAACTGGGCTGGGTTGGCCGCGGCGCGCCGACGCAGACGGGCAAGTTCGCGGCACAATCCTTCCTGCAATATCTGCTGCTGCAAGGCGAACTCCCGGCCGACTTCACCTGGCGCGACTGGACCTTCTCCCGCGAAAGCCTGCAGCGGCTGCTCAAGGGGGGCGAACTCTACGATGCCGGCAACCCGGACCTCTCGGCCTTCCGCGACGCGGGCGGCAAGCTGCTGATGTGGCAGGGCGTTGCGGACAATGCCGCCGGCGCTTATGGTATGCTCGACTATTATCAGGCCGTGCGCGACCATGCCGGTGGCCTGGACGCGGCCCGCGCCTTCGCCCGCATGTTCCTCGTGCCCGGCGGTTATCACTGCGCGGGCGGCTATATCCCCTATGATCAGGATTTCCTGGGCGCGGTGGTGCTGTGGGTGGAAGAAGGCAAGGCGCCGGACACCGTGGTGGCCAGCGCGCGCCTTGACGATGGGGTGGTACGCCATCGGCCGCTTTATGCCTATCCCATGCTCACCCGTTACCGGGGCGGCGATGTGAATGCCGCGACGTCTTTCGAGCCGGTCGCGCCGAAGACGGAGCCGCAAGACGGCTTCGACTGGCCCGGCTCCCACGCCAAGACGCGCCCGTTGACCGGGCGTTGATCCGCGCGCGGCGGGCCAGGAGGGTGGATGGAATCACAACGCGTGATACCGCCGCGATCTGATAAGCTGCCGGCCTGCGCGAGGAGACGCTGGTCACGGTTGTCATGAGCGTCTCCCGCCCCGACGAACGTCTGCTGCTGATTGGCGATGCACTGCTGTGCCCATGCAGTGAGCGCAAACGAGCCGCAGCTCTGGCGCAGATCGGGGAGGCAGCCGCGCTGGATTGATCCGGCAGCGGTTTGCCCGTTCCTTATCCGCCGAGCCTCGCCGCTGTGTCTCCTGCGGCGAACTCCTCTGTCTCGCCTTCCACATTGAAGCGCAGACGATAGCCGATGCCAAGCTCGTTGCCGATGATCCGGGGACGCTGGGGATCGGCTTCCAGCTTCTGGCGCAGCGTGCGGACGAGCACGCGCAGATACTCCACATGATGCGCCTTTTCGTGCGGCCAGGCATGGGCCATGATCTGCTGATGCGTGATCACGCGGCCGGGGAATTTGGCGAGCTGGGCGAGCACGGTATATTCCTTGGGCGTCAGGTGCACTTCTTTCCCCGCCTTCAGCACGATCCTGTTGAGAAGGTCGATTTCCACGTCGCCCGCCCGCACCATGGACACGCCGCCCTCCTTGGCCATGCGATTGCGCAGCGCCACGCGCACGCGCGCCAGCAGCTCGTCGGTATCGAACGGCTTGGTCAGATAATCGTCGGCACCCAGATCGAGCGCGGCGACCTTCTGGTCCGTCGCGTCGCGGGCTGACACGATAATCAGCGTCGTGTCCGACTGCTGTTTGAACAGCGGCACCAGTTCGAGGCCGTCGCGGTCGGGCAGTCCCAGATCGAGGAGGCTGATGTCCGGCCGCTCCTCTTTCAGCTTCTCCATCGCTTCACGCGCATTCTCCGCTTCGACGATGGCGTAATCGGCGCGGGCCAGCGCGGTGTGGATCAGCTTGCGGATATGCGGCTCGTCATCGACGATCAGCACCTTGTGACGGACGTTCATAGCAGATCCTCGTGGGGGACGTCGGAGATGATCAGCGCCTGCGGGATCATGATCGTGAAGGCGGCGCCGCGCGGCTCGGCATTGTTGGCGGCGGACACCGTCAGGCCCATGGCCTCGGCAAAGCCTTTCACGATGGCAAGGCCAAGGCCGGTGCCATGCTTGGCCCGGTCGGAGCCTTCCAGCCGCGTAAAGGTATCGAACACCCGCGCTTCTGCACCCGCCGGAATGCCCGGCCCTTCATCGACCACCGACAGGGCGATCGCATCGGGCAGGCGCTGGCCGCGCACGATCACGGGCGTTCTGGGATGAGCATAGCGGCCGGCATTATCCAGCAGGTTGATGAGGCAGTGGTGAAGCAGCGTCGGGTCGACACGAACCAGCGGAATGTCGGGCGCGATCTCCACCTCGACCGCATGGCCCTGCAGGGACTGGCGCGTATCATGCACGGCGCCGGCGACAGCATCAAAGAGGTCGGTCGGCTCGACCTTGAGCGGCAGGGCGCCCGCTTCCACCCGCGCCATGTCCAGCAGGTTGGCGACGAAGCGGTTCAGCCGTTGCGCTTCGGCATCGACGGTATCGAGCAGATCGGAGGGATGCTGGCGTTTCAACTCGTGGACGGCGGAGAGGATGGTCGTCAGCGGCGTCCGCAAATCGTGGCTGACCGAGGAGAGCAGCGCCGAGCGCAGCCGGTCGCGTTCCCTGATCTGGTGCGCATCGAGCATTTCCTGCTCCAGCGCCATGCGATCGAAGGCGATGGAGGCCTGATCGAGCAGGCTCATCAGCAGCGGAACCTGATCGGACCGCAGCGGCGGCCCGGCGTCTTCGCGGGCCAGACCTAGCACGCCGAGCACGCCGCGCTTGGTCCGCAGCGGATGGAACAGCCAGTCCGACGCGGTGAGCGTGGAGGATCCGCGCCCGGCCGGCTGCTCATTGTCCATCGCCCATTGCGCGGCGGCCTTCTCGATCTGTTCGAGCCGATCCTCCGGTGGCACCGCTGCGCGCAGTTGCGGCCCATCGCGTGACGGGAGCAGCAGGACGGTGCGCAGCTGGAGCAGGCGGCCGACTTCCGCGCAGATGGCGTGCATCAGCTCCTCCTGGCTCGCCGAGGCGGTGAGCTGGCGCGAGAACCCTGCGAGCGCCGCGTTCTGGCGCGCGCTGGACTGGGCAAGATCGGCCTGGGCGCGGACGCGCGCGGCGAACTGGCTGGTCACGATCGCCACACCCAGCAGAACAAGGATGCTGACGACATTCTCAGGATTATTGACCGTCAGCGTGCCGGTCGGCGGCAGGAAGAAGAAATTATAGGCGAGGCTCGAAAGCAGGCCGGAGACCAGCCCCGCCCGCAGGCCATAGCTGGCGGCGGCGAACATGACGGGCACGAGGTACATGAGCGCGATATTGCTGAGGTCGATCGCCTCGATGAGCAGCCTGCCGAGCGCCGTCATCGCGGCGATCATCACCGCCGACCAGAGATAGTGGGACGGTTTACCCCATCCCTGACGAAAACGCTGGCGCACCGCCTGCGGGCCGGGCGTGACGGCATCGCCGGGCAGGACATGCACCGCGACATCCCCGATCTCGCGCACCAGCTTGTCGACAACGGAGCCATGGCGCAGCTCGAACCACCAGGGGCGCGCCGATTTGCCGATCACGATCTGGGTCGCGCGGGCGTCGGCCACATAATCTTTCAGCCCCTCGACGACGGACGTCGCAGGGATCGTCGCAGTCGTGGCGCCGAGGCGGGATGCGAGCGCCATGGTGTCGGCCAGTTGCTCCCGCTCTTTGGGGGTAAAGGAGAGGCTGCGCTGCGTCTCGATATGGACGGCGGACCAGGGCGCCTTGAGCGCATCGGCGAGCCGCTTGGCCGCGCGGACGAGGCCCTGCGCGCTGGTGACTTCACTGATCGCGACCAGAACGCGTTCGCCCGCCGCGAAGCTGCCGGCCAGGGCATGGGCGCGCACATAATCGAGCATCTGGGCATCGACGGCCTGTGCGGCGCGGCGCAGTGCCATCTCGCGCAGGGCTGCGAGGTTGGACTTCGAGAAGAAATGGTTGAGCGCGCGGCTCGCTTCCTGCGGAATATAGACCTTGCCCTCTTTCAGGCGCTCGATCAGCTCGTCCGGCGGAATATCGACCACCTCGATCTCGGCCATTTCGAGGATGGAATCGGGCACGGTCTCGCGCACATGGACGCGGGTGAAGGAGGCGACGACGTCGTTGAGGCTCTCGACATGCTGGATATTGACGGTGGAATAGACGTCGATGCCCGCATCCAGCAGCTCCTCGACATCCTGATAGCGTTTGGGATGCCTACTGCCCGGCGCATTGCTGTGCGCCAGCTCATCCACCAGCACGAGCTGGGGGCGGCGCGCGAGGATGGCGTCGATGTCCATCTCGCCGAGCCGGTGCCCCTTATGCTCGACGGCGCGGCGGGGGATTACCTCATGCCCGATCAGCAGCGCCTCGGTCTCCTTGCGGCCATGGGTCTCGACGACGCCGACCACGACGTCGATGCCGGCCGTGAGCCGCTGCATACCGTCGGTCAGCATCTCGTAGGTTTTGCCCACGCCCGGAGCAGCCCCGAGGAAGATCTTGAGACGGCCGCGACCCTCCTGCGTCGCCTGACGCAGAAATGCTTCCGGATCGCGGCGGTCTGGATCGCTCATGACGGCGTGGTAGCGCCGTTTCCGTCCAGACGTCGATTGATTTCCAGCACATTGACGCGCGGCTCACCCAGAACACCGAGCAGCGGTTGTTCGATGCTCTGGTCAACGAGGGACCGGACCCTGGCTGCGTCCCAGCCGCGCGCACGGGCAATCCGGTCCACCTGATAGTAGGCCGCCTGCGGGGTGATGTGCGGATCGAGGCCTGAGCCGGATGCCGTGACCAGATCGGCCGGCACCGCCTTGCCGGCATTGGTCCGTTCCAGCGTGGCTATGTCCGCCTGCACACGGTCGATGAGCGCGCGGCTGGTCGGGCCGAGGTTCGAGCCGGAGGATGCCATGCCATCATAGCCGTTGCCCGCCGCCGAGGGGCGGGGGTGGAAATAGCGATCCGCCGTGAACGCCTGCCCGATCAGGCGCGAGCCGACCGGCTTGCCCTTCTGTTCTACCAGGCTGCCATTGGCCTGTGACGGAAAGATTAGCTGGCCGATGCCGGTGAGCGCGAGTGGATAGGCGAGCCCCAGCAGGAGGGCGAAGAGCGCTGTCATGACCAAAGCCGGTCTGAGCGCGGTGAGAATGTCCTTGTTCATGCGTCTGTTCCTCAGGCCAGGCCAAGGCCGTTGACGGCCAGGTCGATGAGCTTGATGCCGGCGAAGGGCGCGATCAGGCCGCCCAGGCCGTAGATAGCGAGATTGCGCGCCAGCAGCGGCCCCGCGCCGATCGGCTTGTAGGTCACGCCCTTGAGCGCGAGGGGCACCAGAAACGGGATGATGAGGGCGTTGAAGATGATCGCTGACAGGATGGCGCTCTGCGGCGTCGCGAGGCCCATGACGTTGAGCACGCCCAGCCCCGGATAAAGCACGACGAACATGGCCGGGATGATCGCGAAATATTTGGCGACATCATTGGCGACGGAGAAAGTGGTGAGCGCACCCCGGGTCATCAGCAGCTGCTTGCCGAGGCCGACGATCTCGATCAGCTTGGTGGGATCGCTGTCGAGATCGACCATGTTGCCTGCCTCGCGCGCCGCCTGCGTGCCGGTGTTCATGGCGACGCCGACATCGGCCTGCGCCAGCGCGGGCGCGTCGTTGGTGCCGTCACCGCACATGGCGACGAGCCGGCCGCCTTGCTGCTCCTTGCGGATCAGCGCCAGCTTGTCCTCCGGTGTCGCCTGAGCCAGGAAATCGTCGACCCCGGCCTCGGCGGCGATCGATGCGGCGGTCAGCGGATTGTCGCCGGTGATCATCACCGTGCGGATGCCCATATTGCGCAGTTCGCCGAAACGCTCGCGGATGCCCGCCTTCACGACATCCTTGAGGAAGATCGCCCCCAGAAGCTGGCCATCCTTGGCGACCGCCAGCGGCGTGCCGCCGGCCCGGGCAATCTCGTCGGTGATGCGCCGCAGTTCCGCCGCCGCGGGGCTTTTGTCCGGGCCTGCCATGGCATTCAGGACCGCATCGACAGCGCCCTTGATGACCGTGGTGTCGCCCGTGACCACGCCGGAAATCCGGGTTTGCGCGGTGAAGGGGATCACCTGCGCATCGGCCGGCAGGGCTCGGGCTGCCTCACCGAATTTCTCGCGCGCGAGCGCCACGATCGAGCGGCCTTCCGGCGTCTCATCGGCCAGACTGGCCAGCAGGGCGGCTTCGGCCAACTGGGCCGGCGTCGCCCCGCCGACTGGCCGGAATGCCGTCGCCTGCCTGTCACCGACCGTGATCGTGCCGGTCTTGTCGAGCAGCAACACATCGATGTCGCCCGCAGCCTCCACCGCACGGCCGGACTTGGCCAGCACATTGAAGCGCACAAGGCGGTCCATGCCGGCGATGCCGATCGCCGAGAGCAAAGCGGCGATGGTCGTCGGAATGAGCGTGATGAGAAGGGCCGCAAGGATCGACACCGGAATGGCGCCGCCGGCATAGCTGGCGAAACCGGGAATGGTGCCGACCGCGATCAGGAAGATGATGGTGAGGCCGACCAGCAGCAGCGTCAGCGCGATTTCGTTCGGCGTCTTCTGCCGTTCGGCGCCTTCCACCAGCGCGATCATGCGATCGAGAAATCCCTGGCCGGGATTGACGGTGACGCGCACTTGGATCTCGTCCGAGATGACGCGGGTGCCCGCCGTCACCGCCGACCGGTCGCCGCCCGCCTCCCGGATGACCGGGGCGGACTCGCCGGTGATCGCGGCCTCGTTGACCGAGGCGACGCCCGCGACGACCTCGCCATCCGATGGGATGAGACCGCCGGTCCCGACCAGCACGGTGTCGCCGACCCGCAATGCGCTGGCCGGCACGGTCTCGACCTCATGACCGTTCTTCAGGCGTTTGGCGGTGAGGTCCGCCTTGGTCGCCCGCAGGGACGCCGCCTGCGCCTTGCCGCGACCTTCGGCCAGCGCTTCGGCAAAGGTGCCGAACAGGACGGTCAGCCACAGCCAGATGACGAGCTGGAGCTTGAAGCTGGCGGCAAGGCCATCCTGACCGACGATGAGCAGCACCGTCAGGAGCACCGCCACTATGGCGGTCGTGAACATCACCGGATTACGGATGAGCTGGCGCGGGTTCAGTTTGCGGACCGAGTCCATGATCGCCGGGACGATCAGATCGGTCTTGAAGAGCGATGGGGACGCTTGGCGTGCCATGGAGGGGCTCCAATCAGAAAAGCTGGCCACGGATCATCGCGAGATGATCGGCGATGGGGCCAAGGGCGAGGCTGGGCAGGAAGGTGAGGCCGCCGACGATCAGCACGATTCCCACCAGCAGGCCGGTCCAAAGCGGCCCGGTGGTCGGAAAACTGCCTGCCGTCTCCGGCGTGTAGGTCTTCGCCGCCAGCCCGCCGGCAATCGCCAGCATGGGCACGATGACGAAAAAGCGGCCGACCCAGATGGCGACGCCCAGCATGCCGTTGTAGAAAGGCGTGTTGGCCGAGAGCCCGGCAAAGGCCGATCCATTGTTCGCAACCGCGCTGGTGAAGGCGTAGAGAATCTCGGAAAAGCCGTGGGGTCCCTTGTTGAGCGGGCCGGCCAGCCCGGCCGCGGTGACCGAGGCGATGGCGGTGAAGCCCAGGATCATGAGCGGCAGCACCGCGATGGCGAGAACGGCGAGCTTGACCTCGCGGGCCTCGATCTTCTTGCCGACATATTCCGGGGTTCGCCCGACCATCAGGCCTGCGACGAACACTGCGAGGATGGCGAACAGCAGGAAGCCATAGATGCCGGCGCCCACGCCGCCGACGACAACCTCACCCAATTGCATGTTGAAGAGCGGGATCAGGCCGCCAAGTGCGGTGAAGCTGTCATGCATCGCATTGACCGCGCCGCAGGAGGCCGCCGTGGTGACGACGGAAAAGAGCGCGGAGGCGGCGATGCCGAAGCGGACTTCCTTGCCCTCCATATTGCCGCCGGCGATGCCGAGGCTGTGCAGGATGGGGTTGCCCGTTGCCTCCTGCCAGTAGGTGATCGTCGTTCCGGCCAGGAAGAGCAGCATCATGGCGGCAAGGATCGCCCAGCCCTGGCGACTGTTCCCGACAGCCTTGCCGAAGGTGTAGGTGAGGCCCACCCCGATCACGAAGATCGAGAGCATCTGGACGAAGTTGACGAGCGCCGTCGGGTTCTCGAACGGATGCGCGGAGTTGGCGTTGAAAAAGCCGCCGCCATTGGTGCCGAGCATCTTGATCGCTTCCTGCGAGGCGACCGGCCCCAGCGCGAGTGTCTGCCTCGCACCTTCCAGCGTCGTTACATCGACTGACCCCGCCAGCGTCTGCGGCACGCCGCTCGCGATATAGAAGAGCGCGATGACGCAGCAGAGCGGCAGCAGCAGATAGAGCGTCACCCGCGTCACATCGGCCCAGAAATTGCCGATGCCCTTGGCTTCCCGCCGCGCGAACCCGCGGAACAGCGCAAAGGCCAGCGCGATCCCGGTCGCTGCCGACAGGAAGTTGTGGATCGTCAGGCCGAGCATCTGGCTAAGGGGCGACATCGTCGACTCACCGCCGTAATTTTGCCAGTTGGTGTTGGTCGCAAAGCTGATTGCCGTGTTGAAGGCGAGCGGCTGGCTCACCCCCGGATGGCCCAGCGGGTTGAGGGGCAGCACGCCCTGCAAGCGCAGGATCGCATAAGTGAAGACCAGCAGCGCCGTGTTGAACAGGAGCATGTGGACGGCATAGCGGCGCCAGCCCTGCTCTTCCTGCGGGTCGATGCCCGCCAGCCGGTAGAAGCCGCGCTCCAGTGGCCCGAGCAGGCCATGGAGCGGCGTCTGCCGCCCTTCATACAGCGCGAAGAGCCACAGGCCGACGGGTTTGGCCAGTGCCAGCAAGATGCCGACAAAGACGAGGATCATGATCCATCCCTGAACTGTCATGATGTCGCTCCCGGATCAGAAGCGTTCGGGGCGTGCGAGCACGGCCACCAGATAGAAGAGCAGGCCGACCGCGGTCGCAGCGGCCAGCCAATGGTCGATAGTCATGGTCGCCTCCCTCACGCCTTGTCGCACAGCGCCGCGTAACCGAGCGTTGTGGCCAGCAAGCCGAGGGTGAGCCCCAACCAGAGCATGTCCTGCATGATCATTCTCCTGCACGACGTCCGAGACCGCAGGAGATGCGGCGCCGAATCATGTGCCGCAGGTCAAATAAGGCAGAGCCGCATTTGAATTCGAGAGACAGGAAAGGCGATCCGCATAGTATTTGCATATGAATCGCGCAGGTCTGGGGCCCGCAGCGCGCTGGACTGGCCGACAGACCGCCCATCCCTGGAACGATCCGCGCGCTGAACACTTTGCATTGCAGTCTTCAGATATCCGTCCGAGGATAGAGGCTGGCATGGAAAGGCCCGTGGTTGAGCAGACGGTCTGAAGAGTCGGAATATCAGTTCGAGCCGCACGAGCGGCCGATGATGCCGGGGTCTCCGGCGACGCCCTACCATCCAGGCCGGCGCCGCTTGGGATATTTGCTGATCGGCGTGCTGCTCGGCCTCACGGGTGGCTTCATCAACGGCCTGCTGATGGCGAACCTGCCCCAGATCCAGGGTGCGCTCGGGCTGACCAGCGTGGAGGCCGGCTGGCTGACTGCTGCCTATACGATGACCAATGTCTGCATGAGCCTGCTGCTCATCAAGTTCCGCCAGCAATTCGGCATCCAGCGCTTTGTGCGGATCGTGCTGATCGGCTTTCTCGTGCTCAACACGCTGCAACTGTTCGTGCACAGCTATGGTCTGGAACTCTTCGTGCGCGCGGGCAGCGGCATCGTTGCCAGCGGCCTGTCCACGATGGCGCTGTTCTACATCATGCAATCGATGAAGGCAGAGGCGCGGCTGGGCGGGCTGGTACTGGGCGTCGGCGTCTCGCAGATCGCAACCCCGCTCGCCCGGGTGATCTCTCCGGCATTGCTCATCCATGGCGATGTGCAGAACCTGTACCTGTTCGAGTTCGGCCTCACATTGCTCTGCCTCGCCGGGGTATGGCTGCTGCGCCTGCCGCCAAGCGAGCGCATCGACGCCTTCGAGCCGCTGGATTTCCTGACCTTCGCTTTGTTCGCCCCCGGCATAGCCCTGCTCTCCGCCGTGCTTGTGCAGGGCCGCATCGTCTGGTGGTCGACGCAGTGGCTGGGCTATGCGCTGGCGGGCGCGATCCTGCTGATCGGCGCGGCGGTGATCGTCGAGCACAACCGCGCCAATCCACTGCTCAACACGCGCTGGATGGGCAGCGCGGCGATCATCCGGTTCGCCGTCATCGCCGCCAGCATGCGCGTGCTGCTCGGCGAGCAGAATGTCGGCGCCAGCGGTCTGCTGACCGTGCTCGGCATGGGGCAGGACCAGCTGATCGGTTTCTACACGGTGGTCACGCTGGCGACCATATTCGGGCTGGCGGTGAGCCTCAAAACGCTCAAGCCGACCGACCTGCTCAAACCCGTGATCATCTCCTGCGCGCTCATCGCCATCGCCGCGTTCTTCGACACCCAGTCCAGCAATCTCACGCGCCCGGCGCAGCTTTATGTGACCCAGGCGATGATTTCCTTCGCTGCGATCTACTTCATGGGGCCGACGCTCATGGCGGGCATCCTGCAGGCACTGGCCAAGGGGCCGAGCCATATCGTCAGCTTTTCGGCCGTGTTCGGCATTTCGCAGCAATT
Source organism: Sphingobium sp. B11D3A (assembly GCF_025961695.1). NCBI lineage: Bacteria > Pseudomonadati > Pseudomonadota > Alphaproteobacteria > Sphingomonadales > Sphingobiaceae > Sphingobium > Sphingobium sp. B11D3A. The sequence continues at coordinate 2,604,856 of NZ_JAOQOE010000001.1, forward strand.
GGGCGGCATCGGCGGGGCAGCCCTGCTGGGCAGCTTCCAGATTGTCCGTGAGCGCTTCCATTCCGAAATGCTGGTCCAGTCGCTCGTGGGCACCGATCCGCAAGTGGCGCAGCGCATCCAGCAGCTCGGCGGCGCCTATGCGCGGACGCTGGGCGATCCGGCCTTGCGTCAGGCGGAGGGCAGCATCCTCCTCTCCCAGCAGGTCGCGCGGGAAGCCAATATTCTGGCGTTCAACGATGTGTTCATGCTGGTCGGTGCGCTGGCCACGCTCGCCTTTGTGTATCTCGGCGCGCGGTGGATTTATTATCGTCGCAAAGGCATTACCCCCCTGGCCGAAGAGCTTGCGGCCTTGGCGGCAATGAGGACCAGGGCCCAATCATGAGTGACACATCCGCCGAACATCCGCGCCCATCCAACCGGACCGACCGTCTGGAAGATCCGGTGGAAGTGCCCAATGACACCACCCCCGTGGCCAGCGCGCCGAAGCGCGGCTGGGCGCCCCCGCAAGCCGGCCGCAGGGTCACGCTGCTGGCCGTGCTGTTCATCGTCGTCGGCATTCTCATCGTACTTTACGCCTGGGGCCTGCCGCCTTTCTCCTCGGATGTTCAGACGACGGACAATGCCTATGTGCGCGGCCAGACGACAGTCATCGCGCCGCAGGTGAACGGCTATGTGGTGGAGGTGCAGGTTCAGGATTATGAGCAGGTCCGCAAGGGGCAGGTCCTCGCGCGGATCGACGACCGGATCTATCGCCAGAGAGTGGCGCAGGCGCAGGCCCAACTCGCCACGCAGCGCGCCAATCTCGCCAATAGCAGCCAGAGCGAGGCGTCCAGCCAGGCCCAGCTTGCTGGGCAAGCGGCCAGCGTTGCCAACGCCAGGGCGCAACTGGCCCGCGCGCAGGCCGATATGCGGCGTGTGAACGATCTCGTCAGCCAGGGGTCGGTCTCCCTGCGCGAGCGGGACCAGACTCTGGCGGCGCTGCGTCAGGCGGAAGCGGCCGTGCTGCAGGCGCAGGCGCAGCAGCAGGTGGCGAGCGAGCAGGTCCGCACGGTGACGGTGGGGCGCGGTGGCCTGCGCGCCAATGTCGATGCGGCGCAGGCGGCCCTGCGCCTCGCCGAGATCGATCTCGCCAACACGATCATTCGCGCCCCGCAGGATGGGCGGCTGGGCGAGGTGGGCGTGCGGCTGGGGCAATATGTCACGGCCGGCTCGCAGCTGACCTTCCTCGTGCCGCCCTTCGTCTGGGTGGCTGCGAACTTCAAGGAAGCGCAGACGGCCCATATGGCGCCGGGCCAGAGCGTGCGGCTGCGGGTCGATGCGCTCGATGGCGCCGTGATCCACGGCAGAGTCGAGCGGCTGGCGCCCGCCGCCGGCAACGAGTTTCAGGTGATCCGATCCGACAATGCCACCGGCAATTTCGTGAAGGTGCCGCAGCGCATCACGGTGCGGATTGCCCCGGATGCCAAAGACCCCCTCTATGCGCGGCTGAGGCCGGGCATGTCCGTCCAGGCCAGGGTCGATACGGCAGGTCACAGGTGATGCGGCCGGCCATCGCCTTGCTGGGCGTCGCCTGCCTGTCCGGCTGCATGGCGCCACCGACGCCGCTGCCCTCCTCGGCCACCGTGACGCCGCCTGCCGGCTGGCAAAACGCCGTGGTGGGGGACGGAGAGGTCGATGCCGGCTGGTGGCGGGCATTCAATGATCCCGCGCTGACGCAGCTGGTTGAGACCGCGATCGCCAACAATGTCGACATTGCTATCGCTGCCGCGCGGGTCCGCGAAGCGCGGGCGCAGGAGCGGCTGGCGCGCGCCCAGCTTTTCCCCACGCTGGATGCGACCGCCGCCGGCTCCCACGGCCGATCGCTCAACCCGTTTGGCCAGGCGACCGAGGGCACCAGCGCCCAGCCTGCGCTGCAGGTGGCTTATGAACTCGATCTGTTCGGCAGGATCGACGATCAGACGTCGGCAGCGAGATCGGCCTGGCTGGCCAGTCAGGCCGCGCGCGACGCGACGGCGCTTTCGGTCAGTGCGGCCACGGCATCGGGCTACATCACGCTGCTGGCCCTCGATGCGCGTCGCGACGTGGTCCGCCGGACGATCACGGCGCGGGCCGAAAGCCTCCGTATTGCCCGCTCCCGCGCCGAGGCCGGCTACACCTCCCAGCTGGAGCTGCGCCAGGCCGAGGCGGAATATCAGGCCGCAGCCATCATCCTCCCGCAGGTCGATCTGGCGATCCTGCGGCAGGAGAATGCCCTGCGCCTGTTGACCGGGGATGGGCCGGGCGTGATCCAGCGCGGCGGATCGCTCGACGCCCTCGTCGCGCCGCCCGTGCCCGATCAGGGGCTGCCGTCCGAACTGTTGCGCCGCCGTCCCGACATCGCGCAGGCCGAGTTCGCTCTGGCCGCATCGGATTCCACCCTGTCAGCCGCGCGCAAGCAGTTCCTGCCGAGCCTTCGCCTGTCTGCTGCGGCGGGCGCGATTTTCAGCAGCGCGTTGGCGAACCCGGTAACGATCTGGTCCGTCGGCGGCAGTGTGCTGGCGCCCTTGTTCGAGGGCGGGCGCTTGCGCGCCGGCGTGGAAACGGCCGCCGCCCGCCGCGATCAGGCCGCCTTTACCTATCGCAAGACGGCCCTGACCGCGTTCGGTGAGGTGGAGAATGCGCTGGGCAATGTCGCCAGCCTCCGCCAGCAGCGCGCGAGCGCCGAGGCGCAGAGGGCAGCCATTGCCGACGCATTGCGTCATGCGACCAATCGCTATCGTGCGGGCTACAGCAGCTATCTTGAAGAACTCGATGCACAGCGCGCCCTGCTCTCCGCCGACCTCGCGCTGGTGCAACTGCGCTCCGATCAGCTCAACGCCCTGGTCACTCTGTATCAGGTGCTGGGCGGCGGCTGGGAGAGCGACGCGCGTTGACCTGCATTAGCTTTGGGAGGCTGGCTCAGCCCCTACGCCCTTTGTCGGATAGGCTGCGGAAGGTGATCGACCAGCGCGGCTGGGTCATCGGCGCGATGCTGTGTTCCCAGTCGTGGCGGACCTCGCCGGACAGATGGTAGACCGACCGCGGGGCCAGTTCGAGCTTCGCGCGTTCGAAGCCGCCCGAATGGCGCCGGCGCAGCCGCAGCACCGCATCGCTGCCGAGCGAGATGCCCACGACATGCTCGAACACCGGCCGATCCCTGTGCCAGCCGATGCCGGCCCCCGCGTCATAGCGGGTCAGCAGCGACTGGACGAGATCGTCAGCAGCGAGCCCCGCGAAGCGGGCGGCGCGGGCTCTGAGCGGGAGCAGCCAGTCGGGTATGGGGTCGGTCGTCCCGAAGCTGCCGGTCTCGAAATCGTAGCGCCATCCAAAGGAGTGGGTGAGGCGCTTGCCGGTCCACTGCTGGAACCGGAAAGGCGCCAGGCCCAGTGCGTCGATCCGCTCGATCAGCGCGGCTTCCTCCCGGCCATCGATGATGTCGGCGCGTGCGTTCAGGCCGGGCACAAGGGGCGTATCGAACAGGTCGAGCATCGTCATGCAGGCGGCCTCACCGCAACTGGCTGTCCTTGCTGCCGCGTCGGTTGATGGCGGAAAACGACGGGCGCCTGTCGCGTGCCGACTGGCAGGCGACGCAGGTCCGCGCGCCAGGCAGCGCCTTTCTGCGCGCCTCGGGGATTTCCTCGCCGCATTCCTCGCACGCCAGGGTGCCGGGGCCCGATGGCATCCGGGCCCGGGCGGTTGCCAGAGCGTCTTTCACGCTGTCGTCGATTTGATCCTGAACGGCGCCGTCGGGCGCCCAGCCATTGGCCATGCTCGCCTGCTCCCGCATCTGTGTCTGCGATAAGTCCTATATGGGGTCGCTATCCCCGAATTTCATCAGGTCGACATGGGGGCATCGACGGACGTGTCCGCCTTGCGCCCGCAAAGATCGCGCAGCATCTTCGTGCGGCGCGCGACCTCCGGTCGTCGGAGCAGGGCGTCGACCGGGGCGGGCAGGCGGCGGCGCCAATTGGGGTGCTCGTCGAGCGTGCCGGGGAGGTTGGGCTGCTCCTCAAGGCCCAGCAGATCCTCGATCGAGATGATCTTCACCGGAGTCGGCGCCTGGGCGATGTGGGCGAGGGCTGCGTCGACCACGCTGTCGGTCGAGACGCTGGCAAGCGCCTCGGGTGCGCCGGCCAGCAGGTTCCACAGATGCTCACGCTCCTCCGCGCGCCGGTCATGGTCTGCGGGCGTCTCGGGCTGCAGGCTCTGCCGCCATTCCAGATCGCGCGCGCGCCACCAGCCGGCGACGGTGGGCGTGTCGTGGGTGCCGGTCATCGCGACGCTGTGCGGGCGATAGGCCGAGGCGGCGGCGAATTTGCCGTGGGCGTCCCGCTCGAACCACAGCACGCTCATGCCCAATATGCCCCGCGCGGCCATGACATCCATAAAGCTCTCGGGCGCCGTCCCAAGATCTTCGGCAATGATGAGCGCCCGACTGCGATGACTTTCGATGGCCAGGATCCGCAGCAAATCCTCGAACGGATAGTCGAGATAGACGCCCTCCGTGCTGGGCGCGCCCTCGGGGATGACCCACAAGCGGCGCAGTCCGAACGCATGATCGATGCGGAGGCCGCCGGCATGGCGCAGCGCCGTCCGGATCATTCGAATCCACGGGCGGAACCCCTGCGCGCGCAGGGCGTGCGGCGAATAGGTGGTAAGGCCCCAATTCTGCCCGTTGGGACCGAGCGGATCGGGCGGGGCGCCGATGGTCAGGCCGCGCAGAAAGCCATCCGGATCGCTCCAGACGTCGCTCCCGCCGGGATCGACCCCGACGGCGAGGTCGGCGATCAGGCCAATGCGCATCCGTGCGGCACGCGCCGAGGCCTGCACTTTGCCCAGCATCCGGTCGGTCCGGGTCTGCGCCAGAATGTGAACCGCAACCTCCTGCCAGTGGCTCCGGGCGAAATGGTCGACGGCCGGGCTTTGCGGGCTTTGAAACGCGGCCGGCCAGCGCTGCCAGGGGCGGCCGCGAAACTCGATGGTGAGCGCGTCGAATAGCGCGTGGCGGATCAGGGCGAGGTCGGATTGCGCGTCGTTCCAGATTGCACGCTGGGCCTCCTCGTCGAGCGCCGCGAAGGTGGCGCGCTGCTTGAGAAGCGCCGCATCCCTGGCTGCGGTCCAGTCGATCAGTTCATCATTGGCATGATCGGGCGGCGAAACAGGCGCATCGGCCAGCAGGGTGTTGAGATAGGTGCGGCTGGACGGCGCGTAGGGGCTGAAATGGCGGGCGGAACCCGGCACCAGCGCATGGACTGGGCTGATCGCCAGCAGATCGGCGCCTTCCTCTGCAAAGCCGAAGCCCGCCACGCGCAGGTCGTCGAAGGTGCCATACATCCTCTCGCTGCGCAGCGAGGGGATCTGGATCGCTGGCCCCCAAATGGCGGGATCTGCCAGCTCGCAGCACCGGGGCGGCGCCACCGCCAAGGTAAAGACATGGCCTGCGATGTCGACCCGATGATAGCCGATTGCGGTGAAGGCCGGCAGTTGCCCGGCGTGGATGGCGACACGCCCTGCGCTGCCATCCTCAGAGGTGACCTCTGCAAAGGCTTCAGCCGCCAGACGATCCGGCAGAGGGACGGGCTGGCCGGCATCCGCACTCAGAAAGTCCGGAGGTCGCGCCGCCTCTTCAGTCAGCTTGGCCCAAGCCTGCGCCCGCTGCGCATCCGTCTCGGCGGCATAGCCCAGTGCCTGCAGGACCGCTCGAAGCGTGTCCTGCGACACGCTATGCGCGAGGCCGTCGGCATCCTTCCAATGGATCGCGAGCCCTGCCGCGTGCGCCAGGGCTAGAATGTCATCGTCAGGCACAGCGCCCGGCCTCAGGGCGTTTTGGCTTTCTTCGCGCGGCCAGCTGCCGATGCCTTTTTGGCCGGCAGCGCCGTCGAAGCCGGGGAACTGGCGGCAGCCATCGTTTCGCTCTGCTCCTGCGGCAGGGATAGGTCAGCATCATCGGCAGGGGAGGCAGCCTGCTGTTGCTGCTGGCTCAGGACTTCCTGTTCTACCTGCTCCCAATGCTCGCGGTCACGCCCATGGGGGCGGCCTTCGGCTTCCCACAGCTCATAGGCCCGCTTGCTGATCGTCTGATACTGGTCATCGTCCATACTGGGTTCCTTGCGTTTCTTGGGGTCGATCATGCTGGCCTCGCGCCGCCGCATCGGGGCCGGCGATCAGGTCTGGCAGGGGAATGTCGATGGTGACCGCGCGGTTTTGCCATGTCCGGGTGACGCGCAGCCCTTCCGGCGTTCGCTCCAGCCGATAGCTGCCCATGGCGAACAGTTCCGCATCCTCCCGGCGGCGCGCGAGCAGGTCCTGTGTCAGCTTTAGCTTGCGGGCATCGCGCCCGGCTGGGCCGGAGGCGATCGTGTCCCAGTCCACGGCTCGGCGATTGTCCGGGTCGGTCAGGGCGATCGCGACGATTTCCGTGCCCTGATAGATGTCCGGCACCCCGGGCGCGGTGATCTGGAGGGCGGTCTGCGCCATTATGAGCGCTTCCCATGTCTGCAGGAACGCCTGTCGCTCGTCGGCCGACCACAGCGCGCCGTCTTCAAGCGAGGCCATCAGGGACAGCGCAAGCTCGGTCACGCCGTTTTCCATCTCAAGCGCCGGCGCCTCATAGCTGGATTCGAGCTTTGCCTCACGCATGGCCTTGGCCATGTGGTCCCCAATGCGTTGCGCGGCATCCGGCTGATCGAGCATCATCAGCGCGCATTGAATGGCATAGATGCCCCAGCGCGGCGGTAATGCCCGATCCTGTGCCCGTGCGAGTGCCTCCCCGTAGAGGCGCGCGCCCAGCTCCGGAAAGGCGGCCAAGGCGATGATCGCGGCCCTGGCATCGGCCGAGCGCTTGGTGTCATGGGTGGACAGGGCATTGAGCGCGCAGGGGGTCTCGGACGCACGCTCGTTCATGCGCGCCGCAAAGCGCTCAAGGTTCATCGGCTGGAGGTCCGGGGCGGCGCCCACCTCGCAAAACGGCAGATAGGCGATGGACCGATAGAAGACGGTATCCTCCTCGGACTTGGCGGTGAGCGCACCGGTCAGCTGCTCGAATCGGGCTGCAAAGGCGCGCGCCAGCGGATCGTCGGGGGCGGATAGCAGGCTGAACACCGGCCCCAGCATCCCGCTTGGGTGCGGATCGCCACGCGCGCCGGCCAGAGCCTGCGCGCAAAGGTCGCCCGGCGGCATCACGTCGCCGGCGTAGGAGCGATAGACCGGCCAGTGCATCGCAAGCTGCACGATGGCCGCGCGCACCTCCGGCGCTGCGACGGGCGATCCGGCCAGCGCCATGATGGCCGCATCGGTCACCCGATCCAACTCGGGCGTAAAGACGGTGTACAGCATCGTCCGGCGGACGCCGCGCACCTCAAGGGCATAGTCCGTCGGCACATGCGCGCGCGCTGCGGCCGCCAAGGCATCCAGACCTTCCGACGGGGTCAGCAATTGGGTCACGGGCGCCATGAACTCATAACCGCTCATGCCCTCGACCGGCCAGCCCGGCGCCAGCGGCTCGCCTTCCTTGACGATCTTCTCCACCCAGATGGGGATGAAGCCCAGCGCCTCGCGCAGCCGGCGGAGGTAGCTGAGCGGGCGGGCCAGCCCATCGATATGGTCGACGCGGACGCCCTGGACGCGCCCGGCCCGAACCTGCTCCACAATCCAGCGATGGGTGAACTCGAAGACCTCGGGGTCTTCCTGTCGCACCCCGATCAGATCGGTGACGTTGAAGAAGCGCCGGTGGACGATGTCGCCGCCATCCTCCTGCCAATGGCCGATCTGCCAATGCTGTTCATCGAGCAGCTGCGCCAGCAGGCCTTCGTCCAACGTCTCCCCGCCCGCCAGCCGCTCGGTCAGCGGTGTTGCGCGCAGGGGGTAATGCTTGTCGTAGACGCGCAGGGTCGGATCATTGCCGATGAGCGAGAAGGCCAGTTGTTCCGCGTCCAGAAGATCGGCCGGCGTCCCGTCCAGAACCGGGAACTGCAGCGGGCCACGGTCCCAGTCGATATCGAACAGGGGCGCAAAGCGGCTCTCCTGCCCATGCCGCATGATGTCGGCGATGAAGGGATTTTCCGGCGTGAACGCCATATGATTGGGCACGATGTCCAATATGATGCCGAGCCCGGCGGCGCGCGCCGCGTCGCTCAGCTCGCGAAAGGCCTCGTCACCGCCGAGCACCGGATCGACCCGATTGGGATCGGTCACGTCATAGCCATGGGTTGAGCCCGTCGCGGCGCTGAACAGCGGCGAGAGGTAGATATGGCTGATGCCCAGCGCCTGCAGCCAGGGAATGCGCGCGCGCACCGCCTCCAGATCGACGCCGTTCCGCAGCTGGATCCTGTACGTCGCGACGAGGCCGGGGGCGCTGGGATGGCGCATGGTCATTGGTCCTTTCGAACGGCGGCGGCGAAAGCGAAGCCGCTTCCTTGCGCAGCCTCCACGAAGAAGGGGTCGGTGGGTGTGGAAACATCCTCGCCGCCAAGCAGCAAGCGGACGTGCAGGGTCGCAGTGGTAAATTCCCACCGCGCATCGAACGCCGCGCCTTCGCGCAGGACGACTGCCTTGGGCCGTTCCGTCTGTGCAAGGAGCGGCGTGATATGGAACGCCCGCAGCGCGAGAAGATCGCGCACAAAGGCTTCATGCTCGCGCTGCGCATCGTTGGCCGCGTGGCCGATCATCGAGCGGGCGGCCGTTTGCGGGTCATTGGGGTCCGGCACGGTGCCGGCGAAGGATGTGAACTTCTCGAACTCGCGTGCCCGGCCGGTGCGCACCGCTTCAGCCAGATCGCCCGTGAAATCCGTGAAGAACAGGAATGGCGCTTCGGTAAGAAACTCATCGCCCATGAACAGCATCGGCGTAAAGGGCGTCAGCAGGGTCAGTGCCGTCACCACCCGCAGCGCGGCGCGGTCCGCCACCAGATGGTGCAACCGCTCGCCCTGCGCACGATTACCGACCTGATCGTGATTGCCCAAGAAATTGACGAAGGCCGTCCGGGGCAGCAGGGCGGATGGCTCGCCGCGCAAATGCTCATGCGGGGGCCGTTTCTGCCCCTGCTCCACATATCCATCGCGCAGCGCCATCTCGATGTCCGCCAGCGGATCGACGGCAAAGGGCGCGTAATAGCTCTCGTCTTCCCCGGTCAGCAGGCAGTGGACCGCGTGGTGCCAGTCATCGTTCCAACTGGCATTGAAGGGCGCATCTGGCTCGAGATAGTCGACGAGGTTGCGCTCATCCTCGGTCACCAGGTGGACCGGGCGTCCCCAGTCGCGCGCGCGAACCGCCTTGCCCAAATCTTTCAGGAAGTCTTCGGTCGTCTGGTCGGCAATGGCGTGAACGGCGTCCAGGCGCAGTCCGTCCAGCTGATATTCCTCCAGCCAGAAAACTGCGTTGTCCAGGAAGAAAGCGCGAACGGCGGGCACATCGAAGGCGATGCCATCCCCCCAGGGCGTGCGGGCCGAGGCGTGGAAGAAGGACGGGCACCAGGCGGGCAGATAATTCCCGGAGGGGCCGAAATGGTTGTAGACCACGTCGAGCATCACCGCGATGCCGAGCTTGTGCGCCGCATCCACGAACTGCTTGAGGCCGTCCGCACCGCCATAGCAAGGATGGGGCGCATAGAGCAGCACGCCATCATATCCCCAGCCGCGCGCGCCCTCGAACTGGGCGACCGGCATCAGCTCGACGACCGTCACGCCGAGGCTTTTCAGGCGTGGCAATGCCCGTTGCGCGGCGGCAAATGTGCCCTCGGGCGTGAAGGTCCCGACATGAAGCTCATAGATGACCGCCTGATGCCAGGGGAGACCCGCCCAGTCGGCGGACCATTGGAAGGCGCGAGGGTCGACCAGGCGCGAGGGGCCGTGAACATCGCCCATCTGTGCCCGCGCTGCCGGGTCGGGATAGAGCCTGTCCCCGATGCGAAAGCCGTAGGAGGCCCCCGGTTGAGCCGCAGCGGTGCCGGAGAACCAGCCGTCGTCACCCGGCGCCAAGGCCGTCGATCCGCCGTCGATCTCGACTGCCACTGCTTCGCGATCCGGCGACCAGAGCGAGAAGCGCCATTGCCCGTCTTCCTCGGGCTCTGCGCCCCAGCCTTTGCGGAAATGGTGGCCGGTCATCGTGCGGTCGGCGCGTAGACGCATACGCTGTTGGCCGGGATGGCGAGGACATCGCCCTCGCACGGGTCTTCCCTGAAGGGATCGGCGCTGGCGGTATCCAGGATGCGCGTCCAGTGCGCGATGCCATTGGGGTGGGGCAGGGTGAAGTCGAGCGCGTCGCCTGCGTTCACGATGATGAAGAGCGCACCGATATTCTCATCGTCAAGGAAGGCCGCTCGCGCGGAGTGGTCGATGAACAGACCAAGGACGCGTAACTCCGTTTCTGCCCACACCGCCTCATCCATCTCGCGCCCGTCCGGCTGATACCAGGCCACTTCCGTCCGCCCATCGTCCCCCGCATCGCCGAGCAGGAATGTCTCCTGTGCAAGGACCGGATGATCGAGGCGGAAGCGGACCATCCGCTGCACGAAATCGAGAAACGCATCGTCGCGCTCGGGCCAGGCGATCCAGGCCGTCTCATTGTCCTGACAATAGACATTGTTATTGCCCTGCTGGCTGTTGCCGATTTCGTCCCCGCTCAGGACCATCGGCACGCCCTGGCTCAGCAGCATCGTCGCGATCATATTCCGGCGGCGCTGGCTGCGTGCCGCGCAGATATCGGCGTCGTCCGTCGCGCCTTCGGCACCCATATTGGCGGAAAGATTATGATCATGGCCGTCCGCGCCATTCTCGCCATTGGCCTCGTTATGCTTGTCGTTGAAGGACACGCAGTCCATCAGCGTGAAGCCATCATGAGCGGCGAGGAAATTCACCGAGGAGGTGGGGCTCCGGTCCGAATGGTTGAACTGCTCGGGGGAGCCCAGCAGGCTCCCGGCCAGATCGCCGACCAGCCCGCCATCCCCCCGCCAGAACCCGCGCACGGTATCGCGGAACTTGTCGTTCCATTCGCGGAACGGCGCGGGAAAGCCGCCAACCTGATAGCCGCCCTCGCCGACATCCCAGGGCTCGGCGATCAACTTTACACCGGCGAGGATGGGGTCCTGCCGGATCGCGCCGAAGAATGTCCCCTCGCGATCGAACCCGGCCGCCTGCCGTCCCAATGTCGAGGCGAGATCGAAGCGGAACCCGTCGACATGCATGACCTGCACCCAGTAGCGCAGTGAATCGAGCACCATCCGCAGCACCATGGGGTGCGCCACAGAGAGCGTGTTCCCCGTACCGGTCTGGTCGAACGAGTATCGCGGATGGTCCGGCGACAGGACATAATAAGCCGCATTGTCGAGGCCGCGGAAGCAGAGCGTCGGGCCGCGTTCCGATCCTTCGGCGGTGTGGTTGTAGACCACATCCATGATCACTTCGATGCCGACCCGGTGGAAGCGCTTCACCATCTCCTTGAACTGGCGAATGGCACCGGGGACGCCCTCGCCCTGCTGGAGGAAGCGGGTTTCCGGGGCGAAATAGCCGAGCGTCTGATAGCCCCAATAATTGGAAAGGCCGCGTTCCAGCAGGCTTCGATCATCGAGGAAGAACTGGCAGGGCAGCAGCTCGATGGCGGAGACGCCAAGCTTGCGAAGATGGTCGAGGATCGGCTCGCACACCATGCCGGCATAGGTGCCGCGTAGTTCCTCCGGCACGTCGGGGTGCGTCATGGTGAGGCCACGCACATGGGCTTCGTAGATGATCGTCTCGGTCCATGGGAGACGCAGCGCCGCGTCTCCCTCCCAATCGAAATCGGGGTTCTGCACCACGCTCTTGACCATGAACGGGGCCGAATCCCGCGTGTCGAACGTCAGATCGTCGCCACTCAGGAGATCATAGCCCCACAGCGCATCGTCCCATTTGAGCGTGCCGGATACTTCCCGCGCATAGGGGTCGAGCAGCAGCTTGTTGGGGTTGAAACGATGGCCCTGCTCGGGCTCATAGGCGCCGTGCGCGCGATAGCCATAGAGTTGACCGGGCTTGAGGCCGGGGAGAAAGCCCGAGTGGATCGAGCCTTCGCGTCGGGGCAATTCGAGCCGCTGAACCTCTTCTTCCCCATCGTCCGAGAAGAGCGAGAGTTCGATGGCCTCGGCATTCTCGGAAAAGACCGCAAAATGAACGCCCTCGCCGGTATATTCGGCGCCGAGCTCATGGTGCAGCCTGTCCGGCTTTGCGAAGGCCAGAGGCGTCGCGTCTGGCTCCAGGCCGATATCGTCTACCTGGGTCAAAGTCCGGGCGCCAGCATTCTCCGGGGGCTCTCATCTGCCGAGGCATAATGGGGCTTGGCGGATCGTTTCGCGCCGGCGAGCCGGCTCATCGCCTGCGCGGACAGGAGGCGAATGCCGCCTTCCGAGACAAGGCAGTCCTCGCCGCATTGCCTGAGCGCTTCGGAAAGGTGGAATCCATCGGGAATGACGGCATCGCCGGTCACGATCGCATTGTCGATGCGCACATCCGAGCCGACGCGCGCGCCGGGCATCACCACGACGTTGCGAAGCTGGGCTCGCTCGCCGACGCTGGCATCTTGGCCGATCATATGGCCCGGCCAGGCCGGACGGTCGGAAACCGGCGCAGACCGCACCGGCAGGCCAATGGCGCGCCGCCCGGCGACCGGCCATGAGGGATCGAGCGCGACCCGGCCGCTGGCGATATCGGCATGAATGCCATGATAGGCATCCACCGTGCCGAGATCGCGCCACAGCGGCGCGGCCTGCCCACGCCCGGGCAGCGCGTAGACATAGGCGCCTCGCTCGGCCACCAGCCGGGGCAGGACATGCTTGCCGAAATCCAGATCCTCATGGAGCGGAGCCAGTTCGGCCAGCACCTGCCGCAGCAGCTGCCAGGTGAAGACATAAATGCCCATCGATGCAAAGGCATGACCGGGACGGTCGGGCGCTTCCGCAGGCGAGGCCGGCTTCTCCGCGAAATCGGTGATCAGGCCATCCGCGCCAGCCGTCATGACACCGAATTGGTCGGCGTCGGCTAGCGGGACGTGCACCGCGCCGACCGTCACTTTCGCATTGCTCAGCATGTGGCGTTCGATGAACGGCCGGTAGTCCATCTGGTAAAGGTGATCGCCCGCGAGAACCACGACATGGTCCGGCGCTTCCTGGTCGATCTGGTCGCTGATCTTGAAGACTGCGTCCGCGGTTCCGTTGAAGGGGCCGCATTCATTGCCGTCGAGCACGTCTAGCTCGATGCCGCCAAAGCGCTGCCACGTCTGGTTCAAATGGCGATGCAGCGCGTCGGGCTCATATTGGGTGAGCACCAGTGCGCGGGGGATGCCGGAATTGGCGACGTTCGCCAGCGTGAAATCGATGAGCCTGCCCACATCGCCAACCGGAAGAGCAGGTTTGGCGAGCGCGCTGGTCAGATCATGAAGGCGACTGCCCCGACCGCCTGCCAGGACAAGAGCCAGCGCCTCAGAAGTCGCATGCCGGGCATTCGATTGGCTCATATCTACCTCAGGTCAAAGGAAATCTTCGCCTGATTAACCAACGGCAACGCGCACTGTTCCCTGTCTTTACATATGTTAAGCGATTTTTGTTGCCGCCCCTTGGGGAGTGACATGGCCCGGAGCGTGCGGCGGACGAAGCCGCGCCGATACCGGCAATAGAGGCGCCACTGTGCCAGCCGCCAAGCCGGCCGCAACGTCGGTGTTTGGCTAGCCCCTCACGATGGGCGCAAGATCAGAACAGCCGGGCCAGAAAATAGAAGGCTGCGCCCACGACAGCTGAGGCCGGGATGGTGATGATCCAGGCGATCATGACGCTCTGCGCCACGCCCCAGCGCACGGCAGAGGCCCGTCGCGCGGTGCCTGCACCGATCACGCATCCGGTGATCGTGTGGGTGGTCGAAACGGGAATGCCCATCAGCGAGGCCGTGAACACCATGATCGAGCCGCCAAGGGAGGCGCTGAATCCCTGGTGCTGCGAGAGCTTGGTGATCCGCGAGCCCATCGTTTCGATGATCTTCCAGCCGCCCGTCAGCGTGCCCAGCGCGATCGCGATATAGCAGGCAATCGCCACCCAGTGCGGCACCGCGAATTCGCCGGTGAGATAGCCAGTCGAATAGAGCAGCACCGTGATGATGCCCATGGTCTTCTGCGCGTCATTGAGGCCGTGGCTGACGGAATAGGCGGCCGAGGACAACAGGTGCAGATAGCGAAACGCATGCTCGGCGCCACGAGCGGTGGCCCGGCGGAACACCCAGCTCGTCGCCAGCATGATCAGCATGGAGAGCAGCATGCCCAGCGTGGGCGAGAGCACGATGGCGATCAGCGTCTTGTTGAGGCCGCTCCACTGGATGCCGGAGATGCCGGCATGGGCCATCCCCGCGCCGATGAGGCCGCCGATCAGGGCATGGCTGCTGGAGGAGGGAATGCCCTTGAGCCACGTCACCACATTCCAGAACATGGCGCCGATCAGCGCGCCGAAGATGACGGCCGGCGTGATCAGATCCTGGCTGACGAGGCCCGCGCCGATCGTCTCGGCGACCTTGTGCAGGCTGGGGAAGGCCAGCATGAGAAAATAGGCCGCGAAATTGAAGAAGGCCGCGAAAACCACCGCCGCGACCGGGCCGAGCAGGCGGGTCGCCACCACGGTTGCAATCGAGTTGGCGGCATCATGCAAGCCGTTGAGATAATCGAATGCGAGCGCGATGACGATCAGGCCGACCAGCAGCGGAAAAGCGAGGTTGTGCATGACCCTGTGCGCTCAGCTATGGTCGATCACGATGCCGTCAATCGCATTCGCGACATCCTCGAGCGCGTCGACAATCCGCTCCAGATGCTTGTAGATCTCGCGCCGGACGATGAACGCCATGGGATCGGCCGTCCGGAACTTGCGATAGGCCTGCTTCAGCCCCTCGCTGTGGATGGCGTCGGCATGGCCTTCCATCCGCACCAGCCGCTCGGTCAGTTCATGCAGGCGCTTGCCGTTTTGTGCGACATTGCGCAGCAGCGGCATGGCTTCCGCCAGCACGCGCGTGCTGTCGACGATAATCGCCGCCATATCCTTCATTTCCTGATCGAAGTCGTGCACGTCATAGATGTCGATGGCCGCCACTGCCGACTGCATCTCATCGATCGCATCGTCGGTCGAACTCACAAGGCTGATGATCGCGCTGCGGTCGAATGGCGTGAGGAACGTCTTGCGGACAAGGTGAAGCACCTCACGGATGATCTCGTCGGCATCGGTTTCCCGCTCGATCACCTCGCGAATATGGTCATCGCGGCTGTCCCCGTCATGCAGCAGCCGGGTCAGCGCGTCGGCGCCGGCGACCACGGTCTGGACATGCGCTTCGAACAGATCGAAGAAATTGCCCTGCTTGGGCAAAAGGCGCTGAAACCAACCAAACATCCTGCTTATCCCTGAAGTATGTGCAACGGTGTCCATCACCGATTGGCGCCGTGTCGCCGCCTTGAACTCGGATGCTGCGAAAGATCGGATCAGATCGCTTAGATCCGGCTCGTCGACGGCATCGGCTGCCTCGCTGAGGCTGAACCACCGCCGCTCGCGTTCGTGCTGCTCTTTCCAGTCGGTCAGTTCCCGATTGACGGCCAGCGGGAACACCTCGACGTCCACCATCAAGTTGGCGCCGTTACGCCGCCGTTTGCGGTAGCGATAGGTTCCCAATGGCGTCGGGCAAACGGCCCCGACGATGCCGGCTTCTTCCTCGGCCTCGGCCGCGGCCGCCTGATGCGGGAGCTTGCCCGCCGATCCATTGCCCTTGGGAATCACCCAGCGCTTCGTCTCGCGCGAGGTGATGAGCAGAATCCGGATCGGTGCATCCAGCGCATCGCCTTCAGCCCGATAGGGCAGTGCCGCAATCTGTTTGATTGTTTGTCCCCTCAGCAGAGCGCGTGGCGCCCATTGTGACAGTTTTATGTCAGTTGCAACAGTCAACCGCGCGCGATGTCCCCTGAAGAGCAGCGGGTCATTCGACATTCATGCCCTTGCCGCTAGAGCGAGGACTGTTCGATCTTCAAGGCCCTCTGCCGCACTATGTTCAGCACGCTGCTTCCGACCCTCTACTCCGCCCACGTTCCCCGGCCTTCGCCAGACCTCAGCAATCCCGGCGCTGGCCTGCAAGGCCGGGCCCTGCGTTTCATGCGCCCGGGCAGAGGCCTCAAGCTCATCGCAGTGGCGCTCAGCCTCACCGCTGCCCATGCCAGAGCAGAGACCTATCATGTGAACGCGATCACGGGGGACGATCGTTTCGACGGTCGGGTTGCAACGCAGCCATTTCGGTCGCTCGCCCGGTTGGGCAGCGTGAAGCTTAAGCCGGGTGACAGGATCCTGCTGGCGGCGGGGTCGGTGTGGAAAGAACCGCTCACCATCACCCAATCGGGCAGCAGAGGGGCACCCATTGTCGTCGGCGCAACCGGCTCGGGCGCGCGCCCCCGCATCGATGCGGGCGGCGTATCGCCCCATGCGGTGGCGATCCTCAACGCAAGCTATGTGACGGTGAGCGGCCTTGAACTGACCAATGACGGCCCGCCTGCCGGCTCGCGCTATGGCGTGCTCGTGTCGGCCGAAAATGTCGGCGTCGTCCGCGGCATCCGCATCAGCGACATGTACATCCATGATGTGCGCGGCACGAATGACCGCAAGGACAATGGCGGCATCGTCTTTCAGGCGCTCGGCCCGCGCTTTCCGACCCGTTTCGATGACCTTGCGATCGAGCGCAACATCATCTGGCGGGTGGACCGCTCCGGCATTGCCGGGATCAGCGATCAGGTCACCGCCGCGCGCTGGTATCCAAGCTATGACATCGTGATCCGGGACAATTATCTGGAGGACATTGGCGGGGATGGCATCGTGCCGCGTGGCACCGATGGCGCGCTGATCGAGCACAATATCGTTCGCTATGCCGCCGGCCGGGCGCCCGGATACAGCGCCGGGATCTGGCAGTGGAGCACGGATCACAGCCTCATCCAGCTCAATGAAGCTGCCTACACCCGCACGCGCTACGACGGTCAGGGCTTCGATTCCGACTTCAACTCGCGCCGGACGACCATCGCGTACAATTACAGCCACGATAATGCCGGGGGCTTCCTGCTGATCTGTTCGCCCAAGGCCAATGACAAGGACAATATCGGCAATCGCGGCACCGTGGTGCGTCACAATGTCAGCCAGAATGACGGGACGCGCATCTTTCAGCTGTCAGGCACGATTTCGGACGCCTTGATCGAGAAGAATGTGATCCACGTCGCCAAGGGCAAGGATGTCCAGATGGTGGTCGCCACCGAGTGGCAGGGCTGGGCGAGCGACGTCCGCTTCCGCAACAATCGCTTCGCGGTGGCGGGCACGGCGCGTTATGGCAGCGAGGTCGGCCGCCAGGGGCCGGATTATCTGATCTCGGCCGGCTTCTCGCCGGCTCAGTTCATTCGCTTCACGGGCAACGACTATCTGGGCGCTCATGTCGATCCGCCCCGCGACGAGGTCGGCCTGATGAAGGCTGACTATAAGGCCCCCTCGCTCGATTGGGCGGTGCCGACATTCGACCCGGCCAAGCCGGACGGCTTCGCGGATTATCTCGCGCGCCACCGCCAGTGGATGCTCGCCATGCTTGAGCGAGAACTGGGCGCGCCGGTAAAGCTGCTCACGCCCCGCCGCGCGTCGGTCTTCGAGGCGCGGCGCTAGGGGTTCCAGCTTTCGGGTTCCTCGCGCGTTCCCAGCGGGCAGGGCCAACATCGTAACTTCAAATTAAAGCGTTGAGCCCGCGCAATCCTGAGAGACGGAGGGATCGCAATCCTCTATCGTGGGTTTTCAGCTTGCTCTTTTCGGGAGCGGTGGACGTGCGGAGACGGTCCGGCGTTTGCGAAGGGAGATATGCGGATGGATCGGACGGCGAAGGCGTCGAGTGGGATTGAGGGTCTTGATGATGTGACGGCGGGCGGCTTTGCCTGCGGCAGGCTGTTCCTCGTCGAGGGCGATCCGGGCACCGGCAAGACGACCATCGCAAGCCAGTTCCTCATGAACGGGGCAGAGGCCGGGGAGCGGGGGCTGTATATCACCCTGTCCGAAACCGAGGAGGAACTGCGTGAGACCGCTGCCTCGCACGGCTGGGCACTGAACGAGCTTTTCCACATTTTCGAACTCGTACCGCCCGAGACGCTGCTGGACGAGAATCAGCAGCAGAGCCTGCTCTACTCCTCCGATCTCGAACTGGGCGAAACCACCAAGCGCATCCTCGAGGCGATCGAGCGGGTCAAGCCGCAGCGGGTGGTGATCGACAGTCTCTCGGAAATCCGGCTGCTCGCGCAAAGCTCGCTGCGCTACCGCCGTCAGATTCTGGCGCTGAAGCACTATTTCGCCAAGCATAATGCAACCGTGCTGATGCTCGACGATCTGACCTCCGACACCAATGACAAGACGGTGCACAGCGTCGCTCATGGCGTGCTGCGGCTTGAGGAGCTGGCACCGCTTTACGGTTCGGAACGCCGCCGGCTTCGGATGCTCAAATATCGCGGCCAGCGCTATCGCGGCGGCTATCATGATTTCGTGATCGATACCGGCGGTGTCCGGGTTTTTCCGCGACTGGTGTCGCTGGAGCACAAATCCGATTTCGTGCGGGCCACCGCGCCCACGGAAAGCGCTGAACTCAATGCCCTGCTCGGCGGGGGCTTTGACTCCGGCACCAGCACGCTGATCCTCGGCCCGACGGGAACGGGCAAATCCCTCCTGGCGCTCAATCTCGTGAAAGGGTGCATCGCGCGCGGAGAGACGGCGGCCATGTTCGTCTTCGATGAGGAACTTGGCCTGCTGGCCGATCGGGCCAAGGGGCTTGGCATCGATGTGAGCCGGCTGGTCGCGGACGGCAAGCTCATCATCGAGCAGGTCGATGCAGCCGAAATGTCGCCCGGCGAGTTTGCTCATCGGGCGCGCGCGACCGTTGAGGAGCATGGCATCCGCACCGTCGTGATCGACAGCCTCAATGGATATCGCGCGGCGATGCCCGAGGAGAGCGCGCTTGTCCTCCACATTCACGAGCTGTTGCAATATCTCAATCGGCGCGGGGCCAGCACGTTCCTTACCGTCACGCAGCATGGCGTGGTGGGAGACATGCAGGCCCCGGTGGACATCACCTATCTGGCCGATACGGTTGTGCTGCTGCGCTATTTCGAGGCGGTGGGCCATGTCCGGCGGGCCATCTCGATCGTCAAGAAACGCTCGGGCGTCCATGAGAATACGATCCGCGAATATCGTATCGACGCACAAGGCATCACCATCGGCGAGCCGCTGACGCATTTTCAGGGTGTGTTGCGTGGCATCCCCACGATGGTCGGTGCCGGCAATCTGATGGATCTCGGCCAGGACAAGCGCGGCTGATGAACCGCACTTTTTCGGAGCGTGCCGTCATCCTCGCCCCTCACGGTCGGGATGCAGAGATCGCCGCCGCCATCCTCAACCAGGCCGGCATCGAAACCGAGATTGTCCCGTCGCTCGATGCGCTGGTCGCGCGCCTCGCACAGGGTCTTGGGTTCGTGATGATGACCGATGAAGCGGTCAAGGCGGCCGATCTGAGGCCGCTGGTGGAGCTCATCGCCGCGCAGCAGGAATGGTCCGATCTTCCCTTCGTCCTGCTCACCCAGCGCGGCGGCGGCATCGAGCGCAATCCTGCCGCCGGCCGTCATCTCGAATTGCTCGGCAACGTGACCTTTCTCGAACGCCCCTTTCACCCGACCACATTGGTCAGCGTTGCGACGGCCGCCTTGCGGGCACGCCGACGGCAATATGAAGCGCGAACCCGGCTTGAGGATATTCGCGCGGTCGAAGAACGCTACCGCCTGGCGAGCAAGGCGACGAACGACGCCATCTGGGATTGGGATTTCGTCACTGACTATGTGACCTGGAACGACGCGCTCTCCATCGCTTATGGCCACCCGGTCGACCAGATCGAGAATAACGGGACATGGTGGATCGCGCAGATCCACCCGGATGACCGGGACGAGGTGGACAGGACCATCCACGCGGCGATCGACGGCTCGTCGGACAGCTGGAGCGGAGAATATCGGTTCAGGCGTGGAGACGGGAGCTACGCCCACGTCTTCGATCGCGGCCACATCATCCGGGATGCGCAGGGGCGGGCCCTGCGTATGATCGGGGCGATGCTCGATCTGTCCGAACGGATGCGCGTCCGGGCCGAGCTGGCGATCAGCGAGGAGCGGCTGCGGCTGGCGACGGATGCCGCCGAGGTCGGCTTCTGGGACGTCGACGTGGTCAACGATGTTCTGATCTGGCCACCCATCGTGAAAGGGGTGTTCGGCATCTCGCCCGATGTCGAAGTGTCGATGCAGGATTTTTACGAAGGCCTCCATCCCGACGATCGCGCGCATACCACCGAAGCCTATCTGGCGGCCGCAGACCCCAATGTCCGCGCGATCTATGATGTCGAATATCGGACGATCGGCAAGGAAGATGGACTGGTGCGCTGGGTGGCCGCCAAGGGACGCGGCGTCTTCGACGAGGCCGGGCGGTGTCTGCGCGTCGTTGGCACGGCGATTGACGTGACGGCGCGCAAGCGGGCCGAGGCGGAACTGCGGGAGCTCAACGAGCATCTCGAGCGGCGCGTGACCGAGGAGGTGGCCGTGCGCGAGCAAGCGCAGGCGGCCTTGCGTCAGGCACAGAAAATGGAAGCTGTCGGCCAATTGACCGGCGGCATCGCGCATGACTTCAACAATATGCTGGCCGTGGTGATCGGCTCACTCGACCTGTTGAGCCGGCGCGTCATGGCCGATGATGAGCGCGCGAAACGCTATATCGATGCCGCGATCGATGGTGCGCAGCGCGCCGCGACCCTGACCCATCGCCTCCTCGCATTCTCGCGCCAGCAGCCGCTCAATCCCGAGGTGCTCGATCCCAACAAGCTCGTCTCGGGCATGTCCGAGCTTCTGCTGCATTCGCTGGGCGGCGATGTCAGGCTGGAGACGGTTCTTGCGGCGGGCGTGTGGCGCACCCATGCCGACCGCAATCAGCTTGAAAACGCGATCGTCAATCTGGCGGTCAATGCCCGCGATGCCATGCCGGATGGCGGACACCTGACGATCGAAACGCAGAACACGCACGCCGATGATCGCTATGCCGCGGAGAATTTCGGCGTTCCGGCGGGCCAATATGTGATGATCGCCGTGACCGATACCGGCACGGGCATGCCGGACGACGTCATCGCCAAGGCGTTTGATCCGTTCTTCACCACCAAGGCGGTGGGCAAGGGCACCGGTCTGGGGCTGAGCCAGGTGTACGGATTTGTCCGGCAGTCGGGCGGGCATATCAAAATCTATTCCGAGCCGGGCGAGGGGACGACGATCAAGATCTACCTCCCGCGATTCTATGGCGAGGCCGCCGGAGAGATCGAACAGGTGCGGGCCGACCTGCCGAGGGGCGATGAGCAGGAGGTCATTCTGGTGGTCGAGGATGAGGCCGCCGTCCGCCGGTTCAGCGTCGATGCGCTGGTCGAACTGGGCTATCGCGTGCTGGAAGCGGATGGCGGACATGCGGCGCTGCGCGTGCTCGACGAGCATCCGGAGATCACGCTCTTGTTCACGGACATCATCATGCCGGACATCAACGGACGGAAACTCGCCGATGAAGCATGCCGCCGCCGGCCGGACCTGAAGGTGCTCTATACCAGCGGCTACACGCGCAACGCGGTCGTCCACAACGGCGTTGTCGATCCCGGTGTGGAGCTTCTCGGCAAGCCTTTCACGGTCGAGCAGCTCGCGGCCAAGATCCGGGCCGTTCTCGAAAAGGCCTAGGCTGAGGCGACGAACCTGCGCCCTCAGCGGAGGTGCAGGGCAAAGCGGTCGATTGCCGAAGCCAGGCTGGGCATGATCAGGCCGCGCTCGCTGCTCATCGACGCATGGCGGGGCCGCCGCGCCGGCCAGTTCATCGCGTCGATGGAGACGGTTTCGATCAGATCGGTCGGCAGGTCCATCCTTTCGCCCACGGCATGCGCAAACTGCGCCCAGGAGAAAGCGCCGTCGCTGGTGAGGTGCCAGATGCCGCACTCGTCATCGATCACGAGGTCGAGCGTGGCGCGGACGAGATCGGGCACATAAGTGGGCGAGGTGATGCAATCCCCCACGGCGTGAAATACGCGTTCGGTCCGCAGCGCCGCCACCAGATGCATGGCGAAATTGTGCGGATCATAGGGTGAGAAGAAGGATGCGGTCCTGATGACCAGCGCGCGCCCGCCAGCCGCCAGAACACCCGCCTCGGCCCGCGCCTTGCTCTCTCCGTAGACGTTGAGCGGCGCTGGCGCATCGCTCTCCACATAAGCGCGCCGACCATGGCCATCGAAGACGAGGTCGCTGGAGAAGCAGCTATAATGGATGTCGCGTTGCGCGCAGGCGGCTGCAAGGGCGACGCAGCCTGTGAAATTGGTCGCAAGGCAGGCGTCGGCGCTGCCCTCTGCTTCATCGACCCGCACCCAGCCCGCGCAGTTGATGACGGCCCAAGGCCGCAGCCGATCCAGCGCGTCGGCAATCGTGGCGGCATCGTGCAGGTCGATGACGTCTCGTCCGACCAGCCGATGATCGATATCACGAAGCGAACAGGCCCCCGCAAAGGCCTGGCCCAAGGTTCCGGTCGCCCCGAGGATCAAGAGCGGGCGCGCTTCTGGAGCCGGCGGTCCATCGATCGTGCGTGGCTCTGTCGCAGGCCCCGTGAGGCGCCCGGGTCGACGCCACCATCCCTGCCCATGGAGGACGGGATGAGCCGGTCTTGCACCTCCCGCCAACGCGCGCATCATCGGCGCCAAAGCGGTCTCTCGCGGTTCGGGGCCCCGCACGTCGAACACGCCGCTCTCATAATGGCCGGCCTTTTTGGTGAGCAGGCTGTCCCAGTCGAACGCGCCGAACAGGCTCCAGACTGTCACTGCCTCGATGCAGATGCCGTCCGCGCGGAGGGCCGTGGCTGTCGTCCAGGCCTCATCGAGCCAGCGCATCTGCTCCTCGCGCGTGCAACCATTGTGCACCTCGGTGAGCACGATGGGCACCTCATAGCGCTCCCAGGCAGCGCGAACGGCGCCTTCAAGGCCCGGCGGGTGAGCTATGGCTCTGACGGCTTCGACGTCGGCAACCGGCCCGGTGGCGCAAGCGCCATGGCTGGCCGGGGGATGGCGCTCCAGCCGGTGGTCGAGGAAGCGGTCGCTGGTGAGATAATGATTGAGGCCGATGATGGCCGGCGGGCATGGCGCGGAAGCGATGTCACGAAGACGATCCGACAGCCCCAAGCCCTCGAGATGATCCCAAAGCGCGTGCCCCGCTATCAGGCGGCCGGTCAGCAAATCCCAGGTCGCCCAGCGGCGATGATTGTCGAAGCCTGCCTGAGCGGCCCGCTGCGGTGTCGCGTCGGTATGCCCCAGATCCTCTGTTTGAACGAGGCGCGCCGCGGGAATGATCATGCGGATCGCGTCCATCGCCCCCCGAATGGCATCGACCTGGTTGACGAGCGCGGTCCAGAAAGCCGTCTCGTCGCGAAGATGGGGATACCAATGACCATAAAGGGCGGAAAAGCGCGCAGTGGTGAGAGGCTCGTTGACCGGCGTCCAATCCTGGACCCAGGGGAACCGCTCGGCCGCCTCCCGCGCGTGATCGGCAAGACCCGCCGCAAATGCCGGGTCCAGCAAGTGGGTGGGGGCGGGACCGCTGCCATGATGGATCAGGCCGAGGATCGGGCGGATGCCAAGCGCGCGCAGCCGCCCTAGCCGGTCGGCGTGCCACGCCCAAAGAGCCTCGCGCTGGTCGCTTTGGGCAAAACTCTCCCACAGCAAAGGGTAACGCAGCGCCGTCACGCCCAAGCCGGCCAATCGATCCAGATCTTCGGGTCGATCACTGTGCCCGCTTCGCGCCGACTGATCGAGATAATCATCCCCGACGCGATTGATCGTGCATTCGCAGCCGCCCCACAGGGCGAGAGGGGCAAGCTGGGTCGATACGGCGTCCAAGGGAACCTCATACGGCGATGGCCGTGCACCGAGCATATACCAACCCGGCCCCCCGTTCGCCTCCAATCAAAGTCCTACTGGCACTATCGTATTGATATCGATCAATCGTGGTAAATAAGCGGGAGCAAGGACGCTGTGCGCGCATTGTTGCCCATACAGGTTCATTCCGCTCTAGCCTCGAAAGCCACAAATAATGACGCTGATGTGCTTCTCGCATCTGCGCTGGGACTTCGTGTTCCAGCGCCCGCAACATCTTATGTCGCGTTTCGCATATCGTCAGCTGGTCACCTTCTGGGAGGAACCGCTCGTGAGCGGCGAGACCGCTGATGCCTGGCTGGAGCTGAGGACACCCGCCCCGCAAATCACGGTCGCGACACCGCACCTCCCGGAAGGCCTGACGGATGCGGAAAGCCAGGTCACCCTGCGGCACCTGCTCGACGCCCATCTGGGCGATCATGCCGAGCCGCTGGTGACATGGTACTATACGCCGATGATGCTGCCCTTCTCGCGGCATCTCCAGGCGGCCTGCACCATCTATGACTGTATGGACGAGCTGGCGAATTTCCGGTTTGCGCCCCCGCAACTGGCGGAACTGGAAGCCGAGCTGTTCGAGAGAGCCGATCTCGTTTTCACTGGCGGCTACAGTCTCTACGAGGCGAAGCGCGCGCGCCACCCTGCCGTCCATGCCTTCCCCTCCAGCGTCGACGCCGCGCATTTTGCCGCGGCGCGTCTGCCGGGGGAGGATCCTTCCGACCAGGCCGAACTCGCGCGCCCGCGGCTCGGTTTCTACGGCGTCATTGACGAGCGGATGGACCTCGCCCTGCTCGCCGCCGTCGCCGATGCGCATCCCGATTGGTCGCTGGTGCTCGTGGGGCCCGTGGTCAAGATCGATCCCGCCGATCTGCCGCAGCGGCCCAACATCGCCTATCTGGGAAGCAAAGCCTATGGCGAGCTCCCGCACTATGCGCGGGGCTGGGACGTCGCGTTGATGCCCTTTGCCATCAATCCGTCCACGCAGTTCATTTCTCCCACCAAGACGCCGGAATATCTGGCAGCGGGCCTGCCGGTGGTTTCCACCCCGATCATCGATGTGGCGCGCCATTATGGCATGCTCGACGCGGTCGAGATCGCCGGCAATCCCGAGGCATTCGTGGCTGCGTGCGAGCGGGCTCTCTCTCGCGCCCGTGCGCCTGCCGATGCCCCGTGGAGGGCGAGCGCAGACGCATGTCTCGCCGATCTCTCCTGGGACAAGGTGGTCGACGCGATGTCGGCGCTCATCGAGGAGGTGATGACGCCGCTCCCCACCCGCCATTACGACTATCTGGTCGTCGGCGCGGGTTTTGCGGGCGCGGTGATGGCGGAACGCCTCGCGGCGGACGGCGGCAAGCGCGTCCTCGTCATCGATCGGCGCGACCATATCGCCGGCAATGCCTATGACCATTATGACGAGGCCGGCATTCTGGTCCATCGCTACGGTCCCCATATTTTCCATACGAACAGTCAGGACATCGTCGACTATCTCTCACGCTTCACGCGCTGGCACCCTTACGAGCATCGCGTCCTGGCGGACGTCGATGGGCTGCAGGTGCCGATGCCGATCAACCGCGACACATTGAACAGCCTCTACGGGCTGGCATTGGCGGACGAGGCAGAGGCGGAGGCCTTTCTTGAGAGCCAGGCGGAGCCGGTCGAGACGATCCGCACATCGGCCGACGTGGTCATCTCCAAGGTGGGGCGCCATCTCTATGAGACTTTCTTCCAAGGCTATACCCGCAAGCAATGGGGCATGGACCCGTCCGAACTCGACAAATCGGTGACAGCCCGCGTGCCCACGCGGACAAATACGGATGATCGCTATTTCACCGACGGCTTCCAGGCGATGCCGGCCGAGGGCTATACGGCGATGTTCGCCGCCATGCTCGACCATCCGCTGATTGACATGGAGCTTGGCGTTACCTTCGAGGAGGTTGCGGCCCGCGTGCGGTATGACCGGCTCGTCTTTACCGGCCCGATCGATGAATATTTCGGCCATCGCTACGGCAAGCTGCCCTATCGGTCGCTTGAGTTTCGGCACGAGACGCGCGACACCGAATGGCTGCAACCGGTCGCCGTCATCAACTATCCGTCAGAAGCAGTGCCCTATACACGGATTACCGAGTATAAGCATCTGACCGGCCAGAGTGCGGCCCGCACGAGCATCACCTACGAATATCCCAGCGCGGAGGGTGACCCCTATTACCCCATCCCGCGCCCGGAAAATGCCGCTCTGTTCAAACGCTATGAAGCGCTCGCTTTGGGTACGCCCGATGTCCTGTTCGTCGGACGGCTCGCCACCTACCGCTATTATAATATGGATCAGGTGGTCGGCCAGGCGCTCGCGACCTATCGGCGGCACATGATGCAGCTGAGGACGGCAAAACCCGCGCATGATATCGACGCGATCGCTGCTGAATAGGGGCGATCCCGCGCAAGCGGGCGAGCGCTATCGTCAAGGAGGACATGCTGGCCGCTGAGCGGGATGGCAGCTTTTGGCGATCAATCCCGGCGATCGAGAACGGCACTCCAGGGCCGAGGCAATCGCGATCATGGAGTACCTGATGGCCCGCCGCGGGGCGAACAGGGCAGGGGACCGCAGTGAGGTAGATGCTGCCGCCTTAGCCATCGCGTGCACAGACCGGAGCGCCCTCACTCCGCGATTCAGCAATTGCGATGGGGAGGGACGCCGGATCAGTCCACCCGGTTCGAAGAGCGAGATCGCTTTGGCTCTCGGCACCAGTACAGATGATAAGGCGGCACGTTGAGCCAACGCCGGCGCCGTTTCACTCGTGTGAAGACTTTGCGAAGTGACGGTTCGATCGCCCGACGCACCTGATAAGCGAGGAACTCACCGTCGTCGTTGAGAAGGCGCGCGGCATCCTCCACAATTCTTGCCCTGTCGGGCTTCTCCAACGCGGAGAAGGGGAGGCCAGAGAGAATATAGTCTACCCGTCCGACCACGTCGTGCCCGAGGATAGTCTGAGCTTTGAGGGCTGAACCAGTATGGACCGTAAAGCGAGGATCATCGATCGTCTGGCGAAGATGGTCGGCAAGCCCGTTTTCACTTTCGATCGCGATCAGCTGAGCGTCGCGTGGCAGGTGCGCAAGAATATAGCGGGTAAACTCTCCTGTGCCGGGGCCATATTCGACGAACAGACGCGTTTTGGCCCAGTCGACCCCTTCTAGCTGGCGCTTGATGGTACCCGCCGAGGTGGCAATGGGCGAGCCGACTGAAAGGGGTGCCTTGGCGAACTCCTTGAGGAACGTCGTCCAATGCGTTGAGCCACCATTCCCGCCCTGCGACGTGCTCGCCATGGCATATATCCTCCCGAAATCTTCAAGAACAATGTGATCGAGCGCTGTCCGTTCCGGGCTTGGCATTTTATTGGATGCGAGCAGTCGGTTAGGCCGTGTCAGCATTGAGGCGGATAAGATAGAGATGTCGCCCTCGGGCACGGGCCTCGGCGAGAGACGAAAGGGCATATTTGTGAAAGCCGTTATTTTCCAGGCGCTCCACACGCCGCTGGCGTTCGAGGATGTTCCTGATCCGACGCCGGGCGAGGGTGAACTGGTGGTCAAGGTCGGGCGCTGCGGGATTTGCGGCAGTGATCTGCATATGACGCAGGATGCCGCTTATGGATGCAAGCATGGCGATGTGCTGGGCCATGAGTTCGCCGGCGAGGTGGTGGCGCTGGGTCGGAACACGCAAGGGCGCAAGGTCGGCGAGCTCGTCTCGGTCATCCCGCTCAAAAGCTGCGGCGACTGCGAACATTGCCGCAAGGGCGAAGTGCAGTGGTGCGCGTCATTCGGGCTGCAGGGCGGCGGCTATGCCGATTATGCCGTCACGCGCCCAAACCAGTGCGTGCCCCTGCCTGCGGGGCTGACGCTGGCGGATGGCGCCATTATCGAGCCGCTGGCCGTAGCCCTGCACGGCGTGAACCTGTCGGGCCTGAAAACCGGTGACAAGGTACTGGTGTTGGGCGCAGGGCCGATCGGGCTTGCGGTGGCCTTCTGGGCCAAGCGGCTCGGGGCCGCCAAGGTGGCAGTGCAGGATATCTCCACCGCGCAGCAGCAGCGCGCGCACGAGATGGGCGCGGACGTGTTCGTGGTGGACCCGCAGAACCCGGTCGAAAGTGCCGTGCAGGGTCTGGGCGGCATGGCCGACATCGTCTTCGAATGCGTCGGCGTGCCCGGCCTGATCGCGCAAGCCGTGGACCAGGTGCGTCCGCGCGGCACGATCCTGTTGCTGGGCCTGTGCACCAAGCCGGACACGTTCAACTCCTTCGCCATGCTCGGCAAGGAAGTGCGCCTCGTTACCAGCGCCTTCTTCACCGTGCAGGAATATGAGGCCGCCCTTGCCGCGCTGGAACAGGGCGCCATCGCGCCCCGGCTGATGGTCACCAGCACCATTGCGCTCGCCGATACGCCCACGGTCTTCGAGGCGCTCAAACAGCGCGGCGAGCAGTGCAAGGTGCTGATCGCGCCGGACGTCTAGGCCCTCGGCGCCCTAACCCAGCGTCAACGGTCAGCCGTGAGGATGGGGTGGTTCTGGCGCAGTTCATCGAGCAGGCTCTCGACCTTTGCGATATCGGAGGTCGAACCGGTCGCATCGACCATCCAGTTGCAATGGGGATGGGTCCTGAGATCGTAAATCCGGATCGGACCGACGACCTTACGCCAGCGTTGGCGAGTGCCGCCATGGTCACGGACCAGTCGTGCAATGAGAATATCGGCCAGCTGAGATTGGGTCATGGCGCTGCCTATCTCTTGGGGCGCGGCCCGCGCAAGGGAGGAGTGAGCACCTGATCCGCAGCGCTGTCCCGCGTCATGGGCGCCACGCGGCGACCAGCTTCCCCGGATCATGAGCGCGAGCACAGCGGTCGTCTCGTCCATCACGGCGACAGGCGCAACCTACCGCATGTGCTCGATCAGAAAGTCGACAAAGACGCGCACGCGGGCCGGAAGATTGGCGCCGCCGACGAACACCGCATTGATCTGCTCGACGTCACCGGGGTTGTAGTCTTCCAGCAGCGGCACGAGCGTGCCGTTGGCGATCTCCTGCGCGACGCTGAAGGCGCCAACACGTGCGATGCCGACGCCCTGCGCAGCGAGTTGACCGAGCGTTTCGCCATTATTGGCTTCAATGCTCCCCTTCATCGCCAGGGAGAACGCCTCCCCGTCGCGCATGAAGGGCCAGACTGGCTCACTGCGGCGAAAGTTGAAGTTCAGGCAATTGTGGCCATGCAGATCCTCCGGCACGCGCGGGGTCCCGGCCCCTCCCAGATAATCGGGTGAGGCGATGATGACGCGGCGGCTTTCACCCAGCCTGCGCGCAGTCAGGCCGCTGTCGGCGAGCGGACCGAAGCGGATCGCAACATCGGCCTGCCCCGCCGCGACATCGACCAGCGCATCAGTCAGCGCGATGTCGACCAGAATATGGGGATAAGCCTGCGCGAAGCGGCCGAGCAGCGGCACCACGCATAGCCGCCCGTGCGACAGCGCCGCGCTGATCCGCAGGCGTCCGCGCGGCAGGCCCTGATCGGCGATCTGCTGCTCGCTATCGTCGAGATCGGCAAGGATGCGCCGTGCGGCTTGGAGATAGGCGAGGCCTTCCGCCGTCGGGGTGAGCGCCCGGGTCGAGCGGAGCAGGAGCCTGACGCCCAGTCGCGCCTCGATCCTGTCGACCGCGCGGCTCACGGCCGAGGGTGTCAAGCCCACCGCGCGGCCGGCGGCGGAAAAACTGCCTCGATCGATCGCCGCGACGAATATCTCCATGGCGCGCGCGCGATCGCCACTCTCAATAACTTTTGCGTCCATAGCAAAGATCCTTGGCTCGAATGCGCACTACAACAGCGGGGCGCTGCGGTCCATTTATGAGTGGAAATCGCAATCGAAGGATCGAGCATGGATTATCGGCAACTAGGGCGCTCGGGTTTGCGCGTGTCGGCCCTGAGTTTCGGCGCCGGGACGTTCGGCGGCGAGGGGCCGTTGTTCAGCGCCTGGGGACAGAGCGATGCTGCCGAAGCGCGGCGGCTGGTCGATATCTGTCTCGATGCGGGCGTGACCCTGTTCGATACCGCCGACGTCTATTCGAACGGCGCGTCGGAAGAGGTGCTGGGGTCCGCAATCAAGGGGCGGCGCGATGCCCTGATGATCTCCACCAAGACCGGCCTGCCGATGGGCGAAGGGCCGCAGGATTGGGGCGCCTCACGGGCACGGCTGATCCGCGCGGTGGAGGATGCGTTGCGGCGTCTGGGCACGGATTATATCGACTTGCTGCAACTCCACGCGCTCGATGCGTCCACCCCGGCGGAAGAGGTCATGGGCACGCTCGATAGGCTGATTGCGGCGGGCAAGCTGCGCTATGCCGGTGTCTCCAACTATCCAGGCTGGCAGGTGATGAAGGCGCAGGCCGCGGCCGAGCGCCATGGCTGGCCGCGCCTTGTCGCCCATCAGGTCTATTATTCGCTGATCGGGCGCGCCTATGAGTGGGATCTGATGCCGCTCGCCGCCGACCAGGGCATCGGCGCGCTGGTGTGGAGCCCGCTCGGCTGGGGACGGCTGACCGGGAAGATCGGGCGCGGCCGACCGATCCCCCCGGGCAGTCGTTTGAATGAGACAGAGCAATTCGCGCCGCCGGTTGCGGAGGACCATCTCTATCGCGTGATCGACGCGCTGGAGGCGGTCGCAGCCGAAACCGGCAGATCCGTGCCGCAGGTCGCGATCAACTGGCTGCTGGGCCGACCGACCGTCTCCTCCGTCATCATCGGTGCCCGGAATGAGGCCCAGTTGCGTGAAAATCTGGGCGCGGTCGGCTGGGCTCTGACGCCCGAACAGATTGCCGCGCTGGATGCGGCCAGCACCGTCATGCCGCCCTATCCGCATACGCCCTACCGCCAGCAGGATGGCTTTGCCCTGCTCAATCCCCCCATGGTCTGACGGGAGTGAACCCTTTGAAACTGAATCCCGGCATCACCGCACTGGCGATCGGCGCGTTCGGCATCGGTGTGACCGAGTTTGCACCCATGGGTCTGCTCCCGGTCATCGCCGGCGATCTTGGCGTGTCGATCCCGACCGCCGGCCTGCTCATCAGCGCCTATGCGTTCGGCGTGATGCTGGGCGCGCCATTGATGACCCTGACCACCGGCCGGGTACCGCGCCGCACGCTGCTCATTGCGCTCGCCGGCATCTTCACGCTCGGCAACCTGTTGGCTGCGATCTCGACCGGATACGGGATGCTGCTGGCGGCGCGGCTCGTCACCTCGCTCAACCACGGCGCCTTTTTCGGCGTCGGGGCGATCGTGGCCGCGGGCCTGGTTCCGCCAGAGCGCAAGGCTGGTGCAGTCGCGGCGATGTTCATGGGGCTGACCATCGCCAATGTCGTCGGCGTCCCGCTCGCGACCTGGGCGGGCGAGCATCTGGGTTGGCGGATGTCGTTCTGGGGGATCGCCGGACTGGGCGTCGCCACCATCGCCGCGCTGCGGCTGACCCTGCCGATCTTGCCTGCGCCCCAAGGCGGCAATGCCATTGCCGAGCTGCGCGTGCTGAAGCGCGGCCCGGTGCTCGCCGCACTGGCGCTGACCGTGATCGGATCGAGCGCCATGTTCACCGTGTTCACCTATATCGCGCCCATCCTGCGTGCAGAAACGCATGCGTCGCTCGGCTTCGTGACGGCGATGCTGGTGACCTATGGCGTCGGGCTCACGGTGGGCAACTGGCTGGGCGGCATCTTCGCGGATCGCTCGGTCGATCGCACATTGATGGTGACGCTCGCCGGGCTGGCGCTGGTGCTGGTTGCGTTCGCGGTCCTGATGCCGTTCGCCGCGCCAACCGCGATCCTGATCTTTCTCTGGGGCGTTGCAAGTTTCGCGCTCGTTCCGCCGCTTCAGGTCCGGGTGATGGCTGCCGCAGCGGATGCGCCCAATCTGGCGTCCGCTGTCAATATCGGCGCCTTCAACCTCGGCAACGCGATCGGCGCCGCCATCGGTGGCGGTGTGATCGCTGCGGGACTTGGCTATCGCGCTGTCGCCCTGGCAGGGGCCGGCGCCGCAGTCATCGGCCTGATCGCCGTCGTGGCCGCGGTGTGGACATCGCAGGCCCCCCAACGTCAGGAACCGAAAATTTGCGATGCTTGAACGGTGTTGAGACGCAACCACCTCTCTGCCACGGAACGGTCATTCCGGCAGAGCACTTGCTTATCGCCGGCCGTCTATTCATGCTTCGGGCACGATCATGTGATGGAGCGGCCGATGGCAGGGCATCGTATCTATTCAGTCAGTGTCGCAAGCGTCTATCCTCTCTATGTCGCCAAGGCAGCCAAGAAAGGGCGCACAAAGGAAGAGGTGGACGAGATCTTGCGCTGGCTGACGGGGCACAGCCAAGAGTCCCTCGATAGCGTGCTGGCCGCCGGCACCTCATTCGAGGACTTCTTTGCAACCGCCCCCTGTATGAACCCCGCGCGTTCCCTGATCACCGGCGTCGTCTGCGGGGTGCGCGTCGAGACGATCGAGGAGTGCACCATGCGCGAAATCCGCTATCTCGATAAACTGATCGACGAACTCGCGAAGGGCAGGGGGATGGAAAAGATCCTGCGCGGATAGAATGATGGAGAAAGCCGCACCGCTGTACGCGCGCGCGGAACTGGCTCCTGCGGCCTCCGTTTCCAAAGCAGAAACGGAGAAGACACATGGAAGAACACAACCCTCGACAAAAGCCGGAACGGGATCGGTCCATGCCGGACGGCAGACCCGAGCCGTCCAACCCCTCGGTCGTCCCGAACACCGATAAGCCACAAGGTCGCGAGCGCGATTATATTGAGGATGGCCAGCGAAAGGCCGAGCGCGACGAAAAGCAGATGCGGGATGCAGGTTTTGGTTCCGAGATAGGCGCCGAATAACCTAGCAGCACTTGCCTCCGCCAGCGCCCCCATAGCGCGCCTGCTCACGGTTACGGAAAAACTCGGTCCGCGTCATCGGTTTGGCCTGGGGATGGTGGCGCGCCATATGGGCCAGATAGGCCTCATAAGGCGGTTGCCCGACCATCAGGCGCGCGGTGGCGCGCAGCCGGTGCCACAGGCCGCTCATTCCGCAGGGACCATCTGGGCCGGGGCTTCATGCGCCGTCGGCTCGGGATTGCGCAGGCTCGCCAGACAGGTCCGGATGGTGAAGAAGAGCAGCGAGAGCACCACGGCGACAAACAGCGCGCAAAGACCGGCATCGATCCGATCATTGAAGATAATCGCGTTCATCTCTGCCATGGATTTCGCCGGGGCGAGAACTTCGCCCCGCGCGGCGGCGTCCGAAAAGCGCCGGGCATGTGCGAGGAAGCCGACGGCCGGATCGCTCGACAGGAGCTTGAGCGCGCCGGCGCTCAGCGTGCAGACCAGCAGCCAGAGGGTGGGGACGACCGTCACCCAGGCGAAGCGGTGCTGCTTCATGCGGAACAGAACCACCGTGGAGAGCATCAGTGCGACAGCCGCGAGCATCTGGTTGGAGATGCCAAACACCGGCCAGAGCGTGTTCACGCCGCCCAGCGGATCGGTGACGCCTTGATAGAGGAAGAAGCCCCAGCTGGCCACGCACAGACCGGTCGCGATCACCCCTGGCAGCAGGGCGTTGCCCGCGCGGAATGAGGGGACGGCAAGGCCGATCAGATCCTGCAGCATGAAGCGGCCGGCGCGCGTCCCGGCATCGACGGCCGTCAGGATGAACAGCGCCTCGAACAGGATGGCGAAATGATACCAGAACGCCTTCATCGCCGGCCCCCCGACGACATGGCTGAAAATCTCGGCCATGGCGACGGCGAGGGTCGGCGCGCCACCGGTTCGCGAGACGATGCTGTGCTCACCGACATCGCGGGCGGTCTGGGCCAATGTGTCGGCTGAGACCGGAAAGCCCATGGCGGTGACCGCGGCCGCTGCGCTCACGGGATCGCCGCCGGTGATCGCGGCCGGACTGTTCATCGCGAAATAGATGCCCGGATCGAGGATCGAGGCGCCCACCAGCGCCATGATCGCCACGAACGCTTCCATCAGCATCGCACCATAGCCGATGAAGGGCGCATCGGTTTCGGCCGCGATGAGCTTGGGCGTCGTGCCGCTGGAGATGAGCGCATGGAAGCCCGAGACGGCGCCGCAGGCGATGGTGATGAACAGGAAGGGGAAGAGGCCGCCCGACCAGACCGGACCGCCCCCGCCGACGAACTGGGTCAGCGCCGGCATCCGCAGCGGCGGGGCCATGACGACGATGCCGATCGCCAGCGCGGCGATCGCGCCGATCTTGAGAAAGGTCGACAGATAATCGCGCGGCGCCAGCAGCAGCCACACCGGCAGGATGGAGGCGACGGCGCCATAGCCGATGAGGATCCAGCAGAGCTGCGTGGGCGTGAAGGTGAAGATCGGCCCCCAGACGGGAGAGGCGGCGACCGATTGCCCGTACATGATGGCGAGCATCAGCCCTACGAAGCCGAGCAGCGAAACCTCGCCAATGCGGCCCGGGCGGATCCAGCGTGTGTAGATGCCCATCAAGAGGGCGAGGGGGATCGTGGCGGCGACAGTGAACATGCCCCAGGGGCTCTCCGCCAGTGCGCGCACGACGATGAGGGCGAGCACCGCGAGGATGATGACCATGATCAGGAAGGCGCCGGCCAGCGCGATCGTGCCGGCGACCGGCCCCATCTCCATGCGGACCAGTTCACCGAGCGATTTTCCGTCGCGCCGCATCGAGATGAACAGCACCATGAAATCCTGCACCGCGCCGGCCAGCACGACGCCGAAGATGATCCAGAGCGTGCCGGGCAGATAGCCCATCTGCGCCGCGAGCACCGGGCCGACCAAGGGGCCGGCGCCGGCAATGGCCGCAAAATGATGGCCAAAGAGGACGCGGCGATCCGTGGGCACATAATCCAGCCCGTCGCCCCGGTACTGGGCCGGCGTGGCGCGAGCAGGATCGAGCCGCATGACGTGCCGGGCGATGTAGAGCGCATAATAACGATAGGCGACGAGGAAGATACTGACCGCGGCAATGACGATCCACAGCGCGTTGACCGCCTCGCCGCGTGCCGTGGCGACGATGCCGAGACAGACGGCGCCGATGATCGCGAGGATGATCCAGAAAATATGCTTCACCATGTCCGCCCCTAACATTCCATCCTGGATTCGCCGCAATGCCCACTGCGCGCATGAGCTGTCGTAGGCGTCACGTACACGCTTTCCAAGCCGGTCCCGCAAGCTTGCGCGAGGGTGACCGCGTAAAGCCTGGCGCGTGATGCGAAAACCTCCACCGCTGCTCACGTCGACGAGCACGGTATGCCTGCTGCCCATCTCGATAACGGGGCATCGCTCTCGCCACCTCCAGCGGCGCGCAAATCATCCTTGTGCGTGAAGAGCTCATTTCAAATAAGCGGTTACGTCGTGGCGTCTGGGTGGTAAGGGACGGATGATGCGCAAGCTTCTCCCTTTGCTCGCCTGCCTGATGCTGGTGCTTTCCGGCTTCGCGGGCATGGCGCACGCTGCTGAAGCGGTGGGCGGGAGCGTGCTTGGCGCCGAACTTACGGTCCACGCACCGGGTGATGGCGACGAGGTGCCTGCGGACAGCGACAATGGACTGCCGCATCATCACAATCCCTGTCACGGACATCATGTTGGAACGCCTGCAACGATCATCGGGTCACAGGCGAGCCTGGTGACAAACGATCCCGAGCAGCGCCATTTGCGCGCGCCGCTGCCGGATGCCCGCGGCGGCGTCTTGCCAAGGCCGCCCCAAGCCTGACGGTTTCGCCGGCCGGCACATGCCGGCCTGACGATCAGCTGTCAGGAAGAATCACTCATGAAGAAATTGCTCGCGGCGATGCTCGCCGCAGCGTCCTGTGCCTCGGCGGCGCAGGCGCAACAGGGGCGCGTATCGGCCGATGCTGCGGCGTCGATCCTCACGCTTGAACAGGCCATCGCCGGAGCGGGCGGCGCTGCACCGTCAACCGACGCTGCCAAAGCCGCTATCGAAGCCGCCCGCGCCAACCGCATGGTTGCGGGCCTGCGTCCCAACCCCTTGGCGCAGGCGCAGGTCGAGAATGTCGTCGGCACCGGACTATATAGGGGGCTCCAGAGCGCGGAGACGACGATGGGCGTGACATTGCCCATCGAACTCGGCGGCAAGCGCAACGCGCGCGTTGCTGTCGCCACCGCGCAACTTTCACGTGCGGAATTGGAGGCAGCAGTCGTCGCGGCCGATGTCCGCCTTCAGGTCACGTCGCTCTATGTCGAGGCGATCGCGGCGGAAAGACGGCTCGCAACCGCCCATGACCAGCTCAGGATCGCGAACGATGCCCTGCAAGCGGCACGGGTGCGCGTGCAAGCCGGCCGTGCTTCACCGCTTGAAGAGCAGCGTGCGGATCTCGCCAGGATCAACGCGGCGGCGAGCCTGGAACGCGCGGCCCGGCTTGCGGATGTCGCCCGGCTGAACCTCGCACGACGGCTTGGCGGTTCGATTGATGGTGCGCTGGACATCGGGCTGCTGGACCAAATTCCGACAGCATCCTATGGCCCGACGATCGCGCCGTCAGCGTCCGGCACGCTCACGCTTGCGGCAGCCGACGCCGATCTTGCCGTCGCCGATGCCGGCATCCGTCTGGCGCGCGCCAATCGTGTGCCCGATCTTAATATCGGGCCGGCGCTCCGGCGTCTGGAAGCGACCAACGACACCGCCGCGGCTTTCGCCATCTCGATTGCAATCCCGCTGTTCAACAACGGGCGGGCGGCGGTGGCGCAGGCAAGTGCCGAGCGCACAAGGGCTGAGGCGCGGCGGCGCATGACGGCACTCGATGTCGATCAGGCGATTGCCGAAGCGCAAGCTGAAGCAGCCAATGCCGAAACGACCGCACGCGCGGCCGCCGGTCCGGCGCTTGCGGCCGCGCAGGAGGCGGCCCGTATCGCACGGATCGGCTATCGCGAGGGCAAGTTCAGCCAGCTCGACTTGCTCGACGCCGAGCGCACGCTCGCGGACACCCGCGTCGCTGCGATCGATGCCCTCGCCAATTATCACAATGCCCGTGCGCGGCTGGAGCGGCTGACCGCTCCCGCGCCTCAAGGGGGAAACCAGTCATGAAGAAAATCCAGCTTGCGGGCGCATTGTCGCTCGCGCTCATATTGGCTGCCTGCGGTGACGGCGCTTCGACGAACGAGACCGCGCCCGAGCAACCCAAGGAAACCGGTCATGCGGATGAAGGCGTCATCACGCTCTCGGTCGAACAGATCGCGGCGGCAGGCGTGCAGGTTGCCGTTCCGCTGATCGGCGGCGCCGGCACGATCGAACTGCCCGCGACGATCGATGGCAATCCGCAGGCGACACAGGTCGTCTCGGCGGCGATCGCGGGTCGTGTCGTCGCGCTTAACCGCAATCTCGGCGAAAGCGTTTCCCGCGGGCAGACGCTTGCGGTGATCGAGAGCCGCGAGGCGGCGCAGCTCAAGGGGGCGGTCGAGGCGGCCCGGGCACGGCTCGCCCTCGCCAATTCCAATCTCGCGCGCGAGCAAAGGCTGTTCTCTCAGCGCGTTTCACCTGAGCAGGATCTGATCGCGGTGCGAACTGCGGCAACCGAGGCGCGGATCGCACTCACTCAGGCGCAAAGCCAGGTTTCGGCAACTGGGGGCGGTGGGGGCGGGCTCAATCGCCTCGGCATCGTTGCTCCCCTCTCAGGGCAGGTGATCGCGCGACCGGTGGTGCTCGGTCAAACAGTTGCGGCTGACGCCGAGCTGTTCCGGGTCGCCAATCTGTCGAAAGTGTCGCTAACGCTCAGCCTCAAGCCCGAGGATGCGGGCCGCGTCCGACCTGGGGTGCCCGTGACGGTCACCGCAGCAGGACGCTCGGCGATCGGGCAGATCAGCTTCGTATCGCCAGCGCTCGATCCACAGACAAAACTGGTGCCGGCGATCGCATCGCTCGACAATGGCGGCGGCGTATGGCGCGTAGGCGAGGCGGTTACCGCGTCGGTGCAACTGGCTGGCGGTGGCGACGGTCCCGCCTCTGTACGCGTGCCCTTGACGGCCGTGCAAACGGTCGAGGGGAAAACGGTTGTGTTCGTGCGGACGGCAACAGGCTTCAGGGTCACGCCGGTGCAGCTTGGCGATCCCGCCGGCGACACCGTGCTCATCCGCTCCGGGCTTTCAGGCCGTGAGCGGATCGCCACCACCGGAAGTTTCACGCTCAAGGCCGAACTCGGCAAGAGCGAAGCAAGCCATGAGGACTGAACCATGATCGCCCGCATCGTCACATGGGCCGTGGAGCAGCGTTGGCTTGTCCTCGCTCTCACCGCCGTTGCCGCCGTCATCGGCGCCTATTCCTTGTCCCGCCTGCCGATCGACGCCGTGCCGGACATCACCAACAATCAGGTGCAGATCAACGTTCGTGCGCCCGCGCTCTCGCCTGAACTGGTCGAGAAGCAGGTGTCGTTTCCGATCGAAACGGCGCTCGCCGGTATTCCGGGTCTTGAGTACACCCGTTCGCTGAGCCGCAATGGCTTTGCCCAGGTCACGGCCGTATTCACCGACGCGACCGACATCTATTTCGCGCGTCAGCAGGTCGGCGAACGCCTTGAAAGCGTGAAAGAGAGCCTGCCCGGCGGTGTCAGCCCTGAAATGGGGCCGATCGCGACGGGGCTTGGCGAGGTCTATATGTGGACGGTTCGGCTCGACCATCGGCCCGACGACAAGCATCGGCCCGGCGAGCCTGGCCAGCAGCCAGACGGCAGCTACATCACGCCCGAAGGGCAACGGCTGACGAGCGAGGCCGATAAGGCCACCTATCTGCGCACCACGCAGGACTGGATCGTCACGCCGCTCCTGAAGAATGTGCCCGGCGTCGCCGGGATCGATTCGATCGGCGGCTACGCCAAACAATATCTCGTCGTTCCCAATGTCCAGAAACTGGCATCAATGGAGCTAACCCTGACCGACCTCGGCACGGCGCTCGAGCGCAACAACTCCAGCGTCGGGGGCGGGTTCGTCAATCGCGGTGGCGAAGGTCTCGCGGTCATATCGGACGCGCTGATCCGCAACGAAGCGGAACTGGCGCGGACAGTCATCGCGATCCGTAAGGGCGTACCGATCACGCTTGACCAGGTCGCCACGGTGCAGACCGGACAGGCGGTTCGGATGGGATCAGCCTCGGAGAACGGCACCGAAGTGGTGGTTGGCACGGCGATCATGCGGATCGGTGAAAACAGTCGCACCGTGGCGACCGCGGTTGCCGACAGGCTGCAGGAGATCAACGCATCCCTGCCCCCCGACGTCGTCATTCAGCCGGTGCTGGATCGGACGGTACTGGTGAACTCGACGATCAAGACGGTCGCAAAGAATCTCAGCGAAGGCGCGCTTCTGGTCATCGTCGTCCTGTTCCTGCTGCTCGGCAACTTCCGGGCGGCCCTGATCGCTGCGCTGGTCATCCCGATCACGATGGTGCTGACCGGTTTCGGAATGCTGCGCGTCGGCGTCTCAGCCAATCTGATGAGCCTGGGCGCGCTCGACTTTGGCCTTATCGTTGATGGCGCCGTCATCATCGTTGAGAATGCGCTCAGGCGTATCGCCGAACAGCAGCATCATGAGGGCCGCCTGCTCACAGTGCAGGAACGGCTCGGCAATGTCGGGAGCGCGGCGCGCGAAATGATCCGTCCCTCTGTGTACGGCCAGGCGATCATCATTCTGGTCTATGTGCCGCTGCTCACGCTCACCGGGGTGGAAGGCAAGACCTTCGTGCCGATGGCGCTCACGGTCATCATCGCGCTCGCCTTCGCCTTCATCCTGTCGTTGACCTTCGTGCCGGCGATGATCGCGATCTGGCTTTCGAAGAAGGTTGAGGAAAAGGATGGCCGGATCATCTCCTGGTTGAAGGCGCGGTACGAACCGGGCCTCGATCGGGCGATGAAGATGCCTTCGTTCACCATCGGAGCGGCGCTTGGAAGCCTTGCGATCGCGGCGGCGGCATTCCTCTCGCTGGGGCAGGTGTTCCTGCCACAGCTCGATGAAGGCGACATCCTGATCCAGGCCCTGCGGATCCCGGCGACATCGGTCCAGCAAAGCCAGGCGATGCAGGTGCCGCTCGAGCAGATGATGTCGCGTCAAAAGGAGGTGAAGTTCGTCTTCTCCAAGACAGGCACGGCGGAACTGGCATCCGACCCGATGCCGCCCAATGCAACGGACATGTTCGTGATCCTCAAGCCACGAGACGAGTGGCCCGATCCCCACCTGACCAAGGCGGCGCTGGTCGAGCGTCTAGAAGGCGAGTTGGGGAAGATTCCCGGAAACGCCTATGAGATCACTCAGCCGATCCAGATGCGCTTCAATGAGCTGATTGCCGGCGTCCGCGGCGATGTCGCGGTCAAGGTTTTCGGTGACGATTTCGCATCGATGAACCGGGTAGCCGAGCAAATCGCTTCGGTTCTGCGAAGGACGGAAGGCGCGACCGACGTAAAGGTCGAGCAGACCACCGGCCTGCCGATGCTCGACATCCGCGTCAATCGCGATGCGATGGCGCGGCTCGGCGTGACGGCGCAGGACGTGCAGGACACCATCACCGCCACGATCGGCGGCCGCACGTCAGGCATGATCTTCGAGGGTGATCGACGCTTCCCGGTGGTCATCCGCCTTTCCGAGGCCCAACGTGCCGACCTTGGCGCACTGGCCCAGATTCAGGTGCCGGTCGCTGGGGGCGCCTATGTCCCCCTGTCGAGCGTGGCGACGATTGCGGTGGTCGACGGGCCAAACCAGATCAGCCGCGAGAACGGCAAACGCCGCGTCGTTGTCCAGGCCAACGTCCGGGGCCGCGATGTGGGCAGTGTCGTTGCAGACGCTCAGGCAGCGATTGCGAACGAGGTGCGCTTGCCTGCGGGCAGTTATCTCGAGTGGGGCGGGCAGTTCGAGAATCTCGCTTCGGCAAGCGAGCGGCTGAAACTTGTCGTGCCGGGCTGCTTCGTCATCATCCTGTTGCTGCTCTACGGTGCGCTCGGCAATGTTCGGGACGCGGCGATCGTTTTCACCGGCGTGCCCTTCGCGCTCGTCGGCGGCGTGTTGCTGCTCTTCCTGCGCGGGATGGACTTCTCGATCTCGGCGGCGGTGGGGTTCATCGCGCTGTCGGGAATCGCGGTGTTGAACGGGCTGGTCATGGTCAGCTCCATTCAGGATCTGATCGGCAAGGGCATGAGCCGCGCCGAGGCAGCACGAACAGGCGCGATCCAACGCCTGCGGCCGGTCGCCATGACTGCGCTGGTCGCAAGCCTGGGTTTTGTGCCCATGGCGTTTGCCAGCGGCTCCGGAGCCGAGGTCCAGAAGCCGCTGGCGACCGTGGTGATCGGCGGCCTGATATCCGCAACGCTGCTGACGCTGTTCGTTCTTCCGACACTCTATGCCCGCTTTGGACAACGCGCTGTCCGGCGGCGCGGTCATCCGATGACCTCGGACAAGCGTCACCCGCTCTTGTCAAAGCCGGTTAGTCAGACGCGCGAATGATGTGCATTTGAGGTGGTCCGAATGGTCATGTGACGCGCCGCAAGGAAGAAATGCCAGGCGGGCCATACCATCGCTGCGAGGCATCCCATGATCACCCATTGCGTGGCCTGGGATGTCGCGGAGCGGCATGCGCTGGCCACTTCCGGGGCGCTCCCGGCGGCGGCCGCGCCGCCGGGGCACGCGCTCGAAAAACTACCTTGCCCAACGGCACCGAAGAGATGAGCTGCCAGCAGATCGATCCCCATGCCGGCGAGCAGCGGGCCGAAACCCATCGCGATCAGACTGAGGCAGAAGCTCGCGATGACCGATGCAGTCGCCCGGCCGTTTGGCCCGACCGTGCTGTGCAGCATGGCGTAGGAAGGCGCGAGATAGGTCGAGTTGACGACGGATGCGAGAAACAGGATCGCCGCGAGGCCCTGCCAGCTGTTTTGCGCATAAGCCGCAACATATAATGGCGCGCTGAGCGCAACGCCGATGGCAGGCACCCACATGATCCAGCGGTCGTCAAAGCGGGATGCCCAATGGACGATGAGCCCGCCTCCCAGCGTCGATATGGCCGATCCGAGCATGAAGGTCAGCGCGATGATCACGCCCAGTTCCGTGTAGCCCAGGTCGAACCGGCGGATCATGTAGGGGCCCATGAAGGTGACATTGGGCGCGCCGACCAGTCCCGCAGCCGTCAGAGCAATGATCACATTCCGGGCAATGGGCGATTTCCATAACGTCATCGCAACTTCGAACAGGGACCCGGCGCTGGGCAACGTCCGCGCGGATGCCCGCTCAAAGCGGCCCCGTTCGGGCTCCTTGATAACCATCCAGGTCAGCAGGGCTACCAGCAGGCCGGGCAGACCCACGATCAGCATCGCGCTGCGCCATCCCCAATGGTCCATGACGAAGCCACCGATCACGACGCCGGCAAACCCGCCCAGCGGTAGGCCCAGCCCGAAGATCGACATCGCACGCGTTCGCGCCTCCGGCGGGAAGAGATCACTGACCAACGAGTGTGAAGCGGGCAGGCAAGCCGCTTCACCGACACCGACACCGGCTCTGAACAGGCAAAGCTGCACGAAACTCGTCGCGAGCCCGCACAGCGCGGTCATGATCGACCAGAAGGCCACGCAGAGGGACAGGATCAACGTCCGGTTTCCCCGGTCGGACAGGCGCGCCATCGGAAAGCCGACGACGACATACAGGAGACTGAAGGCAAAGCCGGTGAGCAGGCCAAGCTGCCAGTCCGCGAGGCGCAACTCTTCCTTGATCGGCTGGGCGAGGATCGAGAGGATGAACCGATCGAGATTGTTGAGCAGATAGACGAGCAGCAGGATGGAGAGCGCGATCCATGATGCACGCGTGGCATCCGGGCGGCTGGTCGGCCCGTTCAGATCGACCGCCTCATCCGCCGCTGATTCGGCTGGCCTGCCAGAGCTCATTGCCTCGTCCCAACTCTTATCCTGATATCTGCCATACCGATGTGTCGCTCAGGCCTTTGGGGGCACACCCTCCATATGGTCCGTTTCCCCATCGAGCTTACCAAGCGCTTTGCGGGAAAAGGCGATGATGTCACCATAACGCTGCTCCCGCACCTTGTTGACCCATTCGGGGTCGCTAATCTGCCCGCGCCCGACAGCGACAAGGTCGAAGTCGCTCCGCTGCAGACCCTGGTCGAGAAGAGCGATGCTCGCCTGTACATCGGAGTGCGATTCCAGGCCCTGAGCCGTTTCCATGATGTCCGTGCTCAGTCCGACGCTGCCCACGGCGATGACCGGGAGTCCGCTCAGTTGCCTGACCCAAGCGGCCAGCGTCTTGTCGCTCTCCGGCCAGGCAGCCTCCCAGAAACGTCGCGTCGACACGTGGAGAATATCGACTCCTGAGTCCCGCAGCAGCGAGAC
Source organism: Sphingobium sp. B11D3A (assembly GCF_025961695.1). Lineage (NCBI taxonomy): Bacteria > Pseudomonadati > Pseudomonadota > Alphaproteobacteria > Sphingomonadales > Sphingobiaceae > Sphingobium > Sphingobium sp. B11D3A. The sequence continues at coordinate 2,648,262 of NZ_JAOQOE010000001.1, forward strand.
GAATAGCGCCAGCTCCTCTGGCGTCTCGGCGATCCGCGCCTTGAGATCGATCTCCTTCCACTGGGAAAAGCGAAAGGAGATGATGAAATCTTCCCCGCAGGCTGCACGTACGCTTCGCGCAATTTCGGCAGGATAGCGCGCCCGCTCGGGCAGCGACTGGCCACCATAGCGATCCGAGCGGCGGTTGGTTTGCTCCCACAGAAACTGATCGAGAAAATAGCCGTGCGCGCCGTGCAGTTCTATGCCGTCTGCCCCGGCCTTTTGCGCGAGAAGCGCGGAGCGAACGAAGGCCTGTTTGATTTCCTCGAGTTCCTCAAGCGTCGCCGCCCGACCACGCGGTCGGTCCGCCGCCATCAATCCGGATGGGCTGAGTGTCGGCGTGACGACCACCCCGTCTCCCAGGTCCTCATCCTTGCGCACGGCGCCCTCATGCCAGAGTTGCAGGAGAATGTGCCCGCCTGCCGCGCGCACTGCCCCAACGCACTGGCGCCAGGCCTCGAACGTGCCTTCGTCCAACCGGCTGAAAACAGCCGACCGTGTCGCGCTGGGGTGATCGACCGCGACCGACTCCGTGATGATAAGGCCCGCGCCACCCTTCACGCGCCGCACGTAGTAATCGGTGAGCGTATCGGTCGGCGCGCCGTCGACGCTCCATCCGCGTTGCATGCCGGGGAGGACGAAGCGATTGGCGAGTTGCCGCCCTTTCAAAGTGAACTGGTCGAAGAGGAGGGAGGACTGATCCGTCATGCGGTTGCGCCTCGCATCGATGATAGCTGGCCTGCCACGATCAGTAGCGCCATTTGACCGTCGCGCCGAAGGTGCGCGGCGGATTGAGCAGCACCAAGTCGCCATTTGCGGACGGCTGGAAGGCCGCGATCTGCGCCTTGTCCTCGATGTTCCTGACGAACGCCGAGATCTGCCACGCGCGATTGGGGGTTTCGAAGGTCAAGCTCGCATTGGAGCGCAAGTAGCCATCCTGATAGGAGCCGGGGGCGTTGCTGTTGGCCACGAAATGTCCCGTCACATATTTGCTGTCGATGCCGAAGGTCAGGCGGGCGCCGCTGTCGAAATCGAACCGGTGCTCGTAGGCGCCACCTAGCGTGAAATCGGGCGCGGCCTGGATCTGCTTGCCCGACAGGTTGGTCGCGCCAATGATATAGGTATCAAAGCGGGCATGGAGCCAGGTGGCCGCTAGCGACAGGCGACCCGCGGAGGAAACGGCGACCTCGGCCTCCAGCTCGCCGCCGTACATCGATGATTTCTGCGAATTGGTCGTCTGGATGAAGAAGCCGGGAATGGCGGCGTCGCGGATCACCTGCAGCGCCTGGAAATCCTTGTAATCATAATAGAAGACTTCGCCGTTGATCTGGAGGCGGTTGCCGAGCAGGCGGTTCTTCGACCCCAATTGATAGGCAGTAATCGTCTCGGGCCGGTAGGAGCCGGTGAAGCCAGGCAGTTGCGGAACCTGATTGATGCCGCCCGATTTGAAGCCGGTGCTGACCGTCGCGTAGACCAGCGACGTCTCGGCCAGATCGAGCTCTGCCCCGGCTTTCCAGGTCCATTTGCGGGTCCGGAAATTCTGCAGGATCGGCAGTTCGGTGGTGGAGGTCGGCGAGATGGTGCGGACCACACCCGTCGCGGACTTCTCCTCGTCGGTATAGCGCAGCCCGCCGATGACCCGCAGCATGGAGGCGAGGGGCACGGTGACTTCGCCGAACACCGCTTTCGAAGTCGTCACCAGATGCGGATCGCTGGAGAAGTAGGGGATCTCGTCCTGATTGAAGGTCTGTGAGGCCGGCCCGGTCTCGCGTGCGTAAAAGCCGCCGAGGAGCCATTTGAAAGGCGACTGGGCAGGCGATGCGAGGCGCAGCTCCTGCGTGAACAATTTGCTGCGCACACCCTGGATAAAGCCTGAGGACGACGTGCCCAGCACCTGCGTCTGCCGGGCGAGGAAGTCGTTGTCGCGGTAGCCAGTGAGCGAGGTGAGCGTGGCCCAGGGGAGCGTGAGATCAATCTGATTATAGACCGACCAGCTATCGCTATGATTGAAATCCGCGAGGTTGCGTCCGCTCAGCCCGGTATAGGGGCGGAAAGGGCGGCCGGCGCACAAAGCGCTGGTGGTGTTGGGCGGGCAATAGTCCCAACCCGCGCCATCGTTGCTCAGCTTGGAGCGGTCGGCACTGAGGACGATCCTTAGTTGATCGCTGGGCTGGACCAGTAGACGCGCGCGCCCGACCCAATCAGCGGCATTGCTGTACCCATCGGGATAGAAGCCATCGCGCCTGTTCGAGCCGAACGCGAAACGGATCGCGGCCTTTTCACCCATGGGCACGTTCAGCATCGCCTCGGAACCGAAGGTCGCATAATTGCCCGCAGTCAGCGCGATATTTGCCTGCACTTGCCCCAGCACCGGTTCGTTGGTCAGGAAGTTGATCGCGCCGCCATTTGAGTTGCGGCCGTAGAGCGTGCCCTGCGGTCCACGCAGAGACTCCACGCGCGCGATGTCGACCAGAACCGGGGGATAGGCCTGGGGATGGGCCAGAAAGATGCCATCGACCGTATATGCTATGGCGGAATCGACGCCGGCCTGCGTGCTGAACGTGCCAACACCGCGCACGGTGACGATCGGCGTGCTCGTCGCTGTCTGGAATTCCACAGCGGGCAGCCGGCTCTGCAGGTCCGTCAACCCGGTGATGCCGGCCCGCTCGAGGGCGCCGCCGCCGATCACCGACACGGCAACAGGTGCGTTCTGCAACGTCTCTGCCGTCCGACGCGCAGTGACGACAATGTCCTCGATCGTTGCCGATGGTTCGCTCGGTCCCGTCTGCGCCATCCCCGGCGTCGCCACCAAGGCCGTCAGCACGCAAAAACCGGACAGACTGTCAGAGCCCTTCCACATATCCTCGCCCTCTTCATTTCGTTGTTTTGTGGCGAGCAGACTTAATTGGCCGCAGCCAGGCCGTCTTTCCGATTTCCGCAGTGGATTTTTGAAATTTGGAAGTGCGGGTCGGTTCTGAGTCTAGACAGTGCGGCCATATCGCAATTGCCGTGGCGAAACCCCGGCATAGGACCGAAAGCTGGTGCTGAACTGACTGCTGCTGTTGAAGCCACACTCCAGCGCAATGTCGGTGATGGATCTGTCCTGCCAGGCTGGCGATTTGAGGAGCGCCTCTGCTTGTTGGAGCCGGAAATTCCGGATCATCCGGGCGGGTGACTCTTCAACCTGGCAGATGAGGTGCAGGTAGCGCGTGGATATCCCGAGCGCGCGCGCAATATCCGCCGCTGAAAAATCGGGATCGCTGAAGTTTCGTGCGATGATCTCGCGAATGCGCAGCACATCGGCGCTGCGCTTGTGCAAGCCAGGGCTATGGTCATCGGCTTTGACGGGACGCAGAGTATCAAGGAAGCCGTCCACCAGCTTCGTGCTGATCGAAGGAAACTGCGCCAACCCAATGCATGATCGAAGCGCAAACATGATGTCGCGCGCTGCGAGCCCATTGGCATCGGGCAAGACAGTCGCTGCTGTGCTCAGATGAACCGGCTCCGGAACATGGCGCGCGACCATCCAGTGAGGCAGAACGAGTGTAAGATGCCGCGTGTCGCCAAGGCTGATCGTCCTGATTGGATCGTTCGTATTGATGACAACGAGTTTATGTTCAGGGATTTCCTGTATTTGGCCATCGCCTCGGCCGATCCAGGTGGGACGGTTCGCGATGTAGAAGCAGAATTTCGCAGCGCGATTGTCGGAACCGCCGCCGCTTATGACCTCGAAACGCTCGGGCACCAGCCAGTCAAAGAGCTGGATTTCGCTCTGACTGTTCGTGGTCGCGGCCACGATGACAGGCCGATGTGGCGTGCCGACATATGTCGCCGCCTGATACAAGGCAAAGCCACTGTTCCACGACCCATTGATTGGCGAAACTGAAATGTTCTGTGCCATGATGGTATCAAGATGTCATGCGATGCGCATTCCGCATAGTGTCAATGCGTGGGGTCGCTCTTTGCGTGACCTACCCGGCTTGACTGGTCCCCGGTACATGTGACCCCCAGTGGGCCGGTCATAGGAGAACCCTTGGACAGCGCGCCCGCGGGTTGTCCTCAGTTTTAACAGTTCAACATAGCCGACATTTCACCGCGCGAAACGGCCCGTGAGGACCTGCCCTCGTTCATGAAGCTGGCTTGCGCCATGAGCCTGAGATCGGCGGCGGTTAAAATCGAAGCGCACGCTGTCGGTTGCGGTTGCGGTTGCGGTTGCGGTTGCGGTTTCGAGGGGATCCATCTGAGATCGTTTAGCAAGGATTCTTCGGGTGAATCAGGCTGAATCAATCGCGGTATGACGCGGCTTCGGCACGAGGTGGGAGACAGATCGCATTCTGCTCGCGCCCCTTGCCTTATCCTTCTGTCTGACGACGCCAGCTCTTCTCTCTAATGAGCCGCTCATCAGAATTACACGCAATCGGCGTAAAACCGTGCTGCTACATCAGGGTGGGATCTCAAGCGCGCCTTGAGGTGGTTCATGCCGACATCGCGAAAAAGCGGGTTGCTGGGGTCTGAACTCACCCCGCGTTCGACTGCGCGGAGTTCGGGAGGAAGGTCGATTAGGGGGATGCTGCCCTCGTGGCTCGCGCCGAGGAAGAACGGAATGGAATAGCGCGCCGTGCCGGGCTCTGGTGAGGTGGCGCAATGGACGTCTGCGTGGACGAAGCCGTTGGTGGCCAGTTCAAGCAGTTCTCCGGTGTTCACGACGAATGTGCCCGGCACAGGCGGCGCATCGATCCACGATCCGTCCTCAAGCTGGACCTGCAGACCCGGCAGCACGTCTTGCAGCAAGATGGTGATCAGCCCGCCATCCTTATGGGCGCCGACGCCCTGTTTCGACGTAGTTTGATCGCGACCGGGATAGCGCACGATCTTGAGATGCTGGCGTGGGCCCGACTTGTACATGGGCGCAAAGGCATCTTCGTTCTGGCCGAGCGCCAGGGCGATCGCGCGGAGGACTTCGATCCCTACCCGCGTCACCTCCGCCTGATAGGCCAGAATGATGCCGCGCATCTCCGGCAGGGCATCGGGCCACTGGTTGGGCCCAATGGCGCGATGCCAGGCGGGTGTGTCGGGGCCGGTCGGCAGCGGGATTTCCTCGCGGTCGAAATCCACTTGCTCGCGCCAGTCGGGCTTACCGCCTGTCAGTTCCATGCCGGCCCGGCAATAGCCCCGGAAATGCGGCGATCTGATCATTTCAATGGCGAGCTTGTCTTCATCCGGCAATGCGAAGAACTGCTTGGAGACGGCGAGGGCTGCGGCGCACAGTGCGGGGTCGACGCCATGCCCCTTAAGGTAGAAGAAGCCGAAACGGTGCAGAACGCTCCTCAGATGTGCGATCAGCGTCTCACGGTCTCGCGCGCTGCCTTGCAGTCTGGAGATGTCCACGACCGGCAGGGTGTCAGGCAGATCGGCACCCTGTGCGGGTTGATCGTCAACGCCGGCTTTTTCGGCCGCAAGATCTGAAAGAACGTCCAACATCATACTCTCCATTTGTGTCGCCAAGCGTGCAGTCATTGTCCAGGCAGGCAATGATCGCGTTGGCTGATCCATGGTGTTGATTTTGAACGACCGTGTCGGTGGGTAAACCACATTCGTTCCCACCGTCGTTGGGATAAATCCCACCTTTCGAAAACTATGAATCTATATTTCCGGTGATGGAAATATATTCAGAAATAGAAGAGATTTACATCGGATTTGAGCTGCGTCTGAATCTCTTCAATATGGTGACGGAAGAGATTTGGCGCGAGGTAGATCGCCTTGCCACAAGTCGCGCAGCACAGGTCGCGTTTGGGCGTCTCCAGTGGCTGGTGGGCCACAAGGTCTGGCGTCAGGCTGCAACAGGCGCAGCCGCCGGCACTCGAAAATCTTTCGAGCTGATCAATCATATCCTGTGTCCAGCGCGCGTGGCAGAATGGGCAGGTCGCGTGATTATCCATATGTCTTCTTTCCATGGCTATCCCAGGTCTGCGCGACGGGAGATGATGTAGGCTTCGTTCTGGAACCACAGCCCGCCATATTTGCGCAGCGTCTGGCGGGTGGCCTCGAGATAGCGATCGCTGTTCATCGCCACGGACAGCCGGTCGTCTTCGATCTGCGCCACGTAGCTGGCGGCATTCCAGGCCGCGAGCAGCGTGGAGGAGCCGATCGACTGATCGATTTCGGTATCCAGCGTCTGGATGCCATAGCGGAACACCGAGCGCTCATCGGGTAGATCGTGAAGCTGGAATTTGCGCGCGTCACGGCCGAGTTCGGCCTGGACAGCGGCCATCAGTATCTGCCGCTTGTGGACGAAGGGGGTTTCGTCCGGCCAAATGGTCTGAATCAACTCCATGCCCGGATCGTCACCAAAGGAATGCACGCCCATCAGCTGCCCGCTCAGGCGCAACGCGCGGGCGAGCGGCGCGACGATCTTCTCCGCCTTGAAGGACAGCTCTGCCCGCGCGCTATAGGGTTGGGACAGTAGTACGAAGTCGAAATCGGCACTGGCCCGGCCCCGACGTGGAATGACCGCGTCGAGCGCGAACCGATGGTCGCGGCGGTACAGGATGAGGACGGCGGGGACTTCATGCAGCGGGCGCCCTGTGGCGGCACTGCGGCGCACGCGCCAGTTGCGTTCCAGAAATGGCTGAAGCTCGGCGATCGCCTCCTCGAAATCGCCGGCGGTGGTCCCATCGAGCGGCACTTCTTCCCAGACCATCCGGCTGGCGTCCACAGGATTGCGCGGGTTGAGCCAAGGGGCCTCGGTATAGGGCAGGTTGGTGACGACCAGCACCGTCGCCGGATGCTCCTGAAACCTGTCGGGCATTTTCTCCAGCATCAGTCGAACGTTTTCGAGGCTGATTTCCTTCGCGACGATGTAGAAAGGTAGCCAAGCGTAACGGCGGTGCGCGCCGCGCAGAAGTCGGGTAAGTGCGGTTCCATCGCCGGCGCCCCCATCAAACAAGCGGATCGCGGGCGGACGGGGCTGGGCGAGGGCCAATTGCTGCAACGCGCGGTCGGCGATCACCTGCTTTTCCGATGAGGTGTTCACGAACATCAGATATTTCTGGCGGTTGTCGTAGAAGCGGAAGCTGTGCTCGACGCTCATCTCGGCGCGACCGATAATGGCCGATCGCAACGTCGCTGCCGATGGCCCGCCCTGCTCGGCGATGAAGCGGTGGACCCGTTCTACCGTCTGGAGCGTCACGCGGCCGCCCTGCTGCAGGCGGCTGACGAACTTGCCGTCGTTGACAGCCTGCCGCCCGAATGTCGTCTGGGCGATCTTCAGCCGCTTGCAGGCTTCTTCGACCTGAGCCAGTAGGGTCTCGGCATCGGTCATGCCGCTACCATCGCATCTCGGGCACTGGCCAGTCCGTGCCGATGGGCGGCAGGCGCAGCAGGCGGGTCGCAGTGCCGCCGAAAATCAGGCGCTTGTCCGCAAGGCTCAGCCGGTCGCTCCGCAGCAGAAAGTTGAGGCTTTCGGCATAGGTCAGTCCGCGGCGCCGTGGGCGGGCACCGCGGGGAAGATCGGCCGTGCGCAAGCGCGTATAATCGCTGGCCCACATGATCCGCTCCGCGCCGAACGCGGCAATCAACTGGTCGAGCCGCGGCCACAGATCCTCGAACGGGTAAGACTCTTCCGACAGGAGCGGGGCGCCGCAGAGCTTCACGGCAATGTTGGAGTAGCGGGCAAGGTCGAGCAGGTCGGGGAAGGTCGCCCAGGACATCGTCTCGGGCGGCGACACGGGGTGCTGCGCGACGCCGATATGGTCGATGATCAGCGTCAAGGTGGGATGCCGTTCGGCAATCTCCGCCATGCGCGCGCATCCGCCGTGGGTGGAGTTGAAGATGGGCAGGCCGACCTCTTCTGCCGCCGCATAAAGAGTATCGAACTTTCCGGTATCGAACTCTGGGCGCATTTCCGCTGTCGCGAAGTTTCCGACCAATGCGCGCCCTGCCACCATGGCGGGATTGGCTGCGACCTTGCGGACAGCAGGGCCGAAGTCGTCGACGATCGGGAAGAAGGTATGGACCCCCGGGAAGCGCCCAGGGAAGAGGGTGCTGGCGAGTTCGATGAACGCGTCGTCGGTGACGGCGAGCGCCCGGTCGACGCCGATCGCGTCCATCGCTTCGCGCGCGAGTTCGATCTGCATCCTTGTCAACAGGTGCATGTCTGCCCCGTTCAGCCGAACTGCAGGGAAAGGCTCATGGATTTGCGCGTCGATGATTTCGAGCGTGTCGATCGGGGCCATGGCGTCGCGGTCTCCCTCACCGGTCTGATCCTGGGCGCTCATTGCCCGGCCTCCAGGGCCATGCGGTCGACGCTGCGGGCAAATGGCTTGAGGCCCTGCCAGGTGATCAAAAGGGTCAATGGGCCAAGCAGGGCAGTGCTTAGCGAGATGGAGTAGTTGAGCAGTTGCGGATCGCGGAAGAGATAGTCCGTCAGGATCGCGACGAGGAGCGGGCCCACCGCAAAGGCCAGAACATTGGTGCAGAACTGGCTCACCGAACTGACCTGCGCGCGCATGCTGTTGGGCGTGACAAGCTGGAAGGCGGCGATGGCAGGGCCGGCGCCCATAGCGGAAACGAACACGGCGACCGATTGAAGCGTCAGCACTATCCAGGGATTAGGCAGCAACGGCGCGACGATGTAGCAGGGCACGGATACGCACAGGCCGTAGAAGACGATGCGCAGATTAGCGTCGGAGCGCCCCTGCTTCATCCAGCGTTCCGAGACGCGCGCGCCGAGCAGCAGGGCGATGGGCGAGAGGACCATGGCGATCCCGCCCGTGATCATGCCCACATCGGACAGCTCCCAGCCGAATTCGCGGTGGTAGAGCGTTGGCATCCATTGCGAGATCCCCATAACCATCAGCAGCTTCATGGCGAGGCCGCCGATCGCAGCGAGATAGACGCGCCAGTCATCGCGCATGAAGCGGGCGACATCCTTCACCGGGACGCTTTTCAGCTTACGGCCTTTTAGTCCACGCCGCGCCGGCTCCTTGGTGGTCAGCACGACGAGCGCCCAGATGAGGCCCGGCGCGCCGACGATGATGAAGGCCCACTGCCAGGGGCGGATCGTGCCGCCGAAGGGCAGGCTAACCGTCGGGAAGTGTTCGACCATCGCGAGCACCGCGCCGCCCATGAAGAGCGCAAGCCCCGTGCCCACCGTCGCGCCGATGGAAAGCACACCGGTTCCAAAGGCCACCTTTTCCCGTGGGTAGGAGTCCGTCACGATCGACCAGGTCGCCGGGCCATAGCCCGACTCGCCGGCGCCGATGCCCATGCGCGCGAGGAAGAGATGCGTGTAGTTTTGAGCCAGACCGCACAGCATCGTGGCCCCGCTCCAGAAAGCGATGCAGGCGGCGACGATGTTGCGGCGGTTGCGGGTGTCCGCGATGCGGGCGATGGGCAGGCCGGCGATGGCGTATGTCAGCGAAAAGGCCGCGCCCAGCAACAGAGCCGCCTGCGTATCGGAAATACCGAAATCGCGCTGCACGGGCAGGATCAGCAATGCGAGAACCTGACGATCCACGACCGTGAACAGGACGACGACCGTCAGCACGAAGAGCGAATAATGCGCTTGCCCGCGGGTCGGCATGTCCGTGTCATCTGCCGGCGCGCCAAGCTTGGGACCAGCGGTTGCTTGGGAAACGCCAGGATCATGCGCATCGTGATGGACAGTCAAAAATCGTCTCCCAAAGCCGGTTGTTTTCTATCTTCTATCCGCATGTCGATTCAGAATGCAGCGCCGTAGATTTGGCGCGCGTCACGCCATTCGACGGGGCGCACATTGCGGTCCAGCAAGCGGGTGACGGTCATTGCGCCATCCGTCATCCGGTCCAGCGCATCGGCCGGCACGCCATGGTCGGAGAGGCGCATGGGCACGCCGCAATCGCGGCACAATCCTTCGATTAAACGCAGCCCTGCGCGCGCGATCTCGGCCGTCGTTCCGTTGCCATCCGCGCCAGCCGCCATCGCGATGTCGGCATAGCGTGCCTCCGCTGCGGGCAGGTTGAAGGCGAGGACGTGCGGCAGAAGGATGGCGTTCGACACGCCGTGGGCGACATGGAACTCACCGCCGAGCGGATAAGCCAGCGCATGAACGGCGGCCGTGTTCACCGGGCCAAGGCATACGCCCCCATAGAAGCTGGCCCGCGCCATGTCCGTCCGCGCTTGCACATCGCTGCCATTGCGCACGGCGTTCAGCAAACTGCGGAAGACCAGCCGCACGCCTTCCAAAGCAAAGGTATCGATCACCGGATGGGCAAAGCGGTTGGCATAGGCTTCAATGCAATGAGTCAGCGCGTCCAGCCCGGTTGCGGCGGTGACGGCGGGCGGCATCGACTTCGTGAGCATCGGGTCGATGTAGGCGGCATCTGGCACCAGTTGCTCGCTCACCACGCCCTTCTTGAGCAGGTCATTCTCATCCAGCAGGATGGCAATGGGCGAAACCTCGCTGCCGGTGCCGGCGGTGGTCGGGATGCACGCGAGCCAGCATCTGCGCGGGCCAAACAGGCCGTCGCGCTGAACATCCGCGATCGTCTGGCGGCCATCCAGCAGGGCGGCGGCGAGTTTCGCAAGATCCATCGAGCTGCCGCCGCCGATGCCGATGACGGCATCTGCGGCCCGACTTTGGGCTATGGCCAGCAAGGCCTCGAAGTCGCTTACGGATGGCTCGCTGCCGCTGTCGCACCAGATTTCGGTGCGCAAGCCTTGCGCCCGCAAGGGGCCGGCGACCCGCTCCGCGGCGTCGCGTACCGGTGGCGTCGTCACGATAAGGGCAGACTTCGAGCCGATCTTGAGAAGATCATCGACCAACCGCGCCGACACATCCGGCCCGAAATGGAGGAGCGCCACCTGTTTCATGCTGATCTGCTGGGGACTCATGGTCGGCGCGTTCCTGACGGTGATTTTGCAGGATCGGGATGACATGACCCGCCGGGCGGCACTTACCCTGGTCGGAAGTTGCAGATGCCCGTCGCGGTATGTCTGGCACCCCGCCTGTAGGCCTCCTGCAAACCAGGCGTCGGGCGTAGAAAGGCACAGCGAACTTCCGCGACGGATAAGCGCGGGCCGGTGGCCATGGGCAGTCATGGCCGCTGGCAGCAACGTCGACAGAGAAGATCATGATCACCGAAATCGCACATCTCACCATCGATCCGGCGAAGGCAGAGGCTTTCGAGCTGGCCGTGGCCCAGGCGGCGGCTATTTTGCGGGCCGCCAAGGGCTCACACAGTATGACACTTGAGCGGGTGATCGAAGACCCGGCCCGTTATCGCCTGCGCGTGGAATGGGACAGCGTCGAAGACCATATGGTCGGCTTCCGGGAGTCCGACGGCTTCCACCAGTGGCGGGCGCTCGCCGGCCCTTATTTCGTCGAACCGCCCTTTGTGGAGCATAGCCAGACGGTCGGCCGCTTTTTCTGATCTCGCCGCCGCATACCGCGAGGGGCAGCATCATTTTCCGGCCCGGGCAAGTGGCTCCGGGGAGTGCATCCTAGGTTGCGGTCCTGTCCTCCCCCTTTCAGGCCGCCTTGTTCCGTGCGGACGGCCCACACAGGAAGAAACCATGTCCACTGGCTCAATCACATTCGAAGTCGTGCCCAATTGGGAAAAATGTCCTGCCGGTGATGAATTCAGCCATGAGGACGTAGCCGGCGTCGCTTGCGATTCCCGGGACAGGGTCTTCCTCCACACCCGCAAGGGAGAGCGGGTGATGGTGTATGATTCAGACGGCAACTTCCTCTACAAATGGGGCGATGGCGTGTTCAATCGCGCCCATGGCATCACCATCCATGACGACCTGGTCTACTGCACCGACGATCAGGACAGCGTGGTGCGGGTGTTCGACCTGGAGGGGAATTTCCAGTGGATGCTGGGCGAACCGCGCAAGGTCAGCGATACCGGCTATGGATCGATCAAAGGCCGGAGGCCGCAGATCCATCACAATGAGTATGTGGAGCGCTCTGCGGATGGCTTCAACTGCTGCTGCAATGTGTGCATCGCGCAGAACAAGGACATGTTCGTCGCGGACGGATATGGCAATGCGCGCATCCATCATTTCTCGCCCAAAGGCGAACTGCTCAATAGTTGGGGCGAGGTGGGGACCGGCCCGGGCGAATTTCATCTCCCCCACGGCATCGCGCTCGATCGTCAGGAAAATGTGATCGTCTGCGACCGCGAGAACGACCGCCTGCAGTTCTTCGACCGCTCCGGCAAGTTCATCGCCATCTGGGATGACGTGCTGCGCCCGACGGACGTCGTGGTGGACGACGAGGGGCTGATTTACGTCTCCGAACTCTGGCGGCCGATGGAAGCCGGCCAAGGGTCTTTTACGCATGGCTTTGCGGACAGGGATCTGCCCGGCCGCGTGACGGTGTTTGCGCCGCAGGGCAATATCGTCGCGCGATGGGGCGCCGATTCCAACGCCCGCTCGGCCCCGGGCAACTTTATCGCGCCGCACGCCCTGGCGCTGGATTCGCAAGGCAGCCTCTATGTGGCCGAGGTTTCGGTCTCCTTTGGCTCCGGCTTCAATCGCATCGCGCGCGAGGCGTGCATCGATCACCAGATCCAGAAGTTCCGCAGGGTCGATCGCTGATGGCGCTGCCGCTGCTCGCAAACCTGGTTTGCGGAAGCCCCCATCGCAATCACGACTTTGATTACGCCCGGATCAACCTGGCGCAGGCGCTGTATGATGCCGGCGGCATTCGCACAGATTGCTTCATCGATTATGAGAATGTGGATGCATGGGCGCGCTGCGACATGGTTGTCAGCTACACCTCGCAAGTGCCGGTCTCGGAAGCGGCGTCGAGCGTCATGCGGGCCTTTCTGGAGCGCGGTGGACGCTGGTTCGCGCTCCATGCCAGCAATTCGGTGGGGGACAATCAGATTGTGCCGCAGATCATGGGCACGCGGTTCATAACGCACCCGCCCTTTCAGCGGTTCCGGGTAGACACCGCTCGTCCGGAAGACCCGCTGCTCGAGGGGATTGCGCCCTTCGAGATCGACGACGAGCTCTACTGCGTCGAGACGGTGCGCGATGATATCGAGGTTCTGTTGCAATGCCACTGGGGCGGCGAGGCCTTTGGCGGGCGCATGATGGAAACCAAGAATTGGCCGTTGATGTATCGGCGCCATGTCGGCGAGGGTGGCCTGCTGTATCTGGCTCTGGGGCACGCCAATCGCCCCTATGACAAACCCTTTGCGGATCGGCCCGACCAGCCCGATCATCGCGGCCCTTGGCAGGACCCCGTGTTCAAGACGTTGATCCAGCGCGGCGTGGAGTGGGCCGCGCGGCGGCGTCCTTTCGCCTAGAGCAGAGCCGGTGCTTCAGGCGCCGGGGCCGTTCCGCTCCAGCACATCCTCATCCAAGCTTAGCCCGAGGCCGGGCCGATCGGACAGGATCAGGTCGCCGTCCTCGATCTGCAGCTTCTCCTGGAAGAGCGGTTGCGCCCAGGGGACGAGGCCCACGATCAATCCATTGGGTACGGCGGCAATCGCGTGGCTCAGTGTTTCGGGCGCCAGATGGTTCACGACCGGCAGTCCATAGGCCTGCGCCATATGGGCGACCTTGAGGAAGCCCGTGAGTCCGAGGTCCTGGTCGATCATCACATAATCGCTGCCGCGCTTCTCCATCAGGGCGCGAAATTCGTGGGGGTGCTGGAACACTTCGCCGGCGCAGATCGCCTGCCTCGTGTTGGCCCGCACGAAGGCCATGCCGTCATAATCATGATAGGCGACGGGGTCTTCGATCCAATAGAGATCGTCCGGCTCCGTCTCGCGCGCGAAATGCAGCGCCTGCTTGGCTGTCCACTGAAAATTGCCATCAACGATGATGCGCACGTCCCGCCCGGCGCATGACCGCACGAAGTGGACATGCTCGATTGCCGTCGCCAGCGGGGCGAAGCCGACCGGACATTTGATCGCCCGAAACCCCCGGCCAAGGAGGTCGGCGATGTGGGCGGCGAGCGCGTCCTTGGGCGGCCCGGGCATCAGTCCCCAATTGGCGGACACGGGCAACCGATTGCGAAACCCGCCCATCAGTTTCCAGACCGGCTGACCGACCGCCTTTCCCTTGATGTCCCAAAGGGCGACATCGATTGCGCTGGCGGCGCGCAACTCCAGCCCGCTGACCGGCGCGCCGAGGAGGGGGCGTGTGAGCCGGTCGTGAATGGGTTCGACCTCCGCCTCATGCCCTATGAGGCTCTCGACCATCGCTTCGATCAGCAGAATGAGGGGCTTGAGCGTGCGCGGGTTCACCCGGCTGACAGAGCCGATGCCCTCGATGCCTTGGTCGGTCATCAGGCGCAGCACGATGTGCGTTCCCGCCATCGCGCCTTCGAAATTGACCGTCGCACCCATCACCTTGCCGCCGGTGATCTTCATGCCGCTCTCCCGTTCGACCCCGGCACCGTGCCCAGAGTTCGGGCGCCTGTCTGCATCGCCGATGGGGCGCGGGCAATAAAGAGCCGACTGTCCCGGCCAATCCGCAAGGCAAACTTCCGAAACGGATAAGTGCGCGCAGGCCCACCTCATATGGTTTAGGTCCCGAGTCAAAGAAAAGCGGGGTTCAGGAGGGTGAAATGCGGAAGGCTATTAGCAAGAAGGCGGGGATGATGTTGACCGGCATGTTGCTTGCGACGGTGAGCGCCGGCGCAGCGGCGCAGGCGCAGCAGACGCAAGGCACAACCGATCGGGCCAGCGCGGCGGGGAACGGCCTTCCCGATATCGTCGTGACCGCCACCCGACAGCAGACCAATGTGCAGGATACGCCGATTGCGATCACCGCCGTCACGGGCGAAACGCTCGCCACACGCGGTATCCAGTCGGCAGCGGAGATTTCGCAGGTCGTGCCCAACGCCACCTTCTCGCGGGCGCAGGGTGCCTTCGGCCCGGGGGTAACGACCTATATTCGCGGCATCGGTTCGCGCGATACGAGCCTGGCCGGTGAGGCCGCCGTCGCTTTCTATATCGACGACATCTACTATCCGCTTCTGCTCGGCGCCAATTTCGACTTGCTCGATCTGGAGCATGTCGAGGTGTTGCGCGGCCCGCAGGGCACGCTGTTCGGGCGCAACGCGCTCGCCGGTGGCGTCGTTCTCGTCAGCAAGCAGCCCAGCCTCACCGAGGCCTCCGGCTTCGTGGACGTCACGGTCGGCGCCTACAAGCGCCGCGATTTCCGCGCCGGAATCAATCTGCCGATCGTGGCGGACAAGCTCGGCATGTCGCTCTCCGTTCTCTCCAAGAGGCGCGACGGATTTGTGAAGCGGCTCGATTTCCGGTGTCAGATGGAGGCCAATGGCACGCCGCAGCTGGCGGGGCGCATCCCCTATGTCGACCAGACGCTGGCCTCTTCTCCCAACAACCGGCCCGATGATTGTCAGGTCGGGACGCTGGGTGGCGAAGACGTGCGCGCGGTGCGAGGCGCGTTGAAATTCCAGCCGAGCGACGGCATCCGCTTCACTCTGTCCGCCGATTATATCCAGGATCAGTCGGAGAATGTCGCCGATACTCTGATCGCGACTAATGCCTCTCGCGCCGCGACGCGCGCGTCCTGGGTCGGGCAGGCCAACCTGCTGGGCGTGGCCTATGATAACAGGTTTCTGACCGGCAACCGCTTCTCCACTTATGCGACCTATTGCGATCCGGTTGGCGCCGGTACGGTGGTTGCCGGCAGCACCTTCTACAACGGCAATCCCAATCATGGCGGGGTCTGCTACAGCCCGCGCGTGGATGTCGTGAACTGGGGCGTTTCCGGCAAGCTGTCCATCGACCTGACGAGCGATATCGAATTCACCGGCATCCTTGGCTATCGCAATTTCAGCGACACGCATGCGTTCGATACCGATGGCTCGCCGTTGGTGCAGGAACACACGCTGGCGACGATCACCTCCCGATATATCAGTGCGGAAGCCCGGCTTTCCGGGCGCCACCAGTGGCTGGATTGGGTTGCCGGTGTCTTCCTGTTCGATGCCGATGGCCGCAATCGGGCCGTCACCTACTCACCGTGGAACGGTTTCCTCAAATATCAGAACACGACCTACGAGCCCACCAGCAAGGCGGTGTTCGCAAATGTCACTGTGCGTCCGTTCGAGCGCCTGTCCGTCGTGTTGGGCGGCCGCTACTCGAAGGATGCGAAGGACGTGCATTATTCCAATCTGGACGATCGCGATCCGGGCAAGCCGAACTTCTCCCAGAACCTGACGTTCAATGTCAAACCCGAGGAGAGCCGCTTCGACTGGAAGGCCGGGCTGACCTATGAACTCAATGCCCAGACCATCGCGTATGTGTCGGCGGCCACCGGCTCGCAAGCCCCTGGCTTCAATGGGCGGCCGCTGCAGCCTTCGCAGAATCAGCAATATCCCGGCGATCGCACGCAGGCCTATGAACTCGGCATCAAGACCGAGTTTCTCGACCGACGGGTGCGCCTGAACGCGGTGGCCTTCTACACCGATTACAAGACGCGCATCTTCGGCCTGAGCGGGCAGGAAGCGCAGATCGGCACCAACGGTGGCCCATTGCCGGGCACACAGATCGTCATTCCTGATGTCGCTAATGGCAATGGCATTACCACCTGTCGCGCCCGCACCCCTGCGGAGGCTGCAGCCGGTCAGGGTGTGCAGTGCATTGGCCGGACGTTCTTCGTGAACCTGCCGGGCAAGGCCAAAGGCTTCGAGCTGGAGCTCGAGGCGAGGCCTGTCGAGGGGCTGCTGATCAATGGGTCGCTGGGCTATTCGCAATTCACCTCGCCCGACCTCAACGCGCCGGGGCGGATAACCAACCGGCTGACCGCCGTTGGCATCGGCATTCCAGAATGGACGGCCAATGCAGGGATCGAATATCGCGTCCCGGTTCCGTCGCTGGCAGGCTCGGTCACGCCGCGGCTGGACTGGTTCTACACAGGCAGCATTCCGTTTGATGCGGTCGATCCCGCCTATTTCCAGAAGGCCTATTCGACCTTCAACGGACGCCTGACGTACCAGAATGACGATCTTGGCCTGTCCGTCTCGCTGGGTGCGACGAACCTCACCAACAAGGCCTATTATCGCAACTACTTCATCTACAGCAGTATCGGTTTCGCCAGCAGCCAAGGCCAGCCTGCCGCGCCGCGGGAGTGGTACCTCAAGGTCAGCAAGACTTTCTAATTCAACGCGCAGTCCTCGCCGGCAGCGCTGGCGAGGACCGCCATGGAGATTGATTTGATATGAGACGTTCTACCGACCACATTCTGAGCAGCCACGGCGGCAACTTGCCCCGGCCCGCCAAGCTGGACGTGCTGCTGGCGAAGGCCGACGATCATCGCGCCGAGATCGACGAGCAACTGCCGCTGGCGGTGCAGTGGGTGGTGGACAAGCAGATCGCGTGCGGTGTCGATATCGTCAACGATGGCGAATATGTCAAAGCCGCCAATATGGGCCATTATGTGGGCTATATTCAGGCTCGCATCACCGGCTTTGGGCAACGCGAACGGCCAGAAGGCCTCGCACCCAAACGCGCATTTGTGGCCGAGCGGGATCGCCGCGATTTCCCCGGCTTCTATGAATCCGGCCTGTGGTTCGCCGGCTCGGGCGGCCCGGTGCGTCCCGGCTTTTCCAAGCCCGGCGTCGTGCCCCAGCCCTCGAAGACGGAAGCGATCTGCGATGGGCCGGTCACCTATATCGGTCAGGAAGCAATCCAGAAGGATATTGCGGCGCTCAAAAAGGCGCTGGTCGGCAAGGATGGCGCGGACAGCTTCATCGCGGCGCTCGGCCCGCTCAGCCTCGGCGCCGGCACCCGCAACCTGCATTATCGGGACGAGCGCGACTATATGATGGCGGTCGCGGCGACTATGCGCGAGGAATATAAGGCGATCACCGATGCGGGCCTGATCGTCCAGATCGACGAGCCGGAGTTCGCGACGGCGTGGATGTTCCACCCCGACTGGAGCGTCGAGGAATATCGCGATTATCTGCGCTTCTGCGTGGAGGTCATCAATCACGCGCTGGAAGGATTGCCCGAGGAGCAGGTTCGTTTCCACATGTGCTGGGGCAGTGGCCACCGTCCGCATGTGCACGATATCGGCTTTGAGCACATCGCCGACCTGATGCTGATGATCAACGCGCAGACCTATACGTTCGAGGCGAGCAATCCGCGACACGCTCATGAGTATCGCGTGTTCGAGACGCTCAAGCTGCCCGATGGCAAGATCATCGCGCCGGGAGTGGTGGGGCATTACACCGATCTGGTCGAGCATCCGGAACTGGTCGCGGAGCGGCTGGTCAACTTCGCCAAGTTGGTGGGCATGGAGAATCTCCACGCCGGCACCGATTGTGGCATCGGGTCGCGCGTGGGGCATGAGGAGATTGTCTGGGCCAAGCTGTCGGCCATGGCGGAAGGCTGCCGCATCGCCAGCAAGCGTCTGAAATCCTGATTTGCGTATGGATGCCGAGTCAAGAGGATCAAACATGGTGGATCAAGGCGATCGCAGCGTATTTCTGGTGACCGGCGGAAGCCGGGGCATTGGAGCTGCCATCGCACGAGACGCCGCCAAGGCGGGCTACCATGTGTTGCTCACCTATGCCGGCCGAGCGGACATGGCAGCGGCCGTGGTGGATGCCATTCGCGCGGAAGGCGGAAGGGCGCAGGCGGTCCAGGCGGATACTGGTGTTGCCGGCGATATCACCACGCTCTTCGCGGCCGTCGATCAGGTCGGCCCACTGGCGGCGCTGGTCTATAATGGCGGCATCGTCGGTGAATCCTCGGCACTTGTGGACGCGAGCGACGACCTCCTGGTCAAGGTGGTGGATGTCAATCTCACCGGCGCCTTGCTGTGTGCGCGCGAGGCCGTGCGTCGCATGTCCACCGCGAACGGCGGGGGAGGAGGCTCGATTGTGCTGATCTCGTCGCGCGCTGCGCTCTATGGGGCGCCCGGCGAGCATGTCTGGTACGCGGCCACCAAGGGCGGAGTGGACAGCCTCGTACTGGGGCTCGCGCGCGAAGTCGCTCCGCAGGGCATTCGTGTCAACGCGGTGTCGCCCGGCCCGATCGACACCGAAATTCATGTCCCGGGGAAACTGGACCGGATCGCCTCGGCCTTGCCGATGCGCCGGGCCGGTCAGCCCGAGGAAGTCTCCGCCGCCGTCATGTTCCTGGTTTCCGACGCGGCCTCTTATGTGGCCGGGGCCAATATCGCCGTGGCCGGCGCGCGATAACGAGCGCGTAAATCCGTCATTCCGAAGTGGGGCTTATGCGCGCTCCTCCGGGTGCCGCTTTTCCAAGATTTACTGCAACAGGGCCGGTTCGGCGCTCTCAGTCGCGTGTTGTAGGCGATACTGGCTGGGCGCCATGCCAAAATGCTGGCGAAACGTGCGCGTGAAATGCGGGGCGCTGTTGAATCCCCAGCTGAACGCAATCTCCGTAATGGATCGGCCCCGCCAGCGCTCGTCGCTGAACTGCCGCGCGCATTCCTCCAACCGCCGCCGCAGGATATAGGCCGATGGGGACTCGTCGCTTACCGCGAAGATCATGCGGAGGTAGCGGTCGGACAGCTTAAGCCGTTCCGCCACGAGCGAGGGAGAGAGCGACGGGTCGCGCAGATTTTCCTCGATGAAAAGGCGGACTTTCCAGAAGCGCCGTTCCATCAGCGACGTCGCGGATGATGGTTCGTCCATGACTTCCGCGTAGGCGGTGGCCAGAACATCCAGCAAATGCGTGGCCACACGCTCGTTGAAGTGGAGACCGGGCCTTGTTTCGAGCTTGGCGGAGAGATCCTTCGCCATTGCCAGCGCGGTGGATGTCAGCCCCACATCGCCAGGAATGCGCTGGCCATAGAAGCTGTCGGGCACCGGAAAAATCTGCCGGATAGCGGTTGAGTTCACCCGGATCATGATCACTTGGGTCGGCTGCCCGAAGTGCAGCGTGTATTCGGCGCTGTGGTCGTACATGGTGATGTCACCGGGATATAGTTCGATCTGCCGGCCATAATGGCGCAGGCTGGCCCCGCCGGACAGGACGAGGATGAAGGTCGATTGACGATCGGCGGGGGTCAATGCGCCTTCCGGCCGGGAAATCGTCACGGAGCCGCACCGCATCTGGATCAGCAACAGCGGCCCGAGTTGTTCGGCCAAAAGCATGGAGTTTGGGATGCGGCTGTGCACCGTCACCTGCGCCCGCCCGCCTTTCCAGACCACGGGAGGTGCCTGACTGGGCTCAATGGCTCTCGCTCGACGCATAAAAGACGGTCCTCTCCACCGTTTTTCGTATTTCCTATACGATATCCTAGTTGCGCTGGCAGTCAATGGACCTGCGCAAGACGGTTCGCCACAAGCCTAGCTTTGCTGCGGCTCTCCGATCAGCCGTTCATAGGAGTTGCCGATGTGTAGCCGCATGGCGGCTTCGGCCCCGTCCGCGTCCCGACGGCTCAGCGCTTGCGCGATGAGCCCATGCTCGCGGCTGGCTTCGATCGCGACCTCGGTATTCGATTTCAGGCGAAAAATGTGGAGGTGCGCGTGCAGCCGTCCCAGCGTCTCTTGAATGATCGTATTGCCGCTGCCGCGCGCGATCATCTCGTGCAATTCCGCATCGCGATCGGCGTAGTCATCATAGCCGAAAACATGGGTCTGCGGGTCCATCAGCGCGACATGGCGTGTCAACGCGCGCATATCCGCGTCGGTCATGTTTAGCGCCGCATGTCGGGCGGCGTGCGGCTCCAGCAGCAATCGGACGGCGAAGAGATCGTCGATCTGCGTCCTGGAAAGCTGCGGCGCGCACCAATACCCGGCATAGAGGCGCCGCACGACCAGGCCGATCGCTTCCAGCATGCTCAAGGCCTCGCGGATCGGTGTTTGCGAAATGCCGAGTTCGCGGGCCAACTTGTCGATCGAGATCCGCGAGTCTGGCGGAATGCGCAGAGCCATGATGTCCGCGCGAATGATCTGGAACACGTCTTCGACCAGGCCGTGCCTGCGCTGGAGTTTGCGCCGGGCACGCACGGACGAGCGGGACGGTCGGGTGTCGGCGGCGCCTTCATCGGCAGGGAAGTCAGGGGGCGGGGTCATCGTCGGGCGTTTATAGCGCGCCGGGCCGGCGCTGTCCGGCAGAACGGCACGCCGCAGATACTATCGCGCGTCCATGCCGGATTGGCGAAGCGGAAGTTCCGCCTGAGGCAGGTTGGGAAGGCCCGGAAACCGCGCTTCTTGGACGAGTGGGATGCAATGTGGTTTACCCGGCCATCCGTGGATGGACAATTCGCTCCGCCTGCGAACGGCAGGCAAAGGTCGCGAGGCGATAGGGGAGCGGATATGCAACTGACGAATAGAAACCGGCCCGACCGCGTGCCGGAGGATGAAGCGCCCCAACCCTCCGGGCCGAAGCCGCGCTTCTACGACAGTCGCCAGAATTACCTGATGTTCGTGCACAGTTGTACCGAGAAGCTGGTGATCGCCGACCGCGTGGCGCAGGAGCTTGAGCATCTCGATCCGCAGCAGCCCGCACTGAGGTTCTTCGATGCCGGCGTTGGCGACGGCACCGTGATGTCGCGCCTACTGCGCGCCATGCACCGGCGCTTCCCGCACTTGCCCTTCTATGTGGTCGGCAAGGAGATTAGTCTCGAGGATTTGCGCCTCGCGCTCGACAAGCTGCCGGATCGCTTCGTCGAGCATCCCGAAACGGTCGTAGCACTCACCAACATCTCCTATGCCGAGGCGCCCTGGCTGCGCCGGTCGCGTCCGCAGGCGCAGAAGGCGCTGGTCTGGAAGGACGTCGCATTGAACGGCGAGACCTCCGCCGACATGGAGCAGCAAATCCAGTCTCTCATGCCGTTTCTCGCGGACCATTGGCGGATGAAGGCCAACCCTGCGACGGGCGCATTGTCGCCAGAAACGCCGACTGTGCTCCTGCTCTATCGTGAAGCCTATCGGTTCATCCTCGACCGGGTCATTCCTCGCCCGGCCGCGACACGGGCCGATTTCGATTTGGTCCTGGCGAGCCAGCC
Source organism: Sphingobium sp. B11D3A (assembly GCF_025961695.1). NCBI lineage: Bacteria > Pseudomonadati > Pseudomonadota > Alphaproteobacteria > Sphingomonadales > Sphingobiaceae > Sphingobium > Sphingobium sp. B11D3A. Next base: position 2,670,255 of record NZ_JAOQOE010000001.1, read on the forward strand.
CTTTCGCCTCAAGGCCGACGTGCAGTTCAAGGCTGAGCGCGTGCTGGCGCCGTTGGCGCGGGCCTTGCGCCCCGGCGGCCGACTGATCGTGGTGCAATCCGCCGGCGACGATCCGGCCATGGATATCATTCGCAAGGTCTGGCCGGAGGAGCAGCCCTTTCCCTACGGCCGGCAGGACCTGATCCGGGCCACGCAAGCAGCCTTGTCCGGCGGCACCGCCCATTATGCCTTCGACACGCTTTCCGATGAAGCCGCGTCGATTCGCTTCGAAATGCACGTGCTGGGCAGCGAAGGCGACCGGGATGCCACGCTCATCGGTACGTCTGCGCTTTATTCCGCCTGGATCGCCGCAACCTATGTGGCGCAAATCGAGAATGAGCGCGTGGCCGAGCAAATGACAGGACCTGGCTATCTGGCTGCCACCCGGGAGGTTCTGGCAAAGCACGGGCGCTTGTGGTTCCGGGACGAGTGTCTGGTCATCGAGCGGGTCGAGTGACGGGGGATGATGCTTGTCGCTGCGGTGTCGCGGGTTGACCCTGCCGTTTTCGTCAGAAATGCAGACGCACGGATAGGGCCAAATCGCAACCAATCACGTCTGACAGGACAGCTGGCTGATCACTATAGAACGTCAGATCTCCTGCCCTGAGCACTGGCATCTCGCTCTGACGATCTCAACGCTGAGCAACCCGACGCCGGGCGGTCGCCCTCTCCTGACCGGACTTGATCTGCCACAGTGAAACGCCATTTGAGTGGCGCCGGATAGGGAGTCGGCGAAATACATGCCGAAGAACTGCTACTATAACGGCCCCGTCACCGATCATTTCGACGGTCTCCGCTTTCACAATTTACGCGACGAACCAGAGACGGACCGCTCACTGCGGGACGTGATGCGCTGGAAGCGCAACGTCCCCGATAATCCCTGGCCCAAGTCGGTCGCGGTGAAGCCTGTCGTGCCGGACGAAAGGGTCGACGGCCTGCGTGTGACGATGATTGGCCACGCCACCCTGTTGATCCAGATCGGGGGCTACAATCTCGTCACAGACCCCGTTTGGTCCGATCGCGCCAGCCCGCTCTCGTTCGCCGGGCCTCGACGCATCTGCGCGCCCGGCGTTGCGCTGGCGGACCTTCCCCCGCTCGACGCCGTGTTGCTCTCCCACAATCACTACGATCATCTCGACATCGCGACGCTCAAGGCGCTTCACAGTCGTCACCATCCGCTGATCGTCACGCCGCTGGGCAACGACTATATCGTCCGCAAGCACATTCCGGCTGCCCGCTTTGGCGTGGGAGACTGGGGCGACAGCATCGAGGTTGCGCCGCGCCTCAAGGTGCATATCGTGCCCGCACTCCACTGGTCGTCGCGCGGATGGCGCGACCGGCGCATGGCCTTGTGGGCGGGCTTCGTGATCGAGGCGGCCGGCAGGCTCGTCTACTTCGCCGGCGATACTGGCTATGGCACCGGCGGCATCTTTCGGCGGATGCGCGACCGTTTCGGCGCCATGGACCTCGCGATCATCCCGATCGGGGCCTATGATCCGCGCTGGTTCATGGCCGCCCAGCACACCGATCCGGAGGAAGCGATCCAGATCATGCTGGACCTTGAAGCACGAGCCGCCATCGGCATGCACTGGGGCGCCTTCAAGCTCACCGACGAGCCATGGGACGAACCCCGGACGCGCTTGCAGGCCGGTCTGGTCGCGAAAGGGATCGATCCGACCTGCTTTCCGGCGCTCCGGGCGGGAGAAACTCGAGACCTGTCATTCGTCGGCCTAGAATCCCGCGTGATGTGATTGACATAGGGACAAAGATCAAGCGCCCTCGAGCTGAACTCAGGCACATTGCCTACGTGATATTCTGCGCTCGACCAGAAGTCGATCGATGGCATGGACGGATTGCTGTCCCTCGGTGCCCTCATCCACATCGATCACCAGGACAGGTCAAAGACCGTTATTTCCTTTTCTTGACGCGAAGGATCAATATGCGGCTACGAGATCTAACCACTCGGTGGATGTGACAGTTAAACCATTAATTCGATAATGTTCGGCAGCGCCTCGGCATAGCGTGCAACGTCGTGAAGATGACCGACGGAGACGCGGGAGTACTGCGTCCACTCACCGAACGCGCCCCGAATGACGATGTTGCGATCGCGCATGGCGCGGTCGAGGGCGTCGGCATCCGGGACTTTGACGAAGACGAAATTGGTCTGGCTGGGCAGGGCGGTCAAACCGGCGCGGGCGACGGCATCCAGGATCATTTCGCGCCCCTCGCGGATCGAGGCGAGGGATGCGGCGAGGAAGGTCTCGTCATTGTAGCAGGCGATCGCGGCAGAGATGCCTGCGACGTTGCCGCCAAAACTCGTCATGTAGCTGCGGATGCGCGCGGCATTCTCTTCGCTGGTCAGCGCATAGCCGACGCGCAGCCCAGCCATGCCGTAGATTTTCGAGAAGGTCCGGGTGACGATCACATCTTCACCACCGCGGACCAGATCGACCAGCGAGCTTTCCTCCGGCTGATCGGAGAGTTCGTTATAGGCTTCGTCCACCAGCAAGGTCGCGCCGCTTTGCGCGACGGTGCGCGCGAAAGTGCGCAGGGCGGCGTTGTCCAGCGCCATGCCGGTCGGGTTGTTCGGGTTGACGAGGTGGACGAGCGCAACGTCTTCGCTGAGGTGGCCCGCCATGCCATCGAGATCGAAGTTCATGTCCGCGGCCAGCGGGACATAGATGCACGCGACGCCCTTGCGTTCCGCGAAGAGGATTGGCGCGTCCCAGAACAGGCTGGGGCAGATGATCGATCCCTTCTGCCCCCAGGCCAGCGCGGTTGCGCACAGGATTTCGGTCGATCCGGCGCCGAGCACGACCTGCGCGGGCGTCACGCCATGGCGCTCGGCGATCATCGAGGTGAGATGGAAGACGCCCCGGTCGGCATAATAGCAGCCGGACCCGGCCGTTTCAGCGAGTGCCTTGAGCGCGCTGGGGGCGGGGCCGAACGGATTTTCGTTCCCCACGAGCCGCGCCTGGCCGGGGAGCGGCCCAAACAGGCTGGCGACTGGCGCATCGCGATCGGTCTGCAGGAAAGGAACATTCACGGCCCCGCCTTGAACCAGGCCAGGTGCCCGGGCCGGCGCGCGCTTCTTGTCCTGCATCATCTCGATATCTCCTAAGGTCTTTATTGTGCGATGGGGGCCCGCTGATGGGGACGGCCATCAGGCGCTAAGCCTGCCGCAGAGGCGCGGCTGGGCGAAACCTGCCGCGCGCCCCTAAACAATGGCCAGAAATTAGAAATTGCGTTGATATTGAATGGTTTGATCGAAATCTTATTCGGCGGGAATCTATGGCCCTGCCGTGGGACCGTCAAGAAAACGGCCATGAACCGGGCGCATAACCAATATCAGAATTCATCATTGGTGTTGGCCGAGGCAGCATCTCAATTTGAGGTGGATTATAAAGGCGATGGGCCAGCGTGATGTTCGCGCGGTTCAGGCAAGCCTGCGCGCGTGTGACGGACGCTGAACGAAGCATTGTCATACGCCGCGTCGGGGCCGTGGCTGAGGATGTGCTGTGACTTTCATCGAAAAGACCGACCGCATTACCATTGACGATCTGCGCCGCACCGGTGCGACGAAATGGGCGGTGCAGGATGATCTGATCGGCGCCTTCGTCGCGGAGATGGACTTCGGTATCGCGCCCGTGATCACCAAGGCGCTGCATGAAATCGTCGATCAGGGGGCCTTCGGATATCTGCCGACCCGCTTCACTGCCGAGTTGCGGGCCGCAACGGCGCAGATGCTTCAGTCGCGTCACGGCAGGACGGTCGAGCCTGCCGATGTGCGCGTGGTGCCGGATGTCATCAAGGCGCTGGAGCTGGCGATCGAGCATCATTCGCGGGCCGGATCGAAAATCATCGTGCCGACCCCATCCTACATGCCCTTCCTCTCCATCCCGCCGATGATGGGACGCGAGGTCATCGAAGTGCCGATGCGGTATGAGGATGGGCATTATGCGCTCGATATGGCCGGCATCCAGGAGGGGTTCGATCAGGGCGGCAACCTGCTGATCCTGTGCAACCCCTATAATCCCGTGGGCCGTGTGTTCAGCCGCGCGGAGCTGGAAGCCGTTGCGGAACTGGTTGAGCGCAATGGTGGCCGGGTGTTCTCCGATGAGATTTGGGCGCCGCTGACCTATGCCGGCAACCGGCACCTGCCTTATGCCTCGGTCAACGAGGTTGCGGCGGGCCACACCATTACCGCGCTCTCCGCATCAAAGGCGTGGAACTTGCCGGGGCTGAAATGCGCGCAGGTGATCACGAGTAACGATGCGGATCGGGCGATCTGGAACAGGATCGGCTTTTTCGCGGCCCATGGCACCGCCAATCTCGGCGTCGTGGCCAATGCCGTGGCCTACCGCGAGGGCTTTCCCTGGCTGGAAGACGTGGTGGCCTATCTTGACCGGAACCGCAGGGCCATGGCGGACCTCGTTCACGATCTGCTGCCGGACGTGCACTACCATATGCCGGAGGGCACCTATGTCGGCTGGCTGGACTTTCGCGGGTCCGCTGTCGCCGACAATCCGGGTGCCTTCTTCAAGGAGAAGGCCGGCGTCTATCTCACCGAGGGCGTGACGTGTGGCAAGGACTTCGCAGGGTTCGCCCGCTTCATTTTCGCCACGCCCCTACCCATCATGCAAGAGGCAATGGACCGGATGAGCAAGGCGATGAAGGCGCTGTGATTGCGGCCGCCGGGATGGGTCTTCAGCCTCACCCGCCCCGGTTCTTCGTCGCGTCGTTGAACATGCCGAACATCGACTTGCGCAGCCATGAGACGAGCGGATCATTGTTATAGCGGCGGTGCCAATATTGCAGCACCTCGATGGTGCCGGTGTCGAAATCCAGCTCCAATATCTTGATATCGTGGATCTTCTTCATGAAGGTGGCGAGCGATCGCGGGTAAAGCGCGATCAGCGTCTTGTCATTCGAGACGATGAAGGGCGTCGCGCTCGCATTGGGCGTGATGATCCGGGAGTTGCGGCGCAGGCCCCGACTGTCGAGCATATGATCAACCCGTGTCTTGGCGGCGGAGCGGATCTGATGGATGACATGATCGGCAGCGGCATAATCCGCGATCGTCATGACGCCCTCATAGGGATAGTCGGTCGCGCAGATGACAACCATGTCGTCGTCGTAGAGCTTCTGGCACATCAAATCGAGCGAGGGCGAGGCGATGAAGCCCACATAAAGATCGAGCTTGCCGTCCAGCAATTCCTGCTCGGCTTCATGGGCAAGGCTCATGACTGTCTGGATCTTGCAACTCGGCGCCGTGTTGCGGACGAACTCGAGGAGTGTCGACATCAGCATGATCTCGCCGACATCGCCGAGCGCAAGATGCAGGGTCCGCTCGGCCAGTTCCGGCTGGAAGGATGCAGTCGAGAGCAGGATATTCCCTGCTGATTGAAGAATCTCGTTGATCGGGCCCGCCAGTTCCAGCGTTTTTGGGGTCGGCATCATGCGGTTGCGCGTCTTGACGAACAGCTCATCCCCCAGCAGGCGGCGCAACCGGGTGAGCGCGTGACTGGCCGAGCTTTGCGACATGGACAGCTCGTCGGCGGCGGCGCTGACACTCTGATGCTCCAGGACCGCACCCAGCACGACCAGCAGGTTCAGATCGAAATTGCGAAGCTTGCCATATTCCATATCCGCTCCTTATTCCGTCGCAGTCGCTTGCGCGAGGCTTCAGCGTTATCCTCTTTGCCGGCAAAGGCCAGCGCCCACGATGCGACAGGCTCGGCCGCGCAGAGGCGCGCTCTTGTTTAGCTGATTGGACTGCTCATCGAAGGCCCGGTGCTATGCAGCAGGTCGATGACCAATATGGATCAGGCGCCATGGTGGGCGCCGCGGCGCCATGTTAGCCATCGGGAAAATATCATCCGGGCGAACGCGCATCCCACCCAATTGCCTTCGCCGTGCATGATGGACAATGAGGGGCTGCAGCCCGACCTGAGAGGATGACGACCGTATGAGCGGAGTTGGATTTAGCGGCGTATCTGCGCATCGCATCGCCCCCGTTTCATATCGAGTTTGAAGGCCGTTCTATGTCATCGATCCCTTCTTCAGCCGCCGCACCGGCCGCTCTTGACGCCTCAGTATCGCGCGACGGCGGGTGGACCCCCCGGTCGATCTATATGCTCGCCTTGCTCACCCTGGCTTATGCCTTCAACTATTTCGACCGGCTGCTGATCTCGCTGCTCTTCCCGCTCATTCAGGCGGACCTCAAGCTGACCGACACAGAGCTGGGTCTGATCACCGGCGTTGCCTTCGTGCTGATCTATGCGGTGATGGGCATTCCCATTGCGCGACTGGCGGACCGATGGAACCGCAAGATGATCATCGGCATCGGCTTCTCCTTCTGGAGCGTGATGACGCTGGCGACGGGCTTCGTCACCAATGTGTGGCAGATGGCGGCGGCGCGCTTTTTGATGGGCGCCGGCGAGGCTGCGGGCACGCCGCCCTCCACCTCGCTGCTCTCGGACATTTTCGACAAGAAGCATCGGCCGCTGGCCTTCTCCATTATGGCATCCGGGACCGCGATATCCGGGCTGGTGTTCACGCCCATCGCGGGGTGGATGGGGCATCTTTATGGATGGCGCGTCGTCTATTGGGTGGCCGGTTGCGTGGGCCTGGGCCTGGGTCTGCTGATGATGCTGACGGTGCGCGAGCCGCAGCGGGGCCGCTTCGATGACAAGGCGCCGGATGGCGAGGCCGCCAAGCCGACATTCAAGAGCTCGCTGGCCTTCCTGCTCAAGCGCCGCACTTATGTGTTTGCGACACTCGGCGCCGCCTTGGTGACGATCTCCTTCTATGCGCACATTGTTTGGAGCACGACCTTCATGCTGCGCGTGCACGGCATGAGCGTGGCGGAGAGCGCCAGCCTGCTCGGCCCCATTCGGGGTATTTCCGGTCTTGTCGGGGCGATCGGCGGTGGCATCCTGCTCGCGCGCCTGCTGCGCTATGACGAGCGCTGGCGGATTTGGCTCCCGGCTCTGTGCTTCACCGCCGTCGGCCTTTCGCAATATGTCTTTCTCTTCTCGACGAATATCCTTTTCGTGGCGATCGGGGCGGCCATCGACAGCGTCGCCGCGAGCATGATGGTGCCATTGCTGTCCCTGTTGCTGATTCAGGTGATGCCGGTGCCGATCCGCTCCTTCGGCATGGCGCTCTACGTCCTCTCCATCGCCATTCTCGGCCAGATCATCGGCCCGCTGGGCGTCGGCATCCTCAACGACCAGCTGGCGACGATCTGGCAGGATGAGGCGATCCGCTATTCCATGGCGATCACGGCGTTTGTGGGGGTGATTGCAGGCCCCATCATGCTGCGGGCCGGGCGCCATCTCTCCAGTGACACAGCCGAAGCGCGGACATGGGCCGGTGCGTGAGGGCAGAACCATGAGCCGAACAGATCTCGTCCGGATATGGGCTGTGTCCCTCGCGGCTGTGGTTCTCTCAGCCTCCACGATTGCTGCCAGCGAACCGGCCGTGACCGTGTTCACGGCCGAGCAGGCGAGCGCGGGCGAGAAGGCCTATAACAGCCAGTGCGCGATGTGCCACGGCGCGGAACTGCGCGGTCCCAATGCGCCCGGCCTTGTCGGCACGGATGTGATGCAGAATTTCGACACGGTGGCAGGGCTATATAGCTACATCAGCACAGCAATGCCGCCGCAGGCGCCCGGGCGACTTGCCGAGCAGGATTATCTGAACATCGTCGCCTATATCCTCAAGGCGAACGGCGCCCGCGCCGGCGCAGTGCCGCTGATGGCGGACCCGCAAGCGATGAAGGGCATGTCCCTTGCAGCCATTGCCGGTGCGCATGGCAGCCCGGCACCTGCATCCAGCGCCCCACCCGAGGCGCCTGAGGCCGTTCCGCAAGCCTACACCTGGGGCAAGACACTGCCGAGCGTGAAGTGATCCTGCCGCGCCCGGTTGCTCAGATATGGAGTTTATAATGAGCAAGCCTCCCCTTGCTGCAATGACCTGGGCCGCTTTGGTCTTGGCAGGCCTTTCAGTGCCGTCCCACGCGCAAGGCGTGAGGGAGCGCTACGAGCCGGTCACCGACCAGATGCTGCGCGATCCGCCGGCAGGCGAGTGGCTCTCCTGGCGCCGCACGATCGACAATCAGGGATATAGCCCGCTCGCGCAGATCGACCGCGAGACAGTCGGCAAGTTGCAGCTCGTCTGGGCCTGGCCGATGGCTGATGTGGGCGTGCAGGAAACGGCGCCGCTGATGCACGATGGCATCCTCTTCCTGCAGACCAACAACAATATCGTGCAGGCGCTCGATGCCCGCACAGGCGACCTGATCTGGGAATATCGCCCGGCCCTCGCCAAGATTCCCGCCGACTGGAGCTATCAAGCCTATCAAAGCCGCCGCCAGAAGAACTCCATCGCGCTCTATGAGGACAGCGTGGTGCTCACCACGGTCGATGCGCGCATCATCATATTGGACGCGCGGACGGGCGAGGTCCGCCGCGAGGTGCAGGCTCTCGATTACCGCAAGGGCTATAGCTACACGGTCGGTCCGCTCGTCGTGAACGGCAAGATCATCTCGGCGATTTCGGGCTGCTCGACCGCCGGTTCGGCCGGCGGCTGCTACATCATGGCGCACGACTTCAAGACGCTCAAGGAGTTGTGGCGCGTCAACACTATCGACGATCCCGCCAATCCGGCGCAGGGCCGGAGCTGGGGGGAGGTGCCGCCGGCCAATCGCTGGGGCGGCACGCCCTGGGCAACTGGTTCTTACGATCCCCGGACGAACACCACCTTCTGGGGCACCGGCGGCCCCGGCCCTTATTCGGAGCTGATCCGCGGCACCGGCAAGGGCAACGTCCTCTACACCAATTCGACGCTGGCAATCGATGCCGATACCGGCAAGATCAAATGGTATTACCAGCATCTCCCCCGCGACAACTGGGATCTGGACAGCCCCTTCGAGCGCGTGCTGGTCGATGTGCCGGAGGGCGGCAAGATGCGCCGCCTGATGATCTCCGTGGCGGGCAAGAACGGCATCTTCTTCGCCCTGGATCGCGACACGGGGAAATATCTCTGGTCGAAGGACACGGTGTTCCAGAATTCCGTCTCGCGCATCGATCCGGACGGGACGGTTCATCCCAATGAGGCGATGATCATCAAGGCGCTGGGCGAGGAAGTGAACATCTGCACCTCCATTTCCGGCGGCAAATTGTGGCAGGCCGGTGCCTACAGTCCGCTCACCGGGCAATTCTATGTGCCGCTGACGGAGGCGTGCAACACCATCTCGGCCACGCAGACCAAGTTCACCACCGGCAACATCATCGCGTCCATGAAGTTTGGGCCGCGTACCTTGCCTGAAGGCGTGACGGATGCGGGGCTGGTCGAGGCGATCAGTGTTGGCGCGCGCAAGCCGAGGGTTGAAGGCTGGAAGGCGCGGCAGCGCACCGTCCCGACATCCTCGCTGCTGGCGACCGGGGGCGGGCTGGTGATCGGCGGCGATGCGGGCCGCTTCGTCAAGGCCTGGGACCAGAAGACCGGCGTGGTCCTCTGGCAGCAGCGGCTCAATGCGCCGGTCGGCGGCTCGCCGATGACCTATGAGCTGGACGGCGAGCAATATCTCGTCGTCCCCACCGGCTATAGTGTTTCGGCAAGCTCCATCGCGGCGGCGTTCCCGGAGACACCGCTGCCCTCCGGCGCGGGCAACTCGATCTTCGTGTTCAAGCTGCCGGCGAAGAAATGACCTGCCTGAACAACGTCCTCAAAAGGCGTCGATGGGAATCTTGAGGTAGCGCACGCCATTGCCTTCGGGCTCGGGCAGGCGGCCGCCCTGCATGTTCACTTGAATGGAGGGCATCAGGAGCTGAGGCATGGCAAGCGACCTGTCGCGCGCCTCGCGCATCGCGACGAAACTCTCCTCATCGATGCCGTCCCGCACATGGATGTTGTCCGCGCGCTGGGCGGCCACGGTGGTCTCCCAACAGAAAGTGTCGCGGCCCGGCGCCTTGTAATCATGGCAGAGGAACAGGCGCGTCTCGTCTGGCACGGCGAGAAGGCGGCGGATCGAGCGAAACAGGGTGCGCGCATCGCCGCCGGGAAAGTCCGCGCGGGCCGTGCCGTAATCCGGCATGAACAGCGTGTCGCCGACAAAGGCGGCGTCGCCGATGAGAAAGGCGAGATCAGCGGGGGTGTGCCCGGGCACATGGAGAACCTGGCAGTCGAGATTGCCCAAGGGCAGGCTGTCACCATCCTCGAGCAGCCGGTCGAACTGCGAGCCATCCCGCGCGAAATCGCTGCCGGCATTGAACAGCCGCCCGAACAGCGCCTGCACGGTGATGATCGCGCGGCTGACCGCCAACTGGCCGCCGAGCCTCGCCTGCAGATAGGGCGCTGCGGAGAGATGATCGGCATGGATATGGGTTTCCAGATGCCACGCCACCGTCAGTCCGGCTTCGACCACATGGGCTGTGATGGTATCGGCCGAGGTGAACGCGGTGCGCCCGGAGGCCGGATCGAAATCCAGCACGCTGTCGATGATCGCCGCCTGCCGGGAGGCCGGATCATGCACGACATAGCTGACGGTAAAGCTCGGCTCATGGAAAAAGGCGGCGATCCGGGGACCGCCGCGCGCTTGGCACATCGTCATGCTTGTTGGTCTCGAATGGGCGCGGACAGCCGGCGAACCGGCCGTACACGGACCGGGGCTTGTTCAGGCGGTCGGCATCTTCAGGCCGAAGATGGAATGCAGGCCGGGATGGCGACCGATGCCGCCGAACAGATCGCAGCCGCGCTCATACCAGTCGCGCAGGAAATCATCCTCGGGGAGGGGCGGCGTCTTCGCGACGGAGGCGGCCCACAGGAAGATGGAGAGCGCGGAATAATCGGCAAAGTCCGGCGCCTCGCCGCCGAGCCATCTGCGCTCGCGCAGCACTTCGCGCAGCGGCTCGAGCTGCGGCACGACCAGCGGCAGGCGCTCTTCCCGTCCGGCCTGCGCGTCCTCCAGCGTGCGTCCGCCCAGAAAATCCCGCTCGCGGCTTTCGCGCACATAGGGGCGATCTTCCGGCAGGGAGAGATCGTGATAGTCGAGGATGTAGCATTGGAACCAAGGCTTGATCGCGGTGGCCCACAGCCAGGTATCCAGGAACTTCACATAGTCATGATGGTCCGCATTGCGGAACAGCATCGGTCGGTCGGGATAGGCGCGGTCGAGATAATCCGCGACGACGAAATCGCCGCTGCGCAGGCTCTCGAACACCCATGTGTCGCCATCGCTGATGCCGGGATGGAAATCGGTGCGGCCACCAGTGCGGCGCGAGAGCGAGGTAAAGCCCCCCTCGCTCATCTCGGCCTCCAGCCCCTTATGGGCCACGGCATATTTGGCCTGCCAGCAGAAGGGGCTGATCGTCGCGCCGGTGACGAGATTGAGGTCGTAGATGCGGATGGGGTTGGTCTGGGTCATGGCACTCTCTTTCGCCGGCCGGGGGGCGTGGCGGGGTTTGTTCGAGGGAGGTCTGATGCCGTTCGCTCAGGCGGAGGCAGGCTTGGCGGAGGTGGGCTGGGCGGGGCCTTTGGCCTTGGGCAGGGCCGGATCGGCGCCCCATTCCGTCCAGCTTCCATCGTAAAGCGCGACATCCTCCTTGCCGATCCGCTCCAGCGCGAGGGCAAGCGCGCAGGCGACGACACCGCCCCCGCAACTGGTGATGATCGGCTTGGAGAGGTCTACGCCGGTGTTCGCGAACACGCCCCTGAGCGTTTCGTCGCTCTTGAATGTCCCGTCCGCCTCGAACAGATCCCAGAAGGGCACGTTGATCGAGCCGGGCACATGGCCGGATGCAACGGCGGGATTGGGGTCTTCATCCGCGCCGCTGAAGTGGGCCGCGCCGCGGCCGTCGATATGCTGCGCGGTCTTGTCCTCGATGTTGCGCAGAACGTCCGCCTTGTCGCGCAGGCGCGTCTCGTCGAAGGACGCTGTAAACGTGCTGGGCGTTCGCGTCTCGATACCGGTGGCGAGCGGCCGCCCCTCGGCCTTCCATTTCGCCAGGCCGCCATCGAGCATGGCAACATTCGGCAGGCCGTACATGCGGAACATGAACCAGGCCCGCGCCGCCGTCTTCACCACGCTGTCATCGTAAATAACGATGCGTTGATCGGCAGAAACGCCCAGCTCGCGCATCCGGGCCGAAAACTGCTCCGCCTGCGGCATCGTATTATCGATGGGGGAGGCGGCATCGACCAGATGAAGCAGATCGAGAAACACCGCGCCCGGAATGTGCCCTGCTTCATATTCGGCGGCGGACTGCCGCTCCGGCTCGAAATGGTGCCGCGTCGCATCGACGATGCAGAGATCGGGAGCGCCAAGCTGCTCGGCGAGCCATTGAGTGGAAACGAGATTGTCCATAGCGGTCCTCATCGATGCCGGGCGACCCGTGTTTCGCGATGCGTCGCCATGCTGTTGTGCCGGTCAGGCAAAATCCGGGGCCTGTGACGGCCCCGGACCTGAACTTTCATTGTCTGCTCAGAACTCGTAGCGGGCGGTGACGGCCCACTCGCGCGGTCTGGACGGGGTGGCCTGGATGCCGGCCGTCGAGGTCGGGCCAATGCCGGTATAATAGAAGGTATCGGTCAGGTTGCTGATCGACGCCGAGAGCGTCAGCCCGCTCGCATCCGGCTGCCAGCTCACCCGCGCCCCGAGCAGGCCATAGCCCGGCTGGGACTGGCTGAGTGTGTTGGCCAGATCGTACCAGATGCGGCTGCGCCAGTTCCAGTCGGCCCTCACGCTCACCTCGCCGGCGGAACCCAGGTCGAAGTCATACTGCGCCGCGACGGCATAGTTGAACGCCGGGGCGCCGACCGGTTCGCAGGTTGCGCACGGGCCGTTGGGAACAGCCGCCGCCGCGCCCAGATCGGTATACGCGAAGTCATTATACCCCAACATGCCGTTCAGGGTCAGGCCCTGCGTGGGACGCACCGTCACCTCGGCTTCCACGCCGCGAATGCGGGCGGTGCCGGCATTGGTGCGCAGCGAGTTGGGAACGCCGTTGAGATCCGGCACGATGGCGGTGACCTGACGGTTGGTGAAGTCCGTCTGGAAGACCGCAAAATTGGCCTGTACGGCGCGATCCAGCAGGTTGAGCTTCGCGCCCAACTCGTAGGACGTCACCGTTTCCGGCAACACCGCAGTCACCTGCGCCGCGCTGAGCGGACGAGGATTGAAGCCACCCGAGCGGAAGCCGCTGGAAACCGAGCCGTAAAGGAACACGTCTTCGCTGGCCTTGAAGTCCAGACCGACGCGATAGTCGACGCGGTCATAGGCGACATCGGCCGTGGTGTAAGCGAAGGGCCGCGTGCCGGTCTCGTAATAGAGACGGTCGAACACATAGTCCTTCTTCTCGTTGCTGTAGCGCAGGCCACCGTTCAGCTTGAGCTGATCGGTGAGCGCAAAGGCGACATGCGCGAAGGCCGAGTAGTTCTTGCTCTTCGAGATATCCTTGGTGAACTGGGTCAGGTTGAGCGTGGCGAAGTAGACCCAGCTGTCATAATTGCCGGTCGCCGTATAATAATAGCCGCCCAGGGTCCAATCCAGCCGGTCATCCATCATCAGGCCGGACAGGCGGACTTCCTGGCTGAACTGGTGGTGGCCCAGAGTCTCCGCGCTGCCGCCCAGGTCCATCGGCGAGCCATCGCCATCGCGCCCGAAGAAGCCGTCATATTTCCGCCATGCCGTGATCGAGGTGAGGCTGATATTCTCGCCCAGCTTCCAGTGGATCTTCCCGGTGATGCCCCACTGATCGAGATTGCTCTCATTGGGCAGGGCCAGACCGTTGCGGCCGGGCTGATAGGCGGCATAGGTCGTGTAGGGCGAGTTGGTGATGAAGCGGCTGTCGTAGGGAATCCCGTACAGCGGCACGCCGATGGTGGCATTGTATGACGTCAGTGTCGGGCTGATGGTGAGCAGCTTGTAGGCGCTCTGGGCCGTATGATCGCGGGAATAATCGCCCGTCACGGTCACTTCGAGGTCATCGCTCACCAGCGCGCGCAGAGAGGCCCGCGCCGCCTTGGTGTTGATGTTGCCGAGCTTGCCGACCTCACATCCGGATTCCGTCGTTCTCTGGCGCAGCAGGTAGGACAGCGGCGCCGTGCCCGCGCCGGTGCTGCCGGGGTTGGCGCAGGCGAAGTCCAGCACGGACATATAGCCCTCGCGGCTCAGCGACGCGCCCGAAACACGCAGGAAGACGCGATCCTTGATCAGCGATGCATCGAAGGCGCCGCGCACGTCCATGCGGTCGTAGCTGCCTGCGGTCGCCTCGACATAGCCGGTGTTGCTGCCGGTCGCCTGCTTGGAAACGAGCCGAAGCGCGCCGCCGAGCGAGTTCTTGCCGAACAGCGTGCCCTGCGGACCGCGCAGAACTTCCGCGCGTTCCAGATCGAGCAGGCCAAGCACGCCGCCGAACACCGTGCCGTGATACACGTCGTCAACATAGACGCCGATCGCAGGCTCGATGGTGAACTGATAATCGGACTCGCCGATGCCACGGATGGTCGACTGGAGCGACTTGCCAAAGGCGGCGCTGCCTTCCCGCAGATAGATGTTCGGCGTGGTGTTGGACAGCGCGGTTACGTCCCGCGCATCGCGCGCCACCAGTTCGTCGCCGGTGACGGCGGTGATGGCGATCGGCACGGTCTGCAGGCGTTCCTCGCGAAAGCGCGCCGTCACCACGATGTCACCGTCGGTTCTGGCCGTCTCGGCCGCATCCTGCGCGACGGCAGGCGCCGCGACGCACAGGCTCGCCAGCACGGCTGCCGATGCAGAACAACCAAAAATCGTCTTGAGCCCCATATCACTCTCCCTTGAAATCGCTGCTACTCTAAGCGCCGCTCTTTGGGCGGTAGCTTGGCTGGCGCGTGGGCCGCGGCGGACGAGCCGGCGGCGTGTCAAGCCAACGATGGGCGGATATCATCGCTCATGAACAGCGGCCATGAGGGCGCGGCGATAACCGTTATTCAGCTTGTGCATATCGATCCCCCGTACGGCGGCGCTGATCAGGTCCGCCGCGCCTCGATAGCGGACATTTCGTCGCCATATTCGCAGATGGTCGAGCGACGCAGGTCGCGCTTCACACCGAAGTAATCGAACGGGCGGGCGCGATGCAGGGTGCACCGATTGTCCCAGATGAGCAGGTCTCCCTGCTGCCACCGGTGGCTGTAGATAAATTGCGGCTGGGATGCGAAGGCGACGAGGGCGTCCAGCAAGGCGCGACCCTCGGCTTCATCCATGCCGATGATATGGTCCGCGTGGGAGCCGATCACGAGGCACTTTCGGCCGGACGCGGACAGGCCGACAATGTCGTGGGTGACCGCCGGATACATCTCCTTGAGCGCCATCGTGCCCTCGAAGCCGATGCGCTGGCGCGAGATCCAGACATTATGCTCGGCAACGCGCCCGTCGATCCGGTTCCGCAGATCCTCGGGCAGCGCGTCGTACACGGCCCGGGTGTCGACCAGCTCCGTCTCACCGCCCTCACTGGTGACGCTGTGGCCGAGCAGGAGTGACCATTTGGTTGGCATGGCGTGGAAGGAACTGTCCATGTGGAACAGCTCATTGCCCTTGTTGTTGGCGACCGCCTTGTCGTCCGGCGCCATGATCTCTCCGTCCAGCCGAAGATTGGAGGCATCGTAGAGCAGCGGGCTGATCCGCTTGCGGGGAGCGGCGCCATCAGAGCGCGTGCCATGGGGGAGTTCCAGCGGGCCGAACGCCCGGCTGAAGCGAATGTGATCCGCATCACCGATGTGCGACTGCCCGCGGATGACGAGCACCGCATATTGCGCCATCGCCTCTTCGACGAGGTCGATCAGCGTCTGATCCGGCTCGGTGGAAAGGTCAGCGCCGATAAGTTCCGCTGCAAACAGCGGATGAAGCGGATTGATCTCCATGCATCGTCTCCCGATATTTTTATCGAGACTTATGGCGTGGCCTGACGTGGGCAACGGTGTGGTGGCGCATGGGGCCTATCGACTGCGTGCATAACGTCATCACGAAGTGGAGCTTGAGCCCGGCCCATTCTCCGCTCGCCATTGCATGCCGCACCACCGGCTTTATGTTTGACTAGAGCCCTGCGCTTGGCGCACTTGCGCTGCGGGTGCGAAAAGAGATCTCATGAGAATCGTCATCGTCGATGATAGCGGCGCGCGCGCGACGGTCCTCGAGGAAGGGCTGCGTGATGCCGGCTATGACGACATCCATGTCGTCCCCCCACGCGGCGCCTTCGTCGCGCGGCTCGAGCGCATGGCGCCGGACGTGGTGCTGATGGACCTCGGCAACCCCAGCCGCGATACACTGGAAGAAATGCTCACCGTCAGCCGTGCGCTGGCCAAGCCCATCGCGATGTTCGTCGACCAGTCGGATGACAGCATGATCGAGGCGGCGATCGATGCCGGCATCTCTGCCTATGTGGTCGACGGGCTGCGCAAGGAGCGGATCAAGCCGATCCTCGATCTGGCGATCCGTCGCTTCAATGCCTTCGCCCGGATGCAGGCCGAGCTGGACGATGCGCGCACGCAACTGGCCGACCGCAAGACGATCGATCGCGCCAAGGCCATCCTCATGGCGCAGCGCGGCCTCGGCGAGCCGGAGGCTTATGCTCTGCTGCGCTCCAGCGCGATGAACCAGGGGAAGAAGATGGTCGATATCGCCGCGGCCCTGATTACCGCGCATGATCTGCTGGGAGGCACGCCGTGACGCCGATCCGCATTGCCTTTCTAGGACTGACCGATACCGCCGTTCTCGTTGCCGCGCGCGAGAAGGGTTTTGCGCAAGCCGAGGGCGTCGCGCTCGATCTGCTGCGCGATACCAGCTGGGCTACGCTGCGCGACCGGCTCGTCTACGGCCAGGTGCAGGCTGCGCACATGCTGGCCCCGCTCGCGGTGGCGGTGACGCTGGGCTTGAGCCAGCAGCCTTGCGCGCTTTCCGCGCCCTATAAGCTCAACGTCAATGGCAACCTCATCGTCATGGCGCCGGGCTTTTCCGCCGCGCTGGAGCCGGACACGTCCGCGCGCCTCAACGATCCGCTGGCCACCGCACATGATTTCGCCACCGCCATCGGTCTGCATCATCGCAAGCCGATCATCGGCGTCGTCCATCGCTTTTCCAGCCATGCTCTTGTGCTGCGCTACTTCCTCGCCAGCGCCGGGATCGATCCCTACCGCGACGTGGTGATGCGCGTGCTGCCGCCCTCACTGATGGTCGAGGCGATGCGCGCCGGCGAGATCGATGGCTTCACGGCCGGCGAGCCCTGGGGCAGTGCGGCCATAGAGGCCGGGCTTGCCGAAGCCGTGGCGGCGAGCGAACGGCTCTGGCAGCGCGGCGTCGAAAAGGTGCTCACCTTCCGCACCGACTGGATGGAAGCCAATCCGGATGCAGTCGATGCGCTGCTGCGGGCCATGGCCAAGGCAGCGCTCTGGTGCGACGATCCCGCCAATCGCGCGGAACTGGCCTTCCTGCTCGCCGGGCCGGCCTATCTCGATCAGCCAATCCCACTGGTGGAGCGTGGGCTGGCCGGGCGCATCGTCGCGCGGCAGGGCGAGCCGCCGGTCGATCTGCCCGACTTCCTGCTCTTCGCCCGCGAGGCCACGCCCTTTCCCTGGCAGAGCCAGGCGCTGTGGATTTACTCCCAGTTCGTGCGCTGGCGCATGGTGAAGCCCGGCGAGGCGAGCCGCGCCAAGGCCGCGTCCGTCTTCCGGCCGGACATCTACCGCCGCGCGCTGGCCGACAGCGACGCGCCGATGCCGGGCGCCAGCAGCAAGGTGGAAGGCGCCCTCACCAGCCCACTCCCCATCGGCGCCCCGCGCGGCGCGATCACGCTGGGGCCAGATCGCTTCTTCGATGGTCGCAAGTTCGATCCGGATCAGATCGAGGCTTATCTGGCGGGGTTCGAGCGGGGATGAGGGGGCGGATCATCGATCCCCGCGATCCTTCGGATCGCTACCCCTCTCCCAGCTTCGACCAGGCAGAACGCTGCCAAGTCTGCGCATCCCTCTCCCTCAAGGGGAGAGGGTTTGAGCTTGGCTCATCGGGCATGAGATTGCCGCCTCCGACTCTGCCCAAAATTGTGCCTTGCAACATGAGCCGAATCGCGAGATAGTATCTCCGTTACGCGACGAGGCGTGACCGCTTGGACAGGCGCTCCATTGAGGGAGCGGGCCGCGTCCTCCCAAATTTTGCAGCAATGCCGCTGGCCAGACATGTGCATTTTTGTGCGCATCGTCTGCCGAGCGGCTTTTTTCGTTTCACCGCCCATCAGGGGGCTTCGTCACTAAGGGGACGTGACATGGCAACGATAATCAGTGACGTGACTGGCATGAGCGCCACGCAGGCATCATCCGAGAAAAGCAATTTCTGGCGCGTGGGCCACAAGCCAACGTTGATCGCCTCGTTTCTCTATTTCGATCTCGCTTTCATGGTCTGGGTGATGCTCGGCCCACTCGCGCCGGATATCTCCGCCACGCTGGGACTGTCGGCTGCGCAGAAGGGGCTGATGGTCGCAACCCCCACGCTGATGGGCGCCATCTTGCGCGTCGTGAACGGGTTGCTGGTCGACCGGATCGGCCCCAAGCTCTCCGGCGCGATCAGCCAGGTCATCGTCATCGTCGGACTGATGACGGCGTGGATGATGGGCGTGGACAGCTTCGGCGGCACGCTGGCGCTGGGCGTGATCCTCGGTTTCGCGGGCGCCAGCTTCGCCATCGCGCTGCCGCTGGCCAGCCGCTGGTATCCGCCCGAGCATCAGGGCAAGGCGATGGGTCTTGCCGGTATGGGCAATTCCGGCACGGTCCTCGCCGCGCTGTTCGCGCCGACGCTGGCCAAGCTCTTCGGCTGGAACGCGGTGCTGGGCCTCGCCTGCATTCCGCTCGCGATCGTCTTCGTGATCTACATGGTGATGGCCAAGGACGCGCCGAATCAGCCCGCGCCCAAGAAGGTCCTCGAATATTTCAAACCGCTCCAGACGGCGGACGCCTGGTGGCTGATGGGCTTTTATGCCGTCACGTTTGGCGGTTTCTCGGGACTTTCCGCCTCGCTCAGCATCTACTTTACCGATCAGTTCCTGCTCAGCCCGATCATGGCCGGCTATTGCACGGCGGCCTGCGTGTTCGCCGGATCACTGGTGCGGCCAATGGGCGGGGCGCTGGCGGATCGGGTCGGCGGCATCAACACGCTTGTGCTGGTGTTCCTCGTCGCCGCGCTGGCCCTTGCCGGGGTGAGCATGGCGACCACGCTCCCCGCCGCGCTCGGCCTCTTCGTGCTCGCCATGCTGGCCCTGGGCACGGGCAATGGCGCGGTGTTCCAGCTCGTGCCGCAGCGCTTCCAGGCGGAAATCGGCATCATGACCGGGCTGGTCGGCATGGCGGGCGGCGTGGGCGGCTTCTACTTGGCCTCCTCGCTCGGGTTTGCCAAGCAACTCACCGGCAGCTTCTCTTCGGGCTTCCTGATCTTCGCCGGCCTCGCGGTTCTGGCGCTCGCGGGGATGCTGGCGGTCAAGAGCAAGTGGCGCGCGACCTGGACGACCGGCGCGCGCATCTGATGGCGTGACGATGGGGCGGGGCCGCTGGCTCCGCCCGTCTCATCAGGGGGAAAATCATGAAATTTTTGTCTATGACGGCGGCCCTGCTGGTCGCCGCCGGGCCGGCTTGCGCCCAGGATCTGACGGTCAAGCCGCTCGCCGAACTGCGTCTGCGCTATGAGAGCGTCGATCAGGACGGGCTGGCCCAGTCGCAAGCCGATGCGGCAACGGCCCGGCTCCGCGCCGGCGCGCAAGCCAGCCTCGGGCCACTCTCCGCGCTGGTGGAAGGGCAGGGCACGCTCCGTCTCGCAGGGGATGCCTTTGACGGGTTGAACGGCGCGGCCAACCGGCCGCTTATCGCCGACCCGCAAAATGTGGCTCTGTCCCGCGCGCAGATTGCCTATCGCACGCCGTCCTTTGCGCTCACCGCCGGGCGGCAGCGCATCATGCTGGATGACGAGCGCTTCGTCGGCGCGGTCGGCTTCCGGCAGAACGGCCAGAGCTTCGATGCCGCGCGCGGAGAATGGACCGGACTTCCGGGCGTTCGCGCGGATGTCGCCTATGTCTGGCAGGTGCGCACCATCTGGGGCGTGGATGGCGCCGGTGCCCGGCCGCGCAGCATCGACGGCGATAGCGTGCTGACCAACGTCTCGGCGAAGACGCCGTTCGGCACCGTTACCGGCTTTGCCTATCTGATCGATCAGGACGAGGCGGCGGTGCAGGGCTATCGGCTGTCGAGCCAGACCTATGGCGTCCGGCTCGCGGGGACGCGCAAGCTCTCGGCCTCCACGAAGCTCGGCTATGCGCTCAGCTACGCGCGGCAGAGCGATTATCGCCGCAATCCCAATGATTATGCGGCGGACTATTGGTTGGCGGACGTGACGCTGGATGTGGCCGCCCTCAAGCTCAATGCCGGCTATGAAGTGCTCGGCGCGTCCGGCGGCGCCGCGTTCACCAGCGTCCAGACGCCGCTCGGCACCAATTTCAAGTTTCAGGGCTGGGCGGACAAGTTCCTCACCACCCCGCCCGATGGCCTGCGCGATCTCTACGCGGGCGCGAGCTACGGCCGGCGGGGCGTGACGGTGCAGGCCATCTATCACCGATTCGAGAGTGACCGGCTGGCGCGTCATTATGGCGACGAGATCAATTTCCTCGCCAGTGTGAAGCGTGATAAGGCCACGGTATCTGCGCGTTTTGCACGCTATGCGGCGGACAGCTTCGGGACCGACACCAGCAAGCTGTGGCTGCAACTGGATTGGGCGCTGTGACGATGACGCGCCGGAATCGCTTGCGCGGTTTCGCGAATCGCGTCATGTTGCAGTGCGAAGGGCAAGGACGCCCGACGGATTTCATAGCTGAGACTGGCCCGCGGATGGGCCGTCAAGGCGCGATGTGATGGCAAAGCCGCCATCCAGGCTTCGGTTCAAACACCGGAGCCCGGATGGCGGCTTTTTTTCGTTTTGGAGCAAGGCACATGGACTTCCAGGATTATCGGGGCGGAGGGGCAGCACCGGAGGCGGGACCATCGGAAGGGGCATCGGGCGGCAGCGCTGCGCCGCGCGAACATCTGGTGGTGATCGGCAATGGCATGGCCGGTTGCCGCGCCGTCGAGGAACTGCTGGCGCGCGATGCCGGGCGCTACCGCGTCACCATCTTCGGCGCCGAGCCGCATGTGAACTATAACCGCATCATGCTCTCCCCTGTGCTGGCCGGGGAAAAGAGCTTTGACGAGATCGTCATCAATACGGCCGACTGGTATCGGGAGAACGGCATCGATCTGATCGTGAGCGATCCGGTCACCGCTATCGATCGTGCCGCGCGCACCGTCACCAGCCGTTCGGGCCGGATCGTCGCTTATGACCGCCTGCTCATCGCCACCGGATCGGACCCGTTCATCATCCCCGTACCCGGGTATGACTTGCCCGGCGTCATCAGCTTCCGCGACATGAAGGATGTCGACACGATGGTCGCCGCAGCCGATGCCAAAAATAACGGGGGTGGCGGCGAGGCCATCGTGATCGGTGGCGGTCTGCTCGGGCTGGAGGCCGCGCACGGGCTTTCCTTGCGCGGCATGAAGGTGACGGTTCTGCACCTGCCCGGCACGCTCATGGAGCGCCAGCTCGATGAAGCCGCGGGCTGGCTGCTCAAGACGGCGTTGGAGGCGCGCGGGCAGACCATCCTCACCGGTGCCGATACCGCTGAAGTCTTTGGGCAGGGCAAGGTCGAGGGCGTGCGCCTGAAAGATGGCCGCGAGATCCCCGCGAGCCTCGTCGTCATGGCCGTCGGCATCCGCCCCTCGGTGGCGCTGGCGCGCGAGGCCGGTTTGGAGGTCGGGCGCGGCATCAAGGTGGACGATCACATGGTCACCTCGGACCCCGCGATTCTCGCGGTCGGCGAGTGCGTGGAGCATGACGGGCAGGTCTATGGCCTCGTTGCGCCCTTGTGGGACATGTGCCGCAGCCTTGCGGACGGTCTCATCGGCAAGGCGAACCCCTATCGCGGTTCGGTCACCTCCACCAAGCTCAAGGTCTCGGGCATCGACGTCTTCTCCGCGGGCGACTTCTCCGGCGCGGGCGCGGGCTGCGAGGACATCGTGCTGCGCGATGCCAGCCGGGGTGTCTACAAGCGCCTCGTGCTGCAGGATGACCGTATCGTCGGCGCGGTACTCTATGGCGATACGGCGGATGGCAGCTGGTATTTCGACCTTCTCAAGAAGGGGGAGAGCATCGCGGACCTGCGCGATCTGCTGATCTTCGGCCAGGCCTTCGCCTCCGGGGGTGGGCAGGCGGACCCTAAGGCGGCCGTTGCGGCGCTCTCGGACGATGCCGAGATTTGCGGCTGCAACGGCGTGTCCAAGGGCCAGGTCGTCTCCTGCATCGCCAAGGGCGCCCACAGCCTCGATGCGGTGCGCGCGACCTGCAAGGCCTCGGCCAGCTGCGGCTCCTGCACGGGCCTCGTCGAGACATTGCTGGCGATCACGCTGGGCGATGATGTCCAGTCCGGTCCCAAGACGATGTGCAAATGCACCAGCTTCACGCATAACGATGTGCGGCGGGAGATCGTCGCGCAGGGCATGCGGTCGATCCCCGAGGTGATGCAGAAGCTGCACTGGGGCACGCCGGATGGCTGCGCCTCCTGCCGTCCCGCGCTCAATTATTATCTGCTCTGCGCCCTACCGGGTGACTATGTGGACGACCAGCAGAGCCGCTTCGTCAACGAGCGCCTCCATGCCAACATCCAGAAGGACGGCACCTATTCCGTCGTGCCGCGCATGTGGGGCGGCCTCACCAATCCGCGCGAGCTGCGCGCCATCGCCGATGTGGTCGAGAAATATGAGGCGCCGATGGTCAAGGTCACCGGCGGCCAGCGGCTCGACATCTTCGGCATCAAGAAGGAGGATCTGCCCGCCGTCTGGGCCGATCTCAATGCCGCCGGCATGGTCTCGGGCCATGCCTATGGCAAGGCGCTGCGCACGGTGAAGACTTGCGTGGGCAGCGAGTGGTGCCGCTTCGGCACGCAGGATTCCACCGGGCTTGGCGTGCGGCTGGAGAAGATGAGCTGGGGCTCGTGGATGCCCCACAAGTTCAAGATCGCCGTCTCCGGTTGCCCCCGCAATTGCGCGGAAGCGACCATCAAGGACTTTGGCGTGGTCTGCGTGGACTCGGGCTATGAGCTGCATGTCGCAGGCAATGGCGGAATCCATGTGCGCGCCACGGACCTCCTCTGCCGCGTCTCCACCGAGCAGCAGGTGCTCGATTATTGCGCGGCCTACATCCAGCTCTACCGCGAGGAAGCCCGCTATCTGGAGCGCACCGCGCCTTGGGTCGAGCGGGTCGGCATCGATTATGTGAAGCAGCGCATCGTCGAGGACGAAGTGGGGCGCGAGGCCCTGTGCGCGCGTTTCCTCTATTCGCAGAGCTTCAGTCAGGACGATCCCTGGGCGGCCCGCGCTGAGGGCGGCGAGCGCGAGCAGCACGCGCATATGGCGCAGTTCAAACCCGTCAAAGCGGAGGAAATGGCATGATCGGCGATTGGCTCGACATCGGCTGGGTGAACGAGATTCCCGTGCGCGGCAGCCGCACCGTCACCGTGGATGGCGCGGGGGAGATCGCCGTGTTCCGCACCGGGGACGACAAGGTCTTTGCCCTGCGCAACCGCTGCCCGCACAAGGGCGGCCCGCTCAGCCAGGGCATCGTCCATGGCCACAGCGTCGCCTGCCCGCTGCACAACTGGAACATCGCGCTGGCGACCGGCGAGGCGCAGGGCGAGGACAAGGGCTGCACGCCGACGATTCCGGTGAAGGTCGATGGCGGTCGGGTGCTGATCTGCCGTACCGGCACGCTGCAGGCGGCGGCGTGATGGGGGCGATTGCTTCTCCCTCTCCCCTTCAGGGGAGAGGGCCGGGGAGAGGGGGATTGCGTCGTTGACCCCCGCCAATCCCAGTTCCCCTCTCCCAACCCTCTCCCCTGAAGGGGAGAGGGCTAACATCCGCACCACCTGCGCGTATTGCGGCGTTGGCTGCGGCATTCTCGCGACGCCCATCGGCCCGCGCAGCATGGCGATCAAAGGCGATCCCGATCACCCGGCCAATCGCGGGCGGCTGTGCTCCAAGGGCACGCATCTGGGCGAGACGGTCGGGCTGGAGGGCCGTCTGCTCCACCCGATGATCGGCGCCAAGCGGGCCGGCTGGGACAAGGCGCTCGATCTCGTGGCCCGCCGCTTCCGCGAGACCATTGCCCGCCATGGGCCGGACAGCGTCGCCTTTTATGTCTCCGGCCAGTTGCTCACCGAGGATTATTACGTCGCCAACAAGCTGATGAAGGGGTTCATCGGCTCGGCGAACATCGACACCAATTCGCGCCTGTGCATGTCCAGCGCGGTCGCCGGTCATCAGCGCGCGTTCGGCGAGGATATCGTGCCCGCCAGCTATGACGATCTCGATGCGGCCGACCTGATCGTGCTCGTCGGCTCGAATACCGCATGGTGCCACCCCATCGTCTATCAGCGGATCATGGCTGCGAGGGCCGAGCGCGGCACGAAAATCATCGTCATCGATCCGCGCCGCACCGAGACGTGCGAGGATGCCGACCTGCATCTTGCGCTCAAGCCCGGCACGGATGTGGCGTTGATGAACGGCCTGCTCGCGCATTGCCGGCGCGAAGGGCTGGTGGATGCGGCGTTTCTCGCCGATCACGTCGCCGCGCCGGAGGCTTTCTGGGAAGCGCTTGAGCGCGACCATGATCTGTGGAGCATCGCAAAGACCTGCGACCTTCCCCCTGCCGATCTCCAGCGCTTCTACGACCATTTTGCGGCCACGCCGCGCACCGTCACCCTGTTCAGCCAGGGCATCAACCAGTCGATCCGCGGCACCGATCAGGTCAACGCGATCCTCAATGTCCATCTCGGCACCGGCCGCATCGGCAAGCCGGGCGCGGCGCCCTTCTCGATCACCGGTCAGCCCAACGCCATGGGCGGCCGCGAGGTCGGCGGGCTGGCGACGACGCTGGCCGCGCATCGCAGTTTTGGCGAGGAGGACGTGGCGGAGGTGGGGCGCTTCTGGGCCGCCGAGCGCATGGCGACCAAGCCGGGCCTCAAGGCAGTGGACATGTTCCGCGCCATTGCGGAAGGGCGCATCAAGGCACTGTGGGTGATGGCGACCAATCCCGCCGTCTCGCTGCCGGATGCCGCCCGCGTGCGCGAGGCGCTGGAGACTTGCCCGTTCGTCGTCGTCTCGGACGTGATGGCCGATACCGATACCACCCGCTTCGCCCATGTGCGCCTGCCCGCCGCTGCGTGGGGGGAGAAGGATGGCACCGTCACCAACAGCGAGCGGCGCGTCAGCCGCCAGCGCGCGGTGCTGGCGCTGCCCGGCGAGGCGAAGCCGGACTGGTGGATCATCAAGGAAGTCGGCCGCCGCATGGGCTGGCGCACGGCCTTTGGCTATGCGCATCCGGCGGAAATCTGGCGCGAGCATGCCCGCTTGACCACCTATTGCAATGAGGGCGCCCGCCTGCTCAATCTGCGGGACAAGGTGGCGCTGGGTAATGCGGATTACGACGCGCTCGAGCCTTTCCAGTGGGGCGGCACGCCCTTTGCCGATGGGCGCTTCTCCACGCCGGACGGCAAGGCGCGGCTGGTGCCGGTCGTCCAGCGCGAGGCCGAGGCGCAGTTGCGCGACTGGCCGATGACGCTCAACACCGGGCGCTATAGGGACCAGTGGCACACGATGACGCGCACGGGCCTCAGCCCCAAACTCGCCCGCCATCGCGAGGAGCCGCAAGTTGAGGTGCATCCCGCCGATGCCGCGCGGTTGGGGCTGGAGGATCGCGCGCTGGCCCGCGTCATCACGCCGCAGGGAGAGAGCCTGTTCCGCGTCGCACATATGCCTGGCCAGCGCCGGGGCGAGGTGTTCACGCCGATCCACTGGACCGATTGCCAGTCCACCGGCGGGCGCACCGGCTTGCTTGCGCGTCCGCTGGTCGATCCGCACAGTGGTCAGCCCGGCTTCAAGATGACGCCCGCTCGCATCGAGCCGGTCGCGGTCGACTGGCGCGGCTTCCTCATCCTCCACGGCTCGGCACTGAGCGCCCCCAAGGCACCGGATTGCCTCTGGGCGACGCGCATCGCCGTGCCCAATGGCGCGCTCTATGAGCTGGCCGGGGAGGGCGATCCCGCCGTGCTGGATGCGACCCTGCCCCGCGGTCAGCGCATCGAGGCGAGCGATCCCGCACGCGGCACGCGGCGCATCGCGATCCTGCAGGACGGGCGCCTCGCCGCCGTGCTGTTCGTCACCCGCGACGGCGACCTGCCGGCGCGCGACTGGCTCATCGGCCAGCTTGCCCAGCCGCAGGGGCCGCAGGTGCTCGCCGGGCGCGCGCCGGGCGCTCAGGTCGATCCCGGCCCGATCATCTGCGCCTGCTTCGGCGTGGGTCTCCACGCCATCGTCGCGGCCATTCGCGCGCGGGATCGCGTCGATGTCGCCGCTATCGGCGCGGCGCTCGGCGCCGGCACCAATTGCGGCTCCTGCCGCCCCGCCATTGCGCAGCTCATCGCTGCCGAAACGAAGGAGGCCGTTCATGGCTGAAGCATTTGCACCCGGCACTATCTGGCTCGTCGGTGCCGGGCCGGGCGATCCCGATCTGCTCACCCGCAAGGCGCTGCGCCTGCTCGAACAGGCCGATGTGGTGTTCTACGATGCGCTGGCCGGGCGAGACATTCTCGATCTTGCCCCGCAAGCCGAGCATGTCAGCGTCGGCAAGCGCTCAGGCCGCCACAGCAAGGATCAGGCGACGATCGACCAGCTGATCGTCGCGGCGGCACTGGCCGGACGGCGGGTGTTGCGCCTGAAGGGCGGGGATCCCTCGATCTTCGGCCGCTCGACAGAGGAGCTGACGGCCTGTGCCGCGCATGGCATCCCTGTCTACATCTGCCCCGGCATCACGGCTGCCAGCGCCGCGGCCGCCAGCGGCCTCGTCTCGCTTACGCTGCGCGGGTCGGCGCGGCAACTTACCTTCCTCACCGCCCATGCGCGCGGCAAGGAGCCGCTCGATGTCGATTGGTCACGCCTCGCGGCGGGCGAAGCGACGCTCGCCATCTATATGGGCCGCGACGCCGCGCCGGAAATTGCCCGCAACCTGATTGCCGCCGGACTGCCCCCGGAGACACCGGTCATGGTCGCCGTCAATGTCTCCCGCCCGGATGAGCGCCTGCTGCGCGGCCGGCTCGATGCGCTGGCCTTTCTCGTGCGCACCATCGGGCGCGACGATCCCACCCTGCTGCTGATCGGCGATGCGCTGCTGTGCCCGGGGAGCGAGCGCAAGCGCGCCGCGGCGTTGGCGCAGATAGGACAGGCTACCACGCAGGATTGATCTATCGCTCAGATAACAGGGTCGAAATGGCAGCGTCCTTTCGCAACAGGACGCTGTGTCAGGCGATTTTTCCTGATCTGAACTTAAACGATTGTGTAGCGTAACCAATGTCCAGACGCTTGATTTCTCAGGTGTCTGAGGGCGCAGTATCTTCAAAGTTTATGCGCTGCTGAATTTTGGTAGCGATGCAATCACGACGCCCGCCTTGCTTTCACCTTGCAATTGCAGAAAATGAGTTCCAACGAACTCCCGCATGCCAGTGGATTAAATAGCTGGCAGGCGGCCAAATCCTCCATAAGGACTGCATCAGATGTTTAGAAGACTGTCGCTTGAGACGGCTCTGAAATCGATCGGTACCTGCATTGGGGAGCATGCCATCATCGCAATAGTCTTAGCCGGCCTTAGCTGGCCGGCTTCACTTTTGGCGGCTCCAACTCCGACTCCGACGGCACCTGTTGAATCGGTCAGACTTTTGCCGCGTACCGGGCCGTTCACGGTGACGATGGAGACGGTGCCGAGCTTGCCCAACCATGTCGTTTATCGCCCTGAGGGCGTCAAAGGCCGTATGCCGATCGTCGCCTGGGGGAATGGCGGCTGCGCGGCGGTGGGCAATCGCTACCGCAGGTTCCTGACGGATATCGCATCGCGGGGCTTTTTGGTGATTGCGGTCGGGCAGATCGGCGATGCGCGATACGAGACGGATCATGATGCCGAGCCCTACATGCCGACGGGCCCGATCGATTTCAACGCGCCTGGCCCTTCCGAATCCGTGGAACTGAGCAGGGCGATCGATTGGGCTGCGGCGGAGAGCCAGCGTCGCGGTAGTGCCTATTTCAAGCGGGTCGACACGCGCCATGTTGCGGTGATGGGCCATTCCTGTGGCGGGCTGCAGGCGCTGGCAGTGACAGTGGCCGATCCTCGGGTGACGACAGCGGTCATCCTCAACAGCGGGGTTTGGTCCACCGGGCCGGGCGGTCTGCCGGGTGCGCGCGTGACCAAAGCCGATCTGGCGCGAGTCAACGTGCCCATCGCCTATTTCAGCGGCGATCCGTCCGATGGCGCCCATGCGAACAGCAAGGATGATTTCAGCCGGTTGCGCTCGGTACCGGCGGTGTGGGCCTATCGCACGGGCGTGGGACATACCGCGCAATATTGGGCCCCGCAGGATGAAGACGAATATAGCCGGGTGACCGGCGCTTGGCTGCAATGGCAATTAAAGGGCGACAAGAAGGCGGCCCAGGTGTTCCGGGGCGCGGATTGTACGCTTTGCAGCGACAGTAAGTGGACGCTGGCGCGACATGATATTCCCTAGGCGGGACTGATCATCAGTCAGCGCTGATGGCTGCTATAGCGGCTTCTCGTATATGACGAGGAGCCGCTATTTTTTTATCCCGGTTCCACCTGGAAGGAGATCGATCCCGAGCATCCCGACCATCTGGCGTGATGGCTAAGAATGGCCGTCCCCGGGGCGCGCGAGGGCATCAGCCGAGCACACAGCCCCCGGGGCAGCCGGACTTGTTACACCATCGCCCAGTAAGTGAAGATGGATTGAGACTCGCGGCGGTCTGCCTTGCCGACGAAAATCGTGCGGCTCAGCCAGTCGTGCGGGCCAACCGGCGCATCGAAGCGCGGGGTGAGGCCCATATAATATTCGGAAGGATCGACCGGCTCATATTTGCGCATCCGTTCCAGCACCTCTTTGCTGCCATAGCGAACGCCGGTGTTGTGCAGCTCGATAATGGTGCCGTCATCGGCCTCGATCAGGTAGCGGGCGTCGAACCGCACCGTGTCGTCCGGTTTCACCGTCGGCCAATCGCCACCGCTGTGCGGGATGATCTTGCCGTTCAGCTTGGGGCCTTTCACGGTGCCGCCGAGAACACCAACATAGCCCCGATCCATGCCCCAGAAGGTCGGGCCGTAACGCAGGCGCTTGCCCAGCTCGATCTTGATTTCGAATGCGAATTCGAAGCTCGGCGGCGTCAGCGCCTTTCCGGTCATGTCGGAGATCTGCTGCTGCCGCGCGGCCGCTGCGCTCGTTTGGGCAGCGGCCATGGCCGGGAGTGCAGTGGCGACACCAGCAGCGCCGATGCCGGCAGACAACAAGCTGCGGCGCGAAAATGACTCATTACTCATATAGACTTCCTCTCTATCGCCCGAAGGCTCTCGCAGGCTGACGATGGGGATGCAGAAACATGGGTACCGCAGAATTGTCAGACCATAAACACCAGTCGAGGACCGGTGAGGCGGAGCTTGGTCGCAAAAAAACAGATCATTGGCAAGATTGGCGGTCTTGCTGATGGCATGATGGCTCCAATTTCGTACCCCTTTCCTGCATGGACAGCCGCGCACATCGGAAAACGGCTATTGAGCGCCCCGTATTCCGATCTTCTTAGAGCGTCACGAACGCGGGGACGCCCGGTTCCCGCCCCGCCGCGCCATCGCAAATCGGCTGAGAGTTCGTCGCGCCAGCGCTTTCTGCACGAGCGGCAAAGGCATAAATTCGCTGCATAATCTGACAGCTTGTATGCGCCATGCTGGCTTTCAGGCCGCAATCCGGCTAGCTGACGCTGCAAAACTCGGCGCAACCATGGGTGGGCAATGACAAAATCCGCAACGAACAAGGCGAGCCGCCGGCCGGTGCAGCTGAAGCGGCAGAAAACGAGCCTGCACCGTCGGATCGCGCACGATCTCGGCGTGGCGATCGTAACGGGCAAGCATCATCCCGGCGATATCCTCGCGACCGAGCTCAATGCCAGCGATGAGCTGAGCGTTTCCCGCAGTGCCTACCGTGAGGCGATCCGTGTGCTTGCCGCCAAGGGCCTGGTGGAGTCCCGCCAGCGCACCGGCACCGTTGTCATGCCCATCACGCGCTGGGCGTTGCTTGACCCGGATGTGATGGAGTGGATGTTCGAGGGCGGCGCCTCCACATCCGTGCTCGAGGGATTGGTCGAGATGCGGCTGATCATTGAGCCCGCAATTGCGAGCCTTGCGGCGCAGCGGCGCACGCTCCAGCAGATCGCGAGAATGCGCGAGGCTTTGCAGGATATGGAACGTTTTGGCCTGACCAGCGAAAAGGGACAGGCGGCGAACCGCCTGTTCTATGAGGTGCTGTTGCAGGCGACGGCCAATCCCCCGCTGGTCAATCTGGGCAACAGCCTTGGCACTTTTGTGCTGTGGTACACGGAATTTCAGGGCGGCAGCAGCACGCCGCGCGAAACCGTGCGCGAACATTGGGCGCTGTTTGATGCCGTCGCCGCGGGCGCAGCCGAGGAAGCATCCGCTGCCATGGAAGGCCTGATCCGCAGCACCTGACCTGCGACGCGGGCTACCGGGCTCTGCCAATCATAAAGCGCCCTGCCCCGTAGCACTCGCTATTGCGCAGTATATGCCATGAGCATTCTGTGTGGTTTTCCTCAAATTGTCTGTTTTTTTGTGGCCCCGTCCGCGCGATGTTGGTATCGGCGCCGGCGCGTCATGGCCAGACGATCGGCCGGACGGTGAATATTTATAGGGCTGAAGCATCTTAAGATGCTGAAAAGAGATAGATGTGAGGGGCTTGGGATGGCGGGCGGTCAGATAATCGGCGATTCGCTAGATGCGGACCAACTGCGGCGGATTAGCTCTGCCGGAGTCCTGTCATGACCGCTTTTCCTCAGACCATTCATTTCACGGGCCTTAATACGCCTGTTCGCACCGAAGCGTCTGTCCGCAACCTGCTGGTGGAAGGCGAGATCCCGTCCGAGATCGAAGGCGCCTTCTTTCGCGCCGTGCCGGATCCGGCCCACCCGCCGATGTTCGATGACGATCATATCCTGTCGGGAGACGGGATGATCGCGCGTTTCAAGTTCGACCATGGCGCTGTGGATTATGACATTCGCTATGTCGAAACCGCGCGTTATGCGGCCGAGCGCGAAGCCCGGCGCGCGCTGTTCGGCCAGTATCGCAATCCCTTTACCGATGACCCCAGCGTTGCGGGCGTTGATCGCACGGTCGCGAACACGACGCCGCTTTGGCATGCAGGTCGGCTGTTCATGACGAAGGAGGATGGCCGCGCCTATCGCGTGGATCCGACTACCCTGGACACGCTCGGTGCCTGGGATTTCGGCGGCGCCCTCAAATCGGAGACGATGACGGCCCATTCGCGGATCGATCCCGAGACCGGCGAATTGTTTTTCTTCGGCTATGAGGCCGATGGCCAATGTTCGCGGGCGATCGCCTATGGGATTGCGGATCGCGACGGCAACCTCGTTCGCGAGCAGTGGTTCGACCAGCCCTATGGCGGCATGATCCATGACTTTGCGATCACGAAGAGCCGCGCGATTTTCCCGATTTTTCCGACCACCACCGATCTTGAGCGGCTGCGCGCCGGCGGGCCGAAATGGGCCCATGAGCAGGACCTGACCTGCCGCGTTGGAATCATGCCGCGCGATGGCGATGTCGCTGCGATGCGCTGGTTCGAAGGCGCGGCTGGCGCGTCTGCTTTTCATATCATGAACGCGTTTGATGAAGGCGATCGGGTCCATCTCGATATCTTCGTATCCGACACGAACGCATTTCCGTTCATGCGCGAAGCGGGCGGAATCCAGCGCGGTCAGCAGGAGATCCGCGGTGCCTTCGAACGCTGGACGTTCGACCTCACCAAGGATGGCTCTTCCTACGAGGTGCGGCCGCTCGGCCCCCCGGGCGACATGCCGCGCATTCGCGATGCCGATACCGGCCTGCCGTACAGCTTCGGCTGGTATCTGACGGTCGATCCGAATGGGCCGCCTCCGCTGCCCGGCGGCCCGGTCGGCATGACCTTCAACATGCTTATCCGCATCGATGTGGCGCATGGCGGACTCGACGCACTCGCACTGCCGCCCGGTCACGCAATCAGCGAGCCCGTTCACGTGCCCTCGGCCGCGCCGGGGCATGACGGGTGGCTGCTTGCTGTGGTCGATCGCCAGGTCGGCGATCAGGCCTTCGCCTCGCAGCTTTGGGTCATCGATGCTGGCGCGGTCGGGGCGGGGCCGGTTGCCAAGGTGCATGTGCCGCTGCCCTTGCGCGCTCAGGTGCATGGCACATGGGTGCCAGCCACCCAACTGGCGCTGGCAAAGACCTGAAACCAAAGCAGTAATTCCGGGCGCCAGCGCGCCTTCTTTTTCATTCAGTTTTGCAATCGATTGAAATTCAATGGTTCGGCCCGCTCGTCGAGAGCGGTGCTTTTAGGAGGGAAAGAATGAAGACCATGAGCATCTGGCAAATCAACGGCGCGACCTGGTTGCGCAACTCCGTCGCGGTCGGCGCGATGGCAATCGCTTGTGCGGCACCCGCCTTCGCGCAGGAGGCGGCTCCGTCGACGGCACCCGTCAATCAGGCGGAACCGACCGCGCAGGCCGAGGACGGCATCAGCGAAATCGTCGTGACCGCGCAGTTCCGTGGCCAGAGCGCCCAGAAAACGCCGCTCGCGATCACGGCCTTGTCGGCTGAGACGATCGCCGCGCAGGGGCTGACCACCGTCAGCGATATCGCAGCCCAGGCCCCTAACGTCGTGCTCCAGCCGGCTCCCGCTGGCGCCGGTCCGTCGGTTCAGTCCTTCATTCGCGGCGTGGGCCAGGTGGACTTCAATCCCGCCGTGTCGCCCGGCGTCGGCACCTATATCGACGACGTCTATTACGGCACCATCGCTGGCGCGAACTTCGATCTGGTCGACCTTGATCGCATCGAGGTCCTGCGCGGTCCGCAGGGCACGTTGGCCGGGCAGAACTCGATCGGCGGCTCGGTGAAGCTGTATTCCAAGAAGCCGACCGGCAATGGCGGCGGGTTCATCTCGCTCTCTTACGGAAGCTACAATAACGTGCGCGTGAATGCGGCAGCGGACATGACGCTGGTGCCCGATCGCCTGTTCATGCGGATCACCGGCGTGACCGACCACAAGGATGGCTATGTCACGCGGTACGATTATGCCTGCACGCATCCGGGTACGCAGGTTCCGTCCTTCGCGCGCGATGCGAACTGCAAGCTCGGCACTGAAGGCGGGAAGGCCGTGGCAGCCGGGCGCGTCCAGCTGCGCTGGGTGCCCACTGATGCGCTCGAGGTCAACCTTGCCGCCGACTATGTCAGCGACAAGTCGGAAGGCACGCCGCAGACGCTGCTTTATGCCCGCAATGACAGCCTGACGCCCAAGAACAGCATCAATGGCGTCAGCATCGGCACCGCGACCGGCGCGTCGCAATTCATCAGCT
Organism: Sphingobium sp. B11D3A; assembly: GCF_025961695.1. Lineage (NCBI taxonomy): Bacteria > Pseudomonadati > Pseudomonadota > Alphaproteobacteria > Sphingomonadales > Sphingobiaceae > Sphingobium > Sphingobium sp. B11D3A. The sequence continues at coordinate 2,703,912 of NZ_JAOQOE010000001.1, forward strand.
ATTCCCCGTTCGGGGCGTTCGCTGGCGACAGCTTCAGCACGAGCCCCTATACCAACTACGCGACCTATTGCGACCCGACCCCGAGCAGCCGCTCGGGCGCCTATTGCCTGGATTCAAGCTCGGCGACCAAGGGCGGCGGCGTCTCCCTGACGATCGACTACAAGCTTGCTGACAATGTCTCGTTCAAGTCGATCACAGCCTATCGCAAGCAGAAGATGGAGTTCTCGCAGGATAATGATGCGACGCCTGTCCCGCTGGCGCAGAGCTTCAATGCGCTGACCTATCGCGAGGTGACGCAGGAGCTGCGCGTCAATGCCAGCCTCATGCAGGATGCGGTTAATCTGACGCTCGGCGGCTTCTTCATGGATGAGTTTACTGCGCTGGATTCGCGCATCGACATCCCGCCCTTCGACTTCATCGGGCGGGATCGCGTGCCCGCGAAGACCTATGCCGTGTTCGGCAACGTCGACTGGAGCGTGACCGACAAGCTGCAGCTGATCGGCGGGCTGCGCTACTCGAAGCAGGAAAAGACCTTCAAGTTCGGCCGCCTCGGCGTGCCGGGCACGCAGCTCGGCGGCCATCCCGATGGCCCGCCCTATCTGCCCTGCCCCGAAGCGGGCGGGACGATCGTCAATGTGGCAGTCTGCCCGGTGAATGGCGCCTCGGGCACCTTCAAGGGCGACAATGTCGATTATCGCATCGCAGCGCAGTATCAGTGGACCCCCACGATCATGACCTATGCGTCGGTCGCGACCGGCTTCAAGGGCGGCGGCATCAACCCGCGGCCTTACAATATCTATCAGGTCATCCCGTTCGCGCCGGAAAAGCTGACCTCCTATGAGGTTGGCTTCAAGAGCGACCTGTTCGACCGCAAGCTGCGCGTCAACGGCAGCTTCTTCTATGGCAACTACACCGATCTCCAGCTCCCGGTCAGCGCGTGCCCGGCCAACCCGGCTTATCCGGATGTGCCTCTGGCAAGCTATGCACAGCCGTGCAGCGCACTGCTGAACGTCGGCAAGGCGGTGACCAAGGGCGGTGAACTGGAACTGACCGCTCGCCCGACCAGCAATCTCACGCTGCAAGCGGCGGTCGGCTACATCAACATCGGCTTCAAGTCGCTGCAGGCGACGGCGATCAGCGCCGGCACCACGCTGGACTCCAAGTTCCCGCTGATCTCCGACTGGAAGGGCAGCGCGAGCGCCCAGTATCGCATCGATACGGCCAATTTCGGCACTCTGACGCCACGGCTGGACATGACGTTCCAGTCCAGCTTCCAGACGTCGATCCCCAACACCACGTTCAACAAGGTGCCGGCCTATACGCTGCTCAATGCAGGCCTGACCTGGGATGCTCCGGGCGGCGATTGGCAGGTGATTGCGAACGTCATGAACCTGACGAACAAGCTTTATTACTACGCTTATCTGGATAACCGTGCGACCAATGGCACGGTGAACGGCTTCCCGGCCGCGCCTCGGCAGTGGCGCCTGACTGTGAAGCGTTCGTTCTGATGATCGGCGGCGGGGCGGTGGTTGCGATGCGATCTCTGCCCCGCCTCGAGAACCACAAGATGAAATAGGGTGGAGGCGGCAGGGTGAAAGTCGGTCGGAGAGCGATATTAACGGGCGGCGCCGCAATCGTCGCTGCCAGCACCCAGACCCCTCGCATGGCAGCCGCCGCTGCCGCTTCCCCGCGCACTGGCGGGCGGGCCGTATCCGCAGGCCGGGATATGGCACGCGTGGAAACGCAATCGGGGACGTTGGCCGGCTATCGGCAAGGCGACGTCCTGACCTTCAAGGGCGTTCCCTATGCAGATGACACGGCCGGGCCAAATCGCTTCCTGCCGCCACGTCCGCCCCGTCCGTGGTCGGGCGTACGCAGCGCACTGAGCTTCGGGCCGGTCTGTCCGCAAGATCGCGGATCGGGGCGGGCCAATGACGAAGAAGCGTTCATTTTTCAATGGAATGACAGCTACGAGCGCGAAGACTGCTTGCGGCTCGATATCTGGACGCGCGGCGATGCCGGTCGCCCCCGACCCGTGATGGTCTGGCTGCACGGCGGCGCGTTCATCGCCGGATCGGGCCATGACCTGCCCGCCTTCGACGGCCATAATCTGGCCGACCTGCACGACGTGGTGGTGGTCACGTTGAACCATCGGCTCAACGCGCTCGGGTTTCTCGATCTGTCGGCGTTCGATTCCGCCTTCGCGGACTCCGGCAATGTCGGCCTGCTCGACATCGTCGCCGCGCTGCAATGGGTGCGCGACAATATCGCAGCGTTCGGCGGCGATCCGGCGCGCGTCACGCTGTTTGGCCAGTCGGGCGGCGGACGCAAGGTTGCAGCGCTGATGGCCATGCCTCAGGCGCGCGGTCTGTTTCACCGGGCGATCGTCCAGAGCGGCTATGTCCCCACCGGCGTGACGGTAGACGAGGCTGCGAGCCTGGCCGCCGCAACGCTCGCTGAACTGGGCATTGCGAGGACGTCGGCGCGCGCCGTGCAGGATGTGCCCTATCCGCAATTGCTTGCGGCATCGAATGCGGCAGCGCGGCGGCTCAATCCCAAGCTTGCGGGAAGCCCCATCGATCCGCGAAATTTGCCGCGCTTCTCATTTGGGCCGGTTATCGGCGGGGCCACTCTTCCCGGCGGCGTGCTCTCCGATGGCGCACTGGCGAATTCCGCGCATGTGCCGCTGATCGTCGGCACCACGCTCAACGAATTCGCAACCGGCATCAACGACCCGGCGTTCGAGGCTTTATCGGCAGCGCAATTGCGGGAACGGGTCACCGGCCTGTTCGGCGATCGTGCGGACGGCATTATCGAGGCCTTCAAAGGTCGCACGCCGCACGCTTTGCCCTGTGACCTATGGTCCCGCATCGCGACCGCGCCGCTGCGCCTCAGCGCGATGGAGTTCGCCCGTCGCAAGGCCGCCATCGGCGGAGCAGGCGCATGGCTGTACCAGTTTGCACGCCCTGCGCCGGTGCTGGATGGCCGGCCACGCGCATTCCATTGTGCGGATATTCCCTACGCGTTCGCCAATGCCGAACGCTGCGCCACGATGACCGGAGGGGACGCGGTCGCGCTGAAGCTGTCCAATCTCATGGCCGGCGCCTGGACCCGATTTGCCGGGACCGGTGACCCCAACGGACCGGGTTTGCCGCGCTGGGCGGCTGCAAATCGGGACCGACCTGCGACCATGATCTACGACGATCAGACCCGGCTCGACACCGGCAGCGACCACGCCGAACTGGCAACCGTCGCGGCTGCCTTGCGTGACTGAGCAGTCGCGGGAATTCTCAAGGTGTCGCCGTGACGGGGCCGTCGGGAGCGAGTGCGAGACACTTGATCAATACTCTGGTTTTTAAGGTCGGTGCTCCCCGCGCAAAGCCGCTTTCGCCCAAAGATGGTAAAATCGTTCGCCGCTGGCGCAGATTATTGTCGTTTCACAACAAAGTGTTGCCTCGCCGTCCGATCTCTAACCGAGAGGGGATTGGCGGCACTTAAAAGTCCTACCTTTTTCCGCCTCTGTCATGCTAGGCTTCTCCCATGATATCGATCCTGCTCGCTACCGCTCTTGCCATGGCCCCGGACTCGACGCCGGCTGTGACCCCGCCCTCATCCCAAGAAGCGCCGGCGGCAGCGCCGTCCGTTCCTACGGATCACGCTGCCTTGCTCGCCAGCAAGGACCCCAAGCTCGCGCGGAACAAGCGGCTGGTGTACGACATGTATCGGATCGTGCTCGTGGCTGGTCAGGTTGATCGCGCGCACGAGTTCATCGCGAAGGATTACATCCAGCATAATCCCAATGCCGCCCAGGGTTTGGCCGGCGTGATGGATTATGTCCGGTCCTCGCGCCCGCAGCGGCCTGTGGAGGCAAAATTGAGCCTCCCCATGGTCGACATCACGGCGGAGCGGGACAAGGTCGTCATTGCATTTGTGCGCCCCGAAAAGGATGCGAACGGGCAGACCTATTACACGACCTGGTTCGACATGTTCCGGATCGAAAACGGCAAGATCGCGGAGCATTGGGATCCTATGCTGAAGGGCGAACCTAAGGTTGACCCAAATCAGAAGAAGCTCTGATCGTTAAAGGAAATCTCTTGAATTGTGAGAAGCGCGCGAGCGTTCGGCTGCAATTCAAGTGTCTCAACTGCGCCTATTGCCCCCCGTCATTTCCGATTCCATACAATGCGCTGCATCCCGTGCGGAATCCTAGGACATCGTCGATCTTTACTTCACTTGGGATTGAAGGGCCTCTCCTTCGCTAAGCAGACGCAACTCACTTCGAACGTGGATAATGTGTCCGATCAGGGTTCTCCCTACCTGACCACTGGCAATGGCTATGGTAACGGGAATACGCTCGGAAGGCTGGTTCGGCCCGCCATTCGTACGCGCTTCTGATCCGCCGGGTCGCCCGTCCGCCAACGGCGCGATCATAGCGGACGGGGCATCGATATTTGAGGTAGAAGAACTGATGGTCACTCGATTTAGCATGGTGCTGGCCGCCGCTGCGGCGCTGGCAGTTTCGGTTCCGGCGACCTCTGCCGAACCTTTGCATACAACGAAGTTGCGTGTCCTGATCTTGTCCGACATCGGAAATGAACCCGACGATTCTGAGTCTCTTGTGCGCTTGTTGCTTTATGCAAACGAGTTCGACATCGAAGGCCTTGTTGCGACGACCTCCACCTGGCAGCGTACCAGGGTTCAGCCACAGCTTATGCGCGAGCGGGTGGAAGCTTATGGGAAGGTGCTTCCCAATCTCCGGAAACATGCCCGCGGCTATCCGGATGCCAGCACGCTGATGGCCGCAATCGTCAGCGGCACGCCGGTTTATGGCATGGCTGCGGTGGGCGAGGGCAAGGATACCGAAGCCTCGCGCCGGATCATCGAAGTAGTCGATCGCCCCGATGACCGACCGGTTTACATCCCCGTATGGGGCGGCAGCGCGGATCTTGCACAAGCCCTGTGGACCGTTCGCGAAACGCGCACGCCCGAACAGGTGAAGGCCTTCGTTTCCAAGCTTCGGATCTATTCCATTTCGGATCAGGACGATACCGGCGCTTGGGCGCGACGGACCTTCCCGGACCTGTTCTGGATCGCCAGCGTCCATGGCTGGGGCCAATATGGCCTCGCCGCATGGATCGGCATTGCTGGTGACCTTTTCCACCGTGACGACAAGTGGCCGAATGCGGACATGGTCACCAATGAGTGGCTGGAAGCCAATATTAGGCGCGGGCCGCTGGGCGCATTATATCCCCCGCATGAGTTCATCATGGAAGGAGACACACCGTCCTTTTTGGGCTTGATTCCTAATGGCCTGAATAATCCCGAGCGTCCCGAATGGGGTGGCTGGGGAGGGCGCTATCTGCCGATCTACGAAGGTGCCGGCCACCGGGCCGACGCATCTGACAGGTTTGTGGACGCAAATGGCAAGGTCTGGGTCAGCAATCAGGCGACGGTGTTTCGTTGGCGCGGGGCTTTTCAGAACGATTTTGCCGGACGGATGGCCTGGACTCTTTCGCCCGACGTGCGCCGCGCCAATCACTATCCCGAGCTGGTGTTGAACGGGGTCGCCGGAAAGGCGCCCGTCACCTTGTCGGCGAAGGTCGGCGCAACCGTGCGCCTCTCCGCCGCCGGCACGCATGATCGGGATGGCGACAAGCTGACCTATCGCTGGTGGCAATATGCAGAGCCAAGCCAGGCGCCCGGCGTCATGGTGCCGCCCCTTGAGATTACCGGCGCGGACAGCACGGAGGTGAGTTTCACCCTGCCGATGTACCGGATGACGAACACGAACGTCCCTGTGCCCAAGGACACCGCCTATCACATTATTTTGGAGGTCACGGATTCGGGATCGCCGCCCCTGACCAGCTACCGGCGGGCCGTGGTGACTTTGGAACCATGACGGGGCTGTGCCGCAATGGTCGATCGGGCCTGCATTCGATCGGCCATTGATGTTTTCTGGAAGGGCCTGTGGCAAATGGCGTGCTGGAGAGCAAGTAGGACTGTCACAGACAAGCGATCACGAAAGTAGACGTTCCCGATCATCGAGCGAAGCGGATGGCTGCGTGGACCAGTGCAGCTTACGCTAAACAACCAGCCAGAACTGGAATCTCGGGGAACGTTAGACTGTCTCGTCAAACTTGCCTATGAGCCTTCACACGCCTCGTGGGGGCAGAAGCGAAACTGAAGGATCGTAAGTGCCCTCACTCACGCGTGTGAGATACCGTGTCGCGCGCCCGACATAGCCGGGATCGGTCTTCCATCTCGCCAGCATGTCCATGGGCCGATAGACCGGCTCGATATAAGTAAGAGCATTAAGAGTCTGAAGTGCGACCATTTCCGGAGGATTTGCGGCGAGCAACTCGGCAAAAATCTGCTTGGCCTGCTCCCCTTCACTCAGATGCGTGAGGGCTTCCGCCATGACCACGCGGACCTGCGCCGACGTTTCGCGCTTGCTTGCGCTGAGTAACGTCTCTCGCGCCGGCGCGGCCTGTGCTTTGCGGATCAGCAGACCCGTTGCTGCCCAGTAGCGCATCACTTCGTTATCGTGTGTCAGGGCCCGAGTAAGATCCGGCAGTGCTGATGGGCCTCCGGTCGCCGCCTGCGCGGCCAGAGCCATAATGTCCGCCAGCGGATAGGCATGGGGCTGGCGACTGGCTTCGTAGCCCTCTAGCGGCGAGCCTTCGGGTATGAAGCCGTTATCGTTTATATCCAGCATGTGCTGGTCGAGCGCTGTCCGCAAAGCGCTCAGGCGGCGGCTCTGCTTCGGATCGGCGGCAAGGTTTTGAAGCTGATCAGGATCAGCTTCAAGGTCGTACAGTTCCTCATAGGGCCGAGGCTCGAAGAAGCGCGACTGCACGGCGTTAAGCTCGCCGGCGGCATAGCGGCGATACCAGTCCTGATAGCTGCGCAACATCATCGGGAAGGCGTTGACCTGCCCCATGGGGCGGTGCGGCATGTAGTTGCGAATATAGCGGTAATGCCCGTCCGCGACGGTGCGGACGAAGTCGTAACGCTCATCCATGCGATTGCGCATGCCAAAGGCATAGGCTTTCGGACGCGCGATCTTCCGGCCAAGGAAGGCCGTGCCCGGCATGGTCGCAGGCTGGGGAATGCCCGCGATGGACAGCAGCGTGGGCGCGAAATCGATGAAGCTGACCGGCGCCGCGATCTCGCCGCCCATCGCGGCCGGCGCATAGTCCGCCCATTTGTCGGGCACATGGACCACCAGCGCGCAACGCAGCCCTTCCTCATGGCAATGCCGTTTGGAGCGGGGCATGCAGCCGCCATTGTCCGAAAAGTAGAAGATGATGGTATCGTCGGCCAGTCCGGCATCTTCCAACTCGGCCAGCTTTTCGCCGACCTGTGCGTCCATTCGCTCCATGAGGTTATAATAGCTGGCGAAATCCTGCCGCACGGCGGGGCTGTCGGGGAGATAGGGCGGGACGCGGACCTGTTCGGGCTTCACCTTGCCTTCGGTGATGCCGAACAGCCGCGATTCATGCGTGGTTTCAAAGTTGAAAACAGCCATGAAAGGCGTGTTCGCAGGCCGGTTGCGGTAATGCGCCTTGGCGCTCGATTCATCCCAGATCGACGATGGATTGACGGCGGCATTGTAATCGGTTTTCTCATTGTTCGTGCAGTAATAGCCCGCCGTGCGCAGGAGTTGCGGATAGGTCTTGAGGAAATCAGGCAGGCTTGCGTCGGCGCGCATGTGGTTCGCCGGCGCATTCGATTCCGGATAGATGCCGGTCAGAAGGCAGAAGCGCGCCGGGGCGCAGACCGGAGCGTTCGCGTAGATCTTCCGGTAGAGCAGCCCCCGGCGCGCCAGCGTGTCGATATGTGGCGTATGGGCAATCGGGTCGCCATAGGCGCCAATGAAGGGATTATTGTCTTCGCTCACCAGCCACAAAATATTGGGCCTGCCTCTCGGGTCGGGCCGGCTTGTCTGCGCAGTTGCCGTGCAGCCGGTCGCGACGCTGGCCGCAGCCAGGCTCCCGAGCATATCCCTGCGACTGATCGCCATCTTCGCGTATCCTTATCTTAATTGAGGGCGGCCTTTGCCTTCCCGGACCGAAGCAATCCCCACAGCACCAGCGCGCCGATCAGGTCGAAGGCGGCGAGCATGACGAACAGGGGATTGTACCCCACAATCTCCGCGAGCCCGCCGACGATCAGCGTGAAGATGGCGCCGCCGATCCATCCGATCGATCCAGCCATGCCGGTCGCCGTGCCGACTGCCCGCTTGTCGAACAGATCGGCCGAGAGGGTCAGCAGGGCGCCGGAAAGCATCTGATGTGCGAAACCGCCGACGCAGAACAGCGCGATGGCCATGGCCGGTGAGGTGGCGAGGCCGATGCAGGCCGGGCCGATCATCAGCGTTGCGCCCAGCGTGACGGTCAGCTTGCGCGAGGTGAGCAGGTCAACGCCAAACCAGCGGATAAGCGCAGGCGCGGTGAGCCCGCCCAGCATGGAGCCCGCGTCCGCTGCCAGAAATGGCAGCCAGGCCCACAGAGCGAGATCTTTCAGATTAAAGTCCCACACCGTGACCAGATAGAGCGGGATGAAGAAATTGAAGGTCTGCCACGCCGGCTCCGCGAAGAAGCGAGGGATGGCGATGGACCAGAAGCCCTTGGTGCGGATCACCTCGCGCCAGTGCGCCGGGCGCGCGATGACCCCGGCATCGTCACCGGCGGTCTGGATATGGGCGAGTTCCGCTTGCGTCAGTCGCTTGCTCTGTTCGGGGCTGCGATAAACGAAATACCACAGCAGGGCGAAGAGCAGGCTCAGGCCGCCGGTGATGAGGAAGGCCGACTGCCAGCCGAAATACAGGATGCAGAACGCGACGAGCGCGGGTGCGATCATGTTGCCGATGGAGGCGCCCATGTTGAACACGCCGGTCGCCACGGTGCGCTCGCGCGGCGGAAACCACTCTGAGACGACCTTGAGGCCGCCGGGAATGGCGGCGGCTTCAAAGCTGCCCAGCAGCCCGCGCCAGAAGGCGAGGCTGAACCAGCCGGTGGCAAAGGCGTGGCACATATTGGCAAAGCCCCAGCCGACCACGAAGATGGCGAAGCCCAGGCGGGTGCCGAGCCAGTCCAGGATGGCGCCGCTGAACGTCTGCATCACCGTGTAGGTGGCCTGGAAGGAGAAGACGACCCAGCTATATTGCTGGGTGCTCATGCCGAACACTTCCATAAGCGTCGGCGCCGCGACGGAGAGGGACGAGCGCGCGAGATAATTGAGAATCGTGCCGATCGTGACGAGGCTGATGATCCACCATCTCAGGCCCATGAGGGGCATGCGCCGCTTGTCATTCACCGTCATTCTCTCCCGAAGCCCTGTTTGATTGGCAAAGTCAGTCTGCCATCGTTTCCAGATGACTGGACAGTGCGGCCAGTTCATCGCTCGTGGGTTTCCACGAGGAGGCGATCAATCCGCTCTCTGCGAAAAGCGCGGCGGCGATCCCGTCCCGGCCGGCCTGCTTCCAGGCCAGCGCCAGCGCCTCCGCACGGGGATCGCTGACATGCGGATTGTCGCCCCGCACATGCGCGATCCACGCGGCGAGGGCTCTCAGGATCGCAGGCGAGGCTTTCTCCTGCGCCTGCCGGTCGGCAAGCGTCGCCAGCCAGCGCTGGGGGATCTTCTGCGATCCATCCATGGCGATCTGGGCGAGCCGGTGGGGAAGGGCGGGGTTGGCGAAGCGGGTTTCCAGCGAGGCCGCATAAGCCTGCAGGTCTTGCCCGGCGGCCGGCTGGAAACTGTCGGCGGCTTCGTCCCGCATCAGGCTGCGGATCAGCGCGCCGATGTCTGGGTCGGCCATGGCCTGGCTGACCAGCTCATGCCCCTTGGCAAGGCCGAGATAGGCGAGCGCGGAGTGGGCGCCATTGAGCATCCGCAACTTGGCCGTCTCATAGGGGCGCACATCCGCCACGATCTCGGCACCAGCAGCTTCCCATGGGGGGCGGGGGCCGGCGAACCGATCCTCGATCACCCATTGGCGGAAGGGTTCGGTGAACACTGCAGCCTCGTCCCGCAGACCGATCATGCTTTCCAGCCGGTCGATATCATCGGGCTGCGTCGCCGGGACGATCCGATCGACCATGGAGCAGGGGAAGGTGCAGTTATCCGCGCACCATCGCGCCAATTGCGGGTCGGTGCCGGTCAGCACCTTGAGGAGCATGGCGCGCAAGCGGGTGCCATTGTCCGCCAGATTGTCGCAGCTCAGGATCGTGAGGCCGGGCAGGCCCTGGTCCCGGCGCTGCTTCAGACCTTGTGCGAGATAGCCGTAGATGGTGCGCGGCGCCGGGCTTGCGGGGTCGTCCTGCAGCAGCGGGTCGAGCGCGTCGTCCTGCCTGCCGGAAAGGTGATAGCCTTTCTCGGTCACGGTCAGCGTCACGATATGGGTCTTGGGATCGGCGATGGCGGACACCACACGGGCCGGGTCTTCCGGGGCGACGATGATATCGCTCAGGCAGCGCACCAGCCGCGTCGCAGGCGCGCCTTCGCCCTTCGTGGTCACGGTGAACAGGCAATCCTGCGGCGCAAGCTGATCGCGCACCGTGGCGCTGCGCATCGATACGCCGATGATGCGCCAGACCTCGCCCGACGTCGCAATGGCATCTTCGGTAAACACGGCCTGATGCGCTCGCGTGAAGGCGCCCAGGCCAAGATGGACGATCTGCTTGCTGCCGGCGGCGCGATCGTAAGGCACCTGAATAGCGCGCGCATCGAGCGACGCGAGGGTCTGCTCGGAGAGCCTCATAGTTTGTACGCTGCCTTGGCGAAATTATAGGCGAGATCCTGCGCGAGTTCGGCAGCTTCCCAGTCCTCCAGCCGATGCTCGGCGACCAGCCGCGCGAGAAAGGCGCAATCGACCCGGCGGGCGACATCGTGGCGCGCGGGAATGGACATGAAGGCACGCGTGTCGTCGTTGAAGCCGACTGTGTTGTAGAAGCCCGCTGTCTCCGTGACATTCTCCCGGAAGCGCCACATGCCTTCCGGGCTATCGTGGAACCACCAGGCCGGGCCGAGCTTGAGTGCCGGATAGTGGCCGGCAAGCGGGGCCAATTCCCGGCTGTAGGTCGTTTCATCCAGCGTGAAAACGATGAGGGACAGGCGCGGATCGCGGCCATATTTGGCGAGCAGTGGCCGCAGCGCATGGACATATTCGGTGCGCACCGGGATGTCCGCGCCCTTATCCCGCCCGAAATGCTCAAACAGCCAGGGATTGTGATTGCGGAAACAGCCAGGGTGGATTTGCATGACCAATCCATCCTCGATGCTCATGCCGGCCATGACCGTCAGCATGTGCGCGCGGAACAGTTCGGCATCCGCGGCGCTCACGTCCGGGGCAATGACGCGCGCGAAAAGAGCGCGGGCCTGCGCGTCGTCAAGGTCCGCCGTCGCAGCGGTTGGGTGGCCGTGATCGGTTGAGGTTGCGCCCATCCGGGCGAAAAACGCCCGGCGGTTGCGGTGCGCGGCGAGATAGCCCTCATAGGTGAAGCAATCTTCGCCGGCCAACTCGCCAAAGCGCACCAGATTGTCGCGAAAACCCTCGAATTCGGGATCGATCACTGGGTCCGGGCGATAGGCGGTAATCACCCGGCCGGACCAGCCGCTGGCGGCAATCGTGCGGTGATGGTCGAGACTGTCGAGGGGGGACTCGGTGGTGGCGATCACTTCGATATTGAAGCGCTCGAACAGCGCGCGAGGGCGGAACGCCTCCTGCGCCAGCTGCTCTGCGATGGCATCGTAATATGCGTCGGCGCTGTCCGCATCCAGCCGCTGGGCGAGACCGAACACTTCGGCGAACACCCAATCCAACCAGAGCCGCGAAGGGGTGCCACGGAACAGGTGATAATGGGCCGCAAAGATGCGCCATGCTTCTCGCGGCGCCGTCTCCGCCGCTTCGCCGCGCCGCCGCACGCCCAGCTTCTCCATGGGAATGCCCTGGCTGTAGAGCATCCGCAGGAGATAATGGTCGGGGACCAGCAGCAGGTCTGCGGCATTGCTGAATGCCTGATTGTCCGCAAACCAGCGCGGGTCAGTATGGCCATGGGGGCTCACGATCGGCAGTTGCGCAACCTGTGCATAAAGGTCGCGAGCGATTGCGCGCGTGATGGAGTCCGCAGGAAACAGCCGATCAGGATGCAGTTTCAGTGGACTCATGACCTTCTCCCTGGCGACCGGAAATGACCCCTTGCCATACAATGCCTGACCAATCTAGTATTGATTGTCAGGCGAAAATGCTTGGACACTCATCGGGAGCTTTGCCTGCAATGAAGATAACTGCCGCTCGGGTCATCGTCACCTGTCCCGGACGCAATTTCGTGACGCTCAAGATCGAGACCGATCAGGGCGTTTATGGAATCGGCGATGCCACGCTCAACGGGCGGGAGCTTTCGGTCGTGTCCTATCTGCAGGACCATGTGGCGCCCTGCCTCATCGGCATGGACCCGCGGCGGATCGAGGATATCTGGCAATATCTCTATCGCGGGGCCTATTGGCGGCGCGGACCGGTGACCATGCGGGCCATCGCGGCGGTGGATGTCGCGCTCTGGGACATCAAGGCCAAGATGGCCAATATGCCCCTGTACCAGCTTCTGGGTGGCCGCAGCCGCGATGGCGTGATGGTCTACGGCCATGCCAATGGCTCGGATATCGAAGAAACCGTCGATGCCGTGGGCGAATATATCGACATGGGCTATCAGGCGATCCGCGCGCAGACGGGTATTCCCAATGTGAAGGACGCCTATGGCGTCGGGCGTGGCAAGCTCTACTACGAGCCTGCCGATGCCGCGCTGCCTTCCGTCACCGGCTGGGATACGCGCAAGGCGCTCAACCATGTGCCCAAGCTGTTCGACAAGCTGCGCCTGACCTACGGGTTCGACCATCATCTGCTGCATGATGGCCACCATCGCTACACGCCGCAGGAAGCCGCCAATCTCGGCAAGATGCTCGAGCCCTATCAGCTTTTCTGGCTGGAAGACGTCACGCCCGCGGAGAATCAGGAAGCCTTCAAGCTGGTCCGCCAGCACACGGTCACCCCGCTGGCCGTCGGCGAGATCTTCAACACCATCTGGGATGCCAAGGATCTCATCCAGAACCAGCTGATCGACTATATCCGCACGACCATTGTAGGCGCGGGCGGCGTTTCGCATCTGCGGCGCATCGCCGATCTGGCCTCGCTCTATCAGGTCCGCACGGGCTGCCACGGCGCGACCGATCTCTCGCCGGTGACGATGGGCACGGCCCTGCATTTCGATACCTGGGTGCCGAATTTCGGCATTCAGGAATATATGCGCCACACCGAGGAGACGGACGCCGTCTTCCCCCATGATTACCATTTCGAGCGCGGTTTTCTCTACTGCGGCGAGACGCCGGGTCATGGCGTCGACATCGATGAAACTCTGGCCGCCAAATATCCCTACAAGCCGGCCTATCTGCCGGTCGCGCGGCTGTCCGACGGCAGCATGTGGAACTGGTGATGCGCGTTCTCGCGATCGGCGAGGGCATGGTCGAGTTCCGGCGGGAGGATGCGTGCTGGCGGCAGGCCCATGGCGGCGATGTGGTCAACACGGCCGTTCATCTGGCGCGCTTCGGTATCGCGACCGGCCTTGCGACGGCCATCGGGCGCGATGGGTTCAGCGATTTTCTCGCGGCACAGTGGCAGGGCGAGGGGCTGGACCTTTCATGCGTGGCGCGCAGTCCGGCGCATGAGTGCGGCATCTATTTCATCGCGACCGACGAACGGGGCGAGCGCTCCTTCACCTATCGGCGCAGCGACAGCGCCGCACGACGCCTGGTTTCACTGATCGCGCCCGATACCCTCGCCGCTGCAGTCCGTAACGCCGAGCTGATAGTTTATTTTTCGCTGGTGACGCTGGCCATCCTCCCGGAGGAAGACCGCGCTACGTTGCTCGATATTTTGCGGAGCCGCCGCGCAGCCGGTGGCCGCATCGCGTTTGACAGCAACTACCGTCCGGCGCTTTGGGAGACGGTGGCGGCGGCCCGGCATTGGCATGATGCGGCGCTGCGGACAGCGTCCATTGGTCTGCCGACGCTCGATGATGAGCAGGCTCTGCTCGGGACGACTTCTTGCGAGGAAGCAATAACCTATTGGCGCGAGCGCGGCGTCGATGAGGTCGCTGTAAAAATGGGGGCGACCGGCGCGATGGCGGGCGATTGCCTCGTTCCGACCCGCAAGATCGTGGCGCGCCCTTTGGATACCTCCGGCGCGGGCGATGCATTCAATGGCGGCTATCTGGCTCATCGGCTGGTGGGGCGAAGTCCGGAGGCGTCGGCGGAGGCCGGCAATGCTCTGGCCGCTTGGGTTGTGCAGCGGCGCGGGGCTATTCCGCCGGCCGAAGCCGGGATCTACAGTCGGCCATCGGGCGACGACACAGGGATGGCCGTTTGACCGGGTGACCCCGCCAATAAGAACAGCATGATTGGAGAAGGCCGTGCGCATGACTGGCAAGATTTCGTTCTCGGTATCCGCAATGGCGCTCTGCGCCGTGTTTAGCGGCTGTGCGACAACGGACCGGTCCGCCGCCGCGTCTACTCCATCTGCTTCACCGACGATGACACAGCCGGATGTCGCGGCGCGCAGCAAGCCGGTCATCACTGTGGCCGGACTGCGGTTCAAAGACCTCAATGCCTCCGGCACGCTCGAACCCTATGAAGACTGGCGTTTGACGGCGCTTGAACGTGCACGCGATCTCGTGACGCGCATGACGCTGGCCGAGAAGGCGGGGACGATGCTGATCGCGACGCAAAATCCCGATTGTGACGGCTCGATCACTGAGGATGGCAAGGCGCTCATCGAAAAGGAGGAGATGAGCCGCTTCATCCTGCGCGCCACGGTCTCCACGGAGCCGGCAGATTGTTCGGTCAAATTGACCGGCTTCCGTCTGAGGGGCGGTTACAGGCAGACGCCGCTGCAGATGGCGCGCTTCACCAATGCGGTGCAGGAAGCGCGCGAGGCGAGCCGGCTTGGCATCCCCGCGCTTTTCAAGGACAATGCCCGCAACCATGTCGAGGTCAGCCCGACCTTCGGCATCGGCCAGGGCGCCGGTGCCTTTACCGAATTTCCGAAAGAGGCGGGGCTCGCTGCCGCTGCGCTTGGCGCTGCAGGGCTGCTCAGCGCAACGGACGGTGCGCCACCCGCTGGCCTGCGGGGCGATATGTCCGTCATCACCGGATTTACGCGCGTCATGGGCCAGGAGTGGCGGGCCATCGGCCTGCGCGGCATGTATGGTTATATGGCGGATCTGGGCACGGAGCCGCGCTGGTCACGCTTCCACGAAACGTTCAGCGAAGATGCCGATCTGGTCAGCGATATCGTGACGGCGCTCGTTCAGGGTCTGCAGGGCGAGAAAGGGCAGGGCGGCCTTGCGCTCTCTCCGGCCACCGCAGTCAGCATGACGCTCAAGCACTTCCCCGGCGGTGGGCCGCAGCAGCTCGGGCTGGATGCGCATTACACATTCGGCAAGGACCAGTTCTACACCGATCCGAGCGGACGGTATGGGTTCGATTATCATCTGCGCCCCTTCCAGCGAGCCATCGACGCGGGCGTGGGTTCGATCATGCCTTATTATGGCGTGCCGGTTGATGCGCATCATGGCGGGCGGCCGGTCGAAAGTCTGGGCATGGCGTTCTCGCGGCAGATCGTCACGGGTATTCTGCGGGATGAGCTGGGCTTTCGCGGCTATGTGAACTCGGACAGTGGCATCATCGAAGAGCGCGGATGGGGTCTGGAAGACAGTCGCATCAATCCGGCGACTGGCAAGGGATACACCATCGCGGATCGCACCGCGCTCGCCGTTCGTGCTGGCACGGATATTCTCTCCGAATTCCGCAGCAAGAGCACGATCATCGATCTCGTAAGGGACGGCGCATTGAGCGAGGCGCGCGATATTGATCCGGCGGTCGAGCGGCTGCTGACGGAACAATTCGCGCTGGGCCTGTTCGAAAATCCCTATGTCGACGCCGAAGCTGCGCCGCAGATGATCGGCACGGCTGAGCATCGCGCGCTGGGGCTGGATGTTCAGCGGCGGTCGCTCGTGCTGCTGCACAATCAGAAGGTGGACGGCTCGGCTGTGTTGCCGCTCCGCCCGGGCAGTCGCATCTACACCATGGGCTTTGCCGGTGCTGACTTCGCCGCGCGGGGTTTCGCAGCGACTGACGGCAATTATGACGCGAAAAAGGGGCAGGTCCGTCCCGTCGTCCCGGCGGGCACGGACTATGCCGTCATCAATGTCCGCGTGAGCACGGACGGGGCGCGGCGCTATTCCAGCAAGTCAACCGAAGCCGGCGGGCGCGCGGTCGATCCGGCGACCAGCATCGCCAACCGCGTGACGGGCAAGCGGCAGGCAAGCTGGGGTGAGCAGGACCCCTGCACGGCGCCCGGTGTCAGCAAGGACGTCACCTGCGTGGACGACAATCTGATTTTCGGCGGCGCGTTTCCCTGGGAAGCAGGGATGCTGTCCTTTTCCGCCATGGCGAAGGCGCAGAGCTGGTCGGTCTATCCGTCGCTGGCGGACATTCAGGCGGTCATGCGCGAAATCGGCGATCCGCGCCGCGTGATCCTCAATATCTATTTCCGCCAGCCTTATGTGCTCGATGAAGGCAGCGGGCTGCGGAATGCCGGGGCGATCGTCGCGAGCTTCGGGGCGAGCGATGCGGCCCAGATCGACGTGCTGACCGGCAAGCAGGCCCCGGCCGGGCGCCTGCCTTTCGCCTTGCCTGCCTCGCTCGATGCTGTCGACCGGCAGCATTCCGATGCGCCCGGCTATGCCGAGACGCCGGGCGGCACGCTCTATCCGTTCGGCTTTGGCCTGACCTACTGAGTGGGCATGCCGGGGGAGCCCGGCGCGTTGCTCAGGCAATCGCCCTTTCATAGCGGGCGCGCTTCGATGCCGATGCCTTGCGCGCTTCCTCGATCGCCTTTTCCTCGGTAGCAAAGAGCAGGCTGTCCAGAACCGCGGTCAGATGCGCGCGCATGGCGGCGCGGGCCTTGGCGGGGTCGCGCGTCCGCAGCGCATCGAGAATGACCTGATGCTCGTCGATGACCGGTTTGACATTGGCCGATCGCGCCTTGGCATAGAGCAGGGCGGTCTCAGGGGATTTGGCGCGCAACGACCAGAGATTGTCGATGAGGTTCACGATCGCCGAATTGCGCGTCGCCCGCGCGATGGTCAGGTGGAACTGGTGGTCGGCGTCTTCCGTGCCGGCGTTGCGCTCATTCTCTGTCGCAATCTCGTCGATCAGCTGCGCCAGCGTAGCGAGCTCCTCGTCGGTGATCTGCGCCGCCGCAAGCGCGGCCGCTTCGCCTTCCAGCAGCAAGCGCGCTTCGGTCAGTTCGAAGGCGCTGACATTGAATGCCGCAGGATCGCCCGCGCTGGGCAGGCCTTTGAGATAGGCGCCGGAGCCGACGCGGACTTCGACGATGCCCTGAACCTCCAGCGCGATGATCGCCTCGCGGATCGTCGGGCGGCTGACATTATACTGGATCGCGAGTTCCCGCTCCGTGGGTAGCCGGTCGCCAGGCTTGTAGCGCCCGCTCCCGAACACCTCCAGCAACTGGTGCGCGATTGCCTGATAAAGTCGGTCTCTGCCGCTGATCGGTTCGGATGCCATGACCACCTGTTCTATGTCGACCCTCTGCCAGAGGAAAGCGGCGATGCTATCGCGGATTGAGCGGATTGGCCAGACACCTTTGCGCGGTTTCTTTGCAACAGTCGAATATGAAAGTGGCGGCTGAAATTAGCCGTTTTCGGTCAGCACGCTGATTTTTCCCGCCACAGCCATTTATATTCTGCCTACAATGTGGCATGACCAATTATCCGCAGTGACTTGGCCAGGTCCGGTTCGGTTCCGAGTTTTGGTAAGAGGATCTCCCTAAATGCGTTTTTTCCTACGTTTTTCCGTTGCGTCTGCTGCATTGGCGGCGGCCTGTGCGGTCGCAACGCCTGGCTTCGCCCAGAGCGCGCCCGAAGCCGGTGCCGGGGCTGAGCCGGAAGCGATCATCGTGACCGCGCAAAAGCGGGAGCAGGACATTCTTGAAGTTCCGGCGGCGGTCAGCGTGATCAACTCGGCGGTGCTGAACACGGCGCAGGTCACCCAATTCTCCGACATTACCCGCGTGTCGCCGTCGCTGACGGTGAACGAGCAGGGCAATTCGGCGTCGTCGTCCGTCTCGATCCGCGGCATCGGCACCTTCTCCTTTTCGACCAGCACTGAGCCCGCCGTCTCGATCGTCGTGGACGGTGTGGCACTGCTTCAGCAGGGCCAGGCGTTCGGTGGCGGGTTGAATGACATCGCGCAGGTCGAGGTTCTGCGTGGGCCGCAGGATTCCCTGTTCGGCAAGAACGCGTCTGCCGGCGTGGTCAACATCACGACCAAGAATCCGACGCGTGACCTGAGCGGTTATGTCGAAGGTGTCCTGACCAATGACGACGAGACGCGGGTATCCGCCATGCTCTCCGGTCCCATCGGCCAGAATGCCGGCTTCCGGCTGAACGGCTTCTATTCCGACCGTGAAGGCTACATCAACAACCTGACCAACGGTCATCGCCTCAATGGCGCGGAAAGCTACGGTTTTGGCGGCAAGTTCACTTACGGTGCCGGCAACCTCGATCTCACGCTGTCCGGCAATTACAGCAACACCAAGTCGAACGGCAACGCGCCGACCTATTATTATGTGACCCCTGGTGCGACCCAGAATGGCGCGGCGATTGACCTGCGCGGCATCCGGCCGGGCGTCGGCAACGACAATGTCCGCTTCGATGGCGATCCGCGCGCTGACAGCTTCCAGTATCTGCTGTCGGCCAAAGCCGATCTTGACCTGGGCTTTGCGACGCTGACATCGGTTTCCGCCTATCAGCGCTGGAAGCTGGAATCCGGCCAGGATCTCGACTTCTCTGCCGCGCCGACCCTCTATCAGGGCGGCCCCTATGATGCGACGATGTTCAGCCAGGAGCTGCGCCTGACCTCGCGGGGCGCCAGCCCGTTCGAGTATATGGTCGGCCTGTTCTATGCTGATGGCAATACCGATCGCCGCTTCATCCGTTCGGCGCCGTCTTTCTTGTCGTTCCTCCGTCAGGATTGGGATTCGACCGCGTCGACGGAAAGCTATGCCGCCTTCGGTCAGCTCGGCTATAATTTCACGCCCACGACCAAGCTCACGCTCGGCGGCCGCGTGAATCGCGAGACCGTCGGCGTGTTCTATCGCGATAATCGGCCGGCAACGCCTGTCGTCTACGAAGATCAGCGTAGCGATACGGCGGTCACCGGCAAGGCCTCGCTGCAGCAGTTCGTGAGCGACGAAGTGATGGTCTATGCCGCCATCGCCAAGGGCTATAAGGGGCAGGCCTACGACATCTCGTCGGGCTTCAACCAGTCGCGGATCGACAATCTCGTCAAGCCCGAGCATTCCGTATCTTACGAAGTCGGTATGAAGGGTCGCTTCTGGGGCAACCGTGGATCGTTCGCGATCACCGGCTTCTGGACCGACTATGACGACTTCCAGGCGCAGAGCGCGGAATTCATCGCCGGTGCGCCGCAATTCATTCTCAAGAATGTCGGCAAGCTGCGCACCAAGGGTATCGAGTTCGAGGGCTCCATCCGGGCGACTCCGAACCTCAACCTCTATGGTTCGGCCGCTTACGTCGACGCGAAGATCCGCGAATTCCCGGGCGCGAGCTGCTATCCTGGTCAGACGGTCGCGCAGGGCTGCGTCGCCATTCCGGGCACGACCACGTTCGTGCAGGATCTGGCTGGCGTTGGTCTCGCCAATTCGCCGGACTTCAAGTTCAACGTCGGTGGCGTATACGAGGCGCCCATTCAGGGCACCGAGATCAACGCCTATATGAGCGCGAACTATGCCTGGCAGGATGATGTCAACTTCTCGCTGGATCGCAACCCGCTCACCAAGTTCGATGCCTATGGCATCGCCAATGCCAGCATTGGCCTGCGCAGCACGGGCGCTGTGAACTGGGATCTGTCGTTCTTCGTCAACAACTTGTTCAACAAGGCGTATCTGACGTCCATCACCGATTATACGGGCAATGGATACTCGGCCCCGACGCTGATCCAGCAGGTTCCGCGCAACTATCAGCGCTATGTCGGCGTCCGCCTCCGGGTCGGTTTTGGAGCGAGCAACTAAAACCGTTCCGATCAACGGAACAAAGCAGAACTGAAAGAGAGGACAGTACCATGACGATTGCCCGTTTGAGAGGGTTCATTCAGCAATGGCGTGGTCCTGGCCTCTTTTTCCTCGGCGCGTTATCGGCGGCCCCTCCGGCATTGGCTGGGGAGGCCGTTGGCACATCCGAGCCGCGGGTGACGACGCAGGCGGGGGCGATTGAGGGACGGATGCTGCCCTCCGGCGTTCGCGCGTTTCTGGGCGTGCCTTATGCCGCACCGCCGGTACGGGATTTGCGCTGGCGGGCGCCCCAGCCGGTGGCGGCCTGGAAGGGCATCTATCATGCCGACCGGTTCGGCCCGCAATGCATGCAGCAGCAGCGCGGCATCCTGACCAACCAATATTCCGGCGCGGAAGTCACCAGCGAAGACTGCCTTTATCTCAACATCTGGGCCAAGCCGGGACTCAACAAGGCGCCCGTGATCATCTTCTTGCATGGGGGCGGCTTCTTCATCGGCGCGGGCAGCATGGCGCTGTACGGTGGCGAGACTGTCGCCACGCGGGACGTTGTCTTCGTCAATCTCAATTATCGCGTCGGCCCGCTGGGCTTTTTCGCGCATCCCGATCTGACCTCTGAATCGGGGCATAAAGCATCGGGCAATTATGGATTCCTGGACCAGATCGCCGCGTTGCGCTGGGTGCAGGAGAACATCGCGCAATTTGGCGGCGATCCTTCCAATGTGACCATTGCTGGCCAGTCGGCCGGGTCGATGTCGGTTCTCGCTTTGCAGGCCAGCCCGCTTGCCAAGGGTCTTTTCCAGCGCGCCGTGGGCATGAGCGGTGCGCTCATCGGCTCGGCGGCGCCGGGTGCCATGCGTCCCCTGGCGCAGGCCGAGCAAGATGGCGTGCGGCTGCAGGCCATCTGGAAGGGCAGCAACCTCGCTGATCTTCGCGCCATGCCCGCCGACCGGCTGGTCGTGCCGCGCGTGCCCGGAACTCCGCCGGTCGGCCCGATCGAAGATGGCTATGTGTTGCCTTACCCGATTGACGAGGCCTTCAACCGGTCTGCCCAGAGCGATGTCCCGCTCATGCTCGGCTTCACGCGCGATGAATCGCTCGGTGGCCTCGGCCCTGTGCAGACGCTGGCTGACTACAAGGCGCGGGCTGCGGCCGTCTTCGGCGGTCGTGCGGACGCCTTCCTGAAGCTTTACCCCGCGGCGACCGATGCTGAAGCGAAAGCGCAGGCGCGGGTTGCGGACCGGGACGGGACGATGGCGGCGGCGATGGATGCCTGGGCGCGGGCGCAGGTCGCGAAAGGCAAAGCGCCGGTTTACAGCTATATGTTCGCCCGCCCGCATTCCTACCCGGCCGGGGTGCACATCCCCGACCTCGATCCCGCGACGGCCGGCGCTTACCACACCTCGGAAGTGCCGTTCTGGCTCTCCACGATCGACAGCTTCGATCGCTTCCGCCCCATGCGGGACTGGTCCCAGGCAGACCGCGCGTTCAGCAGCGCGATGACGGATTCGCTCGTCGCCTTTGCCCGCTCGGGGAAGCCGGACACGCAGCAACTCAAATGGGTGACGTTCGACCCGGCCCGTCCGCGCCTGCTCGAACTCGGGGCTGATGCACATATCTCTGCCTGGCCGGACGAGCGCAGGCTGGCGTTCTTCCGTGCCGCGCCCGCCCAGCGTCCCGCAGGTGGCGCGGCGCGCGACTGACCGGCGAACGCCTGCCTGAAGACGCGCACTAGGACATGAAGAAGGCGAGATAGATATGCGGATGATGACATCGATGGCACTGGTTCTGGCGCTCGCTGCAACGAGCCAGGCCTCCCCATCGCTTGCCCGTGACGCGGTGTCGTCCAGCAATCAGGCCAGCGAGCACGTGCGCACCAGAATGGCGCTGGCCGACGGCTGGCAGTTCAATCTGGTCGGCCAAGCCGGTCCCGCCGCGCATGACCCTAAGTCGGAGAACTGGAAGCCGGTCTCGGTGCCGCACAGCTGGAATCGCGTCGGCTATTATCTCTCCGACCCGAAAACGCATGTGAACTCGGCGGAGACAGTCAACAAGACCCAGGGCGTCGGCTGGTATCAGCTGACCTTCACGCCCGCAGCGGCGAATGCGGGCAAGCGTGCCTTTCTGGAATTCGATGCAGCCAGCCGGACCGCCGAGGTGTGGCTGAATGGCGTGCGCTTGGGCGAGCATCGCAATCCGTTTGGTCGCTTCCGCCTGGATGCCAGCAGCGTGATCCGCTTCGGCGAGCCCAATTCGCTCTACGTGAAAGTCGACAACACCCAGCCGCGTCTGGGGAACAGCACTGAGGACGTGCTGCCGATGACCGGCGACTTCTTTGTGCGGGGCGGGCTGTATCGGCCGGTCAGTCTCGTCACGACCAATCCGGTCCATATCGACATGCTCGATCATGGCGGGCCGGGCATCTACGCCGCGACCCGCAGCGTTGAGAGCGGCCGGGCGACTATCGATCTGCTCGCGCGGCTCAGAAACGACAGCGCCTCCGCGCAGCCGGTGACGATCGACGCGCAATTGCTCGATCATCGCGGCAAGGCGGTCGCGACATGGCGCGAGACGGCGCAGCTGGCCGCTGGCGCGGTCAGGGAGATGCGCGGTGCGCTGGTCGTCGCCAATCCGCATCTGTGGAACGGCACGGCCGATCCCTATCTCCACACGCTGCGCTTCGAGATGCGGTCTGCCACCGGCGAATTGCTCGATGCACTGGACCAGCCCTTCGGCATCCGCACGCTGAGGCTCGACCCGAAGGAGGGCTTTTTCCTCAACGGCAAGCGTATGCCGCTCGTCGGCGTGGGGCTGCATCAGGATAATGAAGCCGCCGACTGGGCCATGACGCCCAAGGACGTGGCAGAGACGGTGGACATCATGCGCGATATGGGCGCCAATTCCCTGCGCCTCGCCCATTATCAGCACGGCCAGCCGATCCACGACCTCGCAGACCGCTATGGCCTCATCCTGTGGGACGAGATCGCGCTGGTGACGGCTTGGACCAATGCGCGCGACCAGACCGAAGCGCCGGCGGGCATTCGCGAGAATGCGCGGATGCAATTGCAGGATCTCATCAAGCAGAATTACAATCACGCCTCGGTCGCGGTGTGGGGCATCGCCAATGAAGTGGATTTCGGCCCGGGCCGGCCGGACTTTCTAGGCCGCCCACCGGAGGTGCTGGCCAATCCGCGCCCGCTGCTTGACGAGCTGAACGCGCTGGCCAAATCGGTCGATCCGCTACGGCCGGTCGTGCTGGCGCAATGCTGTGAAGGCCGGGGCATGCCGGACGTGCCGCCCGTTGCGGAGTCGGTCGATGCCGTCGGCGCCAACCGTTATTATGGCTGGTATTATGGCGAGCCGGATCAGCTTGGCGCGCATCTCGATGAACTGCGCGCCAAGCGACCCGATCAGCCGATTTCGATCAGCGAGATCGGGGCTGGCGGCGCGGCCAACATGGCATCGGACAATCCGCTGGGCGGCCCGATTGAATCTGCTGGGCGGACCCAGCCGGAAGCCTTCTTCTCCTGGTATCATGAGCAGAGCTGGAAGGTGCTCAAGGATCGGCGCGATCTTTGGGGCATCTGGCTGTGGAACGGCTTCGATTTCGGCTCGACGGTGCGGCGCGAGGGCGATGCGCAGGACATCAATACCAAGGGCATCGTCACCTATGATCGCAAAATCAGAAAGGACATTTTCTACTTCTATCGCGCGAACTGGTCCGACAAGCCGACCGTCCACATCAACGGCCGTCGCTATGTGGACCGCGCCTATCCCGTCACCGACATTCGCGTTTACAGCAATGCCCCGGAGACCCTGCTCACGGTGAATGGCCGCACGCTGGGCGGTCTGAAGGATTGCCCCGACAGTGTATGCGTATGGCCGGCCGTGCGCCTGAAGCAGGGCGGCAATGTCATCGAAGCCCGTGGCGTGTTCCCGTCCGGCCCGGTCATGGATCGGATCGACTGGACCGTCGCGCCGGCGCAGGCCCGCAGCTTCCGCATCGACAGCGGCGCGCTCGTCGCCGCGCGCGCGGACGTGAAGTTCGGCTCGGATGAATTCTTCGTCGGCGGTACGGCAGGCACGACCGATCAGCCCGGCGGACGCGGCCGCCAGGCCGTCCTCGCCGAGATTAGCGGAACGGATCGGCGCGATGTGGTCGCGAGTTTTCGGCAGGGGAAGGCGTTCCAATACCGAATCCCCGCCGCCGATGGCCGTTACCGCGTCACGCTGAGCGTTGTGGAGCCAGACAAGGGCGTCGGCGAGCGGCGGTTCAGCGTCACCGCCAATGGCAGGCCGGTCCTGCAAGCCTATGACATTCGCGCCCGGGCTGGCGCCGTCCGCGCGGTCGTGCGTGAGACGTTCGACGTCGATGTGACGGGCCAGATGCTGACGCTGCAGTTCAAGGCTTCCGTTGGCGAGGCGGTGGTTTCCGCCATTGAGGTCGAACCGGTTGGTAACTGAGCCGGATTCTGGCGTTGCCCGTCGCGCTGTAGTGGCGGGCGCGGTGTCTGCGTTCGCAGCAGGATGCACGCCTTCGCTGGTTCGGCCCGCGGCAGAAGCGAGGCCGCTCGGACTGGCGAGCATCACCGTCGCGCAGGCGCTCCAGCGCGACTATGCGGGGACCCTCAAGGCCGCCAAAGCGATGGGGTACAGCCATTTCGGTTTCCCGCTCGCCGCGCTCTCCCCCCGCCAGCCGCCGGCGCCTGATCCGGTCGAGGCCGCCGCGATGGTGCGGGATGCCGGTCTGTCGGTCGGCGTCGTGCGGCTGGGTTACGGCGTGGCGCCGGCAATGCAGATGGCCACAGCGCGCAAGATCGGCGCAACGATTGTCGCGCAATCGGCCGCGCCGGTGTTCTTCGAGGGCGCGGTCCCCGGCAAGACGACGCGCGCGGCGTTCGAGGCGTGGCTGCCGCGACTAAACGATCTTGCGCGCGCGGCACATGAAGAAGGCCTGCGTCTGGTTTTCCACAATCACGGCTGGGACCATGTTCCGCTCGAGGGAAAGACCCCGCTCGCGTTGATCGCGGAGCGGTTTGCGCCCGGCGAGGTGGATTTCGAGATCGATCTGGCATGGGCCGCCTTGGGCGGCGCCGAGCCTCTGAGGCTCGTCCGCGCGCTGGGGCCGCGCGTCCTCGCCATGCATTTCAAGGATGTCGATCCATCGCGCGGGCCATCGAAGCATGACCGGCTGGTTCCGCCGGGCGATGGCATATTGAACTATGCGCGGCTGATACCGCTGCTCGATAGGATGACCAACGCGATCGGCTATGTCGAAGTCGATGCGCCGGAGGACGAGATTGCAGCCGCCGGCCGGGGCGCGGTGTTCGTGCAGCGCGTGCGGCGAGGCTCGGTCTCGGACCGCTGATAGCCGACACATTCAGGGGAGGGGTCTGTGATGAAAATTCTGGTTCGCGCGGCTTTGCTTGGCGCCACTGCCTTTGTCGCATGGGGGGCGGCGGCCGCTCAGGATAGCGCATGGAAGGCGGGGGCGGCGAAAGTTGAGATTACACCGGATGCGTCCAGGCTCAGCCCCGGCGACATCATTCGTGATTCCCTCTACGTCCGCGCCCTTGTCATCGCCAATGACAAGAGCTGCGCAGTCCTTGTCGGCGCCGATCTGATCGGCATATCCGACGCGGTCGTGGGGCAGGCGATCGCCCAAGCGGCAGAGATCACGGGGTGCCCGCAAGAGAATTTCGTCGTGTCGGCCACTCATACGCACAGCGCATCCGGCTCGTCGCGCTTGCGCGCGGGTGCGGGGCCGGACGCGCCTTGGGCATCGTCAAGGCGGTGACAATGGCCAAGGCCGCGTTGCGGCCTGCCACAATCGGCTTTGGCACGACGCAGGTGGACCTCAACATCAATCGCGACCTGTTGCGGGACAACCGCTGGGCACAGGGGCCCAATCCTGACGGACCATCCGACAAGACACTGGCGATTCTCGAAGCGCTGGGGGAGGATGGCCTGCCGATCGGCGTCTATCTCAACTACGCCATGCACCCGATCAATTTCTACATGTCGGGCGTCGTGAGCGCGGACGTGCCGGGCGAAGCCTCGCGCTATATCGAGCGGCGCTATGGCGACGCAACGGTGGCAATTTTCGCTCAAGGCGCTTCCGGTGACCAGAACCCCAGATTCACGCGGGCGCAGAATAGATTGAGTCGCGTGCGCAGGGGCGTGCCCGGCGCGTCGGACATGCGCGTTCTCGCGCGACTGGCAGAGGGCCAGCCGAGCGCCGGAGTGTCGATGGCCGACCGTATGGCCGCGTTGGGCAGCCCTGTGCCAGCACAAAGGCGGGCGGACTATCTTGCTGCGGTCGAGGACGTCAGCCAGATCGTCGCGGCAGGGGGAGCGCTTCTCGGGGAGAGCGCCATTGATCTCATGCATTTCGGCACGTTGGCGCGCAGCCGGCAGGGGGTGATTGCGGGCGTGGTCAGGCAGTTGCAATGTCCGGGGCGAGACCGGCTGGACCGGGACAATCCCGTCCGGGAAGGCGCCGCTCCGCCTTATGCCGACGGGGAACCGGTGACGATCCGCGCGGGCATGCTGAAGATCGGCCTGGTCTATATCAGCGCGATCAATGGCGAGGTCTACAGCGAGATCGGCACGCGTCTCAAGCGTTCCACCCCTGGCTTGCAATTGATGATGACCTCGCTGGCCAACGGATCGGCCAATTCCGGCTATATTTATTCCGACACTGCGCGCTCGCATTTGACCTTTCAGGTCATTGGGTCTCGCCTGCAGCCGGGCTGCGCCGAAGACGCCATCGTGAGATCCGCACTCGAGATGATCGACGAATTGAAATGATGGGGTGGGCGAGTCGGCGTTCATTTGAACCCCATTTATTGGTCAGGCAAATGTCGGTCGGTATCCCGTTGGCCGTGCCGTTCCACCGGTCCTGCAATAAAATCGGAGTAGAATCAGATATTTGTAAAGGTTTTGGTCCTACAGTTCTTGCCTGTGCAGTCATCATTTCTCTGTCGGGCATGCTGACCAAATTGTCATTGCAATTGCTATATTGTCGTGCAAACTGGTAAAACCAATAAGGGCAAACAGGGAGAGGGAATGTGCGCCTGAAAGCATGGATGCTTGCCGGTGGCAGCGCGATAATCATCGCCACGCCCATGGGGGCAATAGCTCAGTCTCAAACATCATCTACGGCTGCGCCGCAGTCTTCGGCATCGTCGCAAGAAGGTGGCGTCGAGCAGATCATCGTCAGCGCTTCGCGCATCGATCGTGCAGGATTTATTGCGCCCAGTCCGACCGTCGTCATCGGCGCAGAGCTGTTGCAGGACAGGGCGGCGGTTAACGTCGCCGACGTCATCAACGAGGTTCCGTCCTTCCGGCGCAGTCAGGCTCCGGAAAGCGGCGGCATCGGCAATTCCGGCGCGAACAATGCCGATTTGCGTGGCCTGGGCGCGGTGCGCACGCTTGTCCTCCTGGACCGGATGCGCTTGCCAGCCGTCAATGTGCCCGGCTCGGCGGTGGCCGGCGCGACCGATCTCAATCTCATTCCCTCGGCCCTGATCCAGCGCATCGACGTGGTGACGGGCGGCGCGTCTGCGGCTTATGGCTCGGATGCCGTTGCTGGCGTGCTCAACCTGCAGCTCAATACCCGGCTGGATGGCATCAAGGGTTCGGTGCAATGGGGGCAGACCAAATATGGCGACGCCGATGACATGTTCGCCTCGCTTGCATTCGGAACGCAGTTCGCGGGCGGTCGCGGGCGTTTCGTCATTGGCGGCGAATATGGCAGCAATGACGGCACCGATCTTTTCAATGACAAGCGGCCCTGGGGAAGGCGCAACGTCAGCAGCGTCACGCTGCCGAACAATCGGGCCGCCGGACTGCCGGCCAACCTGATTACCGACGATGTGATTTTCGGCATGCTGACGACGGGCGGCCTGATCAGCCCGACCGCTGCCGGCAATCCAGCGGCGCTGCGTAATCTGCAGTTCGTCGTCGGGCCGAACGGAACCGTGACGACTGCGCCCTTCAAAGCCGGGCTCTATCAGGGCCAGATCGGCACCAACATGGTCGGCGGAACCAATGTGTCGCCCTATCAGGTGCTCCGCGCCAACACGCAGCGCTACAATCTCGCGGCACATGCCGAATATGATCTCTCCGACAGCCTGACGTTATGGGCGCGCGGACTCTACTCCAACACCGAGGCGCAGAATATCAGCGCCCAGATTAGAGCGGCGACGGGCGGGACGACCGGTTTCCTTTCGATCAGCCGCAACAATCCCTATCTGCAGCAGGCGCTGACGCCAGCCCAGCTCGCGCTCATCCCCGCCAACGGGTCGCTGACGGTCGGCTATCTCGGCAATGATTTCGGTCCGCCGATCCTGCGCAACGCCAGCAAGACCTACAGCCTGTCCAGCGGCTTGCGCGGCGAACTGGGTGGTTCCTGGCGGTGGGATGCGGCCGTTCAATATGGCCGTAACAGAAGCTCGCTGGACCAGGCCAATACGCCCATCACCGCGAATTTCCTGAACGCGGTCAATGCCGTCACGTTGAACGGGCAGATCGTCTGCGCAAATGCCGCGGCGCGCGCGGCCGGCTGTCAGCCGATCAACATTCTCGGGCGTGCCAGCTATTCGCCGGCAGCCTACAATTACGCGTTCGGCACGACCCACGCAGTGGCGGAAACAACCTTGTTCGAGGCGAATGCCAACCTTAACGGGGATCTGTTTTCTCTGTGGGCGGGACCAGTTTCGGCAGGCGTCGGCGCCTCTTACCGGCGTGAAACCTTCGTCACCGACGCAGACGATCTGAGCCAGGCCGGTGCCTTCATGGCACGCGCACCCCGCGATTTTCCGAAGGCAAGCCAGTCGGTCAAGGAGGCCTATCTCGAGACGATCGTTCCGCTGTTGAGTGCGGACTGGGTCACGGGCTCGCTTGAATTCAACGGTGCCATCCGCCTGACGGACTATAGCGTCTCCGGCGAGGTGACGACGTGGAAAGCGGGTCTGGTCTGGAAACCGATCCCCGACATTCTGTTCCGGGGCACGCTCTCGCGGGATATTCGCGCACCCAGCCTGACGGAACTGTTCACAGCGGCCGTGGCGACTGTGCCCCGCCCGATCTATGCCGATCCCCGCGCCGGGTTCGCCGGGCAGCCCTCTTATGCGTATGACGTCGTCACGGGCGGCAATGCCGGCCTGACCCCGGAAATCGCCAAGACGTTTAGTGTAGGCGCTGTGTTCAACCCGCAATTCCTGTCGCGGCTGAACATCTCGGCGGATTATTTCCAGATCAAGATCCAGGACGCCATCGGCGCAACCGGAGCGGGCACGTCGCTGACCAACTGTCTGGGCACGGGCACGGCGGATCTGAGCAGCCCCTATTGCTCGCTGATCACCTTCGCCAATAACGATCCTGCGAACGGCGCTGTGCTCTCGGTGTTGGCGCAGAACGCCAACTTTGCCGAATTCAAGACCCGCGGCATCGACATGGCGTTGTCCTACATGCAGCCGGTCGATGAGATATTCGCCGGTGCGCAAGGACGCATCACGCTCAGCGCACAAGCCACCCGCACGCTGGAATATCGCTCGACCTTCGACGTTTCGCTGGCCTACCCCAATGGTGTGAACCGTGCGGGGCAGACCGGTGCGATCTTCGGCGGGACAGCTGGCGTGCCGAAGTGGGTGGTGAACACTTCTCTCGCCTATCGCGGCACGCGGTTGGAAACGAGCGTCAACTTCCGCTGGATCAGCCGGAGCAAGTTCAACAACGCCTTCATCGGGCCGGACGAGCCGGGCTACAGCCCGACGCTGATCAACAGCATCAACAACAACATCGTCCCAGCGCGCGGCTATGTAAACCTGAGCGTGGCCTACAATGTGGGTTCGCAAGACCGGAAGGTGCAGATCTATGGCACGGTCAACAACCTGTTGAACCAGGAGCCGCCGCTCCCCGCCGTCAATAACAACGCCTGGTACGATCTGCTGGGCCAGAGCTTCAGGGTCGGGGTCCGCTTCGATCTCTAGAGGTTCTGAAAACTGACTGCAGTGGGAGGGGCAGATGCGCGCATTGGCAGGGATGAAACGGCTCGGCACGAGCCTGACAATTCTGGGTCTGGAGCTCTCATCTGCCTCCCTCCTTCACGCTCAGGTGCCCGGGCTGGCGGCACTGCATGTCGCGACGGCACAGGGGCAAATTCAGGGCGTCGCCACCGAAACCGGGGCAGCCTATCTGGGCGTGCCCTATGCGGCGCCGCCGGTCGGAGAGCTGCGGTGGCGATCACCGGCCCCGCCGCGCGCCTGGGCCGGCGTGAAGCAGGCCGACCATTATGGTCCACCCTGTGCTCAGGCGCCGCTGCGCGGGCAAACCGCGGTATCCAGCATCAGCAGCGAAGATTGCCTGACCCTCAATATCTGGGTGCCACGTGCGTCGGCGGAGCCAAAGCTGCCGGTCATGGTCTGGGTCCATGGCGGCGGTTTTCAGAACGGCATGGGCAGCAGTCCGACCTATGATGGCGTTGCCCTCTCCCGGCACGGGGTCATCGTGGTCACGCTCAACTATCGGCTCGGCGCGTTCGGCTTCTTCGCGCATCCACAGCTGACAGCAGAATCGCTCCATAAATCCTCCGGCAATTTCGGATTGGAAGACCAGATCGCCGCGCTGCGATGGGTTGCGGCGAACATCGCGCAATTCGGCGGTGATCCGGCCAATGTCACTCTGTTTGGTCAGTCGGCCGGCGGCGCCAGCGTTCTTGATCTGGTGACCTCCGATGTGACGGACGGGCTGTTCGCGCACGCCATCATCCAGAGCGGCGCGGCGCGTAGCAGCATTGCGCCCCTCAATATGGCCGATGCGGAGCGGGAGGGCGAGAGCTTCGCCAACGGCCTCCCGCTATCGGCCTTGCGTGGCCTGGATACGGCGGCGGTCATCGAGATGGCGCAGGCGGCTGGCCAATCCGGCGCGCGCTTCTCGCCAGTGCAGGATGGCTACATCATCACCCGCGCCGCCACGGACGCCATCTCTGACCAGCGGCGCAAGCCCATCCCGCTGCTGATCGGCAGCAACGCGCGGGAAGGGCTGGCGGTTCTGCCGCCGGACAAGCTCGATGCTGCGATGGCCAGCGCGTTCGGTGCGAATGCGGCTGCGGCCCGCGCGGCTTATGGCTTGTCCGCCGCGATGCCGCCGGCGCCCGATCGCCTGATGGGAACGGTGGCGGAGCAATTCTCGACCGACAGCAGCTTTCGCTGCGGCGCCGTGCAGATCGCAGCAGCATCGGCAAGAGCGGGAGGGCCGGTCTGGCACTATCAGTTCGAGCAGTTCGTGCCCGGCCGTGAGGCGCGGGGCGCTGCGCATTCGTTCGAGGTGCCCTATGTGTTCGGCAATCTGCTGACCACGGGGTTTTCGGCTGCCGATTACAAGGCGGCCGACCGCCGTCTCTCTGATCTGATGGTCGAATATTGGACCAATTTCGCCAAGACCGGAAATCCAAATGGCGCAAAGCTGCCCGTTTGGCCGGCCTACCAGAAGGATCGCCGCGCCTATGCGCGGTTCTCCTCGGATCACCCCGGCGCGGTGGAACTCGGGACGGATCTGCGCGGCGAGATCTGCCGGCTTTTCCCCTGATCGATATCAACGAGGAGCAAGGATGTTATGAAGAGACCATTTGAGCCTGCCGTAAGAGCGCTGTCCCTGGCCGGTCTGGCCGCGCTGCTTTTCTCGGGAGCCGCGCCTGCGCTGGCCCAGAGCCAGGCCGGCGCGCAGCAGACAGCAGCAAAGCCGGCACCCAAGATGCGCTCGCGTTTGATGACGACGCTGACCGGGTGGGAAGTGGAAGACTATCTCAAGCGCAACGATGTCATTTTCGTGCCAGTTGGCCCGGTTGAGCAGAATGGCGGCAATCCGACGGATGTCGAATATGTCATCCCCCTCGCTTATGCGCAGGAACTGGCCGAGAAAGCGGACGGGCTCGTGATGCCCTACCTCGCTTATTTCTATCCCGGCGGGACGACGACCAGCCGGGGCACGGTGTATGTCTCGACATCCGACAGTCTGCCCTACCTCAAAGCGTTGACCCGCTCGCTCATTCGTCAGGGGTTCCGCCGCATCATTTTCCTTACCTCGCACGGCCCGTCCCAGCAGACCATGCTGCCGCTGGTCCGCGAAATTTTCGATGAAGAGCATGTTCCGGTGCTGTGGATGGGGACGGACATGGTCCGCAAGTCGGAGCCGGGTCAGCCGCGCCCCGGCTTCGGTGACGGTCCGCCCAATGGCCGCAATCTGGTGAGCTATGGCGCCTATCAGCTGGTCGGCCGTCTCAACGATATGCCGGTCGGCCTCAGCCAACCTGAGCATGAGATCGAGCGCGATCCCAGTGCCGTGTCGCGCTATGTCCCTCCGTTCAGCGGCACGCCTGCCGGCAGTTTCTATCCCGATGCGGTGCTGCACGGGGGCTTCGTCAAGCCGGTGACCGAACAGGAGCGGGCGCAGTGGGGGCGAGAGGGGGCCGACCTTATTCGCTCCCAGGTCGCCTCCTTCGACGTGAACGGCCTGCTCACCGAATTGCGCAAGCGCGACGAGTTCACCAAGAAGCTCGAGAAGAAATATGGCGATCTTTTGCCCGGCAGAGGTCGCTAAAGGCGGACGGCACCGCCCCGCCCGGGAACGGCGGGGCGATCGCCACAATCAAATGCGCGCTGTTCAACAAAGTGGCAGGGATTGCGCTGGCCAGCGCGCTGCCGACATGAGATGGGTCCGGCCATGCGGTTCAAGGGCCTTGATCTCAACCTGCTCTACGCGCTCAGCGTATTGCTCGATGAACGCAGCGTCTCGCGTGCCGCGGCGCGGGTCAATATCAGCCAGCCGGCCATGAGCGCGGCATTGACCCGTCTGCGCGAACATTTTGCGGATGACTTGCTGGTCCAGGTCGGCCGGCGCATGGTCCCGACCGCTTATGCCGAGAGCCTCCAGCCGCTGGTCTCCCAGTTGATCGAGCAAGCGGACCAGATCCTGTCGACATCCAGCACGTTCGATCCGGCGATCTCCAACCGTCGGTTCCGCATCAGCGTGTCGGATTATATGATGACTGTGCTGATCGGCCCGCTGATGCGCAGCCTCGGGACGATCGCGCCGGGCATCCGCATCGATGTCTATCCGACAGGGCCTGATGCGACGAGCTTTCTCGAGAAGGGCGAGGTCGATCTGGTCATCTGCCCCGAGCAATATCTATCCCCCGCGCACCCCAGCGAGATGCTGCTGGAAGATGAGCATGTCGTCATCGGCTGGGCGGGCAATCCGGCGCTGGCGGGGCCGCTGGATCGCGAGACGCTCTTCTCGCTGGGCCATGTCGCCGTTCGCTTCGGCCAGTCGCGCGAGAGCACTTTTGCCGAGCAGCAGGTTTTTCCGCAGCAGGACAAGCAGCGCACGGAACTCACGACGAACAGCTTTTCGAGCGTACCCAGCCTGATCGTGGGGACGATGCGCGTGTCCTTCCTGCAGAAGCGGCTCGCGGATGCCTTTATCGATCAATTGCCCATCGTCGTGCGCCCGGACCCCCTTGGCCTGCCGCCGCTTCGGGAAATGGTCCAGTACCATGCCGCCCGTGCGAATGACGCCGGGATCCTCTGGCTGGTGCGGCAAATGCACCATATCCTCCACACCGAATGACCTATCCATAATCTTGATGGAACTGTATCTGAACAATTCATTTTTCAGATTTTCTACGCGACGATAGAACAGGCCCAAGGCCCGCTTCAGGGCTGCCATGCGCGCGGAGAGGGAGGTCGAAAGCTGCCGCACATGCTGTGCCTGCATCCGCGCTTCGCCCCTCGCCCCTCTCATCAACAGAATCATCGGACATAGACCATGCAGAGCCTGCACATTCTCGTCATCGGCGGCGGCATTGGTGGCCTGACCTCGGCCATCGCGCTGCGCAAGCAGGGGTTCTCCGTAACGGTGATCGAGCGTGATCCCAGCTGGAGCGTCTATGGGGTCGGCATCATCCAGCAGGGCAATGTCCTGCGCGCGGCGCACATGCTGGGC
This sequence comes from Sphingobium sp. B11D3A, assembly GCF_025961695.1. Taxonomy (NCBI): domain Bacteria; kingdom Pseudomonadati; phylum Pseudomonadota; class Alphaproteobacteria; order Sphingomonadales; family Sphingobiaceae; genus Sphingobium; species Sphingobium sp. B11D3A. Next base: position 2,738,083 of record NZ_JAOQOE010000001.1, read on the forward strand.
ATATTGGACGACTATGCCGCGGCCGGCGTCGGTTTCGATGCCGTCGAGGTGTTCGCGCCCAATGGCGTCCAGGTGGCGCGGGTGCCATCGCCGCGCCTGCTGCCGGATTATCCCGCCAATCTCGGTGTCGGCCGCAGGCAGCTCCAGAAGGTGCTGGGCGATGCGGCACAAGGCGCCGGCGCCGAGATCCGCCTGGGCGTGACGGCGCAAGCGATCAGCGACGGGGATGACGCCGTCGAGGTGGCGTTCTCGGATGGCAGCGCAGGTCGTTTCGATCTGGTGATCGGCGCGGATGGCGTCTTTTCCAAGACGCGTGAGATGATCCTGCCGGACGCGGAAAAACCGCAGTTCACAGGGCAGGCCGTGTGGCGCTATAATCTCCCGCGCCCGGCCGATCTCGATGCGCTGCAGGTCTATAACGGGCCGATTGGCGCCGGTCTCGTGCCGATCAGCCCGGACCTCATGTATCTGTATGTCACCACACCGGAGCCGGGCAATCCCTGGTATCCGCGCGAGGGCCTGGCTGCAGCGATGCGCGCCAAGCTCGCCGGCTGCGCCCCGGCCTTGCAGGCGCTGGCCGAGCAGATCGTCGATGACGAGGAGGTCGTCTATCGTCCGCTGGAAGGCATGCTGGTCGAAGGCCCGTGGAGCAAGGGGCGGGTGGTGCTGATCGGCGATGCCGTCCACGCCACCACGCCGCATTTGGGGCAGGGCGCCGGCATGGCGATCGAAGACAGTATCGTGCTCGCCGAGGAACTGGCCCGTCACGCCTCCGTCGAAGAAGCGTTCGCGGCTTATCATGATCGCCGCTTCGAGCGCTGCGCCTACATCGTGCGCGCCAGCCTAGCCATTTGCATGGGCCAGATCGGAAAAGGCCCGCCCGTCGACAACGCCAAGGCCACCGCCGAAATGTTCGCGCGCACGGCCGAGCCGATTTGAAAGGAACTGAAGATGAGCCGCGTCACCGAAATTCGCTATGTCGGCTATGCCGTCACCGATTTTGCCACCGAGTCCAGCTTCTATGAGGGCCAATGGGGCCTTGAGCGCGTGCCCAGCGACGATGGCATGGCGTGGTTCAAGACGCAGGGGCATGACGAGCATCATGTCGTCCGCCTGCGGCCCAGCGACGAGAACCGTGTCGATGTGATCGCCCTGGCTGCCGATAGCCGCGCCGATGTCGATGCGCTGTGCGAGAGGGTGCGGGCCTCGGCGGCCAAGCTGGTGAGCGAGCCGCAGGATTTGACCACGCCCGGCGGCGGCTATGGCTTTCGCTTCTTCACGCCCGATGGCCTGCTGATAGAGGTCTCGTCGGATGTCGCACGTGGCGAGGCGCGCGAGATCACGCGCTGGGAAGGCCTGCCGGTCAAGATCAGCCACATCGTGCTGCATTCGCCGGATCATCAGGCCGCCGTGCGCTTCTTCTGCGATGTGCTGGGCTTCAAGGTTTCCGACTGGCTGGGCGATTTCATGTGCTTCCTGCGCTGCAACAGCGCGCATCACCGCATCGCGCTGCTGCCCGGGCCGCCGTGCCTCAATCACGTTGCTTATGACATGACCGATGTCGACGGCATGATGGCGGGTATCAGCCGCCTCAAGCAGAACAAGACCGATATTCGCTGGGGGCCGGGGCGCCATACGGCCGGCGACAATACCTTCTCCTACTTTGTCACGCCCTCGGGCTTCGCGGTTGAATATACGGCTGAACTGGAAGACGTGGACTTCGAAACGCATGAGCCCAAGGTCCATGTGCCCGCGCCGCGCGTGATGGATCAGTGGGGAATCGGCGTCGGCGGTCCGCAGACCATGCCCCATCCGGAGGCCAATCCCGGCTTGTTCGTGGCAGTGGAGGCCTGATCCGTGGCGTTGTTCGAATATTTCCCTAACTACATCTGGAACCTCTCGGTCGCCATCGCGCTGGAGAGCGGCGGGCGCATCGGCGAGATCGTCGATATGTGCCAGCCGATCAAGGATGCCGCCGCCAGCGGCGCTGACGCCGGCACACCGCAGTTCATGGCGCAATGGGTGCGGGTGGCGGATACGCTGGTCAGCCTTGCCGATGAGGACATCGCAAAGGGCCGGGCCATCTCGGCATCCGAGAAGCTGGAGCGAGCTGCGCTCTACCTCTTCGTGGCGGAGCGGATGCAGGGCCATGGTTCCCCGGGCCGCGAGGAAACCTACGCCCGGGCGCTGTCGATCTTCGCCCAGTCGACCGATCTCGGCAAGATCAACCGCGAACGGGTGGAGATCCCGCTCGGCGATGGCAGCATGATGTCGGCGCTCTACACGCGGGCGCCCGGCGAGGGGCCGCGGCCGGTGGTCGTCTACTGCAATGGCCTCGATAGCTGCAAGGAACTGCTCTACTGGTCACGCCTGCCCGAGGCGCTGGCCCGACGCGGTGTCTCGACGCTCTGCGTCGATCAGCCCGGCACCGGCGAGGCGCTGCGGTTGCACAATCTGCCGGTCGATCCGCATAGCGAAAACTGGGCATCGAAAGCCGTCGACTGGCTGGAGACCCAGCCGGATGCCGACCCCAAGCGCATCGGCATGACGGGCATCTCGCTCGGCGGCCACTTCGCGCCGCGCGCCGTCGCCTTCGAGCCGCGCTTCGCCAGCGGTGCCTGCTGGGGCGCCAACCACAATTGGCGGGAAGTGCAGGACAAGCGCATCCGCCGCGAAGGCGAGAACCCCGTACCGCACTACTGGGCGCATGTGTTCTGGGCATTCGGCGCGAAAGACATGGAGGATTTCCTCGCTAAATCCGAGGACATGAACCTCAATGGCCGCATGGATGGCGTGCGCGTGCCCTTCCTGGTCACCCACGGCGCACATGACCGCCAAATCAGCGTGGAATATGCCCATGACTGCTACGCGCAACTGGTCAACAGCCCCCGGCGCGAACTCAAGATCTTCACCGAGCGCGAAGGCGGGGTGGAGCATGTCGGCGCCGACAATATGTCTTACGGGCGCGATTATATTGCTGACTGGTTCGCCGAGACGCTGGGTGGCCATACCGATTGATCGAAAAAGAAATTCGTCGGGTGCTGACGTCGCTTCCCGCCGCCCGTCGTTTTCGCAAGTCGGCATACCTCTTATTAGAATGTCTTGTTTCCGCATCCAGCAGGTTGGGAGCGCGATAAGGGGACTAAGTTCTGCGAGGTACGGCGGGTCGGTCTATTGTCGGTGCAAATCGTTTAAGGTTCGAGAGCGGACCGGCGCAGGCTCGCCTCCTTTCGGCACGGCCGAGAGTCAGGAAGACATCGTACGCATTTTATCCATGGTTTCCATTGAGGATGCACCCCACAATATGAGGACTATCGAGCGCGCGCTGAATGTTTTGCGTGACGCAACGGCCGCGAAGGGCAAGGTGGAGACCCGTGGGGGTCGCGCTCGCGCTGTGGGTGCTGCGCGAGCGCTGCCCGGACGGATGGCTGGTCGCGTTCTGAAGTGGGAGGATCCGACCATGAGATTGCGCGCAATCAGGGATTGCACGCTGCCTATAATGGCATTGTGAGACAGCTGAGCACCAGGGGAGGTCTGTTCGAAGACGCTGCGAGGATGAAATGAGGCCGCTGCATTCCAATAACGGTCCCTCAACCTCCAATTGCGCAGGAACGAGTACGCATGGCCAATGGCTGGGCACTCGAGGGCGCTGTTGAGGACCAAATCGAAGACAGCGTGAAAGATGCGCTGGCACCAGAGCGTGCTCGTATGCCGGCAGGTTCTGGTCGCGCCGATTGTGAGGAATGTGGATAGCTAATCCCGCAGGCACGCCGCGAAGCTCTGCCCGGTGCCCGGACATGCGTGGCCTGCCAGTTTGGCCGCGACAAGCACCGGGCTTTTTCCTGCATCAACCGGCGCGGCAGTAAGGATAGCCAACTGCGCTGATGGTGAGCGGTCAAAATCTCACGCCATCGGGGCACTGCTAGCCGCAGTCGCCAACTTAGCAAACATTTAGCGTACAAATGCTGGAGTTCAGAAGCGGCCGTTCATTAATAACCTAAATGTCGTTTCGCCGGGATTGTAGCGTCGCCATTACCGGATGGTCGGTTATTGATGGGCATTGCCGGCATGAAATCGTCAAATTTCAGATATGTACCAAATCGGGGCAGTCTCAATCCCGCGATAGCGGAGCCAAATCAGCCCCCCACGCATTGTGGTTAACGCGCATGCCATACAATGGTGGGCTGAGGGGGAGGAATGGTCACGATATCGAAGACCGAGGTGGCCGCAGACCACATATTTGCAGAGCCGGACGGTGGGCGCCCGATCGATCAGGACGGACAATCTGACCGGGTTGCAGACGATCTGGACTGGATACTGAGCAAGTTCGCCGGTCGCGTCTTTGCGGACGAGGCGGTTCTTTCCCTTCATCGCGACGATAACAGCCCAGAGCTGCTTGCGCGAGTGAGCCCCAACCGCGCCTTGCTCTCCGATCCGCACTTGGCGGTTGCGATCGCATGTCAAGATACCGACGCGCTTCATTATACCGGTCAAGGTGCGCGTGTTGCTTGGCACGAACTGACGCAGGTCGAGGAAGCAAAGCGTGCGATGACCTTGGCCGTGGCACAACATGGTGGGCTGCGCCTGATCCTCACGGCGCTTTACCGTCATGCCAACATGGTCCAGCGGCTGGCCGCCGAGCAGATGGCCAAGAAGCTGCAGCCCGTGCTTGCGGGCTATTTTCGCCTCTGGCTGCATGCGCGAAGCCAGCAGCGGGCCTTGATCGCCTATAAGTCGGCGCTCGACCTGAGCGACGTGGCGATTATCATTCTTGACGGCCACGGCGCGGTGATCGGCGAGAATGCCGTCGCCACGCTGATGTTCCAGAAGCGGGATGTGGTGCACAAGTCGCGCTATTCGCTTGTTGCCGTCAATCGCGGCGAGACCACCAAGCTGCACGCGGCCATGGACCATGCGTCGCACGATGGCGAAGCGGTGCTGATCAGCCTGAGCCGGAAGAATTATCGCCGGCCTCTCATGGCCCTTTTATCGCCGACATTCACGCGCCCGGAAATTTCCGCGGATCCTTCTTTCGTCCTGTGCATTTATGATTCGGACACGGACGTAACCCTGGCGCTCCAGCGCTGTTGCGACGCCTATCGGCTCACCAAGACCGAGGGTCAGCTGGTCCACCATCTGGTTTGCGGCCTCGCACTGAATGATGCTGCCGCCCGGATGAAAATCGCGGAGGCCACCGCGCGAAGTTATTTGAAACAAATCTTCGGAAAAACGGCCACCCATCGGCAATCTGATCTTATCAGGGTGATGTTATCGAGCATTGCTCGAACATCATTGGGTCATTTTTCCGCCCTCTGATTCAGAAGCCCGATTCCCTCTTATTATTCTGAGACTTTCGTTCGTCTTCACAATTATCACACTCACCCCCAAATGAGGGTTACTCATACAGCGCTATGAGGGGGGAAGAGATAGTTCGGTGGGGGTGAAGGTTAATTCGTCGTTAACCTATTCAGGGTGGGTCTCCGCGGAGGCGGAGTCGATGCGTCGATCGGGGAAAGCCCCGAGGGCGGCGTGGGAACCCTGAAAGGACGACAATCGATGAAAACTCTACTTATCACGGCCTCGGCCGCCGCGCTTATCGCGGCATCGCCCGCGCTGGCGCAGGACGGCAACACCGTCAGCGATAGCGGCAACAACAGCTGGATGGCCGAATCCACCACCACCACCACCAGCGACAGCGGCAACAGCGCCTGGACCGCAAACACGTCCACGAACGTGGCCACCAACACGGATAACAGCGTTGCCGACAGTGGTAACGATATGTCGAACAACTCGGTCAACACCGCCGACAGCGGCAACACGATGACGTCCGACAGCGGCAATTCTGCCTGGACGGCCAACACCACCACGAACACGGACAACAGCGTGGCGGACAGCGGCAATAGCGCCACCACAACCACCACCAGCGACAGCGGCAATTCGGCTTGGACCTCCAATGCCACCACCAACACCGACAACAGCGTCGATGTGGCGGACAGCGGCAACGACATGTCGAATAACTCGGTGAACACCGCTGACAGTGGTAACACCACAACCACGACGAGCGACAGCGGCAACTCGGCCTGGACGTCCAACGCCACGACCAACACCGACAATAGCGTCGATATTGCCGACAGTGGCAATGACATGTCCGACAACAGCCTCACTGTCTCCGACAGCGGCAATGATATGTCGAACAACTCGGTGAACACCGCCGACAGCGGTAACACCAGCACGAGCGACAGCGGCAACAGCGCCTGGACGTCGAACACCACCACGAACACGTCCACGGACAACAGCGTCGCCGATAGCGGCAACGACATGTCCAATAATTCGGTGAACACGGCCGACAGCGGCAATGACTCGTCCACGCACGACATGTCGGACAACAGCTCCGCTTCGGGCGCGCAGGTTGCGGCCAACAATGGCGGCACGGCAACCGACAGCCGCGACATGTCCTCTCAGGATGACAGCTCGACCAACACCGTGGCCAGCAACAACAGCTGGGAAGACAATTCGGACAATTCCGATCACAGCTGGGCCTTCAGCGGCGGTGATACCGCAGCCGGTTCCGCCAAGTCGGATTCCGTCTTCGGTGACAGCGCCCTGGTCGCCAGCGCCAACCTCTCAAGCTATGTCACGGGCGTGAGCGTCAGCTTCGACGGTCGTGGCGGCGAGTCCCCGGTGGCTGATAACAGCATCCGCACGGGTGGCAGCGCATTCCAGAACTTTGCTGGCATGCAGGCGGTCAACCAGAACACCGGCGTTGGCGCATCGCAGAACGCGTCGGTGAGCGTGGCGGTCTCCGCGGGCGACATCACGCTTCGCTAAGCCTCTCCAACTGGCCGGCGATCTCCACCGCCGGCCAGTCTTTTCACATCATAAAGGGAGAGGATGCATGAACCGATTTCTATTCCGCCGGGCATGGCTTGTGACCTTGCCGTGCAGTTTTGCCTCGACTGCCCTTGCGCAACCGCCATTTGAGGGCGCGGCGCCGCCCGTCGACGTCGCCACGCTCGAGCAGGTGACAGGCCGCGCGGATCTCAACCAGATCGCCCAGTCCGAGCATGTTGCCGCCGTATCGGACAGCAGCGTGAGCGGCAATTCCGTGACCGGGGCGGTGGCCATCGATGGGAACGCATTCCAGAACCTTTCCGGCCTGTCGATCATCAATGCCAATTCCGGCAACAACGTCGCGATCAATGCTTCGATGAACGTCAACATCGCCCTGCTGCCCGCACAATAATGGCGCGCATGCTCCTTGCCGCACTCATGCTGCTCTCCGGCTGCAGTGCGCAGGTGAGCGGAGGGCCGACGTTCCAGCTCGGAGCGGCGGGTCTTGGCGATGTCGCGCCGCCTGTCACATCGTTCGAGGACCGGCGATTTTTAACGGTTGTTCGGCAGCAATATGATTTCAGTTGCGGTTCGGCTGCCCTCGCCACGTTGCTGACTTATCATTATCGCCGGAGCAGGGCGGAAGCCGACGTGTTCAACGGCATGTGGCGCGTGGGAGACCGTGCGCAGATTACCCGGCTCGGCTTTTCGTTGCTCGACATGAAGCGCTATCTTGCCAATGCCGGCCTCAGCGCGGACGGATACAAGGTCTCGCTCGACCAAGTCGCTGCGGCAGGCGTGCCCGGCATCGCGTTGATCGAGGCGAACGGCTATCGCCATTTCGTCGTGGTCAAAGGCATCAGCGCGGAGGAGTTGCTGATCGGAGACCCCGCGCTCGGTCTGCGCACCATGTCGCGACCTGCGTTCCAGCGCGCATGGAACGGCATCTATTTCGTAATCGGCGAGGATACTGCAGTGGGCCGCAGCGCCTTCAATGGGGACCGGCAGTGGGCGGCCTTCTCCCGCGCACCGGTCGGCGCCGCATTCGTTCAGCCGCTCAGCCAGCAAGCACTGGCTTTGACTGCGCCCTTCATGAGGGACTTCTAGCCATGAACCGCCATCTCATCTCGGCCGTTGCAGCAGTTGTCCTCTGCAACCCCGTCTTCGCGCAACCGCCGGTCGAGGGACATGAGCCGGTTCCGGAGGATGTTCTTGCCGAAAGCCGCGGCAAATTCCTCCTCCCCAACGGTGTGGAAGTCGCCATGGCCGTACAGACCGATACGAGCGTCAACGGGCAATTGCTCCTGCGCAGTGTCTTCACCGTCGATCAGGGCGCGCCGCGCCTTGCCATCTACGCGCCACAGTCGACAAGGCAGCCCGATGCGCCAGGCACCAGCGGCCCCTCGCAACACGCGGGCAACCCGGGTGATGTCTGGGTCAGTTTCGACCGCGAGAGCGGTGTCTCGCTCGTCGAGCGGAGCTATCGTCCGAGCGTCGGCGCCGTCACCGTGAGTACGGGCGAGCAGGCGGAGATCGGCCTCAGCCCCGATGGATCGACACCACTCCCGCTAGGCCCGGGCGATCGCGCGCAGACCCAGAACGGCACGGTCGGGCTCGACCGGCTAGGCAGCGGTTTCAAGGTGACCTTGTCGCAGCAGGATCTGGAGGTCAGCCACGTGTTTGGGCAGGCCTTGGGCAGTGTGCTCCTCAACAGCGGTAACAACCGTGCGATCGAGACCAGCACGACGATCAACCTCGATCTGATGAACGCCACGCCCGCGACCGTCGGCTCGGCCATGCCGAGGATCGACAGCATGGCGCTTGACGCGACGCGGGATCTTATTCGTTGAAGGAAGGACACAAATGACCAGAATAGGTCGGCTCCTGGGGGGAGTGGCAATGCTTGGCGGCGCACTGGCTGCATCACCGGCATGGGCCCAGCCAACGGGCACCGCGCTGCCACAGTCGAGCAATGCCAGCCCCGAACTGAAGCAGGCGCTCAGCCTCATCGCCCGGCAGCAACAGCAGTTGGAAGCGCAGGAGGCGCGCATTCGTGCGCTGGAGCAGCGCCTTGCCATGGATGCGCAACCAAGTGGCGCAACGGCGGCGCCATCGGCAGCAAATCCGCCGCAAACTGTTCAGTCCGCCAGCAACGCTGTCCCGCCGCCGCGCGCGCCCAATGGTGCGCCCCAGTCCCCGGCTGGCCCCGTGGGGGAAGCGCCACCGGATATCGATCGCCCCCCCGAGGTCGCGGTGCTGGGAGAGCAAGGCAGCGTCGTGACCCGGCGCGGTCAGCTCACCGCCGAGCTTCAGCTCGATTATGCGCGGGCCGACCGCAACCGTGCGCTTTTCCGCGGCATCGAAGTGGTGGAGTCCGTGCTCGTTGGCGTGTTCGACATCAACGAGAGCCGGCAGGACGTGCTCACGGCATCCGCCGGCCTGCGTTATGGGCTCCTCGGCAATGTCGAGATCGGCGCCCGTCTTCCGTTCGTCTATCGCAATGACAAGTCGGTGCTGGCCCCGATTCAGGGCACGACGGGCGATCCCGATGCGGCGACCATCGATAGCAGTACCAGCGGCCGGGGGATTGGCGACCTTGAGCTGTCGGCGCGCTATCAGCTGAGCTCTGCGCGTGGCGGCTGGCCGTTCCTGATCGGCAATTTGCAGGTTGTGGTGCCCACCGGCACCGACCCGTTCGACATCTCTCGGGATACGCTGGGCCGCGCGACCCGTGCGGCCACGGGGTCCGGCTTCTGGGGTGTGACGCCGAGCCTGACCGCAATTCTGCCCAGTGACCCAGCCGTCCTGTTCGGCTCCATTGGCTACACCCGCAATTTCGGTCACGGGGTCGATACGGTCATCCCGCCGGTGCGTATCACCTATGTGAAGCCGGGAGACGCGATATCCGTCAGCATGGGGATCGGCGTATCATTGAACCAACGCACCTCGTTCAACCTGGGTTATGCGCACAGCTGGTCCTTCGGCACGCGCACCACGCAGCGCCTGCTGATGCCCACGATGGACTGGGGCGACCCGCAGGTGCAGACGGCGCGCGATCTCCAGATCGGCCGCCTGCTGTTCGGCGTAAGCTACCGCGCGACGGACCGCACGACGCTGAACTGGTCGGTCGAGGTGGGGGCGACCGAAGACGCCACCGATCTGCGCACGGTGCTGCGCATCCCGTTCGTGTTGTCGAGGGGCAGGTGACGCCGCGGAACGTAGTTGTTCCAGCGCGCCGGGCCTGTTTCTGCTGCCTTACAATGGCCCGCGTTCGGATCTGCCCGCTGCTGACTAGGTCGCCAAATCTTCATTTGCACCTGGTCACGGCCCCGCAGTTTGCTGTTCGATCGCTAGATCGAACAACGTTCGATCTCATAACCGGCGTCGCTGATCGAGATAGAAGTGAATCTCCCAAATTTGTTTCGGCTTCAGGGCACGCTTTCACGCCGACTGTCCTTCGGGCATTCTAGGTCCGATGCTTGGTGTTGGGTTCTGTTTCAGGCATCTCCATGATCATTCTCCAATGGCCGGAATGGCCATCTGGAGAATGCTCGACCTGTTGAGGGGATGAATTCAGCAGGGCACCTGGCGACCAGTGTCGGTCGTTCCCATCAGCCAGGATGAATGGCCGCTCGCGGCAAAACCTGCCGTTAGTGTGAGTCTCAGAGGCCAAGCAAGATTCGCCCTTATACCGGCAGTTAAGACACCAGACCGCGCTTCCTAAGACCAGCCATTTATTTGCTGAAACAGGGGAGCCCACCGCCTCGGCCAACAGTAAGATCGAGGTGACACGCTAGGCTGTGAGGGGCAGCTCCGGATCATTTGGAATGATGATGTCGGGCTGCTGGCAGATGTGGAAGCCGGGAAGATCGACGTGGTCGTGGTCTACAAGGTTGACCGCTTGACCAGAGCCCTCTCGGACTTTGCCCGCATCGTCGAGATCCTCGATGCCCGGGGCGCCAGCTTCGTCTCGGTCACGCAGGCGTTCAACACCACCAGCAGCATGGGGCGGCTCACACTCAATGTGCTGCTCTCCTTTGCCCAGTTCGAGCGCGAGGTCACCGGCGAGCGAATTCGCGACAAGATCGCCGCGTCGAAGAAGAAGGGCATGTGGATGGGCGGTAACCCCCCGCTTGGCTATGATGTGAAGGGCAGGGCGCTGGTGATCAACCAGGCCGAAGCGAGCCAGGTCCGCCACATCATGAACCGCTATATCGCGCTGGGCTCCCTGCAGGCCCTGGTCGAAGAACTGTTGCGCGATGGCTATCGCACCAGGCAGCTTCATGGTCGGGGCGGCATTGCGTTCAGCCGCGGCGCGCTCTCACACCTGTTGGGCAACGCTATCTATCGCGGCAAGGTCGTGCACAAGGGGGCGGTCTATGACGGCCAGCACGACGCGATCATCAATGAGGCACTTTGGGATGCGGTACAGCGTCAGCTGGAAGAAGGACGCAACAACCCCCCGGCCAAGCGGTCTCCCAGGCGCAGCTTGCTCACCGGCCTGATCCACGATGGGGAAGGCCGAAAGATGTCGCCCAGCCACACGGCCAAGGCGGGCAAGCGCTATCGTTATTATGTAACCCATCCCAATACGCTCATCGGCAGCAGCGAAAAACGATGGCGGGTCAGCGCGCCGGAGATCGAGCGCATCGGCACGGATCGCCCGAAGGGCTGGCTCACGGATCATCGGGCTCTCGTCGAGTTCGTCGGCGCCCAACGTGCCATAGGTGCGCTGACCAGAGCATCCCAGGTTGCAGCCGATCTGCACAAGGCATCAAAGCGTCCGGCGATGCTGACGATGCTCCTCGGTCGGATCGACATGGCAGAGGAGAGCATCACTCTCACACTCCACCGTGACAAGCTGCAGTCCCTCCTGGGTCTGGATCAGCTGGCCCATGACCGTCCGGTGCAGCTGACCAGCCGCGCGATCCGCATCCGGCAAGGCAAGGATGTTCGCATGATCATTGGCGACTCGCGGGATCGGTCAGCTGATACGATCAATAAGCCGCTGGTCGCGCTGATCGCAGAAGCCCGAGCGCTGCATCTAGCGCTGCTTGGCGCCCCCGAGCATAGTCTGGCATCACTTGCTGACGCGCAGGGCAAGTGCCGCAAGCGTTCTGCGCAGCTGCTGCGCATCGCAATGCTTGCGCCAGATATCGTGGCGCAGTGCATCGAAGGTGTTCAACCGGTTTCGATTACGACCAAAGGACTGCTCAACATCGATCTGCCGATCAACTGGAGTGAGCAGCGGGCTTTGCTTGGCTGCAGGTAAATTCAGTCACCCATCTAGGGAAAGCGTCGGCCGGATGTCCTCCGGCCGTTTTCTTGTTCGACGCCGCGCAGCGCCGACCTGTCATGAGGTTTGGAAAATGGCCACTGACATAATGGGATAGAAATGGCCGACGGTGCCCGCGTGCTTGGTCTGTAGACCTCAGTTCGCGAAGCGTCGGCGCCAAAACGGCGCAGTTTCGCGCGAGTTATGCCGCGGCCACACCATGGCTGACGAATCTCGGAGAAACACGGACTATCTGGTGCGGGCGGTCGGACTCGAACCGACAAATCCTTGCGGATGGCGGATTTTGAGTCCGCTGCGTCTACCAATTCCACCACGCCCGCACGGCGCGAACCCCTTGATGCAGCGCGCTGCGGGGATGGCTGGCGCGCCTATATCTCACCTTTTTAGGAAACGCCAGATGCTCGGTGGCGTTCATGGGCCGCGCGTGAGAATAGATATCTCACGCCCGTGCCCTCGTCAGCCGGCCCGCTCGATCAGGCTTCGGCGTGGCCGTAATCGGAGCGGTGCCGGCGGGCATCGCCGGCGGTGGCGCGGTTCTTGAGTGCCTGCTCGACCCTGTTGAGCAACTCGGCCGGGCGATAGGGCTTGCCGATCACATCTTGCGAGATGGTCTGGGGGCCATCGGAGACGAGTTGCTCATTATAGCCGGTGGTCATGAGGATCGCGATGCCGGGCACCAGCTTCACCGCTTCCTCTGCCAGCAAAATGCCATTCAGGCTGCCGGGCATGACGAGATCGGTGAAGAGAAGATCGATAGGGTCGGCTTCCATCAGCTTCTGCAGCGCCTTGAGACCCTCGTCGCCCGAGATGGCGGTCGAGACACGGTAGCCCGCGCTTTCGAGGATCTCGCGGGACAGGGCCATCACTTCAGGGCTGTCTTCCACCACCAGAATATGGGCCTTGCCGGAGGGACCATCGGCGGGCGCGGCCGCGGTGATAGGGCTAGGCGCGGCGGCGCGGTCATCCTCGTCATTCTGCACGGAGACCGGGAAGAGCAGGCGGATCGTGCTGCCGACGCCCTGTTCGCTCTCAATCTCCAGCCGGCCCCGCGATTGCTGCAGGAAGCCGCTGGCCATGGCGAGGCCGAGGCCCGTGCCCTGGCCGGTGGGCTTGGTGGTGAAGAAGGGCTCCGTCGCGCGCTGGGCGACATGGGCGGGCATGCCTTCCCCCTCATCCGTCACCTCAAGGCTGATATAGTCGCCGGGCGGAAGCTGGCGGGCGGCAGCATCGCCGTTGAGATGCAGCTTGCCGGTCGTGATGGTCACCAGCCCGCCGGCGCCGCGCATCGCGTCCTTGGCGTTCATCACGATGTTGAGCACCGCCATCTCGAACTGGTCGGGATCCACATGGATGCGCGGCAAGCCCCGCCGCAGGCTGAGGTGCAGCTCGATATCGCTGCCGAGCGCGCTCTCCAGCACATGCACGAAGCTCTGCACACAATCGCTCACATCCACCGACCGGGGCGTGAGCCGCGTCTTGCGGGCGAAGGCGAGCAGCTGGCCGGTCAGCTTTGCCCCGCGCGCGGCGGCGTGCTGGGCATTTTCGATATGCCGCCCGGCCCGCTCATCCTCGATGCGGTTCGAGGCGAGTTCCAGGCTGCCGCCGATCACCTGCAGCAGATTGTTGAAGTCATGGGCAAGGCCAGCGGTCAGCTGCCCGATCGCTTCCATCTTCTGCGCTTGGCGCAGCACCTGCTCGGTTTCGCGCCGCTTGGTCACGTCCAGCTGGCTGGCGAAAAAGTAGAGCAGCTTGCCGGAGACGTCATAGACCGGGCCGATGAACACCGCATTCCAGAACGGCGTGCCGTCGCGCCGGTAGTTGAGGATTTCGAGCGCGATGGACTCATGCCGCGCCACGGCATCGCGCAGTTCGGCGATCCGCTCGCGGTCCGTCTCGGCGCCTTGCAGGAACCGGCAGTTGCGCCCGATGATTTCGCTCTCTTCGTAAAGCGTCAGGTCCAGAAACGCCTTGTTGGCAAAGACGATGGGATTGTCCGGCAGATTGGGATCGGTGAGGATCATCGGCATCCGCGTCATTTCGATCGCGGCGAAAAATACGTTGCCCCGTTCGCTCAGGCCCGGCGCGGTGATGGTGCGCTCACGCCAGTGATCCTTGCCGCGCACGGTCACCCGGCCTTCGGCTGCTTCAGTGCCCTGATTGTCGTCCGAAGCGGCGGTATCCCCGCTTTCAGCCGCGAAGTCGTTGTGATCGCCCGATTCTATCGCCAAGGTCGCATTCCCTGTGGTTGCCCGCTCCAGCCGTCCGCGACTTTGAAGCCAGCATAACAAACGCTTCAGGACCGAGTGGTTCCCGAAAACCGCCCAGACTGCCCTTGCGTACAGGGGGTGGCTAGTCGTCCGATTGCCGGGGTGCAAGACAATGTGGGGGCAGCCGGGCTGCACGAACATGGACGCTGGGCGCGATCGCGCTATATCGCCTGCATGGCTCATACACAGGCAAAGCTCATCGTCCGTCCCGCGCTCGCCAAGGATGCGCGCGCAATCGCCCGGCTCTCCACCAAGGTCTATGGCAAGGCCGAGGCCATGACCGCCGCGCAAATTCGCGGGCAGATCAATAACTTCCCCGAAGGGCAATTCGTCGCCGATTATGAGGGCACCATCGTCGGCCACTGCGCCACGCTCATCGTCTCGCAGGAGATTGCCTTCGCGCCGCACAGCTGGGGCGAGATCACCGGCGATGGCTTCGGTACGCGCCATGACCCGGAAGGGGACGTTTTGTACGGCATGGAAGTCTGCGTCGATCCCGATTTCCGGCGTCTGCGCATCGGCCAGCGCTTTTACCGCAAGCGGCAGGAGCTATGCCAATATTTCGAGCTGAAGGGCATCGCCTTTGGCGGTCGCCTGCCGGGCTATGCGCGCCGCCGGCGGGATTATCCCGATCCGCAGGCCTATCTCGATGCCGCGATCGAGCGCAAGCTGCGCGATCCGGTGATCAACTTCCAGCTGGGGCAGGGCTTTCAGGCCAAGGGCATCCTGCCCGATTATCTGCCCGGCGACCGGGACAGCGCGGGCAATGCGGTGCTGATGTTTTGGCCCAACCCGCTGGCACCCGAGGAGGGGACGGGGCGCGCGCACCATGGCACCCTCAAGCTGCCGTCATCCGTGCGGGTCGCCACGGTGCAGTTCCAGATGCGCGGCATCACGCGGATCGAGCAGTTCGAGGAGCAGGTGGAGTATTTCGTCGACGTCGCGGCGGATTACCGCGCCGACTTCGTGGTGTTTCCCGAGCTCTACACGCTGGAACTGCTCTCCATCTCGCGCGCCAAGCTGGCGCCCAGCGAGGCCATCGGCAAGATCGCGGAATATACCGAGCGCTATTGCGCGTTCATGGAGAAGCTGGCCGTCAGCTACAATATCAACATCATCGGCGGCTCCCACCCCACGCGGGTGGAGAATGGCGATATCCGCAACATCAGCTATGTGTTCCTGCGCGATGGGGCGATGTACACGCAGGAGAAGCTGCACCCCACGCCATCAGAGCGGCGCTGGTGGAACATCAAGGGCGGCTTCGGCGCCGATGCCATCCCCACCGATTGCGGGCCGATCGGTGTGATGATCTGTTATGATTCCGAATTCCCGGAGCTGGCGCGGCACCTCGTCAATCAGGGCGCGCTGCTGCTGTTCGTGCCCTTCTGCACCGATGAGCGGCGGGGCTATCTGCGCGTGCGCTATTGCTGTCAGGCGCGGGCGGTGGAGAACCAGTGCTATGTCGTGACGTCCGGCGTTGTCGGCAATCTGCCGAATGTCGAGAATATGGACATTCACTATGCCGAAAGCGCGATCCTGACGCCCTCGGACTTCCCCTTCGCGCGCGATGGCGTGGCCGCCGACACCGCGCCCAATACCGAGACGATCGCCATTGCCGACCTCTCCCTCGACGATCTGCTGACCAGCCGGCAGAGCGGCGCCGTGCAGAACCTGCGCGACCGCCGCTTCGACCTCTACGGTGTGCAGTGGAAGGAGCCGCGCACCAAACGGGCGCGCTGACCTTCAGATCGCCGCGGCGGCTACCGGGCGTCTGCGCCGCCCCGCCTTGCTGGCGACGGTGCCAAGCAGGCCCAGGCCCAGCAGACCCACGGCGATATCGACCAGCGTCGCCATGCCGTCGTCCATCCCGACGAGGGCAGGGTGAGCGAGCGCGATGACGATCAGCACAGCGCCCGTCCCGGCCCGCCCGGCGGCGGAGAGCGCGGCAGGCGTCAGCACGGTGGCGGCCGCCAGCGCGCAGATGCTGATCGCCGCCCATAGGCCGATCAGCGGGCCGACCGATGGCGTCAACAGCGCGAGGAGGGCGGCGCCGCTCAGTGCAAGCGGCTGTCCCCACACGGTGGCCGTCCAGACACGCTCCCAGCCTGGCGCGGGCCGGCCCTTGTCCCGACGCCGGGCTAGCCAGATGTTGACGCCGCCGGCGGCCAGATAGGTCAGGCCGATCCCCAGCGCGGCATAGGCGATCTTGATGAGGCCGCCGCCGAACCAGCCGAAGTGCAGGATGCCAAGCGAGCCTAGAATCTGTTGGCCGACATTGCTCTGCGCGGCCTTGTGCTCGTAATAGAGCGTGCCGGCGCGGTCGAAGGCGTAGCTGTCGGCATCAGCGAGCCGGGACGAGCCATCCTCCACCTCGAACAGGATGGCTGCACCGGTTTCGGTCGGATGCTCGACGACGGCATAGTCGATCCGGCTGCCCGGCGCGCGCGCGGCAACCTGTGCGAACGATGGGCGCAGGTCGAGCGGCGGGGCGGGGCGGACGTCTTCGGCCGGATGAGGCGGCGTGAAGATGGCATAAACCTTGGCAGTATCGCCCTGGAATACCGCGAGGCCGATGGCGCCGACGATGATCGTGCTGAGGCCGAGCAGCGCGCCGGTCAGAGAGACGGTGATGTGAAAGGGCAGTGCCCATACGCCGATGCGGTTATGCAGATCGGCTTCCTGCAAGCGCCGCGATCCGCCGAGCCGCAGGTGGAAGGCGTCGCGGAAGATGCGCGGATGCGCCAGCAGGCCGGAAATCAGCGAGGAGAGCAAGGCGACGCCGGTCAGGCCGACGATGAAGATGCCCCAGCTTTGCGGCAGGTGCAGGTTGATGTGCAGCCGTGTGAGGAACTTCGTCCAGCTTTCGCGCTGTTCGCTCACAAGGCGCCCGGCGCTGTCGGCGATCCAGGTGGTGCGCGTCCCGTCTTCGGCGTCGACCCGTAGGGTCGGCCAGGGACGGTCTTCACTCGGCATCATGATGAACACATGCTCGACCGGTTGCCCAGCGCGGTCGAGCGCCGCACGATACGCCGCCTGCGCGGCATCGCCTGAGAAGCTCTCCACCGGTTCGGCACCGGGATTCTCCCAGCGCTGGAACTCGTTGGCGAACACCGCGATCGCCCCAGTCAGGCAGACCAGATAGAGCAGGGCGGCAAAAGCGAGGCCCAGCCCGCTATGGCCCTTGAGCACGGCGCGGACGAGGTCCGGGGAGGGGAAGCTCTGCTTCTTGGTGCGGCTCGTCATGTGAATCCCTTCAGCATCGCGGTGCCAAAGCCCAGAATGGCGGTGCCGACCAGCACCGCCGTTGCGCGCAGGATGCGGCTGTCCGCCAGGGTCCAGGCCATCGCGCCGCCCCAGGCGAGCGGCACGATCAGCCCGCCGATCAGCAACCGCGTTTGCGGTTCGCCTGGTGCCCAGATGGCATAGCTGATGCCCACGCTCATCGCGGCGACCATGCCGATCGGCCCGGCCAGCGCCCAGCGCAAGGTCGTGCGCCAGGGGCTTGCCATCCGTTCGGCCGGTTCGGGCGCGAGCGCTTCGCGGCCTTGCCGTCCGGCGCGGGCAGGGCGCAGCGTGTAGCCGGTGGCGATCACGCCGAACGCCGCCACCGAGACGAGTGTCGCGGCGGTAAAGGGACCGCGCGCGCTGCCCAGCACCCATGCCCCCCAGAGCAGCGTGGCGCCGAGCAGCGCCAGGCCGGCGATCCGCCACGGCGCCTTGCCGCTTTTGAGACTCCACGCCCCGCGCAATGCCCAGATGCCGGCCACGCTACCGGCCAGCATGGCGGTCAGCGCGGCAAGAGAGCCGGTTGCGCTCAAAACCCGGCCTCCAACACGATGCCGACACTGCGCGGCGCGCCGATGGTGGAGAAGCCGGTGAACGAGTTGATGTACTGATCGTATTTCTCATTGAGCAGATTGTTGGCAAACAGCGACACGCTCCAGTGATCGGCCGCATAGCCGAGCCGTGCGTTGACGACGGTCCGTGCGCTGACGCGGTTGCTCGATTGGGGCTTCGCCACATCCGTAAAGACAGCGCTGCGATAAGAGGCGTTGAGATTGGCATTGAAGCCGCCATCGAAGCGAACATTGGCGCCGCCCGCCAGCGTCCAGCGCGGCGCATAGGGGAATTCAAGGCCGGAGAGATCGGTGATCGAGCCCAGATTGGTGACGAAGGAGTCGAACTTGGTGCGGGTGTGTCCCAGGCTGGCATACCAGTCGAAGGCAGGCGACCAACGATGCGCCACTTCCACCTCGAACCCGTAGAGATGCGATTTGCCGGCATTCACCGTGTGCGTATCATAGACGCCGTTGCCGAAATTGGCGGTGGTCTGCTGGTCGGCCCAGTCGATGTAGAAGGCATTGGCGTTGAGCGTGAGTCGGCGGTCGAGCCAGGCCGAGCGCAATGACACCTCATAATTCCAGGTGAACTCCGGGTCGTAGGCGAAGAGCTGTGATCGGGCGGTGTTGAAGGCGCTGCCGCCCGACCGGTACCCACGCTGCGCAACGAAGGACGTGGCGAGATCCGGCGTCCACGCCATCTCGATGCCGCCCTTTGGCAGAAAGGCGTTGAAGGTACGCGCACCGAGCGGCGCCGACCCGTTGGCATCGTCCACCAGCCCCAGCACGAAGCCGTTGAGCGCGGTGATCGCGCCATTCAGCGGTGCAGGGTAGAGCGCAGGGTCGGGGAGCGTTCCGACGAACCGGGCGAGGGCGTCGCCACTGATCTGGTTGCGCTCATGATCGTAGCGGAATCCGCCGATCAGCGAGAAGCGGTCGGTCAGCCGATATTTGGCATCGGCGAACACGGCCATGGTTTCCACCTGATTGGGGAACTGCGATGTGTAATCGACCGGAATGGTTGGCAGCGCGGCGGTGTAGATCGTCGCCACCTGCTGCGCGGTCGCGGCGCCCAGTTCGCGCGTTAGCGCAGCGACGATGGTCGCGGCGGGCGTCGGCACCAATGTCACCTGATGCGAATTTCGATACTCGTCGCGGTGCGAGTAAAACAGGCCGATCAGCCCGCTGAGCCGGTCGCTCTCATAACTCAGGCGCAGCTCCTGTGTGAAGGTCTCCACACCGCCGGCAATGTCACTGTACGCGCGGCTGGCAGCGGAGGAATCCCCGTCATATTTGCGGATGAAATTGGTGTCCGTCCACGTGCCCACTGAACTCAGCGAAAGGCCGCTGCCGAGGTCGTAGCGCAGGTCGAGTAGCAGCTGATCGTGATCGACATCGCTGCTGTTGGGATAGTCGGACGGGTTGGTGCGATTGTCGAAATAATCGCCGACCGACCGGTCGACATAGGTGAACAGATAGCCGCCCTTGGTCTCGAAATGATGGTAGCCAAGGCGCGCCTCGAAGGCGGGCAGGGCGGACGGCGTCCACAGCAGCTTGCCGCGAACCGAGATGGAATCGAGCGGGTTCTCGGGCGCATTGCGGGTGATGTTGTGGATATAGCCGTCCGAATCCCGCTTTTCGGCCGAGACGCGGAACGCCAGTTCGTCGGCGATGATCGGGCCGCCACCGGCGACCGCGAACTGGGTCGCGTTGAAGGAGGAGACGAGGGCGCGGCCCTTCGCGCTCCAGTCGAAGGTCGGCTCCTGCGAGCGGATATGCACCGCCCCGGCCAGCGCATTGAGACCCTGAATGGTCGATTGCGGACCGCGGAAGATTTCCACCTGCGCCACGTCCCACATATCCGTCGGGCCGTTGGAGAGTACATCCTGTGGCACCGGCGCGTGATCGACGAACACCGTGGCCGTCGCTGCCGACCCGCCGCCCGAGACGCCGCGCTGGTCGATGCCGCGGATCGAGAAGCCGGCCGCGCCATAGGTTTCGGAGAGATTGGCGGTGCGCTGATAGATTTCCTGGATCGTCAGGATATTCTCCTGCGCCAGCCGCGCCTGCGTCATGACGCTGACCGAGGCGGTCGTATCCTGCAGGCTGCGAGACATCTTCTCGCCCGTCACCACGATGTCGGACGGCTCTTCCGTCGCCGGCACCGGTGCTTCTTCAGCGGTGGCGACCGAGGGCGCCGTGAGAGCGGCAAGCAAGGCGGTGGACAGCAACCAAGTACGCTTCATGATTTCCCCTTTTCAATCGGGGCGCGGACTAATTGATAAGGCTATTGCGAGTCAATCGCAAATCTTAGCGCGAGCAAGCGCGTGGCTGGTGCGATGGGTCGTCAGGCGTCGGCCTTCACCAGATCCGCGCCCTTCTCGCCAATCATGATCACGGTCGCATTGGTGTTGGCGCCGGGCACAGTCGGCATGATCGACGCGTCGATGACGCGCAGGCCGGTGACGCCCTTCACGCGCAGCGCGGGGTCGACCACGGCATCGGGCCCCGTGCCCATGGTGCAGGAGCCGACGGCGTGCTGGCCGATCTCGACCACCTGGCGCACCCAGTCTTCCATCTCGTCGTCGCTCTGCACCTGCTCGCCCGGCAGCAGTTCGGTGCCGGTGAGCGCGGCTTGCGGTGCGGTGCGGTAGATGCGGCGGGCCTCGCGGATGCCGCGGATCATGGTCTGCATGTCCCAGCGGTCATCCATCAGGTTGAGGGTGATGGCGGGGCGGTCGTTCGGGTCGGTGGAGCGCAGCGTCATCCAGCCGCGGCTGCGCTGGTTGAGCACCACCACGCCGCAGGCCAGCTTGTGCGGTGGTGCGGGGCGGAAAGGCGGCATCCAGAGCCGCGCGCCGAAGGTCACGGGATTGCACATCAGCTGGATGTCCGGCTGCGCCAGCGCCGGATCGGTGCGCAGGATGACATTGCAGCTGTTGAGCTGTGTCGCGAACTTGCCGGTGCCGAGCATCAGCCACTGGACAAAATGGCGCGCGGCCCGGTCGAGCCGCAGTTCCTTGACGAAGGTGACCGGCTTGGTCGCCGCGAATTCCATCATGCAGCAGGGATGCTCGGAGATGTTGCGGCCGACGCCGGGCACATCGGCCTTCACCGCAATGCCCAGCTCGGCAAGCTGTGCGGCCGGCCCCACGCCGGAGAGCAGGAGCAGTTGCGGGCTGTTATAGACGCCGCCGCTCAGAATGACCTCGCGGCGCGCGCGCACCTGGCGGGTCTGGCCGTCCACCGAATATTCGATGCCGACCGCGCGATTGCCGTCGAACAGGATGCGGTGGGCGAGCGCCTTCAGCCGCACATCCAGGTTCTGGCGGCCAAGGGCAGGGCGGATATAGGCCGCTGCCGCGCTCGCCCGCCGCCCGCGCTTGTCGATGGTGACCTCGCCCAGTGCGGGGCCTTCCGCATCCGCGCCATTGATGTCGTCGGTCGCCGGATAGCCGGCCGCCAGCGTCGCCTGCCGCAGGGGCTCGTGGAGGAGATGCCCGGTCTGGATCGGCGCGACGTGCAGCGGGCCGCCCACGCCATGATAGGCGCTTTCGCCCCGCCAGCTATCCTCCATGCGCCGGAAATAGGGCAGCACATCGTCATAGCTCCAGCCGCGCGCGCCCATTTGCGCCCAGGTGTCGAAATCATTGGGGTGGCCGCGCATGTAGAACATGCCGTTGATCGAGGATGAGCCGCCGAGCACCTTGCCGCGCGGAATCCAGATCCGCCGGCCATTCAAATGCGGCTCCGGCTCGCCCATGTCGCCCCAGCTCAATTTGGGATCGGCGATGGTCTTAAGGAAGGCGAGCGGCATGGCGATGTCCAGCCGCTTATCGCTGCCGCCCGCCTCCAGCAGCAGAACCGACGTGCCGGGGTTTTCGCTCAGCCGCGATGCGACGACGCACCCGGCCGATCCAGCGCCCACCACGATATAGTCGAATTCATCCATTTCGTTCGGTCCGCCTGCCTGAAAAGCTGTTTCAATCCTGCCTGTCGTACAGCAGCCCCTTGAGCGGGGGCGGCAGCGGTCGACCTTCCCGCGCGCCCGTCTGCCCCGCAAAGCCCGCGAGGATCGGGCCGGACCAGTCGCGGATCGTGCGTTGCGCCATGCGCCACACGCCATCCTCCTGCCGGAAGATGTCCTCATAATAGCCCATCACATGCAGGGCGTGCGGGCCGTCGCCCTGGCGCAGGGCCACGGCGCCATAAGAGATCGCCCGCGCGCCGCCCTCACAGGGCGTGACGATGATGTTGGTGACGTGATGCTGCCGCCCCGCCGAAGCGGGCTGATCGCGAATGAAGGTCGCGAAATGGCGGATGGCGTCGGCGCCCTGCCAGCGCAGCGCCGTCTCGAACGCATCCCAGATCAGCAGCCCGTCGCGGGTGAAGCAGCCCACGAAAGCCTCGACATTGCCGGTATCCAGTGCCCAGGCATAATGGGCGATGGCATCGCGGATGCCGAACTGATCGTCGGCGGAAAGGCGGGTGGTCATGCGTCAGGTCACCGCATAATAATCGAAGAAGGTCGAATTGCCCCGCCGCTCGGCAATGCCGACGAAGACAGTGCGGTTGAGCCAGGCGTGCCGCCCTTCCGGCGCCTCGAAGCGCGGCGTGATGCGGCAATAATTGTCCTGCGGGTCGACATGCTCGCCCGCCTCGATCCGCGCCGTCATCTCCGGATTGGCATAGGCGATGCCGCGATTGTGGATGTAGATCATGGCGCCGTCATCGGCCTCCAGCATGTAATGTGCCTCGAATTCGACAAGGCCGCTGGACCAGAGCCGGGGCCAGTCCCCGCCGGAATAGGGCACGACATGGCCGGAAAGGCGCGGGCCGCTCACCACCCCGCCGGCGAGCGCGACAAAGCCGCGCGTAAAGCTTTGCAGGGCCGGCTGGAACCGCGTGCGCGGCCCTTCGCCAAAATCGAGACGAACATGGAAAGCCAGGTCGAGCGCCGGAACGTGCACATCATCCTCCCCCGCGAGCGTTCGTGCCGCTCGTCAGATTGATTTTGTCTGCACGCTTGTGCCGGAACCCGCCTGCGAATGCCAAGGCAAAAAAGCGGGAGCCGCGCGTTCGGTTATCGCCGCAGTTTCAGAAACCAGCCGATGTTGAAGCGCCAGCCGTCCCCGGCGTTGGGAAAGGGCGCCTCGATGACGCGCGCGGCTTCCAGCGAGAGCGAGGCGCGGGTGGTATAGTTGAGGCGCAGCCCACCGCCGGCCGAGGCCATGGAATAGCTGGCTGCCGGGAGGCCGGTGCGGGCGTTGAGACGCACGCGGGCACCATCGACAAAGCCGTAGACTTCCGACCCTTGCAGGCGCGTGGGCAGTTTGGGACGCAGGGCCAGTTCGAACAGGCCGGCCATGCCCTTGTCGCCGCTCAGCAGCGCCGTCTCGAACGCGCGGCCGATCTCCGGCCCGCCTACCGAGAAGCGCTCGTTGCCGCCCAGCCGGTCGCCGCTATACTGGCCGCTCAGCCGCAGCCGGCCGACGAGGCGCTTGCCGATCATCCGATCATAATTGGCGCGCCCAACGATCTTGGTGAAGTCGATATCGGTAAAGCCCGGCACACCGCGCGCGCCGAGCATATCGAGGCCTCGGCTGCCGGTGAGGGCAAGGCTAAAAGCGCTCTTGTCCGCCACGATCGAGTAGCCGGCGGCCGCGCGCACGGCCCGGATGCGGTCGGAGGAAATCACCGATCCGAGATAGGCCGCATCGCTGTTCAGCCCGTCGATGCCGGCGCTGACGGTGAGATTGCGTTTATATCCGCGAATGACCGGGTAGGAGAGGCTGAGCCCGAGCGTCTGCGCCTCGCCGACGATCGCGGGCGCCTGCAGCCGCGTATCCAGCCAGGAGGCCGAGAGGCCGAGAGTGAGGCCGTCCGTGCCGAGCGGCGTCTGGTGGCTGAACCCGGCATAGCGATAGCGCTTCAAATCGGCGGCGCTGAGCAGGGTCAGCTCGCTGCGGTCGCCATCGCGCAGCAGGCTGTAGAATTTGGCCGATGCGCGCCACTGGCCGCTGCCCAGCCCGCTCTGGGTGCGGTTATCGAAGCCGAAGGAGAAATCGCTATACTCCCGCTCCGGCGTAATCGCGAGGCGAACGCCGCCGGCCTGCGCGCCGCGCAACATATTGGCGTCGATCTTCGCCCCGGGAATGTCGCGCATCAGCGAGAGGCTGCGTTCCAGCGTGCGGCGGCTGAGCGGGTGCTCGCGGGCCAGCGGCGCTGCATAGGCCTGGATGAGCGGGGAGGCGCCCTTAGGATAAGCGATATCCTCGATAAACCCTTCGGCCAGCAGCACGCGGACATGGCCCTCGGCCAGATCCTGCTGCGGAATGGCGACCGTATAGAGCGCGATGCCGGTCTTGGCATAGGCATCGGAAATCCTCTTGGCGAGGGCGCCCAGAGTCTCACGCGTGGCCGGCTGGCCGATGAAGGCCCGGGCGGCCTCTGCAACGGGCGCCGGGGCATCGACGCCGGAAAAAGTTACGCTGCGGATCGGCGCGGCGGTGGCCTGCGCCTCGACGTCCACCCGGCCTGTCGGATCATCCGCAGGCGGCCGCTCCTGTGCGGGCAGCACCGGGGCGGGGCCGGGCTGGCTTTGATCGATGAGGGGCGGTGTCAGGCCGCTGCCCGTGGGTTGGGCGATGGCGATCAGCGCAATGGCTGCAGGCAGGAGCGCGACCATATGGACCTTTCGGAATGGGAGCGGTGAGTGCGCGGCGGGTTTGAGACCGCCCGCCGCGCACCGGAAGGAACGTTGCGCCGAGGTTGGCGACTTGAGGCGGGGTGGCTGTTTAGCGGCCCAGCCCCAGAGAAGTGCCGACCGTGTTCAGCGTGCCGGTTACCGGCGCCAGCAAGCCGCCATTGGTCGTCGTACCGGTCCCTGCGCCTGCACCGGCTTCGACGCTGCCGCCAACGCCTAGCGCACCGCCGACCGAGCCGACCGTGGCACCGACCGTGCCGAGCACGCCGCCATTTACGTCGCCGCCCGTGGCCGTTCCGCCGCCAAGCACGCCGCCGCCTGAGACGTCACCGCCCACGCCCACGGCGCCGCCGACAGACCCGACGGTCGAACTCACCGCGCCAAGCACGCCACCCACGGCCCCCGTGCCACCGCCGGGCAGGGACGCGCCGTTCGGCAGCACATTGGCGTTGACCAGCGCCGGATCGCCGCTCCCCAGCAGCTGATTGCCGCCGAGCGCGACATTGAGCAGATTGTCGGAAATGCCGCCGGTGGGCGCCGTAATGTTGGTCACGCGCACATCGGCGACGCCGTTGACCGTGGCCAGCGCGGTATTGCCTGCGTTCAGCACGCCGGCGGATGCGAGCGTGCCCGTCGGCTGGGTGTCCCCAAGCACGCCAACGCCGATCGCGCCCGATGTGCCATCAAGACCGTTGGTTACGGTGCGACCGCCAACGTCAATGGACACGACATCGCCGACCACGCCTTGCGCCCCCTGCAGCAGCAGCGTGCGGCCTTCGCCGGCATCGACCAGCACCGTCCCGGTATCCTGCAGCACCCGCGTGATCGTGCCGGTCACGGGCTGTGTGACAGGCAAGGCAGCGGCGATGGGAGTGGTCACGCCTTGCTGGCCATCCGCGACGCCGAGCACGGCATTGCCGGCCGTCGCCAGAACCGGGGAGACCTGCGTGACGACGCCCCCAGCCAGACCGCCACCGGTGCTGCCGCCACCATCGGCCGATCCGCCGCCGCCGGTATTCCCGCCGCCAGTGTTTCCACCGCCCGTGTTCCCGCCGCCCGTGTCAGTTCCGCCGCCGCCATTGTTGCTGCCGCCATCGCTGCCGCCACCCGACCCGGGCGCCGGCGAGCCGACATTGGCATAGCGAGAATAACCGCTGGTCTCGCAGGCGCTCAGCAGCATGGCCAGCGCGGAGCAGGCAGCTATGGCGGGCATGGCCCGGCATAGTCGTGACGTTCTGTTGGATCGGAATGTCGTCGTGGAAAGAACCTGAGCCATTGCGTCATCTCCTGTCAGGCTTGCAGCCGGGCTGGAGACGGAGCTATCCGATGGCAGGCCCACGTAGCGCGGAGCGGTGTGGAGCGATCATAGCCAGAGCAAGGCGTAGACACGCACACACAGCTCCGACCTCGGCTCCTTCGGCAACCCCGCTACCTTGAACCCAAGGCCGGAAGCTTTGCGTCACGGCGTCACCACCGCTTTGCCATTATCGGGATCGGAGTGATCCTGCGCTTGAAATGTCAAGCGCTGGAAAAGGTTCATGGAAAAGAGTCTGAACTTAACTTTTATCATGCCTACCGGGGAGGGCGCCGCGCGGTGGGGACCGTCCTGGCTCCCTTCGTCGCACCGGACTCGACAAGCCCGTCGAGGAATTCTATACCGCCCGATATGGAACAGACCGCCATCAGGGGTCGGCCCCGCGAATTTTGCTGCGAGCAGGCGCTTGCGGCCGCTTTGCGTGTGTTCTGGACAAAGGGTTATGAGGGCGCGTCGCTCAGCGAACTGACGGACGCGATGGGGATCACCCGCCCGAGTCTCTACGCCGCGTTCGGCAACAAGGAGGCCTTGTTCCGCCAGGCGCTCGATCTCTACGAGCGGGAAAAGCTGGCCTATATCGGTCCGGCGCTGGATATGCCCACCGCGCGCGGCGTGGCGCAGCATCTGCTCGATGGCGCACTCTCCACGATTGCCGGCAATGGCCAGCCCACCGGCTGCCTCAGCGTGATCAGCGTCACCGCCTGTGGCGCGGAAGCGCAGTCGATCCGTGAGGAAGTGCTCAAGCGCGGCGAGACCGTGAAGCGGGCACTGGTGGCCCGGATGCAGCGCGCCATCGATGAGGGCGAATTTGTCGGGCCCGCCGATGCGGAAGCGATCACGAAGTATCTCATCGCCGTTTTGCAGGGCATGGCGGTTTTGGCCGGCTCCGGCACCACGCGCGAGGAGCTGGAGCGCGTTGCCGAGACGACTATGGGGATGTGGCCTAGCCGCTGAAGCGTCCCGGGACCCAAGACCGATTTTGCGCGCTGCAAAATAAAATATCGGTCGGTACAAAAAACGGGTTGACGCCTGAACATCCGATTAATATACCAGTCAGTACAGAAGGCGTGGGAGTGCGTGCGGCTTGGCCGGGCGCGGTCTGCTTGCCCGACTTGATTTGACAGCAATTCATAGGTTCTGGTTTCGGGACGGACGCGCCGGTCGCGCACCGTCTTTCCCGGATCGATCCCTGGCATCCGCGATGCGCGCGCCCGGCAGCACTGGCTGTCCGGGGCTGCCCCGTCGTGCCTGCCGGGGAAGCAGGAGGAGACACGGTGATGGCATATCTGGATCTGAGAGATGGCGGGGCACGGGCGATGGTCCCGGGTGTCACTGCATCGGAGGCTGCAAGCCTTCAGGTGCAGGATGGCCACCTCCTTCCGGTCGAGTGGACGATTGTCCGCCTTGCGCGGGAAGACGGGCTGTCTTCCCTCCGCGAGGAGAGCCGCCTGGGCCGCCTGCTGCGCCTCGTCTTCGGCTTCCGCCGGGCCATGCCGCTGGCGAGCGCGCGCCTCGAAGCGCTGCGGCGCATCGCGGTGCTGAGCTGGCACCATGGCTACAACATCGCCCCATCCGAGCTCGGTCGCTTTTACGAGGCCGGCTACACGACCCATCAATATGAGACGCTGCTCCGCCACATCGGCGCCCTGCGTCTGTCGATCAAGCGGAGGAACCGCGCATGAACATGCTCAAGAAACTCAGCCCGGCGGAAGCCACGCCCATCGAGGCCGGCGCCACGCGGCGCCGCTCGCTGACCCGCGCCGCCTGGGTGGCGCTGCCGGTGCTCGCCATTGCCGGGGGCTATGCGCTGATGCGCCCGTCACCCCCGGCCCAGGCCGCGATGGCGGCACCCACCGTCACCGTTTCTGCGCCGCTCGCGCGCGAGATCATGCTGTGGGACGATTATGTCGGCCGGTTCGAGCCGAGCCGCGCGGTCGAGGTGCGTCCGCGCATTTCCGGCCAGATCACGGCCGTGCATTTCACGGACGGGCAGATGGTCCGCGCCGGTCAGCCGCTCTTCACCATCGATCCGCGCCCCTTCCAGGCCGCGCTGGCCGAGGCGCGTGCCGGCGTTGCGACTGCGCAGAGCGATCTCGCGCTGGCCCGCAGCGATCTTGAGCGCGCCGAACGGCTGGTGGCGGTAGAAGCCGTTTCCAAGAGCGAAGTCGATCGGCTGCGCGCCCGCGTTTCGGCAGCATCGGCTGCGCTGGCCGGTGCGCAGGCCCGCGCCCGCAGCCGCGCGCTGGACCTAGAGTTCACCACCGTACGCGCGCCCATTGGCGGCCGCATCTCGGATCGGCGGATCGACCCCGGCAACCTCGCCTCATCGGGAGAGGGCGCATCCGGCACGTTGCTCACCACCATCAACGCGCTCGATCCGATCTACTTCACCTTCGAGGGGTCGGAGGCGCTGTTCCTCAAGACTAAGCGCGATGCCGATGCCGATGCCACCCCGGTCGAGATCAAGCTGCAGGACGAGAATGCCTATCGCTGGAAGGGCAAGCTCGATTTCACCGACAATGGCCTCGATCCGCGCTCGGGCACCATCCGCGCCCGCGCCGTGCTGCCCAATCCCGATCTGTTCCTGACGCCGGGCATGTTCGGCAACATGCGCCTCTCCACCGGGGCGCCGACGCGCGCGCTGCTGGTGCCGGATACGGCCGTGCAGACCGATCAGGCGCGCAAGACGCTGCTGGTTGTCGGCAAGGATGGCACCGTCGCCGCCAAGCCGATCGAGCTTGGGCCGGTTGTTGATGGCCTGCGCGTCGTGCGGGCCGGGCTCGATCCCGCCGATCAGGTGGTGATCGTTGGCACCCAGCTCGCCATGCCCGGCGGCAAGGTGCAGGTCCGCAAAGGCCGCATTGCGCCCGAGACCCAGCCCGCGACGCCTGCCGCCGCCACCGCGCTGATGTCCGGCCAGGCCACGTTTACGCGCTAGGTCATGATCGGCTTCGCCTGAAGCCGATCCTGATCCGGTCCCTTTTGCTTTCCGCATGTCCGAGCCGTCAGGTGAAGCCGCCTGACCCGGACATGCTCTGAGCGCTGCCCCGAGGAGAGCTCCTCATGCGTCTGTCCCGTTTCTTCATAGACCGGCCGATCTTCGCGGCCGTCATCGCCGTCATCGTCACGATCATCGGCGCGATCAGCTATTTCTTCCTGCCCGTTTCGCAATATCCCGAGGTGGTGCCGCCGACGGTGACCGTCTCGGCCATGTATCCCGGCGCCTCTGCCGAGACCGTGGCGGAAACCGTCGCCAGCCCGATCGAGCAGGAGATCAACGGCGTCGAGAACATGCTCTATCTCTCGTCGCAATCGACGGGGGACGGGCGCGTGGTCGTCACCGTCACCTTCAAGCAGGGCACGGACCTCGATGAGGCGCAGGTTCTGGTGCAGAACCGCGTCGCCATTGCCGAGCCGCGCCTGCCGCAGGAGGTGCAGCGCCTCGGCATCGTTACCAAGAAGACCTCGCCGGACTTCCTGCTGGTGGTGAACCTCATTTCGCCTGATGGCTCGCTCAATCGCGAGTATATTTCCAATTACGCACAGACCCGCATCAAGGACCGGCTGGCCCGCATCGAGGGCGTGGGCGACGTGCAGCTGTTCGGCTCGCGCGATCTCTCCATGCGCGTGTGGATCGATCCGCGCCGTGCGGCGGCGCTGGGTCTGACGGCCGGCGACATCGTCTCCGCGTTGCGCCAGCAGAATGTGCAGGTCGCGGCCGGCACGCTTGGCCAGCCCCCCTCGGGCGGATCGGCCTTCCAGCTCAATGTCGAGACGCAGGGTCGCTTCACCGATCCGCAGCAGTTCGCCAATGTCGTCATCCGCACCGACGATCAGGGCCGGCAGGTCCGCGTCTCCGATGTCGCCCGTGTCGAACTGGGCGCCGAGGATTACGGCACGTCGGCCTATCTCGGCGACAAGGACAGCGTCATCATCCCCGTCTTCCAGATGCCGGGATCGAACGCGCTGGCCGCTGCCGAGGCGATCAAGGCCGAGATGAACGTCCTGGCCAAGGACTTCCCGCAGGGCCTTGAATATCGCATCGTCTACAACCCCACCGAGTTCATCCAGAAGTCCATCGACGAGGTCGTGAAGACGCTGGTCGAGGCGGTGATCCTCGTCGTGCTCGTCATCATCGTCTTCCTGCAGAAATGGCGGGCGGCGCTGATCCCGGTGCTGGCGATCCCGGTCTCGCTCATCGGTACCTTCGCGGTGCTGGCGGGCATGGGCTATTCGATCAACAACCTCTCGCTGTTCGGCCTCGTGCTCGCCATCGGCATCGTCGTCGATGACGCCATCGTCGTGGTCGAGAACGTCGAGCGCAATCTGGAAAACGGGATGACCCCGCTCCAGGCGGCGCGCACCTCCATGGATGAGGTGGGCGGGGCGCTGATTGCCATCGTGCTGGTGCTGTGCGCCGTGTTCGTGCCGACCTTGTTCATCGGCGGCATGTCCGGCGCCTTCTACCAGCAGTTCGCAATCACCATCTCGGCCGCGACGATCATCTCGCTGGTCCTCTCGCTCACTTTGTCGCCCGCCTTCGCGGCGCTGCTGCTGCGGCACCGCCATGCCCTGCCGGAGGGCGCGCCGCGCTGGCGCCAGCTCACCGAGCGGGCAGGCGATGCGTTCAATCGCGGGTTCGACCGGTTCAGTGCCCGCTATGCGACCCTGACCGCGCGGCTGGTCCGCCAACCCAAGAAGATCATGGCGGCTTATGTCGGGCTGATCGCGGTGACCGTCGCTGCGCTGGTCTACACGCCGTCGGGCTTCATCCCGGCGCAGGACCAGGGCTATTTCTTCACGATCATCCAGCTGCCGCCGGGCTCTTCCACCGCGCGCACCGATGCGGCGATGAAGAAGGTCGCTGAGCGGATGCTGCCCATTCCGGGCATCACCAACGCCGTCATGCTCTCGGGCTTCGACGGCGCCTCGGAGACACGCAACGCCAGCTCGTCGGCGGCCTATTGGGTGCTCGATGATTTCGACGAGCGCGCCGCCAAGGGCCAGACCATCGACAAGCTGATGGAGGAAGCGCGCAAGGCGACCGCCGACATCAGCGAGGCACGTCTGATGATCGTCAAGCCGCCGCTCATCCGCGGCATTGGCTCGGCGGGCGGCTTCCGCCTGATGGTGCAGGATCGCGAGGGCGCGGGCTACAAGGCGCTCGAGCAGGCGGCCTACAGCGTCATCGGCCCAGCCAACCAGACACCCGGACTCTCGTTCGTCTACACCTTCTTCGACACCGCGACGCCGCGCATCTTCGCGGATATCGACCGCGAGAAGGCGCAGATGCTCGGCGTACCGCCGGAACGGGTGTTCGAGACGCTGCAGATCTATCTGGGCTCGGCCTTCGTCAATGACTTCAACCTGCTTGGCCGCACCTATCGGGTGACCGCGCAGGCGGACGAAGCCTTCCGGCGCACCACGGCGGACATCGCCAGCCTGCAGACGCGCTCGGACTATAACCAGATGGTACCGATCGGCTCGATCGCCACCTTCCGGGACACCACCGGGCCCTATCGCGTGCAGCGCTACAATCTGGCGCCCGCTGTCGCCATCGATGGCGATACCGCGCCCGGCGCATCCTCGGGTCAGGCGCTGGATGCCATGGAGCAACTCGCCAATGCCAATCTGCCGCGTGGCTTCAGCCATGAGTGGACCGGCATCGCCTATCAACAGAAGACGGCCGGCAACACCGCAGGTCTCGTCTTCGGTCTGGCCGTGCTGCTCGTCTTTCTGGTGCTGGCGGCGCAATATGAGAGCCTTGTCATGCCGCTCGCGATCATCCTGATCGTGCCGATGTCGGTGCTGGCGGCTCTGGTGGGCGTCAACCTGCGCGGCATGGACAATAACGTCCTGACGCAGATCGGCATGATCGTGCTCGTGGCGCTGGCTGCCAAGAATGCGATCCTCATCGTCGAGTTTGCCCGGCAGGGCGAGCAGAACGGCATGACCACGCTGGATGCCGCCGTCCACGCGGCCGGGCAGCGCCTGCGGCCGATCCTGATGACCAGCTTTGCGTTCATTCTGGGTGCGGTGCCGCTGGTGCTGGCCACCGGAGCAGGCGCGGAGCTGCGGCAGGCTCTGGGCACGGCGGTGTTCTTCGGCATGGCCGGCGTCACCATCTTCGGCCTCATTTTCACCCCGACTTTCTACGTCGTGAGCCGCGCGCTCGGCGACCGGATCGCACGCCTGCGCGGGCGGTCCGGCGGCGATGTCGTGCCGGCCCCCGCCGAGTGAGTGAGGAGGACCCTATCATGACTGCTCATCGCATCTTCGCACCTCTTGTTTCCGCGCTGGCGCTTTCAGCGTGCGCGGTGGGGCCGGACTACGTCGCCCCCACGCCCCCCTCGGCGTCCTCCGGCCCCTTTCTTTCCGCCGCGTCCCCGGCCTTTGCGCCGGCCCAGGTCCAGGCGGACTGGTGGCGGCTCTACAATGACCCCGTGCTGGACGGGCTGGTCACCGACGCGCTCGCCGCCAATACGGATGTGCGCATCGC
Source organism: Sphingobium sp. B11D3A (assembly GCF_025961695.1). Taxonomy (NCBI): domain Bacteria; kingdom Pseudomonadati; phylum Pseudomonadota; class Alphaproteobacteria; order Sphingomonadales; family Sphingobiaceae; genus Sphingobium; species Sphingobium sp. B11D3A. Next base: position 2,770,836 of record NZ_JAOQOE010000001.1, read on the forward strand.
GCTCGCCCGGCTGGAAAAGGCCCGCGCCGGGCTGCGCGGTGCCCGGGCGGATCGGCTGCCGCGCACCGATCTTTCGGCCAGTGGCGATTATGGCCGCCTGCCCGCGAGCCAGCGCGCGCCGGGAGCGCCGCGTGAGGATTGGGCGCTCGATGCCGGACTGTCGGTCTCCTATGAGGTCGATCTGTTCGGGCGGGTGAGCCGGGGCGTCGAAGCCGCGCGCGGCGATGCCGATGCAGCCGCCGCCGATGCCGACGCCGTGCGCGTCGCGGTCGTCGCCGATACCACGCGGGCTTATGCCGATGCCGCCTCGGGCGCGGCGCAACTGGCGGTCAATCGCGAGATCGTCGGCCTGCTCGACCGGTTGCTGGACCTGACCGGCAAGCGGCGCGAGGCAGGGCTTGCGACCACGCTCGATGTCTCGCGGATCGCCGCCTTGCGCGACCAGCGCGCCGCCGACATTCCGCTCATCGAGGCGCAGCGTCAGGCCGCGCTCTTCCGCCTCGCCACGCTCACCGGCCGGACCCCGGACGCCTTGCCCGAGATTGCCGGCCAGCGCAGCATCGGGCTGGAAATCCGGCAGGCCATTCCAGTCGGCGATGGGGCCACCTTGCTTTCCCGCCGCCCGGATGTGCGCGCGGCCGAGCGTCGTCTCGCTGCCGATACCGCGCGCATCGGTGTCGCCACGGCGGACCTTTATCCGCGTATCAGCCTGGGCGGTTCGGGCGGGTCGACTGGCAATGATATCGGCGCGATGTTCGGCGGTGGCCCGCTGCGCTGGCTGCTGGGTGGCCTTATCAGCTGGTCCTTCCCCAATCAGGAGGCCGCCCGCGCGCGCATCGCCGGCGCACGGGCGGACAGCGATGCCGCGCTCGCCGCCTTCGACGGCGCAGTGCTCAACGCGCTGGAGGAAACCGAGACGGCGCTCTCGACCTACGGCCACGCGCTGGAGCGCCGCCAACGCCTGCAGGCTGCCCGCGATTCCGCCGGCGCCGCCGCGCGCATCACCCGTGCCCAGCAGCGCGAGGGCGCCATCGACTCCCTCCAACTGCTCGACACCGAGCGCACCTTTGCAGAGGCAGAAGCCGCGCTCGCCGCGCAGGATGCCGAGGTCGCGCGCGCGCAGATCGATGTGTTCCGGGCGCTGGGCGGGAGCTGGGCGAGCTGAGCGTGGGGGCGCCATCGTTTGAAACGGAAGGACCGGCGATGCCTCTGCACCGCCGGTCCATCTCTTGGGAGACGTGGTGACCGGCGACGACGAAGCGCCGCGCTCACCTGTGCTTTCCTCGCTTAAAAGTCGTACCGGACCCGCACGCCATATTCGCGCGGAGCGCCGTAGAACTCATTGTCGCCGAACTGGCCGGAGACATAGGTTTCGTCGGTCAGGTTAGTGCCATAGGCTTCGACCAGCAGATCACCCTTCTGCACGCCAAGCCGGGCGCCGAGCAGTCCCCGTGAGGGCAGCCGGTCGCTGATCGGCGAGTAGCCGATATATGTCCATTGCGGGCCGACATAGGCGTAGCTCACGCTTGGCGTGATCTTCACATCGCCCACCCACAGGTCGTAGCGCGCACCCAGATTATAGGTCCATTTGGGTGAGTAGAGATTGGAGCCGCCGCCCGTGGTGCGCAGAAACGGGGTATAGTCGATGCAGGTCGGCGGATTGGATGCCTGGCCTGTTGGGCACTGCACGGCCGGGGTTACGCCCGGGAATGCGCGGGCGTAAGCGCGCGTGTCCACGAAGGTCACGTCGCCCAGCTCGGAATCCACAAAGGCCACGCCCGCATCGAAGGTGAAGCCGGAGACCCGCGCCTGCACCTGCGCCTCAATGCCCTTCACCTTGGCATCGGTGAGGTTGGTCACTGCCGTCTGTCCGGTTGCCGGGTCGAGAGCGTCGAACTGGAAGTCGTTATAGTCATAATAGAAGGCGCCGAGCTGGGTGCGAACCGCGCCGCCCAGCATCGTCGCTTTCCAGCCGATTTCATAATCGATCACCGTTTCCGGATCGAACTCGGAGACCAGCGAGTTAGAACCGCCCGGTTTGTAACCACGCGCGACGAAGGCATAGAACAGGTTGTTCTCGTCCGGTGTCCAGTTAAGCGAGACCTTGCCAGTCATGCGTCCGTCCTTATGATCGCCGCTCAGATCCGCCACCTGCAAGCCGTTTGGCGGGAAGGTGGGGATGCCCCGACCGATCGAGACGCTGCCGCCGCCGGTCACCGAGAAGTGCGAGTAGCGCGCGCCCACGTCCAGCGCGAGTTGCGGCGTGATCTTGTACGTCACCTGGCCGAAGACGCCGGTGGTGGTCTTGTCATTGTCGATCAGAATGTCCGTCGGGAAGCCGTCCGAGCGGTTCTCGATGATCACATCGATCCGGTTGCGTTGATAATAGCCGCCGACGATCCACGAAAGATCCTGATCGGTCGGCGAGATGATGTTGAACTCCTGCGTCCACACCCGCTCGCGCACGAACTGTTGCTGCGTCGAAACCGCGAGGCGCGCCGAATCCGCTAGGCTATAGCGCGCGGCATTGGTCGCATCGCTGTCGTAGAGGTTAAAGATACGCTTGTTCTGGTAGCCGCTGAGCGAGCGCAGGGTAATGCCCGATCCCAGCTCGTAGCGCAGTTCCAGCGAGGCCTGGATCGCCTTCTCGTCATTCTGCGTCGGCGTGTCATAGTCGATCAGGCGCGGGTCGCTGGTGCGATAGGCTGCATAGGCGGTGCCGGTAATGGGGCGGTAAGCATAGCCGCCGGTTTCCTTGTCCGCGGCTTCCAGCTTGAACAGCGCCTGGAAGCTTTCGGTCGGCTTCCACAACGCACCGAAGCGGCCGGAAAGCTCATCGAGCCGACCGGCCGAGCTGCCGGCGGAGCCGATGTCGGTGTAGAAGGAATCGCGCGTGCGCCATTTGCCGGCGCCGCGAATGGCCAGCGTGCGCGAGAGCGGCAGGTTGAGCACCGCTTCCACACTGCGCGCGTCATAATTGCCGATCGAGCCCTCGATGGAACCTTCCACGCCCGCAAGACTGGGGTTGCGGGTGTTGATGAAGATCGCGCCACCGGTCGAGTTGGAGCCGACGAAGGTGCCCTGCGGCCCGCGCAGCACTTCCACCGTGGCAATGTCGTAGAAGCTGGAGGTGGTGACGATGGGCGGCTGGAAGATGCCGTCCACATAGGTCGCCACGCCGTTGGCCACTGCGGGCGATCCGCTGGCGAGGCCGATGCCGCGAATGTTGACGTTCTGCGTCAGCCCGGCGTCGGTAACGGAGAGCGAGGGCACGACCGTCTGCAACTCGTCCACCCGGGTGACGCCCTTCTCCACCAGGCCCTGGCCTGAGAGCGCGGTAGCGGCGACGGCAACCTTCTGGAGATTTTCCTCGCGCCGTTGCGCGGTGACGATGATCTCTTCCAGACCCTCGCCTTGCTGCGGGTTTTGCTGCGCCAGTGCTGGTGCCATCGCAACGATGCATGTCGTTGACGAAAGCAACGTCAGCAGTGCTCGGACGGCATAAACCTGTCGATTGGCTTTCATATCCTCCCTCTCCCTTGTCTGTTTCCCGGCCTCCTTTGGCTATTGTGCCTTCAGGTGCGGGCGAGGCTTCTCATTTTCATTTTCAGTCCGCCGACTGCGCCTTTGCCTCATCCATTTTTGGCGGCTTCCATGAGCCTGGCAGAGGATCGCGACGTGCTGTGCTATTGGTCTATGAGGTTTCGTTTGTTTCGGCGACTCCTTTCATTTATATGAAAAAGAAAATAGTCTGCCTGTGGCGCGCGGCCCACAGTTGCCGCTGAGCGAGAATGGGGAGGGGCGTGCAATGGAAATCAACATCGCGGCCACACCCCGACAGTTCCCGGACAGAGTCATTCTGCACGAAATTTGTAATCGATTGCTGATTCGCTGTCACGCATTTACTGTGAGGCGTTTTGTGGAGAGGAGCGGAAGACCGTCATGACCATGCATCGCCTTATGTTTGCGCCGCTTGCGGCCATCCTCGCGCTTCTTCCTCATCAGCTCCGGGCCACCGAGGCCCCGCCGTCGGGCACGACCTCCGCAATGCCCGCCGCGACCATCGCGGACGCCACCGCCCGATGCGCCGCGCTCGGGGCAAGGATGGCGGGTCATTGGCCGGATGCCTCCACCCGCCTGCTCAGCGCGACCTTTAATCCCGCCGGCCCCGCGCCGGTGCCGCCGGGGCCTCCCGGCATGACACCGCCGCCGGTTGAGCTGCCAGCCCATTGCGCCATCGTCGGCGCGACGCGCACGCATACCGGCGTCGATGGCCAGGCCTATGCGATCAGGTTCCATCTGCGCCTGCCGGTGGCATGGAACGGGCGGTTCTTCTTTTCGGGCGGGGGCGGCACCAATGGCGAGCTGGGCGACGCCATTGGCCGGCTGACCGCCGCAGCGCCGGCCCTGGCCCAGGGCTATGCCGTGCTCTCGCAGGATAGCGGGCACGATAATGCGACCAATAGCGATCCCGCCCGCGGCGGCGCGAGCGCCTTCGGTTTCGATCCGCAGGCGCGCGCCGATTATGGCGGCACCTCGCTGCCGGTCGTCACCCATGCGGCCAAGGCGGCGATCCGCCAGTTCTACGGGAGCGACCCCCGCCAGAGCTATTTCGTCGGCTGCTCCAAGGGCGGGCAGGAAGGCATGATGCTCGCCCAGCGCTACCCGGATCTGTTCGACGGGATTGTCGCCGCCGCGCCGGGCTTCTCGCTGCCCAAGGCCGCGATTGCCGAGGCGTGGAATACGCAGGCCTTCGCCTCCGTCGTGCAGGCATCGGGCAAGCCGGTCACGCTCGCCAATCTGCGCGCGAGTTTCAGCATGGGCGATCTCGCGCTGGTCGGGCAGGCCGTGCGCACCGCCTGCGACGCGCTCGACGGCATGACCGATGGCCTGATCGGTGCGGTCGGCCAATGCACCTCTGCCAGGGTGCTGCCGCAGTTGCGCGCCAGCCTGTGCAAGGGCGACAAGGCCGAGGGCTGCCTCTCCCAGCCACAGCTCGATGCGCTGGTGCGCATCCATGAGGGCGCACGGGACAGCAAGGGGGCGCAAATCTATCCCGGTTTCCCTTGGGATGCCGGCTGGGCAGACATGGGCTGGCGCATCTGGATGCTCGGCACGCCCGATGGCAGCGTGCCGCCGATCAATGTCGCCATGGGCCTGCCCTCGCTCGCCGCCGTCTTCATGACGCCGCCGACGCTGGCCGGTGCCACGCCTGACGAATTGCTGGCCTGGGCCATGCGCCTCGACATGGATCGCGCCCGCGCTGGCGTCGAGGCGGTGGTGCCACCGTTCACGCGCTCGGCCTGGCAGGATATCGGCGCGCGCTCCAGCGACCTCGATGCGTTTCGCGCGCGGGGTGGCAAGCTCATCGTGCCCCATGGCATGTCGGACCCGGTCTTCTCGGTGAACGACACGCTGGCTTGGTGGGGCGAGGTCGATGCCCGGTACAAGGGCGCCGCGCGGGACTTCGTGCGCGTCTTCCCGGTGCCCGGCATGGGCCATTGCGCCGGTGGCCCCGCGACGGATCAATATGATGCGTTCGGTGCCCTCGTCGCGTGGGTGGAGCAGGGCAAGCGGCCCGATCAGTTGAGCGCAACCGCTGGGCCGATGTCCGGCCTCAACGGCATCCAGCGCCCTATCTGCGCGGCGCCCGCCATCGCCCGGCGGACGGGCGACACATCGGATCAGTCTGCGGCGCAGATCAGCTGCACGCAGCCCTGAGCACCGACGGTCGCGCTGTCTCCCCCGTCCGGGCGCGGCCGTCGTTGCAAGGGGAGGCGCGACGTCCGGCTGCCAGACCGTCGCGGCGCGCACCTGCCATGTGGGATGAGGGGCAGCGCCTCCCATCCCGCGTTCGTCGGCATTTTGAGGAAATGGCCCGCGGGACTGTGGACAAATTCCTGTGCCACGCAACATCTGCGAAGGGGCGGCCGGGATCGCTCGGTCCACGTCGAAATGCGATCTTTGCCGATTTTCCCCGTTCGTGCTGAGTAGGGTCTGAGGTGCGCCGCAGGCGCGTATCGAAGACCCGTATCGAAGCATCGCAAGCCCTTCGATACGCCGCTTCGACAAGCTCAGCAGCTACTCAGGACGAACGGAGGGAATGCCGGCAACGGCGTCGCGCCCCACCTGTCCGCGTTCAACACCAAAGGCGGACCACAGCTGTACCCGCTTTAGAGCGGTTACGAAGGATAGATGAGCGGCCAGTTTGTCGTGGAAAGCAGACTGGCACCTTTTCGAGGCACTCGCGCCTAAGTCTCGGCAGACGAGGCTAGTCCAGAAACGATCAACGCAAGACCGACAAGCGCAATGACGAGAGAAAATGTCTCCATCGGCATCGACATGAAACGGTTGGTCGCGGGATACCAAAGACGTTGACCAAGATGCTTCGGTTTAGTCCGCTCTATGCGTCGCTTATTCCAACGTGTTCCAGCAGTCCAGTTAATCGCCGCTGCCACGATGAACGAGACGCCCCAATACCATGTGCGATCTTTGAGAAAGGGTGCGCCAGCTTGAAGAATAAAGCCAAAGACAATCATGGTCAGGAGGACGATGACCATCGTCATGTATCCTTTACCCGTCCACCATGCGATAAACATAACGCCTCCTCCTTCGGATATCTGAGGCGGAGCTTAATTCGCAGGTCCGCTTTCAAGCGACCTAGCATAGGGCCGAATATGGCAGCAATGTCATCGTATCCGGAACGTCCGCTTTCGCGGCCAAAGGTCGGATAACAGCCATGACTGCTTTGGAGTGCTGAGACAGTTCGGCGAATGGCGAGCTTGGCTCGAGAGGCGGACTAACTCGCCAGTCTGACCGCAGCCATTAACAGCGACCAAGCCATCAACAGAAAACCGCCTTCTCTAACATTGCGAGAATATCCCCGCCTTAAGAGAAACCACGCAAACACAAGAGGTAGTATTTGAACTCCAAGTATCAGCGCCAAGCTAAGACGGCGCGGTTCGAATAAGGGATCACTCTGGTCCGTTAGTTGCATTGATACAGTCTGCTTGGAAAACCGACCGTCCGCAATGGCGTCTTGACCGGGAATGGCCGTTGACCAGCCGAAATATCGGACAACCGCCATCCAGCGCGGCAGTCAACCTTTCCCTCGCCGCCTACGCTGCTCGTTCAGCCCCGGCCACGCTTGGGCTGGCAATCGCGAGGCCGCTGCCCAGCACGAGCGCGTCCTCGACAAAGCCGGTCGCGGTCTGCCCATAACGCCGCATCGCTGCGCAGCGCAGGCGCCAGCCGATGTAGGATGAGGCCAGCGCCGTCCCGACCGCGACGGCCGCGCCCAGCCCACGGCGGCCGCGTGGCGCCAGGGCGGCGCCGGCATAGGCCGCTGTCACGCTGCGCACGGCGAGGCCGATCGGCACGATCCGATCGGGCGCGCTCTTCATCTTGTCGCCGGCCATCTCCGCCGCCGCCAGCGACGCCGTGCCCGCCGCGATCAGCGGATTGCGCAACAGGCCCTGCAGGGGCAGCACCACCGGAATATCCCCCTTGCGCGTGCCTGTCGCCACTGCCGCCAAGGGCGTCATGCCACGCTGCCCGGCCACCAGGCCGATGAGGAAGGATCGGATCATGTCGCGTTCTCCGTAGATGGGTTCGTCTGGAGAACTGACGCGATGCGGGGATCGTTCCGGGGCGTGAGTATTCTTGGGCGGCGTTGCGCGAGGGGCACCGCCGCCGTCCTACGGCTGCACCGGCGGCACGCGCATCTCCAGCATGGCGCGGGTCTTGCGGCTGATGCCCCACAGGATGCCGGGGCGGTTCTCGTCCCAGTCGATCGCCTGGCCTTCCGCCTCCATGGGCACGGTGGCGATATGGTCTAGCGTGGCGCCGCCCTTGGGTAATTGCGTCACATAGAGCTCGGGATTGTCATGGCCGGAGAGCCACAGCCGTCCGTCGGGGCCGAACCCGCCGCCCGAGATGCTCATCGGCGCGATCCGCTCGAGGATCGTGGCGGGCAGCGCCCAGCTTTGCGTGCGGCGCCAGTCCGTATCGAACTGGACGAGGGTGGTGTGGCGGTGGTCGCGCGGTGCCTCGCCGCCCTTGCCGTCATAATTGGCGAACAGCCCCCACCAGTGTCCGTCATGCCAGTCGACCCAGGTCAGCGAGCCGGTGCCAAGGCCGAGCGAGACGGTGCGCTTGTGGGCGAGGGTGACGGGATCGAAGATCTCGACCGAACTGGCCTGTGGCACGCTGGGGAAGTTGGAGGCCGCGCACACCAGCTCGGCCTTGATGAGCGCGCAGCTGTTGATGTGCGGGTAGCGCGCCGGCTCGCCAGTCCAGACTGCCCGCCGCGCGCCGGTCTTGCGATCGTAGCGGGCGATGGTCCAGTTGGCGACGGCATAGACATCGTTCGGGCCGACCGCCACGCCCTGCCGCGCTTCCTCGGCAGGGATGCGGCGCAGCGTTTCGGCCGGCTGGCCCTGGGGCGGGGCGGCAGCGGGTGTCCCCGCCGCCGCTGCCGCCGTGGCGGCACTGGCTGCCAGAGCGAGAAGCAGGCCCATCAGAAATTCGCCGCCACGCCGAACCAGAAGGTCCGGCCATATTCAGCGGATTCCTGCAGGTAGGTGCGCCCGGGCCCGACCAGCTCGCGCCGGCCCTGATTGTTGAGGTTCTGCCCCTCGGCATAGAGCGTGATGTTGGACGTGACGCGATAGCTGATATTGGCATCCAGCGTGCCACGGCTCTTCCAATATTGGTCGGCATTGGGGATGGTGTCGTTGATCGTCTCCAGGAAGCCGCCGATATAGTTGTAAGACAGGCGCCCCTCGAACTTGCCCTTCTGATAATAGACCGAGGCGTTCCACACCGTGTCCGGCTGGAGGAACAGGCCGGTCACGCGCGGGCCGGCCGTGGTGAGGAAGGTGAAACGCGTATCGAGGAAGGTCGCGTTGGCGCTCATGCCCAGCCCGTCGAACGGATCGGGCAGGAAGGTCAGCGCCTGCTGAAGGTTCAGCTCTAGGCCCTTGATGGTCGCCGTTTCGGCATTGCGCGGTTCAGAGACGAGTACGCTCTCCGGGCCCCGGCCGACATCGATCGTCTCCACATTGGAGAGGGTGAAGATCTCGTTCTTGATCTTCTTGTGGAACAAAGCGGCGGAGATCACGCCATCCTTCGGGTAGAACTCGAAGGAGAGATCGAAGCCCCGGCTCTCGCGCGGCTTGAGGCCCGGATTGCCACGGGACAGCGTTGGCTGGCTGCCATCGAAACTGAGCGTCTCGCTCGCCGCGATGGAGGAATAATCCGGCCGGCCGATGGTGTTGGTATAAGCGCCGCGCACCACGACGCGGTCGGTCACATCCCAGCGGATGTGCGCGCTGGGCAGCCAGTTGCCATAGCTGCCGTCCGTCGCGATCTGGGTGAGCGCGCTTCCGAGCGTGCGATAGGCATCGGAGGAGACTTCCGTGCGCTCATAGCGCAGGCCGCCGAGCAGCGTGACATTGCCGATCCGGGTGCTGCCCTGCACATAGCCGGCATAGACGTCCTCGTTGACCTTATAATCGCCCGCCTTCGAGGCGACGGTGGTGGTGAAGCGGCTCTGATTGGCCTGATAGAAGGCCGGAAAGGCCTGCGCATCGATGCGGATCGGAATGTAGAATTTGTCGCGGATCGCTTCGCTCGGCCCGGCGGTCACCACCTTGTCGAGCGTGTAGGTGAAGCCGCTGGCGGCCTTGTAGTCGGTCCGCTCGACTTCGTTCTTGCGGCTCGTGAGGCGCAGCACGGCGCCGGTCTTGAGCTTGATGCCGCCGTCGATGCTGTCATCGCCATAAGTGAAGTTCAGGCGGAACTGGCCGCTCTTCTCCAGCGACTTCTCCAGATTGCTGCGCTGCTGCTGGAGATAGAAGTTCTGCGGGTTCACCGCTGCGGCGGTGTTGGTCGGCGTGAACACGGGGTAGAAGTCCGACGTATCATAGCTGAAGGCATAGCGGGTCGCGTCGGCATCGCGGGTGCGGAACTCGATGCTCTCATTGGGCACGCGCATCCGCCCGAGCGAGAACACCGCGTCGCCGTCCAGCTTCCATTGCTCGCCGCCATCCCAGGCGAAGGCGGTGCGGCCGAGCGCGACGAGGCGCCGCGTAATCGGCTGGTTGAGCTGCACGATGATCCGCCCGCGCGCGAACTGACCGCTGGTCTGCGTCTGGTTCGCGACATTGCCGATCGGCTCCATGCGATATTCGATGCGCTCCTCATCGTCCTCGGTGCGGGCGACGACGCCGGAGAGTTCCCAGCGGAACGTGTCGGAGGGGCGCCATTCGAGCTTGGCGTTGCCGCCGGTGCGCTGCTTGGTGTTGTTGTACCAGAAGAGGCGGTGCTGGGTCGGCACCTGGATGCCGTTGCCGGTCGCCGCGCCGCTGTCCACCGGGGCGCCGGCGGCGGTATATTCGCGTACGGAGGGGCTGGCTACCTCGATCTGCGGAATGTCGTAATCGAGCTGCTCCTGGCTCGCGCCGATCACGATGCCCCATTCGTCATCCGCGCCGAAGGTGGTGCCGGCGGCAAAGGCCAGCCGGTAGGAGGGCTTGCTGTTGCGCACCTCGCCATGCTGCTCATAAATGCCATAAGAGGCGATGCCGTTGAAGAACGGCCGCCCAGCATCGAAGGCGCTACGGGTGGTGATATTGATGATGCCGCCGACGGCATTGGCGTCATTCTCCGGCGTCACCGTCTTGATGACCTCGATCCGCCCCGCCATCACGGAGGGCACGATGTCCAGCGGCACGGTGCGCCCGCCCGAATCCACGCCGGCCACCAGCGCGCCGTCCACCGTCGTACGGTTGTAGGTGGATTGCAGGCCACGCAGCACCGGGAAGCGCGGCTCACCCTGATCCTCCTGCACGGAAAGACCCGGAATGCGCCGCAGCGCCGCCGCCGTATTATGGTCCGGCAGCTTGCCGATATCGTCGGCGGAGATCGCATCCATCACCGCAAACGCCTCGCGCTTCTCCGCCGTCGCCTCATATTGCGCGCGGCGCTGGCCGGTGACGACGATGGTGTCACCGTCCGCACCGGCCTCGCTCTCGGCCTCCGGAACGGGCGCGGATTGTGCGAGGGCAGGCGTGGCAAGCAGAATGGCCGAGCACAGCAAAGCGGCCCGGAAAGTCGGGTAAAGCGGTTTCATTGTGGTGAGTCCCCAAAAGCAGGTTTTGTTCTGGGGGCGGCAGATAGGGAGGCGTTGCGTCAGGGAGGTGACGGGACTGCGTCATGCGCGTGAAGGGATGATGACGGATTGGTGACGGGTGGGGCGAAAAAAATTACTGGAACTCACTAAGCCCACGGCCGAGATGGAAGAGGAGCTGGGGTTGCCTTTTTAGCGCTTATCAATGCGACTTGACCCGACTTTCGAGGATGTCCAGAAGCAAGCGCAACCCTCCGATATTGAAGAAAATGGATCATGACGCTCGATATCCGAGGCAGCCTCAAGAACACTAAGCTGAGCCACAACCCTTATGTTGTGCTTGAGGAGTTAATCTCGAATAGCATCGACTCATTTCTGATACGGAAGGCGTCAGACGGTTCCGTTAATGATATGCGGATTGCGGTGGAGGTACGGTTTTCCCCAGGTGACCTCGTCGGCGGCACAGAGATGATGACAATCTCCTGTCGCGACAACGGCTGCGGCCTGGGTGACGAGCAGCTCGCTGCCTTTCTTACTAAGGATACATCCTACAAGGACGACCTCGAAATAACGGGAATTGGCCAATGTAAGGGTGCGGGCCGCATTCAATACTTTCATCATTTTGCTGCCGTTTCATTGGAAACTACTTTCATGATGGAAGGTCGCCGTAAATTCCGTTTCGTGAAGTTTCACGAGCCGAAGAAGCAGCTCGACTATGATGACTTCATCACTTCCGAGAGCGCAGAAGGCGAAGTTGGCACGCTGATTACGTTGGACGAATTGAAGGACAGCGTTCGGCACAAAATCTTCGAGGACGAGAGGCTCAGCGAATTTTTTTCCGCTAAGAGGCTGCGGCATCGCACCCTCGTTGCGTTTGTTCAGCGGCTGGTTAGCCTTGCTGGCCGGTTAGGTGACTTTCAAGTTTCTTTTAAAACCGACCATTGGAAGGAGGGATCGGAAACAGACTCTGCGCCAAAGACCTGCCCGAGATGACCGCCTCGGTTGACGTAGAAGTGGCAGAGTGCGATCCTCAATCCGGCAGTCCGCTCGGACGATTTCAGCTCTTCAGGGTCGTTCACTACCAACTCGACCCATCGTATTATGACCTTCCGCGTAATGCGATAGCGCTCTGCGCGAAAGCCTCTCCGGTTCGGGATCTGACCGGCTACTATTTGAAGGCAAGAGCTGAACAAAACAATCCGGTCAACGGCTACTACCACATCGTGCTCGTTGAGGCAGGTTATCTTGATGCCCACGTGAATGAGCAACGCGATGACTTCGATGATTTGCCGGCAGACATTCCTGACACCCTCTTCAACGAGGGGACAATCTCGTATGCCGCGATTCACGAAGCCATTGATCCTGTTATCGGCAAGATGGTTGTTCCTTCGAGTTGGCGTCGGGAGGACGTCCTGACCGATATCGAAACCCAGTTTGGCGTGAGTGCCGCGATGCTAGAGGATACGGATACGCGTGTTCAGCACGGCGATAGCGCCAAAGCGGTGGTTGAGCGGGTTCTCAAGAAGTACCAGGAGCGGGTGATCGGCGCGACTTCTCAAATCTTTGATCTTAAAGAGGAAATAGCGAGAACAGAGCCGGATAGCGATGATTTTCGAAGGAAAATCAATGAGCTGTCCTGGATGTATACGTCATCGTTAAAAGACTTTGACATGGCAAATCTGTCTCAGCTGGTCGTCCGTCGCGCGGCCATCGTCGAAGTGCTCGATCTTGCGTATCGAAAACAACTGGCAATTCAGCTTCCTCAGGAAAAGACGAAGCGTAAAGATGAGCGCATAATCCATTCGATCTTCTTCCCGATGCGCAAGGATAGTATGGAAATATCCGACCATGATATCTGGTTGCGTAGTGAAGAATACCACTATTACGACTATATTTCTTCAGACAAGCCGTTGGCTGGGATCGAGTGGGAGGGATTCGGCAAGCTGTTTGAGCCTGATGTCGACGTTGAATTCGAGGCACTGTTGGCGGGCCGAGAGGAAACAAATCGTGCCAAGCGGCCCGATATTGCACTGTTCAGCCATGAGGGCTCTGCAATCATCGTGGAGTTTAAAGCCCCAGGGGTTAGCATGGATGACCACGTTGGCGATCTTTCGGAATACGCGCATCTGCTCGCGGCTAAATCCCGCGGCAAACTAAGGAAGTTCTATTGCTACCTCATTGGCGACACGGTTAACCCTCTGCGGCTTAGTGGCTGGACACGCTTCGCTGAAGGCAAGGGTTACTTCCAGAGCGCAAAGCTTTCCGATCCTGAAACTAGCATAGCGCTTGGCGAGATGTATTCGGAAATATTGTATTACGAGGACATCGTGTCTCGCGCGCGCAAACGGATCGGAGTGTACCGTGAAAAGCTTGGCATAGAAATTGCGGCAAATGTAGGAAAAGCGCGCCACACGGGAATGCGTTGAGAGAGCGGAGCGATAAAGTGAGGCGTTGGTTTCCTCCTACAGCATGGGCGGTCTCAACTCTCCACATCCTCCCCGCCAGCAGGTGACAAACCCCGGCGCTACCCTTATGAAAGCCGCCATGCCCCGTCTGCGCTTCACAGCCGCGACCACCCCCACCACCCGGACTAGCACCGGGGTCGTCGGCACGCGCCTCATCGATTGAAGCGCGCAGGACCGAAGGCCCCATCCCAGCAGCGGATCGGGGCGGTCATGCGCTTCCGGCCCGTTCCGCCTCTTCCCAAGTCTCCCGCACTTGCCTAAGCGGCAAGCCGCACAGCAGGAACCAGACCGATGACGCAACAGGTGACAATCACGCTCCCCGATGGCTCGCAGCGCGAGTTTGCGCGCGGCACCACGCCGGCGGAGATCGCCGCCGCGATCGGCCCCGGCCTCGCCAAGGCGGCGCTGGCTGCGCGGGTGGATGGCGAGCTGGTCGACATCACCCGCCCGCTGGAGGCCGATGCGCAGCTGGCGCTGGTCACGGCGAGGGACGAGGCGGACGCGTTGGAGCTGGTCCGCCACGATTATGCGCATATCCTTGCCGAGGCGGTGCAGGCGCTGTTTCCCGGCACGCAGATCACGTTCGGTCCTTCCACGGACGACGGCTTCTATTATGACGTCGCGGCGCCGGCAGATCGCGGCCCGTTCACCGAGGAAGACCTGCCCGCCATCGAGGCGAAGATGCGCGAGATCATCGCGGCCGACAAGCCGCTGCGCCGCGAGGTCTGGACCCGCGAACAGCTTATCGAACGCTGGACGGGGCAGGGCGAGCGCTTCAAGGCGGAATGGGCAGCGGAACTGCCCGGCGACGAGGATCTGACTGTCTACTGGTCCGGCAGTGACTGGCTGGACATGTGCCGCGGGCCGCATCTCGCCTCCACCGGCAAGGTCGATCCGCAGGCCTTCAAACTCACGCGCGTTTCCGGCGCATACTGGCGCGGCGACCAGAAGAACGCGATGCTCAGCCGCATCTACGGCACCGGCTGGCTCAACAAGAAGCAGCTCGATGCTCATCTGCTGCGGCTGGAGGAAGCGGCCAAGCGCGATCATCGCAAGATCGGGCAGGAGATGGACCTGTTCCACCTCCAGCAGGAAGCGCATGGCAGCGTGTTCTGGCATCCGCAGGGCTTCGTCATCTGGCGCCAGCTGGAGGCCTATATGCGCCGCGCCATCGATGACGCGGGCTACAACGAGGTGAAGACCCCGCAGGTGATGGACGCGCGCCAGTGGGAGCAATCCGGCCACTGGGGCAAATATCGCGAGAATATGTTCGTCATCCCCGACGAAGTGCCGAATGTCGAGGACGAAGGCCCGCTCGTCTCGGACGATGCGCAGTGGATGGCGCTCAAGCCGATGAACTGCCCGGCGCATGTCCTCATCTTCCGCCAGGGCATCAAGAGCTATCGTGATCTGCCGCTGCGCATCTACGAGAATGGCTGCTGCCACCGCAACGAGCCGCACGGCGCGCTGCACGGCCTGATGCGGGTGCGCCAGTTCACGCAGGACGATGCGCACATCTTCTGCCGCGAGGACCAGATCGTCAATGAAGTCCGCGCCTTCTGCGCGCTGGCCGACCGCATCTACAAGGACTTCGGCTTTACCTATTCGATCAAGCTCGCGCTGCGCCCGGAAAAGCGCTTCGGTTCGGACGAGATGTGGGATCTGGCCGAGACGGAACTGCGCAACGCCGTCATCGCCGCTGGCCTTGCGACCGAGGACTATGGCTGGGAAGAGCTACCCGGCGAAGGCGCCTTCTACGCGCCCAAGCTGGAATGGCACCTCACCGACGCCATCGGCCGCACCTGGCAGGTCGGCACCATCCAGTCCGACCGCGTGCTGCCCGAGCGGCTGGACGCGAGCTATGTCGGCGAGGATGGCGCCCGCCACCGTCCGGTGATGCTCCACCGCGCGATCTTCGGCAGCTATGAGCGCTTCATCGGTATCCTCATCGAGCATTATGCCGGCAAGTTCCCGCTGTGGCTGGCGCCGGTGCAAGCAGTGGTCGCGACCATCGTCTCGGATGCGGACGGCTATGCGACCGAGGTGGTCGAGAAGCTGCGCGCCGCCGGCATCCGCGCCGAGACCGATCTGCGCAACGAGAAGATCAACTACAAGGTGCGCGAGCACAGCCTCGGGCGCGTGCCCAATCTTCTGGTCGTCGGCCGTCGCGAGGCGGAGGAGGGCACCGTCGCCCTGCGCCGTCTCGGCAGTGACGAGCATCAGAAGGTGCTGAGCGTGGATGAAGTCATCGCGCAACTGGTAGCGGAAGCCACGCCGCCGGATCTGGCCTGAGTGGAACTCAGCCCCTCTTCTCCGGGGGAGGGGCTAGAAGAAGGGCAGCTGATGAGCATCCCCATCCGCAAGGCGACTCCGGCCGATCTGCCGCGCGCGCTGGCGATCTGGCGGGCGGCGGTCGATGCGACGCATGGCTTTCTCACGCCGGAGGACCGGGTTGAGATCGACCGGATGGTCGAGCACGAGCATCTTCCCTCGGTCGACCTGTGGGTCGCGACGGATGCGGCCGGCACCGTCCAGGCCTTTCTCGGCATGGGCGAGGACGAGATCGATTCGCTGTTCGTCGATCCGGCCGTGCATGGTCAGGGCTATGGCAGCGCTCTTGTCGCGCACGCTCTCGCGCTGGTGCCCGGTGCAAAGGTGGATGCCAGCGAGCAGGCGCCTCAGGCCATCGCGTTTTACGAAGCGCGTGGGTTCGCGCGCACGGGGCGCTCGGAGACTGATCCGGCAGGGCGGCCCTATCCGCTCATTCATTTCCGCCATCCGGGCTGAGGGATGCCGCAAGGCCGGGCCCGTTCATCATCGGTCTCGCTGATGATGGCCCTTGCCGTGAGCGGCTTGCGATCCTAAATGCACGGTGCACGCAACTGTGACCTTCGCGCCGCAGTTTGCCTCGTGTCGCGCTACGGCCTCTTTCCGTTCTCATGGAAAACCGGTAAGGTGCGCATCTCGCATATGTGAATTGGCAACAGGAGAAACTGCTATACGTCCCCCGATGATGCGCCGCCCGATGGCGCCACAGCCCGCGAACGGCCCCCGCTACAATGAATTCATCAGTGTGCCCAAGGTGCGCGTCATTGATGAAGAGGGCGAAAATCTGGGCGTGATGTTCACGCGCGAGGCGATCGAGCAGGCAGCGGACGTCGGTCTGGACCTGGTAGAGGTCTCTCCCAATGCAGATCCGCCGGTCTGCAAGTTCCTGGACATCGGCAAGTATAAGTACGAGGCCCAGAAAAAGGCGAATATCGCCCGCAAGACCCAGAAGACGCAGGAGATCAAGGAGATCAAGATGCGTCCGAACATCGACGATCATGATTATGATACGAAGATGAAGAAGGTCGTCGATTTCATCGGCGAGGGCGACAAGGTCAAGGTCACGCTGCGCTTCCGCGGCCGTGAAATGGCGCACCAGCAGCTCGGCATGCAGCTGCTCCAGCGCGTCGCCGAGAACACGGCCGAGATCGCCAAGGTCGAATCCTATCCGCGCCTCGAAGGCCGGCAGATGCTCATGGTGCTCGCGCCCAAGGGCTGATATTTTTCGGTCGGGGGGCGGTGCCTGCGCCGCCCTCTGCCATTGCTATGGCTTACCCCGTCAGCGCATCCCGGCCTTTCGTGCCCTGTTGACCCGCGCGCTGGCTGCGCTCACATGGGCGCGCCATGATCCAAGCCCCGTCACTCAAGCTCTTCAACAGTCTTACGCGCCAGCTCGAGCCGTTCGATCCCGTTCACCCCGGCGAGGCGCGGGTCTATAGCTGTGGGCCGACGGTCTATAATTATCCGCACATCGGCAACATGCGCGCTTATGTTTTCGCGGATACGCTCGGGCGGACGCTGAGTTTCAAGGGTTTCAAGCTCACCCACGTCATCAACATCACCGATGTCGGTCACCTCACCGACGATGGCGATGCCGGCGAGGACAAGATGGAGAGGATGGCCGCGCAGCAGGCGCAGTCGATCTGGGACATCGCCAAGCATTATACGCAGGCCTATTGGGCGGACGTGGAGGCGCTGAACATCCGCCAGCCGGCGCATTGGTCGATCGCGACCGATTTCGTCCCCCAAATGATCGAGTTCGCCAAAAGCATTGCCGACAAGCACTGCTATGAGCTGCCGACCGGCCTCTATTTCGATACCAGCACGGTGGCCGATTATGGCCGCCTTGCCCGCGCCGCGACGGACGAGGGCGAGAGCCGCATCGATCCGGTCGAGGGCAAGCGCCACGCCGCCGATTTCGCGATCTGGCGTAGAACGCCGCCGGGTGAGACGCGCCAGATGGAATGGGACTCGCCCTGGGGCAAGGGCGCCCCGGGCTGGCATCTGGAATGCTCGGTGATGAGCCGCGCGCTGCTGGGGCTGCCGTTCGACATCCACACCGGCGGCATCGACCATCGCGAGATCCATCACCCCAATGAAATCGCCCAGAATCAGGCGATCCAGGGCTATGATGCCGATCACGGCCATCTCGATTGCGCGGCCCATTCCGGCGCGCGGCTGTGGATGCACAATAATTTCCTGATCGACCGCACCGGCAAGATGAGCAAATCATCGGGCGAGTTCCTGCGGCTGCAATTGCTCATCGACCGGGGCTATCATCCGCTCGCCTATCGGATGATGTGCCTGCAGGCGCATTATCGCTCGGAGCTGGAGTTCAGCTGGGACAATCTCGGCGCGGCGCTGACCCGGCTCAAGCGGATGCTGATGAGCGCGGCACCCCTGCGCGATGTGGCTGCGGCTGGTGCGGTGGCGCATTCCAAGCTGACGCCCTTGCTGGGGCGCTTCGATGCCGCGATCAGCGATGATCTCAACACGCCGGTCGCGCTCACCGTGCTGGATGAGGCGCTGGCGATGAAGAAGGTGCCGGCCGAGGAGAAGCGCGCGCTGGTCGAGGCGATGGAAGCCGTGCTCGGCCTCGGGCTATTCACGCTCGAGCGAGAAGCACTGCGCCTGCGTCCGAAGGCGGCTGCCATCGATGAAGGCGCGATCGCGGCGCTGATGGACCGGCGCAAGGCTGCGCGGGCCGAAAAGGACTTCGCGGCCTCGGATGCGCTGCGCGACGAACTGCTCGCCGCCGGCGTCGAGGTCATGGACGGCGATCCGCTCGGCTGGGAATGGAGGCTCGATCATGGCGCATAAACCGCTCATCGTTCTGCCGGAAGCGCAGCGGGAGAGGCTGGAAGCCATGCTGGGCGCCGAGATCGCCGGGCGCGTCATATTGCGCGGCTTCTCCAGGGCCGAAGAGGCGATGACCCTGGCGCCGGAGGCGGAGATCGGCTGGTTCGATGAGTTCGCCGGCAATGTCTACGCCAAGGGTCCGCGCGCGGCGGTGAACGCCAAGTGGATCCACACGGTGATCGTGGGCTTCGATGCGTTCCCGATCGCGGAGATGCGCGCGCGCGGCCAGATCTTCACCAATGGTGCCGGCCTGATGCCGGACGTGATCGCCGATTATGCCGTCATGGGCGCGCTGGTGCTCGCCAAGCGACTGGACGAGGTCGTGCGCGCCCATGACCGGCAAAACTGGCTGATGCGGCCGCCGGGCAATTTCGAGTTGCTGGGCGCGCGGGCGCTGGTGATCGGCTATGGCGCCATCGGTCGGGAGATCGGCACCCGCCTGCGCGCCTTTGGCGTTCAGGTGACCGGCGTGCGTCGCTCGGCAGACAGTGCCAATGCGGTGATCGGTCCGGATGACTGGCGCCCGCGCCTCGCGGAGTTCGATTTCGTCATCATCGCCGCGCCCAACACCAGCGAGACGCGGGCGATGATCGGCGCCCCAGAACTGGCCGCCATGAAGCCGGGCGCTCGCCTCATCAACATCGCGCGCGGCGATCTGATCGATCAGCCTGCGCTCATCGCCTCGCTGGAGGCCGGGCATCTGGGCAGCGCGTTCCTCGATGTCGCGACGCCCGAGCCCTTGCCGCCCGAACACCCGCTGTGGCGCGCGCCGAATGTGCTCGTCACCATGCATCTGGCGGGGCCGAGCCAGACCAGCGCCTTCCAGCGCGGCGCCGAGCGGTTCGCGCGGAACATCCGCCATTATCTGGCCGGCGAGCCCTTGGAGCATGTCGCCGACCTCAACCGGGATTATTAGGCGCGAGCGATGCTGAGGTCCGACGCCCGCCTGCTCAACCTCGCCATCGCGCTCTCCGCGCTGGCCGGTTTCGTGGACGCGCTGGGCTTCCTCACTGCGGGCGGCTTTTTCGTCTCGTTCATGAGCGGCAACTCCACGCGGTTGGCGG
The DNA here is from genome assembly GCF_025961695.1 of Sphingobium sp. B11D3A. Lineage (NCBI taxonomy): Bacteria > Pseudomonadati > Pseudomonadota > Alphaproteobacteria > Sphingomonadales > Sphingobiaceae > Sphingobium > Sphingobium sp. B11D3A. Next base: position 2,790,683 of record NZ_JAOQOE010000001.1, read on the forward strand.
TGGGGATCAGCGAAGGCTCCAGCGCCGCGCTGACGGCCGCGGGCCTCATTGCCGGGTTCGTTACGGGCGTCGTGCTGGGCGGACTGGTGGGGCATCGCGCGGGCCCACATCGCCGTCCCGCCGTGCTCGGTCTGGTGACGGCGCTGCTGTTAGTGGCCGCGCTCGCCGCACCGATTTCGCCGACTTTTGCACTCGCCGCGATGGTCATGGCCATGGGCGCCGAAAATGCCGCGCTCGCCGACAATGGCGAGGTGAAGGTCGGGCTCACCTATATGACCGGCGCACTTGTCCGGTTAGGTCAGGCGCTCGCCAACCGCCTCACCGGCAAGGATGCAAGCCACTGGCGGGTCGACCTCGGCCTGTGGAGCGGGCTGATGACCGGCGCGATTGCCGGGGCTTTCGCTTATGCAAGGCTGGGCTCTTCAGCGCTATGGATTGCGGCGGGTGTCGGAATGATCCTGTGCGTTGCATCAACGAGGACCATCGTGCCGAGCCGCTAAGTGGCAGTAGGCTGCGGAGGCGGCATAGTCACGTCCCTCCACAGCCCGGTGCATCTGCGTTACAACTTTTCCGACCGCTCCTGCGCCTGACTACCCTTCAGTCTCTTAGCGCTCTCGCCAGTATCGCTCCGCCCGTCGCGCGGGCTTGCCTCGTCTGCCATGCCTCCGGCGACAAGCCCGTCGAGCGAGCGTCCATCAAGCCCCAGTTCCTTCATCAGGCCGTCGAGAACCGGCGCTTGCGCTCGATAGGCGAGGGCTGCTGAGAGGGCGTCCTGCGCAAGGTTGCCCGATCCTCCTCCCGAGGGCGCTGCATTGGCGGGGCCACCCGCTTTTTGCGTGAGGCCATCCACCTGAACGATCTTGATGGAGTCGATTGCCTCAAGCGGCTTGGCGCTTTCACGCACCAGGTCCGGCAGCACCTTGAGCAGCGCCAGCTTCGTCTGAAGGCTGATCTGGCTGCTGGATAGGAGGTTTGCGGCTTCGTTGACAGCGCGTTGACCCGCTGCTTCGACTTCGAAGCGCACGCGGTCGGCCTCGGCTCTCAGCTTCGTCGCATCGGCCTCGCCCTCAGCTGCGCGTCGAATAGCCTCGGCGTGGTTCGTGGCCGCATCTTTTTCGGCTTCTGCCTGCACCTTCAGCTTGATCGCTTCGCGTTCCGCTGCTTTCGCCGCTTCAATCAGTTCGATGCGCTTATCACGCTCGGCCACTTCAGTTTCGCGGCTGGTGATAACCTGTTCTTCGGCCGCAGCCGCTTTGGCGCGAGCTGCGTCAGCCTCGGCCTTTGCCTGGCTTTCTTCCCGGCTCTTGTTCTGAACGGCGATCTGCTGTTCCTGCCGCGCGATTTCTATGGCCTGGGCCTGTGCGATGCGGGCTTGTTCGATCGAGCGGTCAGCTTCGATCTGCTGCGAATCGATCAGCCGCTTGGCGTCGATCCGCGCGGCCTCCGCCTCCTGACTGCGCAGTGCCTGCTCCCGAGCGACTTCTGCCGCTTGCGCCGCACGCCGCATTTCGACCTCGCGTTCCTGCTCCAGCCGCGCGAACTCGTTATCGCGGCTGATCTGCAGACTGCGCTGATCGGCTTCGAGGTTCTTCGTCTCGATCTGGACCCGCGTGTCCATTTCGATATCGTTGCGCAGCTTCTTGCGCTGCTGGATCTGTTCGGTGAGCTTGGTCAGACCCTCCGCATCGAATGCGTTGTTGGCGTTGAAATGCTCGATGCTCGTTTGGTCCAGCCCCGTCAGTGAAACGGATTCCAGTTCCAGGCCATTCATCGCGAGATCCACAGATGAGACCTGTTGCACCTTCTGAACGAAGTCGGCGCGCTTTTCGTGCAGTTCGTTCATGCTCATTCCGGCCGCAACAGACCGAAGCGCGTCGACAAACTTTCCTTCGACGAGATCTTTCAGAGCTTCCGGCTGCATCGTGCGCAGGCCAAGCGTCTGCGCAGCCATGGCTATTGCGCCTGCATCGGGGCGGACGCGGACATAGAATTCGGCCTTCACGTCAATCCGCAACCGGTCGAGCGTGATCAGCGCATCCATGTTCTTGCGCTCCACCGCGAGGCGGACCGTGTTCATATTGACCGGCATGGTTTCGTGCAGCACGGGCAGCACGAGCGCCCCGCCGTTCATGACCACCTTCTCTCCGCCAAATCCGGTTCGGACGAAGCCCACTTCCTTCGTGGCGCGCCGGTAAAGTCGCGCGATCGTAAAGCCGAAGATCAGGAGCAAGGCGAAGATCGCGCCTGCCCAAATTGCAATATCCATGAGGTCCAGTCCCTGCATTCCAGTCTCCCCTCGCCGTCAGATCGGCGCCAAACGTTTTTCCTCCAGGGCTACAGCGTAAAACCGCTCTCCTTCCCGGCGCACGAGGAGAACTTCGTCGCCTTCGCCCATTTCGGTGTCACTATGATGGGGCTCCACCATCACAAGGTGCATCTGACCGTGATGATCAATGACCTGAGCGCGGGTGGGGCTTCCGCGGCTGGCGCGACCGGTGAGAATTTTCGCGCGGCGACCAAGGAGGGATTCGATCTCTACCGCCGTCGTCTCGTCGCCTGGCAGGATGCGCGAGAGCGGTCGCACGAGTGCTCCCGTCGCTGGTAGAGCTACAACCGAAGCAAGGAGGCCTGCCAGCCACGGAGCCAGTGCCTTGCCGATGAAGGCGCCGGCCAGGCTTTGTATACTCACGCCGATCGCCGCGAAAAGCAGCAGGAGCACCGCCAGCCAGATCATGAACGGCACGCGGCCCACACCGACCAGGCTCAATAGTCCATCGGCTGGGCTTCCGCCCGATTCCGCGTCCAGGTCGGTTTCCGTGCTGCTGAACAGGTCACCGAGTCCAAGCACCTGCAGGGCCGCGAGAAGAACCATCACGCCGAGCGATACCGCGAATGGCCAGTTATAGTCAGCCAGAAGGCTCATGATCCCTGCTGTCGACTTGACAGCCCCCGTTTCCGATTCCCGAGTCCATTTCGCCTGATAGCGACTATGAATCCAGCAAAACCGGACCTTCATCATATGATTTTTCTGAATGTTCCGGGAATTTGGACGGCATTTACTTCGAGAAACGGCCTGAATTCTCAAGATTTCGCCGCACGATTAGAGTGTCTCCGTTCGCCATGTGTTTAATGTTTTTACGGGCCTCCGGATCATGTTACGCGGCAGGCGCTCCGTTTGTTCGCGGGAAGACTGGATTGATCTCCCCACTACGCGACGGGTTGATCTTACGTCACGACGCTGCTGCGCCCGCGCATCCTCGCGCCTTTATCCCCAACCTCCTTGCCTCAAAGCCCTCAAACGCGTAGGGGCTTGCCCCTTGTCCGCCACACCCCATGTTGTGGCGCGAACACGCTTGGAGTCTGGAATATCATGACGGCGAAATGGTCGCCCGCAAGCTGGCGGGATCATGAAGGGTTGCAAATGCCGATCTATCGCGATGCTGCGGCACTCGCGGCAGCCGAGGCGCAGCTTGGGACCTTTCCGCCGCTCGTCTTTGCAGGCGAGGCCCGCAACCTGACGGCCGATCTGGCCAAGGTCGCCAATGGCGAGGCGTTCCTGCTGCAGGGCGGGGACTGCGCCGAATCCTTCGCCGAGTTCCACCCGAATAACATCCGCGACACGTTCCGCGTGCTGCTGCAGATGGCGGTGGTGCTCACCTTCGCCAGCAAGCTGCCGGTGGTGAAGGTGGGTCGCATGGCCGGCCAGTTCGCCAAGCCGCGTTCCGCTGGGACCGAGACGATCGATGGCGTCGAGCTGCCGAGCTATCGCGGGGACAATGTGAACGACATTGCGTTCACGGCAGACGGCCGCGAGCCCGATCCGGCGCGCATGATCCGGTCCTACAATCAGTCGGCCGCCACGCTCAACCTGCTGCGCGCCTTCTCGACCGGCGGCTATGCCAGCCTCGACAAGGTGCATGGCTGGATGCTGGATTTCATGGGCCGCAGCCCCTGGGCCCAGAAGTTCAGCGAGATGGCCGATCGCATCGGCGAGGCGCTGGACTTCATGAAGGCCTGCGGTCTCTCGCCGGACACGGTGCCCCAGCTTGGCGGGACCAGCTTCTACACCAGCCACGAGGCGCTGCTGCTGCCTTATGAGCAAGCCCTGACCCGTCAGGATTCGCTCACCGGCCAGTGGTACGACACCAGCGCGCACATGCTGTGGATCGGCGACCGGACGCGCTTCGAGGGCTCGGCCCATGTCGAGTATCTGCGCGGCATCGGCAATCCCATCGGCATGAAGGTCGGGCCGAGCCTGCAGCCCGATGTGCTGCTGCGCCTGCTCGATGCGCTGAACCCGCGCCGCGAGGCCGGGCGCATCACGCTCATCACGCGCTATGGTCATGACAAGATCGAGGGCGCGCTGCCCCCGCTCGTGCGGGCGGTGATGCGCGAAGGGCATCCGGTGGTGTGGTCGTGCGATCCGATGCACGGCAATGTCATCAAGGCGGCCAATGGCTACAAGACGCGCCCGTTCGAGCGCATCCTCGCCGAGGTGCGCGGCTTCTTCGCCGTGCATCGCGCCGAGGGCAGCTTCGGCGGCGGCATCCATGCCGAGATGACTGGGCAGAACGTCACCGAATGCACGGGCGGCGCGATCGACATCACCGAGCAGAGCCTGGCGGATCGCTACCACACGCACTGCGACCCCCGCCTCAACGCGGCGCAGAGTCTGGAGCTGGCCTTCCTGCTGGCCGAAATGCTCAACGACGAGCTGGCCGAGCGGCGCAAGCAGGCCGCTTAACAATCGGAAGGGCCGTGGCGAGCGTCACGGCCCGTTCCCGAGATTGAAAAAGAACCGCTATCGAGCGATTGCGCGGGCTTGCCCCTTGCGCGGACGGCATTCTCTGCCAAATAGGTTGGTATGCTTTCGCAACGCACGCGATATTCCATCCGCGCTCTCCAGCACCTCGCGCGGCATTATGGTGAGGGGCCGATCCAGCTCACCGATATTGCGGTCGCGCAGAATATTCCCGCCAAATTTCTGACCGTGATCCTGTCGGAACTCAGCCGTGCGGGCCTCGTGGCGACGCGGCGGGGGCGGGAAGGCGGCTATTGGCTGGCATTGCCGCCGATCGACATCCGCTATGGCGACATCTTCCGGCTCACCGATGGCGCGCTGGCCCTTGTGCCCTGTGCCAGCCGCTATGCACACCAGCCCTGCAAGAACTGTTTGCCGGAAGATGAGTGTGAGCTTCGGCGCATCATGCTCAAGGTCCGCGACGAGACCGCCGCCATCCTCGACCGCCTGACGCTGGCCGACAAATTCGAGGATGCCGAAGTCGGCGCGCCGGCCTGATCGCTTTCGACCTTCCAGCCTGTATTCCAAGGAGAGAGCATTGTCCCTGACCCTGCACGGCATCCCCAATTGCGACACGGTGAAGAAGGCCCGCAAGTGGCTGGACGATCAGGGCCTCGCGCATGATTTCCGCGATTATAAAAAGGTGCCGCCAACGTCGGCAGAGCTGGCCGATTGGTCAGAGCAGGCGGGATGGGACGTACTGCTCAACCGCGCCGGTACGACGTTCCGCAAACTGCCGGATGATGCCAAGAGCGGGATCGATGAGGCCAAGGCCATCGCGCTGATGGTCGAGCATCCCTCGATGATCAAGCGCCCGGTGGTGACGGGGGCGAGCGCCTTGCTGGTCGGTTTCAAGCCCGATCAGTGGCAGGCGGTTCTTGAGGCCTAGGGAGAGGCGCCGCAGCGGTCGGGAACGACGCGGACGCTTTGCGCATTTGTTCAGCAGGAATTTGCTGGAAGGAATGCATCATGAAACTCGTTCTGATCGGTCTGATCACGGCTAGTGCGTTGGCTGTCTCGGGTTGTTCGACCCTTAAGGGCGCCGGCATCGGCGCGGCGGCGGGCGCCGGTACGGCTGCAGTGACCGGCAATGACGTCGGCAAGGGTGCGGCTGTCGGTGGCGCAGCTGGCGCCGTGGTCGGGACGGTCGTCGACTAAAAACGCGGCACTGGCCCGTCAGTCGTGATGATGGGACAGGGCGCCGATGACATCTTCGAGGCGGGCGGGATCGCCCATGGCGATGACGTCGCCGGCGCTGGCTTCATGGAGCGGTTCGCCAGACCAGTCGCACATGTGCCCGCCGGCACCCTCGACCACCGGGACGAGGGCCGCGAAATCGTGGAGCTTGAGGCCCGTCTCGCACACGATGTCGACATGGCCGCTCGCCAGCAGGCCGTAATTATAGCAGTCGCCGCCGTAGATCGGGCCCTGACCCAGTCGGTCGCCGGCAACGGCTGCGGCGAGCGCGAGATAATGTTCGCCATCATGCGCGCTGAACAGATGGGGGCTGGTCGTCGCCAGTTGCGCGCCTTTCAGAGCCCGGCATCGCCTGGTACGCGCAGGCTTGCCGTTGAACAATGTCGGCTGGCCCATGGCGCCGACCCAGCGCTCTCCACTGATCGGCTGATCGATGATGCCGAGGATCGGCCAGCCGTCCTGCATCAAGGCGATCAGCGTCCCGAAGATCGGGCGGCCCGCGATGAAGCTGCGCGTGCCATCGATAGGGTCGAGCACCCACTGGCGTGACGCCCCTTCGCGAACGGTGCCGAATTCCTCGCCGATGATGCCATCCGCCGGACGCTGCGTCTCCAACAGGCCGCGCATCGCCAGTTCCGCCGCGCGATCGGCTTCTGTTACCGGCGAGGCGTCGGCCTTGGCCTCGATATCGTAAGGCGCGCGGAAAAAAGGGCGGATCGCGGCGCCCGCTGCATCGGCAAGGGCGTTGGCGAGGGTGATGTCATCGGGAAGAGCCATGGCATTTCGCTACGGAGAAAGCCGCCGAAGAGCCAGCGGTTTTCGCGCAAGTCCCGCGCTAAAGAGACGGCGCTTCGATCCGTTTTTTGAGGGCATGAGCAAAGAGCCCCGACCATGCGCCTGCTGATGTGGGTCCTGACCCTCGGCTTTGCCTTTGGCGCGATGGGGCTGTGGCTGGACGGCGCTTTTCTGGGGGCTCGGCTGGTAGCTCTGGGGCTGGGCGCGCTGGCTGTCCTCGCCTGCCCGTTCCTGTGGGCGCGGCCCGATGGGTTGGTGCCCGATGAACTGGCGGTGCCCGGCAAGGCGCGGCTGATGCTGGCGCTGGCGCTGCTCTTCTGCGCGCCGCTGCTGCTGCCCTGGCAACTTTGGCTCTGATGCCTGTTGGCGCAGGCCGCGCCTCGGCCTATGCCTGCAGGAATGCCTGAGCTTCCCGAAGTCGAAACCACCGTTGCCGGCCTGCGTCAGGTGCTCGACGGGGCGCAACTCACGCTGGTCGAGCCGCGCCGGGCGGACCTGCGCTTTCCCTTCCCGGTCGATCTGCGCCAGCGGCTCACCGGGGCGCGAATCACCGGGCTAGGCCGGCGCGCCAAATATGGCCTGATCAATACCGATCGTGGCGACACCATGATCTTCCACCTCGGCATGTCCGGGCGCTGGCGGATCGACCCGAGCGAGGTAGGCAAGCACGATCATCTGCTGCTGGAGACGGCCACCCACCGCCTTGCCCTCAATGACCCGCGCCGGTTCGGGTTCGTGCACCTGACACCAACCGATGCGCTGGGCGCCTATCCGCCCTTCGCCGCCCTCGGCCCCGAGCCGCTGGGCGATGCGCTGACGGCCGACTATCTGGCGCAGGCGCTGGAGGGGCGGGCAGCGCCGATCAAGGCGATGCTGCTCGATCAGCGGATCGTCGCCGGGCTGGGCAATATCTATGTGTGCGAGGCGCTGAACATCGCCCGCATATCGCCCACGCGCGCGGCCGGGCGGATCTCTCGGGCGCGGCTCGCGCGGCTGGTCGAGGCCATTCGCGCGGTGCTGGTGGCCGCCATTGCCGCCGGCGGCTCCACGCTGCGCGATTATGCGCGGCCGGATGGGGAGCTTGGCTATTTCGCCAAGGACTGGCGCGTTTATGGGCGGGAAGGGCTGGCCTGCCCCTGCGGGGGCACGGTGAAGCGCCGGGTCGATTCAGGCCGTTCCACCTTTTATTGCCCCACTTGCCAGAGCTAGGCCGAGAGATGCGCCCACCCACCAAGACGCTGTCCATGTCCGCGCGCATCGCGGCGCTGCTTGTCGGCCTCATCGCTTTTGCCGGGCTCTCGATCCGCTTTGCCGTCTCTCTGGAGACGACAGGCTCGCCCCAGGCCGCCGCGTGGACGATGCTGCGCTTCTTCACGGTGATCGGCAATCTGCTCAGCTGCGTGGTGCTGTTTGGCGTGGCGCTGGGGGCGAAGGCACCGAGTCATCCCCGCCGGCTCGCGGGCGTGATGCTGGCCATGGGCTTGATCGGCATCGTCTATGCAGTGCTGCTGCGCGCGACGGAAAGCCTCAGCGGCCCCGCCGAGACCTCGAACCTCCTGCTCCATTACATCGCCCCGCCTGCGGTGGCGCTCTACTGGCTCGTGTTCGTGCCCAAGGGACGGCTGGTCTATGCCGATACGCTGCGCTGGGCGCTGCTGCCATTGGCTTATCTGGCCTATGCCATCGGGCGGGCGCAGTTCGATGGGCGCTATCCCTATCCCTTCCTCGATGTCTCCCGCCACGGCTGGGCGCAGGTTGGCGTGACCGTGGGCCTCATCGCTTTGGGCTTCATGCTTGTCGGAGCCGTGGTGGTGTGGATCGACCGCCGGTTGGGATGAATCTGCGCCAGAGATCAAGAAACGACTGATTGAGAGACACTTCCTGCGACGAAATCCCGCAGATACGCAAAAGTCCGCATGGACTTCCGCCTTTGCGCTCCTACATGGGTGTCTCCCCATGACGATCTTGCTCCTCACATATTGGCCCTCTTCACGCGCGCAGCCTTGCGACTGCCGAGGCCGGATTGTGAGCGCCCATGGCGAGCGCTGAGAGCAACCGCGACGCTGCTTCGCCCGAAGAGCGCATCACGCTCGAGGCCTATGAGATCGACGGGCTGTTCGGCGACGAGGAACTGACCCGCATCGTCGAGTTTGCCGGCCAGCTCTGCGATTGCCCCATCGCACTGGTCAGTCTGGTCGAGGAGCATCGCCAGAGGTTCGTGGCGAAAACCGGGATCGACGCCACCGAGACGCCCAGGAGCATGTCTTTCTGCGCGCATGCGATGCTGGGCCATGATGTCATGGACGTAGGCGACGCGACGCAGGACGGCCGTTTTCAGGATAATCCGCTCGTCACCGGCGAACCGCATATTCGCTTCTATGCCGGGGCGCCGCTTGTGTCCAAGAGTGGCGAGGCGCTGGGGTCGCTTTGCGTTGTTTCGCCCGAACCGCGCGCTGGGCTGACCGACATTCAACGTCAGGGCCTCACAGTCTTGGCGGAAGCCACCATGCGGCGGCTGGAGGCCCGACGGGTCATGCTCGCGCATCGGGCTTGGGAGAATGCCGCCGAAGCCGATCTGGCGGCGAGCGAAGAGCGCTTCCGGGTGCTGGCCGATGCGATGCCGCAAATGGTCTGGTCCACGCGTGCCGATGGCTATCATGATTATTATAATGCGCGTTGGTACGAATTTACCGGTGCGCAGCTCGGCCGGACCGACGGGACCGGCTGGAACGGCCAGTTCCATCCCGACGATCAGGCCAAGGCATGGGAGGTGTGGAGCCATTCGCTGGCTACCGGCGATCCCTATGAAATCGAATATCGCCTGCGCCGGTTCGATGGCGAATATCGCTGGACGCTCGGGCGCGCATTGCCGATCAGGGATGATGCCGGCAACATCGTGCGCTGGTTCGGCACCTGCACGGACATTCACGATCAGCGCATCATGCGCGAGCAGAAGGAGCTTCTCTCGCGCGAGCTGGTCCATCGCATCAAGAACATCTTCACGGTCATCGGCTCGCTGCTCTACCTCTCCAGTCGCGGCGTTCCCGAACTCAAGGGCTTCAGCTCGAAGATGAGCGACCAGATTGCCGCGCTGGGACGGGCCTATGATTATGTGCAGCCGCGCGAGGGCGCGCAGACGCTGACGTTGCAGGGGCTGCTGGGCGAATTGTTCGCGGCCTATAATCTGGAGGGCATTGAGCGCATCCGCATTCGCGGCGACGATGTGCTGCTCGCCGAAACCTACATGACCCCGATCGCGCTGGTGTTCCACGAACTGGCGACCAACGCCGTCAAATATGGTTCGCTCTCCTCGCCGGAAGGGTTTGTGGACCTGATGATCTCAGGATCTTCGGAACAGCTCCGGCTGGAGTGGCAGGAGAGCAAGGGCGACAGCGCGCCGCCCGGCGATCATCAGGGCTTCGGGTCCGATCTCATCCGGCTGAGCATCGAGCGCCAGTTGCGCGGAACCTTCGTGCGGGAATGGTTGCCGCGCGGCCTCAAGGTCACGACGACCATTCCCTACCGCCTGCAGGCGGCCTGACTCCCCAGTCAGTCGGCGGTTAGTGGCGCGCAGGCAGCCTGCAGCCATGCCAGCTCCTCGCCATCCAGCTGCGGCCCGATGATCGCCAATGTGCGCGCGTGATAGGCGTCCACCCAGGCCCGTTCGGCCGGGGTCAGCGCGTCGACGGCGATGAGGGCGCGATCGATCGGCGTATGGCTCAGCGTCTCGAAGGCATAGAAGGGCCGGTCGTTTTCGCCGGAGCCGCTGCCCAACACCAGCACCAGATTCTCGATGCGGATGCCATATTCGCCGGTCTTGTAATAGCCCGGCTCGTTGGAGAGGATCATGCCGGGTTGCAGCGGTTCGTCCCCGCCGCCGAACGTCGCGATGCGCTGCGGGCCTTCATGCACCGAGAGGAAGCTGCCGACGCCGTGGCCGGTACCATGCGCATAATCCAGCCCCTCGGCCCACAGGAATTGCCGGGCGAGCACGTCGAGCTGGCTGCCGCGCGTCCCCGCTGGAAAGCGCGCGCAGGCGAGCGCGATATGGCCCTTGAGTACCAGCGTGAAGCGGCGGCACATCTCCTGCGTGGGCGTGCCGATGGCCATGGTGCGGGTGATATCGGTCGTCCCGTCGCGATATTGCCCGCCTGAATCGACCAGCAGTAGGGTGCCCACTTCAACCGGCCGGTTCGTCGCCTCGCTCGCCTTGTAATGGACGATGGCGCCATTGGGGCCAGAGCCGGAAATCGTGTCGAAGCTGAGGTCCACGAGTGCGCCGGTTTCTTCACGGAACGCCTGCAACCGGTCCGACACGCTGATTTCGGTCTGGCCGCCCTTGGGGCCTTCGATGGACAGCCAGTGGAGGAACTTGGCCATGGCGGCGCCGTCTCGCGCCTGCGCGGACTTGTGGCCGGCAATTTCGGTCTGGTTCTTCACGGCCTTGGGCAGAACAGCGGGATCGCGCAGCGGCTTGATCAGGGCGCCGGCCTTGTCCAGCGCTTCGAAGATCGCGGAGACGGCGCGGTCGGGGTCGACAGCGACGGCCTTGCCGGCAAGCCCTGCCAGCGCATCGGTGAAGGCGGCGCGGTCCAGAATGTCGACCGAATTGCCGAGATGCGCGCGCACGTCGGCATCGATCTTGGCGGGGTCGACGAAGAGCTGCGCCTTGCCGTCCGCATGGAGCAGGGCATAAGCCAGCGCGACCGGCGTGTGGGTCACGTCCGCGCCGCGAATGTTGAAGGTCCAGGCGATCGAATCGAGCGCGGTGAGGACGGTGGCGTCCACGTCCTGCGCTTTCATCCAGTCCGCCATATCGGCGCGCTTGGCGGCGCTGCTCTGCCCGGCATGACGCTCATCATGCGGCACGAGGCGGGCCTTGCTGGGATCGGGGCGATCGTCCCAGACCGCATCGACGGGATTATGATCGACCGGCACGAGCGTGGCGCCCTTGCTGGCAAGCGCGCGTGTCGCCTCCTCGACCCAGCGGCGGGTGTGCAGCCAGGGATCATAGCCAATCCGTCCGCCAGCCGGGGCATGGACCCCGAGCCAGGTGGCGACGCTCGTTTGCGGCACGCTCTCGAACTGCCAGTGCGCGCCATCCACCTGATCGCGCACCTGCAAGGTGTAGCGCCCGTCCGTGAAAATCGCCGCCTCCTGCGGCAGCACGACCGCGCTGCCCGCAGAGCCCAAAAAACCGGTGAGCCAGGCGAGGCGCTGCGCATAGCCGCCGACATATTCGGACAGATGCTCATCGGTGAGCGGCACGACGAAGCCGTCGAGCGACTGGCGGGACAGCTGGGCGCGCAGCGCGCGCAGGCGATCTTCATGGGTAGACATGGACAAGCGTTCCTGTTCGCGCCCGCATTCGTTCATTTTTAAGGGGCGCTCGTTAATCTCTGCCGGACAGCATAAGCGTTTCCAGACGGCTTGCCAGCATTTGCCGCCACTGCTGGCGAACAAGACCGGGACGCTCATGCGATCAGGACCAGAGCAAAGATCACCCTATGACTACCGGGCAAACGCCTTTTCTCACGCATAGCTGGCCGGTTTACGAGGCAAGCTGGCGCCTGCCGATCATGCCCATGGTGAATCGGGAGGAGAGCGCGCTGGACAATCAGGGCATTGGCCTGTGGAGCTGCCGGCTGACCGACGAAAGCCTGACATGGTCCAGAGCCGTCTACGATCTGTTCGGCATCCCCGTGGAAGAGAAGCTGACACGGTCGCTGGCGACATCGATCTATCTGGCGGACTCGCGGGCGGCGATGGAGTCGCTGCGGGCCTATGCGATTCGCCATCGTCGCGGTTTCACCATGGATGCGCGGCTGCGCCGGCCGGATGGCGCCTTGCGCTGGATGCGGCTGACGGCCGTGCCGGTGCTGTGCGAACGGCGTGTCGTGCGGCTCACCGGCACCAAGCAGGATGTCACGGCGGAGTATGAGACGCAGATGTGACGGCGGCGGGCCGCTCGTCTCGACAGGCTTGACATTGCCATAGCCGACGGGGCTGCTCGACGCGGTCCGACAGGGGCGTTAGGGGAGGGTGATGTTTGAGTGGCTCTCCGCGATCATCGACGCCAACCGGGCCCTTGTCGGCCTTGTCATCCTTGTGGGACTTTTCGTGGCGTTCGTGCGGGAGCGCTATCCGGCGACGGTGATCGCCGTGCTGGGCGTCTGCGCCTTCCTGGTCACGGGCTTGCTGGACAGCGCATCGCTGCTGCGCGCCTTTGCCAATCCCGCGCCGATCACCATTGCCTCCATGTTCGTGCTCTCGGCCGCGTTGACCCGCACCGGCATTCTGGATGTGATCGGCAACTGGATCGTGGCTCGCGCCAAGGCGCATCCGATCCGTGCGATGATCGAGCTGGTCGTTGGTTTGCTGGCGGCGGCTGCGTTCATGAACAACACGCCGGTCGTGGTCATCATGATCCCCATCGTGTTGCGGCTGGCCTCGGCGATCAACGTTTCCGCCAAGAAGCTGCTCATTCCTTTGTCCTACATCTCCATGCTGGCCGGAACCCTGACGCTGGTGGGCACGTCGACCAATCTTCTGGTCGATGGCGTCGCGCGCGATCTGGGCGTCGCGCCGTTCAGCGTCTTCGAGATCACGCCTGTGGGCATCATCGTTGCCGCCGCCGGGACTGTCGCCCTTGCGGTGCTCGGGCGCTTCCTGCTCCCGGACGGTGACGGCGCGCCCTATCACAGCGACGCGGACCGGGTGTTCCTGAGCGAGATCCGGATCGTGCGGGATAGCGGCCTGATCGGCAAAGACCTTTCCGAAAGCGGTCTCCTCAAGCGGGTTCGACTGGTGAGCATCCAGCGGGGCAGCCAACTGATCGAGGCCATGGACGAGCCGTTCATGGCGGGCGACCGCCTCGTGGTGCGCGCCAAGCTGGCCGACCTGATGACCCTGCGCACCAACAAGGACATCGAGCTTGGCATCGCGACGGTCGGCAACACCAAAGCCGACGCGCCGCTGGTGGTGGAGGCGATCATTTCACCCGGTCACCCGAGCATCGGTAACCGGATGGTGGAAATCCCGTTCCTCAACGTGCTGCCGGTGCGGCTGCTGGGGATCACCCGGCATCGCCATGACGCCGGGCCGACCCTGGCCGATAGCCGCGTGCGCGCTGCCGATACGGTGCTGGTCACCGGGTCAGAGGCGGCCATCAATGCGCTGCGCGAGAACCAGAACCTCATCGGAGTGGAAGAGACCGAAGGCGTAGCCTTTCGCCCGACCAAGGCCCCCATCGCGGTCGCCGCGCTGGCGGGCACCATCGTCTTTTCCGCCTTGGGGCTCGTCCCGATCATGGTCGCCGGGCTGATCGCCGTCGGCATCGTCCTCGCCGCGCGCTGCATCGATGGCGATGAAGCCTGGGGCTCCATCAATGGCGATGTGCTGGTGCTGATCTACGGCATGCTGTGCGTCGGCACGGCGCTCGATCAGGCGGGGAGCATTACCCTGCTGGTCAACGCGATGCGACCGCTGCTGGAAAATGCCAGTCCGTTGGTGCTGCTGTTCATCGTCTATTTTGCGTCGAGTGCGCTGACCGAAGCCGTCAGCAACAACGCGGTGGCGGTGATCATGACGCCGATTGCCATCGGCCTGGCGACGACCCTCGGCACCGATCCGCGCCCCTTGCTGATCGCGGTGATGTTCGCGGCTTCGGCGAGTTTCGCGACGCCGATCAGCTATCAGACCAACACTATGGTCTATGCGGCCGGCAATTATCGCTTCGCCGATTTCCTGCGGATCGGCCTGCCGATGAACGTCGTGGTCGGAGTCACGACCTGCCTCGCACTGGCGGCGCTCTATTGACGGCATTGAGCGCGGCCCTTCGAGCGCCTATCTGGCGGGGATGACCGATACGCTCCAGCCGCCCCGCGCGGCGCAACGCCCCCACCGCTCCGTCCACCACAATCGCACGCTGGACGACCCTTGGGCCTGGCTGCGCGACCCCGGCTATCCCGAGGTGACGGATCGCGACGTGCTCGACTATCTGACGGCCGAGAACGATTATTTCCAGGCGCATATGGCGGCGCGCAAGAGCCAGGTCGATGCGCTGTTCGCGGAGATGAAGGGCCGCATCAAGGAGGAGGACGGCTCCGTTCCGCAGAAGGACGGGGCTTATGTCTACTGGAGCACCTTCGAGGCGGGCGAGCAATATCGCCGCCACTGGCGCCGCAAGGTCGGCGCGGCGGAGGACGGATCCGCGGACGAACTGATCGTCGATGAGCCGGCGCTGGCAGCGGGGAAGGATTATTTCCGGCTCGGCGGCGTGGCGATCTCCAATGACGACCGCCTGCTCGCCTATGCCATCGATGACAACGGGTCGGAGCGCTACACCGTGCGCATCCGCAATCTGGAAACCGGCGAGATGCTGCCGGACGTCATTCCGGACGTGCTCTCCGCGCTGGTCTGGACCCACGATGATCGCGCGCTCGTCTATGCCCCGGCCAACGCCCAGTGGCGCACGGATCGCGCGATGCTCCACCGGCTGGGCAGCGATGTGGCGCAGGATGTCATGCTGTACCATGAGGCGGACGAAGGGTTCCGCGTCTCTGTGGGCCTCACCTGCGCGGAAAATTGGATCGTCATCGCCACCGGCGATCATGTGACGAGCGAGGTGCGGCTGGTGCCGGCCGGCGACCCGACCGCCGCGCCGATCCTCGTTTCGGCACGCGTGCCCGAACGCGAATATGACGTGGATGAGCATGAGGGCTGGCTCTACATCCGCGCCAACGACACCCACCCCAATTTCCGCCTGGCCCGCGCGCGTATCGAGACGCCGGACCAGTGGGAAGAGGTGCTGCCAGCCTCCGACGCATTTTACCTGACCGATTTCAGTCTGTTCAAGCGCTTCTACGTGACCGAAGGACGCGAGAACGGTCTCGATCAGGTCGAGATCCGCGATTACGCCACCAACACGCCCAAGCGCCTCGATTTCCCCGAGGCGAGCTATGTCGCCGGGCTGGACGACAATCCCGAATATGATGTCGATACGTTGCGGCTGAGCTATGAATCGATGGTCACGCCAGAGACGATCTTCGACTATCGGCTGGCCGACGGACATCGCGAAACCCTCAAGGTGCGGGAGATTCCGTCCGGCTTCGATCCGGCGCTGTATGCCACGCAGCGCCTCACGATCACGGCGCGGGACGGCACGCCGATCCCCGTCTCCGTGCTGCACCGGCGCGACCATCCGCTCGATGGCTCGCGGCCGCTCTACCTTTATGGCTATGGCGCCTATGGCATCGCCATCGAGCCGGGCTTCGGCACCACGCGGCTCAGCCTCGTCGACCGCGGCTTCGCCTTCGCCATCGCTCATATCCGCGGCGGCGATGACCTTGGCCAGCAATGGTACAAGGACGGCAAGCTGGAGAAGCGGACCAACACGTTCAACGATTTCGTCGATGTGGCGAAGGGGCTGATCGCCCTTGGCTACACCTCGGCGGGCAAGATCGCGACGTCGGGCGGCTCGGCTGGCGGCGAACTCATGGGCGCCATCGTCAATTCCGATCCCGATCTGTGGGGCGCCGTGGTCGCGCACGTGCCGTTCGTCGATGTGCTCAACACGATGCTCGATGAGACGCTGCCCCTGACGCCGGGCGAGTGGCCGGAATGGGGCAACCCCATCGAGGATGCTGCCGCCTATGACCTGATCGCCAGCTATTCGCCCTACGATAATGTGAAAGCGCAGGCCTATCCCCCGATGCTGGTGACGGCCGGCCTCAACGATCCGCGCGTGACCTATTGGGAGCCGGCGAAATGGGTCGCAAAGCTGCGCGAGCTCAAGACCGACGACAATGTGCTGCTGCTCAAGACCAATATGGAAGCCGGCCATGGCGGCAAGTCCGGCCGCTGGGAATCGCTCCGGGAAACAGCAGAGGAATTTGCCTTCATCTTGTGGCAGCTTGGCATGGAAGAAGCCGGGCAGGGCGCCGGCGATCATGGGGGCGGCCATGGGTAAGGCATTCGAGCAGCACTTCACGGCCGGCCCCGATGACATCGACATCATGGGCCATGTGAACAATGCGGTCTGGGTGCGGTGGATGGAGCAGCTTGCCACTGCCCATTGGGAATCGCTGGCGCCGCCCCACGCGCAGGAGCGCTATGTGTGGGTCGTGACGCGGCACGAGATCGATTATCGCGGTAATGTGACCGAAGGCGAGACGGTGCTCGCGCGGACCTGGATCGAGGAGCCGCCGCGCGGCGCCCGGTTCGATCGGCTGATCGCCTTCACCGGTGTCGATGGCACGTCCAAGGTGAATGCGCGGACGACCTGGGCGATGATCGACAAGGAGACGGGCCGGCTGGCGCGGGTGCCCGCCGATCTCGCGACAATTTTTCTGGCTTAACGAAGCACTGCGCGGTCAGGGCTGCGGACTTGCTTCAGTCTCGGTGGGCAGCGGGGCGGGCGCTACGATGGGCGCGGCGCGCGGCTCCAGAATGGCGGCGGCTTCGATGACATCGAGCGCCCGCCGGGCTTCCTTGTAGCGGCGGGCTTGCTCCAGCCACAGCTCGGCCTCAGGCTGGGCCGGGAGCGCCGCGATTTCATCGATGGCGGCTTCCATCTGTCCGGATTCGGTGAACATGCGTGCGCGCGTGATGCGCTCGTCCAGCTCTGGGGAGGGATCGCCAGCGTGGCGGATCACGGCCAGACCCCGCAACTCCCGCATCGCTGCCGACCACCAGCCCTGATTCGGGTCACCGCGCTGTGCGGTGCTGCGGACCTGCTCCAGCCCCTGGCGCAGCGTGGTGAGCGTCACCGGCTGCGCTGCGGCGTTGACGATGGTGGCGACGGCCTTGGGCTGCGCATCGCCGAACAGTAGCCGGAGCTGGCCCTCGATATAGCCGAGCGGCTGGCCGGCATCGAGCGCGCGCCGGGCGGCAAAGGCGATCATCATCGCCTCGGCCCGGTTGGCATGGCCAGAGGCTGCAATCGCAGCAAGCGAGATGCGGTTAAGGCGCTGCTCAAGCGTCAGCACACGATCTTCGGGGCGTTCGGTGACGTCGGAGAGACCGCGCGACCGCGTGGCATCCGGCGCCTGCCCATTCGCCCCGCTCTCGGCGCCGTTCTGCGCGGCGTTCATATCGTCTGTGAGTGCCGCCGGATCGCTGCCGGGGCCGAAGGACAGCCGATCCCAATTGGTCATGATCCAGGCCATCGCACCGAGGCCGAGCAGGAAGGCGATCAGCGAGCAGGCGACGATCAGCCGCAATCGGCTCCGGCGCGGCGGTTGCGCTCGGTCCGTCATCTCACCGACACCGTTTTCCGGTGCGTTGCCGTCCATCTGTTCTGCCCGATCCCTCAAGAGGCGCCTATACATAGCGAGGTTGCGAGGCGCAGCAAGGCGCTATCGTTCGGCTCCTGCGCGACGCTCACCCGGCGCCAGCCCGATCCGGTGGCGTCTGCCGCGGCCTGGCTGATCGCGATGAGGAAATGGTTGCGGCAGGCAGGCGGCATCAGCGCGTTGAGGCGCCGCCCGGCGGCGGGCGAATGCACGGCGATGACGGAGGGCGGCATGGTGACCAGCATCTTGGTGTAGCGCCGCATGTCCCGCGCCTCGGTGCGGTAGCAGATATGGCGCGTGATGCTGAGATCGAGCGGGTCGAAGGGGCGCGTTTCTTCGCCGCAGACATGCAGGATGCGCCGGTGGCCGGCCCCGACGATCATGGGGACGGTGGAGGCCGCATCGCCCCCGCCGATGATGACATCGGGGTGGCCAGCCTCGCGCACCGCGTCCGCGCTGGCCTCGCCCACGACATAGACCGGCAGGTCCGGGAAGCAGGCCAGTGCCTCACCGCCGTAGCGCGCGCCATTGGCGCTGGTGATGAGCAGGGCGTCGAACGGGCCTTGCGGGAGCGGTTCTTCATGGACCGCAACCACCTCGAAGAGAGGCAATTGCACTACCTCAAGACCGAGCGCAGCGGCTTTGGCGGCAGACGCATCACTGCCCGGCTGTGGGCGCAGGATGAGATAGGGGCGGTTCACGGCGTGAACAGGCTCCGCAGGGCTGGGGAGGCGCCCTCGAGCAATTGCGCTGCCAGCGCGGCGGCGCCGGCTGTATCGCCTGTGGGCAACATGATCTCGCCGGAGACCTGCTCGCCGCCGTCCTCCAGCAGAATCTGCCCGCGCAGATGCACGCCGGCGCCGGCCAGCTGCGCCAGCGCGCCGATGGGCGAGTGGCAACTGCCGCCTAGTGCGAGCAGCAGCGCGCGTTCGGCCAGAACACAGGTTTGCGTCGGCGCATCGCTGATCGCGGCGAGCAGGCGGCGCATCCGCTCGTCATCGGTGCGGCATTCGATGCCGACCGCGCCCTGCGCGACGGCGGGCAGCATCACCTCGGCAGGGACGGTGGCGCCGACATCTTCCATGCCGAGCCGGTTGAGGCCCGCCGCTGCGAGCAGCGTCGCATCGATCTCGCCGGCCTCGACGCTGGCGAGGCGTCGCGCGACATTGCCGCGCAGCAGCGTCGTGCGCAGGTCTGGCCGGAGCGCGCGGAGCTGGGCGGCTCGGCGGGGCGAGGCGGTGCCGATGAGCGCGCCCTGCGGCAAGGCCCCGATGCTCGGTGCGCCGATCAGCCGGTCCTCCACCGCAGCGCGCGGCAGCATCGCGGCGATGTGGATGCTCTCCGGCCGGATCGTTTCCACATCCTTCATCGAATGCACCGCGCAATCGATCTCGCCCGCCAGAAGCGCGCGATCCAGCTCCTTGGTCCACAGCGCCTTGCCGCCCAGTTCGGCCAGGGCGCGGTCCTGAATGCGATCGCCGCTGGTGGTGACGACGACGATCTCCAGCGCCTCACGGGGCAGGCCGTGGGCGAGCGCAAGCGCGGCCAGCGTCATCTCCGCCTGGGCCAGGGCAAGGGGGGAGCCGCGTGTGCCGAGGCGCAGCGGGGCGGTGGGCGAGGGAAACTGCTCGGGCATGATGGCGAATGCCGATAGACCCTGCGCGCGCACGTCTCTAGAGGAAAGTGCCATGCCCATCATCCTTGGCCTTGAATCAAGCTGCGACGAAACGGCGGCTGCGCTGGTCGCCAGCGATCGCACGATCCTTGCCCACCGTCTCGCGGGGCAGGAAGCGGCGCATGGCCCCTATGGCGGTGTGGTGCCCGAAATCGCGGCGCGCGCGCATGTCGAGGCCCTGATTCCGCTGGTCGAAGCGGCGCTGGCCGACGCCAAGCTCAGCCTCGCGGATGTCGATGCCATTGCCGCGACCGCAGGGCCGGGGCTGATCGGCGGGGTGATGGTCGGCCTCGTCACCGGCAAGGCGCTGGCTCATGCGGCTGGCAAACCGCTGATTGCGGTCAACCATCTGGAGGGCCACGCGCTCTCACCGCGTCTGGCCGATCCATCGCTGGAATTCCCCTATTTGCTGCTGCTGGTCTCGGGCGGGCATTGCCAGTTGCTCGAAGTGCGCGGCGTGGGCGATTATCGTCGGCTTGCCACGACCATCGATGATGCCGCGGGCGAGGCGTTCGACAAGACCGCCAAGCTGCTCGGCCTCGGCATTCCCGGCGGACCGAAGGTCGAGGCGCTGGCGGCGCAAGGCGATCCGCGCGCGGTGCCGCTGCCGCGCCCGCTGGTGGGCAGCGGCGAGCCGCATTTCTCCTTCGCCGGCCTCAAGAGCGCGGTGATGCGCGCAGTCGAGAGCGGGCAATGGGCGGATGCCGACATCGCGGCGAGTTTCCAGCAGGCGGTCATCGATTGTCTGGTCGATCGCACCAAGCGCGCTCTGAATGCCATGACGGGCCGGCCGACGGCGCTGGTCGTCGCTGGCGGTGTGGCCGCCAATGCGGGCGTGCGGGGCGCGCTGGAGGGGCTAGCCGCTCAGCACGAGTTGCGATTCGTCGCCCCGCCGCTCTGGCTGTGCACGGACAATGCCGCGATGATCGGCTGGGCGGGGGCGGAGCGGTTCGCGCTCGGCCTGGTGGATGATCTCGCCGTGGCGGCGCGCCCGCGCTGGCCGCTGGACCCGAGCGCCGAGACGGTGCGCGGCGCGGGGGTGAAGGCATGAACGCGGCAGGGCCGATTGGCGTGCTTGGTGGTGGCGCCTGGGGCACGGCGCTGGCGCAGGTGCTGGCAGAAGGGGGCAGCGACGTGCTACTCTGGGCACGCAATGGCGCGGTGGTGGAGGCGGTCAACACGCGCCGCCAGAACGAGACCTATCTGCCCGGCCAGCCCCTCTCGCCACGCATTCGGGCGACACAGGCACCGGACGATCTCGCCAGCGCCGGGGCGTTGCTGGTGGTGACGCCCTCCCAGTCGATGCGCGCAGTCCTCTCCCAGTTCGCGCCGCAGGGCCAGTCGCTGATTCTCTGCTCGAAAGGCATCGAGGCCGGGTCGCATCTGCTGATGCACGAAGTTGCCCGCGAGGTGATGCCCGGCTCGCCGGTGGCGGTGCTCTCCGGCCCGACCTTTGCGCATGAGGTCGCCGCTGGTCTGCCGACGGCTGTCACGCTTGCTGCTGAGGAAGAAGCGCTGGCGCGGCTGCTGGCCGATGTGATCGCGCGGCCGACCTTCCGACCCTATGTTTCGGATGATGTGGTGGGCGCCGAAATTGGCGGCGCGGTCAAGAACGTCCTCGCCATTGCCTGCGGTGTGGTCGAGGGCGCGGGACTGGGGCAGAATGCCCGTGCCGCGCTTATCGCGCGGGGCTTTGCGGAAATGACCCGTTTCGGCCTCGCGCGGGGCGGGCGGCCGGAGACGATGGCCGGCCTGTCGGGCCTGGGCGATCTGGTGCTGACCTGTTCCTCGACCCGCTCCCGCAATTATGCGCTGGGCTATGGGCTGGGGCAAGGGCAATCCCCGGATGCGCTGCTGGCCCATCGCCATACGGTGGCCGAGGGGGCCTCGACGGCACCGGTGCTGCACGAAGCGGCGCGCGCACAGGGCATCGATATGCCCGTCACGGAAGCGGTCTGCGCGCTTCTTTCCGGCGCGTCGCGCGTTGACGATGTGATCGCCGCGCTGCTGGCTCGGCCGTTACGCGCCGAATGAGGGACCAAGAGACTTTGCGCACATCGATCGCAACGCCTATGGCTGGCTGGCGCGGCGCAACGGCCCGCGCCGGGGAGCGCCTTGCATGACCATAGCGCGTGGGGAGGCCGAGCAGGCCGAACGCGATGACATCTCGGCGCTGGCGCGGGGCGGCAGGGCCAATGTGCTGGGCTTCGTGCTGCGGCTGGCGGCGCGCATTCCCTTCCTGTTCATTGCCGGGCGGCTCTATGGCGCGGCGACGCTCGGCCGCTTCGCTTATGCCGTGCTGGTCATCGAATTTGCCGCGCAACTCGCCACCATGGGGCTCAAGCGCGGCCTCGCCGAGCAATTGGCGAAGGACAGCCGCCCGCAGGCCCATGTCGTTGCCGATGCCATGTGGCTGTGCATCCTCGTCAGCGCGGTGGCGGCGGGCCTGCTCATCGTCTTTCCGGAGGCGATGTTCCCCAATAGCGGCCTCAACGGGCTGGACCGGCTTCTGCCGCTGATCGTGATCGCCATTGCGACGACCGAGGTGGCGCTGGCAGCCTGCGCCTATCAATACAACATCGCCGCGACGGTGCGGGCACGTGCGATTGTCGAACCGTGGACAATCAGCATCGCGGCGCTGGCGCTCTATTTCTATTCCCCGCGCGACGGGCTGATCCTCGCCTATGTCGCCTCGATGGCGGCCGCGATGCTGGCGGCATTCTGGCCGCTGATGCGCCATTATGGCCTGCCGCGCGGCTGGCGACCGCATCCGGGGCGGATATGGCATCTGGCCATGCGCAATCTGCCGCTGGCCGGCGCGGACGCCATCGAATGGGGCACGCGGCGTCTCGATCTGGCCATTCTGGGCCTGTTCGCGTCTCCCGCGATCGTCGGCATCTATTATGTCGCGCAGCAGGTTGCCTCCCTGCCGCAGAAGCTCAAGACCAGCTTCGAGCCAATTCTCGGCCCGGTCATCACCCGCAACATCGCGCTCGGCAATCATGAGGCGATTGGGCGCCAAGTGAGCCAGGTCGGCTTCTGGATCGTCGCGGCGCAGCTTGGGGTCGCCGTGGCGCTGGCGATGCCGGGCGAGGCGGTGATGGGGCTGGTCGGGCCGACCTTCGTGATCGGTGCCGCCGCGCTTGGCGGCCTGCTGGCGGCGGAAGTGCTCGCGAGCCCGGCGGTGGTGAGCGAGGCGGCGCTGGTCTATCTGGCTCGCCTGCGTAACCTCTATCTCTCGCTCGCCACCGTGGGTCTGCAGGCGATGCTTACCGTCGGCCTGCTCATCATGGCGCGCCGTTATGAGTTGGCGGATGGTTATGTCGCCGCGATGCCGGCGGTGGCGCTGGCGATTGCGCTCGGCTGCGGCGCCATCGCCAAATCCCGGTTGCTCGGCGGTCTGCTGGGGATGCGCCTGCCGATCTGGCGGTCGAGCCTTGTGCTGTGCGGTGTCGTGGCCGGACTTGTCGGGTTCGGCTTCACCCTGCTCCCCCGCCGGCTCGAATGGATCGAGCTGGTGATCGGCCTGCCGCTCACGCTGGCTGTCTATTGCGTGCTGATGTGGAAGGTCGCGTTCGGCGAGGCTGACCGCACGCTGTTCCGCAAGCAGAAGCTCGGCGCCGGCGGGAGCGACACGCCCGCCTGACGAGCCCCAAGAAAAAGGCCGGCGCCCATTGGGAGGGCACCGGCCTGTTCGATAATCTGCCGAAAGCCTATTTCTTCGGTTCGGGCGCCACGGTCACGCGGACCTCTTCGCCATTCTGCCCCGGGAAGCCCGTGAACAGCGCGTCGATGAGGTTCGGCACCAGATAGGTCAGCTTGTTGCTGAGCGACTGGGCGCGGGCGGTGCCCTCGAACAGTGGCTCGCCGCCGACCCGGTTGATCCGCATGTGCAGATCGCTCTGGTAGACCATGTAGCTCTCGATATCCGTATAGCCCGGTCCCCACATGAAGGGATCGTTCCAGCCCATCACATAGCGACCGCGCCAGCCGCGATAGTAGCCGGGATAATAGAAGGGATCGTAGAAGGGCGAGCGGGCAAAGCCGGTCGAGCGGACACGCTGCGTACCGCGATCCACCCCATAATCCAGCTCAACGACGAGCTGCGCGCTCGCCGGGTCCGCCGCGCGGGTATAGCCCTGATCGACCAGACGCTGGGCGACCAGATCCGCATAATGCTGGAATTCGAGGCTGCCGGCGAGATCCTGTTCGCCGGGCATGATGGTGAAGCTCTGGCCCTGCGCGGGCGGAAGCTGCTGGAAGCGGGCCACATCCGCCTTGAAGGGCGAGGCGCAGCCTGCGAGGCCAAGCGCAAGGAGCGAGGCCGCTGCAGTGACGAGGAGACGCTTGCTGTTCATAAGACGGTTCCGTTTCTCGGGCGAGTACACCCTTTAGGACGTAGTGTACGCCTTGATACCTTAGGTCAAATGAACTGGCGTTGAATGCGGTTCCTGCAATCGGTGTGTCGTGTGTCGAAACGGCGCAGTGACCCTTCGCTCAGCGCATCAATCCCATCGCCTCATAGGCGCCGCGCAGGGTAGGCTCGGCTGCCTTGGCGGCCGCTGCGGCACCCTTCTCCAATATGGCATCGAGCGCGGCATGATCTTCCTGCAACGCAATGAACCGGTCCCGGATCGGCGCGAGGTGCGCCACGAGAAGATCGGCCAGCGCCGGCTTGAAGGCGCCAAAGCCCTGCCCGGCGAACTGCGCGCACACCGCATCGGGCGTGGTGCCCGAAAGGGTGGCGTAGATGCCGACCAGATTGAGCGCCTCGGCCCGCCCGGCCAGACCGGCCGCCTCGGCGGGCAGCGGCTCGGCATCCGTCTTGGCCTTGCGCACCTTCTGCACGATGGTGTCGCTGTCGTCTGTCAGGTTGATCCGGCTCATGTCGCTGGGGTCGGATTTGGACATCTTGGCCGTGCCATCGCGCAGGCTCATAATCCGCGCCGTCTCCTTGGGGATGATCGGATCGGGCAGGGTGAACAGCTCCACGCCGAAATCGGTGTTGAACTTGACCGCAATGTCGCGGGTCAGCTCCAGATGCTGCTTCTGGTCCTCGCCTACGGGCACGTGGGTGGCCTGATACAGCAGCACGTCGGCGGCCTGAAGGACCGGGTAGACGAACAGGCCGACGCTGGCGCCCTCGCGATTCTTGCCGGCCTTGTCCTTGAACTGGGTCATGCGGTTCAGCCAGCCAATCCGCGCCGTGCCGTTCAGCAACCAGCACAGCTCGGCATGAGCCGGCACCCGCGCCTGATTGAACAGCACCGAGCGATCCGGGTCGATGCCGCACGCGACGAGCGCAGCCGCCATGTCCCGCACATTGGCCAGCCTTTGCTCGCGCGTCTCGTGGACGGTGATCGAGTGCATGTCCGCCAGGAAGAAGAAGCAGTGCGACTCCGCATCCATCTCATCCTGCATCCGCACCCAGTTGCGGATCGCGCCCAGATAATTGCCCAGATGGAGATTACCGGTCGGCTGGATGCCGGAGAGCACGCGCATGAGGAAAGTCCTGCTTTATAAGAAGAGCCCCGCTCTGTCGTCCGTGAGGCGTGGCGTCAAGCCGGGCGAACAATCGGGAGGGGGCGCGTCAGCGCGGTCTGCGCCGCAACTGCGCCTTTAGCTCGGCGATGCGATAGGCGCCAAAGCCGATGGCGGCGATGGCATAGACCAGCCCGCCGCCGCCGCAGAGCAGGCCGAGCGCGATGAGGCGGCGCCAGAAGCCGGCGGCCATATGCGCGTCGAGAAGCTGGTTGCCCGCCCAAAGTGCGGCGCCCATCAGCGCGCCGGCCGCGACGATGCGCAGCGCCTTGGCGCGGAAGCGCGCGTCGAGGGTGAGATGCTCCTTGCGGCTGAGCGTCCAGTAGAGCAGCGCGACGTTCACCCAGGCCGAGAGGGCCGTGGAAGCGGCAATGCCGGCGGCGCCGAACCGCCAGATCAGCGTGAGATTGCCGACCAGATTGACCAGCATGGCAATGAACGCGATGCGCACGGGCGTTTTCGTGTCGGCGCGTGCGTAGAAGCCGGGGGTCAGCACCTTGATGAGCACATAGGCGGGGACGCCCGGTGCGAAGGCGGCGAGCACGGCGGCCGCGCCGAGCGTGTCTTCCGCCGTGAAGGCGCCATGCTGAAAGACGCCGCGGATGATCGGCACGGCCGAGACGAACAGGGCGATCGCGGCGGGCAAGGCGAGGAACAGCGCCAGCTCCAGCGCGCGATTCTGCGTCTCATTGGCCGCGCGGGTGTCGCCGGCGCCGATTTGTCGGGAGATGAGCGGCAGCATCGCCGTGCCGACGCCGATGCCGATCAGGCCGAGCGGAAGCTGGTTCAGCCGGTCGGCATAATAGATCCAGCTCACCGAGCCCTGCGGCAGGAAGCGCGCTGCGAGCGAGGTGGAAATGAGCAGGTTGATCTGTATGGCGCCCTGGCCGATGGCGGCGGGCGCGATCAGCAGCAGCATCGCCTTCACCTGTGGCGAGAGGCGCGGGACCGATAGCTTCAGGGTCACGCCGATCCGGCGGCAGGACCAGATCAGCCAGAGCAATTGCATCGCGCCGGAGACGGTGACGGCAATCGCCTGGGTGACGGCGGTCTCGATCTCTGTGTCGCCCCGGAAGAACAGCAGCGCCCCAATCATGCACAGGTTGAGCAGGGAGGGCGCTGCGGCATTGACCCAGAAGCGGTTGAAGCTGTTGAGGATGCCGCCGAGCAGCGAGGTGAGCGAGATCAGCCCGAGATAGGGGAAGGTGATGATGGTGAGATGCCGCGCGAGCGCGAACTTCTCAGGACCACCATCCGGGAAGCCGCCGGTCATCGCCCACACCACCGGCCCGGCGGCGAGCATCATGACGATGGTGAGCGCGACGAGAATGGGAAAGAGGACCGAGAGCACCTGACCGGCAAAGCGAATCGCTGCCGCGCGTCCGGCCTCCGGATCATCGGCGCCCTCCTTGCCCATGATGCGGTTGAACATCGGCACGAAGGCGGCGGAGAAGGCGCCCTCGGCGAACAGCGCGCGGAACAGGTTGGGCAGGCGCCAGGCGATCAGGAAGGCGTCCGACGCGAAGCCGGCGCCGACATAGCGCGCCATCAGCATGTCCCGCACCATGCCGAGGACGCGGCTGACGAGGGTGAGGGCGCCGATGGTGCCGGTGGAGCGCAGCAGGCTCATGGCTGTTCCGACAGTGGCGACGTCGACAATATTCGGGCCGGGCGAAACGGCACCGCCCGGCAACGCTGAGGAGCGGCCGGGCGGCGAAGGGCTGCAGTCAGGCGAGGAAAGGCAAGGCGCATGGGCATGACCCTTCCTCTATGCCGGACTGGCTGATGATCAGGCGTGGCCGGCGGGCTCGCCCTGCGCGGCGGCCTCGATCTGGGCCTGCTGCTGGACGTAGAGAGCCCCGAAATCGATGGGATCAAGCATGAGCGGCGGGAAGCCGCCGTCCTGCACGGCATCGGCCAGCACGCGGCGGGCGAAGGGGAAGAGCAGGCGGGGCGCCTCGGCATAGAGGAACGGGCGCATCTGGTCCTCGGGCACGTTGCGGATGCCGAAGAGGCCGGCGAACACCAGTTCGACGGCGAAGGCGGTGCCCTGCTCGGCGACGGCCTTAGCACTCACCTTCAGCGCGACTTCGTACACATCATCGGCAATCTGGTTGTTGCTGATGTTGAAGTTGATGTCGATCTGCGGCTGCTCCTGCCACTGGTAGACGGCCGGCGCGTTCGGGTTCTCGAACGAGAGATCCTTCACATATTGCGCGATCAGGCCGATCTGGGGCTGGGTGTCGGCGCCATTGGCGACGGTGTCGGTCGTGTCGGTCATGCGTGAATCCTGTTCCTCGATGGTCGCTGCCATGCCGCCGGCGCAGGACCGCCGCGACCTAGAAGCTGGAAAGTCGCCGGACACCGAGCGTGCCGGGCAAAACCGCGCTCCTTGTCCATGGGCGCGCCGCTTAGCAGGCACGCAAGGCGGGGGCAATGGGGTGGCGCTTCCCGGGTGCGCGGAACGCATGCGGGGCCGACGAAAATCGGGGTGGGGAGGCCGGGCGCCTGCGTTGGCGGCTTTTTTACCCAATGTCGGTATCGTTCCGGCGATCTGGCGCGTTGTCCGTTTGAAGTTTTGCGCGAACGTGCCTATGTCTTGCGGGTTGTATTTTTGAAGGAAGGGTGTTGACCTCGTGACCGTCATCGTCGTGCTGGCCATGATCTTCGCACTGCTGGCGTTGCGGCTTTACTCTGTGCTCGGCAAGCGCACGGGTCATGAGCAGCGGCAGCTTCCCACGCCGGCCGACGATCGTCCGGCCGCGCCCATGCCGTCCTCCGGGCAGGTCGATAATCGCACGCCCGCGCAGCGCGCGGCCGACAATGCGGTGGCAGTGCCGGCCCAGCCCGGCCTGCGCGCGATCATCGCGACCGACCGCAACTTCGATGTCGCGCAGTTTCTGGGCGGCGCGAAGGCGGCCTATGGCATGATCCTCGAAGCCTATTGGAAGGGCGACCGCGAGACGCTGCGCACCTATTGCGCGGACGATGTGTATGAGGCGTTCAGCGCCGCCATCGACCAGCGCGAGGCCGATGGGCTGACCATGGACAACAAGCTCGTCCGCATCGAGGACGCGCGGATCGACGCTGCGCGCGTCGAAAGCGGCACCGCGTTCATCGCGATCCACTTCGAAGCCGATCTGTCCGCTGTCACCCGCGACCGGGACGGCAATGTTGTGGCCGGATCGCTGGACGATGCCATCTCCACGGCGGAAACCTGGACGTTCAGCCGCAATCTCTCCAGCCGGGATCCCAATTGGGAGCTGGTGGAGACGGACGAAGGCTGATCGCGCGCAGGCGGATCGCCATGCCGGCTCGTTTTCAGACTCGTTTCAAGCAGCTTTCCGCTCTGGCAAGCGCGCTGGCGCTTGCGGCGTGCGGGAGCATGATTCCGCCGGGTGGGCCTGGTCAGCGACCCGTCCCCTCCCGGCCTTCTTCGCCCGCCACGCCGCCGCAACCGGCAACCCCGCGTCCGCCGCTTACCCCGGTCCCTGCGCCTACCCCTGCGCCCGATCAGGCTGAGCTGGCGCCCGCCGTGGCGGCCGGCCTGACGCCAGGGCCAGCGATCGACACGGTCCTGCCGACCGCATCCGAGCGGATGGGGCAAGCCTTGCGCGCCTTCCGCCTCTCCTGCTCCTCGCTGCTGCGTCGCCGCGACCAGAGCGGCCTCACTGGCAATGCCGACTGGCAAACGGCCTGCGCGGCGGCGGCAAGCTGGAGCGAGGCAAACGCGCGCGAATTCTTCCGTCGCTATTTCGAAGCCGTGCAGGTCGGTGACGGCAAGGCGTTCGCGACCGGTTATTACGAACCGGAAATCGCCGGCTGCCGCACGCGCGCCGCGGGCTGCGAGACGCCGATCTATCGCAAGCCGGACGATCTCATCGAGGTCGATCTCGGCCTGTTCAGCGAGAGCCTCAAGGGTCGGCGCATCAGGGGCAAGGTGCAGGGCTCCAGCTTCGTGCCCTATGATGACCGGGCGGCAATCACCGCAGGCGTGCTGAACGGGCGTGGCCTGGAACTGGCCTATGCCGTCGATCCGGTCGAGTTGTTCTTCCTCGAGGTGCAGGGCAGCGGGCGGTTGCGCCTGCCTGATGGCGGGATCATGCGCATCGGCTATGCCGGGCAGAATGGGCGCGATTATACCGGCATCGGCCGGCTGATGCGGGACCGGGGGCTGATCCAGATCGGCTCGATGCAGGACATCATGAGCTGGCTGCGCGCCAATCCGGCGCAGGGCCAGGCGATCATGAACGAGAATAAAAGCTACGTCTTCTTCCAGGAGCTGACCGGTCCCGGGCCGCTGGGTGCGCTGGGCGTGCCGGTGACGGCGGAGGTGAGCGTCGCGGCCGATCCGACCTTCGTGCCGCTTGGCGCGCCGGTGCTGCTGTCGCTCGACCGGGCCGAGCCCAACGGGCTCTGGATCGCACAGGATACCGGCGGGGCTATCAAGGGCAGCAACCGCTTCGATACCTTTTGGGGAGCCGGTGAGCGTGCCCGCGGGATTGCCGGCGGCATGTCGGCGCGGGGGAGCGCGCTGCTTCTGCTGCCGATCGGCACCTATGCCCGCCTGACCGCTGGCCGCTGAGCATGGCCCGACGGGTTCTCACGCCCGATGAGCGCGCGCTCTGGGGCAAGCTGACCCGTACCGTGACGCCCCTGCGGCGGGTCCGTCCGCTTCCGCCGGTGGAGCCGGTCTCGGCAGCGGCTTTTGCTGCGGCGCTGGATGCCCCCAAGCCGGTCAAGGGCCGAATTCCACCGAGTCGTCCCATGGCGCCGCCGCCATCCCCGCCGGCGCCCGCCGCCGTGCCCGTGCTGGACGGAAGCTGGGAGAAGCGCATTCGCTCCGGGCGGATTATTCCCGATCATGCCATCGATCTGCACGGCCTCAATCTGGCGGCAGCGCATATCCGGCTGGAACGGGCCATCGGCGATGCCCTCGCGCAGGGCTGGCGGGTGCTGCTGGTTGTGACCGGCAAACCGCGACCCGCTCCAGCGCCCGGAGAGACCCGGCGACGCGGCGCGATTCGCGCCGAAATCGGCGATTGGCTGGCGAGGAGCACCCATGCCCACCGCATCGCCAGCGTCCGGCAGGCCCATCCTCGCCATGGCGGCGATGGCGCTCTCTACGTGATTTTGCGCCGCAGCAATTAGGCAGCGCTGCGTGGCCCGGGATAGCCATGCGCACGAGGATGTCCGCACTGGCATGTCGCCCGCTGGCAGGCAGGAAACCGCCATTTGCATCCGTTCATATTCGCGCTCCGAAATGAGACAGAAATTTACCGCATTTGTGCGAAATCCCATTGGACGGAGGGTTAAGAATCGATTAACAATTGCCTCTCTTATGTGGGAGTTGAACATGAACATGAACCTCTTTGCCAAGGCGTCTGCGATCGCCCTCGGCCTTGCCGCGGTTACCCCGGCGCAGGCCGTGACCTTCCTGTACTTCCCCGGCACGTCCGCACCGACGGCGGGCTACAATGTGATCAACCAGTTCGACACGACGGCTGGCATCACCGGCTCGAACTTCCAGATTAACACGCCGCCGTCCAACTCGACCGGCGCGCCGCCGGCCTATGCGACGTTCGGTTCGTCGTCCTATCTGTCGGTTCTCGCCAACGGTTCTGCGACGATCAACTTCGGCGCTGCCAGCGCGGTGGAGTTCGACTGGGGTTCGATCGACGCCTACAACACGCTGACCGTTCTGCTGGACGGTGGCTCCAGCTTCGTGATCACGCCGGGCGGCAACTTCACCAACGACGCCGACGGCAACCAGATCCTGGCGAACACCAACGGTCTGTTCCAGATCTTCGCTGAGGGTAACGAGAAGATCGTTGGCCTGACGCTGGAATCGAGCCGCAACTCGTTCGAGATCGACAATCTCGCGACCGTTCCGGTTCCGGAGCCCGCCACCTGGGCGATGATGATCGCTGGCCTTGGCCTGGTCGGTGGCGTGATGCGTCGCCGCGCTGGCGCCACGAGCGTCACCTTCGCCTGATTTTCAATCAGTCGACAGATTTGGGAAACGCCGTCGGTTGGGAGGCCGGCGGCGTTTTCTTTTGGTTTTAGGATCGGCGGTTCAGCAGGTGAGGCGCAAGGCTGCCTGAGCGGTTCGCCCTAGTGCCGCCGCGTCAACCGAGCGTTGGGGCTGCGCTCAGGATCCGCTTGTAGATGCGCGTGAGGCTTTCGATGTCGGCCAGCGACACCGCCTCATCCAGCTTGTGCATCGTCGCATTCAGCAGACCGAACTCCACGACCGGGCAAAGCGCCGAGAGGAACCGGGCATCCGAGGTGCCGCCGCTGGTGGACAGTTCCGGTGTGACGCCGGTTTCGGCGGCGATCGCCTCGCTGATCAGGCTTGAAAACGGACCCGGCTGGGTGAGGAACGACTCGCCGCTGATCATGGCGCGCAGCGTGCCGCCTTCGGCCTCCACCAGGGTGCGGATTCGGGCAACGAGATCCTCACCGCGATGCAAATCGTTGAAGCGGATCGAGATACGGGCCGTGGCCTTTGCGGGAATGACATTGGTTGCCGGATTGCCGACATGCAGGTCGGTAATTTCGATATTGCTCGGCTGGAACCAGTCGGTGCCCTGATCCAGTTCGATCGCCTCAATGGCGGACAAAATGCGCACCAGCGGCGAAATCGGGTTTTTCGCCAGATGCGGATAGGCGACATGGCCCTGCATGCCCTCAACGCTGATCCACATGTTCACCGAGCCGCGCCGGCCGATCTTGATCATGTCGCCAAGGCGCTGGACCGAGGTTGGCTCGCCCACGAGGCAGACATCGGGCGTCACGCCGCGCTCGGCCATGTGGCGCATCAGCGCGCGCGTGCCGTAGACGGCGTCGCCCTCTTCATCGCCGGTGATGAGCAGGCTGATCGTGCCGGGCAGCGAGGTGCCCTCGGCATCGGCCTGCGCGATGGCCGCGACGAACACCGCGATGGAACTCTTCATGTCCACAGCGCCGCGCCCGTAGAGCAACTCGCCGCGCCGCTCGGGCTGGAAGGCGTCGCTCGTCCAGCCTTCGCCGGGGGGCACCACGTCCAGATGGCCGGCAAAGGCGACATGCGGGCCATCGCCCGTCCGGCGGACCGCCAATAGATTTTCCACCGGCCCGTGCGGCGGCTCGCCATCGATGAAGCGCTCGACGGTAAAGCCGAGCGGGGTCAGCATCGCTTCCAGCGCATCGAACACCGCGCCGCTCGCCGGTGTGACGGACGGGCATGCAATCAGCGCTTCGGCAAGCGCGACAGGATCGGTGAGGGACGGGGCGGTGCTCATGGCGCCTGCGTTAGCCAAGCTTGCGCGCCAAGGGAAGCGAGGTCCGCGCCCTGCGCTCCCTCTGGCGGTGATGGGCCCCCTGCGGTAGCGAGGAGGGGCGCAACACAGGAGGAGCCGACATGCCCAAGATCGAGATCGAGCAGGTGGAGCAGAGCAACAGCACGGGCTATCCGCCGCCGTTCAACGAGCCTGTGGCCGGGCGCTGGCACCGGCGGCTGGGGCGCCATGCCGGCCTGACGCATCTGGGCGCCAGCCATGTCGTGCTGGAGCCGGGCGCCTGGTCCTCGCAGCGGCACTGGCATCTGGGCGAGGATGAGTTTCTGATCATGCTGTCCGGGCAGGCGGTGCTGATCGAGGACGAAGGCGAGACCATCCTGCACCCCGGCGATTGCGTGGCCTGGGCCGCGGGCGTCGCCAATGGCCATCATCTCGTCAATCGCAGCGATACGAATTGCACCTTCATCTGCCTGAGCGCGGGGAATCGCGATGCCGGCGGGCGCTATTCAGATATCGACATGATCTTCACGGTCGGCGGCTATCAGCATCGCGATGGCACGCCTTATGGAGCCGAGCGCCTGCCGTGAGTGTAAAGGCTAAGTTGCGCGATTCTTCGTCCACCTTCTCCCCTTGCGGGAGAAGGATACGCAGCCTTGCCGCTATCAGCGGCTAGGCGGAGTTGGATGAGGGGTAGGTGATCTTTGATCTTTAGATCGCTGGACCCTCTGCCAGCTTTGACGGGGCCGTAAACCCATAAGCGGAATGACCGTGATTGATGAGATCTTAGCGCCGGTATATTTGCTCCAGCCAGTAATCGTTCATCCAATCGGCATACCCAAGTAGTTCACCTTCTCGTCGTTCATGATCGGACGACCATGGATCATCGCTCAAGATGAGATCGAGCATAGCTTGAATGCGCCATTTCTCGCTTGGAAGGGCATAAAGAATATGGTGACGGCTCCCCCAAGTGGCGTCTGATGAATGATCGTATCGAACGATCCGCCCTGCTTCGACATGGCCGTCAAACAGGCGCAGGTATCGACAAACAACCTCCGGGAAACGGTCCTTGCCATCGACAAAGTAGGCCAACGGCTTTTTCCCTGCCAACATGAGACCAAGCTCTCGATTGGTGTGGACGAGATAGGGCAGGTTACGCAGGCGTTCGTTCAGCATCTTGTCGAGAATACTGGAGCGTTAAACTTCTGCAATTGGGTCGAACGCACACCTGCGTTTACTACGCGGTGCGGGTATAGCGTCCACACTCTGGCACGCATTTACGAGTGTACGGCCTAAGGCAACGCTGCCAAGTTTCCGCATCCCTCCTCAAGGGGAGCGGGTTCGAGCTAGGTTGCAGACTGTCCCACGCTCCCCCGAAAACATCATCCCGCGCCCGCTGGCTCCAGCCGCGGAATGACCCAGCTTTCCCGCGCGGCATCGTGCAGCCATTCGCGCATCCATGGGTGGGCGAGGATGGCGTCCATATAGGCGCGCGCTGTTGGCGGTACTGCGATGGAATAGGTGACGAAGCGCGAGACGACCGGCGCGAACATGATGTCCACGGCGCCGAAGGGGCCGAAGAGATAATCGCCCTCTGCCCCGAACCGCGAGCGGGCCTGTTCCCACAGGCTTACGATGCGCCCGACGTTGGCGGCGACATCGGGGCCGAGATCGCGCGGGGGGAGGATGTGGCGGGTGTTCATGCCGCAGGTCTGGCGTAGCGGCTGGTAACCGGAATGCATTTCCGCTGCCATCGAGCGGGCAAGCGCCAGCGCTGCCGTGTGCTGCGGCCAGAAGCGGGTGCCGCCGGAGATCGCGTCGAGATAGTCGATGATGGCAAGACTGTCCCACACGGCGATGTCGCCATCCCACAGCGTCGGCACCTTGCCGCCGGATACGGCGAGGTCGCTCTGCGCCTTGCGGGCCTCCCACGCCTCGTCGAACAGCGGGACAAGCACTGTCTCGAAGGGCAGGCCGGATTGCTTGGCGGCCAGCCAACCGCGCAGCGACCAGCTCGAGTAGACCTTGTTGCCGATGATGAGCTTCAGCATCCGCACATCTCCCCTTGCTCGATCAGAGGCTGAGCATCAGCCCGGCCAGCGCCGCGCTCATCAGATTGGCGAGGCTGCCGGCGATCAGGGCCTTGATGCCGAGTCGGGCGATCATCGGCCGCTGATTAGGCGCCAGGCTGCCGGTCACTGCCATCTGGATGGCGATGGACGAGAAGTTGGCGAAGCCGCACAGTGCGAAGGTGGTGATCGCCACCGTGGCGGGCGATAGCGTGGCCTGCACCTGCCCCAGCTCGATAAAGGCGACGAACTCGTTGAGCACGACCTTGGTGCCGAACAGGCCGCCCGCGACCTGCGCCTCGTTCCACGGAATGTTGAGCAGGAGCATCACCGGCGCGAACAGCTTGCCGATTAGCATCTGGAAGCTGAGATCGGGATAGCCGAACCAGTTGCCGACCCCGCCGAGCAGGCCATTGGCCAGCGCGACCAGCGCCACGAAGGCAAGCACCATCGCGCCGACCGCGACGGCCAGCTTCACGCCAGTCTGCGCGCCTTGCGCGGCCGCCATGATGAGATTGGCGGGCTTCTCCTCCTCATGGGTGGCATCGGGCAGAATGACCGGCTCGATCTCGGCATCGTCCGGATTATCCGGCATGATGATCTTGGCCATCAAGATGCCACCCGGCGCGGCCATGAAGGCGGCGGCGAGCAGATAGTCGATCTGGATGCCCATCGAGGCATAGGCGGCGAGGATCGTGCCGGCGACGCCAGCCATGCCGCTCGTCATCACGGTGAACAGCTGGGCCGGTGTGAGGCTGGCGAGGTAGGGCCGGATGACCAACGGGCTTTCGCTCTGGCCCACGAACACATTGGCGGCGCAGCACAGGCTCTCCACGCGTGAGATGCCGGTCACCTTCTGGATGGCGCCGCCGACCCAGCGGATGACGAACTGCATGATGCCAAGATAATAGAGGATCGAGACGAGGCTCGCGAAGAAGATGATGACGGGCAGGGCGGCGATGGCAAAGCTGGTGCCGCCGACCTCCGGCCGGGCGAGCGGCCCGAAGATGAAGTTCGTGCCCGCCTGCGCATAGCCGAGCAGATTGCCCACGCCATGCGACATGGCGGCGATGGCGGCCTTGCCGGCGGGCACGTAGAGAACCAGCAGGGCGATGCCGGCTTGCAAGGCGAAGGCGGCGGCGACGACGCGTAGGCGGATGGCGCGCCGGTTGCCGGAGAGCAGCACGGCGATGGCAAGAATCGCGACGATGCCAACGAGGCCGATGAGGATGGGCATGGAGTGGCGGCTGTCCCCTGTTCGCATGGCCCGCCAAAGGGCCATCAGCGCGAATCGCTTATACAGGCGCGCTGCAGCGCGGCAATCGGCTGCGCGGCGCCGGGTGTCGTTGCACGGCGGCGCGTGGCATGCACGCACAGGGTCTCTTCCCGCCTCGCTGCAAAGGCATTAAGCGACGGGGATGACCGCACCCGCTCAGGCCTCGTCCGCACCCATCGCCCGCTCGCTGTTCGTCCTGTCCGTCTTCTATGGCGGCATGGTGTGCATCGCCGGTGTTCTCGGCAACAAACAGGTTTCGCTCGGGCCGCTCGGCGCCATCGGCTCGGCGCTCGGCTTGGGGGACTTGGCGGTAGAAGCCGGCATCTTCGCTTTCCTCCTGCTGGTCGTTGTGTCGAGCGCAGTGGCGGAACTGCATGGCCGGGCCGTCGCCAACCGGCTGGTGCTACTGGGCTTCATCCCGTTGATCGTCTCGATCCTGCTCTCCGTGGTCGTGCTGGCCCTGCCGGCCGCGCACGAAATGGCGCCGGAGCGGCAGGCAGCCTTCGCCATGATCATGTCCGGCACGCCGCGCATCTGGGCGGGCGGCATCGTCGCTTACGGTATTTCGCAGATCCTCAACGTCACCATCTTCGCTGCGCTCAAGGGGCAGGCGGGGAGCCGGCTGCTGTGGCTGCGCGCCGGCACGGCGAGCGTGCTCTCGCAGATCGTCGATACGCTGCTGTTCGTCACCATCGCCTTTTACGGCGTCTTTCCCATCGGGGCGCTGCTGGTGGGGCAGATGCTCGCCAAGGTGCTGCTCTCGGCCTTGCTGGTGCCGCCGGTCATCTATGCGTTCGTGGCACTGGGGCGCCGGCTCGACCGGTAATGTAAATCCGTTCGGGCTGAGCTTGTCGAAGCCTCGCTATTCTTCTTTAGGGAGGGAAAGAAGTAGCACGGCCCTTCGACAAGCTCAGGGCGAACGGGGAGGTAAGGGATTCCAGATCCCTCCATTCTTGCAGCGCGGGCCGCAAAGCCTTATGCGCCCGCGCATGACCGATCACGCACCCGATCCCGCCCTGCTGGCCAAGGCCGAGACCCTTACCGAGGCGCTGCCCTATATGCAGCGTTATGCCGGCGAGACGTTCGTCGTGAAATATGGCGGCCATGCCATGGGCGACCCGGAAGCCGCGCGCGATTTCGCCGAGGATGTCGTGCTGATGAAGATGGTCGGCATCAACGTCGTGGTCGTCCATGGCGGCGGGCCGCAGATCGGCGCGATGCTCAAGAAACTGGGCGTCGAGAGCAAGTTCGTGAACGGCCTGCGCGTGACCGATGAGGAAACCGCGAAGATCGCCGAGATGGTCCTCGCCGGATCGATCAACAAGGAGATCGTCGGCTGGATCGCCCAGGCAGGTGGCCGCGCGGTCGGCATTTCCGGCAAGGATGGCGGTCTGGTGCTGTGCGAGAAGGTCGGCGGAAAGCGCGAGCCGGACCCGAACAGCGGCATCGAGCGCAATGTCGATCTGGGCTTCGTCGGCGACCCCGTGAAGGTCGACCGGCGCATTCTCGACAGTCTCTCGCGCGACGGCATCATTCCGGTGGTCGCGCCGGTCGGCATTGGCGCCGACGGGCACACCTATAATGTGAATGCCGATACGATGGCGGGTGCGATTGCCGCTGAACTCGGCGCCAAGCGCTTCTTCCTGCTCACTGACGTGGCGGGCGTGCTGAACAAGGACAAGGATCTGCTGAGCGATCTGACCCCGGCGAAGATCGGCGGTCTGGTCGAGGATGGCACGATTTCCGGCGGCATGATTCCCAAGGTGGAAACCTGCGTGAAGGCTGTCGAGGGCGGCGTGGAAGCGGCGGTCATTCTGGATGGTCGCATTCCGCATGTCATGCTGCTGGAGGTGTTTACCCGCCAGGGCGCCGGCACGTTGGTGCATCTGTAACGCGCGGCGCGCGGGGGCTATGGCGGTAGAAAATTACCGCCCTCAAGCAACTTGCAGCCGCTAGGCCCGCTGGGCTAGACTCTTTTCAACCTTCCACCACAGGACGAACCATGGCCGTTGCCCTTATCCAGACCTTGGCGATCCTGCTGAATGTCGCCTGGTGGATCATCATCGTTCAGGCCATATTGAGCTGGCTGATCGCGTTCAACGTGATCAACACCAGCAATGATATCGTGCGCAGCATCTGGGTCGCGCTGGACCGGCTGACCGAGCCGCTCTATCGGCCCATCCGCCGGATCATGCCGGATCTCGGCGCGCTCGATCTCTCGCCGATGGTCGTGCTCATCATCATCATCATCCTGCAGGGGCCGGGCCTGACCGCGCTGGCAAGCCTGCTGCTCTGAGCGGACGTGCGCCGTGCCGCTTCGTCGTGACGGCGCAGACCTGCTGCTGGCGATTCGCCTGACGCCCAAGGCTGCGCGCGCGCGTGTTGGCGGGACGTTCACGGATGCCGCCGGGCAGCGCTGGTTGCAGGCCAGCGTCACCGCGCCGCCGGACAAGGGCAAGGCCAATGCCGCCCTGCTGACGCTGCTCGCCCGACATCTGCGCGTGCCCGGATCGTCGATTTTGCTGGAGACAGGGGATACCAACCGGCTAAAGCGCCTGCGCATTGCGGGTGCTGATCCGCACACGGAACAGTCTTTGAGAGAGATCGCTGAGAAGGAGCGAAGCGCGACATGAGTTTGGGCAAGGAAATCGACGGCAAGGCATTCGCGGCGAAGCTACGCGGGCGGATGGCTGAGGCAGTCCCCGCTTTCGTGGAGAAGACCGGGCGCAAGCCGGGCCTCGCGGTGGTGCTTGTCGGTGAAGACCCGGCGAGCAGCGTCTATGTCCGCTCCAAGGGCAAGGCGACGGTCGAAATCGGCATGAACAGCCTTGAGTTCAAGCGCCCCGCGACGATCAGCCAGGAAGAGCTGATCGAGCTGGTCGAAGAGCTGAACGCCGATGATAGCGTGGACGGCATTCTCGTCCAGCTGCCGCTGCCTGCCCATCTCGATGACAAGGCGGTGATCGCCACCATCGATCCCGCCAAGGATGTCGATGGCTTCCATGTCGTCAATGCCGGCAAGCTGGCGGTGGGCGATCCCACCGCGCTGGTGCCCTGCACGCCGCTTGGCTGCCTGATGCTGCTCAAGGACGAGCTGGGCGACCTCTCCGGCAAGGAAGCGGTTGTCATCGGCCGCTCGAACATCGTCGGTAAGCCGATGATGCAGCTGCTGCTGGCCGAAAGCTGCACCGTGACCGTGGCGCACAGCCGCACGCATGATCTGGCCGGCGTGGTCCACCGCGCGGACATCGTGGTTGCGGCGGTCGGCCGGCCGGAAATGGTCAAGGGCAGCTGGATCAAGCCGGGCGCTGTGGTCATCGACGTGGGCATCAATCGCGTGAAGGGCGATGAGGACGGCAAGAGCAAGATCGTCGGTGACGTCGCCACCGCCGAGGCGATCAACCATGTCGCGGCGATTACGCCCGTGCCGGGTGGCGTCGGTCCGATGACCATCGCGGTGCTGTTGCGCAACACTTTGGTCGCCGCGCACGTTCGCGCGGGTCTGCCCGCACCCAAGGGCCTTTGATCCGCCGCGCTGCCTTTGCCTTGCTCGCCACGCTCTCCTTGGGCGTGGCGGCTGGTCCTGCGCAAAGTCAGCGCCAGATGATGCCGAGCGTCGGCGTCGGCACGGCCAATCCCAGCGCCATCGTCGCTGCCGAACTGGGCATGGCCCGCCAGGCGCGCGAGGAGGGGCAATGGACGGCGCTGCGCAAGCTGGCCGACAAGGACGCCGTGATCTTCGCGCCCGGCCCGCTCAATGCGCAGGCTTGGCTCAAGCAGCAATCGGACCCCGCCCAGCCGGTGCGCTGGAGCCCGCAGCAGATTTTCATCGCCTGCGATGGCAGCTATGCCGCCGCGACCGGGTCGCTGGAGCGGGCGAACGGGCAAGCGGCGCGGTTCGTCACGCTTTGGCGCCAGCAGCGCAAGGGTGATTATAAGTGGGTGATGACGGCCACCAGCGACACGCCATGGAGCGGCGAGGCGGACGGCATGATCAAGGCCTCCGTCGCCGATTGCGCGCGGCGGGATGAGCGGCCGGAGCGGCGCGATCGCGATATCGTGCGCCTGCCGGACCCGCCGCCGGCCAGCGGGTCGGCGCAGTCCGAGGACGGGTCGCTGCGCTGGACATGGGCGGTGAGCGGCGATGTGCGGACGCTGGAGGTCTTCCTGCGTCGCGGTGCCGGTGAGGAGCGGGTCATTCAAGAGACGGTGGCGGAGCGCCCGCGATGATGGAGCTCTTCCTCGCGGCGTTCATCACGCTGTTCGTCGTCATCGACCCGCCGGGCACGGCGCCGATCTTCAGCAGCCTCACCATGGGCGCGAGCGGCGCCCAGCGTCGCAGCATGGCGGTGCGCGCGGTGATCGTGGCGGCCTGCATCCTGCTCGCCTTCGCGCTGGCGGGAGAAGCGTTCCTGCGCACCCTCGGCATCACGCTGGAGGCGTTCCGCATCGCGGGCGGCATCATGCTGTTCTTCATCGCCATGGACATGGTGTTCGAGACGCGGACGCGGCGACGCGAAGACCGCGCGCAGAAGATCAAGGAAACGCCGGAAATCGAGGATGTCGCCATCTTCCCTATGGCGATGCCGATGATCGCCGGGCCGGGGTCGATCGCGACGATCATGCTGTTGATGGCGCGGGCGACGGGTCCGCAGGAGACGGCGATCGTGCTCTTCGCGCTCGCGGCCAATCTGCTGCTGATGCTGGCAGCGCTCCTGGCGGTCGGCCCGATCATGCGGGTGTTCGGCGGTCAGGTGGAGGCGGTCATTACCCGCTTGCTGGGTGTGATTCTCGCGGCGCTTGCGGTCCAGTTCGTGATCGACGGATTGCGCCAGAGCATTCTCTGATTTGAGAGGTAAGGGGCCGGAGAGACGGCTCCCCGACCCTTCCCATCATACCGTTCAGCTCGCGACGGCGGGCACGATCTTGATTTCCACGCGGCGGTTCTGCGCCTTGCCGTCAGCGGTTTCGTTACTGGCGACCGGGCGCGTCTCGCCATAGCCCATCGTCGCCATGCGGACCGGATCGACGCCGCGACGTCCAAGATAATTGGCCACGGCCTGCGCGCGACGCTCGGAGAGTGCCTGATTATAGGCCTCGCTGCCGTCGGAATCGGTGTGACCCAGCACGTCGATCATCGTCTTGGGATATTCCGCAAGGGTCGAGGCCACCTGATCCAGCGTGGACTGTGCCTGCGGCTGCACCGTGGCTTGATCGGTCGCGAAGGTGATGCCGGACGGCATGCGGAGCAGCAATTCATCGCCCTGACGAACGACATCGACGCCGGTGCCGGCGGTCTGCTGGCGCAGCTTCCTCTCCTGCGCATCCATATAAGCGCCGACGCCCGCGCCGGCCACGGCACCAATGCCCGCGCCGACGATCTTCTCCGTGCGGTCGTTGCGGCCGCCCAAAATGTCGCCGAGCAGATAGCCGCCGAGCGCGCCACCGACGCCGCCGATGGCGGCCTTCGAAATGGTCCGATTGCCGGTTTCGGGATCGGTCACACAGCCGGAGAGGGCCAGCGCCGCCAAAGCGGTACCGGCAAGCGCGAAGGGGGAATGGCTGCGAAGGCTCATGATTATCTCCTCAAGTCTGGCCTCCCACGCTGTTACGCGGGAACCCAGCCATTAACGGCGCGGGAACCTGATTAGTTCCTGAACGAGGGAACTCTTGCCGGCCTGCGATGTTGCCCGGCAATGTTGCAAGTGGCTTTCCGTAGCGAAAGCCGCTAAGCTTTCAGCCAACAACCCCCTTTAGAAGAGACCATGCCGCCTTTTCCCTGGCTCGATGCCGCCATCGTCCTCGCGCTGATTGCGCTCAACGGCGTCTTTGCCATGTCCGAACTGGCCATTGTCTCGGCACGCCGGCCACGGCTGGAGGCCATGACCCGCAATGGCAAGCATGGGGCACGGGCCGCGCTGGGCCTCAGCGCTGAGCCGGGCCGCTTCCTGTCCACCGTCCAGATCGGCATCACGCTTATCGGTATTCTCGCCGGTGCCTATTCGGGCGATAAACTCGGTGGCCCGCTGGGCGCGATCTTCGCCTATCTGGGCATGTCCGCGAACCTGGCCCAGAACACCGGTTTTGGCGTTGCGATCGTCGCGACGACCTATGTCTCGCTGATCATCGGCGAGCTGGTGCCCAAGCAGCTTGCGCTGCGCAATCCCGAGCCGTTGGCCTGTTTCGTCGCGCCGTTCATGATCATGCTGGCGCGGGTCGCCGCGCCGATCGTGTGGGTGCTGGATCAGTCCAGCGAGGTCATCTTCAAGCTGATGCGCCTCAAGCGCGAAGGCTCGGACCATGTGACCGCGGAGGAACTGCAGCTCATCGTGGCGGAAGCCAGCCGGCACGGCGTGATCGAGGAAAGCGAGCGCGCGATCATTTCCGGCGTGGTGCGACTGGCCGACCGGCCGGTGCGTGAAGTGATGACGCCGCGCCGCGATGTCGACTGGCTGGATGCCGATGCCAGCGCCGAGCAATTGCGCGAGAAGCTGCTCGCCACCCCGCACACCCGCCTGCCGGTGGCGCAGGGCAGCGTGGAGGACATTATCGGCGTCGTGCAGGCGCGTGACGTGATGGCCGCGCTGTTCCGGGGAGAGGCGCTGGACCTGCGGGTACTGATGCGCCCCGTTTCCATCGTGCCCGATCAGGTGGATGCCATGGACGCCCTCAATCGCCTGCGGGAGGCCGACGCCCCCATGGTGATGGTGCATGACGAATATGGCCATTTCGAAGGCATTGTGACCCCGGCAGACCTCATGTCCGCCATCGCTGGCGAGTTCGCGTCGGACAGCGATCTTTACACCCAGCCGATGGTCACGGAGCGGGAGGATGGCAGCCTGCTCGTCTCCGGCCAGATGGCCATCGACGCGCTGGCCGAGCGCATCGACCTCGATCTCTCCGAAGACCGCGACTACGCGACCGTTGCCGGCTTTGCGCTGGCCGTGCTGCGCCACCTGCCCGAAGAGGGCGAGCATTTCAGCGAGCAGGGCTGGCGGTTCGAGATCGTCGATATGGACGGGCGCAAGATCGACAAGCTGCTGGTCAGCGCGGAAGATTAAGCCGCACGCGCGGGCGTTCGCTCAGGCATAGGCATAAGGCCCGCCCGCCTCCAGCGCGCGCTGATAGGCAGGCCGTGACTGCACCCGGTCCAGCCAGGCGATGGTCGCGGGACGGCTCTCGTCCAGCCCGCCCCGGCTGCGCGCGGCCTCCAGCGGAAAGCTCATCATCACATCAGCGCCGCTGATCTGGTTGCCGGCAAACCACGGACGCCGACTCAGCTCGGCTTCGACATAATCGAGATGCACGTCGATCATCGGCTGGATGCGCTTGACGGCGACCTTGCCGACCAGCGGAATGCGGGAGAGCACGAGCTTGAGCAGCAGCGGCGGCATCATCGATCCTTCCGCATAATGCAGGAACATGCGGTATTGCAGCTTACCGTCAGCGTCATCGGGCGGCCCGAACTGGCCGGATTTCTCCACCAG
Source organism: Sphingobium sp. B11D3A (assembly GCF_025961695.1). Classification (NCBI taxonomy): domain Bacteria; kingdom Pseudomonadati; phylum Pseudomonadota; class Alphaproteobacteria; order Sphingomonadales; family Sphingobiaceae; genus Sphingobium; species Sphingobium sp. B11D3A. Next base: position 2,834,095 of record NZ_JAOQOE010000001.1, read on the forward strand.
ATACTCCACGATCGCGCCGCTCTCGATCAGCGCGCGGCCCTCGTCTTCCAGCACCGGCGACTTGCCGAGCGGATGCACCGCCTTGAGCGCAGCGGGCGCAAACATCGTTTCGGGATCGCGCTCATAACGGCGCAATTCATAGGGCAGCCCCAACTCCTCCAGCATCCACAGGATGCGCTGCGAGCGGGAATTGTTGAGATGGTGGACGATCATAGGCGTGCCCTTGCAAATGATTGATCCCCCGCGCCCTTGTCCCTGATGGCAAGGGGCAGAGTCAAGGCAAGGGGCCGTGGTCTATGGGTCAGGCGATTAGTCCGCTGCGCTGCCGGCTTCCCGCGCGATTTCCCGCCATCCGAGGTCGCGCCGGCAGAAGCCGCCGGGGAAATCGACCTGATCGACCAGCGCATAAGCGGCGTCGCGTGCCTGTGTGACCGTGGCCCCGCGCGCGGTGACGTTCAGCACGCGGCCGCCGCTGGCCACGAGTTGCCCGTCCTTGAGCGTCGTACCGGCGTGGAAGATCTTGGCACCATCGGGTGCCGTCGGAAGCGCGATGGGCGCGCCTTTCTCGGGCGTGCCGGGATAGCCCTTCGCGGCCAGAACCACGGTGAGCGCCGGGTCGGGCGCGAAGCTGGGGCCGCTGGCCTCGTCGAGCGTCCCTTGCGCGACGGAGAGCAGCAGCGCGACGAGATCGCTGGTCAGCCGCATCATCAGCACCTGGCATTCCGGGTCGCCAAAGCGGCAATTATATTCAATGAGCTTGGGGCCGTCCGTGGTGAGCATCAGCCCCGCGAACAGCACACCGGAATAAGGCGTGCCGCGCGCGGCCAGCGTCGTCACCGTCGGGCGGATGATCTGGTCCATCACGGCATCCTGCAGGGCAGGTGTGAGCACCGAGGCCGGACTATAGGCGCCCATGCCGCCGGTATTGGGGCCGGTATCGCCTTCACCCACTCGCTTGTGATCCTGCGCCGAGCCGAAGGCGACGACATGCGTGCCATCGGTGAGGGCGAAGAAGCTGGCTTCCTCGCCTTCCATAAATTCTTCCAGCACCACTTCCGCGCCCGATGCGCCGAAGCTGCCGCCGAACATGTCGCGGATCGCCTCTTCGGCCTCTGCGCGCGTCTGCGCGATGATGACGCCCTTGCCGGCGGCGAGCCCATCGGCCTTCACCACCACCGGCAGGCTGAAGTCGCTCAGCGCCGCCAGCGCCATCTCGGCGCTGGTGCAGCGGACATAGCCGGCCGTTGGAATGGCGGCATCGCGGCAGAGATCCTTGGTGAAGCCCTTGGAGCCTTCAAGCTGGGCGGCAGCGGCGCTCGGTCCAAACACCGGGATGTCGACGGCGCGCAGGCTGTCGGCAATGCCGTCCACCAGCGGAGCCTCCGGGCCGACGACCACGAGGGCAATGCTGTTAGCGCGGCAAAAATCGATCACGGCGGCATGATCGGCAAGGTCGATATCGACCAGGCGCGCCGCCTCGGCTATGCCGGGATTGCCCGGTGCGGCGAACAGGCCGATGCAGAGCGGCGATTGCGCCAGCTTCCAGGCGAGGGCATGTTCGCGCCCGCCACCGCCGAGCAAAAGGATATTCATGAGCGATTTTTCCGTCAGTGAGGATGCGTCCGGCCGCCTGTTAGCGCAGGAGCGCGCGGGGGACAATCTGACCGCGCTCAGCATTTCCGAACTGTCCGCCCAGCTCAAGCGCACGGTGGAGGACCGCTTCGGCTTCGTGCGCCTGCGCGGCGAAATTTCGGGCTTCAAGCGGGCCGCCTCCGGCCATGTCTATTGCTGCCTCAAGGACGATGCGGCGGTGATCGACGGGGTGATGTGGAAAGGCACGGCGGGCCGGCTCGCCTTCCGGCCCGAGGATGGGCTGGACGTGATCGTCACCGGCAAGGTCACGACTTATCCCGGACGCTCCAAATATCAGATCGTCATCGAGAGCATGGAGCTGGCCGGCGAGGGCGCACTGATGCAGCTCTTCGAGAAACTCAAGGCACGCTTGTCCGCCGAAGGACTGTTCGATCCCGCCAAGCGCCGGCCAATCCCGATGCTGCCCGATGTGATCGGCGTGGTGACCTCGCCCACCGGCGCAGTGATTCGCGACATTCTCCACCGGCTTGCCGATCGCTTTCCGAGCCGCGTACTGCTCTGGCCCGTGCTGGTGCAGGGGGAGGGCGCAGCGGCACAGGTGGCAGCGGCGGTGCGTGGCTTCGGCGCGTTGCCGGCCGATGGCCCGATTCCGCGCCCCGACGTGCTGATCGTGGCGCGCGGTGGCGGCTCGATTGAGGATTTGTGGTCGTTCAACGAGGAAGTCGTGGTGCGGGCGGTGGCGGAGTCACCGATTCCCGTCATTTCCGCCGTGGGCCATGAGACGGATACGACCTTGTGCGATTTCGCTGCCGATCTCCGCGCGCCGACGCCCACCGCTGCTGCGGAGATGGCCGTGCCGGTCCGCGCCGACCTCGCCGTGCAGGTCGCCGAGCTACGCGCCCGGATGCAGCGCTGCGTGGCGCGCGGCCTGGACCGCAGCCGCGAGCGATTGGAAGCGCAGCGGCGGCTCCTCCCGCGCCCGGACGTGCTGCTGGCCCAGGCCCGCCAGCGCGCGGACGATCTCGGCGACCGGCTGCGGCGGGGCCTTTCCCACCGGGTGAGCCGGGCGCGCCACGAGCTGGCGGATGCATCCGGCGCATTGCGGCCCGCGTTGCTGCAGAGCCACCTCGCGCGGGAGCGGCAGAAGCTTGCCAACGTCCGGCTCTCGCCCCTCGTGCTCGAGCGCCGGCTGGGCGACGCGCGGCGGCAGCTGGATGGGCTGTGGCGGCTGGCCCAGTCGCTCAATCCCGATGCGCCGCTCAAGCGTGGCTTCGCGCGCGTGATGGCGCAAGGCCGGCTGGTGCGCTCCGCCGAGGAGGCGCGCGCGGCGGGGCGGGTGACGCTCAAGTTCGAGCAGGATGAGGTGACCGCACTGACGCAGCCCGCTGCTGTCGGCGGCGACTCTCCGCCGCCGGCGCCCCGGCCGGCGCGCAAGGCCGCCCCTTCCGCGACGCCAGCGCGGCAGACCGACCTGTTCGACTGACGGCGCGCCCTTGCCTCGCGCCAGCCGCGCGGCCATGAGTGCGGCATGACAGTTTTCCGCTTCCGCTCTCGTTCTGTTCTGGCGGGAGGTCTGCTCGCCGCACTGGCCGGCTGTTCGACCGTCCCGCCGCCGCCGCCGGAAGCCAGCGCGCTGCCCATCGAGGACGTGCCCGATCTCGCACTGCCCCAAGGGCCGGCGACGTTGCAGGTTCGCGGCACGCCCCGGCAAGGGGCACTGCTGCGCGGTCTCGTCCCCGTCGGCACGCTGGGTCTTACGCTCGATGGCGTGCCGGTGGCCGTGGACGCCGAGGGAAACTTCATCATCGGGCTGGACCGCGATGCTCCCGCCACCATGACGCTGGAAGCGACCGGGCGCGATGGGCGCAAGCAACGGCGCGTGCTGACGATCGCGCGCGGCGACTGGAAGATCCAGAACGTCAATGCCTCGATCACGGGGAGCGCCACCAGCGAGGAATTCCAGCAACGGCGGGCGGGCGAACTGGCGCGCATCGTTGCCGCGCGGGGAGATCCGCAACTGAGCAATGGCTGGCGGCAGACATTCATCTGGCCGGTGAAGGCGCGCATTTCCGGCGTGTTCGGCTCGCAGCGCATCTATCGGGGCACGCCGGGCAGCTACCATAGCGGGCTCGATCTCGCCGGTGGGCAGGGCACTGTCTATGTCGCGCCGGCGGACGGCGTTGTCGTGCTCGCCAGCGAAGCGCCGTTCACGCTGGAAGGCAAGCTGCTCATCATCGATCACGGCATGGGCCTCAACAGCGCCTTCCTGCACAGCGATCGGCTGCTGGTGAAGGAAGGCGATGTGGTGCGCCAGGGCCAGCCGCTCGGCGAGATCGGCGCGACGGGCCGCGTGACAGGTCCGCATCTGCACTGGAGCATGAAGTGGAACGATGCGCGGATTGATCCGTTACCGCTGGTACAGGGCCAAGCGGCTCGCTGATCGACAATCAGGCTGGATGCCGTAGCGTCCGGCTGTCGGTCTCATTTGCTGCATTGCAGCACGATGTGCCAAGGCCACAGTGGCGGGTGCGGCGGTCTGAAAATGCCCCCTTTGAGCATCGGACGCTACGGAAAGCTACCCCGTGGGTCGCTCCGATTTCGCCACGAATTCCATGTTGATTCGAGCTGCGGTGTGAGAAGATTAACAAATAGTTTCTAGGGAAACTGCGGTTCGGGACGATTTGTGTCGTGCTGTGTAGATCGCCGCTAATATTGTTACAGCGGACCGCAGGGGCCGGAGGCACCCGGATCGGCGATTTTGTTGCATGAATGTGACATGTACGGGAAAATAGCCCCTTCATGCTGCACCTGCGCTTTACACCTTTAACCAATCCGCACAGTTTCACGGCCATATAGCGCAGGGGCCACGCGTGTTGTCGTCGGGAGACCGAGAGGGCGACGCACGATCCCCGCGTTTCGTGCGGCCGGATATTCCCGGCCGCAGTTCGCAAATTCCAGAGCAAGGGACTGGATCGTGAAGAAAACAACATCGCAAACATTGCTGAAGCTGGCAGCTGCACCTGCCGTCCTCGGCCTCGCCATGCTGAGCTCCGCCGCACATGCGCAGGAACCGCAGAACGCGGATGCCGCCGAGGATGGTGAGGTGATCGTCGTTACCGGTTCGCGCATTGCGCGGCCTGAACTCGAAGTTGCCAACCCGATTGTGGCCGTGACGGCGGAAGCCATCGAGCGTACTGGGCAGATTAACGTTGCAGACGTACTCCTGCGCAATCCTGCGCTAACCGCCTCGATCGGTTCTTCGCTATCGGGCGGTGCTGACTCGGGCTTCGGCACGACTGGCGCGAACCTGCTCGATCTGCGTAATCTCGGTACCAACCGCACACTCGTTCTGGTGAACGGCAAGCGCCATGTTGCGGGTCTTCCTAACTCTGCAGCGGTCGACATCAACTCGATCCCGCAGGATCTCATCGAAAAGGTCGACGTGCTGACGGGCGGCTCTTCGGCAGTCTACGGTGCAGATGGCGTGTCGGGCGTCGTCAATTTCGTTCTCAAGCGGAATTTCGAAGGACTGACGGTCCGTGGTCAGACAGGTGTCTCCAGCAAGGGTGACGCTGGCTCGCAGTTCATTTCCGCTGTGGCTGGCAAGAACTTCGCTGACGATCGCGGCAATATTGCGGTTGCTTACGAATATTCTAATTCGGGCCGTCTGCACAGCTCGCAGCGCCGCTTTACCGGCGATCCCTCCGTCTATACTGAAATTCTCCGCAATCAGGATGATATTCCGGATAATCCGAACGTCTACGACCGGATTGTCTATGGCAATCTGACGTGGGCGGACAGCGCGCCGGACGGGGCCGTCGACCTAGATCTTGATGGTATCCCCGATTTCACCGGTTCTGGTCTCCCCTATGATCGCGGCCTCCCCTTGGTCGGCGGCAATGCGCGCGCTGTTGGTGGGTCCAATACGCCGGTCGCCGGATATTTCGGTGACCTGCAGCCGCAAATTACCCGTCACGCCGTGAACGCGCTGGCCAGTTATGAGTTTGCGCCTGCGCTGCGCTTCTACGCCGAAGGCAAGTACGTGAAGACGGACTCCTACTCGGTCGCCCAGCCTTCCTTCGACTTCTATACATATCTGCAACCGGATAATGCATATCTTGTCGATCGTTTCGGTCCCGGCGCGGCGCCGGATGGCGCACTCCTGTCGCGTGACAATATCGACTTTGGCCTGCGCGGCGAAACCGTCGAGCGTGAGACGGTTCGGATCGTTGCCGGCTTCGAGGGCGAGTTGACCGATAATCTGCGTTACGACGTGTCATACATTTTTGGCCGGACTTCGAGCCGCAACTCGCAAACTTCCAATCTCATTTCAGACCGTTACTTCGCGGCGCTCGATGCGGTGCGCGATCCTGTGACGAACAACATCGTTTGCCGGTCTACGCTTGATCCCACCAGTGACATCGATCCCGAAAACTTCGGCGCTCCGGCGTCAACGTTTACTCCGGGCGCCAACAGCCCCTGTCGGCCGCTCAACATGCTTGGGTATGGCGTTGCCAGCCGGGAGGCTCTTGATTTCGTCCTGGCTGACAACCTCAGCAAGTCTCGCGTATCGCAAGAAGTGATCTCGGGCTACATATCGGGCGATACCGAAGCGGTATTCAGCTTGCCGGGTGGACCGATCGGTTTCGCGATCGGTGGCGAGTATCGTCGTGAAACCAGCCGTTCTGATCCCGATCAGATGGTGCAGAATGGCGAGTTCCGAGACTTCGCCGCGATCGCGCCCAGCAGCGGATCTTTCAACGTCAAGGAAGTGTTCGCTGAGCTCAGCGTTCCGGTGTTCAGCAATGTTCCGCTGGCCGACACCCTGTCCTTTGGCGCAGCCATCCGTTATTCGGACTATTCGACGATTGGAACCACCACCACCTGGAAGGTGGACGGTGTCTACGCTCCGATCCGTGACATCCGCTTCCGTGCGACATATTCGGAAGCAGTTCGCGCACCGAATATCGGAGAACTGTTCCGTACCCCGAGCGGTACATTCGACTTCGTCGTCGATCCTTGCGACGTCACGCGTCTGAACGACGGCACTCAGTACCGCGCGGCGAACTGCTCTGCGATCCTTTCCGGACTGGGTCTGACTCCGGGGCAAATCGCTGCTTTCAGCCCCTCGACGGATTCGCAGGCGACGACGTCACGTCGTGGTCTCACTGGGGGCAACCGGAACCTGCAGGAAGAAACTGCGCGTACGTGGACTGCCGGTGTCGTTCTCCAGCCGAGCTTCATTCCAGGCCTCAGCCTGACATTCGACTGGTATGACATCAAGATCGCTGGCGCGATCAACACGCCGACTCCGACCGAACTGGCCGAGCTCTGCGTGGATCAGCCGACGATCGACAATGTCTACTGTCAGAACATCTTCCGTGATCCGACCAGTGGCTTCGTACTGGGTGATGGCAACGATCCTGCGCGCCGGAACGGCTTCATCATTGGCCCGGAAAACGTCGCGGCGTTCCGGACCGCAGGCGCCGACTTCTCGGTCAACTACGTTTTCACACCGGGTAACCTTGGCCAGTTCCGCTTTGGCCTGACGGGCGGATATCTGGACAAGATTACCTTTGTTCCGACGCTGGGCGCGGATGTCGACGACGACATTCTGGAGCGCTACAATCCCCGCTGGCGCGGCACGCTGGATCTGTCCTGGAAGCTTGACAATGTCAGCGCAAGCTACGGCCTGACCTACTGGAGCAAGACCCGCCGCTACACGACGGAGCAGATTGCTGCCAATCCGGACCTGACGGATCCCAAGTACTTCTACTATCGTCCATTGTTCCAACACGATGTGCGGGTTGCACTGGAAGTCGAGAAGCGGTTTCAGCTCTATGCCGGTGTGAACAATCTGTTCGATTACCGGCCAGACATCGGGATGCTGAGCTACCCGATCTCGGGCGTCGGTCGCTATCTCTACGCCGGTGCCAAGATCACGCTCGGTCCTGTATTCTGATCTAGCAACTCAAACATGAACGGGCCGGGAAGAGCCATCCTCCCGGCCTTTTCTTTTGCCTTTCAAGTTCGGCCTTGCCTCACCCCACCGTCAACACCAGCGCCCCATCGCCCTCATCGACGCGCACGGTTGCGCCGTCGGGCACTTCGCCGCGCAGGATCAGGTCGGCGAGCGGGTCTTGCAGATATTTCTGCACCGCGCGCTTCAAGGGGCGGGCGCCGTAGACCGGATCATAGCCCACCCGGCCGAGCCAGGCGCGGGCGCCGTCGGTGAGGTCGAGCGTCACCTTGCGATCCTTGAGCAGCTTGCCGACGCGAGCGACCTGGATGTCGACGATCGGCCCCATATGCTCCGCGCCCAGGCGGTGGAACAGGATGATCTCGTCCAGCCGGTTGAGGAACTCGGGGCGGAAGTGCGCACGCACCACGTCCATCACCTGATCCTCGACCTTCTCCACCGGCTCATCGTCGCCAAGGCTGGTGAGGAACTGGCTGCCGAGGTTGCTGGTCAGCACGATGATCGTGTTGGTGAAGTCCACGGTGCGGCCCTGGCCATCGGTCAGGCGGCCATCGTCGAGCACCTGGAGGAGCACGTTGAACACGTCGCCATGCGCCTTCTCCACCTCGTCGAACAGCACGACCTGATAGGGCCGGCGGCGGACGGCTTCGGTCAGCACGCCGCCTTCCTCATAGCCGACATAGCCCGGCGGTGCGCCGATCAGCCGCGCGACGCTGTGCTTCTCCATGAACTCGCTCATGTCGATGCGCACCATCGCATTGCTGTCGTCGAACAGGAATTCGGCGAGCGCCTTGGTCAGCTCCGTCTTGCCGACGCCCGTCGGGCCGAGGAACAGGAAGCTGCCGAGCGGACGGTTGGGGTCCTGCAGGCCGGCGCGTGAGCGGCGCACGGCGGTGGAGACGGCCTTCACCGCATCGGCCTGGCCGATCACCCGGCGACCCAGTTCCTCCTCCATGGCCAGCAGCTTCTCGCGCTCGCCTTCCAGCATCTTGTCGACCGGAATGCCGGTCCAGCGCGAGACGACGCTGGCGATGTCCTCGCTGGTCACTTCCTCACGCAGCATCGCGCCCTTGGAGGCGGACTGCGCCTCTTCGAGCTGCTTCTCCAGCGTGGGGATGGTGCCATATTGCAGCTCGCCAGCCTTGGCATATTCGCCGGTGCGCTGCGCCTGCTCCAGCTGGATGCGCGCGGCATCGAGCTGTTCCTTGAGCTTGGCCTCGCCTGCGATCTTGTCCTTCTCGGCCTGCCAGCGGCCGGTGAGTTCGGCCGATTGCTGCTCCAGATTGGCGAGGTCGCCTTCCAGCGCCGCCAGCCGGTCCTTGCTCGCCTGATCGGTCTCCTTCTTCAGCGCCTCGCGCTCGATCTGGAGCTGCATGATCCGCCGGTCGAGATTTTCGATCTCCTCGGGCTTGGATTCCACTTCCATGCGGATGCGGCTCGCGGCCTCGTCCATCAGGTCGATGGCCTTGTCCGGCAGGAAGCGGTCGGTGATGTAGCGGTTGGAGAGCGTCGCGGCGGAGACGATGGCCCCGTCCGCGATCCGCACGCCATGGTGCGTCTCGTACTTGTCCTTGATGCCGCGCAGGATGGAGATGGTGTCCTCCACCGTCGGCTCGCCAACGAACACCGGCTGGAACCGCCGCTGGAGGGCGGGGTCCTTCTCGACATATTTGCGATACTCATCGAGCGTGGTCGCGCCGATGCAGTGCAACTCGCCGCGCGCCAAGGCCGGCTTCAACAGGTTGGAGGCATCCATCGCGCCTTCGGATTTGCCCGCGCCGATCAGCGTGTGCATTTCGTCGACGAAGAGGATGATCTGGCCGTCCGCGCCCTTCACCTCGTCGAGCACGCCCTTGAGGCGCTCCTCGAATTCGCCGCGATACTTCGCGCCGGCGATGAGGCTGCCCATGTCGAGCGCCATCAGCGTACGGTCCTTGAGCGTATCGGGCACGTCGCCATTGGCGATGCGCAGCGCAAGGCCCTCGGCGATGGCGGTCTTGCCGACGCCGGGTTCGCCGATCAGCACCGGGTTGTTCTTGGTGCGGCGAGCGAGGATCTGGATGGTGCGGCGGATTTCCTCGTCGCGGCCGATCACCGGATCGAGCTTGCCATCGCGGGCGGCCTCGGTGAGGTCGCGGGCGAATTTCTTGAGCGCGTCGTAGCGGTCCTCGGCGGACGCGGTGTCCGCCGTCCGCCCGCCGCGCAAGGCATTGATTGCCCCATTGAGCGCCTCGGCCTTCACGCCGGCGGTGGCCAGCGCCTTGCCGGCGGCGGTCGTCGTCGCCAGTGCCAGAGCGAGCAGCAGCCGCTCGACGGTGACATAGCTGTCGCCCGCCTTCTGCGCGACCTGCTCGGCGGAATCGAGCACGCGTACGGCGTCATTGTCGAGGCCCGGGGTTTGCTGCGCGCCCGATCCGCTGACGGCGGGCACCTTGGCCAGCGCCGCGTCGGTCTCGCGCAGCGCGGTCGCGGCATCACCGCCCGCCGCCTTAATGAGGCCGCTGGCCATGCCCTGCTCATCCTCGAGCAGCGCCTTGAGTAGATGCTCCGGACTGATGCGCTGGTGGTTCATGCGGATCGCAACAGTCTGTGCGCTCTGCAGGAAGCCTTTGGCCCGGTCTGTGAACTTTTCGAGATTCATACTATCTCCCTTCGCCCGCCACAGATGGTGTTGCTATTTCGCAACACAAGAGGGCGGTGCGTTTTTCTCCGGCGCGATCCGGGCAGCATGATCGACCGCTGCCAATATGCCATGCCAGCTTCGATATGATCAACGCTCAAGCTCGCTGGCGGGTCCTCAATCCGGGGCCGGTTCGATCCGGCGCTAGGCTTGGCCGCCGCCTGCCGCTATGGTCCGGCCATGGTTCAGGCCGTCGCTGCTACGGGTGGCGACCTGTTGATATTCGTCGGAGATTCTATGCGTCTGACTGTTCGTCGTTCGACTGCCCTCATGTATCTGGGCGTTTGCAGCCTTGCCCTTACGGCATCCGTGCCGGCCTGGTCGCAAGCGCAGCCCGCCCCCCGTCCAGCAGCCACCGCGACGGCCAGCGCAGCCGTCAAGCCCGCGCCGCTCGCCGATCTCATCAAGCGAGTCGACATTCCCTACGAGACGTTCACGCTGCCCAATGGCCTGCGCGTGATCGTGCATACCGATCGCAAGGCGCCGGTCGTCGGCGTGACCGTCTATTACCGCATCGGCTCCAAGCATGAGCCGGAAGGCAAGACCGGCTTTGCGCATCTCTTCGAACATCTGATGTTCGGCGGGTCGGAGAATGTGCCCAATTTCGATGAGCCTTTGGTCTCGGCCGGCTCCACCCCGACCAATGGATCGACGTGGTTCGACCGCACCAATTATGTCGAGACGGTGCCGACGGGCACGCTCGATCGCGCGCTGTTCATGGAGGCGGATCGCATGGGCCGCCTGCTCGGCGCGGTGACGCAAGGCAAGCTCGACGCCCAGCGCGCCGTGGTGCAGAACGAGAAGCGGCAGGGTGACAATCAGCCCTATGGCCTGGTGGAATATGTGCAGCTTGAGACGCTGCTGCCCAAGGGCCATCCCTATGGCCACTCGACCATCGGCTCGATGGCGGATTTGGACTCCGCCTCGCTGGAGGATGTGAAGGGCTGGTTCCGCGATCATTACGGGCCGAACAACGCGATCCTTGTGCTGGCCGGCGATATCGACGCCGTCACGGCCAAGGCGAAGGTCGAGAAATATTTCGGCGGCATCGCGGCGGGGCCGGCGGTCAAGCCGGTTGCCGCGCCGATCCCGACGCTGCCCGCGCGGGTCGACAAGGTGATGAAGGACCGCGTGGCGACCACGCGCATTTATCGCATGTGGGTGACGCCGGGTCGCAATGACAAGGATGCGCCTTTGCTCTCCGTGGGTGGCGCGGTGCTCGGCGGTCTCGCCAGCTCGCGGCTGGACAATATCCTCGTCCGAGACGAGCAGATCGCGGTGAGCGTGACCGCGGGCGTGCAGCAGTTCGAGCAGCTCGGTTTCTTCATGGCGACGGCGGATGTGAAGCCCGGCACCGATCCGGCGCTGGTCTCCCGCCGGCTCGATGAGATTATGGGCGATTTCATCAAGACTGGCCCAACAGCCGACGAAGTCACCCGCGTGGCCACCCGGCAGGTGGCCGGCGAGATTGCCGCGCTTGAAGTGGTCGGCGGATTCAGCGGCAAGGCGTCCACCTTGGCTGAGGGACTGTTATATTCGGACGATCCTGCCCAGTACAAGAAGGACCTGGCGGCCATCGCCGCCGCGACGCCCACGGCCGTGACGGCGGCGATGCAGCGCTGGCTCACCCGCCCGGTGTTTGCGCTGACGGTCGAGCCCGGTGAGCGGGAGGCCTATGCGGACGCCACCGTCGCCGCGCCGGGCGAGAATGCGCCGGCGGACGTCGCGGCGCCCAAGCCGACGCTGGCGATTCCGGACGTGACGCAAAATCCGGACCTCGATTTCCCCGCTGTGGAGACGGCGACGCTTGGCAATGGCATCAAGCTGCACGTCGCGACCCGCTCGACCGTGCCGACGGTCAGCATCGCGGTCAATTTCGACGCTGGGCTTGCCAGTGACCGGCGGGACCGGATGGGGCTGGGCACGCTGATGCTCGACCTGCTGGAGGCCGGCACCACCAGCCGCTCGACCATCCAGATCGCCGAGGAGCAGGAGCGGCTCGGCGCCAGCATCTCGACCGGGCAGAGCATGGACCGCACGTCCATCTCCCTGTTCGCGCTCAAGCCCAATCTGGCGCCTTCGCTCGACCTGCTGCAGGATGTGATCCGCAACCCCGCCTTCGCGCCGAGCGAGATCGAGCGGCTGCGGACCATCCAGCTTGCCGGCATCGCGGCGGAAAAGACGCAGCCCAGCGGCCTTGCCAACCGGGCAATCTCGCCGCTGCTCTATGGCCCGCAGCATCCTTATGGCGTGGTCAGCGCGCGGGGTGAGGAGACCACGGTGAAGGCGATCACGCGCGACGACCTCGTGCATTACCATGGCGGCTGGATCGTCCCCAGCAAGGCAGAGATCTTCGTCGCCGGGGACATCACCATGGCCGAGATCAAGCCCCTGCTGGAGGCGCGCTTCGGCAATTGGCCGCAGAACCGCATGGCCTCGCCGGTCAAGGATTTCTCGGTGGCGGTGCCGACGCCCAAGCCGGGCATCTACCTGATCGACCGGCCGCAGTCGCCGCAGTCCGTCATTCTGGGCGGGGTCGTCACCAAGGCGACCGGGCGCGATGACCTGGTCGCGTTCAACATGGCGAACACCGTGCTGGGCGATGACTTTCTCTCGCGGCTGAACGCGGACATTCGGGAGGCCAAGGGTTGGTCCTATGGCGTGCGCGGTGCGCTCAGCCGGCGGCTGGAGCGCAGCCCCTATCTGGTCAGCGCACCGGTGCAGGCGGACAAGACCGGCCCGGCCATCGCGGCGATGCGGGATCAGATCGTCAGCTTCCTGGGGCCGAAGGGGGTGACGCCGCAGGAATTCGCGCGCGTGGTCAATGGCGAGATCGCCGGGCTGCCGGGTCAGTTCGAGACGACGGGCGCCGTGCTCGGGCAGATGCAGGCTGACGCCCTGTTCGGCCGGCCGTTCAATTACGTCGAGACGCTGCGGGCGCGCTATCAGGCGCTCACTCCGGCCCAGCTCGACGCGGCGGCGAAGCAGCTGATCGATCCCGCACAGCTGAGCTGGGTGGTGGTTGGCGACAAGAGCCAGATTGCGGACCAGCTCAAGCCGCTGGGGTTGCCCGTCACGGAGATCACCCCCGATGCGGCCCCCGCTCGCTGAATAACGTTCATTCCGGAAGGAGAGATGAAATGGCCAAAGTAGACGGCGCTTATGATTGCACCACCAAGACCCCGATGGGGGATCAGGCGAGCGTGTTCACCGTCGTGACGGATGGAGACACGTTCAACGGCACCAATGCGGGGCCGCTCGGCTCGCTCGATGTGAAGAACGGCAAGGTGGATGGCAACCGGCTGACCTGGACCATGGAGATGACCATGCCCATGCCGATGACGCTCACCTGCGAGGCAATCGTGACCGACGGCAAGATCAGCGGCACCATCGATGCCGGCGCTTTCGGCACCATGGCGATGACGGGTACGCGCCGCGGCTGATGGCCCGTCCGCCAGCAGCAGATCATAGAAAAGGGCAGCCTCCCGCTTGGAAGGCTGCCCTTTCTTTTTGGCGCTGTGGCGCGTGTCAGTCGACCGTAACGGTGACTGCGCGACGGTTCTGGGCCCAGCTGGCTTCATCCGAGCCGAGTGCGACCGGGCGCTCCTTGCCGTAGCTGATCGTGTTGATGCGACCGGCATCGATGCCGAGCGACGCCAGATAGTTCTTGGCGGCATTGGCGCGACGCTCACCGAGCGCGAGGTTGTATTCGCGGGTGCCGCGTTCGTCGGCATGGCCTTCGACGGTCACGCGCTTCTGCGGGTAGCGCATCAGCCACTCGGCCTGGCTGCGCAGCACGTTGCGATCCTCATCGTCGATGTCGCTCTCATCCGTATTGAAGAAGATGCGGTCCGAGGAGACGCTGGCGACGAAGTCTGCCTGGCTGCCCGGGGTCGGGCCGCTCGGCGTGGGCGTGGGTGTCGCGGCCGGCGGCGGTGCCGTGTCAGCCGGTGCGGGGGGAAGAGTCTCCGGCGCCTTCTTGGCACAGGCCGAAAGGGCGAGCGCGGCACTGGAAACCAGCAGCAACAGGGGTGTGGTACGCATGGGGGCTTCTCCTACTGTCCTGAACACAAACCGGTTCGTCGTATGGTTGGGGCGTTTTGCCGACAAGTCAACCTGAAGATATGAAAACAAAGATGAATTATTGGTTCCCCGTTACTGAAGCAGCGGCCCCCAAGCAGGGTCCGAGCCGTCCACCGGCGTTACGATCTTGCGCTCGTTCACGCCGGTCAGATCGACCTGCCAGATGGAGGAATTACCGGAGCGACCGGCTGCGGTGCGGAAGAATTGCAGCACACGGCCATTGGGCGACCAGGTCGGCGCTTCATCCTGCCAGCCATTGGTGAGCAGACGCTCGTTGCTGCCGTTCACATCCATCACACCGACCCGGAAGTTGCCGGCGATTTTGGTGAAGGCGATGAGGTCGCCGCGCGGGCTCCACTCGGGCGTGGCGTAACGACCACCGCCGAAGCTGATGCGGCGCTGGCCCGAGCCATCCGCATTCATCACATAAATCTGCTGCCCGCCCGAGCGATCGCTCTCGAACACGACGCGCGTGCCGTCCGGCGAGAAGGAGCCGCCGACATTGATGCCCGGCGTGTTGGTCAGCCGTGTCGGGCGACCACCGGCGACGGGAATCTTGTAGATGTCCGTGTTGGCGCCGCTCGCCATCGAATAGAGCAGCGTGCGGCCGTCTGGTGACCAGCGCGGGGCGAAGATGGCGCCGCTGCCTTCCAGCAGTACGCGTTGGCGGCCCTGATCGACATCATAAATGTAGATGCGCACATTGCGGCCGACATAGCTCACATAGGCAATGGAGCGATAATCCGGCGACCAGCGCGGGGTGAGTGCCAGGCTCTGGCCGTTGGTGATGAAGCGATGGTTGGCGCCGTCGCTATCCATGATGGCGAGGCGCTTGACGCGATTGTCCTTGGGGCCGGTCTCGGCGATGTAGGCGATGCGGCTATCGAAGAACGGGCTCTCGCCAGTCAGGCGCGAATAGACAAGGTCGGCGCAGCGGTGGGCGGCGCGGCGCCAGTCGCGGGGCGCGACGACATAGCCCTGTCGGGCGAGCTCGGTGCCGAGCGACACGTCATAGAGATAGCAGCCGACCGTGATCTGCGAATCGCCGCCCGCCGAGCGGACGAAGCCCTGCACCAGCGCCTCGGCATTCATCGCGGACCAGCGCGCGAAGACGGGGCTGGTGACTTCCGCCATGGAGGGTGCCTGCACGCCATTGGGGCCGAGCGGCGTGAACAGCCCGGAGCCGCGCAGATCGTTGGCGATCACCTCGGCGATACGCTGGCCAAGCGACCGGGTGGAGCCAGCCGGCGTTTCGACATTTTGCTGGGTCGGCATAGCCGGAACGGCGATCCGCAGATCGCTCTCGACCGGATTGGTGACGTCCACGCTGAGCTGCGCCGTGGCGGGCATCGCGATGAGCAGGGCCAGCAGGGCGCTGGCACCGCGCAGGGTTTTGCGTCGAAGGCTGAGCATCATCATGGTCACAGACTCGCATAGATGCGGAGCGGCCGGAGCCACTTCCACTGTTCATAAAATTCGGCGGGCAGATTCTTGAACGGTGCGGCGCGCATCACGGCCTGCACGGCCCGCTCGGCATGGAGATCGGCCTGGGCGCGATTGCTGGCCGTCACGCCCTCCTGCCCGACGACCTCGACCCGGCCATCGATGCGCCCGTCCGGTGTCAGGTGGACACTGAGCAGCGTCACCAGCTTTTCGGCATCGGCGCCCGAGGGTGGGCGCCAGTGCGGCTTGATCTGGCGGGTGATCTCCGCATTGAGCGCACGGGCCGCGACCGGGCTGAGCTTGGCGTTGGAGCCGCTGGTGTTGGGCGTCGCGCGGCTGGAGGCCGTCTCGGCGTCGATGCCCTTGAGGAAATCGTCACCCAGTCGCGAGGCGCGCTGACGCGGCGCCTCCTCACGCGCGGGGCGGGAGGGCGCGGGCTTGGCGGCCGGCGTCTCGCGCGTGCTCGCCCGCTGTTCGCGCGGCTTGGGCGCGGGCGGCGGTGGGGGAGCCGGCTTGGGCGTCGGTGCCTGCGCGCGGGGCGGGGGTGGCGGTGCAACCGGTTCGGGCTGTGCCGGCGGCGTGGGCGCCGCGGCGGCGGGCGGCGGCGGCGCAGCATCGGGCTCGACCTCGCCGATTTCCGGCGCGGTGGCGGTTTGCGGCACGTCCGGCGCATGCTCGCGGGTGAGGCTTTCGAGCGCGACAGCATCCGCAAAGGTCACGTCGATCGTCGACGGCGGTTTCAAATCGGCGCTCTTCTGGAACAGGCCGAGCGACAGCGCGCCGAGCAGAAGCACATGGCCCGCCGTGGAAATTCCCAGTCCTAGACGCTCGCGCTGGTCCATTCCCCGCCCTTATTCGCCCGTCACTGAACGCACGGTGGACGGATCCGATCCGCCCATGCCGATCCCGGTGGTGACGAGCGCCACCCGGTCCAGCCCGGCGCGATTGAGCTCGCCCATCACGCGCATGACGCGGCCATAATCGAGCGCGGCGTCGGCGCGCAGGAACACCTGTTCGTCCGGGCCCAGGCCAGCGCGCAAGGCATTGAGCCGGTCCGGCAGGGCATCGTCGCTCACCGGATCGTCATTGATGAAGACCGCGCCCTCCGGATCGACCGAGACGATGGCGGGCTTCTTGTCCTGATCCAGCGCGCTCGCGCGGCTCTCCGGCAGGCGCACGGGCACACCGGTCACCAGCAATGGGGCGGTCACCATGAAGATGATGAGCAGCACCAGCATCACGTCGACCAGCGGCGTGACGTTGATGTCCGCCATGGGCGCGCGTCGCCCGCCCCGCCGGTTGGAAGGCAGGTTCATGCCCATCAGGATTCAAGCTCGCGGCTGAAGGTGGTGTAGAGCCCGTCCGAGAAGCGCTGAACTCGCGTCTCCAGCCGGTTCACTCCGTGGCTGAGGCGATTGTAGCCGATCACCGCCGGAATGGCTGCGAACAGGCCGATGGCGGTCGCGAACAAGGCCTCGGCAATGCCCGGCGCCACGACCGCGAGGCTGGTGTTCTGCTCGCCGGCAATGGCGATGAACGCGCGCATGATGCCCCACACCGTGCCGAACAGGCCGACGAACGGCGCCACCGAGCCGACAGTGGCAAGAATGTTCAGCCGGTCCGAAATCTTGTCGATGGTGCCGGCAAGAGCAGAACCCATGGCCGTGGCGAGCCGATCGCGCGTGCCATCCGGGTTCATGCCGCGCTGGGCGGTGGAGCGGCGCCATTCGGCGATGCCGGCATTGAGCACCTGCGCGCTCGGCAGGTCTTCGCGGCCGCGCTCCTTGGCGAAGGCGTCCATGTCCTTGGCCTGCCAGAAGGCGCGCTCGAACTCGTCGCATCCCTTGCGCATCCGCCGGAGCCTTCCGGCGAAGCTGAAAATGATGCCCCAGGTCCAGACGCTGGCCAGCAGCAGGCCGACCATCACCGCCTTCACGACGAGATCCGCCTGGAGGAACATGTCCACCGGCGACAAAGTGAGCGCGTTGTCCGGCGCTGCGGCAGCAAGCATGAGGGTGAGAGTCATGGGCGGGGGTGTTTCTCCGGTCAGGAAGGAATCGGCGCGAGCCGGCTGAAGCGATCGATCCAGTCAGCCGGCTGACGGCGCGGGCGACCGGTGCTGTCGAGGAAGGCCACGGTGACGCTGCCTCGGGTCAGTTCCGTGTCCTCGCGCCAGACCGACTGGGTTATAACGCAGCGCGCCGCGCCGAGTTGCGTCAGCTGGCTGCGCACGGTGAGATCATCGTCCAGACGGGCCGGCGCGCGGTAGCGCAGCGCGATGTCCGTCACCGCATACACGCCCTCGCCGGCTTCCTGCGCCGCGCGCTGATCGATGCCGAGCTGGCGCAGCATATCCGAGCGGGCGCGCTCCATATAGCGCAGATAATTGGCGTGGTAGACGACGCCGGAAAGGTCTGTGTCCTCGAAATAGACGCGCACGGGGAAGCGATGTTCTCCGTTCTCAAACTGTCCCGAAGCGGGATGAAGGGCGCTTTGCGAAGGCATGGGCGACCAGTCCTAACCGACGCGACTCGCGGCGGGAAGCCTTTTCAAGCGTCAGAACGCAGCAGATCTTCGTTCTATCGCATGGGACCGGGGAGGATCGCTTGCCGCTCGTCGCCTCAGTCGAACAAACCGTCCTGGCTGCCCTCTGGCGGATTGAGGCCGAGATGCTTCCAGCCCGGCGCATTCAGGATGCGGCCACGGGCGGTTCGCGCGATGATCCCCAGCTGGAGCAGATAGGGCTCGATGACATCCTCGATGGTGTCGCGCGGTTCGGAGAGGCCAGCGGCCAGCGTCTCGGCACCGACCGGGCCGCCTTTATATATGTCGGCGATCATCCGCAGGTAGCGGCGATCCATCAGGTCGAGGCCGAGCTGGTCGACCTCCAGCCGGGTCAGTGCGGCATCGGCGGCGGCGGCATCGACGACATCATGGCCGGCGGCGTGAGCGAAATCACGGACCCGCCGTAGCAGCCGTCCGGCAATGCGCGGCGTACCACGGGCGCGGCGGGCGATTTCGCTCGCGCCATCGGGGGCGATCGGCAGGTCGAGCAGCCGCGCGGCGCGGGTGATGACATGCTCCAGCTCATCGACGGTATAGAAGTTGAGCCGCACGGGGATGCCGAACCGGTCGCGCAGCGGCGTGGCCAGCATGCCCTGCCGCGTCGTCGCGCCGACCAGCGTGAAAGAGGGCAGATCGATCCGCACCGAGCGGGCAGAGGGGCCTTCCCCGATCATGATGTCGAGCGCGCGGTCCTCCATCGCCGGGTAGAGAATTTCCTCCACCGCCGGATTGAGCCGGTGAATCTCGTCGATAAACAGCACGTCGCCTTCATCGAGATTGGTAAGCAGCGCGGCGAGATCGCCCGCCTTGGCGATGACCGGACCGGACGTGGCACGGAACCCCACGCCCATCTCACGCGCGACGATCTGCGCCAGCGTCGTCTTGCCCAGGCCCGGCGGGCCGAAGAACAGCACATGATCGAGCGCTTCGCCGCGTGCGCGGGCGGCATTGATGAAGATCCGCAGATTCTCGCGCGCGCCCTTCTGCCCGACGAAATCGTCCAGCGT
This sequence comes from Sphingobium sp. B11D3A, assembly GCF_025961695.1. Classification (NCBI taxonomy): domain Bacteria; kingdom Pseudomonadati; phylum Pseudomonadota; class Alphaproteobacteria; order Sphingomonadales; family Sphingobiaceae; genus Sphingobium; species Sphingobium sp. B11D3A. The sequence continues at coordinate 2,853,446 of NZ_JAOQOE010000001.1, forward strand.
CTTGGGGCGCAGCGCGGCATCCATATCTTCAGGCGTGCGGCCGGCGGTGAGGAGGGGGGAGCTTGCCATCAGCCCGGCACCCTAGCGCGCGTTGGCCGGCCCGTCACTTGGCAGCCTTTCGCAGCGCGAGGCGGACCAGAGCATCCAGTGAGGCGCTGTCGCCCAGCTCGTCCAGCGCGGCGCTGACGGCGATGCTCGCTTCGCCCGGCTTGAAGCCCAGCGAGGCGAGGGCGGAGAGCGCATCGGCCTGCACGCCCGTCGCGGCCGGGATCGCCGCGCCGCTCGCATCCAGCCCGATAGAGAAGGACCCGGTGGCGATGGCGCCCACCTTGTCTTTCAGTTCGCGCACGATCCGTTCGGCGAGCTTGGGGCCGACGCCATTGGCGCGGGCGACCATCGCCTTGTCCTGCGCGGCAATGGCGCGGTGCAGGTCGCTCGGCTCCAGCGCGGAGAGAATGGCCAGCGCCACGCGGGCGCCAACACCTTGCACGCCGGTGAGGAGGCGGAACCAGTCGCGCTCCGCCTCGCTCGCGAAGCCGACCAGCCGGATGAACTCCTCGCCCACCAGCATCTCGGTATGCACGGTGACGGCTCCGCCCACGCTGCCCAGCGCGGACAGGCTGCGCGAGGACATGCCGACGAGATAGCCCACGCCACCGACATCGATGACGGCACTATCCAGTCCGGTGGAGACGAGCAGGCCTTTCAAATGCGCGATCATGAGGCGGGTGTAGCGATGTTCCCGCTTCGTTTCCACCGTTTCTGAATGAGGCGCGCGTGGCTATTCATTCCCTTGCAGGTAGCCGCGCGGCCCGCCTAAGAGAGCAGCGCAGCGCGGCGTCCTTTTCCGTCCCGCTGATTGACAAATAAGCCCGCTTTGCCTATCCGCGCGCCTTCGGACAGACGGCCGCTCCTCCCGGATCGGGGCGAGGCGGCCATTTTTGTCGAGTCTGCAGAACCTGATTCGATTTTGAGGAATGAACGATGAAGCGCACCTTTCAGCCGAGCAACCTTGTTCGCAAGCGCCGCCACGGTTTCCGCCTGCGCATGGCGACGGCAGCCGGCCGCAAGCTGCTGAACGCGCGCCGCGCCCGCGGCCGCAAGAAGCTGACCGCCTGATCGAGCCCGGCGCGGACGGCGCGCTGCGGCGCGTCGTGGGTCGCATGACCCGCCGCGCCGACTATCTGGCCGCCAATCGCGGCCAGCGCGCACCCATGCCAGGCTTCGTACTGCTGGTGCGCGATCGGGGCGATGGCGATCCTACGGCCCGCCTCGGCATTACCGTCACCAAGAAAATCGGCGGCGCTGTCATCCGGAACCGGATGAAGCGCCGTTTTCGTGCGCTTGCGCGCGAGATCCTGCCTGCGCACGCCATTGCCGGCGCCGATCATGTGCTGATCGGCCGCGAGGGCGGGGTCGAGCGCGATTATGCCTTGCTGGCCGCCGAGCTTGAGAAAGCGCTGCGGCGCGTCGCCAGCGGCAAGGGTGCCCCGCCGCGCGAAGGTGGACGGGGTCGGGGTGGTCGCGGCTCCAGTGGGAGCAAGAGGGTGACGCCCCCGGCGCCTCACAATGACCCTGCGCCGCGCAATGAGCCGCCCGCATGATGTCGATGAGGGATTGTCGCTCTGGCCCCGCACCATCCGTGCTCCTGCGAAGGCAGGAGCCCAGGGCGGCAAGGGCAGTCGGTTGGGCCTTGGGCTCCTGCCTTCGCAGGAGCACGGTGGTCGAGTCTGGAAGACCATGGCGTCGCCGCATACTCGACCACTCCGCCCCATGATCGCGCGCCTTCTCATCCTCGTGGCGCGCTGCTGGCAGATCGGACCGAGCCGGATTCTGCCGCCCTCCTGCCGCTATTCGCCGAGCTGCTCCCAATATGCCATCGAGGCCCTGCGGAAATATGGGGCGATAAGGGGTGGCTGGCTGGCGTTGAAGCGGCTATTGCGCTGCCACCCATGGGGCGGCTGCGGCCATGATCCGGTGCCCTGACGCCGAATCCCCTGACATGAGCTGACAAAGAGACGGAAGCCAAAGAGACGTGGACGACAAGCGCAACATCCTTCTCGCCGTGGTGCTGACCATTGCTATTCTCTTTGGCTGGCCGGTCATCAGCAATTATTTCTTCCCGCCATCGGCCCAGCCGATCGAGCGAGCCGAGCAGCAGGCGAAGCAGCAGGGCGCAGCGCCCAATGTGCGCGGCGGGCCGCTGGCCGAAGGCGCGCAGGCGATTCGCCCGATCGAGGCCGTGCTGGGCGAAAGCCAGCGCGTCGCCATCGAGACGCCCAAGCTGCGCGGCTCCATCAATCTGCGCGGCGCGCGCATCGACGATGTCGTGCTGCCGACGCATCGCCAGACGGTGGATGAAAAATCGCCGCCGGTCCGCCTGCTCGCGCCGAGCGGCACGGCCGATGCCTATTTCGCGAGCTTCGGCTGGAGCGGCGAAGGCGTGCGCGTGCCGGATGCCAACACAGTGTGGACGGCGGACGGCACCAAGCTGACCCCGCAGACTCCGGTGACGCTGCGCTGGAGCAATGGCGCGGGGCAGACCTTCCTCATCCGCCTGTCGATCGACGAGGATTATCTGCTCACCGTCGCGCAGACGGTTGAGAATGCGGGCGGCAATGCCATCGCCGTCCGCAACTATGGCCTGCTCTCGCGCCTTGGTCATGGCAAGGACAAGTCGACCTGGACGATCCACACCGGCCCCGTAGGTGTGTTCAACGGATCGGCCAATTACGACATCGGTTTCCAGAATCTTGATGGCGAGGCGCCAGGATTCTTCGCCCAGATTTTTGGGACCAAGACGGTTGCTGGGGTTAATGCATTCAGCACCACTGGAGGATGGATCGGGTTTACAGACCTGTACTGGCACGCTGCCCTGATTCCAGCGCAATCGCTTCCTGTGGATGCGCGCTTCCTATGCAGCGAACGTAATCAGGCAGAGTGCGCCAAAGAAAAGAATCGCTATCAGGCCGACCTGACCTACGCGCCCGCCGTCGTCCAGCCCGGCACCTCGCTCAGCACGACGAGCCGGCTGTTCGTGGGCGCCAAGGAAACCCCGGTGCTTGACCGCTATATGGACCAGCAGGGCATCGCACTGTTCGACCGCGCGATCGACTGGGGCTGGTTCCGCTGGTTCGAGAAGCCGATCTTCTATCTGCTCGACTGGCTGTTCCGCCACATCGGCAATTTCGGCGTGGCGATCATCTGCCTCACCTTCATCGTGCGTGGCCTGATGTTCCCGGTCGCCCAGCGGCAGTTCGCCAGCATGGCGGCGATGCGCGCCATCCAGCCGAAGATGAAGGCGCTGCAGGAGCGCTACAAGAACGACAAGCCCAAGATGCAGCAGGAGATCATGGCGCTGTACAAGACGGAGAAGGTCAATCCGCTCGCGGGCTGTCTGCCGATCTTCCTGCAGATCCCCATCTTCTTCGCGCTCTACAAGGTGCTGATGCTGACGGTGGATATGCGCCACCAGCCCTTCTACCTGTGGATCAAGGATCTGTCCGCGCCCGATCCGGCGCACATCCTCAACCTGTTCGGCCTGCTGCCGTTCACGCCGCCCTCGTTCCTCGGCATCGGCGTGCTGGCGGTGATCCTCGGCATCACCATGTGGCTGCAGTTCAAGCTGAACCCGGCGCCGATGGACGATGTGCAGAAGCAGATCTTCTCGCTGATGCCCTGGATGATGATGTTCATCATGGCGCCGTTCGCGGCCGGCCTGCTGATCTACTGGTGCACATCCAACATCCTCACCATCGCGCAGCAATGGTGGCTGTATCGCCAGCATCCCGTGCTGGGGCAGCCGGCAGCGGATACGGCGAAGGGTTGAGGCGAGGGGAAGATCGAGCAGCGGGACCCCGGGTCAAGCCCGGGGTGACGGTGGGGAGCAAGCGCCCTATCCCACTTGCGCTTCCAGGGATGATCTCATTCCAACTTCGTCACCCCGGGCTTGACCCGGGGTCCCGCTGATCTTCGGGATCGACCGCACCCCGCTTTCCCGCTCCTTGCCCTTTCAGGTGACGGGCGCCGCGTCTGGCGCTAGGGGGATGGCATGAACCAGACCGACACAGATCAAGCCCAGAGCGATCAGGACACCGCCGCCCGCATCGAGGAGGCCCGCCGGATCTTTTCCGGGCCGATCAGCTTCCTCAAATCCGCGCCGGGGCTGAACTTCCTGCCGCCAGCGGATGTGCCGGAGGTCGCCTTTGCCGGGCGTTCCAATGTCGGCAAGTCCTCGCTCATCAATGCGCTGACCAACCGCAATGGCCTTGCGCGCACATCCAACACGCCGGGGCGCACGCAGGAGCTCAATTTCTTCGACGTGGGCGAGCCGCTGCGCTTCCGTCTCGTGGATATGCCCGGCTATGGCTATGCCAAGGCGCCCAAGGATGTGGTGAAGCAGTGGCGCTTCCTCGTGAACGATTTCCTGCGCGGGCGTGCCGTCCTCAAGCGCGCGCTGGTGCTGGTCGATGCCCGCCACGGCCTCAAGGATGTCGACCGCACGCTGCTCGACATGCTGGATGAAGCAGCGGTGAGCTACCGTATGGTGCTGACCAAGGCCGACAAGGTGAAGGCGACCGACCTCGCTGTCGTCACCGAGCAAACCGCGGCAGAAGTACGCAAGCGCCCGGCGGCCCATCCGCAGATCATCCCGACATCGAGCGAGAAGGGCATGGGCCTGCCGGAGTTGCGCGCGGCGGTGATTGAGGCACTCGACTGAGGGCTGGCGGCGGGGGCTGGGCGCGGCATCTCAGGGATGCCGTTCGCGCTATTGGCCCCCTCCTGCCGCAACATGGCTTATGTCGGGCGTCTCCATCGCGCCGAGCGCCTTCGAGCATTGCAGGCGATAGTGCAGGCAGCTCTCAGCCCAATACCAGCCTATCGCCCTGCAAATCCAAAAGACCTGGCCGCTGACGGTCAAAGCCGAGAATCCCCCGTTTCACCTCTGGCAGCCGCTTCAAATGTCGTCGCTTATATCGTCCGCGTCGAGACTCGGGGGGGCGGGTCAGACATTTCGAGCCGTCAGATCACTTGGAAAACTCTCGCTTGCGGTCGACGGGCGTAACCGGACCGCGCCGCCATTTTTGGACCAGGGCATCGGCACGCGTCTCATAATAATCGGCCGGGCCGCCCCCGCGCGACACCGGCACGGCATGGGTGGTCTGATAGATGCCGTCGAGGATGCAGTCCTGATTGATGTGCACATGCACGACCTGGCCGAACACCACCCGGAAGTCGCTGGGGACGCCATCCAGATCCTTAAGGTGGATGATCTCGGTCACCTTGCATTCGAACTGGGCGGGACTCGCCGCCACGCGGGGCGGCGCGACATCGATCGAGGCGATCTTCTCGATCCCCGCCATCTCGAACTCGTCGACCTCGGGCCCCACCTCGTCCCCGGTCAGGATCATCACGTCGGTGACATCGCGGCCAACCAAGTTCCAAACGAATTCACCGGTTTCTCGCGCATTGCGGACGCTGTCTTTCTCCCCACCCGAGGAGAAGCCGATGATCAGCGGGCGGTAGCTGGCGATGTTGAACAGGCTGAACGGAGCGAGATTCGCGACCCCCTCGGCGCTGACCGTGCTGATCCAGCCGATCGGGCGGGGCGCGACGATCGCGTTGGCCGGCTGGTGCTTGAGACGATGGCCCTCGGCCGGGCGATAGGAGTGAAATTCTCTCATGATGGCGCAGGTCCCTTGGCAAGCTTCACTATGCCGGAATTATTTCCGGTTTCTGACTCGCTAGGCCTATAAGGCGTGTCTGCGCTTCCGTCTAAGATATTTTCGCGGGGTGTGATTGGAGGCCGCATTCACGACATTTCGCCCGCCACGCGGTTTTGCGAGGCGGGCCGATAGCGGCAACGATGCAGGACGGCCCTAAGCCAACCGGTCTAATCGCGCTGCATCGCCCGACCCATGCGGGCGAAGGCGGCGTTCATTTTCTCGGCCAGCGCTTCCTCTACGCCGGTGTCGATCAGCGCCTGCGCCATCGCTTGCGTCCATTGCCGGGTTTCCACATCGCCAAAGCCGATCTGGCGATGCGCGGACATGATGCAGGCGCCGGGCTTTTGCGTGAACCAGTCGCGTGGGCCGCCGAGCCAGGCGGTGAGGAACCCGGTCAGCGATTCCCGCATCGGCGCGAGATCGGGCTCGTGAATCGCCCGCAATTCGGCAAAGCGCGGGTCCTGCTCCATGAGATCATAGAAGCGCTCGACCAGCGCGCGCACGGCCGGCGTGCCGCCGATCTCGTCATAGGGCAGCGGCGCGGGGTCGGGTGGGGATGCTTCGGCGGTGGTCGATTGGGTCATTCGGCGTGGCTCATGGCGCAGGGCTCCTCATCATGAGGCTTGCATGTCAGGGCCGGCGCCGCGTCGCCTTGCGCTGGATCAAGCCGCGGAGGGATCGCCTGGTGCGCAACCTGGTGCGCAACCTGGTGCCCAGCCGGGGGACGCGAGCGTGAAACCGGCAAAGTCGAAACCCGGGGTGACGATGCACGAGACAAGCGCCCAGCCTCGGCCGGCCGCGGCGGCCTGCCAGTGGTGCGGGGCGATGACATGCTGCGGGATCTCGCCCGCCAGCACATCGCCGCCGAGGCGTAGGGCTGTCACCGGGCCTTCGTCGCCCGGCGCGGTGGAGAGGCTGAGCGCGTGGCCAGCGTGCCAGAGCCAGGTCTCGCTCGCATCCACCTTGTGCCAATGGGAGCGCTGCCCGGCCTCGAGCAGGAAATAGATCGCCGTCGCCCCGGCGCGTTCGCCGGGCATGGCCTCAGCCCGCCAGGTCTCGCGATACCATCCGCCTTCCGGATGCGGCTGGAGAGCGAGGCGGTCGATAAGGGCGCGGGCGGTGGGATCGGTCATGAAATCATTATGAGACACCATTATATTACTGGGCAAGAAATCTCGATTGCCCGCATTCCAGATTGGCGATAACGCCGTGTTGAAACAGGAGTTTAGGGGGGATCATGAGGGGGTATCGTGCTTTTGCGCGCCGTTGTCTGGCGCTCGGAATTCTTGCAGCATTACCGGCCGAGCCGGTGCTGGCGCAGGGGACGGTCCTGGTGCCGGTCGGCGGCGACAATCCGCCTCCCGTCCCGCAGTCGCCGCCTGTCGACCCCGATGACAGGCCGGAAGACATCGCCAAGGACGCTGCTCGCGACCTTAAGGACACGCGCTTCTACAACAAGCCCGGCGCAACCCGGGCGGACTATGACCGGGACTGGCAGGAATGCCGCCTGATCGCACGCGGATCGCGTACACCTGCGGGGACCGTCCCGTATTATTATAACCCCGCAGTCATTTCTCCACTTGCTGCGGGTATTGGGGGCGGGCTTGGCGGACTGATCGGCGGCATGATCGTGCAAGGCGAGCAGCGGCGGGCCAATCGGCGCCAGTGCCTGCTCATTCGCGGCTGGCGGTTGGTGGAGGTGCCCAAGTCGCAGCAAGAGAGCCTGCTCGCAATGGGCGATGCACAGCGTGACGCCTATTTTGGCGGGATCGTGGGTGCGCAGACGGTTGAAGGCGAGGTGACCACGCGCACGAGCTTTACGCAGGTCGAAGATCCGGCACTAACCCTGGACGCGCCGACTGCCGGGCCTGGCAGCCTGTTCGCGGGCAAAAAGATCGATCCAGGGGCGGCTATTGCGCTGGGAGAGAATGAGGGGCTGGTCGTCCTGGCATTTCGCCGTCCGATGGTCGCGAGCGCAGGACGCTCAGCCAGCGTCAGTCTCGCCCGCTACGATGTAGAAAAGCAGGATCTGGTCTACCAGCCGCGCGACTGGAAGAAAACGGGCGATGGCACCACCTATCGCCTCAATATCGCCAGCGCGGACAAGAAGCAGAACTATGAGGTCCAACTTATCCGAGTCACTGCCGGCGATTATGCGCTGGACAGCATGGTGGCTGGCCCTGCGGTTGCCACCAGCAGCAATTGCTTTGGTGCTCCCCGTCTACATGTGGCGCCGGGCTCGGTTGTCTATGCGGGCGATTTCGTGCCTGTCATGGGCGCAAGCCTTTCGACTGGCCAGAAGGTGCAGAGCGCCATATTCTGGACAAGCAACATCGAGCAGGCGCGAACGGTGATCTCCGCGCGCCACGCCGATCTTGCGGCTCGCATGGCTGCGGCGCAGTGGCACAATCAGGCCACCTACGCCTGTTCTGCGGTGACGATGGACCGCTATGATCTGCCAGAGCGCGCCCTCGCGTCCTTTCCCGACTCGTTCGGCCCGACTGCGGCGTCCGAATCTGTCGAGCCCGTGGGTGCTCCCGAGATACCTGCGGTACCGCCCTCTGCCGAAATGGCTTCTGTCGCAGCGTCACAGTAGAAGGGGTGTCGTCCCGCTTGACCGCGCGGTCCCGCGCCAGGAAGGGTGGGGCGCGACCATGACGTCCCTCTATCGCCTCGATGCCAGTGCCGCGCAGATCGGCGCGGCGCTCCATGCGGATGCCGGTGAGGACCCGTGGCCGGGAGGCTATATGACGCCGGGGCGCTATGGGCCGGTGATCGTGCATGGGCGCGATGGCGTGCGCCGGCTGGTGCCGCGGCTATGGGGCGTGCCGCCGCCGCCGGCCGCGGCTCTGACGGGCGGCGCGCCGGTCGCGCATGTGCGCAATGTCGAGAGTCCGTTCTGGGTCGGCACGCTGCGGCATACGGAGTTCCGCTGCCTGGTGCCGGTTACCAGCTTTCAGCTCTGGTCGCAGGCGCCTAATCCACGCACCGGCAAGCGCGTCGCGCATCGTTTCTCGCTGCCGGATGCGGCGATCTTCGCGTTCGCGGGCATCTGGCGGGACAGCGAGGTGGCGAGTTTTGCGCTGCTGACCTGCGAGCCGAACCGGCTGGTCGCCTCGGTCAACCCGCGCACCATGCCGGTGATCCTCCACGCTGAAGATCATGGCCGCTGGCTGCGCGCGGACTGGAAAGAGGCGCAGCGGCTGGTTGCGCCTTATCCCTCGCAGGCGATGACGATGGATGAGGCGGGGCCGCGCTAGACAGTCCCCTTCGTCATTCCCGCGAACGCGGGAATCCAGAAGCCAGCGGAACTGCCCATGCGCCCCTGGATTCCCGCGTTCGCGGGAATGACGAGAGAGGAGGTCGGGACGCTCGCCAATGCCGCCCTTCGGCTACTTCGTTTGTGTTGCGTACAAATAGGGTGCAACCTACACTATGCGCCACCGGCGACGAGTCCGTGCTTGCGCCGCAGAGACAAGAGGAGAGGCCCATGGCCAGGATCATCGGCGGTTTCGCCGTTTCGCACACGCCGACCATCGCGTTCGCCAAGGATGCGAACAAGCAGACCGATCCCGTCTGGGCGCCGATCTTCGAGGGATTCGAGCCGGTCAAGCAATGGCTGGCGGACGAGAAGCCCGATGTGATCCTGTATGTCTACAACGACCACATGACCTCCTTCTTCACCCATTACTCGCATTTCGCGCTGGGCATTGGCGAGGCGTATGAGCCGGCGGACGAAGGCGGCGGCAAGCGCGATCTGCCCGCGATCAAGGGCGATCCGGACCTTGCCAAGCACATCGCCGAGTGCATGGTCGCTGACGAGTTCGATCTGGCCTATTGGCAGGGCATGGGGCTGGACCATGGCGCCTTCTCGCCGCTTTCGGTCCTGCTGCCTCACGAGAATGGCTGGCCCTGCCGCCTTGTGCCGCTGCAGTGCGGCGTGCTTCAGCATCCGATCCCCAAGGCGCGCCGCTTCTGGAAGTTCGGCCGCTCGCTGCGCCGCGCGATCCAGAGCTATCCCAGGGACATCAAGGTCGCGATCGCGGGCACGGGCGGGCTTTCCCATCAGGTCCATGGCGAGCGCTGCGGGTTCAACAACACCGCCTGGGACATGGAGTTCATGGAGAAGCTCACCAACGATCCCGAATCACTGCTCGACGCGACGGTGACCGATCTCGCCAAGCTCGGCGGCTGGGAAGGCGCCGAGGTGGTGATGTGGCTGCTGATGCGCGGCGCGCTCTCCGAACAGGTCGAGAAGCTGCACCAGAGCTACTTCCTCCCGTCAATGACGGCCATCGCGACGATGCTGTTCAAGGATTTGGGCGATCCGGTGCCGCCGGCCGAGACCGATGAGCAACTGCGTGCCCGCGCGTCCCGCGAGCTGGCGGGCGTCGAGGCGATCGAAGGGACCTATCCTTTCACCATTGACCGCGCGGTCAAGGGCTTCCGCATCAACCACTTCCTCCACCGCCTGATCGAGCCGGAGTTCCGCAAGCGGTTTGTCGAGGATCAGGAAGGGCTGTTTGCCGAGTCGGATTTGAGCGAGGAAGAGAAGGAGCTGATCCGCAGCCGCAACTGGATCGGCATGATCCATTACGGCGTCATCTTCTTCATGCTGGAGAAAATGGCCGCGGTGCTCGGCATCGGCAATATCGACGTTTATGCCGCCTTCAAGGGCCTGAGCGTTCCCGATTTCCAGAAGACCCGCAATGCCGCAATCACCTATTCGGTGGCCGGCAAACAATAAGGGGCGCGCCGCGGATGCTTTGTGAGAGGGCGGCGGACCTTGGTTTGCCGCCCTTTCTCACGGGGTATCTGACAGCCTGCCGCATTTGCGCCACACCATATCGACCTTCGCCCGGACGGCGACAAAGTAGATTGCAAACTAACAGAATCTGATGAATAGATAGCTCCCTAACAACGATAATTTGTCTGGGAGACTTTGCAATGAAGAGATCTGCGCGCGTGCTGCGTCAGCACGCCTGTTTCGCGGCCCTCGCCACCGTCCTCGCTTTCCCTGCTTTCGCGCAGGACAGCGCCCCCCAAAGCGATAGAGCAGATGCAAGCGACGAGGCCATCGTGGTCACCGGATCGCGCATCGCCTCCGGTTTCGACCGGCCGACCCCCGTGGCGGTTCTGGGCGCTGAGCGACTGGAAACACGCGGCATCACCAATCTCGGCGATGCGCTGAACGAACTGCCTGCCTTCCGCGCGACCAACTCACCGGCCTCGACCGGTCTGGGCGCGGCGGGCGGCTATGTCGGCGGTCGCATCCTCGATCTTCGTGGTCTGGGCGCGGTGCGCACGCTGACCCTCGTCGACGGCAAGCGCTTCGTGCCGTCCACCACGCAGGCGACAGTCGACACCAACATGATCCCCTCGATCATGCTCCAGCGTGCCGAGGTCGTCACGGGCGGCGCGTCCGCCGTCTATGGTTCGGACGCCGTGTCCGGCGTCGTCAACCTGCTCATCGACAAGGCGTTCACGGGCTACAAGGCCAATGCCCAAGTCGGCTTTTCGCAATATGGCGACAATTTCACCACCCAGTTCGGCGCGGCCGGCGGTTGGCAGATCGGCGAGACGCTGCATCTGCTCGTGGGCGGCGAATATGAAAAGGCGGAGGGTGTGGAAAGCTGCCCCTCGCGCGACTGGTGCGCCAATGGCTTCATCAACATCAGCCGCAATCCCGGCGTGACGAGCCTGCCCGCCAACAACATCCTGGCGGGCGTCTACCCCTGGACGGCGCCCTATAACGGTATCACCACGCCGCCGAGCTCCGCTTATGCCGGCCGCCTCGTCCCGGCTCTCCGCGCGATCGACGGCATCGGCTTCCGCGCCGACGGCACGCCGTTCCGCACCACGCAGGGCACGCTGGCCAACAACCTCTATCAGCTTGGCGGCACCAATGATGGGCCGGGCGAGAACATCTATTTCGATTTCCCGATCGTCTCGCCGACCAAGCGCTATAACGCCATGGCGTTCGCCACGTGGGAAGCCACGCCGGCCCTGACGATGGAGTTCGGCTTCAACTACGGTCATGGCGAAGGGCGCCACCGCGCGGTGCCGTATCGCAATACGGCCATCACCATCCAGCGCGACAACCCGTTCATTCCGACCTCCGGCAATCCCGCGCTGGACCTGCGCACCATCATGGATGCTAATGGCCTCACCAGCTTCACGCTGGGCAAGGGCTTCAAGGATATTGGCCCGGGCCAGCTGGTCGTGAAGAACGATGTCTATCGCGCCGTCGCGTCCGCCAAATATGAGATTTCGCCCAACTGGTCGGCGGACATCTATTATCAGTTCGGCCGCAACGAGTTCCGCAGCGACATCACGGGTGGCACGATCACCTCGCGCATTCTCAAGGCGCTCGACGCGGTGGCCGGGCCCGGCGGGGCGCCGGTGTGCCGGGTGAATGCCGATGCCAGCACAACCAATAACGACCCTGCCTGCGTGGCCCTCAATCCCTTCGGCTCCGGCCAAGGCGCCACCTTCGCGGCGGCCAAGGCCTATGTCACGGCCGATGCCTTCCAGACCAACATCACCACCCAGCATGTCGTCGCTGCCAACGTCACCGGCTCGCTGTTCGATCTGCCCGCCGGGCCGCTCGGCGTCGCCGTGGGCGCGGAATATCGCAGCGACAGCGTCAGCGGCGATGCCGATGCCAATTCCAAGGCGCTGGCCTTCTTCACCGGCAACGGATCGGTCATCTCGGGCAAGATTCAGGTGGTCGAGGCTTATGGTGAGGCCGAAGTGCCGATCCTGCGCGACACGGCGTTCTTCCGCGAACTGAGCCTGAACGGCGCCGTCCGCCGGACCCACTACAAGCGGTCCAGCGACTTCTTCCCGAGCAGCACGGTCAATGTGACCACATGGAAGGTGGGCGGCGTCTGGGCGCCCGTCGATGCGGTCCGCTTCCGCGTCACCAAGTCCCGCGACATCCGCGCGCCCAACGTCTCGGAACTGTTCGGCCCGATCACGAGTGCGTCCGGCATTCTCAACGATCCGGCGCGTGGCGGTCAGCAGACGGTCGTGCCGATCACGCTGGGCTCCAACCCCAATCTGCGGCCGGAAAAGGCGGACACGTTCACCGCTGGCATCGTCTTGCAGCCAAGCGGTGGGATGCTCGGGCGGTTCCGGGCGTCGGTCGATTATTATGACATCAAGATCAAGGATGCGATCAGCACGCTCGGCCAGCAGAACATCGTGACGCGCTGCTCGCAGGGCGATACGCTGAGCTGCTCGCTGGTCACGCGCGATGGTGGTGCGGCCAATGGCGTCATCACCAATGTTCGCGACGTGGTTCAGAACGTCAACCAGCTCAACGCGCGCGGCATCGACATGGAGCTGAACTATCGCCAGCCGGTCGGCGCGGCCAGCGCAGTCAACCTGTCCGTCATGGCCAGCCATGTCATCGATCTGGTGACCGTGGACGCCGTGGGGCCGGTCGAACGGGCCGGCCAGACGGGTCTGCGCGGCGGTACGCCTCCGGGCATCCCCGACTGGACGGTTGACGCGACCGTGGGCCTCGACCTGGGTGAGCTGTTCTCGCTCTCCACCCATGTTCGCTGGATCAACAAGGGCTTCTACAACGCGGCGTTCATCGGCGCCGAGCAGCCCGGCTATGTGATCACGGCCTCCAGCAGTTCCAGCACCAACGCCATGCCATCGCGCACCTATGTCGACATGATGGGCACGGTGAAGGTGCCGGTCGGCGGCGATAACAAGTTGAGCGTCTATTTCGGCGTGGACAATGTGTTCAATGTCGATCCGCCGAACTTCCCCGGTGCGAACGGCAGCGGTAACAACGTGCTCTTCAACCCGGTTGGGCGCATGTACAAGGCCGGCATCCGCACGTCCTTCTGATCCCCCTGCCGTGCCGGGCGCGTTTCGTCCGGCACGGCACCCTTTGGCGCACAGGCCGGCCGACGGATCGCTCTTGACGGAGCGGGTGCAGGTGCGGGAGGTCTGCTGGAACGGCACGTAAGGGAGAATGATGGTCGACAAGGCTCCGTCCGCACAGGGTTCCACCAGCGAAGAGGACGCGGCGACATCGCGCAGCCTTCCGCGATTTGGCGGTTTTCCCATTGAGGATGCCACGCGACATCTCTCCAATTTCTACGCCGGGGCCAAGCACGACGAGCGGACCGTCACCTTTTTCCGGACCACGCGCGCGCTGGTCGTCGCGGCACGGCGCTGGCGCAAGCTTGCCAATGACAAGGTCCGCAGTGTTGGGCAAAGCATGGCGCGGTGGGAGACGATGTATCTGCTCGCCTGCGCCCGCGACGACCTCTCCCAGCGCGAACTGGCCCAACTGATCGGCGTCGAAGGGCCGACCATGGCCCATATGCTCAACACGCTGGAACGCGACGGCCTGATCGAACGCGCGCAGAGCCAGGTCGACCGCCGGGTCGTCCACAACCGGATCACCGAAAAAGGGCTGGCCGCCACGCGAGACATCATGGCGATCACCAATGATTTGCGCGCGGACATCCTGCGGGACATTCCACCTGAGAAGCTGGCCATTGCGCTGGAGGTCCTGGAACAGGTCCACGCCCGGCTGGACGATTACTGCTGAGGCGCGGTCATGCGGCTGGTTACGGCCGTCCCGTTGTGGCCTCTTCCTTCAGCGAGAACAGCACCGGCCATTCCCAGGCGCCCCGGCAGACCGGCATGGAGCGGGCTTCCGTCAGCCGAAAGCGGGTGCCATCCCAGCGGTAGGTCTCCGCCGTGCCGCAGTCGCCAAGGCCCCGGCCCTTGGCGAAGCTGGAGAGTTCACCACGTGAAGGATTCCAGCGGGCATTCATGATCAGCGGCGGGGCGCTGGCATCGCCGGTGAAGCCGGGCAGATGATCGAACGGGGCGAAGGCAATCGTCCGGTTGCCGGGCTCGCCGCTCGCGATCAGCGGGACGGCGCTCACATTATATGCGCCCGCATCGCAGGGCAGCAGCAGCAGGACATGCCCCGCATCGAGCGTATGGAGATCGGGCTGGCGACTGCTCTCCAGCCCACTCTCGCACTGCGCCAGGCGCTGGGCGGTGGCTTGCTCTTGCGGCGTGAGCGCAGGCGTCGCGGTTTCGGCGAGGAGCGGGATCGTCTTGGGCAGCACGGGGTCGGCCGGCAGGGCGCGCGCCATGTCGGCCGGGCCATCACCGATGGCGGCCAGCGCGCCGCGGCTGCCGATGCGGCCCTGCTGCTCATCCATATAGCGCAGTGCCGCTGCGACGCCTTGCAGCGACGGGGCGCCGATGACCGTCCGGTTGCGATCGTACAGCTCGAACACGTAGCTGGAGCCCATGGACCGCACGACCTCCAGCGCGGTCTGGCCATCAAGCGCAATCGTGTCGCCATCGACCTTCTGCCGCATGCGGCGCGTGCCATCGATCATGAAATCGACCCGATCGCGCAGCCGGTCGGCCAGCAGCACGCGCAGGCTGGTGGCGCCTGCGGGGCCGCCATCGCGGTGAATGAGGACCAGCAGCCGGTTGGGCGTATCCACCCCTTCCGGATTCAGCGATACCGCACTGCAGGACAGGCGATTGTCGCACCCCACGGCCCAGTTGTCGAAAACACGCAGACGACCAAGCACCGGTTCTGCCACAACGGGCGCGGTCGAGAGGACAGACCCCGACGTCTGCTCGCCGCGCGGCGGGGCAGCGGGCGCGACCGTTGCCAGGCCCGTGAGAGCCAGCGCGCCCATGCGCAGAAGCCGTGAAATCCTTGTCATTCCGCCAGTCATAATGCAGTTGAAGCCAATGGTGTAGCGCCAAGCTGCATGTGTTGCGACAGCCCGTGGTCAGCAAGCCGGGCCAAGTGGATCGAAAGGACACAGATATGCGCAGAATCGCTGTGATCGGCGCCGGCCAGATGGGCGCGGGCATTGCGCAGGTGAGCGCTCAGGCCGGCATGGATGTGCTGCTGCGCGATATCGATCTCGCGCGTGCGGAAAAGGGCAAGTCCGGCATCGAGAAGCGACTCGCGCGCGCCGTGGAGAATGGCAAGCTGGAGCAGGCGGATGCGCAGGCGGCGCTGGCACGGATCACACCCGTGGTGGCGCTCGATGATGTCGCCGGGTGCGATCTGGTAATCGAGGCCGCGACCGAGCGGGAGGACATCAAGCGCGCAATCTTCGCGGAGGTGGGCGCGGTTCTGGCGCCGGATGCGATCCTCGCGACCAACACCTCGTCCATTCCGATCACGCGGCTCGCGCAGGCGGCGCCCGATCCGGCGCGGTTCATTGGCGTGCATTTCTTCAATCCTGTGCCGGTGATGGCGCTGGTGGAGGTCATTCGCGGCCTCGCTACCTCGCCACAGACGGTGCAGGCGGTGGAGGCCTATGCACAGGCGCTGGGCAAGGAGGTCGTCCATGCGTTCGACGCGCCGGGGTTCATCGTCAACCGCATCCTGCTGCCGATGCTGAACGAGGCGATCTTCGCGCTCGGCGAGGGCGTGGCCAGCGTGAGGGATATCGATAACGCGATCAAACTGGGCCTCAACCACCCCATGGGTCCACTGACTTTGGCCGATTTCGTGGGCCTCGATACCTGTCTGGAGATCTGCAAGGTGCTGCAGGACACCACGGGCGATCCCAAATTCCGGCCCGCGCCGCTGCTCGTCAAGTATGTCGAAGCCGGCTGGCTGGGGCGCAAGACGGGCAGGGGCTTCTACGATTATGCCGGCGACGAGCCCGTGCCGACGCGGTGAAAGGCCTTTCGGGGCGCGCGCTGGCCGCACAGCAAGGAGCCCCGTGTCCGCAGACACGAGGCTCCCGCTCCCACATCGTAAAGGCTGTGCTTAGCTGAAGCTGATCGCCATGTTGGGGCGGCGTGCGCGCAGCGTGCGGCCGATCGCAGCGAAACCGATGATCATCATTGCCCAGGTGGCCGGCTCCGGCACGGCGGGCTTGACGGTGTAGAACAGCAGGTCCTGCTTGCTGCTGTTGGTCGCGACCCAGAAATCCAGATTGCTGTTAATCGTGCCCTTGTTGGCAAGGTAGGAATTGGCGGTGTTGATCAGCGTGGACTCGCCTTGGCTCGCCCATTCGAGCTCGAAGTAACCGGCGCCCACGTTCTTCGAGTTGCTCGTTTCGTAACGAGTCTCCCAGAGCGCCAGTTGCAGGGCAGCGGACTGAGTCTTGTCGCCACCGGCGTAGTTGCTGACCAGCGAGGCGACATCATTGTAGAGCGCGCCACCGAGATAGTTGCTCAGCGACACGACATTGAACGTGCCGGTGCTCGAGTTCTGGGTGACTTCGAGGCAGTAAGCTAGGAAGTTGACCGCCTTGCCGTCCCATGTGCCGGAGATATTCTGGGGCGAGAACGAGCCGTCGTATGAGGTGCTGCTCCAGCCCGAACCAATGCTCACCTCGCCGCTCGGGCTGCTATACTGCGTCGAGAGGCTGTTGATGACGAAGGTGCTCGCGTTCGCGGCAGTTGCGGAGGCGATAGCGGCTGCACCGGCAGCGAGAGCGATAAGCGTTTTCTTCACGGCGATGTTCCCTTCAAAAGTCCTGAAGCCGGTGTGAAGGAATACATCTCGATACAAAATGGCATTAACTACGATTGGACGCTCGTTAACTTCGATTATCGCGAAATAATCAGGGAATTCTGAGGGGAAATTTTAAGAGATTTAGTTAATGCCCCAAATGGGGTCATTAACTACGATGAGCGTTTATAAGACGCTACATTTGCGAGTGGTTTGAGGCTGCGAATCGGGAAACAATGAAGGGGCGGCGGCGCCGCTGCCGCATTTCACGATCGTCACGCCGGGCTTGACCCGGGGTCCAGCTGGCCTTCTTGCGAAGAAGGCGTGCCGCTTGAAACGTCCGAACACGGAAAGCCGCAATGTATTTGGCGATGCGTGCGAAAGAAAAGCTGGACCCCGGGTCAGCCCGGGGTGACGGTGAGGGGGCTCAATTTCCCCTGATGTTCTCGCCGCCCTCATCGCCGGCATCCTCGGCCTGCGCCGCTGCGAGGTCCTGCAGCAGGGCGTCCACATCGAGCGGCTGGCTGCGGTCGTGCGCCTCGATGCGATCGCGCAGGCCCTGTGCCCACGTCGCGCTGGGGCCGCCGTGCGGATCGAACGCTAGCGGACCGAGGTTGATCAGCGCGTCATCATAGCGCTGGTCCCGCAGCAGCTGCATCACCAGCATCGTACGGAGATTCTGGTCGAACGGCGCCAGCACCACGGCGCGCTCCAGCCCGGCCACCGCATTCTCCGTCGGGCGCCGGCCCTGCTCAAGGAAGCTGCGGTAGAAATATTGCAGGGGCAGGGGATGATTATTCTCGATCCTGTTGAGCTCGATGAACGGGCGTCGCGCTTCGGCATAGGCAGCGCTGGCGTCGGGGGCGGACTCCGCCTTGCGGAACAGCGCCTTTCCTTTCGCCAGATAGGCGCTCACCTGCCGGTCATCGAGAGCGAGGGCGGTGTTGGCAGCGGCAAGGGCAGCATCCTCATGACCCGCTTCCAGCTCGGCTTCGGCCAGCGTGGCGTGCAGCGCGGCATCGTTCGGATAGCGCGGCGCCAGAGCGCGCAAGTCCGCCACCAGCGTCTCCAGTTCCTCGGGCGAGGGACGGTTCTTGAGCTCGATCCGCAGCGGCATGGCCGCCGCTTCGCCCGCGCTCAGCGCGCGGACCGAGACGGGGCCGGGCTTGAGTGTGGCGGCAGGGAGCTCCAGATAGGTCATCCGGCTCTGTCCCAGATATTTGTCCAGATCCCGCTGCAGGGCATTGAGATCGCCAAATGCGCCTGTCGCCGCGTCAGTAAGGCTTTTGCCACTGCGCAGCAGGCGCAGATAGATCGCCAGTTGCCCGGGACGCTCCTTGCTGAACGTGAGGTAATGATAAAGCAGCCAGCTCCGCCCGTAGAAGGCAGCGCCCTGGGAGGCGGATTTCGGATAATGGCCCGAATTGAGGATTTGCGCGACCGGGATGACATCGCCGTACATCAGGTCGCCGGCGCGGTGCCGCGCTGGCATCCCCAGGCCGACATTGCCGTTCTTGCGGAATTGGGCAGAGGCGAAGAACTCGGCGGCTCCCTCCGAGAACCAGAGCGGCATGCCGTAGCTGCTGGTCGAGATCAGATAATGGTGCGCATATTCGTGCAGCAAAGCGAGCATCGGCATATCGAGCGTGGTGTTGCTGGTCTTTACCCGGGGGACGATGGCGAAGGCGTCGCCCGCGCGCGGCACGTAGAACGCGTAGGTATATTTGCTGTCCCCGCCCTGCAGCCTGCGCACGTCCTTGTCGCTGCGCACGACATAGACTGTCACGCGGTTGGACGGGCTGGGCGGCTCCATCTCAACCGAGAGCACATAGCCCATGGCATGGTGGAAGCGTTCGAGCTGGTCGGAGAATTGCTTGATCTCCTCCGGTTTCTGGTCGGCATAGATGACGAAATTCTCGCTGGAGGCTTCCAGCCAGGCCGCTTGCGCAGGCGGTGCCATGGTCGCAAAGAACAGTGCGGCCCATGCTAACAGTTTGATCGGCATTGCTATTCATCTCCCCCACGGCCGGACGCTAGGCAGGCGCGCGAGGGACGACAAGCGTGAAATGAGGCTGTCCGCGATGCACGATGTCTTTTTTAGAGCAACCCTCGCCACCAATATGCCGCCCGCACGTTGCGCGGGGATGAAACTGCGTATCCATGCCGCGATCGATTATGCGCTGCCCCAGCCGACCGATCTCATCCTCCATATCGAAGCGGCGCATCTGCCCGAGCAGACGGTGTCCGACGCCCGGCTGGACCTGAGCGTGCTCGATCATTTCGCGCGTGTCGCCGCGCACGACCATATCGGCGAGCGTGTGCTGATGCGCGCGCAGGGGCAGCTGAAGGCGGATTATCATGCGACGGTAGAGATCCACCGCCTGCTGGCCGATGTGAGCGGGCTGGAGGCGCTGCCCCCGCACATGCTGCCGGGCGAGGCCGTGCAGTATCTGCTCGATTCCCATTATTGCCCCGGCAGCCAGTTCATCAGCTTTGTCGGCGAGACGTTCGGCGATCTGCAGGGCGGGCAGCGCGTGGCGGCGATCCGGGATTATGTCAGCGGACATTTCCATTATCTGCCCGGCGTCAGCACGCCCGAAACGACGGCGCTGCAGACCTTCGTGCGCCGGCAGGGCGTCTGCCGCGATTTCGCCCATATGGTGATCGCGCTCGCCCGCGCCTCCTGCATCCCCGCCCGCTTCGCCAGCGTTTATGCGCCCAATGTCACCCCGCAGGACTTCCACGCGGTCGCCGAGGTCTTCCTGGATGGCAGCTGGCATCTGGTCGATGCGACCGGCATGGCCACGGAAGGGGAGATGGCCAAGATCGGCATCGGTCGGGATGCGGCGGACGTGGCCTTCCTCACCTCCTTCGGCCCGGTCATCATGAACAGTCAGACGGTCGAGGTTGAGGTAGTCGAGCAATAAAGCCGGCGTCCCGGCTCAGGCCGGCTCAGGGCGCCGCATTGCCCTTGAAAGGATGCGCATCGGACCAGGCACAGCCCGAGCGCAGTGCATCGCCGATCTGGAGCGTGGCCACGAACGGGTAGGTGCGGTCGGACATGCCGTCCGAACAATCGCCCGGCGTCAGCGTCATAGTGAAGGGCGCCGCGCTCAGCGTGCCGCTCCACGAGAGACCGCCGCGCCCATCGAACCGCTCCACCGCGATCCGCTCGCCCTTGGGTGTCTCGGGCGTTTCATAGACCAGCGTCTTGCCGGCGACCTGGCCACCCCAGAACGGTTCAGTGCCCGTGAAGCGCACGGTCTCGTTCGCCGCAATCTCCGAATAAGGGCGATTATCGTCGCGATTGCCCGGCACATTGGGCTCATCGCCATGCGACTGGCAACCGGCGAGCAGCAGCGCGAGGGGCAGCGCCCGGACGATGTTGAGGGTGACGGCGTCGATCATGCCTTCCCTCTGCGCCCGCTATGCTTTGCGGGCAAGCGCTTTGCGATGCGGGCGGGCTATCATGGTCGGGCAGGTCGGGGAGAGATGGAGCGCACGCCCGATCCATCACTGTGAGCGGATCAATCGATTGGCATTTGCGAGTGGTTCTCAATAAATGGTCAGCCACCCCGCTGCCGTCCCCGGCGCGCGGAATGAGATTGAGGACTGCCATGCCCCGTGACCTGACCAAGACGCTGACCTATCTGGCCGTTCACCTGACCGTGGGGTTCACGGTGGCATATCTGCTCACCGGATCGCTGGCGATGGCTGGCGGCATCGCGCTCATCGAGCCAGCGGTGAACGCGGTGGCGTTCTTCTTCCATGAGAAGGCCTGGAAGGCGGCGGATGCCCGCGCGGCGGCGGCTCCAGCAGCGGTTCCGGGCGCTGCGTTCGATACGCGCATGGCGGCGGTGCGCTGGGGGTGATCGTCCGA
Source organism: Sphingobium sp. B11D3A (assembly GCF_025961695.1). Classification (NCBI taxonomy): domain Bacteria; kingdom Pseudomonadati; phylum Pseudomonadota; class Alphaproteobacteria; order Sphingomonadales; family Sphingobiaceae; genus Sphingobium; species Sphingobium sp. B11D3A. The sequence continues at coordinate 2,874,537 of NZ_JAOQOE010000001.1, forward strand.
CGGACAGGCGATCCGCGAATAAACGCGCTTTTGCAGGGCGACAGGCGTAGGATGCGCGCTGCGGGCTGATGCGCTCGTGAACCCGAGAGGAACGCCAATGGCCAAGGGCCAGAAAAAGTCGAACAAGGAAGTCCGCAAGCCGAAGGCGGAAAAGCCGCCCAAGCAAAATGCGTCCCAGCCCAGCCAGAAGACCGGCGTGGTCAAGGGGCTGGAGAATATGCGGAACAGCTAAGGTCAGGCGCGCGATGCCCACCTCCTGGCGACGACGCGCCGCCCGGTGGGTGCTGGCGGCGGCCTATCTGGTCGCCGGCCTGGCACATCTGCGCACGCCCGCCGGCTTCATCGCCATCACGCCGGACTGGGTGCCCTGGCCGGCGCAGGTGGTGATGCTGACGGGCCTTGCCGAGATCGCCGGGGCGCTTGGGCTGATGATCCCGCCGCTGCGCCGCGCGGCGGGCATCGGCCTCGCGCTCTATGCGCTGTGCGTCTGGCCGGCGAACCTCAACCATGCGCTGGGTGACATCGCCATCGGCGGCACGCATCTGGGCTGGTGGTATCATGCGCCCCGGCTGGCGCTGCAGCCGGTGATCATCTGGTGGGCGCTGTGGGCGAGCGGCGTGACCGACTGGCCCTGGCGGACCGGCGCCGCGCGCAAGCCCTAGCGCGCGCTGCCCGCGCCGCCCTTCTTCGCGCCGGCAGATTTGGCGGGCGCCTTGGCACCGGCTGGATTCCCGCCGGCTGGCTTCCCATTAGCCTGCTTGGCCTTGTGCGCGGCAATGTCCGCATCGATTGCCGCGATCCGCTCCCGCTCGGGCGTGTCGCGCGGCAGGCCTTTCAAGCGGCAGGTCGCCCACAGGGCCTTGCGCTCGGATTCCAGCGCCTTGAGATACAGATCGGCCATGCCGGCTCCTATGGGTTGCGTGGGAAAGGGGTGCCATCCCCTAGCGCATGGCAGGCGAGGAGGACAGAGCCGTGCGCGGCGCACGGGCGGCTCAGGCGAGCGTGACGAAAATCTCCGCCTCGATCACCCATTGCCCGGCCACCTCGCGCCACTTGGCGGTGTAGACGCCCGAGGCCGCCAGCGCGCCACTCTCCCGCGCGACGCCGCGCCATTCGCCCTGCTCCAGTGCGATCGGCTCGACCGGCGAGACGGTGATGGCGGCGGGGATGCGCTCATAGACGAGCCGGCTGGGCGAGGCGAACTCGCGCTGCCACACCCTCAGCTGAGCGGCCCGCCCGGCGATGACCGCGCTATCCGTGCCGGTGATCATCACGCAGTCCTTGCCCAGGATCGCGCCGATGGCCTGCGCGTCGCCATCGGCAATGGCGCGATTGAAGGCGGCGCGTCGGGCGCGGATGGGGAGGTCGGTGGGGGTGGTCATACGGCCCGTGCCAGAGATAGTGACGCGATTGACATTGTACAAAGCTCTGTCCATATTTAGGATATGCAGGCTGTATCCTATTCCGAAGCGCGCGAGAATTTGAAGTCGATGATCGACAAGGTCGTTGCGGATCGCGCACCGCTGGCCATCACGCGTCAGCGTGGTGAAGGAGCGGTGCTGGTCTCCGCGAGCGAATGGGCGTCGATCGAGGAAACACTGTACCTGCTGAGTTCGCCCAAAAATGCCGAGCGCTTGCTGGAAGCCGTGCGGGGCTTCGAGGCGGGCGGTGCCGGTGTTGATAACGAGGGCGTGCCACTCCCGTGAACGTGACGTTCTGGCCGACGGCGTGGGAAGATTATCGCCATTGGCAGGACCATGACCCCAAAATGTCCGAGAAGCTCAACGGGCTGATCGAGGAATGCCGGCGACATCCCTTCAAAGGCACCGGCAAGCCTGAGCCGTTGGGTGGCAATTTGTCAGGCTGGTGGTCGCGTCGGCTCAACCATGAGCATCGGCTGGTGTATCGGGTGGCGGGGAGCGGGAAGGACCAGACGCTACAAGTGGCGCAGTGCCGGTATCATTATTGAGAATTGGCCTAGTAATCCCCACATCGCGCTTGAGGGGAACGATTAGATGCGGTTTGATGCGGCAACTCTGGGATATGTCGAGGACGCTCTGAGCGAATGCTTTAATTACCACAAAGCCTTAGACAGATATCTTATTCGATCCGGTGTGCCTGGCGAAATGCTCAAGGCTGCTCGGGATCGAGCAGAGCTTATCGCGTCGAACTCCTCAAACAGAGAATATGACAGAGCGCCTAAGAGATTCGTTGTTCAGGAAGTTTTATCGGATCTTGATTCGGCGGGGGCCGAAGGCACCCGTATTGTATCCGCAATTGTTACGGGTTTGACGAGCGGCAATTTCCCGGACGCTTCTGCATCGGCATTGGCCGCAATTGAAGGATTGAAAAATAAGCAGAAGAGCGACGCTTTCGAAGCGCGACGTATTCGGGAAGAGAAGGAACTTCTCCGCTCCCAACAACGAGCAACCGAGGAGCGTAAGCGGACGGATGCTCTTTTAAAAAGAGAACAGGCACGCGTTATACTACATGAACGTTTCCTTAGTTTAATGACGGAAGGCAATGCACAAGCCCGGGGATATCTGTTAGAATCTTTCCTAAATGACCTATTTGAACTTGAAGGATTGGATCCTCGTTCGTCTTTCAAGTTAAAAGGTGAGCAGATTGACGGATCATTCTCTTGGCGATCCCGAACCAATCTCATCGAAGCGAAATGGGTAAAGAGCCCAATTGCGGGCGCAGAATTTGGTGCATTCATCTATAAGATTGAGGGAAAGACTGCAGATACGAGAGGGATATACATATCGATCAATGGCTATTCCGTGGAGGCGCTGAAAGGGCTTAATAGCAAAGGCTCACTGAAATTCATCTGCATTGACGGAGCGCATGTTATGCGAGTTGTCGCTGGAGGGGAAAGGCTGCCAGAGCTCATGGAGAAACTCTGGCGCCATGCCGACGAAACTGGCGAAGCTTATCTGCCAAACAATAAAATTGCCTAGAGAATTACAAGGTGGATATCCCGCCGCCTTGGCCCTCAATCCCGCTCCCGTCCCCCACTCCCCATATACAGCTCGCTCCCCGTCTCGCGGAACACCTTGCTCATCTCTTCCATCCCCTTGAGCGCAGCGGCCTTGCTCGCCGCCGCCGTCTCTGCGCCTGTCGGCCCGGTGGCGATGAAGCCTTCCACGCCCTGATTCTGCTTGCCGGCGAAGTCGCGCACTTCCTGCGTGATCTTCATCGAGCAGAATTTCGGGCCGCACATAGAGCAGAAGTGCGCGGTCTTGGCGCCTTCTGCGGGCAGGGTCTGGTCGTGATATTGCTCGGCGGTTTCGGGATCGAGGCTGAGGTTGAACTGGTCGCGCCAGCGGAACTCGAAGCGGGCGCGGCTCAGCGCATCGTCGCGGACCTTGGCGGCCGGGTGGCCCTTGGCGAGATCGGCCGCGTGAGCGGCGAGCTTGTAGGTCACCACGCCGACCTTCACATCGTCGCGGTCGGGCAGGCCGAGATGCTCCTTGGGCGTGACGTAGCAGAGCATCGCCGTGCCATACCAGCCGATCTGCGCGGCGCCGATGCCGCTGGTGATGTGGTCATAGCCCGGCGCGATGTCCGTGGTGAGGGGGCCGAGCGTGTAGAAGGGCGCCTCGCCGCAGACCTGCAGCTGCTTCTCCATATTCTCCTTGATCTTGTGCATGGGCACATGGCCCGGCCCTTCGATCATTACCTGCACATCCTGCTTCCAGGCGCGGTGGGTCAGCTCGCCCAGCGTGTACAGCTCGGAGAACTGCGCTTCGTCATTGGCATCGGCAATGGAGCCGGGGCGCAGGCCATCGCCAAGGCTGTAGGCGATGTCATAGGCCTTCATAATCTCCGTAATCTCGTCGAAATGCTCGTAGAGGAAGCTCTCCTTGTGGTGCGCGAGGCACCATTTCGCCATGATCGATCCGCCGCGCGAGACGATGCCGGTGACGCGCTTGGCGGTCATCGGAATATAGGCAAGGCGCACGCCGGCATGGATGGTGAAATAATCCACACCCTGCTCGGCCTGCTCGATGAGCGTATCGCGGAAAATCTCCCAGGTCAGGTCCTCGGCAATGCCGCCGACCTTCTCCAGCGCCTGATAGATGGGCACGGTGCCGATGGGGACGGGCGAATTGCGGATGATCCACTCGCGCGTGTCGTGGATGTTGCGGCCGGTGGAGAGGTCCATCACCGTGTCCGCGCCCCAGCGGATCGACCAGACCATCTTGTCGACCTCGGCCGCCACGTCGCTGGCCACGGCGCTGTTGCCGATGTTGGCGTTGATCTTCACCAGGAAGTTGCGGCCGATCGCCATCGGCTCGCTCTCGGGGTGGTTGATGTTGTTGGGGATGATCGCGCGGCCGCGGGCCACCTCATCGCGCACGAACTCGGGCGTCACATAATCGGGGATGCTGGCGCCGAAGCTCTCGCCATCGCGGACATAGTTGGCGAGGCGGGCGCGCCCGAGATTTTCGCGCTCGGCGACATATTCCATCTCCGGCGTGATGATGCCGCGGCGGGCATAATGCATCTGGGAGACATTGGCGCCGGCCTTGGCGCGCAGCGGCCGCTTGACGACATTGGGGAAGGGGCGGACGCCGCCGGAGCGATCCGGGCCGAGCTGGCCGTTGTCCTCAGGCTTCACCGCGCGGCCATCATAGGCCTCGACATCGCCGCGCCCGAGGATCCAGTCGCGGCGCAGGGCAGGGAGGCCGGCCATGATGTCGATCCGCGCGTCCGGGTCCGTATAGGGGCCGGAGGTGTCGTAGACGCGCACCGGCGGCTCGCCGGAGCTGGGCTCGAGGTGAATCTCGCGCATCGCCACGCGGTGCGGGCCGACATGGATCTTGCGGCTGCCACGAATGGGTCCGGTGGTGACGCCGATTTCGGCCCCTTCGACTGCCTGCCTTTGGCAGTCGCTCAGGACAGGCTTTGTGGGGATGTCAGCCATAGGGATGAGCCTTTCTGTGAACGGAGGAATCAGAGGAAACCGGCGCGGCCGGTGAGCCCGGCAATGCCGAGCAGAAGACCAAGGACGATCGCGGCGATCGCCCAGATGCGGGTGGCGGTGGCGGAGGAGACCGCGCGGCCGATGCGCAGCAATGGCCCCGGCACGGCGATCAGCAGCGCGCCCTTGATGAGCGCACCCCAGCCAAACAGCGTGACGAGGGTCGCGAGCGGATCGGTCAGACTGCTGTGGGCGAGCACGAGGGCCGCCCCGATGGCGAAGGTCACCGCACCGGCGAGCAGCACCAGCCCGGGCGCGCGGTCGAAATCATCCAGCAGCGCCCGCCAGCGTTGCGGCGCAGAGAGGCCGGCAAGGCCAATAAGAATGAGATAAAGCCCCAGCACCTGCGCCAGTTGCAGGGTAAGCACGCTGCCCGTCATCATCGCCGCCACCCTCCTCTCAAGGGCCGGCGCGCCTGTGGCTAAGGGAATGAGGGTGGCAAGACTGGCCACGCTCCGCTCCCTCCGCCGGTACGAGCCGGTTCAGGTTCAACGGGTCGGATGGCGCTACCCATCCCTCTCAGCCAGTCAGCAGGCTCCCCGGGGAAGGGCTATCCTTACCCTGCTTTGTCGACGGGGCCAAGCTGTAAACCGGGCTCGCCGAAGAGCAGTCGCGTCAGAGACTGCGCGTCCGGGGCCGGTTGGAAGCGGGAAACGGGCAGCAGGCGCAAGCCCGGGCGTAGGGCTTTGTTCCCGTTTGCATCTGCCTTGCTGTGCTTGGCGATCTTTCCATCCAAGCTAGGCATTTTTTCGCCGGGCATGCCTCCGTAGAAGCCATATCCAGTGATCAACAGCGTTCTGAGATCATGACGCATAAGAACGACGCAACCTGAAGGCTTATCCTCCAGGCGCTTTTGAACAGGAAAATGGCGAGCGCGCCCGGCCGCATGGAGCGCCTTGAGCTGAATGTGCCTCACCACCCCGCGCGCTTCGATGATCACGTCATGCCCGGCATTGTCGACCTCGCTATGCGAGACAGCGAGGTCGAATTCGCCTTCCTCCCAAAGCTGACTCCCTATTGCCGCAAGAAAACGGTGTTCGAGAATTGCCTCTCGGGTCGATGAGTGCGTGAAAAGCGCTTGGGTCCAACGTTCCATGGCGCACCGGCGTACCGGCGCGCCGCCATTTCGTCAAAATGTGTAGGCCAGTCCCGCGCCGAACATCCATTGGTTGCGCGATCCGGCGAGGCGCACCACCGGGCTGTCGGCGATGTCGCCGAGCAGGCGGGTATAGGCGACGCCACCCACCAGCGAGAGGCCGCCCGACAGATCACCCGTCAGGGCGATGTTGCCGGCGGCGGCGAGCGTCCAGTCCTTCCAGCCGCTGCTGGCGGTGTAGACGGGCAGGGTGCTTGCGGCGCTCTGTGCGGGGGTGATCGAGAAATAAGTGCCGGCATAATCGCCATCGACATGATTGGCGCTAAAGGACACGACCGCGAGGCTCTTGGTGCTCAGCGGTGTCATGTAGCTGACCGAAGGCGTGATGATCGTGCCGCCATGGGCGCCCGCGACATCCTTGCGCGCGGTGACCGTTGCGGAGAGGCGGTCATAATTGCTGGTGATGAGGCCCCAGCGGGCAATGCCGGCATAGCCGCCCAGCTCGACCGAGGTGCCGACCTTGCCGAGCGCGCGGATGCGCTCGTCGTCGATCTTGTCGACATTGGTGCGGTTGAGGCCGATGGTAGCGACCGGACCGAGCTGGAAATCCCAGCGCGAGCCGCCATCGTTGATCAGATCGATGCTGGCGCGGTTTCCGACATACAGGAAGTTGAGGCCGCCCAGCTTGCCGACCGCACCGGGAACCGGCGTGATGCTGGTGCCGTTGGCGCCCTCATATTCCGGGATCACTGCGGCGCCCAGGCCGATGGTCAGCCGGTCCCCCGCGCGGGCGCGTGCGGCTTCGCGCTGCTCGGCGGCTTCGCTTGCCGCCGTCGCGGTCTGGCCGAGGGCGGGTGCCGACAAAGCGGGTGCGACGGCCAGAATGGCGAGAAGACAAGGGGATAGGGAGGGGAAAGGGCGCAAGTTGAAACTCCGACAAGAGGCTGATCCGTGCAACGCCGCAGGAGGCAGAAGGCTCCCGCTGCGCCGATCACGCCCGTCTCTGCGTCGACAATCCTGTCCGTCTGCGTCCTTCCGGCATCACGCAGGATGCCGTGCGCGGTCAGTTGAGCCGCATCAGTCCCGCTACGGTGAGGGCCAGCCCGCAGACCAGCGTCAGCGCCAGCCAGATGCGCTGCATGTTTGCCAAATTGCGCAGCCAGAAGTGGAAGTAGAGGTCCGAGAAGGCGAGCACGACCAGCGCCTCGATCATCATGATGCCGCCAATGGCCTTCATGATGCAGGTGAGGATGTCCGCCGGAATCCATGGATTGGCGAGATAGACCGCGGCGCCGAGGATCAGTTCAACCAGCCCGCAAAGCAGTTGCAGCGCAGGCGACTGCTCGATCTCCTTGACCATCGTCTGCCACAGGCCAGGCTTGCGCAGCGCGCCGATGGCGGCGGCCAGCGTAAAGGCCCCGAGCAGCATCGCCGCCCAGGCCGTTACATCAATCATGTCGAACTCTGCCACTGATCTCTCCCGATGATGTCCACCCCCGGGCAGCATGGGGCAGGCGATTGGCCCGGGGCCTTATGGGCTCCTCGGCTGGCGCGGACTTTAGCGCGGGCGCGCAGCCGGTCCAGATGGAATTTTGGGGGATTTTCTGACGGCGGTGAAGGAAGGTTGCCGGTGGGCTTCATGCCCTCTCCCCTTGAGGGAGAGGGATGCGCAGACTTGGCAGCTTGCTGCCTTAGTCGAAGCTGGGAGAGGGGTGAGCGATCCCCAGGATCGCGCGGATCAGAGATCCGCCACCCCTCATCCAACTCCGCCTAGCCGCCAGAAGGCGGCAAGGCTGCGTATCCTTCTCCCTCAAGGGGAGAAGGGTGAAGGGTGTTCGTTATATCCTCTTGGCTTGACACACGTCGCCCGCCGGGGGGTGTCAATGCGGCCGCGGCGCGCTATGGCGCGGGCATGAGCGACAGCGCCCCGCATACTCCCCCGCCTTTCCGCGTGCCGGCCGATCCGCAGTCGGCGCGGTTCGCCTTCAGCACCGCCGCCACGGACGGCAAGGCCCGCACCGGCGAGATCGTCATGAAGCGCGGCGTGATCCGCACGCCGGCCTTCATGCCGGTCGGCACGGCGGCGACCGTCAAGGCGATGCGCCCGGCGGAAGTGCGCGCGGCGGGCGCGGATATCATCCTCGGCAACACCTATCACCTGATGCTGCGGCCGGGTGCGGAGCGGGTGGCGGCGCTGGGCGGGCTGCATGCGCTCTCCGGCTGGGAGCGGCCGATCCTCACCGATAGCGGCGGCTATCAGGTGATGAGCCTGTCTGCGCTCACCAAGGTCACCGAGCAGGGCGTCGCCTTTGCCAGCCATATTGATGGTTCGCGGCATATGCTCAGCCCCGAGCGATCGATGGAAATCCAGCGGCTGCTCGGCAGCGACATCGTGATGTGCTTTGACGAGTTGGTGCCCACGACCGCCAGCCGCGATGCGCAGGCGCAGGCCATGGAGCGTTCGATGCGCTGGGCGGCGCGCTCGCGCGCGGGCTTCGATGCGGGCGGAGACCATGCCGCGCGGGCGGCGCTGTTCGGCATCCAGCAGGGCGCGCTCGATGAGGAGCTGCGCAAGCAGTCCGCGCAGGCGCTCGTGGAGATCGGCTTCGATGGCTATGCGGTCGGCGGCCTCGCGGTGGGCGAGGGGCAGGAGGCGATGTTCGCCTGCCTCGACCATTGCGTGGGCCATCTGCCGGTGGAGAAGCCGCGCTATCTGATGGGCGTGGGCAAGCCGGACGACATCGTCGGCGCGGTGGAGCGCGGCATCGATATGTTCGATTGCGTGCTGCCGACCCGCTCCGGGCGCAACGGGCAGGCCTTCACCTGGGCCGGGCCGCTCAACATCCGCAATGCGCGCTTTGCCGAGGATCCGACGCCGCTCGATGCGCGCTGCACCTGCCCGGTCTGCGGCAGCGTCAGCCGCGCCTATCTGCATCATCTGGTCAAGGCCGGCGAGATGCTGGGCGCGATGCTGATGACCCAGCACAATCTCCATTTCTATCAGGCGCTGATGGCAGGGCTGAGGGATGCGATCGCCGCCGGGCGGCTCACCGAATTCGCGAGCCGCTTCCGCGCCGATTATGCGAGCAAGGCGTTTTGAGCGCGGCGATGACGCTCGCCGATTTCGACATCGACCTGTTCCTGCGGGAGTACTGGCAGCGCAAGCCGCTGCTCATCCGCAATCCGTGGGCCGAGTGGGTTAATCCGCTGGAGCCCGATGATCTCGCCGGCCTCGCCTGCGAGGATGAGGTGGAATCGCGGCTGATCACGCAGGCCGGCACGGACTGGGCGGTGGAACACGGCCCGCTGGACGAGGCACGCTTTGGCGAGCTGGGCGAGGTGCCTTGGACGCTGCTGGTGCAGGCGGTCGATCATTATGTCGAAGAGGTGGCCGCGCTGATGGCGCCCTTCCGCTTCATCCCCAATTGGCGGATGGACGATGTGATGGTGAGCTACGCCACGGACGGCGGCGGCGTGGGGCCGCATTTCGACCAATATGACGTGTTCCTCATCCAGGGCGCGGGCAAAAGGCGCTGGCAGATCGGCGGGCTGTGCGACGAGTCGACCCCACTCCGCCCCCACGACGACCTGCGCCTGCTCGCAGACTTTGTGCCCACGCAGGAGTGGCTGCTGGAGCCGGGCGACATCCTCTATCTGCCACCGGGCATCGCGCATGATGGCGTGGCGGTCGGGCCGGACTGCATGACCTATTCCATCGGCTTTCGCGCGCCTTCCCAGCGCGACCTGATCGAGGACTGGAGCGCCCATGTCGCAGAAGGGCTGGCCGAGGATGATCGTTATGCCGACCCCGGCCTGCCGCTACAGACCAATCCTGGCGAGATCACAGCCGAGGCACTGGCGCGGCTGCACGATCTGGCGACGCAGGCACTGGCGGATCGCGGCGGATTCGCGCGCTGGTTCGGGCAAGCGAGCAGCACGCCCAAATATCCGCAGGCAGACTGGCGGCCTGAAGCGCCGGTGCTGGCGGAGGACGTGCAGGATGCGCTGAACGACGGCTTGCCGGTGCTACGCAATCCGGCGAGCCGCTTCGTGTTTGTCCGTGACGGGGCGGATGCCTTGACGCTGTTCGTCGATGGCGAGGCGTTTGCCTGCGCGGGGGAGGCGGCGCGCTTCGCCGAGCAGCTCTGCGCAGGGGATGACGTGCCGGTGAAGACCCCGGATGCGGCGGTGCTGGCGCTGATCGCGGCGCTGGCCAGTCAGGGCAGCGTCACCCTCGATCCAGAGGATTAAGCGGACGATGGCGCGGCTCATCCTCTTCAACAAGCCCTATGGGGTACTGCCGCAGTTCACCGATGCGCGCTCGCCCTCGCCACGCCCGACTCTCTCGGCCTATATCGATGTACCGGGCGTTTATCCTGCCGGTCGGCTGGACCGCGACAGCGAGGGGCTGCTGCTGCTCACCGATGATGGCCGCTTGCAGGCGCGCATCTCCGATCCCCGCTACAAGACGCCCAAGACCTATCTCGTGCAGGTGGAAGGCGAGCCGGACGAGCCGGCGCTCGAGCGCTTGCGGCGCGGCGTCATGCTCAACGACGGCATGACCCGCCCCGCGCAGGCCGATCGCATCGCACCGCCGGACCTCTGGGAGCGCGATCCCCCGATCCGCGTGCGCAAGAGCGTGCCCGATTGCTGGCTGCGCCTCACCATCAGCGAAGGCCGTAACCGCCAGGTGCGCCGGATGACCGCAGCAGTCGGCAATCCCACGTTGCGTCTGGTGCGCTGGCAAGTGGGGAACTGGACGCTGGACGGACTGGCGCCGGGAGAATGGCGCGAGGTGGCGGTTTAGGCCTCCCAATCCTCACGTCGGATTGAAATGCGCATTTGATAGGATTAAATCCTACTGGTTCGCCCCGCAGGAGTTTACCATGCCATCTACGCAGCAACTGAGCGTGACATTGCCCATCGATATGGCGGCGCAGGTCAAGGCGCGGGTCGCGTCGGGTGAATATGCCAGCGAAAGTGAAGTGATCCGGGATGGGCTGCGAGCTCTTCAGGCGCGAGAGCAGGCTGTGGAGGCCTGGCTGCGTGAAGACGTCGCGCGGACCTATGATGCGATGCAGGCTGACCCGCGCCGCGCGCGGTCTCCGGCGGACGTGAAGGCCGCGCTGGCCGCAGAACGCGCCGCCACGTCCTGATCGAATGCAAAGCGTGGTCAGTTTTGCGCCGGAAGCCGAAGCGCAACTGATCTCCTTGTTCCGCTATATTGCTCGCGAAGCGTCGGCCGATATCGCCAGTCGCTACGTCGGAGCCATTGTCGAGCGTTGCGAGAAGCTCGCCGATTTCCCCCACCGCGGGACACCGCGCGACGACCTTCGCCCTGGTCTGCGCACGATCGCTTTCCGGAGGCGGGTGACGATTGCTTATTCGGCCATCGGCGTGAGCGTCACCATTCTCGGTATTTTCTATGGCGGGCAGGATTTCGCGGCCTTGCTTGCCGATGACGCTTGAGGTGCGCTCGCGTCACGCGCACCCACTCTTTCCGCACAACCCTCCTGCCGCTAAGAGGCGGCAATGGAGAGCCTGACCACCACCCCCGTTGCCGATGCCCTTGATCGCGCGCGCACGCATTCGCCGTTTCTGGCGCGGCAGATCGATGTCTATCCCGAGCTGGTTGCGCTACTGCTTCAGGGGCAGGCGGAGGCGGCGTGGGAGGCCGGGCGGGCGCTGGACCGCGATGCGGCGGTGGATCGGCGGCTGCGGGTGCGGCGCAGTGCGCTGGCGCTGGTCGCGGCAATTGCCGATCTGGCCGGACTCTGGGATCTGGATATCGTCACCCGGCGGCTTTCCGACTTTGCCGACGAAGCCATCCAAACGGCGCTGAACGCAGCCTTTGCCGAGCGCTATCCGGATGAGGCGCCGCGCGGCATCGCGGTGATCGCGCTGGGCAAGCATGGCAGCCGGGAGCTCAATTACAGCTCGGACATCGACCCGATCCTGATCTTCGATCCCGACACGATTCCTACGCGCGGCAAGGAAGAGCCGCAGGAGGCAGCGCTGCGGTTGGCGCGGCGGATGGTGGCGCTGCTCACCGAGCGGACCGGGGACGGCTATGTCTTCCGGGTCGACTTGCGGCTGCGCCCATCGCCCGAGGTTTCGCCGATCATCCTGCCGGTCGAAGCGGCGATCAGCTATTATGAGAGCGCCGCGGTCGGTTGGGAGCAGGCCGCTTTCGTGCGCGCCCGTGCGGCGGCCGGCGACATCGCGCTGGGCGAGGAATTCCTCAGCACGATCCGGCCATTCGTCTGGCGGCGCAGTCTGGATTTCGGTGCGATCCGGGCGATTAGCGACGTCTCGCGCCGCATTCGCGCGCATTATGCCAGTGGCCAGCGCTTTGGCCCCGGCTTCGATTTGAAGCGCGGGCGCGGCGGCATTCGCGAGGTGGAGTTCTTCGCGCAGGCGCACCAGCTCATTCAGGGCGGGCGCAATCCCGCGCTGCGGGCACCGGCCACGCGTGCGGCGCTGCGCGTGCTGGGCGAGGCGGGGTTGATCAAGCCTGACGAGCGCGCGCGGCTCGATGCGGCCTATGTGATGCTCCGCACGATCGAGCATCGTCTGCAGATGGTCGATGACCGGCAGACGCACATGCTCCCGGAAAGCCCGGCCGCGCTGGACAATGTCGCGCGGCTGGCCGGCTATGCCGAGGGCGCGGCGCTGCTCGCGGCATTGCGGCCGCATGTCGAGGCGACCGGCCTCACTTTCGATGGGCTGGTCGGCGAGGATGAGGAAGGCGATGATCGCCTGCCCGATGAGCCGCGCGCACTGGCGCAGCGTCTGGAGGACATCGGCATCGAGGAGACCGAGCCGTTCGTCGCGCGCATCACCCGCTGGCGCGACGGCAGCCTGCGCCCGCTGCGCAGCGCCCCGGCGCGCGAGGCGCTGGAGGAGCTGCTGCCCGGCCTGATGCGCCAGATCGCCCGTGCGCCGGCGCCGCTGACTGCGCTCAACAAGCTGGATCAGGTGATCGAAGGCCTGCCCACGGCGGTCAATCTGCTGCGCCTGCTGGTCGCGCGCCCGGCACTGGCCGAGACGCTGGTGACGATCCTCTCGCACGCGCCCACGCTCGCCGATGCGCTGGGGCGGCGCGCAGCGCTGTTCGACGGGCTGATCGACCAGAGCGCGCTCGATCTGCCGCCCGATGTGCCGACGCTCATCGAGACGATGCGCACGCATGATGCCGGCGATGACTTCCAGCACCGGCTCGATCATGTCCGCCATGTCGTGGGCGAGCGGCGCTTTGCGCTGGGGGTGCAGATCGTCAGTCGCGAGGTCGATCCACTTGAGGTTGGCCGGGGCTATGCGCGGGTGGCGGAGGCGGCGGTGGACGTGCTCGCCGCAGCCGCCGTGGCGGAGTTCGAGCAAACCCATGGCCGCGTGCCGGGCAGCGAGCTGGCCATCCTGGCGCTCGGGCGCTTTGGTGGCGGATTGCTCACCCACGCCTCCGATCTCGATCTGATCTTCCTGTTCAGCGGCGATTTCAACGCGGAATCGGACGGGCGCCGGCCCTTGGGCGCGACGCTCTATTATAACCGCCTCTCCCAGCGGGTGGTCAACGCCCTCTCCGTGCCGACGGCCGCCGGAGCGCTCTATGAGGTCGACACGCGGCTGCGCCCCTCGGGCAATCAGGGCCCGCTGGCGGTCAGCTTCGAGAGCTTTGCGCGCTATCAGGCCGAGGCGGCGTGGACTTGGGAGCATCTGGCGCTCACCCGTGCCCGCCCGGTGTTCGGATCGCCCAGCGCCCGTGCCGCGCTGGACGAGATTGTCCGGCAGACGCTGATGGTGGAGCGCGACCCCGCGCAACTGCTCACGCAGGCGGTGAAGATGCGGCGCGACATCGCCACCCACAAGCCGCCGGCCGGGCCGCTCGACGTGAAGCTGATGCCGGGCGGCCTCGTCGATCTGGAATTCCTCATCCATGTGACGCAGCTCACCCATCGCACCGGCTTCTCGCCCAGCCTCAACATCGCGCTGGAGAGGCTGGTTGCCGCCGGGCTGCTGGACAGCGCGCTGCGTGAGGCAGCGGACCTGCTGACCCGCTATCTGGTGGTTGCCCGCCTCGTTGCGCCGCAATCGAGCGAGCCGGTGGAGGAAAGCCGCTGGCTGGTCGCACGGGCCTGCGGGGCCCGCGACTGGGGCGAGATGCTTGCCCGAATCGATGCCGCGCGGCAGATCATCGCCACGAGCTGGAACGCGCTGGCCGGCCAGGCGGCGCCATCGGAAGGAACGACATGATGCTCAGCCAAGGCGATACCCTGCCCGACGTCACTCTCACCGGTGCGGACGAGGCGCCGATCCGGCTCGCGGATTTTCGTGGCAAGCCGCTGGTCGTCTATTTCTACCCCAAGGCCGATACGCCGGGCTGCACCACCGAAGCGATCGACTTCACCGGGCTGATCGATGATTTCGGCGCGCTGGGCGTGCCGGTGATCGCGGTCTCCAAGGATGCGCCGGCCAAGCTCAAGCGCTTCGCCGACAAGCACAGCCTCGCCGTCACGCTGGCGTCCGATGGCGATGGCAGTGTGTGCGAGGCCTTCGGCACCTGGGTCGAAAAGAGCCTTTATGGCCGCAAATATATGGGCATCGAGCGCGCGACCTTCCTGGCCGATGCGGACGGAAAGATCGTGCGCGTGTGGCCCAAGGTGAAGGTGAAGGGCCACGCCGCCGAGGTGCTGGAGGCGGTGAAGGGGCTGGGGTGAGGGAGAAATTAGAAGATCCCGCGATTTATCTCTCTTATTCTCACAGTCAGCTTGAACGGGAACAGTGTCACTACACCCCACAGAGTCAGGAACAGCGGGACATGGAAAAACGGAAACCATCTGCTTCCAAACTCGAATTCAAATTTTTCCGGGAATGCCAACGTCATCCATACGGCTAGCCATAGTGGGGCTAACCATAGCATCCAAATCACGGCATTCCGCAGGCGTCCTGCGGGCGCAAATCCCAGACCTACAGAAGCGGCAATCGGGATCAAGATCAGAATGAATTCCACGAAATCATCGTATGCTTGTTTCCGTCGGTCGGCAATTTTGTCTTGAGCGATGGTAGCTGGGGAGAACCTAAAGCTTGATCGCGCAATGGACCCTGAAACAAGTTCAGGGCGACGAGAAGTAAATGTCCGCGATCCTGTCATGTTCTGACATTCCGTTGCCCGGGTAGATTCTCAGACCGTCAAATGCGCTTCTCCTTAGATGCCGTTCGTGCTGAGTAGGCGCTGAGTAGCGCCGCAGGCGCGTAGCGAAGAGCGGTATCGAAGCACTGTGGTGCTGGTGGGGAGGCCTTCGATACGCCGCTTCGACAGGCTCAGCGGCTACTCAGGACGAACGGCGGCAAGCGATGCGGCGATTCGTAAAATCCATCCCCATTGTTATCCCCAGGTTCCACAGGGCGCACACCCTCGGCTCTTGCGCCGCACCTCGGAAGAGAGGACAATGCCTCCCCCATGTCAGAAAACACGATCCGTCTTGCCCCGGTGCCCGATGTGCCCGGCTCTGAAGCCCGTATGCCGCGCAATGTGGAGGCGGAGGCTGCGCTGATCGGCGCGTTGATGATCGACAACCGGATCGTCGAGGACGTGCAGATGGAGCTGCGCGCCGAGCATTTCTTCGAGCCGCTGCACGGGCGCATTTATGAGGCGATCCTCAAGCTGGTCGATCGCAACATGGTCGCCAATCCGGTCACGTTGAAGCCGCTGCTGGAAAGCGATCCGGCGCTCAAGGAACTGGGTGGCCCGGCCTATCTGGCGCAGCTCACCGGCAGCGGCGCGGCGGTGATCGGCGCGCGCGATTTTGCCCGGCAGGTCTATGATCTGGCGCTGCTGCGCGAGCTGGTCGGCGTCGGACGGGAGCTGGTCGACAAGGCGCTCGACACCTCCGATGCCATCGACCCTAAGGGGCAGATCGAGCAGGCGGAACTGGCGCTCTACGCCGTGGCCGAGCAGGGCGGCGACACCGGCAGCATGAAGACCTTCGCGCAGGCGACGCGGCTTGCGGTCGGCATGGCGGAGAAGGCGCTCAATTCCGGCGGCCATGTCTCGGGCATCACCTCGGGCCTGGATGGCTTGAACAACCGCACCGGTGGCCTTCATCCGTCGGACCTCATCATCGTTGCTGGGCGCCCCGGCATGGGCAAGAGCTCGCTGGCAACCAACATTGCTTACAATGCCGCCAGCCGCTGGATGCGCGACATGGCCGACGGCATTCCGCCGGAAAAGTCGATTGGCGCGCCCGTTGCGATCTTCAACCTGGAAATGTCGGCCGACCAGCTGGCGACGCGTATCCTCGCCGAGCAGTCGGGCATCAGCGGCGAGAAGCTGCGCATGGGGCGGATCAACCATAGCGAGTTCCAGAACCTCGTCCGCGCCTCGCGCGAGTTGCAGGATCTGCCGCTGTTCATCGACGATACCGCTGGCCTCACCATCGCGGCGATGCGCACCCGCGCCCGTCGCCTCAAGCGCCGGCACAATATCGGCATGATCGTGGTCGACTATCTCCAGCTGCTGCAAGGCTCGGGCAAGACTGGCGACAGCCGCGTCAACGAGATTTCCGAGATCAGCCGTGGTTTGAAGACGCTCGCCAAGGAGCTGATGGTGCCGGTGATCGCGCTCTCCCAGCTGAGCCGCGCGGTGGAAAGCCGCGAGGACAAGCGCCCGCAACTCTCGGACCTGCGCGAATCCGGCTCGATTGAGCAGGACGCCGATATGGTGTGGTTCCTCTACCGAGAGGACTATTATGAGATGAGCAAGGAGCCCAAGATCGAGGACGAGGGCGCTTATGCCGCCTGGCGCGAGAAAATGGACCGGATCACCGGCCATTCCGAGCTGATCGTCGCCAAGCAGCGCCACGGCGCCACCGGTAAGGTGCGGCTCTACTTCGATTCCAAGATCACGCGGTTCACCGATCTGGCGGATGACAGCTATGCCGGGGCGGATGATGGTTATGAGTGAGGTGCGGGGCTAGCCCCGAACCTTCAGGTGCCGCTCGTGTCGAGCGAAGTCGAGACACGGAGAGCGCTGTCCTTGGGTGTCTCGACTCCGCTCGACACCAACGGGGATGAGCGGCGGTTGTAGCTGATCTCGTGTTCCTGCGAAGGCAGGAACCCAGGGCGCAATCGACCGGCTTCTCCGCCCTGGGCTCCTGCCTTCGCAGGAGCACGTGGGTGTGATGATGGTGCAGTGGACTTAAACCGCCTGTCCTGCCGCATGCGCGCTGGCCCAGGCCCACTGAAAATTATACCCGCCCAGCCAGCCGGTCACATCCACCGCCTCGCCAATCACGTACAAGCCCGGCACCGCCTTGGCCTCCATCGTCTGCGAGGAGAGACCCGCGGTATCGACGCCGCCCGCTGTCACCTCCGCCTTGGCATAGCCCTCACTGCCATTGGGCATGAACGTCCAGTCCGCCAGACGCGCTTGTGCGGCGGCAAGGGCGCGGTCGGGCAGGTTGCCGAGCTCCGCTTCCAGCGCGAGATCGGCCGCCAACCGGTCCGCGAGGCGCTCGGCCAGAGCGGCGCGGAGCAGGCGGCGCAGGGTCGTGCGCGGGGCCTCGCGCTTGGCGGCAAGCAGCCAGTCGCGCGGATGATCGGGCAGAAAGTCGATGCCGACGCCCTCGCCATGGCGCCAGTAGGAGGAGATTTGCAGAATCGCCGGACCGGAGAGGCCGCGATGTGTGAACAGCGCCGCCTCGCGAAAGCACGTCTTGCCGGTGCGGGCAACGACATCGGCCGAGACGCCGGACAGCTCTCGGAACAGCGCATCGTCGCCGCTGAGGGTCAGCGGCACCAGCGCCGGGCGGGGCTGCACGACCTTGAGGCCGAACTGGCGGGCGAGATCATAGGCAAAGCCGGTCGCGCCCATCTTGGGAATGGACGGCCCGCCGGTGGCGACGACCAGCACCGGCGCGGTCGCGATGCCACGCGGTGTGTTGACGTGGTACTGGCCATCGGCATGGGTGACCTCGCGGATGGGGCAGGCGCAGGCGATGTCGACAGCGCCCTTCGCGCACTCCTCCAGGAGCATGGCGACGATCTGCCGCGCGCTGCCGTCGCAGAAGAGTTGCCCCAACGTCTTCTCGTGCCAGGCGATGCCATAACGCTCGACCAGCGCGAGGAAATCCTGCGCGGTGTAGCGGCTCAGCGCCGACTTGGCGAAATGGCGATTGCTGGAGAGGTAGCGATCCGGCGCGGTGTGGAGATTGGTGAAGTTGCACCGCCCGCCACCGGAAATGAGGATTTTCTTGCCTGGCTCATCGGCATGATCGAGCAGCAGCACCTTGCGCCCCCGTTGCCCGGCCACCGCCGCGCACATCAACCCCGCTGCGCCGGCGCCGAGGATGATGGCGTCATAAGGGGTGGGGGAGGTGGGCATGGGGGCTTTCGGCTGGGGCGGCGATCGGGGTGAAGGTTCCTACGGCCTAGCTGCCGGCGGCGCTAAACGGAAGGGTTGGATGAATTCCCCTCAATTCCCGCCGTCACCCCGGGCTTGACCCGGGGTCCGCTTCTCTCTGGTGTGATCGACTGTCTCTGCTTCTGCGAAGCTCTGCGGGGAGCAGGCAGTGCCGAAGGGAAAGCTGGACCCCGGGTCAAGCCCGGGGTGACGATAGATGAAGCGGCAATCCCGGAAAGGCCCCGAGGCTTTCGACGCAGAGCTTCCCCTCAAAACGCCGGCTGGTTCGCCGGGTCTTCGGGGTCCGCCAGCGGTGTGGAGCTGGTGTGGATGCCGCATTCCACCTTGTCCCAGCCGCGCCAGCGGCCGGCCCGCGGGTCCTCGCCCGGCATCACCTTGCTGGTGCAGGGTTCGCAGCCGATCGAGAGATAGCCCTGTGCCTCCAGCGGATGGCGGGGCAGGTCGTGGGCGGTGAAATAGGCTTCCAGCGCCGCCTTGTCCCAATCACCCAGCGGATTGATCTTCAGGCGCCCGTCCTCGATCTCGAAGCGCGGCAGGTTCTGGCGCGTCACGGACTGGAAGGCCTTGCGCCCGCTAATCCAGGCATCGAGGCCCTGCTTGGCGCGCGCCAGCGGCTCGACCTTGCGGATTTCGCAGCAGCCATCGGGGTCGTAGGACCAGCGCAGACCCTTGTCGTCCTTCGCCGCCAGCACGTCGGCCTTGGGCTCGACCACGCGGCTGTCGGTGAAGCCGAGCGTGCGGATCAGCGTATCGCGATAGTCCAGCGTTTCCGGGAACATCTTGAGCGTATCGACGAAGATCACCGGCACGCTCTTGTCCGCCTGCGCGATGAGGTGGAGCAGCACCGCGCTTTCCGTGCCGAAGGAGGAGACGACGGCGACCGTGCCGAGCGCATCCTCGGCGAACAGCGTCTTGAGCATCGTGCCCGCATCCACGCCGGCGAAGCGCGCGTTGAGCGCGTCCGCATCTGCCTGCGTCCAGCGCGGGGCGGCGTCGATCCGGTCGATCTGGCGAGCGGCTTCAGCCATTGCTTGCTCCGTGGCGCTGCGCCCAGATCGGCGCGCGCGGATCGACGGTCTTCTGATAGACGCCGGGGAAGCGGTTGAGCGCTGCCTCGATCAGCGCAGGGTCGAGCGGCTTGTCCGGCCGGAAGCTGTCAAACCCACAGCGAACCATATGGCTGATCTGATCGACCGCGACATCGCCCACCGCGCGCAGCTCGCCGGCATAGCCAGCCTCGCGCAGGATGCGTGCCGCCGAATAGCCGCGTCCGTCGCCGAACACGGGGAAGTTCACCTCCACCAGCGCCACGCGGTCCAGATGCGGCAGCAATTCGCGGGCGTCCTCGCCCGGCTCGATACGCACCGCGGCCGAATTGCTCTGGCCGGAAAAGGCCTCCAGCGTCACGGCGGGCAGTTCGGCTGCCTCGCCGCCTTCACGCAGGGACAGATATTCAAGCATAAAGTGCCTCCTTGAACGGGGCCATGCCGATCCGGCGGAAGGTGTCGACGAAGCGCTCGCCCTCCTGCCGGTTGGCGAGATAGACGTTGGTGGCCTTCTCGACCGCATCGACAATGCCGTTCTCGTCGAAACCAGGACCAGTGATCTGGCCAAGGCTGACATCGTCCGCGCCGGAACCGCCGAGCAGGAGCTGGTAATTCTCCACACCCTTCCGGTCGACGCCGAGAATGCCGATATTGCCGGCATGATGGTGGCCGCAGGCATTGATGCAGCCGCTGATCTTCAGCTTCAGCTCGCCCAGCTCCTTTTGCCGATCGAGATCGGAGAAGCGCTGCGCGATCTTCTGCGCGACCGGGATCGAGCGCGCATTGGCAAGGCTGCAATAATCCAGGCCCGGGCAGGCGATGATGTCGCTGATGAGATCGAGATTGGCGGTGCCAAGATCGGCTTCTTCCAGCGCCTTCCACAGCGCGTAGAGATCCGCCTTCTTGACATGCGCCAGCACGATGTTCTGGGCGTGGGTGACGCGCAGCTCATCGAAGCTGTATTTCTCCGCCAGCTCGGCCATCAGGTCGATCTGCGCGGAGGAGGCATCGCCCGGAATGCCGCCAATGGGCTTCAGGCTGATGTTGACGATGGCATAGCCCGGCACCTTGTGCGGCTTCACCTGCGTGCTCACCCAGGCCGCGAAATCCCGGTCGGAGAGGTCGATCTCGTCCGAGAGGCCGGTCTCATAGGCCGGCGGCGCGAAGTGATCGGCAATGCGCGCCAGTTCGGCAAGCGGCGGATCGAGCCCGAGCGTCTTCATATGCGTGAACTCTTCCTCGACCTGGCGGGTATATTCCTCCCGGCCCATTTCGTGGACGAGGATCTTGATCCGCGCCTTGTACTTGTTGTCGCGTCGGCCGTGGCGATTGTAGACGCGCAGGCACGCCTCCAGATAGGAGACGATTTCAGCGAAGGGCACGAAGTCGCGGATTTCCGGCGCGACCATCGGCGTGCGGCCCATGCCGCCACCCACGAACACGCGAGCGCCAATCTCGTCATCCTTCTTCACCAGCTCGATGCCGATGTCATGCAGGCGCATGGCCGCGCGATCCTCTGCGCTCGCGATCACCGCGATCTTGAACTTGCGCGGCAGATAGGTGAACTCCGGGTGGAAGCTCGACCACTGGCGCAGCAGCTCCGCGAGCGGGCGCGGATCGGCGACCTCGTCGGCGGAGACGCCGGCATATTGGTCGGATGAGATATTGCGGATGCAGTTGCCGCTGGTCTGGATGGCGTGCATCTCCACCGATGCGAGATCGGCCAGAATATCCGGCGCATCCGCGAGCTTGATCCAGTTATACTGGATGTTCTGGCGGGTGGTGAAATGGCCGTAATCGCGGTCATATTTGCGCGCGATGTGGGCGAGCATGTGCATCTGCTTGCCCGACAGCGTGCCATAGGGAATGGCGACGCGCAGCATATAGGCGTGCAGCTGGAGATACAGGCCGTTCATCAGGCGGAGCGGGCGGAACTGCGCCTCGCTCAGCTGCCCGTCGAGGCGACGCTGGGTCTGGTCGCGGAATTCGGCAACGCGGGCATCCACCATCGCCTGATCGTAAGTGTCATATTGGTACATGTCAGATCACCCAGTTGCCGGCATTGGGGTCGGCGGGTTTGAGGCTCAAGTCGAGGCGCACGGTCGGGCCGAGCGCGCGGATACGCTCCTTGATGTGGGCGGGGCGGATATTGCCCTCGCCATCCTGCTCGCCGTCGATCACATAGGCTTCGTTCACGCGACGCGCGGCGGCTTCGGCCTGGGCGATTTCCGCGCCCTTCTCGCCGACGTCCACGGCGTCGTTCACATGGATGGACCAGCCTTGGCCAGTCCACCAGATGACGTCGCCGGTGGCGAGATCATTGCCGGTCAGGATATTCATGTCGTCAGTGGCTCCCCGCACCTGTGCTGTGCTGAATGTGAAATGATCCAAGCGGCAGGCAATCGAGCGCATCGGCATGCCGCACGACCTCGCCCACCACGATCAGCGCCGGACTCGCGACCGCCTCGCGCGCCACAAGATCGCCGAGATCGGCGAGCAGGCTGCGCAGCACGCGCTGATCGCGGCGCGTCGCTTTCTCAATGACCGCGACCGGCGTCGAGGGCGAGAGCCCGTCGCGCATCAGCTTCTCGGCAATGTCCTGGCTGGTCGCGAGGCCCATGTAGATGACGAGCGTGCGACCCGGCCCGGCAAGGCCGACCCAATTCTGCTCAGAGAGGCCCTTGCACTGCCCCGCGACGAAGCTGACGATGCTGGCATCCTCGCGATGCGTGAGTGGCAGGCCGGCACTGGCGCCGCCGCCGACCGCCGCGCTGATGCCGGGCACGACCTCGCAGCGCACACCAGCCTCGCGGCAGGCCTCCAGCTCTTCGCCTCCCCGCCCGAAAATGAAGGGATCGCCGCCCTTGAGGCGCACGACGTCACGGCCCGAAAGCGCCTCGCCGACGAGCAGCGAATTGATCGCCTCCTGCTTCATCGAATGGCGCGAGCGCTGCTTGGCGACCGAGATCAGCTCCGCCTCCGGCGAAGCCAAAGCGAGGATGGCGGCATCGACCAGACCGTCATGCACGATCAGGCTCGCCCGGCCGATCAAACGGGCAGCACGCACCGTCAGCAGATCAGGATCGCCCGGACCTGCGCCAACGAGATAGACCGTGCCGGCCGTAAAGGACTCAGAGTGCGCCATGGGTGGTAGATGCGTTCGAGCACCCAAGCCCGCAACCGACGCTTGCTTTAGCAGGCCGAAGCGAAACTATTGTGGGGGCTTTGGGTGGTGGCAGAGGTGGTGCCAATAGCGGGTCAGGAGAGCGCTTCGGTGGCGATCTGACTGCTGCGCGGCAGCAAAGCGTCTGAGCGAACAGGACGACATTGCTGCCAAGTCTTCAACCTTCTACCCTTGAGGGAGAAGGATACGCAGCCTTGTCGCCAATAGGCGGCTAGGCGGAGTTGGATGAGGGGTGGAGGATCGTTGATCCGCGCGATCCAGCGGATCGCTGACCCCCTCTCCCAGCTTCGACTACGCAGCACGCTGCCAAGTCTGCGCATCCCTCTCCCTCAGGGGGAGAGGGTAGAATACGCCCGCCCTCGATAACCTATCTAGCTTCGGTGGGCGGTTGGGTGGCGGACATGCGGACCTAGGCACCAACCACCAAGCTTGCGCCACCGCTTCCCGCCATTGCCAATTCGCCGCCACGCCCTAGATCGGCATCATGCCGCTTCATATGACCAAGATCGCCTTTCAGTCGGAGAGCGCCGCCACCTTGCGGGAGTGGCTGGAAAGCCATGCACAGGCCGGAGAGGGTGGCGAGGCGCGGTTGACGACACGCTATCTGCCCAAGCGGCATGAGGAGATGGCCGGCGGGTCGCTCTATTGGGTACTGGCGCATCAGATCGTCGGGCGCAGTCCGCTGCTCGGGTTCGAGGCGCGGCCGGACGGGCGGCAGTGGATTCGCCTCGCGCCGCGGCTTATCCCGGTGGTGCCGCGACCCAAGCGCGCCCATCAGGGCTGGCGCTATCTGGCCCACGAGGATGCGCCGCCGGACATGGGGGAGGGCGAGGGCGGCGACATGCTGCCCGATCAGCTGGCGGCCGATCTTGGCCGGCTCGGGCTGATCTAGGCGCCCCGCTGCCCGCCCTCAGGGGAGCAGCAGGCTCGCATCGCCATAGCTGTAGAAGCGATAACCCTGCGCAATGGCATGGGCATAGGCTGCCTGCATCCGCTCACGCCCCATCAGCGCGCTGACCAACATGAACAAGGTCGAGCGGGGCAGGTGGAAATTGGTCATCAACCCGTCAATGGCGCGGAAGCGATAGCCCGGCGTGATGAAAATGCGCGTCTCGTCCGCGAACGGCCGGATGATGCCATCTTCCCCGGTTGCGCTTTCGAGGAGGCGCAGGCTGGTCGTGCCCACCGCGATCAGGCGCCCGCCATTGGCACGGACTGCATTCAGCCGATCCGCCGTGGCCTGGTCGATCCGCCCCCATTCGGCATGCATCCGGTGTGCGTCGGTATCGTCGGCCTTGACCGGCAGGAAGGTGCCGGCGCCGACATGCAAAGTAAGCGTCGCCTGGCCGATACCGGCCTCAGCGAGCGCTGCGACGAGGCCGGGCGTGAAGTGCAGGGCTGCGGTAGGCGCCGCGACGGCACCGGGTTCCTGCGCGAACATCGTCTGATAGTCCTCGCGGTCCTGCTGGTCGGTGGGCCGCTTGCTGGCGATATAGGGGGGCAGGGGCATCTGGCCGGCGCGTTCGAGCAGCAGCTCCACCGGTTCGTCGCCGAGGAAGCTGAGCGTCATGCCGCCATCCGCATCGCGATCGCCGGCTTGTGCCTGCACGCCTTGCGCAAAGGCGATGATGTCGCCGGGCCGCACCCGCTTGGCGTTGCGCACGAAGACCTGCCAGTCACGCGGGCCGAGGCGCTTGTGCAACGTCACCCCGACCTTTGCCTCGCCGCGTTGCCCCTCCAACTGGGCGGGGATGACGCGCGTATCGTTGAAGACAAGGCAGTCGCCGGCACGGAGCACGGTCGGCAGATCGCGCACGCCCATATCGCGCAGGCCCCCGTCCTGGCCTTGGAGCACCAGCATCCGCGCGGCATCGCGTGGCGTGGCCGGACGCAGGGCAATCCGCTCGGGCGGCAGGTCGAAATCGAAAAGGTCAACGCGCATGGCTGGCGCCCTTAGCGTCTGCGGCGGGCATTGAACAGGTGCCGGTCAGCGCGGTGCGGCTGGCCGGTAATCCCTCGCGCGTGTCGGCGCGCTCAGCCTGCCGTGCTGCTGCCGGCGGGCGCGGCGGCCTGCTGATCGCTCTGGATATAGGCGCGCACGATGGTTGTCGGCTGGGCCGGCGGCTCGCCCTTGGCGATCTGGTCGACACCGGCCATGCCATCGATCACCCGGCCCACAACCGTATATTTGTGGTCCAGCTGCATGCGCGGCATCAGCATGATGAAGAACTGGCTGTTGGCGCTGTCATCGCTTTGCGCGCGCGCCATGGAGACGGTGCCCCGCATGTGCGGCAGCCAGCTGAACTCCTGCTTGAGATCCGGCAGCGGCGAGCCGCCGGTGCCATCGCCCTTCGGGTCGCCGCCCTGCGCCATGAAGCCATCGATCACGCGGTGGAACTTGAGGCCGTTGTAGAAGCCTTCCCGCGTTAGCGTCTTGATCCGCTCGACATGGCCGGGGGCCACGTCCGGGCGGAGCAGGATGCGTACGGTGGCGCCGTCCGAGAGCGTCAGCACCCAGGTGTTTTCGGGCGTGACCGGCGTCATCGCGACAAGCGGCTTGTCCGTGGACTTCTCCGCGTCCTCGCGCAGGGCGTCGGCATCCTTCTGCGCGCGGGCCGCCATTTCGGCCTTCGCCAGGGCATCCTGCGCACCGCCGCCCGGCTGGGCCTGCGCGGAATTGGCGCTGGCCAGCATGAGGCCGCAGGCGGCGGCAAGCGCAATGCCGGAGCCAAACAGTCGGGTAACACGCATGTCGTCCATCCTCATTTCACGGCCGAACCGGGCCCGGCCGCCAACTAGCGTCGCATGGCTGAACCAATGATGACCCGTCAAGTCTCGTCTGCCCTGCCGGCGTCGACGCTCATGCCGAGCCGCGCCATCACATCGGTGCGAACGCCGGGCGAAACGAACTTGCCGATGTCGCCGCCCAGCCCTGCAATTTCCTTCACGAGGCGCGAGGCGATCGGCTGCAGCGCAACGTCGGCCATCAGGAACACCGTCTCGATGCTGGCATCGAGATACTGGTTCATCCCCGCCATCTGATACTCATATTCAAAGTCCGCCACCGCGCGCAGGCCGCGCAGGATCAGCGAGGCCCCGACCGAGCGGGCATAATCGATCAGCAGCGAATCGAAGGGCCGCACGTCGATCTCCGCATCGATTCCCGCGCATTCCCGCCGGATCATCGCCAGCCGCTCGTCCAGCGTGAACAAAGGCGACTTGCTGGGATTGGTCGTCACGCCGATCACCAGCCTGTCGACCAGCTTCGATCCGCGCCGGATGATGTCCATATGGCCGAGCGTGATAGGGTCGAAGGTTCCCGGATAAAGGCCGATGCGGTGAACCATGTGCGCGTCCTTAATAGCTGCGGCTGATCGCGAAATCGGCAATGTCGCGCAGCAGATCGGCTTCCTCGCCAAAATCGCGCAGATGGTCCTTGGCCTGCGCCACCAGTAGGGAGGCCTGCTGCCGGGCCTTCTCCACGCCCATCAGCGAGGCAAAGGTTGCCTTGCCGGCGGCGGCGTCCTTGCCCACGGCCTTGCCGGTGACGGCGGCATCCCCTTCGATGTCGAGCAGATCGTCGGCGATCTGGAAGGCGAGGCCGACATCATGCGCATAGCCGCGCAGGCTCGTGCGTCGCTCCTCGGGGATCCGCGCGAAAATGGCGCCGGCTTCCAGGCAGAAGATAATGAGCGCGCCGGTCTTGAGCAATTGCAGTCGCGTGATCGCCGGCAGATCGAACTGCGTCGTTTCAGCGACGAGGTCCATCATCTGCCCGCCGGCCATGCCTGCCGGACCGCTGGCCAAGGCCAGGCTGGCGATCAGTTCGCAGCGCACGGTCGCATCGGCATGGGTGCGCTCGTCCGCCAGCACGGCGAAGGCGAGATCGTGCAGGCAGTCGCCGGCGAGGATCGCCGTCGCCTCATCGAAGGCGCGATGAGCCGTCGGCTTGCCGCGCCGCATATCGTCATTGTCCATCGCGGGCAGATCGTCGTGGATCAGCGAATAGACGTGGATGCACTCGACGGCGAGGCCGGCGCGCACCGCGCTTTCCCAGCCGATGTTGAAGAGGTCGCAGCTTGCCTTCACCAGCAGCGGGCGCAGGCGCTTGCCGCCGCCGATGGCGCTATAGCGCATCGCTTCATAAAGCCGGGCGCGCTGGTCCTCCGGCACCGGCAGCAGCCGGTCGAACTGCACGTCGATCGCTTGCGCAATCTCCGTCAGGGCGGTTTCGAGCCGGGTTCCGGCGTCCTCGCGCATCAGCGGATCATTCACTGGGATAAGGGGCCGTCCGGGCGGCGGACCCATCGGCGCTCGCCGTGATCTGCTCGATCCGGGCCTGCGCGGCATCGAGCCGCTTCTGGCATTGCAGCCGCAGATCCTCGCCCTCGCGATAGAGGGTGATGGACTGGTCCAGCGGCACGTCGCCGCGCTCCAGTTGCTGGACAATCGCCTCCAGGCGCTTGAGCGCGTCCTCGAAGCTGAGGGTGCCGCTATCGGTCTCGTCTGCCATGCCCATGCATTGACCCGGCTCCCCCACAGGGTCAAGCGTGCTCTCAGCGCTACCCCGAAAAATGGCGTATTGTCACGCAAATCAAGTTGACCTCGCCGGAGCGAATCGCAATAGCCGCGATGCTATGAAAACCCTCACATACCCCTCAATCGCGCTTTGCGCGGCCGCGCTCGCCTTGTCTGCGTGCAAGTCCGAGCCTGAAACCTTCAACACTGGCACGAATGACCCAATGGCTGCGGAACTGGCTAATGCCGGTAACGTCGCTCTGCCTCCCATGCTCCGTGCCAGCACCACCTATCGCTGCAAGGACAATAGCCTGATCTTCGTCGACTTCATGACAGACGATGTGACGGCGAACCTGCGCACCGAACGTGGCGGCCCGATCACCGGTCTCAAGGCACCGGAAGCCGGCCAGCCCTTCGTTTCCGCCGATGGCGCGACGAAGCTGGAAGGCGCCGGCGAGACGGTCACGTATAACGGTCAGGCCTGCAAGGCGGGCTGACCGGCTGATCTTGGTTCAACCGCACGGTCCGCCCTGGCGGGCCGATGCTCAAAGAATGGCCGACCCGAGAGGGTCGGCCTTTTTCGTTACGAGGGCCGATCGGGCGGTTGTGCCCGCCCGCTGGCGGCGATAAAGGCCGCTCATGTCGACCAGCACCACCCCAAGCGCCTCAGGCATCACCCCCGAAATCGTCGCCGAACACGGTTTCACGCCCGAGGAATATGAGCGCGTTGTCAACGCCATCGGCCGCGAGCCGAATATCACGGAGCTCGGCATCTTCTCGGTGATGTGGAGCGAGCACTGCTCGTACAAGTCCAGCCGCATCCACCTGAAGAAGTTGCCGACCGAGGCGCCCTGGGTGATCTGCGGCCCTGGCGAGAATGCCGGTGTCATCGACATTGGCGATGGGCAGGCGGCCATCTTCAAGATGGAGAGCCATAACCACCCGAGCTACATCGAGCCCTATCAGGGCGCGGCGACGGGTGTCGGCGGCATCCTGCGCGATGTGTTCACAATGGGCGCGCGCCCCATCGCGAACATGAACGCGCTGCGCTTCGGGCGTCCGGATCATCCGCGCATGAAGCACCTTATCTCCGGCGTGGTGCGGGGCATTGGCGGTTACGGCAATTGCGTGGGCGTGCCGACGGTCGGTGGCGAGACCAATTTCCATGCCGCTTATGATGGCAACATCCTCGTCAATGCGATGACGGTGGGCGTTGCGGAGACAGACAAGATCTTCTATTCCGCTGCCTCCGGCGTCGGCAATCCGATCGTCTATGTCGGCTCCAAGACCGGGCGCGACGGCATCCACGGCGCGACCATGGCCTCGGCCGATTTCGGCGAGGATTCCGAAGAGAAGCGCCCCACCGTTCAGGTTGGCGATCCGTTCACCGAAAAGCTGCTGATTGAGGCGTGCCTCGAACTCATGGCCTCTGACGCCATCGTCGCGATTCAGGACATGGGCGCGGCAGGCTTGACCAGCTCGTCGGTGGAAATGGCGTCCAAGGGTGGCGTCGGCATCCGGCTGGACATGGACAAGGTGCCGCAGCGCGAAACCGGCATGACCGCCTATGAGATGATGCTCTCGGAGAGCCAGGAGCGGATGCTCATGGTGCTCAAGCCCGGCAAGGAGGCATTTGCCGAGGCGATCTTCCACAAATGGGAGCTGGATTTCGCGGTCATCGGCGAAGTGACCGATACGGGCCGGATGGTGCTGGTCCACCATGGCGAGACGGTGTGCGACATCCCGCTCGGCCCGCTGGCCGACGACGCCCCGCTCTATGATCGCCCGCATGTGCCGACCCCGCCGCTCGCGCCGCTCGCCAGCGCGCCGGATAGCAAGGACCCGGCAGCCGATCTGCTCGCGCTGATGGGCTCGCCTGATCTCGCGTCGCGCCGCTGGATCTGGGAGCAATATGACCACATGGTCGGCGCCGACACCGCGCAGGCGCCCGGTGGTGACGCTGCCGTCGTGCGCGTGCATGGCACCAAGAAGGCGCTGGCGATGAGCACCGACTGCACGCCGCGTTATTGCTACGCCGATCCGGTGCAGGGCGGTCGCCAGGCGGTGGTCGAGACGTGGCGGAACATCACGGCAGTGGGCGGCCAGCCGCTCGCCATCACCAACTGCCTCAACTTCGCCAATCCGCAGCGGCCGGAGATCATGGGCCAGATCGTTGGCTGTCTCGAGGGCATGAGCGAGGCCTGCCGGGCGCTCGATTATCCCATCGTGTCGGGCAACGTCTCGCTCTACAATGAGTCGAAGGCGACGGGCGGCGGCAGCGCGATCCTGCCCACGCCGGCGATCGGCGGGGTCGGCCTGCTCCCGGATGTCGAGCGGATGTGCACCATCGCGTTCAAGGACGTGGGCGACATCATCTTCCTCGTCGGTGAGCGCACCGGATCGCTCGGCCAGTCACTCTGGCTGCGGCAGGTCCATGGGCTGGAAGGCCGTGATGCGGGGCCGCCGCCGCCGGTCGATCTCGCCACCGAGCGCCGGACCGGCGATTTCGTGCGCGAGGCCATTCGCTGCGGCGCCATCACGGCCTGTCACGACGTGTCGGATGGCGGCGTCGCCGTCGCGGTGACGGAGATGGCGCTTGCCGGCGGCATCGGCGCGATCCTCGATCAGCCGCTGGCCGGCACGACGGCGGAAACCTATTTCGCCGAGGATCAGGGCCTGTATGTCGTGACTGTGCGCGATGCGGCGCTGGTCGAGATGCTCAGCCATGCCGAGGCGCGCGGCGTCACGGTCGCGCGGCTGGGTCGCACCATTGCCAATCGCATCATCTTCGAGCTGCCGGAGAGCGATCACTCGGTCGCGCTGGCCGATCTGCGCACCGCGCATGAAGGCTTCTTCCCGGCCCTGATGGACGCCTGACCGGCGCCCGTCGGTGCCGGCTCAGGGCACCATGCGGCCGGGTCAGGGCACCATGCGGAAAGTGTATTCGTAGCCGCTCTGCGGGGCACCGGTGATGCCTACAATCTTGACGGTGTAGGTCGTGTTGGCCTGCAGGCCTGTCACGCGCCACTCGATGTTGTTCGGCACCCCATATCCGTCATTGTCATACTTCACGTTGGTGACAGGCAGGCTCGTGCCACCGCTGCTGACCGTGATGATGGCGCCGCTAAAGCCGACGTTTCCGTTGGCGCCATAGGCCCCGGTCTTGTTGGCGAGCACGGTGAATGAGAGAATGTCGCTCGCGCCGAAGTAACGCTGCGGATAATTGCCCTGTGGATAGGCGATGAAATCGGGCAGGCTGCTCGGGGCTGGTGCCGCGACGCTGGTGCTGAAACCAAATACCTTCATCGTCGCGCCATCTGCGCGTTCGCCCGAAGGCAGCTGATAAACCGACCGCCCGTAGGCGATCTGACCGAGGAACGGGTTCAGGATCCAGCGACGGTGGCCGATCGAGAGGCTATTGCGCTCCGTCATCCACCCCGCCAGCAGATCGTCTTCGGTCCGCCATGGCAATGACCCCCATCCGCCGATGAGATTGCCCGAGGCAGCGGCGTCGCGACCTGCGGTCGTATAGCATGTCCATGTGGGTGGAGGATTGTGGTCGAGCGTCCTGTTCGCGGCCATCATGAGCGAGGAATCGTCGACGCCCTGATTGGCGGACGCAGCGTAAACGACGGCGGGAAGCCCATGCAGCGCGCGCACCGCATTCACTTTGGCCAGCATGTCCATCCGCACGCTCGTCTTGAGCACGCCGGTGTTGCACGAGGCGACATTCGGCTGGGTGTCGTAGAGCGCGGCCGCCGCCGCCGTCCAACTTGTCGGCGTTGGGGTGGGGGTCGGCGTCGGCGTAGGACTTGGCGTGGGTGTGGGCGCCGGGGTTGGCGCTGGCGTGGGGGTTGGTGTCGGCGCGACCGTGATTGGCGTCGATCCGCCACCGCCACTGCCACTGTCACTGCCACCGCAGCCGGCCAGCGAAAGGGCCAGCAGGCTTGAGGCGAGCCCCATCCATATCCGCTGTCCGCGCGGCACGTCCGACCTGTTGAGGATATCTGCAGCCCGCATCTTGTCCGTCCGTTCCCAGCTTTGCCACGGCTTTTGGCACCGTGTCGTTCTGGCGCAGGCTAGGCGCGGAACTATGGCAAAACTCTAAACGGGGCTGCGGTTCGTCGGGCGGCAGAAACGCTGCATCGCTTTCAGTCGCGGCGGAGAATATATTCCTCGTCGCGGTGGTCACCGACATGGAACAGATAATCGCCGACCTTGTGGAAGCCGGCGGCCGCGTAGACTGCCTGCGCCCGGTCATTGCCGGACCAGACGCCCAGCCAGCTTGGCCCCGGATAGCGCTCTGCAAGCCAATCCAGCGCGCTTTTCAGCAAGGCGCCTCCCAACCCGTACCCTTGATGGCCGCGACGGACGTAGAGTTGATAGAGTTCGCCGGAGTGCGCGGTGACCTCGGGGTGCGGCAGCTTGCTCGGCCCGGCATGGGCGTAGGCGACCAGCTCTCCGGCAACCGTAGAGCACACCCAGCTGGCGTGGGTCGGGTCTGCCAGTTCGCGGGCGACGGCCTGCGCGCCATAGGCCTCGATTTCGAACCGGGCGAGGTCATCGGGCGGATAGGGGACCGCGAAGTCCTCCAGAAAGGTCTCGCGAAAGCAGGTAAGCTTCAGCCTCGCCAGGGCTTCGGCATCCTCGGCTACTGCCCTGCGCAGGGTCGGTCGATCAGTCATGCCACAGCCTGCCATAGATGATGTGGTAGTTTGAAGCCCCGCCATCCGCATCGAACCGCGCCATCACGCGGCGGAGCAGAGCGGGCGCGAGGCGGCGATAGGCGGGCTGCGGCACCCGCGCGCCGATGGCGTGGAAATGCCGGGCCAGCGCCAGCCCGCCGAGCGCGGGCAGCGGGACCAGCTCCTCGGCAAGATCGCACTGGCCCAAAGCCTGCGCCATCGCGGCCACCTCATCGCGGCTGGGATAGTCGCGCAGACCGCAGACCAGCCCTTCGCGCGCATGGGCTGCGCGCCAGTCACTGAAGCTCTCGGCGCCCATCGTGGCGAAGCACAGGCTCCCGCCCGGCGCCAAAAGGCCGTGCAGGCGGGCGAGGGCGGCCGGCAAATCCTCGAACCACTGGAAGGCGAGGCTGGAGAGAATGAGGTCGAAGCGCTGGGTGCCCAGATCCGGGCGTTCTCCATCCATCACCAGCAGCCGCGCAGGGCTGCCGGCCTCACGCATCGCCGCAATCATGCCGGGCGCGATGTCGGTGGCGGTGATCGCCGCATTCGGCCAGCGCTCCACAATCAGCCGCGTCAGCAGGCCGGTGCCGCAGCCGATCTCCAGCACGGTTGCCGGATCGCGCGCACCGGTATCGGTGCCGCCCGTCGCAAAGTCGAGCAGGCGCGTGGCGACATGGCGGTGCACGCCGGCATCGCCCTCATAGCGGGGCGCCGCCGCGCCGAATGCGGCGCCGATGCGTGTCTTACAGTCGCTGACCATCGCCGCGCGAATGCACCAGCTTGGGGTGGACGTCACGCCAAAAGGCGATAGAGCAACGACCAATCGAACAAGGCGCCGGCCCGCTCATGCGCCCGGCCCGCAACCAGGACAGCATAGCGCATGGCCGATGAGGGCTTTCGGATCGAGGGACTGGATTTTCTGAGGGGGTGCGCCGTGATGGGCATCCTGCTCGGCAATATCGTGACCTTCGGGCTGCCCTCTGCAGCGGGGTTCAACCCGTTCACGGTGGGGACGCAAGGGCCAGCGGATCTGGCGACCTGGTTCGCGACCTTCCTGCTGGTCGATGGCAAGATGCGTGCGATTTTCGCGATGCTGCTGGGTGCGTCCATCCTGCTGGTGATCGAATCGGCAGAGATGAGCGGGCGGGACGGGCTGCAGGCGCATCGCCGGCGGATGCTGTGGCTGCTGCCCGTTGGTCTTGCGCATTATCTGCTGCTCTGGTCGGGCGATATCCTCGTCCAGCTGGCGCTGTGCGGCCTCATCGCCACCCTGTTCATCCGGTTCGAGACGCTCGGCCTCATCAAGCTCGCGCTGGCCCTGCTGCTGCTCCAGTGGGCGATCAATCTGGTGGCGGTGTGGCCCGCCTTCTCGCTCCGCGCAGCGGCGCGGGCTCCGGGAGCCGCACCGACCATCGTCGAGCATTGGCAGGCCTATGCGGACTCAGCCGGCATGGGCGCGAGCCGGGCGGTTGCCAATGAGATCGCGCTCTATACTGGTGGCTATGCTGGCATTTTTGCCGAGCGGATCGGCGCCGCGCCGCGGGCGGCGCTGAATCAGATTCTCTATTCCTGGCCCGAATGTCTGGCCTTCATCGCGCTCGGCATGGCGATGCTCAAGGGCGGTTTTATGGCGGGCCAGTGGCCGGTCCCCCAATATCGCGCGACATGGCACCGGGCGATGCTGGTCGGGCTGGTGCCGATGGCGGGCCTTGGCATCTGGGTGCTGCTGTCGGGCGATCCGCTCGCGGCGCAGGCGGCCCTGTTCGGCTGGTCGGTGCCGCTGCGTCTGCCCCTGGCCGTCGCTCTGGCCGCGCTGGCGATGGGACTGGCGGCGCAGCATCCGCAAGCGCCGCTGGTTCGAGCCATTGCGACGATTGGCCGGCTGGCCCTCTCCAATTATCTGCTCACCAGCTTGCTGATGACCGCCCTGTTCTACGGTTATGGCGTAGGGCTGTTTGGGGCGCTGACGCGGACGCAGCTTTTTCTGGTGGTCCTGGCGATGTGGGCTGTGATGCTCGCCTGGTCGGTCCTTTGGCGGCGATCGATGGGGCAGGGGCCTGTCGAACGGCTCTGGCGGCTGGCGGCGCGTCGCGGACAGCGTTGAGATAACAAAGGCTCAAAACGCTCTGGCGTCGGCTGAACGCTTGCGGCATAGTTGTGCAATGCAGCATAAACTTGGGTCCCGTTAAACATCGATGCGCAGGCTTCCCCCTCTCACCGCCCTCGAGGCTTTTGTGCAGGTCGCGCGCACCGGCTCGGTAAAGGCCGCAGCGGAGGAACTGGCTCTGTCAGCCCCCGCGCTCAGCCGCCGCATCCAGGCGCTCGAGCGATTTCTGGGCTACAACCTCTTCGAGCGCAAACACCAGCAGCTGGAACTCAATCAGAACGGCCATGCCCTGATCAAGGAGATCGCGCCCGCCCTCGATGCGCTGGGCGCGGCTATCGAGAGTGCTACCGGCGGCGCGCGGACGATGCGGGTGCGGCTGGGCATGTTGCCCTTGTTCGCCAGCCAGCGCCTGTTCCCGCGGCTGGGCGAGCTACACAAGCAGCATCCCGATCTCCATCTGGACGTGGACACCAGCCCCAATGCCATTGCTCGGCTGGGTGAAGGGCTGGACGCGGCCATCGTGCTGGCGCGGGATGTCGATCCCTCGCTATACGGCCGCGAACTGGATCGGGATCTTGTCTACCTCATCGGATCGAAGGCGCTGCTGGAAGGCCCCCGGCCGGTCACGCGCCCTGAGGACATCGCCCGCCAGACCCTGCTGGTTCACCGCGACATGTCGGCGACGTTCGACGTCTGGAAGGAAGCGGTCGGCCTGCCGAATCTGACGCCGGCGTCGATCGACTATTATGATTCGGGTGCGCTGATGCTGGAGGCTGCGGCGCAGGGACTCGGCATCGCCGCGATGCATGGGCGCCATTTCAAGGAAGCGCATGACCCCCGGATCGTGCGGCTGTTCGATTATCATGTCGAAAGCCCCTATCGCTATTTCTTCGTCTGCCGCCCGAAAGCCATGGAAAAGCGCGCGGTGCGCATGTTCCACGACTGGGTGATCAACGCCGAGATCTGACCGGGCCGGGCCGTCATCGGTCTGCGCTGTCGACGATTTGTAAACGCTGCCACCCTTATGGCGTGCCTTCGCTCGAACGGGCAGAAGGTCGCACACGCACATGCCGAAGGTTCTGACAGTCGATGACAGTCGCAGCATGCGGGCGTTGCTGCGCATGACGCTGACCGGCGGCGGCTATGAGGTGGTCGAGGCCGAGGATGGCCAGGCCGCGCTCGACTGGCTGGAGGCCAATGAGGCCGATCTGGTCATCACGGACATCAACATGCCCCGGCTCGATGGCTTCGGCTTCATCGAGACGTTGCGGGCGCAGGGCCGGCGCCATGTCGATCGGCCGGTGCTGGTGCTCACCACTGAATATAGCGAGGAAAAGCGCGCCCGCGCCCGGGAAGTCGGCGCGACGGGCTGGCTGGTCAAGCCGTTCGATCCGGAGCGTCTTCTCGCGGCCGTGCGGCATGTGACGCTCTGACCAGCCAGTCCCTGTGCTTTTCAGGACGAGCGGCGCACAAAGCCGATCCATCACCCCCATCTTGCCTCTTCCCAGCGCCCCCACGGCGCACTAGTGAGACGGTTCCGTGACAAGCGAGCGAGGGGCGATGGCGAGCAAGAGTTCCGCACTGACCGATCGTCGGTCAAGCGCCGGGGATTATCTGAAATTCCTTCACGCCTGGCTGCGCAAACCGCGCCAGACGGCCTCCATCGTGCCGAGCAGCCCGCATCTTGGCCGGCTGATGGCCTCGCAGATCGACCCGCAAGGCGGCCTCGTCATGGAGTTCGGCGGCGGCACGGGCGCGCTCACCCGGCAGATTTTGGCGACCGGCCTGCCGCGCACGCATCTGGAAGTGGTCGAGATCAATCCCGGTTTTGCGCGCAACCTGCGGCGCGATTTTGCGGGCGTTTCGATCATCGAGGCGCCGGCTCAGGCCGTGCTCGGCCAATGCACGGGCGGCGAGGGTGCCTATCAGTGCGTGATCAGCGGTTTGCCGCTGCTGGCGATGAGCAAGACTCTGCAGAGCGCGATCGTCAGCGAGGCCTTCCGGCTGCTGCGCCCGGGTGGCGCGTTCATCCAGTTCACTTATTCGCCGCGCCCGCCGCTGGCCGAGTCGGTCGCC
Source organism: Sphingobium sp. B11D3A (assembly GCF_025961695.1). Classification (NCBI taxonomy): domain Bacteria; kingdom Pseudomonadati; phylum Pseudomonadota; class Alphaproteobacteria; order Sphingomonadales; family Sphingobiaceae; genus Sphingobium; species Sphingobium sp. B11D3A. The sequence continues at coordinate 2,910,657 of NZ_JAOQOE010000001.1, forward strand.
GATGCGCTCGATCTGGGCGTGGAGCGGATCGGCACCATCGTGCGCAACGTGCCGCCGGCGACGGTGTTCCGTTACCGCCGCGCCGCGGACATTGCGGCCATGGACAGCGCGCAACTCGCCTTCTGATGTGAGCGGAGACCAGCCCGGTCTTGGTAGGCGCGGGCTTTTCTCCAATGGGCAGTCGCCTTCGCCCTCCGGCCTCGCTAGAATGGACTGATGCAACGCTATGATGTCATCATTCTGGGCGGCGGTCTTGTTGGGCTGACGCTGGCCGTCGCACTCGAACGCCATGGCGTGCGCAGCGCTATTGTCGATCCGGCGGCGCCCGCGCGCGTACCGGCGCAGAGTTTCGATGGACGCACCTCCGCGATTTCCTCGGCGAGCTGGCGCCAGTTCGAGGCCATCGGCATCGCGCCGCGCCTCGCCGGCAAGACCTGCCCGATCGACCGGATCTGGGTGAGCGAAGGGCTGACCGGCGGCGCGCTGGATTTCGCGCCCGATCCCGATGATGGCGCCATGGGCTTCATGGTCGAGAATCGCGAACTGCGGGCCGCGATCGAAGCCACGGCGGACGCGGCTAACATCGTGCGCTTCCAGCCCGACCGGGCCGTGGAGACAGTGCGGGATGCGCATGGCGTGCGCGTGCGGCTGGAAAGCGGCGCCGAGATCGGCGCGAGCCTGCTCGTCGGCGCGGAAGGCCGGGGCAGCCCGACGCGTGCGGCTGCCGGCATCACAGTGGCGAAATGGGATTATCCCCACACCGCGCTGGTCACGGCCATCGAGCATGACGATCCGCACGGCAACACCGCCTATGAAATCTTCTATCCCGGCGGGCCGTTCGCGCTGCTGCCGATGCTGCCGGGCAATCGCTCGGCCATCGTCTGGACGGTGCCGACCAAGCACGCGGCCGCCTATCTCAAGCTCGGCGAGCACGCCTGGCTGGCGGAGGCGGAAAAGCGGATGGGGAATTTCCTCGGCCGCATTCGCCTTGCCGCACCCATGCAGAGCTACCCGCTCGGCTATCACCGCGCCGCCCGGATCATCGATGAGCGGCTGGCTTTGGTTGGCGATGCTGCCCACGGCATCCATCCGATCGCCGGCCAGGGGGTCAACCTTGGCTATCGTGACGTCGCGGCGCTCACGCAGGTGATCGTGGAAGGCATGCGCACCGGCATGGAGCCGGGCGATGCGCAACTGCTCGCCCGCTACCAGCGCTGGCGGGCGCTGGATGCGCTGAGCGTAACGATCATGATGGATGGCCTCGTCCGCCTGTTCGATGTGCCGGGCCGGCCGGTCTCGGCAATCCGTCGGCTGGGCTTGTCCGCCGTGCAGAAGCTCGGCCCCCTCAAGGATCGGTTCATGGCGGAAGCGCGCGGCGAAAGCGGCAGCCGGCCCAAATTGCTGCTGGGCGATCTGGTCTGACCGCCTGACAGCTTTTTGCATTTCAGTCGCAATTCAGCCCGTCACCTTCAAAGCTTTGTTTACCACAGCCGGCTAGAAGGGCCGCGTTGGAGGAGATCAGGCATGTCTGCCGCGCAAGTGCCGTCTGAGAGTTTTGGTGGGAAGCTGGCCCGGTTGGGCCGCATTCTGGGCATCACGGAAGGTGCGTCGGAGGGCGCGCACGTCGTCGAGGGGGCTCGGCGCGAGGAAGGCAATGCGCATCTTCGCCGCGAGAGCGAGCGGCGCAAGATGATCTACGAAGAAGTCGGCAGCTTTCTCTTCGCCCATGATCTCGATCTGACGCCGCTCAACTTCGGGCTGGCGCTGGATTACATCACCGGCAACGACATCGCCGTGGAAAAGGCGGTCCGCGCGATCCTGATGGAGCGCGGGAAGCTTACCAATGGCGCGGTCGAGCAGATCATCGTCGACCAGCGGGCCGAGGAACTGACCCCTGATACGCTGGCCGACATGCTCAAGAAGGTCGAGGCCAATCTCGATCAGATCACCGGCATTGTCGATCAATCCAGCACCTCCGCCAAGGATTTCGGCGTCGCCTTGCAGAAGCAGGCCGCCTCGCTGGAGCAGTCGGATGCCGGGGAAGCGCTGGGCAATCTCATTCTGCTCACCCGCAGCATGATCGAGAAGACGCGCGAAGTCGAAAGCAAGATGCGTGAGGGGCAGACGCAGACGCGGCTGCTGCAGAAGAACCTGGAGAGCGCCCGCAAGGCGGCCGAGCAGGATCATCTGACCGGCCTGCCGAACCGCCGCGCCTTCGAAAACACGCTGCGTGAGGAAGCCGTCAAGGCGCGCGAAGACGGCGAATCCCTGTGCGTTGCCTTCTGCGATATCGATCATTTCAAGGTCATCAACGATACGCATGGCCATGATGCCGGCGACCGGGTGCTGAAGTTCGTTGCCGGCCTGCTCGCGAAGATCTCCGGCGATAAATGTCATGTCGCGCGTCACGGCGGCGAGGAATTCGTCATGCTCTTCCGGGGGCTGACCGTCGCGGAGGCCGCCAAGGTGGTCGATGACGCGCGCATCGACATGGCGCAGCGCAATCTCGTTGACCGCAAGACCGGCGAACGCATGGACCGCGTAACCTTCTCAGGCGGCGTGGCGGATGTCTTCGGCTACACCGAACCGCGCGATGCGCTCAAGGCTGCGGATCGCGCCCTGTATCTGGCCAAGGAACATGGCCGCAACCGCGTCTATATCGCGGCTGAAACCGAGCACTGAGCGCGGTCAGAAATCCGGCTGATCGTAATATTTAGGCGGCGTCACGATCTCCATCCGCTCGGCGAGCAGCGGGCGGAAGGAGGGGCGTGACTTGATGCCGGCATACCAGCGCTTGGTCTGGCCATGGCCTTCCCAGTCGATGCCGCCGAGATAATCCGCGACGGAGATATGCGCGGCGGCGGCGATATCCGCCAGACTCATCGTTCCGCCGGCCAGCCAACTGCGATGGTCGAGCAGATAATCGAGATAATCCATATGCGTGTTGGCCCGCCGCATCGCCTCGCGCAGCGCCCCGGCATCGGGTGAGGTGCGGGAGACGACCCGCTTGATCATCCGCTCATTGAGCAGCGGCGCCACGACATCGCGGTAGACGATCTGGTCCAGCCAGGCGACGAGCCGGCGCACTTCCGCGCGATCAAGCGCGGAGCCCGCGATCAGCGGAAACTTGTCCACCGTCTCCTCGAAATATTCGCAGATGGCCTGACTGTCCGCCAGAGTCGCATGGCCGTCGTCGGCCACGATCACCGGCGTGGTGCCTGCAGGGTTCAGATCAAGGAATTCATCCCGACCTTCCCAGGGCGATTCGCGCACCGTTTCGTACACGATGCCCTTTTCCGCCATGAGAAAGCGGACCTTGCGCGAGAAGGGACAGAGCGGAAACTGATAGAGATGCCACATGCGCGGCTCTTAAATCGCCAGCGAGGCCGATCATAGCTGAAACTTGCGCTGCTGGAACCAATGGCGGCGAGGGGACTTGTTCCAGAGACAGCATCCCCCACGGCGGAGTGCCCGAGAAGGCGAGATCTGATAAGGGACAGGACCATGAACACCAGCACACGCACATGGGGGTTTATCGGCGCCGTCTTGTTGGCGGGCGGAACCGGCGGCGTGGTGCTCGGCAAATTCGTCACGGCAAATGGGGCGGGCCGCCCTACCGGTGCAGACGAACTGGCGGCTTATTGGAGCGAGGCCGGCGCCGAGGAAACGTCTTCGTCCTTAGAGGATCGCGCCTATGCAAGCGCAGCGATGCGTGATGGGCCATCCAGCTACCATTGTGAAGGATGCGATGCGGGGCTGAACCGCCACCGGGATTATCTGGAACCGATGCCCGCGGACTATGCGCCGTTGCCGCCTTATGAGGCGGTCGACTTGCAGGAGCCGACGCGACCAGTCCCGGCGGAACGTGTTTCTGTCTCGCCGCCCTCAGCGCCCTTGCGCGTGCAGGAGCCGGCTCCGGCGAAGGTTGCCGCGCGTCTCGCTGCCGCGCCTGTCATCGCCGCGCCGCTTCTGCAGGAATGATTGGAACCCACCGCTGAGGCGCGTCGCCGCGCTTCTCAGTCGCCCTGCGCCAAGAAAAACCCCCGGCGTGACCACCGGGGGTCTTGTCTTTATTCCGCCGCGACGACCTCTTGCTTGTCGGACAGCGGCTGCTTGAGGCGGCTGAGCATTTCCTTCGGGCAAACCTGCCAGAAGTGATCGCGGTTGCGCTCCCAGCTGTGCAGGATGGACTTGGCCCAGTCGCTGTCCGTGCGCGCGACATGCTCCTCGACCAGATCCTTCAGCACGCCTTCCCAATGGGCGCTGTCCAGCCGCTGCCAGACGATGCTCTCGGCATTGGCATGGGCCGGGAAGGTGCGGCTCTCATCATAGATGAAGGCCATGCCGCCGGTCATGCCCGCGCCGAAATTGGCGCCGACCTTGCCGAGGATCACGGCGGTGCCGCCGGTCATATATTCGCAGCCATTGGCGCCGCAGCCCTCGACGACGACCTGCGCGCCGGAGTTGCGGACCGCGAAGCGCTCGCCGGCCTGACCGGCTGCGAACAGCTTGCCGGCGGTGGAACCGTAGAGCACCGTGTTGCCGATGATCGTGTTCTCCTGGCTCGCCAGCGGGCTGGAGACCATCGGCCGCACGGCGATGATGCCGCCCGAGAGACCCTTGCCGACATAGTCATTGGCATCGCCGAATACTTCCAGCGTGATGCCCTTGCACAGGAAGGCGCCCAGCGACTGGCCGGCCGTGCCGCGCAGACGGACATGGACGTGCCCATCCTGCAGGGTCGACATGCCGAACTTCTTGGTGATCAGCGCCGAGAAGCGCGTGCCCACGGCGCGGTGCGTGTTGCGCACCGTGTAGGTGAGCTGCATCTTCTCGCCACGCTCGAACACCGCCTGCGCGTCCGCGATCATCTGCGCATCGAGGCTGTCCGGCACTTCGTTGCGCCAGGTCGGCAGGTTGAAGCGGCGCTTGTCGTCGTCCGCATCCACCTTCGCAAGGATCGGGTTGAGGTCCAGATCGTCCAGATGCTCGGCGCCGCGGCTGACCTGCTTGAGCAGTTCTGTACGGCCGATCACCTCATCCAGGCTGCGATAGCCCAGACGCGCCAGGATCTCGCGCACTTCCTCGGCGATGAAGGTCATCAGGTTGATGACCTTTTCCGGCGTGCCCGTGAACTTGGCGCGCAGGCGCTCGTCCTGCACGCACACGCCCACCGGGCAGGTGTTCGAGTGGCACTGGCGGACCATGATGCAGCCCATGGCGACGAGGCTCAGCGTCCCGATGCCGAATTCCTCGGCGCCCAGGATCGCCGCGATCACGATGTCGCGGCCGGTCTTGAGACCGCCGTCGGTGCGCAGCTTCACCTTGTGGCGCAGGCCGTTGAGCGTGAGCACCTGATTGGTCTCAGCCAGGCCCATTTCCCACGGCAGACCGGCAAACTTGATGCTGGTCTGCGGCGAGGCACCGGTGCCCCCGACATTGCCGGACACGAGGATGACGTCGGCATGCGCCTTGGCGACACCCGCCGCGACCGTGCCGATGCCCGCCTGGCTCACCAGCTTCACGCAGACCCGCGCGCGCGGGTTGATCTGCTTGAGGTCGTAGATGAGCTGGGCCAGGTCCTCGATCGAGTAGATGTCGTGATGCGGCGGCGGCGAGATCAGCGTCACGCCGGGCGTCGAGTGGCGCAGCTTGGCGATGAACTCGGTCACCTTGAAGCCGGGCAACTGGCCGCCTTCGCCGGGCTTGGCGCCCTGCGCGACCTTGATCTCGATCTCCTCGCAAGCGCCCAGATATTCGGCGTGAACGCCAAAACGGCCCGAGGCGATCTGCTTGATGCTCGAATTGGCGTTGTCGCCATTCTCATAGGGCTGGAAGCGCGAGCGATCCTCGCCGCCCTCGCCGGAAACGGCCTTGGCGCCGATCCGGTTCATGGCGATGGCCAGCGTCTCATGCGCCTCGGGTGAGAGCGCGCCCAACGACATGCCGGGGGTGACGAAGCGCTTGCGGATTTCGGTGATCGCCTCGACCTCGTCGATCGGCACGGCCTGATCGGGATAGTTGAACTCCAACAGATCGCGCAGATAGACCGGCGGCAGCTCCGAGACGCCCCGCGAGAACTGCAGGTAGGTCGAGTAGCTGTCCGTGTTCACGGAGGTTTGCAACAGGTGCATGAGCTGCGCCGAATAGGCATGGGCATCGCCGCCCGCCCGGTGACGGTAGAAACCGCCGATCGGCAGCGTGGCGACGGCCTTGCTGAACGCCGCCTCATGGCGGACGAGCGCGTTATACTGCAGCGAGGCATAGCCCTCGCCGGAGATCTTCGAGGGCATGTTCGGGAACAGATCGTTCACGATGGCGCGCGAAAGACCCACTGCCTCGAAGTTGTAACCGCCGCGATAGCTGGAGATCACCGCGATGCCCATCTTGCTCATGATCTTGAGCAGGCCCTCGTTGATCGCCGTGCGGAAGTTCTCGAGGCACGCCTCCAGGCTGCGGTCGCCCAGCAGACCGCGCGCATGGCGGTCAGCGATGCAGGCTTCGGCAAGATAGGCGTTCACCGCCGTGGCGCCCACGCCGATCAGGACCGCGAAATAATGCGTGTCCAGACATTCGGCGGTGCGCACGTTGATCGACGCGTAGGAGCGCAGGCCCTTGCGGACGAGATGGGTGTGAACCGCCGCCGCCGCGAGGATCATGGCGATGCCGACGCGGTCCGGCCCGATGGCTTCATCGGAGAGGAACAGCTCGGTCTGGCCGGCGCGTACGGCGATTTCCGCCTCGTCGCGAATGCGGTTGATGGCAGCGCGCAGGGCATCCGGCGGGCCATCGGCCGGGAAGGTGCAGTCGATTTCTGCCACCGTCTTGCCGAAATAGCGCTTCAGCCGCGACCAGTCGTCGCACAGCAGCACCGGCGATTCCAGGATCATCACCTCGCTGTTCTGGCGGTCTTCCTCCAGAATGTTGGCGAGGTTCGAATAGCGCGTCTTCAGGCTCATCACATGCCGCTCACGCAGCGAGTCGATGGGCGGGTTGGTGACCTGGCTGAAGTTCTGGCGGAAGAAGTGGCTGATCGTGCGCGGCTTCTCGGTGATCACCGCGAGCGGGGCATCATCGCCCATCGAGCCGACCGCTTCCTTGCCATCCTCGGCCATGGGGCTGAGGATCAGCTCCATGTCCTCCATGGTGAGGTTGGCGGCGACCTGACGGCGTGCCAGCTCGGCGCGGTCCCACTGCGGGCGCGCGTCACTGGCTGCGGCGGGGAGGTCGTCCGCCGTGCGGAAGCCCTTCACATAATCCGCATAGGGACGCTCGCCGGCAATCCGGTCCTTGATGGCGCGGTCGTCATAGACCTGGCCGGCATCGAGATCGACGGCGATCATCTGGCCGGGGCCGAGGCGACCCTTCTTGACCACGGTGGTCTCCGGCACCACGACCATGCCCGTCTCCGAGCCGACGATCAGCAGATTGTCGGAGGTGAGCGTGTAGCGCAGCGGACGCAGGGCGTTGCGGTCCATGCCGGCCACGGCCCAGCGGCCATCGGTCATGGCGAGCGCGGCCGGGCCATCCCACGGCTCCATCACGGAGGCGAGATAGTTGTACATGTTCTGGTGGGCCTGCGGCACATCGTCATTGTGCTGCCAGGCCTCGGGCACGAGCATGATCTTCGCGGTCGGCGCATCGCGGCCGGCGCGGCACAGCGTCTCGAACACGGCGTCGAGCGCGGCGGTGTCGGACGCACCCGCCGGGATCACCGGCTTGATGTCGCCGGACTGCTCGCCAAAGGCCAGCGCCGCCATCTTGATCTCGTGGCTCTTCATCCAGTTCTTGTTGCCGCGGATCGTGTTGATCTCGCCATTATGGGCCAGCGACCGGAAGGGCTGGGCGAGCCACCACTGCGGGAAGGTGTTGGTCGAATAGCGCTGGTGGAAGATCGCCACGCGGCTCTCGAACCGCTCGTCGGTCAGGTCCGGATAGAAGACCGAGAGCGATTCCGCGAGGAACAGGCCCTTGTAGATGATCGACTGGCACGAGAGCGAGCAGACGTAGAAATCGTTGATCTGCGCCTCGATCACCTTCTTCTCGATGCGGCGACGCACGAGATAGAGATCGCGTTCGAACTCGGCGACGTCCTGCTCCTCGGGCATCGGGCCGGAGATGAGGATCTGCTCGATCTCGGGGCGAGTGCGCTGCGCCTTTTCACCGATGACGGAGACATCGACCGGCACCTGCCGCCAGCCATAGATGCGGTAACCCGCCTGGATGATCTCGGCCTCGACCAGCGTGCGGCAGGTCTCCTGCGCGCCCAAATCCGTGCGCGGCAGGAAGATCATGCCAACGGCAAGGCGGTTGGGCAGCGGCTTGTGGCCGGAGGCGGAAATGGCATCGTCGAAGAAGCGCACCGGCAGATCGACATGGATGCCGGCACCGTCGCCGGTCTTGCCATCGGCATCGACAGCACCGCGGTGCCACACGGCCTTGAGCGCATCGATGGCGCTCTCGACCACACGGCGCGAGGCCTTGCCATCCGTCGCCGCGACGAGGCCGACACCACAGGCGTCCCCCTCGAATTCAGGGCGATACATGCCCTCACGGGCGATCCGGTCGCGTTCGGTTTCAGGAACCATGGTGGTTGTTCTTTCAACTGCGGAGTTGCGATTGATCTCGGTCATGCGGCGACCGCCTGCTTTTTGGGCGTCCGGGCACGCAGATAGCTGTGCATATGGTCAGCCACGTCGCGCCCATCGCGGATGGCCCAGACGACGAGGCTGGCGCCGCGCACGATGTCGCCGGCGGCGAACACGCCATCGACGCTGGTCATCATGTTGCGATGGTCGACGCGCAGCGTGCCCCAGCGGGTGACGGCGAGGCCCGGCTCGCCGAACAGCACCGGCAGATCCTCGGGGTCATAGCCCAGCGCCTTGATGACGAGATCGGCGGGAATGCTGGTCTCGCTGCCCGGCTCCGGCTCCGGCGCGCGGCGGCCGGAAGCGTCCGGCTGGCCAAGGCGCATGCGCGTCATCTTCACACCGGTGACCTTCTCCGTGCCCTCGAAGGCGACGGGGGCGGAGAGCCAGACGAACTCGACGCCTTCCTCCTCGGCATTCTGCACCTCGCGCTGCGAGCCCGGCATGTTCTCCCGGTCGCGGCGGTAGAGGCAGCGCACCGACCTGGCGCCCTGGCGGATCGAGGTGCGCACGCAGTCCATGGCGGTATCGCCGCCGCCGATCACCACGACATCCTTGCCGGTAGCGAGCAGCGAGCCATCCTCATGGGCGGGGACATGATCGCCAAAGCCGGCCTTGTTAGAGGCGGTGAGGAAATCGAGCGCCTTGACCACGCCGGTGGTCCCGACGCCGGGCGCCTTGATGTCGCGCGCCTTGTAGACGCCGGTTGCGATCAGGATCGCGTCATGCCGCTCGCGCAGCTCGGCCAGCGAGGCGTCCTTGCCGACCTCGAAGCCCATGTGGAACTGGATGCCGGCATCCTCCAGCCGCTTCACGCGGCGTATGACGACCTCTTTCTCCAGCTTGAAGCCGGGGATGCCATAGGTCAGCAGGCCGCCGGCGCGATCGTGACGATCGTAGACATGCACCTCATGCCCCGCCGCGCGCAGATATTCCGCCGTGGTGAGGCCACCGGGGCCAGCGCCGATGATGCCGACCGAGAAGCCGGTTGCCTTGCCGACCTGCACCGGCTCGACCCAGCCTTCTTCCCAGGCGGTATCGGTGATGAACTTCTCGACCGAGCCGATGGTGACGGCGCCATGGCCGGAAAATTCGATGACGCAATTGCCCTCGCACAGCCGGTCCTGCGGGCAGATGCGGCCGCAGATCTCGGGCATGGTGGAGGTCATGTTGGAGAGCTCATACGCCTCGCGCAGCCGACCTTCCGCTGTCAGGCGCAGCCAGTCCGGGATGTGGTTGTGCAGCGGGCAGTGTACCGAGCAATAGGGTACGCCGCACTGCGAGCAGCGCGCGGCCTGATCCTCGGCCTTGGGTGTTTCGAACCCGTCCGAAATCTCATGGAAGTCATGCGCGCGTTCGTTCGCGGACCGCTTCTCCGGATAGGATTGCGGGCGAATGACGAATTTGAGCATCGGATTCTCGGCCATGGGCGGGGTCCTTCCTTTCGGCGCCGCACATAGGGACGACAATCGCGGAAGTCACGCGTTTCTCAACATTAAGGACAGTATAGCTGACCTATAATGTGGCGCACGGCCATTTTTTAGGGTTTGGACAGGTTATCTAAACCCCTTATAGGTCCGATCCGGTCCTACCGCATCAAAAGGGCGATCAGAGCGATCGACCCGGCTATGATTCGGTACCAGGCAAAAGGCTTGAAACCGTAGCGGGTCACGACGGCGACAAAGCCCTTCACGACGAACAGCGCAGTGAGGAATGCCATGCCGAAACCGATGGCGATCATCCCCAGATCGTCGGCGTTGAGCAGCGCGCGATCCTTCCAAAGCGCATAGACCGTCGCTGCAAGCATGGTGGGTACGGCCAGGAAGAAGCTGTATTCGGCCGCCGTCTTGCGGTCGACGCCCATGGTCAGCGCCCCCAAAATGGTCGCGCCGGACCGGCTGACGCCCGGAATCATCGCGATGCACTGCACCAGGCCGATGCCAAGCGCGGTGGTAAATGGCATGGTTTCTACGGACTTGACCCGCACGGTCTTCACCATCCGCTCCAGGATTAGCATTAGAATGCCGCCGATGATGAGGGCGACCGCCACGATCATCGGGGTCTGGATGGCGGCGCGCACCGCTTCATAGGCGAGAACGCCGATGACCAGCGCCGGCGCAAAGCCGAGGAACACGTTGCGCGTGAAGGCGATATCGTCCGGCCGGCCCTTCAGCAGGCCCGTGCCCACGCCCCAGAAGCGCTGCCAATAGACAGCCATCACAGCGAGAATGGCACCGAACTGGATGGCGATCTTGAACGTCACGGACGATTCGCCGGTAAAGCCCAGCAACTCGCTCGCCAGAATGAGGTGGCCGGTCGAGGAGACGGGCAGAAACTCGGTCAGCCCTTCCAATATGCCCAGCAGAATGGCGGTGAAGACGTTGCTATCCATGCGGGCGCAATCCTTGAAACGAGGCGGGTGTCTGACGCGGGCGGGCAGGGGCGCGCCGCGAGCGCCAGTGCCCCCAACGGATGGTCGTCAGGCCCGTGCCGTGACGCCGAACCGCCCTTGCTTGCGATATTGCTCCAGCCATGCCGGCGCAATCGCTGCCATCGGGGCAGGGGTGATGCCGAAACGCTCGAAGCCCGCTGCGCCCGGCGCAACGACATTGTCGCTCAACAGCATCTCGAACTGGTCGCGCGTGATCGGCGCGCCGGGTGCCCAGCCGGTCAGCATGGCCAGTGCCTTGGCGACACCGTCGGGGATGGGCAGGAAGCTGCACGGGCGACCGATCTCGGCCGCGATCCAGCTGTTGATCTGGCGCAGGGAGAGCGTGTCTGGGCCGCCCAGCTCATAGGTCTGACCGGCGTGATCTTCGGGTTGCGTCGCGGCCTGCGCGATGGCGCGGGCGACATCGACCACATGCACCGGCTGAAAGCGCGTTTCGCCGCGGATCACCGGGACGATCTGGCCGGGCAGGGTCGATCCCGAGGCGATCAGGCGGGCAAAGCGGTTGGTGAACTGGTCGTCCTGCCCGAACAGGATCGAGGGCCGCACGATGGTCGCGCGCGGGAAGGCGTTGCGGACTGCCGCCTCGCCCTCGGCCTTGGTCCGCCCATAGGCAGATGAACTGGCAGCGTCTGCGCCGATGGCGGAGACGTGAACCAGCGCCTCAAGGCGCGCCGCCGCCGCGGCCTCGGATATGGTCTGTGCGCCCACCACATGCGCGGCGTGCATATCGCCGGTCAGCAGGCCGACGAAGTTGACTGCGGCGGATGCGCCCGTGAGGGCCGCGGCGACCTGATCGGCGCGGGTGATGTCCACGGCCGCGAACTGGATCTGGCCCATGCCGCCCAGCGTGCGCAGCGCAAAGGCCTGACGCGGATCGCGCTGGGCGATGCGCAGGCGATAGCCCTTCGCCAGCAGCTCCTGCGCCACGTGGCGGCCGACGAAACCACCACCCCCAAACAACACAATCGGCTTGTCCGTCGCTATCATGACTCTGTTCCGTCGTCCTTGCCCCGAGGGCCTGTCTGTCCGCGTTTGCGGTTCTCCTCTCCCTTGCATCAGGCCGCCATCCAAAACAACCGGGTGGATGCGCGACTCGACAAACGGCGGCGCAAATCGCGAGCGATGAGCGCATGAACCGGCCGCACGACGCCCTGCGGGGTGGAATATGGCGTGGCCCGCAAAAATAATTTCGCCGGCTTATTTCGCCCATGCAGCGTAAGAATAAGTTGCACATAAATGCACAACCTGCCGGGGATCGCGGCTGTGCGCTGTCTTGTCAGGGCCGGCATCGTCCAGACTGCCGGTGGGCACGGCTAGGGTCAAGGCAACGCGACCGACTTTGCAGGGTTGCACCTGCGACGGTCGACGATGGGCGTAAACTTTTGAACATATGCCACAATATGCGAAAATTCGACTTGATGGCGGATGATCGCCCCGTGCGAGGGTGCGACGCGGCCGCGATTTTGCGCAATTCATCGAACAACGCCGCTGGCGCGACTTCCGCGAGTTGAGCGCCACGCGAAAACTTGTCTCCTGGCGTACTGCGACATTGCAAGGGGCGCATGGCTTTCCTGCCATGCAGCATCAAAAAATGGCTGATTTCTGCGGCGCAGCGACGATTTTGCCTTGTCCGTGAACGCCCGCAGACCTATCTGGACGGCAAGCGCACTCAAGAACGCTGGACAGGTTCAGGAACGATCCTTGAGAGCGTCACGAGCCTGACTTCATCAAGAGTTACCGAAAAGAAAAATTGAGTTTGCAGGAGTAACAGACATGAAAATCGTTGCCGCCGCCCTCGTCGCGGCTGGTCTGCTCGTCGGTTCGAGCGCCGGATTCGCCAAGCCCCGTGAAAATGTCGAAGTGCGCGTCTCCACGGACGGCGTGAACTTCGCCGATGCCGAGAGCGTCGATCAGTTCCGCGGTCGCGTCGCTCGTGAAATCGCCGCTGCCTGCAACCCGGGCAACCGCGTCAACGCCGATCTGGCGCCGGACTTCAAGTGCCGCAAGTCGATGAAGCAGGTCAGCGAGACCCGCATCGCGCAGCTGTCCAACAGCAATGCGCGCATGGCGACCATGGACTGACCCATCACGATCTCATCGTCGTTGAACGGCGCGCCCTCGGTCATCGAGTGGCGCGCCGTTTGCGTTTGGGGTGTTGCGCATATCGCTGGCGTGGCCGGCTAGCGGGGCCCGATCATTCCGCCGGCTGGGCCGTCCCATCGGGCTTGCCGTTCTTGCCCATCAGCGCACGCAGGCGGCGGGTGACGGTCTGGGGCGAGGATGTGCCCCGCGCGAACCGGCTGTAGAGCAAAGGCACCACGAACAGGGTGATGGCCGTCGCGATGCTGACGCCGAACACGATCACCCAGCCGATCGAGGAGCGGGCATGCGCGCCGGCACCGCCGCCGATTGCCAGCGGAATAGCGCCTGCGACGGTGGCGATGGAGGTCATCAGGATCGGCCGGAGGCGGCGGACGGAGGCATCGCTGATCGCCACCAGAAAATCCCGGCCCTCGTCACGCAACTGGTTGGCATATTCGACGATCAGAATGCCGTTCTTCACCGCGAGGCCGACCAGCATGATCATGCCGATCTGGCTGAACAGGTTGATGCTCGTTCCCGTCACCGCCAAGCCGATAATGCCGCCCGCAGCGCCGAGCGGCACGGCGGAAATGATCACCAGCGGGTGGACGAAGCTCTCGAACTGGGCGGAGAGCAGCAGGTAGATCACCACCACGGTGAAACCGAAGGCGATCCAGATCGAAGTGCCGGTCTGCATGAAGCTGCGGCTCTCGCCTTTATAACCCACCGCCGTCACTTCCGGCGACTGGCGCGCCTGCTCATTGAGGAAGTCGAGTGCGCGCCCGAGAGAATAGCCCTCGGCCAGGCCGCCGCTTAGCGTGATGGCGCGCATCTTGTTGAAGCGGCCCAGCTCGCGCGCCGTCGCCGCCTGCTTGACGATCAGCAGGTTGGAGAGCGGCACCAGCGCCCCGCCAGCGGCGCGGACATAGACTTTCGCCAGCGATGCCTCGTCGTCGCGATTGAAGGATTCCGCCTGCAGGACGACATAATATTCCTCGCCGTCGCGCACATAGGTCGACGTGCGCCGCGATCCCATCATCGTCTGCAGCGCCTGGCTGATGTCATTGACGGAAATGCCGAGGTCCCCAGCCCGCTGATGATCGATCTCGATCAGCAGTTGCGGCTTGTTCTCGACATAGTCGGCGTCGAGATTGACGATGCCGGGATTGTCGCGCGCCGCATCCAATATGCGGTCGCGCGCGACGGCCAGATCCTCATAGCTGGTGCCGGCGATCACGAAGCTGATCGGCTGGCCGCCGCGCGAAAGGCGGTTGGTGACGGTGGCGTTGCCGCGCACGGATGGCAGGCCTGCCAGCCGCTTGTTGACCTCCTGCGCGACGCTCTGCGAGCTTTCCTTGCGCTCGTCCCAATGCTTCATGAACACCGAGAGGCTGCTGCTGTTGAAATCGTCGGTGCCGCCGCCGAAACCGCCGATGCGCGCATTCATCCCGCGCACCGGGCCATCCTCGGCGACCATGGGCAGGACCAGCGTTTCGGCCTGGTGCAGATATTTGTCGGCCTGCGCGAAGCCCGTCCCTTCCGGGCTGTTGAGGCGAACCTGGATCACGCCGGTGTCCTCCGCCGGGGCGAGTTCGGAATCCAGACTGCGAAACAGCACCGCGCTGCCGGCAATCAGCAGTACGGACGCGACGATCACCGGCAGGGGGCGGCGGAGCACCGAGCCGAGCGCGTTGCGATAGCCGTTTTCCGTCCGCTCCATCAACCGGTCGATCTTCGCGGTCAGGCGGCCGCGCGCGCTGCCCTTGAGCAGCTTAGAGCACATCATCGGCGTCAGCGTGAGAGCGAGGAAGCCCGAGACGCCGACCGCCGCGATCATCGCCACCGCCAGTTCGCGGAACAGCGAGCCGGCCTGGCCGGAGAGGAACATCACCGGCACGAACACGGCGCACACCACCATGGTGGAGGCGACCACGGCAAAGCCGACCTGCCGCGCACCGTAAAAGGCGGCGAAGAGCGGGTCTTCACCTTCCTCGATGCGGTGATAGACATTCTCGAGGACGACGATGGCATCGTCGACCACAAGGCCGATGGCCAGCACCAGCGCCAGCAAGGTGAGCAGGTTGATCGAATAGCCGGCCAGCCACAGCACGCCGAAGGTCGTCAGCAGGCAGATCGGCACGGTGATCATCGGCACCAACGTCGCGCGGAGGCTGCCGAGGAAGAAGAATACCACGATGGTGACGAGCAGTGCCGCCTCGAAGATGGTGTGCCACACGCCGCGAATGGCCTCGTCGATGAACATGGTGCTGTCGCCGCCCATGCGGATCTCGACGCCCTCAGGCAGGTTCTTGCTCAGCTCCGCAACCGCAGCCTTGGCGGCCTGCGCCACCGCCAGCGTATTGGCGCCCGACTGGCGAACGATGCCGAGGCCCACCCCGGTTTCGCCATTGTAGCGGAAGATCGAATAGGGATTTTCCGGCCCTTCCTCGATGCGCGCGACATCGCTCAGGCGCACCTGATAGCCATCGCTGCCACGGCCGATGACCAGCTGGGCAAAGTCCTGCGGGGTCGTGAAGTCGCGCTGGACGCGGAGCGAGAGGTTTTGCGCCTCCGCCTCGATTCGCCCGGCGGGCAGCTCGACATTCTGCCGGCGCAGCGCGGCCTCGACATCGCCGGGGGTCAGCCGAAAAGCCGCCAGCCGATCGGCATTGAGCCACACGCGCATGGCGGGCTTGGCCATGCCAAGTTCGACGATCTGCGCCACGCCATCGATGGTCGAGAGTCGGTCAACCACGACCCGCGAAACGAAATCGCCGAGCTTGGTGCGGTCCCAGCCCGGCGCCATCACGGCAAAGAAGATGATCGGCTGGGAATCGGAATCGACCTTGCGCACTTCCGGTGGCAGGGCGTCGTCCGGACGGTCTGCCGCGCCGCCGGCGACCCGATCGCGCACGTCGTTGGCGGCTGCATCCACGTCGCGTCCGGCGCGGAACTCGATGACGATGCTGGAAGTGCCGTCGCGCGAGGTCGAGCTGATCGTCTCGATCCCCTCAATACCGGCAAGCCGCTGCTCCAGCGGCTGGGTGATGCGGTTCTCGATCACGCTGGCATTGGCGCCGGTGTAGCGCGTTTCGACCGAGACGATGGGTGGGTCGGTGTCCGGATATTCGCGCACGGACAGGTTCATGAAGCCGACGAAGCCGATGATCGCGAGCAGCAGGGACATCACGGTGGCGACCACTGGCCGCCGCACCGAAATATCCGAAAGGATCATGGCCGCGCTTCCGGCGTGGCGGCGCCCTTGGGCGCGATCTCTTCAGTCTGCGCGCTATTGCTGCTCTCGACCTCGGCCAGACGCACGGGCCGGCCTTCCGCCACCTTCACCACGCCTTCGGAGACGACCAGCGCATCCTGCGGCAGGCCGCTCACTTCCATCAGGCCATTGTCCCGTAGGCCGGTGCGCACGTCCATCCGCTTGGCCTTGCGGTCCTTGTCGAGCGTGTAGACATAGCGCCGGTCACCCTGGCTCAGCACCGCAGTCTCGGGCACGGCGAGCGCGGTGCGCTGCCCGGTCTCGATGCGGACGGTCAGCAACATGCCAGGCTTGATCCGCGCGCCGGGATTGGGGAGCGTCGCGCGGACCATGACGGCGCGGCTGGCGGGATCGATCACCGGATCGATGGTGCTGATCGTGCCCTGCAGCACGTCATCGGGATAGGCCGAGGAGGAGGCCCGGATCGGCTGGCCGATGCGCAGGGCGCCGAGCTGCGTTTCCGGCACGGTGAAATCCAGCTTGATGCGCGACAGGTCGCTGATCGTCACCAGTGGCGTGCCGCTGTTGACGATGGCGCCCTCGGAGATGGTGCGGAGCGAGAGATAGCCGGAGAAGGGCGCGCGGATCAGGCGGTCGCCAAGCTGGGCCTTGATGCCATCCTGACTGGCCCGGGCCTCACTCAAGGCGGCGCGCTGCTGATCGAGCAGCGCGCGGGTGGCGAAGCCCTGCTCATACAGGCTGTTGACGCGGTCGAGCTGCGAGGCGGCCTCGCTGGCGCTGGCACGCGCGCCGGCCAATGCTGCCTGCTCCTGCGCGTTGGAAAGCACCGCCAGCAACTGGCCGGACCGGACGAACATGCCATCATCGAACATCAGCCGCTCGATCCGCTCGGTCACATTGGCGGCAAGCGTCACCTGCTCATTGGCGCGCGCGGTGCCGACGGCCTGAATCTCGTCCCGGAAGACATGGGTGGCAGGTTTTGTCGCCGACACCAGGGGCGGCTGCCGCTTCTGCTCGGTCTCGCCCTTGCCGCATGCCGCGAGAAGGGCGAGACCGAACAGCAGGGTGCCCTGCCGCCAGGAGGAGAGAGGATGCCCGGCGGCGCCCGGCAGCCGGTTTAGAAGGTCCACGGCGTCATCCATATCGATAGTAGATTTTGTCTACTTTGCCCCAGTTTCGATCAGCCAGCCACTGCTTTTTTGTGCAGTCGCTCAATGGCATCCAGCGAGGAGAGCAGAGCGCCCTCCATCCAGCAGCCATAATAAGACGCATGCTCGCCCGCGAGGACGATGCGGCCATCCATGGCGACCAGATTCTGGTAGTGCTGCGCGCGCGCCGCCTCCGACCAGGTGGCGCAGCATCCCATGATCCACGGCGTGCGGCTCCAGGCGAGGGAGACGCCGTTCATGAACTGCTTGCGATAGTCTTCGGGGTGGAACACCGATCCTTGCGCTAGCGCGGTTTCGATGCGCTGCTGCGGCGTCATGCCTGCCAGCGCATAGCCGCCGGCGCCGCCCGCAAAGGCCCCGAGCAGCACTGCCGGCTTGTCCGCGAAGAAGTCGAAGTTCGGGTAAGAGATCAGCGAAATCTGCTGGTCGGTGAAGCTGTGGCCACCATAGATCGCGTCCTTCTCCTCCCAGAAGCGGCTGCGCATCTCCAGGCCCATTTTCACCGAGTTGGAATAGGGCACGGCGGCGATGGCGGCCTTGAGCGGCGCGCTCGCCTGCAGCTCGAGCTGATTGAGCACACCTAGCGGAATTGTGCAGACGCAATAATCCGCTTTGGCCTCGTGCATGGCGCTGGAGGTCAGGTCCTGCCAGGAGACGGTCACACCTTTCTCGCCCTGCGCGATCTTCGTCACCTTCGCATTGTAGGTGATCAGGTCGCCGACCTGCTTGGCAAAGCCCTTGCCGATCATGTCCATGCCGCCCTTGGGCTGGAACATCGTCGTCTGCATCACATTGGTGAAGAAGAAGCTCATCTGCTGCCACACGCCGGAATCCAGCACATCGCCCAGATCGTTGATCTTGGAAGGCGTCGGCGCGCCGTTGATGCCGCCGCCGGGCGCGCGATCATAGCCGCGCTGGCCGGAGGCACGCAGGCCGCTGGTATAGTTCAGGTCGCTATCGAGCAGGCCCCATTCGCGCAAGGCCTCGACCAGCTTCTCCTTGTCCTCCTTGGTAACCTTCTGATCGAGCGCGCCAGCATTCAGCGCTTTGCCGAGCAGCTCGGAGACATGGCCCTTATAATCGACGGCCAGTTCCTTGTAGCGCTGGGGCTTGCCGCCGAACGCCTTGCTGTTGTGGACCCAGGCATTGTGATTGAGCTGGATGAACGGCTCCAGCTCGACACCAAAGGCCTTGGTGTAGTGGAGCAGGGTGCGGTGATGGTGCGGGATGCGCCACGGGCCGGGGTTGAGGTAATTGCCCGGCTGGAATTCGCAGGTCTGCGTCGTGCCGCCGACCTCGACCACCTTGTCGCCACCGCGGATCGAGTAGTTCCGCCCGCCGGGGCGGTTCTGATATTCGAGGATCTGCACGGCATAGCCGGCCTTGCGCAGCTCATAGGCGGCAAGCATGCCGGCCAAGCCCGCGCCGAGCACCAGCACACTCGCTCCCTTGGGCGCGCCGGAGAGCTTGGGCGGGCCAGTGAACTGGGTTTCGGCGGCATGGCCGAAGGCAGTCATGGCCTGATACATGGCCATGGCGCCGCCCGCCTTGCCAATCATCGCCAGCAGGTCACGCCGTGTCGGAGCCGTAAATTCGGTCATGCTCATGTCCCCTAAAAGTGCCGGGCCGTCCCCACGGCTCAGCACGTGCTGCAATCACGCGTCGACGATCCGTTCGCGGCGATGACGCGCTTGACGTCGGCGGCCGTGACCGGATCGGGATAATTGTTGAAATGGCTGCGCGCGTAGGTCGCGACGGCGGCCATCTGCTCGGGTGTGAGCATATCCGTGAACCAGGGCATGCCGCCGCGCCCCTTGACCAGGATCGTGGCGATGAAGTCCTTGTCCGCCAGGTTGGCATTGCCCGCGATGGCCGGGATCGCCGCGCCGGCCCCGGCGCCGCCCTTGCCATCCGCCATGTGGCAGGCCTGGCAGATCATCTCATAGACCTCCTTGCCTTCATTGGAGATGTCCACGCTGGTCGGCCCGCCGCCTGGCGCATCCTGCGCGTGGACAGCCACTGTGGCGGCGAGGAGAGCGCCCGCCAGAGCGAGCGCAGCGGCGGTTTTGAGGGTCATGGCGTCAGGCTCCGGTGGCGCGCTGGTGGATACGGGTGATGGCGTCGAGCGCGGAGAGGAGCGAACCCTCCATCCAGCCGCCGTAATAAGAGGCATGTTCGCCCGCGAGGACGATGCGGCCATCCATCGCGACAAGGTTCTGGTAATGCGCGGCGCGGGCGTCGTCCGACCAGCGCGAGGTGCAGCCCAGAATCCAGGGCAGTCGGCTCCAGGCGACGGAGGTGCCGTTCATGAACTCCTTGCGATAGGCGGCCGGGTGGAACACCGAGCCCTGCGCCAGTGCCATTTCGATGCGCTGGGCGGGCGTCATGCCGGCAAGCTGGAACCCGCCGGCATCACGGGCGAAGGCGCCGAGCAGCACGGCCGGGCCGTTGCCGAACATCCTGTCATTGGGATAGGAGATCAGCCCGATCGTCTGATCGGTGAAGCTGTGGCCGCCATAGATGGCGTCGTCTTCTTCCCAGAAGCGGCGGCGCATCTCCAGGCCGATCTTCACCTGCCCGCTATAGGGTACGGCGCGCATCGCGGCCTTGAGTGGCGCACCCACCTGCATGTCGAGCTGGCTGAGCACGGGGAGGGGGATGGTGTTCACGCACCAGTCGGCGCTGCTCTGGCCGGTCTTGCCGCTGGGAATATCCTGCCAGTAAGCGGTGACGCCCTTGTCGTCCTGCGTGATGCGGGTGACCTTGGTGTTGAGCTGGACCACCGGGCCGACAGCGCGGGCGAAGGCCTTGCCGATCATGTCCATGCCGCCCTTGGGCTGGAACATGGTCGTCTGCATCACATTGTTGAAGAAAAAGCTCATATGCGCCCAGATGTCGGACGAGAGCACGTCGGACAGGCTGTTGATCTTCGAGGGTGTGGGCGCGCCGTTCACGCCGCCGCCCGGCGCGCGATCATAGCCGCGCTGGCCGGAGACGCGCAGGCTGCTGGTGAAATTGAGGTCGCCATCGAGCAGGCCAAAGTCGCGCAGGGATTCAAGCAGCTTTTCCTGATCTTCCTTGGTCACTGCGTCATTCAGCGCGCCTGCGTTGAGCGCCTTGCCGAGCAGGTCCGAGACATGGCCTTTGAAATCGACCGCAAGCTCCTTGTAGCGCTGCGGCTTCCCGCGGAACGCCTTGCTGTTGTGGACGAACGCATTGTGATCGAGCTGGATGAACGGCTCCATCGCCACGCCCAGCGTCTTGCAATAATGCAGGAGCGAGCGGTGATGGTGCGGAATGCGCCACGGGCCGGGATTGAGGTAATTGCCGGGCTGGAAGGCGCAGGTCTGCGAGACGCCGCCGACTTCCACGACCTTGTCGCCACCGCGCACCGAGTAGTTCCGCCCGCCGGGGCGATCCTGATATTCGAGTATTTCGACGGCATAGCCCGCGCGCTGCAACTCATAGGCAGCGACGAGACCCGCAAGGCCGGCGCCGAGGATCAGCACCTTCTTGCCCTTGGGCGCGCCGGTGAGCTGGGGCGGGCCGGTGAATTGCGATTCCGCCGCATGGCCTAGCGCTGTCATCGCCTGATAGAGCGCGACCGTGCCGCCGACCTTGCCGATCATCGCCAGCATATCCCGCCGGGTCGGCCGCAGTGATGTCGTCATCCTTGCTTGTCCTTTGATGCCGGTGCCCGGTGGAAAAGGGAGGCGCGATCCCCCGATGCGCCTCCCTCGACCCTCACGGCATTTTCGCCGCGATGGCCTCGATCTCCACGTACATGGTCGGGCGGCCCAGCGCGGCGACCTGGATTGTCGAGCGGGTGGGTTTGTTGGGTTGTTCCGCCGTGCCGAAGAAGGTGCGGAACACCTCATTCATCCCGGCTGAATCCATGCGGCCGCCCGTCTCCGGGGTGCCGACCAGGAAGACGGTCATCTTGACGATGTCGCCCATGGAAAAGCCCTTGGCTTCCAGCGACGCCTTCATCTTGGTGAGGATGCTGAGCGTCTGCGCTTTGGTATCGCCCAGTTCTTCCGGTTTGGCCGGATCGACCGGCGACGGCGTGGTGCCGGAAACGAACATGATGTTCGCGCCCGCCGGCACGAAGGCCAGCGAGGCGATGGGGGAGTTCGGCGCGCCATAGGTGCGCTCGACGGTCTGCGCGCCGGCGGCCGAGGGGAGCGCTGCAAGCAGCGCTCCTGACAACATGGCGGCGGTGATGCCGGTCTTCTTCAATGTCATTCTCCTCGTCCAGATACTGTTGGTGTAAAGTTGCTCGTCTTGTGCGATCAGAACTTGAGCGTCAGGCGGGCGTAGTAATATCCGCCGTTCGACCCGTAGGGACCGAAGGTGTAGGGCGCGTTGAACGTGCCGCCGTTGTTGATGTAGGGCGAGACACCGGTCGTCGGCCACGTCGCGGGATCGTAGTTTCCAACGAGCGCCGGTACTTCCGGCATCTTGTCGAACAGGTTGTTCGCGCCGATCGCGAGGTTGGCGAACTTGGTGATCTCGTAGCTGAACTCCAGATCGACGATCGCGGCCGGCGCCACCTCGGCATTGTAGTAACGCTGGTTGTTCGACAGCAGGATCGGCGCGGGCAGGGCAGCGATGCCACGGCTCGCATTGCCGTTGGCCGATGTGCTGTTGGGCTGCACGAACTGATTGGTCTTGCTGTAGTAATTCACGCGGGCATTGGCGGTGAACTTGCCGCTCGTGAACAGGGCGCTGAAGTTGCCCTTGAAGGCCGGGCTGGCCTTCTCGATGATCTGCTCGGAGGTCGGGCCGAACAGCGTGCCCAGCTTGTTCTTCGTGACCTTGGTGAGGTTGTAGTTGCCGCCGATCGAGAAATCGATGTTACCGAAGGGCAGATCGACCGGATAACGCGCGGCGAGTTCCAGGCCCATCGTCCGGGTATCGATGCCGTTGGTGAAGGTCTGGATCGCGAGCGAACCGTTCGTCCGCACGGTCGGATCCAGCTGCTTGCCGCTGGCATTGATGGCGTTGATCACAAGGTCATAGGGCGTCAGGCCATTGATCAGCGCGGCCGGCGTGTCGATACCGACACGTTGCGGCGGCGACGTCAGGTTGACGAACTGCTGGCCGGTGATGCTGCCCGAGGACACGATGCGGTCCTTGATCTTGATGAGATAGCCATCCAGCGTAATCGTCAGGCGCGAGATCGGGCGGAGCACGATACCGGCAGAGAAGTTGACCGACTTTTCCGGACTGAGCGCGCCGAACCCGGCGCTGGCCGATCCCGGCGAACTGGGCGCAAGTTGCAGCGTGGCAGAGGTCGGCCCGACGTTCGTGGCCGAGTAGCCGGATTCCTGCAGCGAAGGTGCGCGGAAGCCCGTGCTGGCCGTCCCGCGGATCGCGAAGGCCGGCGAGAAGTCGTAGCGCGTCGTGATCTTGCCGATCGTCGTGTCGCCGAAGTCGCTGTAATGCTCGTAGCGGCCGGCGACATCCACGGTCCAGTCGGGCACCGGGTTGACGGCGACGTCGATATAGGCCGCCTTGGCGTTGCGCGAGAGTGTGCCGGCATCGCTGAGAGCATAGCCGGGGAAGGACTGGCCGCCCTCGACATAGCGCGACAGCGCGTCGCCGGCGCCAATGGCGTAGGTTTCCTTGCGATATTCCGCACCGATGGCGAAATTCAGAGGATCCTCGAAGCCGACGTCGAACTCCTTGCGAAGATCGAGCGTGCCGACGAACTGGGTGAACTTGAAGCTGCCGTCATAGAAGTCGGACGGCGACTGGCCGGTCGCGACAAACAGCGACGCGTTGGCCGAATTGGTGGTGTAGACTTTCGCGACGTCTTCCGAATAGCTGCCGGCCAGATCCCAGTCCCAGCCGCTGATCTCGCCGCGCAGGCCGGTGGTGAACTGGAATTCGTCCTGCTTCACCTCGATATGCGGCACGAGGCCGGTCTGGGCGCTGGTGCCGAAGCAGTTGGTCGGGTCCGTGGTCGTCGCGGTGCCGGCGGTGGTGCGGCACAGGCGGGTCGGATGGCGATAGCCCTGCAGGGCGTCACCATGACGATAGGAGATGTTGCCGAAGGAGTAGAGCTCGACGCCACCGAAATCATAGCCGAAATTGTAGAAGCCGAGCGTCAGCTGGGATGCCGGCTGGCCGCCGTTGATCCCGGCGGTGCAATTTTCGGCATTGCAGGCGTCGAGCAGCGGCTTGAAGGCTGCTGATACGTTGGTGACGGTGGTGCCGTCATAGTTCCGCACCGAGAACTGACCGTCGCCGACCGTTGTCCAGTCATTGCGACGATGGAAGAGCGACAGGTCAAGGAAGCCGCTCTCGCCGATCGGCATGCCGAAATTGCCGCTCGCGCTGTAGGTCGTGCCTTCGCCGTCATAATATTGGCCGGCGTTGAACTTCACCGCGCCGCCATAGGTGTCCGACTTGAGGATGATGTTGATGACGCCGGCAATGGCGTCCGAACCATATTGCGCGGCGGCGCCGTCCTGCAGCACCTCGATGCGCTGAACGATGTCCGGCGGAATCAGGTCGATGCTCGGCGCGGCGGAACCGCCGAATGCGCCGTTGATGACCTGCAGGATGGAGTTGCCGTGGCGGCGCTTGCCGTTGACCAGCACCAACGTGTGGTTGGGGCTGAGGCCGCGCAGACGGGCCGAGAGCGAGAAGCTCGCCATATCGGTGCCCTGCGTCTGCGCCTGGAAGCTGGGCACGAGCTGGGTGAGGGCCTGGTTGAGGTTGGGCTGACCCACCTTTTCCAGTGCGGAGGAGCTCAGCAACTGGATCGGCGCGGCGCTCTCTGCGGCCATCATGCCGGTGGAACGGGTGCCGGTGACGATGATCTCGCCGCCATCGGCCGGCGGCTCCTGCGGCGTTTCGGCCGTTTGCGCCACGGCTGCGGCGGGAATGGCTGCGCTCGTAAGGAGCAATAGGGCAGCAATATTTCTGCGCGTGATCATGAAGACGTCCCCCTTGTTCTCGTGGTGCGCTCTCCTTTTTGTCTGTCTTTTCGGCGGGTTATGGTTGTTGCGCCGAGCGTCCCGCGTCGCCCTGTGATATGCTGTTTTGCGCCTGGCTAGCTGATCGGACTGGTCGGGATTCGGACATACGCATTTTGTCGTATGGTGGCGGAGGGGGGGTATTCGTAGCTAACATCACTATGATTAGACGCGCTTATTCGGCTCGCCGCGACCTGGGTCGCATGTCTCTCAAGGCCATGTTGGCCAAGACCGTTCTGGCAGGTGCCGCCGCGCTGCTGATGACCGCCGCGCCCGCTCAGGCAGAGGTCACGCGGATCAAGGGCAATCCCAACGCAATCATTCTGGATGGCGTACGCGTCGGCGAGGGGATGGAGACCTTCTACCTCTCCGGCCAACTGCCGTCCCCGGTCGATCCCGCCAAGCCGATGAGCGAGGTCAAGACGCTGGAGGAGATGGGCGACACCAAGGCCCAGACGATCAGCACCCTCAACAAGATCAAGAGCCTGCTCGAGGCGCAGGGCTATAAGATGTCCGATCTGGTGAAGCTGTCGCTGTTCGTCGCGGCGGACCCGCGCACCGGCAAGATGGACTTCGCCGGCGTTAACGAGGGGTTCCGTCAGTTCTTCGGCACGCAGGCTAATCCCAACACCGTTGCGCGCTCCACTTTCCAGGTCGCCGCGCTTGTCGGCCCGCTCTACCTGATCGAGATCGAGGCCATCGCGGTGCGCAAGTCCAGCGGCGCGTCGCCGGAGGCCTCGTACATGCGGCCGCCGCGCCTTCCCCCCGCCCTGCGCAAGAAGTCGCTACTGGCCCAGCATGCGGATCGCGACAGCCGCCGCGGCTGAGCGGGTCTCCACCCCCAGCTTGTCGAAGATCCGCTCCAGATGCTTGGTGACGGTACGCGGGCTGATCTCCAGCACATCGCTGATCACGCGATTGGGTTTGCCATAGCTCACCCATAGCAGCACCTCGGCCTCGCGCCGGGTGAGCGGCAGGCGCTCCTGCAGGCGGTCGAGATCCTGCTCGGGATTGAGCTCATTAAGGCGGATCAGCACTTCATCCTCCCGATAATGGGCAATGACCTGCATCTCCAGCTCGCCCTGGCCCTTGGTCTGTCGCACGCGCACGGCATTGCCGGCGACGCCCTCGTCCTTGGTCAGCAGCTTCTCGATTTGGTTGCGGATTTCTTCCGGCAGCGCGGATTCACTGCGCAGCCAGCCGGGCGAGACGCGCGAGATGGCCTGTTCCGCACGCGGGGTGCACCACAAAAGGCTGCCGCGCGCATCGGTGGCCAGGATCAGCCGGTCGGTCGCATCGAGACTGGCGACGCTGGCATGGACGGCACGCCCCTGGGCCATATGCACGCGCACGCGGGCCAGCAGCTCCTGCAGGTCCACCGGCTTGCGGACATAATCCACCCCGCCCACCTCGAAGGCTTCGACCACATGCTCGCTCTCCGTCAGGCCGGTCATGAAGATGATCGGGATGCTGGCGAGCTGGGGATTGGCCTTGATCTTCTGCGTGGTCTCGAACCCGTCCATACCGGGCATCACCGCATCCATCAGGATGAGGTCGGGCATGATGTTGCCCAGCTGTGCCAGTGCCACATGGCCGGAGGTCGCGACCAGCACGGAAATCTCGGCTGTCTCCAGCGCGGCGGTGAGCATCCGCAGCGTGTCCGGCTCGTCATCGACGATCAGGACGGTGTCCGAATGTCCGGGAATGCCAATCATGTCAGTAATCCTGTAAGAGGCGCGCCATGGCGGTCAGGTCGTATCGGTCGAGGTGCTGGTAAAGCTGGCGAACGAGCGGCTCGGCGGCGGGTGAGGCGCGCTCCAGCTGCTTGATCTCGGTTTCGATCCCGCGAATGTGCCCGATCCGCAGGCATTCCTGCATCCGGGCGATGTGCTTGCGGGCGGTGTCGTCGAGCGCAACCGGCGCTGGTTGCAGGGCGGACGGGGTATCCGGCCCGGCGCTGCCGACATCTGGCGTATCGTCCTGCCAGCGCCACGTCAGTTGCAGCAAATCGCCAATCGCGCCGACGAGCGATTCAAATTCCACCGGCTTGACGAGAAAACGATCGTGCTGCGGACTGTCATGCTCCGGCCGGTGCAGTTCCTCGCTATTGGCCGAAAGCATGAGGATTTGCAGCCGGTCGCCGAACATCGCGCGCAACTCACAGCCGATCTCCCAGCCGGATAGACCGGGCAGGCTGATGTCCAGAATGGCGAGGTCCGGCGGCGTCTCGCGCGCGGCAAGCAGCGCTTGTTCCCCATCGGGCCGCGCCTCAACCTGAAAGCCGAGCCCGCGCAGCAACTGCTCGAGGAAGTGGCGTTGGTCGGCGTCGTCCTCCACCAGCAGGACATGGCGCGGCTTGCCCTCATAGCCGGTGAGCTTGCGCATGGGCGCCGAGGAGAGGGCCTTGCCCGCCACCTCGCTCAGCATCATCACGATGCGGAAGCAACTGCCGCCTTCCGGCGTGCTGACCAGATCGAGCTGGCCGCCGAGAATCTCGACCAGCGTGCGCGAGATGGCGAGGCCGAGCCCGGCGCCGGACTCCCGCCCCTCGCCGCGCTCGAATGGCTCGAAGATGCGCTGCCGGTCTTCCGGCGCGATGCCGGGGCCGGTGTCCTTCACCTCAAAGGTGGCGATCTGCCCGGCATAACCCACTTTGAGCGTCACGCTGCCTTGCTGGGTGAACTTGATCGCATTGGAGAGCAGGTTGATCAGCACCTGGCGCAGCCGGTTCTGGTCGAAGCGGGCGATCTCCGGCAGGCGGCCGGTCTTTTCCAGCGTGAAGGTGAGGCCCTTGGCGTGGGCGGCGGGGCGCATCATCGAGACGATATGGTCGAGAAAGCTGTTGAGGCGCACCTCTTCGGTGCGCACGCGCAGCATCCCGAATTCGAGCTGCGAGATATCCAGCAGCCCCTCGACCAGATTGGTCAGATGCTCCGAGCAGCGCAGGATGACCCGCGCTGCCTCCTGCGCGTTGACGCCATCGCCCCGCTCGAACAGCTGCGCATAGCCATAGATGGCATTGAGCGGCGAGCGGATCTCGTGGCTGACGCTCGCAAGGTAGCGGCTTTTGGCGAGGTTCGCGCTGATCGCACTCTGCCGTGCCGTCTCCAGTTCGCTGACCAGATGCTGGGCGCGGATCGTGTAGGCCGCCGCTTCCCGCCAGCGGCGAATGCCGAGCAGCAGCAGGAAGCTCAGCGCCAAAAGATCGAGGATGGTGAGCGTTTCCAGCAGCAACCGATCTTCATTGTCGGACACCATGTGCAGGCCGACGAAAATCCCCCCAAAGGCCAGCCCGAGAAGCCCGAGCTTGACGAGGTGGGCGAGCCGGGGCGGCGGCGTCTCCAGAACGCCGGCGGCATCGATCTTCTCGATGGGAGCGGTGTCCCTGCGATGAAGATCCTGCCGCGTCATGGTCAGCCGATCTGCCGGTGATGCGGGCGGTGGCGACGCAGCGT
Organism: Sphingobium sp. B11D3A; assembly: GCF_025961695.1. NCBI lineage: Bacteria > Pseudomonadati > Pseudomonadota > Alphaproteobacteria > Sphingomonadales > Sphingobiaceae > Sphingobium > Sphingobium sp. B11D3A. The sequence goes on from NZ_JAOQOE010000001.1 coordinate 2,938,684, forward strand.
CCTGAAGCCGGGACAATCCGACTCCAACGGCGATCGACCTTGGTTCACGCGCGCACGGTTCATTTGATGAATGGTGCATTGCAAAAAGGACAAACTCAAAGCCTCGCACGCGCGCGAGGCATTTTCCCGGAATCTGTGGCAAATTTGCTGCAGTGCGTCATAAGGAGAAAGGGCTGTGCCTATTGTGTTCTGGGCACAGCCCTGGCGGTGAGCTTGAGATCTGCGGGCTGCACGGTGATCCGCGCGAGAGCGCCGGCCTCGCTGGGCAACGCAGCGCTTCCGGCCGGCAGGCCATTGGCCTGCAGCAGAAAGGCGATGATGTTGGTCGTGTCGTCCGGCGTCAGTGAGCCGGGCGCGAATTGCGGCATGGCCCGGCCGACATATTCATGCAGATTGGAGAGCGGGGCATTGCTCCAATGGGCCATGAAGCGATCGCCAAGGCCGGGAATCTCGAACGTGCCTTCCAGCGCTCGGCCGTGGCACATGGCGCAGCGCGTGGCATAGAGGCGAGCGCCAGCCTCGGCCTGTGCGGCCGTATAGACGCCGTCTCGCGTGCTGGCTGTAGGTGGCGTGGCAGCTATCGCGGCGAGGGCGGTCAGGGCAGCGGCCAGGAGCGGAGCGGTGCGCAGCAGCATCGGTCAGCCCTGTGCCTGGAAGCCGGGCGCGAAGGCGGGCGCCATGATTTCCAGACCTTTCTCGATATCGGCGACATTGGGCAGTTCCATGCTGTCGCCCACGCCCAGCATCTCGCCCACATCGGGGTTATTGTTCATTACGACGATCCCGTCGCGCTTGGAGGTGAGCGAAACATTGCGATAGCGCACGCTGTAGAAGGCGTCGGGCTGCGGCACGAGCCAGCCGGTTTGGCCGCGCACCGGGATGATGGTCTTATCCTGCCACAGGTCCCGGGCCGCATAACCCGTGCAGTTGATCACGACCTTCTGCGGGAGCGCGGCATAGTCCGCCGGGCGAGCGAAGTCGCGCATCACGAACTGCCCGCCGCGCTCGAAAAACTCGCCGAGCATGACATGGGCATAGCTGGCGAAGTTGAAGATCATCTGCGAGCTGCGCCGCACATGGGGTTGCGGGAAGGGGTTCTCCTCGGCGCTCAGCGGCTGGGCCTGCGGCACGATGTCCCGAATGCGCTCGCTATAATGGCCGAACTCGGAATTCTGCTGTGGCCGCCCACTCGTCGCGAAGCTCTGCGTGATTGCAGGGTCGGCTGGCCACTCCCGCCGGGTGATCGGCGTATCCGAAAGCTGGTAGGAATCGCCAAACTCCACCGGATGGCCCGGCAGACCGAGATAGGTGCGAAAGGCCTTCCACGAGAAGCGGGCCATGCGTTCCCACAGCTCGCCAAAGGCGGGGCCGGCGGGCTCGGCCAAGGCGATGCGGCTATCCGGGGTGAACGATCCGCTGGCGCGGAACGAGCGGGTTTGCTGGATGGATTCGCGCGCATAGAGCGTGACCTTGAGGCCGGCGCGCTGCGCCATTACGGCCGTGGTCAGGCCGATAATCCCGCATCCCACCACGGCAATCTCGCGCGGCAGCACGGAGAGCGCCTTGCCGACCGCGATGTCGGCCGATCCCCAGGAGAGCGACCAGCCGCTGCCGCCATGGCCATAATTATGGATGACGAGGGCATCGCCCACCGTCTCCACGTCCAGATTCGGCCCGGCGGCGCGCAGCGGGCGGATGCAGCATTTCACGTCGATCAATTGGTCACGGCTGATGCGGATGGGAACGAGCGCCGTCCGGCGGCTCGGCGCTCGCAGGGTCGCGGGACGGGAACCGGAGGCTGGCGCGCAGGCCTGCAGCCCCAGCATGGCTGCGGCGCCGATCGTTCCTGTGAGCATAGCCCGGCGTTCGACGCCCAGCTGCCCCTCTTGCCGAAATTCTGCCATGCGACCCCCATTTGAGACGCAGACTGTAGGCCGCGAGGGGAGGGCAGCAATTGCCCAGAATACGTATTGAGTGCTGGAAAGGCTTAGTCCGCGCCGAGGCCGAGCGCGGCCCAGTCGAGCACGGCAGTTTCTTCCCCAGCGCGCGCGGCCGGCGCGCCTTCGGGCCGGACGATCAGGGCATTGGCCTGCGCAGCGGCGTGCATCGCGCCGCTATCCTGGAAAGCCAGCGGCGTGGCGATCCCCGCACCGTCGACCACCGCGCGCATGAACAGCCTGCGCTTGCCGACTGGGGGAAGGTCTGCGCCGAGCCGCACCGTGCGGCTCTTGGGCAGCACATCGGTTCCGCCGGCAAGACGCCGAATGAGCGGCAGCAGGAACAGCGCGCCGGTGACCATCGCCGAGACCGGGTTGCCGGGCAGGCCGAGCATGATCTGCTGCCCGATGCGCGCCACGATTAGCGGCTTGCCGGGCTGCATGGCGATCCGCCAGAAATCGATGCTGCCGCCTGCCGCCTCCAGCGCCGGGCGCACCAGATCGTGATCGCCCACGGACGCTCCGCCGGAGGTGACGATGACATCGGCGGTAGCCGCATCGCGCAGCGCGGCGGTAAGTGCATCCAGATCGTCCCGCACGATCCGCTCGATGGTCACCACGCCGCCCGCGCCGCCAATCATGGCGCGCAACATCGCGCCGTTGGAGGCCGGGAGCTTGCCGGGCGGGCAGGGCGCGCCGGGCGGGACGAGCTCGTCGCCGGTGGAGAGGATCGCGACCCTCGGCTGGCGATGCACCGTCAGCGTTTCGTGGCCCGCGAGCGCCGCCAGGCCGATTTGCGCCGGGCCGATCCGCAGGCTGGCCGGCAGCAACGTATCGCCCTGCGCAAAATCGCTGGCACGCGGGCGGACATGCCGCCCCGCACCGCCCGGTCCGTCGCCGGTCAGGCGAATGGACAGGCCATCGGCAGCGATATCTTCCTGCACCACCACGGTATCCGCGCCGGGGGGCAGCGGTGCGCCGGTGAAGATCCGTATCGCTTCGCCCGGGCCGATGGGTGCAGCCGCAGGGACGCTGCCTGCCGCACTCTCGCCCACCAGGCGCCAGGGCCCGGGCAGATCGGCGTGACGGATCGCATAGCCGTCCATGGCGGAGAGGGCCGTCCAGGGCTGGTCGCGGACTGCTGTCAGCGGCGCGGCCAGCCATCTGCCGTTCGCCTCAGCCAACGGAACCGCCCCGGGCGCCAGCGGGGTGGCGAGGGCGAGCAGCCGCTGCTGTGCGTCATCGACAGAGATCATGGCCGCGCCGCCGCCATGATCTCAGGCGGTCCAGTCGCCGGACTTGCCGCCAGCCTTGGCCGTCACGTGGATGTCGCGCATGACCATGTGCTTATCCACGGCCTTGAGCATGTCGTAGAGGGTCAGCAGGGCGGCGGAGACGGCGGTCAGCGCTTCCATCTCCACGCCGGTCTTGCCGGATGTGCGCACAGTCGCGGTTGCGGTGGCGCCGCCCGCATCCAGCGCAAGGTCCAGGGTCAGGCCGGTGAGCGGCAGGGGATGACAGAGCGGAATGATGTCGCTGGTGCGCTTGGCGGCCATGATGCCGGCGATGCGCGCGGCGGCGAATACATCGCCCTTGGATGCAGTGCCGTCCGCAATCGCGGCGCGAGCTTCCGCGTTCATGTCGATGCGGCCCGTGGCGCTCGCCGTGCGGCTGGTGTCGGCCTTGGCCGTTACATCCACCATGCGCGCGGCGCCGGCCTCGTCGGTATGGCTGAGGCCGCTCATGCGCCGATCAGCGCGCGCGTTGCGGCCTCGACATCATCCTGCCGCATGAGCGATTCGCCGACCAGGAAGCAGCGCACGCCATGCTCCGCCATGGCATCAAGGTCCGCCTTCGAGCCAAGACCGGACTCCGCGACGAAGGTGCAGCCCTCCGGCGCGCTGCCGACCAGCTCATAGGTGCGGGCGAAATCGACCGAGAAATCCTTGAGGTTGCGGTTGTTCACGCCAATCAGCCGCGAGCGCAGCGTCAGCGCCCGCTCCAGCTCGGCGGCATCATGCACCTCCACCAGCGCATCCATGCCGAGGCCGAGCGCGGCATCCTCGATCTCCTGCATCTGCGCATCGGAGAGGGCTGCGACGATGATCAGCACGGCATCGGCGCCGATCGCCCGGCTCTCCAGCACCTGCCAGGGGTCGACCATGAAGTCCTTGCGGATCACCGGCAGCGAGACGGCGGCGCGCGCCGCGATGAGATAATCCTCATGGCCCTGAAAATAGGGCGCGTCGGTCAGCACCGAGAGGCAGGCCGCGCCGCCCGCCTGATAGGCGCGGGCATGGGCCGGCGGATCGAAGTCGGCGCGGATCAGCCCCTTGGAGGGCGAGGCCTTCTTCACCTCGGCGATGAGGCCATAGCCCCCCGCCACTACCTTGGCATCGAGCGCGCGACGGAAGCCGCGCGGCGGGGTTTGGGAGGCGGCCATCGCCTGCAGGTCAGCGAGTGACGTCGCCTGCTTGCGGGCAGCGACCTCGTCCCGCTTGGTGGCGCAGATTTCATCGAGCTTGTTCATGCGTAGGCGATCCAGCAGTCGAGCAGGGTATTGGCAAGGCCGCGGTCGAGGGCTTCGGTGGCTTCCTCGACCCCTTCGGCCAGCGTTTCGGCCTTGCCGGCGACGATCAACGCCGCAGCGGCATTGAAGAGCACGGCATCGCGATAGGGGCCGGCCTCACCCAGCAGCAGCGCCCGCAGTTTCGCGGCATTGTAGGCCGGGTCGCCGCCCTTGATCGCGTCGATAGGGTGCGTCGGCAGCCCGGCATCGGCGGCGCTGATCCGTCGCATCGCAACGATGCCGTCGCTCGTCACATCGGCCACGTCATTTCCGCCGGCGAGGGAGAGTTCGTCCAGCCCCTCATCGCCGGAAATCACCATTGCGCGCTCGGTGCCCAGCTCGGCCAGCGCCTGTGCATAGATCGGCACATAGGCCGGGCGCGCAATGCCGATGAGTTGGCGGGTGACGCCGGCCGGATTCGCAAGCGGCCCCATCAGGTTGAAGATGGTCCGCCTGCCCAGCGCCTTGCGGATCGGCGCGATCCGCGTGAGCGAGGGATGATGCTTCTGCGCGAAAAGGAAGCAGATGCCGAGGTCTGCCAAGGTGCGCTCGGCTGTCTCAGCGGCTCGGTTGAGGTTCAGCCCCAGCGCCTCGAGCGTGTCGGCGGCGCCCGCCTTGGAGGACGCAGCGCGATTGCCATGCTTGGCAACCGGCGCCCCGCAGGCGGCAACGACAAGGCTGACGGCGGTTGAGATGTTGAGCGTGTGATGGCCATCGCCACCGGTGCCGCACACGTCGATAGCCCCCGCCGGCGCCTGCACGGGAATGAGGCGCGCACGCATCTCCCGGGCGGCGGCGGCAATCTCGGTGGCCGTCTCGCCGCGCTCGGCCAGTGTGACCAGAAAGGCGGCGATTGCTTCGTCCTCCACTGTGCCATCGAGGATGGCGGCAAAGGCGCGGACGGCGTCCTCCCGCGAGAGAGGGCTGGCAGGATCGGGCAAGCTGTTCATTGCCGATCCTTTGCAATCTGCGGCGCGCAAAGTCGAGGGTCGATCAATGCTCTGTCGCCGAAGGATCGCGATGCGAAGCTGTTGACGCTGCCGTGCCTGTCGTGGCAATGGCTCCAGCGCATCGCCACTGAGCGGTCGTCCCGGCCGAGTGCTGGTGAGGGTCGGCGGACGGTCGATGAGCGGGTATAGCTCAATGGTAGAGCACTAGCCTTCCAAGCTTGTGATGCGGGTTCGATCCCCGCTACCCGCTCCAGCCCTTTTTCATTCGTATCGCGATGTTGCAAGCCGGCTGCGCACGTGCGGTGATCTGGGCGATCATTCATAATCGGGCGGCATTCTTCGCTCTTGATTCCCTTTGTGAGCGGACAGGTGCAGAAGATACCGCGCGCTAAGGTCACGCTGCTGGCACGGACTGCTGGCGTTAGAATGAGCTATATGCAACCGACGGCGCTTCGCCTCGTTCCCTTTCCTGAACAGAGTTCCGGCTGCATGGGGGGAAGAGGTGAGCGAGCCATCGTTTGATGATGCGCCGGAAGGCACGACAAAGCGCCGGATTGAGATCAATCCTACCGTGTTCTTCGTCTCGGCCGGCCTCATTCTCGCCTTTGTGTTGTTTGGAGCAATCGCTCCTGATGTTGCCGGCCGGCTATTCGCCGCTGCGCAGGCGCTCATCGTGGCGGACTTCGGCTGGTTCTACATCGCATCGGTGGCCGGCTTTCTCGTGTTTGCCCTGTTTTTGATGTTCAGCCGCTATGGCGACGTAAAACTTGGGGCCGACGACAGCGAGCCGGACTACAGCTATCCTTCATGGTTCGCGATGCTGTTCAGCGCGGGGATGGGGATCGGGCTGATCTTCTTCGGCGTCGCCGAGCCCATCCAGCATTACGCCTTGCCGCCGGTCGGCGAAGGTCGCACGATCGAATCCGCCCGTCAGGCGATGGTCCTTACCTTCTTCCACTGGGGGCTGCACGCCTGGGCAATCTATATCGTCGTCGGCCTGGCGCTTGCCTATTTCGCCTTTCGTCGCGGTCTGCCGCTTACCATCCGCTCGGCGCTCTACCCGCTGATCGGGGAGCGGATCTATGGTCCTATCGGCCACGCGGTCGACATCTTCGCCGTGCTGGGCACCATGTTCGGTGTGGCGACTTCGCTCGGTCTGGGCGTGCTGCAGGTGAATGCCGGCTTTAGCTATCTGTTCGGTCTGCCGAGCAATACGGTCATCCAGTTGGTCCTGATTGCCGCCATCACGGGGTTGGCGACGCTGTCGGTTGTCATGGGGCTGGACCGAGGCGTGAAGCGCCTTTCCGAACTGAACATCATTCTAGCCGCCCTATTGCTGGTCTTCGTGCTCGTCACTGGGTCGACGGTGTTTCTGCTGCAGGCCTTCGTCCAGAATGTGGGGACTTATCTCAGCGAGGTCGTGCAGCGCACCTTCCGTCTGTACGCCTATGAGCCCAATCCGTGGTTGGGTAGCTGGACGCTGTTCTACTGGGGCTGGTGGATCGCATGGTCGCCATTTGTCGGCATGTTCATCGCGCGCATCTCGCGCGGGCGCACAATCCGTCAGTTTGTTGGCGGCGTTCTGCTCGTCCCGGCATTGTTCACCTTCCTCTGGATGACCGTATTCGGGAACACAGCGATCGCGCTCGATCTGAGCGGCGCAGCCCACATCGCCGATACGGTCGCTAACAACCTCCCGGTCGCCTTGTTCGAGACGCTTGAGCAGCTCCCGCTTTCCACCATTGTTTCAGGCATCGCGACGCTTCTCATCATCACGTTCTTCGTAACGTCAGCGGATTCCGGTGCGTTGGTCATGGATATGATCACGTCCGGCGCAGCGAAAGATCCTCCGGTCTGGCAGCGCGTCTTCTGGGCGGTCTGCGCCGGCGGTGTCGCGGCGGTTCTGCTGGTCGCCGGTGGGCTTCAGGCGCTTCAAACCGCGGCGATCGCCAGCGCGTTGCCCTTCGCTGTGGTCATGGTGTTCATTTGCTACGGCCTGTTGCGAGCGCTTCAAACCGAGAGCCAGGAAGCGATGGACCTGTCTGCTGCGGGCGCCGCCACGGGCGCAGAAACCGCCTTCACATGGCAGCAGCGCCTTGCAACCATCACCCGGTTTCACGATCGAGATGAAGTGCTCGCATTTCTCGCCGACACTGCCCAGCCGGCCCTCGCGGCCGTGGCGGCGCAGATGCGAGACAGCGGTATTTCCGCGCGCCTCATGCAGGATGCCGATCATGTGGGACTCACCATCCCGCATGGCGAGCGCGGCGACTTCGATTATACCGTCCGTGCGCGCGGGTTTCGTGTGGCGAGTTTTGTCTGGGCCGAACCGCGAAAGACCCAGGAGCGAGAGCGCCTTCATTACCGCGCCGTGGCGCACTCTTCCGACGGAGGGCAGCCTCATGACGTGACCGGCTATACCGACGAGCAACTGATCAACGATCTGCTCAATCGCTATTCCCGCTTCCGTCACAGCCGGCGGATGTCGTGATGCGATGAGCGGCAGTCAGTACGAAGGCAACGGGTAGACCTCGTCTGAAATGTAGTCGTCATAAGACGCAAAAGGCATTTCGCCTCGATCTTCTCGTCAGAGGCTTCCGCGCAGAGAAGCCCGTCTTGCGCGACATTCCGCTAGCCACATTAACCCGTGGGACCGCGTTTGATCGGAGGTTCCCCATCGGGTGTGCGAAAGACGCGGTTGTGTCAGCGGCTCCCTGGCACCGAGAACAATTCCATCCGATTTGCAAGCTCGCATGAGGGAGACTTTAAGGGAGCGAGGTCGTCCGTTCGCCAACTTTCTCCGACGGAAATTTGTCAGCGAGGTCCTGCTGAGACACGGGCCGTTTTACGCGACAAAGCCGTCAGCTATCCCTCCATCCGAAATGCGGTGAATGGAGAATCTTTATTAACGTCTTGGTACGACCTGCGGCCCAAAGGTGCTGAAAACAGTCATATCAGCAAAGGCCTATGTCACTCATTCAACGCGTGCCTGCTCGCTATCTCTGGCCTGTGCTATTGCTTCTCGGGTTGTGCTTTGGAAGCATTCTAGGGCTCATTTTAGTCACGACCTCCGCGCAGGATCGGCTTGAGGCAGTACGCGAGACGCGGACGCTGGAAGCTGCCCTCGCGACAAGCGTCTCCATGGTGGAGCATGATCTTCAGGACTACGCGAAATGGGACGACGCAGTGCGCCACATTTCGTACGACTTCAGCGCGGCGTGGATCGACGACAACATCACGGCTTACCTCGGTAAAACCCAGAATTATGACCATGTCTTTGTCATCGGTCCTGACGGGGGGACCCGCTACGCCTTCAGCAACGGGAACCGATCCTCATCTAAACTTGCCGAGATACTGGGTCCGTCAATTCAGACGGCGATGGCAAAAGTGCGTGCTATGGATGATCGTGGCACGCCAATCGTCAGCGGCTTTGCCCGCGAGAAACGTCAGGTTTTCGTCTACTCGGTTGCTGCCGTTGTTCCCTTGACCAACAAAGTGTCGGCGCCTGCGGGTGAGAGGCACCTGCTCGTCATAGCCGAGCGTTTTGATGCGAGCCATCTCGCCAGTATCCGTGCCAAGCACCATCTCCCCGCCCTAGCGCTAAACCTGGCACGGCCAGCCCCGTCGAGCGCCGCGCTAGTCCTGCGAGATATGGATGGTCACGAGATTGCATCCGTTGAGGTCGCGTTCGAGACCCCTGGCACACAATTTCGTCGCGAGGTCATCCCCGGGTTTGCCGGCATCATGGTCGTCGCGGTTATCGCTGCGCTTTTTATCCTGCGGCAGGGGGGGCAGTCCATTGCAGCATTGACAGCCAGCCAAGCCAGAACTCAGCATTTGGCGAACCACGATCCTTTAACGGAGCTTCCTAATCGCCGCGTCCTCCTCGGTCGGCTCAACGAGGCGATTGCGACCGGTAATCATTTCGTTCTGCTTTACATGGACCTAGATGGCTTCAAAGGCGTGAACGATCTTTATGGCCATGGCGCAGGGGACGCCCTGCTGCGGGAGGTGGCATCCCGGCTCGCAGCGGCCGCGCCGGCGCATTCGCTGATTGCTCGCACGGGCGGCGACGAGTTTGCAATATTGTGCCAGCTTGATGTCGATGGCCCGGGATGTTCGCTCGCCGAACGCATCATCGCCTCCTTTCAGACGACGGTTCCGGTCGCCGGCGCCAATATTCTCATCGGAATATCCGTTGGCGTCGTGACGTCTTCTTCAGATGCTCTCGTCGATATCGACGAGCTGATGCGCCGTGCAGACGTTGCAATGTACAATGCCAAAGCCAGGGGGAAGAACCGCTGGAGCGACTTCACCCTCGAACTGGACGAAGAACATCTCGTGCGGAAGCGTCTTGAACAGGACCTGCGCATTGCAATCGCGGAAAATCGAATTGAACTGGCCTATCAGCCCATTGTTCTAGCGGAATCCGGCGCCATTGTTGGGCTTGAAGCCCTGGCGCGATGGACCCATCCCACCGAAGGTCCAATTCCCCCAGATGTCTTCATTCCGCTTGCCGAAATGACTGGCCTAATCGGCTCCTTGGGAGGGCAGGTGCTCCGCAGGGCCTGCATCGACATCAAGCCTCTCGGCATCGACCTCTCGGTCAACCTCTCGCCCGCGCAGTTTTGGGATGCACATCTTGCTGACCAGATCAGCGCAATCCTTGCCGACACAGGCTTTCCAGCTGACCGGCTCGAACTCGAGATCACTGAAAGCTATTTGCTGGGTCGGCCACAGGCCGCTGCGGCAATCATGGCCGATCTGCGGACCTTGGGCATCCGGCTCGCTTTGGACGACTTTGGAACTGGCTTCGCAAGTATTGGTTACCTCCAATCCTTCAAATTCGACCGGCTGAAAATAGATAAGCTCTTCGTGAAAGAAGCCATGGGTTGTGCGTCAGGTCGCGATTTGTTGGTAGCCATCGTAGCGCTGGCCCAAGCTCTGGGTCTTAGGATCACGGCAGAAGGCGTAGAGACAGAAGATCAAGCGGCCCTCGCCCGGGCCGCAGGATGCCACTGGCTGCAAGGCTGGCTGTTCGGCCGCCCGATGCCACTCTCCCAGCTACTCCAAGAAAGCAGTCTAAGGCGCGGGACTCAGAAAAGATGATTCTCGATTGCAGCCGCTGAACGAGAATGAAGCGGGTGGCGTGGCCCCTCCTGCCGACCGAGCGATAGTGTAAACCCCAATCTTCTGGCCTTCGGAGCCGTCATTGGTTCGGCTTCAACAACCGACCGGTGTGTTGAGTGCAGCACCCAGCTTAGACAGCAAGGGGGCGCAAGCGAACAACTGGAGCGCTTTGAATCGCGGGTGCCGCCGGGGTGCTCGCTGTCCGCGCCTCACGCTCATGGGGATCGAATTAAGCGTCAGGAACGTTCCGCGATCACCAGCGGAGGCAGTATGCATTGGCCAGAACAGTTGATTATCGTGCGCCACGGGCAGAGCGCGGGGAATGTCGCCCGCGACGCTGCGCACGAGGCAGCGCATGACCGGATCGCGCTGACCTCGCGGGATGCCGACGTGCCGCTGAGCGACCTCGGTACGGCGCAGGCGCGCGCGTTGGGCCTGTGGTTCTGCGAGCAGCCGGCCGAGCATCGGCCACAGATTCTCTTATCTTCTCCCTATCTCCGTGCCTTTCAGACCGCAGAGCTTTTCCGCGAGGCGGGCGGGACCGACCGGCAGGAGCCAATCTGCTTTGACGAGCGCCTGCGTGAGAAGGAGTTCGGCATTCTTGACGGGCTCACCACGCCCGGCGTGGCGAACATCTTCCCTGATCAGGCCGAATTTCGGCGCCTGCTGGGGAAATTCTATCACCGCCCGCCCGGGGGCGAGAGCTGGTGCGATGTCATCCTGCGGTTGCGGTCGGTCCTCGATACCATCTCGCTTCATTACGCTGGGAAGCGGGTGATGATCTTCACGCATCAGGTGGTGGTCCTCTGCATGCGCTACATCATCGAGAGCCTCGATGAACAACGCATCTTGGCGATCGACCGGGAAGGGGACGTGGCCAATTGCGCCATTACCGACTATCTGTTCGATCCGTCGGCGGGCCGGGATGGCGGGCTCAAGCTCCAGCGCTACAATGTGACAGCGCCGATGCAGAACCACGCGACCCCGGTCACCAGCGAACCTGACGCGATCACGGGGCGGCGCGGATGATGCCGACCCTCGACCGCGCCTGGCTCGAAGCCCATCCACTGCCGCCGATCGCGGCGCTGGGCGATAAGGACGCGCGGGGCCGGGTTCTCCTGGTCGGCGGCGCGGAGTTCGTGCCGGGCGCGCTCAGGCTCACGGGCGAGGCGGCGTTGCGCGCGGGAGCCGGCAAGCTCCAGATGGCGACCGTGCGATCCGCCGCGATGGCGCTCGCCGTCCTGGTGCCCGAGGCGGCGATGATCGCCCTGCCTGCGGATGAGGATGGCGAGATCGCGCTCGAGGCGGTCGCGTTGCTGCAGGAACGCCTCGCGCGCTGTGACACGCTCATCCTCGGGCCGGGGATGTCCGCGGGGGATCGCACCGAGCAGTTTGTCGCCGCGCTGCTCGGCACGCCAAAACCGGGCCAGACGATCATCCTCGATGCCGCTGCCCTCACCTGCGCCCGGAAGCTCGAGAAACTGGTGGCGGCGCATGAGGGGCGGGTCATCCTGACGCCACACCATCGGGAAATGAGCTTTTTGACGGGGCAGGACATCGACGTGATCCGCAAAGACCCGCGCGCCGCAGCCCTGCATGTCGCGCGCGCCTTCAATGCCGTGGTCGTCCTCAAAAGCGCCGAAACCCTGATCGCGTCGCCGCGGGAGGATGAGCCCTTGCTGTTCGAGGGCGGCAGCATCGGTCTTGCCACGGGCGGGTCGGGCGATGTGTTGGCTGGTCTGATCGGCGGCCTTGCCGCGCGCGGCGCCGATCCTTTGCGAGCGGCGGCCTGGGGTGTCTTCGTCCATGGCGCGGCGGGCGCCGGCGTTGCCAACCAGATTGCCGAAGTCGGATTTCTCGCGCGCGATCTTCTGCCGGTCATTCCCGGGCTGATCGCTAGCCTGGAACCGGAGCGATGAGCGACGGTAATCGTATTGCCAAAGGTTAATATGGGCGGCGCGGCGGGGTCCGCGGCGTCGTTCGGTGGTTGTTCTGCGAAGGGGCGCGCGCCTGCGCCCCCAGGATGGAGAAACGACATGGCCACGACCAAGACTGCCGCAAAGCCCAAAGCGAAACCCGCATCGAAGAAGCCCGCCTCGAAGACGGCGCGCAAGACCCAGCGGGCGGCGGCAAAGCCCGCCGACGCGATCAAATTGCTCAAGGACGACCACAAGGAGGTGAAGGGCTTTTTCGACCAATATGCTGATCTCGAAGACGATGCCGAGAAGCAGGCGCTGGCTGACAAGATCTGCCTCGCTCTGACGGTTCATGCGCAGATCGAAGAAGAAATCTTCTATCCCGCCGCGCGCGAGGCCATCGACGATGGTGACCTGCTCGACGAGGCCGAAGTGGAACATGCCAGCGCCAAGCAACTCATCGCTGAGATCCAGGCCATGAAGGCGGGTGACCGCCTGTTCGACGCCAAAGTGACGGTGCTCGGCGAATATGTTGAGCATCATGTCGAGGAAGAGGAGCAGGAGATGTTTGCTGAAAGCCGCGAGAGCGAACTCGACCTCAAGGCCCTGGGCGCAGAGCTGGCGGCCCGCAAGGCCGAGTTGATGGCGCAGGCCAGCAAATAAGCATGGCCGTCCAGGAGCCGGCCGACCCCTCGGCCGAACGGCTGGACTGTCTGATCGTCGGCGGCGGCCCTGCGGGGCTGACCGCCGCGATCTATCTCGCACGCTTTCATCTGACGGTCTGCGTCATAGACGGCGGACAGAGCCGGGCTGCGCTGATCCCGCTCACCCGCAATCATGCCGGCTTTCCGGAGGGCATCTCCGGCGTCGATTTGCTTGCGCGAATGCGTGGACAGGCGACCCTCTACGGCGCGTGCCTGCAGGGCGGGACCGTCGAGAGCCTGGCGCATGATGGCAGCCAGTTCATCACGCACGCGGGCGGCCGAAGTCTCGCTGCGCGGACCGTCCTGCTCGCCACCGGCGTGGTCAATCGCCGCCCCACCATGATGGACGATCTATGCCACGATCGCGCGCTTGCGACCGGTCGGCTCCGCTATTGTCCGATCTGCGATGGCTATGAAGTCACGGACAAGGCGATCGCGGTGCTCGGAACGGGCGAGCGCGGCTATAATGAAGCCATGTTCCTTCGCGGCTATTCCGCCGATATCACGCTGGTCGCGCCTGATGGGGGCCATAGTCTGGAACCGGCGCAATACGCTGCGTTGAAGGCAGCGGGCATTGGGATCGCCGGACAATGTACGTCCATCAGCTTGGTGGAAGACCAGATCGCGCTCGGCATCGAGAGCGAGACGCGCCGCTTCGACACGCTGTATCCGGCGCTGGGTTCTGACATCCGCTCGGAGCTTGCCGGGATGCTCGGCGCAAGTCGCACATCCGAGGGGTGTCTGATGGTCGACGCCCATCAGCGCACAGACATCCCCGGGCTTTATGCCGCTGGCGATGTCGTCCTCGGCCTCGACCAGATCAGCCACGCGATGGGGGAGGGCGGCGTCGCCGCGACCACGATCCGGAACGATCTGGCCAAGGTGGCGCCCATCCGTCGCTAGGTTGGCGCCGCAACGACCGCCCGCTCACATCATCCGCATCCGCAGATTGAACAGGATCACCAGCGTGCCGCCGACCATGAGCGCGATGATCAGGCTGGAGAAGAGGATGAGCTGGAGGTCGTCACGCGTCGAGCGCTTGAGGCCGATGTGGAGGAAGCAGCGAAACTGCACGACAATCTGGATGAGCGCCAAGGCCAGCACGAGCGCATAGGTGGCGGTGCTGCCGAGCACCGGCCAGCGCACGAGCGCAAAGGCGACGCTGGTCAGCAAGAGCGCGGCGGCATAGCCCAGCACATAGCCGCGCGCCTCCCGGCGAGGATCGTCTCGGCGTTCACTCATGGGATCAGCCCCGGTAGATAGACGGTCGAGAAGATCGCGATCCATATGATGTCGAGGAAGTGCCAGAACAGGCCGAGCCGCAGGAGGTTGATCTTCACGCGCGCATCAAGGCCGATGATCCGCAACTGCGCCATCATCACGACAATCCACAGGCTGCCGGCGAGCACATGCAGGCCGTGCAGGGGCACCAGCGCGAAAAAGGCCGAGAGGAAGCCGCTGCGCATCGGCGTGGCGCCATGGGCAATCATGGTTGCAAAATCGTGCAATTCCAGCCCCAGGAAGAGCAGCCCCAAGGCAAGTGTCAGCCCCAGCCAAGTCTGGATGCGCGCCTGCGCCGCCCCATGCTTCATCGCGATCGAGGCCAGGCCGTAGGTGAGACTGCTGGTCAGCAGCACCAGCGTTTCAAGGAAGGTCGGGCCGATCTTATATTCGCTTGCCGGAGTTGGGCCGCCGGCGGTTGCGGGGAGCATGACGCCATAGGTGGCGAAGAGCAGCGCGAAGATCACGGCGTCGCTCATCAGGAACACCCAGAAGCCGAACAGGGCAGAGCCCGCCGCCTCATGGGCTTGCGCGTCGGTGCTGCCCAGATTGAGGCCGGGATGTTTCGTCTCACCGGCGGTCATGGGTGCACCTCGGCCAGGCCCGCATTCCCCGGGGTCGTCTCCATCTCGCGGGGGATGGGCCGCGCCCGCGCCACCGCGTCGAGCCAGGCCCGCTCCGTCCGTTCGACCGCGCTGGCCGGGATCAGCCGGTGCGTGTCGCGGGCGAAGCTGCGCGCGATCACCGTCGCAACGACCGCAAGCAGGCCAAGGATCGCCAGCCACCACATATGCCAGACAAGGGCAAAGCCGGCTGCCGCGCTTGCCATCCCGATGATTGGCGCGACGGCGCTGTTTTTCGGCATCTCGATGTCTTCGTAATGGGCTGGCCTGACATAAGGCGTACCGTTGCGCTTGGCGTCGAAGAACCAGTGGCGCTGGTCGACCTGCGGCAGCCGGGCGAAATTATACGCGGGGGGCGGCGCCGCGATCGACCATTCGAGCGCCCGCCCATCCCAGGGATCGCCTGCGAAGACGCGGGTGGCGGCGCGGTTGCGCAGGCTCACCCAGAGCTGGACAAGCAGCGCCACGAAGCCGCAGAACAGCACCAGCGCGCCGACTTCCGCCGCATAGAGCCAGGGCCGGTAGGCGGTCTCCATCACCGCGGGGGTGCGGCGCGCCATGCCTGCAGCGCCCAGCACGTAAAGCGGCATGAAGGCGAGATAGAAGCCGATCACCCAGCAGGCGCAGGATATCTTGCCCCACCGCTCATCGAGCCGAAAGCCGAACGCCTTGGGGAACCAGAAGGTATAGGCGGCGAGCAGGCCGTAGAGCGTGCCCGGAATCAGCATATTGTGGAAATGCGCCACGAGGAACAGCGTGTTGTGCACGATGTAATCGAGAGGCGGGAAGGCGAGGATGATGCCGGTGAGCCCTCCGAGCACGAAGGTCATCATGAAGGCGAGCGCATAGCACATGGGCGTGGTGAAGCGCACTTCGCCGCGGAACATCGTCCAGATCCAGTTGTAGATCTTGACCCCCGTCGGCACGCCGATCGCCATCGTCGCGATGCCGAACACGGCGTTCAGGCTCGGGCTCTGCCCCATGGTGAAGAAATGATGCAGCCAGACGGTGAAGGAAAGCACCGCAATCGCCATCGTGGCGATCACCAGCGAGTTGTAGCCGTACAGCTCCTTCGAGGAGAAGGTGGAGACCACTTCGGAATAGATGCCGAAGGCCGGCAGGATGACGATGTAGACCTCTGGATGGCCGAACATCCAGAACAGGTTGGCATAATGCATCATGTTGCCGCCAAGGGCGTTGGTGAAGAAGTGGAAGTCGAGATAGCGGTCGAGCGCCAGCAGCACCGTCGCCACCGTCAGCGGCGGCATCGCGAAGATCATCAATATGGCGGTGCACAGGCTGGTCCAGGCGAACAGCGGCATCCGCATCAATGTCATGCCCGGGCAGCGCATCTTGTAGATGGTGACCGCGATGTTGATGCCGGCCAGGGTAGAGGCAATCGAGCCCAAAGTGATGGCCCAGATCCAATAATCCGGCCCGACGCCGGGATTGAAGCCGATCTCCGTGAACGGCGGATAGCCGCTCCAGCCGCCGGTGGAGAAGCGGCCGATCACCAGCGACGCCATCATCAGCCCCGCGCCGGCCGCAGTGAGCCAGAGGCCGATGGCGTTGAGCAGCGGATAAGCGACATCGCGCGCGCCGATCTGCAGCGGCACCAGATAGTTGATCAGCCCGGTGAGGAAGGGCATCGCCATGAAGAAGATCATGATCGAGCCATGGGTGCTGAACAGCTCGGCAAAATGCTCGGGCGCAACCAGGCCGGGATTGCCGATTGCCACCGCCTGCTGCAACCGCATCAGATTGGCCTCGATCAGCGCGCGCGCCAGCATGATCAGGGCGATCACGATGTACATGATCCCGATCTTCTTGTGATCGAGGCTGGTGAGCCATTCCGTCCAGAGCCAGCGCCACCGGCCGAGGCGGGTGATCAACACGACCATGAAGAGCGCGCCGGCCACCACCATGGCTCCGGCTCCGGCAGCGATCAGTTCATTCGCATTGGGATTTTCCCAAGCACGCACGAAGGGCAGCGCATCCCAAGTGAACCGCCCCAGCAGCGCCGGCAGCAGCGGCGCGCTCAATGGGCCTGCCCCTGTGTGCTCGACATCATCATATGCTCGAACAGGCCTGGCGGGACGGATGAGAACAAGGCGGGTTGCGGGGCGATGGAGCGGGCGGTGATCGCCGCCAGCGCCTTGTCGTCGAGCGGCCTGCGGACGGCGCGCACCTGGCCCAGCCAGCGGCGATAGTCGGCCGGCGGCAGCGCCACGACGTCGAACTTCTGGTTCTGAAAGCCTTTCCCGTTGAACTGCGTGTTCTGGCCGCGGAAGACGCCGGCCCGACTGGCGGCCAGATGCAACTGCGTGCGCATGCCGGCCATGGCATAGATTTGCCCGGCAAGCTGCGGGATCAGTAGCGATTGCATCACCGTCCCGCTGGTCAGGCTGAGATGGACGGGCCGGCCCACAGGGATGGCCAGCCGATTGACAGTCGCGATGCCCTCCTCGGGGTAGATGAAGAGCCATTTCCAATCGAGCGCCACCACCTGCACCTCCAGGGGCGGCTGGCTGGACGCGAGCGAGCGGTATGGGTCGAGCCGGTGCGTCGCATTCCACAGGAGGACGCCGAGCCCGATGACGATGGCGGTCGGCGGGATCCAGATGAGCAGCTCGAGCGGCCAGGAAAATCCCCAATTGGGCCGATAGGCGTCATCCCGGTTGGAGAGGCGATAGTGCCAGGCGAAGAGGGGGACGAGGATGAAAACGGGCCCCGCTACGAAGATGAGCACGATGGCAAGCTGAAGAAAAAGGTGCCACTGGTCCGCCGCCACAGGGCCGGCATGGTTGACCACGCCGAGCTTCAGTGCCTCGCATCCGCCGAGCAGCAGCGGCAGGCCGAGCAGCGCGGCGCCCGGGCGAACCGCCCGAGCGCCTTCGCCACTGCGCTTCATCCCGCCTGTCCCCCTCCGGTGGCCGACTGCGCCACGATCCGCACCGGCACACCCTTGGCGGCCGGCGTCTTGGAGGCTTTGTCATGATACCAGAGCGGGATGAGCGGGTTCATCTCCGGATAATAAGCGCCGACGCAGCCCTCCGGCAGATCGAAGGGGGTCACGGTGAGCCCACCCACCTGCCGGTCAATGCCATCGTCCGCATCGCTGGCGAGGCCCACGACCTGCCCGGGCTCAAGCCCGGCTGCCTCAATGTCGCGCGGGCTCATCAGCAGCACGTCGCGCGTGCCCTCGATCCCGCGCAGGCGATCGGAGAAGCCATAGATCGTTGTGTTGAACTGATCGTTCGAACGCATGGTGATGAGCCGGTAGCGGCCCGCCTTATCGGGCACGCCCATGGCGGTGAGGCTCGTCGGCGTCGTGAACTCGGCCTTGCCGCTCTCCGTCTGCCAGATCCGCTCGCGGGCCTTGTTGCCCTTGAAGAAGCCGCCCGGCGTGAACAGGCGCTGGTTGAAGTCCGCGAACTTGTCCGGATAGGTCGCCTCGATGAGGTTGCGCACCTGGCCGTAATGGCCGACCCAGTCATCCCATTTGACGGCTGGCCGCGCAGGCAGCGTCGCCTTGGCCATGCCGGCCACAATGGCGAGTTCGGAGAGAAGATGCTCGCTCGCCGGCTTGCGCTTGCCGACCGAGCCGTGGATCATCGAGAGGGAATCCTCCATCGTCACGGTCTGCGGTCCGCCGGCCTGCATGTCCTCCTCCGAGCGGCCGAGGCAGGGCAGGAGATAGGCGACCTCGCCGTTGATCAGATGGCTGCGGTTGAGCTTGGTGGCGATCTGGACGGTGAGCCGCATGTTGGTCCACGCGGCCTCCATCTTCTCCCGCTCCGGGATGGCGCGGACGAAATTGCCGCCCAGGCCGATGAAGGCGCGAATGCTGCCATCGATGATGCCCTCGCAGGCCTCGACGGTGTTGACGCCCTTCTCGGTCGGCGGATCGAAGCCGAACAGCTCTTTCAGCCGATCAAGCGGCACGAGTTCGGGCTTCTCCGAAATGCCGACGGTCCGCTGGCCCTGCACGTTCGAATGACCGCGCACTGGAGAGATGCCCGCCCCCTCGACGCCGATATGCCCGCGCAGCAGCAGCAGGTTGACCAGCATGCCGATGGTCTGCGAGCCATGGACATGCTGGGTGACGCCCATGCCATAGATGCCGATGACTTTCTTGGCGTCGCAATAGATCTGCCCGGCCGTTTCGAGATGAAACCGGCTGAGGCCGGACTCCTGTTCGATCTCAGCCCAGGAGGTCGCGCGGACCTTCTCGACCATGGCTTCGAAGCCATGCGTGTGCTGTGCGATGAAGTCCGTATCCAGCAAATGCTGCTTTTGCTCGGCCCATTGGCGGTCTTCGTCCGCGAGGACATGCTTGATCATCCCCATGATCGCGGCGATGTCTCCGCCCGGCCTCACCTGATAATAGAGGCAGGAAATCTCGGTCCGCTTCTGCGTCACCATCTGAACGGGGTTCTGCGGATCGACGAACTCGATCAACCCCTTCTCGCGGACGGGATTGAAGGTCACGATCTTGCAGCCGCGCTCCACCGCAGACTTGAGCGTATGGAGAAAACGCGGGCTGTTGGTGCCGGTATTTTGGCCAAAGAAGAAGATCGCGTCGCAATGGTCGAAATCTTTCAGCTGACAGGTGCCGACCGGCGACCCCGTCACTTTCTTCAGGCCGACCGAGGTCGTTTCGTGGCACATGTTGGAGCTGTCGGGCAGATTGTTGTGGCCATAGAGCCGCGCGAACAGGGCATAGAGATAAGAGGTTTCCAGGCTGGCGCGGCCTGAGGCGTAGAAGACGGTGGACTTGGGATCGAGCGCCTTGAGTTCAGCGCCGATGCCCGCGAAGGCCTCGTCCCAGCTGACCGGCATATAGCGATCGCTGGCCCGATCATAGCGCATAGGGTGCGTGAGCCGGCCGGTCTGCTCAAGGTCATAGTCCTGCCAAGCCTGTAATTCGGTCACCGTGTGCTTGGCGAAGAAGTCCGGTGTGCAGCTGCGCGTGGTCAGCTCCCACAGCGTCGCCTTGGCGCCATTTTCGCAGAATTCGGCAGGGTGGGGATGCTCCGGCTTGGTCCAGGCGCAGGAGACGCACATGAAGCCGCCGGGCTTGTTCTGGCGCCGCAATGTCTCCAGCGCCATGGGCGTTGCCCACTCCTTGCCGAAGATGCGCGCGACGCCGCTCAGCGAACCAAAGCCGCCGGAGGGGCCGCCGTAATGGACGGTGTCCTCGTCCTGCGTCGTGGGGTCATCTTCATGCGCCATCGTGCCCGCTCCCGTGCCATTTGCAGCATAACGCTTCGGACCGGCGAGCGATCCGATCTGTTTGGGGAAAGTCGAGAAGGGTGGCGTACTCAGCGATGGGTGGGGCACGGCTGATGCGCTGAAGGCGCACAAGCAGGTTTGCTTGCCATTATTTATAGAGTATTATAATATAGACGTTGAGAGAATGGCGTCTGTGCTGGAGCATGAAGCTTACCTTCCAGGTGTCAACTCTTTGGAGAGGTTGATGACTCGCAATCACATGTTTCCCGGTCAGGTCGCGCGGTGCCTCCTCGTCGCGGTACTCGTCATTACGGGACCATCCGCGTCGCTCGCGAGGGACGCGGGGCCGCCGCCGCTGATGATCGAGCGACAAGGCTCCTTCGCAGCCGGAGGAACACGGGCCGGGGACCCAGCCGTCAAGTCCACTGTCTGTGATCACGGCTATGTGGAGTACCAAATCCCGGCGAATGCGGGCCCTACTGGCCTCTTCTTTTGGCATAGCTCCAGCGTCGCCGCCTGGAAAAACCGGTGGGACGGCGGTGAAGGTTTTGACAGCATCTTTCTGCGACGGCATTTCCCGGTCTATCTCTGGGATGGCCCCCGCGTCGGCCGCGCGAATCTGCCCTGTGAAACGGCGGAGTCAGCCCCGCGCTTGGGATCTGACCAGGAGACCTTCACGGCCTGGCGGTTTGGCCCCAGCTATATGAAGTGGCACCCCGGGGTGCAGTTTCCGACCGCGGACGCCCGCGCGTGGGAGCAGGCTAGCCGGGCCCGTTATGCCGAATATGACACGATGGAGAACGTCGCCTTGCAGGCGCATGCCGCAGCCGCCGCACTCGAGCGGACCGGTCCGGTGGTCATGGTCACGAATTCGGCGGGCGGCCTCCGGGCTCTCCTCACGGCGATTGAGAGCGACCGCGTGAAGGCGATCGTCGCCTACGAAAATGTCGGCTTCGTTCTACCGGAGAGCGAGAATGACGGTTCGCCCCCAGGCCCCTACGGCCCGGTCTACGTGCCGCTCGAGACATTCAAGAAACTGGCAAAGATCCCCATGCAATTTGTCTGGGGAGACAATCTGTCGCAACCGCGCGGTCCGCAACTCGCGCTGCCGCTGAACCGGCGGTTCGTAAAGCTCATCAATCAATATGGGGGCAAGGCGGAAATTCTCGAGCTTGCCAATGCGGGCCTCAAGGGCAACACGCACCTCCCCTTTGCCGATCTCAATAATGTCGCCGTGGCAGATTTGCTTCAAAATTTCCTGGCGAAGCACAAGCTCGCGACGCCAGCGGGCGAAGTGTCGCGCAAACGACCAAATAATTAAATTTATATAGAATATATTGCCCGTGTCGATTTGTGATGTTAGCTGATTGGCGAGCGCTCTGCGATATGTGGAGGGCCGGAGGGGATCTGCATGGCTGTTCAGTCGATTGATAGCATTCTCGAGCGCCCAACGATGGGTCGCTACCGCTGGACCATCTATCTCCTGTGCGGCATCCTCATGGCCCTGGAAGGATATGACGCCTATATCGTTGCGAACCTCGCGGCCGTCATCGCCCGCGACCTCGATATACCCATTCCGTCCATGGCCTATGTGTTCTCGGCGCAGGCAGCCGGTATGGCCTTGGGCTTCTACACCATCCCCGTTCTCGCCGATCGCATTGGCCGTCGAAATATCATTCTGGTCGGTGCCACCTTCTTCGGGCTGCTGACGCTCCTGTCGACCGCTGTCCAGACGCTTGAAATGTTCACCCTTGTGCGCTTTCTGGCCTTCGCAGCCATGGGCGGAACGATGCCGAACATTGTCGCGCTGGCGACCGAGTTCATGCCGGAGAACCGCCGCGGCAAGTTGCTCACCTGGCTTTACATCGGCCACGGCCTGGGCGCGTCTGTGGCCGGGCTTGTTGGCCCGAGTTTCGTTCATTTTCACTCGTGGCAGTCGGCCTTATGGGGCGGAGGCATCGCACTTCTCTTGCTGGTGCCCTACCTTTATGTTCGTTTGCCGGAGAGCTGCCGGTATCTGATGACGCGCAATCCCCGGGATCCGCGCGTCGCCCAGATCCTCGGAAAAATCGCTCCCGACCTGCAACTCGCGCCTGACACGATATTCGTGTCCAACGAGGAGCGTAATGAGGGCTCGCCGGTGATCGGCCTGTTCAGAAGCGGTCGCGCACCCATGACGTTGCTCCTCTGGGTCGCCATGGGGAGCACGCTGTGCGTGGTGGCAACACTGACCTCCTGGCTCCCGAGCTTCCTTCATCTTCTCGGTGGCGTAGAGACCGGGGCCGCCGCGCGGATGTCGTCAGTGTCTGCGTTCGGCGCTATCGCCGGGCCGATTCTGCTGACCCTGCTCATGCAGCGCCTTGGTCTTGCTCCGTCACTGGCGCTCATGTCGCTGCTGGGATTTGTCGCAATGACCTGCTTCCACTTCGTGAGCAGCTTTCATGCGCTGGGCTGGTTCCTGGGTTTCGCTTATGGCTTCTTCGTCATCGCCGTCCAGGCGGGCCTGAATTCCCTTGTTGCCTCAAGCTATCCCACCTCCATGCGGTCAACGGGTATCGGGTGGGCCGGGGGGATCGGGCGGGTAACCTCCATGATCGGTCCCGCCGTTGGCGGCGTGATGCTCGCGGCACAGGTCCCAGGCTTGTGGATCTATATGATCGTTGCTTCGCCGCTTCTGCTCACGGCCATTGCCATGATCCTTTTCCACGTCATCGTGTCGGGGCCGGCGTTGTCGGCTCGTACGGCAAAGGGCGTGCGATGAGCGCCCCCGGCCGCTCCGCCGTCCTCTCGCGCAGGGCGCTGCTGGGAGCTGTTCCGCCGCTCCTCGTCGCAGGGCCGGCGCTGGCACGAACGCGGCTGCAGCCATCGCAGCCCGATGCAACGGCGGGCATGATCGATGCCCATATCCATTTCTTCTCTGCTGATTTTGCGCACTATCCGGTGGACATGCGCAACGCCCGTGAGCCGGAAGCGGTGATGCGCGCACGCGTCCTCAATGCGCCTGTTACGCCCGAGAAGATGCTTCCCCTCTGGGAAAAGATGGGCATCAGGGCCGGGATCGGGGTGCAGTACAGCGGCGCCTACAAAACCGATAACACCTATCTGCTCGACGTCGCGCAGGCCCATTGGGACCGCATCCGCACGGAGATCATCCTGAATCCTGCGCAGGCGCAAAGTCGCAGCGTGCTTCAGGCGCTCCTGCCGACGAAGCACGTTTCGGCTATTCGCCTGACCGGCTTTGTCGATGGGGACGGGGATCTGCCTTGGCTGAAGTCACCGGGCGCGCAGGCATTGTGGCAGATGGCACAGGCTGAAAAGCTCCCGCTCTGCATCACCTACCTGCGGATGGACCCACGGTCGGCGGCCCTCCGGACGGTGCGCGAGCTGGCCGACCGCTACCCGGACTGCCAGGTCGTCCTCGAACATTTGGGTTGGACTGGAGGCACAGGCAGCCAGGACGGGCTGCTTCCTGCCCACATGGCCCTGAAGGATCACGAGACGATCGCCTTCAAGTGGACCAGCCTGAATGTCGACGCGCTTGCGGGCGCAGGCATCGACACGGCGAATTTCCTTCGTACCGCCGTAGACGTGTTCGGGGCGTCGCGCCTCATGTGGGGGTCCGATTACGGAAACACCACGAGGCCTTATGCCGGCATTGTTGCCGATGGGATCGATGCGACGCGCCTTCTCAGCGCGGCGGAGCGAGCAGCAGTGCTTGGCGAAACCGCGCGGCGCGTCTTCGGGATTTAGGCCTCACTGCCATTCTTATGCGCGATGCGACCCGGCGCGTGCCAGGTCAACGGGGCAGCACTTCGCCTCTTCGCGGGGAGGGGAAGCGCGCCATTACCATGGCACTGGACCACCCTCACCAAAAAGCCCGCCGGTTGGCCCGTCTGCGTCCAGGAGAGCAAGGGAGATGGCGACTTTCGCCCCCGCCACCGGCGATTGGCCTTTGCCGCCAGAAAGCTCTGTGGCGCATAGGCCCGGATTGGCCGCGTTGATCTTGATCGGCGTCCCGGCAAGTTCGTTCGCGAATTGCACGGTCACGGCATTGAGGGCCGTCTTTGAACTGTTGTAGGCGAGGAGGCGACTGAACGCCATCGGCCCATCCGGCCCGCGGGTCAGCGCAAGGGAGCCAAGGCCCGTCGACATGTTGACGATGCGGCCACGGTCCGATTGGCGGAGGAGCGGCAGCATCGCCTGGATGACCGCCACCACGCCGAAGACATTGGTTTCGTACACCCTGCGCATTTCGTCGAGATCGGCGGTGCTTGGCAGGCTGTGCTTGTCCAGGGAAATGCCGGCATTGTTGACCAGGACGTCGAGCCGCTTGAAGCGGTCTGCTAGCACCGCAGCCGCAGCCTGAACCGATGCACGATCGGTCACGTCGATGATCACATAATGGGCATCCAGGCCCTGATCGCACAGGGCCTCGGCAGCCTTTTGCCCGCTCGCAGGATCGCGGGCGCCGATCACCACCCGCATGCCGTGCTCTGCCAGGCCTCTGGCAATCTCGAACCCGATGCCCTGGGTTGCCCCGGTCACAAGTGCAACCCGTCCAGCCTCAGTCATTCCTCATCCCTTTTTTACAGATCGGTCCTCAGACGTCGAAGGGCGCGGAGCGGGGATATTTCTCAAGATACTGGAGAAACTGGCCGAAATATTTGTCGGCCCTCAGGAGCGCGCTTTTGCCATAGCCCCGGAAACGGAGCTTGAAGAGGATCGGCTCATCCTCCGCATATAGCTTGTGCATATAGGCGATGCGGTTATCCAACTCTTCCTGCGCGGCCTGGTCGCCCATCTTCTCCGCATCGGACCGACGCATGGCGACGACGAAGAAGGCGTCGGACCAGCCGGGCGCAACCTGCGAACTCCCTGCCATGAACAAGCGCTCGCTGCCATTGGGAAACTGCATATGCGCGGTAAGCCAGGTTGCGCCCCATAGCTGCGTGTCGGCGATGCGCGTCACGGATTCCTGCCGGACGGTAATGAGATAGTCCTCGAACACCACGCTCACTGGGTTTGGGTCGGGGATGCCGTGCACGGTGGACAGATGCTGGAAGTCCACCAGATTCGAGGAGCCAATCCACCCTTCGATCTCTCGCTGCCCTCTATGAAACGCGCGGTAGACCAGTTCGTCTTCCCTAAGGTTCGGCATCTCGGGAAGGGGATAGAGCGGCTCTTCTCCGTTGAATGCCCAGATCATGCCCCAGCGCTCGGCAGCGGGATAATTGTAGATCCTCGCGGCGCCGGGAATAATCGTCTCGCCTGGAATTTCAGCGCATCGGCCATCGGCAGCGAACTTCCAGTGATGATAGGGGCAGCGCACCTTGCCATCGACTATTTCCCCGCCGGACAGGTCGGCGCCGACATGGGGGCAGTAGGCGCTCTGCACGACAGGCTCACCCTGCTCGTTGCGGTAGACGATGATGCGCGTCCCGAGAAAATCCTTCCCGACGATCTTTCCCTGCACCAGCTCCGAGGCCAGCATGATCGGATTCCAGTTCTTGAGATAGGTGCCGTCAGGGACCCGGCCATATTCCTGGCCGGCAAAAGGGCGCTGGCGTGAGGCGTTCACTTGCTCATCGACCGTCGTAACAGACATCACAATTCTCCTGGTTTTGGGCTCCCTATCACGCGCAAAATGAGAAGAAAAGTTTTTTATAGGATACTATAAATATGTACCGCCTCGGCCGTCGTGCGGATGTTCATGCTCAGGACGAGCGGCATCGCTCGCTCCCACTGGTGGAACGTCGTCGAACACCGATGAGTAATGCTGCCGTGAGGCTCAGCCCGTGCGGGCGGGCTCGAGCGCAATTCCACTCAGCATGAGCTGATAGACGAAGGCCTTATATTCTGCCGCCACGTCGGAATGAGGGGCGCCGCCTGCTGCCAAATTGCCTTGCTCGACGAAGCGGGATGCGTGCTGATATTGCTCGCACAGCCCCATGATCGCGAAAAATGTGAAGTAGGGATCGACGTTCCGCAACGACCCTTCCGCCACGCCCTTGTCGATAATGTCGCGATAGATATCGAGCGTCTTCCCCACCCACAAAGCGATCAGCTCAGCCGCGAGCGGATCGGTCTCGTCGGCGATAATCTCGGTCATGAGCCGGTGATAGAAAGGATTGACGAAAAAGAAGTCGACCATCGTGTCGATTCTGATCTTTATCCGCTCCACGGCCGGCAGGGATCCCGCTTCGGTCTGGGCGAGGCCGTCGCCCAAAGAGACGGCCAGGGTTCGCGCGACGTCG
The DNA here is from genome assembly GCF_025961695.1 of Sphingobium sp. B11D3A. Classification (NCBI taxonomy): domain Bacteria; kingdom Pseudomonadati; phylum Pseudomonadota; class Alphaproteobacteria; order Sphingomonadales; family Sphingobiaceae; genus Sphingobium; species Sphingobium sp. B11D3A. The sequence goes on from NZ_JAOQOE010000001.1 coordinate 2,965,283, forward strand.
ACCAGCAACCGGGTTCGGTCGGTGAAATAATATTTGAAAAGGGTGAGGTGTACCCCGGCATTGCGCGCCGCCATGGACAGGGACAGCTTTTCGGGCGGCACATGGCGCAGGAGTTCGACAGTCTTGTCGATCAACAGCTTCTTGCCGATACCACGCTGCCCGGATGGACGGCCGATCGAGCGCTTTTTGGCCGGTCGCGCGCCCTTCGTTTCGGCACCCTCGCTGCTGTTTTGGCTCTCCGCCTTCTTCCGGCCCATCTTAACCACCCTGGAAAGGGCATCGGATTTATCCGACACCTTGAAAACTCTGCCTGCGCATAATCCGCTTGCACGCCAACCAGTTAGTCCGGCCGACATCCCGCGATACGGGGCGTTCATAGCCATAGCCGGTCCCCTTGTCATTTTCTACGGACGCGCGGTTTACGCGAAAGGCCGGCAGGATGGGAGCGGCGGCCTACATCACGCTCAGAATAAATTCTAATCGTATTGAAATTAATCCCAGCCCCGGTTATGAGGCGCATGCCAATTGGTCAGTGGAGAGCGAGAGGATGGGCGATTATCGGGAAAGACTGAGGCGGCCGCCCAATACGCCGCAATTTCGTGGAGGGCGCCCCCGCCAGCACGAGCTTTCCTTCCGCGATCGCATCCGCATCGAGCGGGACATTGCGGTGCCGACCCGGGAAGGCAAGCCGCTCTGGATCGACCTCTTTCTGCCAGCGGACCTGACGGGGCCGATCCCTGTTCTGGTCGCCTGGACCCCCTATGGCAAGCACGACCCGGCGCCGCTTGCGACGCTCTATCCGACATCCGGCGTGAAGGCGGAGTGGCAGTCGGACCTCACCATTTTCGAGGCCCCCGATCCCGTCTACTGGACCGGCCAGGGCTATGCGGTGATTACGGCCGATATCCCAGGAACTTGGTATGCGGAAACCACAGCAAGCTATTTCTCGCGCAAGGAAGGCGAGGCTCATTATGATCTCATCGAATGGGCTGGCACGCAGCCATGGAGCAACGGGCGCGTAGGCCTGTCAGGCGTATCTTACCTCTCCTCGTCGCAGTGGAACGTGGCCGCACTTAACCCGCCCCATCTGGCGGCGATCAATCCTTGGGAGGGCTGGTCGGACACCTTCAACGAGATCGTGCGCCACGGAGGCATCCCAGAGACGCATTTCTGGCCGCACATCCAGGTGCGTTGGGGCGCCTCGGATGCCATGGTGGAGGATCTCTGGGCGTTGACCGCCGAGCATCCGTTCTTCGACGAGTACTGGCAATCGAAGGTGCCCGATTTTAGCCGGATCGACGTCCCGGCCTATGTGGTCGCGAGCTGGAGCGACCACGGCGTGCATACGCGTGGCACCCTCGAAGGCTTCAAGAAAATCGCATCTTCGCGCAAGTGGCTCGAGGTTCATGGTAGCAAGAAATGGGGCTATTATTACGAACCCACGTCCATCGCGCGCCAGACAGCATTCTTCGACCATATCCTGAAGGGCGTATCGAACGACATGGGCACTTGGCCGCCGGTCAGGCTACACGTGCGCGACAGGGCTGGCTCGGCAATCATGAAGCAGTCAGAGCAATGGCCCGTGGAGAACACCCAATACCGTCGGTTGTATCTCGACGCAGCGACCGGACACATGAGCGACAAGCCAGCCCCGGCCGAAGCAATTGCGAGCTATGATCCGCTCGATGACGCGGCAGAGGTGACGTTCGACTGTCGGTTCGAGGAAGACTGCACGCTCGTCGGGCATATGAAGCTCAAGCTCATTGTCTCGACGGAAGACGCCGATGACATGGACGTATTTGTCGCGGTCGAAAAGGTCGAAGATGGCGAGAAGGTGGGCTTCATCCATTGGGCTGTATTCGAGGACGGCGCTGCCGCCTATGGCTGGTTGCGCCTCTCGCGGCGTGAACTGGACGCCGAAGGCTCGACCGAATTTCAACCCGTGCTCACCAGCACCTCCGAGTGGAAGGTCACGCCGGGAGAGATTGTCGAAGCGCAGATCGAGATCCTGCCCTCCGGCACGCTCTTCAGGGCCGGCGACGTGCTGCGGATCAGGATCAAGGGGCGGGACATTTACCAGTATCCCAAGCCGATGCTCTACATGCGGCACGAAGACACGGTCAATCGAGGCATGCACCACATCCACACCGGGGGCGAGCATGACTCCCACCTGCTGATCCCGGTCGTGGCCCTGCGCGATGCTTGAGACAGAATATCAACGTCCGGTCGTGGACGGACCGCTGTCCCTGCTCTCGCCCATCCGTGAGCTGGTTGGCGCGCTTCGTGCGGGCAGGCCTATCATCCTCGTGGATTCGGAAGACCGAGAGAATGAAGGTGATCTCGTTATTGCGGCCGAATTCGCAACGGCCGCGGAAATCAACTTCATGGCCCGTTATGGCCGCGGTTTGATTTGCCTCGCCCTCACTGCGGCTCGCGCGGAGGATCTGGATCTGCAGCCAATGGTCGCAACAAACAACGCGCCGCACGGCACGGCTTTCACGGTGTCGATCGAAGCTGCCGAGGGCGTGACGACCGGCATCTCAGCCCATGACCACGCGCGGACCATCGCCGTGGCGATCGACGACAAGTGCGGGCCGCCCGACCTCGTCTCGCCAGGCCATATCTTTCCGCTCGTAGCGCAGCCCGGTGGCGTCCTCACGCGACCTGGTCACACAGAGGCAGCGGTCGACATGGCAAGGCTGGCCGGGCTGAAGCCCGCAGGCGTGATCTGCGAGATCCTCAACGATGATGGCACAATGGCGCGTCTGCCCGACCTCATCCGCTTCGCCGATCGGCACGGGCTCTGCATTGGCTCAATCGAAGACCTTATCATCCACCGCCGCCAGACAGAGCGTCAGGCAGCGTGACGGAGCAAATGACATGACCGAACTCTCCCCCGTGGCCATCAGCTTGCGCGAGGGGCTGCGGCGTCTGGCCAAAGCCGTCGTCGTGATCACCTGTCGCCATAACGGCACCCGCTACGCGATGGCCGCGACCGCGGTGAGCGAGCTCAGCATGGATCCACCATCGCTGCTCATCTGCGTCAATCGCTCGGCGAGCTTGTACCTGCCGCTCTCTGAAGGCGCCGACTTCTGCGTGAATATTCTGCACAGCGACCATGCCGACATATCGGCAGCTTGCGCCGGCAAAGCGCGGGGGGAAGAGAGGTTCGCCACGGGCAAGTGGGGCACGGCTGCAGATGGCTGTCCCCGGTTGGAAGATGCGCAGGCGAGCTTTTTCTGTCGCTACGAGCAGGCTCTGGACTATGGGACGCATCACATTGTGATCGGCCGTGTCGAGGAAGTGTTCCTCACTGATGAGGTCAGCCCGCTGGTGTACGCGAACGGTTCCTACGTCAGCCTGGGCGCCCCTATCACTGCCGGATGATCGTTTTTACCGCGTCAGAGCAGGAGGTCTGGAAAGGCGGGTCGATGCACCGCTGAACCGGCCGGAACGGGTCGCCATGGCGGTGGCGAGCAGTTCGCCTCGTCAGGGCATTTGAAGCAGCAGAGACTTCCGTGGAACGGGCCAGCGCGCTCGCCGCACTGGCCCGCCCAATCATCAGAAGCGAACCTTCACGCCCACCTCGAACACGCGTCCGATTTTGTCGTAGAGCTGGCCATTCACCGGCTGGCTCTGCGTTGCATAGGGGCTGGATGGAGGATCCTTGTCGAGGAGATTGGAGACGCTGGCGGACAGCTCGAAATTGCCGGCCACGCGGATCGTCGAGAACAGATTGACGTAAGCGGCGGCCGGGATGTCGTTCTCATTGATGGTCAACGCAGGGATCGTGTCGAACTGGTTATCGTTCTTGCCCTTGCTGATGTACAAGAGCTGCGCTGACAGCGAGACCGCATCGGTGCTGAATGTCTGCGTGAGATTTCCCCGGAAGCGGGGCTGTGAGCCGAGGCTGCCCATCCCGTTTTCGCCCGACCGGTCGATGCCATTGATGTAGGACCGCAAGGCGTAGGTTCCGGTGAACCGCGTGCTCATGGACACGCCGCCGCCAAGACTGGCTTGGTAAGAGAGTGCCATGTCCAGTCCGCTCGTCTTGAACTGCGAAATATTCTGGACAGGCGCGACAAGGCGCGTCGGCGTTGCGCCGCTGAAGGTGATGTAGCTGCACGCCTGGGCATCGCCCGCCGAGCAGGCATTGCCGATATTGGCGGCCGTGATCGAGTCGATCGCATCCTTCAGGTCGATGAGATAATAGTCGAGCGACATGCGCAGCCCGGGCAGGCTCGAGGGCTGTACGACAACGCCCAGCGTGAGCGTGTCGGCCTTCTCAGGCCTCAGATCGGGATTCCCCACCGTGCGGTTCTGCGGAATGACGGCCGTGACCCCGTTCACCGTCAAAGGCACGTTCACGAAAGAACCGGGCGAGAACAGTTCGTAGATCGCCGCTGCACGGATGTCCTTCGAGCGTGTCACGCGAAAACGCAGCCCCTGGATGGGCTCGTATACGCCACCCACCTTCCAGGTCGTCTGGCCCCCGGCCGTGCTGTAATCGGCATAGCGAATGGCGCCATTGAGATCGAGATTGCGCGCGAAAGAAAGGTCCCTGGCGAGCGGCACGATTGCCTCGACATAGCCTTCCTTGACATTGAACTTGCCGGAGAAGGGCGCGACATTGCCGATCGCAAACCGACCGGCTGTCGCGAGCGGACCGGCCGTCAAAACCTGCGACTCTTGGCGATACTCACCACCAAAGGCGACGGCGACAGGCGCAGCCCAGGTGGAGAACGGCTCGCCGCGCATGTTGATGCTCGCGGCGTGCTGCTTGTAGATCACCTCGTGATAATCGGAGCGGTTCACATAAGCGAGCGCGGCCGGCGTTTGGGTGCTGACGGCATTCGGCCCGAAGATGTTGACTGGAACACAGCCAGCGGCGAGGGGATTGGCAGGCTGCCCGGCGAGGGTCGACCGGCAGACGATCCCGCCGCCCGGAGCCGCGACAGCATCCACTGCCAGATTCCAGAAGGCGGGTGAGAAATTATTGCTGAAGTCGCTGCGGAACTGGTTTTCGCCATAGGAATAATGGGCATCATAGTGCCACGAATTGCCGAGGTCGCCCTCGACGCCAATCGTGCCGTGCGGCGTCTTGTTCTTTACCCGGAAATTGATGTTCCCGACATCATAGACACCCTTGGCGACGGTGATGCTGGTCAGTCCCTGCGCAGCCATGGCATTCTTGACCGCTTGCGGCAGGAAGGCATTGTCGTTGCGGATCGTAAAGGACGCAAAGTTCGGCAGGCCGCCGGTGAACAGGCCTAGCGTCTCTGAATAGCCCCCGGACAGGGTGATATTAAGAGCAGGCGAGACTTCGAAACTGCTGAGGGCGTGAACGACAAAGCGCTCGATGCCGGGGATCAGGCTCGACCCCTTGGACCGGCTAAGACCCTCGCCGCCAATCTGATTGGTGCCATCGTCGACACTGCCGACCTGATAGGGCCGGATGGTGCCATCATCATTGAAGGTATAGTTGCGCAGGCTGAAGTTGGCAGGGCCGATGATGCGGCCGCCGATGCTGTTGGAATTGCGCACGCCGTCGGCCACGATATTGGCGGGCAGGCCATTGGTCAGATAGGCTCTGTTGGTGACGATCATCTCTTCGCGGCGTCCCCAATCGCGGCGATAAATGTCCTGAATCTCGTCACTGCGGGCTTTCTCGACCGCCACGACGATGTTCCCCCGGCCGTCCCCGAACGACAAGCCTCCCACGGCGCCGAGCTTGTAGCGGAAATTGTCGCCTTGCTGCGAAATGCCGGTCTGGGCAGACAGTTCGATGCCGGTCATCTTCTTCTTGAGAAGAATGTTGACCACGCCTGCAACGGCATCCGATCCATATTGTGCGGACGCGCCGCCCGTGACGACTTCGACCCTTTCAATCATGTTCGTTGGAATGACGTTGAGGTCCGTCGCGACGGGTGATCCTGTCGTGACCGAAGATGCCTGAGGCACAACCCGTGACCCATCGACGAGCACGAGGGTCCGCTGCCCGCCAAGCCCCCGAAGATCTGCCGTCGCCTGCCCCGGGCTCGCGAAGTTGTTCGCGTTTCCGCCGACCGAGCGCGTGGCCTTGAAAGCCGGCTCTTGCTGCAGCACTTCAGCAATGCTGATCGGCGACTGCTGATCGACGATATCGGCGCCGATGACTGACACGGCCGATGGTGCAGAAAAACCGGCCGCGGCGGCGCGAGATCCGGTTACGATGATGTCGGTGCTACTGGCGCTTTCCGGCGCGCTGGCTTGTGTGCTGGCCTGAGGAAGAGCCGCCATGCCATCGGGCTGGCCACCTTCCGACGCATTTGCAGCGCTCGGTAGGCTCAGGACAATGCTGGTCACGAGTGCGGTGGTTGCCTTCCATGTTACGCGCGGTGGCGTGAAAGCGGCAACTTTCCTGAGTGTCTTCATAATCCTCCCTCCAGTCAGCTTCGGCAGCATATGGCGCGCCGAGTTTTTTTGGTCTCTTGACGTCGTCCAGCCCTGGTTGGGCCTGGCGAGAAACGCCATCCTCCTACCCGATCATTCCCGCCGAAACAACTTATTTATAGATATATATAAAAAACGAAGTAAAGCTGTGAGCGCTTGTGAAGGTTGCCGTTTTTGCGTCATCTGCCAACTTCCCTTCACTCGGGATATGACACGGAAAAGACGGTATATTACGGCCCGTATCCCACGTGCGATGAGCCGTTTTTCACGCGCTCGGTTCGCTCGCTGTCCGAGCGGTCAGGCTTCGCGAATCTCACGAAATAATAATTTCTATTGTGTTTTAATTATTGCGTTGATAGTCGGGCCGTGACGATAAGATTTGCGGGAGAAAACCCATGTATGAGAGGCGCAACGTTCGTGCAGGCGTATTCCTGCCCCCACATCACGGCAACGATGAGGACGTGGCGCTCTGCATGCGTCGGGATTTCGAGCTTGTGGACTGGCTGGAGCATCTCGGTTTCGCCGAATTGTGGATGGGCGAGCATCATTCCGGTGGCATGCAAATATATGGCTCGCCAGAGTTGTTCATCGCGGCTGCGGCGGAACGGACCTCGAGGATCAAGCTCGGCGCCGGGGTGATCTCGGTGCCCTATCATCACCCCTATATGATTGCGGATCGCATCCTGCAGCTCGATCATCAGACACGCGGTCGGGCCATGTTCGGCTTTGGTCCCGGCATGCTGGTGTCCGATGCGCACATGTTGAACATCAAGCCGGAACAGCAGCGTGAGAGGCTGGTCGAAGGCTTGGATGTGATCGTCCGGTTGCTGGATGGCGAAATCGTCGATCACGATAGCGACTGGTTCTCGCTGCGGGAGGCGAGCCTCCAAATGGCGCCTTATAGCTTCCGTCGTCCCGAAATGGCGGTCGTGACCTCCAAGACGCCGATCGGATCGCGCCTGGCAGGCAAATACGGTCTAGGCATCCTCACTCATGGCGGCGGCGATGTTGCCGCGGCATGGAAGCTGGCGGAAGAAGCCGGCAGCGCCCACGGCAATCAACTCAATCGCGATAATCTTCGTGTCGTGGTCTCCTTCCACTTGGCCGAGAGCCGCGCGGATGCCGCTGCGGCCATGCGTTTCGGGCTCGAGCCGTGGCTGGCCTATCTGGAAGCACTCAACCCGAAAAGCTATGCGGATACGCGCGCCAAAGCCGGATCCGATCCGGAGCGCATCATCGCGGCGCGTGGCGGGTTGATCGGCACGCCAGACGATGCCGTCGAATATCTCGAGGCCTTGTGGGAAAAGACGGGTGGCTTCGGTTATATTACGATGACCGGGACCAACTGGATGGATTTCGAAGCGACCAAGCGGTCCTATGAGCTCATGATGCGCTACGTCATGCCGCGGTTTAACCGGGCCAATGCCCAACGGGAACGGTCCTTCAACTGGGTCCACGAGCGACGCGATGAATTCAGCGGTGCCAATCAGGCCGCTATTGCCAAGGCTGTTTCGGAGGGCGGGAAAAGCTGAGCCGGCAATATGGAGCAACTCGCGGGGTGGGCCGGTCGGTGTGAGGTGTGCGTCCCAGGTAAACTGGACGGCGCCGCCCCAGAGTCGGGCTATCAAGGGTGGCACTTCGGGTCGATTGGCGCAGCAAGACCACCTTTTTACCTACGGGCCTGCGCTGCAGCACTATTTCTTCCACCCCTTCGCCATGGCCTGCTTTTCCGCCGCCGCATCCAGCGGATCGCCGCTGATCTGGGCGTCCACATAGGCCATGATGGCGGCATCGCCGCTGGTCGCCATGCGATAGCTTCCTTCGGTCTGGCGGGGATGGCTGACCAGCGCGCGGACGGCCCAGCCGTCCTGGTCCCGACAGGCGACCCCGGCGGTGCTGGCGGTATCGAAGCTGCGGCAAATGTCGCCTTTGCCGTCCTTGAAGGTGAGGCGAACCCTGACCGGCGCAGCGGCGCCATCGGCATCCCCGGCGCTGGCAAGCTGGGTGTCCAGTGCCTGCGTCAGCTCTGCGCTTGCGACCAGCCCGTCCTGAGCGGTGGCGCCGTCCTTTGGCAGCATCTGCGCCCCGACGAACCCCGCCACCAGCGCCGCCGCGACGGCCGCCCATTGCGGCAGGCCAAAGCCTGCACGGCTTGTGCGCCGGGCGCGCGCTTCGGCCAGGCCTTGCACAGCCCCCTCGCTCGTTACAATTGCGGCCATGCCAGCCGGCACCGGGGCAGCGGCGACTGGATCGAACGCTGCGCGCAGGCCCGCCTGCAACCGGCGCTGCGCTTCCAGCTTCTCGCCCAGCGCGGGATTGGCGGCGACGAGTGTGGCGACGCGCTTGGCCTCGTCCTCGGGCAGTTCGCCATCGAGCCAGGCATAGAGCGTTTCGTCATCGATCATGGGGCCGATCCTTGGGTCCGTCATCTGCTCATCCTTCGCCCACAAGCGCCAGCAGCGCATTGCGTCCACGCACCAGCCGGCTCGACAGCGTGCCGACGGGTATCTCCAATATCTCAGCGGCCTCCCGATAGCCGCAGCCTTCGATCAGCACGAGCGCGACCGCCTCGCGCTGGTCGTCCGGCAGCCGGGTCATCGCTGCCATCATCCGGTCGAGGTCCAGCCGGGCTTCGAGGCCGGGCCGGGGGTCTTCGCCCACCTGCTCGCCGGCTTCCTCCGGCAGCAGGCGCGCGGCCTCTCGATTTCGTGCGCGCGCCGTATCGATCCAGGCGTTGCGCGTGATCCGATAGAGCCAGGAATCGAGGCGTGTGCCGGCCTGCCACTGGCTACGGGACCGCAAGGCGCGCTCTACGGCGATCTGCGCCAGATCGTCCGCGTCGGCGGCGCTGTGCGATAGCCCATGTGCGAACCGGCGCAGGCGCGGCAACATGGCAGTGAGGCCTTCCTCGAACCCGTCCAAGCCAATTCCTTTCAGCTCTTGTGGATGAAACGACGCGGCACGAGCGTTTCATCCAAAGCTTGAGAAAAAATGATAAGGACCGACCATGGCGCGACAATCAACCGCAATTCTCCTGATCGCCGCTCTGCTCGGCGCAAGTGCGCAGGCGCAGCTTCTACCGGGCAATCTTGGTCAGCTTCCGGGCCCGCTTCCGGGGCAACTTCCCGGCCAGATCGCCGGCGGCGTGGTCGATCCGCTCTTGCATGATGCTCCGGCGACCATCGGCGACGCGGTGGATACGCTCAGCATCCGCGCGGCCGATACGCTGGACCGGGTGTCCTTGCGCGATTTGCGCCGCGCCCGGCTCGATGCGCTGATCCGCGCCAACCGCGATGTGCTGGAGGCGGATGCCGACGGCCAGCCGGTGCGGCGGGGCGAGATCATCGCGCTTGATGCGTCCCCGGATCTGCTCGCGCGCCTCAAGGCGGCGGGCTTCGAGACATTGCGGACGGAGACGATGGCGGAACTGGGCCTGCGCACCCATGTGCTCGGCGTGCCGCGCGGCGAGACGGCGCGCAAGGCGCTGGAGCGCGCCCGCAAGCTCGCGCCGGAGGGCATGTTCGATCTCAACCATGTCTTCGAGCCAGCCGGCGGGGCGCTGGGCGGCGCGGACGGCGCAGCGGCGGCCGGCGAGAGCGGGGCCAGCGATGTGCCCATCGGCATGATCGACGGTGGCATCGCGGCCCATCCGGCGCTGGCTGGAGCATCGATCCGCCAACGCGGCTTTGCGGCGGGCGGGCCGAAGGGCAGCGGCCATGGAACGGCCATTGCCTCGTTGCTGGTCGGCCGGGACGGCGCCTTCAAGGGCGCGGCCACGGGGCGAGTATTGCTGGCGGCGGATGTCTATGGCGGCAATCCCGCTGCCGGATCGGCTGAGCTGATCGCGCAGGCGCTGGGCTGGCTGGTCAAGAGTGGCGCGCCCGTCATCACTGTTTCGCTGGTCGGCCCGCCCAATCAGTTGCTGGCCCGCGCCGTGGCGCTAGCGCAGCAGCGCGGCGTGATCGTCGTTGCGGCGGTGGGCAATGACGGGCCTGCTGCGCCGCCCATGTATCCGGCCTCCTATCCCGGCGTGATCGCCGTCACCGGTGTCGATGGCCGGGACCGGGCGCTGCTCGAGGCGGGGCGCGCCAGACATCTGGATTTCGCCGCGCCCGGCGCCGACATGGTCGCCGCGCTGCCCGGCAAGGGCTATGGCAAGGTGCGCGGCACCTCCTTTGCCGCGCCGCTCGTGGCGGCACGACTGGCCGCCGCGCAGGGCGCACCTGCGCGCCGCGTCACCACGGTCGCCGGCGAAGCGGTGAAGGGCAAGGGCAATGTCGGGCGCGGCATCGTCTGCAAAGCCTGTCGCACGGTGTCGGCGACCGCCCGCTGAAATTTTTTTGAGGGGGCCGGGATGAAGTCCCATCCGGCCATCGTTCTCCTTCCGACGGGCCAGAAGAGAGGCCCGCATCTTGAAGGAGATGACATATGAACCGGATTTTGATCACCACGTTCGCCGCTGCCGCTATTTTCGCGATGCCCGCGCAGGCGCAGCTCCTTGGTAATGCCGGCGGGTCGCTGGGCGGCACGCTTGGTGGCACGCTGGGCGGTGCCGGTAATCTCGGCGGTACGCTCCGCTCGGTTGGTTCTGCCTCGCAGAGCGTCACCGGCACCCTGTCCGGCGCGGGCCGGGCCGACACCAGCCGCTCGGTCGATACGCGCTCGGGTTCGGCCAGCGCCAATGCGGGTCTGGCCGGCACGGTCGCCGGCACCGTTGAGGGCGCCACCGCCGCGACTGGTCCGGCTGGCTCAGTGACCGGTGGCGGTGCGCTCGGCACCAGCCAGAGCATCGACAAGAGCGTCGGCGTCTCGGCGCAGGGTGTCGGCACCGATGCGGTTCGCAGCACGGCGGGCGAGGTCGTCGGAACGGCCCGCGGCACCGTGCAGGGCACCGCCGAGACGGCGCGGGGGACGGCTCGCGGAACGGTGGAGACCGCGCGCGGCACAGCACGCGGTGCGGCTCAAACGGCACGCGGTGCGGCGCGTAGCACGGCCAATGCTGCTCGCAACGCGGCCGGTCAGGTGCGTGATACCGCCGGCTCGGTGGATGCCAGCGGCACCGTGAGTGGATCGGTCCAGGGTTCCGGCGCCGCCAGCCAGTCTGCCAGCACCGGCGACGAGTAAGCCTCCCTCGCACCGTCGCCGTAGAACGGCGCTGTGTGGGACAGACCGTTCGGAATGCCCCGGCTTCGATAAGAGGCCGGGGCATTTCTCATGCTCAAGAGATGGCGCTTAGCGCGGCGTCCAGGCAGCTGCGGCCTTGAGGAATGCGGCCGTCTCTTCGTCGGCGCTCATATTGGCCGGCGGGAAGTAGCTGAGTTTAACCACCACCGTGCGGCTCGCCGGATCGACGAACACATATTGGCCCTGCAGGCCGATGGCGGAGTAGGAGCCGCCGCCCAGCGTCCACCACTGATAGCCATAACCCATCGGCCCTGCTTCCTTGGGGTCGGTCGGCCGCGTCGATTCGGCGACCCAGGCGGCCGAGACGATCTGCTTGCCATTGGCCTTGCCGCCATCGAGCATCATCTGCCCCACGCGCGCCCAATCGCGCAGCGTGGCATTGTAGCCGGCGCCGTTGAACTCGCGGCCGACGCCCGGCGGGCCATCCATGATGAAGAAGCCGTCACGCTCGGCGCCCAGCGGCTCCCACAGATGCTTGGTCGCATAGCCGGCAATGGTGTCGCCGCCGCTCACCCGCTCGATCAGCCAGCCGAGCACGGCAGTGTCGATGGTCTTGTACTGGAACACAGTGCCCGGCGTGTGCAGCCGCTTCACCTGCCGCGCCATGTCGGCAAAGCGCGAGACATTCTTGACCAGCGCATTGATATGATTGGTCGCCGCGATGCCGGGATTGGCGAAGTCGTAGCGTTCCTCATAGTCCACGCCCGAGCGCATCTGCAGGATGTGGCGGATCGACACGCCGTCATAGCCCGAACCCTTCAGCTCAGGCAGATAGGCGGTGATGGGATCGTCGAGCGACTTGATCCGCCCTTCCGCCAGCGCGCTGCCGATGAGAATAGATGTCAGCGACTTGGTCATCGACCAGCCCATGAAGCGGGTCTGCTCATTGCTATTGTTGCGGTAGATCTCGGTGACGATCTTGCCGTCCTTCATCACCAGCAGCGCGTTGGTATAGGTGCGCTCCAGAAGGTCGTCGGCCTTGTAGGTCGTGCCCTTATAGGCATAGCTGAAATCGAGCGGCTTGTCGTTGCGCGGGAGCTGCCAGATCGGCCCGGAGCGCGGCGCCGAGCGCGTGGTGAACAGCGTGTCCATGCTGCGGAAGGTCAGGGACGCGACGTCCGCATCGTTCATGTGCCAGCGCAGGATCTGCACGGCGGGCGCGACATCGGACTTCGCGCCGCTGGCCAGCACGGGTGGCAGTTCCTGCTGGGCGAGGGCAGGGGCGGCACAGATGGCGATGGGAGCCAGGGCCAAGCCGACCCGGCGAGCAAGATTTTTCATGATTATGTCTCCTCTCGTGCGCTGTGGGTAATCCGGGTGCGGGCGGACGGCAAGAGATCGCAAAAACGAACAGGCGGCACGCCGTGAAGCCTGCCGCCTGTCTGTCTCTTGTCGCCTCGAAAGGGCGATGTTGTGGGCGCTCAGGCGGCCGGCTGGGCCTCACCCTTGAGCCGCGCGGTTTCCGCCGAAGTCGACTGCGGTCCGGTGTTGCGGCTGGAAAGCCCGTTCTTGGCATTGCCCTTCACGAACGGTTCGGGATCGCCCTCGCGCAGTTGCAGACCGAAGATGGGCGAGAGACCGGGATGACGGCCGAGGCCACCATACAGATCGAACCCACGCTCGATCCAATCGCGCAGCGGATCGTCGTCGGTCAGCACGGGCGTATCTGCCACCGAGGCGGTGAACAGGAACACGGCGAGCAGACGGTAATCGGCATAATTGGGCGTGTCGCCACCGAACCACTTATTCTCCGCCAGCACATTGCGCATGATCTGGAGGTTTGGCGGCACCTTGGGCAGACGGTCTTCACGGCCCACAATGATGTCCTCGATCTTGCGGCCGAACATCCGCTCGCGCGATTCGGTAACATATTGGTGATCCTGCGGCAGCGAGCGATCACGATATTCCTTGAGGAAGCAGGTCATCCACGGGCTGATCGCTTCTTTCCACAGCCAGGCTTCCATGCCCTGGGTGAGGGCGCGCACGCTGGGGTGCGGGATGAGCGTCGGCCGGTCGGGATAGGTCTCGTCCAGATATTCGGCGATCAGCCAGCTATCGAGCACCCATTTGCCATCGTCGACGATCGCCGGCAGGCGCTCGGTCTTGCCGCCGGTCCGCTCGAGAATGCCGGTGAAGCCGCCGGGCACCGTGTCGATCTCAAAGCCCTTGTGGGCGATCGCATATTTCGTCGCCCACACGAAGGGGCTGATCGTCGCGCCGCTCGCCAACGCCAGATCGTAAAATGTAATTTTGTTGTCTTTTGCCATTGCAGAGCCTCTTTCAGTCCTCGCCATTGTCGGGCGCTGAATAGGGCGTTGCAATCTCGAATGCCAGTATTTTTGCGGCTAAGCGCAAGGGGAATGAGCAGAGCTGCGCGGGCCGCGCGCACTCTCTCATTGACTAAGTCTGGCAGGTGTCAGCTTTGCGCGATGAGGCCCCGGGCGGGTTCGGTCACGGTGAGCGTGGCGGAATCCGTCACCAGCCAGCACTCACCCGCTGCCCAAGGCTGTCCGTCGATCGTGCCCCGGCCGCTCAGCGGAACGAACCAGCAACGGCCATCGGCGCAGTCCAGGTCATGGCTGCCTTCGTGCCAGCGCTCCAGCGCCAGCGTGAACGGCGCCTCGTCGCGGCGGAGAAGCGTATCCGCATCCACTTCTGCGATGTTGACCGGCGCTCTGGTATAGGGCTCGGCCCGGCTCACGGCGACGCCGTCATCCAGATGCAGTTCGCGCGGGCGGCCATAATCGTAGAGCCGATAGGTCACATCGACATTCTGCTGCACCTCGACCAGCGTGACGCCAGCGCCGATGGCGTGGACAGTCCCGGCGGGAATGTAGAAGAAGTCGCCGGCCTTTACCGGCTTCCAGTCCATCAGATGCTCGATGCTGCCATCGAGCGAGGCGGCGCGCAGGGTCTCATCATCCAGCGGGCGGAGCGTCCCCATGCCAAGCGTCGCGCCGGGCTCGGCATCGAGGATGAGCCAGCACTCGCTCTTTCCGCCCGGCAGACCGCGCGCCTGGCCCTGCGCGTCATTGGGGTGAACCTGGACGGACAGGCGCTCGCTGGTGAAGATATATTTGACGAGCAGCGGCGGATGCTGGCCGTCCGGCCCATCGAACCAGACCTCGCCAATCTGCCGGCCCTGTCCATCGGGATAGGCCGCTGGCAGATCGGTGCGGCCCCAGGGCTTCTCGACATATTTGGTGGCAAGGCGAATGGCGTTCACGATTCAGCGATCCTTCAGAGCGACGCGCTTGCCGTCCATCCACAGTTCGAGGACCTGCGTCGCGGCAAGGTCGGTGGGGCTGGCCAGCTCGATGTCGCGGTCCAGAATGAGGAAATCGGCGCGCTGGCCGGGCGCGAGATTGCCAAAGCGCTCCTCGGCAAATGCGGCATAAGCCGCGCCGCGGCCATAAGCGCGCAGCGCCTCGGCCAGCGTCAGACGTTGCGTCGGCAACCAGCCGCCGGCCGGCTCGTTGCGGGCATCGAGCCGCGTGGTGGCAGACTTGAGGCCGATGAAGGCATCCGCCGGCTCCACCGGTGCATCGGAGCCGAATGCCAGCGGCACCTTGTTGTCGAGCATCGTCCGCCAGGCATAAGCGCCGCCCAGCCGCTCCGGCCCGAGCCGCCGCGTCGCCATCGCCCAGTCGGAGGTGGCGTGCTGCGGCTGCATGGAAGCGATCGTGCCGCTGCGGGCGAAACGGGCGAGATCGGCCGGGTCGACGATCTGCGCATGTTCGATCCGCCAGCGCCGGTCGCCCTTATAGGTCTCGCTCAGCTCCTCGATGGCGTCGAGAGTCTCGGCATTGGCCTGATCGCCAATGGCGTGAACGGCAAGCTGGAAGCCGTCCATTGCTGCCCGGCTCATCTGGTTGCGCAACTGGGCTGAGGTCAGCAGCGCTAAGCCGCTCTCCTTGGGCGCATCGGCATAGGGCGCCTTGAGCCAGGCGCCGCGTGACCCGAGCGCGCCATCCAGCACCAACTTGACGCCGCCCAGCCGGAGCCGGTCGTTGTAGAGCCACGGGGTGGGCGCAGGCCCGGCGATCAGCGCGGCCTGCTCCATGCCGGCGGCATAGCCCAGGATGCGGATTCGCAGCGCGCCTCGGTCGCCGGCGCGGCGATAGGCCTGCCAGTGCTCGATGCTGGTGCCCATGTCGGCGACGGTGGTGACGCCGCGCGCCAGCAGCGCATCCTGCGCGGCGGAGAGTGCCGCGTCATAATCCTTGGGCTGGGGACGGGGGAGAGCGGGCGTCATCAGCGCCATCGCCTTGTCCACGAGGATGCCGCTGGGACGCCCTGCCACCATCTCGATCCGCCCACCGACGGGGGCCTTGCTGGTCGGCGCAATCTTGGCGGCGGCCAGCGCGGCGGCATTGGCCCAGCCGGCATGACCATCGACGCGCTCCAGCCAGATCGGGCGCCCATCGCCCAGCCCATCGAGGTCGGCGGCAGTCGGGAAGCGGCCGAGGTTCCACTTCTCGTGATTCCAGCCAAAGCCGATGATCCACGGACGGCCGGGGTTGGCCGCAGCGAAGGCGGCGATCTTCTGCCGAGCCTCATCGAGCGAGTTGGTGTCGCTCAGGTCCAGATTGAGGCGCGAGAAGCCGAGATCGATGACATGGACATGCGCATCGATGATGCCGGGCATCAGCGTGCGGCCCTTGCCGTCAAAGCGGAAGCTCGGCCGATCGGGGCGTTTCTCGCCGCGCGCCAGTCGCTTCTCGACGCGTCCATCGTCGCTGATGATAAGGCCGGTGAAATGCACGAGATCGCCGGTCGCATCGACCGTGATGCCGTTCACATTATCGATCAGGCCCTGCGCGTCCGCGCGGGGTGCGCCCATGCCCAGCCCGAGCGCGAGCGCCGCCAGAACGGCGCTTGTCCTTCGTGCAAAATTCATGGCTTGCGCAGGCGCCTCACCAACGCGCTGGTATCCTGCCGTCCGCCGCCCATGGCGACGACCTCGGCATAATATTGATCGACCAGCGCCGTGACCGGCAATGTGGCGCCGAGCGTGCGCGCTTCCTCGAGGGCGAGGCCCAGATCCTTGCGCATCCATTCCACTGCGAAGCCGAAATCGAAGCTGTCCTCGCTCATCGTCTTCCAGCGATTGTCCATCTGCCAGCTTTGCGCGGCGCCGCCGCCAATCGCTTCCTGGACCTTGCCGAGGTCGAGGCCCGCTGCCTGCGCAAAGCGCAGCGCTTCGGAGAGACCCTCCAGCACGCCGGCGATACAGATCTGGTTGACCATCTTGGTGGTCTGACCCGCGCCGGCCTCGCCACAATGCACGATGCGGGCGGCGTAGCTCTGCATGACCAGCCGCGCTGTCTCGACCGCCGCCTGCGTGCCGCCGCACATCACCGACAGCGTGGCGCCCTGCGCGCCGGACTGGCCGCCGGAAACCGGCGCATCGACGAAATGAAGCCCCCGGCTCTCCGCCTCGTCAGCAAGCTGCCGCGCGATCTTGGCCGAGACGGTGGTGTGGTCGATGAACAGCCCGCCGGGGCGCATCGTGCGAAACGCGCCGTCGCGCCCGATGGTCACCGCCTCCAGGTCGGCATCATTGCCAACGCAGCTGACGACGACCTCGGCCTCCGCCGCCGCTTGCGCGGGGCTGACTGCCGCTTCGCCGCCATGTTGCTCGACCCAGGCCTGGGTCTTGCCCATCGACCGATTGAACACCGAGAGGTCGTGCCCGGCGGCGGCGAGATGCCCCGCCATTGGCCCACCCATCACTCCTAGCCCGATAAACGCGATTTTTGCCATAAGCAGGGCATAGTGGCAGTTTGCAGGATGCGCCAGATGGGAGTAGGGGGCGGCGCCATGAACAGGATCGAACCGCTTGAGCCCCTGACGGCCAGTGCCGATGCGCTGCCCGTCTCCGTCGCCGATGTCCGCGCGGCGGCGGCGCGAATTTCGGGCTCGATCCTGCGCACGCCCACCGTGGTTAGCAAGACGCTCTCGCAGATGACTGGCGCGACCGTGTATCTCAAGTTCGAGAACCACCAGTTCACCGCCGCCTACAAGGAGCGCGGCGCGCTCAATCGCCTGTTGCTGCTGGACGATGCGTCGCGGTCCAAGGGTGTCATCGCGGCGTCGGCCGGCAACCACGCACAGGGCCTTGCCTATCACGGCGCCAAGCTCGGCGTTCCCGTCACCATAGTCATGCCCATGACGACGCCGCTGGTGAAGGTGATGCAGACCGAGGGTCACGGCGCGACCGTGGTGCTGGAAGGCGAGAAATTCGAGGACGCCTATAATCACGCGCGCAAGCTGGAAGCCGAGCGTGGGCTGACCTTCGTCCACCCCTTCGATGAGCCGGACATCATCGCCGGGCAGGGCACGGTGGCGCTGGAGATGCTGGAGGACGCGCCGGAGATCGACACGCTGGTCATCCCCATCGGCGGCGGCGGGCTCTTCTCTGGCATGGGCACCGCTGCGCGCGGCATCCGCCCGGATATCGAGCTGATCGGCGTTCAGGCCGAACTCTACCCCTCGATGTACGATGTGGTGAAGAGCGCCAACCTGCCATGCGATGGCGATACGCTGGCCGAAGGCATCGCTGTCAAGGAGCCGGGGCAGCTCACGCGCCGCTTCGTCACCGCGCTCGCCAATGATGTGGTGCTCGTGACCGAGCGCGCGCTGGAACAGGCGGTAAGCCTGCTGCTCCAGATCGAGAAGACCGTGGTCGAGGGCGCTGGCGCCGCCGGTCTCGCGGCACTGATCGAGCACAAGCCGCTGTTCGCCGGCAAGACGGTGGGCCTGGTGCTGTGCGGCGGCAATATCGACACCCGCCTGCTCGCCAATGTGCTGCTGCGCGATCTGGCCCGTTCAGGCCGCTTGGCCCGCCTGCGCATCATCATGCAGGATCGCCCCGGCGCGTTGTTCCATGTCGCTCGCATCTTCGATCAGGAGGCGGTGAACATCCTGGAACTCTCCCACCAGCGGATCTTCACTAATCTCCCCGCCAAGGGCCTCACGCTGGATGTGGAATGCGAGACGCGCGACGAAGCCCATCTCCAGCGACTGATGCAGGCGCTGGCTGTGGCGGGCTACGATACCACCCCGGTCGAGCTGGCCTGAAAACGCCGTCGCGCCGGTGACGCGGCTTTGACCGGTCAGGTCAGCGGTGCATCGGGTTCCGGCTGGCTGGCATTTCTAAATGCCAGCGCCGTCTGGAGCGCGTCATCCAACGCGGCCACGCTATAGGGCTTGGTCAGCGTCGTGACGTGCGCGAACGCCTCGGGGTGCAGCGCGCCGCCATAGCCGGTCACGAAGATGCACGGTGTGCCCTTGTCTCGCAGCATTTGCGCCAGCGGATAGCTTTGCTGGCCATGGATGTTCACATCCAGAATGGCGAGGTCCAGCGCCTGTCGGCCGATCAGCTCTGCCGCGCTGTCGAAACTGTGCGCCAGAACGGGGTTCGCGCCGCGATCCAGCAGCTTGTCTTCCAGAACGAGCGCGATGATCGGCTCGTCCTCAACGATCAGGATGGTCAGGTCGTCCAGTCTCATGAAACAATCGATGCGTTGGTGAGCTTTGCCTTGATGGTGCACAGCAGGCCGGTCGGCCGAAAGTCTATGACGACGCCGCTGGCCCGCTCCGTCGAGAAGCCGTGCTCGATGAGGCGCGATCCGAAACCCCGACTTGCGGGTTGCTGGACGGGCGGACCACCGCGTTCTTCCCAACGCAGGTCGATCAATCGGTAATCCTCTTCTTCGTCCTCGATCGTCCAGCTGAGGTCTATGTGACCTTCAGGCACGGACAAAGCCCCATATTTCACAGCATTGGTGCAGAGTTCGTGAATGATCATCGAGAGGGACACTGCCGTCTGCGGCGCGATGGTGAAATCCCGGCCATCGAGATGCACCCGTGCCAGATCCTCGCCGATGGAGGCTTCGGCCGCACTGCGCACGGTCTCGATGAAGCCTGCGGTTTTCCAGTTGCTGGTCGTCAGCAGATTATGGGCCGCCGCCAGCGCCGCGAGCCGCGCATTGAAGGTCTGACGCGGAACCTCGGACCCGGGCATCTGGCGGAATGACTGCATCGCCAAGCCCTGGACGATCGCCAGCGTGTTCTTCACGCGGTGATTGAGCTCGTTCATCAGCAGCGCTTGCCGTTCTTCCGATTCCACCTGGTCGGTCACGTCATGGCCCTGGACGAACACCCCGGAAACAGTCCCGCCTTCGCCCACGGTGGGTTGATAGACGAAGTCGAGGTAGCGCTCCTGCACCTCGGTTCCCTCGTCATTCTGCAGCAGCACCTTGAGGCGGCGCCCGATGAAGGGTTTGCCCGAGCGATAGACCTGATCGAGCAGGTTCAGGAAGCGCTGCCCGCTGACTTCCGGCAGGGCGTCCTTCACCCGCTTGCCCAGCAGATCCCGGCCCCCGACCAGCTTGTGATACGCGGCATTCGCCATGCGGAACTCATGATCCGGCCCGTGCAGAATGGCCACGAAGCCCGGCGCCTGCTCGAACAGGGATTTGAACTGCCCGGCCTCTTCCGCAAGGTCCAGATTGCGCGCCTGCACGGCGTTGGCGCGCTGGATCAGGCCCATTTCATCGCGCATGGCCCGCAGCGTCTGCAGTTCGGTCACGTCGACCGTATGCTGCAGGATGTAGGCGACCTTGCGTGCCTCGTCCGCAAAGGGGGTGTGGGTCGCACTCCAGTAACGCACGTCCATGCCGCCGTCGGGCGTGGGAATGTCGTAGCGGATGAGCGCGATCTCGTCTTGCTTGCCGGAGGCGAAAACCCGCCGGAACGAGGCTTCCAGCTGCCGGTGACTCTCCGAGTCCGGGTCGCTCGGAAAGGCATCGAACATGTTCTGGCCCAGCAGCTTGTCGCGGGTGCGCATGGTCACCTGCAGATAGGCGTCGTTCATCCAGACGATCCGCAGATCGCTATCGAGCAACACATAGGGATTGGGAGAACGCGCCAGCAGGGCCTGAAAATCGATCGTCACGGAGCCCTCGGAAAAGACGGACGGCGGTAGAATCCAGCCCGACAATGCACGATCTTGCGCGTCGGTTGCACAGAGTCAATTTCATTCCACCGGCGCCGCCCAAAGCCCGACGATTTTTGGTCGCATCTGCACGGGCGGCGAAGGCCCGCTGCTCAGAACATCCCGTTCGCGTTCGGCCCGCCGAGCTTCACGTCCTGCGCGACATCCCAATGCTCCACAATGAGGCCGTTCTCGATCCGGAAGATGTCAACCACCGCCCAGCCGCTATCGTCCGGCCAGCGGCGGACGTGATAGTGGACGATGACATGATCGCCATCGGCAAACATGCGCTTCACATCATGCACGCCCTGGGGATGCACCGACCTGATATGGTCGAGAAACGCCTTGAATGGCGCGCGCCCCGTTTCGACCGAGGGATTGTGCTGGATGTAGTCGGGCGCGATGAACCGGTCTACGGCGCCCGAATCCATGGGGTTGAGCACCTCGTCGAAAAGGCCGCGCACCAGCGCCAGATTGGCTTCCTCATCGGCGGTATATCGCATCTCATCGCTCTCCATTGCGGCAGGGGTGCGTTATCGCACTTGTGCTCGTGCATATGCACCGTAAGACCAGCAGGGCAAAGGCCGCAACGGTCTGGCAGAGACAGCGTGGAGGGGAGGGCGACCGACCGGTGGATGAGGCGGACTTCGTCATCGTGGGGGCAGGCAGTGCGGGCTGCGTGCTGGCCAATCGCCTGAGCGCGCAGGCCGGAACCTCCGTCACGCTGCTGGAAGCCGGCGGTGAGTGCCGTCATCCGATCATCGATATGCCGCTCACCTGGATGCAGGCCGCCGCGACCGAGTGCTTCATCTGGGGCAATGAGAGCGAGCCGGACCCGCATATGGGCAATGGCACCCAGCCCATCCCGCGCGGCAAGGCGCTGGGCGGCAGCTCCTCGATCAACGGCACCATGTATATTCGCGGCCATGCGGCGGACTATGATCGCTGGCGCGATATGGGGCTCCCCGGCTGGGGCTTCGATGATGTGCTGCCCTATTTCCGCCGCTCGGAAACCAACTGGCGCGGCGCGGGAGCCGACCATGGCGGGACGGGCGAACTGCACGTCACCGCGATGAAGCCGGACCCGGTGCTGTTCCCGGCGTTCATGCGCACCGCGCGCAATCTGGGCTATGATGAGGAACCGGATTTCAACGTGCCGCGGCCGGAGGGGTTCGGCATCCCCGATTGCACGATCCGCGCAGGGCGTCGGCACAGCACGGTACGGGCGTTCATCGACCCGGTCCGGGGTCGCCCCAATCTGCGGATCGAGACGCACGCGCTCGCCTCGCGCGTCATCATCGGGAATGGCCGGGCGGTCGGGGTCGAGTATCGCAAGGGCGGGACCGTGCGTCAGGTGCGGGCGCGCCGCGAGGTGATCCTGTGCGGCGGCGCGATCAACTCGCCGCAACTGCTCATGCTCTCCGGCATCGGCCCGGCGGCGCATCTGGCCGATATGGGCGTGCAGGTGCTGCGCGATTTGCCGGGCGTGGGCGCCAATCTGCAGGATCATCCGATCGCGCTCAGCTTCTGGCAAGCCGCCGCGCCGGTGACCTTTGACGACCAGTTGCGGCTCGACCGGATCGCGCTGCACGCGGCGCGCTGGGCCTTGTTCGGCACCGGCAACATGGCGCAGAGCCCCATGTCGGTTCAAGGCTTCCTGCGCTCGGGGCCGTTGCAGGATCGGCCGGACCTGCAGTTCCAGATTGTCCACGCAAGCTACGCAGCGCGCCCTTGGTTCCCCGGGTGGCGAAAAGGCGCAGGGCACCAATTCTCGGCCGGCACGCTGCTGCTTAACCCCGAGAGCCGGGGCAGCATCGCGCTGCGGTCGGCCGATCCAGAGGCGCTGCCGAAAATTCACCTGAACTTCCTGAGCGAACAGGGCGATCTTGATCGGCTCTTATGGTCGATGCACTTCATGCGCCGTTTCTTCGCGACAGCGCCGGCCCGTGATCTGGTCGCCGCGGAAGTCGCGCCCGGACCTGATGCTGCGGATGATGCGGCGCTTGAAGGCTGGCTGCGCGCGACGGCGCGGAGCGGGGGCCATCCCGCCTGCACCTGCGCCATGGGCACCGACGATGCTGCCGTGCTGGATGCGCAGTTGCGGGTGCGCGGGGTCGAAAGCCTGCGGGTGGTCGATGCCTCCTCCATGCCAGCGCTGATCCGGGGAAATACCAACGCCCCCGTAATCATGATCGCGGAAAAGGCGGCTGACCTCATTCTGGGCAAGACGGCGCCGGCCGAGCCAGCGCAGCGGTGATGGACGAGCAGGAACGGCCAGACCGGATGAACCGGCGGCGACAGGGTGAGAGGATGGGACCGAGATGAGTCAGAGCGACGCAATTCTGCCGGCGGATGCACAAGCGGACCCGCCGGCGCCTGCCAAGGCGGCCAGCGGATTTCAGATCTACATCGTCGGCCTGCTGAGCTTCATCATCATGGTCATCGATGGCTATGACATCGGGTCGATGCCCGTCATCGTGCCGCATCTGGCGCAGCTTTGGGGGGAGTCACCGGCCTTGTTCGCACCGGCCCTATCCGCCGTGGTCATTGGCTTGGGTCTCGGCGCCTTCTTTCTCGGACCGCTGGGCGACAAGGTCGGGCGGCGCACGACGACCGTTGTGGCGCTGGGCGTTATCAGCTTCGCGACACTCGGCACCTCATGGTCGCAGACGGTCAGTCAGTTGTTCTGGTGGCGCTTGCTCACCGGCACGGCGCTGGGCGCCTGCCTGCCCAATGTGCTGGCGATCCTCGCGGAGGTGATGCCGGCCAAGCGGCGGGCGAGCGCGATGACCATTGTCGGCTGCGGCATTCCGGTCGGGGCAGCCGGTGCCGGCGTCGTGGTGCCATGGCTCACCGCCGGGCGCGGGTGGGAAGCGGCGTTCACCGTCCCGGCGACCTTCATGTTCGTGATCACGATTCTTCTCGCGCTGTTTCTCACGCGTCTGCCGGCGGCTCCCATAGCGGCCAAACCGGCGCGCGAGCGGGCGTGGCACTGGACTGACATTCCCATATTGGCGCCGCTGGGGCGCGGCTATCTGCTGCGCACCACGCTGTTTTCCGCGCTGTTCTGCTTCAACGCCTTGTCCATGTACATGCTGGCGAGCTGGCTGCCGACGGTGCTGCGCGGGGTCGGCTTCAGCTTCGAGACGTCGGCCCATATGGCTTCCATCGTGCAGATCGGCGGACTGGTCGGCGGCCTCATTCTGGCTACGCAGATCGACCGTCACCGCACGATTCCGGCGCTGTTGGTGGGCTATGCGCTGGTGTCGCTCGGCTTGGTGGCGCTGGCGGTGCTGGCGCCGACATTCGCTACCTGGGGTCTGCTCATGCTGATTATCGGCATGGGCGTCGGCGGCGCCCATATCGCCCTGACGGCCGTGGCCGCGAGCATCTACCCGATCACGATGCTGTCTGCCGCCATCGGTCTGGCGGTCGCCGTCGCGCGCGTGGGTGCCATGGCGGGCCCGCTCGTCGGCGGGGCGCTGATCGCTGCCAACATGTCCGCCGGCATGTTCTTTCTGGCGCTGCTGGTGCCGGTCGGCTGCTGCATCCTGTGCGTGCTCGCCTTCTCCAAGGCGCGGATCGCGACCGCGCCCTCCGCTCAGGAGGAGGCTGCAGCCTGAGCGGCCTCTTTCGTATCTGCGCCTTCTGAACTCTCAGAGGCCTCGGCAGTGCTCCCTCGCGGCGGGTGTTCGCTCGTCAGCAGATCGAGGAAGCGCTTCAGCCACCAGCGAATGTCCTGCGTTTCCACGCTGTCCATCATAGCCCGCCAGCGCGTCTTGCGCTCTTCGAGCGGCATGAGCAGCGCCTGGTGCAGCGCGTCGGCCAGTTCTTCCGGGCTGAACGGGTTGACCAGCAGGGCATCCTGCAATTGCTCGGCGGCGCCGGCATAACGGGAGAGGATGAGGACGCCGGGATTTTCCGGGTCTTGCGCCGCGACAAATTCCTTCGCGACCAGGTTCATCCCATCCCGCAATGGCGTCACCAGTGCGGCGCGCGCGGAGCGGTACATGCCGGAGAGGGAAAGCCGGTCATAGCCACGGTTCACATAGCGCAACGGCACCCAATGGGCGGTGGCGAACTCGCCGTTAATATGGCCCGACAGCGCATCGAGTTCGCGTCGGATGTCCTGATAGCTGGCGACCTGCTCGCGCGATGGCGGCGCGATCTGGAGGAAGGTGACCTTTTCCTGAAATTCGGGATGGTCCTGCAGCAAGCGGCTGTACCCGTGAAAACGCTGCTCCATGCCCTTGGAATAGTCCAGCCGGTCGACCCCCATGATGAGGTCGCGGCCTTCGAGACTGCGCAGGATGCTTTCGCGCGCTTCATCGGCTTCCGGGGTGGTCGCGCTTTTGGCGAAGTCCCCCGCATCGATGCCGATCGGGCAGGCGACGACCCGCACGGTCCGGTCGCCGATGCGGATCACACCGTCCGATATTTCCGCCTCGGGGAACTGGTCGTGGACATAATAGAGGAAGGAATCGAGCCAGGCCTGGCACTGGAAGCCCAGGAGATCATAGGCGAACAGCGCATTCACCAGCTTGGCGTGGCTCGGCAGGGAGGTCAGCAGGCGCGCGACGGGCCAGGGCGTGTGGAGGAAGAAGCCGGTGCGGTTGGTGACATCGCGTTTGCGCAGTTCCGCGCCGAGCGGGATGAGGTGGTAATCGTGGACCCAGATCAGGTCTTCGGGCGTGATGAGCGGCAGCAGGGTATCGGCGAAGCGCTCGTTCACCCTCGCATAACCGCCCGCGAAGTTGCGCTCGAATTCTGCGAGGTCGGTCCGGTCGTGAAAGAGCGGCCAGAGCGTGCGATTGGCAAAGCCGTTATAATATTCGTCGATATCCTGCGGCTCGAGGTCGACGGTGGCGGTGGTGACGCCATCGCTCTTGCTGAAATTCACATGACCGGTGAACGTCTCGGTTTCATTGCCCGACCAGCCGAACCAGATGCCGTTTGTCTCGCGCAGCGCCGAGGACAGCGCGACCGCAAGGCCGCCCTGATTGGCTTGTCCTTCCCCCGTCGGCGGGCTGACGCGGTTCGACACGATGACGAGGCGAGTCATCTGATGGTACTCCACGGCTTGCTGAGCAGAACGGCGCAGTTGATTAATCCAACCAACGAATAGGTTTGGGGATAGTTGCCCCACAGTTCGCCCGTGGCGGGGTCGATATCCTCCGAGAGCAGTCCGGCGGCGGTGCGACGGCTGAGCATTTCCTCGAACAACACCCGCGCCTCGTCGACCCGTCCGGTGGCGTGCAGCGCCTCAATAAGCCAGAAGGTGCAGACGTTGAAGGCGGTCGAGGGCAGGCCGAAATCGTCCTCGGTGGCATAGCGCAGCATGTGGCTGCCACGACGCAACCCCTGCTCGACGGCCTCGAGCGTGGTCTTGAATCGCGGGTCGCCGGGCGAGAGAAAGCGAAGGTCCAGCAACTGGATGATGCTGGCATCCAGATCGTCGCCGCCGAATGTCGCGGACATCCGGCCTGTGTCTTCCCGCCAAGCCGCATCGATAATGGTCTGGCGCATGCTATCGGCGCGCCCCTGCCAGAAGGCGGCCCGCTCCGGCAGATCGAGCGCGGCGGCGGCATTGGCCAGTCGGTCGCACGCCGCCCAGCACATGGCGGCGGAGTAGGTGTGGACATGGCTGCGGGTGCGCAGCTCCCACAGGCCGGCATCGGGCTTGTCATAGACGTCCCACGCGCGCTCGCCGACGGCCTCAAGCGCGTGAAAATCGTCGGTGCCGCCCATGCGCAGCAGCCGCCGGTCGAAGAAGCTCTGGGTGCTGGAGAGAACGATCTGCCCATAGGCATCGTGCTGGATCTGCTCGGCCGCCTGGTTGCCGACGCGCACCGGCCCCATGCCGCGATAGCCGGCTAACCCCGGCGCGATCCATTCGGTCAGCGTGGCTTCGCCGCCCACGCCGTACAGGGGCTGAATATGGCCACCGCGTGCATTGTCGACGAGGTTGCGCAGATATTCGAGATAGCTCTCCAGAACATCGAGCGCCCCGAGCCGGTTGAGCGCCTGGACGGTGTAATAGGCATCGCGAATCCAGCAGTAGCGATAATCCCAGTTGCGCCCGCTATCGGCATGTTCGGGCAGCGATGTGGTCAGCGCCGCGACGATGGCGCCGGTTTCCTCATGCTGGCACAGCTTGAGCGTGATCGCGGCGCGAATGACCGCCTTCTGCCACTCCACGGGCGTGGCAAGACCCCGCACCCAGCCCTGCCATTCCCGGATCGTCCGGTCGAGCATGGTGTCCAGCGTGATGCGCAGGTCGTCGGCAAAGCTCTCGTCTGGCCCGAGAAAGAAGTGCAGCGGCCGCTCGACCCGGAACAGTCGCTCGTCCTCGATCCAGCCGACGGGCGCCGTCGTCGTCAGGCGCAGGGTCATGTCCGAGAGCATGTAGCGGATGTGATTGGTGCCGCGCGTGCGGTTCGGATCGCGCGCGCCCCAGTCGCGCGCCGGGCGCAGGCGGATTCGGATGCGCGGACTGCCCGCCACCGGCTTGACGATGCGGGCATAAGCGACGGGACGGAACATGCGCCCGCTCCGGTGGAAACGCGGGCAGAAGTCGATGACCTCAATGGCGTTGCCATGCTTGTCCTCATGCCGCGTCACCAGCACCGGCGTGTTGCGCACATAATGCTGCGCCGTCTCCACGCAGTCTTCCAGGTCGATTTCCCAGAAGCCGCGTGCGCCCTCGGCGGCGCGCGGGGCCGGGTCGAGCAGGGAGGAGAAGGCCGGGTCGCCATCCACCCTGGGCACGCAGCCCCAGACGAAGCGGCCGGCCCGGTCGATCAGGGCGGAGACCTGGCAATTGCCGATAGGCCAGAGGTCGAGTGTTGCAGTCATCAGAGCAGGTCCTCCAGCCAGGCATGTACGGCGCGCGGATTGGCAAGCTTGTATTGGGCTGCGGTCGGCCGCCGATCGCCCACGATCACGCCAACGCCGCCAAGCGCCTGCGCGGCGAGAAACGCGGCCTCGTCTGTCTCGTCATCGCCAAGGAACCACGGCGAGGTGCCTGCCATGGGCGCCCGGCTCATCAGGGTACGCACGGCCTTGCCCTTGTCGCCGCCGGGCATCCGCAGTTCCGTCATCATCTTGCCGGGCTGGTAATGGAGGCCGAGGTCGTCAGCGAGGCGGGTGGCGAGGGCGGTGGCTTCCGCCTCGATCTGCGGCGCCATGCGGAAATGCAGCGCGACGCCATAGCTCTTGTCCTCGACGATCACGCCCTCATGCCGGCCGGCGAAGGCGCGAAAGTCCGCGGCGGCTTCGTCCAGTCCCTTGGGCCGCACCGGATGCGCCGCGACGCCGCGCCAGCGATGTTCGCTGCCATGGCTGCCGGACACCGCCAGATCTTGCGCGATGGGGCCGAGAATGGCGTCGATCTGCGCGATGGAGCGCCCACTCACGACCGCCAGACGCCCGTCGAGCCGCGTCGACAGCCGGGCGAGGAGGCTGCGCAGACGCTCGTCTGCGATCACCTCTTCGGGATGGTCGATCAGCTCGAAGAGCGTGCCGTCCAGATCCAGAAACAGGCTGAGATGGTCGAGGGTGTCGATTGAGGGCGCTGGAAGATCGAATGCGGACGGATGCGAAATGGTGATTCCCCTGTCATGCTTTGCGTCATGGTTTGCGTCATGGTTGGGTCCGCCGTGATTGGGTTCGGCGTGGCTCTCGTTGCGAACGCCCGCACATGGGGGCGGGTTCCTGTCTCGCGGCCTGGCCGAAGCGCGGCCGGGTCGCGTTCGTCGTCCGCGCATGATAGCGAGGCGCATGCTCAAGCCAACCCCATCCGCTATTTTGTTCGTCTGTCTCGGCAATATCTGCCGGTCGCCTTTGGCCGAGGCGGCCTTCCGCCACGAGGCGTCGCTGGCGGGCCTTGATGTGACGGCGGACTCGGCAGGCACGGGCGACTGGCATGTCGGGCGGCCGCCCGATCCGCGCGCCCAGGCCACCGCGCTGCGCCATGGCATTGACATCTCGACCTACCGCGCGCGGCAGATCGGGCTGGCGGATTTCCAGCGCTTCGACATGATCTTTGCGCTGGATGCGGACAATCTCGCCAGCCTCCGGCGCCTCGCGCCCGCAGGGCATCGCGCTCATGTCGGCCTGTTGCTGGACATGGTGCCGGGCCGGGAAGGGCAGGCCGTGGCCGACCCCTATTTTGGCGATGAAGCCGGGTTCGATGTGACCTGGCGGGACGTGCAGGCGGCGGCGCGCGCGCTGGTCAGCCGGTTTTGATCTGCGCGTAGAGGCGGTCGATGTCGGCCGGGCGGGCGAGGTCGGTGCCCGGCGTCAGCACCGCTGCAGTGCCACCGGCAATGCCATAGCGGAAGGCATCTTCCACCGGCCAGTCGCTGGCCAGCGCATAGACCATCGCGGCGACGAAGCTGTCCCCCGCGCCGACCGCGCTTTTCGCGTCGATGGGGATGGCGGGGTGATAGACGGTGCTCTCTGCCGTCGCCAGCACCGCCCCTTCATGGCCAAGAGTGACCGCGACATAGCGCGCGCGGCCCGATCGCACGATGTCCTGCGCTGCCGCCGCAATGGCGTCCGGGCCTTTCAGGTCGCGCCCGACGAGCTGCTGCAATTCGCCCTGGCTAGGCTTGACCAGCAGCACATGCTCGCCGCTCAGGCCACCGCGCAGGCCGGCGCCTGAACTGTCGAGCACGAAGCCGATGCCGCGCGGCGCCAGCGCGGCGGCAAGCTGCCCGTAGAAATCCTCCGGCACCCCGGGCGGCAGCGATCCGCTGGCCACGAAATAATCGCACGTCACCTGACTGAGCTGGTCGAGCGCCAGCCGCCATTCGGCCTCCACCACCACCGGCCCCGGCGGTGTGAAGCGATATTCCTTGCCGCTGTCCTTCTCCAGCACCGAGGTTGCGACGCGGGTTTCGCCCTGGATCGGGATCTGCGCGCGCACCAGTTGATGCCGGTCGAGCAAGCCATCGAGCGCCACGCCGGTCGCCCCGCCGGACAGGTAATGCACCCGCGCATTGCCGCCCAGCCGCACGAACACGCGGGCGACATTGATGCCGCCGCCGCCGGGATTATGATATTCGCCAGCCGTCCGCATCTTGTGCGTGGCAAATACCTTGTCGACCTCATAGGCCACATCGATGGTGGGATTGAGGGTGAGCGTGGCGATGTTCTTCATGCGCATGGGCTAGCAGGATGCGCGCGGTGATCAAAGCCGTGCCGCGCTGTGCGGCAGCCGGTTGCATTGGTGGAGCAGGCGCGGCACGATGACGAGCAGGGCGTTTACGCGCCTGGCAGCGCGAATTATGACAAGATAAGTTCGATTCGAATTGTTAGTTAGGTCAACTAAAGTTAGACATTGAACCAACGGAGCGGGTGACGCGACATTCGGCGCAAGATCGAATGGGCATCACTTGTTTGCTGGACTCCATCTGGGGTTCGGAAGGGAGAGTATGGCTGGAGATGCTGCGGACGGCCCGAATGACCATGGCCTGGATGATGGCGGCCCGCCACCATCTGCCGGGCCGGTGAGGCAGCGCCTCGGGGTGCTTCGGCAACTCCTGCTGGCGCTACTCTGCCTTCCGCTGCTGCTGACGATCAGTTCCGCCAGCGTTCAGGCCGTGCCGGGCGGCAATGAGCTGATCTCCAGCCATGCCTATGCGGTGTTCGGCACCCCCAAATACGGCCCCGGCTTCAAGCATTTCGACTATGCCGATCCCAAGGCGCCCAAGGGCGGCACGCTGCGGGTGGCCTATATTGGTGGCTTCGACAGTCTCAATCTCATGGCCCTGCTTGGCACGCCGCCCATCGGCATGATGCAGGTCTATGAGCCGCTGATGCGGCGCAGTTCGGACGAGCCGGCGATGCGCTACGCGCTGGTCGCTGAGTCGATCACCTATCCCAAAGATATTTCATGGATGGATTTCCATCTCGATCCCCGCGCGCGCTGGCATGATGGTGTGCCGATCACGCCCGAGGACATCATCTTCACCATCGATCAGGCCAAGGGCCTGGTGACGCCCTCTCTCAAGCGCCTTGAACAGGCCGTGACGCGTGCGGAAAAGCGCGGGCCGCACACGGTGCGCGTCTATTTCACCCAGCCCAATAATCCCACGCTGCCGACGGTGGTGATGGATATGTGGCTGCTCCCCCGCCATTATTACGCGAAGCACCCGCTCAACGCCGCCTCGCTCGACCGCCCCTTGGGCAGCGGCCCCTATAAGGTCGGCCGTTTCAGCCAGGGGCGCTGGATCGAATATGAGCGCGTGAAGGATTATTGGGCCAAGGATCTGGCGGTCAACAAGGGCCGCTACAACTTCGACATCATCCGGCACGATTATTACCGGGACCAGACGGTGGCCTATGAGGCCTTTCTCGCCGGCAATGTCGACTTCCGGCAGGAAACGAGCGCGGTCCGCTGGGCAAGCGAGAAGCAGTTGCCGGCCTTCCGCGCGGGCCAGATCAAGCGGCAGGTCATCGATTACCGCAGCCCGTCCTTCTATCTGGGCATCGTCATGAACACGCGGCGGCCCGCGCTGGCGGATCGCCAATTGCGGCGCGCGCTGATGCTGGCCTATGATTTCGAGTGGGTGCGCCGGACCCTGCTCGCCGGGCATCATGGCCGCCTGCACAGCTTCTACACCAACAGCGAGTTTGCGGCCGAGGGCTTGCCTCAGGGCCGGGAGCTGGAGCTGCTCCAATCCGTGCGGGACGAGGTGCCGGGCGAGGTGTTCACCAAGGCGCCGGACCTGCCGGTTGGCGGGAACTGGCGCAACCGCCGGGCCAACCTCATCGAAGCAGTGCGGATCCTGCGGGCGGCGGGCTATCGCTATCAGGACGGCCGGCTGATCGACAAGACAACCGGTCGCCCCATGGCGCTCGAGCTGATCAGCTATTCCCCGCTGATGGACCGGCAGGTTTCGCTCTTTGTCGAGAATGCGCGGCAGCTTGGCATCGCCATCAGTTTCCGCTCGTTCGACAGTGCGCAATTCCGGCATCGGCTGCGTCATTATGATTATGATCTGCTGCTCAACATCCCGATGTTCCCCGGCCATGAAACGCCGAGCATCGGCCAGACACTGATCTGGGGGTCGCACGCTGCGGATCAGCCGCAATCGCTGAACTATCCGGGCGTCAAGAATCCGGCCGTCGACAAGATGCTCGCGCAGATGATCACCGCGACGGACAGGGAGACCGTGGTCGGCGCGATGCGGGCGCTCGATCGCATCCTGCTGTGGAATTTCTACGCCATACCCTTCCAGCATGATTACCCGGCGCCGGTGGGGCAGATGCCGATCACCTATTGGGACCGCTTCGGCATGCCGAAAAAGCAGCCCGCCTATAATTTCCCGATTATGACGCTGGATACGTGGTGGGCCGACCCCGGCAAGACGGCCGGGCACGCACAAGGACAGTCATTATGACGGCGCTCTGGTCCTATGTCGCCCGCCGGCTCCTGCTGATGGTGCCGACGCTGATCGGCATCGTCACGATCACCTTCATCATCATCCAGTTCGTGCCCGGCGGCCCGATCGACCAGATTCAGGCGCGGTTCGCCGGCACCGCGATGGACGCGACGGCCACCATCGGCGGCAGCGTCGATACGGGGGCGAGCAGCGGCATCATGCCCACTGGCGAGCTGGACCCGGCGATGGTGAAGGAGTTGGAGAAGCTCTACGGTTTCGACAAGCCGGTGCTCTATCGCTACTTCAAGATGCTCGGCGATTTCGCGCGGTTCGAGTTCGGCAATAGCTATTACAAGGACCAGCCGGTGATCGATCTGATCATCGAAAAACTGCCGGTGTCGATCTCGCTGGGCCTCTGGACCACGCTCATCACCTATCTCGTCGCCATTCCGCTCGGCATCCGCAAGGCCGTGCGCGCGGGCACCGCGTTCGATGCCTGGTCGAGCTTCTTCGTCACCATCGGCTATGCCATTCCCGGCTTCCTCTTCGCGGTGCTGCTGGTCGTGCTGTTCGCCGGCGGTACATTCTGGAGCATCTTCCCGGCGCGGGGGCTGGTCTCGGACAATTGGGAGGAGCTCTCGCTCATCGGCAAGGTGCTCGATTATCTGTGGCACATCACCCTGCCGGTCGCCGCGATGGTCATCGGCGCCTTCGCCAACCTGACCATGCTCACTAAGAATTCGATCCTGGATGAGGTCGGCAAGCAATATGTGACGACGGCGCGAGCCAAGGGCCTCTCAGAGAACGGCGTGCTCTATGGCCATGTCTTCCGCAACGCGATGCTCATCGTGATCGCCGGCTTTCCTGCTGCCTTCGTCAGCGTGCTGTTCACCTCCTCGCTGCTGATCGAGGTGATCTTCTCGCTGGATGGCCTTGGGCTGCTCGGCTTCGAGGCGACGATCAACCGGGATTATCCCGTGATGCTTGGCTCGCTGTTCATCTTCTCGCTCCTCGGCCTGCTGACCAATCTGCTCGGTGACGTCACCTATGTGCTGGTCGACCCCCGCATCGATTTCGAAAGGCGGGACGTCTGATGAACGCCGAAACGCCCGTCGCAGCCCCGGCCGTTCATCCCCGGCCTTTGCGCCCGATCAGCCGGATGAGCCCGCTCACGCGCCGGCGCTGGGCCAATTTCAAGGCCAATAAGCGCGGCTATTGGAGCCTGTGGATCTTCCTTGCGCTCTATGCGGTGACGCTGTGCGCGGAGCTGATCGCCAATGATAAGCCCATCTTGCTGAGCTATCGCGGCGAGATTTATGCGCCAGTGCTGCGCGCCTATCCCGAGACGACATTCGGCGGCGTGTTCGAGACGGAGGCCAATTATCAGGACCCCGCCGTGCGGGCGATGATCGCGGACGGCGACGGCTGGGCGATCTGGCCGATCATCCCCTACAGCTACCGGACGATCGACTATGATATCCCCGTCACCGCGCCGTCGCCGCCATCCGCACGCCATTGGCTGGGCACGGACGACCAAGCGCGCGATGTGCTGGCGCGCATCATCTACGGCTTCCGCCTCTCGGTGACCTTCGGCCTGCTGCTCACCTTCTTTAGCTCCATCATCGGCATCACCGCCGGTGCCATCCAGGGCTATTTCGGCGGTTGGACGGACCTTATTTTCCAGCGCTGCATCGAGATCGTGCAGAGCCTGCCGATGCTCTACCTGCTGATCATCATGGCCAGCTTCCTCACGCCCAGCTTCTTCACGCTGCTCGGCGTGCTGCTGCTGGTGAGCTGGATGACGCTGGTGCACGTCGTGCGCGCCGAGTTCCTGCGCGCGCGTAATCTCGATTATGTCCGCGCCGCCCGGGCGCTTGGCCTTGGCAACCGCACGATCATGTTCCGGCACATCCTGCCCAATGCGATGGTGGCGACCATCACCTTCCTGCCGTTCATCGTCTCCTCGTCGATCACCATCCTTACCGCGCTGGATTTTCTCGGCTTCGGCATGCCGCGCGGATCGCCCTCGATCGGCGAACTGCTCAACCAGGCGAAGAACAATCTCTATGCGCCGTGGCTCGGCATTGGGGGGTTCGCGGTCATGGCCACCATGCTCTCGCTGCTCATCTTCATCGGCGAAGCGGCGCGGGATGCATTCGATCCAAGGAAATCGACATGAGCGCCACGGACACGCCCCTGCTTGTGGTCGACAGGCTGTGCTGCTCGTTCCGCTCGGAAGGCCGCATCGTCGAGGCGGTCAAGGACGTGTCCTTCACGCTGGAGAAGGGCCAGACGCTGGCGCTGGTCGGCGAGTCCGGCTCGGGCAAGTCGACCGCTGCCATGTCGATCCTGCAATTGCTGCCCTATCCGGTGGCGTTCCACCCATCGGGCTCGATCCGGCTGGACGGGCAGGAGATCGTCGGCGCCAGCGAGCGCACGATGCAGACGCTGCGCGGCGCCCGCATCGCGCTGATCCCGCAGGAGCCGCTGACCGCCCTCAACCCGCTTCACACCATCGATCGGCAGATCATCGAGGCGATGAAGCTGCACGATCCCGCGATCAGCCGGGCGGCGGCGGTCGCCAAGACCATCGACCTGCTCAAGCTGGTCGGTCTGCGCGATGCCGAGAAGCGCCTCAAATCCTATCCCCACCAGCTCTCCGGCGGGCAGCGCCAGCGCATCATGATCGCGATGGCGCTGGCCAACGAGCCGGACCTGCTGATTGCCGACGAGCCGACCACCGCGCTCGACGTGACCGTGCAGGCGCAGGTGCTCGATCTGCTCAAGGATCTCCAGCAGCGCCTCGGCATGGCGATGCTGCTCATCACCCATGATCTGGGCGTGGTGCGCAAGATGGCCGAGCGCGTCTGCGTGATGACACAGGGCGAGGTGGTGGAGGCCGGCGACACCAGCGCGGTGTTCGATAATCCCCAGAACGCCTACACCCGCAAGCTGCTGGACGCGACGCCGCGCGGCGAACCACTCAAGATCGAGGGCGATCCCGCGCCGCTGGTGCGCACCGAGGATCTGAAGGTCCATTTCCCGATCAAGGGCTGGTTCGGCAAGCCGCGCGCCTTCGTGAAGGCCGTGGACGGGGTGACGCTCTCGATCCCGCGCGGGCATACGCTCGGCGTCGTCGGCGAGTCCGGCTCGGGCAAGAGCACGCTCGGCCTTGCGCTGCTGCGCATCAGCCGCTCGGAAGGGCCGATCTGGTTCGAGGACGAGCCGCTGCACGAGCGCAACTGGAAGCAGATGCGCCCCCTGCGCAAGCGGATGCAGATCGTCTTTCAGGACCCCTTCGCCAGCCTCAGCCCCAAGATGACCATTGGCCAGATCGTCGGCGAGGGGTTGCCGATCCACCGACCCGACCTGACGCCAGCGGAGCGCTACGAGGCCGTCGCGACGATGATCGAGGAAGTCGGCCTCTCGACGGCGGTGCTGGATCGCTACCCGCACGAATTCTCCGGCGGCCAGCGCCAGCGCATCGCCATCGCCCGCGCGATCATCCTGCGGCCCGATCTCGTGATCCTCGACGAGCCCACCTCCGCGCTCGACATGTCCGTGCAGGCCCAGATCGTCGACCTGCTGCGCAACCTGCAGGCGAGCCATGGCCTGACCTATCTGTTCATCAGCCACGACCTCAAGGTCGTCCGCGCCCTCGCGCATGAAGTGGTGGTGATGCGCAATGGCAAGATCGTGGAGCAGGGCTCCTCGCAGCAAATCTTCAACGCGCCGCAGACGGACTATACGCGCGACCTCATCGCCGCCGCGCTGGAACTGCGGGCGCGGGCGGCGGCGTGATGGGGTTAGCAAGCCCGAACTGAGTGAGTGTGCGTTTGGAAATGTGGGGCTCGCATACCTGAATGGCCGCTTTGTCTTGGGAAGCGGACATTAGGGGGATTACCAATTCTTGCCGCTTTAGGCTGACTAGTCCATATGAAACGGACTGGTTGGGGAAGGTTGTTCGGTCATGCGGAGAGGTGCTTTATTGGTGTTAGCGTTTGGTGTGCTTTTGCTTGATCAAGCATCTCAGGCCAAACAGAAGTATGCTTCCCCACCGCAGTTGTCCGGCGGTAGGTCGTTCATGACTGACGATGACTACCCTGCTGCAGCGCTGAGGCTAGGTCAGCAGGGCGTGGCTAAGATCACAATTCAAATCGATTCGAAAGGTAAACCCAAGGGCTGCCGCATTATTGAGAGCAGTGGTTCTGCCAGCCTTGACGAGGCATCATGTGCTATGTTCTCGAAGCTGAGATTTAAGCCTGCCCAGCGTGAAAACGGAAAGTCTGTCGAAGGCGAATTCGTTCGGAACGTGAGTTGGAATTTGCCCGGACGCTGACTTGGCCACGAAGGGCCGTCAATTTCAAACTCCCGAACGTCCGCTAAGTCGTCGTGTCTGGACAGGCCGCTTGTAAACCCAACGGTCGGGTGCCTGCCATGACCGCTTTGGAGCGTTAACAAGAGGTCGACGAACGGAAAGCTTGGCTTGGTGAGCCGGCATCAACAGGGGGCATGCCAATACACGCCATGCCCCAGTTCCGACCAGCACTCGACGAGCATCGTCAGGTCCTGCTTGTCCCAAGCGAAACCATAGCCCCAGCCACCATCGAAGGATGGCGTTGTCGCAATATCCACCATCCCTGGGTAGACTGTGACTGAATAAGGCTTCAACCTCGCTATTGCAGGTGGCCACTTATCTTTTGGGATGTCGACGGAACGCTCTGAAGCACGAAGCGGATAGGCCCCCACCAAATGTCGAGAATCGGCTGCGATTGACTTCAGCTGCGCCTGATCATGGATCGGGTGCGGGAGTAAGCAATATACTGCCAGCGCGCCTAAAGCGATGATTGGGAGGATAACGCGTATGCACACTTTCACTCAAGCCTCCCCATCCCTGGCCGGTCACGCCAGATGCCCCCGAGTTTACGGATCCTTCGAGTGCCCGCAACGGCGTCTCGTCTGGGCGGACCACTCTTGCCCGTGACCTGCAAACTCCAACCCCTCTGCCCCCCGCCACCCCAGGCAAGGATCAATGCCGTTCCGTGCATTGTTGGCGGCGCCACTGCTCGCTAGCCTCCCGCCGTTTAATGTGATGTGAGGGAGAAGAGGATGTCGGCATTCAATCGGGCGATGAGCCATGGCAGCGCGAGCCGGCGTGGGCGCGGCGTCCTGTTGGCCGGTCTCTCGCTTCTGGTCGCCAGCACCTCGGCCTGCACCCAGGCGGACACGCCCGTGGCTTCGGCGTCGGCGGCTTCCGCGACTGTGGCGCAGGCTGGCCCGATCCGCGCCTTCGGCAATCTCACCGTGTTCGAGTTCGCGCCGCTCTTCATCGCCGCTGAATCCTATTATCCCGCGCCTGTCACGGTGGGGCGCGGGAGCGTCGCCAATCTCGTGGGCGAGCCCGGCGCGACGCCGGATGACAGCAGCGCGCCGGCCGACATCGCGACCAATGCGGAGACGCAGGCGCTGCGCTATTCGCTGCGCAATCCGGACATGCGGATCGTCATGACCGTGACCGAGGGACTGTACCGCATCGTCGCGCGCAAGTCGGCCGGCATCAATTCGCTGGCTGACCTCAAGGGCAAGCGGATCGCGACCATTTCCGTCACTTCGTCCGGATTCTTCACCCAGAAGATGCTGAAAACCGTCGGCCTTTCCAGCGACGATGTCACCATGGTCGGCATGAAGCTGCCGGACATGCCTCAGGCGCTGGCCGACCGGAAGGTCGATGCCGTGGCGATCTGGGAGCCGGAAGTCGAACGCGCCGCGCAGGCCATCGGCGATGATTCCATCGAGTTCAGCGGCAAGGGCGTCTATCGCGAGCTGTTCAATCTCAACACAACCGCGGGCGCGCTGGCCAACCCGCAGATGCGGCGGAACATCGTCGTTATGGTCCGCGCGATCATCGATGCCACGCAGGAGGTCCGCCGCAATCCCGCACGGGCGCAGGAGCTGGTGGCGCAGAACAGCGGCTATCCGCTCGAGCTGGTCAAGCAGAGCTGGTCCCACCACAACTGGCTGGCGGACTGGACCGGCGACCTGCTGGACGTGCTGGAGGAAGAGGAAGCCTGGCTCGCCAAACAGGACAAGCGCACGCCCCGCACCCGCGCGCAACTCGCGACGCTGATCGACACGAGCGTGCTGGAAGAAGCCAAGGCTCTGCCACCGCTGCCCAAGCGGAAGTGAGGGCTCGTCGTTTCATGGCGCGCTGAGATTCGCGACAAAAAGTTCTCGAGGAGGGCCACGCCGGGAAAAAACTCGGCTTCCTTGGACACTCGCCGTTCTGAAACAAGACAAAAGTGGTGGCTCCTTTCAGCTCAATCGGCTTGACCCTGCCGCCTGCGAACGCCCAAACAAACATCCGAGTTCACCGGGTGGGGGTTGCATTGCAGTACCATTTTCGAGGCTGCTTCATAGCGGTCTGCACGTTGCTGACAGCGTGTGGCGGCGGCGGTGTCAACAGCACGCCTGCGCCTTCTCCAACTCCGTCGCCTTCACCGACACCCGCCCCGGCGCCGTCCGCCGCCGCCCTTGTTCGTCCTGCACCGCCAACCTCTTTGCCGGCAGCAACTAGCGGAACGCTGATGGAGGCTTTGGGGCAGACGCAAGACTTTCGGTCCGGTTCTGTCGAAGTTGATATCAATTACTACGATGAGACCCTCCGAACGCGACACAGCCCTTATCAATCTTCAAGCGCGGCTCGGCTCTATGTCGACCCTCGCGCGGGTGGTCGATATGCACTGTACAACATTCTGGCCAGTGGTCAGATTCACGCGCCCAACCTCTCGGGAGGGGACATCGGCTGGAGCGACAGCGCTGCGGATGGCACGCGTGTCCTGTGGTTCAGGCAGCCGGACTATGCAGACCCGCTGAGACCCGATCTGAGGCTTTCCTATGTGAGTTACGGCGGATGGGAGTTCATCTCTCGCGACACGAGTTTCGGAACTCCGCAGCGGCGCGTGAATGCCTATTTCTACTTCGGCGTGCCGACCACGGCTGGAGATTTGCCGATCGGTGGCAGCGGCACATACGAAGGATTTGCGGAAGGCATCCTCTACGATCGCGTGGGCGAGTATAGCCTGAGCGGCAAAGCGAGCCTGACGGCAAACTTTAGCGATCAAAGCTTCTCGACGTTCTTGCAGCTTTCCGGGCTTAGCAGCGTCTCTGGAGCTTCCGTCTCCCTCCCGTCTCTCAACGGAACTGGTCATATCGGAGCAGGCAACACGTTTCAGGGCACCTGGGACGGCGGCACTTATCAAGGGTCCATTCTCGGCGGCTTCTTCGGTCCTGACGGTGGAGAGTTCGGCTATACTTTTGCGATCAATAATGCCGACCTTAACTCGCTCGGCGGGGGTGTCGTCACGGGTGCTCTCAAGCAGTATGTCGCGCCTCCACCGCCTCCTCCGCCCCCGCCTCCGGGCAGCACCTTCCCGCTGCAAGGCGCCACGACATTTGACCTCATCAGCTCGCCCCTAAGCTATGCGAGAGAGACCAATTACAGTCCTCCGGTGTATGACGATAACGCACCCGCGGCGACTTCGATCACCGTCACGCCCGACTATCAAACTGGCACTTACACCATCACGACTGACAGCATCTCGGCGAGCTTCACCGGAGAGGATCTCGCTCAAGCCCCCGATCCTACAAAAACCTCCATCTCATTCCGAAAGGTCAGCGAAGCCGAGCGTGGAAAAAGCATTGCGTTATTCAACAACCTGACGCCGCAATTAGGTACCAACAAAGCGGAGCTACAGTTCCACTACCTCAGCTATGGCGAATGGACGCAGGTTGGGGTCGGATATAATGCGTTTCTCTACGGCTCTCCGTCAAGCTCGGATGAAATGCCGCGAACCGGCACAGCCAGCTATGCTTTGCATGTCAGGGGGCAAGGATTTGTCGGCAGAAGTACGGCGATCCTCGGAGATGGCCGTCTGGACGCTGATTTCGACTCTGGCAGGATTTATACGGAGCTGAAACTGATCGATTACTGGACGCTTGGGGCAGACACCCCCTTTGGTGATTTTACAGGTACGGCTACGATTTCCTCGGACGGTCCGACCTTCCAAGGTAGTCTTTCTTCCTACAACACCAACTTTTCAGGAGATTTTCACGGTTCATTCTATGGGCCTGATGCTGCCGAGGTCGGTTATGCGTTCTCGCTCACCAGCCCTGCGACGCCCTCCTCGCCGGAAGGCCGCATTGCTGGTGTGGCCGTCGGTAACCGCTGATCGCCCGTCACGCTGGCTGCTGCCGCTTCAGCCGCACGATCGTCTCATCCAGCGCCGAAAGAAAGCGTGAACGGTCCGCCTTGCTGAATGGCGCGGGGCCGCCGATGATGTCGCCGCCGGCGCGCAGATCGGCCATGATGGCGCGGGTCGCGATGGCGCTGCCGATGGACGCGGTGGTGAAGGGCTTGCCGGTCGGGGCGATCACGCTCGCGCCGGCTTTCAGGCAGCGATCCGCGAGCAGAATGTCCGCGGTGATGCAGATCGTCGTCGGGCCCGCCTGCTCGGCGATCCAGTCGTCGGCCGCGTCGAAGGCGTCGGACACGACCACCCGCTCGACCAGCGGATGATCGGGGATGCGGATGCGCTGGTTGCTGACGATCCTGACCGGCGTCTCATGCCGAAATGCCACCCGGTAGATTTCTTCCTTCACCGGGCAGGCATCGGCATCGACGAGGATCGCGATCATCTATCCTTGCCGGGCTTCTTGTGCGCGAAGGGCTTGGCGCCGCCCTTCCACTTGTTCGGCCCCTTCTTCTTGCCGGCGCCATGGGGGCCGGGCTGGGCCTGATCGGGGCGGCCCCCATGCGGCCCGCGCGCGGCGGGTGCGCGATAGGGCTTGGGCGCATGGACGGGGCGGGCATTGTCGCGGCGATTGCGGCGCGCTTCCTCGCGGGGCTTGCCGTCGGTCGGCTGGATGTCGACCTCGTCATCCTCGCTGGCGGTGCGGCGCACGGCGTCGAGGAAGCGCGCAGCGACGCCACCCGCGACCTCGAACAAGGTTTCCTGCGCCGCGATGCGGATCGCGCCGATCTCTGTGCGGCTGATATGGCCGCGCCGGCAGAGCAGCGGCAGGATCCAGCGCGGATCGGCATTCTGATTGCGGCCGACATTCAGGCGGAACCAGGCGCTCTGCTCGAAACCGGGGCGGGGTCCGCGCGGTTCGGCGGGGGCATCGCTGCCCAGCAGATCTTCAGGCTCGGGCAGGCGCGCGCGATAGGCATGGGCCAGCATCGCGGCGACATCTTCCGGGCTGCGCTCGGCGAGCAACTGACGGCCCAGCTCATGATCCTGCTCGCTCAGCTCGACAGGGGCGCGCAGCGTATCGAGCAGGCGCTGGGTATCGGCGCGACGAATGTCGTCGGCCGAGGGCGGCGAAATCCAGTCCGCCTGGATGCGCGCGCCGCGCAGCATCGATTCCACCCGGCGGCGGCGCGGATAGGGCACGATGAGCACGGCGGTGCCCTTCTTGCCCGCGCGCCCGGTACGGCCGGAGCGGTGCTGCAGCGTCTCGGCATCGCGCGGAATCTCGACATGGACGACGAGGCTCAGCGTCGGCAGGTCGATCCCGCGCGCGGCCACGTCGGTTGCGACGCACACGCGTGCCCGCCGGTCGCGCAAGGATTGCAGCGCCTGATTGCGCTCATTCTGGCTATGCTCGCCGGAGAGGGCAACTACCGCGAAGCCGCGCTCGACCAGCCCGGCATGGAGGTGACGCACATTGTCGCGCGTGGCGCAGAACAGCATCGCCGTTTCCGCCTCATGGAAGCGCAGCAGATTCACCACGGCATGTTCGATGTCGGCCGGTGCCACAGCCATCGCCTGATAGCTGATGTCGCCATGGCCGCGCTCCTGCGTCACCGTCGAGATGCGCAGCGCGTCGCGCTGATAGCGCCGGGCAAGCGCCACGATGGGGGCCGGCATGGTCGCGGAGAAGAGCAGCGTGCGGCGCTCCTGCGGCGTGCCGTCGAGGATTTCTTCCAGATCCTCGCGGAAGCCCATGTCGAGCATCTCGTCGGCTTCGTCGAGCACCACGGCGCGCAGGGTGGAGAGGTTGAGGGCGCCGCGTTCCAGATGGTCGCGCAGGCGGCCGGGCGTGCCGACCACGATCTGCGCGCCATGCGAGAGCGCACGGCGTTCCTTGCTCGCATCCATGCCGCCGACGCAGGTGGCGATGCGCGCGCCAGCCTTGCCATAGAGCCAGATCAACTCGCGGCTGACCTGCAGCGCCAGTTCACGGGTCGGCGCGATGATCAGGGCCTGGGGCAGGCCGGGCGGCGCCATGCGCTCGCCATCTTCCAGCAGGTCGGTGGCAATGGCGAGGCCAAACGCCACGGTCTTTCCCGATCCGGTCTGCGCCGAGACGATAAGGTCGCGGCCATGCGCCTGCGCCTCCAGAACTTCGGCCTGAACGGGCGTAGGGTCGGTATAGCCGCGCTCGGCAAGGGCATTGGCGAGAAGAGGGGGGAGTGTGGAAAAGGGCATGTATCTCGCTAATCAAAAAAGAGTGGAGCGGTGGACCATCCTCGCCGCGAAGCCTGTTTCAAAGGCCTCATCTGCGCGCGTCATCCTGTTTGGTGGTCCGCCTTATGCGCCCCCCATACAGATATGGAGGGCATCTGGCTTGCAAAGTTTTGCGTGGCCGAGCCGACGGCCCCTGCGGGCCGGGCTGAGGGCTAGATTTCCTCGCGGTCGAGCTTGCGGATGAAGCCGATGATGCCGGTCTGCCGGTGGCGCTTGAGTCGTTCGGCCTGCAGGATCGTGAGCACCTTGGCGAAACAGGCTTCGGCATCGTCATTGACGAGCACATAATCATAGCCGTCCCAGTGCGCGATTTCGCTGTGCGCGCGCGCCATGCGTCGCTCGATCACGTCGTTGCTGTCGGTACCCCGTCCGCGCAGCCGCGCTTCCAGCTCGATCATCGAGGGGGGCAGGATGAACACGCGGACGAC
Source organism: Sphingobium sp. B11D3A (assembly GCF_025961695.1). Lineage (NCBI taxonomy): Bacteria > Pseudomonadati > Pseudomonadota > Alphaproteobacteria > Sphingomonadales > Sphingobiaceae > Sphingobium > Sphingobium sp. B11D3A. The sequence continues at coordinate 3,008,247 of NZ_JAOQOE010000001.1, forward strand.
ATCGCCGCCGGCCAGCTGGTGGAGCTGCTGGGCGCCCTGCCAGTCGATATCGAACAGCACGTCGTGCCCGGCTTCCAGCATCCCTTCCACCGGCGCGCGCGGCGTGCCATAGCGATGATCGAACACATGCGCCCATTCGAGGAACTGGTTGTCCGTCACCATGGCGCGGAACCGCTCGAGATCGACGAAATGATAATCCTTGCCGTCGACTTCGCCGGGCCGCATCGGCCGGGTGGTGGCGGAGACGGACATGGTCAGGCCCGGATCATGCGCCAGCAGCTTGCGCGAGATGGTGGATTTGCCGGCCCCGGAAGGGGAGGACAGCACGAAAAGCATCCCCCGGCGCTTGAAGGATGCGGGCTGGGCAAGTGGATCGGCGGAAACGGGATCGGTCATGTCGGCCATGCTTGCTCCTGCCGTGAGTCTGCCGCCACGTCAATTGGCGGACTGAGACTTGCACGGAGGAATCGCCTCCGCGCGGCCAGTCTGGAGGGTTTTTGTGTGGATCGGTCGTCTTCCAGCGGCGTCGTTAAGCGCCCGTAAAGCCAGCCGCTGCTATGGGTTATGTCATTGGAGGATGACATGATTATGCGGATTCTCCGCACCGAGCGCGGAGCAAAGGCTTTGGAACTTGGGCTGGTAACCAGCCTCACGGGCATTGCGGCATTGATCGCCGTGGCTTCACTCGGTTTGGGCTGACGGGCCTGCCGCCCCCTTAGCCCCACGTCATCTGGCGCCTTCTCTTCACCACCTCTCCACCATTTGCGACGACGTTGAACCGGCAAATGTGAGGAGTGCCCCATGCCGCGCCAGACATCACCTGCGGTTGACCGTGACCTGACGCCCTTTGATCGGCTGCGCGCAAATGAGCGGGGCGCGACAGCAGTGGAATATGGGCTGATCGCGGCGCTGGTGTCGCTGGCCTGCGTCATGGCGTTCCTGTCGCTCGGCATCAATCTCTCGGAGCTCTTCTTCGGCATCAGCAACAGCCTGTCGGGCCGATAAGGCGCGAGAAGCGGCAGCCTGCCAGATATTTTCCACCTTGCGCGACGAGCAATTGCGTGGCGCGAGAATGCGCTTAGGCTGTCCCCAATCATAAGCAGGAGAGCGTGCCCATGTTCGTCAAGTTCACCAGCCCGGATCGCGCCCCCGTCGCCGTCAATGCGACGCAGATTTCGTTCATCTCCAATGTCGGCGAGGGCACGCGCATTCGCTTTGGCGAAGGCCGTAGCGTGACGGTCGTCGAGCCGCTCGATGAAGTGATCGACCGGCTGAACCGGACCAACCAGCTACCCGAAAGCTAGGGATAGCGCGCCGAGACTTCAGCTGCCCGCGTTGAGATTGATCGGGGGAGCAAGCGGATTGGTCTCATCCGGGTTGGCTTGGTTTGCACCCGCACCGCTCGCTTCGCCCGATAATGCGGCCGCGATCATCGCTTCCCAAATCTCTTCATTGCCTGCGCTGGCCATTGCCGCGTCCGGCTCGCGCATCGTGCGGAGCACCGCGCGCGCGTCCTCACGGCAGTCTTCCCATTCCAGGTCCACAGACCGGCTGGCGCTCGGCTCGGTACCATCGGCATTCTCGCTCAGCCGCAGTCCGGCGAGCACGCGCGCAATGCGCTCTATCAGGGGCGTATGGGAAATGGGCATGGGGACATCCTCCAGCATGGTCTCGCACAGGGGCAAGCGGCCGCCGCGGACTCGACATGTCCACAACAGCGATGTGCCACTTCCATCTCGCTTGGGAGCTGGCCCTGATGAGACGCTTGTGCGCCCCGAAGGTTGCCGGACGCTCACTCGGACGGGCGCCGTTTGCTGCTGGCAGGATTAGGGGCCGCGCCTTAACGCAGTTTCGCGATCGTCAGCCCGTCCGCCTTGGCGCGGTCCTTCACCGATTCCTCGCTGCGGGTGAGCGCTTTGGCGATGGCTTTCAGCGCCATGCCCTTCTTCGCCAACGTGTGCAGCTTGTCGATCTCGGCGGCGGTCCAGGGCTGGCGATGCCGCTCGAAGCGTCCGCCGGCGTCAGTCTTTGCCATCAGGCTGCACTCCTTTGCGATGGGCGGCCCGGTACCGCGCTCACCGCTTCTTCACGAACTCGGCACGCAGCACCAGCCCCTTGATGCCCTCGTAGCGGCAATCGATTTCCTGCGGGTCACCGGTCAGGCGGATCGACTTGATCAGCGTCCCGCGCTTGAGCGTCTGCCCCGCGCCCTTCGCGGTCAGATCCTTGATCAGCGTGACCTGATCGCCATCGGCCAGCAGATTGCCGACTGCGTCGCGCACTTCCACCGCATCGGCCGCGCCCTGCTTGGCGGCCAGTTCGGAAGCCGGCAGCCACTCGCCGCTGGCTTCATCGAACACATAATCCTCGTCGCTAGTCTGCTCGCTCAACTGTCGTCCCCCATTTTGAGCGCGGCGATGAAGGCTTCCTGCGGAATCTGCACGGAGCCATATTCGCGCATCCGCGCCTTGCCCTTCTTCTGCTTCTCCAGCAGCTTCTTCTTGCGGGTGATGTCGCCGCCATAGCATTTGGCGGTCACGTCCTTGCGCATCGCGGCGATGGTCTCGCGCGCGATCACCTTGCCGCCGATCGCCGCCTGAATGGGGATCTTGAAGAGGTGGCGGGGGATGAGGTCCTTCAGCCGCTCGCACATGTGGCGGCCGCGTTCCTCGGCCACGCCCCGATGGACGATCATGGAGAGCGCGTCGACCGGCTCGTTGTTGACGAGGATGCTCATCTTGACGAGGTCGCCCTCGCGCAGGCCGATCTGCTCATAGTCGAAGCTGGCATAGCCCCGGCTGATCGACTTCAGCCGATCGTAGAAGTCGAAAACCACTTCGTTGAGCGGCAGTTCGTAGCTCACCTGCGCGCGGCCGCCCACATAAGTGAGGCCGGTCTGGATGCCGCGCCGGTCCTGACAGAGCTTGAGGATGCTGCCGAGATATTCGTCCGGCGTGTAGATCGTCGCCTTGATCCACGGCTCGTCGATCTGCTCGATGCGGCTGGGGTCGGGATAGTCGGCCGGATTGTGCAGCAGGATCTCGCGCGCGTCCTCGGTCTTCGATTTGCGCAGCTGGATGCGATAGACGACCGACGGCGCGGTGGTGATGAGGTCGAGATCATATTCTCGCGTCAGCCGCTCCTGGATGATCTCGAGGTGCAGCAGGCCGAGGAACCCGGCGCGGAAGCCGAAGCCCAGCGCCGCGCTGCTCTCCATCTCGAAGGAGAAGCTGGCGTCATTGAGCCGCAGCTTGGCGATGCTTTCGCGCAGCTTCTCGAAGTCCGCCGCATCGACCGGGAAGAGGCCGCAGAACACCACCGGCTGCACTTCCTTGAAGCCGGGCAGGGGCGTGGTCGCGCCGTTCTTCACCGTGGTGATGGTGTCGCCCACGCGGGTCTGCGTGATCTCCTTGATCTGCGCGGTGATGAAGCCGATTTCGCCCGGGCCAAGCTCCGGCAGCGTCTCGATCTTGGGGCGGAAGCAGCCGACGCGGTCGACCAGATGCTCTGTGCCGCCGATCATGAACTTGATGTTCTGGCCCTTCTTGAGCACGCCGTTGATGACGCGCACGAGGATGACGACGCCGAGATAGGGGTCGTACCAGCTGTCGACCAGCATCGCTTCCAGCGGCTTGTCCCGGTCGCCATTGGGGGCGGGGATTTTCTTGACGATTGCTTCCAGAATCTCGTCAATGCCGATGCCGGCCTTGGCGGAGGCGAGCACCGCCTCGCTGGCGTCAATGCCGATCACGTCCTCGATCTCCGCCTTCACCTTCTCGGGCTCGGCGGCGGGCAGGTCGATCTTATTGATGACCGGCACGATCTCATGATCATGCTCGATGCTCTGGTACACATTGGCCAGCGTCTGCGCTTCCACGCCCTGCGCGGCATCCACGACCAGCAGCGCGCCTTCGCATGCGGCGAGGCTGCGCGAGACTTCATAGGCGAAGTCGACATGGCCCGGCGTGTCCATGAGGTTGAGCTCATAGGTCTTGCCGTCGCTCGCGGTGTAATCGAGGCGCACGGTCTGGGCCTTGATGGTGATGCCGCGCTCCTTCTCGATATCCATGTTATCGAGCACCTGCGCGGTCATCTCGCGATCCGAGAGTCCGCCGGTGCGCTGGATCAAGCGGTCGGCGAGGGTCGACTTGCCATGGTCGATATGCGCGATGATGGAAAAGTTACGGATGTGGGCGAGGTCAGTCATTGCGCGCCGATAGCAGGCGGAAGGGTTCCGGCAAAGCCTTCTGAAAGAGGGCCCGCCGCGACCATTTCATACAAGACATGAGGAGCGCCGCCTGTCATGCGCCGCCGCCGTGCAGTCGTTAACCTTGTGCCGCCATTTTGCTGTGATAAACAGCGGGCCTTGTGGTTCGGCAGGGGCGTCGACTGCATAATCCTTGTGGGTGAGGTAATACATGAAACTATCGATCAAACTGGCGCTGGCGCTGTCCGCGATCGGCCTGGTGGTGCAGCCGGCCATGGCGCAATCCTCGGGGCGCAAGGCGCAGGACAAGGGCACGCGCGAAATCCCGCGTTGCACCAAGAATCTGGGCACCGTCGCCATCGTCGAGCCGGACACGCAGTGGTGGCGCGAGCTGAGCCTCGGCAGCCCCGAAGCGATCCTGCGCATCTTCATCCAGCAGTCCGGCTGCTTCACGCTCGTTAACCGCGGGCGCTCGATGCAGAACCGCGCGATGGAGCGCGCCCTGGCCGATCAGGGTGAGCTGCAGGCGGGCAGCAACATCGGGCGCGGTCAGGTGAAGGCGGCGGACTATTTCCTCCAGCCGGACATCGTGACCTCCAACAAGAATAGCGGCGGCAACGCTCTGGGCGGCATGCTGGGCGGCTTCCTGGGCCGCAGCACGTTCGGCGCGCTGGCCGGCGGCATCAACATCAAAAAGAGCGAAGCCAATGTGACGCTCTCCATCGTGAACGCGCGCACCACGGTCGAGGAAGCGATGACCGAGGGCTATTCGCGCAAGTCGGATCTGAGCTTCGGTGCCGGCGGCGGCGCGGGCTGGTGGGGCGGTTTTGCCGGCGCGGCTGGCGGCGGCTACCAGAACACGGATATCGGCCAGGTCATCGTGCTGGCCTATCTGGATGCCTATACCAAGCTGGTGACCCAGCTCGGCGGTCTGCCCGCCAATGCCTCGGCAGCAGCGCCCGCTGCACGCTGAGCGGCAGCGGTACATCGATCTGAAAGGGCGGGCCGAATGGTCCGCCCTTTTCGTTTGGGCGCGCCTATCTCTCCACGGGCGTCGCTCTCATGCGCACGGCCCTTGCCTCGCGCGCAGCCTCGGCTAGGCTGCCCCCCGCAAGACACATTTTCTGGAGAGGCCGTTCCATGCGTCATATCGCCATCATCGGGTCTGGCCCTGCCGGCTATTATACCGCGGAAGCCTGCCAGAAGCAGTTCGGCGAGGATGTGGCGATCGACATCATCGACCGGTTGCCCGTCCCCTTCGGCCTTGTTCGCACCGGCGTCGCGCCGGATCACCAGTCCATCAAGGCCGTATCCCGCCGCTATGAAGCCGTGGCTTTGACCGACACGGTGCGCTTCGTCGGCAATCTCGTCATCGGGCGTGACGTGTCGATCCCGGAGCTTCAGGGCCTTTACGATGCGGTGATCCTCGCCACCGGCGCGCCGTCGGATCGCCCGCTGGGCGTGCCAGGCGACGATCTGCCCGGCGTCATCGGCAGCGCCGCCTTTGTCGGCTGGTATAACGGCCATCCCGATCATGCCGATCTCGCACCGCGGATCGACGAGCGGGATGTGGTCATCATCGGCAATGGCAATGTCGCGCTGGATTGCGCCCGCATCCTCGCCAAGACCGCGCGCGAGCTTGAGGAGAGCGATGTCGTCGCTCATGCCTATGACATTCTCAAAAAGGCGCAGCCCCGCTCGATCACAATCTTGGGTCGGCGCGGCCCGGCGCAGATTGCGATGACGCCCAAGGAGCTGGGCGAACTCGGCCGGCTGGAGCGCGCCTCCGTCCATGTCGATCCCGCCGATCTGCCGCCGACGTCGGTGGATGAGGCGCTGGAGCCGGGGCAGCGCAAGTCGCTGGCGCTGCTCCGCCAGTTCGCCGAGCCATCGCCCGAGAAGGTGGTGGCGATCCGGTTCGATTTCTTCGTCGTTTCCGAGCGTGTGGAGGGGGAGGGACGCGTCGAGCGGCTGGTGCTGGAGCGGACCCGGCTCGATGCGCAGCAGCAGAGCATCGGCACCGGCGAGCGTGTGACCATGCCCGCCGATCTCATCATCAGCTGCATCGGCTATCGCACGCCGCCCATTCCCGACGTGCCTTATGACGAGGCGCGCGGCCGCTTCGCCAATGAGGAGGGCCGCATTCGCCCGGGCCTCTATTGCGTCGGCTGGGCGCGGCGGGGGCCGAGCGGCACCATCGGCACCAACAAGCCCGACGGCTTCCTGATCGCCGAAGCCATCGCTGCCGACCAGCCCGCCGCCGCCGGCAAGCAGGGCCGGGCTGGCCTGGATGCGCTGATCGCCGAGCGCGGGCTGGAGATCGTCACCTTCCGCGACTGGCAGAAGATCGACGAAGCCGAAATTGCCCAAGCCCGCCTCGGTGCCCCGCGCGAGAAGTTCGTGCGGATCGCGGACATGGTGAAGGCGGGGCGGGGGTAGGGGGGCGCTCTCCGGCCGCCGCTTCTTTGATCCCTAATTATACATGCCCGCACCGGTCTCACCGTTGCGGCGACTCGGCTCGCGCAGGCGTCGCGCCAAGACACTTCGATTTGATCCGGTGGTCGTCGCCTGCTTTGGGTCGTGATCGTTCGGATCTCATGAAACCTCAATAAAACTGCCCTTTGAAGGTTGATCCACGCAGGCAGAGCACATTTGAGCCTCTGTCAAAAAATCGTCACGACCCTCTTTACATAAGTAAGCACGCTCTGCATACATACCAACGCCGAACGGGGAGGGCTCAACAGGATAAACATCGCTCACGCTGCGCGTGGGCTCGAGACGGTAACCGATGTGAGCTCTGGCCTGCGGGCATGACAGGTTTATCTGGAGGAAGCCCACAATGTTGTTTGCACGCAAGCCCGAGGCATCTTTGACGATGTCCCACAAAGCGTTTCTCGCCCTTCTTCTGGCTTCGACGAGCGCGCCGCTGATGGCTGCCGATGCCGCAGACACGGCCGAAGGTGGCGACATCATCGTCACCGCCCAGCATCGCGAGCAGCGCGTCACCGAAGTGCCGATCAGCCTCAGCGTCGTGTCCGGTGCGCAGGCCGCTGAATCCGGCGCGTCGAGCACGCTCGATCTCGCCCGCTTGGTGCCCGGCCTTTCTATCGGCCAGAACTCGGGCGACGGCGACTTCCCCTTCATCTCGCTGCGCGGCGTCGCCATGCGCGATTTCGCCGACACCAATGAGAGCCCGTCCGCCGTCTATGTGAACGAGTTCTACAAGGCGAACCTGATGGGCCTCGATTCCCAGATGTTCGACATCAGCCGCATCGAGGTGCTGCGCGGTCCGCAGGGCACGCTTTATGGCCGCAACGCGACCGGCGGCCTCATCCACTTCATTGCCGCAGCGCCGACCGAGCAACTGGAAGGCCATGTGTCCGTCACCTTCGCCGAGCGCAATCGCGTTCAGGCCGAGGCTGCGATCAGCGGCCGGCTGTTCGGCAATCTGCTGGGCCGCGTCAGCGTCTTCCGTCACCGTTATGATGGCTACATCAAGAACAATTTCCCCGGCGGGGAAGACGGCAACGCGCTCAACGCCAGCGCCATTCGCGGCCAATTGTCGAACCAGTTCGCGGACAATCTGAGCGCCGAGCTGTTCGTGCAATATTACAAGAACGACAATGAAGCGGGCAACATGTTCACCCACATTGCCGTGACGCAAGACCCGGTGACGGGCCTCTCCACCCGCAATCCGGGCGGCGTCGACTCCTTCGGCTATGGCGACAGCAAGCCGCTGGAGACGAACACCAACTTTGATGCCTATATGCGCTCGGAGCAGTTCACCGCCATCGGCAAAATCAAGGCCGACCTCGGCTTTGCCGAGCTGACCTCGATCACTGGCTTCGAGAAGGGCAAGAAGGACGCGGCGTTCGACAGCGACTCCACGCCCGGCGCACGCTCGACCGAAGTTCACCCGCGCGCCGAGCAGTTCTCGCAGGAGCTGCGCCTGGCGGGCGTGAACGGGCCGCTCACCTGGGTCACCGGCCTCTATTATTTCGACTATAATGTGAACGGCTATCAGCGCCGCACCACCTCGGCCGCTGCCGGGCCGCGCCGTCCGGTCTATTATGATCTGGACAGCGAGAGCTGGGCGATCTTCGGCAATGTCGACTATGCGCTGACCTCGACCCTCACCGCGACGGGCGGCGTGCGCTATACCGAGGAAGACAAGGAATATGATCTCAACAACACGGACACCGGCCCGGTGTTCAACACCACCACGGTGGGTGATCTCGCCAAGCGCAACGATGACAGCACGAGCTTCACTGCGCGGCTGAGCTGGGAGCCGCAGCGCGGGCAGCTGTTCTATGCGGGTGTGGCACGCTCGTTCAAGGCCGGCACCTTCAACGTCGGTTACACGTCGCTTCCGCTCTCGGCCATCTCGGTCCGCCCCGAACGGCTGACCAGCTACGAAGCCGGCGCCAAGTTCGCCACCTACGACAATCGCTACAGCATCAGCGGCGCGGTGTTCCATTACCAGTATAAGGACAGCCAGGCCTACCAGTTCGATGGCGTGTCGCTCTCCTCGACCACATTCAACCGCGATGCCGAGATCACCGGTGCCGAAGCCGAGTTCGCGGCAGAGCCGGTGCAGAATCTGCGCCTGCGTGGATCGCTGACCTATCTGGATGCCAAGCTGCTCGACGTGCAGCTGCCCGGCCTCGCCAATAACGGCCCTGTGGTCGATCGGCGGATGCCGCTGGCCCCCAAATGGTCGTGGAACCTGACGGCCAATTATCGTGTGCCGAACGTGCTTGGCGGCACGCTCGGCCTGCAGGGCGACATCGCCTATAAGGGCGTGCAGTATTTCGACGCCTTCAACAGTCCCAGCCAGCGTGAGGCAGCCTACGCCTTGTCAAACGTCCGCCTCTCCTGGACCGATGCAAGCGACTCGCTGACCCTTGCTGTCTTTGCCGAGAATGTGACGGACAAGCGCTATCGCACCGCCGCATTCGACCTCGCATTCCTCGGCATGGCGACCGAAGTCTGGGGCCGTCCGCGCTGGATCGGCGGCAGCATTTCCTATCGCTTCGGCAGCTAGAGCCTCGGGTCGCATCCGATCGCTCAATCGCCGTGGTGTCAGTGCAAGCCGACACCACGGCGATTTACTTTTAGGGCAAGACGCCCGCACATGGGGCGGGCCAAAACAGCGGCAAGGGAGCCAAGGCATGAGGATTGTCCGAGCATCGCGCAGCCGCTGGGTCTGGATCGTGGCCGCCTGCGCGGCCCTGTCCCCGATGCCGGCCATCGCGGAGCAGGCGGCTCCCGCCAAGCCCAGCGTCATCTACACCGGCAAAATGGAGGTGCGCGGCACGACGCGCGCGCAATATCAGCGCCTGATCCTCGATCTCGCGCATGTCTGGGCGGATTGTGACGCGGACCTGATGCGCCGCATTCTGACGGACGATGTCGATTTCTCCTATCCCGGCCGCCGCCTGATCGGCCGCGATGCCGCGCTCGCTGACCTCGAGGGCTTCTGCAAGGTCGCGACGGACCGCAGCATCTACTTTCCCGCCGATGCCTTCTACATCGACGTGCGCAATGGTCGCGTGGCGGCGGAAGTCCAGTTCCGCGTCACCCAGAATGGCGAGAAGCAGGTCGTCAACGACGTGTGGATCGCCACGGTGCGCAAGGGGCGCATCGCGATCATCAAGGAGTATCTGGATGGGCGGGTGCGGCTCCTTCAGGCCGAGGGCAAGCTCACTTATGGAGAGGACGCGCCGTTCCTCACGCCTTGGCCGCCCCGCGTGGAGCAGCCGCCAACGCCTTGAAGGTTAGCCCTGACGGTCAGCCCCTGATGCCAGGGCCCGAGCTTCAGGCGTTTTCCGACACCGGCGCGCAATCTGCCACGCTGGAGACGGCCACACCGGCTGCTTCAAGCCGCGCTGCGATCTGGAAAATCTTGGCCTCGGCCCAGGGCGCGGCGATGATCTGGACGCCCACCGGCATGGGGCCGCTGGTCATCACCGGCGCGGTCAGCACGGGCAGGCCGATATAGCTGATTGGCTGGGTGTAGATGCCGACATGCGCGCGGGCGAGCATCTCCTTGCCGCCCAGATTGAGGGTCTGCTGGCCGAGCTTGAGCGCGGCGCAGGGCGTGGCAGGCGCGAGCAGGACGTCATAGTGCGCGAAGGCCCGGCGCGCCGCCTCGCGAAACCGGTAGCGGAAGCGCTGGGCCTGCACGACGAGGGTAGAGGGGAGCAGGGCGCCGGCGAACAGGCGATCGCGCGTCGCCGGATCGAACTGGTCCGGGCGCTGGCGCAGGGCATCGATGTGCAGATTGCCGCCCTCGGCCGCCGTGATGACGAAGGCCGCATAGCGAGCGATCTCGGCTTCGGCGAGCTCGACATAGCGATCCGCGTTCAGGGCGTCGGCAACCTTGTCCACGGCTTCCAGCGCGACATCCTCGGCATTGCCCCGGAACCAGCCGCCCAGAACGCCGACGCGGAACGCATCGGTGTCTTCTCCGAGGCGGTCCAGAACCGGCTCAGGCGCTGCCGTCGAGCAAACGGGATCGCGTGGATCCGGCCCTTGCAGCACGTCATAGGCCAGCGCGAGGTCGGCCACGCTGCGGGTCATCGGCCCGATATGATCGAGGCTGGACACGAACGGGAAGGTGCCCGCACGCGACAGGCGGCCATAGGTCGGCTTGAGCCCGAACAGGCCGCAGAAGGAGGCGGGCACGCGGATCGACCCGTTGGTGTCCGATCCCATGCCGATATGCGCGAGGCCCGCTGCGACCGCTGCCGCAGCGCCACCCGATGAGCCCCCGGCGAGCCGCCCGAGATCGTGGGGATTGCGGGTCGGGCCGAAGAAATCATTCTCGGTCGTGAAGCCGTAGGCGAATTCATCCATGTTGGTCGATGCGACGATGATCGCGCCGGCCTCGCGCAGCAGCCTTACGGCGGTCGCGTCTTCGCTGGCGGGCGGGGCCTCGCGGCGCATCTTGGCGCCGGCCAGCGTGACCTCGCCGGCAATGTCGAACAGGTTTTTCACCACCACCGGCACGCCCGACATGGGGCCGCCCGGCTCACCCCGCGCAATCGCGGCATCGAGCGCCGCTGCCGCAGCCAGGGCCGACTCGGAAAAGACAGCCGTGCAGCTGTTGATCAGCGGATCGAGCCGTTCGATCCGCGCCAGCATGTCGCGCACCACATCGGATGCGCTGAACGTCCCGGCATTCACTCCGGCGGCGATCTGCGCCGCGCCCATCGCTGCAAAATCGCTCATGGCCGGAACACCGGTGCGGCTTCCAGCGCGGGATCAAGCTCGAGGGCCAGCAACGGGGCGCTCTGGACGAGGATGAGGTGAAGATTGTTAATGACGCCCTCGCGATATTCGGCGGGCACCGGCAAGCCGATGATTTCCGGCGCGGCCGCCACATAAACGGCCACCCCGTCCCGATCGCTGATCTGGTTTTGCTTTTGCGTATTCGTCATTTGATCCTTGTCCGGACGACCGGCGAGCTGAAATCTTTGGAAATCAGATGTTTCCTGGTGCCGGTCGGCGCCGGCAGAATCTTTTATGCATAATTTGCTCACTTAGGCAATTGTGCAGTTGCTGCATCGCGATTAGCCTTTGGGCTAAGACAGGCGCGGCGCTGCCCCGCGCCGGACCGGAATGCTGGATCGAAAATGATGATGGATACGCGCCCCCCTGAACTCCTCTCCATGACGACGCGTGACGGCGTGCGGCTGGATGCGGACGTGTATCGGCCCGCGTCGGCGGGCGATCACCCCGTGCTGCTGATGCGCCAGCCCTATGGGCGGCGGATCGCGACGACGGTCTGCTTCGCGCATCCGGCCTGGTATGCGGCGCAGGGCTATATCGTCGTGATTCAGGATGTGCGGGGCCGAGGGACATCTGAGGGCACCTTCGCACTGTTCGAGCAGGAGGCCGCGGACGGCGAGGATGCGATCAACTGGGCGGCGGGGCTGGCCGGATCGACCGGCGCGGTCGGCATGTACGGCTTCTCCTATCAGGGCGTGACCCAGCTCCTCGCTGCGGCGACGCTGCCGCCTGCGCTCCGGGCGATCGCCCCGACGATGGTTGGCTGGGATTTGCGGCAGGACTGGGCCTTTGAGAACGATGCCTTCTGCCTCGCCGCCAATATCGGCTGGGCGGTACAGCTTGCGGCGCAGAACGCCAAGCATGCCGGGGATGCCGACGCCTTTGCCGATCTGGCGCGGGCCGCGCGCTCTCTTGCACTGGGGCACAGTAATCACGCGCGGCCCGACATTCTGAATCGCCATGCGCGCCACGTGCCATTCTATCGCGACTGGCTCGACCGGGATTTTGCCGACCCCTATTGGGCGCGGATTTCCCCGTCCGCCCATGCGGATCGCCTGACAAAGAGCGGGCCGCCGGCGCTGTTCGTGACGGGGTGGTACGACACCCATCTTCCGGGCACCGTGGCGGCCTATCGGGCCTATGAGCAAGCGGGACGTCCAGATGCCGCGCTGGTCGTGGGGCCGTGGACGCATTTCCCCTGGGGCCGGCGGCTTGGCGGCAAGGACTTTGGCGAGGCGGCCATCGGAGAGATTGACCAGTTGCAACGGGCGTGGTTCGACCAGCACCTCAAGGGGGAGGGGGAGGCGATTGCGCCCTCCCGCGCCGTGCGACTGTTCGACATGGGGCGCAAAGCCTGGCGGGATTTTCCGGCATGGCCCGGCGAGCAGCAATGCTGGCAGATCGGCAGCGGCGGTCGCGCGGCGCTGGACGAGCGCGACGGCGTTCTGGCGCCGGATTGCGAGACGCAGGCGCCGGCGGATTATCTGGTGCACGATCCCTGGCGCGCCGTGCCGACCACGGGCGGGGCCTTCGGCGCGGTGCCGGGACCGGTTGACCGCACCGATGTGGATGCCCGGCCCGATGTGCTCACCTACACCAGCCCGCCGATGGCGGCGCCCGTGACGCTGGCGGGCGAGACCGTCGCTGCGCTGGAGGTGACAGCGGATTGCCCGAGTTTCGACCTGAGCTGCATCCTCACCATCGTTGATGAAGCCGGGCGCAGCCATCACCTGACGGAAGGCTATGCCCATTTCGCGGTCGCATCCGACGGCTCTGCCACTGTGCGCTTGCGCCCGACATGCGCGACAATACCCGCCGGGGCTCGCCTGCGGCTGGCCGTTTCGGCAGCGTCTTTCCCCGCCTATCCCATCAATCCCGGAACCGGCACGCGACCGGTGGATGCCGGCGTGGAGGAAGCGGGCGTGATTACGCTGCGTCTGAACCTGGCCGAAAGCCGGCTGGTGTTGCCGGTGCTGGAGGAAGTGCCATGACGCCTCAGGATTTGCTTCCGCACGATCTCGCGTCGGGCGAGCCCTTCGTCCTGCGCGGCGTGCATGTGCCCGCCACCTTCACGGCTTTTGAGGGCGGCGCGGAGATCGTCACGGCGGACATCGGCATCGAGCAGGGACGGATCGCCTTTGTCGCGCCGTCGCTCGCCGAGACGCCCAGCGCCTGGCGCGACATCCGGCTGGATCGCATGATGGTCTGGCCCTGTTTCGTGGAAGCGCACACGCATCTCGACAGCACGCAGATCTGGACGCGCTCCCCCAATCCCGACGGGACGTTCGGCTCTGCGGCCAGCGCGATCATCGCCGACCGCGAAACCCACTGGACGCCCGATGACATGCGCCGGCGCATGGATTTCGGCCTGCGCTGTGCCTATGCCCATGGTGTGCGCGCGATGCGCACCCACCTTGCCTCCCAGAACGAGCAGATCGAGCAGCGATGGGGGATTTTCTCGGAGGTGCGCGCAGCCTGGGCCGGACGGATCGACCTGCAGGCCGTGCCGCTGATTTCCACCGATGTGCTGGCGGACGATGTCTGGTTCGCGCGGGTGCTCGATGTCGTGCGCCGTCATGGCGGCGTGCTGGGCGGCTTCGCGCATGTCTCGCCGCTGGTCGATGCCAGCCTTGAGCGGCTCTTCGACGCGGCAGACAAATACGGCCTCGCGTTGGACTTCCACGCCGACGAGACGGACGACGCGACCTCGGACATCGTGCGGCGGGTCGCGACGCTCGCCGACCGGCGGGGCGGGGGGATGCAGGTGATGGTCGGCCATTGCTGCAGTCTCGCCGTGCAGGACGAGACAGAGGTGGACCGCACGCTGGACCTGATGGCACGGGCCGGGCTTTCCGTGGTGAGCCTGCCGGGCTGCAATCTCTATCTGCAGGCGCGCGCGCCGGGCCGCACGCCCCGTTGGCGCGGCGTCACCCTGCTGCACGAGATGGCCGCGCGCGACATTCCCATCTGCATCGGCGGCGACAATTGCCGTGATCCCTACAATCCCTATGGCGACTTCAATCCGCTCGAATCCTTTCAGGATGCGGTGCGGATCGCGCATCTCGATCATCCGGTGGGGGACTGGCCGCGCAGCGTCACCACCACGCCCGGCGCGCTGGTCTCGCAGGCGCAGGCGATTGTCGCCGGTGCGCCCGCCGATCTCGTTCTCTACCGGGCGAAGAGCTATAATGAGCTGTTCGTACGCCACGGCGCGGGCCTGCTGGTCATGCGCGACGGCATCTTCATCGATGCCCCCCTCCCTGACTTTAGCGAGCTGGACTGATGCTGGATCACGCTCTCGAAATTCTGGAAACGCTGGTCGCGTTCGACACGACGTCCAGCAAATCCAATCGCGCCCTCATCGATTGGGTCGCCGCGCGGCTCGCCCAGCGAAACATCCCCTATTGGCTGGTAGAGGATGCGGATGGCGGGAAGGCCAATCTGCTCGCGCGGATCGGGCCGGATGTGCCGGGCGGGATTGTCCTGAGCGGACATAGCGATGTCGTGCCGGTCGATGGCCAGCCGTGGACCAGCGATCCCTGGACGGTGACCCGCAGGGAGGGCCGGCTCTACGGGCGCGGCGTGGCGGACATGAAGGGGTTCATCGCGCTGGCGCTCGCGCTGATCGACACGCCGGCGGTGCAATCCCTGCAGCGCCCGCTGATCCTCGCGATCACCTATGATGAAGAGGTCGGCTGCCTTGGCGCGCCGCATCTGCTCGATCAAATGACGGCGTTCGTCCCGGCGCCAGCGCTGGCGATCATCGGTGAGCCGACCAGCATGAAGATATTGTCGGTCCACAAGGGCATGCGGGTGTTCGACGTGACGGTGACTGGGCGGGAAGCGCACAGCAGCCAGCGCGATCAGGGGGTCTCCGCGATTGCCGCTGCTGTCGAGCTGATGAGCCTGATCGGCCAGATGAATGCGCAGGCGCAGGACGCGATCCGGGCCGACGATCCATGCAGCCCGCCGGGTACGACGCTTTCGGTCGGCATCGTCAACGGCGGCACAGCGGCGAACATCCTCGCGCGCCAGTGCACCTTCCGCTGGGATCTGCGCTCGCCCAGCGAGGCCGAAGCGGACGGCTATGAAGCGCGCTTTCGGGCCGCGGCGCAGGCGCTGGATGCCCGCATTCGCGAGCGTGCGCCGGAGGGCGGGGTTGTGATCACCCAACTGGCCAGCGCGCCGCCGTTGGAGCTGGATCGGGACAGCGCCGCTGAATCCTTCGTGCGGTCGTTGACCGGCGATAATGGGCTGAGCGGCGCGGCCTTCGTTGCGGAAGCGGGGCTTTATCAGAAGATCGGCATCCCGGCGGTGCTGTGTGGGCCGGGCTCTATCCTGCAGGCCCATCAGCCCGACGAGTGGATCGAGATCGACCAGCTGCGCGCCGGTGCGGACTTCTTGATGCGTTTGGCGGACCGCTTGTCGAACGAGACCAAAGGTTAACGAAACTGGCCCGGCTTATTTGCAAAACATGCTTACTTATGTAAGGGTTCTGGCCGTGCAGAGCCCTCTGCGCGTCCGGCGGTCGCATCGATCCAGCCGGAAGAAGCCGATGATGTGCAGGTGGATCGTGAGACGCCGAACCCTTAACCGCTCCGGGCACGCGCCAAGGACCACCGCGCGATGACGCGGATTGTCGATGGCCACGCTGCCGCCCGGCGCCTGCTAGCGCAAACGGCGCAAGATTCGGCCCTTGCCCAAGCAAGCCTGGGTCGCGCTCCGCGTCTCGCGCTGCTCATGATGGGGGAGGCGGCGCCTGCCCGCGCATATGCCGCGCGCATCGAGGAGTTTGCCGGGCTGGCCGAGGTCGACACCATGATCGTCTCCGGCCCTGCCGATGGCTCATTGGCGCAGATGCAGGCGCTGGTGCGCCAGTTGAACGCCGATGAATCGATCGATGGTATTCTGCCGCTCACACCGTTCCCGTCCGGCATCGCGATGGCGGACATCGCTGCAATTCTCTCGAGCCAGAAGGACGTCGATGGCTTGACTCCGCTTAACGCCGGCCAGCTAGCGGCGGGGCTGGAGGGCCTGTTCCCCTGCACGCCACAAGCCGCGGTGCTGCTCGCGGAGGAGGTGCTGGGCGATCTGCGCGGGCTCAATGCCACCGTCGTCGGCGCCTCGGCCAGCGTCGGGCGCCCGCTCGCGCAATTGCTGCTCCAGCGCGGTGTGACCGTGACGATCGCGCATATCGATACGCGCGATCTGGTGGCAGCCTGCCAGACGGCGGACGTGGTGTTCGCCGCGGCCGGCCGGGCGGGGCTGATCGGCGCGCGCCATGTGCGGCCGGGCGCCACGGTTATCGATATCGGCATCAATCTCGTGACGCAGGCAGATGGCAGCCGGCGCATTCTGGGCGATGTCGATCTTGCCGCTGTCGACGGGGTTGCAGCCGTGATCTCGGCCGTTCCCGATGGTGTCGGCCCGCTGACGACGGCATTCCTGCTGGCGAATACCGTGCTGGCAGCGCAAAGGCGGCACGCAGGGGCTTGAGGGGCAAGCGGCGATAGGGTCAACAAGGGGCCGGCGTGGGCCGGGTCATATGAAGAGGATGGGACGTGGCGAGACAACCGAGCGTAAGAGGACCGAAAGCAGCGGTGCGGAAGACTGTCGGCGCGCGTGCCGCCAGGACGCAGGTCGCTGAACCGGCCGACGATGCGAAGGGTCTGCGCCGCACGCGGGATGCGGCTGGCACGCGCAAGAAGATTCTGGAAGCCGCCATCGAGGAATTCGCCGAGCGCGGGCTGAGCGGCGCGCGCATCGATTCGATCGCACAGCGCTCCGGCGCCAACATGCGGATGATCTACCATTATTACGGCAACAAGGAGCAGCTTTACGTCTTCGTGCTCGATCATGTGTATGAGGACATCCGCAAGAAGGAAGCGGCGCTGAATCTCGCGAACCTCGAACCGTATGAGGCGATGATGAAGCTGTTCAACTTCACCTACTCGCACTTTGCGGCCAACCCGCATGTCATCTCATTGTGGACCGGGGAAAACCTGCAGCAGGGCGCCTATCTCTCCACCTCGATGCGCGCGCCGACGCTGAGTTCACCGCTGATGGACGCCATCAAGGAGACGCTTGCGCGGGGCGTGGAGCAGAAGGTGTTCCGCGAGGATATCGATCCGTTGCAACTCTATGTGTCGATGGTTGCGCTGTCCTATTTCCACCTGTCCAACGTCTACACGCTCTCGGCGATCTTCAGCGCCAACCTGCACAGTGAGCGCTGGAAATCGGAACGCCGGCGCCACGCCCAGGAGATGCTGAGCGCCTACCTCCTGTCCAGCGCCAAGCCGGACACATGAGGACGACGCGGGAGACTCATCGGCGCTGTCGGTGTATTTCCGTCTTAGTGCCGGCGCATGTCTCAGCGGTATGAACAGATAAGTCATTGAATCATAACACTGAAAAATAGCAGAGCGGCCAAGTGTCAGTCTTGTCTTAGTAAGCAGTTTATGTATAACTATCGGCATGAAAGTTCATGTCATATATGCCTATCCGCTGAAGACGGGCCTCGCGGTCGACATTCACAACACGGTTGTCTCCAGCCTCATCGAGGCGGGGCACGAGGTCGATGATCTGGATCTCTATGCGGAGAATTTCGATCCGATCCTCAATGAGGAAGACCGGACGATCTATCATGACGTCACGATCAACCAGCGCCGGATCAAGCCCTATGTCGATCGGCTGCAGGCGGCCGATGCCGTGGTGCTCTGCCATCCGGTCTGGAATTTCGGCTGGCCCGCCATGCTCAAGGGCTATTTCGATCGGGTGTTCCTGCCCGATGTCTCGTTCAAGATGATGGACGGCAAGCTGACGCCGGGCCTCGCCAACATCCGCAAGCTGACCAGCGTGACGACCTATGGCGTGGACCGGCTTCGCGCACTCTACCTGTTCGATCCGCCGCGCTCGAATGCCACGCGCTTCCTGCGCGTTGTGTGCAACAAGAAGGTGAAGGTGGATTACCTCGCCCTCTATGGGATCAATAACATGACGGAAGCGCGCGCGGCCAAATTCCTGGCGAAGGTCCGCAAAGAAATGCTGGCTTTCTGACCATGGGCGATCGCCGCGTTGACCCGAATCAGGGCGCGGCCGATGCCGCCGCGCCGATCGTTTCCTTCCAAGATGTCTCTTTGACGTTCGGGACCGGTGTCGAGGCCCTGCGGGGCATTAATCTCGATATCCGCCCCGGCGAATTCATCAGCATTTTGGGGCCCTCGGGCTGCGGCAAGTCCACCTTGCTGCGCATCGCCGCCGGCCTGATCGACTATACTGACGGCGCGCTCCATGCGGATCGCTCCCACATCGCCTTCACCTTTCAGGATGCGACGCTGCTGCCCTGGCGCACGGTGCGCCGCAATGTCGAGCTGCTGCTGGAATTGCGCGGCGTCGGGCGGGAGGAGCGGCGCCGGGTGGCGCAGGAGAAGATCGCGCTGGTCGGCCTGAGCGGCTTCGAGGAGCAATATCCCAAGCACCTTTCGGGGGGCATGAAGATGCGCGTGTCGCTGGCCCGCGCCCTGACCCTCGATCCCACGCTGTTCATGTTCGACGAGCCCTTCGGCGCGCTGGACGAGATCACCCGCGAGCGGCTGAACGATGAAGTGCAGACCCTTCAACTGCGCCAGCAGTTCGCGGCGATGTTCGTGACGCACTCCGTGTCGGAGGCCGTGTTCATGTCGTCCCGTGTCATCGTCATGTCTGCGCGACCGGGCCGCATTGTCGGCGCCTACGACATCCCGTTCCCGTTTCCGCGAGATGACGCGGTGCGCTTCTCGCCGCAATTCGCGGAATTGTGCGGCACGCTCTCGGCGGCGCTGCGGGATGCATCGGGAGGTGTGAAATGACCAAAGCGACCTATTTTCCGCCCCGCGCTGCCCGCACAAAGGCCAGTCCCGCTGCACGCTGGGTCGCGCGACTGCTGCCCCCGCTGCTGCTCGGCCTCCTGCTCGCGGCCTGCTACGCTTATGCGCGCGCCGGTCTTGAGGAGTATCGCCAGTTCCTGATGCCCGGCCCCAGCGAGATCTGGGAAGGCGCCTTTGCTTCGGCCGCCGTGCGCGCGGAACTGCTGCGTGCCGCCGGCGTGACGGCGCAGATTGCGCTCACCGGTCTGGCCGTGTCGATTCCGGGCGGGATGCTGCTCGGCGTCCTCATGTTCCGCTCCTTCTGGATCGAGCGGGCCGTCGCACCCTATCTGGTGGTGCTGCAGTCGATCCCGGTGCTGGCGATCATCCCGCTTATCCAGTCCCTGCTCGGCTTCGGCTTCCTGCCCAAGGTGCTGATCGTCGCCTTGTTCACCTTCTTCGCCATTCCCACCACGCTGCTTCTCGGCCTCAAGAGCCTCGACAAGGGCATTGCCGAGCTGTTCCGGCTGGAAGGCGCGGGCTGGGGCACGACGTTGCTCAAGGCGGGCATCCCGTCCGCGCTGCCGTCGCTCTTTGCCGGCATTCGCATTGCAGCCAGCCTCGCGGTGATCGGCGCCATCGTCTCCGAACTGTTCTTCGTCTCGGGCGATGGCGGGCTAGGCCAGATGCTGGTGAACTCGAAGATCGATTTCCTCTACGAGCAGATGTACGCCGCGCTCATCGTCTCGGCAGTGATGTCGATCGGCGTCTACCTGTTCTTCGGCTGGCTTGGCGACCGGCTCTTCTCTCACTGGCACGATTCGGCCGGGGCGAAGGGATGATGCGGCGGGCACGTCATGCCGTGTTGGCCGCGCTGGCCTTGCTCGGTGCGGGCGCGCAGGCTGCGCCGGTCGCGCAGGGCGCCTTCGCCCGGGAGCATTACCGCACACCGTTGGCCAAGGTCTGCCCCAATCCGGTCGTCGTGCAGCTCGACTGGTTGCCGCAGGCCGAGCATGGCGGGCTGTTCCAGCTGATCGGCGGCGGCGGCAAGATGAGCCAGGGGCGCTACCAAGGCCCGCTTGGTGCAACCGGCATCGACCTGCTGATCCTGGTGGGCGGCAAGGGCATTGGCCTTGGCGATGCCGAGACGCCGTTTTCCGCGCTCTACATGGGCAATAGCCGCGCGGGCCTGCGTCCGCATCTGGCGCTGGTCGATCAGGATAATGCCTTCATCTTCTCCCGCCGCTTCCCGGCTACGGGCGTGGTGGCAATGCTCGAGAAATCGCCCATGGGTCTGTTCTGGGACCGCGCGACCTATCCGCGCGGCTTCCGGTCGGTGGCCGACCTGCGGGCGTTCGCGCAGTCGGGGAAAGGCAAGATCTACCTCTCTACAACCCGGCGCACATTCGGGCGCTATCTCATCAATAACGGCCTGCCCAAGGATGCGGTGCAGGAGGGCTATAATGGCGACGCCGAAACCTTCGTCCTGAATCGCGGGCGCTGGCTCAATCAGGGCAGCATCACCAGCGAGGGCTATCAGTTCGCCCATGGCAAGCGCTGGAACAAGCCGGTCGATTTTCTGCTGCTCTCGGACATGGGCTATCCGCTTTATCCCGGTATGGTTTCGGTCGCGACAAACCGGATGAATGAGCTGGCGCCGTGCCTCAAGGGGCTGGTGCCGCTGCTGCAGCGCGCGCAGGTGGATTATATCCGCGCGCCGAGCGAGGTGAACGACGTCATCTACCGGTTCAACGAGGGCGGCTTCGCGGCGCCCTGGTGGAAGACCTCGCGCGAGTTGTTGGCGGCGGCCTCTGCCGTTTCGCTCTCGCGCGGCATCGTCGGCAACGGGCCGGACAAGACTTTGGGCAATTTCGACATGACCCGCAGCAATGTGCTCCTCTCCCGGCTCAAGCCCTATCTCGACATTCGCGCCAAGCCGAATGTGAAGCCGCAGGATGTGGTGACCAACCGCTTCATCGATCCCACGGTCGGCCTGCGCTGATGCCCGTGATTCTCGATGGCGATGCCACTGCGGCAGCATGGCGCGCGCGGATTAAGGCGCGGGCGGACGAGAGCGCATTCGTGCGGGCGGGGCATCGGCCTTGCCTCGTCACGGTGCTCGTCGGCGATGATGAGGCGAGCCGGGCCTACGTCTCGCGCAAGCATCAGGATTGCGAGGCGCTTGGCTTTGCGTCCCGCCAGATCGATCTCCCGGCCAGCATTTCGCAGGCCGACCTGCTGGCGCTGATCGACATTCTCAACCGGGATGCTGCCTGTCATGGCCTGATCGTGCAACTGCCGCTCCCTGCGCACATTGATGCCGGCGCGGTGATCGAGGCGATCGGCCCGGACAAGGATGTGGATGGCCTCCACCCTCTCAATCTGGGGCGGATGTTGGCCGGTCAACCTGCGTTGCGGCCCTGCACGCCAAGCGCGATCCTCGCTCTGCTGCGTGAATATGATGTGCCGCTGGCCGGGCGCCGCGTCGCAATCATCGGGCGCGGGCTGCTGGTCGGTCGGCCGCTCGCCATGATGCTGGCCGACAGGGATGTCGATGCGGTCGTCACCGTGCTTCATCGCGGCATGGCGGATCTGACGCCTGTGCTGCGCGAGAGCGACGTGATCATCGCCGCAGCCGGCCAGCCCGATCTTGTGCGTGCCGACATGGTGCGACCCGGCGCCTGCGTCGTCGGAGTCGGGATTAGCTATGTGGATGGGCAGATGGTGTCGGACATTGCCGAGGATGTCGCGCAGATGGCCGGCTGGGTGACGCCGCGCCACGGATCGGTGGGGCCGATGACCCGCGCCATGCTCATGCGCAACCTGCTGGACGCGGCGCTCAGCCAGACCTGAGCGCCGCCTGTTTTCCGATGTTCGATTATCCCCGCGCCGGGCCGATGGCCGCGGCGAGCTGGGCCTGATATTCTTCCATCCAGTCGGCATCGGCCGGCGCATTATAGGCGCCACCGCGTGCGCCGTTGACGATCTCGGGATCGTCCACGCCTGGCGGCACCGTGCCGGCATCCTGCAGCGCGCGGGCTGCCTTGATGATGCGCTTGCGGGTCTGCATGATCATCAGGTCGCTGGTGACGAGATGCTCGTTGGAGCGGTCCACGATGTCGCCCATGCTCTCGGTGATATACTGGTCCTGCAGGGTGATGCCGGTCACGCCGGTGAAGCTCACCTCATTCTGCGCGGTACGATCCACCTCATAATCATTCTCGGCATTCTGGGCGAGCTTCCAGCGGCCGAACCAGTCGCTGCTGTTGGGCAGGAAATTGTGGCGGAATTCCAGGCCCGCGATGGTGTTGCCATCCACCGTGGTGCGAAGCGGCTGGGTGCGCTGCACCCAGGCGAAGTTGAAGACCATCGTGTGGCTGTCGTCCATCGGCACCCAGGCATTGGCCGTCACATTGTCCGAGAAGGTGCCGTCCGGAAACAGCGCCCAGAAGGGGAAGATATACTGGCAGATGCGCCAGTAGAGGCCCTCGCCATCGGCAGAGGGGCGATAGGCGCCAGCCATCGTGCCCCAGTCAGTATCCGTCACCTTGAAGTCAGGCGCGCGCTTGGTCACCGCGACGCTGTGCATATTGGTCGCGTCGACGTCCTCATCGGCCACGCTGCCGACATGCAGGAAGCCGAAGTGGCTGGTGTCGATGTCACCTTCCAGCGCCTGCAGCCAGTTGCACTCGCGCTGGGTGAGCGTCACGCGCAGCTCGGCATCCGGCAGCATCGTGGCTTCGATGCAGGGGAGGGGCGGCGGCGTTTCGCGCTCGCCCATATACACCCACACCACGCCGGCGCGCTCGGCGGTGCGATACACCTTGGCGTGGACACGCGGCTGGAATTTGGCGGCGTCGGCTTCGGAGACGTTCGGCATGTCCAGGCACTTGCCGTTCACGTCGAACTTCCAGCCATGGTACACGCAGCGAATGCCGCCCTTTTCGTTCCGCCCGAAGAAGAGCGAGGCGCAGCGGTGCGGGCAGCGATGGTCCATCACGCCGACCCGGCCCTCGCTATCGCGGAAGGCCAGCAGCTTCTCTCCGAGCAGCATCAGGCGCAGCGGCGCGCCGTCTGCGGCGATCTCTGACGAGGCGCAGGCCGGAATCCAATATTGGCGCATGACGGTGCCCATCGGCGTACCGGGGCCAACACGCGTCATCAGTTCATTATTCGCAACCGAAACCATGCAACCTTCCTTCTTTCAGATTTCCGCGAGCGCGTCTTGATTGTCCCAGGCCAGCATCTTGCCGGGGTTGAGCAGGCCCTTGGGGTCGACTGCCCGCTTGAAGGCCAACTGGACATGGTTGACCTGCTTCATGCCGCCTTCCTCGATGGTGTAGACATGCGGGTTGAACTGACGGCAGCCGCGCTGCTCATGATAGGCCATGATCTCGTTCAGTCGCTCCTCGGTGGTGAAGCGCACCATCTGGATGGCCGAACAGCTTACGGCCGGGCCGCTGCGGGTGAACTCGAGGTGGAACATCACCTCCTCGCCGAAATGGCGCTGGAGTTCGTCCGCCAGTTCCACGCAATTCTGGGCCGGCAGCAGCGTTTGCAAATAGGTCAGCGTCGGGTCGACCTTGAGCGCCTGCAGCGTCGTATGGTTCCAGCACAGTTCGTAGAGCGGCACGCGCTTGCCCGTGGCAGGCGCGGTGCGGCTATCGTGCGCGATGCGTCCGCCATAAGCGGCGACGAGCGTCTCGAACCCTTCCCAGGACTGGCTGGCGACCATCACGAGCGCGCAGGCTTCATCGGCACCGACATATTGCGCGATCGGGCGCAGATAAGTGTGGGCAATCGGTGGGGCCATCACCCCGCACTGCTTCTTCACCAGGCCCGGACTTTCGGCGAACGCCTTGCCGAAGCGGGCCGCGCTCAGCAGATCGTCGAACGTGACGACCGCGTCGATCCACAATTGCGCATTGGCGAGCGGCAATTCCAGTTCCGTGATGATGCCGGTCACGCCATAGCTGTGGTTGAACTTGGCAATGTCCGCGCCGCGCAGTTCCAGCACGCGCGGTTCGGCTTCCAGCGTCACGAGCCGGGCGCCGAGGATGTTGCCGGTCTCCCGCAGCATTCCCCAGTTGATCGAGCCGACGCCGCCCGATCCGCCGGCAATGAACCCGCCGACGGTCGCGACGGTGCGAGTGGAGGGGTGCAGCCGCATTTCATAGCCATGCTCGGCCAGTTCCTGATCGAGCGTGATGAGGCGCTTGCCGGCCTGCACGCGGCACACGCCATCCTTCACCCACAGGAGCTGGTCCATCGCGCGCATGTCGAGCAGGGCGCCGCCCCTTATCGGCATGGCCTGGCCGTAATTGCCAGTGCCGCCGCCGCGCACCGTCAATGGCACGTCATGGGCGTGGCAGGCGGCGGCGATTTCCTGAATGTCGGCTTCGGACCGCGCTTCCAGCAGCACGTCGCCGGTCACATCGGCGAGCTGGCGCTTGAGGATGGGGCTGTACCAATAATAGTCCCGGCTCATCCGGCGCACCGCTGCGGCATCGGTGATGACCTTCGGCCCCTTCAGTGCGGCGATCAGACCATTCAAGTTCATAGGCTTCGATTCCGTTTCAATCCTGCGCGGCGCCGGGGCGGATCGCAATCATCCTTGCGCTCGGTCGAGCATTAGTTATACATAAACTGCTTACTAAGAGAAGAGGGGAATCTCGGATTTGCGCGTGCGGGTCGTAGATTGGGTCGCCGAAATAGGGCAGAAACGCAGCGGTGGGCGCGATGGCGGCCAGCGCGTTCCTGCGGTTTTGAGGGATAAAGGCAATGCTTGAATATTGGCAGGATATGACGACGCGCGACTTCCAGTCCGTGGATGCCGCGCGCGATATTGCCCTCATGCCGGTCGCTGCCATCGAGCAGCACGGGCCGCATCTGCCGGTCTCTGTCGATGCCGACATCAATGCGGGTGTCGTCGCGGCCGCAGCGCGTCACTTGGCGGACGGCGTGCGCGTCGTCGCGCTGCCGATGCTCGCCATCGGCAAGAGCAATGAGCATATGGCCTTCCCCGGCACGCTGACGGTGGGGGCCGAGACGCTGCTGCGCTACTGGATCGATATCGCCGAGTCCGTCCTGCGCGCCGGTTTCCGCAAGATCGTGGTGCTGAACTCGCACGGTGGCCAGCCCCAGCTTGTCGAGATTCTGGTGCGCGAGCTGCGCGTGCGTCACGGCGCTCTCGCCGTCTCCGCGAGCACCTATGGCTTTGGCGTGCCGGAGGGCCTGTTCAGCGAGGACGAGCTGCATCACGGCATTCATGCCGGCGCGGTGGAAAGCTCGATGATGCTCCACCTGCGTCCCGATCAGGTGAAGCGCGAGCTGATGGCCGATTTCCCCTCTACCGGCCCGGCGATTGCGCGCGATTATGATGAGCTTCGGCTCGAAGGCGCGGTGGGCATGGGCTGGATGACGCAGGACATCAATCCGGACGGGGCGATCGGCAATGCCAGCCTCGCCAATGCCGATCATGGCGCCCAATGCCTCGACCATGCCGGGCGCGGCCTCGCGCGTCTGCTTGCCGATGTCAGCCGCTACCCCTTGCCGGAGTCCCGCGCATGAATCCCGCCGTCTATCTCTCCCGTGCGACCGAACTGCAGGCGTTCCGCATCGCGCCGACCGACACCAACTATTTCGTCATCCTGCATGACAAGGCCGTGCCCGGCTTCGAACATGTGTGCGTGGTCGAGATTTTCGAGCCCGGCGGCAAGACCCCGCCGAACAGCCACAAGGCCGCCTTCGAGTTCTTCTACGTGCTGGAAGGGGAAGGGCGGGCGACCTGCGATGGAGCCAGCGTGTCGCTCAGCCGGGGCAGCGCCATGCTGCTGCCGCCCGGCGGCCTGCATGTCATCGAGAATACCGGGCCGGGCAAACTCTACACGCTCACTGTCATGACACCCGATGAAGGCTTCTCCGACCTCATCCGCTCTGGCGTGCCGGTCGATCTCGATGCCAGCGATATCGCTCTTCTCTCAGGAGACGCATGATGCCGGACCAGACAGCCTCCTATCATCGCCTCGGCAGCTCGCCGCGCCGCGCGTGGCAGGTGAATGCGCAGGAGGCCATTCTCGCGCAGGGCGACCAGCCGCGCCGCGTTGTCGCCTGCGAAGCCGCGCCGCAGAATCTGCAGATCGATCTGGCGCGCACGGCGATTGTCGTGGTGGATATGCAGAACGACTTCTGCCACCCCGATGGCTGGCTGGCCTCGATTGGCGTGGATATTTCCGCCGCGCGCTCGCCCATCGCGCCGTTGCAGGCGCTGCTGCCGCGTCTGCGCGCAGAGGACGTGCCCGTCATCTGGCTCAATTGGGGCAACCGGCCGGACCGGATGAACCTCAGCCCCTCGGTCCTCCATGTCTACAAGCCGGATGGCACCGGCACCGGCCTTGGCGATCCGCTGGCGAACGGGGCGCCGGTTCTGGAAGAAGGGAGCTGGGCGGCGGCCGTGGTCGACGAACTGCCGATCGCCCCGCAGGACGTGTGCGTCTCCAAATATCGCATGTCCGGCTTCTGGGACACGCCGCTGGACAGCATCCTGCGCAATCTGCGGGTCGATACGGTGCTGTTTGCGGGCGTGAACAGCGACCAGTGCGTGCTGGCGACGCTGATCGACGCGAATTGCCTGGGCTATGACTGCGTGCTGCTCACCGATTGCGCGGCGACCACCTCGCCGGCCTTCTGCGCCGAGGCGACGCTCTACAATGTGAAACAATGCTTTGGTTTCGTGACCGATTCGGCGGCCCTCGTCGCCGGCATGGACGCGGCGAGCGGGCAGGCGCGCGCGTGATGGAGATCAACAAGCCCGCCGTCCTCGCGGAGGTGACCGCGCTTGTGGATGCATACGAACGCGCGCTGGGAGACAATGACATCGCCATGCTGGATGGCATGTTCTGGCAGTCGGACCGCGCGGTGCGTTATGGGGTTGGCGAATGCCTGTACGGGATCGAGGAGATCCTCGCCTTCCGCAAGGCGCGAGCGGGCGGCTCGCCGCCTCGGACCATCCGGCGCATGGAGATCACCACCTTCGGCGATGATTTCGCGACCGCCAATGTCGAGTTCCAGCGGATCGGCGGCGAGGTCATCGGCCGCCAGAGCCAGAGCTGGGCGCGGCTGTCGGAGGGATGGCGCATCGTCTCCGCCCATGTCTCGCTGCAGGGAAGCGGCCACTGACGGCACGCCCCCGCGCGGACTGACTTCAGAAGCCCGCCGCCTTGCCGTCGCTGCGCGGATCGCTCGCGCCTTCCAGCTGCCCATCGGCATGGCGGACGATGGCGCCGGCATGGCCCATCATCGCCGTCATCGGTGCGACCAGCTCCACCTCATGCCCCGCCGCGCGAAGCTGCGCATAAAGCGCCGGGTCGAAGCGATCCTCCAGCTTGAGTGATGTGCTCTCTTCCCCCCATGTCCGGCCGAGCAGCCAGCGCGGGGCGGAGATCGCCTGCTGCAAGGGCACGCCGAAACGGGCGTAGCGGCTGAACAAAGCGGCCTGCGTCTGCGGCTGGCCTTCGCCACCCATGGTGCCATAGGCCATCACCCGGCCGTCATCGAAATGCGCCAGCGCGGGATTCAAGGTGTGGAACGGCTTGCGGCCGGGCTTGAGGGCATTCCACCCCTCGTCTGCAAGACGGAAAGAGCAGCCGCGATTCTGCCATGTGATGCCGCTCTGCGGCAGCACGAGGCCAGAGCCGAACTCGAAATAGGTGCTCTGGATGCAGCTCACCACCTGCCCGCGGGCATCGGCGGCGGCGAACCAGCAGGTATCTCCGAGGGCCGAGGGGCGCGGCCAGGGCATGGCGCGCGCCGGATCGATCGCCTGCGCCATCCGGTCCAGACTGGTCGCGTCATCGAGCAGAGCCTGCGGATCGATCTCCATGAAGGCCGGGTCGCCGACATGCGCATCGCGGACCAGAAAGGCCTGCTTGGTCGCCTCCACCAGTCCGTGCAAATGCGCGAAGCTTTCGGCCTGTTCTGCTGGCAGGCGGTCGAACAGCGCCAGGATCAGCAGCGACGCGAGGCCCTGCGTCGGTGGGGCGGTGTTGTAGAGCATAGCGTCGCGCAGCCGCACGGAAAGCGCGGCGGGCGAGGTCGCGCGGTGGGCTGCCAGATCCTGCGCCGTCACCGGGCTACCCAGCCGCGCGAGATCATCGGCGATCCGCTCGGCCAGCGCGCCGCGATAGAAGCTGTCCAGCCCATCCTCGGCCAGCATTCTCAGCGTCGCGGCCAGTTGCGGCTGGCGCAGCGTGTCGCCCTCGCGGAGCGGGCGGCCCTCCGGCTCGAAGATCGTGCGATAGGCGCCCGGCACGCTTGTCACCTCGTCCGATTTGCTCGCGGCCAGTTCGGCGCCGCCGGCGGTCACCGCCACGCCCTGTTCGGCATGGGCAATGGCGTCCGCGAGCAGGCGGTTCAGGGGGAGCGGAGAGGGCAGCGAGGACCGCGCCAGATCCCATCCGGAGACCGTGCCCGCCACGGTATTGGCGGCGAGCGGCCCGCGCCAGGGAATGGCCGACAGGCCGGCATAGGCATCGCCTAGCGCCCGAGGACTGCGCCCGCAGGCGTCGATGGCCCAGACCCGGCCGTCCGGCTCGTGGATCAGCCAGAAACCATCCCCGCCGATTCCCGTCATGTGCGGATAGACCGCGGCGAGGCAGGCGGCGGTGGCAATCGCGGCCTCGATCGCCGTGCCGCCGTCCCGCAGGATGGACAGGCCGGCTTCGCTGGCCAGATGGTGGGGCGCGGTAACCATTCCATTGCTGCCGTGGGCACTCTCTTGCATGGTCATGGTCCTTTCCGATCAGCGCATCCCGTCCGCTGCGGCCGCACTAGTATGCATCTTCTGCATAACTTTCAACTTCACCTCGTCCAAGCCCATGTCTATGCTCCGGCCCGGTTCGTGCCACCCAGCCTCCTGCTTACCGGAGAGATGCCATGCTCAAATCCCCTCTCGCGCTGCTCCTTGCCATGTCGGCGCTGGCCAGTCCGGCCATGGCAGCCACCGTGGATGCGCGGGCGACCGGTGCCATCGAGCAATCCATCAAGCAGAGCACGCCGGACCTGATTGCGCTCTACCGCGATCTGCACGCCAATCCCGAGCTAAGCCTGGCGGAAACCCGCACGGCCGCGCGGCTGGCGCAGGAAATGCGCAAGCTGGGGCTGGAGGTTACAGAAAAGGTTGGCGGGACCGGCGTCGTCGCCGTGTTGCGCAATGGCGAGGGGCCGGTGGTGCTGATCCGTGCGGACATGGATGCCCTGCCGATGAAGGAGCTGAGCCAGTCGCCCTTCTCGAGCACCCGTGAGGCGCAGTATCAAGGCAAGACCACATTCGTCGCGCATAGCTGCGGCCATGATCTGCACATGGCCTGGTGGGTCGGCACGGCGAAAGCGATGCTCGCCATGCGGGGCCAGTGGCGCGGGACGATGCTGTTCGTCGCGCAGCCGGGCGAGGAAAGCGGGCAGGGCGCGCGCAAGATGGTCGAGGACGGCCTGTTCACGCGCTTCCCCAAGCCCGATTACGGCTTTGCGGCCCATGTCGGCAATGATCCCGTCGGGCGGATCGTGGTCAAGCAAGGCGCCTTTACCAGCAATTCGGACACCATCCGGATCACTTTCAAGGGCAAGGGTGGTCACGGCTCGATGCCGAGCCGCACCATCGATCCCATCGTGATGGGTGCGCGCTTCGTGATGGATGTGCAAACCGTGATCAGCCGGCAGAAGGATCCGTTTGAGTTCGGGGTCGTGACGGTCGGCGCGTTTCAGGCGGGCTCGGCGGCCAATATCATCCCGGACACGGCATCGCTGGCCCTGACGTTGCGTTCCTTCTCGCCGGAGGTTCGCGAGCAGCTGGTCGAGGGCGTGAAGCGCACGGCACTCTCCGTCGCGACCATGTCGCAGGCGCCCGAACCGGTGATCGATCACAGCAGGGGCGCGGCATCGGTCATCAATGACGATGATCTCGCTGCAAAAACCGCAGCTGCCCTGCGCACGGCGGGGTGGGACGACATTGCGCTGATCCCGGCCAGCGCGCCGGGCGGCTCGGCCAGCGAGGATTATTCGGAACTGGTGTCAGCCAGCGGCATGCGCTCGGTCTATCTGGGTGTCGGCGGCTATCTGCCGTCAGTCATCGCGGATTATGCCAAGCGCGGCGAGCCGCTCCCAACAAACCACTCGCCCTACTTCCTGCCGGACGCCGAAAGCGCCATCCCAACGGCCATACGCAGCCTGTCGGTCGCGGCCCTCTCGGTGCTGGGCAATCCCAAATAAGCCTGGTGCGCGGGATCAGACCCGCATCGGCATCAGCACGTAAAGCGCCGGCGCCTTCTCATTCTCGCGGATGAGCGTCGGCGCGGCGGCGTCGGCGAGGTGGACCTCCACCGAGTCGCCTTCGACCTGCCCGAGAATGTCGAGCAGATAGCGCGCGTTGAAGCCGATCTCGATGGGCGCGGCGCTGTAGTCGCCGGGCACTTCCTCGGCGGCAGTGCCGTTTTCCGGGCTGGTGACGGAGAGGGTGATCTTGTCCTTCTCCAGCGCCATCTTCACGGCGCGGGTCTTCTCGGTGGCGATGGTCGCGACGCGGTCCACGCCTTCCTCGAAGCTGCGCGGATCGATCTTGAGCAGCTTGTCGTTGCCGGTCGGGATCACGCGGCTGTAATCCGGGAAGGTGCCGTCGATCAGCTTGCTGGTCAGCACCGCATTGCCAAGGTCGAAGCGGATCTTGGTGGGCGAGAGGTCGATGCGCACGCTGCCATCCACTTCGTCGAGCAGCTTGCGCAGCTCGGCGATGCATTTGCGCGGAATGATGATGTCCGGCATGCCCTCGGCGCCATCGGGGCGCACGACCGTCACGCGGGCGAGGCGGTGGCCATCGGTCGCGGCGGCCTTCAGCACCGGGGCGGGGTCTTCCGCGACGTGCAGGAAGATGCCGTTCAGATAATAGCGCGTCTCCTCGGTGGAGATGGCAAAGCGCGTCTTGTCGATGATCTGGATGAGCGAGGCGGCCGGCAGCTCGAAGCTGGTGGGCAGCGCGCCTTCCGCGATTATCGGGAAGTCGTCGCGCGGCAGCGTCTGCAGGTTGAAGCGGGCACGCCCGGCCTGCACCAGCATCTTGCCCTCGGCAGCTTCCAGGCGGACCTGGCTGCCCTCGGGCAGCTTGCGCGCGATGTCGAACAGCGTGTGGGCCGAGACCGTGGTGGCGCCCGGCGTTTCCACCTGCGCCTGCACATTCTCGACGATCTGCAGATCGAGGTCGGTGGCCATCAGCTTGATGGCGCCGTCGCCGGTCGCGTCGATCAGCACGTTCGAGAGAATCGGGATCGTGTTGCGCCGCTCCACGACCGACTGGACATGGCCGAGGCTCTTCAGGAGCGTCGCACGTTCGATGGTGGCCTTCATCCCTCTGGTGTCCGTTTCTTATCCGGTTGATGGAGTCGGAGCGAAGGAGTCCGCTCTTGGAGCCTCATTCCTTATCGAAATTGCCGCATGGGGCAAGTCGCCCCGAGAAAAAAGCGCGTGTCCACCCGGCGCCGTCTTGTGTTCGCGGGCGCGTTACGCTTTGTCCGGCGGCATGACGCTCACCCGCCCTGTCCGCGCGCTCGCTCTGCTGCTGATCGGCGCCGCGCTTGCCGCGGCCGGGAGCGCGCGGGCGCGGGATGTGCTCGGCGTGTTCGAGGGCTGGGGCGCGTTCCGGGATCCGAACGCCCAGCGCTGCTTTGCCATGGCCCAGCCGATGGCCGGGGGCTGGGAAGCATCGCCCTGGCGCCCGTTCGCCGCCATTGGCTACTGGCCCCGCGCCGGGCTGCGCGGGCAGGTGAATATTCGCCTCAGCCATCAGCTGGCCAAGGATACGCACGCGGTTCTGTCCCTCGGCGGCAGGCAGTTCGCGCTGGTTGGGTCCGAAGCGGATGTCTGGGCGGCGGACCCAGCAAGCGATGCGGCAATCATCGCCGCGATGCGCACCAACCGGACGATGAGCATATCCGGGCGGGCGCGGGCCGGCGGGCGCTTTACCGATCGCTATGCCCTGGGCGGTGCCGCCACCGCCATCGACGCGGCGGCGCTGGGCTGCGCGCGGCGACGTTAAGCGCTGCTTTCCCGGTCCCGCCACGCGTTGACAGCGCTCTTGTTGCATTGCAGCATGCGGCGCATTGTCCGGGGAGACCATGCTTCATGTTCTATCGCCACGCCCTAGGGGCAGTCATTGGCTGCCTGATCGCCGCCCCACTGGCTGCGCAACTGCCCGACCCATCCCCTGAGCGGATCAGTGCCTGGTGGGGCCATGTCGAGGAACTTGCCAGCGATGCCAATGAAGGGCGCGGAGCCGGCACGCCGGGCTATGATCGCGCGGCCGATTATGTCGTCGCGTCCTTTCGCGAGCTTGGGGCGCGGGCGGCAGGAACGGACGGCTATTTTCAGCGTGTCGATCTGGTCGAGCAGCACTTCGATCAGCCGGCGAGCACGGCGGTGCTCAAGCGCGCGTCGGGCGATGTGGTTCTGGCGACCCCGCAGGATCTGTTCTTCCGTGGCAACACGCCCATGCCGGCCAGCATCGACGCGCCGCTCGTCTTTGCCGGCTATGGCCTCTCCATAGCTGAGGCCGGTCACGACGATTTCGCGGGGATCGACGTCAAGGGCAAGGTTGTGGTCGTACTCTCCGGCGGCCCGGCCGACATTTCGGGCGCGCTGAAGTCGGATGCGCGCTCGGCGCGCGCGAAGCTGCTCGCTGAGCGGGGTGCCTTGGGCATGATTGCGCTCACCACCCCCAAACAGGTCGAGATCCGGTGGGAGCGGCAGGTCGGCAATGCGAGCCTCTCCTCCATGTATCTGGCCGATCCGGCGCTGCGCGATGTCTCGGTGCCCTTCATGATGGCAACCCTCTCGCCGGAAAAGGCCGGTCTGCTGTTCGAGGGCACGGGGCAGAGCTTCGAGGCGCTGTCCGCCCTGTCGGACGCATCCGCGCCGCTGCCCGTCTTCGATCTGCCGGCCCGTTTTGCCGCGACGATTAAGGCGACCCAAAAGCCGCTCAGCAGCAACAACATCATCGCGGTTCTGCCCGGATCGGACCCGGCACTGGCCTCGGAATATGTCGTCCTTTCGGCGCATTTGGATGGCTATGGCATCGGAGCGCCGGTCAATGGCGATGCCATCTATAACGGGGCGTTCGATAATGCCGTCGGCGTCGCCAGCATGATCGAGGCGGCCAGGGCGCTGGCGGCGGCGCCCAGGAAAACCCGCCGCTCGATCCTGTTCGCCATCGTCACGGCCGAAGAGAAGGGCCTGCTCGGCTCGCGCTATTTCGCCAGTCGTCCGACGGTGCCGGCCGGATCGATCGTGGCGAACATCAATCTGGATATGCCGCTGCCGATCTTTCCGCTGACCAGCATCACGCCCATCGGCTATGAGGAGAGCACCCTTGGCGCTCATGCGCAGGCGGTGAGCGAGGCGATGGGCCTGCCCATCGTCCCGGACCCCAAGCCGGATCGCAACGTGTTCATCCGGTCGGATCAATATAGCTTCATAAAGCAGGGCATCCCGGCGCTCTTTCCCAAATATGGTTTCAAACTCGGGACGCCGGAAGAGGCGGTGGAGGCCGCGTGGCGCGCGAACATCTACCATTCTCCCCAGGATGATCTTCTGCAGCCCGTCATGAAGGCCGAGGGCGTGAAGCTGACCGACTATGTGATTGCGCTCACCCAGCGCGTCGCCAACGCGCCGGAACGCCCGCGCTGGCTGGACAGCAGCTATTTCAAGCGCTTTGCGAACTAGGGAGCCCGCCGTCAGTCTCGTTTGCGGCGGACGATCGCGTAGGTTTTTGGGGCGAGATGGAGATCCCACTGCTGGCCCTGCGCATCGCGCGCGTCATCGACCTCCCAGCGATTGTCGTCGATGTCGAACTCGATCTCGTCCCAGCTCTTGAAACCCGCGTCGTGCAGCACGGCAGTGATGGCCTTCGCCTCCTCCGGGGTCGGGGCACGGTCCGCGGCGAAAGCGGGCGTCGCGCAGGCGAGCGAGGCCAGGGCGGCGAGGGGGAGCGGGACCGTGAACTTCATGGATCAATCCTCCGATAGGCGCCGAAGGACTCCACGGCGAATGGCGTACGTGGAATGATGTGCCTCGGGCGCGATGGGGCGTCCGACATCACGCTTGCCAGCAAGCGCCAGAGGGGCCCGGACGACCAGAGCGTAACGGCTCCTTGCTCGCCGGGTTCCCGCAACGACGGGAAATCCGGTTTCGTATGGGGATGGTCTGCCGGCATCGGGGTTGGTGAACGCCACTGGCGCAAGCTCCAACATGCGATTATATGCGCCCCATGCCCCACACTGCGACGCCCCTCATGCCGATCCCCGGCCATGTCGATCCTGTGCCGGTCCCCCGCGCCATCACGCCGCGCGAGGATGGGCGGGTCGATCTCGTTGGTCTCTCCCGCGCCCAGATCAAGGCTGAGCTGAGTGCGGCCGGTCTCGATGAGAAGCAGGCGAAGCTGCGCGCCAAGCAGCTCTTCCACTGGCTCTATCATCGCGGCGAGACCGATTTCGACCGCATGACCGATCTGGCCAAGCCGATGCGGGGCTGGATGGCAGAGCGCTTCATCGTCGGGCGGCCCAATGTGGTGGAAGCGCAGATCAGCTCGGACGGCACGCGCAAATGGCTGCTGCGCTCCGACGACGCGCAGGATTATGAAATGGTCTTCATCCCCGATGCGGACCGGGGGACGCTGTGCGTGTCCAGCCAGGTCGGCTGCACGCTCAATTGTCGCTTC
Organism: Sphingobium sp. B11D3A; assembly: GCF_025961695.1. Classification (NCBI taxonomy): domain Bacteria; kingdom Pseudomonadati; phylum Pseudomonadota; class Alphaproteobacteria; order Sphingomonadales; family Sphingobiaceae; genus Sphingobium; species Sphingobium sp. B11D3A. The sequence goes on from NZ_JAOQOE010000001.1 coordinate 3,043,348, forward strand.
TGCCACACCGGCACGATGCGTCTGGTGCGCAATCTGACGCCGGGCGAGATCGTCGGGCAGGTGATGCTCGCGCGCGATGCCCTTGGCGAGTGGCCAAAGGGCAGCATGGCCGGCTTCGGCGAGGTGGAAGAGGAAGAAGACGACGACGCGCCGCAGTACAGCCCGGACGGGCGCCTGCTCACCAATATCGTGATGATGGGCATGGGCGAACCGCTCTACAATTTCGAGCATGTCCGCGATGCACTCAAGGTGGTGATGGATGGCGACGGGCTGGCGCTCTCCAAGCGCCGCATCACGCTCTCCACCAGCGGCGTGGTGCCGATGATGGCGCGCGCGGGCGAGGAGATCGGCGTCAATCTGGCCGTCTCGCTCCACGCCGTCACCAAGGAGGTGCGCGACGAGATCGTGCCGCTCAACCGCAAGTTCGGGCTGGAAGAGCTGCTCCAGGCCTGTGCCGACTATCCCGGTGCCAATAATGCCCGTCGCATCACGTTCGAATATGTGATGCTCAAGGACAAGAATGACAGCGATGAGGATGCGCGCGAACTGGTCCGTCTGCTCCGCCAATATCGTCTGCCGGCCAAGGTGAACCTCATTCCCTTCAACCCGTGGCCCGGCGCGCCTTATGAATGCTCCACCCCGGAGCGGATCAGGCGCTTCTCGGACATCGTTTTTGAGGCTGGCATTTCCGCGCCGGTGCGCACGCCGCGCGGTCGCGACATCATGGCCGCCTGCGGGCAGCTCAAGTCCGCCAGTGAGAAGAAGAGCCGCGCCGAGCTTGATCGGCTCGCGGCCGAGAAGCAGGCCGCGCTGGGCTGAGCCGAGGTTCAGCCGGGGCGCTTCATCAGGAACTGTGTGTCGGGCCGGATTTCGTAATAGTCGGCCGGACCTCCACCCCGCGCCACCGGCACGGCATCGGTGGTGCGATAAATGCCGTCATGCAGGCAGGCCGGATCGATGTGGATGTGGACCACTTCGCCAAACACCATGACATTGCCGCTTTGCGCGCCGGAAAGGCCACGCAGCGGCATGATGTCTGTCACCCGGCATTCGAACTGCACCGGACTGGCCGCGACGCGCGGTGCCGCGATCTCCACCGATGCGAGCGGTTCAAGCCCCGCGAGCGCGAATTCGTCGATGTCCGGCGCGACCTCTGCCGATGTGGCGTTCATCGCCTCGGCCAGGGAGCGGCCAACCAGGTTCCAGGTGAAGACGCCGGTCGCGCGCGCGTTTGTCAGGCTGTCCTTCACGCCGCTGGATGAGAAGCCGATGATCGGCGGGCTGTAGGCGAAGAGATTGAAGAAGCTGTAGGGCGCGAGATTGGGCACGCCGGTCGCGCTGACCGTCCCGATCCACCCGATCGGCCTCGGCGCGACGATGGCATTCAGCGGATTGTGCGCCAGCCCATGGCCATCGGCCGGGCGGTAGCTGTGGAAGCTGGGGGTGGTCATGATCGTCTCATCTCCGACGGGCCGAGGCAGCGGAATAGCAGATGGACCGGTCAGGGAAAGCGCCCGCTCTTCGTGAAAGGGGGTGACCGAACGATCCGCCGCGCTATAAACGCGCGCCATGAGAATATTGGGTCGCCTGCTCGGCAAGATCATCAGTCAGGGCACATTGACCATCCGCTATGCGGATGGGTCGCAGGAAGTGTTGGGAACAGCCGTGAGGGGCTGGCCGGACGTCGCCATCCGCTTCACCGATGATGCCGCCGCGCGGGCCATCCTCACCAATCCGGCGCTCGGCGCGGCCGAAGGGTTCATGGATGGCAAGCTCATGATCGAGCAGGGCAGCATCTGGAACCTGATCATGCTGGTCGCGGCCAATTCGCCTTTGGAAAGCGGCAAGACGCTCGATGAGCCGAGCTTGCTCGGCTGGCTGGGAGAGCGGATCAAGCACTGGCGCGACAATTACAACAAGCGCAGTCGCTCCAAGGCCAATGTCGCGCATCACTATGATCTATCGGACAAGCTCTACGCGCTGTTCCTCGACAAGGACCGGCAATATAGCTGCGCCTACTTTACCGACCCCGATGCGGTAAGCCTGGAGCAGGCGCAGATCGACAAGAAGGCGCATATCGCCGCCAAGCTCGATCTGAAGCCCGGTCAGCAGGTGCTGGATATCGGTTGCGGCTGGGGCGGCATGGCCCTGTATCTCAACCGCGTGGCGGATGTGGACGTGCTCGGCGTCACTTTGTCCGAGGAGCAGCTCAAGGTCGCGCGGCGCAGGGCGCAGGAGGCGGGCGTCGCCGATCGCGTCCGGTTCGAGCTGATCGATTATCGCGATGTGAACGGCACGTTCGATCGCATCGTCTCGGTCGGCATGTTCGAGCATGTCGGCGTGCGCCATTATCGCGAGTTCTTCCGCACCTGCCATAACCTGCTGAAGCCGGACGGGGTGATGCTGCTGCACACCATCGGCCGCCTCAATGGCCCGTCATCGACGGATGGCTTCATGCGCAAATATATCTTCCCCGGCGGTTACGCCGCGGCGTTGTCGGAGATCATGGAAGGCAGCGAGCCCAACCGCCTGCTGCTGACCGACATCGAAGTGCTGCGCATGCATTATTACTACACGCTCGAGCATTGGTATCAGCGCACGCTGGCGGCGAAGACGGAGATCGTCGCCCTGTACGACGAGCGCTTCTTCCGCATGTGGACCTTCTATCTGGCGGCAGCAGCGTCCGGCTTCCTCTATGGCAGCCAGACGATCTACCAGCTCCAGTTCGTCCGCAATCGCCACACTCTGCCCATCACGCGGGACTATATGGCGCAGGCCGAGGCACGCTATCGCGCCAAGGGCTGATGCTTGATCGAAAATCTAGCTTTCAATAACGAAGTTTAATCGCTGTTTTGAGTGGCCTCTGTTCGATAATCTCCCCTCAATGAATTTTGATCGGGAAGGATATTGAAATGGACGCGAAAACAACTGGTTCGCCGTCGGGTTGCCCGATGAAGGCCTCCGCTGCCATGCGCTCGCTGCTGGGCCGCACCAACCGGGACTGGTGGCCCAACCAGCTCTCGCTCGAAATTCTCCAGCGAAACGGTCTCTCTACCGACCCGATGGGGGACGATTTCGACTATGCCGCAGCGTTCAAGACGCTGGATTATGAGGCCGTCAAACGCGACCTTCATGCGTTGATGACGGACAGCCAGCCCTGGTGGCCGGCGGATTACGGCCATTATGGCCCGTTCTTCATCCGCATGGCGTGGCACTCGGCGGGCACCTATCGCACCGGTGACGGTCGCGGTGGCGCCAATAGCGGGCAGCAGCGTTTCGCCCCGCTCAACAGCTGGCCGGACAATGCCAATCTGGACAAGGCTCGCCGGTTGCTCTGGCCGATCAAGCAGAAATATGGCGCGAAGCTGAGCTGGGCGGACCTGATGATCCTTGCCGGCAATGTCGCGATCGAATCGATGGGTGGACCGGTGTTTGGCTTCGGCGGCGGCCGGGCCGACGTGTTCGAGCCGGAGAAGGACATCTACTGGGGCACCGAGGAGCAGTGGGTGGGCCAGGAAGGCAATCTCACCCGCATTGACGAGGCCGAGGGCCGCGCGCTGGAGGATCCGCTCGCCGCGATCCAGATGGGCCTCATCTACGTCAATCCGGAAGGGCCGGGTGGCAATCCCGATCCGCTCCAGTCCGCACGGGACATTCGCGAGACGTTCAAGCGCATGGGCATGGACGATGAGGAGACAGCTGCCCTGACCGCCGGTGGCCACACCTTCGGCAAGGCGCATGGCGCGGGCGATGCCTCCAAGATCGGCGCCGAGCCGGAAGGCGCAGACATCGCGCAGCAGGGCCTAGGCTGGCAGTCGAGCCACGAGAGCGGCATCGGCGATCATACGATCACCAGCGGCATCGAAGGCGCGTGGACGCCCACGCCGATCAGCTGGGACATGAGCTATTTCGACATGTTGCTCGACCATGAGTATGAGCTGGTGCGCAGCCCTGCCGGCGCGAAGCAGTGGCAGCCGGTCGGCAATCCGCCCGAGACGCTGGCCCCGGCCGCGCACAATCCTGCCAAGCATGTGCCGACGATGATGACCACAGCGGACATGGCGTTCAAGATGGACCCCGCCTATCGGGTGATCATGGAGAAATTCCGGGCGAATCCGGACTATTTCGCGGATTGCTTCGCACGGGCCTGGTTCAAGCTGTGTCACCGCGACATGGGGCCGAAGGCGCGCTATCTCGGCCCCGAGGTGCCGGCGGAAGACCTGATCTGGCAGGACCCGATCCCCAAGGCCGACCATGCGCCGATCGACCCCGCCAATGTCACCGCGCTCAAGGAGAAGATCGCGGCATCGGGCCTGTCCGTGGCCGAGCTGGTCACCACCGCCTGGGCCTCGGCCTCCACCTATCGCGGCTCGGACCATCGCGGCGGTGCTAATGGCGCGCGCATCCGCCTTGCGCCGCAGAAGGACTGGGAGGTCAATCAACCCGCGCAACTGGCCCGTGTCCTGAATGTCTATGAGGGCATCAAGACGGACTTCGATGCGGCGGCACCGGGCGGGAAGAAGGTGAGCCTTGCCGATCTGATCGTGCTGGGCGGCAGCGTCGGCATCGAGCAGGCCGCCAAGGCAGCCGGGCGCGCAGTGACCGTGCCGTTCACGCCCGGTCGCACCGATGCCGTGCAGGACTGGACCGATGTCGAAAGCTTCGCCGTGCTGGAGCCCAAGGCAGACGGCTTCCGCAATTATCTCCAGGTGCGCTTCAGCGTGCCGACCGAGGAGCTGATGATCGACCGCGCCCAGCTTCTGCGGCTGAGCGCGCCGGAGATGACGGTGCTGGTCGGCGGGCTGCGCGTGCTCGGTGCCAATCACAATGGTCGCAAGGAAGGCGTGCTGACGGATCGTCCCGGCCAGCTGACCAACGACTTTTTCGTCAACCTGCTCGACATGGGCACGGCGTGGAAGGAAGTCGATGATCGCGGGGACGAGGTGTTCGTCGGCACCTGCCGCAAGACGGACATGGAGAAATGGACCGCGACCCGCACCGATCTGGTGTTCGGATCGAACTCCCAATTGCGGGCGCTGTCGGAGGTTTACGCGTCGTCCGACGCTGCCGACAAGTTCGTCGCCGACTTCATCGCGGCCTGGGTGAAGGTGATGAACGCCGACCGGTTCGATCTCTCGGCATAATCCTCCTTCCATGACGGATGCTTCGCCGCCCGGCTCCAGAGATGGGGCCGGGCGGTTCGTTTTATACAGGCGCAAAGCTGCCGCGGTCTTGCCGGATGCAGGGGAATGTCGGGAGGCGATAGCTGCCCCGGCAGGAGGGGGGTGCCGGGGCAGCAGGTGCTCGCGCGGCCGTGGGGAACCGGCGAGCAATGGACGCAGGCTGCAGGCTGCGTTCCAAGGCTGACAATAATGCCACCCGTTCAAGAACAAAAATCGATTAAAGTCGTCTCAATGATCGATCGTGCCGATGACTAGTGGCGGGCTGCCACCGGATTGGCGCGCCCGGCGTCCCTCACAGGTTGCGCGTTTTGAGCGACGCTGATAGGCGACCGGCCTGATCCTCGACCTCCAGTTCGAAAGACCCCTGTCGCCATGTCTGACACCATCAAGCGCGTTGTTCTCGCCTATTCCGGTGGCCTCGATACCAGCGTCATCCTCAAGTGGCTGCAAATCCATTATGGCTGCGAGGTCGTGACCTTCACGGCCGATCTGGGGCAGGGCGAGGAGCTGGAGCCGGCCCGGCAGAAGGCGCTGAATGCCGGCGTGAAGCCCGAGCACATCTTCATCGACGATTTGCGCGAGGAATTCGTGCGGGATTATGTCTTCCCGATGATGCGCGCCAACGCCATGTATGAGGGGCTGTATCTGCTTGGCACCTCCATCGCGCGGCCGCTGATCGCCAAGCGCCAGATCGAGATCGCCAAGATGGTCGGGGCCGATGCCGTGTCCCACGGCGCGACCGGAAAGGGCAATGACCAGGTGCGGTTTGAGCTTGGCTATTATGCGCTCCAGCCGGATATCAAGGTCATTGCGCCGTGGCGCGAATGGGATCTGACCTCGCGCACCAAGCTCATCGAATGGGCCGAGCAGCACCAGATCATGGTGCCCAAGGACAAGCGCGGCGAAGCGCCGTTCTCCACTGACGCCAACATGCTGCACACCTCCTCGGAAGGCAAAGTGCTCGAAGATCCGTGGGAGGAGGTGCCGGACTATGTCTATTCGCGCACCGTCAATCCCGAGGATGCGCCGGACACGCCGGAATATATCACCGTCGATTTCGAGAAGGGCGACGGTACGGCCCTCAATGGTCAGGCGATGAGTCCGGCCACGCTGCTGGAAGCCCTCAACGAACTGGGTCGCAAGCACGGCATTGGCCGGCTCGATCTGGTCGAGAACCGCTTCGTCGGCATGAAATCGCGCGGCATGTACGAGACGCCGGGCGGCACGATCTATGCGCTGGCACATCGCGGCATCGAACAGTTGACGCTGGATCGCGGCGCCGCCCACCTCAAGGACGAACTGGCGCCGCGCTATGCGGAACTGGTCTATAACGGCTTCTGGTTCTCACCCGAGCGCGAGATGCTGCAGGCGGCAATCGACCACAGCCAGCTGAAGGTTGCGGGCACGGTCCGCCTCAAGCTCTATAAGGGCAGCTGCATCGTCGTGGGCCGCAAGTCGCCCAATTCGCTCTACAGCGAGAAGGTCGTGACGTTCGAGGATGATGCGGGCGCCTATGATCAGCGGGATGCGGCTGGCTTCATCAAGCTCAACGCTCTGCGTCTGCGGTTGCTCGGGCGCCGCGATATTTGAGGAATGTGGGCCGGCCGCGTCCGGCCCCACTTTTCTGCGCGTAAAAGCGCATTCAGGCCGTCGTCAGCTCTGGGCAGAGCCCCAGAACAGAACGACCGCCATCACAATCACCGCAAGCACGAGCGAGATGCTCAGCACATAACGGACGATGTGCGGCGTCTGGCCGGCACGGGCGTCTTCGGTGGTCTTGTGAACCTCATCTTCCATCTGAGAACTCCTTTCAATTGAGCCAACGCGCGATGTTGGAGGGTCGTTCCTGAGCATCAGTCGCCCCGGAGTTCCCAAAAGGGCAATGCGCTGGCGCTGAGCCCTTCAAAATGCGTCGCTGCGCACCCACACGCTCACGCTTCCGCCATTCACCCGCGCGATCAGCCGTCCCTCATCGTCCGACCAGATTTCTTCCTCGCAATGCCCGAGATAATCGCGGAAACCCGCGCCGGCATGATCCGGGCCGAGATCGAAGACCTTACTGGCATCGCCCGCATTGGTGAGCAGCACGACGCAGCCCGGCGCATCCTCCGTGCCGTGGCGGATGAAGCCGATGGCATGGGGGTCGTCGAACAGGTCGGTCTGCGGGCCGTGCGCGAAACGCTGCCGCGCTTCGATCAGCTTCTCGAGGCCGTCAATCGTCGGCATCTCGACCTCATGAGTCTCGCCATCGCCGCCCGTATCATTGTACCGCGCGCCATAGAGATCGGGATAGAACACGCAGGGCACCCCGGCCTCGCGCAGCAGGATCAGCGCATAAGCCAGCGGACGGAACCAGGTCTCGACGGGTGCTTCCATGGCCTGCAGCGCCTGGGTGTCGTGGTTTGCCACGATCGTCACCGCCCGGTCCGGGGCCACCGCCACCAGCGAACCGTCGAAGATCGTCCGCATGTCAAATGCGTCGCCCGCGCAGGAGGCTTCGTAAAAGCGGTGATGCAGGGCGACGTCGAACAGGGCGAGCTGATGATCGACCCGGTCGAGATAGGTCTGCAGGGCGGTCATGTCCGGGTGCCAATATTCGGCGACCACGAACAGATCGTCCGCCACGCTCTCCCGCATATGCCCCACCCAGTCGCGGAAGAACCAGGCCGGGATATGCTTGGCGGCATCGAGCCGGAAGCCATCGACAGGAAGCTGCTCGGCCAGCCAGCGGCCCCAATATTTCAGCTCTTCATAGACGGCGTTGTTGCGGAACTCGATGTCCGATCCCATCAGATAGTCGAAGTTGCCGAGTTCCTCGTCCACCTCGGCGTTCCACTCGCCATCGCCATAGTCGTTGACGAGCTTGAAGACGCCATTTTCATTGGGCTCGTCGAGATGGTCCACGCCGCTGAAGCAGCGGGCATCCCATATGAACTTGGAATAGGCGCCATTGCGCCCCGGGAACGTGAAGCGCGTATAGGCGCGCGCCTCGAAAGCCTCGTCCTCGATCTCGGTGCGGTTATCCGGATTGACCCGGCGCACGCGCACCTGCTCCGTCTCGTCTCCGCCCATCTTGTGATTGAAGACGACGTCGTGGATCACCCGCAATCCGGCATCGCGCAGGGTAGCGCAGGCCCGTTCGAGCGCGGCGCGATCACCATATTTGGTCGCCACCGTGCCCTTCTGGTCGAACTCGCCGAGGTCGAACAGGTCATAGGCGTCATAACCAACCGAATAGCCGCCCGCCGCCCCCTTGCCGGCCGGCGGCAGCCAGATATCGGTGATGCCGATGCCCGCGAGGCTCGCGCTCTTGCCAGCCACCTCATCCCAATGCCGCCCTCCATCCTGCGTGTACCAATGGAAGAACTGGATCAGGGTGCGTGGCGGCATAACAGTCCGATCTTTGGCTAACGAGCCCAGGATCGGCTCCACGCCGTAACGAAGGTTGGCGGCGGACGTTCCAGCCGGCGTAAAACCGGGCGCTATGGGGCTAACGCGAACAGCAGCCCGGAGCCGCGAAACCTAACCCCGCGCCCGCTCCGCCGCATCGCTGGCGAGGCGGTCGGCGCGCTCGTTTTCCGGGTGGCCGGAGTGGCCCTTTACCCATTGCCAGTCGATCTGGTGGGGCGCGACGGCGGCAAGCAGTTCCTGCCAGAGGTCGGCATTCTTGACCGGTTTCTTGTCGGCGGTGCGCCAGCCATTGCGCTGCCAGCCGTGAATCCAGCGGGTGATGCCGTCCTTCACATAGTTGCTGTCCGTGGAGAGAATCACGTGACACGGCCCCTTGAGGGCGTTGAGGCCAGCGATCGCGGCCATCAGCTCCATGCGGTTGTTGGTGGTGTGCGCTTCCCCGCCGGAAAGCTCCTTCTCATGGCCGTTGAAGCGCAGCACCACGCCCCAGCCGCCCGGTCCGGGATTGCCCTTGCAGGCGCCGTCGGTGAACAGCTGAACGGTTTTCACGAGGCCGAGCCGAACAGCGCCGCTGCGTCCGTTTCGGCATAAAAGTCGAGGCGCCGCAGATAGGCCAGCGGATCCTTGCGCGTCACCAGCGCATTGGCGGGCGTGTTGATCCAGTCATAGGCGCGGGTCAGCAGGAAGCGCAGCGCCGCGCCGCGTGCGAGGACAGGCAGCGCGGCATATTCCTCCGCGGTCAGCCCATGCGTCGCGCGATATCCCGCGATCAGCGCCAAAGCCACGGCGCTGTCGAAGTCCCGCCCGTCGGGCCCGAAGCACCAGGCGCCATGCATGATGGCAAGGTCATAGGCGCGGATGTCCGTGCAGCTGAAGTAGAAGTCGATCAGTCCGCCGACCTCGTCGCCGCGCATCAGCACATTGTCCGGAAACAGATCGGCATGGATGACGCCACGTGCCAGCGCATCCGGCCAATGCGCGTCGAGATAGGCGAGTTCGGTCCGTACGCGCTGTTCCAGCCCCGGCTGGATGGTATCCAGCGCGCCGCCGCACTCATTGGCGAGGCGGTGCCATCCTTCCGGGCCGAGCGTGTTGGGGCGCTCGCCGGAGAAATCCTCGGCGGCGCGGTGAAACTGCCCCAGGGCCGCGCCGGCAGACCGGGCCTGCGGCGGGGTCGGGTGGGTCACCGAGACGCCGTTCAGAAACTCGATGAGGGCGGCGGGCCGCTCGCACAGCGTCTGCAGTGCCTTGCCCTCGCGGTCGTGGATGAAGCGCGGCACCGGGCAGCCACGCGCGCCGACATGGTCGAGCAGATCCATGAAAAAGGGCAGGTCCGCCACATCCACGCGCTTTTCGTAGAGCGTCAGGATGAAGCGGGCGCCTTTGCCGTCCGCGCCGGTCGTGTCGACGAGATAATTGCTGTTCTCGACGCCCTCGGCGATGCCCTTGGCGGCGAGCAGTGTGCCGACATCATAGCGTTCGAGGAAGAGCGCCAGCGTCTCGGCCGGCACCTGCGTGTAGACAGCCATGGCTCAGGCCGCTTCCAGGCCGCGCGGCAGCTTGAAGGTGATCGATTCGGTGGTGGTGAGCACTTCCTCCTCGGTCACGTCGAAGCGGGTGGCGAGCTTGTCGATCACGCTGCGCACCAGCACTTCGGGCGCGCTGGCCCCGGCGGTCACGCCCAGCGTCTCGACGCCGGCCAGCCAGTCGAAGTCGATTTCGTCGGCCGTTTCGATCAGGCGGGCACGCGCGCCGCTGCGGTCGGCGACCTCGACCAGCCGCATGGAATTGGAGCTGTTGGGTGCACCGATGACCATCACGGCCTGCGCACGACGGGCGATTTCCTTCGTCGCGGCCTGCCGGTTGGAGGTCGCGTAGCAGATGTCCTCGCCCTTCGGCGCGGCAATGTCCGGAAAGCGCCGCTCCAGCGTCGCGACGATCTCCGCGGTATCGTCGACGGAGAGCGTGGTCTGGGTGAGGAAGGCCAGCGACACGCCGGGGGCGGGCTGGAAGGCCTCGGCATCTGCCTGCGTCTCGATCAGCGTCATCGCGCCGTCCGGCACCTGGCCGAACGTGCCGATCACCTCGGGGTGATTGGCGTGGCCGATGAACAGGATGTGGCGCCCGGCCTCCACCTGCCGCTCGGCCTGCCGGTGGACCTTGGAAACCAGCGGGCAGGTCGCATCGAGATAATCGAGGCCGCGCGCCTCGGCATTGGCGGGCACGACCTTGGGCACGCCATGGGCGGAAAAGACCACCGGCCGCCCATCGGGCACCTGGTCCAGCTCGTCCACGAAGATGGCGCCCTTGGCGCGCAGCCCATCGACGACGAAGCGGTTGTGGACGATCTCGTGCCGGACATAGACCGGCGCGCCGAACTTCTCGAGCGCCCGCTCCACGATCATGATCGCGCGGTCGACACCGGCGCAGAAGCCGCGCGGTGCGGCGACCAGAACGGTGAGGGCGGGGCGCTGGCGAGAGGCAGGCATGTCGGGCATATGTGTCGATCCATCCATCCAGTCCCATTAGGGGCATGGCCGCCCGAGGGAAAGCCGGAAGAATGGGAGAGGGCGCAACGGCCGTCCGGTTCATCCTGCGGTCATCTGGCGCGGGCGAGGTCTTTGCAGCCCGTCCGGGCGACGTGCCCTTTCGGTTGCGCGCCCGTGGGAGCGCGACTAAGAAGCGCGGACCCGATTGTGCGCGGGATATCCCGCGCGCGCCAGAATGAAGGAATTGGAGCCATCGTGCGGATCGCCGCTCTCTCGAAACCCGCCGTTCTGGCAGCTCTTGTCGCCCTGATGGCCGGCTGCGCGAAGCGCGGCGACATCGACTCCGCCGGACAAGGCATCATCCAGTTCCGCACCGCATGCCCGACCGTGGCCGTGGCCGCGCACACCGGCGACGTCACGCTGTTCGACCCGGCCGACAGCCGCGACGCGCGCGCGATCGATGTGGTCGCGACGCTCACCGATGTGCGGCCGTCTTGCACGACCGGCGACACCGACATTTATTCGCAGGTCGGCTACAAGGTGGTCGCGGTGCGCCGCGATGCGGGCCCGGCGCGGACGGTCGATCTGCCCGTCTTCGCGGCGGTCGTGCGCGGCGCGACGGCGGTGACCGCCAAGCGCGTTACGATGGTGCGGCTGAATTTCGCCGAGGGGGCGCTGCGTGCCGAGGCGACGGGTAGCACCTCCGCCTATATCGATCGCAGTGCGGCAACGCTGCCGCCCGAGGTCGAGCGCATGATCACCCGCCCGCGCAAGACGGGCGATGAGGACGCGGCGCTCGATCCGCTGGCCCGCCCTGAAGTGCGCGAGGCGATCCAGCGAAGCAGCTTCGAGCTGCTCCTGGGTTTCAACCTGACCACCGACCAGCTCCGCTATAACGTGACCCGCTGATATTTTCCGGCGGCCGGACGACCGCAGCATCCTGCAGCCGCGCCGCCGATGCTGACAGGACCGCTGACCCGATGAATATCTTCGCTCGTATCGCCGCCGCGCTGGACGGCCTTCTGGACGACATGGTGCAGGCTGGCGAATTGCCCGCCGGCCTCAATCGTGCCGCCGTGACCGTCGAACCGCCGCGCGATCCCTCGCATGGCGACATGGCGACCAATGCCGCGATGGTGCTGGCCAAGCCGGCCGGCACCAATCCCCGCGCCCTTGCCGAGCTGATCGCCGGCCGGCTGCGGACGCTCACGGATGTCGACGGCGTGGAGATCGCGGGCCCCGGCTTCATCAACCTGCGCCTTGTCCGCACTGCCTGGGAAGACGAGCTGGCGGCCATCCATGCGGCCGGCGCCGACTATGGCCGCTCGACGATGGGCAAGGGCGTGCGCGTCAACATCGAATATGTCTCGGCCAATCCGACCGGGCCGATGCACATGGGCCACTGCCGGGGTGCGGTGGTCGGCGATGCGCTGGCCGCGCTGCTGGAATATGCCGGGCATAAAGTCACCCGCGAATATTATATCAACGATGCCGGTGCGCAGGTGCAGACGCTCGGCCGTTCGGTGCATCTGCGCTACAGGGAAGCGCTGGGCGAGACGATCACGATCCCCGAGGGCTTCTATCCCGGCGAATATCTGATCCCGATCGGTCAGGCGCTGGCGGCGGAATTCGGCGATCGCTACGTCGGAGCCCCGGAAGCCGACTGGCTCGACCTGTTCCGCGAGCGCGCCGTCGCTGCGATGATGGACATGATCCGCGCCGATCTGGCGCTGCTCGGCATTCATCATGATGTCTTCGCCTCCGAGGCGGCCGTGCAGCAGGCCGGCCGCGTCGATGCCGCGCTGGCCCGGCTGGAGGCAGAGGGGCTTATCTATCAGGGCGTACTGGAGCCGCCGAAGGGTGAACTGCCGGACGACTGGGAGCCGACCGAAATGACGCTCTTCCGGGCGACGCAGTTCGGCGACGATAGCGACCGGCCGGTGCGCAAGTCCGATGGCGGGCTGACCTATTTCGGCACCGACCTCGCATATCATGCCCAGAAGGCCGAAAACGCCGACCAGCTGATCGACATCTGGGGCGCCGACCATGCCGGCACCGTCAAGCGGATCAAGGCCGCCGTGGCTGCGCTGACCGGCGGCAAGGTCCAGTTCGACGTCAAGCTGGTGCAGATGGTCCGCCTGATGCGTAATGGCGAGCTGGTCCGCATGGGCAAGCGGCTCGGCAATTTCGTCACGCTGGCAGACGTCGTCGAGGAAGTCGGCAAGGATGTGGTGCGCTTCACCATGCTGACGCGCAAGGCCGATGCGCAGATGGATTTCGACTTCGCCAAGGTGGTGGAAGCCAGCAAGGACAATCCGGTCTTCTACGTGCAATATGCCCATGCGCGGATTTCCTCGCTGGCGCGCCGGGTGCAGGAGAGCTTCCCGGACGGGCTGCCCGCGGCGGACAGCGCGCTGTTCGGCCCGGAGGAGGTGGATCTGGTCAAACAGCTGGCCACTTTCCCCCGCGTGGTGGAGGCTGCCGCCAATGCGCGTGAGCCGCATCGCATCGCCTTCTATCTCTACGATCTTGCCGCCAGCTTCCATGGCTGGTGGAACCTCGGCAACGATCAGCCCGAGCGGCGCGTGATCGTCGCGGGCGATGCGGGCCTCACCGCGGCGCGACTGCACTTGAGCGCCGGAATCGGTCAGGTTATCAAGAACGGCCTGGCCCTGATGGGCGTCAGCGCGCTTGAGGAGATGAACTGATGTCAGCCGGGGAGCCGAATAACGGTCTCAATCTTGATGACGAGGACCGGCTGCCCTGGCTGGAGCCCGCAGGAATTGAGGAAGAGACCGAAAGGGTATCCCCGATCCGCATTGTCGGTCTGGCGGTGCTGGGCCTGGTTCTGCTCGGTGTGATTGTCGCCGGCGGCTACCTGTTCAGCAACCGCGATCGCAGCGGCAGCGATGGCTCGGCCCCGCTGATCGCGGCGGAGAACAAGGATTACAAGGTCCCGGCCAACGCGTCGGACGCGCGCACCTTCGATGGGGAAGGAGACGAAGCCTTTGCAGCCAGCGAGGGCCGGGAGGCCTCGGGCCGCATCGATGCGAGCCGCGTGCCGGAAGCACCGCGTGACGATTTGAAGCAGACCGGCCCGACCGCGCCGGCTCTCGCCGTTCCCGCAGAACGTCCGGCGGCAAAGCCCACGGTCATCGCGCCGGTCAAGACGGCCGCCACGCCCAAGCCGGCGGCGCCAGCTCCGGCGAAGGTTGAGGATGTCGATACCTTGACCGGGCCGCGCGTCCAGCTCGGCGCCTTTGCCTCGCGCGCCATCGCCGAGGAGGTCTGGAAGAAGCAGTCCGGCCGATTCGATTATCTCTCGGCCCTCAAGCACAGCGTCGAGCCGGTCGAGACGGGCGGACGCACCCTGTATCGCCTGCGCGCCAGCGTCGCCTCCCCGGCGGATGCCACCGCCACCTGCGGGCGGCTTCGGGTGGCGGGCGAAAATTGCATCGTCGTCCGGTGATCTCCGCGCGATGAAGCCGGTCATCTTCGGCCTTGCCGGCGAGCGTGTCAGCGCGGACGAGCGGGCGCTGTTCCGTGCCTGCGACCCGGCAGGCTACATCCTGTTCGGCCGCAACATCGCCGACCGCGCCCAGTTGCGCGCGCTCACCGATGAGTTGCGCGAGATCGCCGGGCGGGACGATCTGTACATCATGATCGATCAGGAAGGCGGCCGCGTCGCGCGGATGCGCCCGCCGCACTGGCCGGACTGTCCCCCCGCCGCGCGCTTCGATGCCCTTTATGATCTCGCGCCCTCAAGCTCCATGGAGGCGGCGCGCTGCAACGCCCGGCTGCTGGGCACGATGCTCTCGGATGTCGGGATCACCGCCAATGCCGCCCCTGTGCTCGATCTGCGCTATCCCGGCGCGAGCGACATTGTTGGGGATCGGTCCTTCGGCGCTGAGCCGATGCGCGTCGCGGCGCTGGGCCGGGCAACGCTGGAGGGGCTGAGGGACGGCGGCGTCGCCGGCATCGTCAAGCATATGCCGGGCCATGGTCGCGCGCTGGTCGACAGCCATCTCGCTTTGCCCACGGTTTCGGCCAGCGCCGATGAGATGGAGCGCGACCTCGCGCCATTCCGGGCGCTGCGTCACGCTCCGGCGGGCATGACCGCGCACATCGTCTACACCGCGTGGGATGCGGATCGGCCAGCCAGCCTGTCGCCTTATGTGATTCGCGAGATCATCCGGGGGGCTATCGGCTTTGATGGCCTGCTGATGTCCGACGATCTCGACATGAAGGCGCTCAACGGTCCGGCGGATGAACTGGCCGAGGTGGTGGTCGCGGCCGGTTGCGATCTGGCGCTCAATTGCTGGGGGCGGATGGACGAGATGACGGCCATTGCCGCGCGCTTGCCAGACATGTCCGATGCGGCGCGCGAGCGGCTGGACCGGGCGATGGCGAGCATCGCCGCCGGCGCCGATCCGGCCTGGCCGGGTGAAAAGGCGATGGCGACGCGCGACGCGCTCTTGGCCCTCGCGCCGGCATGAGCGCCAGCTCGCCCGTCCAGCCTGCCGATAAGGCGCCGACCGGGCTGTTCGATGGCGAGTGGATGGAGCCTGTCCGCCGCCTGCCAGGCGATGCCATCCTCACCGTCTCGGTGGAAAGCTGGGAAGGGCCGCTCGATCTGTTGCTGGCGCTGGCGCGGACGCAGAAGGTGGATCTGCGCGAGATTTCCATCCTCGCCCTTGTCGAGCAATATCTGCGCTTCATCGAGGAAGCGGCGGAACTGCGGCTGGAATTGGCCGCCGATTATCTGGTGATGGCGGCGTGGCTCGCCTATCTCAAATCCGGGCTGCTGCTGCCCAAGGAAGCGCAGCCCGAGCCCTCGCCCGAGGAACTGGCGCTGCGCCTCCATCTGCGGCTGCAGCGGCTGGAGGCGATGCGCGAGGCGGGCGCCCGCCTGATGGCGCGGGATCGGCTAGGCCGGGATGTCTTCCCCCGTGCGGCGCCGGAAGGATTGCACCGGCCCCGCGCAATCGTGTGGCAGGCCAGCCTGTTCGACATCATTCAGGCTTATGGGCAGGTGAAGGCGCGGACGGCGCCGCGCATCCACATCGTCCATCGCCGGCCGGTGATGACGCTGGATGAAGCCATTGAGCGGGTGTCGCGCCTGATCGGCATGGAGCTGGACTGGGCCGAGCTGGGCCGGTTCCTGCCCGAAACCGCTGATCCGCAGCTGCGCCGCTCGGCGTTGGCCAGCAGTTTCGTCGCAGCGCTGGAGCTCGCGCGGCTAGGGCGCGTCGAACTGCGGCAGGAAGAGACGTTCGCGCCGCTGTACCTGCGCGCGCCGGCGGTGCCGTCATGAGCGTGCCGGAGTTCCATGCTGCGAGCGAGATGGAGCGTCTCGTGGAAGCCGTGCTGTTCGCGGCCGAGGCGCCGCTGACGGTCGCCGAGATCCAGCGGCATAGCGGGCTGGACGGCGATATCCGGGGCTGCCTGTCGGCTTTGGCCGCGCATTATGCCGGTCGCGGGATTGAACTGGTCGAGCGGGGCGGGCGCTGGCATTTCCAGACGGCAGCCGATCTCAGCCATATCCTGCGCCGCGAGCGGGAGGAGCCGCGCAAGCTCAGCCGGGCCGCGGTCGAGACGCTGGCGATCATCGCTTATCACGAACCGGTCAGCCGCGCGGAGATCGAGGCGATTCGCGGCGTGCAGGTCGGCAAGGGGACGCTGGACGTGCTGATGGAGGCGGGCTGGGTGCGCCCGGCGGGGCGGCGAGAGGTGCCGGGACGGCCGCTCACTTATGCGACGACCCCTGATTTTCTGAGCCACTTCGGCCTCGCCAGCCGGCGCGATCTGCCCGGGATCGACGATCTGCGCGCTGCCGGCCTGCTCGATCCGGTCGATCTGGCGATGGAATCGCTGGATTTGCAGGGGAGTCTTGAAAATGACCCACAAGATGAAGAAGATGAGGACTGATCGCCTTATTCGATGAGGCAAGGGCTGATGCCGGGATGGCCATTGCGCTATGGACCCGCAGGGCTTAGTTAGGGCGCATTCACAGGAGATTTCTGATGGGTTTCGGTTCCCCGATTCACTGGGTCGTACTGGTGCTGGTGATCGTGCTGCTGTTCGGCGGCGGACGCATCTCCAGCCTGATGGGCGATGTCGCCAAGGGTATTAAGAGCTTCAAGAAGGGCCTTGCGGATGATGACGGCGATACGGCGAGCGCGGCGAAGCCTGCGCAGCGCATCGATCGTCAGTCCGCAGCCGGCGAGAGCAGCGCGACGCGCGAAGAGCAGAAGCTCGAAAGCTGATCCGGGCGGTCTGATCAGGCCAACCTGGCATGTTTGACATTGCGTCCACAGAGCTGCTGCTGATCGCGGTGGTGGCGGTCCTCGTGATCGGCCCCAAGGATTTGCCACGCGCGCTCTATAAATTCGGTCAGATCGTCGGGAAGGCGCGCGGCATGGCGCGCCATTTCCGCAGCGGCATCGACGCGATGGTGCGCGAAGCCGAGCTTGAGGAACTGCAGAAGCAGTGGGCCAAGCAGAACCAGAAAATCATGGACGAAACCCGCAATACGGAGTTCAGCGATCCGGCGAGCACAGCCGCCCTGCAGGATCATAGCGCGCCGGAATTGCTGGGGGATCGTGACGATAAGGTCGCGACCGATGACGCGCCGTCCCATACCGGCGAGACGGTCGAGGATGCCGGCCCGGCGCACAAGCGCGACGCGCCCGCCAGCGAGAGCATGGCGCAGTCCAGCCTGCCGCTTGGCACCTCCGACGAGCCGAACGGACCGCGTACCGCATGAAGGACATTGACGATACCAAGGCGCCCCTGCTCGATCATCTCATCGAGCTGAGAAAGCGCCTGTTGCGCTGCGTCGCCGCGCTCTTCATTTCCGGCGCGGTCTGCTATTATTTTGCGGGCGACATTCTCGGTTTTCTCGTGGAGCCGCTCAAGCAGGGCTTTGGCAACACGGTCGGAAAGCTCGTTTACACCAAGCTTTATGAGGCGTTCTTCGTGGAATTGAAGGTCGCCATGTTCGGCGCCTTCTTCATCTCCTTCCCGATCACCGCCAACCAACTCTGGGCGTTCATCGCGCCGGGCCTTTATGCCAAGGAAAAGCGGGCGCTGCTGCCCTTCCTGCTGGCAACGCCCATCCTGTTCGTCGGCGGCGCGGCCTTTGCTTATTATCTGGTGATGCCGACCGCATTTCACTTCTTCCTGCGCTTTCAGGGCGATGCGGGCGGGATGCAGCTGGAAGCGCTGCCCAGCGTGGACAGCTATCTCAGCCTCGTCATGCAGTTCATCCTGGCCTTCGGCATCAGCTTTCTTCTGCCGGTGCTGGTGATGCTGCTCAATCGCGCCGGCATCGTCTCGCGCGCGCAATTGGTGGGTGCGCGGCGCTATTTCATCGTCGGTGCGGTGGCTGTGGCGGCGGTTCTCACGCCGCCCGATGTGGTTTCGCAGCTCATGCTCGCCATTCCGCTCATCATCCTCTACGAAATGACGCTGATTTTCATCTGGTTTACGGATCGGCGCGCGGCCCGCGAACAGGGCGAAGACGAGCAGGCGCTCGTCCGGTCCGAATAAGCGCGTTCCGGCAGTGCTGCGGGACAAGCTGGGCTTGCGGCGGCCATGCAATCTCCTGCCTTGCTCAGCGCGCTTCGTCGTCCTAGTCAGTCGCTATGACCGTCCATCCCAATACGATCTCCCTCATCGGTAATACGCCTCTCGTCCGGCTGGCCGGACCGTCTGAGGCCAGTGGCGCCGAAATCTATGGCAAATGCGAGTTCATGAACCCGGGCGCCTCGGTCAAGGACCGCGCCGCCCTGTTCATCGTGGAAGATGCCGAGGAAAAGGGCCTGCTGCAGCCCGGCGGCACCATCGTCGAAGGGACGGCCGGCAACACCGGCATCGGCCTGGCGCTGGTCGCCAATGCCAAGGGCTATCGCACGATCATCGTCATGCCCGAGACGCAGAGCCGCGAGAAGATGGACACGCTGCGCGCGCTCGGTGCCGAGCTGGTGCTCGTGCCCGCCGCGCCTTATGCCAATCCCGGTCACTTCGTGCACACCTCGCGCCGTCTCGCCGAGGAAACGCCGAACGCGATCTGGGCCAACCAGTTCGACAATATCGCCAATCGCAAGGCCCATATCGTCGGCACGTCCGAGGAAATCTGGGCGCAGATGGAAGGGCGGATCGATGGCTTCACCTGCGCGGCCGGAACGGGCGGCACGCTTGCGGGCGTCGGCCTCGGCCTCAAGCAGAAGAGCGAGGCGATCACCATTGCGCTGACCGACCCCTATGGCGCAGCGCTGTATAATTACTACGCCCATGGCGAGTTGAAGGCGGAAGGCTCCTCGGTCGCCGAGGGCATCGGGCAAGGGCGCATCACCGCCAATCTGGAAGGCGCGCCCATCGACACGCAGTTCCGCATGTCTGACGAAGAAGGCATGATGTGGGTCGAGAAGCTGATGGGCGAGGGGCTGTGCGTTGGCCTTTCCACCGGCATCAATGTCGCAGGTGCCGTGGCGCTGGGGCGCAAGCTCGGGCCGGGCAGCCGGATCGTTACCATCCTGTGCGACACGGGCCTTCGCTATCTTTCAACGCTTTACAATCGGGACTGGCTGGTTTCCAAGGGATTGACGCCTTTCCCATGGTTGGCGGACTAGGGAGCGCAAAGATGGCGGACAGTCGGCCCGAACGGGAAGCAGTGAGCCGCAAGAGCGACGTTCGCGCCCATCGTGAAGAGTTGCAGCGCGTGCAGATCGGCCTGGTCGGGCTGGCCGCGGTTCTGCTGGTCGTTACGCTGGCGAACCTGATCGTCGATGCCGTCCGTCAGGATGGGACGAGCGATACCGCGACGATGTCGAGCGATGCGTCGTCCGCCGCCGCACAGACCGGTGGCGCCAATACGACCGGCACCCCGGCGCCGACCAACAACGAGCCGCTGGCGGATCTCGGCGTCACCCCGACCACATCGGACAGCGCCGCGCCCATTTTGCCGTCACCCGTGCCCGATCTGGAGCCCGATCCGCAATTGCGTCAGCGCATGGATCAGGACCGCGATCAGGCCCAGTCGCAGCGCCCCGCCCAGCAGCAGACGCCCTGAGCCGTCGCCCGGTTGCCGCGATGCCCCGCACTGCCTTGCTGCTGGCGGCGACGCTTGCCCCTGCCATCCTGTCGCTCCTGCTCGGGCTGACCGGCACCAGCCTGCGCACCGGACGGCTCGATCCGCTCGATTGGCTGTGGCCGGAGACTGCGGGGATCATTCTGGGCGCAATTCTGCTGACGCGCGCCGCCCGCGCCGGGCAGGGTGACCGCGCCGAGGCTGCTCCTGCAAGGTTGCGCTGGCCGACGGTTGCGGCTCTGTGGGCCGCCGTCTTGCTGCCGCCGCTGTGCCTGATCGGGTTGGCGTCCGTCCGTCTGCCTTGGGCCGGCATGATCGCGCTCGCAGTGGGATTGGCCGTCGTCGGCAGTCTGTGGGCTTTGGTCGCAGGCCGCTCCCGCCGGGTAAGGCTGGGTTCGGCGCTGGCGCTGTGCGTAGGGGCTGTGCTTGTCGCGAATTGGGCCGTGCCGGCCATGCGCAATGCTTCCCCATCCACCACAGCCGGGGATCGGCCCAGCGTCGCTTTGTTCTCGGCCTTGCCCTTGCATGATGTCGCCATGGGCGCCGTTCACGGATTGCCGGCAGCGCAGTCGATCGGTCTGCGCTCGCCCTTGCTGCGCGCGCTCGACCTCCATGTCGCCCTGCACCCTCTGGATGCGCTCAATGACCAGAGCCTGGCTGGGCACGCGGCGGTGCTGCTGGCCCAGCCGCGCGCGATGGCGCCGGAAGAACTGGTCGCGCTGGACCGCTGGGTGCGCGCGGGTGGACGCGCGGTGGTGCTGGCCGATCCGCTACTGCTCTGGCCGGACCCGCGCCCGCTCGTCCATCCCGGGCGGCCGCCGCTCACGAGTCTGCTCGATCCGCTGCTGGCCCATTGGGGCGTGCGACTGGAAGCTGCGGAGTTCACCGCGCAATCCCATGGCGATGGCCATGGGGGCGAGGCGTCGGATCGGCGCACCTTGGCGTCAGGCGCCTTGCTGCAGGTGGCAGGCGCCTCGCGCTTCGTTGTGCGCGAGCCGACGGCCGGCTGCACGCCCGCCGAGCAGGGGTTCATCGCGACCTGTCGGTTGGGCAGGGGGCAGGCGCTGCTGGTGGCGGATGCGGACTGGATCGATGACCGCCTCTGGACGCTGGCCTCGCAGGATGGGGCCGACCGCGCGCTGCGCACCAGTGACGCGCCGGACGTTCTCGCCGCGTGGCTGCGCGACGAGCCGCTTTCGATCGGCACTTTCACGAGTTGGGTGAAGGACGAGGCCGCTCTGGTGCGGGGTCTCCGCTTCGCGCTGGGCGCTGCGCTGGCCCTTTCCCTCCTGCTGGCGCTGGTGGTGCGCAATCCCCGCTATTCCCAGCCCATGGTTCGGACAAATACGGGTCATAATGAGAACATAAGAAAAACGGAGGGCATTTCTCCCTAATCCGCCCAAGATTTTCCCATCATTTCCCACTTTATCCAAGATTCTCCCTTTTCTCCCCGGGGGCGGACTGCTAATACCGCAGGCCTAGGGGCACTCGTATCTTCGCGAGTCTATCAACCGGTCAGCTTGGTGCTTTCCGGAGCGGGAAGGCCTGTGCCCCGCGCAGGGAGTTCGTTGGGGTGTCATCGGCTTATTTCATGGGGAACGGGGCCAGTGCCCTGGACGGCAAGGGGCGCTTCGCGCTGCCGATGTCGTTCCGCTCCGTCCTGAATGAGCACAGCACCCAGCCCGGCACCATGCTTGTTAGGGCCGACCCCACCCGCAAATATGTGTCGCTGTTCGGCAGTAAGCAGCTCGATTTCTTTCAGAACAAGTTCGACGAGGCCGCCCGCATCGCCATGACCCGTGGCGAGGATTTCGACGCGGAAATGGCGGATGCGAACTTCTGGAGCACCATCAAGACCGTTACCATCGACTCCGGCGGCAGGTTCACCCTGCCGCCGGCTTTTCGGCGGTTGTACGGCATCACCGACGCGCTCTTCATTGTGGGGGGCGGTCGCCTCGTCCAGCTCTGGAGCCCCGAGCGCTTCCTCGCCGAGAATTCGGCGAACCTGCTTGCCATCGAGGAATGCGAAACCTTCCTCGATGAGCTCAAGGCCAAACGGGAGGAGCGCTGATGAGCGCGGCTTCCCTTGCGAACCCGCCGGCCGAGCCGCACCGCCCCGTGCTGCTCGACGAAGTGCTGGACGCGCTTGCCATTGCCCCTGGCGAGCGTCATGTCGACGGCACATTTGGTGCCGGCGGGTACAGCCGCGCCATGGCCGCGCGCGGTGCGCAGGTCTTCGCGATCGATCAGGATCCTGACGCCATTGCCGAAGGGCAGGCGGTCGTCGCAGCCAGCGAGGGCGCGATCACGCTGCTCGCCGGCAATTTCGCGCAGATGGAACGGCTGCTGGCTGAGGCCGGTGTCGACGGCGTGGATGGCGTGACGCTGGATATCGGCGTCTCCTCGATGCAGCTCGATCGCGAGCGGCGCGGCTTCTCGTTCCGCTTTCCGGACGCCCCTCTGGATATGCGGATGAGCCAGTCCGGCGAGACGGCGGCAGAGTTCCTCAATCGCGTCGATGAGGCCGAGCTGGCGGACATCCTCTATCATTATGGCGAGGAGCGGCAGTCGCGCCGTGTCGCGCGCGCCATCGTGGCGGCGCGCCCGCTGGCGACCATCGGCGATCTCGTCGGCGCGGTCCACAAGGCGCTCGGCAAGCGGCCCGGCGACAAGACTGATCCGGCGACACGGACCTTCCAGGCGATCCGCATTCATCTCAATGGTGAGCTGGATGCGCTGGAGCGCGGTCTGGATGCCGCCGAGGCCGTGTTGCGCCCGGGTGGCCGGCTGGCGGTGGTGACCTTCCACAGCCTGGAAGATCGCATCGTGAAGAATTTTCTCCGCACGCGCAGCGGGCAGGAGGGTGCCGGCTCGCGTCACCGGCCGGAAGTCAAATCCGCCGTGCGCCCGACCTTCCAGAAGCCCGCCCGCGCTGTTCGCCCCGGCGATGCCGAACTCAAGTCCAACCCCCGTGCGCGCTCCGCAACGCTGCGTAGCGCCATCCGAACTGAAGCCCCTGCCATGCACCAATCTGTGGGAGCACGATCATGATCGCCATCAAGCGCTTGCAAAGCATCATGTGGATTCTCGTGGTCGCCATGGGGGCGCTCGCCGCCTATCTGATCAGTCTGCAGGTGGCGACGGAGCGGAACGCGGTGCGGCATACGATCGACCAGATCCGCTGGACCCGCGCCGACATCCGCTATTTGGAGGCAGAATTCGGTGCGCGGGCAACCATGCGTCAGCTCCACGCCTGGAACACCAGCGACCTGCGCCTGTATGTGCCGGCGCCTGCGCAATATCTGCCCAATGAGCGCGCGCTCGCCAATCTGGATCGCATGGCACCGGTGACCGGCGGCTACAGCCCGCCGCCCGTCATGACCGCGATGGCCCAGAACACCCCGCCTGCGCCGGTCGCGGCAGCGCCCGAAAAGCCGGCAGCGCGCAGCGGTGCCGATGTGGCCTCGGAGTTTGCGTTCATTCGCACTGCCTCGGCTGCCGAGCCCCGGCCCCCCGTGGCGGAGGCTAAGGCGAAAACGGCACCAGCAACGCGTGCGCCGGCAGAGGCTGCGGCGCGCCGCACTGTCGAGCCCGATCCGGCCTCCCGCAAGGCAGCGCGGCTGGCCCTGCTCGACAAGAAGCTGCTCGGCGGCCCGGCTCTAAGTGAAGCTATGGTGCCCTGATGGCCACCATTTTGGCGCGGCCGGAGCCGCGTTCCGAGACCCGGAAACCGACAGATTTGGTCACGGTGGCCCACGGCCGGATCATGCTCCTCCTGCTTATTTTCGCCGCGATCACAATGGTGATGGCGGCGAAAATGGTCTGGATGGGCATTGACGCCGGCACCCAGGCCGAGCGCATGGCCAGCCCTATCCCGATTCCGGGGCGCGCCGATATTGTCGATCGCAACGGCGTGCCGTTGGCGCGCGATATCGACGGTTATGCCATTGCCGTGCGCCGCGACCGCCTGCTCGGCGATCCGCGCGATCTGGCCAAAAAGCTCCACGCGATCTTCCCGGACCAGTCCGAAGCCGATTTCTACGCCAAGCTGACCTCGGGCGGGCAGTGGAACTACCTCCGCACCCGCGCCGTCCCGCGCGACGTCGCCGCTGTGAATGCGCTGGGCGAGATCGGCATCGAGTTTCCGCGTGAGGCGGAGCGGCTGTATCCGC
This sequence comes from Sphingobium sp. B11D3A, assembly GCF_025961695.1. Lineage (NCBI taxonomy): Bacteria > Pseudomonadati > Pseudomonadota > Alphaproteobacteria > Sphingomonadales > Sphingobiaceae > Sphingobium > Sphingobium sp. B11D3A. The sequence continues at coordinate 3,067,694 of NZ_JAOQOE010000001.1, forward strand.
AGCGCACGCTGGCCGCGCACCTTATCGGTTTCGTCAATCGGGACGGGTTCGGTGCCATGGGCGTCGAGCGCGCGTTCGATGACCGGCTGACCGACGAAAAGACGCGCGGGCAGCCGCTGCAGCTTTCCATCGATAGCCGCGTTCAGGCCGCGCTGGAGGAAGAGCTGTCGCTCGGCATGGCGGAGCAGAGCGCCAAGGGCGCCGTCGGCATCGTGCTGGATTCGCGCAATGGCGAAGTGATCGCGATGGCGTCTCTGCCCACGTTCAATCCCAACCGCCTGGTGCCGGTCGAGGCGCCGATGGTGATGGGCCCGGACGGCCAAATGCGCCGGGGCCAGATCACCTGCGACATGTCGCCGCGCTGCAATCGCGTGGTTCAGGCGCGCTATGAGCTCGGCTCGACGTTCAAGCCGCTGTCCTTCGCCATCGCCATGGATGCGGGCGTCATCGTCAGCATGAGCAAGCGCTATGATGCCACGGCGCCGCTGCCGGTCGGGCGGTTCACCATCAAGGATGACCACCCACTGGGCCGCTGGCTGACGGTGCCGGAGGCGCTGGTGCACTCCAGCAACATTGTCACGGCCCGCATCGCCGATGAAATGGGGCAAAAGCCGCTTGAGGCGGCCTATCGCTCGCTTGAGTTCGACCGTCCGGCCACCGTGGAGCTCCGCGAACAGGCCGGCACGCTGTTCCCGTCGCGCTGGTATCGCACGACGATCATGACGACTGCTTATGGCCATGGCATCGCCGTGACGCCGATGCATCTGGCGAGCGCGTATGCCGCGCTGGTGAATGGCGGCATCTGGCATCCCACCACCGTTCTCAAGCGCAAGCCGAATGAACAAGTGGCCGCCCGCCGGGTGTTCTCCGAGCAGACCAGCGCGAAGATGCGCCAGTTGCTGCGGATGATCGTGCAGACCGGCACCGGGCGCAATGCCGATGCCGAAGGCTATCGCGTCGGCGGCAAGACGGGCACGGCGGAGAAGCCCAAGGATGGCGGCTATGCCCGCCGCTCGCTGGTCTCCACCTTCGCTGCGGCTTTCCCGATGGAAGCGCCGCGCTACGTCGTCATCGTGATGATGGACGAGCCGCAGGGCAGTGCCCGCTACCCGGGCATCCGCACGGCCGCTTATACGGCCGCCCCGGTGGTGAAGTCCTTCGTGTCGCGCGCCGCGCCGCTGCTGGGCGTCTATCCCGAGGCGTTCCGCGACGTCGACATTTCTGAGCTGACCCCGTTGGTCAAAGACGAAGAGGTGGCCGAATGATGCGCCTTTCCACGCTTGTGCCCGACTCGATCGATCCGGCCAAGGACGCCGAGGTGAGCGGCTTCGCGCTGGACCATCGCAAGGTGGCGCCCGGCGCCGTGTTCGGCGCGTTTCGCGGCGCGCGGGTGAACGGCGAGGACTTTATCGACGCCGCCATCGCTGCGGGCGCCGCGGCTGTCGTCGCGGCCCCGGACGCGCGGGTGACCGGCGTCCCCCACATCGCCGCCGAGGAACCGCGCCGCCTGTTTGCGAGCCTCGCGGCGCGCTATTATGCGCCCTATCCGCAGACGCTGGTCGCGGTCACCGGCACCAACGGCAAGACCTCGACGGTCGAGCTCACCCGGCAGCTTTGGCGCATGATGGGCCATGGCGCCGCGTCCATCGGCACGCTGGGTGTGACGACCGCCGTGGATCAGGTTTCGACCGGCCTCACGACCCCGGACGTGGTGACCTTCCTCTCCAATCTGGCCGGGCTCGCCAAGGAAGGCATCGATCATGTCGCCTATGAGGCGTCGAGCCATGGGCTGGCCCAATATCGCGCCGAGGGGCCGCGCGTTGCGGCGGGCGCCTTCACCAATCTGAGCCGCGATCATCTCGATTATCACGGCACTATGGACATGTATTTCGCGGCCAAGATGCGGCTGTTCGACGAGGTTGTCGCGGATGATGGCGTCGCTGTCATTTGGGCCGATGACGAACGCTCTGCCGAAGTGATCGAGCATGTGCGTCGCCGGGGCTTGCAGTTGATGACCGTCGGTTCGGCCGGCGAGACGCTGCGGCTGGTCACGCAAACGCCGACCCATCTTGGGCAGACGCTTATGATCGAGGCGGAGGGCGGCACGCACAAGGTCGATCTGCCGCTCATCGGCGCCTATCAGGCCGCCAATGCGCTGGTTTCCGCTGGACTGGTCCTCGCAACCGGCGGCGCGCTGAAGACGGTGCTGGGATTGCTCTCGCGCGTGCAGCCGGTGCGCGGTCGGCTGGAACGCGCCGTCATCACCACTGCCGGTGCGCCGGTCTATGTCGATTATGCCCATACGCCCGACGGGCTGCGCGCCGCCATCGAAGCGCTGCGCCCGCATGTGCGCGGTCGGCTCATCACCGTGTTCGGCGCTGGTGGGGATCGCGATGCCGGCAAGCGCCCGCTGATGGGCGGCGTTGCCAGCGACCTGAGCGATGTCGTGATCGTCACCGATGACAATCCGCGCGGGGAAGACCCGCAGGTGATCCGTGCCGCAATCATGGCCGGTGCGCCGGGCGCACGGGAAATTGGCGGGCGACGGGCTGCCATCGCTGCCGCCATTGCCGAGGCGGGGCCGGACGATATCGTGCTGCTGGCCGGCAAGGGGCATGAGCAGGGCCAGATCATCGGCGACCGCGTGCTGCCGTTCGACGATGTCACCGTGGCGCGGGAATGCGCTGCATGAGCTTGTGGACTTCCGACGAGATCGCCGCCGCGACCGGCGGGGCAGCCTCCACGGCCTTCGCGGTGAGCGGTGTCGCGTTCGATAGCCGGGAGGTCGCGGCCGGCGATCTCTTCGTCGCGCTGCATGGCGAGAGCGCGGATGGTCACGCCTATATCCCCGGCGCGCTGGCGTCCGGCGCATCGGGGCTGCTGGTCGACCGGGCAGTCGAAGGCCCCTGCGTTCGCGTCACCGACACCGCGAAGGGCCTCGATGATCTTGGTCGTGCCTCGCGCGAGCGGACGTCAGCAAAGATCATCGGCGTCACCGGGTCGGTCGGCAAGACCGGCGTCAAGGAAGCTCTGTTTGCTGCCTTCGACCGGATGAGCCAGGGCGCCGCCCATCGTTCGCTCAAGAGCTATAACAATCATGTCGGCGTGCCGCTTTCGCTGGCGCGGATGCCGCGCGAGGCGCGCTATGGCGTGTTCGAGATGGGCATGAACCATGAGGGCGAACTGCGGGCGCTGACCGCGCTCGTCCGCCCGCATGTCGCCATCGTCACGACGATTGCGCCCGCGCACATCGAATATTTCGGCACGGAAGAGAAGATCGCGCTGGCCAAGGCGGAGATCTTCGAAGGCCTTGTCGAAGGCGGCACGGCGGTCATTCCCGCCGACTCGCCGCATGCGCCGCTGCTGACCGACCACGCCGGTCGTCACGCCGGGCAAGTCGTCACCTTCGGGCGCGATGCCGGGGCGGATGTCCGACTGATCGACGAAATGTCCGTGGGCGCTGCCGGTACCCGCATCACCGTGCAGACCTGCGCGGCGCGCCTCAGTCTGGTGGTCGGAATGCCCGGTCGCCACTGGGTCAGCAATGCGCTGGGCGTGCTGGCCGTGGTCGAGGCGGCCGGTGGCGATCTGGCGCAGGCCGGGCTTGCGCTGGCGGAAATGACCGGGCTGCCAGGCCGGGGCGCGCGCCGCCCCATCGCGACCGCGGACGGTGGCGAGGCCTTGATCATCGATGAAGCCTATAATGCCAATCCCGCCTCCATGGCCGCCACCTTGGCGCAGCTTGGCGAGGAGCGGGCGCAGCGGCGGATCGCGATATTGGGCGCGATGAAGGAGCTTGGCGACCAGTCCGCGCCGCTTCACGCCGGGCTGGCGCAGGCCATTCGCGATGCGAAGGTGGATGTGGCGCTTCTGGTCGGCGAGGAAATGGCACCGCTCGCCGATGCTCTGGCCAGCGAAATTTCCGTCGAGCATGTCGCAAATGTCGATCAGGCCGTTGAATTCGCACGCTTAACGGTCAAAAGCGGTGATGTGATGCTGGTCAAGGGGTCCAACAGTGTCGGACTTTCGCGACTTGTCGAACAGCTCGCAGCAAGCGAGGTGGCCTGATGCTTTATTGGCTCGCTGAACAACTGAATTTCCCAGGCATCTTCAACCTGGTCCGCTACCTCACATTCCGGGCCGGCGCCGCGATCATGACGGCGCTGATCATCGGGCTGGTGATTGGTCCCCGCTTCATCGGCTGGCTGCGTGTCCGCCAGGGCAAGGGGCAGCCGATCCGAGAGGATGGGCCGCAGACGCACTTCGTCAAGCGCGGCACGCCGACCATGGGCGGGTTGATGATCCTCACCGCCATGGCGAGCGCGGTGCTGCTGTGGATGAACGTCACCTCGGTCTATATCTGGGCCTGCCTTATCGTGACGCTGGGCTTTGGCGCCATCGGTTTCATGGACGATTATGACAAGGTGACCAAGGCGAGCCACAAGGGCCTCTCCGCCCGGGCGCGCCTGCTGGCGGAATTCGGCATCGCCGGGTTCGCCACCTGGCTGATCGTCAGCCAGAACGGCACCTTGCTGTATCTGCCCTTCTGGAGCGGCGGGGCGCTGGACCTTGGGCCGCTTTATTATCTGTTCGGCGCCTTCGTCATCGTCGCCTTCGGTAATGCGGTGAACCTCACCGACGGGCTGGACGGGCTGGCCTCCATGCCGGTGATTGTGGCGTCGATGGCCTTCATGCTCATCGTCTATCTTGTCGGCCGCGCCGATTATGCGTCCTATCTCGGCATTCCCCATGTGCCGGGCGCGGGCGATCTGGTGATCCTGTGCGGCGCGATTGTCGGGGCATGCCTCGCCTTCCTGTGGTTCAACGCGCCGCCGGCGGCGGTGTTCATGGGTGATACCGGCAGCCTCGCGCTGGGCGGCACCATCGGCGTGATCGCCGTGGCGGCCCATCACGAGATCGTGCTGGCGGTCATCGGCGGCATCTTCGTGGTGGAGGCGATGTCGGTCGTCATTCAGGTGTTCTTCTACAAGCGCACCGGCAAAAGGGTGTTCCGCATGGCGCCTATCCATCATCATTTCGAGCAGCTTGGCTGGCCCGAATCCACGGTGGTGATCCGCTTCTGGATCGTCTCCTTCGTCCTCGCGCTCGCGGGCCTTGCGACGTTGAAGCTGCGATGATCGTTTCCCCCGCCTTTGCCGGCAAGCGCTATGCCGTTCTGGGGCTGGCCCGCTCCGGCCTCGCCACGGTCGATGCCCTCGCCGCCAGCGGTGCTCATGTCATCGCCTGGGACCAGCGCGAGGATGCGCGGGCACTGGTGGCCGACAAGGCCGAGCTGGGCGATCCGATGGAGATGGACCTGGCCGGGCTGGACGCGCTGGTCGTCTCGCCGGGCGTGCCGCTCAACCGTCACCCGGTGACATGCCGCGCGCGCGCCGCCGGCGTGCCGATCATCGGCGACATCGAGCTGTTCGCGCTGGCACGGTCGAGCCTGCCGGCGCATCGCGTGGTTGGCATCACCGGCACCAATGGCAAGTCGACCACGACGGCGCTGATCGATCACATCGTGCGCACGGCGGGGCTGCCCTCGCGCATGGGTGGGAACATCGGCCTGCCCATTCTCGCGCAGGCACCGCTGCCGGAGGGCGGGGTCTATGTGCTGGAGCTTTCCAGCTATCAGATCGATCTGACCTTCAGTCTCGATTGCGACGTGGCGGTGCTGCTCAACATCACGCCCGATCATCTCGACCGCTATGATGGCTTTGAGGGCTATGTCGCGTCCAAGCAGCGCCTCTTTGCCATGCAGTCCCCCGATCATCCGGCGATCATCGCGGTCGACGATGCGGTGACGCGGCGCATCGCCGATGCTCTGCCGCAGACCGTGCCCGTGACCGCCCAGTCGATTGCCGCCGAGGACCAGTCGCGCTGGCCCGCGCTGCAGGGGCCGCACAATGCGCAGAATGTCGCGGTCGCCAAGGCCGTGGCAGAGGCGCTGGGCATTGCGCGCGAGACGACGGCGCAGGCGCTGGCGAGCTATGTCAGCCTGCCGCACCGCATGCAGCGCGTCGCCGAAATCGACGGCGTGCTGTTCGTCAACGACAGCAAGGCGACCAATGCCGCCTCGACCGCGCCGGCGCTCGCTGCCTGGCCGCCGGTCGACGGACGGCCGCGCATCCACTGGATTCTCGGCGGTCTCGCCAAGTCGGATTCGCTCGATGAGTGCGCGGCGGGCTTCCCCAACATCGCGCGGGGCTACACCATCGGCGAGGCCGGGCCGCTGTTCGCCCGTCTGCTGGGTGAGGCCTCCGTGCCCGTCACCGAATGCGAGTTGATGGTCACGGCCGTGGCCGAAGCCGCCGCACATGCGCAGCCGGGCGATATCGTCCTGCTTTCGCCGGCCTGCGCGTCGTTCGATCAGTTCCGGGATTTCGAGGCGCGGGGCGATGCCTTTGCGGCCGCCGTGGCCGCGCTTCGCGATAAAGCAGGGGCAGAAACGGGGGCAGGGGCATGAGCGAGCGCGGAGACGAAGGCGTGGTCATGGTCGAAGGCGAGGCGGCAAAGCCGGTTACCGCGCCGCCGCTCGATGTCGCTTTGTCTCCTTTGCGGGCGCGCCCCGGCAAGCCCATGCCGCGCGAGCGGACCGCGCTGGCGATCTGGTTCTGGGAAATCGACCGGGTGCTGCTCGGCCTCATCGTGGTGCTGATCGCGATCGGGCTGGTGGCGGTCGCGGCGGCCTCGCCCGTGGCGGCGGCCAAGCTGTCGACCCACTCGGCCTCGCTCTCGCCCCTCTATTTCTTCTATCGCCAGCTCATGTGGATCGGCCTCGGCCTGCCGCTGATGATCGTGATTTCCATGTTGCCGCGCACCCAGGCCCGCCGCTTGGCGGTCGGTCTGGCAGCGCTGTTCGCGGTGATGCTGGTGCTCGTGCCGATCATCGGGACAAGCGTGAACGGCGCCTCGCGCTGGCTGGGCAGCGGCGCCTTCCGCTTCCAGCCGTCCGAGTTTCTCAAGCCCTTCTTCGTCGTCGCCATTGCCTGGCTGCTGTCACTGCGCGCGCGTGATCCGTCGCTGCCGGTGATCCCGCTGACGGGCATGTTGACCGGCATCGTCGCCCTGCTGCTCATGCGCCAGCCGGACTTCGGCCAGACGGTCATTTTCGTGGCCTGCTGGGGTGCGCTGCTGCTGGTGGGCGGCGCCTCGATCAAGCTCCTCTCGGGCTTTGCGTGCGGCGGCCTCGGCCTGTTCGTGCTGACTTATCTCTTCTACGACAATGGTCGCGAGCGCATCGATTCCTTCCTTAACCCGGTCGTCGATCCGGCGGCGGGGCCGGATCAGGTGCAGCTGGCCTATGCGACCATCACGCGCGGCGGCCTGACCGGCGTTGGCCCCGGCGGCGGCACCGCCAAGTTCAATCTGCCCGAGGCCCATACCGACTATATCTTTTCGGTAATCGGGGAAGAGTTCGGCCTGATCGCCTGCATCGCCATTGCGCTCGTTTATCTCGCCATCATCGTGCGGGTGCTGCTGCGACTGCTGGATGAGGAAGATCCATTCATCGTCATGGCAACCTCCGGCCTTGTCTTTGTGATGGGCGTGCAGGCCGTCATCAACATGGGCGTGAACATTCACATCTTCCCCTCCAAGGGCATGACCCTGCCGTTCATCAGCTATGGCGGCTCCTCGATGATCGCCTTGTGCTCGGGCATCGGCCTGCTGCTGGCCTTCACCCGGCGGAACCCGTATATGTCGCGCTCCCCTTACGTCGTCACATGGAGCGGGCGATGAGCCTTTTTCGGCATTATGTTCTGGCCGCCGGTGGCACGGGTGGGCACATGGTCCCCGCCCACGCGATCGCGCAGGAGCTTATGGCGCGGGGCCACCGCGTCGCCCTGATTACCGACGAGCGCGGCGCCAAGATTCCGGGCCTGTTCGAGGATGTGCAGACGCATGTGCTGCCGGCCGGCCGCATGTCCGGCGGTATTTCCGGTTGGATCAGGGGCTTCAAGGCCATTCTCGAAGGGCGCGCCATGGCCCGGCAGCTCTACTCGACCTTCGAGCCGGCCGCCGTGGTGGGCTTCGGCGGCTATCCGGCGCTGCCGGCGATGCTCGGCGCCTTTGCGGAGCGCATTCCGGCGATCGTGCATGAGCAGAACGCGGTGCTCGGCCGCGTCAACCGGCTGGTGGCCCGCAAGGTCGCCGCCATCGCAACGGCCTATCCCGATGTGAAGCGTCTCGCCAAACGCCATGCGGACAAGACCTATCTGGTCGGCAATCCGGTGCGAGAGTCTGTCCTGGCCCTGCGCGACGAGCCATTTCCGGTCTTCTCCGATGAGAGCGTGCTGCGCCTGCTGGTCACCGGCGGCAGTCAGGGCGCGTCGATCCTCTCGCAAGTCGTGCCGGCCGGGCTTGGTATGTTGCCGATCAGCCTGCGTCGGCGCTTGCAGGTCACCCAGCAATGCCGGCCCGAGGACATCGAGCAGGTCCGCGCGCTCTATGCCGAGATGGAAATTCCGGCCGATCTAGCGACCTATATCGAGGACATGCCGACCAAGCTCGCCTGGTCGCACCTCGTGATCGGGCGCGCCGGCGCCTCGACCATTGCCGAACTTACCGCCGCGGGGCGCCCCGCCATCCTCATACCTTTGCCGAGTGCCATGGATAACCACCAAGCCTATAATGTCCTCGAGATGGTGAAGGCGGGCGGCGCCCGCGCGATCGACCAGAGCAAGTTCACCCCCGCCGAGCTGGCCCGCCAGATGCAGAAGCTGGCGATGGAACCGGGCGCGCTCCAGAACGCCGCCAAGCGCGCGCATCGTTGCGGCCGCCCGGATGCGGTGAAGGACATGTGCGATCTCATCGAGAGCTTCGGCCCCGCACCGCAGACCATCGACACCGTGCGGGCCGCAGAAGCGCCGCGCATGGCCGGCCTCGCGGGAGCGGGCGCATGAAGGGCGTCGGCACGGATATCGGTACGATCCACTTCATCGGCATTGGCGGCATCGGCATGTCCGGCATCGCCGAGGTGATGCACAATATGGGTTACAGCGTGCAGGGCAGTGACATGTCGGAAGGCTATGTCATCCAGCATCTGCGCGATCTCGGCATCAATGTGATGATCGGCCACAAGGCCGAGAATCTGGGCGACGCTGCCGTGGTGGTGACCTCCACCGCGATCAAGCGCGGCAATCCGGAAGTGGAACTGGCGCTCGAGAACCGCGTGCCGGTCATCCGCCGCGCGGAAATGCTGGCCGAACTGATGCGGCTCAAATCCACCGTCGCTGTAGCCGGCACGCATGGCAAGACGACGACGACCTCGATGATCGCGGCGCTGCTCGATGCTGGCGGGATCGACCCCACCGTCATCAATGGCGGCATCATCAACAGCTATGGCTCCAACGCGCGCCTCGGCAACAGCGACTGGATGGTGGTCGAGGCCGATGAGAGTGATGGCAGCTTCCTGCGGCTGGACGGTACCTATGCCGTCGTCACCAACATCGATCCCGAGCATCTCGATCATTATGGCTCGTTCGATGCGGTGAAGGACGCGTTCGTCGAGTTTGTCGAGAATGTGCCCTTCTATGGCGCGGCCATGCTCTGCCTGGATCACCCGGAGGTGCAGGCGATCCTGCCGCGCGTGCAGGATCGGCGGATCGTGACATACGGCTTCTCCGCACAGGCCGACCTGCGCGGCGAGAATGTCCGGCCCGTTCCCGGTGGCAATATGTTCGACGTGCAGATTCGCGAGCGTGATGGCTCGACGCGACGCATTGCCGACATCACCATGCCGATGCCGGGCCGGCACAATGTGCTGAATGCCATGGCCGCCATTGGCGTCGCCCTGCAGATGGGCATTGAGGATGCGACCATCCAGACCGGCTTCGCCAGCTTCGGCGGCGTCAAGCGGCGCTTCACCAAGGTGGGCGAGATCGAGACGGGCGGCGGCAAGGCCGTCGTCATCGATGATTATGGCCACCACCCGGTCGAAATCCGCGCGGTCCTCGCAGCGGCCCGCGAGGGGGCGCAGGGCCGGGTGATCGCCGTGGTGCAGCCGCACCGCTTCACGCGGCTGCGCGATCTGATGGACGAGTTCCAGCAATCCTTCAACGATGCCGACATGGTCTATGTTTCGCCCGTCTACCCGGCTGGCGAGCAGCCCATCGAGGGCGTGGATGCCGATGCGCTGGTCGCCGGCCTCAAGCGTCGCGGCCATCGCGCGGCGCAGACCATCGGCGATGCCGATGCGCTCGCCGCGGCCCTCGCCGCGGATCTGAAGGCCGATGACATGATCGTCTGCCTCGGCGCGGGCGACATCACCAAATGGGCGGCTGGTCTGGCGCCGGCCATCGCGGCATCGGGCGAGGGGCGCGGCTGATGTGGGAGCTGATGCGCATTGGCCTGGAGATGCAGGAGCGCATGATCGAGGTGCATGGCAAGAGTCTCGACATGGCGCGCGAGATGATCGACGCCGTCGAGAGCCATGCCGCCATGGGGCCGAAGGGCATGGGGCAGGCCGCGCTCGACATGGGTGAAGCCATGAACCGTGCCGGCAAGGCGCAGGCCGATCTGATCGGGCGTTGGTCCAGCTGGTGGAGCGGTCGCGCCTGATGCATCCCGCCGCTTCCGTGAACGTCGATCGACAGCTGAGCCCGGACGGCATTGCCGTGCGGGGCAAGCTGACGCGCGGTGCGCCGCTCGCGCCTCTGGTGTGGTTCAAGGCGGGCGGTTCGGCGGACTGGCTGTTCGAGCCGGCGGATGCGGATGACCTTGCGCAGTTCCTCTCGGCGCTGGATCTCTCGTTGCCGGTGATGGCGCTGGGCCTTGGGTCCAACATGATCGTTCGCGATGGCGGCGTGCCCGGCGTGGTGGTTCGGCTCGGCAAGGCCTTCGCGCGCGTCGAGCAGAGCGCGCCGCAGACGCTGCGGTGCGGCGGGGGCGCCTCGGGCATTCTGGTCTCCTCCACGGCGCGCGATGCGGGCATTGGCGGGCTTGAGTTTCTCCGCTCCATTCCGGGCACGGTCGGCGGCTTCGTGCGCATGAATGGCGGCGCTTATGGTCGCGAGGTGAAGGATATTCTGGTCGAGGCGGAGGTCATCCTGCGCTCCGGTCAGCGGACTGTCCTGCCGCTGGATGCGCTCGGTTTCACCTATCGGCATTCGACGCTGCCCGAAGGGGCCGTCGTGATCGCGGCGACATTCCGGGGCACACCCGCCGAGCCCGCAGCCATTCAGGCGGAAATGGACCGGATCGCGACCGCGCGGGAAGAATCGCAGCCGCTGCGCAGCAAAACGGGCGGATCGACCTTCAAGAACCCGCCGGGCGAAAAGGCCTGGGCGCTGGTCGACCGGGCAGGCTGCCGGGGCCTCAGCCTCGGCAGCGCGCAAGTGAGCGAGAAGCACACCAATTTCCTCATCAACACCGGCGGCGCGACCAGTGCGGACATCGAGTCCCTGGGCGAAGAGGTGCGCCGGCGGGTGCTGGCAGAGAGTGGCATAACCCTCGAATGGGAGATTCAGCGCGTGGGCCGTTCGGCGCAGGAGCAGGGGCAATGAGCATCAAGCGTCTCAAGGTCGCCGTGCTCATGGGTGGCTGGGCCGCCGAGCGGCATGTCTCGCTGTCGAGCGCGAAAGGCATCATCCAGGCGCTGGAAGAGCGCGGCCATGAGGTCGTGCCCATCGACCTGGGCGCGACCCGGGCGGAGGGCCGCGATTTTCCGGCCAAGCTCATCGCGGCCAATCCCGACATCGTGTTCAATGCCCTGCATGGCGTGCCGGGCGAGGATGGCACCGTGCAGGGACTTATGGACATCATGGGCTTCGCCTACACGCATAGCGGTCTGGCAACCTCGGTCATCGCCATCGATAAGCAGCTTACCAAGCAGCATCTCGTGCCCCATGGCATCCCGATGCCCGGCGGTCATATCGTCGAATGCGAGAGCCTTTTCGCGGGCGATCCCTTGCCGCGCCCCTATGTGCTCAAGCCGGTCAATGAAGGCTCGTCGGTCGGCGTCGCCATCGTCACGGAAGAGGGCAATTACGGCAATCCGATCGCGCGCGATGCGGTGGGGCCGTGGCAGGATTTCGACCAACTGCTGGCCGAGCCGTTCATTCGCGGCCGTGAGCTGACCGTCGCTGTGCTCGGCGACCGGGCGCTGGCGGTGACGGAGCTGCGCCCCAAGAGCGGCTTCTACGATTATGACGCGAAATATACCGATGGCCTGACTGACCATATCTGCCCGGCGCCCGTCCCGGCCGAGATGGCCGCCGCGATGATGGACATCGCACTGCGGGCCCATCGTCTGCTGGGCTGCAAGGGCACGTCGCGCTCGGACTTCCGCTGGGATGACGAGCGCGGGCTCGATGGCCTGTATCTGCTGGAAGTGAATACGCAGCCCGGCATGACGGCGTTGAGCCTGGTGCCCGAGCAGGCGAAATATTTGGGCATGAGCTATGGCGAACTCGTAGAGAGCATCATCGCCGAGGCTCTGGCGGACCGTGGGGGGAAGCAATGAACAGCGCGACGATCAAGCGCGGCTCGGCGAGCGGCGCGCGCGGCGGCCGGGCCGGCCGCAAGCCGCGGCGGGCGAGGAGCAATCTGGACAAGCTGCTCGACTATGTTCCGCTCAGTCCGGCGCAGATCAATCGGCTGATGACCTGGGGGATCGGCCTGGTCCTCTTCATCCTGCTGTGGGTCACCGCCAGCTTCATGGGTCTGCCGGCGATGCTGCGCGCCGAGGTGAACGATCTGGCCGGGCGCGCGGGCTTTGCCGTCGCCAAGATCGAGGTGCGCGGCCTTGAGCGCATGGACGAGATGCAGGTCTCTGACATTGCCGTGAAGTATGTCGAGCGCTCGATGCTGGCGGTCGATCTCGACAATCTGCGCAACGAGGTCATGCGGCTGGGCTGGGTGAAGGAGGCGCGGATTTCCCGCCGTCTGCCTGATGCGCTGATCGTCGATGTGGTCGAGCGGCAGCCGGCTGCGGTCTGGCAGAATGGCGGGCAATTGATGCTGGTGGACGCCGCCGGCGTCGCGCTTGGCCCGGTCGAGGCCAATGCCTTGCCCGATCTGCCCCTGGTGGTGGGGCCGGATGCCAACAAGCGGACCAAGGCGCTGGCCGAACTGATGAACGCCGCGCCGGCCCTCAAGCCGATGCTCGCGGGCGCGACCTGGGTTGGCGGGCGCCGCTGGGATCTGCGCTTTCAGTCGGGTGAGCAACTGATGCTCCCCGAGGGCGATGCCGACGCGGCTGCTGCGCTGGTCAACTTCGCGCGCATGGACGGCGTGGACCGGCTGCTCGGGCGCGGCGTGCTGCGGTTCGACATGCGCGATCCCGCGCGGTTCGTGCTGCGCCTGCCGCCGGGCAAGAAAGAGGATGAAGCGCCGGCGGTGACGTCGGCCAAGGATTCGGCAGTCGTGACGTCCGGCGAGAAGGATCGATCGACGACCTCTGCATCGGGTGGGGAGGGCTAAGCATGGCAGCGCGCAATGATGGGCTGATTACCGCGATCGACATCGGCACCTGGAAGGTGTCGGCGCTGATCGCGCGCAAGCAGGAGGATGGCACGCTGGCGGTGCTGGGCACCGGTCAGCGCGAGAGCCGGGGCGTGCGCCGGGGCTTCGTGGTCGACATGGAGCGGACCGAACTGGCCGTGCGCGAGACGGTCGAGCAGGCCGAGAAGGTCGCCGGCACCAACATCGAGAAGGTCATTCTGAGCTTCTCCGGCGGCAGCATCGAGAGCAAGGTCGAGCCGGTCGAGATCAATGTCGGCGGTCGGCGGATCGAGCAGGCCGATATCGAGAGCCTGTACGATCAGGCGCGTGAGCGGATCGATCCGGGCGGCCGGGTCATCCTGCAGGCGCAGCCGACGCTCTACACCATCGACGGGATGCGCGGCGTCGCGCGGCCGATGGGGCTTCATGCCGATCAGCTCGGCGTCGATATTCATGTGGTGCTGGCGGATAGCGCGCCGTTGCGGAACCTCGAGACGAGCGTGCGCGGCGCCTATCTCGATGTGCAGAGCATCATCGCCGCGCCGGTCGCCACGGCTGCGGCCTGCCTCTCCGACGAAGAGCGCGATCTCGGCGTTGCGCTGGTTGAGCTCGGGGCAGGCGTCACCAATGTGTCGCTGCACATCGGCGGCATGCTGGTGGGCTTCAAATCCATTCCCATCGGCGCGGCGGACGTGACCGACGATATTGCCTCGGCCTTCGGCATTCGCCGCAGCCAGGCCGAGCGCATGAAGTGCTTTTACGGCTCGGCCATGCAGTCGCGCCGGGACTTTCGCGAGATCATCGAAATCGCGCCCGCCGCCAGCAGCGCCGAGCAGACCGAAGCGCGCCGCGTGACTCGCGCCGAGCTGGTCGGCGTCATCTGCGAGCGGCTGAACCGGCTGATGGCTGAGGTCAACAAGGCGCTGGGCGAGATGGGCTTCCACTCGCCGGTCGGGCGCCAGGTCGTGCTGACCGGCGGCGGCGCGGAGCTCAAGGGCATGGCGGACTACGCCCAGACTGCGCTCGGCCGCGCCGTGCGGATCGGCCGCCCCAAGCTGCTTGATGCCATGCCAGAGGCGCATCGTGGCCCGGCTTTCGCGACGCTCGCCGGCCTCGCGCTCTATGCGTCGAAGGAGCGGCAGGATCTGCTGCAGCGGCCTCTGCGCGAGCAGCGCGTCCACACGACGCGCGGCGGAGCGGTCGTCCAGCGGCTGATCGCGGCGTTGCGCGCCGGCTATTAGGGCCAGGCCGCAACATATTGTGGATGAGCGGTTAAAAAGAACGTGAACTGGCGGCTCATCTGGTGCATGAATCCCGACAAGGTGACGGTGCGGTTTGCACCCGGAGGAGATAGTTGATGAGCATTGAAATCGGTCCGCCCCATGTGGACGAGCTGAAGCCGCGGATTACCGTTATCGGCGTCGGCGGGGCGGGTGGAAATGCGATTGCCAACATGATTGGCGCGTCCGTGGATGGGGTCGACTTCATTGTCGCCAACACGGATGCTCAAGCGCTCAATGCCTCTCCTGCAGAACGTCGTATCCAGCTCGGCCCGCGCATTACCGAGGGTCTCGGCGCCGGTTCGCGCCCCGACATCGGCCGCGCCGCTGCAGAAGAAACCATTGCGGAAGTGCAGGAGGCGCTCGAGGGCGTCCACATGTGCTTCATCGCTGCCGGCATGGGCGGCGGCACGGGCACCGGCGCAGCGCCGGTCATCGCCAAGGCTGCGCGTGAAAAGGGCATTCTGACGGTCGGCGTGGTCACCAAGCCGTTTACCTTTGAAGGCTCGCGCCGGATGCGCTCGGCAGACTCGGGCATCGAGGAGCTGCAGAAGCACGTCGATACGCTGATCGTCATTCCGAACCAGAATCTGTTCCTGATCGCCAACCCGAACACGACCTTCAAGGAAGCGTTCGAGATGGCCGACGAAGTGCTGCAGCAGGGCGTGCGCGGCATCACCGATCTCATGGTCATGCCCGGCCTCATCAACCTCGACTTTGCCGACGTCCGCTCCGTGATGGAAGAGATGGGCAAGGCCATGATGGGCACCGGCGAGGCCGAAGGCGACGGGCGCGCGCTCGAAGCCGCCGAGAAGGCGATTGCCAATCCGCTGCTCGATGGCGTCTCGATGCGTGGCGCCAAGGGCGTCATCGTCTCCATCGTTGGTGGCGAGGATATGCGCCTGATGGAAGTCGACGAGGCGGCCAACCACATCCGCGAGCTGGTCGATCCCGATGCGAACATCATCTGGGGTTCGGCATTCAACGAGCAGTTGAACGGCAAGATCCGCGTCTCCGTCGTCGCGACGGGCATCGATAATGAAGCGAGCGCCGCGGCGCAGGCCCGCAGCCAGCCGTTCAAGCTGGGCGATGTGGGTGTCGCTGCCGCGCCGCGCCAGGCTGCGCCTGCCGTGTCGGCGCCGGCCAATCTCGTCCGCCCGGAAGCTGCGCCCGCGCCGCGTTATGAGGAAGGGCTGGACCTTGGTGGCGTCGCGCCGGCGCGCAACGAGTCGTTCACACCGGCCCCGACCAGCGAGGCGCCTGCCAGCTTCCAGGCGCCCAAGCCGGAAGAGCCCAAGCCGGCCCCGCGTTTCGCGGCGTCGACTTTCGATGACATCACCGGCGAGGATGAGCTGGTGCTCGACAACAGCGTCTCGCCGGAGCCGCCGCTTCGGGTAGAGCCGCCGCAGCCCGCCGAGGAGCCGGCCAGCAAGGGTACGAGCGGCGGCACGCTGTTCGAGCGCATGTCGCAGCTGGCCCGTGGGCAGGCTCGGCAGGGCAATGCCGAGGAAAGCGAGAGCGAGCGGGATCGCACCGAATTCGAGGTGCCACGCTTCCTCAATCGCCAGAACAACCAGTAAAACTGTGCACGGCGGGGCGCAGCCCGTCCCGCCGGACAGAAGAGGTGTATCCGTGAAGTCGACCAGCTGCATTCTGGCCCTTTCTCTGGCCATCGCAGCGCCTGTGTTCGCGCAAAGCGGCGGAATGGTTCAGGCCACGCCACCAGCCGAGGCGGTAGCCGCGCTCAACCGCCACCTCGCGTCGCTCTCCCGTAATCCTCAGGATGTGAATGCCCTGCTCGGGGCCGGCCAGGCCGCGCTCGATCTGGGGGACATTCAGGCGGCCAATGGCTTCTTCACGCGGGCCAATATGGTGGACGGGCGCAATGGCCGCGCCCGGCTGGGGCTTGCGGTCGTGCAAATCGCCTTGAAGCAGCCGGCCGATGCCGCCGCGAACTTCGATGCCGCCTCGGCCTTGGGTGTCAGCGCCCAAGCGCATTTGCCCGAGCGCGCGCTGGCTTATGATCTCACCGGGCAGCAGGCTAAGGCGCAGCAGGATTATCGCGCCGTCCTGCAGGCCAATCCCAATGATAACACCGCGCGGCTCAATTATGCGGTCTCGCTGGGCGTCTCCGGCAATCTCGCGGAAGCCGAGCAGCAGCTCAAGCCCGCCCTGACGAGCGGTGACCGTGAAGCGTGGCGCATCCGGGCCTTCGTTCTCGCGATGAACGGCCAGATGGCCGAGGCGCGCTCCATTGCGCAGACGACGCTGCCGAAGGGCCTTGCCGACGCGCTCGAACCCTATCTGCAGCGCCTGCCGCTGCTGACGGCGAGCCAGAAGGTCTCCGCGGTCCATTATGGCGAGTATCCGGCGGATGTCCTCCGCTTGGCTGCACCCGAGCCGGCGCGGAACCGCGATACGCAGGTTGCTGCTACCACCGAGCGCGAGCGGGGCGGCCGGCGTCAGACGGCGGCAGAACGACGGGCCGCCCAGCAGGCCGCGCGCCGCGCGTCGCAGGCTCAGCAACCAGCACCCGCGGCGGCCGCCGCCCAGTCGCTTCCGCCGCCGCCACCGCCTGCTCCGGCAGCATCCCCACCGCCGCAACAGCCGGTGCAGACCGCCGCGCGCGCCCCTGCGCCGCAGCCGGCCCGCCCGGCTCCATCATCCGCTCCCGCCACACAGCCGGCCAGTCGCGTAACCAATCCTGCGCCGACGACCGTCGCTGCCGTGGCGCCGGCGGCACCCAGCACGCCGGCCCCGGTGGCGTCTGCGCCGACACCGGCACCCGCACCCGCACCCGCACCTGCGCCAGTGCCGCAGCCGGTGCGCTCGCTTGGCGACACGCTGCAGGCGCTCGAAGTGCCGGAAGGCGAGCGCCGGCAGGTCGCCGTCGCGGATCTGAGCGCTGTCGCGCGGATTCAGGAGCAGCGCCGGGTCGCGGCAGCCGCGCAGCAGGCCAAGGCGAAGGCGGATGCCGAGGCGCGCGCCAAGGCGGAGGCCGAACGCAAGGCCGAGGCCGAGCGCAAGGCCAAGCTGGCGGCCAATCCCTCGCGCAACTGGGTGCAATTGGCGGCAGGCCGTGATCCGGCTGCGCTGGCCTTCGATCTGCGCCGTTTGCGCCGGACCTATGGCGATACGATTGCCGGGCAGGATGGCTGGACAGCCACATGGGGTGAGACGCGCCGCCTGCTGATCGGCCCCTTCCGTCGCCCCGAAGATGCGCGGGCGGTGGTCACCGAATTGCGCAAGGCGGGAGGCGACGCGTTCTTCTGGCAAAGCGAAGCCGGCGAGGAAGTCAGCAAGATCGGCACGCAGTGAGCGTGCTCGCCCCCTATGCCTGTGACCCGGCGCGCAGCCGGGGTCGTCAACATGCCGAGGCGGGCGGGGAAGCACGCGGACCGCGCGACATTTTCCAGCGCGACCGCGACCGGATCATTCACTCGATCAGCTTTCGTCGTCTGCGCCACAAGACGCAGGTGTTCGTCGCACCCGATGGCGACCATTATCGCGTCCGCCTGACGCATAGCCTGGAGGTCGCGCAGATCGGGCGGACGATCGCACGGGTGCTGGGCCTCAATGAAGATCTGACCGAGGCGCTGTGCCTCGCCCATGATATTGGCCATCCCCCGTTTGGCCACGCCGGGGAGGATGCACTGGAAGAGGCGCTGGCCGGGCAGGGCGGCTTCGATCACAACGCCCATTGTCTGCGCACGCTGGCTTTGCTGGAAAATGCCTATCCCCGCTTCCCCGGCCTCAATCTGAGCTGGGAGATGATGGAGGGGCTGGCCAAGCATAACGGCCCGGTGCTGGCCCCCAACTGGGCGATGCAGCAGATCGATGCCGCCTTTCCGCTGGAGCTGGAAAGCTGGCCGTCGCTGGAAGCGCAGGTCGCGGCGCTTGCCGACGATATCGCCTATGACAATCACGATATCGACGATGGCCTGCGCGCCGGCATTCTGACGCTCGAACAACTTCTGGAAGCGCCGTTCGTCCGCCGCTGCTGGGAGCAGGTCACCGCGCGCTATCCCGATCTGCCGGCCGAGCAGCTGTTGCGGGAACTGATCCGCGACCAGATCGGCATCATGGTCAACAATCTCATCATGACCACGCGCGAAAACCTGCGCCTGCATGGGCTGGAGCAGGCCGACGTCTCAGCCGTGCGGAGCGCGGGACAGGCCATGGTCGCCTTCTCGGATGCGATGCGGGAGGACGAGCGCCAGCTCAAGCGTTTCATGTACGCCAATCTCTATCATCATCCGACCCAGCTGGCGGCAGCCGGGCGGGCACGGGTGATCGTCACCGATCTATTCCGCGCCTATCAGGCCGATCCTGCGCTGATGGGGACCGCCTGGGATGCCAGTTGCGGCGCTGCCGAGCCCGAGCGCAGCCGCCATATCGCGGACTATATCGCGGGCATGACCGATCGCTTCGCCGAGCGCGCGCATCAGGAGATTTGCGGAGTTTCCTAGGCGAGGACAGAGTCCGCGAGGGCGTTGTCCACTATCGATTTGGTCAGAGCGCGCGACCAGCGGCTCATGTGGGGGGCGCCGACTTCGCCACCCTCCACCGTTCGTTCTGAGTAGGGTCTGAGTAGGGCCGCAGGCGCGTAGCGAAGACCCGTATCGAAGCATCTCAGTCATGGACTGCACCTTCGATACGCCGCTTCGACAGGCTCAGCAGCTACTCCGGACGAACAGAGGGCGGTCAGCAATGATGCCGTGTCTGAAAGTCCGCGTGGGGGAAAAGGTGTAATAGCCGCGCTTCGGCCACGCCGCTTGATCACCCCGGAATGACCTGCCCCGCGTCCACCCGCAAATAGGTCGCCTGATCCAGCCCGTTGAACAGATCGGCCTCGGTCCCCGTCATCCACACCTGCCCGCCGCTGGCGCGCAACCGCTCGAACAGGGCGTGGCGGCGCGTCGGATCGAGATGAGCGGCCACCTCGTCCAGCAGGATGATGAGCGGTCGCCCGCTCCGTGTGCCGACCAGCTGGGCGTGGGCGAGCATGATGCTGAGCAGCAGCGCTTTTTGTTCCCCTGTCGAGCACAGCGCCGCATCCTGCTGCTTGGCTTCGTGCGTGACCAGCAGGTCGGCGCGATGGGGGCCCACAAGCGTTCGCCCCGCCGCCCGGTCTCCCGTCCGCGCCGCGCGCAGCCGAGCGGCAAGGGTGCCTTCCTCAAATGGCTCGCCGGTCAGCCTCAAGGTCGGCCGGGCGAAGAGATGCTGCGCGCTGCGGGCGATCTCCTCTTCAAGTTCGGCGATCAGCGCCCGCCGTGCGGCGTCGATTGCGGCGCCATGTTCCGCCATGCGGGCTTCCAGTGCGGCGAGCCAGTCCGGGTCGGCCGGCCCGTCTTCTCCCAGCAGGGCATTGCGGGCGCGCATCGCGGCCTCATAGCGCGCGCTGTGATGGGCGTGCGATGGCGCCTGGGCCAGCACCAGCCGGTCCAGGAACCGGCGCCGCCCGCCGGGGCTGTCCAGAAACAGGCGGTCCATCGCCGGCGTCAGCCAGCTCAGCGACACACGCGTCGAGAGGGCATTGGCCGGGGAGGCGCGCCCGTCGATCCGCACTTGCCGCTTGTCCGGCGCATCAGGGTCGGTGCCGGTCCCCAAGGCGGCATCGCCCAATCGCGCGGCGACCGCAAATCCGCCCGGCCCGCTCTGCCGCGCCATGTCGCGCAGGGCAGCGCCGCGCAGGCCGCGGCCCGGCGCCAGCAGCGAAATCGCTTCGAGGATGTTGGTCTTCCCCGCGCCATTCTCGCCGGTCAGGACGATCATCGGCGCGTCAGGCACAATCAGGGCGTCGGCATGATTGCGGAAATTGGTGAGGGCAAGGCGGTCGATCGCCATGGCTGCTCGTAACCGGTGAGGGCTGGCACGCCAAGGGCTTCTATGGCAGATTGTGCGGATCGTGAGTCAGCAGACGGGAATGGGCATATGTTCGGCAAAGCATCGAAGACAATCATGGTTGCGATGCTGGGCAGCGCCCTGCTCGGCGGCGGCGCGCAGGCGGCGCTGCCGGTTGGCGCCAAGGCACCGGATTTCGAGACGCGCGGCGCGCTCGCCGGCAAGGTGTTCAGCGTCAAGCTGTCCGATGCGCTGAAGAAAGGCCCGGTCGTGCTTTATTTCTTCCCAGCAGCCTTCACCAAGGGCTGCACGGCGGAAACCAAGGAATTTGCCGATCAGGCGGATGCGTTCAAGAAAGCCGGCGCCACGGTGATCGGCATGTCGGCCGACCCGGTCGACGTTCTGCAACGTTTCTCCACCGAGGCATGCGGCAGCAAGTTCGCGGTCGCCTCAGCCGGGCCGCGTCTCATCACCAATTACGATGTGGCGCTCAAGGCGGACAATCCGGCCTTTGCGGGCAAGACGGACCGCACCTCCTATGTCATCAGTCCGGCGGGCCGGATCGTCTATGTGCATAGCGCGCTCGACTATCGCGACCATGTGAAGAACACGCTGGCTGCCGTGCAGTCCATGGCGGGCGACCACAAGCACTGATCATCCGCACCAGACCTGCCCGACGGCGCAGGGGTTTCCAGAGATCAGCCGGGCGGCCGCGCCGACGATGGCTTGCGCGGCTCGGTTCGCTGGCTCTTCTGGCGTTTCTGCTGATCGTGCTGGCCCTGCTCCGTGCGCCGCCCGAACGGATCGAGGCCGCTGATGGAGCGCGCGTGCACGTGATGGATGGCGATAGCCTGCGGATCGGCGCCCGGATCGTGCGCATCGCCGACATCGACGCGGTCGAGCTGGATCAACGTTGCCAGGATGCCACCGGCCAGCCCTGGGACTGCGGCGCGCAGGCGCGCGACGCCCTGCTGGCGCTGGTGCGCCGCGGTGGGCTCATCTGCGAGTCCCGGACGACGGACCAATATGGCCGCGCCGTGGCGACCTGCACCACCGCCCGGATCGCGGATGTCGGCGCGACCATGGTGGCGGAGGGCTGGGCGATCAGCGACCTCGGGCGCGGCTCCGGCGCGTATCCGCAGGAAGAGGAGGCTGCCCGTTCCGCGCAGCGCGGCATCTGGCGTGGCACGTTCGAGACGCCCTCGGTCTGGCGCGCCGCGCATCCGCGATCCTGAGGGACCAGCGACCCCGCAGGCGACGGCCGCTGTTGACTCTGTCCGGATTTGCTGGATGAGATTGGAAGAGCGGCCGGGCGCAGCGTCGGCCGATGCGTCAGTTTGAGCAAGCCGGCGAGGCGCCGGGTTTGGAGAGGAAAGTCATGGAGATTGCGGGCACGACGGCGTTCATCACGGGCGGGGCGAGCGGGATCGGCTTCGGCATTGCCCAGCAGCTGCTCGCCAATGGCGCCAGGCTGGTGCTGGCCGATATCCGCCAGGACCATCTCGATGAAGCCAAGGCGTTTTTCGAGGAGCGCCAGCAGGGCCGCAATGTCCACACCATACGGCTCGACGTGTCCGACCGCGACCAGATGCGCGAGGCCGCCAAGGAATGCGAGGCCGTGATGGGCGGGCCGGAAATCCTGATCAACAACGCCGGCATCGATCCGTCCGGCCCGTTCGATCAGGCCACCTATGCCGATTGGGACTATGGCATTGGCGTCAATCTTATGGGGCCGATCAACGGCATCATGGAATTTGCGCCCGGCATGCGCCGGCGGGGCAAGGGCGGCCACATCGTCAACACCGCGTCGCTGGCCGGCTTGACGCCGATGCCCAGTTTCATGGCCATTTATGCCGTGGCGAAGGCGGGCGTCATCACCCTGTCTGAATCGATTCGCGACAGCATGGCGCAGGACAATATCGGCGTGACGGTGCTGATGCCCGGCCCGATCAAGAGCCGCATCCATGAATCCGGTCAGAACCGGCCGGAGCGCTTCCGCTCGGGTAGCGGTCTTGCGCAGACGGAAGATCAGCTCGCCAAGCGCGTGGTGTCCGATACCTGGATGGAACCGACGGAAGTGGGCGACATGATCGTCGACGCGATCCGCAACAATACGCTGTACGTGGCGACGCACGGTAATTGGAAAGACAATGTGGAAGAGCGCTTCAAGGCGCTGATGGCCGCAATGCCGGAGGCCAAGCCGTTTGATTTCGGCGCGACCCTGGCCGTGCCGGACGAAGACTGAGGATTGATCCGCACCCGGAGCGCGCCTGCCTCTGATGCAGGGCGCGCTTCCGGCGAGCCGCTTAGCGCTGCGTGGTCGTCTGGCTGGTCGTCGCCTGGACGGTCTGCACCAGTCCCGGCGTGCTGTTCGCAGCCGCAGCCCGCGCGAGCGATCCGTCCGGATCGGGCAGGCTTGCGGCCTTGTTCAGCTCCCAAAGCAGGAACGTCGCCTTCTCGCTGAACGCGATGGGGGTCTGGTTCGCGACTTCGGCGAGCTGCGCCTTGGCCTTGGCGCAGAACTTGTCGCGCGACTGGGTGTTGGAATAGCGGTTGTAGAGCTTGGTCATATGGTCGTCATGGGCATCCTGCCACTTGCGACCGCCCTTGGCCTTGAACAGATCGACCTGCATCTGCGCGGCTTCCGAGAGCAGGCCCTTATGGACCGAGAGCATCCGGTTGTAGTCGGAGACCATCGCTGCATTGTCCGGCCCCTGGCAGAGCAGCACGGCGACGTTCAGGCCTGAGCGCAGGTGCCACATGTCCTGCCCCTTATTCTCACCGATCAGGATCGGCGGTGGCGGCGGCACTTCGATCAGCGGGACATTCTGCGGAATGGGAACGGGAATATTCTGCAGCGGCGCTTCGGCGACCTGCTTTGCGGTGCAGCCTGCCAAGGCCAGCAGCGGCAGAGCGGACAGTGCGACTGCGGCCTTGATCCGCCGGCCCCCGATCATGCTCAATGCCATAACGTTCTTCCTCCCGAGGGGGCGCCATGGGTGGCGGCCCTGTTCCCATCAAGAGGCGCTTATCCTCCTCTGATTCCACCAAGGCAAGACCCTTATGGACTCGATTCGTCGCACCGGCGGGGAACCCGCGACTCGCCGAGATTCAGAGCTTTGCGGCGATGCGGTTCATCGCCGTTGAAAGTGGAATCAGTGTCGGGTGCCGGGGTGGGTGCCGGCCGCCTTTGCACCGACCATATGCTGCAACACGATCACGCGCTGCCGCTCACGGTGCCAGTCGCGAGAGGGGTTGGCCTGAATCTGCGCAAGCAGGCTCTGCAGCTCTTGGCGGCGATGCTCGATGGTGACCGGATCCATGCGGAAATCTCCTTCGATTGTACCGCTAGGAATACGTGCGCGCTGGAGACCGGTTCCCGCTCGCAAGCCCCTTTCGGCAGCAATGCATCGCACATGAGTGCCTTTTCATCCGGGCCGGGATCACCAGCAGGCGGATTGCGCCGGATCGCATTTTTTCGGATAGTCGAGGGCGTTGGAAAACATCCGATAATCGGAAAGGGATCGAGGACATGAAAACAAGAAGGTCGGCGCTACTTCTCGCGGTCGTGAGCGCATCCCTGCTCCTGTCTGCTTGCGCGACGGTGAAGGGCCTTGGCCGGGACATCGAGTCCGTGGGTCAGGCAGGTCAGGACGCGATTAACTGATCCTTGGCAACTGATCCCTGGCAACTGACCCTTGGCTGACAAAAGCCCGGCCCGCTGGGGTCAGCGCGCCGGGCTAATGCTACAGCTCTGTGTCGGCCGGGCTTAGCGGCAGACGACATCGCCCCGATCGACCGACCGTCCGATCATCGCCCCGGCGCCCGCGCCCAGCACGGCCCCCAGGATCGAGGAACGACCGCGATCGAGCTGATCGCCAAGCAAGCCGCCCAGCGCCGCACCGACGATCAGGCCGGTGGTGCCGTCCGAGCGGCGGCAATAATAGCGATCATCATAGCCCCGATACACGCGGGTATCGCGGTAGACGCGCACCGGCGCATAGCCGCCGCGATAATAACGGTCGGCATAATAGCCGCGATAGCGCGGGTCCGGCCGGTTATAGTCATAGGCGTAGACGACGCGCGGGGCAGGGCGGACGACAGGGCGGCGGTCGATCACCACAACCCGGTCACGGCCCCGGCGGTCGTCCCGGTCCCAACGGCGATTGTCATGACGATAATCGCGCCGATCGTCGCGGCGGTAGTCACGTCGATCGTCGCGGTCCCGCTGCCAATCCCGGTCATGCCCGCGACCCGGGTCGGCAAAAGCGGGGGTGGCGGCCAGACCGCCCACCGTCACGGCACCCAGCGCCAGCGCCGCGATGCTGTTCTTCAGAGCCTTGTACATCTGTCTCACTCCGATCCTTATTCTGTCTCTCCCGGCAGCGGGAGATCGGACCGGACTGTATCGCGAGTCGCCTGAACCGGTGGCGACGGGCGGTTCATTTGGGGGAAAGGGGAAGCGTTTTAACTGCCGCTATTCTCACTCGAAAATGCTTGAGCATTGAGTGCTTGCGGGAAGTTCTCATTCGCAAACTTGCGCAGTTCTGAGAAGGTTGTTCTGGAGGATCGGCAGGAATTTATAAAATTCTTCCCGTGTTCACTGGTTTGAAGGCCGGTAAAAACTTCTATGATATGATCACCAAGAACATCCTTCGCATCTTTCGTAAGAATATTTTTATTAAATAAACTACAAGCTATTTCAAAATAGCTCAATATTTGTCCAATGTTGTATTGATATTCTGAATTATTTTCTGATATTCGATCCCAATACCTATTTATTTCTGAGAATATTTCCAAGGCCATGCTTACGTCGTAAGATGTCCGCTGATGGCGGAAAGTTCTTATCCCCATCCATGCAGCAACGAATGCGATTACTGCTGTCGCGCCTGACGAGAATGCGGTGACCCAATCGGTTATCCCAGCGCTCTCATTCATTTTTTTGTTGGGGTGGGCGGAGGAGGTGGGGGCAGGTGGCCGGTAGGGACCGAGCCCCCAGGGCTTGTAGTGGAAGGATTTGGTGCCATCGGCAGATGCCCTGTTGGAGCGGTGTTCGTCCGGATGTCGCTGGTTTGAACAACGGTTCTTTTGATTTTCTCTTCCATTTTATCCCTCCCGCCCCCAGGCGCTATCGCAGACACTCACACAAGAAAAACCACTTGTTGAACGTTCTCGTGCCCGCTCTTGTGGCGCTGGTCTCTACTCCGCCGCCACCCCGGCCCGCGAGAACATGTCCTCGCCGCTGTCGCTTTCGGCCTCGCCGTCATTGGCGCGCATTTTCTTGCGGCGGTCGAAGCTGTCCCACACCTCGTTCCAGTTGCCGCGCGTGGCGCCCTTGGAATATTCGGTGGCGCGCGTTTCGAAGAAGTTGGCGTGCTCCACGCCGTTGAGCAGCGGGGTGAGCCAGGGGAGCGGGTGCTCCTCGATCATGTAGATCGGCTGGAAGCCGAGCTGGCCCAGCCGCCAGTCGGCGATGTAGCGGATGTAGCGCTTGATCTCCTTGGCGGTCATGCCGGGCACCGGGCCTTGCTCGAAGGCGAGGTCGATGAAGGCATCCTCCAGCCGCACGGTCTTCTGGCAGCAATCGATAATGTCTTCCTTCACCGCCTTGGTCAGGCAGTCGCGCTCCTTCACGAACTCGTGGAACAGGCGCACGATGCCCTCGCAGTGCAGGCTCTCGTCGCGCACCGACCAGGTGACGATCTGGCCCATGCCCTTCATCTTGTTGAAGCGCGGGAAGTTCATCAGCATCGCGAAGCTGGCGAAGAGCTGCATGCCCTCGGTGAAGCCGCCGAACATGGCAAGGGTGCGGGCAATGTCCTCATCGCTGTCCACGCCGAACTGCTGCATGTAATCATGCTTGGCGCGCATCTCGTCATATTCGAGGAACATCGAATATTCGCTCTCGGGCATGCCGATGGTGTCGAGCAGGTGCGAATAGGCCGCGATGTGGATCGTCTCCATGTTGCTGAACGCGGTCAGCATCATCTTGATCTCGGTCGGCTTGAACACGCGGCCATATTTGTCGTGGTAGCAATCCTGCACTTCCACGTCCGCCTGGGTGAAGAAGCGGAAGATCTGCGTCAGCAGGTTGCGCTCATGGTCGGAGAGCTTCTGCGCCCAGTCGCGGCAATCCTCGCCCAGAGGCACTTCCTCGGGCATCCAGTGGACCTGCTGCTGGCGCTTCCAATAGTCATAGGCCCAGGGATATTCGAAGGGCTTGTAGACCTTGGAGGCTTGGAGAAGCGACATTTTTCCGGGCTCCGCAATTGGGATGGCTGTAGGGCGCAAATAACTAGATGAAGGGGGATGCTAGTCCAATCCACCACAATGTCTAGCGGTGTTGTCGCGTTCATCCACAGTAAATTTTGTGTCCCCGGCCTTGACTTTCGCCAGCGCCGCAGGCCGCCGTCGGTTCAGCCGGCCATGCGCTCCAGCCCCCAGGCGAACAGGGCGAGGATGAGCGCGAAGGAGAGCGCCATGGTGCCGGCGATGCGCTTGCCATAGACCCCCTGCGGCGTCCGCGCCTTGCGCGCGAGGATGAGCGCACCGCAGAGCGCCGCCGTGCCCGAGACGCCGGCCATGATGAGCGCCGGGAGGGTCATTTCCAGAAGATGTCGCGCCGTCCCCGGCTGAGGCGATTGCGGAACATCTGCACATACATCCACATGCCGGACATCGCGAAAAAGACGAGCGCGAAGCCGGAGAGCAGGGAGATGATCACGCCGACGGGACCGAAAAACTCGCCCGAATGGAGATGATGAAACAGGCCTACCAACTTGCGGGCGGGGTTCGGCGCGGCTTGCTGGGCGGCGGGCGCACCCGCAGACGGGCCAGCCTTCTGTGCCGCGACCGGCGCCTGCGCGGGCGGCGGTGCGCCGCGCTCCTCGGTCTCGAACACGCTCCCCCGCGCGACCATCGCGGCGAAATGGCTGCCCAAGCCGGTCAGGGCGATGAACAGCATGAACAGGCCGATGAAGACGGTGGTCCAGCGATGCCATTTACGCATGGGTGCATCCTTTCTTGCGGAAGGCAGGTGCAGCAGCGGAAGGATGGGCGCTCGCCATCACCGGCCGCGCCACCGATCGACATAGACGGTCACCGTCTTGGTTTTGCGCGCGCCCACGCCGAAGACGACTATGCCGAGGAAATAGCCGAAATCATACCATCCGCCATTATTGGGCACGGCATAGACCGCGACATCATCCGCGATCAGCGAGAGCGCCCAGGCGAAGGGGAAGATGAAGCCGTGCCACAGGCCGAGCAGGAAGCCGGGCGTATCCGGCGCGCTGCTCACCGCCGCGGCGCTCTGCCGGGCGCATCCGCCAAGGATCAGCAGCAGGCCCGCCGGCAAGGCGAGCGCGGCGCCGGCGGAGGGGCGGGGCATGGGGTGCGTGGTCATCGCGTCGGTCATCCACTGCTGTGTGACCGCTCAGGCGGCCGGACGCATTGACCCGTATCAAAAGCGGCGCGCGCCGTCTCGCGCCGGATTTCGCTTGGTGCCGGCCGTGAACGGCCCAGTCGTGGCGGGGATGCGCTGGATGGGGTGGGGTTTTCGGAACGCTCCGCCGCCTCGGCCGTTCTGTCTTCAGTACCATCTAGTTCGTTACCATCTAGTTCGTTGTATCTGCAGAGAAAAGGAGCGAGCCATGTTCGAGAAGTGGCGCATCAAGGAGCATATGGAAGTCGCGGATGCGAGTGGCCGCCATGTCGGCACCGTCGACAAGGTGGACGGCGATCTGCTGGTCCTCACCCGCACGGATTCGGCGGACAGCCGCCATCACCAGATCAACCTTGATTATGTCGATAGCATCCATGACGATCGTGTCACGCTCAAGCCCGATACGCCCATGCCTGAGGGCCTGACGATCGGCGGCGGCTATGCCGATGGCACGCGTCCCGGCGTCCAGTCCGGCGGCGTGAAGACGGACAGCTATGCCGGCAGCGCGGCGACCACCAGCACGACCGGCACCAACGAGAATTCGCAGATCTTCGGCACCAGCGGCCTTGGCACCGGCATGGGCGGGTCCGGCACGCCCTCGACCTGAGGCACATTCGCCTGAACAAGTCCGGTGGCCGGGTCCCTCCCGCCCGGCCACCAACACATCGCTGCGACGAAAGAGCGCCTGCATACGTCCGTCCGATGCAGCGAGACGGCCCAACGTGCGTCAGGCGCGATTGATCGCGCGGCCCTTGTTCCCCGGCCTGTCGACCCTATCTGATAGGGAACAGGTTCAGTGAATGCTGCACCCAAAGGGGTAGAAAGTCGCTTCGGCGGTGATCTCCCACACACAGCCGAGCGGCTGAAAAGGGTCCGGTCTCCCATCCCCCCACCCCCCGGGAGGCCGGACTTCTTTTCCGCTCACATCTTCCGAAAAATTGGCCCCGAGGTCAGTCGCGCAGGAAGGCCTGCAGCGCCGCGAGTGTCGCCTGCGGGTCGCTCTCCTGCAGATTGTGCGTGGCATTGGGCAGCGCATGGCCGCGCACGTCCGTCGCCTCGGCCTGCCACACGCCCAATATGTCATCGAACAGGCGCGGATAGAGCCCCTTGCCGGCCCAGATGGCGAGCAGCGGGCAGGTGATCTTCTTCCCCGCCGCCAGATCGGCATGGTCCAGATCCAGATCGACCGAGGCCGAGGCGCGATAATCCTCGCACATCGCATGGAGCATCGCCGGGTCGAGCCGGTGGCGATCATATTCCCGCTCGATCTCGCTGGACGCCTCGACCGCCCGCGCCTGGTAGCGCGCCAGCGTCTCCTCCTCCGGAATGGGCGCCGGGCGCAGGAAGCTGAACCAGTGATAATAGCCGCGCACGAAGCCGAGCGTGACATGGCTGTAGAGATAATGCTCCGGCAATATGTCCAGCACCGCGAGCTTGCGGACCTTCTCGGGATGATCCAGCGCCATCCGCCGCCCGACCCGCGCGCCCCGATCATGCCCGACGAGCAGGAAGCGCTCATGGCCCAGCTGCGCCATCACCTCCACGCCATCCTGCGCCATCGCCCGCTTGGAATAAGCCGAATGATCCGCGCCGCCCTCCGGCTTGCTGCTATCCCCATAACCGCGCAGATCGGCCAGCACGACGGTGTAGTCCCGCGCGAGCGCCGGGGCGACGAGATGCCAGGTGACAAGCGATTCCGGCGCGCCATGGAGCATGAGCAACGGCGGCCCCGATCCGCCCGTGACAACATTGATCTCCGCGCCGCTGGTCTTGATCCGCAGGTTGCGAAAGCCGGGGTAGAGCTTCTGCCAGAGCGGCGGGGTGGGGGTTTGCGCCTGAGCGGCGGGTGGCGCGATATTTGCGTCGCCGACGGCACCGCAATTTATAGTATCGCGGCATACGTTCACGGACGGACTTCCTTAGCGGCTGGATATGAAGCTCAATGTGGATGGGAGAGGGGAGCCGGTCAAGGTATTGAAAGAAAATAGACTTGACTGATTCAGTCGATACAGGGTTTGATCGTGCGTGGTGGACCGTGGTGGGGGTGGAACATGGAAGAAGCGGCAGTTAGACGTGCTCTATTACATCTGACTTCGCTAGGGGACACGGACATATTCCCCTCGCCTTTTGAATTCGTATTTTATGACGAATGCGCCGATAAAATCACTGAAATTGTCTGTGGGCTTAACACCGGGCAATATCGACCAAAAAGTTGTGTAGAAATATTGAGCCCAAAGAGAGAGTTGTCATTTAGAATTGCGCATCAACTTTATCCATCTGATACATTGCTATATACGAGTGCGGTGATTCAAATTGCCCCTTCGATTGAAGAGATTAGATTACCTGTCGAGAACGGACCTTTTTCTTACCGTTTCGTTGATAAAGCGGACGAGCCTAGATTATACTCAGAGTCTTCAAGCTTCCACGATTGGCTCCTTCGTGTGAAAGCGATATGCGATGAAGCAGATCCATTCTCTGACGTTAAATATGTCATCGAAACGGACATTTCTGATTTCTACGCCCGAATATATTTCCATCGTATTGAGCATATAATGGATGATTGTGGTGCGCCAAATTCAGTAAGGAAAGTAATCGAAGGTATAATAAAGTATAGCCGCGCAAGGCAATCATACGGATTGCCGGTGGGAACCGCTGCCTCAAGATTGTTAGCAGAAGGTTTGCTTAACGATACTGATCGAATGATAGTAGAAAGGTCGAGTGGGTATACTCGATTCGTGGACGATTTTCGAATTGTGGTCGATCACCAAAGCCAAGTCCATGCAACGTTGTGTAAACTTGCCGAGCATCTCATGCTTACGGAAGGGCTTTCTCTAAACTCTAGCAAAACTCGGACTTACACAACGGAGGATTCTGTAAAGCAAATTGATAAAAAACTATCCGATGTTTTTAACGACGATGAACTTGTAAGTATCAGTAGATATATAAGGCAAGTTTACGATGACGAAGATATTTCTATTGAAGAGATAGAGGATGTAGACCCGGAAAGGCTTGTGGACAAGCTCGTTGAATTAATTAAGTCTGACGCCGTTGATTATGCCGCAGTAAAGGTTTTAATGAAAGCATTACGGGCGGTGTCAATAGAAGACGGATTAAAAGTAGTAGATAGAACTACAGAGCTTCTTTATTATCTTCCTAGAGATTACTGTCTTTTCCTCGGGTCGTTAGCGCAACGCGCAGAGGGAATTGCAGACGATTTGGCTGAAAAGTTGGTTTCCGTACTGGAAGGTCCCCCTTATTCTGAGATGACTTTATCTAGAATTTGGGTGGCGCATCTTTTCGTTTCTCAAGCTCTACCGATTAGTCGGGCGCGTTTGGAGCGTTTAAGATTGAATGGATCTGTCTTGGAGAGGCGCCAGAAGCTCCTGTTGCTGGGTTTGCTTGGTGATCGCTCCTTCTTCCGCGAAAAGAAAACAAGTTTTGATGAGATGAGTGATTGGGAGAAGCCAGCTTTGATGCTGGGAGCCTCATGCTTATCAAAAGGTGAATATACTACGTGGCTCGGAACTATCAAAAGTCGGATGAATGATCCGTTTGAAGATATCTATCATTCTTGGCTTGTTCAGAATCAGTCTGCCTTGTTTGAAAAACTTAAGGTCCAATTCAAAGTGAAGTCAAAAGGCGAGATGATGGCGGAAGCACTTGACGATCTAGGCGATGATTTTCCTGCATTTTAACAGTTATTCACTCCGCCGCCTCACTCACAGCCTTCTTCCCCAGCAACGGCGCCAGATACCGCCCCGTATAGCTCCGCTTCTCCTTCACCACCTGCTCGGGCGTGCCGGTCGCGACGATCTCGCCGCCTTTCACGCCGCCTTCCGGCCCCAGGTCGATGATCCAGTCGGCGGTCTTGATGACATCGAGATTATGCTCGATCACCACCACACTGTTGCCCTGTTCGACCAGCGCGTGGAGGACTTCGAGCAGTTTGCGCACGTCCTCGAAATGGAGGCCGGTGGTGGGCTCATCGAGAATGTAGAGGGTGTTGCCGGTGGCGCGGCGGCTCAGCTCCTTGGCGAGCTTCACGCGCTGGGCCTCGCCGCCTGAGAGGGTCGTCGCCTGCTGGCCGACCTTCACATAGCCCAGGCCCACTTCCGCGAGCATGGCCATGCGGTCGCGGATCGGCGGCACGGCCTTGAAGAACTCGACGGCGTCTTCCACCGTCATGTCCAGCACGTCAGCGATGCTGTGGCCCTTGAACTTCACCTCCAGCGTCTCGCGATTGTAGCGCTTGCCGTGGCATTCCTCGCAGGTGACGTAGACATCCGGCAGGAAGTGCATCTCGATCTTGATGACGCCATCGCCCTGGCAGGCCTCGCAGCGGCCGCCCTTCACGTTGAAGGAGAAGCGGCCGGGCTTGTAGCCGCGCGCCTGGCTTTCCGGCAGGCCGGCGAACCAGTCGCGGATGTTGGTGAAAGCGCCGGTATAGGTCGCCGGGTTGGAGCGCGGGGTGCGGCCGATGGGCGACTGATCGATGTCGATCACCTTGTCGAGATGCTCCAGCCCCTCGATCTTGTCATGCGCGCCGGCGATGACGCGGGCGCCATTCAGCGCGCGGGCGCTGGCGGCATAGAGCGTATCGATGGTGAAGCTGGACTTGCCCGAGCCGGAGACGCCGGTGATGCAGGTGAAGGTACCGAGCGGGATGGACGCGCTGACGCCCTTGAGATTGTTGGCACGGGCATTTTTGACGGTCAGCTTCTTGCCGCTGCCCTTGCGGCGCTTGGCGGCGACGGGGATTTCGCGCGTGCCGTTGAGATAATCGGCGGTGAGCGAGCCCTGCGTCGCCAGCACATCGGCCAGCGTGCCCTGCGCGACGATCTCGCCGCCATGCACGCCGGCGCCCGGCCCCATGTCGACGATATGGTCGGCCGCGCGGATCGCGTCCTCATCATGCTCCACCACGATGACGGTGTTGCCGAGATCGCGCAGGCGCTTGAGCGTCACCAGCAGCATGTCGTTGTCGCGCTGGTGGAGGCCGATGCTCGGCTCATCCAGCACATAGAGCACGCCGGAGAGGCCCGAGCCGATCTGGCTGGCGAGGCGGATGCGCTGGCTCTCGCCGCCCGAGAGCGTGCCGCTGGTGCGGTCCAGATTGAGATAATCGAGGCCGACATTGTTGAGGAAGCCGAGCCGCTCGATAATCTCCTTGAGGATGGCCTTGGCGATCTGGTTCTGCTGGTCGGTCAGCTGCTGGGGCAGGGCAGTGAACCAGGCCAGCGCATCCACCACGCTCATGCGGGTGGGGGTGGCGATGTCCTGCATCGCGACCTTCACGGCCAGCGCCTCGGGCTTTAGGCGCGCGCCGCCGCAGGTCTCGCAGGGCTGCGCGGTCTGGAACTTGCCCAGCTCCTCGCGCATCCAGGCGCTGTCCGTCTGCAGCATCCGGCGGTTCAGATTGCCGATGACGCCCTCGAACGGCTTGGAGACGCTGTAGCTCTTGCGCCCATCCTGGAAGGTGAGGGTGACCGGCTTGCCGCCCGTGCCGTGCAGGATGATGAGGCGCACCTCGCCCGGCAGCTCGCTCCACGGCGTCTCCAGGCTGAAGCCGAAGGCCTTGGCGAGGGAGGCGAGCACCTGCATGTAATAAGGGCTCGGCGGATTGGACTTGGCCCAGGGCACGATCGCGCCCTTTTTGAGCGTCAGCGCCTCATTGGGGACAACGAGCTGCTCGTCGAACTCCAGCTTCTCGCCCAGACCATCGCAGGCCGGGCAGGCGCCCTGCGGCGCGTTGAACGAGAACAGGCGCGGCTCGATCTCCTGAATGGTGAAGCCGCTGACCGGGCAGGCGAATTTTTCGCTGAAGATGATGCGGTTGGCCGGGATGCCGGCGTTTTTCATGCCTTTTTTCAGCCCCTCCCCTTCAGGGGAGGGGTTGGGGTGGGGCTGCTGCGTCGCGCCCGTGACTTCCGATGACGGCATTGAGCCGCCATCTCCAGCACCCACCCCTTGCCCCTCCCTTGAAAGGGAGGGGTTAAGGAGAGACGCCACCGTCCCCTCAGCCAGATCCACATAAGCCAGCCCCTCGGCCAGCTTGAGCGCGGTCTCGAAGCTCTCCGCCAGCCGCTGCGCCATATCTTCGCGGACCACCACGCGGTCCACCACCACCTCGATGTCGTGCTTGTACTTCTTGTCGAGCGCGGGGGCTTCCTCGATGGGGTAGAATTCGCCATCGATGCGCACGCGGGTGAAGCCGGCCCGCTGCCACTCGGCCAGCTCCTTGCGATACTCGCCCTTGCGGCCGCGCACGACCGGGGCGAGCAGATAGACCCGCGTCCCTTCCGGCAGCGCCAGCACGCGGTCGACCATCTGGCTGACCGTCTGCGCGCTGATCGGCAGGCCGGTGGCGGGGGAGTAAGGCACGCCCACGCGCGCCCACAGCAGGCGCATATAGTCGTAGATCTCGGTCACGGTCGCGACCGTGGAGCGCGGGTTGCGGCTTGTGGTCTTCTGCTCGATGGAGATGGCCGGCGAGAGGCCGTCGATATGCTCGACATCCGGCTTCTGCATCATCTCCAGGAACTGGCGCGCATAAGCAGAGAGGGACTCCACATAGCGCCGCTGGCCCTCGGCATAGATGGTGTCGAAGGCGAGGCTCGACTTGCCGCTGCCGGAGAGGCCCGTGATGACGACCAGCGCATCGCGCGGCAGATCCACGTCAATGCCCTTGAGATTGTGCTCGCGCGCGCCGCGCACCGAAATATGGGTAAGGCTCATGGGCGGTGTTCTATCTCTGTTCCTGAAGGGAATCCAGCGGCAAGGTTCAGCCAGAGGCACAGATAGGATCGCCCGAGGCCAGATGCGAGATGGCCCGACGGACATTCGAGCGATTGCACGTGCATCGAGTCTTGATCTTAATCATTGTACCAGCAGGCCGTGGCGTGGAATGCCCGGCCCGACAGACGACGGAGAACGACATGACCCTGGCACGTTACGCACGACTGGCGACCCTTGCAGGCACCATGATGGTTTCAGCCACCGTCGCGCTGGCGCAGGACACGCCGCAGGAGCAGGAAGAGCGGCGTGTGCTCCATGCCGAGCAGGCAAAGCTGGCAGCGCAGCAGATGAGCGATTTCGAAGCGCAGAAGAAGGCCATTGCCGACGAGCAGGCCGCGCGTGAACAGACCTATCGCGACGCGCTGGCGGCACGGGATGCGAAGATCGCCGCCGAACAGGCGCAGGCCGCCGAGGCGCGGGCGAAGTGGGAGGCGGATGTCGCGGCCTGTCTGGCTGGCGACAAGACCAAATGCGCGCCGCTTCCGCCGAAGACCAGAAAGTAGGAGGCCATCTCCCGCGCGACGGCTCCTGGCAAACGCTAGGGGCTGACGTCGTGGACCAGATGCTCAAGCTCGGCGGGGTCCGGATAGACGCCCGCCAGCACGTGATCGAAATGGGTGCGCACCATGTCGTTGCATGAACAGGCGCGCTGACGCAGCCGATCCGCATCCAGCACGACGAGCGAGCCGCGCCGGGTCTGGACGAGCCCGTCGGTCTTGAAGCTCTTGATCAGGCGGCTGGCATAGCTGCGCGCAATGCCGAGAAGGGACCCGAATTCCTCCTGCGTCATCATCACCTGATTGTTGCCGGTGCGATCGACAGCGGCCGTCAGCCATTTGGCCGCCCGCATCTCCAGGCTGTGGACGGCGTTACACGCGACCGACTGGAAAATCTGGGCGAGCAGACAGTCCGCATAGCGGCTGAGCAGATCGCGAATGGCGGGAGAACTCGCTTTCAGCGTCTCCAGCGTCGCAGAATCGAACCGGGCGAAATAGCCGCCATGCATCACGCATGACCGGGAGTAAGCCGCCAGCCGCCCGCTGCTGACGATGCCGCCCACAGCGCCCTCACGGCCGACCATCGCGATCTCGACCGACGAGCCGTCGTCCATCAGCACGTGGAAAGTCGCGACCGCATCGCCAAGGGGGAAATAAGCGGCCACCACGGTATCGCCGGGGTCGTAAAGGGTCGTGCCCGTGGGTAGGCGCACGACGCGCGCCACTTTGGCCATAAGGGCCAGATCGGCAGGGTTCAGCGCTGCCACCAGATTGTTATGATCGATGCCGGGCGAGACGATGTCGTGCATGCGATGCATAACGATCAGCCCCCGCCGCAGTTCCCGTCTATGTTCAAAAGTGAACAGACATCCATCAACTCACCGCGCATAGAGGCACCGCAGAGCCGCGTTCATGATAGTAAACGGGCCGCAAAGGGTCAGTAACAGGGGCAGGCCGGCGCCTCTCGTTGAATGTTCGAGGAACCGGGGATGCTGAATGTTCTTTTGCTTGAAGATGAAATGCTTATCGCGCTCGACCTTGAGTTGACGTTGCGCGAATTGGGGGCGGATGAGGTCTATCCCGTCGCCACAGTGAGCCAGGCGATTACAGCTCTGGAAAGCGGCAATATCACCGGTGCGATCGTCGATTATAATCTGGGCGGCGAAACCTCGGAGCCAGTTCTGATGGAACTGGAGGCGCGCAAAATCCCGTTCGTGGTGATGAGCGGCTATCCGGACAGCAGCTATCTGGGCGATGGCACCAGGGATTGGCCGATGCTTCCCAAGCCGGCGGGGCTGAGCGCCCTGCGCGAGGTTCTTGCCAGCATGAAAGCCTCGAAAAGCTAGGCGTAACGCGCTATCGCCGTGACGGGAGGCTGGCGAAGCAGGGCGCATTCCAAGCGTGGCGAATACTTGACCATGCTAATGATTGTGCTACTATCGGCCTCCTCAGGAGCAGGATAGACTGATGACGATCACGGCCACACCCATCACCCCTCGTTTCGGCGCCGAGATTTCTGGCGTGGACATCAGCAAGCCGCTGGATGCGGATACGGTCGCCGAGCTGATCGCTCAGCAGGATCGCTGGGGCGTGACCGTCTACCGGAACACCGGGCTGGACGATGAGGGGCAGATCGCCTTCGCCCGCAATTTCGGCCATCTGGAGAGCCTGCCGCCCCGCGAGGGCCGCCCGCGCATCTTCCTGTTCAACGCCGGCAATCTGAATGCGCAGGGCGAGATCAATTGGGATCCCGGCGCCACCACCTATCGCAAGGGTGACCAGATCTGGCACACGGACAGCAGCTTCATGGACCTGCGCACATCTTATTCCATGCTCCGCGCCGTCGAAGTGCCGCCGTCGGGCGGGCCGACCTGGTTTGCCGATGCACGCTCGGCTTATGACGACCTGCCGCAGGACGTGAAGGACAAGATCGAAAATCTGGAATGCGAGCACAGCCTCTGGTGGTCGCGCAAGCAGGGCGGCGCCGAAATCAGCCGCGAGGATATCGAGGCGCGTCACCGGCCAGTCCACAAGCTGGTGCATGTTCACAAGGGTTCGGGTCGCAAGATGATCTACGCCGGCGCGCATTGCTATCGCGTCGTCGGCTGGGGCTGGGAAGAGAGCCGCGAGCTGATCGATTATCTCAACAATTTCGCGACGCAGGACCAATATGCCATCAGCGTCGATTATGCCGTCGGCGACATGGTGATCTGGGACAATCTGGCCGTGTTCCACAAGGGCGGCCAGTTCGACTGGAACGAGCGCCGCGACATGCGCCGCGCCACCGTGCGTGAAGCGCCGGCACCGGAGGTCGAGGACGATCCGTTCGGCGAGCTGTTCCGGACTGCACCCCCGATTTCGCCGAAGGGTGCCGCAGCGGCCTGATCTCCATTTGCAAGCTTTCCCGCAGCCGTGGGCATTCGTCGCACGCATCGGTCTGCTTGCCTTGTGGCGCCAAGCGGCTACTATCGGGGGAACGAGGGCAAAGAAACACAGGCCGGTGGCTGGCGGGTGCCGCGACCGGACTCGGTATTCTTCGTGAAATGTTGCGCTGCAACATCATTTGTTCCGCTGACGCTTCGCGAAATAGATACAGAATTACAACGGCTTTCAGAATTTTTCGGTAAACTGAATGCCGCTCCGGAAAATTCCTGTTGCGTCGCACAAGATAATCTGATTCCATGTGAACGTTGCGCAACGGAGGCTTAAGCTGCCGGTAACCAGGCAGGGCATAGTCTCCAAGGCGTAAATGATGGAGGCAGCATTGGGTCAGCATTCCAAGCCGACTGACGGGGTCGTAACCCTCGCGGAACTGCGCGAGTTCGCCTCCTTCCCGGCTGCAACGCAGCGTTAC
The DNA here is from genome assembly GCF_025961695.1 of Sphingobium sp. B11D3A. Lineage (NCBI taxonomy): Bacteria > Pseudomonadati > Pseudomonadota > Alphaproteobacteria > Sphingomonadales > Sphingobiaceae > Sphingobium > Sphingobium sp. B11D3A. The sequence goes on from NZ_JAOQOE010000001.1 coordinate 3,105,851, forward strand.
ATCCGCCGCTCTCTCGATGTCGCCTTCCATCGCGGTGCGCCCATGGAAACCTGGGGGCGCGACGTGGTCGAGGCGGCGAGCATCAAGGCGCAGAGCCGCCTCTATGGCCGGCTGGACGAAATCAAGGCGCGGGTGCCCGATGATAGCGGGCTGGATCAGGTCGAGCCGTTCATGGCACCGCTGGTCACCGTCTCCGCCTTTGACCTTGGCCAGAACCGGTTGAACAGCTTCTCGGCCTATCGCTTCCTCTACGAGCGTCTCATCGGCGCAGGGTCGCGCCCCTGGCTGCCCGGCGCCTTCTGCGCCGCCGCCAGCCTGCCGCACCTCCACCCCGAACGTCGGCGGGCCCTGCTCCAGTCGATCAGCGAAGCCGCCGCCACGGCTGCGGGCTGGTCGAGCCGCGAGCCGAGCTTCTACCCGGAATGGGTGGAAAAGGTGGATGTGAGCAAGGAGCCGCATTGAGGGCGAGGGTGCCCTAAGGGCGCTCACGGTTCATTACCCGTCACCCCGGACTTGATCCGGGGTCCCGCTACCTTCTGGACTTAGGGGCGCAAACGCGTTCTGACAGTCCCCAATCCAACGCATCACAAGAAGCTGGACCCCGGATCAAGTCCGGGGTGACGAAGTGGGATAGGGCGGCCCTATTCTTGTGCGGCCATCGGCGTCGCTCACTCCGCCGCCAGCAAATCCTCAGCCGCCTGCAAGTCCACCGACACCAGCCGGCTCACACCCTGCTCGATCATCGTCACCCCGAACAGCCGGTGCATCCGGCTCATGGTGACGGCGTTGTGCGTCACGATCAGATAGCGGGTCGCGGTATCCTGCACCATCCGCTCCAACAGTCCGCAGAAGCGCTCGATATTGGCGTCATCCAACGGCGCATCGACCTCGTCCAACACGCAGATCGGTGCCGGATTGGTTAGAAAGAGTCCGAAAATAAGCGCGACTGCGGTGAGAGCCTGCTCACCACCCGAAAGCAGCGTCAGCGTCGTCAGCCGCTTGCCGGGCGGCTGGGCGAGGATTTCAAGGCCGGCTTCCAGCGGGTCATCGCTCTCGATCAGTTCCAGATGCGCGCTGCCGCCCTGGAAGAGCGTGCTGAACAGGCGCTGGAAATGGCCATTCACAGCCTCGAAGGCCGCGAGCAGCCGTTGCCGCCCCTCGCGATTGAGATGGCCGATGGAGCCGCGCAGCTGGTTGATCGCGGTGGTGAGTTCCTCGCTTTCGGCGCGGCTCCTGGTCTGCGTCTCCTCCAGCTCGGACAGTTCCGAGGCGGCGACGAGATTGACCGGGCCGATCCGCTCGCGGTCCAGCACCAGCTTGTCATAGCGGGCCTGCTCTTCGGATGCGGCGACGACCTCCTCGCTCGCGAAGCCGAGCTTGCTCGGGAGCACGGGCGGCGGGCAGGAGAAGCGCTCGCCGCAGGTCTGGCCGATTTCCCGGCGGCGCGCGACGGCATGTTCGGCGCGCGCCTGCGCTCCGGCCCGTGCCTCGCGGGCGGTGGAGAGAGCCTCATTGGCATTGGCGAGCGCCTTCTCGGCGGCGGTCAATGTCGCCTCGGCGGCGGCTTCCTCGCTACGGCTGCGCTCGACAGCGGCGTGATGGTCGCGAGCGGCCTGCGTCAAGGCATCGAGTTCCGTCGCCAGCCCTGCGGGCCGATCGCGCAGCCCGTCCAGTTCGCTGGCCTGCGCTTCGGCGCGGGTCTTCATCTCGGCCACGCGACGCACGGCATCGCCGGCGCGCGCCTTCCAGCCCGCCACGTCGCTGCGGATGGCCTTCACGCGCTCCTCATCGGCAGCCAGGGCCCGCTCGGCCATGGCACGCTCAGCCTGCACCTGGCCGATCGCGGCCCGGCACCGTTCCGCGCCGGACTTGAGCAGATCGACACGCGCGGCGGTGTCGTCGCCAGCAGGGAGCGCATCATGGGCGGCCTGCGCGCTCTCCAGCTCGCGCTCGGCGGTGGTGAGATCGGCAGAGGCTTCCTGGTGGCGCCGGTCGAGGTCCGCCCGCTGTCCGGCAAGGCGTTCCAGTGCGGTCGCCACTTCGCCGAGCGTGCGCTCCGCCCCGCGCAGGGCCGTGTCGGCAGCGCTCATCGCCTCGCGGGCAGCGCGCTCGTCGGTGCCGGCCGCGCGCAGCGATGCCTCGGCGGCCCCCAAGGCCTGCTCGGCCGCGCTGACGGTTGCGGCGACGGCAGGCCGCTCCCGCTCGATCGCGGCAAGGCGGTTGATGCGGATCAGCCGCTCGGCCGCCGCGCCGCCGCCCTCCTGCGCCACGAACCCATCCCAGCGCCGCAATTGCCCGTCGCGTGTCACAAGGCGCTGCCCCACCGCAAGCGGCTGGCCGTCATCCTGCTCGACCACGGCGATCTGGGCGAGACGGCGCGCCAGCGCCTCGGGCGCGCGGACATGGGCAGCGAGCGGCGCGCATCCATCCGGCAAAGCGGGGTCGCGCGCATCGATAGCGGCGCCGCTCCAGCGGGCCAGACCTTGCGCCCCGAGCGCGGCCTGCAGATCATCGCCCAGCGCGGCGGCGAGCGCGTGCTCATAGCCGGGGTCGACGCGCAGCGCATCGATGGCGCGATCGCTGCTGCCCTGCGTCTCCAGCCCGCGGGCCAGTGCCTTGGCTTCGCTATCCAGCGCGGCGACGGTGGCGCGGGCGGCGGCGAGCGCGCGCTGTTGCTCGGCGACCGCCTGCGTATGCGTCTCGCGCGCCTGCGCGGCGGCAGCGATGCGCGCCTCGGCATCGGTGCGGGCGGTGAGAGCATCGGCCTTGGCCTGCTCGGCGGCGCGTTGGCGCTCGGCCAGTGGGGCCGCATCGGGCAGGGCGGTGAGGGTGGCGGTTATCCGCTCGGCCTCGCTGCGGGCACGGGCGAGCTTCTGCCGCGCGGCGTTGAGCCCAGCCTCGGCGACACGTCGCTCGGCCTGTTCTTCGGCAAGTCGCGCCATCGCCTGCGCCAGCGCGACTTCGGCATCGCGGCTCGCGGTTTCGGCCTCCGCGAGGCGCGTGACGAAGGCCGGGAGGGCTGCCTTGCCACCCTTGATTCGCTCGGCGAGTGTCGCATCCTCGGCCTGCAGCGCCTCGATGGCATTGGCGGCATCGGCGGCAAGCGCGCCCTCGCGCTGCTGGTCCTCGCTCACACGCGCGAGCTGGCCTTCCAGCTCGGCGATCCGGCGCAGCAGGGTATCGCGTTCGCCTGTCAGCCGCTCCAGCGCGAAACGGGCCTCGGTCGCGGCCTCCCGGGCCTCGTTGGCGGCCGTGCGCGCGCGTGCCAGTGTCTCGATGGCGGCCTGCTGATGAGCGGCGGCGCCCAGCTGCGCGTCCTGCGCCACCCGCACCAGCGCCTCGGCCTTCTCGGCATCCTGCGCGGCGCGGTCGGCTTCGGTCGCGGCCTCGCGATGGCGGGCGAAGAACACGCGTCCCTCGGCCAGCACGATCTTTTCGCTCAATTCCGTGTAGCGCTCGGCGGCTCGCGCTTGTCGACGGAGCGCATTGGCGCGCACGTCCATCTCGGCAAGGATTTCATCCAGCCGGGCGAGATTGGCCGCGCTCGCGCGCAATTTCTGCTCGGCATCCTTGCGGCGCACGTGCAGGCCGGCGATGCCCGCCGCTTCTTCCAGCATCGCGCGGCGTTCGGCTGGCTTGGCGGCGATGACCGCGGCGATCTTGCCCTGGCTGACCAGTGCCGGGCTGTGCGGACCGGTCGCAGCATCGGCGAAGAGCAATGCGACATCCTTGGCGCGCACGTCCCGCCCGTTGGCGCGATAGGCGCTGCCCGCGCCCCGCTCGATGCGCCGCATGACTTCCAGCTCGCCATCGCTGCCCATGTCGATCGCCGGCAGCACGGTGCCCGGCGGCACGCTGGCGAACAGGCCGACTTCGGCAAAATCGCGGGCCGGGCGAGTGGCGGTGCCGGCGAAGATCACATCGTCCATGCCGCCGCCGCGCATGGATTTGGGGCTGGATTCGCCCATCACCCAGCGGATCGCCTCCAGCAGATTGGATTTGCCGCAGCCATTCGGCCCGACGATGCCGGTCAGCCCCGGCTCGATCCGCAACTCGGTCGGCTCGACGAAGCTCTTGAAACCGGTCAGCTTGAGGCGGCGAATCTGCATGGTTTAGCGGGCAGGGCGGCCCAGCCGGACTGACCCAGCCTGCGAGGCGGTGCGCCGTCCGACGCCCGCTCCGATGCTATGGCCCCCCAGCCTCGCCAATCAGGCGCCTGCGTTCTTCAGCTGCTCGACGAGCTGCGGCCAGGTCGACACATTGTCAAGCTTGCTGCCGTTCATGATGAAGCTCGGCGTGCCGGTGATGGAATATTGCGCCGTGTCGCGTTCCACGTTGGCGGCGAGCGTTTCGGCCGTCTTGGGGTCGGCCAGGCACTGGCGGGCCTTCGCCTCGGGCACGCCGCGCTCCATGGCGAACTCGATCAGCCCGGCGGCCTCGGCCATGCGCTGGAAGCGCTGATCCGGCGCGGCCGACATCGCGTTCTTATACGCATCCTCGCCGGCGGACTGCAGCTTCTCGATGATCGCCTGCTGATTGGCGAAGAACTGGTGGGTCAGCGGGAAGAAGGCTTCCGGGCCGGTGCAGCGGGCCAGCATCGCCATGCTGATGTCCAGCGGGTTCATCACGAAGTTGCGAAACTCGAAGCTGACCTTGCCCGTGTTCACATAATCGCGCTCGAGCACATCCTTGGATTCCTCGGAGAAGTGCGCGCAGTGCGGGCAGGTGTTGGATGCGAACTCGATGATCTTGATCGGCGCATCCGGGTTGCCCATGCGGATGCCGCCCTCGGGCGTGGCGACGACCTGCTGCGCCCATGTCGTGCCCGCCGGGGCGGCCTTGCCTTCCACCTTGCCGATGGGCGCGCTCGAATTGCCATCTTGAGAGCCGCAGGCAGCGAGAGCCAGCAGGGCGAGGGCGAGCGGGGCGGTAGCAAGGCGTTTCATGGGACGGATGGGCCTCATCGATCGGGGGACGGAAAGTGGCTGTGCGGGCCGGTCTAGCTCACTTGCCGGACGCGGGCAATGGCGGCAGCAGGGGGCGCAGCGCGCCCCACGTATGCACATTCTCCAGCGGTTTGCCGTTGAGCAGGAAGAAGGGCGTGCCGGTGAATTCCTTGAAGGTGCCGGCGCTGGAGGTCAGCCCGAGTACGGTCTTGAGCATAGCCTCGTCGGCCAGGCACTTGCCCTGCGCCGCTGGCGTCAGGCCGCGCTTGGCGAGGAGCGGGCCAAGGCCGGTGCCCCCGGCAATGGCGGTCAGCTGCGCGGCGCGATTGGCAGCCGGCGGCTTGCCTTCCTGCGCCTGGGCAAAGCTCTGCGCGCGGGTCATCCAGGCCTGATAATCAGCGAACATTGCCTCATGATTGCCAACGAACCGCGTCGCGCCGCCGCAGCGCGCGAGCAGCGCCGCCGTCAGGTCGAAGGGATCGCGCACGAAATTGCGCAGCTCCAGCGAGACCAGACCGCGCCGGATCCACTGGGCCTTGAGCGCGGGCGTTCCGGTCGCCTGAAAATCCGCGCAATGCGAGCAGGTGTAGCTCAGATATTCGACCAGCTTGGTGGGCGCCGCCGGATTGCCGACCACGAAGGCGCCGTTCGCACCCAGCGTTACGATCTGGCTCCAGTCGCGCGCCGCGCTGCGCTGCGCACTGGCCGGGGCCGGCAGCAGCAGGGCGAGGGCAAGCGTCAGCGCCGCAAGGCACAGGGCACCCAGTGCGGCGATCTGTCGGGAGACGGACGAAGCGGACGAGATGACGGTCATGGGCATGGTCCCGTGGTGGAGATTTGGCTTAGCTGATCTTGGGTGGGCGCACAGGGTTGGAGAAGCTGCGCGCCATCGATTCGAGCACGGTGCGCAGTTCCGGGTCGCTCACTTCGCGCAGGCCCTCGCCCAGCTCCTGGGGGATCGGGCGCAGCATGGTGGGCGGCGGGCGATGCACCGGCTCGCGCGGGATGACCTGGCCCTGCTTGATGGCGACGCGGGAGACGGCCTCATAGCCGAAGAAGCGGTTCACCCGCTCGATGATCTCCGGCACGATATGTTGGACCATCGGCGCATGGCCGCTGGCGACCGTCAGCTGCAGCGTCCCGCCCGAGCGCTTGCCGGTGGGGAAGCGGATCGAGTCGGGGCTGGTCAGCTCCGCATAGCGCTTGCCGACAATCTCGGCCCAGCGCGTGACGATGCTCGACTGGATGAAGCCAAATTTGCGGAAGGCGGCCCGGCCAATGTCCGGCATGAGATCGGAAATCGCGCGGGGCGCGTTGATTCGCGGCCGTTCGTGTGGCGGCGCCTCGGCCTTGCCGGCCCCATTGGCCTTGCGCGCGGCCGGGCGTTTGGCCCGGCTGGCCTTTGTGGGCGCCTGCGCATCTGGGGTGGCTTCTGTCATGGCTGCGTCCATGCCATAGGCACGCCATGGCCGTCGATGGATTAATCGCAACGCGGGGGATGGAAGAGGCGGTCGCTCCGGCGTTGCTGGCGCATTATCGCCGCCATGCCCGCTCGCTGCCCTGGCGCAGCCCGCCCGGCGCGCCCCCGCCGGACCCCTACCGCGTCTGGCTCTCGGAAATCATGCTCCAGCAGACGACGGTGGCGGCCGTCGCGCCTTATTATGAGCGATTTCTGGCGCGCTGGCCCACGGTCGAGGCGCTGGCGGCTGCCGAGGATGGCGATCTGATGGCCGCCTGGGCAGGTCTTGGCTATTATGCCCGCGCCCGCAATCTGCTGGCCTGCGCGCGCTATGTCGCAGGCGCGCTGGGCGGGCGTTTCCCCTTCGACGAACCGGGCTTGCGCGCTCTGCCTGGTGTCGGCGCCTATACGGCGGCGGCCGTCGCCGCCATCGCCTTCGAGCAGCGCGCCGTGGTGGTGGATGGCAATGTCGAGCGGGTGGTGAGCCGGCTGTTCGCGGTGGAGACGGCTCTGCCGGCCGCAAAGCCGATCCTGCGCGCGCTGGCCGACCGCATCACGCCACAGGATCATGCCGGCGATTTCGCGCAGGGCATGATGGATCTGGGCGCGACGGTTTGCACCCCGCGCAATCCCGCCTGCCTCGCCTGTCCGCTCTCGGAGCTTTGTGCCGCGCGGGCGACGGGCGATCCGGCGCGCTATCCGCTCAAGGCCGCGAAGAAGGCGCGCCCGACGCGCAGCGGCACCGCCTGGTGGGTGGAGGCCGGCGATGCGGTGTGGCTGGTCCGGCGGCCGGACAAGGGCCTGCTCGGCGGAATGCTGGCGCTGCCGACCAGCGAGTGGAGCGAGGCGCCGGAAGCTCTGCCGCATGCGCCGCTGGCGGGCGGCTGGCGCGTGCTCAACCAGCCGGTGCGCCATGTGTTCACCCATTTCGCGCTCGATCTGCGCGTGGCCATGCTGCGGATCGAGAATGGGGCCGATCCCGCCGTGCTTGCCAGCGCCCTGGGGCCGGGCCAATTGTGGCCCATCGACACGCTGGCCGATGCGGGGCTGCCCACCGTCTTTGCCCGGGCGGCGCAAGCGGCACTGGACGCCAGAGAGCAGGAGAATGCGCATCATGACCCGGCCTGATCTGCCCGCGCGGCAGGCAATCACCTTCACCGGCGGCACGCTCGACCGCGCTGACCAGTTGCGCGTCCACCCCGACCGGCTGGCCGGCGCCTGGGCCGATCCGCGCGCGCGCATCGTGCACCTCGATGGGCTGGACCCGGTGATCGAGGCAGACGGCACGCTCGCGAGCGAGCCGGTGACGCCCGGCGCGGTGCTGGCCGACCACGCCCTGCTCGGGCTGCGCGAGGATGGCACGCCGGTCTTTGTGTCGCTGCTCGTCGAGCACAGCGTCGAGCCCCCGAGCTTTCCCGCCAAGGTGTGGGACATCATCCCGCAGCTCACCATGGCCGAAGCCGCGCATTATGCGGCCGCACGCAGCCTGGTGGACTGGCATGATCGCCACCGTTTCTGCGCACGCTGCGGCGGCGATACCCATCCGATCAAGGCCGGCTGGGCGCGCCAGTGCAGCCGGTGCAGCGCGGAGCATTTTCCGCGCACCGATCCGGTGGTCATCATGCTGGCGGAATATCGCGGCAAGGTGCTGATCGGGCGCAATCCGCGCTTTCCTGCCGGCCGCTTTTCCGCACTGGCCGGCTTTGTTGAGCCGGGCGAGACCATCGAGGAAGCCGTGCGGCGGGAGCTGTGGGAAGAATGCGGCGTGCGCACCGGGCAGGTCGACTATCTGTTCAGCCAGCCCTGGCCGTTCCCCTCCCAGCTCATGGTCGCCTGCATCGCGCAGGCCAATGATGACGCGTTGACGCTGGATGAGGAGGAAATCGCCGAAGCCATCTGGGTGAGCACTGATGATGTCCGCGCGGCGCTGGCCGGGGAAGAGGGCGCCAGGTTCCTGCCGCCATCCTCTATCGCGGTTGCCCATCACATGCTGCGCTACTGGTTGGAGAGCAAGCAGACGGACCAGCCGCCCGCCGCCTAATCGCGGTGCCGAAGCATCCAGTCGCCCGATTGCTCGCTCTGCGCCTGCCGCAAGGCCGCATCTCGGCCCAATCCGCCAAAGCGCGGCAAAATGATGCCGAGGCGGGTGCGCTCGGCATCATTGCGGTGCGGCACCGGCGCGGCGGCGTCCTTATCGGAAGGTTCGAACAATGAAAACGCCGCCGACATGCCGTTTCGTCCGGGTCAGACGGCCGAAACGCTGAGCGTGCGCGGCTCTGCCGGGGGCAGGCCTCCGCTCTTCGCCTGCGCCAGCAGCTCTTTCTTGCGCACGAGCATCCGGTCGCGCAGCTCGACGAGGTCGACGTCGGTCTTGCGGCACTGGGCAAACATGCCCTTCGAGGGCTGTTCCTCCTCCTTGACGTGATGCTCGATCTCTTCCGAGAGCACCTTCACCTTGGCATCGTAGAAATCTTCCTGCGGAGAGCCGGCCTCGATCTCGTTGATCAGCACCTTGGCGCCGTCATGCTCGACATAGGCCTCATCCATGAGATCATCTTCGATCTTGCCGCGAAAGGCCGGATAGAAGATCTCTTCTTCCAGCATGGTGTGGATCTTGAGCTCAGTGCAGATTTCCCGGGCCAGCGATTCCTTGCGGCCGGCCGCATTGGCCTTTTCGAACTTCTCGAACAGATCCTCGACCGTGCGATGATCCGCTTTGAGCAGGGCAATCGCGTCGGTGAATGTTTCAGTCGCCATGAGATGCTCCTGTGGGTTGATGTTATCAACAAAAGGATCGGCGAGGCCTGGTGGTTCCCTATAAAAAATGTTGCTGTCCTCGGTTCGTCGCAAAGCGGAGCGACTGGTCGGAAGGCACCTGACGCAGCCGCATTGCGTCGCCTCGCCGCGGGAGCTAAAGCGCGGCCTTTCATCAGACATCATTCGGACCGCGTCTTTCATGCTCAGCCTTAACGAAGCTCTCGATCGCGCCAGGTCGCTGGTCACCGCGGCCCGCAAGGCGGGCGCGGATGCGGCCGACGCCGTCTATGGCTGCGATGCCTCGTCCGGCGTGACGGTGCGGCTGGGCGCGCTGGAGGATGTCGAGCAATCCGAATCCGAGCATTTCGGCCTGCGCGTGTTTGTCGGCCAACGCTCGGCCAGCGTCTCTTCATCGGACCTGACGCCCCGCACGCTCGAAACGCTGGTCGAACGCGCCGTGGCCATGGCCCGCGAGGCGCCGGAAGATGCCTATGCGGGTCTCGCGCCCGAGCAGATGCTGATGCGGCGCCGGCTACCATCGCTCGATATCGAGGATGATGAGGAGCCGACGCCGGCCCAACTGCGCGAGAGGGCGCTGGCGGCGGAGGATTCGGCGCGCAGCGTGCTTGGCGTCACCAACAGCGAAGGCGCCGGCGCAGGCTTCTCCCGCGCGCAGGCGGCTCTGGCCACCAGCCACGGTTTTTCGGGTGCTTATGCCGGGACCAGCCATTCGCTTTACGCCAGCGTGCTGGCGGGTGAGGGCGCCGCGATGCAGCGGGACTTTGCCAGCCACAGTGCCCGGCATCTCGATGATCTGGAAGGGCCGGACAGCATCGGCCAGCGCGCCGGCGCGCGCGCGGTGTCGCGGCTCAATGCGCGCCGGGTGCCGAGCGGTACGATGCCGGTGATCTTCGATCCGCGCGTGGGCAACAGCCTGATCGGGCATCTGCTCGGCGCCATCGCCGGGCCATCGGTCACCCGCAAGGCGACCTTCCTGCTCGACAGCCTCGGCCAGCGCATTCTGCCCGAGGGGCTGAGCGTGATCGACGATCCGCTGCGCGAGCGGGGCCTGCGCTCGCGCCCGTTTGATGGCGAAGGACTGCCAACTGGGCGGCGGCGCCTCATTGATGACGGCGTGCTGACCGGCTGGATGCTCGACAGCGCCTCGGCCCGCCAACTCGGGCTCGATCCCACCGGCCATGCCACGCGGGGCGGTGGCTCGCCGGGCGTCGGCGCGAGCAATGTGCATCTGGAAGGCGGCACGGCCAGCGTGCGCGATCTATTTGCGGACGTGAAGCGCGGCGTGTTCATCACCGAACTGATCGGCCAGGGCGTCAACGGCGTCACCGGCGATTACAGCCGGGGCGCCTCCGGCTTCCTGATCGAGAATGGCACGGTGAGCCACGCCGTGTCTGAAATCACCATCGCGGGCAATCTCAAGGAGATGTTCGGGCGGATCATCGCTGCGAACGATCTCACCTTCCGCCGCGCCATCAACGTGCCCACCCTGCGCATCGACGGGATGACCGTTGCCGGGGAGTGAGCCCCCCTCTCTGGATCTTCTGGCCGATATTCTGGCCATAGCCGACGCTGCCGGCCTGCTGGCCATGCGTTTCTGGGAAGCCGGCGCGCCCATGCACGGCCATTGGGAAAAGCGGCCCGGCGAGCCGGTGAGCGAAGCCGATCTCGCGGCCGATGCGCTGCTGCGCGAACAGCTTGGCGCGCTTTTGCCTGATGCCGCCTGGCTCTCCGAGGAAAGCGCGGAGACGCCCGGACGCGCTGAGGCTCGGCGGGCGTGGATCATCGACCCCATCGACGGCACGCGCGATTTCGTGCGGGGCCGGGCGGGCTGGGCGGTCTCGGTCGCATTGGTGGAGGATGGCGTCCCGACCATCGCGGTGCTCACCGCGCCGGCGCGTAACGAGCGCTGGTGGGCGGTGCGCGGCGCTGGTGCGTGGCGGGAGCGCATGGGGGCACAGCCGGAGCGGCTCGCCGTGGGTGATCATGCCACGCTCTCGGGCGCGCGCGTGCCGCTCGATCATCTGGGCGGCATCGATATCGATTACCGAATGGTCGCCAAGCCCAACAGCATCGCGCTGCGCATGGCGATGGTGGCGGCCAATGAAGCCGATCTGGTGGCAGGCTTGCGACGCGGGGCCGAATGGGATCTGTCGGCCGCGACCCTTATCGCGCAGGAAGCCGGCGCCCGCGTCACCGATGCGCTGGGCGAACCCATCGTCTTCAACAAGCCCGACCCCTATGTGACGGGGATGCTCTGCGCCGTTCCCGCCTTGCACGATGCGGGCCTTGGGCGGCTGCGCGCGCGGGCGCTCAGGCTGCTCAAGCAGGGATGATGGGATTGTCTGGGCGCGGCTGCGCTCAGGCCTTGAGCCGCACGACCTGCCTCAGCCGCGATTCGCGCGCGAGGCTGAGATAGGCCTCGACCAGACGATCGTGCATCAGGCGTTGTGCGGGCTCCGCGGCGACTTGCGCCAGACGGCGATGTTCGTTGGCGCGATTGCGGTAATAAGCGTGACGTGACGGAATCATGCATGTCCTCCCGCCTGCCTCTTCAGCAGATCGCACCCATGCAGAAATTGATCGGGATCAAGCCTGTGAAACGGGCGCGCCTTGGCGTGGTCGGTTCCAGAGCGATGGATCACGCGGCGCGGGCGGGTAGAGGCTGGTGCGCCGACCGGCCTGCGTACCGGCGCGGAGCAGCCAACCCAGCTTCTCCGCCTTGCTGGTGAACAGGCGCCGACGCAGCGCCTCCTGCGGGTCGGCGGCGACCTTCCGGGCAATGCCGCCATAGATGCCCGCGGCAGCCAGCACCGCCCATGCCGAGCGGAACGGCAGCTTTGGGGTGCCATGCCGGGCGCTGTCTTCATAGCGCGCCGCCATCGCCGCCACGCGCCCCGTGACCGCCGCGAGGGCTGGGCGCTGCTCCGCCGCCATAGGGTCGGCCGGGTCGATGCCAGCCTCGATGAGCCAGTCCGCGGGTAGATAGCAGCGCCCGCCTGCCGCATCCTCGGCGACATCGCGGGAGATATTGGCGAGCTGGAAGGCCAGCCCCAGATCGCAGGCGCGGTCCAGCGTCGCCTCGTCATCGGGCGCGATACCCATCACAATGGCCATCATGCAGCCGACCGCACCGGCGACATGGTAGCAATAGCGCAGCAGATCGTCCTCGGTCTGCGGTCGCCAGCCCTGCGCATCGAGCGCGAAGCCTTCGATGAGATCGTCCATATAGCGGCGCGGAATGGCACATTCGGCCGCGACCAGCGCCCCGCCGGCAAAGGCAGGATCGTCCAGCCCGGCCCGCCCCGCGAGAGCGCGCTCGGTTCGCGCGCGAATGTCCGCCAGCCGGGCCATGGGGTCGCCGGTCGCCTGCATGGTCCCGCCATGATCCTGCCCGTCGGCTATGTCGTCGCAGGCGCGACACCAGCCATAGAGCAACCACGCCCGCTCGCGCGTCTCCCGGTCGAACAGCCGCGAGGCCGTGCGAAAACTCTTCGACCCGCGCGCAATGCTCTCCTGCGCAAGACCGACAAGGGCAGGGCGTTGCTCCAGCATCTAGCCCCTCCCCTTCAGGGGAGGGGATGGGGTGGGGGACGGCGCTGCCCAACGGGCTGGTGCTGAATTCAAACGCGTCAGTATTGCCTCCAGAACCTCGGTCAGATTGGTGCGTACATCTTCGTTAGTGAACCGCAGAACGCGATGACCTTCCGCGGTTAACGCAGCATCCCTGCGCGCATCTTCTTCCGGATCGTGCGTATCGCCATCCACCTCGACGATCAGCTTTTTGGCGGGGCAAAAGAAATCCACAATGAACGGCCCCAGCACATGCTGCCGACGAAATTTGTGCCCGCCAAGCTGGGACCGACTCAGATGTCGCCAGAGAATGATCTCGCATGGCGTCGCCTCGTGCCGCATCGCTTTTGCGTGGATCAGAAGGCGTGCATCTTGCGTCACGGGCGCTCCCCACCCCAACCCCTCCCCTGAAGGGGAGGGGCTCATGTTTCCCCTCAAAGCCGGTCGACCTTCATCGCGAAGATCGTTTCATGGGGCGTATAGGCGGCCATCGCGTCGAGCAGGTCGTCCAGCGTCTCGCGGGCGATGAGGATGTTGGCGTGGGGCGGGCGGATGAAGCCGGTTTCGATCATCTGGCGATTGAACCCGATCAGCTGATCGTAAAAGCCGCCGGTATTGAGCAGCCCGACCGGCTTGTCATGATAACCAAGCTGCGCCCAGCTCACGGCTTCCCACAGCTCGTCCATCGTGCCGACGCCGCCCGGCAGGGTCACGAACCCATCGGAAAGCGTGGTGAACAGCGCCTTGCGGCTGTGCATATCCGGCACGACGTGCAGTTCGGTGAGGCCGCGATGGGCGACCTCGGCATTCACCAGCGCCTCGGGGATCACGCCGATCACCTCGCCGCCGGCCGCCAGCGCGGAATCCGCGATGGCGCCCATCAGCCCGACCTTGCCGCCGCCATAGACGACGCCGATGCCACGCCGCGCCAGCCCGGCGCCGACCGCGCGCGCGGTCTCCATGTAGATCGGGTCGGGTGGGGTGGCGGAGCCGCAATAGACGGCCAGCCGGTTGAACGATGTCATGCCAGATCCTCGAGCATCAGGGCCGCCGTCGCGCGGGCCGAGCCGACGACGCCGGGAATGCCAGCGCCCGGATGTGTGCCGGCGCCGACAAAATAGAGATTGTTGATCACATCATCGCGATTGTGGGTGCGGAACCAGGCGCTCTGGGTGAGCAGCGGTTCAAGACTGAAGGCGCTGCCCAGATGCGCGTTGAGATCATGGGTGAAGTCGCTCGGCGCATAGGAGAACTGCACCTTGATGCGCGAGCGGATGTCCGGGATCAGCCGGCGCTCGATCTCGTCGAGAATGCGCCCGGTGAGGATCGGCCCCACCTCGTTCCAGTCCACTGGCAGCTTGCCCTGATGCGGCACCGGCGCCAGCGCATAGAAGGTCGAGTGGCCCGGCGGCGCCAGATCGGGGTCGGTGACGGTCGGGTGATGCAGGTAGAGCGAGAAATCCTGCGAGAGCACGCCATGGTCGAAGATGTCGGTCAGCAGTTCCTTGTAGCGCGGGCCGAACAGGATCATGTGGTGCGGGATGCCCGGCCAGGTCCCCTCAATGCCGAAGTGGACGACGAACAGGCTGGGGCTCCAGCGCTTGCGGAACAGTTTGGCGCCCTGCCGCTGGCCGCGCGGATGGTCGGCCAGCAGGTCGGCATAGCTGTGCATGATGTCGGCATTGCTCGCCACCGCATCGGCCTCGATCCGCAGGCCAGAGCGGGTCACCACGCCCGTCGCGCGGTCGCCCACCGTCTCGATCTTCGCGACCGGATCGCCGAGGATCAGCGTGCCGCCCAGTCGCTCGAAATGCGTGACCATGCCGCGCACCAGCGCATGGGTGCCGCCCTTGGCGAACCAGACGCCGCCCTGCTTCTCCAGCTTGTGAATCAGCGCGTAGATGGCGCTGGTCGTCATCGGGTTGCCGCCGACCAGCAGCGTGTGGAAGCTCAGCGCCTGCCGCAGCTTCTCGTTCTTCACGAAGCTCGAAACCATGGAATAGACCGAGCGCCACGCCTGATGCTGGGCGAGGTCCGGCGCGGCCTTGAGCATCGACTTGAAGTCGAGGAAGGCGACATGCCCCAGCTTCTCATAGCCCTCGCGATAGACCTCGGCGCTATAGGCGAGGAAGCGCTGGTAGCCGGCGATGTCGGCGGGATCGAGCTTGGCGATCTCGCGGTTGAGCGCGGCATCGTCATTGCCATAATCGAAGGTCGTGCCGTCCTGCCAGTGCAGGCGGTAGAAGGGGCTGACCGGCAGCAGCGTCACGTCTTGCGCCATGTCGTGGCCGGTCAGGCGCCACAGCTGGGCGAGGCAATCCGGGTCGGTGATGACGGTCGGCCCGGCATCGAAGGTGAAGCCCTCCTTCTGCCACATATAGGCGCGGCCGCCGGGCAGTTCGCGCCCTTCGACGATGGTGGTGGCGATGCCCGCCGATTGCAGGCGCAGGCCGAGGGCAAGGCCCGCAAAACCGGCGCCGATGACGATGGCTGTCTTCATCCGCGTGTCGCTCCAAGGGCTGAAATGGCTCGGCTGACGGGTACAGGAGGCTTCCCGGTCAGAACGCGCAGCTTGTCGAAAAGGGTGCTCTGCCCGGCATAAAAGCGGGCGATGAGGGATGGGTCAAGCCGGTAGAAGCGCGCCAGCACCCGCCAGCGCTCCTGCGGCTCGGCGGCGCGGAAGAGCAGCCGTGAGAGCATCCGGTAATAAGCCTGCCCGCGCCAGTGCGCTGCGCCGCGCGCGCGCATCGCCTGATGCAGGGCCGGCCCGGAGAGATCGTCCATCGCCGCGATGGCGAGCGCGTTGCGCACTGCATCCGGCAGCGAATAGCCGGTGAGCGCGTGGAAAAAGCCGCCGCGCAGTCCGGCCTTGGCGACGCCGGGGGACTCGGCCTCCCACAGCCGCGCGAAATCGCCGCCCATGCACACCGGGAGCACGCCGGTCTCGCTATGGCCGCGCGCCGCGCCCTCCCAGCCCTGCGTCTGGGCATAGGCCGCAATTCTCGCCGCGAGCAGGGGCTCATCCAGTGCCGGACCATCGGCATAATAAGTGTCTTCGATGAACAGCTCGGTCGGGGAGAGGGGCAGGGTGTAGACGAAGCGATAGCCGTCCTGCTGATCGACGGTCGCGTCCATGATGATCGGTTCGGCAAGGCCGTGGGGGGTATGACACAGCCAGCTCGCCCCGACGAATTTCTGATAGCCCAGCTCCAGCGCGCTCATGTCGCCCGGCCCGCGCGCATCGATGACGCCGCGCGCCTCGATTACGCGGCCATCGGCCAAAGTGACGCTGTTCGGCGTGAGTGCGGTCGCTGCCCGATCGAACAGCAGGTCGCCCTCCGGCATAGCGCGGTGCAGGCGCATCCCCAGTCGCTCGCTGGTCAGCGTCGCATAGCTGCTCGGCAGGCGCCTCACCTGACCCGGAAAGCGCACGTCATAGCCGCCCCAGCCATGCACGATCAGCGGCTCGATCAGCCAGCGATCGGCGGGCGCGACATCCTCGGCGAAACAGGACCAGAGCTGATTGCCGCCAGCGCGCGCGGCTTCCTCGATCACCACGACGCGCAGCTCAGGTCGCCGCGCACGCAGGGCCAGCGCGATCAGGCTGCCGGCAAGGCCGCCGCCGACAATGGCCAGATCGATAGGTCGTGCGCCTGTCATCCGCGCAGCCCTAGCCGAGGGGGAGGCGCTTGGCTATCGGCCAGTGATGGGTGAACGATGCCCGAAGGGGCGGGGGAACTTATCTCTGCGCTTGGCGAGCGACCGGCGTAAACGCTTTACCGATTATCGTTTCCCTCTCAGGCGGGGCTCCCTATAGCATCGCCATGCAGCCCGCGATGCTGATCCTTGCGTCCATTCTGGCGATGTCCGGCATCATCGCGGTGCGTTACCTGCTTTCCAGCGGCGGGTTCGCGCTGGCGACCCGGATGACGCGCCCCGGCCATTATGCCGGGCTGCGCCGGCAGATCGGCGCGGAAATCCGCTGGTCGCTCCTTTCGGCGCTGATCTTTGGCCTGCCCGCGGGGATCGTCGCCTGGGGCTGGCAGAGCCACGGCTGGACGCTGATCTACACCGATGTCGATGCCTACCCGCTCTGGTATCTGCCGATCTCCGTGCTGCTCTATCTCGCCGCGCACGATACGTGGTTCTACTGGACGCACCGGCTGCTCCACCGCCCGGCCTGGTTTCGCGTCGCCCATGCGGTGCATCACGCCAGCCGGCCGCCCACGGCCTGGGCGGCGATGAGCTTCCACCCGTGGGAAGCGGTAACCGGCGCGGTCGTCATTCCGTTCCTCGTCTTCGTCATTCCCATTCATGTTGCGGCACTGGGGGTGGTGCTAACGGTGATGACTGTCATGGGCGTCACCAATCATATGGGCTGGGAGATGTTCCCGCGCTGGCTGGTGAACGGCCCCGCCGGGCGCTGGCTGATCACCGCGTCTCACCATGAGAAGCATCATGAGCAATATCGCTGCAATTACGGCCTCTATTTCCGCGTGTGGGACCGGCTGTGCGGCACGGATCGCGGCCTGTCTCCCCGGTTCGCGCCGGCGCCGGCGGGAGGCTCCGCCGCCATGCCGCACAATGATGACCCCGCGCCGGCAAGGGATAATGCTGCATGATGTTCTTTGACGGTGCCGACCATCTGGCGCGTCGTGTCGCACGGCCGCTGATGCTGACCGGCCTGCTGCTCTCGCTCGGCGCGCCGACCCTGGCGCTGGGCGAGGAGGGCGCGGCTACTGTCCGCACCGCCGATGCGGTCGTTCCGGCAGCGGCGGGCCTTGCACCGGCCACGGGCCAGATCGACGTGCGGTTCGAGGGCTTGCGCTCCACTCGCGGCATGTTGCGCGCCTGCCTGACCAAGGACCGCTCCCATTTCCCCAAATGCGAGAAAGACCCGCTCGCCCTCACGGCCAGCGTTGCGGCGGGCGACCATGCCGAACTTCTCTTCGCGCGCGTGCCGCCCGGCGACTATGCGCTGCTCGTCTTTCACGATGAGAACAGCAACAGCCGGCTGGACACGATGCTGGGCATCCCGCGAGAGGGGGTCGGCTTTTCGCGCAACCCCCGCCTGCGCTTCGGCGCGCCGGGCTTTGAGTCCGTCGTCCTCACCGTCACCCCTGGCGCGGCGAAGAAGACGGCGGTGAAGCTGCAATATTTCCTGTAGCGCGTCGCGCGATCAGGGCGTGACGGTCGGACCCTGCTGCTGGGCCTCGCGCTGCGCCTTGAGGCGCGCGGCTTCCTCATCGGCCTTGGCCTGCGCTTCGATCTGTGCGGATTCCGCATCGAGATTGCCGAGCCGCTCCTCGCGCGCCTTGGCGACGGCATCGGCCCAGGTGCCGGACCCGAGCATCTTCTGGCGCTCCTCGCGCGCCGCGCGCGCGATCTGTGTGAAGCAGCCGGTGAAGCCAGCCGAGCCGGTGGGCGAGCAACTGTCGGTCCCGGACGCGCCGACATATTCAATCGAGCGGGCGCGGTTCGCCCAGCTTTGCACGGCCGGGCTGTTGGGATCGGTGCGCAGTTCCTTGGGGATGCGATAGCGATCATTGTCTGGCATCCGCGCACAGACGACGATCTCGTCGCCCTCGCTCGCCGGGCAAGGGTCTTCGCCATAGACGAACACCTGCTTCACCTTCGCGACATCCTCCGGCCCGGCGGCGGCAGCTGGAGCGGCCGGGGCCGCCTGCGCCAAAGCAGGGACCGCAAGAGCGAGGCTGAGGGGGAGTGCAAGGACGAGGGCACGCATCGACAGGTTCCTTCTTAAATCCGCTTCGAGAGGGCAATGGCAGCGCGGCAGCCAAGCCGGATCGCCCCGAAAAGCAAGGGATAGGCAGGCGCGGATTCTGCGCCATGGGCAATCGCGGCATCGCGATGCTCGACTTCTTCGGCCTGGAAGTCCGTGATCGCTTCGGTCAGCGCCGGGTCGTCCTCGCCGATCTCCTTGAGCTGATGCCCGTAATGATCGTCGATCTCGGTCTCGATGGCGGCGGTGCAGGCCATGGCAGCGCGCGGGCCGATGAGCGCGGTCGCGGCGCCGAGCGCAAAGCCGGCGACATGCCAGAAGGGCTGCATCAGCGTGGGGCGCACGCCGCGCTCTACCATCATCGCGTCGAAATGCGCGCGGTGCCGCTCTTCCTGCGCCGCCATGCCGGCAATCTCGCGGCTGATCGGGTGACGGTCGCCCAGCACGGCGAGCTGGCCGGCATAAATCCGCACCGCGCCATATTCGCCGGCCTGATCGACCCGCAACATCGAGGCGCGGTCCGCACGGCGCTGGCCGGGACGGGGCGAGACGCGCGCGATGTCGGTCATGACCGGCTCCATTTGAGGACCAGAACAAGGATCAGCAGTGCGCCGCCGAGCGAGAGGATCGCATTGTAGCCAGCGAGCGAAATGCCAAACATCGACCAAGGCGCGACATCGCAGCGCACCAGCGTGGCCGACATGATCGAATCCAGCATCGACTGCCCCGAGGATGTGTCCATGGTCGCGGTGCAGCTGGTCAGGCCCTGCCACCAGCCATATTCGACACCGGCGTGAAATGCGCCGATGGCGCCGCTGGTCGCGATGGCCAGCGCCGCGAGCATGGTGAACATCGCGCTCATCGGCGCGGTACGGCGCAGGGCAATCGCGGCAAGGGCAGCGATAATCGCGCCCAGATGCGGCCAGCGCTGCCACATGCACATTTCGCATGGGAACAGCCCGCCGACATGCTGTGAGAGCAGCGCGCCGCCCAGCAACAGGGTCGGCAGCATCACCGCTATGAACCGGGCGAGCGACAGGGAGGCGTCACGCGACATCGGTCTGCTTACCGCCGTGCCTTCGTCGCCGGGGCTGCCGCCATTTGCGGCGTCCCGTTCAGGCGGCCGAGAGTCTGCAGCGCGTAATGGAGCTGGAAGTCCTCAACGCCCTGCTTCTTGAGATCCTCCGCCGTCGCGGTGAAGCGCGGATCGGGGTTGCTGTCCGCCTCCAGCTCCGAGCGATCCAGCTTCGCCTCGTTGATGAGGTGACGGCGAAGGTCGCTTTCGCGATATTTCGGCCGCTTGGCATAATCGGGGTCGGAGAGCTGCGGCACCAGAATATCCGGCTCGATGCCGCCTTCCTGCACCGAGCGGCCCGATGGCGTGTAATAGCGCGCCGTGGTGAGGCGCAGCGCGGTATCCTGCGAGAGCGGCAGCAGCGTCTGCACGCTGCCCTTGCCGAAGCTGCGCTCGCCCATGATGAGCGCGCGCTTCTGGTCCTGCAGGGCGCCGGCCACGATCTCGGAGGCGGAAGCCGAACCCGCATCGATCAGCACGACGACGGGCAGGCCCTGCGCATCATCGCCGGGCCGGGCATAATAAGGCCGGGTGTCGCCGCGCTGGCGGCCGCGCTGCGAGACGATCTCGCCGCGCTCGAGGAAGGCGTCGGAGACGCGCACCGCTTCATCCAGCAGGCCGCCGGGGTTGGAGCGCAGGTCCAGCACATAGCCGATCGGCTTGTGGCCGAGCGACTTGTCGATGCCGCGAATGGCGCTCTGCACGTCAGCGCCGGTGTCGGCGGAGAAGCTGACGATCTTGATGACGCCGACATCGCCCTTCACCTGCCATTTGACCGGCTTGATATCGATGATCGCGCGCGTCAACTCCACGTCGAACGGCTCGGTGCGGCCCTCGCGGGCGATGGTGAGCTTCACCTTGGTATTCGGCGCGCCGCGCATCTTCTCGACTGCTTCATCGAGCGTGCCGCCATAAATCAGCTTGCCGTCGATGTGCGTGATATAGTCGCCCGCCTTGATGCCCGCGCGCGCGGCGGGGGTGTCGTCGGTCGGCGCGATCACCTTCACCACGCCTTCGTCCATCGTGACGGAGAGGCCGAGGCCGCCATAGCTGCCCTCGGTCTGGGTGCGCAAATTCTCGAAGGAGCGGACGTCCAGATAGGCGCTATGCGGATCGAGACTGGAGAGCATCCCCTCGATGGCGCCCTTGATCAGCGTCGCATCATCGACCTGCTCGACATAATTGGCGCGCACCCGCTGGAACACGTCCATGAACAGATCGAGCTGTTTGTAAGTCTCGCCCTCGGTCTCCGTGACGGCAGAGGTCGACGCGGGAATGAGCGCGATGGCGCCCAGGATCGCGGCGGAACGGAGAAACAGGGTGCGGCGGGCATTGGCCATGGAGACGCTTTCGACAAAAATGCTGTCCTGACCTATAGCAGGAACAACGGTTCTGCCTAGGTCGCACGCCAGCGTAGCGAAGATAGCGTTACGCGCTGCTGAACGGCGCTAGCGGACAAGGGAAGCAATATCGACAGCGCGGTCCTGCTGGCGCAGCTCGATGATGAGGCGGGCCGGGTCGCTGCCGGTCGCGCCGACCGGATCGCCCTGACGCAATGAGTCTCCCGGCGCCACGCTCAGCCGGTCGAGCCCGGCCAGCAGGCTCGTCCAGCCGCCGCGATGCTCCAGGATGACGATCTTGCCATAGCCGCGAAACGGCCCGGCAAAGGCGACTCGCCCTGCCGCCGGCGCGATGACCGCGGCCCCGGCTGCGGTCGCCATGGTGATGCCCCGCGCGCGCACGCCGCCTGCGCTCAATTCCCCGAAGCCGGTGACGATGTCGCCGATGGCGGGCAGGCGGTAGGGTGGCGCCGGGGTCTGGCCTGCGGCGACGCTCGGCCGCTCGGGTGCCGGAGCGGCGCTGTTTTGCGGACGGGCCGGCCGGGGCATCGGGCCGGGCAGGCGCAGCAACGCCTCCTGCACCTGCGCCGCATCGCCGATCCGGTCCATCAGATCGCTGATATCGCGGGCCTGCTCGCCCATGGCGAGGGCGCGCTCGGTCTGCAGGCTGGCCTCCGCGCGCAATTGCCGGGAAGTGCCGCGCTGGCGCTGTTCAAGCGTGCTGAGCGCGGCCTGCTGCGTCTTCAGCCCGGCGCGGGTGCGGACGAGGGATTGCGCCGCCGCCTGCGCGCTGCGCTGCAGATCGGCACTGCGCGCAATGGCACCCCGCAGATCCTGCGTGGAGGCGGTGATGGTCGGCAATATCTGCGCGAGCGCGATGCGCCGATGCACCGCCTCGCTGATCGTGCCGGGCGCGACCAGTGCGAGCACAGGCGAGCGCCGGGCCAGTTGCTGCAGGGCGGCGGTCAGTCGCACGATCGGCTGCTGGCGGGTGGCGAGTTGGCGCCGCTGCTCGCGCTGGCGCGTGATGATGATCGCCATGCGCGCCTCGCCCGCGCGCAGATCGGCCTCGCTCTGCTGGATGCGGGCGGCGAGCGCGGCGATCTCGTTGCGGGTCTTGTCGGCTGCGGCGGAGGAGGCGCGGGCACGGGCTTCCAGGGCTTCGCCACGCTTGCGCGCTTCCTCGCCCTGCGCGCGGGCACGGGCGAGGGCAGCCTGCTGCCGGGCGATCTCCGCCTGCGCGGCCTGCGGTGCCGGATTGCGCTGGGCAGAGAGAGCCAGCGGTGCCGCGATGGCGGTGATGAGCAGGGTAGCGGTGGCCAGCATGACGGGCAGGGACGGTCGCAGTGCCAGTGGCCGGGGCAGTCGTGTCCAGCTCGCCGCCACCACGCCTCATCCCTCCCGGTGATAGGGGTGGTTGGCGAGGATGCTGGTGGCGCGCCAGAGCTGTTCGGCCAGCATCGCCCGCGCCATCATGTGCGGCCAGGTCATTGCCCCGAAGGCGATCAGAAGGTCAGCGCTGGCCCGGTCTGCGGTCTCAAACCCGTCCGCCGCGCCGATCATGAAGCGGCATTCGCGCACGCCGTCGTCCCGCCAGCGGCCGATTTGCTCTGCAAAGGCCATCGACGTCAGCTGCTTGCCGGTTTCATCGAGCATCACCATGACCGACTGCGCGGGCAGCGGTGGCGGCGCCTTGCCGCCGCGATCCGGAAGTTCGGTAACCTTGGTGGGCAGCGTCACACGCTTGAGATAGCGCTCGACCAGATCGGCCTCTGGCGAGCGGCCGATGCGTCCCCGCGCGACGATGTGCAGCAGCATTCGGCCCCCGGGGTACGCTTGAAGGAGATCAGGCCTCGCCGGCGGCCAGCGGTGCGTCCGAGAAGCCCCACATGCGCTCGAGATTGTAGAAGCTGCGGACCTCCGGGCGGAAGACATGGACGACCACGTCGCCCGCGTCGATCAGCACCCAGTCGGCGACGGGCAGGCCTTCGATGCGGACATTGCGGCCCATCGTCTGCTTGATCCGCTCGGCCAGCTTCTGGGCAATGGCTGCCACCTGCCGGGACGAACGACCCGACGCGATCACGATGTGATCGGCAATGCTGCTCTTGCCGGCAAGCGGAATGCTCACGACTTCCTGCGCCTGATCATCGTCCAGCGATTCCAGCACGATCGCCAGGAGGCGATCCGAGGATGCATCGATGCCGGGTTGGGACAGTCCTCCAGCGGGGGCAGGACGGGCGGGCATGGGTAACGGGTCGGGCAATGTCACTCCTGTGGGATGCGGCGACCGGTCACGCCGTCGATCGGCGCAACATCAGCAAAGCTACGGTGCCAAAGAGGCGCCTTCTGCCGAAGCAGCGTGGCTGATCTGGGATCGGGGCGAAAGCGCAAAAGCACGAGCGCCGGCAGTCTCCATGTCGTCCAGCTTTTGCTCTGACTGGCGGGTCGGACGAAACGCCGCAACCAGGCCATGGCCGGTGAGCCTACAGCCGCCCGACTATAGCCGGGTCGGGCGATAACAGCAATGGCCGTTGTTCGCGCAATATCGCGCCAGCCTTTCCACTGGTGGAACTGGGCCAGATTGTCCTCGCCCATCAGCCAAATGAACCGGCGATGCGGGTAGCGGCGCGTCAGCCGGCGCAGCGTGTCGAGCGTGTAGCGGGTGTGCATCTCCCGCTCGATGGCGGTGACGCGGATGGGCGCGCGGCGGGCGGCCGCTTTGCCGCTGGCGACGCGCGCGTTCAGCGGTGCCATGCCGGCGCGCGGCTTGAGCGGATTGCCCGGCGAGACCAGCCACCAGACCTCATCCAGCCCCAGCGCGCCTTGCGCGAACAAGGAGATGGCGCGATGGCCCCCATGGGCGGGGTTGAACGATCCGCCGAGCAAGCCGACCGGCATGCGCTTGCCCCGCGTCACGCGGCCTGGCTCCCGCAAATCTGGGGCTGGTCGGGTGCGGGCGCGCAACAGCTCATGGCCTGTCGCTAGAGGCCGGGTGCGATCAGGTCAAACCGGCAATGGTCAGGATGCACCTCGGAAACGTTAACGCCGCGAAAAGCATCATTGCTCCAGGTTCCTCATTATGCTCAATAAATCGCTCGGCAGCGCAGGGGGAACGCGGTGTCGACTCGGGGGGGAAGATGGGTGGGACACTCGCTTTGAGCGAGCTGCTGTGCAGCGAGCTTCTCTTGTTTGCCGCTTTGGGGCTTATCATCGGTGGGCTGGATGATCTGGCCATCGACCTCATCTATCTGGCGCGGCGCGGCTGGCGGTCACTGACCGTCTACAGCCGGGTGGCGCGGATGACGTCACGCGATTTGCCGCCGGCTGGCTCTGCCGGGCCGATCGCGGTGTTCATTCCCGCGTGGGACGAGTCGGACGTGATCCGTCCCATGCTCACCGGCTGCCTCGACAAATGGGCCGGCGAGGATGTGCAGATTTTCGTCGGCGCCTATCCCAATGATCCGGCGACCTTGTGGGCAGTCTGCACGCTGATCACCGAGCGGGGCGGCGGGCGCGTGACCTTGGTGGTCAATGATCGGCCCGGTCCGACCACCAAGGCGGATTGCCTGAACCAGCTGTGGGTCGCCATGCAGCGCTGGGAAGCCGAGCAGGGGCGTCGGGTGCTCACCGTCGTGCTGCACGATGCCGAGGATGTCGTGCATCCCGATGCGCTGCGGGTGATCGGCTATCTCGCGCCACGCTTCGCGCTCGTCCAGCTCCCGGTCCTGCCGCTCAAATCGGCGCGCTCGCAATGGGTTGCGGGGCATTATCTCGATGAGTTCGCGGTCGCGCACGGCGCCTCGCTGACCGTGCGGGAAGCGCTGGGTGCAGCCATGCCATCGGCCGGCGTCGGCTGCGGCTTCAGCCGCGAGGCGCTCGCCGCCGTGGCGGTGGAGCGGGGCGGGCGCCCATTCGACGAAGCCAGTCTCACCGAGGATTATGAGCTCGGCCTGCGCATCGGCGATGCCGGCGGGCGCGGCATCTTGGTGCGGATGCGCGACGCCAGGGGCGAGCTCATCGCCACGCGCGAATATTTCCCGGATAGCTGGGGCGCCGCCGTTCGGCAAAAGGCGCGCTGGACGGTGGGTATCGCCTTGGCCGGCTGGGATCGGCTCGGCTGGTCCGGCCCCTGGCGCGAGCGCTGGATGCGTCTGCGCGATCGACGCGCGGCGCTGGCAGCGATCGTCCTGGTCGCGGCTTATGCCGGGCTGGGGTTGGCCCTGTTCATCCACATCACGCGCAGCCTGATGGGCTTGCCGCCGATGACCTGGCCCGAGCCCTTGCCCTGGCTGATGCGCGCGACAGCCGTGCTGCTCGCCTGGCGGCTTATCATGCGCATGATATTCGTCTGGCGAGCCTATGGCTGGGGGCAAGCGCTCCTCTCCGTGCCGCGCACGATCACTGGCAATATCGTTGCCATTCTTGCCGCAGGGCGCGCCATTTCGATCTATGTGCGGCATCTGCGCGGGCGGGCGCTGGTGTGGGACAAGACGCGCCATCGCTTCCCTGACGCGGCCACGGGAGCCTCGGCATGAGCGCCGGTGGCGGGCGGCCGCTGCGGTTCCTGGGCGCGGTCCTGGGCTGCTGGGTCTGCGTGCGCGGCGTGATGCTGGGCTGGCCCGTGATGGCGGGAGGCGAGCGCGGGGCGACGGACGTTGCGGCCTTGCCTGCGGCGGAGGCGCCGAGTGGCGGGGTGCGGGCTGACGATAGCGACGGGCAGCGCAGCGCGGGATTGTCGGGCGATACCCTCGCTGTCGCCGGCCGACCGGCAGGCAGTGCGGCGCGGCCTCACCATGCCGTGCCCTCATACCGGACGCCCGTCGCGCTTTGGGCGCAGGCCCCTCAAACGGACATGCCACAGCCAAGGTCGGATGCTCCGCGCAATGCGCCGGCTTCGGCAGCGGCGCTTTCGCAAGGGACCGTGTTCGGCGAGCCGTCGATGAGCACGCTGCGGGAAGCGCGCAAGAGCGGCCGCTTTTCCGGCCAGGCATGGCTATTCTGGCGCCCCGATGCCGGCGGCTCGCGCGCCTTTGCGCCGCTGCTCGGCGGATCGCAAATGGGCGTCCGGCTCGATTATCGCGTCAGCAGCAGCGAGATGGGCGTGTTCAGCCTCTACGGACGGGCCAGCCGCGCAATTGAACGGCCATTCGCGGAGGAAGGGGCCTTCGGCCTCGCCTGGCGCCCGGCCGGGCTGCCCGCTGCCTTGCCAGTCTCGCTGATGGTGGAGCGCCGCCAGCGTCTCGGGACAGGCGGTCGCAACGGGTTCGCCCTGCTGGCGGCCGGCGGCCTCAACACCACCGAGATCCTGCCGCGCGTCGAGGCGGACGGCTATGCGCAGGCCGGATTTGTCGGCTTGCCCGGCAGCGATGGCTTTGCGGACGGCAAGGCCGCCCTCTCTTACCGGCTGTTTCCGCCCGGACGGGGGCTCGCGCTGGCGGTCGGCGGCGCGCTCTCCGGCAGCGTCCAGCCCGGTGCGCGGCGTCTGGACATCGGGCCGCAACTCCGCGCTCGGCTGCCATGGGCCCGGCCGGGGCTGAGCCTCTCGGCGGAATGGCGCTTCCGCATCGCCGGCAATGCGCGCCCGGCAAGCGGCCCTGCGATCACCCTCGCGACGGATTTTTGAGCATCGGGCGGCAAGCCCCTTTTTGATCGGGCGCTTTGCGACTACCGAGGGCGACATGGACATCTATCTGCCGATCGCCAACCTGTCGGTGAACGCCCTGGTCATCATCGGCCTGGGCGGCCTTGTCGGCCTGCTCTCGGGCATGTTCGGCGTGGGCGGCGGATTTCTCACCACGCCCTTGCTGATCTTCTACGGCATTCCGCCGACCGTTTCCGCCGCATCCTCGGCCACGCAGGTGATGGGCGCGAGCGTCTCCAGCGTGTTCAGCCATCTCGGCCGCAAGACGGTCGATCTCAAGATGAGCGCCGTGCTCGTCGTTGGCGGTGCCATCGGCGCGGCGCTGGGCGCGGTGATCTATCGCGTGCTGGAGCGCATGGGCCAGATCGATACGACCATCGCCGTGCTCTACGTGCTGATGCTCGGCTCGATCGGCATGCTGATGGCGCGGGAATCGATCCACGCGCTGGTGATGGCGCGGCGCGGGCAGCGGCAAGCTGCGCGCAAGCGGCGGCACCACCCGCTGGTGGCCGCACTGCCGCTGCGCTGGCGCTTCTATGCCTCGGGCCTTTACATTTCGCCGCTGGCGCCGCTGCTGCTTGGCATCTTCTCCGGCATCATGACCATGTTGATGGGCGTGGGCGGCGGATTCATCCTCGTCCCTGCCATGCTCTACATTCTCGGCATGTCGACGCAGATCGTCATCGGCACGTCGCTGTTCCAGATCCTGTTCGTGACGATGTTCACGACGATGGTCCACGCCACCACCACCCATGCGGTGGACCTCGTCCTCGCTTTCCTGTTGCTCATCGGCAGCGTAACCGGCGCGCAGATCGGCAGCCGCATCTCGATGCGGGCTCGGCCGGAATATCTGCGCGTCGCGCTGGCCTTCATCGCTTTGGTCATCGCCATCCGCATGGCGCTGGGCCTCGGCTGGCGGCCGGACGAGATTTACTCGGTGGTCGTCCAGTGATCGCCCGCATCGCCCCGTGGCTGGCGGCGGTGGCGCTGCTCGCCCCCGCCCCGGCGAGCGCGCAGCGTGCTGCGCCGCAACTGGTGCCGGACGTCTCGCAACGCACGGTCGAGATCCAATTCAGCTTCACCGGCGCGGAACTGCTGCTGTTCGGCGCGATCCTCTATCCCGGCGGGCGCGTACCGGAGGAGCCGGTCGACATCATCGTTGTGCTCAAGGGACCAAGCCAGGCGATCACCGTGCGCGAGAAGCGCAAGCTCGCCGGCATGTGGGTAAATGCCGACAGCATCGCCTTCCGCTCGGCGCCGAGCTTCTACGCCGTGGCGTCCTCGCGCCCCATCGACCAGATCGTCGATGAACGCACCGCCGCGATCTACGAGCTGGGGCTGAGCAAGCTCCAGCTTTCGCCCGCGTCCTTCAGCGATACCGAGGAGATCGGCCGGTTCGCCAGCGGCCTCAATGATCTGCGCGCGCGCAGCGGGCTGTATCTGGAGGCGCCCAAGGCCGTCGAGATCACCGATGGCGTGCTGTACCGCGCGCGCCTGCCGCTCTCCGCACGGGTGGTCACCGGCACCTACACCGCCGAGACGTTTCTAGTGCAGAATGGCCGCGTGCTCGCCGCCGCAGTGCGCGAGATCGAGGTGCACAAGACCGGCTTTGAGCGCGACATCGGCGTCTTCGCGCAGGAACATGGCGTGGCTTATGGCCTTGTCGCCGTCTTCTCGGCGCTCGCCATGGGCATGTTCGCCGGCTTCGTCGCAGGTCGCGTGAAGATGCGCTGAGCCCAAGCCGCGCCCACGGCGCAGGCATTTGTTTACGCATATTCGATACGCCCTGCATCCTGGCCACAGGTGGGAGCGACGCGGTGAACTATTTTTCTGGCAGGGATCTGGATGGCCAGCCGGTGCCGGTCGATGCCGTGGCGCCGGCCGGCGTGCGGCCGCATTTCTCGGATATCGAGATCGGCGTCGTCTCCGCGATATCCGGCGGCTCGGCCAAAATCCTGCTCGACATTGCCGCCATGGAACAGCTGGCGGGGGAGAGCGACCCCAGCATCGCCATGGGCGGGCAGGTCGGCAGCCAGCTCAAGATGCGGGTCGGCGCCTGCTGGATCGTCGCAACCGTGCGCACGCTGGCGCTCGATTCCCGCTCCGCGACGCACATCCTCGCGGATATCGACTTTGTGGGGGAGGGCGATCAAGAGCAGCTGACCGGGCGCATCTTCCGTTTCCGCCGTGGCGTCACCCGCTTCCCGGTGCCCGGGACGCCCATCTATCCCGTCTCCAGCCCGGATATGCTGGAGATCTATTCCGCCCATGATCAGGCGCGCATCGAGATCGGCACGGTGTACCCCACCGCCAATACCCGCGCCTCGTTGCTGGTCGATGCGCTGCTCGGCAAGCATTTCGCGCTGCTCGGCTCCACCGGCACGGGCAAGTCCACCTCCGCCGCGCTCATCCTGCACCGCATCTGCGACATGGCGCCGCAGGGCCATATCGTGATGATCGATCCGCACGGCGAATATGGCGCCGCCTTTGCCGGCAATGGTGCGGTGTACGATACCAGCAATCTCGAGCTGCCCTACTGGCTGATGAACTTCGAGGAGCATTGCGAAGTGCTCGTCACCTCAAAGGGCCCTGAGCGCGCGCAGGATTGCGACATTCTCGCCAAGTGCCTGCTCGCCGCGCGCGGCCGCAGCCGGTTGGCGGAGGGCATCGGGCGCCTGACGGTCGATTCGCCCGTGCCCTATCTGCTCTCCGATCTCGCGGCGATCCTCGCCAATGAGATGGGCAAGCTCGACAAGAGCACCAATTCGCTGCCCTATCTGCGTCTGCGCACCCGGCTGGACGAGATCAAGGCGGACCCGCGCTTCAGCTTCATGTTCTCAGGCATGCTGGTGGCGGATTCCATGCAGAATTTCCTCGCCAAGCTGTTCCGTCTGCCGGCGATGGGCAAGCCGATCTCGATTGTCGATACCTCGGCCATGCCGTCCGAGATCACCCATGTCGTCGTCTCGGTGCTGGCGCGGCTGATCTTCGATTTCGCCATCTGGGCGCGCGACGAGGAGCAGAAGCCGATCCTGCTCGTCTGCGAGGAAGCGCATCGCTACATCCCCTCCAGCAACATCGAGGCCGGGCAGAGCGTCCGCAAGATCCTCGAACGGATCGCCAAGGAAGGGCGCAAATATGGCGTGTCGCTGGGGCTGATCACACAGCGACCGTCCGATCTTGCCGAGGGCGTGCTCTCGCAATGCGGCACGCTGATCGCCATGCGCCTCAACAACGAGCGCGATCAGCAATTCGTAAAGGCAGCGATGCCGGAGGGCTCGCGCGGCTTTCTCGATTCGATCCCGGCCCTTCGCAACCGCGAGTGCATCGTCTGCGGCGAGGGCGTCACCGTGCCGATCCGCGTCGCCTTCGATGATCTCGAAGCCGCCCGCCGTCCCGCTTCGGCGGACCCGGTCTTCTCCGACCTGTGGCGCCAGACCGGCGGCGAGGAAGAAATCCTCGAACGGACGATCAACCGCTGGCGCAATCAGGGCCGCTGAGCGGGCGGCTGCTAACCCCAAAGCAAACCAGTGCTCCTGCGAAGGCAGGAGCCCAGGGCGGCGATGGCCGTCCGTTGGGCCCTGGGTTCCTGCCTTCGCAGGAACACAAAAGGGGGTGTCTTAGCTCCCCAACCCCTCCTCAATCGCGTGCATATCCTCGTCGGAAAAGCCGAAATGGTGGCCCACCTCATGGACGATGACATGGGCGATCAGCGCATCCAGCGCGACGCCGCTATCCACCCATTCCTCCAGCAGCGGGCGGCGGTAGAGGCGGATGATCGGCGGCAGATCGCCGGATGACCAGATGCTCTGCTCGGTCAGGGCATGGCCCTGATAAAGCCCGGTCAGCTCCCAGGGGTCTTCGATGCCCAGCTCATCGAGCACCTCCTGCTCGGCGAACTCCTCGATCTGGATCGCAATGCCATCGAGATGCTGCCGGAACAGCGCCGGCATTGCCGCAATGGCCTGACGTGCCAGGCGCTCCAGCACGGCGGCGTCCGGCGCATGGCGCAGGGGTTCAGTCACGCGCGAGCGGGTCCAGCGCCGAGCGCCCGCGACGGACGGCTGCCGGGCGCGGACTGCTGCCCGGCCCCATGGCCTGCAGCGCGGCGATGCGCTTCTCGGTCTTGGGGTGGGTCGAGAACAGCTCCGAGACGCTGGTCGGCACGATGTAGAGCTGCGCGGCCGCAGGGTTCTGCGCCACCGCCTGTGTCGGGCGGCGCTGCGCAGCGCCGGCGATCTTGGCGAGGGCAGACGCCAGCGCATGGGGGTTGCCGCTGATCTCCGCACCGGCCTTGTCCGCGCCATATTCGCGCGTGCGGCTGATCGCCATCTGCACGATCATCGCCGCAAAGGGCGCGACCAGCACGGCGAGGATCGCCGCGAGCGGATTGCCGCCATTGCCATTGCCGCCCCGGAAGAACAGCGCGAAATTGGCGATCATCGAAATGGCGCCGGCAATGGTCGCGACCATGGTCATGACGAGCGTGTCGCGGTTACGGACGTGGCCGAGCTCATGGGCCATCACCGCCGCGACTTCATCGCGGTCCAGCATGTGCAGCAGGCCGGTGGTGGCGGCAACGGCGGCATTCTGCGGGTTGCGGCCGGTCGCGAAGGCATTGGGGCTGGCGTCTTCCACGATGTAAACGCGGGGCATGGGCAAGCCGGCATTGCGGGCGAGATCGCGCACCATGCCGTAGAAATCCGGCGCGGAGGCCATGTCGACCTCGCGCGCATTGTGCATCCGCAGGACGATCTTGTCGGCATTCCAGTATGTGAACAGGTTCATGCCCGCCGCGACCAGCAGCGCGATCATCGCGCCGCCCGCGCCGCCAAACATATACCCCAGAGCCATGAACAGCGCGGTGAGCGCTGCCAGCAGCATGGCCGTCTTCATCATATTCAACGTCTTCAACTCCCTGAGGACAAACCCGGAAAAGACCTTGCCAATATGTAGGTGGACCGGTGTTTGCCCGCAATGGGAGCCGAGGTGGATTTGGCGCTCAGCCGTGCTGGAGATCGCAGTCGATCGGCAGCGCCGCGCCGGAAATGGAGCGCCCGGCCGGTGTCGTGAGGAACAGCGCCAGATCGGCGACATGTTCGGGCGGCACGATGCGCTTGAGCGATTGCGAGGCAAGGCCGAGCGCGGTTTCCTCCGCCACGCTGCGCCCGCTCACGGTCGCGCGACCCGCAATCACCCGGTCGAACCGCTCGCCGCCGACCGCGCCGGGCAGGATCGCGTTGGCGGTCACGTCGAACGGTCCGAGCTCCATCGCGAGTGTCTTGGTGAAGCCGATGAGGCCCCATTTGCTCGTCGCATAGGCAATGCGGTTGGGATAGCCATAGCGCCCGGCGGCGGACGACAGGGTGATGATCGTCCCGGCGCTGGCCTTGAGCAACGGGATCGCCCGCTGGGTGGCCTCGAACGTGCCGGTGAGGTTGATGTCCATCACCGCGCGCCAGTGAGCGCTGGGCAACTCGTCCGCTGGTGCGGTCGGTCCGCCGATGCCGACATTGTTCACCAGCACGTCCAGCCCGCCCAGATGTGCGGAGACGAATTCAAACAGAGCGTCGATCTCGGCGACCTGTGACACATCGCACCGCGCGCCGGCCATGCCGGGGTGCGCGGCAAGGGCCTTGTCGATGGCGTCCCGGTCCACATCGCCGATCAGCACGCGATGCCCCTCGGCATGGAAGCGCCGGGCGATGGCGAGGCCGATGCCGCCTGCGCCGCCGGTGACCAGAACGCGCATCATATCCTTGCCCTCACCCTGCGCTATGAACCGGCGCGCTGCCGGGCATCCCCAGGGTCGCCTCCCGCCAACGCGCCCAGCGATAATAGGCCCAGCCAAGCATCAAGGAGACGGCCGCGGAGGCGTTGAAGCTCCACCACAGCCCATCCGCGCCCAGATAGGGATAGCTGGCAAAGTAGAAGCCGATCCGCACCAGAAACAGCGAGAAGGTGAGGATGAACAGCGGCGCCAGCACCACGCCATTGGCGCGCATCGTGCCGAACATGACCGTGGTCACGCTGAACAGCAGGAAGCTCCAGTTGACGATGTTCATCATGTGGCGGCCGATCTCGATGGCGTCGCCGCCGCCTTCGAGGAACAGGGCGAGGATGGGCCGCGTGAACAGCATGACGAGCATGATGAGGCTGCCGGTCATCGCCAGATTGACGCCGACGGCAACCAGCGTGGTGCGCTCCACCCGGTCCCACTTGCCCGCACCGATATTCTGGGCGGCAATGGCGGAAACCGCGCCACCGACCGCCATGGCCGGCATCTGGATGTAGTTCCACAATTGCTGGGCGGCGGCGAAGGCGGCCACGGTGGTGGTGCCCTCGCGGTTGACGAAGCCGATGACGACCAGCGTGGAGAGCGAGAAGATCACCATCTGCAGCCCCATCGGCACGCCGCGCCCGGCGACGATGCGCAGCAGCGCCCAATCGGGCTTGAGATAACCCCACTCAGCCCCGCGCAACCGCAGCGGCAGGTCGCGCCAATAGATATAGGCGACCATTGCCGACAGGCCGGCATAATTGGCGACGGCGGTGGCGAAGGCCGAGCCGGCGATCCCCATTTCCGGCGCCGGACCAAGGCCGAGGATGAACACCGGGTTGAGCAGGATATCCAGAAAGACCGTGAGGATCATGAACCACAAGGGCGTCATGGAATCGCCGCTGCCGCGCAGGCCCATCATCAGCATCACGAACATCATCGCGCCGGGCAGGCCGAGGAAGACGAAGTGCAGATAGGCGCGGGCGAGGCGGAAGACCTCCGGCGGCGTGGAGAGCAAGGCGAGGATGCGGTCCGACCAAAGGAAGCCGCCAATGGCGATGACGAACGCCATGCCGAGGCAGAAGCCGATCGCCGAGCCGAAAGCGTGGCGTGCGGCCCGCAGGTCGCCGCGCCCGAAGGCCTGCCCGACGACCACATTGGCCGCCATGCCGAAGCCGAAAATCAGCGAGAACATCAGGAACATGATGATGTTCGCATTGGCGGTGGCGGCGAGCGCCGCTTCGCCCAGGAAATGCGCAACCCAGATCGAGTTGATCGAGCCGTTGAGCGTGTGGAGGATGTTGGAAGCGAGCGTCGGCAGGGTGAAGAGCACCAGCGTGCCGAAAATCGGCCCGCTCGTCAGATCCCGCCCGCCACGGATGTGCCGCGGACCGGGCACGAGGCCACTATCCTCGACCAGCGCCTCCGTCTCGGGGTCTGCGGCTGGGCGCCGCTCCCCCGAATCGTCCCATGATGGAGTCTCGCTCATCGCTTCGTGCCCACGTCCTTATCCAAGACGCGTCAGAGCAGCCTCCAGACGCTGGAATTCCGCGACTTTCTCGGCATGGTCGGCACGCGCCTTATCGACCGCTTCGGGCTTGGCCTTCTCGACAAATGCCGGGTTGGCGAGGCGCCCCTCGAGCGACTTGGCCTCCTTCTGCGCGGCATGAAGGGACTTTGTCAACCGAGCGCGTTCGGCCTCGATGTCGATGACGCCTTCGAGCGGGAGGACGACGGTCGCTTCGTCCACGACCACCTGTGCCGCGCCGCCGGTCGCCTCACCGTCGAACTGCCAGGTCTCGATGCGCGCGAGGCGGGAGAGGGCAGGGGTGAGCCGTTCGACCCGGCCCCGCGTCTGCGGATTGGCCTCGTTCACGATGGCCGTGAGCTTGGCGCCCGGCGGCACGCCCAGTTCGGCGCGGGCGGTGCGAATTTCGCTCACCATGCGGATCAGCCAGTCGATCTCCGCGCTGGCCTGCGCATCCACCTGCGCGGCAGGCGCCGGCCATTGCGCCACGATCAGATCATAGGGCCGCGTGCCCTGCGCGTGCCACAGCTCCTCGGTGATGAACGGCATGAACGGGTGGAGCATGACGAGGATCTGGTCGATCACCCAGCCGGCGACGGCCTTGGTTTCCGCGTCGATATTGCCTTTGATCAGCTCCAGATACCAATCGCAGAACTGATCCCACACGAAATGGTAGATGGCATTGGCGGCGGCATCGAAACGCAGGTCGGCCAGCGCCTTGTCCAGCTCGGCGACGGTGCTGACGACTTCGCCGATGATCCACTTGTTCACTGCCAGCGTGGCGGCGGGCGCGGCAACGCTCTCGCTCGCACCGATGCCGTTCGACTGGGCGAAGCGCACCGCGTTCCACAGCTTGGTGGCGAAGTTGCGATAGCCCTCGACGCGCTTCTCATCCATCTTCACGTCGCGGCCCTGGCTCTCCATGGCCGCCATGAAGAAGCGCAGCGCGTCGGCGCCATATTGGTCGATGAGCCCGAGCGGATCGACCACATTGCCCTTGGACTTGGACATTTTCTGCCCATCCGCCGCGCGCACCAGACCATGGAGGTACAGCCGCTTCCACGGCACCTCCTTCATGAAATGAATGCCCTGCATCGCCATCCGCGCATCCCAGAAGAACAGGATGTCGAAGCCGGAGATGAGGAGGTCGTTGGGGTAGTGGCGCTCTACCAGTGACCGCGCGTCGCTCGCACCAAACCCACCGTTCGTGTCGAGCGAAGTCGAGACACCGCCAGCGCTGTCCTTCGGGTTCTCGACTTCGCTCGAACCGAACGGAGAGGGGGATGCGTCGTCCGGCCAACCCAGCGTCGCGAACGGCCACAGTGCGGAGGAGAACCACGTGTCGAGCACATCTTCATCGCGGGTAAGCTTGCGATTGCCCGCCTTGGTCTGCGCCTCTTCCTCGGTCTCGGCGACGAAGACATTGCCATCCTGGTCAAACCAAGCCGGAATCCGGTGCCCCCACCACAACTGCCGGCTCACACACCAGGGCTGGATGTTCTCCATCCAGTTAAAGTACGTCTTCTCCCAGCTCTTCGGGACGATCTCGATGGCGCCCGAGCGCACCGCCTCGATGGCGGGCTTGGCCAGCGTCGCGGCGTCGACATACCATTGGTCGGTGAGCCAAGGCTCGATGACCACGCCGGAGCGGTCGCCATAGGGCGTCTGGATCGTGCGCGGTTCGGCGTCGTGTTCGGTCTCGTTGCCCTCTTTGTCGCGGGTGACATGGGGGATGAGGAGGTCCAGCGCCTTCAGCTGCTCCACCACCAGCTTGCGCGCCTCGAAGCGCTCCAGCCCGATGAAGTCGGCGGGGACGAGGCCATCGGCCGTCTGGACGACATTCGCGTGTGCATCGAGCATGTTGAGCATCTGCGCGGCCGCAATCCCGGCGCGCTTGCCAACCTCGAAGTCGTTGAAATCATGGCCCGGCGTGATCTTCACCGCGCCCGAGCCCAGCTCAGGGTCGGCATGCTCGTCAGCCACGATGGGGATGCGGCGTCCGGTGATCGGCAGGATGACATGCTTGCCGATGACTGACTGGTAGCGCGCGTCCTGCGGGTTCACGGCCACGGCCATATCCGCCAGCATCGTCTCGGGGCGGGTGGTCGCCACCTCGATAAAGTCCTGGCCCTCAACGCCCGGCCCATCGAGGCGCACGCCATCGGCCAGCGGATATTTGAAGTGCCAGAATCCGCCCTTGACCTCGCGCGTCTCCACCTCAAGGTCGCTGATCGCGGTCTTGAGGCCCGGGTCCCAGTTCACCAGCCTTTTGTCGCGATAGAGCAGGCCCTGATTGTAGAGATCGACGAACACCTTTACCACGGCGCGAGTGAAATGCGGGTCCATGGTGAACTGCTCGCGGGACCAGTCCATCGAGCAGCCCAGCCGCCGGAGCTGGCCGGTGATCGTCCCGCCGCTCTCATGCTTCCAGTCCCACACCTTCTCGATGAAGCCCTCGCGGGTATAATCGGTCCGCTTCTCGCCCTTCGCGTTCATCTGCCGCTCGACGACCATCTGCGTGGCGATGCCGGCATGGTCCGTGCCGACCACCCACAGCGCATCCTTGCCGCGCAGCCGCTCGTAGCGGATCACGATGTCCTGCAGCGTGTTGTCGAGCGCATGGCCGATGTGCAGGCTGCCGGTGACGTTTGGCGGCGGATTGACGATGGTGAAGGGCTGCGCATCCGGGCGGGCCGGGCGAAACTGGCCGGTCTGCTCCCAATGCGGATACCATTTCGCCTCGATCGCGGCGGGATCGAAGGTCTTTGCAAGCTCGGTGATGGGCGTGTTCGTCATGGCTGGGGCCTTAATCAGTC
Source organism: Sphingobium sp. B11D3A (assembly GCF_025961695.1). NCBI lineage: Bacteria > Pseudomonadati > Pseudomonadota > Alphaproteobacteria > Sphingomonadales > Sphingobiaceae > Sphingobium > Sphingobium sp. B11D3A. The sequence goes on from NZ_JAOQOE010000001.1 coordinate 3,142,529, forward strand.
TTGCCGCGCCGCGCCAGTGGGTGCGGCAGCGGGCGAGCAGGGGAGAGCTATGGAAGGGTGCAGCGCGACCTTTCCTTCATGGTTCTCCCGCGAAAGCGGGAGTCCAGGGCGGGGAAGGGCGGCGCCATGCGCCCTGGACTCCTGCCTGCGCAGGAGCACTGCTTGTTCCATCGGAAAGGGAATGCAGTCGTCCCGTGACGCTCAGACGCTTATCTGATGTCGTGCGCCGGAACTGTCGCTCTCAAATCTGCCGAACCGCTGCGATGGAGGGCCGCGGCCCGGCCATCATACTCGGCCGGTGATCCGGTCGATCTCGCGCTTCACCATGGTTTCGACCATGCCGGGCAGGTTCTCGTCCAGCCATTCCTTGAGCATGGGGCGCAGCATCTCGCGCACCAGGCCTTCAACCGTGTTGGGCTGGCTATCTTCCGGGCTGATCAGCAGGCGGGACAGATTGACCAGCGAATCGCGGGCGGCGCGGGCCTTCTCGTCCGACACGAGCGTGGAGGCCGTCGTGGAAACAGCGGGCGCGCCATCGGCGGACGCTGCAGCGGCGCGCGGCTTGGCGGTGGCTTTGCTTTTAGACTCGGCGCTCTTCGGTTCGCCTTTCTGCTCCACAGCGGCCGGGGCGGGCTTGGCGGGGGCGCTCATCATCGGCTCCTCATGCGAGTCGTCGCTCTCGGCCCCGTCGGCATTGTCACCGGGCAGCGCGTCCGTCAGCTCCAGAATCTGGTCATCCAGGCTGGCGCTCACGTTCGCCATGGCGGCCCGGCGCGGCACGCGCGGTGTCGCGGAAAGGCCGTCCTCCTCGGCGATGATCCGTTTGATGGAAGAGAGAATTTCCTCCATCGACGGCTCGTTCTGCATCGCCCCCATCATGGTTCCTGCGCTCAGTTGGTGTCTGAAGCGTTTACTGTCGCGTTTTGGGCGGCAGAGTCAACCGTGCGGGACGAAATGGGCGCCGGCTTGGCGTCATCGTCCCAGTCGAACCACTTGCCCTTCACGCGATGGAAGTTGTCGGCGGGGTTGATCACCTGCTCGGGCGCGATGCCGAAGTCCGTCGGGTTGATCCGGCCCATCGCGGCCAGCAGCGAGAACGCCGCGACATAGGCATTGCGCTCTGCCGTCACGAGCTGGACGCTGGCGATGAAGCTTTCCTGCTCGGCGTTCAGGATATCGAGGATGGTGCGGGTGCCCACGCTGTTTTCGGCGCGCACGCCGCGCAGCGAGAGGCCGCTCGCATCCACCGCCACGCGATTGGAGGCGATCACTTCGTTGCTCGCCTGCCAGCTCGAATAGAGCGAGCGGGTCTGCGCGATCACGCTGCGCTCGACGGCGGTCTCGGTTTCCATCGCCTGCTGCTGATAGGCTTGGCTCTGGCGGACCTGCGCGCCGGGCCGGCCGCCCTGATAGAGCGGCATGGAAAGGCGCGCGCCGACGATCACCTGGCCGCTGTCCTGCGCCTCGTTGGCGCCGCCGCGGGAGGCGAGATCGGTATAATGCTGGCCGCTGGCGAAGGCGGAGACCGTCGGCAGCCGCTGGCCCTTGGCGACGCGCACGTCATAGGCCGCGGCTTCGCGGATGTTGCGGGCCGCCAGCAGATCGGGATTCTGGGCCATGGCGACATCGACGGCTTCGTCGGGCGTCGCGGGCAGGCCGGGCAATTGCGGCGGGGTCTGCAGGTCGACCGGCTCGTGGCCGACCAGCTGGATATAGCGCTCGCGCGCCTCGATCAGCGAGGCTTCGGCCGTCTGCATGTCCGCGCGGGCCAGCGAAAGGCGCGACTCGGACTGGGCGACGTCCGTGCGGGTGAGATCGCCCACCTGGAAGCGATTGTTGGTCGCCCGCAGATTGACCTCGAGCACCTGCACATTGTTGCGGCTGAGGCCGACGACGGACTCCGCGCGGATCACGTCCATATAGGCCGCCACCACCTGCGAGAAGATGGAGAGCTCCGTGGCGCGCAGATCATATTGCCCGGCCTCGATCCGCTCGCGGGCGCCGGCCAGCGCATTGCGCACCCGGCCGCCGGAATAGACCGGCACGCTCACGCTCAGCAGCGTGGTGAGCGAGCGGGAGGGCGCCAGCGGATTGAGCGGGCGCTCATGAGCGAACTCGTTATAGGTGGAGGAGACGCCCACATCCGGCAAGCCATTGGCCTTCTGGATGTTGAAATTCTCGTCCGTCGCCCGCTGGCCGGCCCGCGCCGCGGTCAGCGTCGGATTGTCCCGATAGGCCGCGGCCAGCGCTTCCTGCAGCGTCTCGGCCTGGGCGGGGAGGGTGCTGGTGCTCAGCAGAGCGGCGAGCATCGCGAGGGGCTTGGTCCGGCGGATGAGCATAAGCGGTCGAGGCTTCCGGGTCAGAATGTGAAGGTCTTGGGCCGGGCGAAACCGGGCAGGGGCACGGCCTCCCAATCCACGAAGGCACGGGCGCCAAAGCCGCCGGTGGTGCGCGTGCCGATGCACAGGCGCGTCACGCCGCGCTCCAGCCGGGCGAACACCGCGCGGCCACCGATGCGCACTTGCGCGACGAGCGCCTCGTCCAGCTCCTCGATGGCGCCATCGACGAACAGCAGATCATAAGGCGCGCCCTGTGCGAAGCCGGCGGCCAGAGGTCCCTGCTGCAGCGTAACGCCGGCATGACCGGCCAGCGCGGCCTTGGCGTGGGCGAACAGCGCGTCATCGTCCTCGATCGCGACCACAGTGCAGCCAAGCCGCGCGAGCAGCGCCGCCGCATAGCCGGTCGCCGCGCCGACCAGCAGCACCTTCTCGCCCGCGCGCGGGGCGGCTTCGACCAGCAGGCGCGCGGTGGCGAGCGGCGGGTTGAGCGCCCGGCCATTGGCCAGCGGCACGGCCCGATCGATATAGGCCGCGCTGCGCCGCTCCTGCGGCAAGTAAAGTTCGCGCGGTTCGGCGAGGATCGCTTCGAGGATCACAGGATCGTTGACGTCGCTGGTGCGCAACTGGCTTTCCACCATCGCACGGCGCATCGCCTTGAAAGTCTGCTCGGTCATAAGCTCCCTGATGACATGGCTGTATTGTATGAGCAATACAGTAATTGGCTTTGCCAGCCTCTCTAGCTTTTTTGCACCGCACAGTGAAAAGTTTTTTAATGCCCCTACGCAGTCTGCGCACCTGTCCCGTCCGTCACGGCGCAAAGCAAGTTGCGTTGCCGAATGAATTGAGCTAGCCGCGCTCCCTCGACCACCCCCGAGGCCCGATGGCGGAGTGGTGACGCAGCGGACTGCAAATCCGTATACGCCGGTTCGATTCCGGCTCGGGCCTCCAGCACTTCACACACACATGCCCCAAACGGGCCTCAGTGGAAGTCGCGCGACTTTGGTAGAATTCTGACATTGCGGGGATGGCCATTGAGGCGGGGGCGCTGGGGATTGCGGATCTCGTCGCCGCGCGCGGTTTGCGGGGCCATGGGGGGATGATCGGCAAGGTCATCGAGCATCGCCGTGCGGTCGATCACCCGCCGGACCATCAGGTGGACCACGCCTTCCTTGCTCTTCTGGATTTCACCCTCGATCAGCATCAGGCGCGCGGCCATCACGGCGCGGCGCTGCTTGTCGAGATCGCGTGCCCACAGCAGCGCGTTGACGATCCCCGTTTCATCCTCGATCGTGATGAACACGGCATTGCCCTTCCCGGGCCGCTGCCGGGTCAGGACCACGCCTGCGACGCGCGTCCTGCGGCCATCGGGCAGCGCATTGGCGGCCGCGCAGGATCGCACGCCTTCGCGGGTCAGCGCAGCGCGCAGAAACTGCATCGGATGCCCCTTCAATGACAGGCGCGCGGTCTGGTAATCGGCCACCACTTCCTCGGAGAGCGGCATGGCGGGCAGGCGCGGATCGGCTTCGCGGCCGAGTTCCGGCGCATCGGCAAAGGCGAACAGCGGCAGCTGAGTGGGCGGCGTGCGACGCACCTCCCACAAGGCATCGCGGCGCGACTCCGCCAGCGCGCCAAAAGCATCGGCATCGGCCAGCTTGCGCAAGGCTTGGGGAGGCAGGCTGGCCCGCCGGGCGAGATCTTCGATAGAAACGAACGCGCCGTCCTGCCGGGCCTGTGCGATCGTGTCGGCCCATCCCTGCCGGAAGCCGTCGATGCGTGAAAATCCCAGCCGCAGCGCCAGCGCACTGCCGGCCGGTCCTTCCAGCGTGCTATCCCACTCGCTGGCATTCACGTCGATCGCACGGACCTCCACGCCATGCTCCTGCGCATCGCGCACCAGCTGCGCGGGCGCATAAAAGCCCATTGGCTGGCTGTTGAGCAGGGCGCAGGTGAACGCGGCCGGATGGCGGCATTTGAGCCAAGATGAGACATAAGCCAGCCATCCAAAGGCCTGGGCATGGCTTTCGGGAAAGCCATATTCGCCAAAACCCTCGATCTGTTGATAGCAGCGTTCGGCAAAGTCCCGCTCATAGCCGCGCGCCACCATGCCTTCGACCAGCAGGCTCTGGTAATTATGCACCGTCCCGTGATGGCGGAAGGTGGCCATGGCGCGCCGCAACCCATCGGCCTGGGGCGGCGTGAACTTGGCCGCCACGATGGCCAGCTTCATCGCCTGTTCCTGGAATAGCGGCACGCCCAATGTCTTGCCCAGCACCTCGCGCAGCTCGTTTGGATCGTTCGGCGGGGCAGGGCTGGGGAAGACCACGGCCTCCTCCTTGTTACGACGGCGCAGATAGGGATGGACCATGCCGCCCTGGATCGGGCCGGGACGGACGATCGCCACCTGAATGACCAGATCGTACAGCTCCTTGGGCCTCATCCTTGGCAGCATGGCGATCTGCGCGCGACTTTCGACCTGAAAGGTGCCGATGCTGTCACCGCGCTGGAGCATGGCGTAGGTTGCCTTGTCCTCGCGCGGCACCGTGGCCAGGGTCAGGTCCGCGAGGCCATGCGTGCGCAGCAGGTCGAAGCTCTTGCGGATGCAGGTCAGCATCCCGAGTGCCAGCACATCCACCTTCATCAGGCCCAGCGCGTCGATATCGTCCTTGTCCCATTCGATGAAGGTGCGATCGGGCATGGCGCCATTGTGAATGGGCACCAGTTCGTCGAGCCGGCTCTCGGTCAGCACGAATCCGCCGACATGCTGCGAGAGATGGCGGGGATATTCGAGCAGGCGCTCAACCAGCGTGCGCAGCCGGCCGACTTCGGGATTGTCAGGATCAAATCCGGCCTCCTCGATCCGCGGGGAGGGCACCCGGCTGCCGCCGGGCGAGCCCCAGATGGTCGAGGCGATCCGCGCGGTCACGTCCTCGGTGAGGCCCAGCGCCTTGCCCACTTCGCGGATCGCGCTGCGCGGACGGTAATGGATCACCGTGGCGGCAATGCCGGCCCGCTCGCGGCCATAGCGGGCATAGATATACTGCATGATTTCCTCGCGGCGCTCATGCTCGAAATCCACGTCGATATCGGGTGGTTCATGGCGCTCTTCCGAGAGGAAGCGCGAGAACAGCAGCTTCTCCCGCACCGGATCAATCGGGGTGATGCCGAGGAAATAGCAGACCAGCGAATTGGCCGCGCTGCCCCGGCCCTGGCACAGGATCGGCTGCTCGAGGCTGCGGGCGTGGCGCACGATATCGTGCACGGTGAGGAAGTAATAAGCGTAGTTCCGCTTGCGGATCAGCGCATATTCCTCATCCAGCACCTTTTGGTATTTTTCGGGCAGGCCATCGGGAAAATATTCGCGGCCACCCTCCTGCACCAGATGTTCCAGCCAGGCCTGCGGTTGCCAGCCTTCGGGCACCGGTTCGTGCGGATATTCATAGCGCAGGTCATCGAGCGTGAAGGCGATGCGCGAGAGGATGTCCGTGCTGGCCGTCACCGCTTCGGGGCACGTGCGGAACAGGCGGGCGATTTCGGCAGGGGGTTTGAGATGCCGTTCGGCATTGGCCAGCAGGCGGCGGCCCGCCGCAGCGATGGTCGTGCCTTCGCGAATGCAGGTCAGGATATCGTGCAGCGGTCGCGCATCGGGATGATCGTAGAGCGCATCGCACGTGGCGAGCAGAGGCACGCCGCAAGCCGCGCCCAGCGCCTGGGCTTGCGCCAGCCGCCGCGCATCCGCGCCGCTGCGCTGCATGGTCGCCGCCAGCCACACCGCGCCGGGACGCGCCTCCGTCAGTCGCTCCAACAGGCTCCGGTCACGCCCGGTGGCGATCAGCAGCAGGTCGTCGGCATGATCGAGCAGATCCGGCAGATTGAGCGTGCAATCACCTTTTTCCGCGCGGCGGTTGCCCAGCGTCAACAGCCGCGTCAGCCGTCCCCAGCCCTGGCGGGTGGCGGGATAGGCGACGATATCCGGCGTTCCATCCGCAAAGACCAGCCGCGCGCCGACGGCGAGGCGAAAACCGGTGGCAGGCCCCCCGATCTCCCGCCAGGCCACGTGCGCGCGCACCACGCCGGCCACCGTGTTGCGATCCGCAATGCCCAGCCCGGCCATGCCCAGATGATGGGCCTGCGCCACCATATGTGCGGGATGCGAGGCGCCGCGCAGGAAGCTGTAATTGGTGGCCGCGACCAGCTCTGCGAAAGGGGGCGGGTCGCTCATGCGAACAGCCCGTGGAGATACCAGTTCGGATCGGGCTTTTCATCATAAAGCCCGTGGCGGAAGATCCAGTAGCGTCGCCCGCGCACGTCCTCGATCCGGTAATAGTCCCGCGTCAGCCCTGCCTTGCCAGGGGCTTCGCCGCCCTTGCGCCGCCACCATTCGGAGGCGATCCGCTCGGGCCCTTCGTAGAGCCGCACCTCGTGCAGCCTGCGTTTCCAGCGGAAACGATGCGGCGGGCCGTCCGGCACTTGCGCGATCACCTCCACCGGCTGCGGCGGATCGAACAGGAACAGCGGCCGCAAGGGCGGCTCGCCCGCCGGGGGCCTGGGCCATGGAAGGGGCGCACGGGCGTGGATCGCCGGCAAGGCCAGCTGCGCCTGTTCGGGAATATGGCTGTCCTGCGGCTCAAGGCGACACAGGCTGGCCGGCCCCAGGCGGGTGCTCAACCGGTCGATCAGATCGGCCAGCGCGCCGGCATCCTGCTCGCTGCCATCCAGAGCCGGCTGGCTGGTGCCGAGCGGCTCGGTGACGGGTAGGAACAAGGTGATGCGGTCATAGCCAAAGCCGGGGTCGAGCGGGTCGGCCAGCGTGCCGATGCGCTCGTCGAACAGGCGCAGCACCGGCGCCGGATCGCGCGTGGGCAGACCGGTCTCGATTGCCAGCCGATGGCGCGCCCCATCGCTGCGGAACAATGTCAGGACAAAGCGCCGGCCACCCAGTCCGCGCTCATCGAGTGTCCGGGCCGCCTCGCGCAGCAGGTCGAGAAAACAGGCGGCAATGCTGGCCTGCAAGGCAACCGGCTCGGCAAAACGGCGCTCGAAATGGAGCGGCTCGGGCTGTGCGAGCGGATCGATCGGCGCCTGTTCCTCGCCCAGCAGGCGGCGCAAGGCAGTCACCGCGTCCGCCCCGAATCGCGCGGCGATGCTGGCGGCGGCCCGCGACGCCAGATCGCCGATGGTCTTTAGCCCGGCGCGGCGCAATGCGAGCGTCGCCTCTTCGTCCAGCCCCAGCGCCAGCACGGGCAGCGCCCGCAGCGCCTCCCGCTCGCTGGTGACGGGCAGGCGGGCATGACGGGCCAGCGCCTGCGCGCCCTGCGCGGTAGAGGCTGTGGCCATGCGCACGCTCATGCCAATCGCGGCGAAGGCATCCTCGGCCTGCGCGGCCAGGCCTGCCTCGCCGCCGAACAGATGGTCGCTTCCCGCAATATCCAGCGTTATCCCATCGGGCGGGGCGAGGGTGACATGCGGCGACCAGGCGATGCAATGCCGGGCCAGCCGCTGCAGCCAGTGACGGTCGGCCTCTTCGTCCATGTCGGCCACGATGAGGTCGGGCTGCAGCGCGCGGGCATCGGCCAGCGTCTGGCCCGGCGAGATGCCGAGCGCGCGGGCCTGCGCATCGACGGCGCACAGCCGCAATGCGCCCTTGATCTTGGCGACGAGAACCAGCGGCCCGTCAGGCTGCCCGCCGGTCCCCGCGCTGTCGATCCCCTGCTGAATCCGCAGCCTTTCTGTGGGCAGGAGCGGAAACCACAGCGCCAGATAGCGCCGCTTCACGGAACAAGCGTCGGTCACGGTCCCACTCCAGCCGCCAGGAAAGGCCGCAAGGGCCGGAACGTTGGCGCAGCAAGGTCACATCGAAGGTCGGCAGTCCGGGCGCATTGCCCGGCAGCGCGAGCGAAGGTGCGGCGGCCACCTGCCAGCGGGTCTGTGCCGCGCTGGGCACGGGCGGCGCGTCCGGGCGCAGCAGCAACAATGTCACGCCGGATTTCTCTGCCGCCAAAGTCAGGCGGCGGCTGGCGGTCAGGTCCAGCGCGGGCATCGGCCCCCAGCCTTCCACCACGACTGCGCTCAGGCCAGAGCAGCGCAAGGCATCCACGGCCGCACGCAGCAGGTCCATGCCGTCCCTGACGGTGCCGATCAGCCCCAGGCCGGGGGCGCCGCCCAGTTCGGCCCAGCCATGGCCCTGCGCCACGCCGCCTTTTCGGCTCGCCTGTCGCTCGCGGAGCCACAGCACCTTGCCCTCGGCCTCGCTCAGACCTGTCGCCAGCGAGACGACGAAACCCGCCGCTGCCGCGACATCGTCCACCTCTGCGGCATAGACTTCATGCACCCGCCCGCGCGCCAGCCCGCCGCCCAGCAGCGTATCGATCGCAGCGATGCCGAACGCCTTTCGGGAGGGGGCATCCGGCATCGCGTGATCGCATGAAAGGGCAGGGGCGAGTCTCATATGTTCCTATTATGTTCTTATTCTGAGCAGGGTCAAGGGATCGTTCCGGCAGTTTGTCCGATCGCGGCCCAAGCCACTGGAGTCGAACGATCATTGGACGCCTGCGACAGAGTGTCGCAAAGGCGGTTCCTCGCCGGGCATTTCGCTTGACAAGGCAGCCCTGCAGAACGGAATAAACTACAACGACGTATCACGATTTATCCGCTGCCCATGCGGATGCTGCGCGTCATGAGGGGGAGGTTACAGGGGATGCGGTTCAGGTCAGCCGTCGGCAAAGCGCTTATGCTTGCTCTGTTCGGATCGCTCGCCCAAACGGCTGTGGCGGCCGAGAATTGCCCGTCGCCGGGCATGACCAAGGCCGATTTCGAGCGCTATTTCCTCTGTTTCAATGCGCGCGATTATGCCTGCTTCACCAGCTATTACGACCCCGATGTCGTACTGGTGAAAGGCGGCAAATGGCCCGATCTCAAGGGGCGCGATGCCATCATCGCCTTCTATCGCGATGTCGATGCCCGTGGGCTGCAGGAGCAAGTCACCCCGCACGCCATCGAGGTGCAGCCGCAGGGCGCGACGGTCGATCTGGAAGCGCATTTCCAGGCCACCAGCGACTGGCCGGACTTTGGCTCACGGCCCCTGAAGGCGGGCGATGACTGGCGGTTGCGCGGCGTGCTGCTCTACGAGATTCCATGCGGCAAGATCACCCGCATCCGGCCCCGCCCGCGTCCCGTGCAGCCATGATCGCGCGTCCCATTCGTGCGCTGGCCATGATGGCCGCGCTCCTGCTCGCCGCCCCGGCGATGGCTGCCGGACCTGCTGCACCGGCGGCCTGTGACCGCACCTGCCTCACCGAGATTATGGACCAATATCTGGCCGCCATGGTCGCGCGCGCACCCGCTCGGGCGCCGATGGCAGTGCAATATCGCGCGACCGAAGATGCGCAGGAGGTCCGTCTCGGCGCAGGCCTGTGGCAGACGGCGACCGGCCTCGGCACCTATCGCATCGACCTCGCCGATCCGGTGAGTGGCACCGTCGGCTATATCGGCGAGGTGCTTGAAGGGGAGGCCAAGGTCACCATCGCGCTGCGTCTCAAGGTGGCGGATCGCAAGATCACCGAGGTGGAGACGATTCTCGGGCGCGGGCGGGTGCCCGGCTCGTCGATCGTGCCGGCGCCGCGCGCGTCGTTCGGCAATATCGTTCCGCCCGCCGAGCGGCTGACCCGCCAGCAGATGATCCAAACGGCCAATGCCAATTTCGACGCGCTGCTCGCGGCCGACGGCTCCCCCTATGCGGAGGATTGCCAGCGCATCGAGAACCGCATGGCGATGAGCGGCAATGCGGAGCTCAACTATCCCATCGGCACGATCCCCGGCGTGCCCAAGCCGCATTTCGGCAGCATGGGCTGCGGCCAGCAGATCAGCCTGCACCTGTTCGACCAGCTCGACGCGGTCGAGCCGCGCCGCTTCCTCCTGCTCGATGAAGAGAAGCAGCTCGTCTTCGGCGTCTATGTCATGCGCTGGTACAAGAAGGGTCGGTGCAACGAGATCCCCGGCTATGGCACCATCTGCCATGACAAGCCGCGCCAGCCGGTCTCGCTGCTCAATGCGGAAATCCTCGGCGTGCGCGGCGGCAAGATTCACGAGGTCGAGGCGATCTTCAAATTCGCGCCTTATGAGGCCGACAGCGGCTGGCAGGGCGATCTGCGCGACGGAAAGGACTGACGGATGATCCGCTTTGCACGGCGTGCTACCGCCCTCGCGCTGCTGCTTTTCCCCGGCTTGCCGACGCTGGCACGGGAGGCCGCGCCGCCATGCGACCGCGCCTGCCTCTATGCGCATGTGGACCGCTATCTCGCCGCCGTCGAGCAGGGGACGTCCGCCGGTCTCGATCTCGCACCGGACTTTCGCGCCACCGAGAATGGCGTGCCGGTGGCGCCGGGCGAGGGGCTCTGGCAGACGACGGATGGCTATAGCAGCTACCAGGCACGCGCCGCCGATGTGGCCGCCGGGCAAGTCGCGGTGCTGGGGGAGGTGAAGGAGGGCGACAAGACCGTCGGCTATGCCACGCGCCTCAAGATCGTCGCCGGGCGGATCGCGGAAGCCGAGACGGTGATCGGCCGGTCATTCGCGCCGCAGCATCCCTCCATGCCGACCGAGGTCAGAGCAGGCCTGCGCACCATCGTGCCCAAGCGCGAGCGCCTGTCCCGCGCCGAAATGATCGCACTGGCCGACCGGAACTTCGACAATATGCTGCGTAACAAGGGCGATCATTTCGCGCCGGATTGCCAGCGGATCGAAAACCGGATGCCGATGAGCGGCAACCCGCAACTGGCCTATCCCATCACACCCATTCCCGGCAAACCCCTGCCGCATTTCGGCAGCATGAGCTGTCAGGCGCAGGTGGAGGCGCATCTGTTCGACACGCTCGATAAGGTCGAGCCGCGCCGCACTCTGGTGGTGGATGAGGAACAGCAGGTGCTGTTCGGCGTGTTTTCCCTGCGCTTTTATGGGCGGACCGAATGCAACGACATTCCGGGCTATGGTCGCACCTGCCCCGCCAAGCCGAGGGGGCCGATGTCGCTGCTCAGCGGCGAGATGCTGGGGATGCGGGGCGGCAAGGTGCGCGAGGTCGAGCTGATCTTCACGCGCCTGCCTTATGAGGCCGGGCAGGGCTGGGCACCCTGAGCGGACGGGGCCGCAGGACACCCGAGCCTGCCTACCCCGCCACGCCCGTCAGCGCGGCTTGACGCTATTCTCCATCTTGGCGCCGAAGTGATCGGCCAGATCCTTGCCGGTGAAGCCATGGGTTGATGAATCCGGGTCGAGCGGCAGCATCTGGCTGTCCCATGCATCATAGGCCGCCTTCACCTGCGCCATTTTCTCCGGCATCCGGTCCTTCAGGTTCGCCCGCTCCATCGGATCGTCGACCACGTTGAACAGGAAGCTGTTCTGGAGAATCTTCAGATACTTCCAATCGCCCATGCGGCAGGCCTGCTGGTCCAGATTCTTGTAGCGCCAGCACAAGGTCCGCTCGCTCTTGCTGGAGGGGTCGGCGAGATAAGGCAGCAGATTGATGCCGTCGCTGGGATAGGCCGGGTCCGGCGCGCCGCCCGCCGCCGCGAGCAGGGTCGGCAGCCAGTCCATGGACATCATCACCTGATCGCTGGTCACCCCGGCAGGCACATAGGCCGGCCAGCGCACGATCGCGGGGATGCGAAGGCCACCTTCCAGCAACTCGGTCTTGCGACCCGTGAACGGCCAGGTGTCCGCAAAGCGCTCGCCGCCATTGTCGCTGGTGAAGATGACGATGGTATCGTCCGCGATACCAAGGTCGTCCAGCCGCTGCAGAATGCGCCCGACCTGCATGTCCAGCCGCATCACCATCTGCGCATAGATGCGCTGCGAGCCGCCGTCATAATGCATCAGCGCCGTCGGCTTGCCATCGGCATCCAGCCTGATGGCCTCGGCCTCGTCGCCCGGCCCCTCCCAGGGCCAGTGCGGCGCGTTGACGTGCAGCGAGATGAAGAAGGGCTGGTCGCCCTGCGCGGCGGTGCTGATCGTCTCCAGCGCGCGCTCGGCCAGAAGATCTGTGAGATAGCCTTTCTCGAACACCTCGCGGTCATCGTCCCACAGGTCGTGGCGCCCGGCATATTTGTGCGTGAAATAGTCCACGCCGCCGCCCCGGAAGCCCCAGAAATGGTCATAGCCGCTTTTGAGCGGGCCATATTTGGGCAGGGCGCCCAGATGCCATTTGCCGATCAGGGTTGTCCCATAACCAACCGCCCGCAGCAGCGACGGGAGAGTAGGATGCTCGGGCGGCAGGCCGACAGGGCGCTGAGCGAGCGGCTCCTCAAGGCCGATGGGCAGGCGGTTCTGATAGCGCCCGGTGATAAGGCCCGTGCGCGTCGCCGAACAGACGGCGGAATTGGCATAGCCTTGCAGGAAGCGCATCCCGTCGGCCGCGAGGCTGTCGATCGCCGGGGTTTCATAGTCCCGCCGGCCGTAGCAGGAGAGGTCGGCATAGCCCATGTCGTCGGCCATGATGAACAGGATGTTCGGCTGCTTGCCCCGATTGCCCGATGTCTTTTTGGGCCGCGCGGCCCGCGCCGTGGAACTGGCGCCCACCATGCCGGCGCCGATAACGCCCAAAGATTGGCCGAGCACGCTGCGGCGAGTCACATCAAGGTCGGTCAACTTGGGTCTCCGTCTGATTTTCGCTCATGTGGCAGCGATTGAACGGGCGAGGCAACAGATGTACGGGCAATGGCATTTATAACGCACAGGTTATGGCTGAATGATGAGTGCCCTGCAAAGCCTGCCATTTACCCTGCGCCAGCTGGTGATCTTCGAGACGCTTGCCGAGACACGCAGTTTTGCCGGCAGCGCCGACTTGCTGGGCATTTCCCAGGCGTCGGTGAGCAGCCAGTTCAAGGCGCTGGAAGCGCAGCTCGGGGTCGCGCTGATGGCCCGCAGCGCGGGGCGGCGGCCAGAACTCACGCCCGAGGGCGAGCGCTTCCTCGCCGACTTGAGGATATTTTCCAGCGCGGCCGATCAACTGGCGGCACACCGTCTGCGCAGGCCCGGCCCCCGCGAGATCGTGCGCTTTCGCATCCTGCTGGGGCAGGGCCTCGCCGATCATTATGTGCGGCCAAGACTGGACAGGTTTCTGGCGGCCCACCCCCACATCGTTCTGGAGTTCGATACCCGCATTCCCAGCCACGAATCGACGCTCGCGGCGAGCAGTGGCACCTATGACTTCGTGCTGATCCACCAGCCAGCCGATGAGTCCGTGGCGGAAGCGATGCGGTCGCTGGGGCGGGTGTCGGGCGGCATCTTCGGCAACCGCAAACTGGCCTCAGGCCGCGAGGTGCCGCTTTCACCGGAAGAGGTGGCGCGCTTGCCCTTTGCCTTGCCGTCCGGGCGGGATGACGGGGCGGAGCAGCGCCTGCGCCGCAAGCTGGCATCCTTTGGCGTGCAGCCCACCAACATCGTGGCGCGGGTGCAGTTTTTCGATGTGATCATCGCCATGGTGGCGCGCGGTCAGGCGGTCGCCAACCTTCCTGCCGCGATGATTCCACCGGATATGCGGGGTAGGATCGTGCGGCTCTTCCCACTGCATGACTGGCGGCTCGTCTTCCATCGGCGGGATGGCGAGGCGCAGGCGGACCGGGATGCGGTCGAGCGGCTGTTGCTGGAGAGCGTCGTCAAGAACCGCGCTTATGGCCTGATGCCCGATTGAGGCGCAGCGTCGCGGACAAGCGAACGCCGCGCTGCCGGTGGGTTCGGCAGCGCGGCGTTCCTGCGGTCAGATCACGTCCACGAGAACGATTTCGCTGTCCTCGATGGCCGTGATGCGCAGCACGTCCACATCGCTGATCGCGGCGCCGTCACGTGCATTCACTCGCACGTCCTCGATCTGCACGGCGCCGGTGGCCGGCACCAGATAGGCCTTGCGGTCCTTGCCGAGCGGATAGTCCGCCGTCTCGCCGGCACGCAGGGTCGCGCCCAGCACGCGGCCATCGGTGCGGATCGGCAGGGCGTCCTCATCCTCGGTATGGCCCGAGGCCAGGGTGACGAACTTGCCCGAGCGCTCGCCCTTGGGGAAAGGCTTGGCGCCCCATTGCGGCGGCTCGCCCTCGCGGGTGGGGATGATCCAGATCTGGAAGATCCGCGTGGTCACATCCTCGAGATTATATTCCGAGTGGCGGATGCCGGTACCGGCGCTCATCACCTGCACGTCGCCCGCTTCCGTGCGGCCGACATTGCCCAAGCTGTCCTGATGGGTGATCGCGCCCTCGCGGACATAGGTGATGATCTCCATGTCGCGGTGCGGATGGGGCGGGAAGCCCGTCTGCGGCGCGATGGCATCGTCGTTCCACACCCGCAGGCTGCCGAAGTGGACCCGCGCAGGATCATGATAGCCGGCGAAGGAGAAGTGGTGATGGGCATCCAGCCAGCCATGGTTGGCGGCGCCGAGGCTGTCGAAGGGGCGAAGGTCGATCATCATATGTCTCCTTGTCAGAGGGAAGGTCGCGGACGTTCTGTCCGGCGTTGGAGACTGATTTAGGGCTTGTGAGCTTTGTTGTTCAGTGGGATAAAATAGACCATTATGTTCGAGAAAGTTGAATAGTGAGCGCCCCCGGCACGCCAACGCTCGACCAGTTGCGCATCTTCCTGGCGGTGGTGGACAGCGGCAGCTTCGCGGCGGCGGGGCGGCGGCTTAATCGCGCGGTTTCGGTGATCAGTTATGGCATCGCCAATCTGGAGGCGCAGCTTGGCCTGACGCTGTTCGAGCGGGAGGGGACGCGCAAGCCGGAGCTGACCGTTGCCGGCCGGGCGCTGCTCGCCGATGCCCGTGCCGTCGCCCATGGCGTGGACGGGCTGCGCGCCCGCGTCAAAGGCCTGCTCGATGGGCTGGAGGCGGAAGTGGATCTGGCCGTCGACGTCATGCTGCCGGCCGAGCGGCTGGGCGCGGTGCTGCGCGCCTTCGCGCGCGAATATCCCACCGTCCAGCTCCGCCTGCATGTCGAGGCGCTGGGCGCGGTCCTCGCCATGGTGCGGGAGGGGCGGGCGATGATCGGCATTTCCGGCCCGCTCGCCATCGGCGCCGATGGTGTGGAGTGCGTCGCGGCGGGCTCGGTCCCGCTGGTGCCGGTCGCCGCGCCCGATCATCCGCTAGGCCAGATGGCGCAGATCGCACCGGGTGCCGGGCGCGATTATACCCAGCTCGTGCTCACCGACCGCTCCCGCGCCACCGATGGGCAGGATTATTCGGTGCTGAGCCCCAAGACCTGGCGGCTGGCCGATCTGGGCGCCAAGCACGCCCTGCTGTGCGAGGGCGTCGGCTGGGGCAATATGCCGCTGCCGATGGTGGAGAGCGATCTCGTCGCCGGCACGCTGGTGCGCCTCGCCATGCCCGATCATCCGGGCGGAACCTACCGCTTCGCCGGCATCTGGCGCCGGGATACGCCGCCCGGCCCGGCGGCTGAATGGCTGATCGCGCAGTTCGTCGAACAGGGGCGGGCCGATGCGGCGCTTGCCGGGATGATCGATCTCTGAACCCTGCCGCATCGGGGTGCGCGCACCGGCAAGTTCCTGCGCAAACAATCGGCTAAGGGCGGCGAGCGTCACCGGACGAGCGGTATGGAAGCCCGACCGGCGTTACAGGAGAGGATGTCTGCGCATGGACAGAGCCGCTTTGCTGGCATTGCTGGATGAGACCGTCGCGTCTCTGGGCGCCAATGATCCCCAGCGCTTAGCCCTCGCGCCCCGTTTGCGCTATACCGAGAACAGCGTCGAATTCCCCTTTGGCGATGGCGCCTGGAAGACCGTGACCGGCATCGGCGAGTATCGCTGGGATGTGGTGGACGTGCGCACCAGCAATGCCGCGCGCTTCGGCGTGCTGGAGGAGAGCGGCGACAAGGCGCTGTTCGTGCTGCGGATCGCGGCGCTGGAAACCGGCGCGCTCGCCGAGATCGAGCTGCTGGTGGCGCGCGCGACGGACAGCGGCGTTCCCTTCCTCAACACCGATCCCGCGCCGCGTCCGGAACTGACCGAGCCGGTCCCGCCCGCCTCCCGCACCGAGCGGGCACGGATGCTCTCGCTGGCCGATGGCTATTTCTCCACGCTCGAGCAGAATGACGGCACGCTGCACACCCGCTTCACGGCCGATTGCGAACGGCGCGAAAATGGCGTGCAGACCACGCACAATCCCCAGCCCGATCTGGCGCCGGTCGCCAAGATGGGCTGCGAGGAGCAGTTCCTGCTCGGCTATTACCGGTTCGACAACTGGATCCGCGCGCGGCGCTATCCGCTGGTGGACGAGGAGCAGGGCGTGGTCCTCTGCGGCGGCTTCATCGACCATGACGGGCAGACGCGCGACTATCAACTCACCAATGGCGAGACGCGCACCGGCTTTTTCCTGCGGCCGCACAGCTTTGCCTATCTGGAAGCCTTCAAGATCCGCGACGATGCCATTTCCGCCGTCGAAGCGGTGTTCCACTTCGTGCCCTACCGGATGCGCTCGCCCTGGGCCCAGGACGAGCGCGATCCGCGGCTGGCGAAGGCCTAAGCGGATGCCACCTGATCCAAATACACTCGTCACCCCGGGCTTGACCCGGGGTCCCGCTTTACTGCTGGCCGAAGCCCGAAGGCAGCGGGACCCCGGGTCAAGCCCGGGGTGACGACGGCGAATATCTGAGTCCAGCAACCTCCAAGGAGCACCCCCATGTCCGATGATGTCTCAGCCCTGCGCGAGGAACTGGCGCGTTTGCGGTCCGATCTGACGGCGCTCGCCGCCCGCGCCGACAAGGCCGATCATTATGTCGAGATCTGCAATCTCCAGTGCGCTTATGGCTATTATGTCGACAAGGGCCGCTGGGACGATGCGGCCAGGCTGTTCGCCGAGGATGGCACGCTCGAACTGGCCGGGCGCGGCGTCTATGTCGGGCGGGAGCGGGTGCGGGAATATCTCCACCATCTGCCGCCTTATGGTCCTGGCGTGCTGTACAATCACATGCAGCTCCAGCCGGTCGTTCACATCGATTGCGCGGCCGGCACCGCCAAGGCGCGCTGGCGAACCTTCATGATGGTCGGCGGCGTCGGACGCGAGGCGCGCTGGGGCGAGGCAACCTATGAGAACAGCTACAAGATCGAGAACGGCAAGTGGCGGATCGCGCAGCTGCACGGCTATATGAACATCTATACCGAATATGATGAAGGCTGGCATCGCGGCGGCGTGCAACTGCTGCGCTCGATCGACGGGCTGCAGCCCGATCTGCCGCCGACGATGCAGTATGAATCCTACCCCGAGCCGGTGATCGCGCCTTACCATTATAAGGAGGTGTAGGGCGACCCAGGCCACCCGCGCGCTGCCGCTCGCCGCTCAGTCGGTGGGCGGCGTGCGCTTGCTGTTGGGATCGAATTTGAGCATCTCCACGCTCTTGAGCGCCGGGTCCCAATGCTCGGCGATCATGCCATTTTCGATCCGGAACAGGTCGAACCAGCTCGTCACATAAGGCTGCCCCTCGGCATCCTTCTCGGGCCGCTCGAACACGCACATCACCATGTCCCGCTCCGCGATCATGTTGACCAGCGGCAGCATGATCCGCTCCTCGATTTCGCGGACCGGGCGCGAGCCCTTGATGAAGTCGACCAGCGGCTGGCGGCCGGAAGCGACATTGGGGTTATGCTGGATATAGCCCTCGGCGATGAACTCGGCGGCCCGGTCGGCGTGGCCTGCCTGCAGCACGGTGCGGTACATGTCCCAGACGAGGCGCTTGTTGGCCGCGAGTTGGGGATCGGCGCTCTGCAGCAAGGCCAGCTGGGCGTCGCGATCGGTAATGGCCTGACTCATGCGGGTCTCCGTTGCAAAATGAGGGCGCGGTCAATGCGCCGTGGCGGTCGCCTGCGCCGCGCGGTGGTTGGTGCGCGCCGCAAGATACAGCATCAGCCCGCCGAGCAGGAAGAAGATGGCGAACAGGCCGATGGCATAGCGCAGGCCCAGGGCCGAGGCCGCCGCGCAGGCCGATCCCTGAACCTGTCCGGCGGCCCCGGCGCACTGGGTGGCGAACTGGCTCCCGCCATAGATGAAGCTGGAGGCCATGTCGCTAACCACGCCGACCGAGGGCGGTCCCAGTCCCTGACCGAACAGATGGACCATCAGCAGGAAGACCGCCGATCCGGTTGCCCGGCTGAAGCTGTCCAGCGAGCCGTGCAGGGTCGCGATCGCCGGTCCCATCGCGGTGTAGAAGGAGAAGGAGCCAACGAGCATCAGCGGAATGGCGATGAACAGCATGTTGCTGCTCAGCCCTGCCAGGAAGATCGGCACGCCGATCACGGTGCCGAGCGCCGGGAAGCCAAGCAGCCAGCGGGCATCGCGCCGGGCCATATGCTCGCTGCCATAGCCGCCGAGCAGCGTGCCGAAAAAGGCGGCAATGCCCGAGACGATGCCGAAGACCAGCCCCGCCTGCGCCGCATCCAGCCCGAAATTGCGGGAGAAGAAAGCGGGCAGGAAGGTGTTCACGCCGAAGGCCCCGAGGCTGATGAAGGCAAGCCCGGCGAGCACATAGCGGATGCTCTTGTTGCCCAGCAGAAGCCGCACCACCTGCCAGGTGCCGAGCTTGCCCGATCCGGCAGCAGCAGGCGGCACGCTGCGCTCTGGCTCATGCAGGCAGAAGAAGCAGAGCAGGGCGATCAGTCCGCCCATCACGCCGAAGAACATGAATGTGTCGCGCCAGCCGAAATGCTCGGCAATGGCGCCGCCCGCGAACGATCCGACCAGAGCCGCCACCGGCACGCCGAGCATGTAGAGCGACAGGGCCGAGGCGCGCTTTTCCGGCGGCACCATGTCGGAGATCATCGAGTGCGGCGGCGCCTCGGTCGCTGCATTGCCCGCCGCCATGCCGCAGCGGCACAGGAAGAGCTGGAAGAAGCTGACCGTCGCGCCCGCCAGTGCCGTGAACACCGAGGCGAGCATCAGGAAGCTCGCGGTCACCCGCGCGCGATTGTAACGTTCCGCCAGGCGCGCGATGGGCACGCTCGCAAAGGCGTTCACCACCGCGAAGGCCGTGCCGCCGAGCAGGCCGATCTGCAGATCGCTGAGCAGGAACTCGGCTTTGATCTTCTCGGCGATCAGCGCGATCATCACGCGGTCGAGGAAGCCGAAGGCGTTGATCGAGGCGAGCAGGATCAGGGCGACGGTGAGCTGTCTTCTGGTCACGTTTATCTGTTCCCGGGTGGCAGGCCTGCGATCGGCAGGCATCGAGCGGCAGGCCTATCGGGATAGACCCTCAGCGCGACATGCCGATTGGATGGGAGCGCATGGACCTGACTGGTCGTGCTCGCGATCGCGATCCCCCTTCCGGGCCGTTCAGTGCAGCGAGAAGAGATTGCGATAATCGCGCGGCGTGAGGCCGAAGCGCTGTTTGAAAGCCCGGCTGAAATGCTGGGAATCGCTAAAGCCCCAAAGGTGGGCGATCTCGGTGATGGAGCGGCGGGCGAGGGCCGGGTCGACCATCTCCTCGCGGCAGCGCTCCAGCCGCCGGTCCCAGATGGCGCGGGCAATGGTATAGGCCTCACCCTCGAACAGCTTGTGGATCGAGCGGCTCGACATGCTGAAATCCCGCGCGATGCGGGCGATGCTGAGGTCCGCATCGGCCAGATGCCGGTCGACATATTCCAGGATCGCCCGCCGCCGGCTTTCGCGCGGGTCGGGCATGGTCAGCACGTCATCGGCATGGATGGTCATGTTGACCAGATGGGCGATCTGGTCGCCGAGCAGCTCGCGGTCCTGCATCCGCAGCGTGTTGCCGGTCATGACTGAGGCGCTCACGCTGGCATGGAGAATCTGGGCGGGCCCGCGCAGGAAGCTGCGGGGCTTGCGCCAGCGGTCCAGGCTCCAGCGGGGCGCAGCGAGCAGGCTGCACGGCACCGTCACTGCCAACTGGCGGCACTGGTCCGGCGCGTCGATGGTGTAGGGCACGTCCTTGCGCAGCGCGCACCACT
Organism: Sphingobium sp. B11D3A; assembly: GCF_025961695.1. NCBI lineage: Bacteria > Pseudomonadati > Pseudomonadota > Alphaproteobacteria > Sphingomonadales > Sphingobiaceae > Sphingobium > Sphingobium sp. B11D3A. The sequence continues at coordinate 3,162,814 of NZ_JAOQOE010000001.1, forward strand.
GGCCGGCCTGCACATCATTGTAGAGTCCGCCCTGGCTGATCCGGGCGGCGCCTTCTTCCTGGAATAGCAGCTTCATGGTCGGTGGCGATCGCCGGTCGGCCATGTCGGGCAGAACAAGCCGGTGACTGCCCAGCGAAACGATGCAGAAGCGGAGCGCGCCAAAATCGCCGCCGCGCAGCGACGCCTCGCGATCGTCCGCAAATTCGATGTGGGGCGCCTGCGTGACGGCACACCATTGCCGGCTGCGCTCGACGCGGCTCGATGCCTTTGTGGTGAAGATGTGCATCCCCGTGGCTCCTCTCGCATCCTGGCCGGGGTCTTGCGCCCTCGGTCCGGCTTCTGCGCACGCTAGACCCCATATCGGGGCCTGTCCAGCAGACCGCCGCACTGTTGATTTTGTCTCCAGTGCGGCGCTGGTCAGAAAGATGCGTCGCGAGACAAGTTTGCTCGAAGGCGCGCTGATAGCAGGGGCCTCAGCCGCATCATGGACATGTATTTGAGATGACGTTGAAAGTGCCATTGCCCCTTGCCGCCGAGGCGCGTCATTTCATTGGCGGCGCATGGACGCCCCCTGCTGCCGGCGACCGGCTGCCGGTGGAAAACCCCGCGACCGGCGCGGTCTTTGCCGAGGTCGGAGCGGGGACTGCGGCGGATATCGATCAGGCCGTGCAGGCCGCCGAATCGGCGATGATTTCAGCGCGCCGCACGCGCTGGACACCCGCCCAGCGGCAGGATGCCCTGCTGGCCTTGGCGCAGGCGGTGGAGCGCCATGCCGAGGAGTTCGCGCTGCTCGAAACGCTCGATACCGGCAAGCCGATCAGCAACAGCCGGCGCGTCGACGTGCCCGGCACGGCCGCGACCTTGCGCTATTTCGCCGGCTGGGCGACCAAGCTCACCGGGGAGAGCATGGAGCTTTCCCAGCCCGGCGAGACGACGGCGTATACGCTGCGCGAACCGGTCGGCGTGGTCGGCCACATCATTCCCTGGAATTATCCGTTGATGGGCGCGGCGTTCAAGCTCGGCCCCGCCATTGCGGCGGGCTGCGCGGTGGTGCTCAAGCCGGCGGAGCAATCCTCGCTCTCCGCGCTCAAGCTGGCTGAACTGGCTGTGGCTTGCGGCGTTCCGCCGGGCTTCTTCAATGTCGTGACCGGCCTTGGTCCGGTCGTGGGCGCGGCGCTGGTCGATCATCCCGGCGTCGCTAAGATCAGCTTCACCGGATCGACGGCGACCGGCACGCAGATCGCGGCCGACTGCGCGCGGCAGATGAAGCGGGTGACGGTGGAACTGGGCGGCAAATCGCCGGTCATCGTCTTTGCCGACGCCGATCTCGATGCCGCCGCGCGCGCCATCGCCATGAACATCTTCTTCAACAGCGGGCAGACCTGCTCGGCCGGCTCGCGCCTGTTCGTGCATCGATCCGTCGCCGATGCGCTGGTGGAGAAGATCGCCCGCATCGGCGCGGCGATGACGATCGGCGATCCGCTCGATCCCGCGACCCAGCTCGGGCCGGTGATCACGCAGGCGCAGCGGGCGCGGATCATGGGCTTTGTCGAGGGCGCCCTTACACAGGGCGCCAGCCGCGCGGGCGGCGACATCGCCTTGCCGGCGCAGGGTTACTATGTCGCGCCGACGGTGCTCGGCTCCGTTCAGGCCGGCATGGCGGCGGTGGATGAGGAGATTTTCGGTCCCGTGCTGTGCGCGATCCCCTTCGACACCGACGATCTGGACGAGATTGCCGCGCTGGCCAATGACAGCCGTTATGGCCTCTCCGCCTATGTCTGGACGCGCAGCCTCTCGCGGGCGCATGGCATGGTCAGTCGCCTCCGGTCCGGGACCGTGCGAGTGAACAGCAGCGCTGGCGACATCGCGATGCCCGCGGGCGGCGTCAGGCAATCCGGCTTCGGCCGCGAAAATGGGAGAGCCGGGGTGGAAGCCTATACCGAACTCAAATCCGTGACGATAGCGCACGATCATCAGGCCCGCGATCATGGCTGAGGCAAGCAGCGCGCCCGTGCCCGGCTTCGCGCCGGCCTTCCGCATGACACCGATGCGCGCCTTCCCGGTGACGGTCGGCGAGATCGCGACCGGTGGCCAGCGCAGCTATGTGTCCATCGGGGGCGGCACCTTCGTAGGCGAGGGGCTTGAGGGCCGGCTGGTCGGTGGCAGCGAGATGCATCTACTGCGCGCCGATGGCGTCACGGTGGTTGAAGCCTCTTATTATGTCGCCTTCAGCGATGGCAGTTTCGCCCGCTGCTTCGGCAATGGCTATCGCACCCGCGCGCCGGATTTCGAGGGGCTGCGGCTCGCTTTGCTGTTCGAGGCTGCCGAGGATGGTGGCGTCGCCCATCTGGCGCGGCTGGCGTTCGTTGCCGAGCAGGCCGAGGGCAGCCCTGTCCTCAACATCGAGAGGATCGTCTGACCATGCGGCTGGAATTCGCTCTGGAAATGCGCATCGGCCTTGGTCCGCGCATGCATATCGAGGTGGCGCAGGGCTACACGCGCGGTGCGGTGCTGATCGGCGAGGGCAGCTTCTCCGGCCCCGGACTCTCGGGCCGGATCGTCAAGGGCAGCGGCGGCGACTTTCCGCTCGTGCGCCCCGATGGCGGCGGGCGGTTCGAATCGCAATATCTGCTGGAGACGGACGACGGCGCCCATATCCTCAAGCGCAGCACCGGCGTGCGCAGCGCCCCGCCGGAGGTCGTCAAGGCCCTGCTGGCGGGCGAGCAGGTCGATCCGCAAAGCTATTATATGCGCATGACGCCGCGCTTCGAGGCGCCCGCCGGCCCCTATGACTGGCTGAACCGCACGATTTTCGTCGGCGTCGGCCAGCGCAATCCGGAAGGCTCCATATTCCGGTTCTGGAAAGTCGTCTGAGCGTGGACCGGTTCGATTACATCGTCGTCGGCGCCGGCTCGGCGGGCTGCGTGCTCGCCGCCCGCCTGTCCGAAGATCCCCGCAACCGCGTGCTGCTGCTGGAAGCCGGCGGCAGCGACCGGCGGCTGGACGTGCGCCTGCCGCTGGCAGTCTCCAAGCTGTGGCCCAATCCGGCGCTCACCTGGGGCTTCATGTCGGAGCCGGAGGCGGAGCTGGACGGCCGCCGCCTGCCGGTCGCGCGCGGACGGATGCTCGGCGGCACCTCCTCGCTCAACGGCATGATGGCGATCCGGGGGCACAAGGCCGATTATGATGGCTGGCGCGATACCGGCCTCACTGACTGGGGCTGGGATGATGTGCTGCCCTGGTTCCGCAAGCTGGAGCGACACTGGCGCGGCGATACGCCCGAACATGGCGGCAGCGGGCCACTGAGCGTCGAGCCGCATCCGGCGCCCAGCCCGCTGATGGCCAATGTGCTGGAGGCGGCCCGATCGCTCGGCTACCCGATCACGGAGGATTTCAACGGCCCGCGAACCGATGGCTTCGGCATGCCGGATTTCACGACGCGCAACGGTCGCCGCGCCAACACGTCGGAGGCCTATCTGCGCCCTGCGCTCGGCCGACCCAATCTGGAGGTGCGCACCGGCGCCGTGGCGACGCGCGTGCAGCTGCGTGATGGCCGGGCAATCGGCATCGAGGTTTCACGCGACGGGCGACTGGAAGAGATCCTGGCCGAGCGCGAAGTGCTGCTGGCCGGCGGCGCGATCAACGCGCCGCAATTGCTGCTGCTCTCGGGCATTGGGCCGGGCGACCATCTGCAGGAGATGGGCCTGGATGTCGCCGTGGAAAGCGGCGAGGTCGGCGCCAATCTGCAGGATCATCCCGGCGCCGGCATGGAGTTCGATCTCGATCCTGCGCTGGCCTTCGATCGGGAATTGCGCTTCGACCGGCTGACCGGCTCGTTCCTGCGCTGGGTGGCAGGGCGCAAGAGCATCATGGGCGCGCCGCCGCTCGCCGCCTCCGCCAATGTTGCGACCGGTGCCGACCCGGATGTGATCGACATGCATTTCCTGCTGATCCCGCTCTCCATGTTCTCGCGGGTCTGGTTCCCCGGCGTGGCCCGGCCGTTCGGGCCGCGCATGGGGGCGATGTGGTCGCTCAATTATCCCAAGAGCCGTGGCTGGCTGAAGCTCGGCTCGCCCGATCCGCTGGCCCATCCGCGCATCGCCTTCAACCTGATGAGCGATCCCGAAGACCAGCGCGCCATGCTCGGCGGCTATCGCGGCCTCGAGGCGCTCATCCGTCAGCCGGCGCTCGCCAAGGTGGTGGGGCAGATGCGGCGGCCGGAGCGGCCTTTGCTGTCGGACGAGGAGGTCATGGCCTATATCCGCGAGACAGCGGCGACGGCCTATCACCCGAGCGGCACCTGCCGCATGGGCAGCGATGCGCAGGCTGTGGTCGACGGGCGCCTGCGGGTGAATGGCGTGGACGGGCTGCGGGTGGTCGATGCCTCCATCTTCCCGCGCCTGCCCGGCGGCAACACCAACCTTCCGGTCATCATGGTCGCCGAGCGCGCTGCGGACTTCATCAGACGCGGAGAGTAGCCGCATCCTGCCGGATCACTCGGCCGGTTCCCTCTCCAGCGGCTGCTCATCGCCAATGTAAAGCAGCGCGCCCTGATCGAGCAGGCGCTGCTGCACGGCACGCACGTCCACCTCTCGCGGCGTAACGCCCGCGCGCACCGCAAGGCTGGCCGCCGCACCCGCCGCCTCGCCCATGGACATGCAGGTCGCCTGATCGCGCACCGCGCCGAGCGCCGCGAAGGTAGCAGACACGCAGCGCCCCGCCACCAGCAGGCCCTCAACGCCCTTGGGCAGCAGGATGCGATAGGGAATGTCGTACGGCGCCTTGAACGGTGAGGCCACGCCGTCGCCCCACAGGCCCGTCACCGAATGCAGGTCCGGCCCGCGCGGCCCGCCCTTGGCGATCACGTCGGGGAAGCGCCGCCCTGCCAGCACATCATCCTCGGTGAGAATATAGTCGCCGACGATCCGCCGGCCTTCGCGCGCGCCGCCGGTGGGGGATTCCATGACGATATAGGCCTCCTCGAAGCCGGGGATGCGCTCGCGCAGGAAGTTGAGATACACCCGGTTGAGCTTGCGCCGATAAATCAGCGACTTGCTCACCTCTTCCTCATTGGTGTGGTCGTACCAGACCTCGTACACGCCGGACATCATCTGCCCGTCGCGCATCTTGCCGTGGCGGAAGATGCCAATGCTGCCAAAGCGCGGCGGCGGATAGACCGGCTCGGTCGCGCCATAGAGCAACGGCACCTTGCCGGCCTTGATATACTCCACCCATTCGCGGTCCAGCCCGGCCGGGAGGGGGACATATTTGCCATCCACCTTGGGTGCCGTCGCCTTGCCCGGGATCGGGCCGCCCGCTGCGGGAGAGAGGCGCAACTTGGGAATGCCGCCGGCCGCGCGAATGCGGTCCACCTCCTCCCAATCGGTCGGCTGGGCCATGGGCTCGGCGTAGAGCGTCTCGCCCTTGAGCGACTTGTAGGTGTTCACCGGCCGCCCGCCGCCCATCAGCGCGGAGCGCTCGCGGTCCAGCTCGGCGCGCTCTTCTTCGCTCAGCAGCGGCTGGTTGCGCAGATAGTCGATCAGCCGGTCGACATCGATGCCGCCGATCTGCATGTCCATCGATCCGCCATGATGGCGCCCGTCTTCCTCGCGGCCATGGTGGAAGGGCGCGCCGGCCCAGGCGGCCACGTCGGCATCGGCGGAGGCGTCGATCACCACATCGGCCAGCACCACCTGACCGCCGGACTTGTTGCCGATGGCGACGCCCGTCACGCGCCCGTCCTCCACCAGCGTGTCGAACACCACGGTGTTGAAGAGAAGCTCGACGCCGGCCTCCTCCATCATTTCATCGAGCAGGCTGGTCATCATCACGGAGTCGGTGGGGTGCCGCGCAATCGGGCTACCCTCCGGCGCGCCGCCCATGGCCTGGATGCGGTGCAGGATCTCCAGCGAGATGCCCTTCACCACCGGCGTGCCGATGCCCTTCTCGATGATATAGCCATTGATCCCGATACCGCCGATGCCGCCCCCGGTCATCATCCCGCCCAGATAGCCGACCCGCTCGATGAGCATCACTCGCGCACCATTGCGCGCCGCGCTGAGCGCCGCGACACAGCCGGCAGGCCCGCCGCCGACGACAACGACATCCATCGCCTTCGCCGGTGCCAGCGCGGCCATAAACCGCTCGTTCTTCCTCTCGACGGCCATGCGCTCTCCTCCGCTCCTATTATGAAGCGCGAGCATATCCTGAGAAAGATCATATAGAAAGACAGTATTATCAATCGTGGAGGGGCAGAGGCGTCAGTAGCGCGCGCTCAGGCTGAGGAACAGCGAGCGGCCCGGTTCGGGGAAGCCATCGGTCAGCACATAATCCCGGTCGAAGAGATTGCGGCCTCCGACGCTGAGCGTGGCCTGCGGCGTCAGCGCATAATCGATGCTCAGTCCGGCCAGCGCATAGCCGCCCGTCTTGTAATAGATGGGCGCGAGGCCGTTGGCGGAGGCCGGGGTGACAGTCGTCCGGCGCGAGGCAAAATCGAGATTGGGCGTGACGCGCAGGGTAGGGACGGGTCGCCAGCCCAGATAGGCAAAGCCTTTGTGGCCCGGCACATCGGTGAGCTGAAACGGGCGGATCAGGCTGCCCGCCGGCGCCGTGCCGACCGTGAAGTCCCGCTGGATGTAGGAATAATTGCCGCCCAGCTCGATCTGGTCGTTCAGCTTCACATCCACCGCGACCTCGCCGCCATAATAATGCGCCGATCCATAATTCTCCCGGCGATTGAGGTTGGCCGGCGTGCGGACCGAAACCAGCGCGTCGCTCACCCAGCTGTGGAAGAGCGCTGCGCTGACATGGAGCGGCCCCAGCTGACGCGCCCCGCCGACCTCCAGCGTGGTCGCCCGTTCCGGGTTCAGGCCGGGATTGGGCTCGGCGGTGCCGAACTGGCTGCTGAACCGCTCGAACAGGGTCGGAAAGCGGGCACGGGACGAGAGCGAGAGATGCGCCGCGCTGCCATTCTCGCCGCGCCAATCCAGCCGCCCTTGCGCGTTCAGCGCATCGACGTTGCGCAGCGGAAAGCTGTAGAGCCGGTTGGCGCCGGTCTGCCCCTGCGGCACGCCATATTCCTCCGCGCGGTCGAGATCGCGCCAGTCATAGGAGGCGCCCAGCGTCAGCGTGAGCGTCGGCAGCAAGGCGAAGCGGTTCTCCACCGCGATGCTCCAGTTGCGCTCGGCACTGATCTGGACCGGCTCGGCGATGCTGCCGGGCAGGCCCGGGCGGCTGGTCTGGGATTCGCTGTGCTCGTCATGCCGGTAATGGAAGGCAAGGGTCAGCCGGTTGACGGGCAGCAGCTCCATGCCGAGCTCCGCTGATCCGCCATAAGCCGTGTCCGCATAAGGGCTGTCGAAGGACCGACCCAGCGTCTGGTTGGTCTGGCTGCGATTGTCCCAGGAGCGCAGCAGATTGTCGAAGCGGCTGTAATAAGCCCGCGTCTTGAGCGTCGCCTGATTGCTGAGCGCGGTGGTGGAGAGGGCGGACAGCGTGTCGATGGTCCAATAGGGCCAGCTCCAGTTGCGCAGCGAAACGTTGCTCGTGTCGCTCACATGCAGCGGCGCGTTCTTGCTGCCCTCTTGCCGTGTGTAGCTCAGCACATATTCGTCGGTGGCGTTGGGGGTGACGCCCAGCTTGGCATTCACGCGCCAATCTGATGTGCGCGAGAAGTCGCGCGCGCCGCCGTCCTCGTTCGCGCTGACCGGGTGGAAACCACCGGCAAGCGTCCAGTGATCGGTGAAATTGCGGGCATAGCTCGCCTGCGCGTACCAATGGTCCTGCCGCGTGCCGAGCAAGGCGAAGACGCTGTAGCCACCATAGTCCGCATCGCGGTCGAGATTGAGCGTGGCGCGCGCCTCGGCCTCCACAGCCTTGGTGGGCTTGCGCGTGACGAGATTGATCGCACCGCCCATGGCACCGGGACCATCCAGCACGGAGGTATAGGCTTTCGCCACCTGCACCTCGGCAATGTCCGGCGTGAGGAAGCGGCCGAAGTCTAGCCGGTTGTCGGCCGGCAGATAGACGCGGATCCCGTCAATCGAGAGCGGCACCTGAAAGCGGTCGAACCCGCGCACGAACACCAGCCGCTCGTTGCGCGAGCCGCCGCTATTGCCCGCCGAGACGCCCGGCAGGAGGTTGATCGCATCGTCGAGCTGCACGCGGTTAAAGCGGACCATGGCCTGCTGGCCGAGCGTCTCCGTGCCAATCAGACGGTCAGGCCCGGCGGGCGCCGTCACGATGATCTGGCCGAGGCCGAAACTGCCGGCCTCGCTCTCCGGCGCCTGCGCGCGGGCCATGCCGGACGTCACCAGAATTGCGGCGCCCAGCACCAGTGTCGCTCTCATCAATGGATCCCCTTTTCCTGTTCGTGATTCGATGTATATGGGCAAATACATCGAAAGAACCGACCGTCCAGAGGAGAAGCGGACAATGCGTGTGATGATGGCTCTCGCAATGGCGCTGGCACCGGTGCCCGTCGCCGCTCAGATGCCCGCTGCGGATGCGCCCGCCTGCGCGGACGATGCGGCGCTGCCGCCTGAATTTGCTGCCTGGCGCAACGCCGAGCAGGTTGCCGGCCTGACGGAAGCCATCGTCCAGCTCAAACCCGGACGGGCCGTCGACCTTACCTTGTCGCCTGCCTCATCCGTCGCGTTCGCTGCCGCGCCCGAGCGCGCGGCCAAGCCCGGCACCCACGCCGGGATGCTGGCGTTCGACGCCCCGCGCGAGGGCGTCTATCGCGTCGCCCTGGGCGCAGCGGCCTGGCTGGACATGGTGACCAACGGCGCCCGCGTGACCTCCCTCGCGCATGGCCATGGGCCGGCTTGCTCGGGCATCCGCAAGATCGTCGATTTCCGCCTCAAGGCGGGGCGCCACATCCTGCAGATCAGCGGCAGCGAGGCGCCGGTCATCAGGGCGATGATCGTGCCGGCCACCGAATAAGATTGCGCCAGCCCTCCGGCCAAGAGCAGATTTCCCCAATCGCCGCGCAGGCCCCGTTCTGATAAAGTCGCGCTGAATATGAGGGGGATCATCCATGAGGCCGCATCGGGAATATCATCTTGTCTCGCGCATCGGCTGGCTGCGCGCGGCGGTGCTGGGCGCCAATGACGGCATTGTGTCCACGGCCAGCCTCATCCTCGGCGTGGCGGCCTCGGGTGCGGATCGGTCGGCGCTGATCGTCGCGGGTGCTGCCGGTCTGGTGGCCGGGGCGATGTCCATGGCGGCCGGCGAATATGTCTCGGTCAGCTCCCAGTCCGACACCGAGCGCTCCGACCTCGCGCGCGAAACGCAGGAGCTGGCCACCGCGCCCGAGGCCGAGCTGCAGGAACTCACCGACATCTACGTCGCGCGCGGCGTCGACCCGGCGACGGCGCGGCGCGCGGCCGAGCAGATGATGGCCCATGATGCGCTCGGCGCTCATGCGCGCGACGAGCTGCACATTACCGAGACGACAGCGGCCCGCCCGGTGGTGGCCGCCTTCACCTCCGCCGCCACCTTCACGGCCGGCGCGGCGCTGCCGCTGGTGCTTGCCGCCGTGCTGCCGATGGACCGCATGGTGGTGGGCGAGGCAGCAGGATCGATCCTGTTCCTCGGCCTGCTCGGCGCCATTGGCGCGCGCGCCGGCGGGGCCAAGCCCTGGCGGCCGGTGGCGCGGGTGGTCTTCTGGGGCGCGCTTGCCATGGCCCTGACAGCCGGGATCGGGCGGCTGGTCGGGACGAGTGTCTGACCGGACGGCGTCGGCCGCCTAGCTGGCGGGCGTCGCAATCCCCGCCTGATCGCTCAACTCCTTGAGCCGGTAGAGCATCGACTTGCGGCGATCGAGCAGATGGAGGCGCATCGCCGTGAAGGCGCCCTCACTGTCGCGCGCGGCGATCCGGTCGAAAATGCCCTGCAGCGACTTGTAGCCGATGCGGCTGTTGCGCGGTGAGGCTTCCAGCGCCGTGAACAGGTTGAGCAGCGCATGCTCCAGCGCATGCATGAGCGTCACCAGCGTGCGCGCGCCCGAGGCCTCCACGATGAAGCGGTGGAAGGCGAGGATGCGATCGACGGACTCCCGCCGCGGCAGGTCCGGCTCCATGATCCGCTCCAGCAGCAGCCGCAGCGCCTCGATCTGGTCGTCGGTGATCTTCTCGGCGGCAAGCTCTGCCGCGCGGCATTCGATGCCGATGCGGGCATCGAAAATCTCCTCGGCCGTCACCTGCACGAGCATGAACTGCACGGCCAGGGCGGTGGCGAACTGGTCCGGCTTGCCCTCGGCAATCGTCGCGCCGCCGCCCGCGCCGGTCTTGATCGTCACGACCCCCAGCGCTTCGAGCCGGCCCAGCGCCTCGCGGATCGGCACGCGGCTGGTCTGGAAGGTCTCGGTCAGCTGCGCCTCGGTACCCAGGAACTGGCCGGGTTTGAACTGGCCGGCAAACAGCGCGTCGATCACCTGCGAGACGATGCGCGAGGCGAGCGACTGGCTGCGCACGGAACTGAAAACGGTGTCGGATTCGGCCAAGGGAACAGGCTTTCTCATGTTGGCATCGCCCGCGCGGGGCGGGCGATCGGTCATTCCATATGATGATTTCAATCCTGCCCCGCCCGGCATTGCTTGACAAGCCACGCCGCATCGGATGAAAAAGAATAACTATATTATAGTTTGATTCATTCAAACGTGGGGGAGGGCGGAATGTCGCCGGAAGACAATGCCTTGCTGACGCAGACTGGCCCCGGCACCCCCATGGGCGCGTTGATGCGGGAATATTGGATCCCCGCGTTCATGCCGGACGAAGTCAAGGCTGGCGGCGCGCCGCTGCGGCTCCGGCTGCTCGGGGAGAACTTCCTCGCCTTCCGCTCGCCCGATGGATCGCTTGGCGTGGTCGATCATCGCTGCGCCCATCGCTGCGCGTCGCTGTTCTACGGGCGCAATGAGGAGGGCGGCATCCGCTGCGTCTATCATGGCTGGAAGTTCGATCGGAACGGCCAGTGCATCGAGATGCCGAGCGAGCCGCCGGAGACCGACTATAAGGACAAGGTGAAGATCCGCGCGCTCCCCGTGGTCGAGCGCTACGGTGTCGCCTGGGTCTATATGGGCAATCGCGCCGAGCCACCCGCGCTGCCGCATTTCGACTGGGACGAGGTGGAGGCGGGGCAGCCGCTCACCGTCACCTTCATGATGCGCGAGTGCAACTGGCTGCAGGCGTTGGAGGGGGATATCGACACCTGCCATGTCGGCTTCCTGCATCTGGGTGCGGCGACGCCGGATCAGTTCGAGGAAGGCTCGATCAATTATTACAGGCAGATGCGCGAGAATCTTGCGCCGAAATATGAGGCGCTGGAGACCGATTACGGGACCATGTATTGCGCCTATCGCCCGGCCGGGGACAATCTCTATCACCGCATCGGCCAGTTCGCTTTGCCCTTCTGGACCATGGCGCCCTCCGAGCCGCTCGACCATATCCGCGCCCGCGCCTGGGTGCCGCTGGATGATCATCATGCCATGCTCGTCACCATCGGCGGCCCGCGCACCGCCGCGACGACGCTCACCAAGGCGGGCAAGCCGATTCCCGGCACCACCTCGCCGATCAATTTCCTGCCCAACACCACCGACTGGCTCGGCCGCTTCCGCATCGATGCCAATCCGCGCAACGATCATCTGATCTCGCGTGAGGCGCAGTCGACGCAGAGCTATAGCGGCATCGAGGCGATCCCGGTGCAGGATCAGGCGGTCACCGAGAGCATGGGGCCGGTGGTGGACCGCACCATGGAGCATCTGGGCACCAGCGACCGGATGATCGTGCTCACCCGCCGGCGGCTCAAATGGGCCGCGACGGCGTTGCGGGACGACGGGGTGGTGCCGCCGGGCGTCGATAATCCGGCCTGCTACCATAATGTCCGCGCCGGCTATGCGCTGCTCCCACCCGAGCAGGACTGGCTCGATTTCTACAATGCGCGTCGCGCGGTCTGGAGCAAGGAGACCGCCGAGCCGGTGGATCGCAAGCGCCGCCTCGCGCCCGCGCCAGCCTGAGGACCGTTCATGCCTGCCACCTCTTCCCATCGCCCCGGCGCGCACTTCCTGCAACTGCCCGGTCCCACGACCACGCCGCAACGGGTGATGGAGGCAATTGCACGCCCGACCATCAACCATCGCGGGCCTGACTTCCGCGATCTCACGGTCGAGGTGCTGGACGGGATAAAGGGCATCTTCAAGACCGCCGGCCCGGTCATCATCTACCCCTCGTCGGGCACCGGCGCGTGGGAAGCGGCGCTGGTCAATGCGCTCTCGCCGGGCGACGCGGTGCTGATGTACGAGACCGGCTGGTTCGCGACGCTCTGGTGCCGCCTCGCCCGCAAGATCGGCCTGGAGCCCGAGCTGATCCCCGGCGACTGGCGCACCCCGGTCGATGCCGCAGCCATTGGCGAGCGGCTGCGCGGGGACAAGGCGCATCGCATCAAGGCGGTCTGCGTGGTCCACAACGAGACCTCCACCGGCGTGACCTCAGACATCGCCGCCGTGCGCCGCGCCATCAATGAAGCCGGGCACCCCGCGCTGCTGATGGCCGATCTCGTCTCGTCGCTGGCGTCGGTGGATTATCAGCATGATGCCTGGGGCGTGGATGTCGCAGTCGGCGGCTCGCAAAAGGGGCTGATGCTGCCGCCGGGCCTCTCCTTCAATGCCCTGTCGCAAAAGGCCATCGCGGCGTCGAAATCGGCCGGGATGAGGCGCTCCTATTGGGATTGGGGCGAGATGCTGGAGGCCAATGCCCGGGGCTTTTTCCCCTACACCCCGGCCATCAATCTGCTGCAGGGGCTGCGCGAGGCCATTGCCATGATGCAGGAGGAGGGGCTGGACGCCGTCTTCGCGCGTCACCAGCGGGCGGCGCAGGCGACGCGCGCGGCGGTCGCCCAATGGGGCTTCGAGACGCAATGCCGCGATGCCGCCGCCCATTCGCCGGTGCTCACCGCCGTGCGGATGCCGGACGGCATCTCCGCCGATGCGGTGCGCGAGGCGGCGCTGGAGCGCTGCAACATGAGCCTCGGCAATGGCCTCGGCCAGCTCGATGACCGGGTGTTCCGGATCGGCCATCTCGGCGACTTCAGCGACACGCTGGTACTCGGCGCCATCGCCGCAACGGAAGCTGCGCTGGCCTTCGCGGGTGTCCCTTGTCGGGCCGGCGGTACGGAAGCGGCCATCGCCGTGCTGACCGGGCAGGCGCAGCGCGGCGCGCCCGGCCTGGCCGCCTGATCGGGCGAGGGCGGCAAGAGACCGGACGGGAGCGAGAGCATGGCAGGTCGAGCGAGTCTCACAGACAAGATCGCCATCATCCGCGCGACCTGGCGCTATCCGGGCTGGGGCGTGGTCGCCAAGGCGTTCTTCATCTTCCTCATCGCCTTCGGCGCGCCGCTGACCATGCCGTTCGTCTATCCCGAGGTCATGAAGGAGTTCGGCTGGACGCTGACCCAGGCCACGCTCATCTACACCTATAAGAGCCTCACCGGCGCGATCATGGCGATCTTCATCATCGGCCCGCTGGTGGAGCGGATCGGCCTCAAGCTGGTGCTGGTCGGCGCCATGGCGGCCGAAGCCATCGGGCTGGCGGGCTTCCTGTTCGTCCACTCGCTATGGAGCTATTATGTCGTCGGCTTCATGATCGGCATTGGCCAGGGCGCCGTGATCATTTCGCTGCGGCTCCTCGTCTCGCGCTGGTTCATGCGCAATGTCGGGCTGGCGACGGGCGTGGCGGTGATCGGCACCAGCTTCGGCGGCGTGCTGTTCCCGCTGATGACCAGTCAGCTCATTCCGCTTTATGGCTGGCGCGTCGCCTTTGCCTGTCTGAGCATCGGCATCTTCTGCATTTCCATTCCGCTCGCGCTGTCGGTGCGGTTCAACCCCAGCGAGGCGGACGTGCTGCCCGAGGCGGTGCGGACGAGCGAGCAGGTCAGCAGCGCCCGGCTGCGCGCGGCCGATCTCGGCATCAGCTTCCGCACGATGCTGCGCCAGCACGCCTTCTGGCTGATCGCGCTGGCGACGTTCCTCTCGGCGCTGATCGATCAGGCACTTTTCCAGCACAGCATCTATTATCTCACCAACGAGATCGGCCTCTCGCGCACGGTCGCGGCCTCGGCCTGGTCGCTCACCTTCCTCATCGGCATCGGCGCCAAGTTCGTCGCGGGCATGACGTTCGATCGCTTTTCGGTGAAGGGCGTCGCCGGCTGGAACCTGCTGCTCGGCCTCGCCATCCTGCTGGCGCTGCCGGTGCAGGGGCTGTTCACCGCGCTTGTCTTCACCACCGTGCTGGGCGTGGCGCATGGCGGCCTGACCGTGGACGGCCCGGTCGTTGCCAAGCATGTCTATGGCCCCGGCCTCATGAACCGGCTGCTGCCAGTGCTCGCCGGCTTCAACACCATGGGCTCGGCCTTCGGGCCGGTCGTGCTGGCGAACCTGTACGATCGCAACGGCACCTATCTGGTCGGCTTTGGCGTGTTCATCGGCCTGACGATCGTCGCCGCACTTCTGATGGCGCGCGTCACCCCGGCCTATCTGCTGCGGATCAGGGCACTGCAGGATAATGCCGCTTAATCAGCAGTGTGCCCAAGCAGATCGTCAGAAAAGCGTCCGTATCCCGGTTCGAGCGTCATAAGCGTTATAATTTCGATGCTTACCCAGGATGAGGACCTCATGATCACGGCTTTTGCAACATTGCTCCTGGCCGCGGCAGCGCCTCCTCCTGCTCAGCCGCGCTGCTCCTCGTTCGCAACCCTGTCAGCAGCAGACCAAAAGCAATATGGCTCGCGCTATCGTTTCCGGGTGCGCACAAAAGGCAAAGCAGTGGCGGAGCAGTGGGTCCGGACGTCAGTGTGCCCGGAGGCACGGGCTGCCTTACGAGAAAAGCGACGCGAGCCACTGCTCAACAAGCACGGTCGGCCTTGCACCAAGACGCGGACTGAGATGCGCCCGATCACGAGTGACGGGAGCATGACGATGATACCGCGCCAAGTCTGCATCGATTAGGCAGGCGGAGCGACTGAGGGGTGCACCTCATGCCAGCGGAATCGTGACCGCCTGCATTTCCATATAGGATTGCATCCCCGCGACGCCCTGCTCGCGCCCATAGCCTGAATGCTTGGCGCCACCGAAGGGCACGTCGCGGCCATTGCCGCCGTGCCGGTTGACCCAGACCATCCCGGCCTCGAGCTGCCGGGCAATCGCGCCGCCGCCGTCTGTGTCCGCCGTCCACACCGATGCGCCGAGGCCGAATTCGGTGGCGTTGGCGCGGCGGATGACATCCTCGATCTCGTCGAAAGCCAGCACCGGCAGCACCGGGCCGAACTGCTCTTCGCGCACCAGCGGCGCCGCGTGATCCAGCCCTGCGACCACTGTCGGCATGACGAAATAGCCCGGGCCGGGCAGCCGCTCGCCACCGGTGAGGATCTGTGCGCCCGGGGTTGCCCGCACGCCCTCGAGCAGCGCCAGCACCTTCTCGAACTGCATCCGGTTCTGGATCGGCCCCATCTGGCTTTGCGGATCGGTGCCCGGTCCCACGCGGATGGCGGCGGCGCGGCGGGCCAGCGCCTCGACCATCGCCGGGTAGAGCGCGCGATGCACGAACACCCGCTTGATCGCCATGCAGACCTGCCCGCAATTGGCAAAGGCGCTGCGGGCAATGCCCTCGGCGGTGGCTTCCACATCCGCATCGGGCAGCACAATGGCTGGATCGTTGCCGCCCAATTCCAGCGTGATGCGCTTGAAGGTGCCTGCCGCGCTGGCCATCACATGGCGGCCAGTCGCCACCGATCCGGTGAAGCTGATCTTGTCCACATCCGGATGCGTTGTCAGCCAAACGCCCAGATCATTGCCGCCGCTCAGGATGTTCACCGTGCCCGGGGGCACGATGTCCGCAATGGCCTGCCCGATGGCGAGCGTGGAGAGCGGCGTGAGCGGGGAGGGCTTCAGCACGATGCAATTGCCGGTGTAGAGCGCCTGCGCGATCTTCACGGTGGCCAGCATCACCGGCACGTTCCACGGCGTGATGCCGCCCACCACGCCGAGCGGCCGGTAGCGGATTTCCACCCGCTCGCGCGCATCTTCGCGCAGCACGCCGCCGGCGACATCGAAGGCGCTCAACGCCTCGATATGATCGGCCGCACGGCGCACCTCGCCAATGGCGTCGTGCAACGGCTTGCCCTGTTCGGCGGTGAGCAGTGCGCCCAGCGGGTCGGCGACTTCGCGCAGCCGCGCCGCGATCTCGTGGATGACGGCGCGCCGCTCGGTCACATCGCGGGCGGACCAACCGGGGAAGGCGCGGCGCGCGGCGGCGACCGCCCGGTCGAGATCGTGCCGCTGCGCGTCCGGTGACTGCGCAAAGGCGGCACCGGTCGCGGGATCGATCACCGGCATGAACGCCTCTCCCGCCACGATCTCCCCGTCGATCAGCATGCCAGCGGCAAGCTCGGGTGGGGCAAGCAAGGGCTTTTGCGCGGTCAGGCTATCGTTCATGTTGCTTTTGGTCTCCGCTTGGCTCACATCCGGCGATACGCCATAAAGATAATATAGTAGTATAGTTTGAGCAATCGGGAAGGGGTGGAATGTTTGACGATTTCGTGACCTTGGGACGGTCCGGCCTGCGGGTGAGCCGTTACGCGCTCGGCACCTTCAACTTCGGCGGCGCGCAGCCCTGGAGTCTGGACGCCACCGCTGCCGGGCGCCTCATTGCGCAGTATCGCGACCTCGGCGGCAACTTCCTCGATTGCGCGAACAGCTATGGCGGCGGCGACGCCGAGACGATCCTCGGTGAGTATCTCGCCGGCGAGTCCGGCCTGCGCGACCGGCTGGTGATCGCCACCAAATTCGGCTCGAATGTCCGCGATGGCGATCCCAATGCCGGCGGGGGCGGGCGCAAGTCCATCCTGCAAAGCGTCGAAGCCTCGCTGTGCAAGCTCAGGACCGACCGGGTCGATCTGCTCTGGATGCACATTGTCGATCCGCTGACGCCGATGGACGAGACGATGCGCGCGCTCGATGATCTGGTGCGGGCGGGCAAGGTGCTGCATGTCGGCCTTTCCAACATTCCGGCGTGGAAAGTGGCCGAGGCGCACTGGCTGGCGCAGTGGCGCAATCTGGCGCCGGTGATCGGCCTGCAGCTGCAATATTCGCTGATGGAGCGGAATATCGAGATCGAGCATGTACCGCTCGCCCAGGCCTATGGCATGGGCATCGCGGCATGGTCGCCGCTCAAGAGCGGCGCGCTGAGCGGCCGCTACCGGCGCGGCGATGCCAGCAATCATGATGCCGAAGGGCGCGGTTCGTTCCTTGCCCGCATTCTGGATGAGAAGGCCGAGCGCGTGCTGGACGTGGTGCTGCAGGTCGCGGAGCGCCACGGCGCCAGCCCCGCGCAGATCGCACTGGCCTGGCTGCAGGCGCAGCCCTGGGTGATGACGATCCTGCTGGGCGCCAACGATGCCGATCAGCTTGTCGAGAATGCCGCAGCGAGCCGCATCACCCTGTCGGCCGAGGATCTGGCGGCGCTCGATGCCGCCGGGCCTCCCGCGCTGACCTATCCCGCCGACTTTGCGCGGCGTGCCACGGGCTCGATTAGTGGCGGCACCCGCATCAACGGTATCGCGCCACCCACCGGCGGCGGCTCGCCGAGCCAGAGCCGGCGCTAAGGGTTTAAGCTGAGCGCTTAAAGGGCCAGCGCCGCGTAGCGCTCGAGATGGGCGTCGCGGTCTCCATGCGAAAGCTCGAACAGCCCTAGTCGGGCGAACAAATGCGCGGCCGGATATTCCTGCACCAGCCCCATGCCGCCATGGAGTTGCACGCACTGCTCGCCGATGAAGCGGGCCGACTCGCCGACCTTCACTTTCGCCGCCGAGACCGCGCGAGCGCGTGCCGCCGGGTCGTCCGCCTCGCAGGCGGCGATGGCGGCGGCCGCGATCGGCGCGGCAAGCTCCTGCGCCATGGCCATGTCGACCAGCCGATGCTGGAGCACCTGAAAGGCATCCAGCGGGCGACCAAATTGCCGGCGGGTGTGGGTATGCTCGCGAGCAAGAGCATTCGCCGCCCGCAAGGCGCCAACGGCGTCGGCGCAGGCGAGGGCGGTGGCTTCATCGAGCGCGCGGGCCAGTGCCGTCTCGCCGCCGGTCAGCCGCGCGGCGGTGGGGACGATAACATCGTCCAGCAAGAGGTCGGCGGCACCGGTCCAGTCGAAGCAGCGGGTCGGGCGAACGGCCAGATCCGCCGCCGGGACGAGAAACAGGGCCACACCCCCGGCCGTGTTCGCCGAGACGATGAACAGGTCTGCGGTATCCCCGCCCGCCACGGCAACCTTGTGGCCCGAGAGGCGCCAGCCATGCGGATCGGGCGTGGCGTGGGCAGTGATCGGCCGGCCATAGCCGGCATCGGCTTCCTCATGCGCCAGCACGACGCGGACTGCGCCGCTGCAGATGGCGGGCAGCCATGCCGCCTGCTGGTCCTCGCTGCCGGCCGCCGCCAGCAGTCGCGCACCGATCATCACCGCCGCATAGGGCTCCAGCACCATCGCGCCGCCCATCGTCTCGACGGCCATGGCCAAGTCACCGAGCGAACCGGGGAAGCCGCCATGCCCCTCCGGCAGGGTGAGGGCGAGCAGGCCAAGCTCGGCATAAGCCGCCCAGGCCGCCCGCGATTCCCGCGCGGCGCTCTCATGCGCATCGCGGCGTTGCTCGAAGCTGTAGTGGCGAGCGAGCACGGTTTCGAGCGAGTTGCGCAACAGGTCGCGAATGTTCGTCTCTTCGGCACCGCCTGCCGGCGCGGCGTCCATCACGGTCGTGTTCATCGGGCTGCCCCCAGGCCAAGCGTTTTGGCGATGATGTTGCGCTGGATTTCGTTCGAGCCGCCATAGATGCTGACGACGCGCGTATCGAAATGGCTCTTGAACAGGCGGCCGAGCCAAGGCTGGCGCGGATCGCCAGCATCCATGGCGGCGTCGGGGGCGAATGGCGCGGCGCTGCGGCCCGCCACCTCGACCAGCAGGCGCGTCAGTCGCTGCTGAAGCTCCGATCCCTTGATCTTCAACATATTGGCCTCGATTCCAGGGGCGAGCCCGGCCCGGGCGCGGTCCAGCATGGCGGTGGCCATGGCCTCCAGCGCATCCAGCTCGATCGCCGCCTCGGCGATGCGCGCGCGGACATGCGGCACGCCGGCCAGCCCCTGTTCCGCCGCGATCTGCCTCAATCGCGCCAACTGGCGGCGATTGAGGCCGATCCGCGCGATCGACAGGCGCTCGTTGCCGAGCACCACGCGCGAATAGGTCCAGCCTTTATGCGGCTCGCCCACCAGATTTTCGGCGGGCACCCGCACAGTGTCGAAGAACACCTCGTTGGTGGTGTGGGCGCCGTTGAGCAGGATGATCGGGCGAATGTCGATGCCCGGCGTCTTGAGGTCGATGAGCAGCATGGAGATGCCCATTTGCGGCTTGGGCGCATCGGGATCGGTGCGGACAAGCGCGAACATCATGGTCGATTCATGCGCCATGGTCGTCCACATCTTCTGCCCGTTGACCACCCAATGGTCGCCGTCCCGCACGGCGCGAGTCTTGAGCGAGGCGAGGTCGGACCCGGCACCCGGCTCGGAAAAGCCCTGGCACCAGATGTCCTCGCCGGAGAGGATGCGCGGCAGATAATGGGCCTTCTGCTCTGGCGTGCCGTAATGCATCAGCGTCGGGCCGAGCATCTTGAGGCCGAAGGAGCCAAGGTCCGGCGCGCCTTCCTCGGCCAGCGTCTCCGAGAAAATATAGGTCTGGACCGGGCTCCAGCCGGTGCCGCCATGCTCCACCGGCCAGTGCGGCGCCGCCCAGCCGCGCGCGTGCAGCGCCTTGTGCCACGCGAGCCGCTCCGCCGCAGTGATG
Organism: Sphingobium sp. B11D3A; assembly: GCF_025961695.1. Lineage (NCBI taxonomy): Bacteria > Pseudomonadati > Pseudomonadota > Alphaproteobacteria > Sphingomonadales > Sphingobiaceae > Sphingobium > Sphingobium sp. B11D3A. The sequence continues at coordinate 3,182,685 of NZ_JAOQOE010000001.1, forward strand.
CCGACCGCGTTGGTCACTTTCTCGCGCACATCCGCCGGGCACTCCGCCCGCACGAATGCGCGGACCTCTTCGGCAAAAGCCTGCTCGCTTTGCGTGTACATGCCTGTCCTCTCCTTCTCCTTCCCATCATCGCGCGCTTGCAGATAATATCAAGTAGCTTTATATAAAGCGGCTGGAGAATGTTGTTGTCATTAGCATCGATTTGCGCAACAATTGAGTCGTCACCGGATCGGGGCAGAAGGCTGCGCGGTTTGCATCGAGGGCGCCGCCGGCAAGCCTCGGTTTCCGGGGCATTGGGCCGTCATCCAAGCACCTGTTAAAACCCGGCGACCCCAAAAGATAATATAGTATCATTGTTGTTGACACAGCCTTTATGACGCTTAGTCTCGGGCACAATGAAAGGCCGGCAGGCGCAAACCTGCGGCAACAAATAGGAGGGGATATGTCTCGTCGAACATGGTTGCTCGCGTCTGCTGCCGCTTGCACATTTGTCGCCCTGGGGTCTGCCCCGGCGCTCGCGCAGGATGGGCCGGCGCCCCAGGCGCAGGATAACGATGCGCAGGTGCGCGATATCATCATCACCGGCTCGCGCGTGAAGCGCGATGGCTTCCAGGCGCCCACGCCGCTGGTCGTCGTCACCTCCGAGGCGATTGCAGAGCGCGGCGCGGCCAATGTGGGCGACTATCTCAATGAGGTGCCGTCCTTCCGCCCGAGCGTCAGCAACCAGACCAACACCCAGTCGTCCAACCTTTCCGGCGCGACCTTCGCGGACCTGCGCGCGCTGGGGAACATCCGCACGCTGGTGCTGGTCGATGGCCGCCGCCATGTGCCGACTGTGCCGACCGGGCAGGTCGACCTCAACCTGATGCCGACGGTGCTGATCGACCGGATCGACGTCGTCACCGGTGGCGCGTCCGCCGCTTATGGGTCGGATGCCATTTCCGGTGTCGTCAACGTCATCATGAACAATCGCCTGACCGGCCTGAAGGGCGATCTTTCCCTGGGTCTTTCCGAAGAAGGCGATAATTTCGAGCGCCGCGTGGGCCTCGCATTCGGCAGCCCCTTCGCGGACGGGCGCGGGCATTTCACCATCGGCGGCGAATATGTGAAGTCCGATGGAATCGGCAGCTTCGATGATCGCGCCTGGGGCCGTCGCTACGAGGAATCCGTCTCCTTCGCGGCCAACCGTCCGGCCGGCGTGCCTTCCCGCTCATTCGAGAGCGGCGTGCGCTTCGTCAACTCGCTCATCGGCGGCGTCATTCTCGGCAACAATGCCGATACGAACCCGGCCAATGGCGTCGATGCCCTGCGCGGCATCTGGTTCCCGGCGCCCGGTCAGGTCGGCACGTTCACTTATGGCAATGAGAGCGGCGGCTCATCCTACAACATGTCCAGCTCGCAGGGCACGCCGCCCCGTCTCGGACATACGCTGGTGCTGCCGATCGACCGTTATGTCGTGCGTGCGAACCTCAATTATGAGCTGAGCGACTCCGTCGGCATGTTCGTCGAAGGGAGCTATGGCCGGTCCGGGTCCGATTATTCCGGCCCGATGCCGCGTGACACCGCGGTCAGCGGTCCGCGTGCGGTGGTGATCCAGCGGGATAACTATTTCCTGCCGGCGCAGGTCGCGACGATCATGGACGCGAACAATATCACGTCCTTCGTCATGGGTCGGTCCAACCCCGACTTCTCGTCCACCCAGATCGTCAACTTCAACAGCACCTATCGCATCGTCGGCGGGCTGAACGGCAACATCAGCGGATGGAACTGGGACGCTTACGTCCAATATGGCCAGAACAAGCTGGAATCGCAGATCCGCAACATGCGCATCCAGCAGAACTTCATCTGGGCGCTGGATGCGATCCAGCTTCCCAATGGTCAGATTGTCTGCCGCAACACCGTCGCGCGGGCGCAGGGCTGCCAGCCACTCAACCTGTTCGGCGCCGGCGCGATGTCGCAAGAGGCGATCAACTATGTGAACGGCACGCAGTTCCAGTCGATCACGACCAGCCAGTTCGTGGGCGCCGCCAATATCAGCGGCGAGCCCTTCTCGACCTGGGCGGGGCCAGTCTCGCTCGCGGTCGGCGGTGAATATCGGCGGGACAGCGCCGAAAGCGTCGTGGATTCGCTCGCGGCCGCCGGGGCGTACAACTTCTCGAACCCCAAGCCCTATGAAGGCGCGTTCACGACCAAGGAAGCCTATGCCGAGGTCGTGGTGCCGCTGGCCCGCGACGTGCCCTTCTTCAAGTCGTTCGATCTCAACGGCGCGATCCGGCACACCAATTATGAGGTGTCGGGCGGCGTCACGACGTGGAAGATCGGCGCGACCTGGGATGTGGTCGATGGCGTCCGCCTTCGCACGACACGCTCGCGGGATATCCGTGCACCCAATGCGGCGGAGCTGTTCTCGGTAACGTCCACCCAGTCGACCCTGCGCAATCCGTTCAACGGTGTGTCGCGGTCCTACACGGTGGTCTTCGCGCCCAGCGAGACGCTGGCGCCGGAGAAGGCGAACACCTTCACGGTCGGTGCGGTGTTCACGCCCACCTTCCTGCCCGGCTTCTCGGCCTCGGTCGATTTCTACAATATCAAGATCGACGGGGCGATCGCGAGCTTCCCGGCGCAGCAGATCATCGACAATTGCTATGCCGAGATCCAGGGCGGCACGCCGGGGGCCTTCTGCGCCACCACCTCGCTATCCGGCACCGGCACGAGCACGGAAATCAACTCCGTGACCGTCCAGTTGCTCAACCTTGCCTCGCTGGAAACGCGCGGCGTGGACTTCGAGATGGTCTATCGCTTCAATGCCGGGCCGGGCCGGGTCACGACGCGCCTGTTCGGCACCTATGTCGCTGACCTGATTTCCGACGACGGGCTGGGCGTTGCACCGACCTATAATGCCGCCGGGATCATCCAGACGCGCGGCAGCCGCATCGACCGCGCGGGGCAGTTGGGCGGGTTCACCTCCGGCCTCAACACCGGCGCGACCAGCGTGCCGCATTGGCAGCTCAATGCCAGCCTGGGCTACGAGACGGAGAAGTGGGGCACCACGCTCAACGCGCGCTGGATCGACAAGGGCATTGTGGACGCGACGCTCGTCCAGCCGGGCGACCCGGACTATAATGCGGCCTCGCCGATTTCGGTGGGCAACATGAACGTCGCCTCGCGGCTGTATCTGAACTGGACCGGCAACGTCACGCTCATGCAGCGGGGCGACAAGAAGGTGCAGCTCTACGCCGTGGTCAACAATCTGCTGAACAAGGAACCGCCGTTCCCCAGCACGCAGGTGGCCGGCTTCTACGACCGCATCGGCCGCGCCTACAAGGTTGGCGTCCGCTTCGCCTTCTGACCGTTCGGTCCGTGGCCGGGAGCAGCATCCCGGCCATGGTCCGGCTTTTCGATAATGGGGGCCGCGCTCGCGCGCCCTTTTTCATGGCCCCCTCAGCATGAATGGTGATCCTATGTCTGCGACCGATCTTTCCCCCCGGATCAAACCTGTGCGGGGAGCCGATGCGGTCGCCTTGTTCATGCGCCCCCGCTCGATCGCGGTCATCGGCGTGTCGGCCAAGCCCAAGACGGCGGGGCGGACGGTGCTCGCCAATCTCCAGCTCAACGCCTTTGATGGCGATGTCCATGTCGTCGGCCGGGCGGAGGGGGAGATTGACGGCTATCCCGTGACGCAGAGCATCGACGATCTGCCCGAGGGCATCGATCTGGCGGTGTTCACGCTCCCGGCGGCGGGTGTGAAGGATGCGCTGGAGGCCTGCGTGCGGCGCGGCGTCAAGGCGGTGACGGTCTTTTCCTCGGGCTTTGCCGAGGCGGGTAACCGGGCGGGGCAGGATGAACTGGTCCGCATCGCCTATGAGGGCAATGTCGCGCTGCTCGGGCCGAACTGCCTCGGTTACACCAATCTTGTGAAGGGCTTGCCCATCGGCTTTGCCAACGCCCGCAAGGTCGCCATGCTGGCACCGGACGATCCCAATCCCGCCATTGCCATGGTCTCGCAGAGCGGCGGGCTGATGGCCTATGCCAGCACCAATCTCGCCGCACGGCATCTGCCGATGGCCTATACCGTGTCCACCGGGAACGAGGCCGGCATCGGCATTCCCGATTTCATCGATTTCTTCGCGCAGGATGAGGCGACGAAGGTCATCGCCCTGTATCTCGAGGAAGTGCGCGATCCGCAGGCCTTCCTCGCCGCCGCCCGGCGCGCGCAAGCGGCCGGCAAGGCGCTGGTCGCCATTCATCCGGGCCGGGGCGAGAAGGGCAAGGCCGCGATCCAGTCGCACACCGGCGCGCTGGCGGGCGATTATGCCACCATGCAGCTCCATCTCGATCGGGCCGGCGTGGTGCTGGTCGAGACGCTGGAGGAGTGGGTCGATGTGATCGAGCTGCTGGCGCGCTATCCGGTCGCGCCGACCAAAGGCCCCGGCGTGCTCACCTTCTCCGGCGGCTTCTGCGCCATCGCGCATGACTATTTCGAGGCGCTGGATATGGAGATGCCCGCGCTCACCGAGCAGACCCGCAGCGAACTGGCGCCGCAACTCCCTGTCTTCATCCCGCCGCGCAACCCGCTCGATCTCGGCACGCAGGCGATTTTCCAGCCGGAGCTGATCCCGCTCGGCACCAACGCGCTGATGGCGGATGGCAATGTCGGCAGCGTGCTCATTGCCATCAACAGCGGCACGGCGGCCTCGCAGCGCGGCTATGGGCCGATGTTCATCGACAGCCTCAAGGGCAAGGATCGCCCGGCGATCATGGCCTTCCCGGCGCCGGAGATGGACCCTGACTTCGAAGCCTCGGTGCGCGCCAACCGCCTGATCCTCAGCCGCTCCATCGAGCGGTCGATGACGGCGCTGTCCCGCGTCACGCGCCATGGCCGCTCGCTGGAGCGCTCGGCGCGCTCGGTCACCCACACGCCCTTTGCCGATTTGCCGACGCTGGGCAGCGGCCCGCAGCCCGAATGGCTCGGCAAGCAGCTTCTCTCCGCCATGGGCATCCGCGTGCCCGCCGGCGGCCTCGCCACCTCGCTGGAGGAGGCCGAGGCGACCGCCGCTAAGGTCGGCTACCCGCTCGCCATCAAGGCGCAGGCCGGCGCGCTGGCGCACAAGACTGAGGCGGGCGGCGTCATCCTCGGCATAAGCGACGCCGACGAATTGCGCCGCGCCTGGGACGATCTCCACGCCAATGTCGCCCGCGCCCAGCCCGGTCTGGTGCTGGATGGCGTGCTGGTCGAGAAAATGGCGCCCAAGGGCCTGGAACTGATGATCGGCGCCAAGCGCGATGCCAAATGGGGGCCGGTCGTGCTGGTGGGCCTGGGCGGCATCTGGGTCGAGGCGCTGGGCGATGTGCGCCTGCTCCCGGTCGACATGGCGCAGGAGGATATCGTCGCCGAGCTGATGAAGCTGCGCAGCGCCAAGCTGCTCAAGGGCTTCCGGGGTTCGCCCCCGGTTGACGTGCAGGCGGTCGCCCACACCGCCGCGCTGATCGGCCGCCTGATGGAAACCATGCCGCAGATTGAGGAGATCGACCTCAACCCCGTCTTCGTGCATCCCCAAGGGGAAGGGCTGACCGCCGTCGATGCCCTCATCATCACCGCTGCGGAGGGGAACTGAACCATGAGCGAGACGCTGGCGACCTATGAGCTGGATGGCGAGATCGCCATCGTCGGCATCAACCGCGCGGCTAAGCGCAACGCGGTCAATACGGAAGTGATGGCAAGCCTGCACGCGGCGTTCGAGCGCGCCGCGTCGGAAGCGCGCGTCGGCATCCTCTTTGGCCATGGCGGCAATTTCTCGGCCGGGCTGGATCTGGCGGAAGCCGCCTCGCGCATGAGTGGCGCCAATCCGCCCAAGCCTTGGGAGCGCGGCCGCTGGACGGTCCCGCTCGATCTCGTCGCGCGCGGGCCGATCCCGTGGATCGCCGCGCTGGAGGGCGCCTGCATCGGCGGCGGGCTGGAGATCGCCTCGGCCTGTCAGGTCCGCGTTGCCGACGAGAGCACCTTCTTCGCCCTGCCGGAGGGCAAGCGCGGCATCTTCGTGGGCGGCGGCGGCGCCGTGCGCATTCAGGGCCTGATGGGTTACGCCCGCATGGCCGACATGATGCTCACCGGCCGCGTTCTCAGCGCCGCCGAGGGCGAGCGCGCCAATCTCTGTCAATATGTCGTGCCCAAGGGCGAGGCGATGGCCAAGGCGAAGGAACTGGCGGCCAGCATCGCCAGCAATGCGCCCAACACCAATTGGGCCGTGTGCGCCGCGCTCCCCCGCATCGGCGACATGAGCCATAGCGACGGGCTGTTCTTCGAGGGGCTGATCGGCGGATCGGCCCGCAGCAGCGAGGGCACCGACCGCATCCGCGCCTTTGTCGAGCGCGGCGAGAACAAGGTCGCCGCGCCCCCTTCCGACCCGACGAAAGGCTGAACCATGGCGCTGCGGGACAATGCCATTGTCGGCTATGCGGAGACCAAGATCGTCCTGCGCAGCGAGGTCGATGTCTGGGAGCTGGGCGCCGAAATCCTCGACGGCATTCTCGAGCAGACCGGCTTCGAGAAGGGCGAGATCGACGGGCTGATCCTCTCATCCTCGTCCACCGGCGCCGGCAACATCTTCTGGTCGCAGACCACGGCCGATCAACTCGCGCTGGAGCTGGATTTCTGCCAGACGGTGGACATTGGCGGCTCCTCACCGGTCGGCGCGGTGGCGCGCGCCGCCGCCGCCGTCGATGCCGGGCTCTGCACCACCGTCCTCTGCCTCTTCGCCGATACCGCCGTGGCCGAGAATAACGGCCGCCCGCGCTCCTATGGCGCGGAGTGGACCACGCCTTATGGCTATCTCGGCGCGCCCGCCGCCTTCGGCATGTTGAGCCGCTATTATCATGACAAGTTCGGCCTGGACGAGCGCGCTCTCGGGAGGCTGGCGGTGGCCCAGCGCGAGCACGCCCTGCGCAATGACAAGGCCTGCGAGAAGCTGCGCAAGCCGATCACGGTCGATGATTATGTGCAATCGCGCATGATTAACGATCCGATCCGCCTGCTCGATTGCGTGATGCCCTGCGATGGCGCCAGCGGGGTGCTGGTGACCAGCCGCAAGCGCGCGGAGCAGCGGGGCCTCACGCGCTGTGCGGTGCTGCGCGGCTATGGCGAGCGCACCAATCTCGGTGCCGCCTTGGCAATTGTCGATCCCACCGTCACCGGCCATCGGCAGGCAGGGGAACGGGCCTTCGCGCAGGCCGGGCTCACCCCCCGCGATATCGGCTCTTTCCATCCTTATGACGACTTCATCATTGCGATCATGATGCAGTTGGAAATGCTCGGCTTTTGCGCGCACGGGCAGGGCGCGGCGTTCATCCACGAGACCGATTTCCTGTTCTCCGGCGATCTGCCGCTCAACACCGGCGGCGGCCAGATTTCCGCCGGGCAATGCGGTCTGGCAGGTGGCGGCACCAATCTTGTCGAAGCCGTGCGCCAATTGTTCGGCGATGGCGGCGCGCGGCAGGTGAAGGACCGCCGCCATGCGCTCGTCACCGGCATCGGCGGCATTCCCTATGGGCGGAACTGGAACACCAGCACCGCCCTCATCCTCACGTCGGAGGGCTGAGGCGCATGGCCGATCTCAACGATCTCCTCGATATCGATCGCCCGCTGCCCCCCGAGCGCAGCTTCTCGCGCCCCTATTGGGAAGCGACGCGCGAGAAGAAGCTGCTCATCCAATATGATCGCGTGGCCGGCGCCTATCAGTTCTACCCGCGCCCCACGAGCATCTACACCGGCCGCCGCGACACTCTGGAATGGCGCGAGGTCTCCGGACGCGGCACCATCTTCAGCTACACGATTGTCCGCCGCGCCCGCCCGCCGTTCCGCGACAAGGAGCCCTATGTCGTCGCCATGGTCACGCTGGAGGAAGGCGTGAATGTGATGAGCAACATCATCCATTGCAGCGAAGCCGATCTGAAGACCGGGATGGCGGTGAAGCCCTATTGGCATCCGCTGCCCGACGGTCGCCACCTGTTGCTGTTCGAACCGGCCTGAGACTTCGCCGTCCGATCCTCTTTTGAATGGCCAGAGCGATGACGCCTGCTTAGGCTAGGCGGCGTAGGCAGAACGTGACGGCAATCGGAGGCCCCCTTCGTCATTCCCGCGAACGCGGGAATCCAGCTTGGACCTTGCGTCTCGGCGCAGGCGTGGACCTGGATTCCCGCGTTCGCGGGAATGACGAGGGGAGATGGCAGGCCGGTGCATCCGCCGCGCACAAGGGAGAAGGACGCATCATGAGTTACATCAAGGGCAAGGTCGCGCTTGTTACCGGCGCCAGCTCGGGTCTCGGCGCGGCCATCGCAACCGAATTTGCCGCAGCCGGGGCATCGCTGATCGTCGGCGCGCGCCGCAAGGCACCGCTGGATGCGTTCGCGGCGGAGGTCGAAGCGCAGGGCGGGCAGGCGCTCGCCGTGCAGTGCGACGTCTCGCAGGAGGCGGATGTGCAGGCGATGTTCGCCGCCGGCCTCGCGCGCTTCGGCCGCATCGATATCCTCATCAACAATGCCGGCATTGCCGATCATACCCCGACCGATGAACTCACCTTCGCGCGCTGGTCGGAAGTGATCGACACCAATCTCAACGGCGCTTTCCTGTGCGCGCGGGAGGCGCTGCGGATCATGAAAGGGCAGGGGGCAGGCCGTATGATCCACATCGGCAGCCTGTCCGCGCAGGTGCCTCGGCCGAACACGATTGCCTATGCCGCGAGCAAGTTCGCGCTGGCGGGCATGAACCATTCGCTCGCCATTGACGGGCGCGATCATGGCGTCGCCTCGTCCATCTTCCACCCCGGCATTGTCGGCACCAATCTGGTGCAGAACATGCACGAGGGCGATCCGCGCGACCGGATCAGCGCCGATGTCGCGGCGCGTGCCGTGCTGGCCATGGCGGATCTCCCCGATCATGTGAACTTCGTCGATGGCACCATATTGCCGCTCAATATGCCCTTTCTGGGCCGCGGCTGATCGCGCCCGATATTGTTGTTTGAAGCAACGGAGTTGTTGACAGGTCGATAGGATGCATGGGAAGCTGAGCCGATAAAAAAAGCATGAATCGGCAAGGCTGGCTACGGAGAGGACAGGCGATGGCCACGACACCCGCGACAGGCAAATACTATCCCGGTTGGTGGGTGGTGGCTGCCGGATTCATCATCTTCTTCTTTTCCTTCGGCGGCCCGACCTACTCCATGTCGCTCCTCTATAATGAGGTGATCGCGGAGTTCGGCTGGACCCGTGCCGAGGCCACCGGCATCTATGCGTGGAAAGGCCTCACCGGCGCGCTGGTCGCCATTCTCGTCATCGGGCCGGCGGTGCAGCGCTTCGGGTTGAAACCGGTCTTTCTCACCGTGCTGATCATCCAGGCGCTGGGCTTCTTCACCTTCCTCAACGTCAGCTCCATCGCCACTTACTTTTTGGCCGGCTTCCTCATTGGCCTCGGTCAGGGCGCCGTGCTGCTCTGCATCAAGCTGATGGTGGCGCGCTGGTTCATGCGCAATGTCGGCTTTGCCGGGGCGCTGGCGCTGGTCGGGTCGAGTGCCGGCGGCGTGGTCTTTCCCATCATCATTGCCGCGCTCATTCCCGAGATCGGCTGGCGCACGACCTATGCGCTGATTGGCGTGTCGATCCTCGCCGTCTCGGTGCCGCTCGTCCTGTTCGTCAAGCAGAACCCCACGGAAGAGGATCTGCTGCCGGAGACTGCCAATGCCAAGGGCGTGTTGCCCAGCGCCGAGGTGGCGGCGGCCACGCGCGCGGCGGACATTCCGATGAGCTATGCCGAACTGGTGCGCAAGCCGATGTTCTGGGGCATCATGGTCGGCGTGCTGATCATCGCCGGCGTGGATCAGGGCCTGTTCCAGAACATGCAGCTCTATTTCGTGCAGGAAGTCGGTCTGACCCGCGAGACGGCGGCGTGGCTGCTCTCGCTCACCTCGGCCATCGGCCTCGCCTCCAAGTTCATCGCCGGCAAGTTCTTCGATGTCTATTCGGTGAAGGGCATCGCCGCCTGGTATCTGCTCATCGCCGCGATGGTGCTGCTGGCCTTCCAGGTCTCCAGCCTCTCCACCGCGATCATCTTCATCTGCGCGCTGGGTCTCGCCCATGGCGGACTGGTCTGCGAGGGGCCGGTGCTGGCCAAGCATGTCTTCGGCCCGCGCAACATGGACAAGGTCCTGCCCATCGTCACCGGCTGCTTCGCGCTTGGCTCGTCCATCGGCCCGGTGACGCTCGCCTATATCTACGATGTGAATGGCCATTATGTCTGGGGCTTCGCGCTGTTCGCCGCCATGGCGTTCTTCGCGGCGTTCCTGCTCACCTTCGTGCGGCCGCTCTATCGGGACAGGCTGCGGGCCGCGACGCAGACCGGCGTGGGCGAGGGGGCGGGGGTGGCAACGCCGCCGGCCACCGCCAAGCCCTCCGCCGCGCTATGAGTGCGCCGGATCTGCACAACCTCCATGCGCAGGCCGATGCGCTGGAGGAGGAGATGAGCGAGGCGCTGGACGCGATCATCATCAAGTCCACCCTCTACCAGTCCGGCGACGTCGATCCGCGCCTGCCGCGCCCGCCCATCGACAATCCGCGCAGGCTGCCGTTCCTGATGGGCCCGGACCCGCGCCTGCCACCGATGCCGGAGAAGCCGACTTTGGTCGATTTCTTCCGTCATCGCTTCGGCCCGTCCGCGCACGTCCTGCAAAGCGCGAAGCTGGCGCGCGATGCCGGGCATGACGAGAAGATCGTACTCGCCTGCCTGCTGCATGACATCGCCGTCACCGGCTTCATCCGCGCCGATCATGGCTATTGGGCGGCGCAGTTGATCGAGCCTTATGTCGATCCCGAGGTCAGCTGGGCGGTGCGCGAGCATCAGGTGGTGCGCTTCTACCCCGATGAATCGGTCGGCTATGATTATCCCGAGGCTTATATCCGCTTCTTCGGCGCCGATTACCGGCCCGATCCCCATATCGACCGCGCCTATCAGCGCGCCCGCAACCACAAATGGTATATGAGCGCCCGGCTCGTCACGCTCAATGATTTCTACGCCTTCGACCCCAATGTCGTCGTGGAGATCGAAGAGTTTACGGACATCATCGGCCGCCATTTCCGCCAGCCGGAGGAAGGGCTTGGCTTCGATGACAGCCCCTCCGCGCACATGTGGCGCACCATCATGATGCCGACGCGCTTTCTCTGAACAGCCTTGTCGAAAGCGCCCGCCATCGGTTGCTAACCGCATCGATATTGTTTACTGAGTCTACAATTATATGCCCGAGCGGCAACAATCTGGGAGCGGAGCGGAATCATGGCGGAGATCGTGCTGGGAATGTGGACATCGCACGGGCCGACCCTCTCGACCACGCCCGAGCAATGGACCCTGCGCGTCGCGGCCGATCTCAAGCGCCAGCATCCCTTCCGCGGCGCCGAATACAGCTTCGATGAGCTGGTCACGTTGCGCGCGGGCGAAAACCTCGCCGAGGCCTGCACCCTGCCGGAGCGCGAGCGCCGCTCGGCCGCCTGCCAGAGCGCGATCAGCGACATGGCCGACCGTTTCGCCGCCGCGAAGATCGATGTCGCCGTCATCATGGGCAATGACCAGCGCGAGCTGTTCCTGGAGGATGTGACGCCTGCCATCACCGTCTATCTCGGCGAGACGATCTGGGATCAGCCCGCCACCCCCGAGCAGGCCGCCCGCATGCCGCCGGGCATTCACGAGGCCGAGTGGGGCCACAGCCCGCCCGAGCGCCGGGACTATCCCTGCCAGCCCGAGCTCGGCATGCACGTCTGCAAATCGCTGGTGCCGCAGGGCTTCGATCTTGCCGTCTCCAAGAAGCTGCCCGAGCCCGCCGGCCATTGGTCGAGCGGCGCGCCGCACTCGCTCGGCTTCATCTATCGCCAGATCATGCGCGACGCGGTCGTGCCCAACCTGCCGATCCTCATCAACACCTTCTTCCCGCCCAACCAGCCCACCGCCCGCCGCTGCTTCGAGCTGGGACGCGAGGTCGGCAAAGCGATCCGCAGCTGGAAGCAGGATCTGCGTGTCGCCGTGTTCGGCTCGGGCGGCATGAGCCACTTCGTCATCGACGAGGATTTCGACCGCATGTTCTTCGAGGCGCTGCGCACCCGCGATGCCGAGACGCTCTGCGCCATCGAGGACAAGCACCTCCAGTCCGGCACCTCCGAGCTCAAGACCTGGATCGCCGCCGCCGGCGCGCTGTTCGACACTGATCTCACCGGCGACGTGGTCGGCTATGAGCCCTGCTACCGCTCGGAGGCCGGCACCGGCACCGCCAATGGCTTCGTCGCCTGGCAATAAGCCAAGATTTTTCTGAGGACGGATGATGACAGCAACAGACCCCCATGTCGCGCGGCTGCGCCAGCTGGATGCCTGCGCCGTGTCGGACACGCTGGACAAGCTGGGCCTGGCCGGCTGTGTGACCGGGCTGCGCTCGGCCTCGCCGGGCAAGCGGATCGCCGGGCGCGTCCACACCGTGAAGCTCAAGGCCGGCAACGCGCCCGCCGACCGCCCGCCGGTGCATCTGGGCGCTGCCGCCATCGACGCCAGCGGCCCGGACGATGTGATCGTGGTCGAGCAGCGCACCGGCATCGATGCCGGCTGCTGGGGCGGCATCCTGTCGCGCGGCGCGCAGCACAAGGGCGTGGCGGGCGTGATCTGCGAGGGGCTGGCCCGCGATGTCGATGAAGCCCGCGAGATCGGCTTTCCGGTCTTCTGTCGCGGTTATACCGCCCGCACCGCGCGCAACCGCGTCTATGAGGATGCCACCGACGTGCCCGTCACCGTAGGCGATTTCACCGTCGAACCCGGTTTCTATGTCATCTGCGATTCCAGTGCGGCGGTGTTCATCGCGCCAGCCGACATCGCCCGCGTGCTCGATGCCGCCGAGGATATCGTCCGCCGCGAGGGCGAGATGACCCGCCGCCTCGCCACCGGCGAGAGTGCCAGCTTTGTGCTCGGCGCCAATTACGAATATATGCTCAAGGGCGACCAACAATGACCGACGACCGCAACGTCACCCGCGCCGCCGCGCTCGATACCGCCACGCTGAGCGACGCGCTCGACCGGCTCGGCATCGTCGGCCAGTGCTACCAGATCGCCGGGCGCGATCCTGATTTCCGCATGGCCGGCCGCGCCTACACCATGCTCTGCGGTCCCGCCTCGACCCCGCCCGGCACGGTGGGCGATTATATCGATGATGTCCCCCCCGGCCATGTCGTCGTCATCGACAATGGCGGCCGCGAGGATGCCACCATCTGGGGCGATATCCTCACCGAGATCGCGCATCGCCGCGGCCTCGCCGGCACCGTGATCGACGGGATCAGCCGCGACGTCTCGCTCTGCCGCGCGCTCGGCTATCCGGTCTTCAGCAAGGGCCACTGGATGCGCACCGGCAAGGATCGGGTGCAGGTGGAAGTCACCAACTGCCCCGTCAACATCGGCGGCGCCCGCGTGGCGCCGGGCGATATCCTGCGCGGCGATCCCGATGGCGTGATCGTCATCCCGCAAGCGCATGAGGAGGCCGTCCTCGCCGCCGCCGAGGAGATCCACGCCGCCGAGGAGAGCATCCGCGCCGCCTGCCGCACCGGCATGCGCCTCGATGAGGCCCGCGCGCAGTTCAAATATCACAGCCTTCAGACACGTCAGAAATAAGGGGATCACCCGATGATCATCGACTGCCATGGTCACGTCAGCGCTCCGGTGGAGCTTTGGGCCTATAAGGCGAGCCTGCTCGCGCATCGCGGCTCGCACGGGCGCGGGAGCGTCAAGGTGACGGACGAGCAGATCATTGCCGCCGCCCACCACAAGGAGACCTGGCCGGACGGGCACATCGAGCTGCTGCACAATCACGGCACGGACATGCAGCTCATCTCGCCGCGCCCGTTCCAGATGATGAACTCGGCCAAGCCCGCGCGCGTCGTCCACTGGTTCTGCGAGGAGGTGAACACCCTCATCCACCGCCAGTGCACGCTCATCCCGGAGATGTTCATCCCGGTCGCCGGCCTGCCGCAAGTGGCGGGCGAGCCCATCGAGAATGTCTTTGCGGAGATGGACCGCTGCGTCGCCATGGGCTTCAAGGGCTTCCTGCTCAACCCGGACCCCTATGAGAATGGCGCCGAGGAAGCCCCGCCGCTGGGCGACCGCTACTGGTATCCGCTCTACGAGAAGCTGTGCGAGCTGGATCTGCCCGCGCACATCCACGCCACCGGCTCCCAGTCCGAGCGCTCGCCTTATTCGCTGCACTTCATCAATGAAGAGACGATCGCCACCTATAACCTCTGCACCTCATCGGTGTTCGATGATTTTCCGCAGCTCAAGGTGGTGGTGAGCCACGGCGGCGGCGCCATCCCCTATCAGCTCGGCCGCTTCGAATCCCAGTCGCGCCGCACCAAGCACCTCTTCTCTGAGCGCATGGCCAAGCTCTATTTCGATACCGTGCTCTACACCGAGGGCGCCCTGCGCCTGCTCATCGAAACCGTCGGCCCCGAGCGCTGCCTGTTCGGCTCCGAATGCCCCGGCGTCGGCTCCACCATCGATCCCGCCACCGGCAAGCAAATGGACCACATCGCGCCGTTCATCCAGAAGTTCGACTTTTTGAGCGACGCCGACAAGAAGCTGATCTTCGAGGATAATGCGCGGAAGGTGTTTAATTTGGAGGTTTGAGGGGGCGACGCATCATTTAAAGACCGCGTACGCCCGCGCAGCCGACGTTGAGCGGGCGAACCTCGTTGCCGATAACGGTTATTCGTTCATTACACTTTCCGAGACCGCAAATGCTTATTTGGGGACGGTTGTGGGTAGATATTTTCACAGTTGGCCCTCCGGATACGCGGCATCCATTGGGAACGATGGCTGGCGCACCAAGAGAACCGTTGAATTCGTTTTGAAAATCCTGCGCGTGGGAATTGCGCTGGCAGCACCCTCTCAATTCGCTTTGTTGAACCGAAACGCCCAAGAATCGAGCCGCCCCGCAGGTGCGTTCCCGGCAATCAAATTGACGCGCTCGATGGTAAAAATCGGCCTCGCACACCAGACCTCTGTTGCAATCCGAGACAACTGCCGCAACGCATAATCATCTAAAAGACTTTTAACCTGTGAATCATCAAGGGTCTTGCGTCCGCGCTCTACAATTTCGCGTCGGTCTTCCTCGCTAAGGAGGTCGGAGGAAGTAGATTTAGATACTACCGCTACAGTTGCATGAAGTACCGACGTGAAATACGGCGTAGTAAGTTTGTTGATATCCCGGAAATTTAGGCTGTTGCGATAATCCGTGTGATTTATCGGAATATCCACGACAGTGCTTTCGCCGATTGCCTGACGAAATTGCTCAACCGTTGCGAATCGCCCGCCGAGAAAGCCAAACGGCAGCCTAGATGATTCCGCACCTAACCTAAGGAGAGCGTGGCAGATTTCGACTTGATGCGCCGGAGTGAAACGATCAATGTTGATCAGATCATCCTGCTCTTTTGCCCAGCGCGCGATCGCGTCGCGCGAGGCAGTGACTGACGCGCGGACACGAGCCGCATCTTGGGTATCTCCGATAACGACGCCGACTACGGAACTGCTGCCGATGAAACCGACGAGCCGTTGCGCTTCTTCGTCGTAAACAAGCGGATGGCGCTCAAACGTGTGGCGCTGTGCGGAAAAGCCGCCGACTGAGACGATGCAAGATCCCTCATTCCCTAAAGTAGAAACTAGCAAGGCGCCGCGACCAACAACAGTGCCGTCTGATTCGACAATCTGTCGCACACGGTCGGCATGGGTCGAGACGATATGCCGTGCAAACCGAGGCTCCTGGAGCGAGCAGACTTCCTCTAGAAAAGTAGCGGCGGGGCTAACAAGCCACTGTCCAGAATGTTTGCGCGTTTCGCCATGGACGCGATCAATGATCTCAATATCCACATCGACTGCAGCAATCAGGTGCACGACCTGCGCCACAAAACTGACGAGATGTTCGGCGCGATATCGCCCTATCTTATTCGGTGCTAGCTGAGCACGCGCCTTGTCGTTGAGTTTGACGCTTACGCGAGTGGTGTAGTCTAGCGGAAGCTCCCCGGTAGCTGCTCGGCGCAGCAGAGGTCTGCGGGTCAGTTCATCGAAGCTCAAGACGGCAGCGGAATTCTCGCTGGCGTCGAATCTTCGCGTTATGACACGTACGGCTTCCCCCAGCAGGAAAATGGAAAAGAAGCCGATTCCAAATTTGCCGACTAGCTTAGGAGCGTGACTGCGTAGTCCCGGGAATTCCTCGTCCATTAGGGTCGATGACCAGAACGATTTGCCGAAATCGATCAGCGGTCCGGTCACTACGCGCTCGGACATACCCGTGCCTTGGTCATCAACGTGGAGCCATACCTCCGACGGGTCACTGTCCGGTGACTCGATGATCAATCGGATCTTGCCCCAATCGCTTTCGCGATTTTGATGGGCACGCCGCGCGCGCACGGCATCGACCGCGTTTTGAAGGAGCTCGCGGACCGGTGCAATCGCCCCTGAGCCATAGAGGTTACGACCACCGAGGGTCCGTGCAAGATGAACCGGATCAGAAACCTTGACCTCGGCACTTATAGGCGTCCAGCCTTCCACCCTCACGGTTTTGCTTAAGAGACGCGGTGCCTCGATGCCATAGACGCCAGTCGCAGCAAATTGCGGTGATCCGGATTCCTCAAGGATCGCGTTGCTCGATTTGAGTTCACCGTCGACCATCTGCATGGTGTCATATGCGAGCCACCAACTTGATGCCTCGTCCACCCGAAACGGCTGGCCAGCGTAGAAGACCAGCTTGTCCTTGGCTCGCGTGACTGAGTTGAGCTTGTTTTGGAAGGTCCAGTGCTCTGCTGACACGCCCGCGACGTCGGAGATCGCGAACAGCATTGTTGGTGCACGCAACGCGTCAATGTGCGCAGCATCCGCACAGCGCAAAAGGCAGGCCACCTTCAGTTCGTTCAGGGTCCATTCCGGAGGGAAGCCTGGAATAGTGCCGGCGTGCGTAACAAGTTTGCTCGTCAGATCGTTGCTGTTCCAATGGTGGCTGTGCGCAATGCGTCCAATCGCAGCGCCCAGCGCATCGTGGAGGCCCACATCTTGGAGAAGCGGTATCGCCTCCTCGCGGTTAGGACGCTTAAAGGTGAAGCTGATCAGTCTTTCCGCCTGCTCAGCGTGAAGCTTACGCAATGTCGCGAATAGGACCGTCTGCTGTTCCTCGCGTGATAAAGGATCAGTTGAGGCCGGCACGCGACGTGCGCGAGCGCCCGCTTCAGCATCACGCCACGCTGCAGTTTCGGCAAGGTCTGCAAGCCCGCCGGGATAGGCGGCCACGGCGAGGCCGGTGTCGTGGAGCAGGATCGAAGCTCCGAAAACGAAAGCCTCGATCGGGGTCAGCTCGAAGTCGTCGCCGGCTATGCACGTGGCCGTCTGCCACAAGGCGTCAAGGTGGGATTCCTCGTGCACAGTTAGGCCAAGTACATCCCGATGAATATTTCGTACGAACGGAATCACGTTTTCGCGCATCGTAAGTAGCGCGCTCCGGAGCCGATCGCGATATTTCGACGCAGAGTCATTCTCGCGCGTCGCCAGACTGCGCTGCCACAAAGCAGTCGCTTCAACATGTTCGATAGCCATTCCCACCCCATTCGATAATGCTATGGAGCATTGCTCAAGTTTGACGTGATGTCGATGCCGGAGACGCCCCGGCAAAAAACGCCCAAGAGGCTCATCAACGCGAAGCGCCGTTCCGCAATTGAGCGGCCCCACCAAAAAGCCCGGCCAGATCACGCCAGCCGGGCCAGTCTGATGCCGAGAGAGGTCGGCTGATCGCGCGGGCGTCGTCCGCCGCCCTCAGGCGTCCACATAGCCCTTATTGTCCTGGCTGATGCGCATCGCCTCCTGCGGTTGGCGGTGGGGTTAGCGGTGAGGTGCTATCAGCCACCCGCTGCACATCACGCCGCCAATCCTGCAACGCGATCCCGCCCCTCCGCCTTGGCGTGATACAGCGCCTTGTCGGCCCGGACGACGGCAGGCTCGAACGCTGTTTCGGCCGCTGTCACCTGCGAGAAGCCTATGCTGACACTCCATGATCCCGGTGCGGCGCCAGCGGCGCGGCATCGGTTCATTAGCGCCTCGACGATCAGGCGTTGCCCTTCGCAACTCGCCGGCAGCAGCAGGATGAATTCGTCGCCACCAATGCGTGCGAGAGCGCCGTCTTGTGCCTGTGCGATCCGGCCAGCCTCCTGAGCGATACCGCGCAAGACGGCGTCGCCTGCCTCATGCCCGTGCAGATCGTTGACGGCCTTGAAATGATCGACATCGATCGCGACGACGGCCGCGCCAGGCGCGAGCAGGCGCTGCTTCTGCACCTCCAGGCCCGCCCTGTTCCACACGCCGGTCAGCGGATCGCGAAGCGCTGCGGCGCGCAGCGCGTCCTGCGCCTGATCGATTGGCAGCACCAGCAAACCAAGATTGATGATGCCGAGCAACGCCTGATCTGCGAGCAGCGGCAGGCTGCCCAGCGAGTGGTCGCCCGAGAGCACGCCCAGATGGCCCACCAGCGAAATCAGGAATATGGGGATGTAGGCGAGCAGGCCTGCGCCTGCGATCCGCTGCCCGCGCAATGGGCCCGAGATCATGGCTGTCCCATTGATCGCCATGGCTGCGGTCAGGCCAAGGACATCGGCGATCCGCGGGATTTGGGAGTCTGCCGGGAGCCAGCCTTGGGCCATCAGCAACAGCGGCCCAAGATGGGCAACGCCGATGACCAGCGCCGGCAGCGCCATCCACGGCGCGAGCACGGGCCGGCCTTCGAACCGGCGAACGCCCATGACGGAGACCGTGTTGCTGAAGGCGAGCATCATCAACAGCGCCGTCGCAGCGCCCATGCCGCGCTCACCCCACAGGGCAAAGCCGATCATCACACCGCCGTAGAGAAGCGCGCTTGCCGACCAGAACAGCAGATAATCATCCGCTTTTCGACCACGCCAAAGCAGCAGAAATACGATGCCGAAGGCGCTCGTATTCACGAGGCTGCAGAGCTGCAGCGTGTCGATGTCCAGCAAATTCATGATTCATCCGATCTTAAAGCTCTCCTGTCCGAGATCGGGTTAACAATGCGTGATGCCCGCGCATTTCATCGCAGCGGAACACCGCGTTTTGAGATCAGCCGTTCAACGGCGCAAGAGGCGCGGACGTGGCACGACGGGGAGGGCGCGATTGGGAGATCGGGCGGACGGAGCGCTCGGCTTACTCCGCTTATCGCCGCCCTGGGCTCCTCCCTGCGCAGAAGCATGGAGGATGAGAGCCAAGCTTCACGCCCGCCCAATACCCCCAGTGCTCCTGCGCAGGCAGGAGCCCAGGGCGCACCGGACGAACCTCGCAGCCATGCGGCATCCCCCAACAAAAAGCCCGGCCAGATCACGCCAGCCGGGCCAGTCTGATGCCGAGAGAGGTCGGCTGATCGTGCGCGTGTCGCCCGCCGCCCTCAGGCGTCGACATAGCCCTTATTGTCCTGGCTGATGCGCATCGCCTCCTGCTGCAGCTTCAGCACATGCGCGGGCTGGCCATATTGGAAGATGAAGCGCTTGAGGTGCATCGCACCGCCGGCTTCGATTTCCTCGGCGGTCATGCCTTCCATCACGGCGTCGCGGTGGATGGTGGGCAGGGGGATCGCCTTGTTGATCGCGGGGTCGCGGATGATCGCCTTGGGGTCTTCGCCGCGGCCGATCTTCTCCATGTCGCGCAGGAACTGGCGGCGCATCATGCCGATGCCCTTGTCGCTCAGGCCGAGATTTTCCTGCGTCCGGTCCGAGATGGTGCCCTGGCCGATCCAGGCGACGAAATCCTGGTTCATCACATGGCTGGTGATCCACTCGCCGCGCTCGTCCTTGATCGGGCCGAACCAGACCGGGATGGATTGCTGCACATAGGGCTCGGCATCGCGCGGCACGCGGGTGAAGAACCAGCCGACGCTCATCATCGTCTCATCGTCGATGGGCACGCGGAACTCGAAATGGTCGCCGGTGAACATCGCATTGGGCCACAGGCACGCGCGGCCGATGGTCCACAGCGGGTTGGTCTCGTCCGTGTCCTCGCGGATGCGATTATAGGTGTAGCCATACTCATATTCGCGGAAGTCGATCTTGAGGTGCTTGGGGCCATAGGGGCCGGTCTCGCCGCGCAGTCGCTTGCTCCAATTGGCGTGCATCCACTCGAAGTGGATCGGGTCCATCGAGTTTTCCTGCCCCTGCAGCCAGTTGCACGGCAGCTCGGAGATCACGATCTGGCGGAAGCCGTTCTTCCACGAGAAGGGTTCCCAGTCCGGCAGCTCGGGTGCGGGGAGGGGGCCCATATAGGCCCAGAGCAGCCCGGCATGGGCGCGGACCGGATAGGCCTTGATCCGCACCTTGTCCTTGTAGCGCCCCTGCGGATTGGCGGTATCCTCGAAGGGTTGCTCGGTGCAGGCGCCCTGCGCGTCGAACATCCAGCCATGATAGCTGCAGCGCAGCCCGTCGGGCTCGACCATGCCGCAGGCCATGTCGGCGCGGCGGTGGGGGCAGTGGCGGTCCATCAGGCCGAACTGGCCGGAGAGATCCTTGTAGAGCACCAGAGTCTCGCCCATGATCCGCACCGGCTTGGTGGCGCGCGTCTCGAACTCGCTTTCGCCGGCGATGGGGTGCCAGTAGCGGCGCAGCAGCTCGCCCATCGGCGTGCCGGGGCCGACGCGGGCCAACTTTTCATTCTGTTCTGCAGACAGCATGGCGCATCCCTCCTTGGTCATCTGCCGGGAATCCGTGGGCGCACCCGCGGACTCATGTCGTCTTTGCCAAATCGTTGTCATAGACAACAAAGTGCGTCAAGCCCGTGTTTGCCGCGCGGGCCTTTTTGTTGTGCGCGGGCGGCGGCATCCCTTATACCGGTCCGTTCGAAACCAAGGGGGACCTGTTCTGTGGCCAGAAAGAAGGCCGGCGCATCGGTGGATCGGCCGAGCTTCCGCAACCTGATGACCTTTCGCCTCCATATGGTGGCGCGCTTTTCCGAAGGGATTTCCGAGGAATATTATCGCCGGCACCTGGGGCTCTCGCTGCCGGAATGCCGCGTGATCGGCATCACCGCCAGCTATGGTTCCGTCTCGTTCAAGCAGGTCGCGGCGGATGCGCATCTGGAGAAGAGCTATGCCAGCCGCGTCGTCTCCTCGCTGGTCGAGCGCGGGATCATCGAGAAGCAGGCCAATCCGTCGGACAGCCGCTCGGTGCTGCTCCAGCTCACCGATCATGGCAAGACCGTGCATGAGCAGACCTATGCCCTCGCGCTGCGCCTCAACGAGGTGCTGCAGATGCCCTTCACCCGCAAGCAAGGCGATGATTTTCTGGCGTTTCTCGGCCAGCTCGATCAGCAGCTCAAGCGCGTGAGCGGGGTGGTGGAGGATGTCGATGCGCTGGGCAAGGTGCCGCGCATCGAGAGTGCCCCCGCGCCGGAGACCCGCAGCGATGGCGCCATGATGCTGGACCGCGCCTTCGCCCAGAAGCTGCACGACATGCTCGGCCGCTACCTCGCCGAAAATCCCTGAGCGATCCCCGCCCGATTTCGGCCAGCACGATTTCGGGGTTGTAGATTCAAACAACAATATCCATGCTCCTGCGCAAACGAGTCAGGAGATGATGGATGGGCGAGGGAACAGTGCTGGAGCGGCCGGCGAGCGTGGCGGGCGCGGACGCGCATCTCATTGGCGGCAGGCTCGTGCAGGGCGCTTTCGAGGACGGGGGGCGCAGCTTCGCGGTGATCGATCCCGCCACCGGCCGCCCCTTCGCGCTCTGCCCGGAGGCGTCGCAGGCCGATCTCGATGCCGCCGTCGCCGCTGCCCGCGCGGCCTTCCCGGCCTGGGCCGCGCGCACGCCGGAGGATCGCCGCGCGTTCATCCACGCCCTCGCCGACAGCATCGCCGCCGCCGCCGATCGCCTCGCCCCCTTGCTCACCCGCGAGCATGGCAAGCCCATCGAGCAGGCGCGCATGGAGCTGACCGTCGCCGCGCATCACATGAAGCAGCTCGCCGCGCTGGCGATCAGCGATGAGGTGCTGCGCGATGATGCGCGCGGCAAGGTGGAGCTGCGCTACCATCCCCTGGGCGTCGTCGGCGCCATCGCGCCGTGGAACTTCCCCATCGCGCTCGCCATGCACAAGGTCGCGCAGGCGCTCTACACCGGCAACACGCTGATCCTGAAGCCCTCGCCCTACACGCCGCTCACCACGCTGGCCGTGGGCGCGCTCGCGGCGGATGTGCTGCCCGCCGGCGTGATGAACGTCCTCGCCGGCGGCAATGATCTGGGCGCCTGGATGACCGCGCATGAGGGGATCGACAAGATCAGCTTCACCGGCTCGGTCGCCACCGGCAAGAAGGTGATGGCCAGCGCCGCCGCCACGCTCAAGCGCATCACGCTGGAGCTGGGCGGCAATGATGCGACGCTGGTGCTGGCCGATGCGGATCTGGACAAGGCCGCCGCCGGCATCGCGCGCAGCGGCTTCTACAATTGCGGGCAGATCTGCATGGCCATCAAGCGCGTCTATGTGGCCGAGCCCGTGTGCGATGCCTTTCTGGAAAAGCTGGTCGAGAAGGTGCGCGCGCTCAAGGTCGGCCCCGGCAGCACCCCCGGCATGGACATGGGCCCCATCCAGAACCTGCCGCAATATGAGAAGGTGAAGGCCTATCTGGAAGACGCCGTCGCCCGCCCCGGCGCGCAGCTGTTGACGGGCGGGAGCGCTAGCAGAGGGGCGCAGGGCGGCGCGCACGGCGAGGGGGGCTATTTCATCGAGCCGACCATCATCGCCGGGCTGGATGAGAGCGTGCCCCTGGTCTGCGAGGAGCAGTTCGGCCCGGTCATGCCCGTGCTCAGCTTCGCCAGCGAAGACGAAGCCGTGCAGCGCGCCAACGCTACCCGCTTCGGCCTCGGCGCCTCCGTCTGGAGCACGGACGAAACCCGCGCCCGCGCCGTCGCCGGGCAGCTGATGGCCGGCACCGTCTGGATCAACCGCCACGGCCTCAACGAGTCAGACGTGCCCTTCGGCGGCATGAAGGACTCCGGCTACGGCCGCGAGCATGGCGTGCTGGGAATACGGGCCTATCAGGAACTGCAGGTGGTGAGCCGGCCGGTGGGGTGAGGGGGCTGCGAAATCCAAATGACAGTGTGAAAGCCGATTAAATTGCTTTCTCTGATCAAGTTTCACACTGTCGAGATACTGGTGTTCAAAACATATATATCATAAGGAAGAAGTGAGACGGAGTAGGTATCCAGTCCAGAAACTTCTCGGGGGAGTAGTGTATGGCAATGCATCATCGAATATTCATCGCCTTCGCTATTGAAGACAGATGGGCACGCGACCGCTTGGTGGGGCAAGCACGTAATCAACGAACTCCATTCGAGTGGACCGATATGTCGGTGAAAGAGCCGTGGTCATCGGATTGGAAGAACCGTTGTCGCACGCGTATTCGTGGCTGTGACGGAATGATCGCGTTCGTGACTCAAAACACAGCTAACGCTAGCGGTCAGCTATTTGAGATTAGAACCGCAAGGGAGGAGGATGTCCCTCTGATGGGTATGTATGCTACCCAAGACAATCGACCCTTCGTGTTGCCTCCCGAACTATATGGTTTATCCATTGTAGAATGGACGTGGGATAATATTTCAAATTTCCTTAACAGGCTCTAGTTATGCGTATTCCTGTATTCGTTAGCTGTCCCAAGCCGTTTCTTGAACGGCAAGAGCAATTTTTGAGTGGTATTGAGGAGCATCTTCGCAGGGCTGACTTTCGGCCCGTAACGTTAGGTCGGAACGAGTATAGCATGGACGCCCCGCTCGTGGCGATCCGAAAGCTGATGGCTGCGAGCTATGGGTTGATCACATTGGCCTTCCGCAAGACATATATTGCTCAAGGCATGGACCGCCCTGACTCGGATGTGGGGGAGAAGTCGAGCCCGCGTTCTGGGGTTTGGCTCAGCAGCCCATACTGTCAAATTGAGCCTGCGATGGGCTATCAACGTGGATTGCCAATCCTCGTTTGGCGTGAAGCTGGGGTTCTAGACGATGGTCTTCTGGACCGAGGTGCGACGGAGCTTTCGATGCCCGAATTCGACTTGGACGACCCTCCTCAACTTCATTCTGATCGGTGGAAACAACCGTTGGCAGAGTGGACAGACAGAGTGCGCTCGGCCTACAATAGGAGCCGCGAGGTTCCTCAGCCTTGGTGAAATCGACGATGCCAAGTGCGGCGGCTCAGAGCGAGCGCTTGGAGATATATAAGTTGCTCGTTGAAATGGCTGATCGCGTCAGCCAACGGCGACAAGCTGCAAATAACTTCTATCTCTCCGTGAACACCTTTCTAGTGGGCGGATCGGCTTTTCTCAAAACGCTCGCGCCTAGTTCGGTCACACTCGTTATTGTAACGGTGGCCGGTTTAGCTATCTGTGCCTTGTGGTATCAGAATATCCAAAGTTATAAGACACTAAATCAAGCGAAATTTAATGTCATAAATGACATCGAGCTACGACTCGTAGAACAACCTTTCGGGTTGGAGTGGAAAAATCTTGATCCAGACGGAGATGGCAAACGGCATAAACCATTTCACCGGGTCGAAAGCGTTGTGCCGTGGATATTTGTAGTGGTTTATTTGGCTCAATCTTTGGCATTTATCCCATGGCATAAATTGTGCATTTGGCTCTGATTAAGATTTATTCCATCAGATTTGACACGCGGATAAATTAACGCCCTGATCAGAATTGATGTCCGCACTTTGCGCTGCCGAGATTTGGCGAAGTTATACTTCCCCCCTATCGCCCCACCTTCACCTCCACCAACACCTGCCGCTTCTCCTCCCGGATCACCCGCGCCGCCTCGCGCAGCGTGTCGGCCAGCGCGGCCGGGTCGGCCACGCGCGCGGTCCAGGCGCGTGAGGCCTGCGCGATCTTGCAGAAGTCGGGTAGCGGCTCGAGCGATGTGATCGGCATCACATTGGCGCGCGCCGCGTGGCCCTGGGGGTAGATGCCCAGGGTCGATCCGCGCACCGCGCCCCAGATGCCGTTATTATAGACGATGGTGAGCAGCTGCAGGCCGTGCGCCTCGGCGATCTGGTGGCAGGCGACCGGATTGGCGAACATGTAGCTGCCATCGCCCACCGTCGCGACGACGAGCCGGTCGCGGTCCGCCAGCTGCACGCCCAGCGCGGCGGGGAGCCCCCAGCCGAGCCCGCCTGAGATCGGGTTCTGGAAGAACTGGTCGCCGCGCAGGCCGGTCACGAATTCCGGCTTGGCGCCCAGCTCGCTGACGATGCACCCCTCCGCGCCGATCAGCTCCACGATGGCGCGGGTGACGAAGGCGGCGGACATCGGCGGCCCGGCGCGCACCGCGCTGTCCAGCTGCGCGCGCCGTGCGGCGTGGCGATCGGCCAGCCGGGCGAAGCGGGCGGATCGGTCCCGCTCTGGGGTCAGCGCGCGCATCGCCTCGTCCAGCGCGGCAATGATGTGGGCGGATTCGCCGGTCAGCGCCAGATCGGTGGCAAAGCCGCGCAGGGGCACTTCCAGCTGGTGCGGATCGGCCCCGGCCTGGATCACCGTCGCCTGCTCGGCAAAGCCGTGGCGGTGCGGCAGCCAGGGCACGATGGCATCGAGCACCAGCACCACGTCCGCCGCCGCCAGGTCCTCGCCGGGGTCGAACCCGCCATGCATGGGCGATGCGCCGTCGATGGAGAGCTGCGAGGGCCAGAACTCGACCACGGGGATCGCGTGGCGCTCCGCAAAGGCGGTGAGCGCGTCGAACCCGCCGCCCCGCGCACCCGTCCGGAAGGCGACGATCAGCGGGCGCTCCGCGGCATCGAGCAGCCGCGCGGCTTCCGCCAGATCCTCCGGATGCGGCGCGGCGCGGGCGGCGGCATTGCGCGGCTTGCTGTCGCGATAGGTTGTCACCTCGCACAGCGCCTCGCGCGGCAGGCCCAGATACACCGGGCCGCGCGGGCTGGAGGTGGCGATGGCCACCGCGCGGTCGACCAGCGGGGCGATCTGCTCGGGGAGGGAGAGGGTGGCGTCCCACTTCACCGGCTCGCGCACCATCGCGGTCTGGTCGCGCATGTTCTGGCCCCAGTTGATCGGCGAGTTGCGGTGGCCGAGCGGCCCGTGCTCCGTATGCGGGGTGATGCCGCTGGCGAGGAGCATCGGCACCTGGTCGGAGGCCGCGTTGAGCACGCCCATCACGCAATTGGCCAGGCCCACATTGGTGTGGACCATCACCGCCTGCGGGCGTCCGGTCGCCAGATAATAGCCATGCGCCATGCCGAGCGCGGCGGTCTCATGCGGGATGAGGATGGGCGTGGGCACCTTGAAGTCCGCCACCTGCGCATGGGCAAAGCCCTCGATCACCGGCGCAAAGTCCGTGCCGCCATTGGCGAACAGATACTCGATGCCGTTGGCCGCCAGCCGCCGCAGGAAGATCTCGCCCGCCGAAGCCTCGATGATGGGGGCGTCGATATCCGCCGTCTCCGCAAGGGGAGAAACAGGTTGCGCCGGACTGACCATGAAATCTCCTATCTGTGGCAGCTTATTTTGTTGTCATTGATAACGAAAATTGTGGCTGCTGCAAGGAATCGTGCTATTGGCGAGGGGCAGGGATTGTCTCAAATGACGATCATCAAAACCGCATTCTGTTGTTGCCCAAGGGAGAGTTTTGCATGAAGCCAGCGCCGTTCCGAGCCGACCATGTGGGCAGCCTCATCCGCCCGGAGTATCTCATCGAAGCCCGGAACAAGAAGGCCGCCGGCGAGCTCAGCGCGGAGGAACTGCTGACCATCCAGCAGGACGCCATCCGCGAGGTCGTGGCGCTGCAGGAAGGCGTCGGCCTCAAGTCGATCACCGACGGCGAGTATAATCGCGGCAGCTGGCACACCGATTTCTTGCTCCGCTTCGCCAATGTCGAACCCTGGCAGTCCAGCCACCGCACCACCTTCCGCAACGAGCAGGGCACGGTCGAGAGCAAGCCGCATACGGTGCGCATCACCGGCAAGCTCAGCCGCCCCAAGCCGATCTTCGTCGAGGACTTCAAGTTCCTCAAGACGGTGACGAAGGAAACCCCCAAGATCACCATTCCCTCGCCCTCGATCATGCACTTCCGCGGCGGGCGCGATGCGATCGACGCTGAGGCTTATCCGACGATGGAGGAATTCTACGCGGACCTCGCGGCGGTCTACGCCGAGGAGATCGGCGATCTGATCGACGCCGGCTGCCGCTATCTACAGATCGACGAGACCAACTTCGCCTATCTCTGCGACCCCACCCTGCGCGCGCAGGTGCCGACCAGTATCGGCGAAGATCCGGAAGAACTGCCGCACGTCTACGCCAAACTCATCAACGCGGCGATTGCGGCCAAGCCCGATGATATGGCGGTGTGCATGCATGTCTGCCGGGGCAATTTCGCCGGCCGCTGGGTCGCCGAGGGTGGCTATGATCCGGTTGCGGAGGTCATGTTCAACGAGATGAACATCGACGGCTATTTCCTGGAATATGATTCCGATCGCGCCGGTGGCTTCGAGCCGCTGCGCTTCCTGCCGAAGGGGAAGACGGTGGTGCTGGGCCTGGTCACCACCAAGCGCGGCACGATGGAAAGCCCCGATGACCTCAAGCGGCGGATCGAGGATGCGGCGAAATATGCCGATATCGATCAACTCGCGCTCTCACCGCAATGCGGCTTCTCCAGCGGCATCGGCGGCAACATGATGGATATCGAGCACGAGAAGGCCAAGCTGGAGCTGGTTGTGCGCGTGGCGGAGGAGGTCTGGGGCTGAGCCGCCGCGCGCCACGCATTACATGATCTTGTGCAGGGCGGCATCGGTAGGTGCCGCCCTTTTGCATGCGGTGTGGCGAAGGCAAAGCCGGTTGACAGTCAGCGGGATAATTATCAAGAAGCTTTATATAAAGTAGATTGTCAATTTGAACGGCCGGAGGTCGGCGGGAGAGGGGGAGCATGAGCGCGCAGTCGCGATCCGATGAAGGAAGGCCGCGGCGGCTGCTCTATCTGCTCAAGCGCGGCTACACCGCCGGCAAACTGGAGCTGGACGAGGTAGTGCGCGCGCACGGGCTGACGACCAGCGATTTCACGATCCTCTCTTTCCTCAAACGCCTCGCCCCCTGTTCCGCGGCGGAGCTGGCGCGGGTGCAGCGGGTCACGCCGCAGGCCGCCACCCAGCAACTCGCCCAATTGCGCGAGAAGAACCTCATCACCAGCGAGACCAGCGAACTCAACCGCCGGATCTCGCTCATCAGTCTGACGCCCGAGGGGCAGGCGCGGTTCGAAGCGGTCAATGCCGATGCGCGGCGGCTGGAAGAGCAACTCACGGCCGGGCTGGCGGAGCAAGAGTGCAAGACATTGCTCGATCTGCTCACCCGCCTGGTCGTGTCCATGGAAGCGAAAGGACAATCCATCGATGACAAGTGAACACACCTATGAGGCCGTGAAGGTCACGCTGGATGACGGCATCGCATGGGTGTCCCTCAACCGCCCGGCCAAGCGCAATGCGATGAATCCCACGATCAATCGTGAGATGTGGCAGGTGCTCGATGAGCTGGAGGTGCGCGACGAGGTCGGCGTCGTCGTGCTGACCGGTGAGGGGGAGGCCTTCTCGGCCGGCATGGACCTCAAGGAATATTTCCGGGAGACCGAGGGCGAATCCGCCATTGTACAGGCCCGCTTTCGCCGCGCCGCGACGGATTGGATGTGGCGGCGCCTGACGCACTATCCCAAGGCCACCATTGCGATGGTCAACGGCTGGTGCTTCGGCGGGGCATTCACGCCGCTGGTCGCCTGCGATCTGGCGATTGCCGCCGATGAGGCCACTTTTGGCCTTTCGGAGATCAATTGGGGGATCATCCCGGCGGGCAACGTCACGCGCGCCGTGGCGCAGGTGATGAACCACCGCGACAGCCTTTATTATATCATGACCGGCGATCCGTTCGACGGGCGCAAGGCGGCGGAAATGGGGCTGGTCAACCGCTCGGTGCCGTTGGCCGATCTGCGTGCCGAAACCGAGGCGTTGGCGCGCAAGCTACTCTCCAAGAACCCGACCATCCTGCGCCACGCCAAGTCCGCGTTCAAATATGTCGAGCGGCTGGATTGGGACACGTCCGAGGCGATGCTCGGCGCGATGGCGGCGACGGCGGCGGGTCAGGATACCGAGCGTGGGCGCCGCAAGGGGATGACGCAGTTTCTGGACGAAAAGTCCTTCAAGCCCGGCCTGGGCGGGTATCGCCGCGAGGATTGATCGCTCCTCGCGTGTAAGCGCCGAACCTCACCTGCTCCGCGTCCCCGCCTTGGGCAAGGGGCGCGGGGAGGGCGCCGGTCTCAATCCATCAGGACATTCAAGCCCCGGCTAGCGAGGGTTTCCCGCACTTGCTGCACCCGGACCTTGCTCCGGTCCAGATTCATGCCGCCTTCGCTCAGCAGGGCGCGCACCGCATCCGTATCGACCTGGCGGGGCGGAACGCCGTCGCGCACTGCCACGGCGGCGGCGACGCCAGCAGCCTCGCCCATGGCGATGCATTCGGGCATCAACCGCACGCGCTGATGGGCCTCATTGTCGAATGAAACGGTCTTGCCCGCCACCAGCAGATTCTCGATGCCCTGCGGGAGCAGGCAGCGATAAGGCAGGCCCAGCACGACCACCGAGATCGGCATTTCGGTGAGGTCATGGCCCTTGCCGCCCTCGCTGCCATCGGGCTTGTGACGGACCCAGCCTTTCACATTCGGGCCGCGATAGACCTTGAGGGCGATCTCGTCCGCAAAGGCGGCGCCATCGAAGATGTCATCGCGGGTGAGCGTGTAATCGCCGACGATCCGGCGGCTGTCCCGCACACCGATCTGCGGCGCCATGTCGATGAGGAAGGCGTCTTCCATGCCGGGAATGCGCTTGACGAACGGCAGGAAATCGCGCGCCCGGCGGCGACCTTCGACCTCCGCACCAGTAAGATCGGCGGCATCGGTGGGATCCCGATTGAGCACCTGCACGGCATAGAGATAGCCGATGCCATGGCGCAGATTGGCGGGCGTGGCACCGAAGATGGAGATATGATGGCCGAATGTGCCGGGCAGGGCGCCTTCTTCCTTGCCCTGGGCCACCAGCGACTTCCAGCCAGTCAGGTGGACATATTGGGCACCATCGAGCGGATTGGCGGGCGTACCCCACAGCTTGGAGAAATCGTCCGGGTTCGCGCGGGCGTGAGCCTGCATCCGTTCCCAGTCGACGCCGCCCATGCGGCACAACATCATCATGGGTTGCGGGTCTTCGCGCGGATGCATGGCGACGCCGGCCCGCGAAGCAACGTCCGCATCGCCGCTGGCATCGATGATGACGTCCGCGAGAATGGCCTGCCGGCCTGACTTGTTCTCGATGATGACGCCCTTGAGCGCGTCCCCCTCGCGGATCACATCGACGACATTGGTATTGAGCAGCAGATCGACGCCGGCTTCCACCAGCATGTCGAGCACCACCAGCTTGAGCATCTCAGGGTCGTAAGCGAGATTGAAATATTCCGGCAGGAAGGTCTCGGCTGCGGCATCATGCGCGGCGAGGCGCTGCTGCATCTCGCGCAAAATGCCGCTCATATTCTCGCAACTGAGGAATTCAGTCACGAACGACATGGGCCCGGTGCCGCCGACAACGGCGTTGCGCTCGATCAGCAGCACTTCAGCGCCATTGCGTGCGGCACGGATGGCAGCGGGGTAGCCCCCTGCGCCGGCACCGACGACCAGAACCTGCGTGCGCCGCGCCACCGGGATCTCCCGTGCGGCCTCGGTGATGGTTTCCCGTGCGGTGGGAGCCCCGAATCTCTTCTCCATGCAAAAAATAATATAGTCATATGGTTTGAGCCGCAAGCCGCGATGCTGCTTGCAAAGAATATTATAGTTAGATAGTTCCGTTCGGCGACAGCAAGGGGTGACGCATGATAGCCGTGGACGAGCAGGAGTGGATCGAGGAGCAGCCGCAGGCGGTTTCGGTGGTTGACCGGGCCGCAGTGTTGGTCTGCGGCGGCGGCGCCGGCGGCGTCGCTGCGGCTGTCGCCGCCGCGCGCAACGGCGCGGACGTGCTGATGATCGAGCGGGATACGACCTTGGGCGGCACCGGGCCGCGCTCGTTCGTCACGGAATATCACCAAGCCTTCTTCACCGGCGGGATCATGAAGGAAGTGATCGAGCGGCTGCGCGCCAATGGCGGCGCCGATCCGGACCTGGAGGACGGGCATTTCGCCGTGCCCTTCGACCCCGAAATCCTCAAATTTGTGCTGGCTGAACTGGTGAAGGAAGCCGGCGTGCGTGTGCTGCCGCAGACCTGGGTTACCGATGCGATCGTCGAGGATGGCGCTGTGCGCGGCGTGGTCATCGAGAACAAGGCCGGGCGGCAGGCCGTGCTGGCCGACGTGGTGATTGACGCGACCGGCGATGCCGATGTCGCGGCCAGGGCCGGAGCGCCGATGCAAGAGTATAATCACCCGCAGCCGATGGTCATGCTCTTCCAGATCGGC
Organism: Sphingobium sp. B11D3A; assembly: GCF_025961695.1. Lineage (NCBI taxonomy): Bacteria > Pseudomonadati > Pseudomonadota > Alphaproteobacteria > Sphingomonadales > Sphingobiaceae > Sphingobium > Sphingobium sp. B11D3A. The sequence continues at coordinate 3,214,250 of NZ_JAOQOE010000001.1, forward strand.
GGGGTGGATTATCGCCACAGTCAGGATCGCAAGGGTCGCACCGAAATGGTGAAGGCAGCCAAGGCTGCAGGCGTTCTGCTGGACGACGTCTATCTCGACAACTTCTCCAACTTCGGCATCGCGCCTTCCACACGGGCTGGGCAGATGGGATATATCTACGGCGTCCGTGTGCTGCATCGCGACCCTTATGATGCCGACGAGCTGACCGATGCGGAGGTCCGGGCCCGGCAGGGCGTGCGCGCGTTCATGCCGTTCCTGCGCACTGTGCCGGGATTCGAGGAGGCCTATCTCATCAAGGCAGCGCCGATGATCGGGGTGCGCGATTCCCGGCGTATCTTGGGCGATTACACGCTCACGCGCGACGACATATTGGAAGGCCTCTTCCACGCGGACGACATCTTCAAGCGCTACCACCGTCTGCCGGACACGCTCGGCTTCGTGCGCCACCCCTCGGACGGCAGCGAAACGACGGCAGCCTTCCGCGAGCGACTGGCCAACGCCAAGATGGTCACATCGGTGTTCGGCGTGCCCTTCGGTTGCCTGATGCCGCAGGGCATCGAGAATCTTCTGGTTGCCGGCAAGACCGTATCGATGAGCTATGAGGCCCATTCGCGCTGCCGGCAGATTCCCGATTGCATGGCCTTCGGTCAGGCGGCGGGCACGGCGGCGGCGCTGGCTTGCCGGGACGGGGTGACGCTGCGCGAGGTCGTCATCGACGAATTGCAGGGGCTGCTGATCGCGCAGGGCCAGAACCTGGCCGATGGCGCGATCGACATCAGCAAGGCCAAGATCCACAATATGGTGCGGGATTAAGCGGATGAGCACGACGATCATGGAACGCACAGCGGGTGCGACGCGCGGCGAGATCATGCTGCCGGGCCGTCGAACCCCGGTCTATCGGGCGGTCGACGTGCTTGTGTGCGGCGGCGGATTGTCCGGCGTGGCGGCGGCTATGGCGGCGGCGAGGGGCGGAGCGCGCACGCTCCTCGTGGAGCGCAACGTCGTACTGGGCGGCAATGGCCCCTTGTCCTTCGATATCGCGCTTACGCCCGCAGAACAGGGCATCGCGGCCGAGTTGGTCAGTCGGCTGGAGCGAAACGGCGATGCCGGGCCGGACCTTCTCGGCGATGGTCTGGTTCATGATGCCGAGGCGCTCAAATATGCGCTGCTCGATCTCGCGCAGGAGGCGGGGGTGCAACTGCTGCTCTCCAGCTGGGCGGCCGACCCAATCGTGGAGAACGGCGTCGTGCGTGGCGCGATGGTCGAGAACAAGTCCGGCCGCTTTGCCGTGCCGGCCGCCATGGTCATCGACGCCACCGGCGATGGCGAACTGGCGATGCGGGCGGGCACCGCCATGCGCGGGCTGGACGAGCCCGCCAGTATCGCCATGAATTACCGGATTGGCGGCGTCGCGTTCGATGCGGTGCTGGCCGGCCAAGCGACATGGCCTGCCCGCCTCGCCGACGCGAAGGCCTCTGGCGTGCTATCGCCCGATCAGCCGGATCGACTGGTGCTCTATGGGGTGACGCCAGCGGGGCGGGATAGGGGCGTCGCCTATGTGCGCGGGCCTTCCATGCGGGTCGATGGGGCGGCCAGCGTCGCGCAATTGGGCGCGCAGGAGGCGCGAGCGCGGACGTTGATCCGTGAGATTCTGCCCTTCCTGCGGACCCTGCCTGGACTGGAAGCGAGCTTCCTGATCGACGTTGCAGGCGCCATGCAGTCCGCGCGCCTTCGCCATGTCGTGGGCGCGCATGTGCTGGGCGCTGAGGATGCGCCACTGAAGAGCGATAGTGCGCTCATCGACGCGGCACTGCGCCCCCGCGAGTTGAGCGGGCTGTTCGTCACCGGGCGGGCTGTCTCTGCCGATCCGCGCGCCTGGGCCGCGCTGGGCACGGGCGGATCGTTACAGCTCGGCGAGCGAGCAGGCGCGCTTGCGCTCGCGCATCTGGCAGCGCGGTCTGCTGCCTGATCGCGGCAGAACTCGGCAATGGCGTCAGCGCTGAAGATTTCGTAGAAGACGCTCCCCCGGCAGCGCGGGGTTTGGGGCGGAGCGTCTTCTTTTTCATGGATTCATCGACCAACACCGATCGCGGGTCTGGCGCCCGCATGATTGCGCTGCTCAAACTGATCGGCGAAAGCGACGGGGATTGCGCGCTCAAGGATCTTGCCGCGGGCACGGGAATGCCGGCCAGCAGCGTGCATCGGCTGTTGCAGATGCTGATCCGCGGCGGGTTGGTAGAGCGGGGCGACGGCACATCCTATCGGGCCGGGCGTGAACTGTTCAGGCTGTCCGCCAACATCTTGAGCCGCAGCCATTATGTCGCGGCGGTGCGCCCCTTCCTCCGCACTCTGTGGGCGGGTTGGCAGGAGACGGCGGTGTTCTGCACCTACGATGCCCCCCATCACCGCGCCATCGTCTCAGAGCGAATCCTCACGCCGCACACGCTGCGTCATGTGCTGGAGCCCTATACTGATCTTTCGCTGACCTGGGGCTCGCTGGGCCGTGCCATTCTCGCCCATCTGGAGGCGGAGGATCTGGCGGCGGCGCTGGCGCAGAGCCCGGTGGGGCCTTTGACCGGCGCCCCGACGCCGCCGCCCGAAGTGCTGGTGGAGGAACTGGCCGCCATTCGTGAGCGGGGCTGCGCAATCTTCTACAGTCAGGAAGCCGATGTCGCGGGCATCGCGGCGGCTGTCTTCCGCAGCGGGAATGCGGTGATTGGGTCGATCGGCCTCACGATGCCGGCCAAGCGCTTCGGCACGATGGACCGCGAGCGCATGGCGAGCGACGTCATGGCGGCAGCGCGCACGCTCAGCGCTACCTTCGGCCACGCCTCCGCCGAGGCCTGACGCCCGCCCTGGCGGGCCAGGGCGGGTCGTCAGGGTTAGGCGGGATCAGGCTGGCGGGAGGTGGAAGACCTGCGCGGCATTGCGATGGCAGACCGCCTCGCGTTCTTCTCCGTCAAGCGGGGCGTGGTTGATGAAGGTGACGGAGGGCTCCATCTCCTCATAGGGATAGTCGATCGCCCAAAGCACGCGGTCTACACCCAGTACGTCGATCGCGTAGCGCAAGGCCGGGCCATGCTCCACGCCGCTGGTAGTGATGTACACGTTGCGCTTCATGACTTCGGAGGGCTTGAGCTTGCTGCCATAGGCATCGCGCCGGCGCTCGAACCAATGGTCTGTGCGCCACAGGTGGAACGGGATGTTTTCACCCATATGGCCAATCACGATCTTGAGGTTGGGCAGCTTGTCGAACACACCGCTGAGGATCAGCCGCATGGCATGGGTGCCGGTTTCGGCAGCATAGCCCCAGATCGCCGATTGCAGGCGATGATCGCGGAACGGCTCAGCCATGCCGTCTGACGGGCAGCGGGGATGGATGTAGATTGGCCGGTCGAGCGCGGCGGCGGCCTCCAGGATCGGCATGAACTTGGGGTCGTCCAGATACTCGTTATTGGTGTGCGAGTTCACAATGAAGCCGCTGAAACCGAGCTTATTGACGGCGCGCTCCATTTCCTTGGCAGCCCGGCCCGGGTCTTGCGGCGCGAAGGACGCAAGGCCGGCGAAGCGCTTCGGGTGGGCGCGGACCACTTCGGCTAGGCGATCATTGGCAAGCTCGGCCATAGCGACGGCCTGATCGGCGCGGAACATCTGCACACCCGGCGAGGTGAGCGAGAGAATCTGCATGTCGACACCTAGGCGGTCCATTTCCGCGAGCCGCTCCGTCACGTCGCGCAGGCGGCGAGTGAGGCGGTCCGGTCCGCGAGAACCAAGCGTGTTAATCAGCTGCGCGTCCAGATTGGGCCATGTTCCGGTGGCAAGGGCGGCCAGCGCGTCCTGATGCTCGGCAATCGTCCAGGCTTCCTCGACGGCGATTCGTCGCGCGGGTGCCGCGGCCGGGGGCGGTCGCATCGTGCGCGCGGTTGCGGTGCCGGTCATTGCGCTCATGGCACCGCCAGCGGCGAGTCCGCCTGCCAAAAGCTGCCTTCGATCGAACTCTGCCATTCATCCCTCCTCATTTTTCTTAGACGGAAGCTACGGCGGCGCGGCGACAAGTCAAGGCTATAATTCCAATATACGGAACAAGATTTCTGCAATATGGAATAAATTTGACATGCGCGCCGAGCGTCGCCATGGTCCCGCCCGATAACAGCCCGACGCACGGGCGTTCTGACATTGGAGGAGAGCGATGATGAAGAAGGCAGATCTTTTGTTGCAGGCCGCGAGCGCCTTGACGCTGGGCGCCGCAACCCTGGCGACACCCGCCATGGCGCAGGATGCCCCCGCTCCCCAACAAAGCGCTGCACAGCAGGCCGATGCCGATGACATCGTGGTGACCGCGCAGTTCCGCTCGCAGCGTCTGCAGGATGCGCCGCTGGCCATCACCGCCGTCTCCGGCGACATGCTGGAAGCGCGCAGCCAGACGAGCATCGCTCAGGTCGCCGCACAGGCGCCCAACGTCAATCTCGCCGAAGCGCCGGCCACCTACGGCCCATCGATCCAGGCGTTCATTCGCGGCGTCGGCCAGTCGGATTCGACGTTCGCACTGGAGCCGGGCGTCGGCCTCTATGTCGATGACGTCTATTACTCGACGCTGCAGGGCTCGATGCTCGATCTGCTGGACCTCGACCGGGTGGAAATTCTGCGCGGGCCGCAGGGTACGCTTGCGGGGCAGAACTCGATCGGCGGCGCGATCAAGCTCTATTCCAAGAAGCCGGATGGCTCGGGCGGCGGCTATGTCCAGGCAACCTACGGTAGCTTCAACCGCACCGAGGTGCGCGGCGGCCTGAACCTGACGGTCGTGCCCGATCAGCTTTTCCTGCGCGTCTCCGGCGCTGGCGTGAAGAAGGACGGCTACGTCACGCGCTACGATTACCGCTGCACCCACCCGACTTCGCCGGTGCGGACCTTCGCGATTTCCGACAATTGCAAGCTCGGCACCGAGGGCGGCAAATCCTATGTCGCCGGCCGCGGTACGTTGCGCTGGACGCCCAATGACGCGGTCGACATTTCGATCATCGGCGACATCACCCGCGACGACAGCGAGTCTGCGCCCTCCACCCTCCTCTATGTCGGCACGCTGACGGGGCCGGGGTCGAGCGCGACCGCACCTTATGTCATCGACGGCGTCCGCTATGGTACGGCCACCGGCTCGCCCTTCATCAGCTATTCGCCCTATGGCAATTTCGCGCAGGATACGTTCACGACCAGCCCGTTCGTGAGCTATGAGAATTATCTCAACTATGCCCCGCGCGATGGCACGGCGCCTTATGCAGCGCCAGCCCGTAACTCGCTCGATACCTGGGGCCTCTCCGGCAACATCACCATTGATGTCGGCGATCTGAGCATCACCTCGATCACGGCCTATCGCAGCTACAATTCGGTGTTCACATCGGCCGAGTCCTCGCCGATCAACATCGCGCTGACGGCCAATGACGTGAACCACAATCAGTTCAGCCAGGAACTGCGCGCCAGCGGTGCGATCGGTACGCTGCTGAACTATACGGTGGGCGGTTATTATTTCGAGGGCACCAGCGACGGCGGCTCGCGTGTCCAGCTTCCCACGCTGGAATTCCGCCAGAACGACCATGTCGAATCCCAGACCATCGCGGCCTTCGCCAATGCCGAACTGCATCTGACGGAGAAGCTGACGCTGATCGGCGGCCTGCGCTATACGGACATTACCAAGAGCTTCCAATATGCGCGCAAGGGCAATCCGGGGAACATCTACGGCGGCAATGCGCCGCCGTCGCTCGCCCCGCTCGATGGGCTGGTGCGGACGTTCAAGGGCGATCGTCTCGATTATCGCGGTGTCATCCAGTATCGCTGGACGCCCGACTTCATGACCTATGCGCAGATCGCGACGGGCTTCAAGAGTGGCGGCGCCAACCCGCGGCCGTTCTTCCCGGCGCAGGCGCTGACGCATGATCCCGAGACGCTGACCGCCTATGAAGTCGGTTTCAAGAGCGACCTGTTCGACCGGCTGCTGCGCCTGAACGTCTCCGGCTTCCTCAACAAGTATAACGATATTCTGGTCAGCGTTTCGACCTGTCCGACGGTGCCGGCCGCGCCCTGCGCATTGCCGCTCAACGCCGGCAAGGCGGATGTGAAGGGCTTCGAGGTCGAGGCGACGCTGCGCCCGGTTCGCGGCCTGCTGATCGATGCCTCGCTCGGCTATCTGGACTTCGACTACAAGTCGATTTCCGCCATCGGCCAGAGCGCCGGCATCACGCTCGATATGGACGCGCCTTTCGTGCAGGAATGGCGCTGGAGCGTCGGCGGCCAGTACAAGATCGAGCTAGGCGACGCCGGGTCATTGACCCCGCGCATCGACGTGAACTCGCAGAGCCCCTATTTCTCGACGGCGATCAACCGCGCGCCGTTTAACCAGGTGGAAGGGCGCACGATCGTCAATGCGCGCCTCACGTATCGCGATGTCGCCGAGGATTGGCAGCTGTCGCTGGAAGTCACCAACCTGACCGATCGGCTCTACTATGACGGCCTGTTCGACAATCGCGGATCGACCCAGTCCATCCAGGGGCGCCCGGCGCGTCCGCGGGAATGGGCTGTCACCATCAAGCGCAATTTCTGATAGATGATGGCCCCGGCCGGTCTTGCGCCGGGGTCTTGGAAGAGGAGCTTCGAGATGAACATCCAAGTGTCTCACAAGGGGCAGGCCGCCGATCAGGCGACCGGCACGATCGTGGCGGGTTTGCCCATGCCCGAGTTCAAGCGGATCACCGTCGAGCCGATCTCCGGCGCGTGCGGCTGCGAGATCAGCGGTGTGGACCTGCGGGAGCCACTGGATGACGAGACGCTCGCAGAAGTGATGAAGGCGTTCGAGCATTTTCTGGTCATCGTGTTCCGCGACCAGAATCTGACGCCCGAGCAGCACAAGGCGTTCACGCGCTACTTCGGTCCGATCACCGAGCTGCCGCAGGCGCCAACCTACGGCGAGCATCAGGACATGCAGGAAGTGCGCCGCGAAGCGCATGAGCCGGAGAACGTCGTTCCTTCCTTCGAGCACTTCCACACGGACAGCCCGTTTCTGCTGCAGCCGCCGCTCTGCGTGGTTATGCGCGCGCTGGAAGTGCCCAAATTCGGTGGCGATACCGCCTTCTCGAACGGCTACCTCGTCTATGAGCATCTCTCCGATGCCATGAAGGAACTGCTCGACGGGCTCGAGGTCGTTTACTCAGGCAAGGAAATCTGGGCGCGCAACGAGAAGCTGCCGCCGGAAAAGCGCCTGCGTCTGCGTGAATCGCACGGGTTCAGCGAAGACGAGCTGGAGAATATCCACCCGGCGGTGCGCGTTCACCCGGTCACCGGCCGTAAGGCCCTGTTCGCGACGACCGCTTATTTCAAGCGCTTCGTCGGCTGGACCGAGGCCGAGAGCCAGGCCCTGCTCGGCTATCTCCAGAGCCTTGCCCAGCACCTGCATTATCATTGCCGCGTGAAATGGAAGAAGGACACATTGATTGTCTGGGACAATCGTTTCTTGCTTCATCGTGGCGTCCATGATTTCAAGTACGAACGTCGGCATCTCATCCGCACGACGGTCATGGGCGAGAGGCCGATCGGCCCGAAAGGCCCCAGGAAGGATTGAAATTACCCCATGAAAGTCAGTGCTGCCATCGCCAACATCCTCAAGCGTGAGGGTGTAGACGTCATTTTCGGTTATCCGCGCAACGCCGTGCTGGAGGATGCCGCCGCAATCGGCATCCGCCCGGTCATCGTCCGCCAGGAGCGGACGGGCGTCCACATGGCCGATGCGCTGTCCCGCCTGACGCGGGGCAAGCGCATGGGCGTGTTCGCCATGCAACATGGGCCGGGGACCGAAAATGCCTATGGCGGGGTGGCACAGGCTTACTCCGAATCCGTGCCCGTGCTGGTGCTGCCGCAGGGCTATGCCCGCCGCATCGCCTTCGTGCCGGACAATTTCAATGCCAGCGTCTCGATGCGGGATGTGACCAAGCATGCCGAGCCGATCACGGTTGCGGCAGAAACGCAGAACATCATGCGCCGTGCCTTCACGCAGCTGCGCAATGGCCGTCTGCGCCCGGTACTGGTCGAGATGCCCTGGGACGTGTTGGGCGAAGAAATTGACGCGCCCGAGAGCTATCAGCCGGTTGTCACCACCCGCTATGCGCCCGAGCCAGACGCGGTGAAGCGCGCGGCCGAGGCGCTGGTCGCCGCCAAGCGTCCGGTCATCTACGCCGGGCAGGGCGTTCACTGGGCCGAGGCCTATGAAGAACTGAAGGCGCTGGCCGAACTGCTGGCTATCCCGGTTTCCACCAGCCTTGAGGGCAAGAGCGCGTTCGACGAGACGCACCCGCTGGCGCTCGGTTCGGGCGGTGCGGCTATTTCGGGCCAATTACGGCATTTCCTCGATGAGGCGGACCTCATCTTCGGCATCGGCTGCAGCTTCAGCGAGACGGCGTTCGGCGTGAAGATGCCGCAGGGCAAGCGGGTGATCCATTCGACGCTCGATCCGGCTGATTTCAACAAGAACGTGCCCTGCGAGATGGCGCTGGCCGGCGACGCCAAGCTGACGCTGGGGATGCTGCTCGAGGCGTGCCGCGCGCTGGTGTCAGCGCCACGCGACGCCGGGGCGGTCGCCGCGGAAATCGCCAAGGTCGAGAAGGAGTGGTTGGCGAACTGGCTGCCGCTGCTCGAGAGCGACGATGCGCCGATCAGCCCCTACCGCGTGCTCTGGGATCTCCAGAAGACCGTGGACGTTGCCAACACCATCATCACCCATGATGCCGGCAGCCCGCGCGATCAGCTGACGCCCTACTGGAAGTCGATCACGCCGCTCAGCTATATCGGCTGGGGCAAGTCCACGCAGCTTGGCTATGGTCTTGGCCTCGCCATGGGCGCCAAGCTCGCCTGCCCGGACAAGCTGTGCATCAATGTGTGGGGTGATGCCGCCATCGGCTTTACCGGCATGGACTTCGAGACGGCGGTGCGCGAGCGCCTGCCCATCCTGTCAATCCTGCTCAACAATGAGGCCATGGCCATCGAGCTGCCGGTGATGCCGGTGGCAACCGAGCGCTATCGCGCCACGGATATCTCCGGCCATTACGCCGATTTCGCCAAGGCGCTTGGCGGCCATGGCGAGCGCGTCACGCGCCCGGAAGAGATTGTCCCGGCCATTCACCGCGCGCTGGCCGCGATCGAGGCGGGGCAACCTGCGCTGATCGAATTCATAACCGCGAAGGAAACGCGCGCGTCCCGGCTGTAAAACCGGGCGACGATAAAACTGGGCGACGATAAACTGGGAGAGATGCGATGGCCGAAACGACGGCGCCCCCGACCGGGCCTGGCTCTGGCCCTGAGGGGGGCGTGAAGGATTGGAACTTCAGCGCCGTCTACGGCCTCGGATTCCTCACACTGGTTTCGGCCTTCAACTATCTCGACCGCTCCCTGCTGGGGCTGGCACTGCCCTCCATCAAGTCGGAGATGCACGTCTCGGACACCGCCCTCGGGCTGGTGTCCGGCCTGGCCTTCCTCCTGTTCTACTCCATCCTCGGCGTGCCCATCGCCTGGGCGGCGGATCGCTACAACCGGCGCAATATCATTGCTGTCGGCTTCGCCTTCTGGAGCCTGATGACGATGGTGACCGGCTGGGTGGCCAACATCTGGCAGCTCGCCATCGCACGCTTCCTCATGGGTGCGGGCGAGGCGTGCGGCATTGCCCCGTCCAATTCGATCATCTCCGACCTGTTCCGGGCAGAGCGCCGCCCGCTGGCCTTCTCGATCTTCGGCACGGCGGTCTCGATCTCGTCCATCCTCTTCTTCCCCATCGTCGGCTGGGTGGGCCATGAACATGGCTGGCGCGCGATGTTCGTCGTGGCTGGCATGCCGGGCGTATTCCTGGCGTTGCTGTTCTTCCTCACCGTCAAGGAGCCCGAGCGCGGGGCGTCCGAAGCCAAGCGCATCGAGCGTGCAGCGCGGGAAAGCTTCAAGGCGAGCATGGGCTTTCTCGCCAAGCAGCGTGCCTATGTCTTTTTGGTCATCGGCGCCACGCTGATGGGGCTGAATGTCTTTGCCGCAAGCGTGTGGACGCCGACATTCCTGACGCGCGTCCATGGGCTGACATTGGTGGAAGTGGCTGCGACCATCGGTCCGATCCGGGGTGTGTTCGGGGTGGCCGGCGTGGTTCTGGGCGGTCTGCTGATCGACCGGTTGAGCCGCAAGGCCAGCCACTGGCGCATGACCTTGCCGGCGATCACCTGTCTGCTTGCCGCGCCTGCTGAGCTGATCTTCCTGCTCGCCGAGGATACGGCGGTTTGGCTCGCGGCTTATGCGGCCTCGGCTTTCCTCCTGCTGATCCATCAGGGCCCGGTGTTCGCGGCGGTCATGAGCGTGGCGAAGCTGAGGATGCGCGCTGTCGCAACGTCCATCCTGCTGTTCAGCGCTGCGCTGATCGGGCAGGCGCTCGGCCCGCTGGTCGTGGGCTATCTGAATGACGTGCTGCATCCCACGCTGGGTGATGTGGCCGTGCGTTATTCGATGCTGGTCATCGTCGTGACCGCGCTGTTGGCGGGGGTGATGTTCCTGCTCGCTGGGCGGTCGCTGGAGGCAGACGCGAAGCGGGCCTTGGCGGACGCGTAAGAGGGAAGAAGGGCAGACGCTCGCCCCTCGCTAGATTAGACTGCAAATCCAACGGACGGGAGTTGGTGGCCGGGGTCAGACCCAGGCTCCCAACTCCCGCGTCGTTTCTGATCACAGACCAGTCGCCACTCGGCCCAGCTGCGGACCAAGCGCGCGTAAGGACTGTCGATTCAGCGCACGCAAGGGAAGTCGCGGTCACCCACGTTGCAGAACCCAAAAGTTATAAATCGCAACGCTGATCGCAAATCATGTGTTGCAAATCACTCGCAATATCCTAATTGGTGCGACCGACTCGCAATAGCGATCGATGACACCAACTGGGGAACGCCGCATGAGTAAATCCGCCAATCTCACTTCCTTTCTCGCGCTTGGCTGCGTCAGCGCCGTCGCGTTTGCAGCGCCGGCTGTCGCGCAGGATGGCGAGCAGGGGCGCCGTCTGGGCGGGATGACCGTGACCGACACGGCCATCGATGAGTCCGAGATCAAGGTCGAGCGGGCAGAGTCGCCCAAATATACGCGCCCGCTGCTGGATACGCCGCAGACTGTGACGGTAATCGGCGCCAAGACGCTGCAGCAGCAGAACCTGCTCACGCTGCGCGAAGTGCTGAGCACCGTGCCCGGCATCACCTTTGGCGCCGGCGAGGGCGGCTTCGGCTATGGCGACCGCATCAACCTGCGCGGCTATTCTGCCAACAATGATATCTCGGTCGATGGCGTGCGCAGCGGCGCAATCATGAACCGCAACGAGACCTATAATATCGAGCAGGTCGAGGTCGCCAATGGCGCGAACTCGGTGTTCAACGGCGCGGGCTCGGTTGGCGGGTCGATCAATCTGGTGACCAAGAAGCCGCTGGCGGACGATAAGATGTCGGTTCAGGCCGGCGTCGGCACGGACAATTATTATCGCGGCACCGTCGATCTCAACAAGCGCGTGAGCGACATGATCGCGGTGCGACTGAACGCGGTCTACCACAAGAACGACGTGCCCGGCCGGGACGTGGAGTTCTACGAGCGCTGGGGCGTGGCGCCGGCTGTCACCATCGGTATCGATGGCCCGACCAGCCTGACGCTGCAATATGAGCATCTCGACGACAAGGGCATGCCGCAATACGGCCTGCGCTATTATGCGGCTCAGGGCGGCTATCTGCCCGACTTCAACCAAAGCGCTTATTACGGCTTTGCCAATGTCGACACGCAACAGTCTGTGACGGACTCGGTGCAGGCGATTTTCTCGCACGAACTGAGCGACACGGTGAAGGTGCGTAATCTCACTCGCTATGAGAATGTCAGCCAGTACACCATTACCAGCCAGCCCACGGGCACCTTCTGTCTCGCGAACGGTCTGCAGCCGGATGGCAGCGCCTGCACCGTCGCGATCGGCAGCAGCACGCTGGTCGTCCCGGCAGGCTATTATCTGCCGACTGGGGGCCGCGGCACGGCGCGCCACATCCGCAACGAAACCGCCTATAACCAGCTCGACCTGAGCGCTGAGTTCGCGACGGGCGGCATCGAGCACACGCTCGTTCTCGGCGGATCGCTGCTGTGGGAGCGTTATACGCTGAACAATGGCAGCATCCTGCGCGCTGCCGACGGCAGCAATCCCTATGCCGCCCCGAATTATTATCCGCTCACCAACATTGCCAACCCCGGCGCCATTATCACGGGACCGGTCGCACCAGCAGGAACGCTGGCGCGCGTCTACGGTAGCAACATCTACACCGGCCCCCAGAACTACATTCAGACCGGCTACAACGTCGGCGAGCAGACGAGCTATGCGGTCTATCTGTTCGATACGATGAAGCTTTCGGACATGTTCGAGATCAACGGCGGCGTGCGCTATGAGCGGTTCGAGGGATCGACCCAGACGCGCAACGTGACCACCGGCGTGGTGACCGGCCCGTTCGAGGCGAAGGACAATCTCTTCTCCTGGCGTGTCGGCGCGGTGTTCAAGCCGCTGCCAAACGTCAGCGCCTATGCGGCGGTCGGCAATTCGCGCACACCGTCCAAGGGTTCGGTTGATGGCAGCTGCGCGATCGACACCTGCAATGTCGAACCGGAATCGGCGAAGAATTACGAGATTGGCGTGAAGGCCGATCTGTTCGACGCCAAGCTGCAACTCGCAGCGGCGGTGTTCCGCAACGAGCGTGACAAGTATCGCGTTGCTTCCGGCGAGCCCGGGATCGATCAGGTGCTCGACGGCCGATCGCGGGTGAACGGCATTTCGCTGAGCGCCTCAGGCAACATCACGGAATCCTGGTCGATTTTCGCCAACTACATGTATCTGGACAGCAAGCTGATCCAGGGCGTGTCGGATTTCTGCCTGGCTAATCCGGGCAAGAATAATTGCACCAACACCACGGCCAATCCCGATCCAACGGCGGGCACGTTGCTTTCGGCGACACCCAAGCATTCCGGTAGCCTGTTCACCACCTACAAGTTCCCGTTTGGGCTCGAACTGGGTTATGGCCTGACCTATCAGGGCCGCCACTCGATGAACCCGACCGCGACGCCGGTTTATTATGTGCCGGCTTACACACTGCACCGGATCATGGTGGCCTATCCGGTGACCGAGCGCCTGCTGGCGCAGGTGAATGTGCAGAACGTGGCGGACGAGGACTATGTCACCACCGTGCGGACCAATGTGAACAACAGCTGGGCGCAGCCGGGGGTGGGGCGGTCCGCGGTATTCAGCCTGACCTACAGCTACTGAGTGTGGGGGGGCAGGGGCGAACCGACCCAAAGCGGTTCGCCCCTGATCCACATCAATGATCCGGCGCACGTCCGGTAATATTGATTCGCATTATTGACGGAATGGGCCTGTTCGTCGATAGCGGCAGGCGAAAAGGGGTGTCCGACGTGAACGTTCCACACTCGGCAAGTCAGGGGCGCTACGGGCAGGGCCGGCGGTTCAATCCGCTGGTCGTGTTGCTCGTCATCCTGATCCATGCCGGGTTGTTCGCGCTTGTCACCCGCCTCGGCCCCAGTTTCAAGGTGGGTGAGGCGCCCAAGGTCTTCACGGTCAATCTGATCTCTTCGCCGCCGCCTCCGCCGCCCGTCGCTGCGCCGCCACCGCCGCCCCGTGCGCCCGAGGTGGTGGTGCCGCGGCCACAGATCGACATTCCCCGGATTGATCCGCCGATGGTGGCCGCAAGGCCGGATATTCCGGTCGTCCCGGTCATGGCGCCGGGGCCGCCGACGCCGCCCCGTCCGGCCGCCGCACCGGTCTCAGTGCCCTCGGTCACCGACGGCGGCGACCTGGGCACGCAAATGGTGGCCGGCAAGGCGCCGCGTTACCCCATTGAGAGCCGCCGCAAGCGGGAGCAGGGCGTGGTCCTGCTGGCCTTGACCGTGGGCCTCGATGGCTGCGTGGAAGATATCAGGATCGCGCGCAGCAGCGGTTTCACTCGGCTCGACAAGGCCGCGCTCGATGCCGTCAAGCGCTGGCGCTGGCGGCCCACCTTGCGTGATGGCCAGCCGGTTTTCGTGAAAGGCGTGGTGGAAATCCCCTTCGTCATTCAACCCCAAGACAACGCATAAGGCGCTTCATGCTGATCCCCATTCCAGAGGTGCTCGACGGGCCGACGCTCGCCAAGGTGCGTGATCTCATCGATTCCGCCGCTTGGGTGGATGGCAACGTCACCTCGGGCCATCAGTCGGCACTCGCCAAGAACAACCTTCAGTTGCCAGAGGAAGCGCCGCAGGCCCAACAGGCCGGCGAGATCATCCGCGACGCACTGGGCCGCAATCCTTTGTTCATTGCCGCAGCGCTGCCGCTCAAGATCTTTCCGCCCCTGTTCAACAGCTATGCGGGTGGCCAGTCCTTTGGCGTGCATGTCGATAATGCCGTGCGGATCCAGGCCGGCACCGGCTTTCGCGTCCGCTCGGACCTGTCCATGACCATCTTCCTCGAGCCGCCCGAGGCTTATGATGGCGGGGAATTGACGGTCGAGACGCAATTCGGCGTGCAGCAGGTCAAGCTGCCGGCCGGCCATGCCGTGCTTTACCCCTCATCCTCCCTGCATCGGGTGGAGCCGGTGACGCGCGGCCGCCGGGTGGCGAGCTTCTTCTGGCTGCAATCGATGATCCGCGACGACGGTGAGCGGCAGATCCTGTTCGATCTCGACAGCAGCATCCAGCAACTGGCCGCCACGCTGGGGCAGGGCCATGCCGAAGTGATCCGCATGACTGGGGTCTATCATAATCTGCTGCGCCGCTGGGCGGACGCCTAGAGCCAGCGACCGCCCTCAGGCTCGCTCAGCCTTTCGGCGTCAGCTTGAGCATCCGGCCCTTGGGGCTGTCCTCGAGCAGCCAAAGCGCGCCGTCCGGCCCGACCCTCACATTGCGCAGCCTCATTCCCATGCGCCAATGATCGGCCTTGGTCGCCGTTTCGCCATCGAGCGAAATCCGCACCAGCGCCTGACCGGACAGGCCGGTGATGAACAGCGAGTTCTTCCAGCCCGCGAACAGGTCGGCATTGTAGTAAGCCAACGAGGACGGCGCGAGCGAGGGGTTCCAGTAGAGCTTGGGCTTCTCGAACCCGTCATCGGCGCTGTGGTCCGGGATGGGGCGCTTGTCATAATGGTCGCCATAGGAGCGGGTTGGCCAGCCATAATTCCCGCCGGCCTTGACGAGGTTCAGCTCGTCGCCGCCCAGCGGGCCCATTTCGACCTGCCATAAACGATCATTCGCATCGAAGGCGAGGCCGGTCAGATTGCGCTGGCCATAGGTCCAGATGGCGGGATGGAAGCCCTTGGCCGCCAGCGGATTGCCGGCGGCGGGTGTCCCGTCGAGATTGAGATGCAGCACCTTGCCGAGGGTGGACTTGGGGTCCTGCGCCGGGTCGAACTTGGCGCGCTCGCCATTGGTGAAGAACAGGCTGCGCTGGTCCGGCGCGATGGCGATGCGGCCGGAATAATGGGCACCGCTCGCCATATTGGGCGTGGCGCGGAAGATGACCTTGAGGTCCTTGAGCGCGCCGCCGGCTTCATCGAGCGTGGCGGTCGCCAGCGCGGTGCCGGTTTCCTTGCCTTCGCCAGGCTCGGAAAAGCTGAAATAGATCTGGCGACTGGCGGCGAAGTCCGGCGCGAGCACCACGTCCATCAACGCGGCCTGCCCTTCGCTGACGACGGTCGGCGTGCCCAGCAGCACCTTTTTGTCACCCGTGCGCGGATCGAAGAGGATCATCGCGCCACGCTTCTGGGTCACGAGCTGCTTGCCGTCCGGCAAGAAGGCCATCGACCAGGGATAATCGAAGGTTGCGACCTCGGTGATCGTGAAAGGCAATTGGGAAAGATCGACCTTGGCCGGGGCGGGGGCGGTAGGCGGTATCGCAGGGGTGGTCTGGGCGA
Source organism: Sphingobium sp. B11D3A (assembly GCF_025961695.1). Taxonomy (NCBI): domain Bacteria; kingdom Pseudomonadati; phylum Pseudomonadota; class Alphaproteobacteria; order Sphingomonadales; family Sphingobiaceae; genus Sphingobium; species Sphingobium sp. B11D3A. The sequence continues at coordinate 3,230,215 of NZ_JAOQOE010000001.1, forward strand.
GCGCGGGCGATGCGACGCCCAGGGCCAAAGCCGCCCCCAGGGTGATGCGGTGCGGACGGAATGACATAGGCGCTCTTCTCCAGTCGGTCTTTTGTTGAGCCGGGCCATAAGCGGTGGGCCGGCCCGGAGCAATGACCGAGGCCGCGCGCGCCTTGACCGAGCGCGAAGCGGCGCGCGGCTGGATCAGGCTGCGGGCGTCAGCTTGAGGAGGCGGCCATTTTCTCCATCCTCCAGCAGCCAGATCGCGCCGTCCGGCCCGGAGCGCACGGCACGGATGCGTGTGCCCATGTCCCAGTGATCGGCCTTGGTCGCGGTTTCGCCATCGAGCGCGATGCGGTCGAGCGACTTACCGGAGAGGCCGGTGATGAACAGCGAGTTCTTCCACTGCGGGAAGAGGTCGGCATTGTAATAATCCAGCCCGCCGGGCGAAATGGCCGGCACCCAAAAGACCTTCGGCGCTTCATAGCCGTCGCCCGGCTGATGGTCCGGGATGGCCTTACCGTCATAATGATTGCCCATGGAGGCATTGGGCCAGCCATAGTTGAGGCCGGGCTTGATGAGGTTGATCTCATCGCCATGGCGCGGCCCCATTTCCATTTCCCACAGGCGCCCATCGGCATCGAAGACAATGCCGAGCAGATTGCGGTGGCCATAGGACCAAACGGCCGGGTGGAAGCCCTTCGCCGCGAGCGGATTGCCGGCTGCCGGGCTGCCATCAAGGTTGAGGCGCAGGACCTTGCCGAGCGTCGCGCCCGGCTCCTGCGCCGGCGTCATCAACTGGCGGTCGCCAGCGGTGAAGAAGAGACGGGTCTTGTCCGGCGAGAAGGCGATTCGGCCGGAATAATGGCCACCCTTGTCGGAGCGATCGTCGCCCCGGAAGATCACCCGCACGTCGCTCAGTGTCGCTGCTGTCGGGTCCAGCTTTGCGGTCGCCAGAGCGACGCGGCTTTTCTTGCCCTCGGCGGCTTCCGAAAAGCTGAAATAGATCGTCTTGCTGGTCGCATAATCTGGCGCGAGCCGCACATCCATGAGCGCCCCCTGATCGTCGCTCTTCACGCTGGGCGTGCCGCTCACCGTCTGCTTGCGGCCGCTTTGCGGGTCGATCAGGATCAGCGCGCCTTCCTTCTGCGTGACCAGCATGTGCCCGTCCGGCAGGAATTCCATGGCCCATGGGGAAGCGAACTGCGCGACTTCCGTGGTCTGGAATGGTGCGCCGCTTGCCGCCTTGACCTCATCGGGCGCGGACGCGCTGCCGCAGGCGACAATGGCGAGGCTGACGGCACAGGTCAGGCCGAGCTTGCGGACATTCATGGGCGGATCTCCGGCGAAGGGTGGGATATCCGACCATAGCGACAAGAGCGGCTTGGCGGTAGACCGTTCCATAACAAGAGCTTGGGGCGCGCCGCTGGCCAAGACGGCGCGTAGAGGCAGGACCGCCAGCGCGGAGATGCTGACAAAAAAGGGGAGCCGAAGCTCCCCTTCCTCACATCGACTTTTCCTGAGCGATCAGGCGAAGCTGATGGTTGCGTTGGTCTTGCGACGACGCATGGCGTAGCCGGTGACGGCCAGACCGCAGATCATCATGCCCCAGGTGGCCGGCTCAGGAACCGGTGCGGACGTCTGCGTGACGGCGTAGGTCAGGCCATTGACCTTGAAGCTGTCGTTGCTGCCGGAGTTGGAGAAGGCTGCAGCCACATAGAACAGGTTGCCCGACAGATTGTTCGGGTTGATGTCACGGTTCTGGTCCTGACCATTGCCGTTCGACAGGATCGTGGGGCCGAACAGCGAATTGAAGGTCGAATAGTTCGCGATCGTGAACGTGCTGTTGAAGGCCACATTGGTGCTGCCGACGGCATAATTGATGTCCGTGTCGCCGAAGCTCACGAGGCCGATCTTGTCGATGGTGACGATCTTGTCGAACTGGAAGACCAGAATGTCGACATAGCCATTATTGTCCACAGTGTGCGAGTCATCGCCACCCTGGCCCCACCAGTTGGGGAAGCTGTTCATGACGCCGAGACCAGGCGAATAGGCGCCCACCGCACCGGCGGCCAGGGTCGTACCGTTGAGGCTGTAAGCCGTAACTTCCAGCTTGGTGCCGTCCGAGCCCGTGTAGGTGCGCACGTTACCGATGGAGCCATCGCTATTGTTGCCGCCGCTGAGCACGAAAGTAGAGGCCGAGGCGGAAGCCGGCAGCATCGCCGTCGCGGCAATGGTGGCAGCCGACAGCAGTACGGCTTTCCTGAAAGACTTGTGAAACATGATCTATAACTCCCACAGATATTAACTTTCAGGTTTTGCCCCGGAAATGCGTGTGCCCACGACGGGAGGCCGGTAATCCGGCTCCATCTGGCGCTTTGCATCTGTCAAAGGTCACCCCACCTGAGGTCTTGGAGATATCTTTTCCGTTTCAGTCCTGTCAAAGATGTTGATGATCGGTTAACCATCAATTGTGACCCGAAATTGAACAGTTCCACCTGAATGGAGCGGGCTGGTGGGGCCGTGCGGCCAACCTAAATCGTTCGATTTGCTGGATTCTGTTGTTTACAGTCGCGAAGACCCTTTTTCTTCTAAAGACGTCGGGCGCGGATTTTTTCTGCCGAAGGCCAGAACAGGCACGGTTTTCGATAGCGTAGAGACTGATGAGGGAAAGCGTCTCATCTGAGTGCTGAGCAGATCCATGCAGCTTGCCTTCAACTGCGACTCCGCCTATATGGCCCTTGCTTTCCTGACATCGTTGCGAAGTTGGGGTCGGCGCCGAGAGGGGCCGGCGGCGAAACCCTGTCGCGTGTCCATGTCCGGACGAGGCGCAGGCATAGGGAGTGCGAATGAGCGATATTGCGCGGATCGAGACGGTTGTGGCGTCGGAGGCGAAGGCTCTGGGGCTCGATCTCGTGCGCGTGCTGCTCTTCGGCCAGGGCGATGACCGGACGCTGCAGATCATGGCTGAACGGCCCGATACGCGCCAGCTCAACATCGATGATTGCGCCAGCCTCTCGCGCCGCATCTCGGACAAGTTCGATGCGCTGGAAGAAGCGGGCGATGTGCTCATCGAGGACGCCTATCGTCTGGAGGTCAGCTCGCCGGGTATCGACCGGCCGCTCACCCGCCTCAAGGACTACAGCGACTGGGCCGGGCATGAGGCACGCGTTCATTTCGTGACGCCCATGGAGGATGGCCGCAAGCAGGTGCGCGGCATTCTTGCGGGCATCGAGGGCGAGCAGGTGCTGGTCGATGATCCCAAGGCCGGCCGCATCGTCGTGGACTTTGCCAATATCGACAGCGCCAAGCTGATGCTGACCGATGCGCTGATTTCTGCTACTGTCCCGCTCTCCACCGAGGGCGCGGACGAAATCGTCACCCAGGAACAGGAAGACTGACTCTCATGGCCAACGCCATTTCCGCCAACAAGGCCGAGCTGATTGCCATTGCCAATTCGGTGGCAAGCGAGAAGATGATCGACAAGGCCATCGTCATCGAGGCGATGGAAGACGCGATCCAGCGGTCCGCGCGGGCGCGCTACGGCGCCGAGAACGACATTCGCGCCAAGCTCGATCCCGAGACTGGCGACCTGCGCCTGTGGCGCGTCGTCGAAGTGGTCGAGGCGGTTGAGGACTATTTCAAGCAGGTCGACCTCAAGGCCGCGCAGAAGCTCCAGAAGGACGCCGTGATCGGCGACTTCATCGTCGATCCGCTGCCGCCCGTCGACCTCGGTCGCATCGACGCACAGAGCGCCAAGCAGGTGATCTTCCAGAAGGTGCGCGATGCCGAGCGTGAGCGCCAGTTCGAGGAATTCAAGGATCGCGTCGGTGAGATCATCACCGGCGTCGTCAAGTCGGTCGAGTTCGGCCATGTGGTCGTGAACCTTGGCCGTGCCGAGGGTGTGATCCGCCGCGACCAGCAGATCCCGCGCGAAGTCGTGCGCGTCGGCGATCGCGTCCGTGCGCTGATCCTCAATGTGCGCCGCGAGAACCGTGGCCCGCAGATTTTCCTTTCCCGTGCGCACCCCGACTTCATGAAGAAGCTGTTCGCGCAGGAAGTGCCGGAAATCTACGATGGCATCATCACCATCATGGCCGCCGCCCGCGATCCGGGTTCGCGCGCCAAGATCGGCGTGATCAGTCGCGATAGCAGCATCGATCCGGTCGGCGCCTGCGTCGGCATGAAGGGCAGCCGCGTGCAGGCCGTCGTGCAGGAAATGCAGGGCGAGAAGATCGACATCATTCCCTGGAGCGAGGACACGGCAACCTTCGTCGTCAACGCCCTCCAGCCCGCTCAGGTCGCCCGCGTGGTGATCGATGAGGAGGAAGAGCGCATCGAGGTCGTCGTGCCTGACGATCAGCTCAGCCTCGCCATCGGTCGTCGCGGTCAGAACGTCCGGCTTGCCAGCCAACTCACCGGCAAGGCCATCGACATCATGACCGAGGCGGACGCGAGCGAGAAGCGTCAGCGCGAGTTCGTGCAGCGCTCCGAGATGTTCCAGAACGAGCTGGATGTGGACGAGACGCTCTCGCAGCTGCTGGTGGCCGAAGGCTTCACCGAGCTGGAGGAAGTCGCTTATGTCGGCATCGACGAGCTGGCTTCCATCGAGGGCTTCGACGACGAGCTGGCGCAGGAGCTGCAGAGCCGCGCGCAGGAAGCGCTGGACCGCCGCGAGGCCGCTGCGCGCGAAGAGCGCCGTGGGCTTGGCGTTGACGATGCGTTGGCCGAGATGCCCCACCTCACCGAGGCCATGCTGGTCACGCTGGGCAAGGCCGGCATCAAGACGCTGGACGATCTCGCCGATCTCGCCACCGACGAGCTGGTGGCCAAGAAGCGCAACGACCCGCGTCGCCGCCGCGAAGTCTCCGAGGACAAGGGCGGCATTCTCGCCGAATATGGCCTGAGCGAAGAGCAGGGCAACGAGATCATCATGGCGGCCCGCGCGCACTGGTTCGAAGACGAGCCCGCTGCAGAGGGCGCCGCTGAGGATGAAGTGGAAGGCAACGCCTGATGCCCTATGTGAAGATCGAGGTGATTGAAGGCGTGACGCGCGAACAGAAGGCGGCTCTGGTCGCCGATGTTACGCGTTCGCTGGTCGATCGTCTCGGCAAGCGGCCCGAGCAGGTGTTCGTCGTCATCGATGAGGTGTCGGCGGACAACTGGGGCGCTGCGGGCATCCTCGTTTCCGAGCGGGAAGCCGCGCAAAGGGAGGTCGCCGATGCTGCGAATTCCTCCCAATGAGGGGCTGAGGCTTCCAATCATCGCTGCGCGCCCGGCTGCTCCTGCGGAAGCGGGGGGCTGGGCTACGCTAAACGAGAAAATGCTCATCCATCCCGTTCGTGTCGAGCGAAGTCGAGACACGCGAGCGCAGTCCTATCGTGGCTCGACTTCGCTCGACACGAACGGAAGTTTGGAGGCGATGGTCTTAGACGTGCAACTCACAGGAGGTGCCCATGTCTGAGCGTCGCTGCATTCTCTCCAGCACCCACGCCGATCCCGCGGCGCTGATCCGCCTGGCCATTTCGCCCGATGGCGATGTGTTACCGGATGTCCGCGCGCGGGCGCCGGGGCGCGGCGCCTGGCTGGGTGTCGATCGCGCGACGCTGGAGGAGGCCATGGGCAAGGGCCGGCTGCGCGGCGCATTGGCGCGGGCGTTTAAGGGTGAGCCGCTTACCGTGCCGGACGATTTGGCCGAGCGGATCGCGGTTGCGTTGCGCGATGATTTCATGGCGCGGCTGGGGCTGGAGGCCAAGGCTTCCAATCTCGCCACCGGTTTCGACAAGATCGATGTCGCGGCCCGGCGCGGACAGGTCCGTATGCTGCTCCACGCGGCGGATGCCGGCGATGACGGGGTGCGCAAGCTGGATCAGGCGTGGCGGGTTGGCGAGGAACGGGAAGGCGAGGAATTTGCCGGCACACGCTTGCCGGTGGACCGCGACGCCCTATCTATGGCATTGGGCAGGAACAATGTCGTCCATATCGCGGTGACAAACGCTGCTGCGGCAGGCCGCCTCTCCGGTCTGCTCGGTCGCTGGCAAAACTATCTGGGATGCGCTAACGCGGCGCCGAGCTCCGGTTCGGCAGTCGTCAGGCATATGGACGATGATCCCGCGCCTCTGGCGTGAGGACGAACGACTCGGGTCACCTCTGCGGGGGTGCGCCGGATGGAAGATGAAGGGTTAGATTGCGTCGATGAGTGACAATAGGGAAGACAAGCCGACTTTGGGCCGTAAACCGCTTGGTCTCAAGCGGACGGTCGAGGCCGGCCAGGTGCAGCAGAGCTTCAGCCACGGCCGGAAGAATACGGTCGTCGTTGAGGTGAAGCGCCGTCGCGTCATCGGCAAACCCGGTGAGGCAGAGACGGCGCGCGCCGTGCCCGAGCAGGCTGCGCCCGTCGCGCCGCCGGCACCGCCGCCGCCCGCCGCCCGTCCCGCGCCGACACCGGCGCCGGCGCCGGCACCGCGCGCCTCCTCGACGGATAGCCTGATGAGCCGGCAGGAACTGCAGGCCAAGCTGCTGCGCGAGGCCGAGGAAGCCCGCATGGCCGCGCTGGAAGATGCGCGCCGCCGTGAAGAGGCCGCTCGCCTGGCCGCGACCGAGGAAGAGAAGCGCCGCGCTGAGGACAATCGCCGCGCAGAGGAAGAAGCCGAGCGCCAGCGCCAGGAAGCCGAAGCGAAAGCTACCCAGGCGCCGGCGCAAGAGGCTGCTCCGGCGGCACCTGCGGCTGCAGAAGCCGCGGCACCTGCCGAAGAGGCTCCCAAGGCTGCGACTGGCGCGACGCCCGAGCGTCCCGCGCCCCGTCGTTTCACGCCTGTGGCCGCGCCGGTCATCAAGCGTCCGGAACCGGCAAAGGTCGAGCGCAAGAAGGGTGGCGACGATCGTCGTCAGGCTGGCAAGCTCACCGTCAACCGTGCGCTCGCCGATGATGACAGCGCCCGCGCGCGCAGCCTCGCCGCGCTGCGCCGTGCCCGCGAGAAGGAGCGTCGTTCGCACTTCTCCGGCTCGTCACAGCCGCGCGAGAAGCAGTCCCGCGATGTCATCGTGCCGGAGGCGATCACCGTTCAGGAACTCGCCAACCGCATGGCCGAGAAGGGCGCGGACCTGGTCAAGTCGCTCTTCAAGCTGGGCATGGCGGTCACCGTCAACCAGACGATCGACCAGGATACGGCTGAGCTGCTGGTCGAGGAATTCGGCCACCGCATCCAGCGCGTCTCCGATTCCGATATCGAGATCGATACCGCGAGCGATGTCGATGCAGCGGAATCGCTGGTCACCCGTCCCCCGGTCGTCACGATCATGGGCCATGTCGATCACGGCAAGACCTCGCTGCTCGATGCCCTGCGCGGCACCGATGTGGTGGCGGGCGAGGCCGGGGGCATCACCCAGCATATCGGCGCCTATCAGGTGAAGACCAAGGGCGGTGAGATCATCACCTTCCTCGATACGCCGGGCCACGAAGCGTTCACCGAGATGCGCGCACGCGGTGCCAACGTCACCGACATCGTGATCCTGGTGGTCGCGGCGGACGACGGGCTGATGCCGCAGACCATCGAGGCGATCAACCACACCAAGGCCGCCGGCGTGCCGATGATCGTAGCGATCAACAAGGTCGACAAGCCGGACGCCAATCCGCAGCGGGTGCGCGAGCGTCTGCTCGAGCATGAAGTCATCGTCGAGGATATGGGCGGCGACACGCAGGACGTGGAAGTCTCCGCGCTCAAGCGCACCGGCCTCGATGACCTGATCGACAAGATCCTGCTGCAGGCCGAACTGCTCGAGCTGAAGGCCAATCCCGAGCGCGCCGCTGAAGGCACGGTCGTGGAAGCGCAGCTCGACAAGGGCCGTGGTCCGGTCGCGACGATCCTCGTGGGTCGTGGCACGCTCAAGGTCGGCGATATCTTCGTCGTCGGCGAGCATTCGGGCAAGGTCCGCGCCATGGTCAACGACAAGGGCCAGCAGGTGAAGGAGGCAGGGCCTTCGGTTCCAGTCGAGGTGCTTGGCCTCGCCGGCGTGCCGATGGCGGGCGACCAGCTCAGCGTGGTCGAGAGCGAGGCGCGGGCCCGCGAGGTCGCGGCCTATCGTCAGGAGCTGGCGACGCGCAAGCGCACCACGGCGGCCCCGACGAGCTTCGAGCATATGTTCTCGGCGCTCAACACGCAGGTCATCGAATATCCGGTCGTCATCAAGGGCGACGTGCAGGGCACGGTGGAAGCGATCATCGGATCGCTCACCCGCGCCTCCACGGATGAGATCAAGGTGCGTGTGCTCCACTCCGGTGTCGGCGCGATCACCGAGAGCGATGTGACGCTGGCCGCCGCCAGCCGTGCGCCGCTGATCGGCTTCAACGTGCGTCCCAATGCCAAGGCGCGTCAGCTTGCCGAGCGCGACAAGGTCTCGCTGCGTTATTATGACGTGATTTACGACCTCATCGAGGAAGTGAAGCGCGAAATGGCCGGCCAGCTTGCGCCGGAACGTATCGAAACGGTCATCGGTGCCGCGCAGGTCCTGCAGGTCTTCCCGGCCGGCAAGAAGGACAAGGCGGCCGGTCTGCTGGTGCAGGATGGTGTCATTCGCAAGGGCGTCAACGCACGCCTCACGCGCGACAACGTCATCGTCTCCGCCACCACCATCGCCTCGCTGCGGCGCTTCAAGGACGACGTGTCCGAAGTGCGGGCCGGCATGGAGTGCGGTGCGGTGCTCGAGAACACCAACGACATCAAGGTCGGCGATACGCTCGAGCTCTTCGAAGTCGAGGAACGCGCACGGACGCTCTGACGTCCGGCGCGCCGCGAAGGAGGTAAGTCATGAGCGGTTCGGGGGAACCTTCCGTTCGGTTGCTGCGGGTGGGGGAGCAGGTGCGCCATGTGCTGGCGGACGTGCTCCAGCGTGGCGACGTGCATGACGATGTGCTCGCCAGTCACGTCGTGACGGTGACGGAAGTGCGCATGTCGCCCGATCTGCGCCATGCGACAGTTTTCGTGAAGCCGTTGCTGGGGCGGGATGAAGAGGTGGTGCTCAAGGCACTGCGCACCAACACCGCCTATCTGCAGCGCGAGGTCGCCAAGCGCGTGAAGATGAAGTTCGCCGCCAAGCTCAAATTCCTCAGCGATGAGAGCTTCGAGGAAGGCAGCCACATCGATGCGATCCTGCGCTCACCCAAGGTCGCGCAGGACATCGTCGACGAAGAGGAGTGAGAGCCCGGCGTGATGATCCGTTGATCGTTCGCGCGCCGGGCTGATCCGGTTGATATTGTCGAGCGCCGCTTGCACGGGCATCATGCGTCCGTCCGGGGGCATTGCCATGACCATTACGATTACTGCGTTTGAGAGTTCGCCGGATCGCGGCCGTGGCCTAGCGCGCGACATGCCGGTCCGCTGGGCGCTGGAGGAAGTGGGGCAGCCCTACGCTGTGAGCCTCGTCTCCTTCGCGGCGATGAAGCAGCCGCCGCACCGCATGCGCCAGCCGTTCGGGCAAATCCCGACTTATGAGGAGGATGGGCTGGTTCTGTTCGAATCCGGCGCCATCGTCTTCCACATTGCCGAGCGGCATGTCGGTCTGTTGCCGACCGATATGGACGGACGGGCGCGCGCGATTGCGTGGATGTTTGCCGCGCTCAGCACGGTGGAGCCGCCGATCCTCGAGCGCGAGACGGCCGGGCATGTCGATCGCGACAAGGATTGGTATGACGCGCGCCTGCCGATGCTGGAAGGCTGTATCCGGGCGCGGCTGGATGACCTCTCCGCGCGGCTCGGCGAGGCCGCGTGGCTGGACGGTGCATTCAGCGCGGGCGATCTGATGATGATAACGGTGCTGCGGCGGCTCGGCAGCTCGGATCTGCTGAAGGGCTATCCGGCTCTCTCAGCCTATGTCGCACGCGGCGAGGCGCGGCCCGCCTTCCAGCGTGCCTTCGCGTCGCAGCGGGCGGTGTTCGAGAGGCAATCCACGGCTCGCTGAGCCGGGCGACGCCGTCACTTGGTGGCGTATTGCCCCGGCTCTGCCTTGAACGTGTCACGCGCGAAGGCGCGGGCTTGCGTGGCCGTCGTGAAGGTCTCGTCCTGCAGCGTGGAGGTAACCAGCGGATAGCCCTGCGAATTATAGCGCGTCTCGCGCACCGTCAGGCGGAAATTGCCGCCATCGTCCTTGGTGATGAGGAAGGGTTTGATCGTCTCGCGGCTCATTATCGGCTCCCGGCGGAAAGAGGGGGTGCGTGAAGTCTGCGCGGAGCGGAACCGCGCAGGCCCACATCTTATCGGTTCTTGCGCGCGAGGTAGCGCGCGTCGCGGGCGGCCTTGCGTTCGGCTTCGGTAAGTTCGGGCTTTTTCTTTGCCTCTTTGGCTGCCTTTGCAGCGGCGGCTTCCTCAGCCTTGGCCTGCTTGGCGGCCTTGCGCTCTTGCGCGGCCAGCCGGGCGAGGCGATGCTTTTCTTGCTGGGCGGCTTCCTGTGCCTGTGCGGCAGCGGCGCGGGCAGCAGCGACTTCCGGATCGACGGGCGCGCGCGTGCGCAATTTTGCCATCACCTCGTTGCGGGCATCGGCTGCGGCAGCAATGCGTGATTGAAAGTCCGGCTCTTTGTATTTTTTCATGCGTAGAATTCAGCTCCGTTTCGCCACTTCGGGCGAGGAGGCCGGGCGACGATGCCGCCCGGCCCTGTATCTTCAAACTGCCCGGTCGTCGGGCAGCCCTTTTCTTCAGACAGCCTGAAGGTTCACGGCCGAAGCCTTGCCGCGCTTGTCATTTTCCAGCTCGTAGGAAATGCGCTGATCCTTCTGCAGGGTGTGCATGCCGGCGCGCTCGACGGCCGAGATGTGCACGAAGGCGTCATTGCCGCCGTCTTCCGGCGCGATGAAACCATAGCCCTTGTCGGCATTGAAAAACTTGACTGTTCCGATGGTCATATTGGGTATCCTTGTTCCCAAATGGTAATCGGGCACGCGCGATGCATTCGCGCGTCCCGGCTTCGTGAGGCTAGATGGGGACAAAGGGGGACGCTGAAGCGGTCCGATATCCGTCAAAGGCGACGTTAAGCCCGCATGGTGTAGCACGATGGCGTTGGAATAGAAAGCGAAAGGGCCGGTCATGGCCGGGCGGGGCCTGCGCGGTGTCTCCCCGCTTGTCGAAAAGGCGCCGCGCAGGCAAAGCTGCGGCATGGCCAAACTCTATTTCTACTACGCCTCGATGAATGCGGGGAAGTCCACCAATCTGCTGCAGGCGGACTTCAATTATCGCGAGCGGGGCATGGCGACGATGCTCTGGACGGCGCGGGGGACGGCGCGGGAGGGTGATAATGAAGCAGTGGACAGCATAGGCAGTCGGATCGGCCTCCGGGCTGCCGCCAACAGCTTCGATGTGACGACCGATCTGCACGGGCGCATCCAGGCGGCGCATCTTGAAGGGCCGGTTGCCTGCGTGCTGGTGGACGAGGCGCAGTTCCTCTCGCCAGAGCAGGTCTGGCAGCTCGCCCGCGTGGCCGACGAGCTCGGCATTCCCGTCCTGTGCTACGGGCTGCGCACCGATTTTCAGGGCAAGCTCTTCCCTGGCTCGGCGGCGCTGCTCGGCATCGCCGATACGTTGGTCGAGCTCAAGGCGGTCTGCCATTGCGGACGCAAGGCAACGATGAACCTGCGGGTAGACGAGAGGGGCGAGGCGGTGCGGGAAGGCGCGCAGACGGAGATCGGCGGCAATGATCGTTATGTCGCGCTGTGCCGACGGCATTTCAGCGATGCGATGCGGCGATTCTAGAGTTGCGATGAAGCGATATCATGCAGCGCCGAACGGTTCATCGCCGCTTCACGCGCGTCATGCTATCGTAACGTGATGATCCGGACTCACATCATTATCGGAAGGATGCACGCCATGACCCATTTCAGAAAAGCGATGCTGGCAAGCGCGCTGCTGCTGGCTGGCGCGCCCGTCATTGCCCAGCCGGCCGCGCAGGGCGCCGCCGGCAAGGAAGCGTCGATCCCCTTTGTCGACCAGCGCGGCATTCGCGATTGGCAGGCAGTGAGCGACGATCAAATCTATGTGCAGGCCAGTGGCGGGCAATGGTATCTGGCGACGCTGATGACCGGCGCGCCGGACCTGCCCTTTGCCCAATCCATCGGCTTCGAGACCAAGGGCCTCGATCGGCTCGACCGGTTCGGCGCGATTGTCGTGGCTGGCACGCGCTACCCGCTCAAATCGCTTGTCGAGAGCGGGCCGCCGCCGAAGAAGAAGTAAGCCCGCTCGCCCGTGGCGGGCGGGATGCGGGAGCGGAGAGGGGCTGCCCCTCCGCTCCGCGCGAATGTTCAGGTTGCGTTTCAGGCGGCCGTCTGGTGGATGTATACCGCGCGCTCGTGGCTGAAGGCCTTGAAGCCGAAATAGCCATGATAGCTGCCCATGCCGCTGCCATTGACGCCGCCGAAGGGCAGGCGGTTCTCCAGATAATGCGAGAAGACGCCGTTCACGGTCACACCGCCTGACGAGGTGCGGTTGAGGATCTTCTGCACATTGGCTTCGTCATTGCTGTAGACATACAGAGCGAGCGGCTTGTCGCGCTCCTCAATGTAGCTGATCGCCTGATCGAGATTGTCATAGGTCATCACGGGCAGAATGGGCGCGAAAATCTCTTCCTGCAGGATTTTCATCTGCGGATTGACGTCGGTCAGCAGGGTCGGGTGGATGGTGCGGTCTTCCGCCTCCAGCACGCCGCCTGCGGCAACGGTGGCGCCCTGCGCCACGGCATCGTCGAAGAGGCCCTTCACGCGATTGAAGTTGGCCTGATTGACGACTTGGGCGATGCCTTCCTTCTTGATCTGGCCGTTCTCATAGAGATTCTTCTCGACATTCGCCTTGAAGCCCTCGACCAGCTTTGCCTTCTGGTCTTCCTTCACGAACACATAGTCCGGGCAGATGCAGGCTTGGCCGCCATTGAACTGCTTGGCGCCGGCGAGATCGGCCGCGATCTTCTCGACGTCCGCGCCCTCATCGATGATGACTGGCGACTTGCCGCCCAGCTCCAGCGTGACGCTGGCGAGATGCTTGGCGGCGGCGGTCATCACGATCTTGCCGACCCGCGTGCTGCCGGTGAAGAAGATGTGATTGAACGGCAGGTCGAGCAGTGCGGTGGCGACGCTGACATCGCCCTCGAACACGGCAACCTCATTCTCCTCGAAGACCGACTTCACGATCTTGGCGGCGACCTTCTCGGTGGCGGGGCACAGGTCGGTGAGCTTGAGGATGCAGCAATTGCCGGCCGCGACGGCAGCGGCAAGCGGGCCGAAGACGAGGCCGAGCGGAAAGTTCCATGGCCCGAGGATCAGGCAGACGCCGCGCGCTTCATAGATGATCTGGGCGCGGTCGGTCTCCACCTTGGAGGGCGTGACTTCGGTCGGCTTCATCCAGTCATCGAGATTGTCGAGAATGAGCTGGATGTTGCCGAGGATGTTCAGCACTTCCGTCACGCGGATTTCCGGATCGGGCTTGCGGGTATCTTCCAGCACCGCCGCGACGATATCGTCGGCGTGGGACGCGACCGCGTCCTTAAGCTTGGTCAGCTTCAGGCGACGCTCGGCAGCGGTGGTGGCTTTGACATTCCACTGGTTCGCCTTTTGCAGGGCAAAAACGCGGGCAATGTCATCGGAGATCTGGGAAGCAGTCTGCTGGGTGCCGGTCATGGATCACTCGCCTATATTGGATTGTGGAAGGAATGGCGCCTTGTAGAGGCTTCACGCGCTGCAAGACAAGGCGCTGGTGGCGTCCGCAAGATTTTTTGACAGAGTCATTTCCGGTCGATCACGGCCTGCCCGCGGCACCGGCAGGACGCTGCTCGTATGAGATTCGGATGCGCACCCATTGGCCGACCAGTACCTTGCCACCGACACGGGGCGGGCGCACGCGGAACTGCCATGCGGCGGCCAGAATCGCGCGGTTGATGTCCGATCCATTGGGATATTCTGCCACCGGCACGCAATCGGCCACCCGATAATCGGCAACCGTGCGGCAGGCAATCATGCCCCAGCCCTGGCTGCGCGCGGTCGAGAGATAGCCACGCAATTCCTCGGGATAGGGCTCGCGATACCAGCTGGCGGCGTAGAGCGGTTCGCCATTGGGGCCAGTGCCGTCGACCAGCGGTGTATCGGCTGGTTGTCCGGTGTTCGGTGGTCCCATGGGCGTTGCTGGGCGGGCGGGGGCCGGCGGAGCGGGGGCGGCCGGGCGGATCGCGCGAAGATCGACAGCCGCCATCTGGTCCGGCTTCATCTCGATGAAGGCGGGCTTGCGCGGCGCCGGCGGTGTGACGATCGGCTTTGGCTCGGGCTGCTTGGGCGGCTGCGGTGGGTCGGGGACCGGTTCGGGTTGTTGTTCTGGTTCGGGCTGGGCCTCTTCGGGAACGGGCTCGGGTTCAGCCTGCTCCGGCTCGGTCTGTTCAGGTTCGGGCGCAGGGTCGGGCGGGATCGCGACGTCGAATGTCAGGACATTTTTGTCGGGCGCTTCGCGGGCTTCGAAAGGGGAGGGAGCAAAGGCGATAAGCGCCAGCACGATCAGCCCCTCCACCGCTAATGCGAGGAGAAACGCCGTCGCGCGCTCGCCAAATCGGGTCCGGGCCCGTCCGGTCAGACGCTGGAAGCCGGAGCGGATGCTGTAAATCAACGGACCTCAACTGCATTGGCACCGGACTGGGCGTGGCGGGCGGGGGCGCAACCCACCCTTGCGCCTATAAGCATGCCTATGGCTACAATATGAACAGATCAAGGCACGCGCGGCGGCCCTTGCGGCCAGCGGGGCCTGACAGGCGCTATATGCCTCGCTATGGGCAGCCGATGAACGATCCCGACACTATGCCTGACACCGGGCCCAAGCCGCTGCATGGCTGGCTGATCCTCGACAAGCCGCTGGGCCTTGGCTCCACCCAGGCGGTGAGCGCCGTCAAGCGCGCGCTGCGCGAGGCTGGCCTGCCCAAGGCGAAGGTCGGCCATGGCGGCACGCTCGATCCGCTGGCGACAGGCGTGCTGCCCGTGGCGGTGGGGGAGGCGACCAAGCTGGCCGGGCGAATGCTGGACAGCGACAAGATCTACGACTTCACGATTTGCTTCGGCGCGCAGACCGACACGCTCGATCTGGAGGGCGCGGTAATCGCGACCTCCGACGTGCGGCCCACCCTCGCGCAGGTAGAAGCGGTGCTGGCCCAGTTTACCGGCCCGATCGAGCAGGCTCCGCCCGTCTACAGCGCGATCAAGGTGGACGGCCAGCGCGCTTATGATCGCGCGCGGGCGGGCGAAGAGGTGCAGATGAAACTGCGGGCGGTGATTGTTCACGCTCTCTCGGTCAACGCCGCCCCCTCCGTTCGTGTCGAGCGAAGTCGAGACACCGCTGCGTCGCTCGCGGGCATCTCGACTTCGCTCGATGCGAGCGGACGAGGAGAAATGGCGGACGAGGGCGAAACCCTTGAAGCCGTCACCCTCACTGCCCATGTTTCGAAAGGCACCTATATCCGCAGCCTGGCGCGGGACATCGCGCTGGCGCTCGGCACGGTCGGGCATGTGACGATGCTGCGCCGGGTAAAGGCCGGTCCGTTCACCCTGGATCGGGCTATTTCACTGGACATTCTGAGCGATGCTGGTAAAGGGCGCGCCATTGCGCAGCATATGCTGCCATTGACGGCAGGGCTGGACGACATCCCGGCTCTCCCCGTCACCTCGCAGCAGGCGATGGCCTTGAGACAAGGCCGGACACTGCCCGGGGACCCTCGCAAGCAAGGGCTCATGCTAGCAGCCGAGGGCGATACGCCTGTGGCGCTGGTGGAGGCTTTGGGCCCGGAAATCCGGGTCGTGCGGGGCTTCAATCTCTGATTTTGGAAAGGAATGACGATGTCGATTACGGCTGAACGCAAGGCGGAACTGATCAAGGACAATGCCCAGCAAGAGGGCGATACCGGTTCGCCGGAAGTGCAGGTTGCGATCCTCACGGAGCGCATTTCCAACCTCACCGAGCACTTCAAGGGCCACCACAAGGATAATCACAGCCGCCGCGGCCTGCTGATGATGGTCAACAAGCGTCGTTCGCTGCTCGACTATCTCAAGAAGAAGGATGCGGGGCGCTATACCGCTCTCATCGCGAAGCTCGGCCTTCGCAAGTGACCCAATCGTTCGGCCCGCTTCGGCGGGCCGTTTACGTATTGCGTCACCCCCGCGCATGCGGGGATCCAGCACGAGACAGGCGCGGGAGCGCCGTCCAAGGCTGAGATGACAGAACTGGACTCCTGCTTTGGCGGGAGTGACGAGGAGGGGATGGCACTTCGGCCAACCTCTTTGTGGGACGCAAGACTAGTCCCGAACCGCCGCGGGCCGGCTTAGCCCGCACTGCAGCCCCGCCGCGCAATAGGGCCGGTGGGTGGAAGGAAAACCAATGTTTGATGTGAAGACAGTAGAAATCGAGCTGGGCGGAAAGACCCTCAAGCTCGAAACGGGCCGTATTGCCCGTCAGGCCGACGGCGCGGTGCTCGCGACCTATGGCGAAACGGTTGTGCTGTGCGCTGTCACCGCCGCCAAGTCGGTGAAGGAAGGGCAGGACTTCTTCCCGCTCACCGTTCACTATCAGGAGAAATTCTCGGCTGCCGGGCGTATTCCGGGCGGCTTCTTCAAGCGCGAGCGCGGCGCGACGGAAAAGGAGACACTGGTCTCCCGCCTGATCGACCGCCCAGTGCGTCCGCTGTTCCCGGAAGGGTTCTACAACGAGATCAACGTGATCGCGCAGGTTCTCTCCTTCGATGGCGAGACCGAGCCCGATATTGTGGCGATGATCGCGGCTTCCGCTGCGCTCACCATTTCCGGCGTGCCTTTCATGGGCCCGATCGGCGCCGCGCGCGTCGGCTACAAGGATGGCGAGTATCAGCTCAACCCGAGCCTCGATGAGGTGAAGACCGGCGAGCTCGACCTCGTTGTCGCAGCCACCGACACCGCCGTGATGATGGTGGAATCGGAAGCCAAGGAGCTTTCCGAAGACGTCATGCTCGGTGCCGTCATGTTTGCTCACGATGCTTCGCGCAAGGTCGTCGACGCGATCATTCAGCTGGCCGAGAAGGCCGCCAAGGCTCCTTGGGAAATCGACCTCTCCGACAATACGGCGGACATGAAGGCCAAGCTCAAGAAGCTGATCGGCAAGGACATTGCCGCCGCCTACAAGCTGACCGACAAGTCGGCGCGCTCGGGTGCCTTGAACGAAGCCCGCGCCAAGGCGAAGGAAGCGTTCGCGGCTGAGGGCGCGCAGACCCAGATGGTCGCCAACAAGCTCATGAAGAAGCTGGAAGCGGAAATCGTGCGCGGCGCCATCCTCAAGGACGGGCAGCGTATCGACGGTCGCACGACCACGCAGATCCGCCCGATCGAAGCGATGGTGGGCTTCCTGCCCCGCACGCACGGCTCGGCGCTGTTCACGCGCGGCGAGACGCAGGCCATCTGCACGACCACGCTCGGCACCAAGGATTCCGAGCAGATGATCGACGGTCTGACCGGTCTCTCCTACGAGAACTTCATGCTGCACTATAACTTCCCGCCCTATTCGGTCGGTGAAGTGGGCCGCTTCGGCGCGCCCGGTCGTCGTGAAGTCGGCCACGGCAAGCTCGCCTGGCGCGCGCTGCACCCGGTGCTGCCGAGCAAGGATGAATTCCCCTACACGATCCGCGTGCTCTCGGACATCACCGAGTCCAACGGTTCCTCCTCGATGGCGACCGTCTGCGGCGGTTCGCTCTCGATGATGGATGCCGGCGTGCCCCTGAAGCGTCCGGTCTCCGGCATCGCCATGGGCCTCATCCTGGAAGGCAAGGACTTTGCGGTCCTCAGCGACATTCTGGGTGACGAGGATCACCTTGGCGACATGGACTTCAAGGTCGCCGGTACCTCCGAAGGCATCACCACGATGCAGATGGACATCAAGGTCGCCGGTATCACGCAGGAGATCTTCGAGGTCGCGCTGCGTCAGGCCAAGGACGGTCGCGCCCACATTCTGGGCGAGATGAGCAAGGCGCTGGGCGAAGTCCGCACCGAACTCTCGGCTCATGCCCCGCGCATCGAGACGCTGCAGATCGACAAGAGCAAGATCCGTGAAGTCATCGGCACGGGCGGCAAGGTCATTCGCGAGATCGTCGCGGAGACGGGCGCCAAGGTCGACATCGACGACGAAGGCCTGATCAAGATCAGCTCGTCCGACGTGAACCAGATCGAGGCGGCCAAGGCCTGGATCCTCGGCATCGTCGAGGAAGCGGAAGTCGGCAAGGTCTATAACGGCAAGGTCGTCAATCTGGTCGACTTCGGCGCGTTCGTGAACTTCATGGGCGGCAAGGACGGCCTCGTCCACGTCTCGGAAATCCGCAACGAGCGGGTCGAGAAGGTGGCGGACGTCCTCAAGGAAGGCCAGGAAGTCAAGGTCAAGGTCCTCGAGATCGATCCGCGTGGCAAGGTGCGCCTCTCCATGCGCGTTGTCGATCAGGAAACCGGCGAGGAGCTGGAGGACACCCGTCCTGCCCGCGAACCGCGCGGTGACCGTGGCGACCGGGGTGATCGCGGCGACCGTGGTCCGCGTCGTGACGGCGGCGGCCGTGGCGACCGTGGTCCCCGCCGGGATCGCGGTGGTGACCGTGGCGGCGAGCGTGGTGAACGCGGCCCCCGCCGCGAGCGCAGCGATGATGACGGCCCGGCGCCCGAGTTCGCGCCTGCCTTCCTGAAGCGCGACGACGACTGATCGCCTTCAAAGCGAGATTGAGAGAAGCCCCGCAGCGATGCGGGGCTTTTTTCATGCCCACGGTCCGAGCGGGCGTTGCAGCTCTGCAAAGACTCCGAGCCGTTCGAGACAAGCGGGCGCCGTCGGCCTGCGCACAGTGGCTTTTTGCGCACCGGTGCAGCGGATCGAACAGGGCGGTTAGTGGACAATTTCGTAGACTATGCGCTGCAGCGGGCCGCGCAGGGGCGGGGCCTGCTGGGGACTTGGGTCAAGCTGCCGTCGCTGGAGACGCTGGAGCTGATCGGCCATGCCGGCTTCGATGTCGTAGTGATCGACATGGAGCACGCCCCGCACACTCTCGAGCGTGCCTACACGCTGATCGCAACTGCGCAGACGATGGGCATGGCGGCGCTGGTTCGGCTGCCCGATCATAGCGGATCGCCGATCCAGCCCCTGCTGGACGCTGGCGCGGACGGCCTGCTGGTGCCGCGCATTACCAATCCTGCCGATGCCCATGCGGTGTGCCGCAAGATGGTGTTCAGCCCGGCCGGGGAGCGGGGCCTCGGCCTCACCTCGCGTGCCGGTCGCTGGGGTCTGGCGCCGATTCCGGAGTATGTCGCGCGGGGCGACGGGCAGTGCCTGCGCATGATCCAGCTTGAGGACTGGGCCAGTCTGGAGCGGACTGCGGAATTTGCGGCGGTCGAGCATGTGGGCGGCATTTTCATCGGCCATGGCGACCTGTTTCTCTCCAGCGGCAAATCGGCCGCGCATCCCGATGTTGAGGCGCTCACCGCCGCCATGCTCGCCGCGACCAAGCAGGCGGGCCTGCTGTCTGGCGTGGCCGTCGGCACCGCGCAGGAAGCCGCGCCGTATCTGGCGATGGGCTTCTCGCTGGTGATGGTGAGCAATGATGCGATGATGTTCGCGCACGCCGCGGCGCAGACGGTGCAGGCGGTGCGGGGAGGGCTGGATTGAGGCGAGCGAGGCGCAGCCCAGCCTGCGCTATTTGTCCTCGACGGAAGCCAGTTTTTCCTCGCGCGGCATCAACGCGCATTTGAATTGCGGCCCGCCAGCGTGGGCGCCTAGCGTGAATGAATAGGGCCGGGCCAACAGGTTGCGGTGTTGAGGAGGGATGACGGTGCGCACAATCAGGAACAGTCTCGCAATGGCGGCCATGCTCGCGGCCGGCGCGCTCCTTCCCGCGAGTGCCACAGCCAGGGATGAGGGGAAGCCGGGGCCGATTGCCGTGTACGGCAATATCCAAACTTTCGAGATCGCACCCGTGCTCCTGGCGGCCAAGACTTTCTATCCCGATGCTGCCACGGTGAAGATGGGCGGCATTCCCAATCTGGTTGGAGAGCCGATCATTGCCGGCTTCGGCGAGGAAGGCGTGGCGGATGTCGCCACGCATGCCGAAACGCAGGCGCTGCGCTACTCGGTCAAGCATCCCAATCTGCGCATCATCCTGCAGGTGACCGAGGGGCATTATCGCATCGTTGCGCGGAAATCGGCGGGGATCGCGAGCGTCGCGGACCTCAAGGGCAAGCGCGTCGCGTCGATCCCGCAGACGTCCTCGGGCTATTTCTTTCACAAAATGCTGGCCCAGGCTGGCCTGTCCTATGACGATATCGAGGTCGTCCGTACGCCGGGCCCGCTCAGCGAGATGACCAAGGCGCTCGCCGAACGGCGCGTCGATGCCGTGATCATCTGGGAGCCGGAGAGCGAGAACAGCGCGCGCGCCTTGGGTAACGACCTGATCGAGTTCAGCGGCGATGGCGTTTATGCCGAGCAGTTCAACCTCAACAGCACGGCGGAAAATCTCGCCGATCCGGTCAAGCGCAAGCAGATCGTCCGCTTCGTCCGTGCCGTGATCGATGCGGCGGCGGCGCTCCGCAAGGACCCTGCAGCGGCGCAGGCCCTCGTGGTGGAGCGGGGCGGCCATTCGGTGGAGGAAGTGCAGACGGCGTGGAAGCACCACGCCTTCAACGCTGATTATCCTGCCGACCTGCTCGATATCATGACTGAGGAAGAACAGTGGCTGGCAGAGCGTGACAAGCGGCCGGCAAGGTCGCGCGCGCAGCTTGCGACGCTGATCGACCGCAGCGTGTACGAAGAGGCGCTGGCGCTGGAGCCGACGACGTGAGCGAGCCGGGGCGCATGATCCTCTCACGACGCGCGATCCTGCTCGGGAGTGCGGCGACGCTGCTAGCGGGCTGCGCAACGTCACGGATGGCGTCTGCGGGGGCGGGCAGTGACGCTGCGGACCTGACTGCGCGCCTCGCGGATGTCCGCGCGATCCGCGAGATCAAACGCCTCCAGCATGTCTGGGCGCATTATGCGCAAGCCGGCCAGTGGGCCGACATGGCGCGTCTGTTCGCCGCTGACGGCCTATGGACCGACGGCACGCAATCCGTGACAGGCCGCACACCCATCGAGGCGCATCTGCGCAGCACGATGGGCGGCGACAGTCGTGGACTGCCGGCAGGGCATCTCAATCTGCGCCTGTTCCTCAGCCCGGTCATCACCCTCGCGCCCGACGGCCAGTCCGCGCGCGGACGCTGGCATGAGGTGGCGATGACGGGCGTGAACGGCCAGTCGGCTGGCTGGGCCGGCGGCATTCACGTGATCGATTATGTCCGGGTCTCCGGCGATGCCGGCGGCATGGGTGGCTGGGCGATTGCGCGGATGCACTATCACCCGCAATTTGCCGGCCCTTATGACAAGGGCTGGACGCATGTTGCGCCCAGCGTGCCGATGGTGCCGTTCCACTATACGCCAGATCAGGCCGGTAATCCGTGGGGCGCCAAGCGTCCCGCACCGAGCCCGCTGCCGGTCCGCGAGATCGCAGGGCAGGCCGATCTGCTGGTCTCGCAGGGGCTGGTGCAGAATCTTCAGGCCGCGTTCGGCTTCTATCTCGATCGCAAGATGGACGACGACATTGTCGATCTGTTCACCGAAGATGCGCTGGTCGACATTGCCGGCACCGGGCAGTTTGTGGGCCATGCCGGCGTCCGCCGTGCGCTCGCGCTGTTCGGCGAGGCCGGTCTGAAGACCGGCGAATTGAACGACCGTCCCCAGCTCATGCCGGTCGTGACGATGGATGCGGGCGGACGTAGCGCCACGGTGCGCAATATCGAGATCGGGATGACCGGTCAGCATGGCGGTGAGACCTACTGGTCTGCGACGATCCAGGATTTCACCTGCGCGCGCGGAGAAGGTGGCCGCTGGCGTATCACGGCGCTGCGCCGCGTGCCGGTGATGCGCGCGGCTTATGCAAAAGGCTGGCAGGCGCCGCTTGCGGCCGGTTTGCCCGGCGTGGCTGCGGCGCGACCGGACCGGCCCTCGCAACTGGCCGAACCGTCCTATCCCGGCCATCGACCAGCACCGGCGCGCTTCGCCGATGCGCTCGCGCCCGCGCCATCCTTTGCCGGCACCGGAGATGCAGCAACACTGCTCGCCCGCGCGGCCGCCTTCGATGGCGCGGAAAACATCGCCGATGCCTATGGCTATTATATCGACGAGTTCCGCTGGGACGACACGGCCGATCTCTTCGCCACCGACGGCTGGAAAGAGCTCTCCTATATCGGCACCTATGTCGGGCGGGAGCGTGTGCGGGGGTCGCTGTTCGGGCGCTATGGCAATGCCGGGCGCTCGGCGGCGTTCATGGCCATCCACCAGAAGACGCAGCCCTATGTGACCGTTTCGGAAGACGGGATGCGCGCCAATATCCGCCTGCGCCTGTTCCAGTTCAACAGCGCCGCCAAGGGGCAGGGGTCGTGGATTTCGGGCATCTACGAGAATCAGGCGGTGCTCGAAAACGGCGTCTGGCGCATTCACGGCATGGATCTCGATTATGTCTGGCTCGCCGATTACGCCGGCGGTTGGGCCGCGATCGTGCCGGGCGCCAGCGAGCGCTATCGCCCCAAGCCCGAGGATGTTGCCAAGAACCCGCCGGATGGCCCGCTGCGCGGCGTCACCTTCGCGCCTTATCCCGCCATCGCCCCGATGGGCTTCCATTTCGCCAATCCGGTGAGCGGCCGCGCTCCCGAGACCTTCCTGCACTGGTCGGACGGCCGCCGCGCCGCCGCCACGGAGTAATTCATGTACGAATCCGACGATCCCCGTTCCCGCCTCTCGACTGCCGCAGCCGGGGGAGCCGCGCCTGCCAGCGCCTTCGGGGCCTCCACTTACGCCCGCTTCTATGAAGAGGCCCCACAGGAGACGGCGCCCGGCCTCAAGACTTGGCTCACGCGTGGGCAGAATTTCGTCGTCGCTTACTCGCAGGCGGAAGAAGGCGTGGTGTTCGACCGATCCGGCCAAGTCGACGAATATGTCCTGCTGCTGCCGGATGCGCAGAGCGCGGTGACCATCGAGATCGACGGCGTGCCGCACGAGATCGCTGGCAACAGCATCAACTTCGTGCCGCCGGGCGATAGCCGCATCACGGTCCGCTCGGCTGGCCAGATCGTCCGGCTGTTTTCGCTGGAGGCGCAAGATCTGCTTGCGCGGGTCGTCAATCCGCAGGCCTATGCTGGGCCGCATCCGCAGATTCCGCCGTTCCAGCCGTGGCCTGATCCGGTCGATGGGTTCAAGCTGCGCAGTTACAGCCTGGATGTGCCGGACGAGCCGGGGCGTTTCGGCAAGATCTGGCGATGCACCACCTTCATGGTCAACGTCTTCCCGCCGCAGGGGCCGCGCGATGTGACCAAGCTCTCGCCGCATCATCACGATGATTTCGAGCAGTGCTCCCTGGCGCTGGAGGGCGACTATATGCACCATCTGCGCTGGCCATGGACGGCCAACCAGCATGACTGGCGCGACGACGAGCATGAGCGCTGCGGCGCGCCGTCGGTGTGCGTCATTCCGCCCCGCGTCATCCACACCTCCGCGCCGTCCGCGCCCGGTCGTAACGTGCTGGTCGATATCTTCTCGCCCCCGCGTGCCGATTTCTCGGACATGCCCGGCTGGGTGCTG
The DNA here is from genome assembly GCF_025961695.1 of Sphingobium sp. B11D3A. Taxonomy (NCBI): domain Bacteria; kingdom Pseudomonadati; phylum Pseudomonadota; class Alphaproteobacteria; order Sphingomonadales; family Sphingobiaceae; genus Sphingobium; species Sphingobium sp. B11D3A. Next base: position 3,253,860 of record NZ_JAOQOE010000001.1, read on the forward strand.
AACGCGGATGAGTATCCGCGCGCGCAATGATGCAGTCGAGGAGGGGGACGAGATGACATCCTTGACCGATGACGCGGTGCGCAATCCTATCATCGATTGCCATGCCCACATCTTTTCGGCGGACATGCCCGTCACCAGCGGCGCGTGGATCACGCCGGACTATGCCTTTACGGCGGATGACCTGCTCGCGCGGATGGATGCGCATGGCATCCATTTCGCGGTGATCTCCGCGCTCAGCATTTCGGGCAGCTACAATGACTATCTGATTTCCGAACTGCGCCGGCATAAAAGGCTGCGCGGTACCGCGATCGTTCCCCCGGGCACGGATTTCTACGTGCTGGAGCGGATGCGCGACGATGGCATCATCGGCATCCGGCTGCAGCTCGCCCGCGCCGAATATCATGCCGATTATCGCAGCGACGAATATCGGCTGCTGTTTCGCCGCGCCCGCGATCTTGGCTGGCATGTCCATGTCGCCATCGAGGGACAGAACCTGCCGCCGGTGCTCGATGCGCTGGTGGAAAGCGGGGTCGACATCGTGATCGACCATTTCGGCCATCCCGATCCGCAGGCGCCGCTCGATTGCGTCGGCTTCCGCGCGATGCTCGATGCGGTCGACAAGGGACATACCTGGGTCAAGCTCTCGGGCGGCTTCCGCCTGCCGGGGCCGGAAGCCTGGCGCGACGATCCCGATGGCGACCTCGAAAGCCTCGCCCAGCATGTCGCGGAACATCTGGTGGCGCGCGTCGGCACCGATCGCCTGCTGTGGGGCAGTGACGCGCCCTTCGTCGGCTACGAACGCCGCATCGGCTACGAGCAGGTGCTGGCCAGCTACCGCCGCTGGGTGCCCGATCCCGCTCAGCGCGCCCAGATTTGCCGGACTGCACTCAAGCTCTATTTTTCCTGATTGGAGACCATGATGCCCAACACCCAGCTTTCCCGTCGCGGTTTCATCGGTGCGAGCGGCGGCGCCATCGTCGGCGCGGCCATGGTGCCCACCGCCCTTCAGGCAGCCGAAGTGCCGGTGCTCCATGCCGATGGCATCCATGATGATACCGATGCGCTGGAGGCGCTGTTCGCCGGTCGGCAGGTGCGGGTCGCGCAGAAGGACGTCGTGGCGCGCTACGAAAACGGCACGGTTCGGCTGATCAACGGCCGTTACCTCATGAGCCGGCCCGTGCGCGCGCATGGCGATGCCGCGGTCTATACCGGTCACTGCACCTTCCGCATCGGCGAGGGACCGGCGCTGCCTTATCCGGAACTGCAGCAGTTCGCGTGATGAACGCGGGTTCGTAAACGGCATATGCCGGGCAAGGCGTCGTTCAGTGCCGCATTCGGCAAGATTGGATGATGGAGCCCCTCTAGTGCTCCCCCCGAGGCCAGACATGGCTGCACCAATTCGGGAGGGGATGAGATGAAGAGGACTTTCGGTAAGGTTTCAGCGTCCGCGCTGGCGCTGTGTATAGCGCAGACCGGCCATGCGCAGGTCACTGAGGCGGACGGCGTTTCCGAGCGTGGAACCGGGATCGCGGACATCGTCGTTACGGCGACCCGTCGCGCGACCAACCTGCAGGATACGCCGATTGCGATCTCGGCGCTGCCGGCAGACGCGCTGATGGAGCAGGGGCTGACCAACGTCGCCGAAATGTCGCGCGTCGTTCCCAACGTCTCCTTCGAGAAGTCGCAGGCGGCATTCGGCCCCGGCATGAGCGCCTTCATCCGTGGCATCGGCTCGAGCGAGACCAATTTGTCGGGTGAAGCGGGCGTCGCCTTCTATATCGACGATGTCTATTATCCGCTTGTCTTCGGCTCCATGTTCGATCTGCTTGATCTGGAGCGGGTCGAGGTGCTGCGGGGCCCGCAAGGCACGCTGTTCGGCCGCAACTCGCTGGCCGGCGCCGTCAACCTCACTACCCGCCGCCCGGTGCTGGGCGAAGCTTCGGGCTATGGCGAGTTCACAGTCGGCAGCTATGACCGCCGCGAGATGCGCGTCGGTATCAACCTGCCGCTCGGATCGACCATGTCGCTCTCTGTCTCCGGTCTGGTCAAGAAGATGACTGGCTACCAGCGGCAGCTCGATTTCCGCTGCGAAATGATCCGCCGGGGCACGCCTCAGCTGGCCGGTCTGTTCCCGACTGCGGATGCCGGCCTGCTCAACAATTCCGACATCAATCCGCCCAAGGATTGCACCATCGGCCATCTGGGTGGTGAGGATGTGCAGGCCATCCGTGGCCAGATCTACTGGGAGCCCACGCCGCGCCTCAAAATCACCGCCGCGCTGGATTATCTCCAGGACAATTCGGAGGCGGCCATGGATAGCGTCGTCGCCATTAACCCGGCCGTCGCAGCCGGCCGCTCCGCGGTCTCGACGCTGTTCAACCGCTGGACGGCACCGGGCGGCCCGACCTTTGCTTATGATAGCCGCTTCATCACCGGCGACCCTTACACGACCTTCGCGACCTTTGCCGATCCGATCGCGGCTGGCACAGCCATTCCCGGCAACACATTCTACAATGGCTCGCCCTTCCGCGGCGGTATCACGCACCCCAGCAACGTTCCGCAGACGAACTGGGGCGGCAATGCGCGGATTGAATATGAGATCAGCGACAGCATCGATGTCGTCGGCATCGTCGGCTATCGCCGCTATGATGGCGTGTTCGGGTTCGATGTCGATGGTTCGCCCGTCGCCATGGAAAACAATCGCAATGATGTGTTCCAGGATGACTGGACCGGCGAAATCCGCCTGATCGGCAAGACCGGCTGGGCCGATTGGGTCGTCGGCGCCTTCTATTATTGGGCGGATGGCGAACAGCGCTTCTCCGGCACGTCGCCGTTCAACAACACGCAGCGTTACCTGTGGAGCCGTTACACGCCGGAGAGCAAGGCGGTCTTCGCCAACGCCACGCTGCGGCCCTTCGGCGATCGCTTTGGCCTGACGCTTGGCGGGCGCTTCTCCAAGGACAAGAAGGGCGTTGATTATCGCAGCGTGCTGGATGGCACGACGGCCGCCTCGACGCAGTTCACCATCTCGCCCACCGGCCAGACCGTCTTCAACTTCGACATCAAGGACGAGCGGTTCGACTGGAAGGTCGGTGCTGACTACAAGCTGAGCGAGCGCACGATGATCTATGCGTCCGTCTCCACCGGCGCGCGGCTGCCGGGCTTCAATGCCCGTCCGCTCCAGCCGAGCCAGGTTGCGCAATATCCGGGCGATGAAACCCAGTCCTACGAACTGGGCGTCAAGACCGATCTGTTCGACCGGATGCTGCGGATCAACGCTGCGGCCTTCTACACGGACTATAAGACCCGTCCGACGAGCGTCTCGGGTCAGGAATATCAGTTGGGTGCCAATGGGCAGCCAGCCCCAGGGGGTTTCCTCGAAATTCCCAATCCAGTGAATCCCGCGTTCACGACCTGCCGTCCGCTGACGGCGGCTGAGATCACCGCCGGGACGCCGGGCTTTGCTTGCATCGGCCGCACCTTCTACCAGAACACGCCGGGCAAGGTGAAAGGCTTCGAGCTGGAGCTGGATTTCCGTCCGGTCGAGGGCTTGGCGGTCGGCGGCTCAATCGGCTACCACAAATTCTCGTCGGCCGATCTTGATGCCCGCCCGGCCGGCCAGAACCGGCGCCCGGTGGCGATCCCCGAGCTCAAGGCCAATGCCGGCATCCAGTATGAGTTCGATGCGCCGGCTCTGCAGGGCACGGTCACGCCACGTGTCGACTGGTTCTACACCGGCAGCCAGGTCTACAGCCCGGACCGTGTAGAGTATAATCAGGACGGCTATTCGCTCGTCAACGCCCGCCTGACTTACGCGAACAAGGAGTATGATTTCTCCATCGCAGCGGGCGTCACCAACGTCTTCAAGCAGTTCTACTGGCGCAATTACTTCATCTACCAGGCTATCGGCTATCCGCAGATCAACGGCCAGCCGGGCGCCCCGCGTGAGTGGTATCTCACCCTGAACAAGCGGTTCTGATCGGAAGGCGGGCGCTGGCCCGTCACCGACCATCAAGCATAGGCGAGAGGAACAAGGTATATGCAGATCATCGACGGTCAGATCCACGAACCCCATATCGGCGGCGGTATGCGCGCCGCCAAGCCCGAAGGCGAGACGATCACGCCGCAGCTTGAAGAGTTCATCAATGTCGAACTGGCGCGCGAGGCGATCGATTGCGTCGGCGTCGACAAGGCGATTATCTATGCGGGCCGGGCCTTTAACGAAGCGGCGGTGCGCTACTATCCGGACCGGTTCGGGGCGGTCGAAGTGTTCGACCATGCGGCGCCGGACCTCGAGCAGCAGATGTCGGCTTTCAAGAAGAAGCCGGGGATGCTCGCCACGCGCGTGCTGTTCACCAATTACGGGCAGGTCTGGCGCAAGCCGGGCGCGCAGATCGCGGTCAGTCCGCTGGTCAGGCAGGGCGCGTTCGACCGCTATTTCGCTTATGGCGCCAAGTATAAGATCCCGATGTTCGTCGGTGCCCATGAGTTCGGTCACGAGGCCGCGATCTATGCCGAGCGGCACCCGGACATGACGATCATCATCGATCACTACGGGGTCACCCAGTCGATGATCGCGCCGCCCAAGGACCGCTGGGCGAACCTTCCCAAGCTGCTCGACATGGCGCGCTATCCCAATGTCTATGTGAAGCTGTGCGGGATGCCGATCATCTCCAAGGAGGCCTATCCCTATCACGACATCTGGCCATACGTTCACAAGATCCTGCACGCCTTCGGCCCGGAACGGTGCCTGTGGGCGAGCGACATGACCCGGCAGCGCTGGGGCACGGAAACGCCGCCGGGTCCCAATGGCTTCCCGCTCCGCAAGGACTGGAAGCCCTATGCGGACGCGCTCTACAGCCTGCTCCACACCAATGAGATTTCGCAGAGTGACAAGGAGTGGATTTTGGGCGGCACGATTAAGCGCGCGCTCAACTGGGCGTAAGAGCACCGCAGCACACCGATGACATCGGAGCCGGGCGATGCCGTCGTCCGGCTCTGTTTGTGCCGAATTCGGCATAAGCTGGATCACTTGGAGATAAGAAGCGGCCCGTTGCGCAATGCGATGGTCCGCATGAGATCGCGCCCGGCAAAGGTCGTGCGCGCAAAATATACATAATGGGGAGGCCGTACGAATGACTTTGAAAGTGAAAGGACGCGGGGGCGCGTCGCATCTGCTGCGGGCGGCACTGCCGGCGGCGGCGTTGCTGTCAATGCCGGTTCAGGCGCAGGACAGCAGCGGGGCGGAGAGCGCGAGCGAGCAATCCATCGTCGTCACGGGCACGCGGATCCGCAACAACGCCTTTAACGAGCCGACGCCCGCCACGGTGTTCGGCATCGAGCAGACTGAGAAGCTGGGCATCGTGAATGCCGGCGATATCGTCGAGCTGATCCCGCAGAACACGGCCTTCCAGTCAGACGCGACGGCTGGCATCACCGCGGGCGCGAATGTCGGCGCCTCTTATGCGAACCTGCGCGGCCTTAATCCGGATTCCGGCACGCGCACGCTCACGCTGGTCAATTCCCGCCGCTTCGTTCCGACATCGGACGGCGGTGCGGTTGACCTCAACCTCATTCCCACCGCGATGATCAAGCGCGTGGAGACGGTGACGGGCGGCGCATCGGCGGCTTATGGGTCGGATGCCATTGCCGGTGTTGTCAACCTCATCCTCGATACCGAGCTCGAGGGGCTGCGCGGGCAGGTCGATTATGGCCAGACCTTCCGGGGTGATGGGAAAGGCCATCATGGCTCGCTCGTCTATGGCACGCGCGTCGGCAGCCGCGGCCATATCGTCATCGGCGGCGAATATGAGAAGAGGGACGGCATCGGCGATTGCTCGCTCTCACGCGACTGGTGTGCGGAAAGCTACGACGTCTTCGTGAATGCCAATAATGTGCTGGCCAACGGCTCGCTCTCGGGCTTCGATCGTCCGGGCACGCCGGGCTATGGTCTACCCAACTTCATCATCGGCCCCAATTCCAAGCAGGCGTTCAACGATGCGCGCGGCGTGGTTCGCAACCGAGCGCCTGCCGCGCCGGCGGCGCGCAACATCCGCTTCAATGACGACGGCACCGGCATTGTGCAGTTCGATCCCGGCACGTACGTCCAATCGTCGCAGACCGGCCCGCGGCAGGGCGGCGACGGCGAATCTACCTATGCGGATTCCGACATCCAGACGCCGGTCGAGCGCTTCGTCGGCTATCTCTCCGGCAAATACGACCTGTCGGACACGGTCGAGGCCTATACCGAAGTCACCTACGCGCATCGCTCCGCCTCCAACAGCGGCGTGACAGCCGGCCCACGCTCGACCTATTTCGTGCAGCCGGACAATGCCTTCCTGCCAGCTTCGCTCAAGACGCTGCTAGCGGGCACCCAGTTCAGCCTAGGCAAGGATGTTGATGCGCAGATCCCGGCGCTCAACTCGGTCACCGCAGATGTCTGGCGCGCGGTGTTGGGCGTCACCGGCGAGATCGGTGGCGATTGGAACTGGGACGTCTATTATCAATATGGCCGCAACAAGCGGCATCAGTCGGCCCGCTATTCGCGCGTGAACACCGAGTTCCAATACGGGCTGGACGCCGTGGTCAATCCGGCGACCAACCAGATCGTCTGCCGGGAACTGCTCAAGGCCAATCCCAATCCGCGCGCGCAGGGCTGCGTACCGATGAACCTGTTTGGTCTCGATAATCTCAGCCAGGCGGCCATCGACTACGCCTACCGCCCGGTGGTGGAGGACTTCCTCTATACCCAGCATGTCGCTGCCGCCTCGATCAGCGGCTCGCTGTTCGACGGCTTTGGCGCCGGGCCGGTCGGCGCTGCCACGGGTGTGGAGTACCGCAAGGAAAAGGGCGATGTGACCCATGGCGATATTCCGAATTACACTGACTATGCCTTCACCTTTGGCCTGGATTATGGCGGCACCATCGAGGTGCTCGAAACCTTCGGGGAAGTGAGCGTGCCGCTGTTGGCGAACCGGCCGTTCTTCGAGACGCTGGAGCTCAACGGCGCCGTCCGCTGGACGCGCAACAAGGCGTCGGATGCGTTCACCAGCGAGGAGAAGACGACCGAGGCGGTGAGCTACAAGCTCAGCGGCATCTGGGAAATCGGCGGCGGTGTACGCCTGCGCGGCTCGCGCTCGCGCGATATCCGCGCTGGCGGCTTCCGCGAGCTTTTCCAGCGTCAGGTGGCGACCGAGGAAGGCTCCTCGCAGGGCATCGTCGACAACCCGAATATCCCGGGCGTTGGCAATGACGATCCGACCCCGATCCTCAATGGCGGCAGCTTCGCGCTGACGCCGGAAAAGGCCGATACGACGACGGCGGGCATCGTGTTCCGCCCAAGCTTCATCCCGGGCCTGCGCATGTCGGTCGACTGGTATCAGATCGCCATCGAGGATGCCGTCAGCCGGCTCGGCGGCCAGCAGATCGTCGATTTCTGCGATCAGTTCGACATCTTCTGTGACCGGATCACCTTCGTCTCGCCGACCAACATCTCGTACATCGATGCCCGCCAGGTGAACCTCGGCAGCATGACTGTGCGCGGCCTCGATTTCGAGTTCGACTATACGCTGCGCCTGTCCGACCTTTCGGCCGATTGGGGCGGGGCGCTCAACCTGCGCGTGCTGGCCAACCACCAATATGACTTCAAGGTGCAGGCCGATCCGACCACGCCGGTGATCGATTATGCCGGGCAGACCGGGCCGGTCAGCAGCGGCGGCAACTTCAACCCCGCGCCCTCGTGGATCGTCAACGCGTTCCTGAGCTATGACAGCGGGCCGTTCAACGCCACGGTGAGCATGCGCCGGATCAGCTCGGGCATCTACAATGTCGAGCGGGTTGGGCCGGAAGATGAAGGCTACGACCCAAGGCTGCGCAACAGCATCAACACCAACCGCGTGAAGGGAGCGAGCTATTTCGGCCTCGCCATGTCCTATGCGATCCCGGTCGGAAATGGTGGGAACAGCATCGAGGTGTTCGGTGCGATCGACAATATCTTCGACAAGAAGCCGCCGATTGCGCCGGGTGGTGGTGGCCTGGGTGGCTCCAACTATCCAACCAACCCGGTCTATTTCGACACCTTCGGTGCGCGGTTCCGGACCGGCGTACGGGTCAAATTCTGATCTGACGCCAGCGCTGCAGATGCCAGCCGGGCTTCCGAAAGGAGGCCCGGCTTTCTGTTGCAGAAATGCCCGCCCGGCCATTCAGGCCGGGCGGGCACCCAAAAGCGATGGACGTTGAAGGGAGGCCGAAGCTCTGGCTCAGAAGCCGACGGCGTCGCCGCCCTTGAGGCCGAGCAACGCGCGGGCTTCGGCAGGCGTCGCAATCTCGCGGCCCAGGGCTTCGATCACGAGGCGGATACGCTCCACCTGCTGCGCGTTGGAGGTGGCGAGTTCGCCCTTGCCGATGAACAGGCTGTCTTCCAGCCCGACGCGGACATTGCCCCCGAGCAGCGCGCTCTGGGTGCAGAAGCCGAGCTGATGGCGGCCCGCCGCGAAGGCCGAGAACACATAATCCTCGCCAAACAGACTATCGGCCATGGTCACCATATGGGCGAGATTGCGCGGATCGGCGCCGATGCCGCCCAAGATGCCGAACACGCCCTGGATGAGGAATGGCGGATCGATCAGCCCCCGGTCCGCGAAATGCGCGAGCGTGTACAGATGGCCGATATCGTAACACTCAAACTCGAAGCGCGTGCCGAATTCCCGACCGACTTCCAGCATGATGCGCTCGATATAGGCATTGTCATTGTACATGATCCGCCCGCGCGCGCCTTCGACATAGGGCTGCTCCCAGCCGTGCTGCCACTGCGTGACCCGCTTGGCCGCGCCGGAGAAATCGAAGATCAGCGGTCCCATGTTGAGAGAGCACAGCTCGGGCCGGGCCTGCTTGGCGCCTTCCAGCCGGTCATCAAGCGACATGGTGGCGCTGCCGCCAGTGGAGATGTTGACCACCGCGTCCGTCGCCTGCCGGATGCGCGGCAGAAAGGCCATGAAATCGGCCGCGCGGGGGCTTGGGCTACCGTCCGCCGGATTACGGGCATGCAGGTGCAAGATCGCCGCGCCGGCCTGCGCTGCGCCAATGGCGGCCTCCGCAATCTCGTCCGCGCTCACCGGCAGATGCGGCGACATGGAGGGCGTGTGGATCGAGCCGGTCGGCGCGCATGTGATGATGACCTTGGCGTGTTTGCGCATAAGCGGGTCTAAAGTCCTGCGTGACAGAGATATTTGAGGTTTTGATATTCGGCGAGGCCGTGGTGCGAGCCCTCGCGCCCGAGGCCCGACTGCTTGACGCCGCCAAAGGGCGCATAAGGCGTCGAGATGAGGCCGGTGTTGATGCCGACGATGCCGCTCTCCAGATCCCGGCCCACGCGGGCAATCGTCGCCGGATCGCTGGAGCAGAGATAGGCGGCGAGGCCAAATGGCGTATCGTTCGCCAGCCGCACGCCGTCCTCCACGCTGGCAAAGCCGATGACGCCGGCCAGCGGCCCGAAGGTCTCTTCGCGGGTCAGCAGCGCATCCGATGCAACGTCGCCAATCAGCGTCGGCACCGCGATGCGCCCGCCCGGCGATGCGCCCCCGGCAATCAGACGTCCGCCATGGCGCAGCGCATCCTCGCGATGCTCGTCGATCTTGGCAATGGCGCGATCGTCGATCATCGGGCCGACATCGATGCCGTCTTCAAAGCCGTCGCCGGCCTTCATCGTCGCGACCTTGCTACCAAACGCGTCGAGAAAGCGGTCGCGGATGCCATTCTGCACATAGATGCGGTTCGCCGCGACGCAGCTCTGGCCGCCATTACGGAACTTGGCGACCATCGCCGTTTCGACTGCGGTGTCGAGGTCGGCATCATCGAAGATCAGCAGCGGCGCATTGCCGCCCAGTTCGAGGCCGAGCCGCTTGATCGTCGGGGCGCAGGCTTCCGCCAGCATCGCGCCCACCGGGGTCGAGCCGGTGAAGGAGAGTTTGCGGACGATCGGCGATCCGGTCATCACCGGGCCAATTGTCTTGGAATTGCCGGTGACCACGCTGAACACGCCCGCTGGCACGCCTGCTTCTTCACCCAGCTTGGCAAAGGCCAGTGCCGTGAGCGGCGTCAGCTCGGCCGGCTTGGCGACGATGGTGCAGCCGGCCGCCAGCGCCGGCCCGACCTTGCGCGTGAGCATGGCGAGCGGGAAGTTCCATGGCGTGATCGCCACGCACACGCCGATCGGCTCGCGCTCGACCATCAGGCGGCGGCCGGTCACCGGGGCGGGGATGATCTCGCCCACCGAGCGGGCCGCCTCATCGGCGTAGAATTCGAGGAAGCCGGCGCCATAGTCGACCTCGGCGCGCGATTCCTTGAGCGCCTTGCCGTTCTCCAACGTGATGAGCCGGGCGAAGTCCTCCTTGTGCTGGATGACCAGCTCATACCAGCGCCGCAGGATCGCGCCGCGCTCCTTGGCGGGCCGCCGCGCCCATAGCGGGAAGGCGCGGTTCGCGGCGTCGATGGCCTCAGACACTTGCGCTTCGCTGACGCGCGGCACCTGTCCCACGGTCTCGAGCGTATAGGGATCGTCGACAGCGATGGGGTCGCCACTGCCATCCACCCATTTGCCGGCCACATAGGCCTTGGAAAGCAGAAGATCCTTCTCGTCGAGTTCGCCGCGCTGTCTGCTCATGGGCCTGCTCACTTTGCTTCTTGATCGTCCAGGTTCGGATTTGTGATCGGGGTATCACTTTCGAACAAATGCTCGAACCGGCGATAGGTGCACAGCCAGCGCCCGCCGGCGCCGCGAACATAACGGTCGGTCGCCAGCGAGATCGTCACCGGCGGATGGGTGGGGAGGGGACGCACGCCATCGGCGGCATAGAGGAACAGGTAATTGGTCGCTTCCGCGCTGTCCGGACCGGTGAACCAGGCGCGGAAGTTGGTGAAGGCATGGACTGCGAGCCGCTCGCCACGTTCGGCCCGCCAATCGTAAAATTGCTGGATTTTCGCGCGGCCGTTATAGGAGGCGAACTGGCCGTGGAAGACGGCATCCTCGGTATAATAATCCGAGGCCTTGCGCCCCTTGTTGGTATCGATCTCGTGCCAATATTCGGTCAGCTGCAGCGACAATATCTGGTTCAGATCAAGCACTTCCCTGGCAACCATTGCGTCTTCCGTCCTCCATGTCTCGCCTGTCGGCGTGGAGACCGGGCTGACATAGAGGTTGCGCCGCCGCTTGCCCGGGCGGGCAGGATGACTTGCTCAGGAAGGCGCCGGTCGGCTGGTCAGTTCGAGCCGGCCCGCCGGTAATCGCGCGGCGCCATGCCGAAATGCTCGTGGAAGGTGCGGGTGAAATGCGCCGCGCTGTTGAATCCCCAGGCAAAGGCGATCTCGGTCAGCGTATGGCCGGCCCAGGCGGGATTGCGCAGTTGCTTGCCGCATTCTTCCAGCCGCCGCCGGACAATGTAGCTGGACGCCTTCTCCCCGCGCGAGGCGAAGAGCGTGCGCAGGTAGCGCGGCGAGATACGCAGCCCCTCGGCGACACGCGCGGGCGTCAGTTCCGGGTCACGCAGATTGTCCTCGATATAGCGAATGACTTCGCTCTGTCGGCCCAGCATCACCGCCGAGCCTTCCGGCTGCTCGTCAAAGCCCATCGCATAGGCCGTGGAGAGCATTTCCAGCACGTGGCGAGCAAAGCGGCCATCATGATCGGAATGGAAGCCGCTCTGCACCTGCGTGTTGAGGTTCTCCAGCATGGCGGACATGACCGCCGTCAGCCCCACCTCATGATCGAGCTTGAGGCCGCAGAAGCGCTCGGGCGTCGGCAGGTGCTTCTTGATGAGGCCGGCATCAACGCGCAGCATGATAATCATCGAATTGTCGCCGAGCGTGAAGCTGTGCGGTGCCGCGCTGTCGCACAGCACGAAATCGCCCTGATCGAGCTGGGCCTGATGCCCGCAATGGTCGAGCACGCTGTTGCCGCGCGCCTGCATCAGGAAAGAATAAAGACGCGGCGCGCCGGGGCGGATATGGTTGCGCGTCCGCTCGATATGGCTGCGATTGGCCGCGATGCTGGCGAGCTGGATCGGCCCGAAATGGCTGAGGCTGAGCCGCGCGGCAAACTCATGCCGGTCCGCGGGCGTGAAGTTCACGCGATTGAGCTGCTGTGAATAGAGCTTTGTCCATGCCGCCGCGCGCGTCGATATGGGGAAGGCTTCAGTGCTGTAGGATTCCATGCTTATCCTCTCCGCGTGCCCTCTGTCCTTCTATCGAGGCGTCCCGGCCGCTTTCCTTCAGGGTCAACCATTTCAAGGCGCTTTGCAAGTTTCCCATAGTCACACGCCGCCGGAGACGGCGAGGTTCGCGCCATTCACAAAAGAGGCCTCGGACGAGAGCAGATAGCGGACCGCCTGCGCGATCTCATCCGCCTGTGCAGCGCGCTGCATCGGCACGCGGGCAGCGCCGGCGGCCAGCCGCTCGGCGCTCAGCATGTCCGTGGCGACCGGGCCGGGGGAGACGCAGTTGACGCGAATGCCATCACCGCCGACTTCCCGCGCCAGTCCGGTCATCAGGCTATCGAGGCCGCCTTTGGATGCGGCATACCAGACATATTCCCCGGCCGAGCCATAAGCGGTCGCCCGCGACGAAATGAAGACGATACCGCCGCCCGCGCCGCCACGCGAGAGGGCCATGCGCCGCACGGCTTCACGCGCCGCCAGCATCGCGCCGGTGAGATTGACCGCCATCACGCGCTTGAGGGTTTCCGCCGAGACCTCCGCCAGGGGAGAGGCCTGGCCGGTGATCCCGGCGGAATAGACGAGCGCGCCGATCGGCCCCAGCGCCTGCGCTTCGTCGAACAGGGCGATCAGATCGGCCTCGCGCGCGCTGTCCGCCTGCACCGCGTGAGCCTGACCGCCGGCAGTGGCGACGCTCGCTGCGACGGCCTGCGCCGCCGCTGCGTCACGCGCATAGCTGAACACGACATGGTAGCCGGACGCCGCGAGCAGCTGGACGATGGCGGCGCCGATGCCGCGGCTGCCGCCGATGACGACCGCGATGGGCTGCTGGCTCATGGAGCGGTTGCCTTTGCCTCAATGGGTTGGGGGGCTTCGTCCCGACCGAAGTCATCCAGTGACTGCAGCGCGCGGCCGGCGGTCTCGGGCAGCATCAGCGTTGCGATGAGGGCGCACAGGATGCCCCCCATGCCGACGATGGCCATCGCCGCGCCCAGCGGGATGATGGCGGCCACCAAGGGTACGGTCATGATGAACAGAGCGCTCGCGGCACGGCCGAAATTATAAGCAAAGGCCTGTCCGGTGCCGCGCAGTTCGGTCGGGAACAGTTCGGTGAAATAGGGGCCGAAGCTTGCATAGATGCCGAACTGGAAGAAGCCGTAGACGATGCCGAACGGCACGAGGAACCAGACATTCCCGCCCCATGGCCCGAACAGATAGATGGCGGCGGAGATCACGAAGCCGAGGCCGAACAGCCGGAAGGCATTGCGGCGCCCGACAAAGTCGCTGATCGCGGCGTTGAACAGAAAACCGAAGAAGCCGCCGACGCTGTTGAACATCACGCACAGCCCGGCCATCGCGATGCCGATGCCGCGCTCATTGGCAAGGAACACCGTCAGGTAGCTGCTCACCGCATAGCCCGCGCCCTGCGCGCCGACGGCCAGCAGCGATGCCAAGATGGTGATGCGGACGACCTTGGGCCGGAAGATGCTGGTGAGGCTGGTGCGCTGTCCGGTCTCCTGCGCACGCTGCTGAGCCTGCTTGAACAGATCAGAATCGTCGGACCCACGCCGGATGAAGAAGATCAAGGCGGCCGGAATGATGCCGACGAAGAAGGCGAGGCGCCAGCCGATCTCGGGATCGAAGGCGGAGGCGAATGGCCCGGCGATCAACGCGGCCAGACCGGAGCCGACTGCCGCGCCGCTGTGCAGCGTGCCCAGCGCCTTGCCGCGATGCTTGGGTGAGACGATTTCGCCGAGCAGCACCGCGCCCACCGCCCATTCCGCCCCGAAGCCGATGCCCTGCAACACGCGCAGCACGAGCAGTTGCTCGAAATTCTGGGCAAAGCCGGAGGCGAAGGAGAAGAAGGAGAACCACAGGATAGTGAGCTGCAGGATGCGGGCGCGGCCATAGCGGTCGCACAACCAGCCGCCGATCCAGCCGCCGATCGCCGCCGCGAAATAATTGGCGCTGGCGATGGTCCCGGCCTCGGTCAGCGAGATGCCAAGGCCGACGATGAGCAGCGGGATGAGATACTGATAGACCAGCCCATCCGCGCTATCCATCGCCCAGCCGGCGCTGCACGTCCAGAACACGCGGCGGGTTTTGCGGTCCGCGCCGCGATACCAGGAGAAGAGGTCGGCTTTCATGGGGTGTCGGTCCTATAGCGCAGCTTCGTAGATGGTGCGCGCATCGGATTCGGTGACCTCGCGCGGATTTCTGATGAGCAGCCGTTGCACGGTCATGGCGGCGGCAGCCATCTTGGGCACCGCGTTGGCGCCGATGCCGAAGGCGGACAAGTGCCGCTCGATGCCGATGGCAGCGGAAAGGCGCTCGATCTGCGCGATGCCGGCCAGCGCATCCGCCTCGTCATCGCCGGTCCGCGCCACGCCAAGGGCGGCAGCGACCTGAGCGTAGCGAGCGGGGGCCGCAGGCAGGGTGAAGCGCAGCACATGCGGCAGCAGCAGCGAGTTGGCGACGCCGTGGGGGATGTGGAATTCGCCGCCGAGCGGATAGGCCAAGGCGTGGACTGCCGCGGTGTTCACTGGGCCAAGGCACATGCCGCCCAGATGCGCCGCGCGCAGCATGGCATCGCGCGCCTCCAGGTCTGTGCCGTCCGTGCAGGCGCGTTCGAGATGGCCGGCGATCAGGCGGATGCCTTCGAGCGCCCAGGCGTCGACGACGGGATGGGCAAAGCGGTTGGCATAGGCCTCGATGCAATGCGTAAGCGCATCCAGCCCGGTCGCGGCGGTGACGGCGCGGGGCATTGAGACGGTGAGTTCGGCATCCAGATAGGCGAAATCCGGCACCAGATGATCGCTGACCACGCCCTTCTTCAGTTCCGCCGCCACGTCTTCCAGAATGGCGATGGGGGTGACTTCGCTACCGGTGCCGGCGGTGGTCGGGATGCAGGCGAGCGGAATGGCGCGGCCTTGGAGGAGGCCTGTGCCGATGACGTCATCGATGCCCTGCGCGCCATCCATCAGCGCGGCGACCAGCTTGGCGACATCCATCGCACTGCCGCCGCCCAGTCCGATGATGAAGCCGGCTTGGCTCTCGCGCGCCGTCGCCATGGCGGCCTCAAAATCGGCGAAGGTCGGCTCGCCGGCAATGGCGTCGAAAATCGTGGCGGCGCAGCCGGCTTTGGCCAGTTCGGAGGCGAGTGCTTCGCTGAGCGCACGCAGGGGGCTGCCGGAGACGATCAGCGCGCTTTCGGCGCCGGACGCGACGACATCGGCGGCACAGGCCGGCAGAAGACCGGCACCGATGCGCACCGTGCGGACATTGCGCAGGCTCAAAAGCTGTTCAGATTGCAAGGCTCACCTCTCCATCCCATCCCGTCTCTCTCTCGGTAGCGCGCGGCGTGCTGTCTTGATCTAGGCGGCAATATGCTTTGCCGCGCTCGTATCGGCACTTGGTGGCGGAGCCAAAGGGCGAAAGGGGCAGGGCTCCGCGCGAGCCGCGGGCTGACGAAGCGCGCCCGGCAGCGGTGCTAACCTCGCCGCGCCTTTTCGACTCCGAAATGGAGGCAATTGATGGAATGCCGGGGGCGGACTGGGTTAGCGTCTCCCGCTTGATCGACAGGAAGGAACCCATGCCACGCTCCGGCACCTTGCAGGGCATAAGACCGGTGCCGCACCGCGCCATTGCAAGCCGCCCAATGACGTGTCCCCGTTGACCGTGGAGGGGTGGGGTGACGGAGCCAGATCGATCCGGCCAAGCGCGCCGTCATCGTGCGGCCCGGCTGATTCAAGAAGCTGCAGACCGCATCGAGGCCGCGCGCCATCTGCTTGAGATTGAGCAGGAGGTTGCGGAAGGGGCCGGTGCGAGGCCCTTTGCCGACGGAGCGTTGCCGGTTGGGCTGCTCAGTCACGCGAACGAGCCGATGGCAGTTGCCCATCTGAATGCGGCCCTGGCACTGCGGGGCCATATCTGTGCGCGCCTGCTCCTGCGCCTGATTGCCGAGCCTGACCGGCTGATCCCGCTCGATGAACTTGCGTTGCTCCTGGATCGCGGTGCGATGTCGCGTGCGGCGATCAAGGTTCACATCTCAACGCTGCGGGCTGCGCTCAACGAAAAAGGCCTCGCCGGATCGGCGATCGAGACAGGCCGCCGTAGCTATGCCTTTCGCGCGGCAATGCTGCCGGCGCTGTCCAACATCCTCGAAGCGTGCCGTTTTGGTGCTGATTCCGGCAGGAACGAATCAAAACGGGACAGATGAGGTGGGACCCCATCGCATCGCTCCATCGGTCCGTCCTTTAGCGGTTGACTTCCCGTGATCACGGCGCACAAAGTGAAGCTCGCATAACATAATGTTACCTTAGAAAGCCAAAAAGGCTTCTAAAATTGCAGGGTCGCACCAGATGACAATCGACTTCAAGACATGACGGACCGCCGCTGACTGCCACGCGTTTGAGAATGATGTTGAGGCAGGGATAGGCGAGGAGACACGGGTTCAGTGTGAACCCCGCGAATATCCCAGGGACGGATCGTGATGTTCGATACAGCCAATAAGCCGCGCCCACCGGGCGTGGACGACGATGCGCGCGCTTGTCTGCCGGATGACCCGGTGATCGAGCGGGCGCGGCGTTTGCAGGCCCTCATGGGCCAGCGCAGTGCCCTCTTTCCAGAGCCGGTGATGGCCGATGACGCCATGGCGGCCATGCTGACGCTGTTCCTTGCCCAGAGCGAGGGGCGGACGGTCTCCCGGGCATCGTTGAACGGCGCGCAGGATCTGCGCAGCGATCCGCAAGACGAGGTGGTTGCAGCGCTAATCAAGGCAGGTCTGGTCCGCGCCGGGTCGGCGGGAGAGGGCGGGCCTGCTGTCGGCGAAGGCGATGCGATCACCCTGACCCCGATGGGATCGGCGCGAATGCGCAATTATCTCGGCGACCATCGCGGTATTGGACAATGAGTGGTCAACCCGACCACCTCACGGGTCTTATTCCCGCCGCTCGGCCCGGTCTTCCCGGTCAGTGAGCGCGGCTGGTGACGATAGGCTCCTCACTGTCTGGTGGTTACGGGACATGCGCCGGCAGAGACGGTGGTCTATCCGCCGCCTCTTCTCACAGCGGCGGCGCATCTTTCGCGCGCGGGGTGTTTCCCGCGCGGCGAGGGTAGTCCGATGCCGAATCGAAAGTTTTTTGACGTGCCCAATATCGTGCAACGCGACGCCGCAGCCCGGTCGGACGCGCCGGCTGATCCTCGCTCCGCGGAAGCTTCGAGCGTTCTGCGGGCCAAGGCCGGCCGCATGCACATGCTCGGCCGTCTGCGCAGCAAGCATTTCTACACGCCCGTCATGGCCGATCGCGCCATGGACGTGATGCTCTCTCTTTTCGTCGGTGAACTGCAGTCCAGTCCGGTGAGCGACACGGCCCTGGCCGTGGGCAACATGCTCAGCCCGGCTGAGGCCGCTGCAGTGATCGATAAACTGGTCCAAGCGGGGCTGGCCGTCGTTGCGGGTGAAGAACCCGAGCGGCGGACGGTCGGGCTAACGCCCCTCGGGTCCGCGAGGATGCGGAGTTATGTCAGCGACCACCCGGACGTCTGACAGCTTCGCAGGTCGACGACCGGCCTGAACCGTGTGCCGCCATCCCCCACGCTGGCGTGCGCATTCCCCGGTTCGGGTCGGGCGTCGACCGTTTTCTGCTCCGCAAGGTGCAGGCCGCGTCGCCGCTTCCCACCTCCCACACAGAGAGCGGCGGCGCGGTTTGCGGGCAGTGCGCTCGCATGGGAAAAGAGGGGCAGGCGCCCATTCAGCCGCTCTCGTTCAGCGCCGGTTCAACGGGCCGGTCCTTGTTTCGCGCGCCATGCATCATCTGTCTTCTGCCCGTGGCGCAAAGCGCTCATCATTCGCTTGGCGCGGTCCGGTTGCTCGGTTAAGAGGCTGCGCATGACCGTTACACCGCTGCGTCGTGGCCGGCTGATTGCCGCCAGCCTGATCTCACTCGCCTTGCTGGCCGGCTGCGCGCGCAGTTCGAACCGCGTTGATACGCGCTATGTCGCGCGCGACGTCAGCACGCTGTATCTGGCGGGCCAGCAGCGGCTCGACAATGGTCGCTTTGCCGAGGCTGCCGTGCTGTTCGATGAGGTTGAGCGCCAGCATCCTTATTCGCCCTGGGCCCGCCGCGCGCAGCTGATGAGCTCGTTCAGCTATTATGCCGCGCGCAATTATCGCCAGTCGATCCAGTCGGCCCAGCGCTTCCTTTCGATCCATCCGGGCAACCGCGACGCGGCCTATGCCTATTATCTGATCGCCTTATGCTATTATGAGCAGATTAGCGATGTGACGCGCGACCAGAAGCTGACGCTTCAGGCCCGCGATGCGCTGAACGAGCTGGTCCGCCGCTACCCCGATTCGCGCTACGCGTCGGACGCCCGGCTCAAGCTCGATCTGGTGAACGACCATCTCGCCGGCAAGGAAATGGAAGTCGGCCGCTTCTACCAGCGCCGCCGCGAGTGGATCGCCGCCGCGATGCGCTTCCGGCAGGTCGTCGACAATTACCAGCAAACCAGCCACACGGCAGAGGCGCTGCACCGTCTGGTCGAGAGCTATCTGGCGCTCGGCATGCCGGAAGAAGCCAAGCGCGCCGCTGCGGTGCTGCAGACCAACTATCCCGATTCGGACTGGTATCAGCGCTCCTACCGCCTGATGACGCAGCACGCTCCGAGCGCCTGATATCTTTCCGGCGCGTTGCGCTGGCGAAGGCGGGTGACAGCATGAGGGCAATGGATTAGCTCTGCACCGCATATGCTGACCGGCCTCTCGATCCGTAACATCGTGCTCATCGAGGCGCTCGATCTCGTGTTCGAGCGAGGGCTGACCGTGCTCACCGGCGAAACCGGCGCGGGCAAGTCGATCCTGCTCGATGCGCTGGGCTTGGCGCTGGGGATGCGGGCCGATAGCGGCCTCGTGCGCGCCGGTGCCGATCAGGCCAGCGTGACCGCGACATTCGATCCGCCGGCGCCCGGTTCGGCCCTGGCCATCCTGCTGGCCGAAAGCGACGTTGCTCAGGAACCGGGCGAGCCGCTGCTGATCCGCCGCACGCTCAAGGCCGATGGCGGCAGCCGCGCCTTCATCAACGATCAGCCCTGCTCGGCGGCGCTGCTGCGCGATGTCGGCGGCTATCTTGTCGAGATTCACGGCCAGCATGACGAGCGCGGCCTCATCAACCCGCGCGGGCATATGGACCTGCTCGATGCCTTTGGCGGACTGGATGCCGTAGCGGTACGCACCGCACACGGCGTCTGGCAGGCTGCGCAGGCGCGGCTCACCGAGGCCCGCGAGACGCTGGAGAGCGCCGCTCGTGAACGCGATTATCTCGCCCATGCTGTGGCCGAACTGACAGCCTTCGCGCCCGAACCGGGTGAAGAGGAGACGCTCGCCACCGAACGCGCTGACATGCAGAAGGGCGCGCGCCTCACCGAAGACATGGCCGCGCTCGACGATTTGCTCGGCGGATCGGACGGCGCCCTCGCCAAGCTTCGACAGGCAGCGCGACGGCTGGACCGGATCGGCGAGGAGCATGAGTTGCTGACGCAGGCGCTCGCCGCCTTCGATCGCGCCGTGATCGAGGCCAGCGAAGCGGAGGAGCATCTCGCGCGGGCTGGCGAGGCGCTGTCCGTCGATCCCGCACGGCTGGACGCGATCGAGACCCGCCTGTTCGATCTGCGGGCCTTGGCGCGCAAGCATCAGGTCGCGGCCGACGATTTGGCCGATCTGGCGGCGCGGATGAGCGATCAGCTCGCGCGGATCGATGCGGGCGAGGCGGGGTTGGCCGATCTTGAACGGGATGTCGCGGCCGCGCGGCAGGCATATGAAGCCGCGGCGCAGGCGCTCAGCGATGGCCGCCGGGAGGCCGCTGCCCGACTGGACGCGGCGGTCGCCGGCGAACTGGCCCCGCTCAAGCTGGATGCCGCGCGCTTCCGCACCGATGTCGAGCCGCTGCCGGAAGGGCAGTGGCGCGCGTCCGGCAAGGATCGGGTCGAGTTCATGATTTCCACCAACCCCGGTGCGCCCTTCGCCCCGCTCACCAAGATCGCCTCGGGCGGCGAATTGTCGCGCTTCATCCTGTCCCTCAAGGTCGCGCTCGCCGCGCAGGGCAGTGCCGGCACGATGATCTTCGACGAGATCGACCGGGGCGTCGGCGGTGCCGTGGCCGGCGCCATCGGCGAGCGGCTGGCACGGCTCTCCGGTGGCGGGCAGGTGATCGTCGTTACTCACTCCCCGCAGGTGGCCGCACGCGGCGCAGCGCATCTGCTCATCGCCAAATCCTCGCAAGGCACCATCACCCGCACCGGCGTCCATCCGCTCGACGATGCCGAACGCCGCGAGGAAATCGCCCGCATGCTCTCCGGCGCCGAGATCACCAACGAAGCGCGCGCACAGGCCGAGCGGCTGCTGGAGGGGGTGTGATGGGCTTTCAGAAATTAAACAGGGTGGTGCTGTTTGATCTGGGGCTCATGTTCTTCGGCAGCGTGATGTTTCTCGTGTCGCTGCTCGGAATGCTGGCTTTGCTACTCCTCATGCATATCGGTATTGTAGAGGCAGAAGGCCTGCACTGGTTGCCAGGCGCCGTTCTGATCGGCATGCTAAGCATAAGCATTTGGAACTTGAAGGCTTCTATTAGTCTTATCAATCAGCCGCTGCTTGGAACTGCCCAATGGATCGTTGCTCGTTCGATTCTCGCCTGCTCGCCGTTACTAGTTCTACTTCTTAAATGACCGACCCCCACACACTCACCGAAGCTGAGGCCGCGAACCGCCTCATGCGGCTCGCGAAGGAGATCGCGCGGCATAACGGGCTCTATCACGCCAATGACGCGCCCGAGATCAGCGATGCCGCTTTCGACGCGCTGGTGCGCGAGAATAACGCGTTGGAGGCGGCCTTCCCGCAGCTGATCCGGGCGGACAGCCCCAATCGGCAGGTGGGCGCTTCGGTGGCGACGTCTGCGCTCGCCAAAGTGCGCCACGAGAAGCGCATGATGAGCCTCGACAATGCCTTTGCGGACGAGGATGTGGCGGAATTCGTTGCGCGCGTGCGGCGGTATCTGGCGCTCGGTGAGGACGAGCCGGTCTTGATGACGGCGGAGGACAAGATCGACGGCCTGTCGCTCTCCATCCGCTATGAGGACCGCAAGCTCGTCCGTGCGGCGACGCGCGGCGATGGCGAGGTGGGCGAGGATGTCACGCCCAATGTTGCGCATATCGGCGATATCCCTCAGACCCTGCCCGCTGAGGCACCGGCCATCCTCGAGGTGCGCGGCGAGGTCTATATGGAAAAGTCCGCCTTCACCGCGCTCAATGCGCGGCTGATGGACGAGGCGCGCGCGACGGCCGAGGCGCGGGGCGAGGCATTCGACCCCGAGGGCGTGCGGCAGTTCGCCAATCCGCGCAATGCCGCTGCCGGATCGCTGCGCCAGAAGGATGCCAGCGTCACCGCCAGCCGCCCGCTGCGGTTTCTCGCGCATGGCTGGGGCGTGGTGAGCGATGACGGCCTGCCGGCGGATACGCAATATGGCGTGATGAAAGCGCTGGAAGGCTGTGGCATTCCGGTGTCCCGGCATCTGGTGCTGTGCGATGGCAGCGCGGCGATGCTGGCGCATTATCGCGCCATCCAGCAACAGCGCGCGGACCTGAATTACGATATTGACGGCGTGGTCTACAAGGTGGATCGGCTGGATTGGCAGGCGCGGCTCGGCTTCGTTGCCAAGGCGCCGCGCTGGGCGATTGCGCATAAATTCCCCGCCGAACAGGCCGAGACAACGCTGGAAGCCATCGACATTCAGGTCGGCCGCACCGGTAAGCTGACGCCGGTGGGGCGGCTCAAGCCGGTGACGGTCGGCGGGGTGGTGGTCCAGAACGTCACGCTGCACAATCGCGACGAGATCGCGCGGCTGGGCGTGCGGCCCGGCGACCGGATTCTCGTCCAGCGCGCTGGCGATGTGATCCCGCAGGTCGTCGACAATCTGACCCGTGACGCGGAGCGGGCGCCGTACATCTTCCCCGATCATTGCCCGGAATGCGGCAGCGAGGCGGTGGCGGAGGAAGGCGAGGTCGATGTGCGCTGCACGGCGGGCCTCATCTGCCCGGCCCAACGCATCGAGCGGCTCAACCACTTCGTCAGTCGCGGTGCGATGGATATCGATGGCTTGGGCGACAAGACCATTCGCGAGTTCTTCGCGCTCGGCTGGCTGGAGCATGGCCCGGCGGACATCTTCCGGCTCAGGCAGCATCGCGCCGATCTGCTGGGCCGCGAGGGCTGGAAGGAGAAGTCGGTCGACAATCTCCTCAAGGCCATCGAGGACCGGCGCGCGCCCGATGCCGCGCGGCTTCTGTTCGGCCTCGGCATTCGCCATGTCGGCGCGGTAACAGCGCGCGATCTGATGAAGGCATTCGCGACCTTGCCGGCACTGCAAGCGTGGTCGATGCTTGCCAATGCCGACCGGCTTCCGTTCGCATCGAGCGAAGTCGAGATGCTGATGCGCGAACGGGTCTCGACGTCGCTCGACCCGAACGGGGACGTTGTCCAACAGGCCAAGGCCACGCTCACCGCGATCGAAGGCATCGGCGGCGCCGTTGTTGAGGCGCTGGGCGACTTCTTCCATGAGGAACATAATGTCGCGGCGTGGGACGACCTGCTCTCGCAGGTTTCGCCGCCTCCTTATGTGGTGGATGTGAAGGCCAGCGCCGTCTCGGGCAAGACCATCGTCTTCACCGGCAAGCTGGAGACGATGAGCCGCGATGAAGCCAAGGCGCAGGCCGAGGCGCTGGGCGCCCGATCGGCCGGATCGGTCAGCGCGTCGACCGATCTGGTGGTGGCCGGGCCGGGCGCCGGCTCCAAGCTCAAGAAAGCCGCCGACCTCGGGATCGAGGTGATCGACGAGGCCGCCTGGGCCGAGATCGTGCGGAGCGCCGGCTAGGGCGCCTCCGCGTCAGGCCAGCGCCGTGCGGTACATGGCGAGCAACGCCGCCCAGGCCTTTTCCGCCGCGTCATGGTTATAGGCCTGGCTGCCGGGCACGCACCAGCCATGGTCGGCGGGGTAGACCTCGACCGTGGCGGTCTTGCCCGCCGCATCGAACGCCTTGCGCAGGATCGTCTTGGATTCCGGCTCCTTGGCATCGTCATTCTGCGCCACCGCGACGAGATAGGCGGCATCGGTCTTGGGGATGAGCAGATGCGGACTGCTCGGCTGGTCGGTGGTGAGGCCTCCGCCATGGAAGCTGCCGACCGCGCCGATCCGTGCCGAAGCCACAGCGGCGGTGCGGAAGGAGAGCGGCCCGCCCATGCAATAGCCCTGCACGCCCGCCTTGCGGCCCTTGTCGACCTGCGGCTGCGCGTCGAGGAAGCCGAGATAGGCCGCCGCGTCATGATCGACCGCGGCATCGCTCATCGCGGCGCGATAGCCGAACAGGATCTTGCGCGACTCAGGGTTGCTGAAGTCGAACGTCCCGTCGATCACCGGCGCGACGGCATTGCGGTAGAAGGGGTTGGGCACGAGCACGACATAACCCTCGGCCGCCAGGCGCCGTCCCATCTCGCGGAACACCGGGCGCAGGCCCATGATGTCCGGCCACATCAGCACGGCGGGCCAGGGGCCTGTGCCGGCGGGGTGGAAGAGGGCGGCATCGGCAGAACCGTCGGGCGTTTTGATGGTCACATTCTTCTCAGTGACGTTGGCGACGGCCTGCGCGGTCGCCGCCCCGGCCAGACCGACGGCCGCACCGGTGGCCATGAACATGCGCCGGGTGACGCTCCAATCCTCGACCAGGCCCTGATGGATGTCATTGTCGCACATGCCGAATCTCTCCCTCGCAGCGTCAGGCGGGGATGGTCGGTCGGCGCGGGCGCCCTGTCAATGCGCAGCCGGTGTTACCAGCTGCCGAAGCCGGGCGCGGCGCCATGATCGCCCGTGCGCCAGCGCGTCGGGCGGCGCCAGCCGAAGCGATGGCGCTTGCGCAGCACGAGCGTGGGCCAATCGCCATGATCGAACCGCCAGATCAGCACCATGCCCTGCGCGCGATAGGCCGCCTGCACGCGGCCGGCCTGGCTGCCCAGCAGGCCTGCCAGCATCAGCGTGCCGCCCTCGGCGACCTGTGCTGAGAGGCTTGGCGCCAACTCGATCAACGGCCCGGCGAGAATATTGGCGATGAGCAGATCATAAGGCGCAAGGCCTTGAATGAGCGGATGCTCGACCCCCGGCGCGGCGACCAACCGCAGCGCCCCCGCGCCGGCCCCGAGCGGAACGCCGTTCAAATCGGCATTTTCGGCCGAAACGTCCACCGCGACTGGGTCGATGTCCGAGGCCAGCACATGAGCGCGGGGCCACAAGCGGTTGGCGGCGAATGCAAGCAGGCCGGTGCCGGTGCCGATGTCCGCAATATTGCCATAGCGCATACCCCGCGCCTTGAGGTCGGCCAGCGCCAGCAGGCAGCCGCGTGTCGTCTCATGCTGGCCGGTGCCGAAGGCGCGGCTGGCGGGGATGAGAAAATCGATGCGGTCGGCGCGCGGGTTCTCCGCACTGTCGTGGCGGACATGGAACGGCCCGGCGGTCATCGGCTCCAGCCCGGCCTGGCTCTGCGTCACCCAGTCGGTGTCCGGCAATTGCGCGAGCGTGTAGGGGGTGGCCGCACCCTCGGGCATCAGCGCCGCAATGGCATCGATGGTGGCACGCGTCGGCTTGGTTTCGAAGATGATGTCGAGCTGCCAGGCATCGGGCTGGCTTTCGTCCGGCTCGCTGGCCAGAATCGCGGGCGGCGAGGGCCAGTCGATGAACAGCGGCTCGGCCTCAAGCTCGAACCGCTCGGCGACCGCGCGCGTGCAGGAAAAGGTCATCTGCCAGGGCGTCGCGGGCGCGGCGCTGGACGTGGAGGAACGCTGTGTCATGCCCTCTCTCTAGCCGATTTGGAGGGCAAAGGGAGAGAGAATGGACCGGGTCGCCCCGACCGAAGCGGATTTGTCAGACGGCGCGGCGGATTGGTGGATAAGCGGGCTGCGGCTCTGCCTGGGCGTCGGTCGCCGGTGCCATGGAGACCACGAAATTGGCCGAGCGCGTGCGCAGGGCGCCGAGCAGGTTGCGGACTTCGGTGAAGCCGCTTTCCAGCTCGTCGATCTCGGATGCGACGATCTCCGTATCCTGCCGGATCGCCGAAATGTTCGATGACATGGAGTCGGCGGCAAGGGCCGTTTCGTCCACAGCGGCGGTAATCATGGTCACGGTCTGCGATTGCGCGTCCATCGCGGTGCGGATGCGCATGCCCATGGTCTGCACGTTCAGCACGGTCTCGCGGATGCGCTCGTTGGTTTCGACCGTATGCCGCGTTGCGTTCTGGATGGCGGCGATCTTCTGCGCGATGTCGTCGGTGGCGTGGGCGGTCTGGCTTGCGAGCGACTTCACTTCCTGCGCGACGACGGCAAAGCCGCGTCCCGCATCGCCGGCGCGCGCGGCCTCGATGGTCGCGTTGAGGGCAAGGAGATTGGTCTGCCCGGCAATATCACGGATCAGGCCAAGGATCGATTCGATGGACTGGGCGTGATCGCTCAGCGCCGTCGAGACGTTCACGGCCTCGCCGGCCTGCTCGGAGGCCAGGGCGGCGACTTCCGCCGCCTGGTCAACTTCGGTGCGGGCTTCCTCGATGGCGCGGATCAGGCCGGAGCTGGTGTGCGCGGCCTCGCGCATGGCGATGGCCGATTGTTCGGCGGCGGCAGCGACTTCGGAGGCCTTGTCGAGCATCCCGCGCGTGGCGTTCGAGGATTCGCGGGCCTGTTCGCGCAGGCGCTCGCCCAGTTGCGCGGCCAGATCGATCTGCGTGTTCAGCAATTCGGAGAATTTGTCGCGCTGGCGCTGGCGCTCGATCCGGTCCTGCTCGCGGATCGTGTCGGCGTAAAAGGCGCAGCACACTTCCGCTTGCACCAGCGAGATGAACCGCATGGCGGCCAACAGTTCCGAGCGCTCGTCGCGATCGGCCACGAGCTCCGTCAGGATATCACGGACCTTGTCGACCACGCGGTTGATGATGACGATCTGGGTACGGATGGAGACATCGCGCGCCAGCATCTTCATCACGCCGGTGCGCGCCATCTCCGTCCATTCTTCCCCGGCGAAATCGCTGAGCAATGTCCGATGGAAGGTTCTTGCGCCCTGCCGCGTGGCTTCCAGCTCAGCCGGGCCGACCGCCGCAAGGTCGATGCATGGGAGGTACACCGCCATGGCGGTGTCGCCCAGTTCGTCGATGCGGTCTCCGAGATAAGCCAGGATTTGACGCGCCCGCCCCGGCAATGTCGCTTGGGGGTCGAACTCCTGCAGCCGTTCAGCCATTGAAATCGTGTCGCTTTTTCCTGCGATCATGGCCTCGGTGCCCCTTTTGTCCTGCCATTTGCCGGGTCGTATGGGGTGGCGTGATATCGGCCTTTCGTTAATCGAGGGCTAACATCCTCTGTTTTCCATGTTCACCGGAACCTCAGTCTGCACATTGGTGACATGGCGCCAGCGAGCGTTTGCAGTGCAGCAGCTTTGCGCTAAAGGGGCGCATTCTTTCACGAACAGGACTGCTCGATCATGGCGCAATCCGGGCGAAGGCCGCTTTCCCCGCACCTCACCATCTGGAAGTGGGGCCCGCATATGCTTCTTTCCATCCTCCACCGCGTGACGGGGGATGGCATGGCGATTCTGGGCGGCCTCGGCCTGACCTGGTGGCTGTATGCAGCGGCGAGCGGACCGGCGGCCTATGCGAACTTCCAATATTATGTCTGGCAAGCGGATGCGGGCGATCTGGCTGGCCTGATCGCCAATGTGATCGCGCGCATCGTGCTGATCAGCCTGACTTGGGCGTTCTTCCAGCACATGCTCTCGGGCCTGCGCCATCTGGTGATGGACATGGGTGCGGGCTTTGAGCTGACGGCGAACAAGCGGTGGTCGAAGGTCATTCTCGCCGCCTCGGCGCTGGCGACTGTGGCCTTCTGGGCGTGGATCTTCGTGGGGAGGGCATTCTGATGGGCAGCGGAACCAGACTGGGCCGCGTGCGTGGCCTCGGCTCGGCACGGAGCGGCACGCATCACTGGATCGCCCAGCGCTTCACGGCAATCGGCAATCTGCTGCTGGTGAGCTGGCTGCTGGCCAGCCTGGCGCTGCTGCCGGCGCATGACCATGCGGCCATCACCGGCTGGCTGACCCAGCCCATCGTCGCGGTGCCGATGATGCTGATGATTGTCAGCGTTTTCTATCACATCCGCCTCGGTCTTCAGGTGCTCATCGAGGATTATGTGCATGATGAGGGGCTGAAGTTCGCCACGCTCATCCTGCTGCACTTCTTCGTCATCGGCTGTGCCGCGGTCAGCCTGTTCTCTGTCGCGAAAATCGCCTTGGCCGGAGGGGCGCTCTAATCATGACGCAAGCCTACAAGATCATCGATCACACCTATGATGCGGTCGTCGTCGGCGCCGGCGGCTCGGGCCTGCGCGCCACCATGGGCATTGCCGAGAGCGGCCTCAAGACCGCCTGCATCACCAAGGTGTTCCCGACGCGCAGCCACACTGTCGCAGCGCAAGGCGGCATCGCGGCGAGCCTGGGCAATATGGGGCCGGATCACTGGACCTGGCACATGTACGATACCGTCAAGGGCTCGGACTGGCTCGGCGATCAGGACGCGATCGAATATATGGTGCGCGAGGCGCCGGCGGCGGTTTACGAGCTGGAACATGCCGGCGTGCCGTTCAGCCGCACGCAGGAAGGCAAGATCTATCAGCGCCCGTTCGGCGGCATGATGCAGAATATGGGCGAAGGCCCGCCGGCCCAGCGCACCTGCGCGGCGGCGGATCGTACCGGCCATGCCATGCTGCACGCGCTGTACCAGCAGAGCCTGAAGTACGACGCGGACTTCTTCATCGAATATTTCGCACTCGACCTCATCATGGAAGACACGCCGGACGGCCCCGTCTGCCGTGGTGTCATCGCGCTCTGCATGGACGATGGCACGATCCATCGCTTCCGCGCCCATTGCGTGGTGCTCGCCACCGGCGGCTACGGCCGCGCCTATTTCTCGGCGACCAGCGCCCACACCTGCACGGGGGACGGCGGCGCCATGGTGCTGCGCGCCGGCCTGCCCCTGCAGGATCTGGAGTTCGTCCAGTTCCACCCGACCGGCATTTACGGCGCGGGCGTGCTCATCACCGAGGGCGCGCGCGGCGAGGGCGGCTACCTCACCAACTCGGAAGGCGAGCGCTTCATGGAGCGCTATGCCCCCTCCGCCAAGGATCTCGCGAGCCGTGACGTCGTGTCGCGCTCGATGGCGATGGAAATCCGCGAGGGCCGCGGCGTCGGCGCCAACAAGGATCACATCCACCTGCACCTCGATCATATCGATCCCAAGGTGCTGGCCGAGCGCCTGCCGGGCATTACCGAGAGCGGCAAGATTTTCGCAGGCGTGGACCTGACCCGTCAGCCGCTCCCTGTGGTGCCGACCGTCCACTATAATATGGGCGGCATCCCGACCAATTATCATGGCGAGGTCGTCACCCGGAAGGGCGACAATCCCGATCATGTCGTGCCCGGCCTGTTCGCGGTGGGCGAGGCGGCTTGCGTCTCGGTGCACGGCGCCAATCGCCTGGGCTCAAACAGCCTGATCGACCTCGTGGTGTTCGGCCGGGCGACCGGCAAGCGCATTGCCGAGATCGTGAAGCCCGATACGCCGCACAAGCCGCTGCCCAAGAGCGGTGACGAGCTGGCGCTGGGTCGCCTCGATCATTTCCGCAATGCCAAGGGCGGCACGCCCACGGCGCAGATCCGCCTCGACATGCAGCGCACGATGCAGGCTCACGCCGCCGTGTTCCGCACCGAGGAGCTGATGGCGGAAGGTGTCGAAAAGCTCGGCAAGATCTACGAGGGGATGACGGACATCGGGGTCACCGATCGCTCGCTCATCTGGAACAGCGATCTCGTCGAGACGCTGGAGCTGGACAACCTCATTTCGCAAGCCAGCGTCACCATCCACGGCGCGATTGCGCGCAAGGAAAGCCGTGGCGCCCATGCGCGCGAGGATTATGCCGATCGCGACGATGCCAACTGGATGAAGCACACCCTCGGCTGGTTCGACGGCTGGGGTGGCAAGGGCGGCAGCGTGAAGCTCGATAGCCGTCCGGTGCACGACTATACGCTGACCGACGACATCGACTATATCGCGCCGAAGAAGCGCGTTTACTGATCGGGCTCCATCGCGATGGGGCGCCAACAGAGCGTCCCGCGCGATGTGGCTTCGGCAGGCGTTTTCAGCTTGGTCGTTGGGGATCGTCAGTCGTCTGACGATAGCCGGGCTGGCCAGAGCAGGGGCGGCCAGCGCCCCTACCTGGCTGTCATAGCCCTGGCGCTCAGGTCGCTGCGGAAGCGAGTGCCTGTTTGATGCGCAACTTCTCTTTCTTGAGGGTGGCGAGCCGGTAACTGTCCGGCGCAGGACGGGTAATCTCGTCCTTGATCCGGGCCTCCAGCCCGGCATGCTTGGCGTGCAGTGCGGAAACGTGGCTTGTGTCCATCATGTCCTCCTTGGCCATTGCTTCAATGGAGGTTCAGTAAATCACCAATCGCACCCGCTGTCTCTGGCAATTGCGCGAAGCTGCGATAAATCGAGACCCGTCATGCGGTGTCACGTTATTTCGTTAAACATTCTTTCTGTGGGCAGACAGAAGCTTGCGGGCGCACGAAAGAAAAGTCGCTAACCACCTTCTTTTGTTGCGCAGTTGCGCATTGCCGCGCCAAGGGTGCCCTGCCATGTAGGCGTGCCGTTCAGAACTGGGGGCGAATCGGTGTTATCGATCGAGGAAATCGAGCAGCGGCTGGAAGCCTTGCGTGTCGAGCATCGCGATCTCGACTGCGCGATTGCGGCTTTGGGTCAGCTTTCCTTGCCCGACCAGCTTCAGCTCGCCCGCCTCAAGAAGCGCAAGCTTCGCCTGCGCGACGAGATCACCATGCTGGAAAACAGCCTGATTCCCGACATTATCGCCTAACCGCCCACGGGTATAAGCGGCCGCCGGATCGACGGGAACACCCATCCAGATGGTATATTGAAGGTTAATCGACCTGACGTTCCGCCCGGCTTGTGGCAGCACAGGCTCATGAACGACTCGATGCCCCCGCACGTGCTTGACCGTCAGCTTGTCGACGCCCTGTATGTCGATGCCATGGTGCTGGCTGATGAGGCGCGCTCCTATTTCGATGATCGCGCCGAGGAGCATCGTCAGGCGCTGGGTCACATCGGCTGGGTCGATTTCTCCTGCGAATCGATCAAGGTGACGACGCGGCTGATGCACGTCATCGCGTGGCTGCTCACGCAGCGCGCGATCTTCAATGGCGAGATGCGCGAATCTGTGCGGGAGGAGGAGCGCTATCGGCTTGGCCCGGCCGCCCTCACGCCGCTCGATGTCTCGTGCCAGTTCAACGAAGAGATGCGCGCGCTCATCGCCAGCTCCGAGGAGCTCTATGCGCGAGTGGCCCGCCTCGAGCGCCAGTTCCTGGCCCGCAGGTCCCGCTTGTCGGCGATGCCGATCAATCCGGCGCATGTTCTGCTGACGCGGCTTGAACGGGCCTTCTGAGCCGTCCGGCCGGACAGCCCGCCGCAAAACGGTGCGTCACGCGCGAATGCTGCTTGCAGTCCTGCGACAAGCTCATAGACAGGCCTGATGCTGCGGCGATCGCGTTTGGGCAGGTGTTCCCGTGCAGGTGGGACTTTCATGGCGATCCTGCTGGCGGCGCAGGGCGCGCTGACGTGCGACCGCGCGCTGGCGCAAACGTCGCCCGGTCAAGCCACCCCAGCGCCCGACGCCGCGCAGGACGCGCTCGATCTCGATGACATGCCCGACATCGGCCTCGACTGGCCTGACCTCGACCAGCCGGGGGAAACTCTGGCAGTGGAGGGCAGTGACGCCGGAGGAGAGGCCGAGCCCGCGCTGGCTGCCGGGCAGGGAACGGCAACGCCCGCACCGCAAGCGCCCGCCGGCACTGAGCCTGACCCCCTAGGCGGCACGGCGGGCGAAGCGGCAGCCCTTGCTGCGCTCGATCCCACGCAGCCGCTGCGTTATCAGCTCAATCTTGAAGGGCTGGGCGATGCCGCCGACACCATGTTCTACAGTCGGTTCGATGCGCTCTCTGCGCTGCGGGCGGGGGAAGGCGACCGTGCGAGCATCGCGCAGATCCGGCGTCGGGCGCAGACCGATGAGGAACTGCTCGAAGATCTGCTGCGCACCCGGGGCTATTATGAGGGCCGGAGCCGTGCGCGCTTTGGCGTCAGTGGAGCAAGCGACCCCTATGTCCGCGTCGCGCTGCGCGCCGTCCCCGGCCAGCGCTTCGCCCTGAACGCGGTGGAGGTGTTCGGGCTGGACGGGACGATGGCGGACGGCAAGCCGTTGCGCTCGCTCTTTCCTGTGAAGGTAGGAGACCCTGCCGACACCGATACCATATTGGCCGCGACAAGCGCGCTGCGTGTCAGCCTTGAGGAAGGTGGTTATCCGTTTGCGCAGGTGCGCGAACCGGTGCTCACTGTCGACCATCAGCAGCGTCAGGCCCTGCTCAGCCTCAACGCCGATACCGGTGACTTTCTTCGCTTCGGCTCGATCCGTGTAAACGACGGCGCGCCGTTCGATGCGCGGCACGTGGCCGTCATCAGCCGCTTTTCTCCGGGCGACCCGTTCAAGCAAAGTGAACTCACCGATCTCAACCGGGCCATCGTCGCGACCGGGCTGGTCTCCCAGCTTACCATCACGCCCGAAGCGCGGCCTGACCGCGAGGCGGTGGACATCGTCGTGAACATGACACGCGCGCCGCCACGGACAATCGCCGGGGAAATCGGCTATGGCACGGGCGAAGGCGCGCGCGTGGAAGTGCGCTGGCAGCACCGCAATCTGGTCCCGCCGGAAGGGGCGGTGACGCTACGCGGCGTGATCGGTACGCAGGAACAGAGCGCGTCCGCGATCTTCCGGCGCAACAATCTGTGGCAGCGCGATCAGGCTCTCAATGGCGAGCTCAGCATCGCCAATGTCGATCAGCCGGCTTATGACGCGCTGACCGCCGGCATCGCCGCGAGCCTGGAAAAGCACACCAACCTGATTTTCCAGAAGGAATGGACCTGGTCCGCCGGCCTTGAGCTGCGTGTCAGCGACGAGCGGCGCCTATATGAGGGGTCGCCCGATCCGGTGCGGCGCCGCTATCTCATTCTCGCCCTGCCCACCAGCCTGACTCATGATGGCAGCGACGATCTGCTCGATCCGCGCAAGGGCTTCCGCCTCGGCGGGCGCCTGTCTCCCGAACTGTCCCTGCAGGATGGCGCCTTCGGCTATGTCCGCGCGCAGATTGATGGCAGCACCTATATTCCGGTCGGCGAGCGACTGACCATCGCCGGGCGCGCGCGTCTGGGCACCATCGTCGGCGCGTCGGCCGACCGCATTGCGCCGACGCGGCGCTTTTATGCCGGCGGCGGCGCCTCGGTGCGTGGCTATGCCTATCAGGCCATCGGCCCGCGCGACCTCAATAACGATCCGGTGGGCGGGCGCAGCCTCGGCGAAATCTCGCTGGAAGCGCGCTATCGTTTCGGCAGTCTCAACCAGTTCGGCATCGTGCCGTTCATAGATGCCGGCACGATCTCGCCCGATCCCCTACCGACCATCCGCGAGATGCGCGTCGGCGCGGGCCTCGGCTTTCGCTATTACAGCAACTTCGGGCCGATCCGGATCGATGTCGGCACCCCGCTCAATCCGCAACCGGGTGACTCGCGCATCGGCGTCTATGTGTCGCTGGGACAGGCCTTCTGATGGCCGCGCAAGACGAGCCCCTGCCGGAGGGTGCGTCGGAGCAGGCGCCGCCGCCGCCCCGCCGCAAGCGCTCGCTGCTGCGCTCGGGGTTCAGCCTCTCGGTCATTTTGCTCATCGTGGCGCTGGTGGTGGCGCTCTGGGGTGGGGTGCGCTGGCTGGATAGCGAAGGCGGCCATCGCTTCATCATCCGCAAGATCGCGCAGTGGGAGGCGACCTCCGGCCTGCGCATCACCGTGGGCGCCATTGAGGGGCGCGTCTTCAACGACATGGTGCTGCGCGATGTGCGCTTTTTCGATACGCAAGGGCAGTTCGCCAGGGTCGATCGCGCCGATGTGAGCTGGTATCCGCTCGGCTGGCTCTCCAACCGGCTCGATCTTGATCGGCTGCATATCCATTCGGCCGACCTTTCCCGCCGGCCCGCGCTCAAGCCCTCGACCTCGCCCAAGCAGCCGCTGCTGCCGGGGTTCGACATTCGGCTGGCGGACCTGCGGGTGGACAGGCTGGGCATCGGCCCGGCGGTGTTGGGCGAGGCGCACGTGGTCCGCGCAATTGGCAATGCCGACGTGCGCTCCGGTCGCGCGGTCATCGACCTGCTGGCCACCGCGCCGCGCACGGGCGATGTGCTGCGTGTGGCGCTGGACAGCCGGCCCGATGATGGCCGGTTCGATCTTGACGCGATTGTGGTCGGGCCACAGGGCGGCGTGATCGCGGGCACGCTGGATGCGCAGCAACCGGTGTCGCTTCGCGTCCATGGCGATGGCGACTGGCGCCGTTGGAAGGGCCGGCTGACGGCGCTGACCGCCAACCGCCTCACCGCGAACGTCGCACTGACCGCAGTGGAGGGCCGCTATCAGGCGAAGGGGCCGCTGGCGTTGCTTGGCCCACTCGAACCGCTGACCGTGCTGGGAAGCCAGCAGGCGCAGATCGAGACGGACGTGCGGTTCGACAACCGGCTGCTCTCCGGCACCGCCTCACTTGCGATGCCGGCCGCAAAGCTGGCCGCCAATGGCGGCGTGGATTTCGGCCGCAATCGATTTGATGAGCTGCGCGTTTCGGCGGTGGTCGCACGGCCCGGCCAATTGGCGAAGGGCGTCGCGGGCCAGTCCGTCAATCTGCGCGCCCGGCTGTCCGGTGCATTCGATGCCATGGAGGTGGGGTATCTGCTGACCTCTGCCGAGCTGCGGCAGGGCGGGTTGGCG
Source organism: Sphingobium sp. B11D3A (assembly GCF_025961695.1). Lineage (NCBI taxonomy): Bacteria > Pseudomonadati > Pseudomonadota > Alphaproteobacteria > Sphingomonadales > Sphingobiaceae > Sphingobium > Sphingobium sp. B11D3A. Next base: position 3,288,053 of record NZ_JAOQOE010000001.1, read on the forward strand.
CTTCGCAATATCCGTCTGGAAGGCGAGGGCCGGCTGAACGGCCCGCGCGGACGCTTCCCCATCCGGCTGACGGCGCAGGCACTGACTGTCGGCCAGCGCGCTGTGGACGAGCGGCTGCGCAATCTCGTCGTTCAGAGCGTGCTACTGAAGAATGGCGATGATCTGCGCATGGATCGCTCGGACGTGCGGGCGAGCGGTTTTCGCGGGCAGATCGAGGGGCAAGGCAATCTCGGCTCTGGGAGCTACCTCGCGAGTTTTCGCGGCGGTCTGAATGGACTGGAGATTGCCGGCCTGGGTCGGCTCGATCTCGATGCCGTGCTGCGGCTGGCCCGACCGCCGCAAGGGCAGAGCAGCTTTTCCGGCACCGTCCGCGCGACGATGCGGCGGCTCGACAATGGCTTCCTGCGTGGCCTTGGGGACGGGTTGCCGGTCATCACCAGCCAAGTCGGGCTGGCGCCGGGCGGCGGCATCGCGTTGCGCGATCTGCGGCTGGTGGCGCCCGCGCTCACCCTTGTCGGCCAAGGGCGGATCGACGGCGCTGGCCAGCTCGATCTGCGCGGGCAGGGCGAGCATCGCAATTATGGTCCCCTGCAACTGGCGCTCGCCGGCAAGCCGGATCGCCCCCGGGTGGACATCACCCTCGCGCGCCCGCTGCCGGCAGTCGGCCTCGCCAATGTCCACGCGCTGCTGACCCCTGACGATCAGGGCTATGCCGTGACGGTCGAGGGCGGCTCGATGTTTGGCACCTTCGCCGCGACCGGCGCCATCCTGCTGCCGCGCGGTGGCGCCGCGACCATCTCGGTGGCGGATCTGGGCGTGAGCGGCGTCACGGTGCGGGGCGATCTCGTGCCCGTCGATGGCGGCTTGCAGGGCGCCCTGTCGCTTTCCGGTCCCGCCGAGGGCGCGGTGACGCTGGGGATGGTCGATGGCGTGCAGCGCATCGGCTTCGATGTCGATCTGAGCGGGGCCAACTTCACAGGCTCGCCGGGCATCGTCATCAATCGTGGCTCGCTGGAGGGCGAAGCGCTGCTCCGTCCTGGCGCGGTGACGATCAACGCCAATGCGCAGGGTCGCGGCGTACGCGTCGGCGGCGTGCGGATCGGGCGGTTCGCCGGCGCGCTGAAGCTCGTCAATGGCGAGGGAACGGCCACCGTCTCCATGAATGCGCGGACGGGGCGCAGCTTCGATCTGCAGGCGCGGGCCGGCATCGCGCCGAACCGGATCAGCATCGATCTGGATGGCTCGCTGGATGAATCGGCGATCCGGCTCGACCGAACGGCAGTGCTCAGCCGGGAAGAGGATGGCTGGCGTCTGGCGCCGGCGACCGTGCGAATGCAACGCGGCGCCCTGCGCCTGTCCGGCTTTATCGGCGGGACGCGCACCGAGATGGACGCCAAAATGCAGGCCGTGCCGCTGCTGCTGCTCGATCTCGCCAATGACGATCTGGGATTGGGTGGCACCATGGACGGCACGGCGCATTATGTCGCGCCGGTCGACGGGCCGCCGACCGGCAAGCTCAATTTGCGCGTCAAGGGTCTCACCCGCTCCGGCCTGGCGCTCAGCTCAGCGCCCATCGATATGGGGCTTAATGCCGAGCTGGATACACGCCGGCTGGCAGCTCGTGCGGTGGTGGCGCGTGGCGGCAAGGTGGTCGGTCGCGCGCAGGCACTGGTGACGCCGCTTGGCAGCGGGTCGCTGAGTCAGCGTTTGTTCCGGTCGCCCTTGCAGGCCCAGTTCCGCTATGCCGGCGATGCCGACACGCTCTGGCGGCTCACCAATGTCGAGATCGTTTCGCTGGGTGGCGATCTTCGCCTGTCCGCCAGTGCCGGCGGCACCTTGTCCGATCCGCGCATTGAAGGGACGCTCTCCACGCGCAATGGCCGCATCACCAGCCCGGTGACCGGCATGGTGATCCGCGATGTGCAGGCGAGCGGTCGGTTCAACGGATCCCAACTGTCGATTCCAGACCTTCAGGGCCGGGCCGGCAGCGGCAAGGTTACCGGTACGGCCGTGTTCGATCTCTCCGCCGAGCGCGGCATCGGCATGGATATCGCGCTGCAGGCAGATCGCGCAGTGCTGATGGACCGAGACGATGTCGGCGCGACGGTGACCGGCCCCGTACGCATCGTCTCCTCCGGCAGCGGGGGCACGATTTCGGGCAATCTGGAGGCCGTCTCCAGCCGGTTTACGCTCGGGCGCGCCAGTTCGTCGACGGAAATTCCGCGTCTGCGTCTGGTGGAGATCAACCGCTCGGGCGATCAGGTGGAGCGGTCGCGGGCGGACGCGCCCTGGCGGCTCGACATCACCGCCAAGGCGCCGCGCGGGCTCATCGTTGAGGGGCTGGGGATGCAGAGCGAATGGTCGGCCGATCTCAAGATCGGCGGGCTGGCGACCGCGCCCGCCTTCTCCGGCGTGGCGACGCTCACGCGCGGAACCTATGATTTCGCGGGGCGCCGGTTCGACCTGCAGGAGGGGCGCCTGACCTTTACCGGCAGCACGCCGGTCAATCCGCGCCTCGATATCCGCGCGGTCGCGGACGTGCAGGATCTGAGCGCGACGATCAACGTCACCGGCACCAGCATGCGGCCGATCATCGCCTTCTCCAGCATTCCGGCGATGGCGCAGGATGAACTGCTCTCCCGCCTGCTGTTCGGCACCTCGATCGCCAACCTCTCGGCGCCTGAGGCGCTGCAGCTTGCCTCGGCCGTGGCGGCATTCCAGGGCGGGGGTGGCGGTCTTGACCCGATCAACGCCGTCCGCCGCGCGACCGGCCTCTCGCGGCTGCGCGTGCTGGCGGCCGATACCACCACGGGACGGCAAACCTCGATCGCGGCCGGCAAGAATATCGGCGAGCATCTCTATGTCGAGCTGATTACGGACGGGCAGGGCTATAGCGCCACCAGCATCGAATATCAGATCACCCGCTGGCTGGCCTTGATCTCCACCGTGTCGACCATCGGCCGGCAGAGCGCGGCGGCGCGAATTTCCAAGGATTATTGAGCCGGGGTCGGCGGCGTCAGTCGGCGGCGCCAGCTTCCGTGGCGGAACCAGTAGAGGCAGAGCAAGGCAGCCGCGACATTGGCGATCGGATAGCTCCACCACACGCCCGCAATGCCCCAGGGGGTGGCATAGGCGATCAGATAGGCGGCCGGCATCTGGAACCCCCATTGCATGATGATCGAGATGATCATGGAGTGGCTCGGGCTGCCCGCGCCCCGGAACGCGCCGAGCAAGGCTTGCGGCACGGTCAACACGCCGAGGAAGGGGAAGTAGACATAGGCGAAGGTCGAGGCGAGGGCGATCACATCCGGTTCGCCCGGCGCCAGTGTCGCCATGATCGCCGGCACGAACGGCAGGTTCATGAGGCCGATCAGCGTCATCCCGCAAAAGCCGAGCCAGGCCGAGAGGCGCGCAGCCTGCTCCGCGCGGTCGGTGAGACCGGCGCCGATATTCTGGCCGACCACGGCGGCGGTCGCGATGGAGAGGCCGAGCATCGGCGTGAACCAGAAGAATAGCGGCCGCGTCCCCACGCCATAAGCAGCGAGGCCGAGCGTGCCGAAGCTGGCGGCCAGCGCCATGAGCAGCACCGAGCTGAAGGTGCGGATCGCCTGCTCGATGGAGGCAGGCAGGCCAAGGCCAAGCGCCAGGCGGATATGCGACCAGTCTGGCCGGAAATGGCGAGTTCGCACATGCAGGACGGATCGGCCCGAGAGCATGTGGTGGAGCAACACCAGAAGCGCGCCGATCTGCACGATCACCGTCGCCAGCGCGGCCCCGGCAATACCCAGCGCAGGAAACGGCCCGATGCCGAAAATCAGCAGCGGATCGATCAGTGCATTGGCGATGACGCTGCCGATCTGCACGCGCATGGCAAAGCGCACCTCGCCGGCGGCCTGCAACATGGCCTGCATGGCCATGAAGCCGAACATCGGCACCATGCCGATGAAGCGGATGTGCAGATAATCTGTCGCCCGCGCATGGATTGCCGGCTCCACGCCAATGAGGGTGAGCACGGCTGACGCCGAGAAGGCGCCCGCGAGCGTGAAGGCCAGCGCGACGATGCCGACCATCAGCAGGGTCTGCGCCGCGACATGATCGAGCGCTTCCATCCGCCGCGCGCCCATATTCTGCGCGATCAGCACCGCCCCGGCAGTCGACAGGCCGGAACCCAGGCCGATCAGCACGAAGAACAGCGGCCCGCTGGCGGTCACAGCGGCAATCGCGGCCTCGCCGAGCCGGCCGACCCAGAAGGCGTTGACGATATCGAAGCTGGCCTGGGCGAGATTGGTGACGGTGATCGGCCAGGCCACGCGCAGCAGCACCGTGAGCAGCCGCCCTTCCGTCATCGAGACGCTTCTGCCGCCCATTGTCGCGCGATCCTCCCCCAGCTTCGCTCAGGCCTAGAGAGCGGCCCTGCGGATGACAAGCGACGATGATTGGCGCGCCCTATGCGTGAAGTCGGCGTGGGTCATCGGCATTCACCCACAACAAAAGGCCCGGGATCTTTCGATCCCGGGCCTTCCGTTTCGCTTAATCCTGAAGATCAGGAGCTGTAGTACATGTCGAACTCGACCGGGCTGGGCGCCATTTCCCAGCGGTACACTTCCGGCCACTTCAGTTCGATATAGGCGTCGATCTGGTCCTTGGAGAACACGTCGCCCTTGAGCAGGAAGTCATGGTCGGCTTCCAGGCTGTTCAGCGCTTCACGCAGCGAGGCGCAAACCGTGGGAACCTGGCTCAGCTCTTCGGGCGGCAGATCGTAAAGGTTCTTGTCCATCGCCTCGCCGGGGTGGATCTTGTTCTCGATGCCGTCGAGGCCGGCCATCAGCAGCGCGGCGTAGCACAGATAGGGGTTGGCCATCGCGTCCGGGAAGCGGAACTCGACGCGCTTCGCCTTTGCGCCCGAACCGTAAGGAATACGGCAGGAAGCCGAGCGGTTGCGGGCCGAATAGGCCAGCAGCACGGGCGCCTCGAAACCGGGGACCAGACGCTTGTAGCTGTTGGTCGTCGGGTTGGTGAAGGCGTTAAGGGCCTTGGCGTGCTTGATGACGCCGCCGATGAAGTAGAGGCACATGTCGGACAGGCCGGCATAGCCGTTACCAGCGAACAGCGGATTGCCCTTGTCCCAGATCGAGATGTGGGTGTGCATGCCCGAGCCGTTGTCCTGCGCGATCGGCTTGGGCATGAACGTGGCGCTCTTGCCATAGGCCTGGGCGACCATCATCACGACATACTTGTAGATCTGCATGCGGTCAGCGGTGGTGACCAGCGTGCCGAAGGTGAGGCCCAGCTCGTGCTGCGCAGCGGCCACCTCATGGTGGTGCTTGTCGCAGGGGAGGCCCATTTCGAGCATGGTCGTGACCATCTCGGCGCGGATGTCCGTGCAGGGATCGACCGGCGCGACGGGGAAGTAGCCGCCCTTGGCGCGCGGACGGTGACCGAGGTTGCCGGCTTCATATTCGCGGCCGGTATTGGTCGGCAGCTCGATGTCGTCGATCTTGTAGAAGGACTCGTTGTAGTCCGTGTTGAAGCGGACGTCGTCGAACATGAAGAACTCGGCTTCTGGCCCCACATACACGGTGTCGCCGAAACCGGCGGCCTTCACATAGGCCTCGGCGCGCACGGCGGTCGAGCGCGGATCGCGACCGTAGAGTTCGCCGCTCGAGGGCTCGACGATGTTGCAGAACAGGATCATCATCGGCGTCGCGCTGAACGGATCGACATAGACCGCGTCCAGATCGGGCTTCAGGATCATGTCGGACTCGTTGATCGCCTTCCAGCCCTCGATGGAGCTGCCGTCGAACATGAGGCCTTCCTCAAGCTCGTCCTCGCCCAGCACACCGGCGCACATGGTCAGGTGCTGCCACTTGCCCTTGGGATCGGTAAAGCGCAGATCGACCCATTCGATCTCCTTTTCCTCGATCATCTTGAGGATATCTTTGGGCGTATTGGCCATGAGGATGTTACCTTCTCTTTGGTCTGAGTTGTTGCGAGTCTTCGGTCAGCGAACGGAAACGGTCAGATGGCAGCTTCGTCGAGCTCGCCGGTGCGGATGCGCACGGCCTTTTCGACGGGGATGACGAAGATCTTGCCGTCACCGATGCGGCCCGTCTGTGCGGCGCTGGAGATGGCATCGACCACGCGATCGACGATCTCGTCCGCCACCACCACTTCGAGCTTCACCTTCGGCAGGAAGTCCACGACATATTCGGCGCCGCGATAAAGCTCGGTGTGACCCTTCTGTCGCCCGAAGCCCTTCGCCTCCGTGACGGTGATTCCGGATACGCCGACTTCGTGCAGCGCTTCCTTCACATCATCCAGCTTGAACGGCTTGATGATTGCTTCCACCTTCTTCATGTCAAACGCACCCCTTTGTTTCGCGGTTTGATTGCGGACCGCGACATGCTGCCCGGACGATTTCGACCCAGGCGACATGCGCGACCGCGCAGGAAATCGGACGCTACAGCGCCCGTTCGCGAATCACCAGCGAAGCATTGGACACTTTGCGGTGACTTGTCGATATTGCCCGGATTTCGGGCATTTTGGACAGCAGTTGCCCAAATAATAGGCACCGATCTGCGCCTGTCGAAACACGAGCTCCGGATAGCGGCCAGCGTCAATAAGGCGGGCGGTGCAAACCCTTGGGGCTGAGCGTGAAAATCTCGCAGCCATCCTCGGTAATGCCGATCGAATGCTCGAACTGCGCCGAGAGCGATCGGTCGCGCGTGACCGCCGTCCAGCCATCCTCGAGTATCTTCACGGTCGGCTTGCCGGCATTGATCATCGGCTCGATGGTGAAGATCATGCCCGGCCGCAATTCGGGGCCGGTGCCGGGCCGTCCGACATGGATCACCTCGGGCGCGTCATGGAACACCCGGCCGAGGCCGTGGCCGCAGAAATCCCTCACCACGCCGTAGCGATGCCGTTCGGCATAGCTCTGGATTGCATGACCGATGTCGCCGAGATGATTGCCCGGCTTGGCCTGCTCGATGCCCAGCATCAGGCAGTCATAAGTCACGTCGACCAGGCGCCGCGCCTTCACCGGCACATCGCCGACCAGGTACATGCGGCTGGTGTCGCCGTGCCAGCCCTCGACCAGCGGGGTGACGTCGATGTTGACGATGTCGCCGTCCTTGAGCGGCTTGTCGCCCGGCATCCCGTGGCAGATCACATTGTTGAGGCTGATGCAGCAGCTATAGGCATAGCCGTGATAGCCCAGTGTCGCGGGGACGGCGCCGGCATCCAGCATCATCTGGCGGATGAAATCATCGATGTCGGAGGTCTTCGCGCCCGGCACGACCAGTGGTACGATCGCATCGAGAATCTCGGCGGCCAGCCGGCCCGCCTTGCGCATTCCGGCAAAGCCCTCCGGGCCATGCAGCTTGATGGCGGAGGTGCGGACGTTCTGGGTTTCGGCGGTCGGCGTGAGATAGGTCGTCATCCGCTCCATATAGGGGGAGGCGTGCGGAAAGGCGATAGGCTTGCCAGGGGAAGGGGGGACGCAATGCAGGACGCTGCCGAAATAGCCGGAGGGGACCTCAGCGGAGGCTGCGCGTGCGGCGCGGCGCGCTATCGCGTTTCGCGCGCGCCGATCTTCGTGAACAACTGCCACTGCCGGCGCTGCCAGGTGCAGACGGGGTCGACGTCGGTCGTCAACATGTTCGTGGAGGCCGAAAGCGTGGACCTCTTGAGCGGAACGCTCAGCGAGCATGTCGTAAAGGCGGGCAGTGGCGGCGACCATATCATCTGCCGTTGCAGTGCATGCGGCACGGCGCTCTGGAGCTATTATCCCCGACTGGGCAGGCTCGGCGCGGGGGTGCGGGTCGGTACGCTGGACGACCCCGCGCGGGTGAAGCTGGACGCAGTGATCTTCACCGCCAGCAAAATGCCATGGACGGCGCTGCCCGAGGATATCCCGTGCTTTGAGGCTACCTACAATCCGGCGGAACTCCTCCCGCCCGACCGTTTCTCGCGCCTTGAGGCGCTCATCGTCCAGCGCGCGGCTGGCGGCGGATGACAGCGCAGGGCAGAAATTTTCCGGTCTCGCTTGGCGCGATGCGGCGCCGGGTCTAAAGCCGGGCGATGAGCGAACGCATCTGGACTGCCGCCCTTCTCGTGATCGGCGACGAGATTCTTTCTGGTCGCACGCAGGACCGCAATGTGGCGCAGATCGGCACCTGGCTGAACGTGCAGGGCATCCGCCTGCGGGAAGTGCGCGTGGTGGGCGATGATGCGGCGGCGATTGGCGAGGCGGTGAATATTCTGCGCGCCCGCAACGATTATCTCTTCACAACCGGCGGCATCGGCCCGACGCATGACGATATCACGGTCGATTCCATCGCGGCTGCCTTGGGCGTGCCCGTGGTCGTCCATCCCGAAGCGCGTGCAATCCTGGAAGCCTATTACGCCTCGCGGGGCGGCATCAACGAGGCGCGGTTGCGCATGGCGCGCGTGCCGGAGGGCGCCGCGCTGATCCCGAATCATTATTCCGGCGCCCCGGGCATTCAGGTCGGCAACATCTTCATCATGGCCGGTGTGCCGCACATCACGGCAGGCATGCTCGCGGAACTGACGGGCAAGCTCGAGGGCGGCGCGCCGCTGCTCTCGCGCACCATTGGCTGCAATGTGGCCGAAAGCGAGATTGCCGATCAGCTCGCCCAGATCGAGCGGCAGCACGAGGGGTGCCAGATCGGCAGCTATCCCTTCTTCCGCGAAGGCAAGGTCGGGGCCAATTTCGTAGTCCGCGCCACCGATCAGGCGCGGCTCGATGCCTGCGTGGACGATCTCAACGCGGCGCTGGTCGCGGCGGGTTTTCAGCCGGTCGACGGCGGTATCTGACGCACAGAGGGCGGCCCGCGCCTGGCGGTGATGCGGGGGCGTGCTCTATCCCGCATACTCCGTCGCGCGAACGAACATCCGCACGAGGCGCCGGCGAAGCGCCTGCCGCTGGTCGAAATTGTCGACGGTAGCGGCGCGCGCGAGATCCCCGCATCGCCCCGAGAACTGCACTGCCCCGGCATCCTCGGCGCAGCGCGCGAGCCAACCGGCCGATGTGGCGACGGCGCGGTCATGGATCGTCAGCGCGCGGGTGCAGAGTGCTGGCATGTCGTCGGTGCAGCCCATCGCGAAGGCCAGATAAGCGATATAGTCCGGCGCCCACACATCGTCAGAGACGCCCAACGCATCAGCGTCTGGAATGTCATCCGCGAGGATTTCGCAGCCATTTCCGTCGATGAACGGGCTGTCATTGTGGAGGAAGCAGGCGCGGGACAGGATGTTGAAGGCCCTGTCCAACTGTGGTTGGCCGGCGAGGCCCCTGCGGTAGATGATCCCCAGATATTTGCAGGCATAGGGGCCGATCCCGATGTCGGATGAATCGCAGACGCGCGCCATTTTCTCCTTCGCGGCGCCATAGTCCCGCAGCGTGCTGTTCAGAAAATAGATCTTCCCGGCCTCATAGCAGCCGCCCACTTGAAAACCCGCGTCGCAGGATGCTTCATAGGCGGCGAGGGCGGCGCGTGCATCGCCCCGCCGTTCCGCCGCGACGCCAGCCTGCCAGCAACTGTCGACGTTCGAGTCTTTCACGCAGGCAGCGGAAGACGGCTCGCCCCCGGAGGAGGCCTGCGCCGGCTGGGCAGTCGCTGCGCTCGAGAGAAACATCGCGCCGATCATCATGACGAGGGCTGCCAGCGCTGATCGCATTCTTTGTCTCCCGAGCCGACGAATGGGCCGCATCAGTCAGGAAGCGGCCATCACGCGCTGAATCTGCCGACCTCCGCTGCGTGGATCAAGCGCAGTGGAGCGGCCACCCTCAAATGCACCGTGCGAGCGGGAAAATTCAACCGGTTCGGCGGCTTAATGCTGGTAGGAATTTCTGGAAATTGGAGCGGGTGAGGGGAATCGAACCCCCGTCGTCAGCTTGGGAAGCTGCTGCTCTACCATTGAGCTACACCCGCTAATCAGGCGTTTCGCGCTGATCAGGCCGTCCCTGTTGCATCGTTTTGGCAACCGCGGCGGCGGCGACGCCTATGGCATAGGCTCATCACAGCGTCAATTTGCGAACGACGCGGGTCGGCGCCTGACACTGCGGCTCGTGAAACGCATGAGCAGCCAAGTTGCAGTCGCGAAAGGTCGGGCTTGAACGGTATCAACTTCGCTGAGAATCGACCGGCTGCTTGCCGGCTGCTCTGTTAGCAATACCGAAACATCCGAAGTCGACCTCAGCCAAGTTGCTTTCCCGTTTGATCAAGACGAGCGCTCTGTGCACCGCGACCATCTTGCGACGTCCCTCGACGAGATTTGATAGAGCGGCAGACATATCATCCAACAGCTTTTGAAAGCGCGCCGGCTCAATCACCGTGGTACGTTTGGTTTCGAGGATACTTGTCGTCAGCCGCGCCAGATCGAGCAGGGCCAGGTCAGTACTGTTGAAGGCGGTTTCGATGTCGGCCGCAATGGTGCGACCGCCGGCCTCAGAAATGTCCATAAATCCTCCGAGATGCAGATGCACGGGGTGACGACGCCAGTGTTAGCCTGCGGACCTTTCTCGCAAGTGTGCTGCCAGTTCCAGCGGGCGGGAACCCTCATGGATTGGCGGCGTTGGTTCAATTGGTCTGGCATGTGGCGGCGGGGATGCTGCTCATCTCCTCCTGGGACCTTTTCGGGGAAGTATAATCGTCACGAATATCCCTTATTGTGGCGCACCACCGGATCCGAGCCGGCTTCTACTCAGCTGGAACTTCGACCCCTGGTTGTTGGCCGCCATGCTGGGCGGGACGATCCTGCTGCTCGCGACCGTCGGGCGACAGCGGCCCGGTCTCGTCGCCGCCGGTTGCGGCATTCTGCTGGTCGCGTTTGTATCGCCGCTCTGTGCCCTCGCTAGCGCATTGTTCTCCGCGAGAACCGTGCACCACATTCTGCTGGTCGCCTGCGCGGCGCCGGTCTTCGCGCTTCTTTTGCCACGCGGGCGCTCCGGCAGCGCGGCGCTGCCCCTCGCCGCATCCACGGGCACGCTCTGGCTTTGGCACATTCCCGCTTTCTACACGGCGGCGCTCAATGATCATGCCCTGTACTGGCTGATGCAGATTTCCCTGCTCGGCACCGCCATCTGGTTCTGGCACGCGATACTCTCGGCGCGCGCGGCATGGCCGGCGGCGATGGTCACGCTTGCCGCTGGCGTGGGGCAGATGGGCCTGCTGGGCGCGCTGATCACCTTCGCGCCGCGCGTGCTTTATCCCCATCACCGCATTGCGCCCCTCACTTATGGGATCGATCCCTTGCACGATCAGCAGCTTGCCGGGTTGATCATGTGGGTGCCGGCGATGCTGCCTTATGCCGTGATCGCCGGATTGATCGCGCGGCGCGCTTGGAGCGACGGCTGGCGGTGGACGCCCGCGTGACAGCGTGGATTCCGCTCATCAAGGGATTGCACATCGCCGCGATCCTGTTGTGGGCTGCCGGCCTGATCGCCTTGCCGCTGCTGTTGGCGCAGCATGAGCGCGGGCAGGGTCAGCAGGCGTATCAGCGCATCCGCCGCTTCACCCATTATGGCTATACTCATTTGCTGACCCCGGCTGCGGTGATCGCGGTTGCGGCCGGCACGGCGCTGCTGTTTCTGCGCGAAGTGTTCGTGCCCTGGATGTTCGGCAAGCTGCTGTTCGTGGGGCTGCTGGTCGGGCTGCACGCTTGGATCGGCAATCTCGTCGTGCGGATGGGCGAGCATGGCAATCAGCGTCAGCCCTCACCGATCCTGCCGCTCGTGCTGCTCGCCCTCCTTCTGTGCGCGGCGATCTTTGCGATCGTGCTGAGCAAGCCCTCCATCGACTTGACCATGCCGGACTGGCTGACGACGCCGCGCGGCCGTCAATTGCCGGTCGACGAGGTGCCGATTTGATAGTCAAACACCAGCTTGCCGCCATGCCACCCGGCAAAGGCCACGAAAATGGCCGACAGCACGGAGAGCAGCAGGCCATAAGGGAGCACGGCGGATTCATAGCCGGACAGCCGATAGCCCCAATTGGCGCCGAGGACGGACAGCAAGGTGATCGCGACGATGAAGTGCGTCCAGCTTGCCGCACGAGCGCGAATACCCGGCACGCTAAGCAGCTCGACCGTTCCGGAAAGGCCGGCGAGCAGGCCCATCAGAAAGGCCATGCCGGTGCTCCACAGCGCCGCGCGCGCCCAGAAGCCGTCTCCGGTCCACCAGTAGAAGAGATCGGCGCCGAGCGCGCAGGCCGCAAGGCCGATCGGGAACGAGACGAGCATGGCGTGAACGGGGTGGCCGGACACGGCGATTTTCGATTCCGCGTCATCGAACGAGGGGTTCGCGCTGATCGGGTCGGTCAGCGCATCCTCGCGCTGTTCGGTGCTGGGCATGGCCGTCCTTTACGCTGTCTGCGCTCTCGGATCATAATGCCCGGCGCGGCGTTTTTCTCCAGCGGCTGTGCCGGCCGCTACTCGACGCTAGAGCCCGCAGGGCCGGCGGCGGATGCTATCGCGTCCTTGTGGTGGGTCATGCTGGCCGGGGCGGTGGCGATCCTTGTGCTGGTCTGCGCGCTGCTCGCGCTCGCCTTTCGACGCGGCTCACTGGAGCGCCCGACCTCGGCCAAGCGGTGGATCATCGGCGGCGGGCTCATCTTCCCGTCCGTCGTTCTCGTCGCGCTGCTAGCTTATGGTCTGGTCATTGGCGAGCGGCTGCTGCCGCGCAACGATGCGCAGACCCTGCGCGTCGTTGCCGAAGCGAGCCGGTGGCAGTGGACCTTCACGCAGCCCGGCCGCACCGGCGGTGTCGTCACGCAGGATGTGCTCAACATTCCCGCCGGCCAGCCGGTCGATGTCGAACTGCGGACGCTCGACGTCATTCACGCTTTCTGGGTGCCGCGCCTCGCGGGCAAGATGGATGCCATTCCCGGCCATCGCAATGTCCTGCGCATCGAGGCCAGCGTGCCGGGCGTCTATCATGGCCTGTGCGCCGAGTTTTGCGGCCCGGGGCACACGGGTCACGCCTTCCGCGTCGTCGCGCATGATCCAGCGGGTTGGGCGCGCTTTGTTGCGGGGGAGGGGCAGTGAAGGCGCTCCAGCTTCACCGTGCCCTAGAGCGCATCTGGGGAACGCCGCGCGGCTGGCGGGGCACCATCTCGACGGTCAATCATAGCGTGATCGGCGTGCGGTTGATGGTAACCGCCTTCATCTTCTTCCTGATCGGCGGCCTGCTGGCGATGCTGATCCGCGCCCAGCTGGCGACGCCGGGCAGCGCCTTTGTCGGGCCGGATATCTACAACCAGCTGTTCACGATGCATGGCAGCATCATGATGTTCCTGTTCGCGATCCCGATGTTCGAAGGGTTCGCGATGTACATGCTCCCCAAGATGCTGGGCGCGCGTGATCTCGCCTTCCCGCGTATCACGGCCTATGGCTGGTGGTGCTATCTGTTCGGCGGCACGATGCTGATCGTGGCGATGCTGCTGGGCATCGCGCCCGATGCCGGCTGGTTCATGTACACGCCGCTCTCCTCCAAACCCTATTCGCCGGGGATCAATTCCGATTTCTGGCTGCTCGGCATCACCTTTGTGGAGATTTCCGCAATGGTGACGGCGGTCGACATCGTCGTCTCGATCCTCAAATTGCGGGCGCCGGGCATGTCGTTGGATCGGATGCCGCTATTCGCCTGGTACATGCTGGTGACCGCGCTGATGATGCTGATCGGCTTCCCGCCGCTCATCCTCGGCTCCATCCTGCTCGAACTGGAACGCGCGTTTGGCTGGCCGTTCTTCGATGCGGCGCGGGGCGGGGACTCCCTGCTGTGGCAGCACCTCTTCTGGCTGTTCGGCCACCCGGAGGTCTACATCATCTTCCTGCCCGCCGCCGGCGCGATCTCGACGATCCTGCCGGTCATGGCGCGGACCCGCATCCTTGGATATGGCTGGATCGTGGCGGCGATCCTCGCGCTCGGCTTCCTGAGTTTCGGGCTGTGGGTGCATCACATGTTCACCGTCGGCATCCCGCATATGGCGCTGGCCTTTTTCTCGGCCGCCTCGACGCTGGTGGCGGTGCCGACCGGGGTGCAGATCTTTGCCTGGTTGGGCACGCTATGGGCCGGCCGGCCGCAGATGAAGCTACCGATGCTCTACCTGATCGGCTTCTTTGTCACCTTCGTGATGGGCGGGCTGACCGGCGTGATGGTCGCCATGGTGCCGTTCAACTGGCAGGCGCATGACAGCGCCTTCGTCACCGCGCATCTCCATTATGTGCTGATCGGCGGCTTCGTCTTCCCGATGCTGGCGGCGGCCTATTACTGGCTCGGGCATTTTACGGGGCGGCAGTATAGGTACACGCTCGGCAAGGCAGCCTTCTGGCTGATCTTCACCGGCTTTCACCTGACCTTTTTCCTGATGCATCTGGTCGGCCTGCTCGGCCAGCCCCGCCGCATCGACAGCTATCCCGAGGGGCTCGGCTGGACGGGCTATAATCTGCTCTCGTCGGTCGGCGGCTTTGTGATGGCGACCGGCGTGGCCCTGTTCGTCATCGATATCGCGCTGCAGATTTTCCACGCGCCGCGCACCCGCCGCAATCCGTGGAATGCGGGCACGCTGGAATGGGCGATGATGCTGCCGCCGCCATCCTACAACATCGCGAGCCTGCCCCATGTCGATGACCGCGAGCCGCTCGAAAAGGCGCCCGACCTTGCGCTTTCGCTGGCGCGCGGGGAGGGCTATCTCGCCGAGCCGCGCCATGGCTGGCGCGAGACGCTGGCCGTCGACACGGCAAGCGGGCGGGTGGAGCACATCGTCGTCCTGCCGGGCAACACGACGCTGCCTTTGTGGACGGCGATGGTTACCGGCAGCTTCTTCCTGCTGATGCTGTTCAAGCTCTACATCTTGACGCCGGTGCCGCTCATCCTGCTGGCGGCGCTTGGCTGGCGCTGGGCGTGGCTCCTTGGCGACAAGCAGGTTCGCGGCGCGCTGCCCATCGGACATGGGGTCGAGGCGCCGCCCCATGCCGAGAGAGGCGGATCGCCCGGCTGGTGGGGCAGCGTGTTCCTGCTGTTCGCCAACGGTACTTTCTTCGGCGCGCTCCTGTTCGGCCATGCCTTTCTCTGGATCATCGCCCCGAACTGGCCCCCGCCGGCGCTCGTCCTGCCTTCCCTCCCGATTTTGCTGGCGGGGCTCGCGGGGGCGGGGGTGACCACGCTGTTCGGCCGCCGCTTGCGCCATGTTGCCATTGCCGGGAGTGGGCTGGCGACGTTGCTGGCTGCGTTGATCGTGACGGCCTGGCTGCTGGCCCCCGCGCCCACGCTGCATGCTTATGGGGCGGTGGTGGCCGCGCTGCTCGGCTACGCCATGTTGCATGCGGCACTCGCTCTGTTGATCGGCCTGTTCGTCTGGCAACGGCGTCGGGCAGGATTTGTGGCCGCTACCCATGGTGCCGAGCCCAGGATCGCGCGGCTCTGGGCGGATTATGCCATTGCCGTCTGCGCCATCACGCTCATGTGCACCCATCTTCCCGGACTGCTGGCATGACTGCGCTGTTCAGAGCGATGGCAGGGCTGATCGCCTGGGCGGCGGCATTCGCGCTGCTATATGCCGTGCAGGGCCTCGCCTGCGCCTGGGGCTGGGACGATGCCGGCCTCGCCAGCGTGAGCGCCGCGCGGGTGGTGCTGGTCGTCATCTACCTGGTTTCGGTTGGTGCGGCGGCATGGCTATGCTGGGTCTTTCGGCCCCGCTCCGGTCGTATGGACCTGCTGGCCTGGCTGGCCTTTGCCAGCGCCGCCACCGGTCTGGTCAGCATCTTGTATACCGGCATACCGGTCCTCACCGCGACCATCTGCACGTGAGGGCTCGCCCTGACGGGAGAAGGCGTCGCCCGACGCCCTCTCGACGCCGGCCCCTCAGGGCGACCTTGATCGAGCCGGACATTCGCCGGGCTGATCTGGAAATCCGTGACTTTTCCGACCTTCAGCGCGTGACAAGCGCGCGAAACGCCCCTTATGGTGGCCCCGCTCCGTAACAAGCGATCAGTGCAGGCATCGCTGGGCGGAAGGCGACAGGAGGGGAAATTTGTGAGCAACAGGGTTCACCGCTGGCACACGCGGCTGATGGTCGCGGCAGGCGCCGCGCTTCTGGCAACGACGGCGACACCAGCCATGGCGCAGGCCTTTGGCGAGCGCAGTGCGGTCAATATTCCGACGTGCAACCGCGACTGTCTGATCGGCTATGCGCGCGATTACATGGCGGCGCTGGCGAAGAAGGACCCTTCGTCCCTCAAGCTCGCGGCAGACGTGCAGTTTACCGAGAACAATGTCGTCATCCCGATCGGCAAGGGTCTGTGGCGCTCGATCAGCAAGGTCGCGCCGACGGGCCTCGAAGCCGCCGATCCGCTCACCGGGCAGGTCGCCTGGTTCGGCGTGGTGTGGGAGCATGGCGAGCCCGCATATTATGCGATGCGGATGCGCGTGCAAGACGACAAGATCGACCAGATCGAGACGGTCGTGCATCGCCGCACGGGTCTGCCGGCGCCCTTTGGCGATCCGGACAAGGTCGCGCATCACCCTGCCTTCAACGAGGTTCTGCCGCCCGATCAGCGCGTCTCGCGGGCGCGGCTGATTGCGGTGGCGCAGAGCTATTTCAACACCGTCGAGCGAAATGACGGAACGGTGTTCGCGCCGTTCACGGGCGATTGCGGGCGGCTGGAGAATGGCATCAGCACGACCGCGCCGGGCAAGGGCGTTTCCGCCGAGCCGGGCGCGAATGGCAATGCGGCTTCGCTGGCCTCGGGCTGCCTCGAACAGTTCAAGCTCGGCATCTACTACATCAACAAGCGCATCCGCGAGAGGCGCTTCCCTCTCGTCGACGAGGAGCGCGGCGTCGTCATTGCCTCCGGCTTCTTCGATCATGACAATGAGGTGGACCGCTACAAGCTGACCGACGGGCGCGAGATGAAGACCGCGCTCAAATGGCCGAACTCGATCACGCTCTTGGAAGCCTTCCGCGTGAGAGACGGCGCGATTCAGGAGATCGAGGCCGTGTTCACCTATGTGCCCTATTTCATGCACAATCCCTGGGCGACCGGCCGCGAGCATGGGGAGCAGGGCGAATGAGGCGCGCGTTTCTCACCGCAGCCGCGCTCTGCGCGCTCGTCACCGCGCCGGCCATGGCGCAGACCACGGCACAATCTTCTGCGCCTTGCGACTCCGCCTGCCTCAGCCAGCTCGCGGGCAGCTTTATGAGCGCGATAGCCAAGGCCGATCCGGTCGGCGTGGCATGGGCCGACCCGGTGCTCTACGCCGAGAACAGCGTGCCGGTGCGCATCGGCGAAAACTCCTGGGTCACCATCAAGGCGGTCGATGATGCGCCGCTGGTGGTGACGGACAGCCAGACGGGCCGCGTGGTCTGGTTCGGTTCTGTCGAGGATCATGGCCAGCCCGGCTTCTACGCCATGGACATGGCGACGGAGGGCGGCAGGATTGCCGCCGTGCAATCCGTCATCCGGCGCAAGCAGGGGCGCCAGCCCTTCGGTGATCCGGTTACCTACGCGCCGGCCAAGAGCCTGACGAGCAGCCTCAGCCCGAAGGCACGTCTGCCGCGCGGTCAGATGAAGGCTTTGGTCGATGCTTATTTCTCCTCGGTCGCCGCGAATGGGGAAGGACCGGCGGTCAGCTTCGACAAGGGCTGCACGACCATCGAGAATGGCGTGCCGGTGACCGGTTTGCTGGCCGCCAAAAGTGCAAAGGATGCCGGCTGTGCGGCGCCTTTGACGCGCGGCCTGTTCGGTGAGGTCGAGGCTCTGCGCCATGAGGTCGTGGCCATCGATGAGGCACGCGGGCTGGTCGCTGCGATCGGCTATCGCGACCTCTCCGGGGCGCAGATGCAGTTCACCGGGCGGGACGGCCAGAGCTACCCGGCCGAGGCGCATTATGCGCGCACCGTCGGTTTCGTGAGCATCTTCAAGATCGCCAATGGCCGCATCGCGCGGATCGAGACGATCTCCAACGAAGTGCCCTATCTCATGCCCGCGCCGTTCGCCAAGCCGCTGCCGAAGGACATCATCGTCGCGGACAAGGGCGTGTTCCCCGAGAATGCCGACGTCGATTCCAAGGGCAATTTCTACATCAGCAGCTTCAAGGGCAACATCTACCGCGCCGTGCCGGGCAGTACGCAGGCCGTCGCCTGGATCCGTCCGGACGAGAAGAACAAGCTGGCGGCGGTGCTGGGCGTGCTCGTCGACGAGCGGACCAACACACTTTGGGCCTGCTCGGTGCCGATGGGGCAGGCAGGGGCGGTGTCCGCGCTCGTCGCCTTCGACCTCGCATCGGGCGATCTCAAGAAGCGCTATGAGATGCCGGCGCCGGCCAGCGCCTGCAACGACATCGCGCTCGCCAAAGACGGCACGGCCTATATCGCCGAGACCACCAATGGGCGCATCTTCACGCTTGCACCGGGTGCAGAGGCGGTGTCGCTGCTGGTCGAGGACAAGGCCCTGCTCGGCGGTGTCGATGGCATCGCCTTCAGCGAGGATGGCACGCTCTACGTCAACAATGTCCGGCAGAACACGATGCTGCGGGTCAATCGGCGAGGGGATGGCAGCTTTGCCGGCCTGACGAAGCTCAATGTCTCGCAGCCGCTCAACGGCCCGGATGGCCTGCGGCCCATCGGGGGCAATCGCTTCCTGCAGGCCGAAGGGCCGGCAGGGCGGATCAGCCTGCTCACCATCGAAGGGGATGACGTGACCGTGAAACTGCTCAAGGATGGCATGGACGGCGTGCCCGGCGTCACCCACTTCCGTGGCTTTGCCTATGCGGTAGAGAGCAAGGGCCGCTTCCTCTTCGATCCCGCCCTCAAGGGGCAGGACCCAGGCGCCTTCGCCTTGCGGGCCGTGCCGATGGGAGAACTGCGATGAGCCGCGCGGCATGGCTGGCGCTGGGGTTGGGCGCGCTGCTCGTCGCGGCCGGGCCGGTACAGGCCCAGAGCGCTATCGATCGCGAGATAGACACGCTCACCACGCGCGTCGAGAAACTGGAGGGCGCCCGCGCCGTGATGAAGCTGCAGCGCGCCTTCGGCTATTATCTCGACCGGGGCCTGTGGCAGGACGCCGCCGACCTGTTCGCGGACAAGGGCAGCATCGAGATCGGCGCCGATGGTGTCTATATCGGCAAGGACCGCATCCGCGATTATCTGAAGGCCCTGCATGGCGGGCAGGATGGGCTGATCTATGGCCAGCTCAATGAGTGGGTGACGCTCCAGCCGGTCGTGGATGTCGCGCCCGATGGCCGCAGCGCCAAGGCGCGCTGGCGCGACCTCGGGATGCTCGGCCAGCACAAGCAGCACGCCGAGTGGCGCGACGGCATTTACGAGAACGACTATGTGAAGGAGGACGGCGTGTGGAAGATCGCGCGGTTGCACCTCTACATCAATTTCGTGGCGCCTTATGAAAAGGGCTGGGCACGCCTCAAGCCCGGTGAGGGGCTGACACGCAGCGCGGCCAGCAAGGCCATGCCGCCGGATCGCCCGTCGACCAGCACGCGCGCCTTCCCGGATCGCACGCTCCCGCCATTCCACGCGCCCAATCCCGTGACTGGCCAGCCCGTGTCGGAGACCGTGCAATGAGCGCTCGCACCAGCATCATGGCCGCATTGATTGGCGGCCTTGTCATCACGGCGCCTGCGCCCGCCGCCGCCCAGAGTGACGCGGCGCTGCGGGGCAAGGTCGCCGCCTATCAGAAGCGGGTGCAAGCGCTGGAGGACCAGCTTGCCATCGAGAACCTCACCGCCACCTTCGGCTATTATTTCGACAAGGGCCTGTGGAACGAGGCGGCAGACCTGTTCGCCGCGCGCGGCCAGTTCGAATATGGGCAGCGCGGGGTCTATATCGGCCCGGCCCGCATCCGTCAGGCGATGCTGCTCTTCGGTCCGCAGGGGCTGAGCGCGGGCAGCCTCAACAATCATATGATGTTGCAGCCCATCGTCGTCGTCGCGCCCGATGGCCGCACGGCGACCGGGCGCTGGCAGGGCATGGTCATGCTCGGGCGCACCGGCGAGAACGGCAAATGGGGCGTCGGTCTCTATGAAAACCGCTATGTGAAGGAAGGCGGCGTCTGGAAGTTCGACAAACTACACTTCTACGTCACGGCCATGACCGATTACGACCTCGGTTTCGCCAAATATGCGATCCAGATGGAGGGGCCGAGCGCGCTCTTCCCGCCGGATCAGCCGCCCACGGAGGTCTATCGTTCCTTCCCGAACGCTTACCTCCCGGCCTTCAGCTACAGTCACCCGGTCACCGGCGCGCCGCTCAAGAACCTGCCGATGGACGGGGACGATATCGTCGGCCGGCCCGAACGGGGCATGGAGACCGGCAAGCGGGAAGAAAGCAGCGCAGCCAAGGGGATGAGGCAGCCATGATGAACCGGACACGCATCGTCGCGGCCTTCCTTGCC
The DNA here is from genome assembly GCF_025961695.1 of Sphingobium sp. B11D3A. NCBI lineage: Bacteria > Pseudomonadati > Pseudomonadota > Alphaproteobacteria > Sphingomonadales > Sphingobiaceae > Sphingobium > Sphingobium sp. B11D3A. The sequence goes on from NZ_JAOQOE010000001.1 coordinate 3,308,483, forward strand.
GCCTCCGCTTTGTTCTCCACCACGCCAGTCGCCGCCCAGACAGCGGCGGAGCGGCTGGCCGGGCTCGACGAGCGAATTACCCGGCTGGAGGATATGAACGCCATCGAGAAGCTGCAGCGCAGCTACGGCTACTTCGTTGACAAAAGCCAATGGCATCCGCTGTCCGAATTGTTCACCGAGGATGCCACGCTGGAGATCGGCGGCAAGGGCATCTTCCTCGGCAAGGCGCGGGTGCTCGAATATATGCAGAAGGCCTTCGGGCCGGACGGCACCAAGAAGGGTGCACTCGCCAACCACATGCAGTTCCAGCCGATCCCGGACATTTCCGCAGACGGCAAGACCGGCTGGGTGCGGGCGCGCGCCTTCGTGATGAGCAATGGCGGCTGGGGCCTGCCGCTCTACGAGAATGAATATCGTAAGGAGAATGGCGTCTGGAAGATCAGCCGCCTGACCGGTCCCTTCACCATGTACACAAGCTGGGAAGGCTGGGGCAAATGGGCGATGAACAACACCTGGCCGGACAAGTTCGATCCGCCGCCGGATCTGCCGCCCTCGGTCGTCTACCTGACCTATCCTGCTTATTACATCGTGCCATTCCATTATCCCAATCCGGTCTCCGGCAAGGTGTTCACACCGGATCGGGATGAAGTCGGCGCCTATCACCGCCCGCCGGGCACGAAGGAGCAGATGGACTCGCTCAAGGTCGGTCGCTGGGTCGATGGATCGCAGCCGATTGGCCAGCCGCCGAAGGACTGAACGCGATGATGGCGATGTGGAGACGGCCCGCCGGTGCGGTGGGGATAGCCGTGCTGGTTCTAGGCGCGCTGATGGTTGCGTTCATGGCGCAGTTGCAGGCGAGCGGCCGGGCCGAGGTCGACAGCGCGCGGATGGCGGCGCAGGCGACCGACGGCACGGAGTGGCTGCATGACGGGCGTACTTACAGCGCCCAGCGCTACAGCCCGCTCGACCAGATCAACGCGCAGAATGTCAGCCAGCTCGGCATCGCCTGGTATGACGATCTCGATACCTTCCGGGGTGTCGAGGCCACGCCGCTTTATGCTGATGGCGTGCTTTACAACACGCTGCCGTGGAACATCACGATTGCCTATGATGCCCGCACCGGCAAGCGCCTGTGGACTTATGATCCGCAGGTGCAGCGCGAGTTCGGCCGCTATGCCTGCTGCGAGCCGGTGGCGCGGGGCCTGGCGCTGTGGAAGGGCAAGGTCATCATCGCGACGCTGGACGGGCGGGTGATTGCGCTCAATGCGGCGGACGGCAAGCCGGTCTGGTCGGTGCAGAGCACGCCCAAGGACATGCCCTATACCATCACCGGCGCGCCGCGCGTGTTCGACGGCAAGGTGGTGGTCGGCAATAGCGGCGGCGACATGGGCATCCGCGGCTTCGTCGCGGCTTACGATGCCGACACCGGCAAGGAAGCCTGGAAATTCTACCTGACCCCCGGCGATCCCGCCAAGGGGCCGGATGGCGCAGCGTCCGACAATGTCATGGAGATGATCCGCAAGACGTGGTCCGGCGACTATTGGAAGCTGGGCGGCGGTGCCAATGCGTGGGACAGCATCGGCTATGATCCTGCGCTCAAGCTGGTCTATATCGGCACGGGCAACGGGTCGCCGCTCTCCTGGCATTATCGCAGCAACGGCAAGGGCGACAATCTGTTCATCTGCTCCATCGTCGCGGTGAATGTCGAGACCGGCAAATATGCCTGGCACTACCAGATGGTGCCCGAGGAGGACTGGGACTACACCTGCACGCAATCCATCGTCACTGCGGACCTGAAGATCGGCGGACGGGACCGCAAGGTGCTGATGCAGGCGCCCAAGAACGGCTATTTCTACGTGCTGGACCGCGCGACGGGCGAGTTTATCTCCGCCGGTCAGATTGCGCCGGCGAACTGGACGCTCGGCATCGATCCCAAGACCGGCCGCCCGAAGATGAACCCGGATGCGCATTATGGCCAGGATCCGTTTCTGGTGAAGCCGGGGCCGGGCGGCGCGCATAACTGGTTCCCCATGGCCTATAGTCCGCGCACCAAGCTGGCTTATTTCCCGCTCTACGAATCCGGCATGGTGCTGGCGCTCGATCCCGATTTCCAGCCCAAGCCGTTCCGCTCCAATGCAGGCTGGGGTGGATATACCGGCGAGGCGGCGAAGAAGCGTGGCGAGTTGATGAAAGGGGCCGTGGCCATGGACAAGGCCTATCTCCTGGCCTGGGATCCGGTGAAGCAGAAGGCTGCCTGGAAGATTCCGTTGCCGCGCCACGGCAATGGCGGCGTGATGGTCACGGGCAGCGACCTCGTTTTCGAGGGCACGACGCGCCAGACCTTCGCGGCCTTCGATGCCCGCAACGGCAAGCTGCTCTGGGAAATGCCGGTGCAGAGCGCGCCGGTGGCCGGGCCGATCACCTACACGCTGGATGGCGTGCAATATGTCGCCGTCAACGCTGGTTGGGGCGGGGGCGCCGCCATGGTCGAGCGCGGGCAGGGCATCGAGATGCCACGTGCGCCGGCCCGGCTGATCGTGTTCAAGCTGGGCGGCACGGCGCAGTTGCCGGCACTCCAGCCGGCCGCGAAAGCGCCGGAGCCGCCACCGCTCCGCGCCAGCGAGGCGCAGGTCGCACGCGGGGCGCAGCTCTTCGCCGAGACCTGCGCGGTGTGTCACGGCCAGCAGGCGATCGGCGGCGTCAAGGATCTGCGGATGATGACGCGCGAGACGCACGCCAAGTTCAACGACATCGTGCTCAAGGGCCTTTATGCCGACAAGGGCATGGCGAGCTTTGCGGACCTCATCTCGGCCGAGGATGCCGAGGCGATCCATGGCTATCTGATCGCGCGGGCCAATGAGGATTGGGGCGGCGTGTCGGACGGGAAGGGGCCGCACTAAGCGCCCTGAACGCCCTCAGCCGTAAACAGCAACGCCGGGGTTTTACCCCGGCGTTTGCGTGTGTGCCGCTATCGGAGAAGAGCTCAGCTCTCCTCTTGGGCCCCATCATCCTGCGAGCCGATGATGGTCGCGGTCACTAAGATGCCGGCGACGGTCAGCACCGGATTGCGGACCGCAAAGCGGAGGCCGTAGTTGATGAGGCGCGGCGTCACCGCTGCGACCACCATCTTGGCGAGCGTGCGGTTATCCTCATGCTTGATCGATTTGACGATCGGTTGCGCCAGACGCACGCTGGTCTTGCCAAGGGCGCGGCCGGTCTTGACCGCCTTGTCGGCAATGACCTGCGTCGTGCTTTTCTCATGCTCCACTACCACGGGCAGCTGACGCGGGTTCACGGCCTTGGTCCTCGCGCGGCGCGGGGTTGCCGATTTCGGCTTATCGGTTTTCGCTTGTCTCGTCATGATCTCGTCCCACGCCTGTTGTCTCTCATGGTCTAACGTCGGCGCGGGGTGCCCGTTCCCGTGCCCTTACCAGTCTTCCTGAGCACGGGTGATGAGATAGCCGTGGATGTCTTCGGCCTGCGCCTTGGTCAGCACCCCGCTGAAATTGGGCATGCCCTTGTGGAGCAGGGTTCCGTTCAGCACAATGTCGAGAAAGCCGTCATGCGCGTCCTTGCTCATCCGCCGCAGATCCTTGATGCCGCCGACGGCATTGTCGCCATGGCAGCGGTTGCAGGTCTCGCCATAGAGAGCCGCACCACGCGCGGCGACCTCGGCAGGGATGCGCTGGCGGGGCAGATAGGCGGTCTCTTCCTGCGTCTTCATCGGCGGCAGTGTCACGCCCTTGACGTCCAGCTTGAACACCAGCAGCTTGGCGGTGGCGAAGCGGAAGGGGCCATCCTTGGCGAGATTATAGACCGGCGAGCCGCCCCAGCCGACATTGAGCGCGATATATTGCTCGCCGTCGATCATATAGGTCATCGCGCCCGCGACGCCGGCCTGATCGACGTTCATTTCCCAGAGCTTTCGGCCGTTGTCCGCCCGGTAGATGGCGACGGTCTTGTTGATGGTCGGCTGCACGAGGATGTTACCCGCCGTGGTCAGCACGCCGCCTGAGCCGGGATGCGGATAGGGCACGCGCCAGGCCTCGCTCTGCGTCGCCGGGTTCCAGGCGAGCAGATAGCCTTTCTCGCTCGCCATGATCTCGTTCATCAGCTGCTTGCGTAGCTCCGGCTGGTTGGCATGATCGAAGCCGGTGTTGTTGCGCCCGCGCACATATTGGTACGCACCGTCCGGCTGGTTGGCGTAGATCGACCCCTGCTCCTGCGCCGAGAGATAGACCAGCCCGGTCTTGGGGCTGTAGCTCATCGGGTGCCAGGTGTGCGCGGCCATCCAGCTCGGGCTCATGATGTGCGGCGTGGTCGTGTTATGCGCGGTGGGCAGCACCACCGGGCGCCCCGTCTTCATGTCGACATGGCTGGCCCATGTGTTGACCGACACATAGCTCTTGGCGGAGATCAGCGCGCCGGTCGCGCGGTCCAGCACGTAGAAGAAGCCGTTCTTCGGCGCCTGCATGGCCACCTTGCGCAGCTTGCCGTCGATCTTGAGGTCGGCGAGCACGATGGGCTGGGTGCAGGTATAATCCCAGTCCTCCTCGGGCACCATCTGGTAGTGCCATTTATAGGCGCCCGTGGTCGCATCCACCGCCACCATGGAGCAGAGGAACAGATTGTCGCCCTTGCTGTCGCTGCGGTGATGCCAGCTTTGCGGGCTGCCATTGCCGGTGCCGATGTAGACGAGGTTCAGTTCGGGATCGTAGGCGAAGCTGTCCCACGCATTGCCGCCGCCGCCGGTCTCCCAGAATTTGCCGTGCCAGGTCGGCGCGGCGATCTTCATCGCGCTGTCGGAGGCTTCGCCGTCCGGGCCGTTGGCGGGGTTGCCGGGGACGATGTAGAATTTCCACAGCCGCTTGCCGGTCTCGGCATCATAGGCGGCCACGAAGCCGCGCGAGCCATAGTCCGCGCCGCCATTGCCGATGATCACCTTGCCGTCATAGACGCGCGGCGCGCCGGTGATCGAATATTGCTCCTTGCGATCGAAGGTCTGCGCGGACCAGAGCTCGGCCCCGGTCTTGCGATCGATGGCGATCAGCCGCCCATCCAGCGCGCCGATGATGATCTTGTTGCCCCAGGCGGCAAGGCCGCGCGAGGAGGGGCCGCAGCAGGCGAGGCCGGCCCATTCCTTGCCGACCTTGGGGTCGTACACCCACAATTTCTCGCCGGTCTTGGCATTATAGGCCGTGACGACGTTGAAGATATTTTCGTTGAAGAGCACGCCATCGATCACCAGAGGCGTCGCCTGCACCCCGCGATAGGTGTCGAGATCGTCGAACCAGGCGAGGCCGAGGCGATGGGCATTGCTGTCCTTGATCTGGTCGAGCGGGCTGTAGCGCTGTTCGTCCCAAGTGCGGCTGTAGGATGCCCATTGGCCGGGCTGATCATCTGCCTTTACCATCTGCCCGTGGCCGATGCCGGCTTCCGTCGCCACCGAAGTGGTGGAGGTCGTCATCTGGCAAGCGCTGGCGCCCAGCAGCGCCGTTGCGGCCAGAATAGCAAGCCCGTGCGTCTTCATATCCTCTCCCGACGTTCTGCCGCCTGCGCGCGATGAGCAAGGCGGTGCCACGCCTTCAGGCTATGCCGCACCCGATGCGTGAATCCAACGCCGCTGGCTTGACCCGCGCGTCACACTTGTTGACCCATGTGGCTACCGGGTGGGGATTGAGATCAGAGTGCTGATCAGGCGACGCGGCGGGTGATTGTCTCGACAGCCTCATATTGGGAAATTTCGCCGCCCTGTTTGCTGGTGTAGAGCGCCTTGTCGGCAAGGGCGAGCAGGTCTTCGAGCGCTTCGTCCCGGCCGCGCGACACCACGAAGCCGTGGCCGGTCGAGATCTTGAGGGTCAGCGCGCCGATACTGAATGGCTGGGTGATCGCCTCCCGGATGCGGGCAGCGAGCTGGGCGGCATCGTCGGCGTTCACGATGTCATATTGGATGACCGCAAATTCGTCCCCCCCGAGCCGCGCGACGATGTCGCTGTCCCTTATCGTCCGGGCGATGCGCTTGCCGGCAGCGGCGAGCAGGGCGTCGCCAACCGGATGACCATGGCGATCGTTGACTGGCTTGAAGTCGTTGAGGTCGAGATAATGGACCGCGACCAGCTTGTTCTCCGCCCCGGACGCAACGACCTGTTCCCACCACTCGCGCAGCGCGATGCGGTTGGGGAGGGCGGTCAGCGCATCCTTGCGGGCGAGGTGCGAGAAGGCGATGCGCAGCGCAATGTCGTCCGCCGAGCGGTTCTGCTTGCCGCGCAAGCTCTGGATGCCGCTGAGCAGGATCGCCGCCATCACGGCGCCGCTGAGCTTATAGAGAAAGTCGGGTTGCAGTAGCATCGCGGCGATCACCGGCCCGAGCGCCAGCATCATGCTCGGCACCGCGATCCACATCCGCGATCCCATACCGACAGCGACGCCGGCGCAATAGCTGAGCGACAGGGCCGCAGCCACCATATGGGCGTCTGCCGAGGGGAGCTGGAGCAGGCGAAAGCCGAAGAGGCCAAGCACAAGGGAAAAACAGAGATAGGGAATCGCAAAGAGCCGCTCGAGATATCTCGCCTGCTCGATCGTCACCCCTTCGGCATGGATGATCGGTGCGATCAGATGCGCGGACACGAGGCGGGCCACGGACGCAACTGCGCCCAGGATCAGCAGGACGAGCAGGATGCTGTCCCCGGTGCGGTTCAGGATGACCAACCCCGCCGACAGAAAGCTGATCGTCATGACCAGCGCCGGCGCGAAGGCATGAAAGAGGCCGCGAATCAGATCGATTTCAACTGCTTCGGGGTGATGACGCAGGGGGCTGCCTCGGCCTTTGATGTTACCCACCGTCACATCTCACATCTTATTTCGGTCAATCACGGAGGGCTCGTCTCATCAAGCCGCGCAGCTCGCCGTGAGCACTTCATCTAGAGGGTGAAATGTCTCCAAATCTTTAAAGTTGTTATTATTTCCGGCGACCCGTTGTGCCGCGCCTCATCGGCACAGAGCACTGTAGCAGTGCTTAACGCCCGGTCCATTCCGGCCGGCGCTTTTCCACAAAGGCTGCCATGCCCTCCGCCTTGTCTTCGGTGGATGCGAGAAGCTGGAAGATGCGCCGCTCGCTGACCAGACCCTGGGTGAGTGTGGTTTCGAACGCGAGGTTGACCAGCTCCTTGTTGGCCATGACGGCCAACGGCGGCATGGCGGCGACCGCCTCGGCCGCCTTCAGCGCTTCGTCGAGCAGATCGTCGGCCGGCACGATGCGCGCGACGAGGCCAGCCCGCTCGGCTTCCTCTGCATCCATGCGGCGGCCGGTCAGACACAGGTCCATCGCCTTGGCCTTGCCGACCGCGCGGGTGAGCCGCTGCGATCCGCCCATGCCCGGCGCCACACCCAATGTGATTTCAGGCTGACCGAACTTGGCCGTGTCTGCCGCAATGATGAAGTCCGCCATCATCGCCAGTTCGCACCCGCCGCCGAGTGCAAAGCCGGCAACCGCCGCGATCCACGGCTTGCGCGTCGCGGCGATGCGGCTTGTCCACTGCGCGAACATCTCCGCGCGGTACATGTCGGCGCCGGTCTTATCGGCCATCTCCTTGATGTCCGCGCCGGCGGCGAAGGCTTTCTCGCTGCCAGTGAGGACGAGGCAGCGCTGCGCGTCGTCCGCATCGTAGCCCTCGAATACCGCGATCAGATCGGCCAGCACCTGGCTGTTGAGGGCGTTGAGCGCCTGGGGACGATTGAGCATGACCAGCGTGACGGCGCCGCGCTGCTCGACCAGCACTGTCTCATAGCTCATGCGCAATCGCTCCCTTAACGCCTCCGGTTCAGAGGATATATTTGCTCAGGTCCGTGTTCTTGGCGATACCCGAAAGCTGGCGTTCGACATAGCCGGCATCGATGGTGATTGTCTCGCCCGCGCGGGTGTCAGCCTCGAAGCTCACATCCTCCAGCAGCTTTTCCATCACGGTCTGCAGTCGGCGGGCGCCGATATTCTCGACCTGCTCGTTCACGTCGGCGGCGATCTTTGCGATCGCGCGGATACCGTCCGGCGCGAGCTGGATGGTGACGCCTTCGGTCGCCAGAAGCGCGGCATATTGCTCGGGCAGCGAGGCCTTGGTGTCGGAGAGGATCGCGACGAAATCCTCCTCGGTCAGGCCCTTCAATTCCACGCGGATCGGCAGGCGGCCCTGCAGTTCCGGCAGCAAGTCGCTCGGCTTGGCGACATGGAAGGCGCCCGAGGCGATGAACAGGATATGGTCGGTCTTGAGCGGGCCGTATTTTGTGGCGACCGTCGTGCCCTCGATCAGCGGCAGCAGATCGCGCTGGACGCCCTCGCGGCTCACCGATCCGCCGCGCACGTCGCTCACCGCGATTTTGTCGATCTCGTCGAGGAACACGATGCCGTTCTGCTCGGCCGAGGCAATGGCGACGCGGGCGACATCGTCCTGATCGAGCCGCTTGTCCTGCTCTTCCTCGACCAGCTTGTCCCAGGCATCGGCAACCCGCATCTTGCGACGCTTCTTCTGCTGCTGGCCGAGCGCCTTGGACATCATGTCCGACAGGTTGATCATGCCGATATTGCCACCCATGCCGGGGATTTCCATCGGCGCGGCCGGGGCATCGGTCACCTCGACCTCCACCTCGACATCGTTCATCTGGTCGCTCTCGATCCGCTGGCGGAAGGAGAGGCGCGTGGCCTCGCTGGCTTCCTTGCCGGTGAGGGCATCGAGCAGCCGGCCCATGGCCGCCTCGCTGGCCGCGTCGCGCACAGCCTCGCGCCGACGCTCGCGTTCGAGGCGCACGGCTTCCTCAACCAGATCGCGCACGATCTGCTCCACGTCGCGGCCGACATAGCCGACTTCGGTGAACTTGGTCGCTTCCACCTTGATGAACGGCGCATCGGCCAGCTTGGCGAGGCGCCGGCTGATCTCGGTCTTGCCGCAGCCCGTGGGGCCGATCATCAGGATGTTCTTGGGCGTCACCTCGTCGCGCAGCTCGGGCGAGAGCTTCTGGCGCCGCCAGCGATTGCGCAGGGCAACGGCGACAGCGCGCTTGGCCTCGGCTTGACCGATGATGTGCGCATCCAGCGCGGTGACGATGGCTTTGGGGGTGAGATTGTCGTTCATAAGGGTGCTTTGAAATCCGTTCGTGTCGAGCGAAGTCGAGACACGTTGAGGCCGGTCTGTCCGTCTCTCGACTTCGCTCGAGACGAACGGGGTGAGGCGGGATGATGTGTCAGGTGGCGCTGTCCAGCGTCTCGATGGTCAGGCTGTCATTGGTGTAGACGCAGATTTCCGCCGCGATCTTCATGGCCTTGCGGGCGAGCGTCTCGGCGTCCTTCTCATAATCCTGCAGCGCCCGCGCGGCGGAGAGCGCGTAATTGCCGCCCGATCCGATCGCGGCGATGCCTTCCAGCGGCTCCAGCACATCGCCATTGCCGGTGAGGATCAGCGTCGTATCCTTGTCCGCCACGATCATCATGGCCTCAAGATTGCGCAGATATTTGTCCGTGCGCCAGTCCTTCGCCAGCTCGACGGCGGCGCGCATGAGCTGCCCGTTATGCCGCTCCAGCTTGCTCTCCAGCCGCTCGAAGAGGGTGAAGGCGTCCGCCGTGGCGCCGGCAAAGCCGCCGATCACGCTGCCATCATGCAGGCGGCGCACCTTGCGGGCATTGGGTTTCATGACCGTCTGCCCCATCGAGACCTGGCCATCGCCGATGACGACGACCTTTCCTGAAGCGCGGACGGAGAGGATGGTGGTGCCGTGCCAGACCGGCATGGCGCTGTGCTGGGTGTCTGCCATGCGCCGCGATATGGGTGAGGGGAACCGGCCATGCAAGCGGGCAGCCGTCGGTCGAGCGCGCGCAGCGTGCGATGATCACCCGGCGGCCACCAGAATCGGGGATGACAGGGCTTGGGCGGGCGATTATCTGGCGCCGCCATGACACCTGCCGATCCCAACGCTCCGCTCCGTCCGCTGCCGCTGCTGATCTTCGGGTCACGCTGGCTGCAGCTCCCGCTGTATCTGGGCCTCATCGTCGCGCAGTGCGTCTATGTGTTCCTGTTTATCAAGGAGCTGATCCACCTCGTCCTCCACGCCTATGAGTTTACCGAGCAGCAGATCATGCTGATGGTGCTCGGGCTGATCGACGTGGTGATGATCTCCAACCTGCTGATCATGGTCATCGTTGGCGGCTATGAGACCTTCGTGTCCCGGCTCGGCCTACAGGGCCATCGCGACCAGCCGGAGTGGCTCAGCCATGTGAATGCCGGCGTGCTCAAGGTGAAGCTGGCAATGGCGATCATCGGCATTTCCTCGATCCACCTGCTGCGCACCTTCATTGAGGCCGGCGCCATGGGCACGCCTGCGGCTCGCGTGACGAGCGAGGGGGTGATGTGGCAGTCGATCATCCACGGCCTGTTCATCATATCCGCCATCGGCATCGCGTATGTCGACCGGATGACGCAGACCAAGCACTGAAGCGAACCGCAGCGTCGCGCTGGTAGCCCGAAGGAATCGCACGGAAGGCCGACACAGCGGCTTGACATGCCGCCCCTCAATCGCCAAAGCGCTCGCCTCCGCGATTGGATCGCCGGGCGCGTAGCTCAGTGGTAGAGCACACCCTTCACACGGGTGGGGTCGCAAGTTCAATCCTTGCCGCGCCCACCATTAAATGCCCTGATTTCAAGGGCGTTTAATGCCGCATTCCGAGTGAATGAAAGACCGCTTTTCCGGGACAGACCCAAAACAAAGGTCTTTTCCGTGGGCTGATCAGTACAGCATTTCACGCCGGTTTGCGGGCTCTGAGCCAAATACATGCGGCGCCGATCTTCGCGCCTACATCGACGACGATCAGCACTTTGCCCCTGGCCAAGGATAGCTTGGGAGTGATTTTCGATGGCACTTGTCACATGCTCGGGGGGCAGGCCGTCGCCTCTATCCGGCCAGACTAAGCGCAGGGTTTGAAATCGCTGTCACGGCGCGCGCCCTCAAGGCCCGTCCCGCTGATGGCAGCTTCGACGCTCCGAGGTTCGGCTCGACAATATAGCTTCATCAGCGATGCCCGATGAGCGAACACGGCTTCGTCGTTCATGTGCGCACCATCCTGAGCCGCCCGGCCGATCAACTCCGCAAGGGCAGCCCGATCACGCCCCAGCCGGACCAATTCATGCGCTAAAGCCTGAGGATCCATGGGGGTGAGGACGCCGCCACCGTGGCCGGAAATCAAATCCTGAGGATATGCTGACTCATAACCGACTATGGGTGTTCCAGACGCCAGCGCCTCGATCAGGTTCCGCGGAGATTCAGGCGTCAGGTGACAAAACGGCATCAGATGCGCCGCGCGCAACTTATCCAGCAACTCCGATCGATCGACGAGGAGGCCGGGGAATTCGATTTGTTCCTCAAGCCCTTGCGCCAGCACTTTTGCGCGCGCCTCCTCCCGCTGCGGGCCATCGCCATACCACTGGGCACGAAACGCTACCCCCGCCTCTTTGACGAGACGGAGCGTTTCTATCCAGTCCATGACACCTTTATCGGGGTGAAACCGCCCAATGTAGATCAGACGCAGAGGGCCGTGCTCGACGTCGCGTATTTTGCGGATCAGGCTCTCGTCCGAGATTTTGTCGTGCGGCTTCAAATGGATGTCGTGCACAAGAAACGAATTGGCATTGAACCCACGATAAGTCTGGTAGCAATCATTGCCATGGAACAGGCCAAGCGCTGCCGACCCAATCGCGCGACGCTCCAGGCGTTGCGCGAGGCCCGCATTCATAAGCCTGACAAAGCGCCGGACGCCCGATGCTCTGAGGGCGTCGATGCGCATGACTTCCGACTCGACCCTGTCCGTCCACACGGCGACCTTCCGCCCCCTGCGAGCGGCCATCAGCGCCGCAACGGCGGCCCAGTCGCCCCACGCCCCGCCAAGGGCACAATGGAGGAACGCGTGGCTGTCGATCAGGCGTGACAATTTGGCACGCATCTCTGGATAGGCCTTGGCAAAGGAAAGCGGCGTCCACGCTCGCGGCATCAGCTCAACGGCAAGATTTGGTCCCAAGCCAAGCCCTGCGATCGAAACGCTGTCCGCAGGAGGGGGAGCGTTCACGACCTTCACGCACAATGTCATCTGGCCGAAATGGCGAATCCACTGGTGCAGGCCATTCGCCGCCTGCTGCTCAATGAAGACATCGCCTTCATACTGATGAACGAGAAGGGGCAGGATAAGGAGCAAGCCGCCCAACGGTTTGCTTGCCACGTCTTCCATCAACCGACCCCACCACATTTCTCCGCCCAGCCGCCCCATAAAGCGGGCGCGCGCGGCAGCAAGTCTCTAACCCGGCAAGTATTAAATCCGTTCTAATATCGGAGATCGTTTCGCTATCAGACGGGGCGCACGTTCAGTCCGTGCCTGCGCCCACTATCGCAGGGCCGTCATGCCCATTTCCCCATCATATGCCTGGACAGGCCGAGCCCAGCTTAGTGGCCGCTATGGTCTTCCATGCCGGCCATCTCACCAGCCGCGCCCGGCTGTTGCACGATGGCGTCGGCGAGAATGCGCTGGCCGTTGGAGAAGATGAAGGTAAACGTCATCTTCTTGTCCTCAAGCGCCTGCGGGTTGATCGACCACAGCATGAGGTGCTTGCCGCCCGGTTCGAACTTCACTGTCGCGCCGGCGGGCACGTCCACGGTCTTCACTGGGCGCATGGAGGCGACGCCGTCCTTGGTGCTGCTCTCGTGAATTTCCACACGCACGGCTTCGTCGGTCAGCACGTCGCGCAGCACGACATCATCGGCGCCGCCGTGGATCGTGAAATAGGCCGCAGAGGGGGCATTGGGATTGGGGTTAAGGCGCAGGAAGCCGCCATCGACATCCAGCGGCGGCGGGTCGCTGCACGCGCCGAGCGTCGCCAGCATCGCGGCTGCGACGAGGAGCGAGGAGGGCTTGTGCATGTGCGGTCTCCGGGAGGTTTGTTATCTCGCCGGGCTTTAGACCCGGCGATCTACGCCGCCAAGCAAAACAGGCCGCCTTGCTTGGGCGCGCATCGGCGTGCGTGTCCTGACCTGCCCCGGTCGGGCCTGCGATGCGCGCTTGGGTCAGCTAAATCATCTCGGGACTTGTTGCGCGAAAACACCCTCCTATATCGGCGCGGTCAACGGGGTGGTTTCGGCCTGAGTGCGGAGCCGCCCCGGCAGCGGCCCAATTCCGGGCGCTCAACTACACATGGGGTACAAGAGGGCAAATATGGCTAAGGTTATCGGTATTGATCTCGGCACCACGAACAGCTGCGTCGCCGTGATGGACGGCGGCAAGCCGAAAGTGATCGAGAATGCGGAAGGCGCGCGCACCACGCCCTCCATCGTGGCATTCGCCAAGGATGGCGAGCGGCTCATTGGCCAGCCGGCCAAGCGTCAGGCCGTGACCAATCCGGACAACACCGTGTATGCCGTCAAGCGCCTGATCGGTCGCCGGTTCGACGATCCGCTGACCAAGAAGGACATGGAGCTGGTCCCCTACAACATTTCCAAGGGTCCCAATGGCGACGCCTGGGTGAATGCTGGCGGGCAGGACTACAGCCCCTCGCAGATTTCCGCCTTCATCCTGCAGAAGATGAAGGAAACCGCCGAGAGCTATCTCGGTGAGACCGTGACGCAGGCCGTCATCACCGTGCCGGCCTATTTCAACGACGCGCAGCGCCAGGCGACCAAGGACGCCGGCCAGATTGCGGGCCTTGAAGTGCTGCGCATCATCAACGAGCCGACCGCGGCCGCGCTCGCTTACGGGCTTGAGAAGAGCGAAGGCAAGACCATCGCGGTCTACGACCTTGGCGGCGGTACCTTCGACATCTCGATCCTCGAGATCGGCGACGGCGTGTTCGAGGTGAAGTCGACCAACGGCGATACCTTCCTTGGCGGTGAAGATTTCGACTCCAAGATCGTCGAATATCTCGCTGATGGCTTCAAGAAGGACGAAGGCATCGACCTGCGCGGCGACAAGCTGGCGCTGCAGCGCCTGAAGGAAGCCGCCGAGAAGGCCAAGATCGAGCTCTCCAGCGCGCAGACGACGGAAGTGAACCTGCCGTTCATCACCGCCGATGCGACTGGTCCCAAGCACCTGGTCAAGACCATCACCCGTGCCGACCTTGAGCGGCTGGTCGAGGCGCTCATCAAGCGCACGCTCGAGCCCTGCAAGAAGGCGATCGCGGACGCCGGCGTTTCCTCCAGCGAGATCAGCGACGTCGTGCTCGTCGGCGGCATGACCCGCATGCCCCGCGTGCGCGAAGTGGTGAAGGAGTTCTTCGGCAAGGAGCCGCACACCGGCGTGAACCCGGACGAAGTGGTCGCCATGGGCGCTGCCATTCAGGCCGGCGTGCTGCAGGGCGACGTCAAGGACGTGCTGCTGCTCGACGTGACGCCGCTGTCGCTGGGCATCGAGACGCTGGGTGGCGTGTTCACCCGCATGATCGACCGTAACACCACGATCCCGGCCAAGAAGAGCCAGGTCTACTCGACGGCTGATGACAATCAGCAGGCAGTGACCATCCGCGTCTTCCAGGGCGAGCGTGAAATGGCGGCGGACAACAAGCTGCTCGGCCAGTTCGATCTGGTCGGCATTCCGCCGGCACCGCGCGGCGTGCCGCAGATCGAGGTCACGTTCGACATCGACGCCAACGGCATCGTGAACGTCTCGGCCAAGGACAAGGGCACCGGCAAGGAGCAGCAGATCAAGATCCAGGCGTCTGGCGGTCTGAGCGATTCCGACATCGACCAGATGGTCAAGGATGCCGAGCGCTTTGCCGAGGAAGACAAGAAGCGTCGTGAGGGCGCCGAGGCGAAGAACAACGCCGAGAGCCTGATCCACACCACGGAGCGCCAGCTCGCCGAGCATGGCGACAAGGTGGACGAGGCGCTCAAGGGCGAGATCGAGGCGGCTGTCACCGCGGCCAAGAGCGCGGTCGAGGGCGGCGATGTCGAGGCGATGAAGACCAAGACCCAGGAACTGGCACAGGTTTCCATGAAACTCGGTCAGGCGATCTACGAGAAGGAGCAGGCTGCGGCCGCGTCTCCGGGCGCCGAAGGTACGGCCCAGAAGGCTGATGATGACGTCGTCGACGCCGAGTTCTCGGAAGTCGACGAAGACAACAAAGCCTGATTGAACGGAAATGACGCCCGGCCGGCCCGTGAACTGGCCGGCTGGGCGATTGCTTGGGACTGCTGCGGGGCATGAGTAGCAAAATCGATTATTACGAGCTGCTCGAAGTCGAGCGGACGGCGGATGGCGCGACGATCAAGTCCGCCTATCGCAAGCTGGCCATGCAGTGTCATCCGGATCGCAATCCGGGCTGCAAGGAGAGCGAAGCCAAGTTCAAGGCGATCAACGAAGCTTATGACTGCCTGAAGGACGAGCAGAAGCGAGCGGCTTATGATCGCTTCGGCCACGCCGCTTTCGAGCAGGGCGGCATGGGCGGCGGACGGGGCGGTCAGGCCGGTTTCTCCGATTTCTCCGATATTTTCGAGACGATCTTCGGCGATGGGTTTGGCGGCGGTGGCCGTCAACAGACGCGGCGCGGCGCGGACCTGCGCTACGACATGGAAATCTCGCTGGAAGATGCCTTCCATGGCCGCGACACGACCATCGAGATCGATGTCTCCACGCAATGCGACGCCTGCGACGGTAGCGGCGCTGAGCCTGGTACCAGCGTGGAAAGCTGCCCGACCTGCGGTGGCCACGGCAAGGTGCGGGCGCAGCAGGGCTTCTTCGTCATCGAGCGGACCTGCCCGAGCTGCCATGGCGCCGGCCAGCGGATCAAATCACCCTGCCGTGCCTGTCGCGGCGAAGGGCGGGTGGACAAGCGTCGTTCGCTGGACGTGAAGGTGCCGGCTGGCGTGGACGAAGGCACGCGCATTCGCCTCACCGGGCAAGGCGAGGCCGGACCGCGCGGCGCCCCGGCGGGCGATCTCTACATCTTCCTGCATGTGAAGCGGCACCAGATTTTCGAGCGGGACGGCACCAACCTGTTCTGCCGCGTGCCGATCAGCTTCACGCTCGCGGCCTTGGGCGGCACCATCGAGGTGCCCGGCCTGGACGGCGAGGATCATGAAATCCGCATTCCCGCCGGCATCCAGTCCGGCAAGCAGTTGCGCCAGCGCGGCGCCGGGATGCCGGTGCTGAATGCGCGCGGGCGGGGCGATCTCGTCATCCAGATCGAGGTGGAAACGCCCACCAAGCTCTCCGCCCGGCAGAAGGAACTGCTGGAAGAGTTTCGCGCCACCGAGACGGGCGAGGAATGTCCGCAGTCGAGCGGGTTTTTCAGCAAGATCAAGAATGTGTGGAGCGATTTGACGGAGTGATCTGAGCGGGTGGCGGGATTGTCGGAGCGCTTATCAAAGCGCTGGTCAATCCGCCGTCGTGGAGCTCTGCTGCCCTAGGCTCCTGCCTGCGCAGGAGCACAGCTTGGGCTTAACGGCTCACTTGTACGCCCAATCAAACGGCCACGCGGTGATGCTCCACGCCACCTCGTGCTCCTGCGCAGGCAGGAGCCCAGGCCGCAAAAGCACTGCCCCAAATCGTTGATCGAGTAAGCCCGGCCCTAAACGCCGGCCGCCACTCTTACCGCGGCAGATCGACCCGCGTGCCGTCGGCCGCCTCGCTGACCACCAGATCGGCGATCGCACGGCCGACCACGTCCGGTGTCTTGAGCGTTGCCGGGTCTTCGCCGGGATAGGCGCGGGCGCGCATGGTGGTGCGGGTGGGGCCGGGGTTGACGATGTGGGTGCGGACCTTGGAAATCTTGGTGACTTCCTGCCCATAGGCGCTCACCAGCACGTCCTGCGCCGCCTTGGATGCGCCATAGGCGCCCCAATAAGCGCGGGGCGCCGTGGCGACGCCGGTGGAGAGGGCTACGACGCGTGCGTCGCTGCTCTTGCGAAGCATGGGATCGAAGGCCGCGATCAACGCCTGGGTCGAGGCGATGTTGAGCGTGAGCTGCCGGGCGAATTCCTTGGTGTCGATGGCGGTCACGGCGGCAAGCGTGCCCAGCGTGGCAGCATTGAGCACCAGCACGTCGAGCGCTTCCCAGCGCCCGCTGATTGCTGTGGCCAGGCGCCCGATGCTCTCCCCGTCGGTCAGGTCGAGCGGGGCGATGGTGGCGCTGCCGCCGCCGGCGTGGATCTGTTCTTCCACCGCTTCAAGATCCGGCACGGACCGCGCGACCAGAACCACATGCGCGCCATCGCGCGCGAGTTCGATGGCGGTGGCCGCGCCGATGCCCCGGCTGGCGCCGGTGACGAGGGCAAGGCGCCCGGCCAGGGGCCGGTTGTCGGTCGTGTCAGTCATGCTGTCTCCGCTCCGGCTCAGACCACGCGTTCGCGCAGCAGTTCGAGCTGGTTCACTTCGGCCTGATCGTCGAAGTCGGTGAGGGTGGTGGGATAATCGCCGGTGAAGCAGGCATCGCAATATTGCGGCAGCTCATCATTGCGGCGCGCCTCGCCGATCGCCCGGTAAAGGCCTTCGATCGACACGAAGGCGAGGCTGTCGGCATGAATGAACGAGCACATCTGCGAGACGTCCATGCGATGCGCGAGCAGCTTGGCGCGCTCGGGCGTATCGACGCCGTAGAAGCAGCTATGCCGGGTCGGCGGGCTGGCGATGCGCATGTGCACATCCTTGGCGCCGGCCTCGCGCATCATCTGCACGATCTTGAGGCTGGTGGTGCCGCGCACGATCGAATCGTCGATCAGCACGATGCGCTTGCCGGCGATCAGCGCCCGATTGGCGTTGTGCTTGAGCTTCACGCCCAGATGGCGAACCTTGTCGCCCGGCTGGATGAAGGTGCGGCCAACATAATGCGAGCGGATGATGCCCAGCTCGAACGGAATGCCCGATTGCTGCGCATAGCCGATGGCGGCAGGCACGCCGCTATCCGGCACGGGAATCACGAGATCGGCATCGACAGGGCTCTCGATGGCCAGCTGCGCGCCAATGCCCTTGCGGACCGAATAGACGCTGCTGCCGTCCACGATGGAGTCCGGCCGCGAGAAATAGACATGCTCGAAGATGCAGGGGCGGGCCTGCGCCGTCTCGCCAAAGGGGCGGTGCGAGCGGATTTCGCCGCCCTGCGTCACCACGATCAGCTCGCCGGGCTCGACCTGCCGGATATATTCCGCGCCGACCACATCGAACGCCACCGTCTCGGAGGCGAAGATGATCGCATCGCCCAGCCGGCCCATGACGAGCGGACGGATGCCGAGCGGATCGCGGCAGGCGATCAGGCCCTCACGCGTCAGGCAGATGAGCGAATAGGCGCCTTCGACCTGCTTGAGCGCATCGATGAAGCGATCCAGCAGGGTCCGGTAACGCGATTTGGCGACGAGGTGGATGATCACCTCGGTATCGCTGGTCGACTGGAAGATCGCGCCATCGCGCACCAGCCGCTTGCGCAGGTTCATCGCGTTGGAGATGTTGCCATTGTGAGCGATGGCGAAGCCGCCCGAGGACAGCTCGGCATAGAGCGGCTGGACGTTGCGCAGCGCTGTCTCGCCGGTCGTCGAATAGCGCACATGGCCGCAGGCGACATGGCCGGCGAGCTGGCGGATCACATCGTCCTTGTCGAAGTTGCCCGCGACATGGCCCATGGCCCGGTGGGTGTGGAACTCCTCACCGTCCCAGCTGGTGATGCCGGCGGCTTCCTGCCCGCGATGCTGCAGGGCGTGAAGGCCCAGCGCCACCATGGCGGAGGCTGTGTCGGCGCCATATACGCCAAAAACGCCGCACTCTTCGCGCAGCTTGTCGTCATCAAATGGGTGCGTGGTCAGCATGGCTCTACTCATAGCCGACGGGGTGCGATTCCCGCCGCGTCGCGATCCTCGTTGCCGGCCATATAGGAGCGTCAAACTGCTTTGTCGCCCCATTGTCGCAAGAAAGGTGGTGAATGCCCCGAGTCGGGCACGGGTGAGGCCTCCATAAGCGCGTGAAGCTGCCAAAATCGGCGAGGGGCATAAAGTTCGGAACCATGCCGCCCGGGGGCTGTTTCCCTTGCAAAAGGAGATCGCCATGCCGGTTGATTGGACGTCCCGCGCGCGTGCTCGCTCCCTCTTCGCAACCATTGTCGGCGCGATTATCGCGCTGGTCGGCCTTGTGCTGGCTATCGGCGGCGCGTGGCTCGCGGTGCTGGGTGGCAGCCTCTATTACCTCATTGCCGGGGTGCTCCTCGGTCTGGCGGGCTTTCTTCTCATCCGACAGCGGGTGCTGGGCGTCTGGGTCTATCTAGCGGCCTATGGACTTTCGATCATCTGGGGGCTGGCTGAGGCCGGGCTCGATGGGTGGGCGCTGATTCCCTTCACCGTCGGCCCGACGGTGCTCCTGATCCTTGTGCTGTTGACCTTGCCGGTGCTCCAGCCCGAGCGCTGGCAATGGCGCTTGCCGATTATGGCGAGCGTGGCAGCCGTGCTTGTGCTGGCCGTGGGTGGCGTGGTGATCTCCCGCCTCAACCTTCCTGACGTCGGCACGATGCCGGCGCGGCTTGCCTCGACGGTGGCCGATCCCTCGCTATTGCGGCCCGGGACGGACTGGCCGGCGTATGGCGGCAGCTACGCGGCGCAGCGTTATTCTCCGCTGGGCCAGATCACGCCCGCCAACGTCGGAAAATTGCAGCGCGCCTGGGTGTTCCACACCGGCGATCTGCCCGAGGACATGGCCGACAACAAATATGGCGCCGAAACGACGCCGCTGAAGGTCGGCAATACGCTCTATCTGTGCTCGGCCACTAATATTCTCATCGCGCTCGATCCGGCGACCGGTCAGCAGCGCTGGCGCTACGATCCCAAGGTCGATCATGCGTGGATTCCCTACACGGCCGCGTGCCGGGGCGTCGCTTATTATGCCGTGCCGCAAGCCACGGAAGGGCAGGCCTGCGCGACGCGGATCATCGAGGGTACGCTGGATGGCCGCCTGATCGCCGTGGATGCACAGACCGGGCGGCCATGCGCCGACTTCGGCGAGAACGGCGCGGTCGATATCAAGCGCGGCATGGGCAAGGTGGTGCCGGGCATGGTCTCGATCACATCGCCGCCCACGATCGTGCAAGGCGTGATCGTGACCGGGCACCAAGTGCTGGATGGGCAAAAGCGCGATGCGCCGTCCGGCGTCGTCCAGGGATATGATGCCGTCACCGGCGAGAAGCGCTGGGCTTGGGACATGCTCAACCCGGATTGGGCGGGCGATCCGCCGGCCGGGCAGGAATATGCGCGCGGCACGCCCAATATGTGGACCATCGCCAGCGGCGATGAGTCGCTGGGCCTCGTGTATCTGCCGATGGGCAATTCCGCGGTGGATTACTGGAGCGGGAGCCGCAGCCCGCAGGAGGACAATTTTTCTTCCTCGCTGGTTGCGCTGGACGTGACGACCGGCAAGCCCCGCTGGCGCTTCCAGACCGTGCATCGGGACGTGTGGGACTATGATCTCGGCGCACAGGCCACGCTGGTCGATTTCCCCAATGGCGCTGGCACCGTGCCGGCGCTGATCCTGCCGAGCAAGCAGGGCGAAATCTACGTGCTGGATCGTCGCACCGGCCAGCCGATCTTCCCGGTGCAGGAGCGGGCCGTGCCGCGCACCGGCGTGGAGCCGCAGCGGCGCAGCCCCACCCAGCCTTATTCCACCTACCACACGCTCGCCTTCCCCGACCTCAAGGAAAGCGACATGTGGGGCATGTCCCCCATCGACCAGATGGTCTGCCGCATCCAATATCGGCAGGCGGAATATCGCGGGCGGTACACGCCTCCCACGGCGGACAAGCACTTCGTCGAATATCCGGGCTATAATGGCGGCACGGACTGGGGCGGCCTCGCCATCGATCCGGTACGCGGCGTGATCCTCGCCAACTACAATAATATGCCCAACTATAATCGCCTGGTGCCGCGCGCCGAGGCGGATCGTCGCGGCTTCCCGGCGCCGCGTGGCGACGAGAAGGCGCGGGGCGGCAGCATGAGCGAGGGGGGCGGGCATGGCTCGCAAGACCCGCAGGCCGGCTCGCCTTATGCCATTTCGGTAAACGCAGGGTGGCGGCTTTCGCTGACTGGCCTGCTGTGCAAGCGCCCGCCTTATGGCGGTATCCGTGCGATCGACATGCGGACGGGCCAGACCATCTGGGATCGCCCCTTCGGCACCGCGCGGCGCAATGGCCCCTGGGGAATTCCGTCAATGCTTCCCATCAACATCGGCACGCCGAACAATGGTGGCGCGGTGGTCACGGCTGGCGGTGTCGCCTTCATCGCCGCAGCGACGGACAATCTGATCCGCGCCATCGACATCGAGACGGGCAAGACGCTCTGGCAGGATAGGCTGCCGGCGGGCGGTCAGGCGACGCCGAGCGTGTATGAGGTGAACGGCAAGCAGTATCTCGTCATCATGGCGGGCGGGCACCATTTCATGGAGACGCCGATTGGCGATGAAGTGATCGCCTACGCCCTGCCGGGATGAGAATGGGAGGAAACATGGCTTTGGCAGGTCGGGCGTGGCAAGCTCGCTCGATCTGCCGAGCGCTTGCCTGAGGCGAAGGGGTGAAGCGCGTGCTTTCACTGGAGGCGGAAAGGCATTAGGCGGGTAGGGCAACGTCGCCTTCCCAAACTCCGGTTCAAGATCCGTCCAATGATGCTCGTGCATGTCCCGCCTGCGATCGCCAACCAGTCCTGGCGTGCCATCGGCATCGTGACGGCGCTGGCGGTGGTCGGCGCGCTCGCACTCTATTCCATGGCTGGTGGTTCGATGGTGCCGTGGGCCGGTGCGCATCTGCTGCGCTTTGCGCTGTTTCTGATCCTGGCGCTGGTGATCTCTTACATCCCCTCCGAGCAGTTCAAGCCGCTGCTCTTCCCGGCCTATCTGGCGAGTCTCGCGCTGCTCATCATTGTGCTGATGATGGGCATCGTGGGGGGCGGGGCGCGGAGCTGGCTCAATCTCGGCTTCATGCAGTTGCAACCCTCCGAGTTCGTGCGGCTGGCCGTGATCGGCATGGTCGCGCGATTCTACGAGATGTTGCCACCCGCCGCGACGCGCTCCTTCACGGCGCTCTGGCCGCCGGTCGCGCTCACGGTGGTGCCCTTCGCGCTGATCCTGCTCCAGCCGGATCTCGGCACCGGCATGATGCTGGTGCTGTCCGTGGCGGTTGTGACCTTTCTCGCGGGATTACCGCTGCGGCTGTATGCGGCGGCGGGGGCGGCCGCGATCGTGCTGATCCCGGTGATCTACAGCTTCCTGCTGCCGCACCAGCAGAGGCGCGTGACGAT
Organism: Sphingobium sp. B11D3A; assembly: GCF_025961695.1. NCBI lineage: Bacteria > Pseudomonadati > Pseudomonadota > Alphaproteobacteria > Sphingomonadales > Sphingobiaceae > Sphingobium > Sphingobium sp. B11D3A. The sequence continues at coordinate 3,330,755 of NZ_JAOQOE010000001.1, forward strand.
CTTCATGAACCCGGAGGCCGATCCGTTGGGCGCGGGCTATCATATCACCCAGTCGGTCATCGCCATTGGCTCGGGCGGCTTCTTCGGCAAGGGCTACCTGCAAGGCAGTCAGAGCCATCTCCATTATCTCCCTGAGTCGCATACGGATTTCATCTTTCCGGCCATCACCGAGGAGTGGGGGCTGCTCGGCGCGACGGTCATCATCGCCTTGTTCTGGCTGCTGCTGCGCTGGGGCATGAATGTCGCGCGGGATGCGGCCAGCCGCTTCGACCAGCTGCTGGCGGCGGGGCTGACCTGCAGTCTGTTCCTCTACATCTCCATCAACATGATGATGGTCGTCGGCTTTGCGCCAGTCGTCGGCCTGCCTTTGCCGCTCGTCTCCTATGGCGGCTCCGCGATGCTCTCGATCATGATCTCACTGGGGCTGTTGATGGGCATCGACCGCAAGACCCGCAAGCGCGCCAACCCCTATCTGCGCTGAGCGCGGCCGGGGTCACATTCGGCGTCACATTCTCTGGCCAAAGCCACTGGCGCGCCTGCCCCGCTGCCTCTAAAGGGGCGGGATGCACGTCCTTGCGAACCCGCGACGTTTCCTGGCGATTGCCGTGCCTGCGACGCCCTGGTGCTTCTGGGGCGGCATCCTCCTGATTCTCGCCGGGTGCTGGGCCGGGCTGTTCGTGGCGCCCGCGGATTATCTGCAGGGGCACAGCTTCCGCATCCTCTACATTCATGTGCCGGCGGCATGGCTGGGCATGGGCGGCTGGAGTGGCCTCACCATCGCGGCGATCATGCAGCTCGTCTGGCGTCACCCGCTGGCGAGCGTAGCAGGTCGGGCCATCGCGGTGCCGGGCGCGGTCTTCACCGCCCTGTGCCTCGCCACCGGCTCGATCTGGGGGCGGCCCACCTGGGGGACGTGGTGGGAGTGGGACGGGCGCCTGACCTCCATGCTGCTGCTGCTGTTCCTCTACATCGGCTATATCGCGCTGGCGCGCGCCAGCGTGGAGCGGGGCGATGCTGGCGGTGTCAGCCGCGTGACGGCGATCTATGCGCTCATCGGCGCGCTCAATCTGCCGATCATCCATTATTCGGTGGTGTGGTGGAACAGTCTCCACCAGGCCAAGAGCATCAGCGTCGTCGGCATGAGCAGTAGCATCGCGCCGTCCATGCTCTGGCCGCTTGGCTTGACCGTGCTCGGCTTTACTCTTTGGTTCACGGCGATCGTGCTGCTGCGGATGCGGGCGATGCTGGCGGAAAATCGGATCGAGGCGCGGTTGCGCCGGATGTCGCGGGGCTGAGGATAACCGATGAATCCCTGGCCTTTCGTGATTGCCGCTTATGGCCTCACCTTCGTTGCGACGGTTGCGACCAGCCTGTGGGCTTGGGCGCGCGCGCGGCAGGCGGAGCGGCGGGCGCGGGATTTGCTGGAGCGGGATTGAAATGGTTGCGGTGACGTCGAACAGAGCTGGCCCCAAGCGTAAGCATCAGCGCCTCATCCTCGTGGTGCTGGCGCTGGCGGCCATGATCGGCGGCGTGCTGCTGGCCATGTCCGCGCTGCGCTCGCAGGCCGCCTATTTCTACACGCCCGCCGAAGCGCTGGCCGCCAAGGTCGAGCCGGGCCGCGCGATTCGTCTGGGCGGCATGGTCCAAGCAGGAAGCATCAAGCGCCACGCCAACGGCACGACGGTCGATTTCCGCCTGACTGACGGCAAGGCCACCGTGCCGGCTTCCTTCACTGGCATCACGCCCGACCTCTTTGCCGAGAACAGCGGCGCGGTGGCGGAAGGCGCCTTTGGGGAAGACGGCGTGTTCCGCGCGACCAACATCCTCGCCAAGCATGACGAGCGCTACATGCCGCGCGAGATGGAGGGCATCAAATATGATCCGCAGACCCATCAGGTGGATGCACGCGGCCAATGATCGCTGAAGCCGGCCTTGCCGCCCTGTGGCTCGCGGCCACGCTCGCCGGCCTGCAATTGCTGCTCGCCTGGTTGGCCGTTGCACGCGGCAATGCCGATACGGCGCGATTCATCCGGCCGCTGGCGGTCGCGCAGGGCGTGCTGGCGGGTCTAGCCATGGCGCTGCTCATCGCCCTGTTCCTGATCTCCGACATGTCCGTCTATCTGGTCGCGGCGAACAGCCATTCGCTCAAGCCGTTCATCTACAAATTCGCCGGAGCCTGGGGCAATCACGAGGGCTCGATGCTGCTCTGGGTGGCGGTGATGAGCCTTGCCGGCGGCGCGGTGGCGCTGTTCGAGCGCAGTCTCGACCGCGCGACCCATTTCGCGACGCTCGGCGCGCAGGCGGCGATCAGCCTTGGTTTCTATGCCTTCCTGCTGTTTGCTTCCAATCCCTTCCAGCGCCTCAATCCCCCGGCGGTCGAGGGGCAGGGGCTCAATCCACTGCTGCAGGACCCCGGTCTCGCCTTCCATCCGCCGACGCTTTATTTTGGCTATGTCGGCCTGTCCGTAGCCTTCTCCTTCGCGGTGGGCGCGCTGCTCACCCGGCAGGTGGATGCCCGCTTCGCCCGTGCGATCCGGCCGTGGGTGCTGGGTGCCTGGGTCCTGCTGACCATCGGCATCGCTGCCGGCTCATACTGGGCTTATTATGAGCTGGGCTGGGGTGGCTGGTGGTTCTGGGATCCGGTCGAGAATGCCTCGCTCATGCCGTGGCTGGCGGCGACGGCGCTGCTCCATAGCGCTTCGGTCCTGGCTGCCCGCGATGCGTTGCGCGCGTGGACGGTGATGCTGGCAGTGGTCGCTTTCGCAATGTCGATGATCGGCACCTTCCTCGTGCGCTCGGGTATCCTCACCAGCGTCCACGCCTTCGCGGTCGATCCCACGCGCGGCAGCTTCATCCTCATTCTGCTCGGTCTCTATATCGGCGGCGCGCTCGCGCTGTTCGCTATGCGGGTCCACACGGTGAACGAGGGCGCGCGGTTTGATCCGCTCAGCCGCGAGGCGCTGCTCGTCGTCAACAATCTGCTGCTGTGCGTGATCCTGGGGCTGGTGCTCATTGGCACGCTCTATCCGCTGCTGACGGAAATGCTGGGCCAGAGCGTCTCTGTCGGTCCGCCCTATTTCAACGCGGTGATCGGGCCGATCACGCTGGTGCTGATGGCCGCGCTGGTGGTCGGGCCGCTCCTGCGCTGGCGGCGGGACGAGTCGGGCGCGGCGCTGCGGCGGTCGGCTCCCGCCATTGGCGCTGCGCTGATTACGCTGATCGCGGTGCTGCTGTTTGCGGACCGCCCGATCGGCTGGTTGCCGCTGCTGGGCCTCGTCATGGCCGCCGCCGTTGCTGTGGCGAGCGTCGCGCCGCTCTGGAAGCGCAATTTGCGGCGTACGCCGATGTTCACTTATGGCATGGTGATCGCGCATCTGGGCTGCGCAGTCAGCCTGGCCGGCATGGCGAGCGAATCAGCCTTCTCATCCGAGCGGCTGGCGGCGGCGGCACCGGGGGACTCTTTCGAGATCGCCGGCTACACCGTGACCATGGATGGCGTGCGGCCTTATGCCGGGCCGAACTGGACTGCCATGGAAGCGCAGCTCGTCGTGCGGCGCGGCGACAAGGTGATCGGCACCGCGCGGCCTCAGGCCCGCTATTTCACCGATCCGCCGACGCCAACCAACGAGTCCATCCAGCTTACCCGCTGGAACGGCCAGCTCTATCTGGTGCTCGGTGAAGCGCTCGAAAATGGCCGCTGGCAGTTGCGCATCTGGTGGAAGCCGTTCGTCACGCTGATCTGGGGCGGCGCGGGCCTGATCGCGCTGGGTGGCGCGCTGGCGCTGGTCGGCCGCGTCCGTCGCGAGCGCAAGCAGGCGCGGATCGCGCGCGCATCTGGCGCGGCTGCGGAGTATCCGCAGGAGGCGCTGGCATGAAGTTCGGCAAGCGCTCGCTCATCCTGTGGATTCCGCTGATTGCCTATGTGATCTTCCTCGGCGTGGCCTCGCTGGGCCTCAATCGTGAGCAGCAGACGGTGGTGCAATCGCGGATGATCGGCAAGCCGGTCCCGCCGATGGACCTGCCCGCGGGCGCCTCCAGCCGCCCGACGCTCTCGACCAAGGCGATGGCGGACGGGCAGCCGCGGCTGCTCAACATCTTCGCCAGCTGGTGCGTGCCCTGCATCGCCGAGGCGCCGGTGCTCCTGCAACTCGCCCAGCGAGGCGTCCCCATCGATGGGGTCGCGATCCGCGATGCCCGCGCCGATGTGGACGACTTCCTCACGCGCCACGGCAACCCTTATCAGCGCATCGGGCTGGATGAACGCAGTGCCCTGCAATTCTATATGGGCTCCTCCGGGGTGCCGGAGACGTTCGTGGTCGATGGCAAGGGCATCATTCGCTACCAGCATATCGGCGTGATCGGCCCGCAGGATGTGGACATGATCCTCGAAAAGCTGCGCGAGGCGCAATCATGAGGGTCGCGCTGATCCTGCCGGCGTTGCTCGCCATCCTGCCAGCACCTGTGTTCGCGCAGACGGCACTGCCGCCCGCACCCTATGCCAATCGCCAGCTCGACGATCCGGCGCTGGAGGCGAAGGCAACCGAGCTGATGCACACGATTCGCTGTCTGACCTGCCAGAGCCAGTCCATTGCGGACAGCGACGCGAGTATGGCGGCGGACCTGCGCTCGATCATTCGCGAGCGCATCGCGGCGGGCGAAGACCCTGAGGCCATTCGCGCCTGGCTCATCGAGCGCTATGGGGATTGGATCAGCTACAAGCCGACCGCGGACCCCATTCTCTGGCCGCTCTGGGCGGCACCGCTGATGCTGCTGGGCGCGGGCGGGGCGCTGGCATATGGGCGGATGCGCCGCCGCAAGGGAGCGAAGGCATGACCGGCCTGTTGATCGCAGCGGGCATCGCGCTCATGGTCGGCATCGGCATCATGCTGGGTGCGCGCCTGCCGCTCCGCCATGCCGCGCCGGTTGCCACTGCGCTGCTGCTCGGCCTCGCCGGCTATGCCTGGCAGGGCAGTCCGGGTCTGGCCGACAAGCCGGTCGCGGCGAACGACTCGCGCGTGAAGTTCGATGAGGCGTTGGCCAAGAAGCGCTCGGAAATCGGCGAGCGGCTGACTGGTGCGACGAAATGGCTTGTCGTGTCCGACGCGCTCGCCCGCAAGGGCAACACGGCCGGCGCCGCCAATGTGCTGCTCTCGGGCCTGAAAGAATATCCCGATGACGCGAACATCTGGGTGGGGCTGGGCAATGCGCTGGTCGCGCATGGCAATGGCACGCTGACCCCGGCGGCGGATTATGCCTTCGCGCAGGCCCTGCATTTCCAGCCGGACGGCGTTTCTCCCAATTATTTCTATGGGCTTGCCCTAGCGGAATCGGGTCAGTTCGACCGCGCGCGTGATGTCTGGCTGAAGCTGGCAGCGCGCCTGCCGGAGGATTTCGAGCTGCGTGAAGAGCTGATCCGCAACGTGGCGTTGCTCAATGCGCTCATCGAGCGGCGCGATGCCATGGCGCAGGGTGGCCCATCTCAGGGCGATGCCCCGCAGGCTGGGGCGCCCAAAAGCGGAAATGCCGGCCCCTGATGGTGCGTTGCGTGCCTCTCGACGAAGTGCTAGGGCGCCGCGCGTTCAGGGCAGGGCCTGGGCAAGGGAAGCGCGATTGATGATTGCGAGTCAGGCGGGCAAGTGAGCCCTACCGATCAGCCACGAGACTTTGCGGCGGGGAATCCTGCGGCCGCTGGTCATGGGCATGGCCCGGATAGCCTGCGCAAGATGGCGCTGGCGGCGATGGGTATTGTCTTCGGCGACATCGGCACCAGCCCGATCTACGCCTTCCGCGAGACGTTCGCGGGGCACCACCCGCTCGCGCCCGATGCGCTGCACATCTACGGCGTGCTCAGCCTGATCTTCTGGTCGATGATGATCGTCGTGACGATCAAATATGTCTCGATCATCATGCGGGCCGACAACAAGGGGCAGGGCGGCAGCCTGGCGCTGCTCGCGCTGGTGAACCGCCGCAGCGGGCGCAAGCGCTGGACCGGGCCGATCGTCATCCTCGGGGTCTTCGCCACCGCGCTCTTCTACGGCGATTCGATGATCACCCCGGCCATGTCCGTGCTGTCCGCGTCGGAAGGTCTCATCACCGTCAACGCGCATTTCGCGCCACTGGTTTTGCCGATCTCCGTGGCGATCCTTATCGGCCTGTTCGCTATCCAGTCGCGCGGAACGGCGCGGGTCGGCCAGCTTTTCGGGCCGATCATGCTGGTCTATTTTGCGACGCTTGCGGGCCTCGGCATCATGCATATCGCGACCGATCCGGCGATCCTGCTGGCGCTCAATCCCTGGTATGCCTTCCAGTTCTTCCTGACCGACAAGTTGCTGGCCTTCCTTGCGCTCGGCTCCGTCGTGCTCGCCGTCACCGGCGCGGAAGCGCTGTACGCGGATATGGGGCATTTCGGGCGCAACCCGATCCGGGTTTCCTGGCTGTTCTTCGTGTTGCCCGGCCTCATGCTCAATTATCTGGGGCAGGGGGCGTTCATCCTCTCTCTGCCGGCGGATCAGGTGGATCACGCGATCCGCAATCCCTTCTTCCTGCTCGCGCCGGAAAACTTCCGCCTGCCGCTCGTCATCCTCGCTATTGTCGCGACGATCATTGCCAGCCAGGCCGTCATTACCGGCGCCTTTTCGCTCACCCAGCAGGCGATCCAGCTCGGCTTCATTCCGCGCCTCAAGATCAAGCACACCAGCGCCAGCGCGCAGGGGCAGATCTACATCCCGGTCATCAACTGGGGCCTGATGGTGATGGTGATCCTGCTCGTGCTGTCGTTCCGCTCCTCCAGCAATCTCGCCGCGGCCTATGGTATCGCGGTGACGGGCGCGATGTTCATCGACACCTGCCTGCTCGCGGTGCTGCTGCTCTCGCTGTGGAAGTGGAACCGTCTGCTGGCCTATGGCGCGCTGGCGATCTTCTTCATCGTCGACATCGCCTATTTCGGGGCCAACCTGACCAAGGTGCCGGACGGCGGCTGGTTCCCGCTGCTGGTCGGTCTGGTGATCTTCACCATGCTCACCACCTGGGCCAAGGGACGCGGGTTGATGGTCGATCGCTTGAGCGAAGCGGCCATGCCGATCCCGGTCTTCGTCGCCTCAGCCGCCAACAGCGCCGTGCGGGTGCAGGGCACGGCGGTGTTCATGACCTCCACCTCGGACGGCGTGCCGCATGCGCTGCTGCATAATCTCAAGCATAACAAGGTGCTGCACGAGCGGGTGGTGCTGCTGACGGTCAAGGTGCTCGATGTGCCGACCGTCGATGCCTCCTATCGCTATCAGGTCGAGGATCTCGGGCGCGGCTTCTATCGGGTGCTGATTCATTATGGTTTCATGGAAGAGGCCGACGTGCCCGCTGCACTGGCGATGGTGGAAGGCTGCGGCCAGCCTTTCCGCATGATCGAGACGAGCTTCTTCCTCACGCGCCAGACCCTGCTGCCGGCCGCCCGGCCCGGCATGCCGATCTGGCGCGAAAAGCTCTTCGCCTGGATGCTGCGCAACGCGGAAAGCCCGATGGAGTTTTTCCGCCTGCCGACCAACCGTGTGATCGAACTGGGTAGCCAGCTGGAGATTTAGGGGGGGCATCGCTCCGCAACTCGAGATTTCTCTCGTGCTCCTGCGAAGGCAGGAGCCCAGGGCGCTAAAGCGCTTCAATCAATCAGCCGACTTGAACCCGATACGCTCGGCATGTGCGCGAACTCTTTCTGTACGTCGCCGTTGCGCTCGAACGCCCTGGGCTCCTGCCTTCGCAGGAGCACGGGAAGGGTGATGCTGCCGGGATTTTGAGAGTACGCTCAGTCCGGAGCTTTGCTCTCCGTGTTCGCAACCATCGCCCGCGCCTGCGCGAGATCGTCCGGCGTGTCGATATCCAGCAGCAGCCGTGCGTCGGCGTTCACCAGCGCAGCCCCTGTGGCGAGGCCCCGCGCACCCCGATCTCCTTTGAGGGCTTGGAGATCACCGAAAGCGCGCGCCGGAAAAAGCGCCGGCGGTTGTGCAACCCCGTCGGGCGAACAGGAGAAGACGGCGGACGCTCCATCCGTCGCAAACTGCCCAAGCACCGCATCCAGATGCTCGGCCGTGACAAACGGCATATCCGCGAGCAGCACCATCAACGCCGAGGCTCCGGCTTCCTGCGCCGCCGTCGCCGCCAGACCCAAAGAGTGCGCCATCCCCGCTTCTGGCCGGGAATTGAAGATCAGCCGATATCCCGGTGCGTGGCTTCCCCAGTCCACGCCCGCCGGCGCCACCAGCAGATGATGGGTCGCCTCTACCGTCAGCCCGGTCTCAGCCGCCCAGCCGATCAATGCGCGTCCGCCGAGGTCCGCCACCAGCTTGTCCGCCGTGCCGAAGCGGATCGAGCGCCCCGCCGCCAGCAGCGCCACGGCGAGGCCGGGCAGCGCCATCAGCGGGCCCCGCGAAAGGCCGCGACCATGCCGGCGGCGATGGAGAGGGCAATCTCCTGCGGACCAAGGCCGCCAATCGGCAGGCCGGCCGGCCCGTCCACCCGGCGCAGGTCATCCGCGCTCACCCCAGCCGCCGCCAGCCGCTCCAGCCGCCGCCCATGATTGGCACGCGATCCGAGCGCGCCGATATAGCCCGTCGACTGCACCAGCGCCGCGATCAGCGCAGGGTCATCGATCTTGATGTCGTGGCTCAGCGTCACCACCGCGCAGGCGGCATTCGGCGCGAAGCTGGCGACGGCCTCGTCCGGCCAGGCGTCGGTCAGCGTCACGCCGGGGAAGCGCTCGGCGCTCAGGAAGCGCTCGCGCGGGTCGTTGACCGTCACCGCCATGCCGAGCGTCTGCGCGATGGCCGCCAGCGCCTGGCCGATCTGCACCGCGCCGACGATCAGCAGCTTGCGCGCCGGCTCATAGAGATTGACGAACTGCCCCGCCTGCGTCCCCAGCCGGGCCTTGCCAGTCGCAAGGTCAGTGGAGATCGCAACCGCCTTGCCCGCCGCGCGCGCCTGCGCGATCGCCTCGAACAGCGCCGGCGCAAAGCCCGCCTCGCTCACCGGCTGGACCAGCACGCCGATCTGCCCGCCGCAGGGCAGGCCGGGCTCCCACACGCTGGGGTCGGTGCTGCCGAAATAGCGCAGGCCGGTCTCGCCCTTCGTAAGCGCGCGCTCGGCCATGGCGAACACGTCATATTCCACGCAGCCGCCCGAGATCGATCCGGCAAAGCGTCCATCTGCCGCAATGAGCATATGCCCGCCGCGCGGCCTTGGCGCGGAGCCGGAGGCTTCCACGACGGTGGCGAGCGCCATGGGCTGGCCGGCCCAGTCGCGCGCGGCGGCGATGATGGCATCGATATCGTTCAAGCGCTCGTCCTGTATCGGGGTGGGGGCAGGGGAGCCGCTGCCATCTCTCGCCTGCCTCATTATTGCAAGCCTACGGACATTGACAACCGGGCGAGAGCAACGGCAATGTCGCTGTTCATCGAGACATTGCGGAGGGAGAAGCGGCATGGCCACCGAACTGATGGTCAACGGGCAAAAAAGGCAGGTCGAATCCGACCCCAAGAAGCCGCTGCTCTGGGTGCTTCGTGAAGATCTGGATATGGTCGGCACCAAGTTCGGCTGCGGCATGGCGCTGTGCGGCGCTTGCACGGTGATGATCGACGGGCAGGCCGTGCGCTCCTGCACCACGCCGGTCGGCACGGCGGCGGGCAAGCAGATCACCACTATCGAGCATGTCGCGACGACGCCGGTCGGCAAGGCGGTGAGCGAGGCCTGGATGCAGCTGGACGTGCCGCAATGCGGCTATTGCCAGGCCGGGCAGATCGTCTCCGCGACGGCCTTGCTCGCCAAGACGCCCAAGCCCACCGATCAGCAGATCGATGCGGCGATGAGCGGCAATATCTGCCGTTGCGCGACCTATTTGCGCATTCGCAAGGCCATCAAGCAGGCCGCCGGCATCGAAGAGGGAGCCGCTGCATGAACGCGCCCCTCAACATGAACCGCCGCGGGCTGCTCAAGGCGACGCTGGTCGGCGGCGCGGTGCTGGCCTTCGATGCGCGCTTCGCCTTCGCGCAGGCGCCGGGCGAGAAGGCGGTTATCATCAACGCCTATATCCGCGTACTGCCGGACAACCGCTTCGTCATCGGCTCCAAGAACCCGGAGATCGGCCAGGGCGTCAAGACGATGCTGCCGATGCTCATCGCCGAGGAACTGGATGTCGACTGGACGCAGGTTACGGCCGAGACGACCATCGCCGACGAGAAGACCTACGGTATGCAGGTCGCTGGCGGCAGCTTCACCACGCCGATGAACTACATGCCCATGCGCCAGATCGGCGCGGCGGCGCGTCAGATGTTCATCAAGGCGGCGGCAGCGCGCTGGGGCGTGCCGGAGGCGACGCTCACCACAGGCGGCGGCCGCGTCTCGCAGACGTCCGGCTCGCCCACGGCCAAGCACAGCGTGACCTATGCCGAGTTGGCGGCGGAAGCGGCGAAGATCGCGGCGCCGGACCTCAAGACCGTGCCGCTCAAGGACCCGGCGAGCTTCAAGATCATCGGCAAGTCCAAGATCGGCGTCGATACGCCGGCCATCGTGGCGGGCAAGCCGTTGTTCGGCATCGACGTGAAGAAACCCGGCCTGCTCCATGCCGCGATCGAGGCGTGCCCGGCTTATGGCGGCACGCTGACCAGCTTCGATGAGGCGGCAGTGAAGGCGCTTCCCGGCATCATCGCCGTGGTGCCGCTCAACAGCGGCTACAATCCCAAGGGGCCGCATGATGCGGTGGCGATCGTGGCGGAAAGCTGGTGGGTCGCCAATCAGGCGCGCTCGGCCCTGAAGCCTGTGTGGAACATGGAGGCGCAGAAGCGCTTCTCCAGCGCGGCTTTCAAGGCTTCGGCCGAGGCCAAGATGGCGGCTGCGCCGGAGGATTCGATCCACAAGGCCGGCGATGCCGCCAAGGCCATGGCCAGCGCGGCAAAGACCGTCACCGCGCGCTATGAATATCCCTACATCGCCCACGCTACGCTCGAGCCGCAGAACTGCACCGCGCTGTTCAAGGACGGCAAGATCGAGTTCTGGGCGCCGACCCAGCTCCCGGCGGACGGGCGCAAGGTGGTGTCCGAGGCGCTCGGCATCGCGCCGGAGGCGATCACCATTCACATGACGCGCATCGGCGGCGGCTTCGGCCGGCGGCTGATGAACGATTACATGGCGCAGGTCGCCCAGATCGCCAAGGCGCTGCCCGGCCGGCCGATCAAGATGATCTGGACGCGCACCGACGATCTGCGTCACGATTTCTTCCGGCCCGGCGGCTGGCATGATTTCAAGGCCGGCATCGATGGCTCGGGCAAGCTCGTGGCCTTTACCGATCATTTCATCACCTATGGCAAGGATGGCAAGCCGGACACCGGTGCCGCCATGACCGCGACGGAATTTCCGGCGCCTTTGCTGGCGGATGTCGATCTCTCGGTCTCCTATGTCGAGAGCAACGTGCCGACGGGCTATCTGCGCGCGCCGAGTTCCAATGCACTGGCCTTTGCGTTCCAGAGCTTCCTCGATGAGGTGGCGCTGGCCGGCGGAATCGACCTGCCCGAGCTGATGCGCCGCACGCTGGGCGAGGCGCGGCTGATGAAGCATGGCAACCGCCCCGGCATGGATGGCAGCGTACCCGAGTTCAACACGGGCCGTGCCCGCGCCGTGATCGACAAGGTCTGCCAAATGGCGGGCTGGAAGGGCCGCACCGGCGGGGATGCTGGGGACGGCGTGCGCAAGGGCCGGGGCTTTGGCTTCTATTACAGCCATCGCGGCTATTTCGCCGAAGTGGTGGATGTGACCGTCGCCAAGACCGGGAAGGTCAGCGTCGACAAGGTCTGGGTTGCCGGCGATGTCGGCCGGCAGATCATCAATCCCATCAACGCGCTCCATCAGGCGCAGGGCGCGGTGATCGACGGGCTGGGCCAGGCGCTGTCCGGCCAGAAGATCGAGATCAAGGATGGCGCGGCCAGCCGCACCAATTTCCACGATTACCCGCTGCCGCGCATCGTGGATGCACCGGCGGACGTGGTGGTCGAATGGGTGATCTCGGACAATGATACGACCGGCCTCGGCGAACCGGCTCTGCCGCCGGTGATCCCCGCGATCATCAACGCCATCTTCGCCGCCACCGGCAAGCGCATCCGCTCGCTTCCCGTGGTGCCGGCGGATCTGGCGGTCTGAGGATAAGGGCGGAGGGGAGGAGGTTTCTTCCCCCTAGCTCGTTCATGAAAAGGGGTCCAACTACGGACATTCCCTGTATGAAATTTGCACTGCTTTTCTTGTATTTCTCAATCGCTGCTTGTGGAAGCGGCGATAGAGTTTCCGGAAAGGACGGCCTGATACGGCAGGTGCAGAATAATCGCGTAGGAACGGATACGGACTACTGGATCGAGGTGAAGAACATGGACGGTGAATGGGAACGCACCGGCTTAATCTTTGGCTACGTTGATGACAGTGGCGAATGCAAAAAGGCGGTCTCTGGATTGAAAAGTGTCAATTATGCCCGGGAGTATCGTTGCGCCCCTGCTAACTGATTGCCTGTTCTAACAAGTCTCGAGCTTAACTGCCTGGTTGCGCCTCCCGATCACACTTAAGGAGACACCGCATGGTCGAAGCCCGCTGGAACGGCGCCGTCATTGCCCGCAGCGACGACACGGTCGTCGTGGAAGGCAACCACTATTTCCCCGCCGATGCCGTCGATCCCGCCGTTCTCCGCCCGAGCGACACGACGACGGTCTGCTCGTGGAAGGGTACAGCGCATTATCATAGCTTGCACGTGGCCGGCGCCGACAACCCGGATGCCGCCTGGTACTATCCCGATCCCAAGCCGGAGGCGGAAGCAATCCGCGACCGCATCGCCTTCTGGAAAGGCGTTGAGGTCGGCTGAGCGGTCGCCTTACAGAATCTCCCGCACCGTCTCCGGCGGACGGCCCAGCCGCACGCCTTTTTCGGTCGCCACCAGCGGGCGTTCGATCAGGATGGGGTCGGCAGCCATGGCGTCGAGGATAGCGGCGTCGTCGGCGTCCTTGAGCGCCTTGGCGCCGTCCTCGGCCTTGCGCAGGCCGTCGCGCGGGGTCAGGCCGGCGCGCTGATAGAGGGCCGCGAGCGTGTCTCGGCTCGGCGAAGTCTTGAGATATTCGACGATCTCCACCTCGACGCCCGGCGTCTCCTGCAGGATCGCCAGCGCCTCGCGGGATTTCGAGCAGCGGGGGTTGTGGTAGATGGTCGCCTTCATCGCCTGATCCTTTTCGTTTGCCCGTCCGTCAGGCCGGCTGGTCGTCGCCGGGCAATGCCCGCTGCATGTAGATGGTGTCCAGCCAGCGGCCAAATTTATAGCCGACCTTCTCCATGCGTCCTGCGTGGCGGAAGCCTTGGCCGGCGTGGAGCGCGACCGAGGCGTCCTCGCCGCCGGCGATCACGCCGAGCATCTGGGTAAACCCTGCCGCACCGGCGGCCGGGATCAGCGACGCCAGCAGCGCTCTGCCGATGCCTTGGCCGGTCTTCGCGGGATGGAGATAGACGCTGTCCTCGCAGGCATGAGCGTAGGCGGGGCGGTCGCGGAATTGCGCGGCATAGGCATAGCCGATCACCGCGCCGTCCTCATCTTCCGCGACGATGAACGGCCAGCCCTTCTCAGCCAGATACGCGATCTTCTCGCGCCATTGCTCGGCCGTGGGCGCCTGCGTATCGAAGGTCGCTGTGCCATGCTGCACATGATGGGCGTAGATCGCCGTGATGGCCTCCGCATCCGCAAGGGCGACCGGACGGATGCGCAGTGGCGGTTGCCCGCTCAATCGACCTTCTGCCGCTCCAGCCATTCTTCCAGCCATTTGATGCTGTAATCGCCATTCTGCACGTCCGGGTCGGCGATGAGCTTCTGGTGCAGGGGGATGGTGGTCTTCATGCCCTCGATGACATATTCCTCGAGCGCACGCTTGAGGCGCATCAGGCAGCCCTCGCGGGTGCGGCCGTAGACGATCAGCTTACCGATCATGCTATCGTAATAAGGCGGCACGCTATAGCCCTGATAGAGCGCGCTTTCGACGCGCACGTGCATGCCGCCGGGGACGTGGAGCATCTGCACCTTGCCGGGCGAGGGCATGAACGTCACCGGGTCTTCCGCATTGATGCGGCACTCGATGGCGTGGCCGTGGAATTCCAGCTCGTCCTGCGTCACCGAGAGCGGCTTGCCCTCGGCAATGCGAATCTGCTCGCGCACCAGATCGAAGCCGGTGATCATCTCCGTCACCGGATGTTCCACCTGAATACGGGTGTTCATCTCGATGAAGTAGAATTCGCCGTTCTCGTACAGGAATTCGATGGTCCCCGCGCCGCGATAGCCCATGTCGGCCATCGCCTTGGCCACGAGCGTGCCCATGCGGTTGCGTTCGGCCGACGAGATGACCGGGGAGGGCGCTTCTTCCAGCACCTTCTGGTGCCGGCGCTGCAGCGAACAGTCGCGCTCGCCCAGATGGATGGCATTGCCCTTGCCGTCGCCAAAAATCTGGAACTCGATATGGCGGGGATTGCCGAGATATTTTTCCATGTAGACGGTGTCGTCGCCGAACGCCGCCTTGGCTTCGCTCTTGGCCTGGGACATCAGGCTCTCGAACTCGTCTTCGGTCGGCACCACCTTCATGCCGCGCCCGCCGCCGCCGGAGGCGGCTTTCACGAGGACCGGATAGCCGATCTCTCTCGCGCGCTGCTTGGCGTCTGCGATGTCCTCGATCGCCCCGTCGGTGCCCGGCACAAGCGGCAGACCGAGCGCGCCGGCGGTGCGCTTGGCTTCCACCTTGTCGCCCATCACGCGGATGTGCTCGGGCTTGGGGCCGACGAAGATGATGTCATGCGCTTCCACGATTTCCGCGAAGCGCTCATTTTCGGAGAGGAAGCCATAGCCCGGATGGATCGCGTCCGCGCCCGAGATTTCGGCGGCGGAAATGATCGCGGGAATGTTGAGATAGCTGTCCTTCGCAGCCGGCGGGCCGATGCAGATGGCTTCGTCCGCCAGGCGCACATGCATGGCGTCGGCGTCGGCGGTCGAATGCACGGCCACCGTCTTGATGCCCATCTCGTGGCAGGCCCGGTGGATGCGCAGGGCGATCTCGCCGCGATTGGCGATCAGCAGCTTCTCGATGCTCATGGCTGGCGTGTCCTCACGCGACCACGATCAGCGGCTGGTCATATTCGACCGGCTGGCCGTTCTCGACCAGCACAGCCTGGACCGTGCCGGCAGAGGGTGCGGTGATCGGGTTCATGACCTTCATGGCCTCGACGATCAGCAGGGTCTGGCCCGCCTTCACTGCGTCGCCCACCTTGACGAAGGCGGGGGCGTCGGGCTCGGGCGTGAGGTAGCAAGTGCCGACCATCGGCGATTTGATCGTGCCGGCGGCGGGACCGGCCGCGGGGGCCGGTGCGGCGCTTTCCACGGGCGCAGCAGCAGCCACCGGGGCTGCCGGTGCGGGCGCAGCGGCCATCGGCGCATAGGTCGCGCTCTGGGCGGCGGGGGTGCGGGCGACGCGGATCTTGCGGTCGCCGTCTTCCACCTCGATCTCGGTGAGGTTCGTCGCGTCCAGCATTTTCGCCAGTTCGCGCACCAGCTTAACGTCCACCTGCATCGAGCCTTCGTTGGTCTTGTCGGCCATTGGTCTTCCCTTTGAGAAAGCTTTATTCTGTTCTGGAGTGGGGCTGGGGCCTATTGCCCTTCGCCCGATAAGGCAACCGTTTGCACGCCCTGTCTGGTTCAATCCATCTCAAGCGCCGCTTCCAGCGCCAGCATATAGGAGAGCGCGCCGAAGCCCGCGATCGATCCGCGCGCGGCCATGCCGACATAGCTATGATGGCGGAAGCTCTCCCGCGCGGCGGGGTTGGAGAGGTGAACCTCGATCACCGGCACGGTGATGGATTTGATCGCATCGTGCAGCGCCACGGAAGTGTGCGTGAGGCCGCCCGCGTTCAGGATGACGGCCATCGCTGCTTCCGCATTGGCCTGATGTAGCCAATCGATCAGATGGCCCTCATGATTGGACTGGCGGAAATCCAGCTCCACGCTGGCGCGCCGGGCCTCGTCTTCCATGCGGTCGGCAATGTCGTCGAGCGTATCATAGCCATATATCTCCGGCTCACGCGTGCCGAGCAGGTTGAGATTGGGGCCATTGAGGACATAGATTTTTCGCGCGGCAGTCATGGGGCCATCCGGTCCTTGTTGGTTGCGAGCCTTGGGCTCCACCCTATATGGCGTGGCGAACGGCTCTCAAAGCGAAAGGTGAACACACGGCATGAGCGCGGACGGAACGATCGGCATCCGGGTCAATGGCGAGCATCGCCGCGTGCGCGCCGGGCACAGCATAGCGCATCTGGCCAATGAGCTTGGGCTGGCGCCCGAGAAGGTGGCGGTCGAGCGTAATCTGGAGGTCGTGCCGCGTGCGAAGCTGGCCGATGTGATCGTCGAGGATGGCGATGAGCTGGAGATCGTGCACTTCGTCGGCGGCGGCGATGGATCGCCGGTACTGGCCGATGATAGCTGGAGCGTGGCCGGGCGCACCTTCCGCTCGCGGCTGATCGTCGGGACTGGCAAATATCGCGATTTCGCCGAGAACGCCGCTGCCGTCGAGGCATCGGGCGCGGAGATCGTCACCGTGGCGGTGCGGCGGGTGAATGTGTCCGACCCCAAGGCACCGATGCTGACCGACTTCATCGACCCCAAGAAGATCACCTATCTGCCGAACACCGCTGGCTGCTTTACCGCTGAAGACGCGATCCGCACGCTGCGACTGGCGCGCGAGGCGGGCGGCTGGGATCTGGTGAAGCTGGAAGTGCTGGGCGAAGCCCGCACGCTTTACCCGAACATGGTCGAGACCATCCGTGCGACGGAAATCCTCGCCAAGGAGGGCTTCAAGCCGATGGTCTACTGCACCGACGACCCAATCGCCGCGCAGCAGCTGGAGAGTGCGGGCGCGGTGGCGATCATGCCGCTCGGCGCGCCCATCGGCTCGGGCCTGGGCCTCCAGAACCGGGTGACCATCCGCCTGATCGTGGAAGGCACCAAGCTCCCGGTGCTGGTCGATGCCGGCGTCGGCACGGCCTCCGATGCAGCGGTGGCGATGGAACTGGGCTGCACCGGCGTACTGATGAACACCGCCATTGCAGAAGCCAAGAACCCGGTGCTGATGGCCGCTGCCATGAAGGCATCGGTCGAAGCTGGGCGCATGGCCTACCTCGCCGGGCGCATGGGGCGACGCATGTATGCCGACCCCTCAAGTCCGCTCGCTGGCTTGATCTGAGCCAAGCGCGGCCAACCGCTGGTCGTATTTGTCGGAACCAGCCGCCTCCCAACTCGTTTGATTTTCAGACGGTCGGATCGTCCGGCCGTAGCAGAATTCAGCGATTGGAGACCTATCATGGGTGAATTGATCGACAAGGCCAAGGGCGCCGCGAACGAGGCGGTCGGCAAGGCCAAGCAGGAGATCGGCAAGCAGCGCAACGATCCCGATCAGCAGGCGGAAGGTCTCGGTCAGGAGCTCAAGGGCAAGGGCCAAGGCCTCAAGGGCTCCGTGAAGGGAGCCCTCGGCGACCGGGTCTGACCCCAAGCCGTAACGCTCAAGCGTTTTTGATGAAGGTCGTACTCGCAGATGCGAGTGCGGCCTTCATTGTTTATGTCCGAGCAGGCACCGATCACCCGGTGCGGTTCGGTTTCCCTACCGCCTCGTGCAATCCGGGCATTTGACCGTCCGGTCCCGCGCTCTTATGGGCGGATCAGCTTTCGCTCCATCCGTGCCAAGGAGACACGCGTGAAGAAACTCTATCCCGATGCCGCAGCCGCTCTCGATGGCCTGCTCCACGACGGAATGCTCATTTGCGCCGGCGGGTTCGGCCTGTGCGGAATCCCCGAACGGCTGATCGATGCGATCCGCGATTCTGGCGTGAAGGATCTCACCTTCGCCTCCAACAATGCCGGCATCGACGGCGAAGGGCTGGGCAAGCTGCTGCGCACCCGCCAGGTGAAGAAGATGATTTCGTCCTATGTCGGCGAGAACAAGGAGTTCGAGCGGCAATATCTGGCAGGCGAGCTGGAGGTGGAGTTCTGTCCGCAGGGCACGCTGGCCGAGCGCTGCCGGGCCGGCGGTGCGGGCATTCCGGGCTTCTACACCAAGACCGGTGTGGGCACGCAGGTTGCCGAGGGCAAGGAAACCAAGATTTTCGATGGACAGGAATATGTGCTCGAGCGCGGCATCTATGCCGATCTGTGCATCATCAAGGGCTGGAAGGCCGATGAAGCGGGCAATCTGATTTTCCGCAAGACCGCGCGGAATTTTAACCAGCCGATGGCCACCGCCGGCAAGATCTGCGTCGCGGAAGTCGAGGAAGTGGTGCCCGTCGGCAGCCTCGATCCGGACAGCATCCATCTGCCCGGCATCTATGTGAAGCGCATGATCGTCGGCGCGCCCTATGACAAGAAGATCGAATTCCGCACTGTCCGCGAAAGGGAGGCCGCATAATGGGCTGGTCACGCGATGAAATGGCCGCGCGCGCCGCGAAGGAGCTGCAGGACGGCTTCTATGTGAATCTCGGCATCGGCATCCCGACGCTGGTCGCCAATCACATCCCGCCGGGCGTGGAGGTCACGCTGCAGAGCGAGAACGGCATGCTCGGCATCGGCCCGTTCCCTTATGATGACGAGGTCGATCCCGATCTCATCAATGCCGGCAAGCAGACGATCAGCGAACTGCCGAGCAGCGTCTATTTCTCCAGCGCCGACAGCTTCGCGATGATCCGCGGCGGCCACATCGATCTCACCGTGCTGGGTGCGATGGAAGTGTCCAAGAAAGGCGACATCGCCAACTGGATGATCCCCGGCAAGATGATCAAGGGCATGGGCGGCGCGATGGACCTCGTCGCCGGCGTCAAGAAGATCATCGTCGTTATGGAGCACACCGCCAAGGACGGCAGCCCCAAGTTCATCCCGGAATGCACCCTGCCGCTCACCGGCCGGGACGTGGTGGACATGATCGTCACCGATCTCTGTGTCTTCCAGCGCGCTTCGCACGATCAGCCCTTCCGCCTCGTGGAACTGGCGCCGGGTGTTACCGCTGAGGAAGTCGCGGCCAAGACGACGGCGCATTACGTCTCGTAAGGCTGCGGGTTAAGGCGGGGCGCTCACCCCTCGTCGGAGGAGGGGCAGTTCCGGAGCACTCCGCTGCCCCACCAATACTCGTCATGCCGGACTTGATCCGGGATCTCGCTTCTTATTCAGCGATCGTGCACCAAGGCAGCGGGACCCCGGATCAAGTCCGGGGCGACGAGAGGAGGAGCGCCGCGCGCGGCATTGAAACGGACTTCGAGCGCCCGATATAGGGGCTTCCCCCCCGACCGCGACAGATGTAGGGCAGCCCCATTATGACCCAGGCCCGCACCCTTTATGAGAAGATCTGGGACGCGCACGTCGTCGAGAAGCGCGACGATGGCACGTGCCTTGTCTATATCGACCGCCACCTCGTCCATGAAGTGACCAGCCCGCAAGCGTTCGAGGGCCTTCGTCTGGCTGGCCGCAAAGTGCGCCGTCCCGATCTCACGCTGGCCGTGCCGGATCATAACGTGCCGACCACGGCGCGGGTGGATGCGCAGGGCAACCGCATCCCCATCGTCAACAAGGAGAGCGCGCAGCAGCTCGCCGCGCTGGAGCGCAATGCGCCCGAGTTCGGCATCCGCTATTTCGGCGCGACGGACATCAATCAGGGCATCGTCCATGTCGTCGGCCCCGAGCAGGGCTTCACGCTGCCCGGCATGACTCTGGTCTGCGGGGATAGCCACACGGCCGCGCACGGCGCGCTGGGCGCTCTGGCCTTCGGCATCGGCACCAGCGAGGTCGAGCATGTGCTGGCCACGCAGACGCTGCTGCTCAAGCCGAGCAAGACGCTCGCCATCGAGGTCGAGGGCGAACTGGGCTATGGCGTCACCGCCAAGGACGTGATCCTCGCCGTCATCGGCCGCATCGGCACCGCCGGCGGCACCGGCCATGTCATGGAATTCCGCGGCTCGACCTTCCGCGCCATGAGCGTCGAGAGCCGGCTGACCGTCGCCAACATGGCGATCGAGGGTGGCGCGCGCTCGGGGCTCTTTGCGCCGGACGAGAAGACGTTCGAATACATCAAGGGCCGCCCGATGGCGCCGCAGGGTGCCGATTGGGATCGCGCCGTCGCCTATTGGCGCACGCTGGTCACGGACGAAGGCGCGGTGTTCGACAAGCATGTGCGGCTGGAGGCGAGCGAGATCGCGCCGACCGTCACCTGGGGCACCAGCCCCGAGGACGTGGTACCGATCACCGGCGTCGTGCCCGATCCGGAGAGCTTTGAGGACCCCTCCAAGCGGGAAGCTGCGGCCAAGTCGCTCGCCTATATGGGCCTCACCGCTGGTCAGCGCATGGAAGACGTGCCGGTCGAGCATATCTTCATCGGCAGCTGCACCAACAGCCGCATCGAGGATCTGCGCGCGGCCGCGTCGGTGCTCAAGGGCCGCAAGGTTGCCGACGGCATCAAGCAGGCGCTGATCGTGCCCGGCTCCGGGCTGGTCAAGCATCAGGCCGAGGCCGAGGGGCTGGATCGCATCTTCATCGAGGCCGGGTTCGAGTGGCGCGAGCCGGGCTGCTCCATGTGTCTGGGCATGAACCCGGATCGCGTGCCGAGCGGAGAGCGTTGCGCCTCCACCAGCAATCGCAACTTCATGGGCCGGCAGGGGCCGGGTGCGCGCACCCATCTCGTCTCGCCGGTGATGGCCGCCGCCGCCGCGATCAGGGGTCGACTTGCGGACGTTCGCGAACTAATGGTGCCCGAACCAGCGTAAGGGGACGCAATGAAAGTCATTTTCTGGATTTTGGTCGCCGGTGCTCTCGGCAGCGCCGCCATGGCCATGGGCCTCGGCCAGTCCGCCGCTGTGCCCGCAAAGGCGGAAAAGCCAGCCGCACGCTGAGCGTGAGTGCGGCGTTAGACGGGCGTGGACTTCTCAGTGCGCGCTGTCATGCCTTGGGTACGCGCATCTTCATGCGGTAACAGGCTTCGTCATACCCGGCAGGATCCGGCGCTTCGATCACCTCGAAGCCTTGCGCGGCCCAATAGCTGTCTGCGCCGTTGACGGCCGTCAGCCAGATTTCATCAACACCCTCGCGACGCGCCTGCGCAACGACTAGCGCCAGCGCAGTGCGCCCGGCGCCACTGCCGCGCGCGTCGGGCAGCAGGGCAAGATCGTGCAGATAATAGCTGCTAGGGTTCTCGGGAATGGCCCCCAGCGGCGCGTTGAAGGCGGGCACGCTGTCCGCTTCCCAAGGGTGGGCGATAAGATAGCCGAGCACGCGCCCGGCGTCCTCGAAGACGAAACAGCCCGCCGGATGCAGGCTGAGGCGCTCGGCGTAGATCGCTTCATCCTCTGTATAGCGGCCATGGACCGCATCGGAGATCGCCTTGACTGCCGCCATGTCACGGGCGCGCATCGGGCGCCATGTGCCGCTTGTTGCCATTGCCTCACCTCCTCCGCACATCGCTGTCGGCCGCCTGCATATCGGGTCGGCATCTTGACGCAAGCGCGCACATCCGCCACTTGACCGGTCAAACAGCCCGTCATCAGCAGGACCAGCATGGAACCCGTCACCACCGTTGAAGGTCGCGCCTATCCCTTCGGCCTGAAGAATGTCGATACCGACATCATCATTCCGGCCGAATGGCTCAAGACCATCAGCCGCACGGGCCTCGGCAAAGGCGCGTTCGAGGCGCTGCGCAAGGAGCCCGGCAATGTGTTCGACGACCCGCGCTATGCCGGCGCGCCTATCATCGTGGCGGGCGACAATTTCGGCTGTGGGTCGAGCCGCGAACATGCCGCCTGGGCGCTGATCGACATGGGCGTGCGGGCCGTCATCGCGCCCAGCTTCTCTGATATTTTCTCGGGCAACGCCTTCAAGAACGGCATCCTGACCGTCGTGTTGCCGCAGGACGCGGTCGACCGGCTGCTGGAGGTCGCCAAGACCGATCCGATCAGCATCGACCTTGAGAACCAGTCGGTGACGACGCCATTTCAGGACCGCTTCACCTTCGAAATCGACCCGTTCCGCAAGAGCTGCCTGCTGGGCGGCCTCGACGAGATCGGCCTGACGATGGCGCAGGGCGATACCATCGGTACGTTCGAAGCGCGCGATGCGCAGACGCGGCCCTGGCTGGTGCCGGCGGCCGCTTGAATTCGACGCGGCGGGGTGTCCCGCGCGTTGCCAAGGGAGCGCCTGCTTCCTAAGTAGAACCTCTATTCAGTTACCTCCAGATGAAGGTGCGTCTTTCATGAGTTCATTCGACGATCGCGAGAAGGCGTTCGAGACCAAGTTCGCCATGGATCAGGAACTCGCGTTCCGGGTCGCGGCCCGGCGCAATCGCCTGCTGGGCGAGTGGGCGGCCGGCCTGATGGGGCTGACCAAGGAAGAGACCGATGCCTATGCCAAGGCGGTCGTGCAGGCGGACTTCGAGGAAGCCGGCGATGAGGACGTGATCCGCAAGGTGATGGGCGATCTGGTATCAGCCGGTGTGGATATGGACGAGCAGCGCGTGCGCACGGCGCTGAGCGACAAGGCCGCCGAGGCGCGTCGCCAGTTCATGCAGGAAGAGAATTGAGGGGCTTTTGACATGCCCATGGCGGCTGGCGATATCGAGGCGATGATCCTCGCGGCTTTCCCGGATGCGACGGTGGAGATCACCGATCTGGCCGGCGACGGCGACCATTATGCGGCGCGGGTCACCTCCGAGAGTTTTCGGGGGATGAATCGCATTGCCCAGCAGCGTGCCGTCTATGCCGCGCTGGGCGGTCGCATGGGCGGAGAGCTTCACGCCTTGCAACTGACCACGGCCGTTCCCAACTGATAGCGCAGCGCCGGCATCGCGCCGCACTGCTGCCCGGAGACCAGACATGACCGACCCCGTCCACGCCCGCATCGCCGATATCGTCGGCAAGAACGATGTCGTGCTCTTCATGAAAGGCACGCCCTTGTTCCCGCAATGCGGGTTCTCCAGTCGCGCCATTGCCATTCTGGAACGGCTCGGCGCACCCTTCGAGAGCGTGGATGTGCTGCAGGATCAGGAGATCCGCCAGGGCATCAAGAGCTTTTCCGACTGGCCGACCATCCCCCAGCTTTACGTAAAGGGCGAGTTCCTTGGCGGGTCGGACATCATGATGGAAATGTACGAGGCGGGCGAGCTCAAGCAGCTTCTCACAGAGCAGGGCGTCATCGCCGCCTGATCGGATTCCATTTGGTTCTTCAAGCGGGCGCGGGGCAAAAAGCCCGGCGCCCGTTTTGCGTTCGGGCGCCGGAGTTCGGAGGGATTGGGAGACAAAAGGATTGGGGGACAGGCAAGAAGACCGGGTGCCCGTCCCCCAAAGCGGGTGTGTCGACAAGAAGAGCAAGCGCCGTGCCAGTTTCTCCGGGTGAGGGAAGCGGGCTGCGACGCTGGTTAAGGGCGGGGCAAGAGGTTGCGACCTGTAAAGCGCTCCGACAGTTTCGCCCGCATTTCCGCTTGCGCCTTGCAATCGGCGGCGGCCGTGACACATGGAAGAGATGATGCCTGCTGCCCCCAGTCTCGCCGCCGACACCGGCCGGGTCATGCGCCTGTCGCCGCTGGTGCAGCGGGTGCTGGCACCCAATCCCTCGCCCTTCACTTTTGAGGGGACGCAGACCTATCTGGTGGGCAACAGCGACCTTGCCGTAATCGATCCCGGCCCGGATGATCCCGCCCATTTGGATGCACTGGAAGCTGCGATTGCCGGTCGCCCCGTCATTGCTATCGCCTGCACCCACACCCATCGCGATCACAGTCCGGCGGCGCGGCCGCTGGCACAGCGCATTGGCGCGCCGATCATCGGCTGCGCGCCGCTGACGCTGGAAGATGACGGGCCGCGCGCCGATGCGGCGTTCGACCCCGACTACAGTCCCGACAGGGTGCTGGCGGAGGGCGAGCAAATCGTGGGCACGGGCTGGACTTTGACGGCGCTGGCGACGCCCGGCCACACCTCCAATCATCTGTGCTACGCACTGGAAGAGGAAGCGGCGCTGTTCACCGGGGATCATGTGATGAGCTGGTCTACGAGCGTCGTCTCGCCGCCCGATGGCGACATGAGCGATTATCTCGCCTCGCTGGAGCGTTTGGTCGCCCGCTCGGACAGCGTCTATTATCCCGCCCATGGCGAACCGGTGACGCAGCCCCAGCGCTTCGCACGCGGCATGCTGGGGCATCGGCGGATGCGGGAAGGGCAGATCCTGCGCATTCTGGAGCGGCAGGGCGCTGTCACCATCCCGGATTTCGTCGCAAGCATGTATGTCGGCCTCAATCCGCGCCTGCATGGCGCCGCGGGCCGATCCGTGCTGGCCCATCTCATCGATCTGCAACGGCGGGGGCTGGTAGAGGATAGAGCGGACGGGGTCTGGGCGAGGGTGTTGATCTAGGCGCTTGACGGGACGCGCGAACAGGATCAGCTTCCCTGCCGTCCAGGCAACGGTGGGGGGACCGTCATGGCAACACTTGCTTCAGGCATCAGATCCGAGATCGAGCGCGAGCGCAGCTTCTTCCTCAAATTGGCGCTGGCGATGGCCTTTGTCATTGTGGCGGGCTTCTCATTCAATGTCGCCGCCGGCCGCTCGACCTTCGCCGCGCCGCTCCTGCTTCATGTCCATGCGCTGGTTTTCTTCGGCTGGCTGGTTCTTTTCATCACCCAATCCTTTCTGGCGGCGGGCGGCTCGGTGCGCCTGCATAGGCGACTTGGTGTGCTCGCGCTGCTCTGGGTGCCGGTCATGGTCGTGCTGGGTCTGGCGGTGACGCGTCATTCGGTGCGCGCAATCGGTGGTCCTCCATTCTTCGATACCAACGAATTTCTCTTCGGCAACAGCATCGGCCTGCTGGCTTTCGCGCTCACCGTGGGTGCGGCGCTCGTCATGCGCGCGCGTCCCGACTGGCACCGGCGGCTGATGTGCGGCGCCATGGCCGGGCTGACCGGCCCCGGCTTCGGGCGACTGCTGCCGATGCCGTTCCTCATCCCCTGGGGCTGGTGGGTCGCGGCTGTCGTGGCGCCCATGGTGTTCATCCTGGTTGGCATGGTCTGGGACTGGCGGCGCAAAGGGCGGGTCCACGCTGCATGGCTGTGGGGAGCGGGTATCCTGATCGGCAGCCAGCTCATGGCCGATGCCATCGCCTACAGCCCGATGGGCCTTGCCATCACGCGCGATATGGTCGCCGGGACACCCGGCGCGATGCGCGATATGCGGGCCTTCTTCCCCTGAGCGCGGTTAGAGGTTGATCGACGGGCGCTTCGTGGCCATCTCCGCCGCATGACAAAGGAGATTCGGTGATGGATGCACGCGGCGGGATCGGCGGAAGTCTTGCGGGGCTGGACCTGCTGGAGGAGATCAATCGCCTGCGCAAGGAGCGCAACGCGGTCATCCTCGCGCACTATTACCAGAAGCCGCAGATCCAGGACCTGGCCGACTTTGTGGGCGACAGCCTGGAGCTGTCCCGCAAGGCGGCGGAGACGGATGCGGACGTGATCGCATTTTGCGGTGTGCGCTTCATGGCCGAGACGGCGAAGATCCTCAGCCCCGAGAAGATCGTGATCCTGCCGGACATGGACGCCGGCTGCAGCCTGGAAGACAGCTGCCCGCCCGCGCAGTTCAAGGCCTTCCGCGAGGCCCATCCCGATCATATCGCGCTCAGCTACATCAATTGCTCGGCGGAGGTGAAGGCGCTCAGCGACATCATCGTCACGAGCTCATCTGCCGAGAAAATCCTGAGCAAGCTCCCCAAGGACCAGAAGATCATCTTCGGGCCGGACAAGCATCTGGGTGGCTATCTCTCGCGCAAGCTGGGGCGTGAGATGCTGCTCTGGCCGGGCGTGTGCATCGTGCATGAGAGCTTCAGCGAGACCGAGTTGCTCAAGCTCAAGGCTATGCACCCCGGCGCGCCGGTTGCGGCCCACCCCGAATGCCCGCCGGCTATCATCGATCATGCCGATTATGTCGGCTCGACCAGCGGCATCCTGCAATATGCCAAGGACATGCCGGGCGACACGCTGATCGTCGCGACCGAGCCGCACATCATCCACCAGATGGAAAAGGCGATCCCCGAAAAGAGCTTCGTCGGCGCGCCGGGTGCGGACGGCAACTGCAACTGCAACGTCTGCCCCTATATGGCGCTCAACACGCTGGAAAAGCTCTACATCGCGCTCCGCGATCTCCAGCCGCGCATCGAGATGGACGAGAGCCTGCGGGTGGCCGCGAAGAAGAGCCTCGATCGCATGCTGGATCTTGCCAGCGATACGGTCGGGCAGGGCGACGTGGGAGCACGGTGAGCGGGGAGCCGCCCCGGTGATCGTCCGCCTGCGCTCGCTCTGGCTGAACGTTAACGCGAGCTATTGGTTCTATCCGGCGCTGTTCACGATGCTCGCCCTCGCGCTGGCGATCGTCACCATCGCCATCGATCGCTCGGGGCAGGCCGCCCATCTCGTCAAGTTCGTGGATGCTGCGCGGCCGGAGGGGGCGCGCAATGTCCTCAACGTGATTGCCGGATCGATGATCGGCGTGGCGTCGACCGTTTTCTCGATCACCATAGCCGCCGTGGTCTATGCCTCGGGTAATTACGGCCCGCGCCTGCTCATCAATTTCATGGAAGATCGCGGCAACCAGCTCTCGCTGGCGACGTTCATCGGCACGTTCGTCTATGCCGTCATGGTGCTGCGGGTTGTCCGGGAGGCGGCGGAATCCAGTGTCGACGTGGGGTTCGTGCCGCAACTCTCGCTGGTCATCGCGACCGGCCTGATGCTGATTTCCATCGGCGTGCTGGTTTTCTTCCTCAATCATGTGCCGGCCAGCATCCGCATCAATTCCGTGCTTGAGGAGATCGGACGGCGCCTCACCAAGGAAGTGCGCCAGCGCTTTCCGAAAGAGGGCGACGAGGTGGAGATGATGGCGTTGTCCGACGGGCAGATCGTGCCGGCGACGGGCAGCGGCTATATCCAGATCGTCGATTTCTCAGGCCTGGCTGACGTTGCCCGCGAGCACAAATGCCGCGTGGTCATGCGCCTGCGTCCCGGCGATTTTGTGCATCCCGAGATTGGCCTGATGTCCGTCCACGGCTGTCATGTGGATGATGAGATGGCCGAGCAGTTGCGGGACTGTTTCTCCCTCGCTGGATTTCGGTCTCCGGCGCAGGACATCGAATTTCTGATCGACGAGCTGGTCGAGATCGGCTTGCGCGCCTTGTCGCCGGGCATCAACGATCCCTTCACGGCGGTGACGGCGATGCACTGGCTCGGCGCTTCGATGAGCGAACTTGCCCGGCGCGATCTGCGCAGCAGGCCGGGAGAGGGAGAAGAAGACTGGCAGCGTGTCATTCCGCTCAATGACGATTTCGATCATTTCCTGCGGCGCGGTTTCGGCTCCCTGCGCTCGGCCGCCGCGACCAGCCCTATTGCCGCGGCGCAGTTTCTCGATTGTCTGCTGGGTATTTCCGCCGGCCTCGCCTCGCAGCCCCGGCGGGAGGCGCTGCGGCTGGAAGGTGAGCGGTTGATGGCGCAGGCGCGGATCGCGCTGGCCGGTCCCTCCCTCGCCGAGCTTGAGGAACGCTCTTGCGCTTTCGAGGCGGCGATGAAAAAGCGAGCGCATCATGCCCTTCACACTTGACCGCTTCGACCTCGACGCCTTCGTCGCCGCCACCCTCGCCGAGGACCTTGATGGTCCGGTCAATGGGGGCGGGCGGGATGTGACGTCGCAGAGCGTCATTCCCGCCGATGCGGTGTTCAGCGGCGTGATGGACAGTCGTGACGCGGTGACGGTTGCGGGCCTGCCGTTGGCCGAAGCCTTCTTCCGTGCGCTCGATCCCGATGTCGAGATCACGCTGCTCGTCGCGGATGGTGATCAGGTGCCCGCCGGCACCGACCTGATGCGCCTGAAGGGCCGCGCACGCGGGATGCTCACGGCGGAGCGGTCGGCGCTCAACACGGTGCAGCACTTGACCGGCATCGCCACGATGACGCGGGCTTATGTGGACCGCATTGCCGGCACCGGAGCGACGCTGCTCGATACCCGCAAGACGATCCCCGGCCTGCGCGTGCTGGAGAAATATGCCACGCGCACGGGCGGCGCGAAAAATCATCGCATGGGCCTGTGGGACGCGGCGATGATCAAGGACAATCATGTGGCCGTCGCCGGTTCGGTGGAAGAGGCCGTCCGTCGCGCGGTTGCCGCCGGGATTGCCGAGGTAATCGTGGAGGTCGACCGGATCGACCAGATCGAGCCGGCCATCGCGGCCGGGGCGACCCATCTGCTGCTGGATAACATGTCGCCGGGCGTTCTGCGCGGCGCTGTCACGCTGGTTGGAAAGCGCGTGCCCACGGAGGCCTCTGGCGGGGTTACCCTGGAGACCATCCGCGCCATCGCCAGCACCGGCGTCGATTATGTCAGCGTCGGGAGGTTGACCCAATCGGCGCCAGCGGCGGATATCGGCCTCGATTTCAGCAACATTTAGGCTCACGGCGCCGACGAACAACGCCTGCTTGTTTAGCCTTCGATAATCGCTGTCTGGGGATGGTGCTTGTCGAGATGCTTGCGGATGATCCGCAGGTTGCGCGTGTTCGAGCGGAACATGACGTCGAAGGCATCGCCGACCAGCGGAACCGCGCCGATTGCGGTGTCGAAGGCGACATTGCCGCTCATCCGTAGCAACTGCCAGCGCGGCATCCCGAGATTACGGGCCTCCCATACAATCCATGCGCCCATGGCCGCTGCGAGAAGATCGCCGACGATGGGAATGATGCCGAGCATGGCGTCTAGCCCGACGCGGATGCGCGTTCCGGGGACGACCATCGCATTTTCGAGCACCTGCTCCATCATCTCGATGCGCCGCCGCACCGCATGAGGATCGCGGCCAAGCCGCGAACCGGCGAGGCTCTCAAACTGTCTCGCCATCTCTTCAGCGGCGTTATGCGGTCTCGCCCGGGCCATTCACGTTCCTTTGCAGGCTGCCTTGCTGGCAGCGCGAAGGATTAGTTGGGGACGGTGATCAGCGCATTCAATGGATGAACCCCGCGCGAGGAGGGTTTGAAGTTGGTGAGCCGCTGCCCGACGAGCGACCAGCGGATGGGGCGACCGAGCGGAATGAACCCGCTGAACGCCACCGTCGCTTCCTCGGCTTCTGCCAGCAATTGAGCGCGCTCCTCGTCATTCTGGTTCTTGCGGGCCTCGGCGAGGCGGCTGGCCACGCGCGGATCGCACAGGAGCCCGGCCGAACAATCGAGGCGCGCGAGATACCAGAACGCGCTGTCGAAGGGCGCGACCTCGTCGATCAGCCGCAGATCGGCGGGCTGATCGATGGCCACGCGATCGAGTTGCAATCCGGCCTGTCCAAAGTCCTGAACCAGGCGCAGGAACAGCACGGAGGCGCCTGATCCGTCCGGCAAGGCGATCCGTAGAACCGGCGGATCGCCCTTGTCCGCCCGCCAGCGGTCGATGATCCGCCGGGCGGATTCGACGCGCTCCTCGCGCGAGCGGCCGGACCATGCCGGTGCGCTCGGCAGGCGGTTCAGTTCGTAAGAGGCCGGGAGCGGGTAGGTGGCGGTCCGCCAGCCCGGCAGGCCCAGAACCTCGGCGAGCTTGTCCCGGTCGACAAGGCGCGCGAGCGCGTCGCGCACCGGTGCGTCTGCCAAGAAGGACGAGGTGCTCGTAAAGGCGAGGCCGAACAGGCCCTCGACCGGGTCGACCTGCGCGTCAGCCATGTTGAGGCCGGCCGCGGCGATCAAGGGGAGGTGCTGGAAGCGCCCGCCCAGCACGAGATCGGTATGGCGAGCGCGGAAGCGAACGAGAGCCAGCGACGCGCGCTCGGCGCGCACTTCCCGTCGCTCGACCGGGGGCGCGGCTTCGCTCTCGGGCTCGCCCTCGGTGGGCTCCTCGCTGGCGGCAGTCGCGGGCGCCAGCACGACCGGTCCACCCTTGGCCGCCGGCTCGCGGCGATAGGGGCCGGTGCCGTCGCCCGAGCGGGTCATTACCGCAAGGTCCGGCTGGGCGAGCAATTGCAGGAAGGCGGGGAGGCTCATGTCGAGCCTTATTTCGATGACCCGGTCGGTCATCGCGCGCACATCGGGGGTAAGGCCCGCCAGCAACAGCGGATTGGCGCGCATCCGCTCACGCAGCAGTCGGGCGACCTCATCGGCATGGACCGGCTTGCCGTCCGCCCAGTGCAGCCGCTTCAGCCGGAAGATGTAGCTCTGGCCGCCATCCTCGACGATCCAGCTTTCCGCCAGCGCGCCGACAATGTCGCCGCGCGCGTCGAAGCTGAGCAGCCCTTGTGCGGTCGAGGCGAGGATCAGCCGGGCTGCCGGTGCATTGCCGTGGCGCAGCGGCTGGGCGAGCGCCTCGCTCTGGCCGATCACGTCCACCCGAACGGTGCGGTTATCGCGCGGGCTGTTGCATCCCGCCATGGCGAGCACGGCCAATGCCAGGAGGGGGCGGACCCAGGTTCGCGCGGGGCGGGTGCCCATCGCCTTTCACTCCCTGTTCGGACAAGAATCCATCGACGTTACAGGGAGGCCGTAGCCTGCCGACGCGATTCGTCCAACCATGGCTGAGCTTGAATGGGGCGCCATCGCATTCGCTATGGTGCGGACGGCGGGACTTGAACCCGCACTCTCAGATGAGAAGCAGATTTTAAGTCTGCTGCGTCTACCGATTTCGCCACGTCCGCAAGCACATGGGGATGCGCGAACGCCCATGCCATGCACGGCAGGACGGTTCCAGCCCTTATCAAGCGCCGGGTGAAGGACATGCCGTGCGCAGAACGCCCGCAACCCGGCCGATGCGCTGCCGCATGGCCGGGCTGCCGGATTGTCAAAGGCTCAGGTGAGGGTGCTCAGTCGCCGGCATTCAGGCGAATGCGCATTTCCTTACCGGGCTTGAAGTGCGGCACGCGCTTGGGCGGCACCACCACCGAATCGCCGGTGCGGGGATTGCGCCCCGTGCGGCCGTCTCGGGCGCGGGTGGTGAAAGCACCGAATCCGCGCAGTTCTACCCGGCCCCCTTCGGCCAGGCGCGCAGTGATCGAGTCGAAAACGATATCCACGATGCGATCGACTTCCTGCCCGCTGAGGTCAGGATGAAGAA
Organism: Sphingobium sp. B11D3A; assembly: GCF_025961695.1. Taxonomy (NCBI): domain Bacteria; kingdom Pseudomonadati; phylum Pseudomonadota; class Alphaproteobacteria; order Sphingomonadales; family Sphingobiaceae; genus Sphingobium; species Sphingobium sp. B11D3A. The sequence continues at coordinate 3,361,908 of NZ_JAOQOE010000001.1, forward strand.
GCGCAAGCTTTTGAACGAGCTGAGAACGAATCATCTCTGCTACTTTCCGAAAAGGCCGAAGCCGTCCCCCATAATCCGGAAGTGCCCCGAGTCCCCCTTCGTTGCGTTTTCCGTGACTCGCGCGATGCGCCAACATCAGCGTGCAATCAAGAAAAATCCCCGCAGAACGCCGCAAACGGAGTGGGCCGGCCGATTGCTCGACCGGCCCACTGCCGCAATTATTAGAGGGTGGGAAAAGCCCCGGCGATCAATTCTTCGCCTTGAGCGCCTCGCCCAGAATGTCGCCCAGCGACGCGCCGCTGTCGGACGAACCGTACTGCGCGACAGCCTGCTTCTCTTCGGCGATCTGGAGCGCCTTGACCGAGAAGTTCGGCTTCTTGGAACGGTCGAAACCGATCACCAGCGCGTCGAACTTCTGGCCGACCTGGAAGCGCTCGGGGCGCTGCTCGTCGCGGTCGCGGCCAAGGTCGCTGCGCTTGATGAAGCCGGTGACGCCGTCGTCGCCAGCCTGAACCTCCAGGCCGCCGTCGCGGACTTCCAGAACGGTCACGGTCACGGTCTCGTTCTTGTTGAGGCCGGTGCCACGCACCGCGCCAGCTGCCGGCGCGCCCTTTTCGAGCTGCTTCATGCCGAGGCTGATGCGCTCCTTCTCGACGTCCACGTCAAGCACGATGGCCTGAACGGTCTCGCCCTTGCGGTGCAGATTGAGCGCGTCCTCGCCGGAGATGCCCCACGCGATGTCGGACATGTGGACCATGCCGTCGACGTCGCCGTCCAGGCCGATGAACAGGCCGAACTCGGTGGCGTTCTTGACTTCGCCCTCGACCTGGCTGCCGACCGGGTGACGCTCGGCAAAGCTCTCCCAGGGGTTGGACTGGGCCTGCTTGAGGCCAAGGCTGATGCGACGCTTCTCGGCATCAACCTCGAGCACCAGAACTTCCACTTCCTGGCTCGTCGAAACGATCTTGCCGGGGTGGACGTTCTTCTTGGTCCAGGACATTTCCGAAACGTGGACCAGACCCTCGATGCCGGGCTCCAGCTCGACGAACGCACCATATTCGGTGATGTTCGTGACGCGGCCGGAGAGCTTGGCGCCGATCGGGTACTTGGCCGATGCGCCTTCCCACGGATCGCTCTCGAGCTGCTTCATGCCGAGGCTGATGCGCTGCGTGTCGCGGTTGATGCGGATGATCTGCACCTTCACCGTGTCGCCGATGTTGATCATCTCGCTCGGGTGGTTGATCCGCTTGTAGCTCAGGTCCGTGACGTGCAGCAGGCCGTCGATGCCGCCCAGATCAACGAACGCACCGTAATCGGTGATGTTCTTGACCACGCCCTCGATGATCTGGCCTTCGCTCAGCGTCTGGATGAGGCCGCTGCGCTGCTCGGCGCGGGTCTCTTCCAGGATCGCCCGACGCGACACGACGATGTTGCCACGACGACGATCCATCTTGAGGATCTGGAAGGGCTGCGGAATGTCCATGAGCGGGGTAACGTCGCGCACGGGGCGGATGTCGACCTGGCTGCCAGGCAGGAAGGCCACGGCGCCGTCGAGATCGACGGTGAAGCCGCCCTTGACGCGGCCGAAGATGACACCCTCAACGCGGGCGCTCTCGGCGAATTCGGATTCCAGCTTGTCCCACGCGGCTTCGCGGCGGGCGCGGTCGCGCGAGAGCATGGCCTCGCCATTGCTGTTCTCGACACGGTCGACATAGACTTCGACTTCGTCGCCAACCTTCAGATCGGCCTTCTGGCCGGGCATGGCGAACTCGCGCAGCGGCACGCGGCCTTCGCTCTTGAGGCCCACGTCGATGACGGCGAGGTCGTTTTCGATGCCGGTGACGGTGCCCTTGACCACGCGGCCTTCGAAGCCGCCGTCTGCACCACCAAGAGATTCATTGAGAAGCGCGGCAAAATCATCGCGCGTCGGGTTTGCCTGAGAGGCCATGTAAGAGTTCCTTCAAGTCGTTGCTGGCCAACCGGTTGTCTCCGGTGGTCTTTGGCCAAACTGCCCGAACGACCTCATGCCGGCCGGGCATTCACCAGGCGGCGCGAAGGCGATCACTCGTGCTTTGGGAAAAGCAAAAGGGCGCCTCGCAACGCGAAGCGCCTCATCCAAGCCGTCTAATGGCGACTCTTCAGGCGAGCGTCCACCAGCGCGATCGCATGCTGAACGGCGGCGTCTATACTCAAATTGCTGGTATCCAGCAAGTCCGCATCTTGGGCCTGCTTCAGGGGCGCATCGGCGCGCTGCATGTCCCGCGCGTCACGCTCGGCGAGGTCGGCGGAGAGAGCCTCCAGCGCGACGGGATGGCCATGGGCGGTGAGCTCCGCATGGCGGCGCTGCGCGCGCACCGCAAGGCTGGCGGTGACGAACAATTTGGCGTCGGCATCCGGCGCGATCACCGTGCCGATATCGCGCCCGTCGAGTACCGCGCCGCCCGGCTGTGCGGCGAAGGCACGCTGCCGCTCCAGCAGCGCCGCGCGCACCTGCGGGTGACGCGAGACGCGGCTGGCAAGGGGGCCGGCTTCCTCCGACCGCAGCGCCGGATCGGCGAGCAGGCTATCCGGAAAAGCGCAGGCCGCTGCGGCATCGGCCGGATTGTCGGCATCGCCGCCCTGCCGCGCGACCGTCACGCCGACGGCGCGATACAGCAGGCCCGTGTCGAGATGGGGCAGGCCATAATGCCGGGCCAGCGCCCGCGCGATCGTGCCTTTGCCGGACGCGGCGGGACCATCGACGGCAATGATCATGCCGCGCCCTTGAGCGTGGCCAGCATGTCGGTGAAGCCGGGGAAGCTCGTTGCGACCGGGCTCATATCGTCGATGATGAGGCCGCCGCGCGTGTGATGACCGGCGACCGCGAAGCTCATCGCAATGCGGTGATCGAGATCGGCGCCGATCGTCGGCGGTTCATTGCCCCCGTCCAGCGGCTCGCCACCGCGTCCGTGGATGATGAGGCCGTCGGGTGTCTCCTCCACTGACACGCCGAGACGGGCGAGGCCCTGCGCCATCAGGGCGAGTCGGTCCGATTCCTTTACGCGTAACTCGTCCAGCCCGGTGGTGCGGGTGGTGCCCTGTGCGCAGGCTGCCGCGACGAAGAAGATCGGGAATTCGTCGATCATGCTCGGCGCGACCTCGGGTGGCACGTCGATGCCTGTGAGCGTGCTGTGGCGCGCGAGGATATCCGCGACCGGCTCGCCACCGACTTCGCGCTGGTTGGTCAGTGTTAGGTCCGCGCCCATCGCCTGCAGCATGGCGAACAGGCCGGTGCGGGTGGGGTTCATGCCGACATTGGTGACGGTGATGTCCGACCCCGGCGTGATCAGCGCCGCGACCACGGGGAAGGCGGCAGAGGAGGGGTCGCCCGGCACCACCAGCGTCTGTGGCTTGAGTTCGGCCTCACCGGTGAGCGAGATGATCCGCGTACCATCGGCCTGGGTCTCTACGGTCAGATCCACCCCAAAACCGCGCAGCATCCGCTCGCTATGGTCGCGTGTTGGCACCGGCTCGATGACGCGGGTGATCCCCGGCGTGTTGAGTCCGGCGAGCAGCACCGCCGATTTGACCTGCGCCGAGGCGACCGGAAGCCGGTACTCGATCGGCACGGCCGGCGTGATCCCCCGCATGGTGAGAGGCAGGCGACCGCCCGGCGCAGTCGTGAATTCGGCGCCCATCAGCCCGAGCGGCGTGGTCACGCGGCTCATCGGGCGCTTGCTGAGCGAGGCATCGCCGATGAAGGTGGCGGTGAGGTCATGGCTTGCCAGCAGGCCCATCAGCAGACGGGTCGAGGTGCCGCTATTGCCCATGTCGAGTGCGGTCGCGGGCTGCGTTAGGCTGCCGACGCCGACGCCATGAATGCGCCACACGCCATCCTCGCCGCGCGTGATCTGCGCGCCGAGCGCGCGCATCGCCGCCGCCGTCGCCAGCACGTCCTCGCCCTCCAGCAGGCCGGAGACGCGGCTTTCGCCCACCGCCAGCGCGGCCAGCATCAGGGATCGGTGGGAAATGCTCTTGTCGCCGGGCACGGTCACCGTGCCGCGCAGCGGAGCGCCAGGCTCGAAGAGCATGTTGCGCGCAATGTCAGTCATGAAAATCAGGTCCGAAAAATGGCCGTCGCTGCGCGGAGCAGGAGGGCGGGCAATAAAAATGGCGAACTGCTTTTGACAGTGCCCGCCCGCTATGGCAAGGCGCCCCACACTTCGCGGCAGGCCTGCCTGTCCGCGCACTTGGCTATTACTCTCTGGAAGGATGAGGCGGCACATGGTGAAGCCTGAATGGGGATCGAAGCGGACCTGCCCCAAATGCGCAACGCGCTTCTATGATCTGGGCAAGGATGAGCCCGTGACATGCATCGAATGCGGCAATGTCTGGACGCCCGAGCCTGTGCTCAAGTCCAAGCAGCCGCTGCCCTTCGAGGAAGCGCCGCAGAAGGTCGCGGCCGGTGCGGATACGGAAAGCACGGCAGACGATGATCTGGACATCGACATCGACGTCGATGAGGCCGAAGGCTCGCCCGACAACGACGTCGATCTCGGCGGCGATGACGATCTCGGCGTCGACGCCGGCGACGATAACGACGAAGAAAACTGAGCGCGCAGGAAAGATCGCGCGCCATAAAAAATGGACTTGCAGCGAGGCAGAGCCTGACCTAAAGGCAGCGCCTCGCCGCGACGGACCCACCCGTCGCCGCTGCAATGATCGGGGCCGTAGCTCAGCTGGGAGAGCGCTACACTGGCAGTGTAGAGGTCAGGGGTTCGATCCCCCTCGGCTCCACCATTTCCCCTTATCGCAGACATGTTAAGCGCTTCAGAGCGTGCCCCGTCGTGAATGCGCGGCGTCGGGCCAGCGCCGCGTCCGGAATGCACCCCAACCTCTCTTATTGACGGCGACCGGCCAACCCGCGCAGCTTCGCGCCACCCGGTCCACCCTGCCTCTCTCGACAAAAAGTTGGTCGCCCGGCGCAAAGCCAGTCGGGGCGGCGGTTGGTACACATCTTTTCAGCCTGGGGTGCTTCGCGCTGCATGGCGGTTCTGGCCGAGGGTCGGGACTGGACGCGCGGCGCGGCATGGACGCCAATTGCGAGGATGTGACATGACTCTTCTGACCGACAAGTTCTTCGACAGCTTTGCCTCCTCTGTGAAGCCCACGGAAGAGGCGGAGACGCTGCCGCCGGAGATCTACACGAGTCAGGAGTTCTACGAGTTCGAGAAGGACGCGCTGTTTTATCGCGAATGGCTCTGCGTCGGGCGGGACGAGTGGATCGCGGAAGTCGGGGATTTCTTCACGACCAGCCACGCCAATGAGCCGATCATCATTTCGCGCGGGCGGGACGGGGAGATCAAGGCCATGTCCGCCGTGTGCCAGCACCGCGCCATGCTGGTGGCGGAAGGCAAGGGCAACACGCGCGGTTTTACCTGCCCCTATCACCACTGGTCCTATGATCTGGACGGCAAGCTGGTCGGCGCGCCGGCGATGGGCCGCACCTGCAATTTCGACAAGGCGCAGTATAATCTGCCCAAGCTCAAGGTGGAGCTGTGGCACGGCTTCATCTTCGTCAATTTCGATTCCGAAGCGGAATCGCTGGCCTCGCGCATGGGGCCGATCGAACCGGTCGTGGCGAATTACGAGTTTGCCAGCCTGCGCGGCCCCGAGCCGCTGTCCCACGAATATCCGTGGAACTGGAAGGTCCAGTTCGAGAATAACAATGATGGCTATCATGCCAGCCGGCTCCATCAGGGGCTGCACGATTTCGTGCCGAGTTCGCTGGCGAGCTTCCCCGAAGTGCCGCGCGAGACGGCGGGCTATTATCGCCTCAACGGCTCCACGCACCCCAATGCGAGCTTCAACCCCACCGAGAAGGCGCTGCTGCCGGTCTTCCCCAAGCTGACCGAGGAGGAGCAGAGCCGGCTGCTGTTCGTGAACCTGCCGCCGACGCTGTCGCTGGTCGTGCTCAACGATGTGGTGATCTACCTCATCATGGATGCGCGCTCGCCGACCACGCACGGCCTGACCTTCGGCAGCCTCTATCATCCCAGCGCCTTCGAGGACCCGGAGTTCGAGGAAAAGCGCCGGATCAATGACGAGCATACGGCGGATATTGTCGCGCAGGACCTGCATGTCGATCTGCTGGTGCAGCAGGGGCTCTCGTCCCGCTTCGCCCCGCGCGGGCGCTACAGCTGGCAGGAAGATGCGCAGCGCCAGCTCAATGTGTGGCTGGTCGACCGCTACCAGCAGGAGTGGGACCGTCGTCGCGGCCCCTCGGCGCCGGTCACGCGGTTGCACGCAACCTCCTGATCTCTCCGGCGGCGGGGCAGGGCCTCGCCGCGACGGGCTGAGGCCCGAAATCAAAACATTGTTCGCAGGAGACACAGCTTCGCGTCCGCCGCGCTGCCTAACTGGCGCGGCGGCCGAAAGGCTTGTGTCCAGTCAGAGGTGATGATGACCAATTCGCTTATTTTTTTCGATATTCCCGCCGACGATCCCAATGCTGCCGGTGAATTCTACGCGCAGGTGTTCGGCTGGGAGAATGATCCCCGCCCGATGGGCGTCTATCACCGCATGGTGCCGGGCGGCTTCTTCAAGAAGAAGGACGGGACGGACAGCGAGATCGGCAATCTCCACATGGGCATCGCCAAGGTCGACAATATGCGCCCGCATCCCGACCCGGCAGGCGTCGCGCCGCGCCATATCGCCAGCGATGGCCGCAAGCCGCGCATCTGGGTGTTGATCAGCGACGATGATTCGGCGGATCGAATCCTGGTGACGGCGCAGGAACTGGGCGCAACGCTGCTGTGGCGCGACCATTATTGGGCCGAGTTCAACGGCTATAACCACTGCTTTGTCGACCCCTGGGGCAATGAGATCCTGCTGTGGGGCAAGGCGGGCGAAAATCCGCAGATTCCCGAGACGTTCACCAAGGAATGAGGGGTGCGCGCGGCCCGCTGGCGGGTTGGCGGAACAACATGTTGTGCGCCAATCTGCAAGACCGGGCCGCAACCCTTCCCATAGCCTCCAGTCATCCAATGCAACGGCCCGAGCGGCAAGCATGAGGCAAAAGCGACCATGAGCCTACAAGTTCAACCCTGTCTGTCCGCAAGGCGCGCCTGCGCAACAGGAGCCGCACAATGAGCCGCCTGCCGCTGATCTTCTTTGGTCATGGCAGCCCCATGGTAGCGCTCGAGCAGAGCAGCACCACGCAGGCCTGGCAGGGCATCGCACAGAGCATCGGCAAGCCCAAGGCGATCCTGTGCATCTCGGCGCACTGGCTGACACGCGGCACGGCCGTGACGGCGATGGCGCAGCCCCGCACCATCCATGATTTCGGCGCCTTCCCGCAGGCCCTGTTCGACATGCAATATCCGGCGCCCGGCGACCCCGCCCTGGCGCGGCGTGTGGCCGAACTGCTCGATCCCGTGCCGGTCCATATGGATGCCAATTGGGGCCTGGATCATGGCACCTGGACGGTGCTCGTCCACGCTTATCCCGAGGCCGATATTCCTGTCGTGCAGCTGGGCATGGACGTGAATGCCACGCCCGAGCAGCACTGGAAGATCGGCCAGATGCTCCGCCCACTGCGCGACGAGGGCGTGCTCATCATGGGCACCGGCAACATCGTCCACAATCTGCCGGCGATGGACTGGAACAACCCGGATGCCGAGCCCTATCCGTGGGCCGACCGGTTCAACAGCACGATGCTGGACGCCGTGGTCGCGGATCGCCCGCAGACGGTCATCGATTTCGCGGCGCTGGGCGACGATGCCCGCCTGTCGGTGCCGACGCCCGACCATTTCTGGCCGCTGCTCTATGTGCTGGGTGCGCGTCATCCGGGTGAGGAAGCGCAGCTGCACCCCAATTTCATCCATCACAAGTCGCTCGGCATGACGAGCATCCTCATCGGGGCTTCCTGAGCCTCCACAAACCCAACACTGACTGACGAGCAGGGGAATTATGGCGCTGATCTGCAATCATGGAATGCGACGGAGCGAAACGCAGCCCGGAGCGCTGCACTATTTGCGGGCGACGCCTGAGACCGTGCACTGGGGCTTCTTCTCACCGGAACTGAAACCAGCGCTGACCGTCAAGAGCGGCGATCTCATCCAGGCGCAGGCGGTGACGCACCACGCCGGCGATGATCCCGAGCTGATGTTCGACGAGCACATCCAGCGCATCTTTACCGAGGTCGATCCCAGCACGCGCGCACCGGGCTGTCACATCATGACCGGGCCGATCTATGTCGAGGGCGCAGAGCCCGGCGACATGCTGGAAGTGCGCTATTTCCAGATGACCCCGCGCTTCAATTACGGCTCCAACCTGCAGGCGAACTGGGGGCATCTCTACAAGGAGTTCGGCGAGACCGAGCGCGTGACGATCTACGAGCTGGACCCGAACGCCAACACTGCCACCGCGCTTTACGCCTATGATGTCGAGGGGGTTTACACGACGCCTGGCCGCATCACCAACTGCCCGCATTGCGACCGGCAACCGGCGCTGCCCGGCGTGACAATCCCCGCCCGCCCGCATCTCGGCACCGCCGGCGTCGCGCCTGCGGTCGATGCGCCGGTCAGCACCATTCCGCCGGGCCTGCATGGCGGCAATATCGATAACTGGCGGATCGGCGCCAATGCCCGAATGTATTATCCGGTGCAGGTCAAGGGCGGCCTGTTCTCCATCGGCGATCCGCATGTCAGCCAGGGCGATGGCGAGATCAGCGGCACGGCCATCGAAGCCTCGCTCGACGTGCTGTTCCAGATCATCCTGCGTAAGGATTTCAAGTTCCCATCGCCGCTGCTGGAAACGCCCAATCACTGGATCGTCCACGGCTTTGGCGATGATCTCGATGCAGCGATGAAGAATGCCGCCATGGACATGATCGAACTGCTCTCCGAACATCAGGGCCTGTCGCGGACGGACGCCTATTCGCTGATGAGTGTCGGTGCCGACTTCGGCGTGACGCAGGTCGTCGATGGCACGCAGGGCATTCATGTGCGGATCGACCGTGGCATGTTCCCGAACAAGGGCAGTGTCCGCGATCCCCGCTGATCCGGCCCGGCCGGGGGAGGCAGTCTCCAGTCCGGACGCCTGGTCCTTCGACGTCGCGTCGCTGCCGGCGGCGGAGCGCGCCCCGGCCTGGGCCGCCGCCATGCAGCGCCTGCAAATGCCGTTTCCCAATACGGCAGAGGCAGGCGGGTCGGTGCTCGCCATCACCTCGCCGATGGGCTTTGAATTCGCGGTGGTGACGGGCGGCGCCCTCACCATCGCGGGTCGCACGCCGGGGGCCGCGCCCGGCCTGTGGTTGGGTCTGCTCATCGATGGCGAAGCCTCGCTGGAGACGCATGAAGGCGTGATGCCGCTCACCGGCGACTGCCTCATCTACGGCGCGACGGGCGTGGACGCCGCGTTGCGGTTCAAGACGCAATTTCGCCAGTTCTTCGTTCGCATCCCCAGCGTTGCCATCGATGCGCGGATGCTGGCACCGCTGGCGCGGCGCATCGGAGTCATCCAGCCGGACAGTCTGGTGGCCCATGCGCTGCTGGCGCTGCTGCGCAGCGCCGCCGACTCGCTCTCGCAAGGGCGCGCCCGCGAATTCGCGCCGCTTGAGACGGCGCTGATCGAATTGCTCGTGCCGGTGATCGCCCATGCCGGCGGCGTGGAGGCCAAGGGCGGTGCCGCCGCGCACCGCGCTCGACAGTTCGAGCGGATCTGTCGCACGATCGAAACCAATCTGACCGACGCGGACCTCTCGGTGCAGTCCGTTGCGCGCAGCGAGGGCGTGTCGGTGCGCTATATCCAGCAGCTCTTCGCGCGCTCAGGGCAGACGGTGACCGGCTATGTGAAGGGGCGCCGCCTTGAGCGCGCGCGGGCCGATCTCGTCAATCCACTTCACGCGCAATTGAGCATTTCCGAGATCGCCTTCCGCTGGGGTTTCAACCAGTCGGCGCATTTCAGCCGGGCCTATCGCGAGCGCTTCGAGGAGGCGCCGCGCCAGACCCGCGCCAATGCGCGGCAGGCGCTGCCGGACAATCGAGCTTTCGCGGGCTGACAAGACGTGTGTGCGCCGCTGGCGCATGATCGCGCAGCCCACATGCCAAGGGTTACGTTCCAGTCGAGGTTGTTCGCCATGTCCTATGATGTTCTTGATATCCGCCCCGTCACCCGGCGGATCGGTGCCGAAGTGTTCGGGGTCGATCTGAACGCCCCGCTCGGCAACAAGGTCGTCAGCGAGCTGCATGACGCCCTGATGGAGCATCAGGTGCTGTTCTTCCGCGACCAGAATCTGGAGCACGACAATCACAAGCGCCTGGGCCGCTATTTCGGCGAGCTGGCGCTGCACAGCGGTGTGTCCGGCCTTGCCGAACATCCCGAGATCGTGGCGATCCATGCGGATGCGAACAGCAAGTTCATCGCCGGCGAGGACTGGCATTCGGACCTGAGCGAAGATGCCGAACCGCCCATGGGCAGCATCCTCTACATGCACACCGTGCCCCCCACGGGCGGCGATACGCTGTGGTCGAGCATGTATGCCGCCTATGATGCGCTGTCGCCGGCCATGCAGGCTTTTCTGGAACCTCTGACGGCGGTCCATGATTCCAACCACATCTATCGCGAGCTGTTCCCAGATGTGGACAAGGTCTACCCACGCAACACGCATCCTGTCGTCCGCACCCACCCGGTGACCAAGCGCAAATGCCTGTTCATCAGCAAGTCGAAGACGATCAAGATCAACGGTCTGTCCGAGGAGGAAGGCGATGCGGTGCTGCGCTTCCTCACCGAGCATGTGAAGAACCCGAATTTCCAGGTCCGCTTCCGCTGGCAGCCGCATTCGGTCGCCTTCTGGGACAATCGCTGCACGCAGCATTTCGCGACCTGGGATTATTTCCCGGAAACGCGCTCGGGCTATCGGGTGACGATCGCAGGCGACCGGCCGTACTGATGCGGGCCGCCGCCCGACTGGCGGCTGGTGCGCTGGCCTGTCTCTGGCTGACGGCCACGCCGCTCGCGGCCAAGGCCGGTGCTACAGCGGAGGCCGTCGCGCCGGCCGATGCACTGTCCGCCCTGCGTGCGGGGCTGCAGGCCATGGTCGAGGCGCGAGAGCTGCCCAATGCGCAGGCCGTGATCGTCAAGGACGGGCGGGAGCGGCTTCGCGTTTCGACCGGTAAGCTTGACCTCGAAGCCGACCGCGCACTGCCCGCCGACGCGATCTTCCGGCTCTATTCGATGACCAAGCCGATTACGAGCGTCGCGGTGATGATGTTGGTGGAAGAAGGCAAGATCGCCATTGATGCGCCGCTCAGCCGCTACATGCCGGAATTCGCCGATCTGCGGGTCTATAAGAGCGGCAGCCTCGATGCGATGGTGACCGAGCCGCTGAACCGCCCAGTGACCATCGGCGATCTGCTCACCCATAGCAGCGGAGTAACTTACAATTTCACCGGCAACGGCCCTGTGCAGCAATATTATCGCCGCCATGGCGTGATGCGCGCTGGCGGGGTCGGGCAGAATGCCGACGATGCGCCGCCAGCCAGAACGATGGACGAGCTGATCGGGCGCCTCGCCAAGGCCCCGCTGCTGCATCAGCCCGGCGCGCGCTTCTCTTATGGCAACTCCACCGGCATTCTCGGCGCGCTGATCGAGCGGGTGACGGGGCAGGGCCTCGATGCGTTCTTGCAAGCCCGCATTTTCGATCCGCTCGACATGACCGACACGCGCTTCGTGATGGACGATGCGCGCGCCACACGGCTCGTCACCAATTATGCGGCGGTGGACGGCGGCCTGCAGGCTATCGAGCCGGCGGCGACGTCCGAATATCGCGACCCCGCCCGGCCGTTCGACGGCGGCGGCGCGCTGGCCGGCACACTGCATGATTATCTGAACTTCGCGCAGATGCTGGCCAATCGGGGGACGTGGCAGGGCAAGCGCCTCTTTCGGCCCGAGACGGTGGACCAGATGTTCCAGCCCCGGCTGGAGACCGGCGGGCAGCCGCACGAGAATGTCCTGTTCGGCTATGGCCTGGGCCTCGGCGATGCGGTCAGCGAGCAGCGCGGCGGGATGCCGGCCGGTGCCGGTGGCTGGTCGGGGTCTGCCAACAGCTATTTCTTCGTCCATCCCGGCCGAAATCTGGTCGCCATCGTGATGACCAATGTGCTGGTCGGCCCCGCTTTCGTGGATCGCACGATCAGATTGCGGGGCCTCGTCGATCAGGCAGCGCAGGCCGTGCTTGCCGAGCAGGAGCCAGCGATCAGGCGGTAAACAGTTCCTTGCGAATGATCGCGTGGACGCCCCAATTGCCGTTGGCGACCTGTGAGATGCCGAAATCCACCCCGACCGAGAGAAGCGAGATGGTTTCGTCTTCCGAGAGATCCTTGGTGGTCATCAGGAAGCGCCGCGCCTTGCGGAACGCGTCGCGCATGGCGGCATCGATGGATGCGCGCTTGTAGACTTCACTCTGCGCGTCCTCGCCCAGTTCCTTCAGATAATCCGGGTGACTGAAACCCATGATGACCCATTCGGTCTCGGTTTCGATCATGGGGTAATCGAGGTCGCGCAGCTTGCCGGTCAGCTCGCCGGCGGGGTGGCGGATCACCTGAATGAGCGCGGTCATCGAGCATTCGATGGCGGTGCCGCATAGTTCGGAATCGCCCTGCGAGGCGTGCGGGTCGCCGAGCGAAAGCAGTCCGCCCGAGACCTGCACAGGCAGGAACACGCTCGATCCGGGGCCGGTCCGCCAATTATCCATATTGCCGCCAAAGGCGCTGGGCGGAATGGTATCGACCGGCTCGGTATGGGCCGGCGCCAGCGCGATGACGCCGAAATGCGGGCGGATCGGGATTTCGACATTCTGGAGGATGTCATAATTGCGCTCGATCGTCTCAGGATCGACCGGGACGCCCGGATAATCATAGCGCTCATGGACGGTGCCTGAGGGGTCGGTCTGCGGTGTCCAATGATAGGAATAGACCGCGTGAGCCGTGGGCCGCCGTTCGCCGCCGGATTCAACCTCGTAGATGGTGATCACTTCGCGGTTCTTCGGCTCGGTGAGCAGATCGTTATAATGGAAGCCCCAGAAGGTTGCGGCATTGCTGCCGAAGGACTTACCCTGAAAGCGGGGATTGCCGCTGCGGCGCGGATCCAGGCTGAGGATGCGCACCTCAATGATGTCGCCCGGCTCCGCGCCCTGAATGGCGATCGGCCCGGTGCAGATGTGCACGCCAAAGCCCTCGCCTGGGCCGCGCCCGAACTCGCTGGCACTCATCGGACCGGCGCCGCGGCGCTCGATCGCCCGGCCCGTCTCGTCCCAGCGATAGACGCTCTCCGCGCCATGATCGCCCTCGACCATGCGTTCGGGATCGTCATTGGCGTGGTGGGTCAGCGTCTCCACCGTCACGAAGTCGCCCGAGCGCACCATCAGCGCCGGTTTGATCGCCGAGCTGAAATAGCCCCAATGGACCGTGCGCGGGCTGACCGGCAGATGATGATGCCGCACCGTGCCTTCATCGCCAATCGCCGGGATGACGTTGGCCTCGGCGCCGTCCGAATCCACCTCGCCGATCTCCAACTCCTCGACCGGCGCGACGGCGGCTTCGTCGCTGACCGCTCGCTTGGCGGTGGAACGGCCGCGCCGCAGGGTGTCGGGGCCGTGGTCGGCCTCGTCCACGGCCGGCATCTTGCGATAGTCGCGCGGGGAAATGCCATATTGCTCGCGGAAGGCGCGGCTGAACGAGGCGGAATCGTTGAAGCCCCACTGGAACAGAATGTCCGAGATCGATTTCTGCACGTGGAGCGGGCTGCGCAGGTCGAGCCGGCAGCGCTCCAGCCGCCGCACCTTCACATAATGGCCAAAGCTGTCGTCGATCGATTCAAAAAGCTTCTGCAGATAGCGCGGGGAAATGCCATGTTCGGCCGCAACCTGCTGGTAATTCAGATTGGGGTCCGAGAGGCGCATCTCGATGGTCTGGAAGATCCGCTCCAGCAGCGCGGCGCGCATGCCCGCCGCGCCGCCGAGCGCGCGGGCGGGCGCATCGTTGAGCAGGCTGGCCAGCAGAAACTCGGGTAGGGCCAGTTCCACCGGGCGCAGTTCCTCGTCCGTCACGTCGTTGCCCATGTCCGCCAGCGAGCGCAGCACGGTCGAGAGCAGGCGGGCAGGGCCGCTGTCGGCGGAAAGGTGCCGGGGCTTTTCGGGTAGCAAGGCCTTGAGGCGCTGATCGAGCGCGCGCGGCGGAATTTTGAGCAACAGCACGCGGTGATCGCCGGTGAACTGCAGCGACATCGGCATTTCGCTGCGCGCGCAGACCATGTGGCCATCATCGAGGGTGAAGCTGGTGGTGGCGTTGCGCGCCACGCTTGGCGCATCGAGCGTCACGGCCAGCCAGAAGCAGCCCGGCTCATCGCGAAAATCAACGGTATATTCCTGAGCGGTCGCCAGCAGGCGCACAAACACGATGCCGTTGCTGCTGGTGAACTGGATAAGCTCGCCGTAGAGCGTAGCCTCGTCGGCCGCTTCCAGCGTGATCGAAACGCGCTTGAGCGCAAAGCTCCATGCGCTGAGTCGCTGCTCCTTGGGGTAGGCATTTGTAGTCGAGCGCAACGGCGGTTCTCTATGTTTTGGTGCGCCTCTCCCGGGTCTTTATGCCCGCCAAGATGCGCGCCTGAGAGAGCCCGGTCAATCCATCACGCGGCGGCTGTTTCAGAATGGGTCATCCCTGCCCCCGTAAACAGATGAAATCGCAGCAGAATTTGGTGCGTGCTCGGAGCGTCCGCATACGGCCAGCATGGTCAGTGCATAGATGAGAGCGCTGGAGTGCAGATCCTCGGGTGCCGGGCGCCAGCGTGGCATGCCGGTCGTGATGGCGGGAATGCCCTGCATGTTGAACACATTATGGTCGCGCCACATGCTGGAATAGACAGGATGCGCGCGCTCCACCGGCGCCTGCCGAGCGAGGCGCGTAGCGGCATCCACCGCGCCGGCGAGTGGCGCGACTTCGTCCGCGTCGGCAACGAAACCGTGGCGGACGACCATTGGCTCGACATCGAAGCTGTCGAGATCGAGCGTGCGCATCGCCGCGACGATCTGGTGATAGGCCTGCGCCGACTTTTGCCCGGGTGCGAGGCACACTTCCACATAGACGGCGCACACCTCGGTGCCGGCGCCATAGTCGGTCGGCGCGCCAGCACGCACGGACGCGATCTGCGTCTTGGGGAGGGAGAGGCCACCCGCCGTCTCGAACACGCCCTGGGCTTCCCACTGCCGGCCCCACTGGTGCAGCGCGTCGATCACCGGGCCGAGCTTGTAGATGGGGTTGAGGTGCTGGGCGACGGTCTCCGGCGTTCCCAGAATCGGCGTGAACATGCCCGTGCCGAAGATGCGTACGCGGAAGAGGGCATAGCCGCAGCCCTGCCAGGTCAGGCCGAAATCCGTGCCTTCGGCGGCAATGGCATAATCAGGCGCGACGCCGCCATGGTGGAACAGATAATGCGCGCCGATATCCTTGCCGAGATAATCGATACCGGAGAATTCCTCGATTGGCTCGGGGCCGATCTCGCCGGGGCAGGCGGTGAGCCAGGTCTTGCCGGCAAGGCCGATGCCCGCCTTCTTGAGCGCCTTGGCCGCCATCAGGAAACAGGCCATCGGCCCGCGATCGTTGGAGATGGGGAAGCCGCGCAGGCGCCCATCCTCATCGAGCCAGCACTGCGTCCATTCCGGATCGCGCATGGTGCTCTCGCGATAGCGGAACTTGTCCTGCGAGAGGTCGCCGCTCGGGCTTTCCGTATCGAGATGGGCGGTGAAGAGCAGGTTGGCGCCCGTGCCCAAGCCGCCATACTCGCCGATGATGTTGGGTCGCTCGGGCGTGGCGCCGGCGCGGCGGGGCTGGAAGCCTTCGCGATCCATCCAGTCATAGACATATTGCGCGGCGGCGGCTTCCTCACGCGAGCGGCTCGGAATGTTGCCGAGTTCAAGGGCGAGGGCGACCAGCTCATCGGAATCGATGGCGGCGGCGAGAGCGTCCTTCTCGGCTTCGGTCACCTGATAGGGGGCCGTGGCAGGATTGGCGAACATCGGAGCGGGTTTGGGCTGGGCTTGGGTCATGTCATGCTGCCAAGGCGGGCTCGGCATCCTCCGCTGTGTCTTGTTGGGGGAGCTCCGGGGTGCGGAGCAAGAGCAGGGCTCCGACGAAGATGAAGCCGAGTAGGGCGCAGCCGAGGAAGACAAGCGAGAACCCGCCCGTTTCGTCGCGAATGACGCCGCCCAGCGCCGGGCCGATGGCGGCTGCAGTCGAGATCAGGCTCATCGTGGAATAGAGCTCCAGATTGGCGCGCTTGCCGAACAGGTTGAGCATCAACATCGCCGTGCTGACATAGCTGAAGCCGAAGCCCACACCCAGTCCGATCACGGCCAGCGAGACGACGAACAGATTGCCGCCGATCATCAGCGCCAGCACGCCGAGCGAGGTGGAGGTGATGGAGAGCAAGGTGAGCTCGCGCGCGCCGATCTTTTCGCCCGCCATGCCGGCGATCATCGATCCGGCGGCGCTGACGAGGGCAATGCCGCTCATCACGGTGGCGGCCGCACCCATGGTCAGGCCGGTCTCGGTCAGATGCTTCACCGCAAAGCCGTGAACGGTGGTGTTGATCAGCAGGAATGAGGTGTAGACGCCGACCACGATGTAATATTGCGCGGTGCGCATCGCGGCCCGTGCCGTCCAGCCGTCCGTGGCCATGGCTTTCCGGGGCTTGGGCGCAACCTCGGCATCACCGGGCCGGTCGCTGGTGACGAGGGCAGCGAACATCGAAAGCAGCACGGCAGCAATGGCGGCCGTCCACCAGTAATGGCGCCATTCGCCGGTGATCGCCTGCGTTGAAAACGCGATCAGCGGCCCGACAACCGCGCCCATGCCGCCGGCGGTGAAGTACACGCCCATGGCGGTCGAGCGCTTCTCGAAGGAGTGGGAAATGACGTTCACGCCGCCCGTGGTCCCGCACATCGAGAAGCCGACGCCGGCAAACGCCGTGCCGATGAAGTAGACCATCGCCGTTTTGGTGACGGCCAGGCAGGTGAAGCCGATGAGGAGAAGCGCGCCGCCGATCATCATCGTGCGGGAAACGCCGAGGCGCCGGATCGAGATAGCGGGTGCAAGGCTGGACAAGCCGCACGCCACGCCCAGGAAGGTGAAGCCAAGGCCAGCGACGGCCCAGGGCCAGCCCATCTCCTCGACCATATAGGGAAGCACGACGCCAAGCCCGTTGAAGGTGAAGGCGTTGAGCATGAAAAACAGCAGGCAGAACGCCGTCAGCGCCAGGTATTTTTTCCGTCCTTCATAGGTCATGCAGCGACTCGCCTATCTGGAGTAAGTGCCTGGAAGATGCCGGTTTGGGTGTGCCGGTGTCTTGACGTGGGGCGTCCTCTCGCTTGGCGGGCCGCCGTCCCGTCTCATTCGGCGGGAGCAGACGATCCAGTGTTGGCGGCATAGGGCGGAAGCAGGAAAAGCAGCAGGCTGCCGACGGCCATCACGCCGACAGCTACGACCACCGCAGCGCGATAATGGCCGATCATGTCGTAGCTCAGGTCCATCAGCACCGGCGTGATGCCCTGCGCGCCGATGACGGCCGAATACATAACGCCAATGATGACGCCAAAGCTGCGTAGCCCGAAATATTGGGCGATGAAGTAAGGCAGGGCGCCGAACTGGGCGCCGAGCGCAATGCCAAGACACAGGCCTGCAACGGGCAGCAGGGCGCCGAAGGGTGAGAATTCGAGCAGCAGTAGGCCGAGAATGGCGAGCGCATACATCGGCACGACGACGCGCGGGCCGCGGCTCTTGTCGAGCACGCGTCCGGTGAAGATCTGCCAGAGCGAGCCGGTCAGCGCGAAAATGCTGACGATGGCGGTGCCGGTGCCAAGGCCATAGCCACGATCCGCCAGAATGGGCACGACATGGCTCAGCACCGCGATCATGGTGCCGCCACCGGCTGCGATTGCGACCAGCATCAGCCAGAAGGGCGCGGTGCCGATGGCCTCACGCAAGGTCATGCCGTCCACGATGGGGGAGGCTGTCTCCGATGGGTTGCTCGGCGCTGCCGGGCGCGGTGCATCGCGCAGCAGGAAGAAAAAGATCGGAAAGCCGACGCACAGGATCAGTGCGCCGATCCCCAGATAGCCCGCGCGCCAGCCGGCTGTGGAGACGATCAGCGCGGTCATGATCGGCACGCAGACCGAACCAATGCCGTTGCCGAGCCCTGCGCTCACGCCAAGCGCGGTGCCCCGATTGGTGTCGAACCATTCCGCCACCAGGCGCGAGAAGACCGAGGTGGCGGGCAGCGAGCCGAACAGGCTGATGGCCAGAAAGTTGAGGTAGAACAGCATCAGATTGCCGTTCGTGAGCGCGAGGCAGGCGACGGCGAGGGCGAACAGCACATTGCCCAACAGCACCATGTTGCGGGTGCCGTGCCGATCGGCATAGCGGCCGGCGAGCGGATAGATGCATGCGCTCACGACGGCTAGGATCGCCAGCACCATCGAAATGCTCGATCGTGCCCAGCCGAATTCCTGAGAGAGGGGCACAAGGAAGGTGCCGAAAACCGCATGAACCGTGGCGGTCTTGCCGAGCGCATTGCCCGCCGTGGCGGCGATCAGCACGCCGGTCCTGCTTTTGTTCAGTGCGGGCGCTTCGCTGAGAGGGCCGTTCGCGGCGTCGAGGGCGATCGCCGGCGGCGGGGTCATAGCGTCCAGGCCGTTTTGGCGGCTTGCGTGGTGACCATCAGGGCGCAGTTCTTGCTGAGCACCTTGAGCGTCGCTTCATGCAGTCCGGGCTCATAGGCGGCAGTGGCGTCCGATACGACAAACACATTGAAATTGCGGTGGAAGGCCGAGCGGGCTGCGGCGTCAACGCAGCAGTCAGTGCTCAGGCCCGTAATCAGCAACGTGTCGATACCGCGCTCGGTGAGTTGGGCCTCAAAGTCGGTGCCGTGGAAGCAATTGTAGAGAACCTTCTCGACCTCGATATCGCCCGGCTCGGGCAAGAGCCGATAATAGTCAGCACCATAGCCCTTGCGGCAGATGACCTGTCCGCCGGGTTCGCCGCGACGCGTGTAGAAGGTCTTGAGCGCCTCGGAATCGGTTTCGGGCGTCGTCACCACCCGCACGAAGGCGAGCGTGACGCCAGCCGCACGCGCCGCGGCGACTAGCTCCTCGGCCTTGTCGATGGCAGCATGGGGTGCGGAGAGATCCACCCCATGCTGCCCGAGCAGGCCCTCGGGGGCGGCCCAGTCGTTCTGGATATCCACCAGCACGAGCGCGGTGCGCTCGGGCGCGATCATCCCCGCCAGATCGCTGGCGGCGACGTGGGGAATGTCCACGAGCGCCGCGTCAGGCATGGACCGGAACCTTGCCGGGGAAGCGCTCGCGCAGGACCGGGAGGACACGCTCGCCGAAGATCGGGATGTCCTTCATGTAATCCGGGAAGATCAGCATCAGCCCGTCCGTGCCGGAAACCTCGAAGAGTTCGGTGAGCTTCTCGACCACCGTCTCGGGCGTGCCGATGACATGGGGGGTCATGAAGCCAGCCCGGCTCTTGCGGGTGAAGTCGTTTTCCTTGCCGATTTCGCTGTCGAGGAAGCCATAAGCGCGCATCATGCCGTGCAACGCGCCTTCGTCGAAGCCGTCGCGGATGGATTGCGCAAAGGCTTCTGCTTCCGCATCGGTCTCGCCGAACACGGGCGTCATCATCGAATAGGTGCGGATCGGCTTGCCGATGTCGGCAGCGACAGCCTTGGCCTTCTCGCTGGCGGTCTTGAGTTCTTCCGGTGTCCCGCCGGAAAGGAAGATCGCATCCACCTCGTCAGCCGAAAAGCGCATGCCCTTGCCGGAGGTGCCGGCGCAGACGAGGAAGGGGCGGGTGGAGGGCGTCGGCAGCGAGCGGCAATCCTCCAGCGAGAAATATTTGCCTTCTTTCGTGACGGTTTCGCCGGTCCACAGCGCCTTGATCGCCTGGATCCATTCGTAAGCGAGGTCGTAGCGCTCATCATGGTTCACATCGTCGCGCCACGCGCCCATCTGTGCGAACTCGTCCTTATAGGAGCCGGTGACGATGTTGAGGCCGGCGCGGCCCCCGCTGATCTGGTCCAGCGTGGCGACCATCTTGGCGACAACGCCTGGATTCTGCAGGAGCGTGTGAACCGTGCCCCACACCTTCACGCGGCTGGTCGCTTCCGCCACGCCGGCAATGGTGAGGTAGGAATCGAGCTGATAGTCCCAATGCTCGGTCTCGCCGCCGAAGCCGCGGTACTTGGCCATCGCCATCGCGAAATCCAGCCCGTGCTTTTCCGTCAGCACCGCCGCATCGCGGCAGTAGCTGTAGGACGCATCGATGTGCGGCTTGTTTTTCGAGAGGATCCATCCGCCGTTGGCGATGGGAAGGAACACGCCCAAATCCTTTCCTCCTGTGTCGGAGGGCAACCCGAAGGGCGTCGGCGTAATCTCGCTCATAATCTCAATCCCGTGACCTTATTGGCACGCCCACCTTATCGCGCCGACCGATCCGTTCTTGATCATTCGCGCATATTATATTGGTCGGCCCTCGATCGGATGGGCGGCGATGAAGGCTTCCACGTCGCTCCGCAGTGGCATGGCGGGCACGGCGCCGGGCTTTTGCGTGCACAGGGCGGCCGCGGCATTGGCGAAGATCAGCAGGGCCTCGTCCGTTGGCCGAGCGTCGCCGGTGCGATCGAGCATGGCGCACAGCGCGCCGACAAAGCAGTCGCCAGCGCCCACCGCGTCGCGCGGCACGACCGGAAAGGCCGGCACATGCACCGCGCTGCCTGCCCGCACCGCTATCGAACCGGATGCGCCGAGCGTGACGATGACGAGCTGATCGTCTCGGCTGATCAACGCTCGGGCCGCCAGCGCGGCCTGCGGCGTCGCTCGCTCTTCATGCTGGCCGAGATAGACGGCCAGCTCATGCTGGTTGACGATCAGCACGTCCGTCGAGGCGAACAGGCGTTTGGCTTCCAGAACCGCAGGGGCCGCATTGAGGACTCGCACCGCCTGCTTTCCCGGTGATGCGGCAAAGAACGCCGCGACGGTTTCGACTGGTACTTCCAGCTGAGCGACGCGGATATCGGCGTCTGCCACGGTATCGACCATGGCGGGCGCCAAGGCGGCGTTGGCGCCGGACGCCACGATGATCTGATTCTCGCCGGACGTGTCGACGGTGATGTAGGCGGTGCCGGTCGCCGCTCCTTCGACAGCGATCACTGCGCGCGTGTCGACCCCGGCGGCGGAGAGCTGCTCAGTCATCCAGACGCCGGATTCGTCTTCGCCGACCGCACCGATCATGCGCGTCTGCGCCCCTGCGCGCGCTGCGGCGACGGCCTGATTCGCGCCCTTGCCGCCGGGCAGGCGCTCGGACTGCAAGGCAAGCACCGTTTCGCCGGGCCGGGGGAGGGCATCCACGGACTGGATCAGGTCCACATTGATCGATCCTGCTACCACCACCGCCATGCCGGCCTCCTTCTGAACTGCCTCGCTCCCAACCATGATCGGCGCCCCGTCACAATGCGCCGCGCGCCGGCGTGCGCTCCCTGACAACAATTGCGGTCTGCCTTGCAAAGCGCTGCGCTGCCACGGGCGTACACAGGGCGCAGCAACTCTCAACAAGGTAGATGACGCATGGTGAACTGGCTGATCACAGGTATTGGCGGCGGTCTCGGCGAAGCGCTGGCCCAGGCCGCGCTCGACCGGGGCGACCAGGTTTTCGGCACGTCGCGCAGTGTCGAGGCGTGCGCCCGTTTCGCGGCGCTGGCGCCGGGGCGCTCCTTTGCGCACGGCCTCGATTTCGGCGACCCGGTCGCGCCGGCCGCGCTCGTGGCGCTCGCAGAGGAGACCATGGGCAGTGTCGACCGGCTGGTGAACAATGCCGGATACGGGCTGATCGGTGCCGTCGAGGAAATCACGCTGGATGACGCGCGCGCGCTGTTCGACATCAACCTCTTCGGTGCGATTGCGATGATCCAGTCGGTGCTGCCCGCCATGCGCGCACGGAAGGCGGGGCATATCGTCAACATCACCTCCGTCAGTGGCCTGGCGCCCTGGGCGGGTACGTCCATCTACGGGGCGAGCAAATATGCGCTGGAGTGCATCGGGCAGACGCTGGCGCAGGAGGTCGGCCCGCTCGGCATCAAGGTCACCAACGTCGCGCCGGGCGGCCTGCGCACCAATTTCGCGGGCGGGTCGCTGCGTCTCGCCGACCGGATCATCGCGGACTATGAAGGCTCGGCCCATTTCGCCCGCCAGTCGCTCAAGGAAGGCGTCGGCAAGGAGAAGGGCGATCCGATCCGCGCCGCTGCCGCAATCCTCGCCGCGCTGGACGCCCCACAACCGCCCATGCACCTGTTGTTGGGTGAGGATGCGCTGCATTATGCCGAAGGGCAGACCGATCTGCTGCGCGCAGAGATGGAGCGTTGGAAGGACTATTCCCTCTCCATCGCCTACCCGGCCGAGGAGATGGCAAGCGCCGATGCATGACAGCCGCCTGCCGGCATGGGCCATCGAGCGCGGGCGCTATCTGAACAGCTTTTCGGCGATCGTGCCGGGGAGGACTGCGTTGGTCGTGATCGACATGCAGACGGCGTTCCTGGCGCCAGGCGCGGTGTTCGGCAATCCGTACGGGATGGACATCATCCCGGCGGTCAACCAGCTCGCCATAGCGATGCGGGCCGCCGGCTGCCCGATCCTCTGGACCCGGCAGAGTGTCTCGGACGATCCCCCGCTCGCCATGGCGCCCTGGCAATATGATCGGGCCGATCCTCATGTGCAGGCCGCCATGGAGGCCCTGACGCCCGGGCACCCGGCGCATGGCCTGCATCCGGCTATGGCGGTGGAGACGGGCGATGTGGTGCTCGACAAATATCGCTATAGCGCTTTCGCCTGCCCGGCTGGCCAGCTTGAGGCGCAGCTGCGCGAGCGGGGCATCGAGATGCTGGTCATCGCCGGAACGCTGACCAATGTTTGCTGTGAAAGTACCGCGCGCGATGCCTATATGCGCGGCTACAAGGTCATTGCCGCGCTGGACGCGATGGCCGCGGTGACGGATGAGGAGCACAACGCAGCGCTGCTCAACCTGCGCCTCAATTTCGCGGACGTGCGCGAGAGCACGTCCATCATCAACATGCTGTAAAGCAAGGAAGACGCTGACATATGGCTGAAGCAGGCGCGAGGACGACCCACCACGAGATCGATGACATCTTCACCCGCCGCTGGTCTCCGCGCGCCTTTGATGGCAGCGCGGTGGCGGAAAGCGAGTTGCTGCGGTTGTTCGAAGCCGCGCGCTGGGCGCCGTCGGCGTTCAACGCGCAGCCCTGGCGGTTCCTGTACGCCGTGCGCGACGGGGCGGACTGGACGCGGTTCCTCGATCTGCTGATTCCGTTAAACCGAAGCTGGGCGGAAAGCGCCGGCGCGCTGATCATCATCCTCTCCGACACGCAGATGCGAAATCCGGACGGCACGCCGAAATCCACCTCGCACAGCCATTCCTTCGATGCCGGCGCGGCATGGGGCATGCTCGCTGTGCAGGCTACGCTCAGCGGGCTTTACACGCACGGCATGACCGGGGTCGACTTCGACAAGGTTCGCACTGAACTGAGCGTGCCGGAAGACTTCCGCATCGAGGCGGCCATCGCGGTGGGGCGCATTGGCGATGCGTCGACTTTGCCCGAAGGCCTGCGCGAGCGCGAGCAGCCCTCTGACCGCAAGCCCGTGACCGACTTCGCCTTTGCAGGGGGCTTCCCCGCGGCTTGATCGGCTCCGTCTATCGGCAATGAAAAACCCCGGAAAGCAGCGCTTTCCGGGGTTTTTCATGTTTGCGGTAGAAGCAGGCAGGTCAGGACAGCAGCCGGGGAACGGAAATCGCGCCTACCGTGAATCGTGCGTCCGGATGCTCCTCACCGCCGTAGCGCGGCTTCTCGCGATGCTGCACGACGCCGTTCTTGCCGAAATTCTCGACCACAGGCCGTCCGGAATCCCGGTGCAGCCACAGGCGAAGCAGGTGCCGGCGGCGCTGCGGTTCAGGGAAATCGTTGAACGATGTGCGCGCGTGCAGCGCGGCATAGTTGGAGAGCCACTGGATGTCGCCGGGGCGGAAATCCATCTCGATGGCCATGCCCGGCTCATAGGTGATGTCGTCGAACAGCTTGAGCACTTCGATCTGCTCGGGCGTCAGGCGCGGCGCTTCGGGATAGTCCTGCGCGGTGAGGATATAGAGCGACCCGGCGTACATGCTGAACACGCCCTCTTCCATGCTGATAATGGGCGAGGTGTAGGTGTTCGCCGGGGCATTATGGTCCTGCCGCCGCCAGTCCCAATGGAACGGCTCGAGCAGCAGGGGCGCCAAGTCGGGCCGGCGGGCGAGGATCTCATTGTAGATCTGCGCGCCCGAGACGAGACAGGATGCGCCGCCTTCCTTGGCCGGACGCAGGCACATCAGCGCCACAATATCCGAGCTGTCCGAGTGGTAGACGAGCTTGTCCCGCACCTTGGAGGAGAGGGCGGTGGGATCGTCCATGGTCTTATCGGAGGTCGCATAGACATGGTCGATCAGGTCGCCCATTTCGTTCTGGCGGATGGGATCGCCCATGTGCAGGCCCAGAATATAGTAGATCGCCGCCGAGAGCGCGTCCGAGTAGAGATGGGTGCGCAGGCCGCGCACCAGCACGAAGCCTCGGCCGTAATCGACATCGCGACCCCATTCGGCGGCAGCGTCGGCGCAGGCAACCAGCGGATAATCCTGCTTGGAGACGAAGCGCAGGTCAGGATTGGCCTCTACGAACCGGGTGCCCAGCGTTTCCAGTTCGGCAACCTGATCCTCCGAGAGCCGGTAGATCCAATCTTGAGATCGGGACAGCGTATCGCCGCGCCAGGCAGCGTCGGTCCGTACCGGTTCCAGGGCTATGGTCGTCGTCGTGGACATGGTCAGCGCGGCTCCTCTTGCAAGGCCATTATCGTCGTCTGGGTCTGATCCTCCCTGACTAAAGCGTCCCTTTCTTCCCGTCTTGGCAGCACATGCAAAATTAGTGTCCGGTGCGCGAATCAAAATCGTGCGTGGGCGCATCGCGGTCATTCGCGCCGACCAGCCGGTGGTGATGCTTCTTATATAGGGCGCGCAGGCCAAGCACCCGCCTGGACCGTGCTGCAATGCAGCATGGCGCATTTGCATCAACAAGTTCTGCGCCCCGCCTCAAGATTAAGTTCCCCAAAACTGGCTCAATGCAGGCTCAGCGGCACTCAGGGAAAACCGGGGCCGGAACAATCGCCGGGGAGGAGCCGCGAGGTCAGGCCGAGAAGGGGACCGCGACAATGAGCGACAGACTAGGAAAGACATACGGATATTTCATGGCGGGTGCGGCGATGGCCGCGCTGATGACCAGCGCAGGTTTCGCGCAGGAAGCGCCTGCGGATAGCGCGAGCGCACATGATGGCGACGAGATCGTCATCACCGCCTCCAAGGTGGATGTGAGCCTGCAGCGCGCCAACCTCTCGGTGTCCGCCGTGACCGCAGAGACGCTGAGCATGGCCAACGTCACGGACGTGACCGGCCTCAACGGCTCGGTACCCGGGCTCGTGGTCGCCAAGAGCGGCGGCGCCGAGCGCATCATCACCATCCGTGGCATCGGATCGGAAACGCCGGAGAACACCAACACGCAGCCTGGCGTCTCTTACCATGTCGATGGCGTCTACATCTTCAACTCCATCGCCGCCAATGCGGCGTTTATCGACGTCGCCCAGGTCGAGGTGCTGCGCGGCCCGCAGGGCACGACCTTCGGTCAGGGCTCGACGGGCGGCACGATCAACGTCGTGTCCCGCCAGCCTGTGCTGGGCGAATCCAGCGCGAACGGCGAGATCGGCATCGGCAACTACAATATGCTGAAGATGAACGCCGGCGTGAACGTGCCGCTGGGCGATACGCTGGCCCTGCGCGTCGCCGGGCAGCACCAGAAGCATGACGGCTACGCCGTGGCGACCGATGTCGTCGGCTTCGGTCAATATGAACTGGATGACGCCAACGAGACCGGCTGGAAAGCGGCCCTGCTCTGGGAGCCGACCGACAGCATCTCCGTCAGCCTGAACACGATTCAGTACCGCAGCAATACCCATGGCACGGCGCAGAAGAACGTGTTCGATCCCGAGCCCGATCCACGGCGCCTCACGCAGGATTATCCGGCGCGGTCGGTGGTGAACACCGAGCTTTACTATGGCGTGGTCGCCTTTGATGCCGGCTTCGCGACAGTGAAGTCGATCACCAGCTACCAGAAGGTCCACAGTGAGCAGAGCTGGGATTCCGACGGGCTGACGGCCGATCTCTTCGAGCAGCTCACCTACAGCCCGCTCACCTTCGGTGGCACCCGTTACGACCACGTCGCCCTGTGGGAGAGCAACACCAAGAGCTGGACGCAGGAGTTCAACATCTCCTCCACGCACGAGGGACCGTTCCAGTGGATCGCCGGTGCGGTGTATCTGCAGTCGACCAATGACCAGTATATTCTCGAATATCGGGGCAGCGACGACAATCTCGTCCCGCCGGTCCTACCGACCAGCACGCCCTTTAATGATCCGCTGGTGGGCAACCTCACTTATGCGGAACTCTCGTCCATCAAGCGCGAAGCCTGGGCCGCCTATGTGCAGGGGACATACGACTTCTCGTCGCAGCTCAGCCTCACGGCGGGCATCCGTTACAACAGCGACAAATATAGCGGGCAGTCCGCGACCAATAGCGACACGCCGGATTACACCTCTGGTCCGTTCCTCCAGCCAACGCCCCGGGACGGACTGAGCACCAAGGAATGGACGGGCAAGGTCGCGCTGGACTTCAAAATCACGCCGGAAAATCTGCTCTACGCCAGCTTTACCCGCGGCTTCAAACCGGGCGGTATCAATAGCGCTGCGGCCGGTGGCAACAGTTCGTTCTCCGCGCTCGGGTTCCCGACAGGCATCAAGCCAACCTATCAGCCCGAGACGGTGAATTCGTTCGAGATCGGTTCCAAGAACCGCTTCTTCAACAATGCTCTGACCTTCAACGCCTCCGCCTTCTATTATGACTACAGCAACATGCAGTTCCTTGACGAGGATGCGATCCTGTATGGCGAAGGCACGGCCAACGCCCCCGGCGCGCATATCTACGGCCTGGAGCTGGAAGGGGCCTGGGCGGTCACCAGCAAGCTGAAGATCGACGGCTCCGCCTCATTCCTGCGCGGCAAGTTCGACGAGGATTATCTCGCGCTCGACCCGGTGAAGGCCGACGAAGCGCAGACGGCGGCGGGATATCCCGACTGGCTGTTCTGGAGCAACTTCTACCCCGCCGTGCTGGCGCGTGAAGCGGCTCGCGAGAATATCAACGGCAACCGGGTTCCCAAGCTGCCCAAGTTCCAGGGCTCGATTGCGGTCACCTACACCGATCAGCTCGGGGCCGGCGAACTCACGGCGCGGGCGCAATATCTCTATCGCGGCCAGTTCTTCTATCGTGTGTTCAACGACGATTTCTACGACAAGACGCCGTCCTACGACACGGTCAACCTGTTCGTGAAATATGCGCTGGACGATGCGCCGGTGTACTTCAGCGCTTCGGTCACCAATGTGTTCGATACGACCGGCGTGAACTCGCGCTTCTCCGACCCTTATGGCAGCTCGCAAGGGTTCGAGACGTACATCGCGCCCCGGCAAGCGATCTTCTCGGTCGGCTTCAACTTCTGATCACCACTGGCACTGCCTATAAGGGCAGGCTGACACAGCGGCGCTCTTCTTCTCGGGGAAGGGCGCCGCTCCTGTTTGGCGGTGTGTGGTCGTGCCCTCCGTTCGTCCTGAGTAGCTGCTGAGCCTGTCGAAGCAGCGTATCGAAGGCCTGCTCCGTGCGCTGCGATGCTTCGATACGGCTCTTCGATACGCGCCTGCGGCGCACCTCAGACCCTACTCAGCATGAACGGTGGGCGCTCTGCGCACCGATCAAAGGAAGTTATTCGGCCAGATCATCGTGCGCCACATGTGCGCGGTGGGTGAGCGGTCGAAGCCCAGGCCTTCTTCTGGCTCCCGGAAGTGCCGCCCGATGATGTCGGTGAACTCTTCGGGATCGACCGGTGGCGACTGGTCGAAGAAGTAGTAATCGTAGATCGTGACCAGCCGCGAGCTCATGTACCATTTGTGGTTGCGGGCATATTCGGCATCGCGCTGGATATATTCGGGCGGAACATAGTCCGGCCCGAAGAAGCGATCATAGCTCTCCGGATATTCATATCCCACCGACTCATCCGCAAAATAGCGGAGCGGCTGGTGATATTGCACGGCCCAGGCGATCTCTTCGGAGACATAAGGCGCGATCATCTGTGCGCCCCAATAGCCATGGTCGGCGCGCACGAAGCATCCGTTGGAAATATCGTGCAGCAAGCAGGCAAGGACGATCTTCTCTTCCTGCCCATCGTCCAGCGCGCGCTTGGCGCTGGTCAGCAGATGGCGGATGGCAATATCGTTGAACCGATATTTGAAGAAATCCATCAGTTTTGGCTGTTTCGGCATACGCGGCAGCGCCGGGTTGTCGCCCATCATGAAGACGTGATTCTCATCCATCTGGCGGATGAGGTCCGGCTCCGGGTCAGGCATGCCGGTGCCGATCCTGCCCACCGGGGCAGGCACGATCATGCGGGTGCGGCCTTCCTGGGGCCAGGGATGGTCATCGCACATCAGGTCTCTCCATAGTCAATCGCGGTAGCGCTCATAAGGAACGATTATCACCTTCATGCGGGCATGAATGATCTTAATGCACCGAAATTTGCAGATTATTAGGTGAATATGGACGGTACCGGCGCCAAGCGCGGTCGATTACGCCGTATTGAGCGGCAGCTTCGTGCTGTCCTTGACGACGTCTAGCGCAAAGGTGGTGCGCATGTCGCGGACGCCCGGCAGCTTGAGCAGCACGCGCTGGGCCAGTTCGGCATAGGCATCCATATCCGGCGCCAGCACTTTCAACAGGAAATCGAACTGCCCGGCCGTGATGACGCAACCCACGATCGCCGGCTCGTTCAGCACGGCCTCCTTGAACTGTTCGATGATGGAGGAGCCAGAGGAGCCCTTGGTAGCGCCGCTGGGCGTCTGGGGCACTTTCACCTCTACATAGGCAAGGATGCCAAGGCCCACCCGCTTGCGATCGACGATCGCCGTATAGCCGGTGATGATGCCCTCTTCCTCCAGCCGCCGCACATGGCGCAGGCACGGGCTGGGCGACATGCCGACGCGCTCGGCGAGGGCCAGATTGGTGATGCGGCCGTCCTGCTGCAGTTCGTGGAGAAGCTTCAGGTCGGTGCGGGAAAGATCCGTCATGCGCTGGTGCCGTTCGCTCGCGATGATGAGTAGTCGCCCCGACCTATCATCGCTTCGCTGGCGTGAACATGGCTGGCATGAGGTGGCCGCGCTCGATTGGCAATGTCGAATTGGCGCTCCGCGCGGTTTGAACGGAAATATGACGATAAAATAGACAAAGTTATCAAACAAAAATGCCAAAATATTGACATTTCGGGCAATCGGGACCATCTAATATCCGCTAACGTCGCACCTCGACGGATTTTGATGCCATTGCAGCGGATTCTTCCTTTGATACTTCGGCCAGCGCCACCGGGACGCGCGTTTCGGTGGGTTTCTTATGTAAAAGGAATGATCCCATGCCCATTGGCACAGTCAAATTCTTCAACGCCGACAAAGGCTATGGCTTTATCGCACCCGACGATGGCGGTGAAGACAGCTTCGTCCATATCAGCGCGGTCGAGCAGGCCGGTATGCACACGCTCGACAAGAATCAGCGCGTGAAGTTCGAGATCACGACCGACCAGCGCGGTCGGGCCTCGGCAACGCAGCTCGAAGAAGCCTGAGCAGCACGCTCTCCCTGGCTGGCTCGTCCAGTCGGGGGTGTGCCTCGCAAGGATTTCTCGCAAGGATTTCCGGGCGGGGCAGGGGAGACGGTAAAACGCCAATCTTCCCATCAGAGTTCACGCTGGGGCCGCCGCGGCCCCCGCGCACAGCCGGCAAGGAGCGTGCAATGTCAGCGACCAGTGATTTCTATCTCGCCCGCGCGGCGGAAAGTGCCGATGCCGCCAGCAAGGCCGATCTGGCCAATGTCCGCGAGCGCTGCCTGCGGGCAGAGGCCGCCTGGCAGCAGATGGCGGACCGACTTATCGAGATCGAGCGCAAGAAGCGTCAGGCCGCCGCTTAAGCGGATCGGACTTCTCTATCAAAACGGCGTGGTTTTCGGGTCACGCCGCTTTTCGTGTTGATTTTCGCTATGTGATTGTGTCCGCCGCCTGATTAATCTCAGGCGCGATGGCGCAATTAAATGGTCGGGGAGAGAGGATTCGAACCTCCGGCCCCTGCCTCCCGAAGACAGTGCTCTACCAGGCTGAGCTACTCCCCGACCGGGCCGACGCTTGAAGCGCCGGCAAGACAGGCGCTGCCCTATAGTCAGGGGTTTGCGTGCTGGCAAGCGCTGCATCGAGAAATCGTCAAACAGCGCGGTAACCCTTGGCTGCGGGATCGTTTGGTCGCGCTTATCAGGGCGGCAGATGGCATGTGCTGGCGCTCGCGCGGCGGCGCGGTTAAGCTCGATCCATGCTTTCATCTGCCTCCCTCGCCGAGTCTGCGCCGCCAACGAGCGCTTCGCCGCATTATGAGCAGCAATATCTCGATCTGATGCGGCATATCTGGAATGCGGGCGATGAACGGGTGGACCGCACCGGCGTGGGCACGCGGTCGATTTTCGGGGCGACGATGCGATTCTCGCTCGGCCATGACGCGGTGCCTCTGCTGACGACCAAGCGCGTCTACTGGAAGGTCGCCGCGCGGGAGATGCTGTGGTTTCTCTCCGGGGATACCAGCATCCGCCCTCTGGTGGCGCAAGGCGTCCACATCTGGACCGACTGGCCGCTGGATCGCTACCGGCGCGAAACCGGCGACATGATCTCCATGGAGGATTTCGAGGCGCGCATTCTGGCAGATGATGGCTTCGCGCAGGCATGGGGCGATCTTGGCCCCGTCTATGGCCGGCAGTGGGTCAACTGGCCGCATTTCGAGCCGGCGCCGGAGGCCGGGGAGGGGCTCTATCGCCGCGCGGCGACCGGGCATAACCAGATCGCGACGCTGATCGATGCCATCCGCAACAATCCCGGCTCGCGCAGGCTGCTCTTCACTGGCTGGAATGTCGATGAGCTGGAGGGCATGGCGCTGCCGCCCTGCCATATGACCTACCAGTTCCATGTCGCGAACGGGCGCCTCAACGGGCTTTTGTTCCAGCGCAGTTGCGATCTGGGCCTCGGCTTTTCCTTCAACATCTTCGGGCTGGCGCTGCTGACGAGGATGCTGGCGCTGCAGTGCGATCTGGAGGCCGGCGAGATCGTCTGGCAGGGCGGGGACGTCCATCTCTATCTCAATCACGCCGATCTGGTGGAAGAGCAGCTGTCGCGGACGCCGTCCGGCTCGCCCAAGCTGAAAATCCTGCGCAGACCGGACACGATCTTCGCGCATCACATCGAGGACTTCGTGGTCGAGGACTATGCGCCGCAACGCGGCATCGCTGCCCCGGTCGCGGTTTAAGGGGCTTGTCGGTGCCGCTGGACGAGCAAAATCTGGCCACAGAGCACGGCGCGGGCGATCAGCCCTCCGCGGAGCGCTTTGATCGCAGTACCTGGGAGCGCAACCGGCTGGTTGCCTCGATCGCGTTGTTCGCGGGGCTGGGCGTGTTGCTGGCCCTGCCGTTCGTGCTTCGGGCTGGTGGTGCTTTCTTTCTTCCCCTCACGGTCGCGCTGGTGATCGCAATCTGCCTCGTGCCCTTCCTCGAGTGGCTCGAGCGGCGGCGAATCCCGTCGCCGCTGGCCGCGCTGATCGCGCTCGTGTCCTTCCTGTTCGCTGTGAATGCCGCGCTGGTGCTCATCGTGGTGCCGGCGGTCGACTGGATCGCTCAGCTTCCCGAGCGGATCGGCCAGATCAAGACGACGCTGGAGCCGGTCATTCGGCTCTATACAGAGGCGCAAGGTTTCATCGACGGGCTGCTCAAGCTGGTCACGGAAACCCGCAGGGCGCCGACGGTGCCCGGCGAGGTGCCGCGCCCCGGCTCGCTACTGGACATGCTGACCACCGCCGCGCCGAGTGTGGTCATCAATGTCGTGTTCGGGCTGCTGGTGATCTTCTTCTTCCTCTCCGGCTGGACGCGCATGCGCCGGCGGACGATTCAGGGGCGGGGCAGCTTCTCGGGCGCGCTGACCATTGCCCGGGTGATCCAGAACGTCGTCGATGCCACGTCGCGTTATGTGCTCACCATCGCGCTCATCAACGTGCTGCTCGGATTCACCGTCGCCGTCGCGCTCAGCCTGTTCGGGATGCCCACGCCGTTCATGTGGGGCGGATTCGTCGCGTTGCTCAACTTCATTCCCTATTTCGGCCCCTTCGTGGCGGCGATCCTGCTGGCGATGGGCGGGCTGATGACCTTTTCCACGGTTGGTTGGGCGCTGATGCCGGCGATCATCATGACCGGGCTGCATCTCATAGAGGCAAATGTCGTGACGCCGCTGGTGCTCGGCGAGCGCCTGAAGCTCAGTCCGCTGATGATTCTCGTCTCGCTGAGCTTCTGGACCTGGGTATGGGGCACCGCAGGCGCGTTGCTGGCGGTGCCGCTGCTGATCATCATCCAGACGGTGCTGGCGGCAGCCGGTAAGCCGGATATCGCCGGTTTCCTGTTCGAGTCCGGAACGCTCACCAGCGTGCCATCGGACCCGCAGGAAGAATATCGCAATTGATCGCGCGAAGCGTGTTGACAGGGCCGGCGCCCTCTTATACCTGCGCCCTCCTCAGCCAAGCGCGGGTGTAGCTCAGTTGGTTAGAGTGCCGGCCTGTCACGCCGGAGGTCGCGGGTTCGAGCCCCGTCACTCGCGCCATTTTCTTCAATGAAGAGAATGGCATCGCGCTGGCTTCCCTCTCCTGAACGGAGCGGGACAAGCCTCTAGAAAATGGATTTGGAACTGGCGCTCAGGCGCGCCAGCGGCCTGTTTCCATCCACACCAGGATGGGCCGGGTCGGGAAGATCCAGATGATCCCCACGATCACATAGAAGACGAGTTGAAGGGCGCCGGGCCAGCGCGCGATCTGCTCCGAGAAGGAGCCGATGATGGCGGCCCAGACGGCGATGATGCCGAGGATGGCGAACATGCCCGCCGGCTTGCGCCAGCTCGGTTGCGGCGCGTCGTTCACGCGGCCTCTCCCTCGATGACGCTCTGCTCGGTGAACAGCATGTGCAGGGGCACGTCCCACGGCTGGATGGGCAGCGCATCGACCATCTGGCAGCTCCACGCCATCCCGATTCGCAGCGCGTTGGGCAGCTTGGCGAAAGCGCGGTCATAATAGCCCGCCCCATGGCCGATGCGATTGAGCGAGGGATCGAACCCGACGAGCGGCGTCAGCACCACGTCCGGCGTGACCGTGGCGGCCTGCGGGGCTGGCTGGGGAATGCGGAGCTGGCCCGGCACCAATATGTCGTCCGGCGACCAGTCGGCAAACTCCATGTCCTCGGCCGTGGTCTTGCCGAGCCGGGGTAGACACAGCTTAAAACCACGCTCGTGGAGGAAGTCGATCAGCGCTTCGGTCGGCGCTTCCGAGCCCATGGCCCGATAGATGGCGACGCGCGAGCCGGGCGGCATGCGGGCGAGCACGGGGGAAGGGAGAACCCGGAAGGCCAGCGTGCGCACCGAAGGCGGCAGGCCTGCGACAAAGGCGGAGCGCCGGGCGAGCAAAGAGGAGCGCAGCTTGGCGCGATCAGTATCGGTCATTCTTTGGGTCCTGTCCGAGATGCCGGCGGGGTGACGGGACCGCCATGGCCGTTTGCCGGAAAATCCTCTGACGCCTCAACGTCAGGTGGGGACCATGTAGTTCGGACCTGGGTCCGGCCAGGGACAGCCCCCTTGGATGTGATTATCGCCTCAGGGATGTTCGCTAATGCGCGCACCGGGCAGTACCCGTCCCGCCTTACTTAGGCGTTGGACAGCTGGGCTGCAAGGCTGTCGCCCAAGGCTTCGATCCGCTGGGCCAACGCATCGAGCGCGTCCAGCGTTGCGGATTCGTCCTCCGGCTCGGCGGGCGGTGGTGGCGCGGCTGCCGGGGCGGGCGCCTTGTCGGTGAGGGAATCGGCCAGCAGCAGGCCGGCGAACAGCAGTTGCCGCACCTCGGTCAGCCCGGGACTGCCGCTGCTGACCTGCTGGACCCGCTCGGACATCAATGCGGCCAGCTCGTGCAGGCGCGCTTCCTCGCCATCCCGGCAATGCACTGCATATTGCCGACTGCCGACCATGATTCGTACTTCTGCCATAGATCAGGCTTCGCTCCTGGCCTTTTGAAGATCGCCAATGAGCGCATCGAGCGATTTCAGCGCTGCGATCGCCTTGTCGCGTGAGAAGGGGTCGATATCCACCGGCGGGCCATCATCCTCGATGCTGCCGGCCGCGAGCTGCGCCTCGATTTCCTGCGCACGCGCCTCGGTCAATTCCCGCGCCAGTCCCTCGGCGCGCGTCACGGCGCGTTCCAGCCGCTCGATCGCCTGCATCATCGCCTTGCTTGCCATGAGCGAACCCTTATCACGCTCCCGAGCGAATGCAAAAACTCGTTGCGCAGCTGCGGATTGAGCGTGATGCGGCCAGAATCACCGTGCCTTTGCGGCTGTGGGGCGCCCCGCAGGTTGACGCTTGGGCCGCTAGACGACATGGAGACCGCGCGGCGACTCATGGCCCGTTCTCTCGGTGCCGGCGCGGCCGTTCATCGACCATCTTCGGTCCTTGATCGCTCTGGAGCAACACGCCTGCGGGCCAGATAAAGAAGAAGGGGCGCTCGCCCATGTCAGTCACCGAAAAGCGGCTCGCCGACGCCATTCGCGTCCTTTCCATGGACGGCGTGCAGGCCGCCAACAGCGGCCACCCAGGCATGCCGATGGGCATGGCCGATGTCGCGACGGTGCTCTTCAAGGATTATCTGAAGTTCGATCCGAGCGCGCCCGGCTGGCACGACCGCGACCGCTTCGTGCTCTCGGCTGGCCACGGCTCCATGCTGATCTATGCGCTGCTGCACCTGTCCGGCTATGCCAGACCGACGATGGCGGACATCCGCAATTTCCGCCAGATGGGCAGCCCCTGCGCAGGTCACCCCGAGAATTTCGAACTGGCGGGCGTTGAAGCCACCACCGGTCCGCTGGGTCAGGGGCTGGCCATGGCCGTCGGCATGGCAATGGCCGAGCGGCATCTCAATGCGACCTTCGGCGATCCGCTGGTCGATCACCGCACCTGGGTGATCGCGGGCGATGGCTGCCTGATGGAAGGTATCAACCATGAGGCGATCGGCCTGGCAGGTCATCTGGGCCTCGGGCGCCTGAATGTGCTGTGGGACGATAACAAGATCACCATCGACGGCGCTGTCAGCCTCTCCTCCAGCGAGGATGTGCTGGCCCGTTACGCCGCGACCGGCTGGCACGTGACGGCCTGCGACGGCCATGATTTCGGCGACATTCGCCGCGCGATGGATGAGGCCATGGCCGATCCGCGCCCCTCGCTCATCGCCTGCCGCACCCGCATCGGCCAGGGCGCGCCAAACAAGGCAGGCTCGCACAAGGTGCACGGATCGCCGCTGGGTGAGGACGAAATCACGGCGACCCGCGAGGCGCTGGGCTGGGATCTGCCGCCGTTCGAGCTGCCCGATGACGTGAAGGCTGCATGGGCAGAGACCGGCACGCGCGGCAAGAAGGCTCATGCCGATTGGCAGGGCCGCCTTGCAAGCCATTCTGACAAGGATGAATTCGAGCGGCGCATGGCGGGCAAGCTCCCGGCTGGCTTCTCCATCCAGTCCTATCTCGATGGCCTGATCGCCGAGCCCAAGAAGGTCGCAACGCGCAAGGCCAGCGAGATGGCGCTCGATGCGATCAACGTGCAACTGCCCGAGATGTTCGGCGGCTCGGCGGACCTGACCGGCTCCAACCTGACCCAGTCCAAGGACCAGAAGGTTGCTTTCAGCCGCGACGATTATAGCGGTCGCTATGTCTACTACGGCATCCGCGAGTTTGGCATGTCCGCCGCGATGAACGGCATCGCGCTGCATGGCGGCATGATCCCTTATGGCGGCACCTTCCTCGTCTTTTCCGATTATGCGCGCAATGCCATCCGCATGTCCGCTTTGCAGCGGCTGCGCGTGGTCTATGTCATGACGCATGACAGCATTGGCCTGGGCGAAGATGGCCCCACCCACCAGCCTATTGAGCATGTGATGTCGCTGCGGATGATCCCCAATCTGGAGGTCTTCCGTCCCGCCGACACCATCGAGACAGCCGAGTGCTGGGCGCTTGCCTTGCAGCAGGAGTCCACGCCGTCCTTGCTGGCGCTCAGCCGCCAGAATCTGCCGCAATTGCGCACCGACGCTTCTGAAAATCTCTGTGCCAAGGGGGCCTACACCCTCGTGACCAGCGGGACCGCGCCCAAGGTGGTGCTGATCGCCACCGGATCGGAAGTGGAGATCGCCGTGAACGCCGCCAAGCTGCTGGAAGAGAAGGGGGTCGCCACCAACGTCGTCTCCATGCCCAGCATGTCGCGCTTCCTGGCGCAGGAAGAGGCCTACCGGGCTTCCGTGCTGCCGCAGGGCGCGCTGCGTGTCTCGATCGAGGCCGGCACCACCTTCGGCTGGGCGACGATTACGGGAACCGATGGCATCAATATCGGTATCGACAGCTTCGGCCTCTCGGCGCCGGCGCAGGAAATTTACGATCATTTCGGGCTGAATGCCCAGAGTGTCGCGGCACGGGTTTCCGCCGCGCTGGTTTGACTTTGAGCTAAGGAGTGCAGGACATGGCGATCAAGGTAGCAATCAACGGGTTCGGACGGATCGGGCGCCTCGTCGCGCGCGCGCTGCTGGAGCGCACCGATCATGATTTCGAGCTGGTCGCGATCAACGACCTCGGCGATGCCAAGTCGAACGCGCTGCTGTTCAAGCGGGACAGCGTGCATGGCAACTGGAAGGGCGAGGTCTCGGTCGATGGCGACAGCCTCGTCGTGGACGGCAAGCGCATCAAGGTGACGGCGGAGCGTGACCCCGCCAATCTGCCGCACGCCGAGCTCGGCGTGGTGATCGCGCTCGAATGCACCGGCATCTTCGCGGACAAAGCCAAGGCCAGCGCCCACCTGACCGCCGGCGCCAAGCGCGTCGTCATTTCCGCGCCCGCTACGGGCGTCGACAAGACCATCGTGTTCGGCGTGAACCACGATGCGCTGACCGCCGACGACATCGTCATCTCGAACGCGAGCTGCACCACCAACTGCCTCGCGCCGCTCGCCAAGGTGCTGAACGACGCGGTCGGCATCGAGAGCGGCTTCATGACGACGATCCACAGCTACACCAACGACCAGAACACGCTGGATCAGATCCACAAGGACATGCGTCGCGCCCGTGCCGCTGCGCTCTCCATGATCCCGACCACGACGGGCGCAGCCCGCGCCGTGGGCGAGGTGCTGCCGGAGCTGAAGGGCAAGCTGGACGGCTCCTCGGTGCGCGTGCCGACGCCGAACGTGTCGGTCGTCGACCTCAAGTTCATCGCCAAGCGTGACACGACGAAGGAAGAGGTCAACAGCCTGCTCAAGGCTGCTGCCGACAACGGCCCGCTCAAGGGCGTGCTGGGCTATTCGGATGAGCCGTTGGTCTCCATCGACTATAATGGCGATCCGCGCAGCTCCACCGTCGACAGCCTCGAGACGGCGGTCATCGACGGCAAGCTCGTGCGCGTGCTGAGCTGGTACGACAATGAGTGGGGCTTCTCGAACCGCATGATCGACACCAGCAAGGTTGTTGCTGGCCTGATCTGAGGATTGCGGAACACCGCTGACATTTCTTCGGGCCGGGCATGTTCACACACGCTCGGCCCGATTCACGCATGGGAGAGTGACGACGTGGCCAAACCCTTCAAGACGCTGGACGACATGGGCGATATCGCCGGCAAGGCCGTGCTGGTCCGCGAGGATCTGAATGTGCCGATGTCGGAAGGGTCGGTGAGCGACGACACGCGCCTGCGGGCCGCCGTGCCGACGCTGCTGGAACTGGCGGACCGGGGCGCGAAAGTGCTGATCCTCGCGCATTTCGGTCGCCCCAAGGGCCAGAAGTCGCCCGATCTCTCGCTCAGCCTCGTCACGCGCGGGCTGAGCCATGTGCTGGGCCGCGACGTGCAGTTCATTCCTGACTGCCAGGGCGAAGCGGCAGCTGCCGGCATTGCGGTTATGCGCGGTGGCGACATCGCCATATTGGAAAACACCCGCTTCCATGCGGGCGAGGAGAAGAATGATCCGGCGCTGGCCGATGCTATGGCCGCGCTTGGCGACATGTATGTGAACGACGCCTTTTCCGCTGCCCATCGCGCGCACTGCTCGACCGAGGGCCTTGCTCATCGCCTTCCGTCCTTCGCCGGTCGTTCGATGGAAAAGGAACTGGATGCGCTCAAAGCCGCGTTGGGCCAGCCGGAGAAGCCGGTCGCGGCGGTCGTGGGCGGCGCCAAGGTTTCGACCAAGCTGGCCGTGCTCGAAAACCTCATTGCCAAGGTCGATCATCTCATCATCGGCGGCGGCATGGCCAACACCTTCCTCGCGGCACGCGGCGTCGATGTGAAGAAGTCGCTGTGCGAGCATGATCTGGTCGATACGGCCAACGAGATTTTCGAGAAGGCCGAAGCAGCGGGCTGCACCCTGCACCTGCCCTATGACGTCGCCGTCGCGACCGAATTCGCTGCCAATCCCGCCAGCTACCGCGTGTGCAACGTGAACGAGCTGGCCGATGGGGAAATGATCCTCGACGTGGGACCGGCCGCCGTCGAGGCGCTCGCGGACGTTCTCAAGACCTGCAAGACCTTGGTGTGGAACGGCCCGCTCGGCGCGTTCGAGCTGACGCCCTTCGACACGGCCACCGTTGCGCTGGCCCGCACGGCCGCGGCGCTGACGGCGGAAAGTTCGCTGGTGTCAGTTGCCGGCGGCGGCGATACGGTCGCCGCCCTCAATCATGCCGGCGTGGCTGCGGATTTCTCGTTCGTCTCGACCGCAGGCGGCGCCTTCCTGGAGTGGATGGAAGGCAAGGAACTGCCGGGCGTCGCGGCGCTTACGCGCGGTTGATCAACGCGAGCGAGCGGGAGCCGTTGGCGCCCGCTCGTTCATCAGCGGAATGATTACGCGGTTGAGTTGATCGAGGTCGAAGGCGCCGGTGGCGGCATAACGAACGCGTCCGTCGCGCCCGATCACGAAGTTTGTGGGGAGCGCGCCCAGATGGCGATAGGGGCCTTTCACCCGTCGAACCATCGGGATGGTCATCCCGGCCAGCATTTTCTTGAGCTTGGGGAGCGGCACGGAATCTTCTGTCGCCACGGCAAAAACGCGCAGCCCCTTGTCCTTCAGGATGTCGTGAAAGGCGTCCAACGTCGGCAGTTCCTTGATGCATGGTCCGCACCATGTCGCCCAGAAATTGAGGACGACGACTTGCCCTTTGAGATCGGCCAGCGAAACCGAGCTTCCATCAGCCAGCATCAGCGTGAACGCTGGCGCTAGGTCGCCCACCTTGATCTTTTGACCGTGGGCTGGCCGGGCCACGCTCATGCCGATGATCGCAATCAGTGCGGCAACGGCCGCGAATTTTGAGCGCATCGATCGTCCCCCCTTCCAACCATCTTTCGTTCCGGGCAGTGCGCCCGTCAAGATGGTTGACCGGCTTGCAATATGCGGCGCAGGCGCGGCATAGGCGTGCCACACAGCACCGCCGATTTTGGCACCACTTCGAAAAACAGGACAGGATGATGCAGGACTCCGACATGACCGAGAAGATTGCCAAGGGGCAGGGCTTCATTGCCGCGCTCGACCAGAGCGGCGGTTCCACGCCCAAGGCGCTGAAGGGCTATGGCATCGAAGAAAACGCCTATTCGGGTGATGAAGAGATGTTCGGCCTGATCCACCAGATGCGTAGCCGCATCATCACCTCGCCCGCCTTCACCGGCGAGAAGGTGCTGGGCGCCATCCTGTTCGAGAAGACCATGGACGGCACCGTGGACGGCAAGCCGACGCCGGCCGCGCTCATCGAACGCGGCGTCGTGCCGTTCATCAAGATCGACAAGGGCCTGGAAGACGAGGCCAATGGCGTGCAGATGATGAAGCCGATGCCGGAACTGGACGCGCTGCTCAAGCGTGCCAAGAGCCTCGGCGTGTTCGGCACCAAGGAGCGCTCGGTCGTCAATCTCGCCAACCGCGAGGGGATTGCCGCCATCGTCAAGCAGCAGTTCGAGATTGGCCAGCAGGTGCTCGCAGCGGGCCTGATGCCGATCATCGAGCCGGAAGTGAACATCAAGAGCGCCGAGCGGGCGCAGGCCGACCAGATCCTGCTGGAGGAAATCCTCAAGGCGCTGGATGCACTGCCCGAGGGTCAGCAGGTGATGCTCAAGCTCTCGATCCCTGAAAAGGCCGGTCTGTTCGGTCCGCTGGTCGATCATCCCAAGGTGCTGCGCGTCGTCGCCCTTTCGGGCGGTTACAAGCGTCCCGAGGCGTGCGCCGAACTGGCGAAGAATCGCGGCATGATCGCCAGCTTCAGCCGGGCCTTGCTGGAGGATCTGCGTCACCAGATGAGCGATGAGGCGTTCAACGCCTCGCTCGCCAGCGCGATCGACGAGATCTACGAAGCCTCGACGGACAAGGTCGCGGCTTGACGCGCACGACGGGGCGGCGCCCAATTGCGCCGCCTGCGGTCTCCACCCGATGACAGAGGAAGGGCGGCTCCCTATCTTGGGCGAGCTGCCCTTTTTCATCTGGAGGATGACCATGACCGCGACGACGACTGCTTTGGACGAAATTCCGCTCAAGACCATCAAGGGCGATGATGCGTCGCTGGGCGATTATGCCGGCAAGGTGCTGCTGATCGTCAACGTGGCGTCCAAATGCGGCCTCACCCCGCAATATGAGGGGCTGGAAGCACTCTACCGCAAATATAAGGACGATGGCCTGGTGGTGCTGGGCTTTCCCGCCAACGATTTTGCGGGGCAGGAGCCGGGCTCCAATGAGGAGATCGAGAGCTTCTGCACGACCAATTTTGGCGTGGACTTCCCGATGTTCGAGAAGGTGGTCGCCACCGGGCCGGACAAGCACCCGCTGTTCGCGGCCCTGACGCAGGCGCAGCCGGAGGCGCGCAACGATGGCGCGTTCCGTGAGCGTCTCAAGAGCGGCAACCGCACGCCGAACGATCCGCCGGAACTGCTCTGGAACTTCGAGAAATTCCTCGTCGGACGCGATGGCACGGTGCTGGCGCGCTTCTCGCCGGATACCAAGCCGGACGATGGCGACCTCGTCGCTGCGATCGAGGCGGCCTTGTCGGGTTCCGCCGCCGCCGGTTGACCGCGCGGCCACCGGGCTTATGGGGGCGGAATGACCGAGACCACACAGGCGCTCAGCCTTCCGCCCTGCCAGCTCTACCTGATCTCCCCGCCGGTGATCGGAGAGGATTTCGCCGCTCGCCTTGCCGAGGCGCTGGACGGCGGCAGTGTCGCCGCGTTTCAGCTTCGCCTCAAGGGCGTGAGCGAGGATGAAGTCGCGCGGCTGGCCGAACCGCTCCAGCGCCTCTGCGCCGAGCGGGATGTCGCCTTCATCGTCAATGACAGCATCGCGCTGGCCCAGCGCCTCTGCGCCGATGGCGTTCATCTGGGGCAGGGGGACGGGGATCCTCGCGAGGCCCGGCGCGTGCTCGGCCCCTCGGCCCAGATAGGCGTGACCTGTCATGACAGTCGTCATATGGCGATGGAAGCCGGGGAAGCTGGGGCTGATTATGTCGCCTTCGGGGCCTTCTATCCTACCACCACCAAGGAGGTGAGCCACCATGCGGAACCGGACCTGCTGCGCTGGTGGTCGTCCATCTTTGAAATTCCCTGCGTCGCCATCGGCGGCATCACTGCCGACAATGCAGCGCCGCTGGTCGAGGCTGGCGCCGATTTTCTCGCGGTGAGTGGCGCGGTGTGGAACCACCCTGATGGGCCGCGCGCCGGTGTTGCCGCCTTCGCGAAAGTGCTTGGGTGATCCTGACACGCGGGCTTTCCGCCCTTGGCATCGCGGCCCTGTGTGTGGCGGCGGGGCTAATGGGTGCGCCCGCTGCGGCCGGTGAACCGACCGAGACCGCCCAGATCGTCCTCCCATCCAGCCTGCCGATTGCGCGCGATGGCTGGGTGACTGACGCCGCGGCGCTGTTCACGCCCGATCAGCGGCACCAGATCGAGCGCCGGCTGGTAGGGCTGCAGGCCGCGACCGGGCGGGAGGCCATCGTCGTCACGGTGCCGTCCCTCGATGGGCAGGACATTGCCGGCTATGCAAGCGAGCTTGGCGATCGCTGGGCCGTGGGTGCGCCGGGGGCGGAGGGGATCGTGATCCTGCTCGCGCCGAGGGAACAGCTGGTCCGCATCGCGGTCGGGCAGGGCCTTGCCGCCGCCATTCCGGACGATGACTGCCAAGCGATCATCGACACGGCCATGCTGCCACAGTTTCGCAACGGGCTTTTCGAGGCCGGTCTGGTCGCCGGGATCGCCGAACTGGAAGGCCGGCTCTAGCGACGTCGGATCAGGCGTCGCCGACCACCATGTCCCTGGTCGGCTCGCCCGAATGCTTGAGCATGTCTGCGATGAAGATTTGCATGTTGTGCAGGGACTCATCGTAATTCTTGTCGATCACCGACATGCGGACAAGCAACCCGTCGGCGAGATAGCCGGCGATATTGGCCTTGGTCATTGCGATGCGCTGCGCGAGCCAGCTCTGCGGGAAGTCGGGGCCGATCCGCGTCCAGTACAGGATGTTCTCGTTGCGCGAGCCGAGCACCGCCGTCACCGACCGGGCCGGAATGATCATTTGGCGGCCGGCCACATCAACCGGCAAATCCAGTGACTCGCTGCGATCGATTGAGAAACCGCCAGCATAATAGCATATTTCGGGCCGGTGGAGCTGGACGTTGTTCAACTGCTTGCTGTTGTAAGCAGCCAGGAACATCACGCCCACGCCCTTGGAATTGACGTAGGTGCGCGTGAGAATGTGCTGATAGAGCTTGTCGGCCAGGTCGCTCTCTGGCGGCAGCACGAGCTCGCTGACGGGCAGCGTCTTCCAATCGCCGAATGCCTTGGGGAACAGGGCCTCAAACTGCTTGTCGGAGAGGTCGCGGTAACGCTGATGCGGCTCGCGCGCGATGGCAAGGCCGCTCACGGCCAGCATGGCGCCGCCCATGAGGAGATGGCGACGGCTGAGCGAGCGCCGCGTGGGCTCGCTCTCATCCGAAACTGAATTCACGTCGTCCGCTGCCACTGCACCCTCATTCCTTGGCTCTGTCGCGCAGAATAGCAGCTAAGAGCGGATTTCCAAACTGCAAGCGCGATAGCGGCAAATTCCTGCCAAAGCCTTTCTGACTCGGCCTCTCCGTGCGTCCAGCACAGGCCCGGATGCCTGCCTTCTTGTCTTAACCGGCGGATTTCGTTAAGGAGCCGCTGTTCCGGCGCGGTTGTCCAACTGCCCGGGCGCCCTGACAGTCCTGGATTTCACTGTCCAAGGATAGACGCTGGTCGGCGAGGTTTCGCCCACCGGCGCTTTGTGCGTTGCG
This sequence comes from Sphingobium sp. B11D3A, assembly GCF_025961695.1. Lineage (NCBI taxonomy): Bacteria > Pseudomonadati > Pseudomonadota > Alphaproteobacteria > Sphingomonadales > Sphingobiaceae > Sphingobium > Sphingobium sp. B11D3A. The sequence continues at coordinate 3,405,580 of NZ_JAOQOE010000001.1, forward strand.
GCGTTTTGGTTGGTTTTTCAGCGGCTTCGGCTGCAATGAGGTGGTGATGTTCGATAGTCTGAGCGATCGGCTCGGTGGGGTGTTCGAGAAGCTTCGGGGGCGCGGTGCGCTGACCGAGGCGGACGTGCGCGCTGCCATGCGCGAGGTCCGAATCGCCCTGCTGGAAGCCGACGTCGCCTTGCCGGTCGTGCGCGCGTTCGTCGACAAGGCGACCGAGCGCGCGGTGGGATCGGACGTTCTGCGTTCGGTTACGCCGGGGCAGATGGTCGTCAAGATCGTCTCCGACACGCTGACCGAGACATTGGGCGCCGAGACCAGCGAGTTGTTGATCGACGTGACGCCACCGGCGGTGATCATGATGGTCGGCCTGCAGGGCTCGGGCAAAACCACTAGCACGGCCAAGCTCGCCAAGCGCCTCAAGGAAAAAGAGCGCAAGAAGGTGCTGATGGCGTCGCTCGACGTTAATCGCCCGGCGGCACAGGAGCAGCTGGCGGTTCTCGGCATGCAGACCGATGTCGCGACGCTGCCGATCGTGCCCGGCCAGCAGCCGGTGGATATCGCCCGCCGCGCGCTCCAGTCCGCGAAGCTGCAGGGCTTCGACGTGCTGATGCTGGACACGGCTGGCCGCCTGCACGTCGATCAGGCGCTGATGGACGAGATGAAGGCGGTCGCGGATGTCGCGACGCCGGCTGAAATCCTGTTGGTCGTCGACAGCCTGACCGGCCAGGACGCGGTCAACGTCGCCAAGAGCTTTACCGAGCAGGTGCCCCTGACCGGCGTCGTCCTCACCCGCATGGACGGCGATGCGCGCGGTGGTGCCGCGCTCTCCATGCGCGCCGTTACTGGCCAGCCGATCAAGTTCGCCGGCACCGGCGAAAAGCTCGATGCCATCGAGCCCTTCCATCCCGCGCGGGTCGCGCAGCGCATCCTCGGCATGGGCGACGTCGTCAGCCTCGTCGAGCGCGCGGCGGAATCGATCCAGCAGGAAGATGCCGACAAGCTGGCCAAGCGCATGGCTGCCGGCAAGTTCGATCTCAACGATCTGCGCGCGCAGCTCAGCCAGATGCAGCGCATGGGCGGCCTCGGCATGCTCGCGGGCATGATCCCCGGCCTCAAAAAGGCGCAGGCGCAGATGACCAATGCCGGCGTTAACGACAAGACGCTGGTTCACCTCGATGCACTCATCGGCTCGATGACGCTCAAGGAGCGTGAGCGCCCGGAACTGCTCAACGCCAAGCGCAAAATCCGCGTGGCCAAGGGCGCGGGCCTGCAGGTGCAGGACGTCAACCGTCTCCTCAAGATGCACAAGGAGATGGAAACCGCCATGAAGAAGATCAAGAAAATGGGCGGTCTCAAGGGACTGGCCAAGATGTTTGCGGGCGGCGGTAGCGGCGGCGGGCTGGGCGGTTTGCTCGGCGGTGGCGGCGGTGCGCCGGGAGCGGGGCAGGGCGATCTCAGCGCCCTCAAGGGACTTCCGGGGATGCCGGACATGCCCAAGCTTCCGCCGGGTTTTCAGAATTTTCTCAAGAAGTAACGTAACGAATTTCAGGTTCAGAGTTCAGAAGAAAGGTAAGGTAAGTTACAGATGGCAACCAGCATTCGCCTGTCGCGCGGTGGCTCCAAGAAGCGCCCCTATTACAAGATCGTGGTGACGGACAGCCGCTCGCCGCGCGATGGCCGCTTCATCGAGCGCATCGGCAGCTACAACCCGCTGCTCGCCAAGGATGACGAGAAGCGCGTCGTGCTCGACACCGAGCGCGCCAAGCACTGGGTGAGCGTCGGCGCCCAGCCGACCGACCGTGTCGCCCGCTTCCTCGATGCCGCAGGCGTCAAGGAGCGCGCTGCGCGCAACAACCCCAACAAGGCAGAGCCGGGCCAGAAGGCCAAGGACCGCGCCGAGGACAAGGCCACCAAGCTGGCCGAGGCCGAGGAAGCCCGCAAGGCTGCGGAAGAAGCCGCCAATGCTCCGGCTGAAGAGCCGGCTGCTGAAGCCCCCGCCGAGGAAGCACCCGCTGCCGAGGCTGCCGCTGAAGAGCAGGCCGAGGGCTGATCTTGCCAGGGGATCGTCCCGTCACGCTCGCGGCTGTCATCGGCGCGCATGGCGTGACGGGGGAAGTGCGTCTCAAGCTCTTCGGCGATGGGCCGGAGAGCTTGAAGCGCTACAAGAGCTTCGAGGCGGGCGGTCGCACCCTCACGCTCAAGACGGTGCGCGATGGCTCGAATGGCGCCGTCGCGCGCTTTGCGGAAATCGCCGATCGCAATGCCGCCGAAGCCTTGCGCGGCGTGGAACTCACCGTTCCGCGCTCAGCGCTGCCCCCGCTCGAACCCGGCGAATATTATCATGTCGATTTGATCGGCCTGCCATGCGTCGCCGAATCGGCCGAAGCGGTGGGGACGGTCGTGGCTGTCGAGAATTTCGGGGCCGGTGACGTCATCGAAATCGAGAAGCCCGGCGGAAAACGGTTCATGGTCCCCATGCAGCCGGAAGCGGTGCTCGACTGGAACGAGGAAAGACTTGTCCTGAGCAGCCTTTTCCTTGCAGACTGACAGGACATTCCGCTTCGGCGGATGAGGACGGGCCTCTTGCTTGCCCACATGGATCGGTCTCGATCGATCACCTCCAAGAGCGCAGGGCCGCATGAACGCGATTGTTTTGGACAATGAGGGTATTGGCTGCCTGCCCGCGCCGGATTGTCCGTTGTGCGGCGAATCGGGCACTCAGCACTATCGCGATCTGCGCGATCCGATGTTCGGCGCGCCGGGACGCTGGGGGCTGAGGATCTGTCGCAACCCGCACTGCGGCTCGGGGTGGATCGACCCCATGCCCACGCCGCAGAGTCTGGCGACGCTCTATCAATCCTACCACACCCACGACCAGGCGCCGGTGATCGTGGCGCCGGAGGGGGCCGCCTCGCATGCGCCGGCTCTGCGCTATCGACTTCTGGGCCTGCTGCCCTGGTGGAAGCATCACTACCAGTCGGGCCTCAATTACTTCGCGCACCGTAAGCCCGGCGTCATGCTGGATGTCGGCTGCGGGTCCGGCGGGTTCCTGCGGTCGATTGTCGAGGCGGGCTGGAGCGCCGTCGGCATCGACTTCGATGAACAGGCGGTCGCTGTGGCGTCGCAGGTGCGCGGCGCACAGGTCTTTGCGACCGATATTTTCGATCCGCGATTCGATGGGAAAAAGTTCGACGGCATCCTGCTCGACAATGTCATCGAGCATGTGCCCGAGCCGGGTCGCACGATCGCGCGGTGCAGTGAATTGCTCGCACCCGGCGGGCGGCTGGTGATGATCACGCCGAACGTCGACGCGCTAGGGCACCGCCATTTTGGCGAACATTGGCGGGGGCTGGAAACGCCCCGGCATCTGCATCTGTTCACCAGGCGCGCCCTGAGAAAACTCGCGGTCAGCAATGGTCTGCGGTCTGCCAAGGTTTTTGCCAAGCCCAGCTCGCGGCAGTTCAATTTCATGGTGGGCGCGTCGGAAGAGATCATGCGGACGCGCGGGCTGCGCACGAGGCGCTGGCCGGTCGCGAAACGTCTCCTGCGGGTCAAGTCTCTTTTCTCTGCGCTTCTGGGCGGTGGCGAGGCCGAATTTCTGGTGTGTATCGCCGATCGTCCCGCACGTCCCAAATCCCGCTGATCGCTTTTAAATCATGACCTTCACCGCACAGATCCTCACTTTGTATCCGGAGATGTTTCCCGGGCCGCTCGGCATTTCGCTTGCCGGTCGGGCGCTGGGGGAGGGGGCGTGGTCCTGCGCACCCATCCAGATCCGCGACTTCGCGACGGACAAGCACAGGAGCGTGGACGATACGCCGGCAGGCGGCGGGGCAGGCATGGTGCTGCGCGCCGATGTGCTGGCACGCGCTGTCGATCATGCGCTGGATGCGCGCCCGGACCTGCCGGTGCTTGCGATGACGCCGCGCGGCACGCCGATCACGCAGGCGCGGGTTCGCAGGCTGGCCGAGGGGCCGGGCGCCACGATTTTATGCGGGCGCTTCGAGGGTTTTGACGAACGCCTGTTCGAAGGGCGGCCGATCGAACAGGTGTCGATGGGCGACATCATACTCTCGGGCGGAGAAATCGGCGCTTTCATGCTGCTGGATGCTTGCATTCGCCTGCTTCCCGGCGTAATGGGCGCGGCTTCTAGCGGTGTCGAGGAATCGTTTGAGAACGGCCTCCTCGAATATCCGCAATATACCCGACCCCAGGAATGGGAAGGGCGTATGATCCCTGAAGTGTTGCGATCGGGGGATCATGCGAAGATCGCCGCCTGGCGGAAACAATGGGCGGAGGATGACACACGGTTACGCAGGCCGGACCTCTGGGAGCGTTACAGGAACGCTCGGGACTGACCTGCCTCTGGCGCGCGACGCAGACGAAGGAAGACAGGACAGATGAACCTGCTGCAGACCATCGAGGCGGAAAACATTGCCGCCATCTCCAAGGATATTCCGGATTTCCGTCCGGGCGACACGCTGCGCGTGGGCGTGAAGGTCGTCGAAGGCGACCGCACCCGCGTCCAGAACTTCGAGGGCGTGTGCATCGCGCGTTCGAACAAGGGCATGGGCTCCAACTTCACCGTGCGCAAGATCAGCTTCGGTGAGGGCGTTGAGCGCGTGTTCCCGCTCTACTCGCCGAACGTGGACAGCGTCACGGTCGTCCGCAAGGGCGTCGTGCGTCGCGCCAAGCTCTATTATCTGCGTGGCCGCACCGGCAAGCGTGCGCGTATCGCCGAGCGTCGCGACACCCGCGAAGAGGCATAAGCCTTACGGGCGCGGTGACGCGCCCAAAGCCATCAGGCGATGGCGAGCGATCATCCCGCGGGATGATGTGAGCGGAGGCCCCAGGGCCTCCGTTTTCGTCTGTGGGATGCTGGCATCGCGCCGCATTTGCGGCGGGCCGGGGAAAGTTCGCTTTCTATTCTCGCCTGGCGCCGCCATCATGGCCCGATGAGCCAAGCCGATGCGATCGCGCTGGAGAGCGTTGCCAAGAGTTTCGATGGCGGTCGGACCTTCGCCACGCACAATGTCGATCTGCATATTGCAGCGGGCACCTTCGTGGCGCTCGTGGGCGCCTCCGGCTCGGGCAAGACGACGCTGCTCAAGTGCATCAACCGGCTGATCGAGCCGGACCGCGGTATCGTCCGCATCCACGGCGAGCCGGTGAATGACCGGCCCGCTTATGAAGTGCGGCGGGAGATCGGCTATGTTTTTCAGGGTATCGGCCTGTTTCCGCATCTGAGCGTCGCCGAGAATATCGGCCTGACGCCGCGCCTGCTCGGCTGGCCGGCGCAGGATATCGTCCACCGCGTAGGCGAGCTGCTGGCGCTGGTCGACCTGCCCGAGGATTATGGCGTGCGCATGCCCGATGCGCTCTCGGGCGGTCAGCGGCAGCGGGTCGGGATCGCGCGAGCGCTGGCGGCAAGACCCGGCATCTTGCTGATGGACGAGCCATTCGGGGCGCTCGACCCGATCACCCGCGACACGCTCGGCCGCGCCTGCCGCCGCCTGCACGAGACGCTGGGCCTCACCACCGTGCTGGTGACCCATGACGTCTTCGAGGCCGTGCTGCTCGCCGACCGGATCGTCATGCTGGAGGGCGGCCGGATCATTGCCGACGATACCCCGCACCGGCTGCTGACCGATCCGCCCAATGAGGCCGTGCGCGCGCTGATGGCGATGCCGATGCGGCAGGCCGAACAGGTCCGGCGCCTGATCGCGGCCGGGCCGGAGGGGACCGACTGAGCGATGGACAGCTCCCTCTCCAGCGCCCTGCGCGTGCTGCCGGAATATCTGGGCTTTCATGTGCTGCTGAGCGCGGCCGCGCTGGGGCTGGGCATTCTGCTCAGCCTGCCGCTGGCCATCGCCGCAAGCCGCAGCCCGCGACTGCGCTGGCCGGTCCTTTCCTTCGTCAGCCTCGTACAAACCATTCCGGGGCTGGCGCTGATGGCGCTGTTCTACCCCCTATTGCTAGCGCTCTCCCTGCTCTCTCTGCGGCTGACCGGGCAGGGCTTCTCGGCGCTCGGCTTCCTGCCTGCGCTGCTGGCGCTGACCCTTTACTCCATGCTGCCGATCGTACGGAACATCGTCACCGGCATCACCACCCTTGATCCGGCGCTGATCGAGGCGGCGCATGGCGTCGGCATGACCGACCGGCAACGCCTCCGGCAGGTGGAGATGCCGCTGGTCGCGCCGGTCGCCATGGCCGGGGTGCGGACCGCCGCCGTCTGGGTGATCGGCACCGCCACGCTGGCGACGCCGGTCGGGCAGACCAGCCTTGGCAATTATATCTTCTCCGGCCTGCAGACCGAGAATTGGGTGTGGGTGCTGTTCGGCTGCGGCGTCTCTGCGGCGCTGGCGCTGGCCGTGGATCAACTCCTCGGTCTGATCGAGACGGGGATCGCCCGGCGCGCGCGCAGGCGCATCTGGGCGGGGGCGCTGATCCTGTGCCTCGGCATCGCCACGGCGGCGGCCAGCGTGTTCGCCCCGGCAACGAAGGGCGGCTACGTCATCGGCGCCAAGAACTTTACCGAGCAATATATCCTGGCCGATCTTATCGGCCAGCGGCTGGCGGATGAGGGCGGCACGGCCACCGTGCGCAGCGGGCTGGGATCGGCGGTGGTGTTCCGGGCGCTCGCGCAGGGCGATGTGGACGTCTATGTCGATTATTCCGGCACGGTCTGGGCCAATGTGATGGGCCGTACCGATCAGCCGGGGCGCGCCGCGATGCTGGCGCAGATGGCGGAGTGGCTGAAGCGCGAACATGGCGTGACGCTGGTCGGTCCGCTCGGCTTCGAGAATGCCTATGCGCTGGCGATGCGCGCCGACAAGGCGCAGCAACTCGGCATCCGCTCGATTGCCGACCTCGCGCCTTACGCCCCGCGCTTTGTCATGGGCGGCGATTTCGAGTTCTTCACGCGGCCGGACTGGACCGCGCTGACGCAAGGCTACGGCCTGCGCTTCGCGCGGACGCGCGAATATCAATCCACCTTCCTATATCGGGCGGTGAAGGATGGGGATGTCGATGTGATCTCCGCCTTTTCAAGTGACGGGCGCATCGCGGCGGACAATCTGCTGGTGCTCGCTGACCCGCTGGAGCGCATCCCGCCCTATGACGCGATCGTGATGGTGGCGCCCGGCCGCGAGACGGATGCGCGGCTGATGGCGGCGCTCAAACCGCTGATCGGCGCCATTCCGGTCGAGCGGATGCGCGCGGCCAATCTGATGGTCGACCGCCCGGATCGTCCGGTTGCCCCGGCCGTCGCCGCCCGGTGGCTGATGGAGAGGAACGCAGGGCAGGGCGACCAATAATCGCGGCCCAATCATCGCCCGCCAATAATCGGAGGGCGGCCTACCTTTACTCTTGGCCGGCTGCATCAAAACTGATAGCGGACCTTTCCACGCACCCGTAGCTCAGCTGGATAGAGCGTTGCCCTCCGAAGGCAAAGGCCACTGGTTCGAATCCAGTCGGGTGCACCAAAATCTCACAATTTTGATCGCTGCTTGTGGTGCAGCCTTTCGATCACCTTCGCACTTGAGAGTTCGCGGCGCGCGTCGCTGCCGACCCAGCGTGCGGTCTTGTCGTCCGATGTGGCGAGCTGCTCCGCGAGCGCCAGGGCCGGCTGGTGACAGGCGAGGTTGCGTTTGCCGATGTTGCGCAGCGCCCAGTTTACCGCCTTGCGCACATAGTTTCGCGCGTCCTGCGCATGGTGCGCGATCAGGGGCAGCGCGTCCATGAAGGTTGCGTCCGGCTCGGCCTTGCGATGGACCGCCACGCCGGCGATCATGGCAAAGGCAGCGCGGCGGACGAACTCGCGCTCGTCGGCGGCGAACAGGGGAATGAGCGCGTCAAGCCCCGCTTCCACGAACAAGTCAGCGGCGATGTCCACGATCTCCCAGGACTCGAAATCGTCCGCCCATGCGCGGGCTTGCTCTGTCGTCAGCTGGGCCGGCTCGGCGGTGTAGATCGCCAGCACCCGCGCATCGCGAATGCCAGTCTGCCACAAGGCCATCGCGCGTTCATGGTTAGGGCCGATCTGTTTGGCGATGCCCTGCAAAACCGGGTTGCTCAGCCCCAACGCATTATCGGTACGAATGCCGACCCGCTGCATGCCGGCAAGTACTGGCTCGGAGGTCATGCTTTGCATGGCGGCAACGATCTCCGGCACCGATGATGCTTGGGTGAGGGGGGCGGGCATGAGTTGAGATCCTGTATTGGGAACGTTGCGAGGTCGCATCTAGGCCGCCTGCTGCATTCGCTCTTTGATGGGGCGCAGGCGCATGTCCCGATCTGGTGCGGTCCTTCCCGTAGCCGTCATCATGGTTAATCAAATGTAATCATCCTGTCATTCGCGCCTCCGATAGGCGGGCGACCTCCATGGGGGAGGGCATGATTCGGAGGTTGCCATGAAGATGATGTTTCTGCGCGCGGGCATTGCGATGTTCGCCTTTTCTGCTGCGTCTTCCCACGCGGCTGGCCTGCTCGACAACTATGTCGTCGGCTTCAGCAAAGCGATCGACACCAAGGAAGCCAGCGCGGTTGCTTATAACTGGGACACGCGCACGCTGATGGTCACCAATGATGAGGAAGAGGATGACGGCACGAACATCTGGGGCGAATATGATCTGAACGGCAACAAGACCGCCACCATCATCCTCTCCGGCTGCCTTTCGCTCGGCTCCTCCCAATGCGACGCCGAGGGTCTTACTTATGTGGGCAATGGCCAATATGTCGTCGCCGAGGAACGCTATCAGGATATCGCGCTGCTCAGCCAGACCGGCGTGGACGGCACGACCCGCACCTACACCGCCTATCCGGATGCGCCGACGATCAGCGTCGGCCCCGATGCCGGCAATAGCGGCCTGGAGGGCATTGCCTACAACAAGGTGACTGGCGACTATTATGGCGTGAAGGAGCGCAGCCCGGAGACGATCTGGAAGATCTCCGGCGCCAATTTCGGCACGGAGACGGCGACGGTCACCGAGCTGTTCGATATTGCGGCGCTGCCGGGCCTCGACCGGCTGTCTGACATTGCGGTGCTTTCCAATGGCATCTTCTCCGCGACGCCGTTCGGCGATAATCTGCTCATCCTCAGCGGCCGCTCGTTCAACCTGCTCGAGGTGACGCAGGCCGGCCAGGTCGTGAGCAGCTATGATCTCTCCGGCTTCAAGTCGCTGGTCGACCCGGCCAACCAGGGCGGCAAGTTCGAGGGCCTGACCCTCGACGATGCCGGCAACATCTACCTCGTGAGCGACGATGGCGACGGGCCGAACCAGTCTTATCTGGTGAAGCTCAGCTATGCCGGATCGGTGCCGGAGCCTGCGACCTGGGCGATGATGCTGGGTGGCTTCGCGCTGATCGGCAGCACCATGCGGCGGCGCAAGGTCGCACGCGCTTTCAGCTAAACGCAGCGGGAACGGGCGTCGCGGGCAGACCGCGGCGCCCGCTTAGATCAGAGAGGGACTTCCCCCTCGTCGCTGCCGTTCCAGTAATGGATGCGACGGGCGCGGACCTGGATCATCACCAGATCCGGCGTCTCGATGCCCTGCTCGAACCAGCGTTCGAGATCCTTGTTCCAATGCTCGGCAAAGCGCGCCTTGTCGCGGATCAGCTCCGCTCGACCCTCGACGGCGATGAACAGCGGCGGTCCGCCCAGCAGGCCGACCGCGCCCGTGAAGGTAAGGCCCACCTCGGGATCGCGCTCGATATCGGCGATGGTGCGCGCCGCCTCATAGGTGAAGAAGAAGCTGTCGCCGCGCCAGGCGACCTCACCATTGTTGCTCATCGGCCGGCTGGCCAGGGCGCCGCCCTCCGTGCGCGTGGAGAGCATCCCGAAATCGATCTTGCCCATCTTCTCGGACAGGTCATCGAGCGTCATGTCAGCCATTAAGGGCCTCCTGGAGAAGCCGGACGAGAGCGTCCGGTCTCCTCCAACGGATCATGATAGCTTAAGGTTGCGTCGGGTCGCCTGACGCCGATCTTCAGGGCTTCTTGAACGTCCAGCGGCCGGCCGGACTCTCGGGATCAAACTTGACTAGCGCCGGCGTGGTACCGCCGATGGCAACGAGGGCGCGTGCTTCGCCCGTGCCGGGCGTGGCCTTCGACATGATCCGGTAAGTGCCGTCGGTGAGCTGGTCGATCCGCCACAGCTGCTCGGGCGCGCCGGTGAAGGCCGGCACTGCTTCCACCTCACCGGTGGCCGTCGCCGCAAGCGTCCGTTGCGTGCCGGAAATGACGATCTTGTAATAAGGCGCACCCATCACGCCGCCCGCGCCCGGCACGGGGGCGACCGTCCAAAGCTGCTGGGGGCGGACCATATAGTCGCCCAGATCGACCGATACGGCCTTGTTCGGCCATCCAGGCTCCACTTGTGCGAGCGTCTGGTCGGGTACGTTGACAGGCGGTGTGCCGGGCGGGGCGAAGAAGCTGCGGCGGGCGTCGAAATCGACCCGCACGAAATCGGTGGCAAGCTGGAGGGCGTAGCCGCTGCGCTCGGCCTCGATCTCATAGGTGCCCTCGGCGATATTGTCGCCCGCGACGGGCCAGCCATCCTTCCACAGCAGGGGGCGGATGCCGAGCACGCTGCGGCCCCGGTTCATGTCGATCTCATAGTGCATCGAGAACTTCTCGACCCCTTCGCCCAGGTCGATCAGCCCGAAGTGACCGGGGCCGATGTCCCGTCCGCGCGCGTTGACGACCATCTTGCCGCCCCCCTTGAGCAGCGGAATGCCCATATGATCCACATAAGGCCCGAGCGGATCGCGCGAGCGGCCGACGCGGATGTGGTAGGTGGAATTGGGGCCGTCACAGCAGGTCCCGTGCGTGCCAAGAAGATAATACCAGCCATCGCGGTGGAGCAGGGCGGTCGCTTCCATGTCGATGGCGATATCCACCGCCTTATTGCCGGCCTTGCGCGCGCCGGTGGCGGGGTCCAGCTCGATCATCTGGATTGCGCCGAAATAGGTGCCATAGCTCAGCCACAGCCGGCCATCGACATAGAGGAAAGCGGGATCGATGGCGTCGAGATTTTCCTTGCCGTCGCTGGAGGCGACCGTGCCCACCTCATGATAGCCAAAATCGGGGGAGGCGGGATCGAGCGACTTGGTCCACATGATCTTCACGTCGCTGGCATGGCCGCCGGACATGCCGCCGCCACCGACGGCGTAGGAGACATAATAGCGATCGCCGATCTTGATGACATCGGGCGCCACGCCGCCGCCCGGCCGGTTGCCGCCGCTGCGCCACGTCCAGCCATCTTCGGACACCAGGCCGCCCTGACCGGTGCCGAAGGTGTAATATTTGCCGTCCGAATAGGTGATGGTGGACGGATCGTGGATATAGGGCTCGCCTGCAAGCTGCGCGCTGGCGGGACTCTGGAGCAGGAGGGCAAGGGTGAGGCCAGTGGCTGCGACGGTGCGGTTCATGCGATCACCTCGGTTGGGCGAAGGGGAGAGGGGAGGAGCCGGGGTGCGGCTCGTTCAAAGCGTGGTCACCGCAAGATCGGTGACGCCGCGTCCAGCTTCATCGATGAAGCGGACGCAGTAATCGCTCAGGCCCGGCCCGTTGATGACCGCGCCGCGAATGATGTTGCGGCCCTTTTTCAGGGTGATGTGGCGCGAGAGCACATCATCCATCACCATGCGGCGATCGTTGAACAGGACGGCCGTCTCCACCCCATTCACCCACCACATGGAGGCCGAGTTTGAGCCCACGGCCATGCGCACCTCCATGTCGCGCGGGCTGTCCACGACGGTCGCGACATGGAAGATCACGCCATATTTGGTCTTGCCCAGCGACTGGGCGAAATTGAACAGCTTCACGTCGAACGCGCTTGAATCGAGTGCATGCCAGGCGAGCGTTTGCCCTTCCACGGTCACAGTCTCACCTGCGCGTGGCAGGCCGCTGGTCTGGTTGGGAAAGGGATAGGCGGTCAGCGTCTTGCGCACATAGCTGCCGGTAAACACCGTGTTGGTGCGGTTGGGCTTGGCGATCGGCTCCAGGATCAGCCAGCGGCGGATGAACCCGTCCGCATCCGGTCTGGCCGAGGCGCGTCCGGCTGGCGTGAAAAAGGGCGCGAGGGTGCCTGCGTCCTCCGCCGCGCTTGCGACACCCTGCAGGGCACCCAACAGGACCAGCGGGGCGAGGCAGCAACGCACATGAGATAGGGCCTTGGACGCGATCATGGTCATTCCTTCAAGGGTGGGCTGCGGCGTGCGCAGCCCGGGAAGAGACCTGCGGGGCAGGTCAGGACGGTTTCAGCAGCCCGTGCATGTCCAGCCACGCCACAAACGCATCCAGCCAGCCGGTGCTGGTCGTGCCGTCCTTGCCGAGGCCGAAACCGTGGCCGCCGCGCTCGTAGAGGTGGAATTCAACCGGTTTGCCGGCCTCCTGCCAGGCATCGAGCAGGCCGAAGCCCTTTTTAGCGAACAGCGGATCATCCGAGGCGATGACGCCGAACAAGGGCGGCGCGTTGGCGGGGACGGTCACCCGTTCCATCGAGCCGTAGATGGGCGCGATGAACGCCAGGTCGAGATCGGGACGGGCGAGGGTCGTGACCATCGTCGTCATGGCCCCGGCGGAAAAGCCCATCATGCCGACGCGCTTAGGGTCGATTCCCCACTCGGCGGAACGGGCGCGCACCAGCGTGATTGCGGCCACGGCATCGGCGATCTGCTCCGGCAGCCCGGCCACGGCCTCGTCCGGGCTGGAGCGCGTCTCCGCCCGGCCGACATTGGCGAAGGCAGCGCGCAACTGGCGATCGAAATCGGCAAGCGCGGGCGGTGTGGGCCGCAGGCGATATTTGAGCACGAAAGCCGTGATGCCCCGGTCTGCCAGCGCGCGGGCAACCCGCCAGCCTTCATTTTCCATGGAAAGCAGCAGGAAAGCCCCGCCCGGCGCGACGATGACCGCCGTGCCATTGGCCTTGCCCGGTGCCGGCAGCACCGGTGTAAGCGTGGCGGTGGAGACATTGCGGGCCATTGGCACGCCATATTGGCGGAACCAGCTTTCGGGCGCCGTGGCGCCCTTGACCGGGCCGGTGCCGAGCGGAATGGCGCCGGGTTCTGCCGGCGCGGGAATGGCGGTAACGGTCGCATCCTGCGCGGCGGCAGGTGACAGGGCGGCAGGAAACAAGGCGGCGAGAGCCAGCGCGGACAGCACGGTGCGAACGGACGCATGACGTATCGAGATGTTCAAGACTTTCCTCCCCGGTTTAGCGGCGGTCGATAGGCCGACTGCCTGCCTCCTCCTCGATACGCCATTGCGGCGAACCTGCGAGTCCCCCGATGCGATGGCTGCAGAATAATCGTTGATCTATTCAAACGTCAACTTGTCCGACAAAAATAGCCCGCAGTTTCAATCGCTGAGCGGTGCCGCGGAGTCCGTAAGTCAGCGTTATCGCACAATTTTGTTGCAAATCCTAGAATCACGCCGCTATGTTAGCGTTAACAAAATCAGGAGGGATGGGATGCGGCGCGGGGCTTTGCTTGGATCTTTTGTCGTAGTTTTTATGGCTTCGGTGATGCCCGCTGCCCATGGCGAGGAACCGGCCCTGCGGCTTGGTGACTCCGGCTATTTTGAGGCGCCTGCCGCCAATGTGCTGGTGTTCAGCAACTGGTATGACGGGCTTTTCGCCGATTCGAAGATCAGCGGTGTGGAGATCATCCAGCAGGATCGGCGCATCGCCACCAATGGCGATGTCCGCCTCTCCGCCACACCGGGCCAGTGGGATGCCATCGGGCGGATGATCGAACGCAAGGTCGATGCGCGGACCGGCACCATCGAGGCGGTGCTGGAATATCCTGAGCATGATTTTCGCTACATCATCCGCGCCGTTCCGCGCGGCGCGGACCTTCTCCTGACGGTCGAACTGCCGCGCGCCTTGCCGGCGGCGCTGGTGGGCAAGGCGGGGCTGAATTTGGAGTTCCTGCCCTCGGCTTATTACCACAATGCCTTCATGGTGGATGGCAAGGCCGGCGCCTTCCCGCGTTATCCGGCCAGCGCGATGGCGCGGACGCCGGAGCGTAATCCCGCCAGCGGACGCAGCGATGGTCCCGGTGCCGAACCGCTCCCTCTGGCGCAAGGCAGCGACATCGTCCTTGCCCCGTCGGATGCCGCGCGCCGGGTCCGCCTGCGCTCGCAGACGCCCATCGCGCTGTATGACGGGCGCAATCAGGCGCAGAATGGCTGGTTCGTCCTGCGGTCGCTGCTGCCGGCGGGCAAGACGGGCGTGGTGGTGCAGTGGACCCTCTCTCCGACCAGCACGCCCGGCTGGCTGCGGCCGCCGTCCATCGGCCATTCGCAGCTTGGCTACACGCCGGGGCAGGCGAAGGTCGCGACGATCGAGATCGACCGCGCGGACACCCGGCGACCGCAGGTGCAGCTTCTACGCGTGGAGCCTTCGGGGCAGGAGGTGCCCGTGCTCATCGGCACGCCTGCCGAAGCGGGGGATTATCTGCGCTATCGCTATCTGCGTTTCGACTTCAGCACCGTGCGCGCGCCGGGCCTCTATCGGCTGGCCTATGGCGACAGCAAGACCGCGCCGTTCCGCATCGCGCAGGATCTGTTCGCCGATGCCTGGCATCCAACACTGGACGTCTACTTCCCGGTGGCGATGGACCATGTGACCGTCAATGAGGCCTATCGGGTCTGGCACGGCGAATCCCACAAGGACGATGCCCGGCAGGCGCCGCTCAATCATGAGCATATCGACCTCTATGCGCAGGGGCCGACCACTGATACGCGCTTCAAGCCTGGCGAGCATATTCCCGGCCTTAACATCGGCGGATGGTACGATGCCGGCGACTATGACATCCGCACGCAGACCCAATATGCCGTGATCCGCTCCATGGTGCGCAGTTGGGAGAGCTTCGGGCTGGATCGCGACACGATGAGCGTCGACGATGCCACACGGCGCGTGGAAATCCATGTGCCCGATGGTCAGCCTGACCTGCTCCAGCAGATCCGCCACGGCACGCTCCAGCTCGTCGCGCAATTCGATGCGGTGGGCCATGCGATCCACGGCATCGTGGAGCCGGATGTGGGGCAGTACACGCATCTTGGCGACGCCGTGACCAAGACCGACGGCAAGATTTATGACCCGGCGCTCAAGCCTTATGAGGTGAAGGGGGACCGCAGCGGCACGCCCGATGATCGCTGGGCTTTCACCAGTCGGTCCTCGGCGCTCAATTACGGTTCGATCGCGGCGCTGGCTGCGGCCAGTCGCGCCCTCAAGACGCTGGACCCGGCGCTCTCCGCCAAGGCATTGGCCATTGCGACGCGGGTGTGGGTCGAGGAGCAGAGCCATCCGCCTTATGTCTTCCAGCATGGCAATACGACCGGCGGGCCGCTCGAAGCCGAGCAGTTCGCGGCCGCCGTGCAATTGCTCAAGACTACGCGCGACAAGCGCTACGCGGCACAGATCGAGGCGTTGTGGCCGTCCGTCTCAAAATTCTTCGGCTTTCAGGCCGCGCTGGCGACGGAAGCCCTGCCGTTCATGCCGCCTTCCTATCGCACAGCGATGGAGCCGCTCGTGCGGCAATGGGCCGCGCAGAGCGACAAGATCGCCGCCGCCAATCCCTATGGCGTGCCGATCTCGGAAGGCGGCTGGGCGGGGAATGAAGGCGTGATCGACTATGGTCTCGCCGCTTATGCACTGCACAAGGCTTTCCCGGAGATTGTGAAGAGCGATGCGGTGTTTCGCAGCATCGACTATCTGCTCGGCAACCATCCCGGCTCGGATATTTCCTTCGTCTCGGCGGTTGGCGCGCGATCCAAGGAAGTCGCCTATGGCACCAATCGCGCGGACTTCAGCTTCATCGCCGGCGGCGTGGTGCCGGGTGCGCTGATTATCAAGCCCGATTTCCCGGAGAACCATGAGGACTGGCCGTTCTTCTGGGGGCAGAATGAATATGTGATCTCGGCCGGCGCGGGATTCATCGAACTGGCGAACGCTGCGCATGAGCTGGCGAACGCGGAGCGGTAAGCAGGGGTGAGACTAACCACCCCTCTAACCGTCACCCCGGGCTTGACCCGGGGTCACGGCGGGGGTGGGGCAGGGTTTTGCCGAACACGCCTCCACAAGCGCTCAGTGCTCAAGCGCGCGCCACGCCGCTACCATGGCATCTGCCCGCTGGCGGACCTGTGCTGCGTCCAGCCCCGGCTGATAAATCGATGATCCAATGCCGAACCCGGCAGCGCCGGCGCTGCGCCATGCGGCCATATTGTCCGGCCCGATGCCGCCCACCACCAGCACAGGAATGTCGGCGGGCAGCACCGCCTTCATCGCCTTGAGCACCGCCGGGCTGTGCATCTCGGCGGGGAAGAGTTTGAGCGCATCGGCCCCGGCATCGATGGCGGCGAAGGCCTCGCTGGGCGTGGCGATGCCGGGCACAGAAAGCAGGCCGAGCGCCTTGGTGCGGCGGATCACCTGCGGGTTCATGTTGGGCGAGACGATGACGCGCCCGCCCGCCTGCGCGACCTGATCGACCGCATCCGCGCTGAGCACGGTTCCGGCCCCGATCAGCGCACCACCGGGCAGGCGGGCGAGGGCGGCGATGCTCTCCAGCGGGCGCGGCGAATTGAGCGGCACCTCGATGCAGCGCAGGCCCGCCTCGATGAGCGCAGAGCCGACAGTGGGCGCCTCCTCGGGTGTGAGGCCGCGCAGGATCGCCACCAGCGGCATGTCGGCGATCTGATCGAACCAAGGTTTCACAGGGATGCTCGCTTTCTCATCGGCGGACATCGCCGGTTTGGCCGGGGCGGAATGCGGCGAGTTCCTCCGCGCTGATCGGGCTGAAATCGCCATGGACGAAATGATTGAGCGCACAGAGCGCCAGGCCGCGTTCGGCTGCGGTGGCGATGCCGGCATCGAGATGCGCGATCACGCCGGCGGCGAACGCATCGCCGGTGCCGATCCGGTCAACGATTCCGCCGACTTCAATCGCTTGCGTCTCGAAGCTGTCATCCGGTGTATCGAGGCGGGCGCAAAGGTGATGGAGCCCGGCATGTGTGACCACGCGATGGGTGGAGGCGATGTGGCGCAGATTGGGGAAGCGCGCGAAGGCTGCCTGGGCTGCGGCGCGGCGTCCGTCCGCGTCCTGCGCATCGAAGGACTGGCCGAGCAGCATCGCAATGTCCCGCGCGCTGCCGAAGAACAGATCGGCCATCTCGACATGGCGGGCGAGGATCGGCGCGGGATCGTCGCACCAGCGTTCCCAGAGCGTCGCGCGGAAATTCCCGTCGAAGGAGATCGGGATGCCGGCGGCTTTCGCCGCTTCCATCGCCGCGAGGGACAATTTGTGGGCCTCAGGCGCAAGGGCGGGGATGATGCCGGAAAGATGCAGCATGGCCACGCCCTCCAGCGCCGCGGCCCAGTCATAACGTTCGGCCGGGGTGATCGCGAAGCTGCTGCCGGCGCGATCATAGCTGATCGCAGGCGCGCGCAGGCCGCTGCCGGGCATGAGATAGAACAGCCCTATCCGCCCGGGCTGGCGCTGCACATGGCGCACGTCCACGCCGGGCCGGCGCAGGGCGTCCAGCGCCGCATCCCCGACCGCGCCCGGCGGGAGCGCGGTGAGCAACGCGCTCGGCACGCCCAGCCGCGTCAGCGCCACCGCGACATTGGCTTCCGCGCCGACGAATCGCGCATCCAGCCGCTCGCTCTGGAACAGGCTCTCGCCCGGTACGGCGGAGAGGCGGAGCAGCAGTTCGCCGAAACAGAGGATCGGGCCGGGTGTCATCGTCTCTCTTGTCAACGCGTTAGAGGCGCAGGAGTAGCCCCTCTTGACAAACAAGCGCAATAGCTCTTGATAGCGCTAACACACAGGGGCGCCCTCGGGGGGCGAGGGAGAGGAAGTGATACATCCAGAAGAGTCCGGCCCGATGCTGCCCGTCGATTGGGAAGAGGGTATGTTTCTGGGGCGAGCCGATTTTGGCGATGGCCCGAGCCCCGTGCTCGTCCGGCAGGGTGAACTGCTCGATATGGCGCACGTCTGGCCGACCGTCTCGGCCCTTGTGGAAAGCGGCGATTTTTCAGGCGCTGGCGGCACGTCGCTGGGCCATTTTGATCCGGCATCCACGCGCTTGCTCAGCCCCGTCGATCTACAGTGCGTCAAGGCTTGCGGCGTCACCTTCGCTCTCTCCGCCATCGAGCGGGTGATCGAGGAGCGGGCGCGGGGCGACTGGAGCCGGGCTGCCTCGATCCGCGAGCGGCTGGAGTCGCGCATTGGCGGGCAAATCCGCTCCGTCCAGCCCGGTACGGCAGAGGCCGCCTCTCTCAAGGAGGCGCTGATCGAGGATGGGCTGTGGTCGCAATATCTGGAGGTCGCCATCGGCCCGGATGCGGAGGTGTTCACCAAGTCGCCGGTGCTCTCCACCGTGGGGCCCGGCGCCGCGATCGGCATCCGTTCGGATTCTGCGTGGAACAACCCCGAGCCGGAGATCGTGCTGCTGGCGGACAGCCTCGGCGCCGTCGTCGGCGCGACGCTCGGCAATGACGTCAATCTGCGCGATTTCGAGGGCCGCTCGGCGCTGCTGCTCGGTAAGGCCAAGGACAATAACGCCTCCTGTTCCATCGGCCCGCTGGTGCGGCTGTTCGATGACAGCTTCAGCATCGATGATGTGCGCCGTGCCGAAGTGCGGCTGACCATCGCCGGAGAGGATGGGTTCGTGCTGAAGGGCGTGAGCAACATGGCGGAGATCAGCCGCGATCCGCTCGATCTGGTGCGCCAGACTCTGAGCGAGCACCAATATCCCGATGGTTTTGCGCTGTTCCTCGGCACGCTCTTCGCGCCCGTGCAGGACCGCGACGAGCCGGGACGTGGCTTCACTCACAAGGTGGGTGATGTCGTCACCATCGCATCCGACAAGCTGGGTCGTCTGGTCAACCGGGTCGTCACCTCGCGCGATGCACCGCCCTGGCAGATGGGCATCGGCGCCTTTTACGCAAATCTGCAGCGGCGCGGTCTTCTGGAATCGGCATGAACAAGTCTGAGCAAACACAATACGCCGTCTATCCCAGCCTGGCGGGCAAGAACGTGCTGGTCACCGGCGGGGCGACCGGGATCGGGGCGGCCATCGTCGCGGCCTTCGCGGGGCAGGGCGCGCACGTCGCCTTCCTCGATTTCAACGACATTGCCGGCGCCGATCTGGCGCGGGATCTCGCCGGCGCGCGCTTTCGCCATTGCGACCTGCGCAACGTCGCCGAACTGGAGCGGACCGTCCGCGCGCTGGAGAGCGAGATGGGCGGGTTCGACGTGCTGGTCAACAATGCCGCCAATGACGACCGCCACCGCTATGACGAGGTGACCGCCGATTATTGGGACGAGCGCATGGCCACCAACCTGCGCCATCAATTCTTCGCCGCGCAAGCTGTGGTTCCGGCGATGCGGGCGCGGGGCGGCGGTGCCGTCATCAATCTGGGCTCGGTGAGCTGGCATCTCGGCATGTCCGAGTTGGTGCTCTACCAGACCGCGAAGGCCGGCGTGGAGGGCATGACCCGCGCGCTGGCGCGTGATCTGGGCGGCGACAATATCCGCGTGACCGCCATCGTGCCGGGCAATGTCGATACCCCCCGCCAGAAGCAGTGGTACACGCCGGAAGGTGAGGCGGAGATCCTGCAGGCCCAGTGCCTCCCGCGCCGCATCCAGCCGCGCGATGTCGCCGCGCTGGCGCTGTTCCTCGCCTCCGATGACGGAGCGCTGTGCAGCGGGCACGAATATTTCGTCGACGCAGGCTGGCGCTGAGATGCAGCCCGAGCCGATCCTTCCCCTGGGCATGACGCTCGGCGAAGGGCCGGTCTGGTGGGACCATGCTCTGTGGTTCGTCGACATCAAGGCGCACAGGCTCTACCGCCATGTGCCGACCACCGGCGCGCTGGCGGTATGGGATGCGCCGGACCAGATCGGCTGGGCGCTGCCTACGCGCAGCGGCGACATGATGACCGGCGTGCGCACCGGCCTGCATCGGTTCGATCCGCAAAGCGGGACATTTTCGCTGTTCCACGATCCGGAGCCGCATCTGCCCGGCAATCGGCTGAACGACGCCGCCACCGATACTCAAGGGCGGCTGTGGTTCGGCAGCATGGACGACAGCGAAGCCGCCCATACCGGGCGTCTCTATTGCCTCGCCGGCGGGCAGTGCGCCGCCACGGCCGTGCCTGCTGTCGAGATCACCAATGGCCCTGCCATCAGCGCAGATGGGCGCACGCTTTATCACACCGACACGCTTGGCCGGAAAATCTGGAAAGTCCCGGTCGATGAGAACGGCACGGTCGGCGCGGGCGAGCTGTTCATCACCATCGAGGATGGCGCCGGCTGGCCGGACGGCTCCGTGCTGGATAGTGAGGGCTGCCTGTGGGTCGCTTTGTTCGGCGGCTGGGGCGTGCGGCGCTATGATCCGCAGGGCTC
Source organism: Sphingobium sp. B11D3A (assembly GCF_025961695.1). Lineage (NCBI taxonomy): Bacteria > Pseudomonadati > Pseudomonadota > Alphaproteobacteria > Sphingomonadales > Sphingobiaceae > Sphingobium > Sphingobium sp. B11D3A. The sequence continues at coordinate 3,425,991 of NZ_JAOQOE010000001.1, forward strand.
GCTGATGCAGACCATCTCCTTCCCCGTCGCCAATGTCACCAAGATCGCCTTTGGAGGGCCGGATCTGCGCACGGCCTATGCCACCACCGCGCACAAGGGGCTGGATGCTGCCGCGCGTGAGGCACAGCCGTTGGCCGGCCACGTCTTCGCATTCGATCCCAAGGTTGCAGGATTGCCGGTTACCCCGGCAGATATTTGACAGAAGAAACGCCGTCACGGCCTCGGCTGGAGTCGGCAGAATTTTTGAGAGAGAGGAGGGGCTCGGCATGAGCGCTGAAACGCACGCCATCGGGCGAACCAACATCGGGTTCATATTCGCCATCGTGGCCATCGCCACCATTGGTGGCTTCATGTTCGGCTATGATTCCGGCGTGATCAACGGCACCCAGAAAGGGCTGGAATCCGCGTTTGACCTGGGCGCGCTGGGCATCGGCATCAATGTCGGCGCCATTCTGGTCGGCTCCGCGCTGGGCGCGTTTCTCGCCGGGCGCATGTCCGACCTCATTGGCCGTCGCGGCGTGATGATGCTGGCCGGCCTGCTCTTCCTCATCAGCGCGCTTCTGGCCGGTGCGGCCGGGTCTTCGGCGATGTTCATCGTGGCGCGGATCATCGGCGGCCTCGGCGTCGGCGCGGCCAGCGTGATTTCGCCGGTCTATATCTCCGAGGTGACGCCAGCCTCGATCCGGGGGCGCCTCTCCAGCATTCAGCAGGTGATGATCATCACCGGCCTTACCGGAGCATTCGTCGCCAACTTCGTGCTGGCGCGCTATGCCGGCGGCTCGACGGCGACCTTGTGGTTCGATCTGCCGGCGTGGCGCTGGATGTTTCTGCTGCAGGCGATCCCGGCGGCCATCTACATCCTGGCGCTGCTGATCATTCCCGAAAGCCCACGCTATCTGGTGGTCAAGGGCAAGGAAGAGCGCGCCCATGCGGTTCTCTCGCGGCTGTTCGGCCCCGAGGAAGCGACGCGCAAGGTGAGTGAGATCCGCGACAGCCTCGCTGCCGATCACCATCGCCCGCGTCTCTCCGATCTCATCGACAAGACGACGGGGCGCATCCGGCCGATCGTGTGGACCGGCATCGGCCTTGCGATCTTCCAGCAGTTCGTCGGCATCAACGTGGTCTTCTATTATGGCGCCACCTTGTGGGAGGCTGTCGGCTTCTCGGAGGATTATGCGCTGCAGACCAACATCCTCTCGGGCGTGCTCTCCATCGCCGCCTGCATCGCCACCATGTTCCTGGTGGACAAGATCGGCCGCAAGCCGCTGCTGCTTTTCGGATCGGCGGGCATGGCCGTCACGCTGGCGATCGTGGCCTATGCCTTTTCCACGGCGGTCACGGGCGCCGATGGCGGCGTGGTGCTGCCCGGCAGCAATGGCATCATCGCGCTGATTTCGGCCAATCTCTACGTGATCTTCTTCAACCTGAGCTGGGGGCCGATCATGTGGGTGATGCTGGGCGAGATGTTCCCTAACCAGATCCGTGGCTCGGGCCTGGCGGTGGCGGGGCTGGCGCAGTGGCTGGCGAACGCCCTCGTTTCGGTGAGCTTCCCCTCGCTGGTGGTCAGCCCTGGCCTTGCGGTGGCCTATTTCGGCTATGCCTTCTTTGCCGCCGTCTCCTTCTTCTTCGTCCGCGCCATGGTGCGCGAGACCAAGGGACGGGAACTGGAGCAGATGGAAGGCTGATCGCTCACCCGACAACACGCTCGGCCCGGTCACGCTTAGGCGTTGCCGGGCCGTTCGCTTTTCAGGGCTGGGGCGGGGGTCCGTCACTCTCACGCGCGATCAGCGTGTAGGGCGTCACGACATGCGGGTGGTCCACGCCCTTCGATGAGGCGTTGCGCATGCGGATTTCCCGGGTCAGCAGCGCCACCGCCTGCTGCGCCATATCGGTGATCGGCTGGCGGATCGTGGTCAGCTCCGGCCAACTGGTGAGCGCCAGAGCGGTATCGTCGAACCCGCAGATGGTCAGCATTTGCGGCACATCGATGCCGCGCCGGTGCGCGACGGTCAGCGCAGCTGCGGCCATATCGTCGTTGGAAGCGAAGATCGCCGTCGGCGGCTCGGGCAGGTCGAGCAGGCGCGTGGCTGCCTCCAGCCCGGAGCGGAAGGTGAAGAAGCCCTGCTCGATCAGCTCGGGCCGGGGCTCGATGCCGTGCTTCTCCAGCGCGGAGCGGTAGCCCTCCAGTCGCTCGGCGCTGGCCGTCTGGTTGGGGTGGCCGGTGATGAAGCCGATGCGCTGATGCCCGAGCAGGATGAGGTGATCGGTCATGGCGTGGGCGGCCGCCTTGTCATCGATGCTCACCGAAAGCGCCCAGTCCGGCGCGCGCCCAGTGGCGACCGCGACGACCGGCACGCCGGCGCCTTCCAGCACGGCGAGCACGGAGGGGGAGTCGCTCAGCGGAGGGGGCAGGACGATCCCGTCTACACGGCCCTTGAGCAGCGCCTCGATGGCCTTGTCCTCTGCGCCTTCCTCATTGCACTCCTTGACGATCAACTGCGCGCCGGTGCGGCTGGTCTCCGCCAATATGCCCACCAGAAACTCGCTGAGATAGGCAAAGCTCGGGTTGGAGTGAAGCAGCCCGATGCGCGTGTCCTCCCCGCCGGCGAGCGTGCGAGCGGCGATGTTGGGCGCGTAGTTCAGTTCGGCAATCGCAGCCTCGACCGCCAGGCGCTTGTCCTCACGGACATTGGTGCCCTTGTTGATCACGCGGCTCACGGTCATCGGCGAAACGCCGGCCAGGCGGGCGACATCCTCGATCTTGGGACCAGAGCTCTGCCGACGGGACGAGCGGGAACTGCGGTTGGTGACCATCGCCTGACTTGTTCGCCTTCCTATCCGGAACCGGGCGAGACCTCTCCCAACATCGTGCGTTCATCGCAACAGATAAGATGAGGGGGCGATCTTGCTTTGGCTCCGCGTCGTTATCGTCTCTTGTGCCGATCTATGGGGGCACGGCAATTTCGGTTTCGTTAGCGCCTGGGCGAGAAGATAGCAAAAAAAGAGGTGGCCGCCGTAGCGACCACCTCATCAGTGACCTGACCCGGCGAAGAGGAAGCGCCCGGGTCCGGCATGGCTCAAATGAAGCGATTGACGAGATTTTCGATCCGCTCCTGCCGGCCGGAGGCAGGCTTGGGGTCGAGCGCGCGGGTTACGGCGAGGTCGGCGATCCCGGCGAGGTCGAGCGCGGCGATCTCCTTGCCCAGCGGACCATCCCAGCCCGCATAACGCTGGTTGCGCAGGGCATCGATGCGGCCATCCTCGATGATCGCGGCGGCATTCAGCAGGCCACGCGCCACCGTGTCGATGCCGCCGATATGGCCGTAGAACAGGTCCACCGGGTCCATCGACTGGCGCCGGACCTTGGAATCGAAGTTGAACCCGCCGGTGGTGAAGCCGCCGGCGCGGATCACCTCGATCATCGCGACGGTGAGTTCTTCCACGGAATTGGGAAACTGGTCGGTATCCCAGCCATTCTGATGGTCGCCGCGATTGGCGTCGATCGATCCGAAGATGCCGAGCGCCGCCGCCGTGGCCAGCTCATGCTCGAAGGTATGGCCGGCGAGCGTGGCGTGGTTCGCCTCGATGTTCACCTTCACCTCATTCTCGAGGCCATAGCGCTTGAGGAAACCGTAAACGGTGGCCGTATCGAAATCATATTGATGCTTGGTGGGCTCGTGGGGCTTGGGCTCGATGAGGATCGTGCCGGAAAAGCCGATCTCGTGCTTGTGCTCGACCACCAGCGTCAGGAAGCGCCCGAAATTATCGAGCTCGCGCTTCAAGTTGGTGTTGTGCAGCGTCTCATAGCCCTCACGGCCGCCCCACAGCACATAGTTGACGCCGCCCAGGCGATGCGTGGCCTCCAGCGCATCGCGCACCTGCATGGCGGCGAAGGCATAGACTTCCGGGTCCGGATTTGTCGCGGCGCCGGCAGCAAAGCGGGGATGGCCGAACAGATTGGCGGTGCCCCACAGCAGCTTGCGGCCGCTCGAAGCCTGCAGCTCTTCCAGATGATCGATGGCCTCGGCGAGGTAGCGGCGATGCTCGGCCACGCTTTCGGCCTGCGCCATCACGTCGACATCGTGGAAGCAGTAGAAGGGGACATCGAGTTTCTTGAAGAAATCGAAGGCGACCGCGCGCTTCTGATGGGCGGCGGCGCTGTCATTCGCGCCAGCATGCCAGGGGCGGTTGAAGGTGCCGGCGCCGAACACGTCCGAGCCCGGCCAGCAGAATGTGTGCCAGAAGCACACGGCAAAGCGCAGATGATCCTCCATCCGCTTGCCGAGCACGACGCGATCCTTGTCATACCAGCGATAGGCCAGCTCGTCGTCGGTATCCGGGCCCTTATAGGCAATGGGGGCAATGTCTGCGAAATAGTCGGTGGCCATCAGGCGCTCCCTGTCGGTTTCAAGAATGTCAGCTCTGCGCGGCGCGAATGGCGGGGTAGGCGCGGCGGAAGGCCTCGCGCTTGGGGGCCAGTCGTTCGGCGGTCAGCGGGTCTGGCTCGATCACATGAGCGATCGGCGGCGTCGTGCAGATGTCGGCAGGTGCGCCGCCGGTTACACCGATCTGCGCCAGGCGGGCCGCGCCCATCGCCGGACCGACTTCACCGCCCTTGAGGTAATTCAGGCGCGTGCCGAGTGCAGCGGCGATGATCTGGCCCCAATAGCGCGACCGCGCGCCGCCGCCGATCACGGCCAGTTCCTGCACATCGCTGCCGGCGTCGCGCAGCGCATCCAGCCCATCGGCAAAGGCAAAGGCAACGCCCTCCAGCACCGCCTGCGCCAGCCGCTCCGGCCCGCTATCATGATCGAGATTGAGGAAGGCGCCGCGCACCTGCGGGTCGTTATGCGGTGTGCGTTCGCCTGAGAGATAGGGGAGGAAGAGTTCCGGTCCGCACGCGGGGCCAACGGACTCCGCGCGGGAAAAGAGGTCGGCGGCGCCGGCTGCACCGGAGAGGCGTGCAGCAAAGTCTATGCACGACGCCGCCGACAGGTGCACGGCCATCTGATGCCAGTGTGCAGGCAGGCAGTGACAGAAGGCGTGCACGGTTCGGTCTGGATTGGGTTTGAACTGGTCGTTGGCGATGAAGATTACGCCCGATGTGCCGAGGGAAAGCAGCCCGTCGCCATCGCTGACGATGCCGATGCCCGCAGCGCCGGCGGCATTATCGCTGCCCCCCGCGGCAACCGGAACGGGGGACATGCCCCAGAGCTGAGCGACCTCCGCCCGCAACGTGCCGGTCAGCTCTGTGCCCTCGTACAGCGCCGGCATGTGCGCAAGGCTGAGTCCGGTCGCGTCCAGCAGTGCTTCCGCCCAGCGCCGCCCGGCAACATCCAGCCACAAGGTGCCGGCGGCGTCGGACATGTCCGTGGCTTTGTCGCCGGTCATTTGCAGGCGGATATAGTCCTTGGGCAGCAGCACGGTGCGTGTGGCGGCGAAGATCTCCGGCTCGTGCCGGGCGACCCAGGCGAGCTTTGGTGCGGTGAAGCCGGGCATGACGATGTTGCCGCCGATTGTGCGGAAGGCGTCGGTCTTGTCTTCCAGCGCGATGCATTCGGCGTGGCTGCGCCCGTCATTCCACAGCATCGCAGGACGCAGCGGCTGATCGTCCGCGCCGAGCAGCGTGGCGCCGTGCATCTGGCCGGCGAGCCCGACGCCCAGCACGGCGCGCCGCACGGCGGGGTCGATGGCCTGCACCGCTGCGGTGGTGGCAGCCCACCACGCGGCCGGGTCCTGCTCGGACCAGAGCGGATGCGGCCGCTGCACGGTGAGCGCTGCCGTTCCCTGGCCGACAACGGCGCCATGCTGGTCGATGACGACCGCTTTCACGCCGGAGGTGCCGATGTCGATGCCGAGGAACATGCCGGTCAGTCGTGGAACGGATTGATCGTCTGGATCGTGCCGTCGGCGTTGAAGGTCAGCTCGGTGACCTTCACATTGCGCAGGTGGTTTTTGCCGCTCAGCTGCGTGTCATGATAGAAGAGCCAGGTCTTGCCGCCCCAGTCCACAATCGAGTGGTGGGTGGTCCAGCCCTGCACCGGCTCCATGATCTTGCCGCGATAGGTGAACGGACCATAAGGCGACTTGCCGGTGGCGTAGACGAGGAAGTGGGTGTCGCCCGTCGAGTAGGTGAAGTAATACGTGTCGCCACGCTTATACATCCAGCCACCCTCGAAAAAGCGGCGGTTGTGGTCGCCGCCCAGCAGCGGCTTGCCTTTCTCGTCGAGGATCACCGCATCACGCGGCGCTTCGGCGTAGCTCTTCATGTCCGGGGCCATTTTGGCGACCTTGGGCATGAGCGCCGCCTGGTCGTCCGCCTTGAGATCGGTCACGCCGATCGCGGCATCATATTTGCCCTTGGCCCAGTTCTGGAGCTGGCCGCCCCAGATGCCGCCGAAATACATGTAGCTGGTCCCGTCCGTGTCCGTGAACACATTGGGGTCCATGGAGAAGCTGCCGGCAATCGGCTTGGGCTCGGCCTTGAACGGACCCATGGGCGTGCTGCTGGTCGCCACGCCGATGTGGAAGATGCCGTCCTTGTCCTTGGCCGGGAAGTAAAGATAGTAGGTGCCGTCCTTGAACGCGGCGTCGGGTGCCCACATCTGCTTGGCGGCCCAGGGCACGTCCTTCACGTCCAGCGCGACCGGGCCGATCTTCACCGGGCCGCCGATCTTCTCCATCTCCAGCACGCGATAGTCGTGCATGGCATATTGGGTGCCAAGGTCATCATCGGGGATGCCTGCGTCGACATCATGGCTGGGATAGACGTAGATCTTGCCGTTGAAGACATGGGCCGAGGGATCGGCGGTGAAAATCTCCGTCACGAGCGGCTGGGAGAGGAAGCGCTTGCCGTCAGCCGAGATGCCATCCGATTCATGCGCCGCGCCAGTCGCGCCATTGTTTGCAGCGGCCGGTTCATCCGAGGAGCAGGCGGAAAGGGCGGTGGCGAGACCAAGCACGACAAGGCTGGTCCGGAGCATCGGGACTTTCGACAAGGGGGCTCTCCTTCGTTTATCTTGCGCGCCGCTTATGGTTGTGCGGCGTTGTTAAGGTAGCGCTACCATTACGGATGTGGCGCGGTCAAATGGATTCCGCTCGCGCATGAATTTGTCCTGTTTGGAGGAGGATACGCGCTCGTGCGCATAAAACAGGCTGGGCAAGGAGAAATGGGAGCGCTACCAATATGACTCAGGGCAGCGAATCCGCACAGGATCAGCGTGCCGCCAAACAGGAGAGGGACAATGAAGATCGCGGCGGGACTGTGGGCGCGTGGATGGATGGCCGCAGCGCTGGCCTTGATGCCCGCGGCGGCATGGGCAGGGCCGGAGGCCCGCTTTGCAAGCTTCGATTATGATGGCCAGTCCATCGAGCAGGTAACGGTCAAGCCCGGCGCCTACCGCAACCCAATCCTCTCAGGCTATTATCCCGATCCCTCGATTACGCGGGTGGGGGAGGATTATTATCTCGTCACCTCATCCTTCGCGCATTTTCCGGGGCTTCCGGTCTGGCATTCCAGGGATCTGGTGAACTGGACGCAGATCGGCAATGCGATCGACCGGCCCGATCAGCTCAACCTTGCCGGCCGGGGCGTGTCCGAGGCCGTGTTCGCGCCGGACATCAGCTTTCATGATGGCACCTTCTACATCGTCAACACATGCGTGGGGTGCCGGGACAATTTCGTCATCACCGCCAAGAAACCCGCCGGCCCCTGGTCCGACCCCATATGGCTACCGTTCGAGGGGATCGACCCGTCGATCTATTGGGAAGGCGACAAGGCCTACATCGTTAACAATCGTGGGCCGGACGAGACGCCGCGCTATGAGGGGCATCGCGCCATCTGGATTCAGGAATATGACTGGCGGGCCGGCAAGATGGTCGGGCCGAGCACCCAGCTCGTCAATGGCGGGGTGGACCTGAACAAGAAGCCGATCTGGATCGAGGGGCCGCACATTCTGCGCAAGGATGGCTGGTATTATCTGACCGCGGCGGAAGGTGGCACCAGCGTCGATCACTCCCAGGTGGTGTTCCGCTCGCGCAAGCTGCGCGGACCTTATGTGCCGTATAAGGATAACCCGATCCTCACCCAGCGCGACCTCGATCCCGCCCGGCCCGATCCGATCACCTCGGCCGGCCACGCCAAGCTCGTCCAGACCCCGGCGGGCGACTGGTGGGCAACATTTCTGGCGGTGCGGCCTTATGCCGACAACTATTACAATATCGGTCGCGAGACCTTCCTGCTGCCGGTCCAGTGGAAAGACGGCTGGCCGGTCATCCTGCCGCATGGCGAGACGATTCCGTTCGCGCCCAAGGCGCCCGCGCTGCCTCCACAGGTCCGGCCGCCGCTGCCGACCAGCGGCGATTTCGCATATGCCGACAGCTTCGAGGGCGACCAGCTCGCCATGCAATGGGTCGGCGTCCGCACGCCGGATCACCCGTTCTATCGGCTGGAGCGTGGCGATCTGGTGCTGGCCAGTGCCGCGCCGCTCGGTGACAAGGCCGTAACGCCCGCCTTCCTCGGGCGGCGCCAGCAGCATCATGTCGCGACTATGCGCACCGTCGTCACCTTCTCGCCGGAGCAGGAAGGCGACCGCGCCGGCCTTGCCGCGATGCAAAGCGACGATGCCTGGCTGTTCTTCGGCCTCACGCGGCTGAACGGGCAGGATGCAATCGCGCTGTATACTCGCGCCAAAGGGAAGGAGCAGCTGGTCGCCTCCGCGCCTATCGCCAACCGAGGCCCGATGACGCTGACGATCCGTGCCAATGGCGGGACCATGTCCTTCGACTATGCCGGGGCAGGGGGCATGGGCCGGCTCGCGGCGGATGTGGATGCCCGCTTCCTCAGCACACAAGATGCAGGCGGATTCACCGGCACCATCGTGGGGCCTTATGTCTGGGCCCGCTAACCGAAAGGGCTGCTGAGCGATGGTCACGCGCCGCGATGTGCTGGAAGGCTCGCTGCTGCTCGCCGCCAATGCCTGTTTGCCGGGCGCCGCCGTGGCCGCGTCCGAGAGCGACAGACCCTTGCGCGACCGGCTCTGGTATCGGCGCCCGGCGACAGAATGGACGCAGGCCCTACCGGTCGGCAATGGCCGGATCGGCGCGATAGTGTTCGGCGGCGTCGGCACCGAGCGGCTGCAACTCAATGAGGATACATTATGGTCCGGCGGGCCTTATGATCCGGTCAATCCCGCTGCCCGTGCCGCCTTGCCGGAGGTGCGCAGGCTGATTGCGCAGGGGGATTACGCGCAGGCGCATGACCTCGCGAACCGCACCTTGATCGGCCAGCCGGTCCAGCAGATGGCCTATCAGAGCTTCGGCGATCTGTTGCTCAGCTTGCCGGGCGCCGCGTCCGCTGCTGTCCCGGCGGATTATGCGCGCATGCTGGACCTCGACCGCGCCACGGCGACGACGACGTTCACGCTGGCGAACACCCGGCATGAGCGCACGGTCTTTGCGTCGCCCGTGCGACAGGTGATCGTGCTGCGCCACGAGGTGGATGGCCCGGCGTCGCTCGATCTCGATATCGGCTTCACGCCGGCGCAGGAGGCGCAGGTGGAGGCTCGCGACGCGCTGCTGCTCATCCGGGGGCGCAATCGTGGCGCGCATGGCGTCGACGGTGCGCTGAAGCTGGCAGGGCTGGTGCGCGTGATCCCGGAAGGCGGCTCGCTCACCGCGCAGGGCGATCATCTGGCGTTGCGTGGCGCGCGGGCGGTGACGGTTCTGGTCGCGATGGCGACGAGCTTCCGCCGTTTCGACGATGTCTCCGGCGATCCAGATGCGCTTGTGCGCGGCTGGATCGTCGACGCGATGGCGCGCAGCACCGAGCAACTGCATGGTGAAGCGGTCGCTGCCCATCGCGCCCTGTACCGCCGCGTCGAGATCGACCTTGGCGATGACAGCGCCGCCGCGCTGCCCACCGATGAGCGCGTGATCGCCGCGCAGAGCCGCGATGACCCCGGCCTTGCTGCGCTCTATTTCAATTATGGGCGCTATCTGCTGATTGCCTCGTCGCGCCCCGGCTCCCAGGCCGCCAACCTGCAGGGCATCTGGAATGAGAGCATCGATCCGCCTTGGGGATCGAAATACACGATCAACATCAACACGCAGATGAATTACTGGCCGGCTGAGATCACGGCCTTGCCCGAATGCACCGAGCCGCTGGTGCGGATGGTGCAGGAGCTGGCGGAAAGCGGCGCCCGCACCGCGCGGGAGATGTATGGCGCGCGCGGCTGGGTGGCGCATCATAACAGCGATATCTGGCGCGCCACCGCGCCGGTGGATGGCGCGCGCTGGGGGATGTGGCCGACCGGCGGGGCGTGGCTGTGCGCCCATTTGTGGGAGCGCTGGGATTATGGGCGAGACAAGACCTTCCTGCGCGATGTCTATCCGCTCATGCGCGGGGCGGCGCTGTTCTTTGTCGATACGCTGCAGGTCGATCCCGAGACCGGCGCCCTCGTTACCAGCCCGTCGCTCTCTCCGGAGAACGCCCATCATGGTGACATCGCGATCTGCGCCGGGCCGGCCATGGACCAGCAGATTTTGCGCGACCTGTTCGATCAGACGGCGCAGGCCGCCGATCTGCTCGGCATCGACGGCGCCTTCGCGGCGGAGCTTCGCGCCTTGCGTGGGCGTCTCGCGCCAGATCATGTCGGCGCGCAAGGGCAGTTGCAGGAGTGGCAGCAGGATTGGGATGCGCAGGCGCCCGAGCCGGACCATCGCCACGTCTCGCATCTCTACGGGCTATTCCCCAGCCAACAGATCGACCCTGACGACACGCCAGCGCTCGCGGCGGCGGCGCGCCGCTCGCTGGAATTGCGCGGCGATATCGGCACCGGTTGGGCGACGGCCTGGCGGATCAACCTGTGGGCGCGGCTTGGCGAGGGCGACCGGGCCCACCGCATCCTGTGCTTTTTGCTCGGGCCGGAGAGGACTTATCCCAATCTGTTCGATGCCCACCCGCCTTTCCAGATCGATGGCAATTTCGGCGGCATCGCCGGCATCGCGCATATGCTGATGCGCAGCCGGGGCGATGAGATTCACCTCCTGCCGGCGCTGCCCTCGGCCTGGCCGACCGGCGCGGTGCGGGGGCTGCGGGCGCGGGGGGCCTGCATGGTCGATCTCGGTTGGGCGCAGTCCCGGCCGCGCACGCTGACCCTCACCAGCGCCGTCGATGCGGAGCGGACGGTCCGCTTCGCCAGCCAGCGCCTGACCGTGCGGCTGAAGGCTGGCCGCTCACAGCAGATCGACGTGAGCGGCTGGCTGGGCATCGCGCCTATTTCGGCAGGGTGACGCCGGTGGCGATGGCGAAGTCCGCGCTCTGCACCGGCAGGCCGCTATCGGGCTGAGCCGAGCCTACCGAGACGCGATATGCACCGGGGAAGACCTGCCGCACGCCCTCCAGCGACACCGCGCTCAGATCGCGCGGCGAGAGATCGAAGCTGATCGCGCGGGATTCGCCGGGCTTCAGGTCCACCCGCTGGAAGCCGCGCAAGGCGATACGCGGGGTGCCGGGCACATCCGGGAAATCGAGATAGAGCTGCGCCACCTCTTCGCCCGCTCGCTGCCCGCTATTGCGCAGGGTGGTCGAGACCCGCACGCCTTGCGCAGCATCGCCCGAGGCCTGCACCTGCAGCGGCTCATAGGCGAATTGCGTGTAGCTCAGGCCGTAGCCGAAGCCGTAAACCGGCGTGCCGGTGAAGTAGCGGTAGGTGCGCCCGGCCATGCTGTAGTCGCCGAAGGGCGGCAGCTCATCCACGCTGCGATAGAAGGTGAGGGGCAGGCGCCCGGAGGGATTGGTCTTGCCGGAGAGGACATTGGCGACCGCGAGACCGCCATTTTGGCCCGGATACCAGGCCTCCACGATGCCCGCTGCATGGTCCTTCGCCCAGGCGAGATTGATCGGGCTGCCGTTCATCGCCACGATGACCAGCGGTTTACCCAGCGCGCGGGCCTTTTCCAGCATGGCAAGCTGCTCGGCCGGCAGATCGAGCGTGGTCTTGTCGCCACCCTCAAAGCCCGGCACCTTCACCGGCGTTTCCTCGGCTTCGAGATCCGAGGTGAGGCCGACGACCGCGACGATCACGTCCGATTGCGCCGCCGCAGCGGCAATCGCCGCATCGGCATCGGGGGAGACGCGCTTCCACATCAGGTCGATGCCCGTGTTGATGTGCGAGGTCATCATGATCTCGATCGGGTAGCGCTTGCCCTTCTCCAGCGTCAGCGTCTTCATCGTGGGCAGGCTGTTCCAGCGCGAGTTTTTGAGGTCCACGAACGGCTTGCCGTCGAGCAGCATTTCGCCGTTGGAGCCGGACAGGCCGAGCCGGTAGGTGCCGCTCTCCGGCGGCACGAGGAAGCCGGTCCAGACCACGCGGTGATGGTCGGAGACGTTCGCCAGATCGAGGCTGCGTCCCGACACATCGGCTTCCCTGCGGGTCACAACCGGCCTGGTCTGGAAGGTCATCGCCTTTGTGGCGCTGTCGAACGTGCCTGGGGCGAAGCGGGCGGGCGGCGTCTGCGTGGGGTTGTAATAGCGCGCCAGCAGGCCCGGCTTGCCGTCTGGCGCGATGAGGGCTGCCGTCGGCACGCGGTCGCCATCGGTGAAGGTCTCCGTGAAGGGCGCATGATGGATCGTCGCGCCGGGCATGGCCTGACGAAGCCCCTCCAGCACGGATATCGGCGGGCCGGAGAGCGTAGAAGAATAATTGCCGCGCAGCACGCGGGTGGCATCCGCCAGCGGGCCGATGACGGCGATGCGGGCATGGGGCTTGAGCGGCAGCGCGCCATCATTTTTGAGCAACACCAGGCTCTTTTCGGCGGCCTTCAACGCGAGCGCTCCGTGGTCCGGCGCGCCGATGACGGATGGTGCGATGGCCGCGCGCGGCCCAAGACCGGGCAGGTCGCCATTGCGCAGGCGCGCGGAGAACAGCCGCACGAGCGCGGTATCGACATCGCTCTGGGTGATGAGATTGCGGTTCAGCGCATCGAGATAGGGCTGGCCCAGGCCCGCGGTGTCGCTCAGTGTCGCGCCATTGCACTCGCTATCGACCCCGGCCCGCATGGCGGCGGCGACCGCCGTGGCGGCATCCGGCGCATAATGATGGTTGCGCTTGATATCGGTCACCGCATCGCAATCGGAGACGACATAGCCCTTGAAGCCCCAGGCATCGCGCAAATGCGTCTTGAGCAGATCATCACTGGCGCACGCCGGCTGCCCGTTCACGCGGTTATAGGCGCACATGATCGATCCCGCCTTGGCGTCCACAATGGCAGCGCGGAAGGCCGGCAGATAGGTGTCCTCCATATCATGGCGAGAGACATAGACATTGGCATGATGGCGCGTCGATTCCGGGCCGCTGTGCACGGCATAATGTTTGGGCGTCGCGATGATGTTCGGCCGTGCCGGGTCAGGCCCCTGCATGCCGGTGATGAACGCCTTGCCGATCTCGCCCGTGAGGAAGGGGTCCTCGCCATAGGTTTCCTGCCCGCGCCCCCAGCGCGGATCGCGGAAGATGTTGATGTTGGGCGACCATGTGTCCAGCCCCGTGCCGATGCGCCCCAGGCGTCCGGTCTGCCGCGCCAGCGTATGCAGGCCCCGCATCTCGACGCTGATGATGTTGGCGACATCATGGACCAGCGGCGCATCGAAGGTGGCGGCGAGGCCGATCGGTTCGGGGAAGTTGGTGGTCGGCAGCGTGCCCATCGCGCCGTGCAGCGATTCCGTCCACCAATTGTAGCCGGGAATACCAAGGCGCGGGATGGCAGGCGCGACATTGAGAAGCTGGTCCGCCTTTTCCTGCGGCGTGAGCTTCGCCACGATGCCTGCCGCCTGCCGCTCGGACTGTGCCATGACCGTGCCGGCATCGTCTGCCTGAGCGGCCAGCGGCACGGCGAACACCGCAGCACCGGCGAGAATGAGGGCGCGTAGGGAGGGAGCGGCGGTCATGATCTGTCTCCAGCGTCTGAATCGGCGAAAGGATGGGGAAGGGCGGTCATGGCGCGGTGCCGCCCATCTGGACCCCGGCACGGGCGATGACGGCGCGCGCCTCGGGCGGCCAGGCCTGCCCGTTGACGGCAATATTATCGACGAGGTGGTTGTTCAGATAGGCTGACCAATTGCCATTGGCCTTGCCGCTGTTGAACCAGTTACCGGAGGCAAGATTGTCCAGATTGGTTCGGCGCGGCCGGGCGTCGTCCTGCGCATTGAGGTTCACCCATAGGCCGACGCCGTCGATGACATTATGGCGGACGGTGACGTAGCGCGAGCCTTCGTCCAGATAGACGCCGATGCCGCCGGGGACATCATAGATGTGGTTTTCGGCAATCAGCGCGCCCGGATCGGCGGAGAGGTGGTAGATGGCGCCGCCGTCCGGAAACCAGCGTTTCACGCCGTGAACGCGGTTGCCGAAGATCACCGTGTCGCGCAGGATCGTCGGCGTCTCGTAGATGCGGTTGCCGGGCTGGTCGTAATAGCCGCGCGCCCGCGTCATATAGGCGGTGTTGCCGCCGGGATCATTGGTTCCCCAGCCCCAACCGACATCAATGCCATCATAAGGCGCATCGGAAACGTCATTGTGCAGGATGAGTGTGGCTGAGGCGTAAGTAACCAGAATGGCGGCCTGCTCGCGATAATCCTGCGATACCGTCTCGATGTGATTGTTGCGGATCAGTATGTCGCGGACGGCCATGTCCGGCGTTGAGGGATGGTGGGCATCGACGGTCGTTCCCCCGACCATGATCGCACCGCCGGCCAGCGGGCCGAAGCGCGAGTCGCTGACCTCGATCGACTGCGCGGCAAGCCCCGGACCGCGCGCATTCGCCTCGCGATTATTGCCGATGCCGAGCGCGATCTGTCCCAGTTGCGCGAAGGTGGCGTTGCGGAACGTGATCCGCCGCGCGGCGGAAATTTGCACGGAGGCGGGCTGCTGGCGCCAGTGGTTGCGTTGCGCCTCGAACGCGGCACAGCCCCAGCTGCAATCGCGAATTGGATCGGCGGGATAATTGGCGATGTCGCCTGCGAGATAGCTCCCGCTCTGCTGGCTGGCATAGCCCTCGGCGCTGCTCGGCCCGCGCCAGCTTGTGTGGCGGAAGGCCAGCCCCTCGAAGAGAATGTCCGACACCGGCGCCTCCGCGCTCCCGGCGATCGTGATGAGCGCCTCCCGTCGCGGCACGACGATCTCATGGGCCTCGGGCGACTGGCCATCCTGCGGCTTGTAGTAGAGCACGCCTTTCGCCGGATCGGCATACCAGTCGCCGGCGGCGCGCATGAAGGCGAGGGCATTGGCGACGAAGAAGCGGGCCTTGGTCCCGGAGACCGGCTTGGCAAAGGTATCGTAGCCGATCAGATTGTTCCGCCAGCCGGGCTGCTTGAGAAGAATGCGGTCGCCCTTGATCCGGTCGATGACGGCCCGTCTGTCGGTGAAGAAGCCGGTGTTCTCCACCTCCATGCGGCTCTGGTCCGGCAAGCTGGCGAGAAAGCGCCAGGCCGGATCGACGATTTGGATGCCCCAATCGCAAAAGGCGAAGGCGCTCCGGGGCGCCTCGACAGCGGCGCGATGGGCGAGGCGGCCATCGACCCATAATTGGCGCGGATCGCTGCCTTTGCCGATCGACGCCGTCCAGATGTTGCGGTCGCGGTCGGCGAGCGTCCAACCCTGCACGATCGACCCGCCGGAGAGCGTGGGCTGCGCGCCCGGCGCGGCTTCCCAGCGGACGATATGGCCGGCATGGCCGCCATCCTCCGCGCCAAAGTGCAAAGGCGCGTCGAGGGAATAGACGCCGTCGGCGAGCTGGACGGTGACCGGCCTGTCGCGGTTCAGCCGCCGTACCGCTGCCTGCGCCTGCACCAGCGTGCCGAACGGACGCGCGGCGCTGCCATCGCCCGTCTCTGCGCCGATCGGCGCGACGTGCAGCACCACCGGCTTGGCCTCCGGTCGCGGGGATATCTGCACATTGGAGAAGGCATCTTCCGAATTGGGTGCGCCTCGCGCAGGCATTGCGGGGATGACGGGCGCAGGCGGCAATTGCGCGGCGACCACGCACGGCCATCCGCAGGTTAATGCGATCAGGATGCGAAGTGGTGGAAGAAAGGTAGCGCTACCCAATAAGCGTGGGACGTGGGGCCGAATGCCGGAAGCCTGTCTCATGCCCCCAAAGCTCAGACGGGCTGGAGGCCGTAGTCGCGAATCTTGCGCAGCAGGTCGCGATGGCGGGGGAGGCTGGTGCGCAGCCGGTCGGTCTGGCGGCTGTTTTCGCGGATCGCCTGCATGGCGACGGCAGCCTCCGGCGTCAGCGTTTCGGGTGCGACTTCTGTGCGGAAGCCCATGCCGTACAGCACATATTGGTAGCTCGCGGCGGGGAAGACCTCCTCGATGCGGTCGAACTCGTCATGGAACCAGGGCGACTGGTAGCGCCAGAGGTCCAGCAGGTCCTGCAACCGGTCCGGAATGGTCTCCGGCAGCAGATTGTCGCGCCAGAAGGCGCTGTCGGTGCGTTTGGTCAGCACATAATGCAGCTTGAGGAAATCGATGATCCGGCCCCAGCGATAGCTGGTGGTCTCGTTGAAGCGTCGGGCGATGATGTCCATCACCTCGCGGCAGGCCGGCATCTGCTCGGCGATCATCTTGGCGGAGAGTTCCACCAGCACGATGGCGGAGGCTTCCAGCGGCTCGAGGAAACCGGCGGCGAGACCAACCGCGACGCAATTGCGCTTCCAGAAGATTTCGCGATGGCCCGAGCGGACGTCGATCTTCCTCAACGGAAGGTCCGCGCCTGCCGGGCCGAGATAAGCGCGCAGCTCGCGCTCGGCCTCGTCCTGCGTGATGTGGCGGCTGGAATAGACATGGCCGATACCACGGCGGGAGGGCAGGCCGATGTCCCAGATCCAGCCGGCGCTTTGCGCGGTGGAGATGGTGTGCGTCGCGACCGGGCTGCTCTCGCTCTCATAGGGCAGTTGCACGGCCAGCGCGGTGTCGCAGAACAGGATGTCGCCGCAATCTTTGAACGGCACGCCCAGCGCATCGCCCAGCAAAAGGCTGCGAAAGCCCGTGCAGTCGATGAACAGATCGCCTTCGATTTCGCCGGCCTGCTCCGTGTCGATGGCGCGGATGTCGCCATTCTCCGCCAGCAGCACTTGCCGGACATCGGCCAGCACATGGCGCACGCCCAAGGTCTCGCAGCAATGGCGCTGCAGGAAGGGCGCGAACTTTCCGGCATCAAGATGATAGGCGTAGTTGGCGGCGCCTTCATACTCGGCCGTGGTGATGGATTTGGGCCCTAGATTCTCGTCGCAGATCACGCCCTGCGGGCACACCGTGTCGCAAAAGCTCTGGCCCTTGCCGTTGGCGAGCCAGTGGGGGACGAGATTGACCCGGGCAAAACCCTCCGGGAGAACGAGCGGGTGATAATAGCCGTCATCGGCCGCGCCGGTGGTCCAGCGGTTGAAGCGCGCGCCCTGTTTGAAGGCCGCGTCGCATTCGCGGAAGAAGTCGGTTTCGGAGACGCCCATGGTCTTGAGCGTTGAGCGCAAGGTGGGCCAGGTACCTTCCCCAACCCCGATGATCGGCGTGTTCGGCGATTCCACCAGCGTGACGGTGAAGCTGTGCGGAATGCGGCCGCGATGTCTCGCCGCGATGATCCCAGCCGTCAGCCACCCGGCGGTGCCGCCGCCGACGATCACGATATTCTTGACCGGATGAACCATGACCACTCACATGAACGATGCGGGGGAGCGCAGGAGTGCGCTCCCCCGGCAAGAAGTCAACCCGATCAGTACTTCACACGGACACCGGCCGAGAAGCGGCGCCCGTAAGAGAAGACATCCAGCGTCTGATTGCTGAACCGCCCGTGCGTGCTGTAGGTCGAATTGTTGAGGTTGTTGGCCTCGACAAAGACCGTCGCGAAAGGCGTGACGTCATAGCTGGCCGAGGCATCGATCTGTAGTTGCTGATCGACATAGACCGGCTCCGCACCGAAGGTGCCGCCCTGATCCTGACCGAGCCGGACCAGATATTCGTCGCGCCAGTTGAGGGCACCACGGATCTGGAAGCCGTCCTTGTCGTAGAAGGCGATCAGGTTGGCCGACTTGGCAAGGCCGGTGATCGAGAAGGCCGAGCCGTCCGTGCTGGTGGGATCGTAGTTGCGGTTGCTCCACGGGAAGGTGGCATTGGCCTGGAAGCCGAAGCCGCTCTCGCCAAAGACGTGCTGCACGGCGATTTCCACGCCCTTCACGGTGGCTTCCGGCCCGTTGACCTGGCTGTTCACGTTGAAGCGCGCAAGCCGGCCGGTGCTGGGATCGATCGCATCGTCGATCGACTGCACCGACACGCCACCGACCACGAAGTTGGTGATGTGCTTCAGGTAGAAGTTGGCCGAAACATAGGAGTTGCGCTGATAGTACCACTCTGCCGCCGCATCGAAGTTATCGGAGAGATACGGCTTGAGGTCGGGGTTGCCGCCACTGGCCGAGAGGCTGCCCACGCGCAACGTTCCCAGCGTGACGGTGGGACGCAGCGCGGCGAGGCCCGGACGGGTGAGGGTCCGTGAGGCACTCATGCGCAGCAGCAGGTTGGGCATCACCTCCAGCTTCGCATCGAGGCTGGGCAGGAGGAAGGTGTAGTTGGAACTGCGCGAGATGGTCGTCGGATCGGAGAAGCCGTTGGTCCCCAAGGCCGGGTTCGGCTGGATGAGGGTCGGATCGCCCGACGGGATGGACAGGCCCAGCAGACGGCGCCCGATCGCGTTCGAGGTCAGATGCGTGCCTTCATGCCGCAGACCGGCCGTCAGGCTGAACGGCATGCCGCCCAGATCGGTGTCGAAGGTTGCCCGGAAGAAGATGGCATAGGTCTTCTCGCGGATTTCATACACGCTGGCCGGATCGAGCGTCGGTGCCACCGATCCACCCGAGGCTTC
Organism: Sphingobium sp. B11D3A; assembly: GCF_025961695.1. Taxonomy (NCBI): domain Bacteria; kingdom Pseudomonadati; phylum Pseudomonadota; class Alphaproteobacteria; order Sphingomonadales; family Sphingobiaceae; genus Sphingobium; species Sphingobium sp. B11D3A. The sequence continues at coordinate 3,444,900 of NZ_JAOQOE010000001.1, forward strand.
GAGCAGCTTGTAGACCTGATAGGGATCATAGACGATGACCGAAGGCCCGAGATTGCCCTGATAGCCGGGGATCCAGTTCGCGGTGCTGATGATGCCCTGATAGACGCTGGCCGGCAGTGGCGCGATGCCGCCGCTTGATCCGCCGGGGCGTCCGGAAGGCGTGCCATAGCCCGAGCGGCTGGCGAACACGCCATTGCTGAACGTGCTGGTGTTCTCGCCGTACAGCTTGTCTTCCATATACTGGCCACCGAAGGCCAGCTTGACGTTGTCCTGATCCCAGCGGAGCACGGCCCGCAATTGCTTGACGGTGTCGGCATTGTAGGGCGCGCCACGGACAATCACGTGCGAACCGATCACGCTGGTGTCGGTAAAGCGCGAGACATTGCCTGCCGGACCGATGTCGTGGATCTGCGGCAGATAGTCCTTGCTGGGCCCAAGGATCGTGACGCCGGTATTGGCCCCCAGGATGGTGGTGCCGCCAGCATTGGTGCCACCGTAACCGATGTCCATGCTGTCATTATAGCCGTTCCGACCCGGATTGCGGGTGCTGCGGGAAATGAAGCCGTCGACATCCAGCTTGAGGTTCTCGCTGACATCCCATTTGACGTTCGCGCCGATGGTGTTCGTTTCGAGAATGGTGCGGGTGTAGTTGGCGTTGAAATCCATCGGCGTGCCGAACTGCGAGAAGTCGACGACCGTGCCGTTCTCGTCATACTTCACGTTGCGCAGGTCGCTGCCGTTGAACCAGGCGGCATAGCCGAACGCATTGCTGTGCACGGTCTGACGGCTGAAATTGTCATCGACCGTGATGAGCAGATTGTCCGAGGGCTGCCACTGCAGAGCGATGCGCGCATCGAGGCGCTCGTCCTTGGTGTGGATCTGCTCGATGCCGGTCTGCTGCGGAAACCAGTTCAGCACCGAATTGCGATTTGAGGGTGTCGCCCAAGCGGCGCTGGTCGCATCGCTGGTCGGCGTGCAGGTCGGCACGTTCGGGCCGGCCTGGCAGGGTGCGAAATTGGCGCCGATCCAGCCCGGTACGAACACGCGGTTGGAGGTGGTGTCCGTGCGCTTGTAGTTGACGTTGCCGAGGATGCCGATGGTGTCATCCGCGAACGTGTTTGAGATCAGCAGGCCGGCAGACGGCGTCACATCCTTGCTGCGCGACTGGTACGAGCCGGAGGCGCGGCCGATGACCTGGAAACCCGGACGGTCGAACGGCTTGGGCATCTCCACATTGATGAAGCCGCCGATGGCGCTGGTGGAGAGTTCGACATTGGGCGTCTTGTAGACGTTCAGCCGGCCGACGAAGTCCGAGCCGATGGTCGTGAAGTCGACACCGCGGTTGCCGATGGCGGTGGAAATGTGGCGGCCATCGACCAGCGTGTCGATGAAGTCCCCGCCAAAGCCGCGGATAGTGACGCCGTCCGCCTCGCCACGGCGACCGTTGCGCTGCACGGAGACGCCAGGCAGGCGCTGCAGGGCGGCCGCGACGTTAGGATCGGGGAACTTGCCGATGTCCTCGGCCGAGATCGCTTCCACGACGCCGGCGGACTCGCGCTTGATGTCGAGATTCTGCTGGAGCGAGGCGCGGTAGCCGGTGACGATGATGTCTTCAGTCGATGCGCTCTGGGGCGCTGCGCTGCTTTGGGCCATCGCCGGTGCCGAGACGATCAGCGCCAAGGCACTGGGGGCGCCGAGCAGGACCGCCTTGAGAATTGCAGGACGATTGAGATAATCGAAGTTAGGCTGATTGCCTTTCATAACCCCCTCCACTTGTAATCATCGAACGGCTCTGCTGGCCGGTTTCCCGGATAGAAGACGCCACGAAACGGCATTGCTGCCGCCGGTTTTCACATGATGCGGATAAAGTGGTCCCTTGTCGGCGTGACACGTCACGCTTACACCCTCTCCAGACATCGTGTTTTTCTATGCTTGAACGTTAGTGCGAAAAGGTAGCGCTATCAAGCTCAAATTTTCGGTGTATATATGGCCCACCAAAGGGCTGGATTATTGACCGGAAACGTCTGATTCCTGCGGTGGATTGCAGCGATCGAACTTGCGGTGCGGAGAATGGCGTCAAGAAGCGCGCTCCCGCCATCGCAATAAAAATGAGGAGAGGGATGGCATGGAAGCAGCACTCGAAATTCTGGATTCGCAGGCCCATCGGCACCTGCGTTTAGGCGCGATTTCGCCGGAAACGCGCAACTTCGTGCCGGTCCTGCCGTCGGAATTTGCGGCGGCTGCGGCGGTCTGCCCGATTCTCTTTGCGAAGAACCCGGAAACCGGCGCTTTCTATGTCGGTGCCCTGTTCGGCTTCAAGGAAGGCGAAAATCTGCTGGTCGACTCGCATTCCGGCAAGGCGCCTTTCCGCTCGCTCGATGAGCAGCGTGAGGCCTTCTTCGTCTCCGGCGAGAATATCGCGATCGACCGGGCCAGCCCCCGCCTGAGCGAAGTGTCCGGCGAGCCTTTGTTCGATGAGGATGGCGGGGCGACATCGACCACGCGGCATATGCAGCGGTTGCTCGGGCAGATCGTCGCCGGCCAGCAGGAGGCCGAGCGCTTCATCGCCACGCTCAACCGTTTGGGGATCATTCAGCCGATCGATATCTCGCTGCGGTTCGACGATGGCGAAACCATTGAGTTGGCGGGCTTATACACGGTCAGCCTCGATCGGTTGCACGATCTTGACGATGCCAGCGTGCTGGCGCTGTTCCGCAACGGCGATCTTCAATTGGCCTATTGCGTCGCCGCTTCGCTCAAGCAGGTTCCGGTGCTTGCCGAGCGTCGCAACCAGATGCTGACGCAGGCCGGCTGATCGGAGAAGCTCGATGGCCGCTGCCATTGCCGAGCTGGACCGGGAGGCACTCACCGACGCCGGCGCCTTTCGGCGCCTGCTGGTCGAGCCCTGCCAGCCTGCGGTCGTTCGCGGCCTGTGCGCCGATTGGCCAGTCGTCCGGGCGGCCGCGCAGGCGGACGGTGCGCTCGCGGACTATCTGGACCGCTTCGCCACAGACCGGCCGGGAGAAATCTTCGTCGGGGCGCCGGACATTGCCGGGCGCTATTTTTACGACGATGGTCTGGAGGGCTTCAATTTCGAGCGGCGCGAAGTGCCTCTGCGCGAGGGCTTGCGGCAGATCCTGGCGCGCGCCGAGACCCCCGGCGATGGCACGGTGTATATGGGTTCACTGCCGGCCAGCAGCTATGTGCCGGGCTTTGAAGCAGACAATGCCCTGCCATTCATGCCGCAGGGCGTGGTGCCGCGCATCTGGCTGGGCAACGCATCCCATGTGAGCTGCCATTACGACACGTTCGAGAATCTCGCTTGCGTGGTGGCGGGCCGGCGATGCTTCACGCTGTATCCGCCCGATGCGATTGGCGACCTGTATGTGGGGCCGATCGACCGCACCTTGTCCGGTCCGCCCGTCAGTCTCGCGGCCTCGGCGCCGGAGGGCGATCCCCGTTACCCCCGCATGGCGCAGGCCCGTGCGCGGGCCATGACGGTCGAGCTCCTGCCGGGCGACGCGCTCTACCTCCCCAAATTATGGTGGCATCAGGTGGAGGCGACAGCGCCGTTCAACATGCTCGTCAACTACTGGTGGGATGCCTTCTCCGCCGGCCCGGATGCGCCGATGACGGCGATGATGCTGGCGATGATCGCCATCGCCGAGCGTCCGGCGGCTGAGCGGGAAGCATGGCGCGCCTATTTCGATCATTATGTCTTTCAGCGCGAGGGGCATCCGCTCGCCCATCTGCCGGAGGCGCAGCGCGGGTTGTTGGGGCCGCTGCGGCAGGGCAATTACGCCCGCATCCGAGCGCTCGTCATGCAGCAACTGCGCGGTGGCTGACTGGCTGCCGCTGATAATCACCAAAACAGGAGGATGGGGATGACCATGAAGACAAGCGCAATTCACGCGGCCCTGCTGGCAGGTCTGTGCCTGGCGATGCCTGCCGCGCCGGCTCCGGCCCAGGTTGCCACCAACGCGCCGGCGCCGGTGCCGGGCGCGCCGAAGGTGACGCTCGAGCGTATCAAGGTCCATTCCCCGGCCATCGCAGGGAATCTGGAAGGCGAGTCTGCTGATCGCGATGTCATCGTCGTCCTGCCGCCCAGTTATGCCACCAACCGGGCCAAAAGATATCCGGTCGTCTACGCTCTGCACGGCTATTCCATCGGCGCTGAGCAGTGGATCGGCGAAATCCATGTGCCGCAAGTGATCGAGGGTGCGCTGGCCAAGGGCGCGCAGGAGATGATCCTGGTCTTCCCGGACAGCAAGACCATCCACAATGGCTCGATGTACTCAAGCTCGGCGACAACCGGCGACTTTGAGCGGTTCATCTCGCACGATCTCATCGCCTATATCGATAGTCACTATCGCACGGTGGCGAGCCCGCAGAGCCGGGGCCTCGTCGGCCATTCCATGGGCGGTTATGGCGCGGCGCGGATCGGCATGAAGCACGCCGATCAGTTTGGGGCGCTCTATCTGATGAGCCCGTGCTGCCTGTCCGCTCGCGATGCCTTTGCGCTGGATGAAGCCGGGTTGGCGCAGATCGCGGCAGTCAAATCTCCGGCTGACTCGGCGAACCTGCCATTCCCGTTGCGGGCGCAGCTCGCGGTCGGCGCGGCCTGGTCGCCCAACCCCAAAAAGCCGCCGCTCTATCTCGATCTTCCGGGCGGCGATGAGGCGCAGCGCAATGCCATTCTGGCAAAATGGGCGGCCAATGCGCCATTGGCCTTTGTCGACCAATATATCGGCGCGCTGAAAGGCTATGCCGCGATCGCGATGGACGTCGGCGATCAGGATAGTCTCAAGACCGACACCGAGACGCTGCACAAGGTCCTCGATTCCTACGGCATCGCGAACAGCTTCACCCTCTATGAGGGCACGCACACCAGCCATGTCGCGTTCCGATTCCAGGACCATGTGCTGCCGTTCTTCAGCGCGCATCTGGTTTCCAAGGCCGGCGCGGCACGATGACGGTCGGGCGTGAGTCCCGCTTCTGGCTAACGGTAGCGGCGGTGGCGCTGGCAGCGACGCAGGCCGTCGCCCAGACAGCCCCCGCCACACCGTCGGGTGCCGCCCGCAGCGCTACGGTTGATCCGCTGGCGCCAACGGGGCGCTGGAGCATCTATAGCGGCGGGCACGCCCCGCTGCCGCCAATGGGCTGGAACAGTTGGAACGCCTTCACCAGCGATATCGACGAAGCCAAGCTGATGGCCTCGGCGCGGGTGATCGTGGAGAGCGGCCTCGCCGCAAAAGGCTATCGCTACATCAACATCGATGATGGCTGGTGGCTCAAGCGCCGCCAGCCGGATGGCCGGATGCTCATCAGGACCGAGACTTTTCCCTCGGCGGCGACCGCAGGCGGCGGCAACAGCTTTCGGCCGCTCACCGACAAGCTGCACGCCATGGGCCTCAAGGCCGGCATTTATTCCGATATCGGCCGCAATTCCTGCGGACAGGTGTTCACATCGACCTTCCCCAACCAGCCCGAAGGCACGGTGCTGGAGCGCGAAGTGGGCCTTTACGGCCATGTCGATCAAGACATCGCGCTCTACTTCAAGGAATGGGGCTTCGACCTCATCAAGGTCGACGCCTGCGGTATTCGCGGGCTGCCACCCAGCGACCCGCGCGTGAAGGCAGGGCAATATCGCGGCCTCGATCCGCTGATCGACGTGGAGTCGCTCGGGCGTACCGACATTCCGGCCGTCAAGGCGCTGTATGACGACGTGCGGCAGGCGCTGGAGCGACATAATCCCGACCAGGATTATGTTTATTCGCTGTGCCTGTGGGGATCGGCGGACTCGCGGGCATGGTCCCGAACGGTCGGCAACATGTCCCGCACCAGCGAGGATATCTTCCCCACCTGGAGCCGGATGCTGCACAATCTCGACAGTGTCGCGCATCGCCCGCTTTATGCTCACCCCGGCTCCTGGAACGACCCCGACATGCTGTTCGTCGGCACCGGGGATTTCGACATGACCAACCCCGTCCGTGCGCGCTCGCACATGGCGCTGTGGGCCATGGTCAATGCCCCGCTGATCATCGGCTATGATCTGCGCAAGGCCTCGCCGCGGATGCTGGCGATCCTCGGCAATGAGCGGATCGTCGGGCTCAATCAGGACCCCGCAGGCAATCAGGCGGTCCTCGCCTTCGATTCGCAGGATGTGCAGATTTTCGTGAAGACGCTTGCCGATGGCGACAAGGCGGTTGCGGTCTTCAACCGCACGGCCGCGCCCGCCAAGGCGGTGCTGACGGCGGATCATCTGAAGTTCGCGACCAGTGCGCCGGTCAGGCTGACCGATCTCTGGCAGGGCGCAGACCGCCAGTTCACCGGCGAGCAAGCCCTCGACCTCGCGCCCTATGAGACGCTGATCTTTCGCGCAAAGGGCGCGCGGCGGCTCGTTGGAGGGCTCTATCTTTCCGAGCAGCCGTCACGGGTCAATCCTGCGGAGGATGGCGTGGTCGTGCCGGAGGCGGACCCGCAGGTGTATCGCGGACTCCTCCCCTGGCGCGGGACCAAGGGTGGAGGCGAGCGCACGCAATATGGCGGCTGGGGCGGGGCACGGCTGGACCAGACGCCGTTCGGGCAGGCGCTATCCGTTGCTGGCACGCATTTCGAGACCGGCCTTGGCATTCTCGCCAATTCGCGGGTGGAGGTGCGTAACGAGGGGTTCCGGCGCTTCGTCGCCTCCGTGGGAGTGGATGACTCCGCGCGCTCCCGCCAGCAGCCGGTGACATTCCTGGTCTATGGGGATGGCAAGCTGCTCGCCCGCTCCAAGCCGGCCCAGGCGGGGGAAGCGGCGCAGTCGTTTGATGTCTCGATTGACGGCGTTCGCATCATTGAGCTGGTCGCCCGGACGGCGCAGGCTGAGCGCTTTCCCGACCCGGTGACCTGGGGTGATGCGGCGCTGATGGAATAGGCGCCGACACGCTACCACGAGGCATGCCTTCGCTCTCCTCGCCGAGCGATAAGGACCATCCCGCCCGTTCGTCGGTCATCGCATTTCTGTGCGCCTGCATCGCCGAGTTGAGTCGGCGCAAAGTCGTCCTGCCGCACGATCCACTCTGGTTACCGGTGGTTAACGTGGGGGGAGGGGAACCGTTCATCTATGCGCAAGGTTCCCCTGAACACGCAGGAACTCGTGGTGCTTCCTGCGCCGCATTGAAAGGTTCGGAGAGTTCATGACGGAGGGGTTTCTGACAGTCGAATACGCACCTCGCGAGCGGCGGTCGGATGATGCTGCGATCCTGCAGACCCCAGCCGATCGACGAGTAGGAGAAACGCAATGAATACCCTTTCCACCAGTTCCAAGCTTCTTATGACGCTGGCCTTGATGACCGGCGTGGCGTCCGGCAGCGTGCTCGCGCAGACCGAAACCGCCCCTGAGGCGGATGTCTCGACGACGGTTTACACCGATTCCGCCCAGATGACGGCCGGCCCGGAGATCGAGGGGATCATCTCTGCGCGTAATGGCGACCAGCTGCAGATCACCTCGACCGATGGCACGCGCAATACGGTTACCGTTAACAGCTCGACCCGCATTACCGCCAGCGGCGGCTTCCTTGGCCTCAATCGCGATCAGCTGGGTGCCGATCAGCTCCTGAACGGCCTGCCGGTCAAGGTCGACACGCTGCAGGGCGGCGGCGGTCTGGTCGCCAGCAAGATCGACCTCAAGAACCGCGATCTGCGCACGGCCGAAATGATCCGCAATGGCACCTCGCAGCGCTTTGAGGAGCAGACTGCCGCCACGGACGCCTTGCGCGCCCGCATGGGTGATATCGACAAGTATAACATCAAGAGCACGACCAACGTGAACTTCGACACCGGCAAGGCGGTGCTCTCGCCGATGGCCAAGCAGAATCTCTGCGCTACCGCGGCGCAGGCTGAGGCGACCGAGAATGCCCTGCTGCTCGTGGTCGGCTACACGGACTCGACCGGCGACCCGGAATTCAACCAGACGCTGAGCGAGAAGCGCGCGGCGAGCGTGCTCAATTATCTGCAGCAGACCTGCAAGTGGAAGCCATACCGCATGCTCGCCCCGGCCGGCATGTCGCTTTCCGATCCGGTCGCTGATAACTCCACGCCGGAAGGCAAAGCCCAGAACCGTCGCGTGGAAGTCCATGTGCTGGTCAGCAAGGCGGTCGACGGCGCCTAAGTCAGGATCGCGGCGGCCCCGTCCATCTCTGGCTCAGTCGAGCCGGCGGTTGGCGGGGCCGATCTGCGTTCGGAAGCGTCAGGCGAGGCCGCCTGGCTCGTCATCCGTCGGACGCTGCATCGCCGCCCGTGTATCATCGAGGGCGAGCTGCACGAGAACCTGCATGGCCTCCGCCGCCGCATCTGCGTCCCCGGCGGCAATCGCATCGTACACGCGCATATGATCGGGCACCGGGTCGCGCGGAAGGCCAACGGACCGCTGCTTGAACTGCGTCGTCCAGTTGACGGCCGCACCGATACTGGCGCTGAGCGTCATCAACACGGCGTTGCCGGTGCAGGCAAGCAACGCGCTGTGGAAATCCCGGTCCGCTTCCCGCCCTTGCTCGGTCGCCAGCGTGAAGCGGCGCATTCGGGTCAGCGCATCCTTCATCGCGGCAACATCATTGCGATCCCGCCGCTTGGCGGCGAGGCGCGCGGCCTCCGGCTCGACGATTGCCCGCAGTTCGAACAGGTCGCGCACATAATTCACATCCGGCTCGCCGCCGAAGGCCCAGGCCAGCACCATCGGATCGAGCAGGTTCCAGTGACTGCGCGGCAGCACGCGTGTGCCGGCCTTGGGGCGGCTTTCCACCAGCCCCTTGGCGGTCAGCACCTGAATGGCCTCACGATAGGCACTGCGGGAGACGTCCAGCGCCTCGGCATTCTCAATCTCGCCCGTCAGTCGTTCGCCCGGCGCGATCCGCCCGGAGACGATCGCCGAGCCGAGATAATGAGCCACAGCCCCGCGAAGCCGCCGGCCCGATCCCTTCGCCGAGCGGGGGAGCCCGGTCGGGGTGTCGCCCAAACCCCCGTTCCCGGCCGCGCTGTTATCCTGCGTGCTGATAGTCATGCCCCTGTTGCCGCCAGATCGTCTGGACGTTGCTGGAGGCTCAATTAGCGGGACTTGGGGCCTTGTGGCAACAGGAGGGCTGGCGCGGGCGCGATCATGCGCGCCCGCGCGGCTTCTTCATCAGGGTTCCAGCGCGATCACCGCGACGGACTTAGCTGGCATGTCGATCGTCAGCTTGCCACCGCGCACGCTGCCCGCAATCGGCTTGGGGCTGACGGTATTGGGGGCGGCGAAGCTGTTGATGCTGTCCACCTTTGGCGCGGTCAGCACCTCGCCGCGCGCCGAGCGCACGTTCAGCCCTGCGACGTTCACCGTCACCGGCGCCGCGCGCTGGGTGTCGACATTGGTCAGTGCCAGCCAGTATTTGCCCTGCTTGTCCTTCACGGCAACGGCATCGATGCGAGGCAGGGTGATGTCTCCATGCTGGTACGTCCCGGCCTGGAAACTGACCGGAATGAAAGTCGCATCCTGGAACGGCACATACATTTTGAAGACGTGATAGGTGGGCGTGAGCACCATCTTTTCTTCATCGGTGAGGATCATGGCCTGTAGCACATTGATCATCTGGGCGATGTTGGTCAGCTTCACCCGGTCGGCATGGCGCGCGAAAATGTTGATGTTGAGCGCCGCGATAATGGCGTCGCGTAGCGAGTTCTGCTGCTGGAGGAAGCCGGGATTGGTGCCGGGCAGGGGCTTGAGCCAAACGCCCCATTCATCGATGGCGAGCGAAACCTTCTTCTCGGGGTCATATTTGTCCATCACCGCCGCATTGGCCTTGATGAAGTCGTCCATCCCGAGCGTTTCCTTGACCAGTCGGGCATAGGCGCCCTCATCGAAGGCGTCGCTGGGGTAGGAGGGCGGCCAGCCACCGGTCGTGTAGCGATGGAGCGAGAGGCTCTCGACCGACCACGCCCAGTCGTGCTGCTTCCAGGTCTTCATCACCTCTTCGGTGTAAGCGGTTTTGTCATCGCCCGGTCCGACTGCGACGCGCAGCATGGCATCAGGTTTTCCCTCGCCCTGCTCGGCGTGATAGTTGCGCACGAAGCGGGCATAGAGCTTCATCTGGTCGGCATAGAATTCCGGCCGCATCGCCCCGCCACAGCTCCAGCTCTCATTGCCGAGGCCAAGATATTTGATCTTGTAAGGCTCGCGGTGACCATTGTCGGCGCGCTCCTTGCCCGCCGATGTCGTGGGATCGGCGGTCATATAGGCGACCCAGTCGGCGGCTTCCTTCACCGTTCCGGAGCCGACATTGACGTTGAGGTAGACCTCGGCGCCGACCTGGCCGACGAAATCCATGAACTCGTCCGTCCCGAAAGCGCTGGTCTCGACCGAGCCGCCCCAGTTGGAATTGATCGAGCTGCGGCGGTTCTTGGCCGGACCCACGCCGTCGCGCCAATGATATTCGTCCGCAAAGCAGCCGCCAGGCCAACGCACCAGCGGGGTGCGAATGGCGCGCAGGGCGTTGACGACATCGGTGCGGATGCCGCGGACATTGGGGATCTTGCTATCCTTGCCGACCCACACGCCGCCATAGATGCCGGTGCCGAGATGTTCGGCAAACTGGCCGAAGATGTCGCGGCTGATCGTCGCGCCCGGCTTGGTGGCGTCGATCCGCACCTCGACCGGATCGCCGGCGCGAGCCTGCGCGGCGGCGGGCGTGGTCGCGGCGGTGAAAGCCGGGATGCTCATGGCTGTGGCCAGCAGGGCCAATGTTGGAAATCTCAAAGTCTCTCTCCCCTATTTGAATGTCTTGAGTGCGAATGATCTTTTGTCAGGGCTGCGCCTCGCTGCGGATCGGCAGTTCAAAGCCGGGAACGGGCAGCGCGCGGCCATCGAAGAGATTGACGACGGGGCTGTCGCCCCACGCATAGCGCACCCGGCTGGCGGCGCGGCCATCGTCCTCGAGCCACACGTCCGCTCCCGAGATGCGCGCCTGCGCATAGCGGCAGCTCTCCTGCGTATCGCCGCATAGCTCGAAGCCGATGGGCGCAGCGGCGCTCCATGCGGCGAGGCTGCCCTCGATCCCTGAGAAGCTGATCCTGATGCGCCCCCGCGTGCGCAAGGCTTGCATGGGCATCGGCAAAGGCGTTCCCTGCGCGGCCATGGCCAAGCGGGCGCCGAGCAGCGCCTTATTGGCAGGGTGGATATCGGTGCGCTCGCCGATGTCGATGGCGGTCACCAAGGCGGCATTGGCATCGCTGTTGACGAAGGCGCGCTGGTCTTCACGGACGGTCGCCCAACCGGACGCTGCCGGCGCCAGTTGCGCTGGCCCGTAATTGGCAAGCTGCACCACCAGCATCCGCATGTCCTTGCCAAACTGGTGGCGCCATCCTGCCGCAAGCGCGGTGAGGCGGCGGGCATAGCCGGGCACGTCCACGTCGCTCTCGCCCTGATACCATGCAGCGCCGCGCAGGGCGATCTGCCCCAAAGGCGCGACCATGGCATTGTGCATGACGCCCAGGCCGCCATTGCCGTCCCATGGCGGGCGCGGCGGGAAGCTGGGGACGGGGGCGATGCTGTAGCGCCAGCCTTGCGCGAGGGGGACCTCAGCACCGCCTGCGATCGTCAGCTTCAACCGTTCTGGGCCGGTGGTGAAACCGCCCTTGTCCCAGCTGTTGCTGATCGCGACCATGATCTCATTATCGCCCGCATGGAGCAACGCAGGCGGGACGGCATAGCGGCGCGCCTCGTCCCAGCTGAACGTATTGCCCACCGCGCGGCCGTTGACGAAGGTCATGTCCATATCGTCGATGATGCCCAGCTCCAGCATCGCGCCGGCATTAGCCTGTGAGCCGGTCAGCCGCACGGTGCGGCGCAGCCAGACGGTGCCGGTGGCATCCTTCGCGAGCCGCGTGCCTGTCCAGTCGTTCCACACGCCGATGGCGGGCACATCCTGCCAGCTGAGGATATCCGGCTTGCGCCAGGGCTCGCTCTTCTCGGCTTCGTCCCGATACCAGCGCTCCCATTGCGGGGCGAAGGCGGTGACGGCGCCGAGCGGATCGGTGGCATGTTGGCGCAGCATTGCCAGATCGTCCTTGCCGTCCAGCGCTTCGGCGGCATCCGGTGTGAGCCAGGGTCGCAGCCGCGAGCCGCCCCAGCTCGCATGGATGAGGCCGATGGGGATCTGTTGCTGCGCCCGCAACGCCTTGCCCATGAAGTAGCAGGCAGCGGAGAATTCCGGCGTCGATTGCGGCGTCGCGGCTGTCCATGCCGTCGGGCTGCCGAAGCGCGGCGCGGGCAGGCTGGCGGTCGCCTTGGGAATTTGCAGCAGGCGCAGGCCGGGATCGCCCGACTGCATCACCACCATCGGCCCGTTCAAGGCCCGTGCGAGCGGGAACTCCATATTGGACTGGCCCGAGCACAGCCACACATCGCCGACCAGCAGATCGCGCACCGTCACAGCATTGCCATCCGCGCCCGAGAGCTGAAGCGTCAGCGGTGTTTCGCTGGCCGGGCGTGGAGGGAAGTGTAGGGTGAAGGCGCCATTGGCATCCGCCGTGGCTGCGGCCTGTTCACTGCCGAGAGTGGCGCGGATTGTCTCGCCTCGGGCGGCGGTTCCCACGATGACGATAGGCGCGTCGCGCTGGATGACGGCCTGATCCGTCCAGACCGGGGAAAGCTGAGGGGCGGCCAATGCGCCGCTGGCCGTAAGCAGACAGCCGAGCGCCAGAACAGGTCGGGCATATCCCAAGCCCCGCCTCGCGCCGCACACGCTCATCGTCCTCTCCCCACTCTTTGTTGGTAGCGTTATCATGATTGGCCGATCAGGATTCGGCAACCCCTTACAGTCAGATTTTCCGGCTCAATCCTCGAAGGCTTCCACCTGCACGCGTTGGCCGCGCAGGAAACTGTCGGCGACAATGCAGAGCGGCGCGGCGTCAACATCGCTGCGCCCATCGCGCACCAGTTCGGCGAAGCGAGCATAGAGGCCGGGATATTCAACATCGGGGCTCTCGACCGTGCCCTTGGGCAGGGAGAGCACAGCGCCGCCCTTAGCCAGATGCACAGTCCCGGCGTCGGTCTCTATGATGATGTCCCAGCTCTGCGGCCCGGTCTGGCGCCAGTCGAGATCCATGTGGATCGGCGTGCCGAGCGTGTCGGACAAGCGCAGATCGGCGGCAATCGGCGCAGCCCGGTTCTCGGGGAATTGCAGCGTGGCATCCTTGAGGAACACCGGGTTGGGCAGGATCTGCGTGAGGATCGAGAGGGCATTGATGCCGGGATCGAACACACCAAGGCCCCCCGGTTCCCAGATCCAGTCCTGCCCCGGATGCCACACCCGCACATCTTCGCGCCAGATGATCGAGACATGCTCGATCCGCCGCTCGGCAAGCCAGTGGCGCGCTGGCTCCACGCCAGCGGCATAACGCGAGTGCCAGGAGGCGAAGAGGGTGACGCCTGCCGCCTCCGCCAGACCTTGCAGCGCAATGACTTCCGACAGGGTGGCGCCGGGCGGCTTTTCGAGGAACACATGCAAACCGGCCTCGATGGCGCGGGCGGCGAGTGCATAGCGCACCTGCGGCGGCGTGCAGAGGGCTATGGCGTCCACTGCGGGGCCATCGGCGATCAGCGCCTCAAGATCGCTGAAATGCGGGACATCGACAAATCCGTCCGGATGGCGGCTGACGGTTGCGGTCAGGGCGAAATCGGGATTGGCGGCAATGGCGGGAAAATGCTGGTCGCGCGCGATCTTGCCCACGCCTTGCAGCGCGATGCGGATGGGCGTGGCGCTCATCACAGCACGCCCGGGGTGATGCGGGTTTCTGCCATGCGCGTGAGCGGATTGGAGACCGGCAGCGTGAAGGGCGCCGCGCCGATCTCGAACACGTCCCCTTCCTGCGCGCTCACGCCATCACTGAAGGACAAAGTGGCCGTGCCGAAGAAATGCACGTGCAGATCGCCCGGCCGGCGGAAGAGCGCATATTTGAAATGATGATGCTCGAGATTGGCGATGCTGTGGGACATGTTTGCCTCGCCCGAGAGGAAGGGTTTTTCCCAGATCACGTCAGCCCCCCGGCGGATGCGACTGGTCCCCTCGATATGCGCTGGCGCCGGGCCGAGCAGCAATTCCGGCCCGAGCGCGGCCTTGCGGAGCTTGGAGTGCGCCAGCCAGAGATAATTGTGCCGCTCGGTCACATGATCGCTAAACTCATTAGCAAGCGCAAAACCGAGCCGCCACGGCTTGCCGTCTGCATCGATGATGTAGATGCCGGCCAATTCCGGCTCCTCGCCGCCATCCTGCGCGAAGCCCGGCATGTCCAGCGGCTGGTGCGGTCCGAGCAACTGCGAGCCATCGCCCTTGTAGAACCATTCCGGCTGCTGGCCGATCTCGCCAAGTGCGGGCTTGCCGCCTTCCAGCCCTTCCAGGAAGATGCGCATCGAATCCGTTAGCGTTTCGGCCTTCAGCGCCTGCTTGTGCATCTTGTCCCGGCCTTCTGCGGAGCCGAGATGGGTGAGGCCGGTGCCCGTCATCAGCAGATGGGCCGGGTCTTCATGGTCGATCGGCGCGAGCAATTCGCCGGCCGAGAAGGCGGCGGCGAGATCCACAGAGGCACCTTTGGCATAATGCTGCACGGTCTCCAGTAACGACTGGCGCCGGGCGAGGGCGTCCCGCGCCAGTGCCCGGATGCTGCTGCTGCCCTGCAGCAGCCAAGCCTCGTCATCCACGGCGAGGATCACGGATCGCGCGCCGGAAGGTGCCTGATGTTGGAGCAAACGCGTGGCCATTGGACGTCCTCTTCCGTTCCTCATGCGCCGCGCGGGCGCCGGTTCGTGCTGTCTCGTCGGGGATTGCCGGCCTCAGCGACCGGCGAGCAAAGTGCCATCATACAGGCGCGGGATGCCATCCCCCAGTGCGGTATCGCGCAGCGGCTCTGGCAGCACCGACTGGGCGAGGTTCTGGTAGCTCACCGGCCGCAGGAAGCGATCGATGGCGAGGCTCCCCACCGAGGTGGTGCGGCCGTCCGACGTGGCCGGGAAGGGGCCGCCATGGACCATGGCGTGGCAGACCTCGACGCCGGTCGGCCAGCCATTGGCGAGGATACGCCCCACCTTGCGTTCCAGCACCGGCAGCAGCCGCGCAGCAAGCGGCTCATCCTCGGCGTCCATATGGAGCGTCGCGGTAAGCTGACCTTCGAGCGCCTCGAGGATCGCCACGATCTCGGCCTCATCGGCGCAGCGCACCAGGATGCCGCTGGCGCCGAATACCTCGTCGGCGAGATCGGGGTTGGCGAGGAAAGCCTCGGCGCTGGTCTGGAACAAGATGGCGCCACCGCTGGTGCCCTCACCGGGGTTGCCACTGGCCAACGTTTCGACTGCGTCATGGCCGGCCAGCGCCGCAACGCCTTTCCCATAGGCATCGCGAATGCCGGCGGTGAGCATGGTCTGTGGGGCGGCCGCTGCCACGCCCTCGGTTGCGCTGGCAATGAAGGCATCGAGCCCGTCGCCCTCCATGGTGATCAGCAGGCCCGGATTGGTGCAGAACTGGCCGGCGCCCATCGTCAGCGAGCCGACGAAGGCGGTGCCCAGCGCCGCGCCGCGCGCCTTGAGGGCCTGCGGGAGAAGCAGAACCGGATTGATGCTCGACATCTCCGCATAGACCGGGATCGGAACCGGGCGGGCCTGCGCCAACTTGACCAGCGCGAGGCCGCCGGCGCGTGAGCCGGTGAAGCCGACCGCCGTGATGCGCGGGTCTTGGACGAGCGCGGCGCCGAGTTCGTGCGACGGCCCCATGATCTGGCTGAACACGCCCGCCGGGAGATCGCAGGCCTTCACCGCCGCCGTCAGCGCCTGCGCCATCAGCGAGGCCGTGATCGGGTGGGCCGGGTGGCCCTTGACGACGACCGGGCAACCCGCCGCGAGTGCAGAGGCCGTGTCGCCACCGGCGGTCGAGAAGGCGAGGGGGAAGTTGGAGGCACCGAACACCGCCACCGGGCCGAGCGGGATCATCCGCATCCGCAGATCGGGGCGGGGCAGCGGCTGCCGGTCGGGCATGGCGGGGTCGACGCGCAACTGCTGCCACCATCCTTTGCGCACGACATCGGCGAACATGCGCAGCTGGCCCACGGTGCGTCCACGCTCGCCTTCGAGCCGGGGGCGCGGCAGGCCGCTCTCGCGCATGGCGGTTTCGATCAGGCCATCGCCCAGCGCCATGATCTCCTCGCCGCAACGCTCAAGAAAACGCGCACGATCTTCGCGGCTCGTCGCGCGATAGACCCCGAAGGCCTCCTCGGCGGACGCGCAGGCGGCGGCGACATCCTGCGGGCCGTGAACGGGCAGCGGGTCACCATAAGGCGCACCGGTTTCGGCAGTGATCGAGCGGAATTCGGTCATGAGAGACTCCCTTTATTACTCCGACATATGAGGCCGGGCGCGCAAAGGCAACGGGGCGCGGCTGCGCTCGGGAAGTTTTGTATCGCCGAATTTCCGATGCCTCCCCAGCTCGCCGGGCAATCCATAGGCAGCGCATAGCCGCTTTTTTGTTGGGCCAGACGCGCCAGTTGGCCATTCACAGCCGCTTCAGTCCTCGCTTTCAATGATAACGCTACCATGGTAGCTTCCGATCAGGCGCGGGACAAGCGGGCCATCGGGGAGGACATATGGAGCAGGGCGCGATGCAGCAATCGCTTTGGGGTGAACTGGGCCGTGTCTTGACGCCCCACGGCCCCGCCGTCCAGTCCGCTGTGAGCTTAATGCCATCCGACTACAGCGTGCACTTCTTCCTGCAGATCGCCGTCATCCTTGTGACGTGCCGGGTGGTGGGATGGCTCGGCCGCACCCTGTTTCGCCAACCGCAGGTGGTCGGGGAAATGATCGCCGGCGTCGTGCTGGGTCCGTCGCTCTTTGGCCTATTTGCGCCGGATCTGCAGGCCGCGGTTTTCCCCAAGGAAACCAGCAACGTCCTTTATGTCGGCGCGCAGCTTGGCGTGGGCCTCTATATGTTTCTGGTTGGACTGACGCTCCGGCTCGATCACGTCCGCTCGAAGGCGCGCGCCGCCGGCGCGGTGTCGGCGGCGGGCATCGCCGTGCCGTTCATGCTGGCGGCGGTGATCACCCCCTGGCTGCTGACGATCGACGGGCTGTTCACGGCCGGGGTGGGAAGGGGGAGCGCCACCTTGTTCCTCGGCGCGTGCATCGCGCTCACAGCCTTTCCCATGCTGGCGCGGATCATCAACGAGCGCGGCCTCGCCAACACGTCGCTGGGCACACTCTCGCTGACGGCGGGCGCCTTCGACGATGCCGCCTCCTGGTGCGTGCTCGCGGTCGTGCTGGCGACCTTCGGTGCCGGACCGGGCGTGGCGGTGATCGCCATTGTCGGCGCGCTGCTCTACGCGGGGCTCATGCTGCTGTGGGGCCGCCGGCTGCTCATCCCGCTCGGGCGCCTCGTGGAGGCGGAGGGCGGGCTGAGCATGACGGTCCTCGCTATCGTCCTTGCCCTGTTCAGCCTCTCGGCGTTTCTCATGGACGCGATCGGCATACACGCAATCTTCGGCGGTTTCCTGCTCGGCGCCTGTATGCCGCGCGGGCTGATTGCGCTTGAAATCAAGCGCAAGGTCGAGCCGCTGGTGGTGGTGCTGCTCTTGCCGATGTTCTTCACTTATTCCGGCCTGAACACGCGCATGGACATGGTGAACTCCGTGCAGCTGCTCCTGACGGCGCTGGCCATTCTGCTCGTCTCGGTGATCGCCAAATTCGGGGCCTGCTGGGCCGCCGCTCGGCTGGCGGGCGAGGATCATCGCACGGCGCTGGGCATCGGTGCGTTGATGAACGCCCGGGGGCTGATGGAACTCATCATCATCAACATCGGCCTGCAAAAGGGTATTATCGGTCCGACGCTGTTCGCGATGCTGGTCCTCATGGCCATCGTCACGACGGTGATGGCGGGGCCGCTGTTTGAGCTGGTCTACGGTCGGCAGGCACGGGCGCGCGGCGATCTGGCGGCGCTGGACGAGGCAAATGGTCCATCGGCCGCCATGGCCCCGGCGGAGTGACGCCGGCGCGACCGGTGTGATGCTGCGCTTGATAATGAGGGAAAGTCTGAGTGGTGACCCCTACGGGAATCGAACCCGTGTTTCAGCCGTGAAAGGGCCGCGTCCTAACCGCTAGACGAAGGGGCCATCCATGTCGGTCCGTTGCGGAGCCGTCATCAGGTCCGGCGCCTATGCCGTGGGATGGCCGGAGTGGCAACCCCAAAAAGGCGGACCGGTTCACAGAAAATGCGTCTTCCCGCCGCGCGGCTTAAGCCGGGGAGGGAGCGATAGCGTGGCTGGAAGAAAAATCCCTGGTGGAGCTGAGCGGGATCGAACCGCTGACCTCGTCATTGCGAACGACGCGCTCTCCCAACTGAGCTACAGCCCCCAGGGAGGGCTGCCTATAGGCAAGGCCCGCGCCGATTGCAATCGGGTTTTGCGTGTTGGTGGCGCGTCGCGTTGCGATAGCGACCTGAGTGTCGGATAGCACCGAAATCGCCGGTTTGCGCACCGCCAATTGGCAGGCGTGGAGACGCGTTGCCGCGTCCCCGAGCCTCCCGTCTGTATCGTCGGTAGGTTTAGTTGTTGAAGCCTACGGAGAGGAAATCCGGCATGGGGCCGTTCCATCCGTCATCCGGCTCCTGATCCGCGCGATTGCGTTGCTGCGGGGCCTTGGGACGCTCAGCGTCAGACCGGGCATCCTGGCGCCGTGGCTGGGGCTGGCGATCCTCACGGGTCTCACGCGGCGGGCGCGCATCCTCACGCGCGGGGCGTGCCTCGGGGGCGAGCGATTCGGTTTCACGATCACCCTTGGCGTCGGCGCCACGCTCACGCCGAGCGGGTGCCTTGGCAGGACGCTTGGATGCGCCTTTCGCGCCACCGCGACGATCGCGTCCGCGCCCTTCATCCTCACCATCGTCGGTGGCCTGCGTGCCCATGTCGAGGCGCGGGATTTTCGTGCCGATCAGCTTCTCGATATTCTCGACAGCTTCAGCATCGCTATTGGTGATGAAGGTGAATGCCTTGCCGGTCGCGCCGGCGCGGCCCGTGCGGCCGATGCGGTGCACATAATCGTCCGGGTGCCAGGGCGCATCGAAGTTGAAGACGTGACTGACGCCCTTGATATCGAGCCCGCGCGCGGCAACGTCGGAGGCGACAAGCAAGTTGATCTCACCGGACTTGAAGCGATCCAGCTCCGCGATGCGCGCGGCCTGATCGATATCGCCGTGGATTTCGCCAGACCGGAAGCCGTGGCGCTTGAGGCTCTTGTTCAGCTCCCGCACCATCGTCTTGCGATTGCAGAAGATGATCGCGCTTTCCGCGCTCTCGCTCCGCAGCAGCGAGCGCAGCGTCTCGCGCTTGGCCCGCTCGGCGACGGGCACCAGCATCTGCGTGATGTTGGCGCTGGCGGTGGCCGGGCGCGCTACCTCGATCGACTTGGGATTGCTCAGGAAGCGATCCGAAAGCTTCTTGATCGGCGGCGGCATCGTCGCCGAGAACAATAGCGTCTGCCGGTTCGCGGGCAGCTTGGTGCAGATATTCTCGATATCGGGGATGAAGCCCATGTCGAGCATCCGATCCGCCTCGTCGATGACCAGCAGCGAACAGCCGGTCAGCAAGATGTTGCCCCGCTCGAACAGGTCCATCAGGCGACCAGGCGTCGCGATCAGCACGTCGACGCCCTTTTCGAGCGCCTTGATTTGGTCGCCCATCGAGACGCCACCGATGAGCAACGCCATCGAAAGCTTGTGATATTTGCCGTATTTCTCGAAATTCTCGGCGACCTGCGCCGCGAGTTCGCGCGTCGGCTCGAGAATGAGGCTGCGCGGCATCCGGGCGCGGCTGCGGCCCTGAGCCAGAATGTCGATCATCGGGAGGACGAAGCTGGCCGTCTTGCCGGTGCCGGTCTGCGCGATGCCGATGATGTCCCGCATCATCAGGACGGAGGGAATTGCCTGCGCTTGAATCGGAGTCGGCTCTGAATACCCCGCCTCGCCGACGGCTTGCAGCAATTCGTTCGAAAGGCCGAGATCGGCAAAGGGCATCAGAATTCCGTGAATAGAGGGCGCGTGACTCTTTTGGATCACACGGGCAACCGCTTGCGCCATGATGAAGGCGGGCGCGGATGTCAAGATTTTCTAGGGATGCGGGCGCTCTTCGAGGCTTTGTCACGGCCCGCGTCTGCGCGACCCTAGCCTGTCCGAGGCGAAGGAGGGGATCTGGCACCACCGGGCTAGCAGCATCTAAAATAGCCTGATGGTGCCAGATCTGCCCGTTAAACGAGCTATAGACGGGTTCGTTCCGGCCTTCGAAAACTTTCTCGCTTAATTTGGCAGAGAATGGTTTTCGCTTATTAACCCTCTGAAGAATCGTCTGATTCTTCAGTGTCTTGCTGCGCGCGCCATGCGAGATATCCCACCGTCGCAGCGGTCAGTCCGACGGCAACGAGCAGGGCGGGGTGGCGGCGGACGAACCGGGCGGCCGGCGAAGCCGCGAGGCCTGAGGGCTTCATGCCGGGCACATGATCGCGCACATTCTCAACGAGGGATTTCGAGCCCTTCGAAACCTTGCGCGCTGTATCCTTCCCCAACCGGGATGCCCGGCGGCCGGCCTCGTCCGCCAGCGTTGTTGCCCTGGCAAGACCACGCTCGGCAATATCCTCCGCGCGGGAGCGAAGCGTTATGATCACGTCGCGGCCGTCTTCCAGAGGCGTGGAACGGTTTGTGCGAATGTGCATGGCTTAACTCCTCGTGATAACCTTCCTGAACCCAACGGTGGTTCGGACGGATGGTTCCTCTGTTCGCCGCGCGGGCACGGGCTCAGCAGAGGAAGGACGGGAGATAATGTGGGGTGGTTGACCGGTTTCCGCGCTTTGGGGGGGGTGAGGAGGAGCGGAAACCGGTCAAGTGACGCTGACATTATCGGGGGCAGACTAATGTCAATGCTGATCCTCAAATGCACCTGAATCGCGTTGGTTCCCGAGGTCTGCAAAAATAAATTTCTTGTGGGGAACCCTGTCGAAACCGTACATTCCGCGCACTTTTGGTGCTCCACCGCGTCATGCGGTGTTCTTGGTTGTGGGCGCTGGCTGAAATGCAGGAGACACGTTCATATGGCTCTATCCGACCTTATCGCGCGGCAACTTCCTTATCTGCGGCGATATGCTCGAATTCTGACGGGGTCTCAGTCGCTGGGTGACAGTTTCGTGCGGGAGCTTCTGGAGGCGGCTTTGGCCGATTCCAGCCTGCGCGAACAAATCTCCACATCGCGGACCGGGCTGTTCAGTGCCTTCTCACGCATCTACGCTTCCGCCGGCGCTGAGCTGTCGATGAGCGGCGGCCTCGGCTCGGATGAAGGCACGACTGCCAGCAATCGCCTGGAACTGGTGACGCCGCTGGCCCGTCAGGCGCTGCTGCTGAACGCCGTGGAAGATTTTTCGGAAAGCGAGATCGCCGAGATTCTCGACTGCCCCGAGGACGACGTTCGCGAGATGATCGACAGCGCGCTGGCGGATATCGATTCCAGCAGCCGTCTCAACGTGTTGATCATCGAGGATGAGCCGCTCATCGCGTTCCAGATCGAGGAGATCGTGACCTCCATCGGCCATGTTGCGGTGGGTACCGCTGCGACGCACGCGCAGGCGGTGGCACTGTTCGATCAGCACCGGCCGGATCTCGTGCTGGCCGATATTCAGCTGGCGGACGGCAGTTCAGGGATCGATGCGGTCAACGAGATCCTAGGCAAGTTCTCGGTTCCGGTGATCTTCATCACTGCTTTCCCGGAGCGCTTGCTCACCGGCGAACGCCCGGAGCCGACCTATCTGATCACCAAGCCTTTCAGCGACGACTTCGTTCGCGCGACGATCGGGCAGGTCGCGTTCTTCGGGTCCACGGCGCCGCTGCGTTAAGCGGCGCCATCCTTCCTGCGCAACTGGAACGATTTCGGTTTGCGCAGGGGGATATCGAACGTGCACATGAGGCCGCTCGACAAAAAGTCGATGCGGATCGGCGTTCCCAGCTCGTGGGCCAAAGCCCGCTCGATCAGGTTCAGGCCAAAGCCGCGCTTGACCGGTTCCACAACCGGCGGACCGCCGCGCTCTTCCCACGATACCGAGATCTTCTCATCTCCCACCGACCAGTGCAGATGCACTTCGCCCTGATCGGCGGACAAGGCGCCATATCGTGTCGCGTTGGTGAGCAGTTCGTGCAGTGCCAAGCCGATGGACAGCGCATCGTTGGGCGAGATTAGCACATTGGGGCCATCGGACACGATGCGGCCGCGCGCGTGGCCATGCGATCCCAACTGAGTCTCGATAAGCGCCTTGAGGTCCGTCGGTCCCCATTGCGCGCCATCCAGCAATGAGTGGCTGGCGGCCAACGCGCGCACTCGCTCCATTAGATTGTCGGCAAAGCTATTGATGTCGGTTGCGTTCCGCCGGGTCAGGGCGATGATCGACGTGACGTTAGAGAGCGAGTTCTTCACCCGGTGGTTGAGTTCGCGCACGAAGGCGGCGCGCTCCGCCTCGCGCTCGGCCTGCGCATTGACGAGCGCGACGAGATCCTCGTTGCGGCGCTGCACGAGCAGGATGTAGGCGAGTAGCAGCATCGAAAAGGAGACGCCGCCGACCAGCACGACCAGTGTGAGGGGGTAGAGCCAGTGCTCACCGGCTGGATAGAAGCGCACGGACCATTGCTGGTCGAACAGGGAGAAGCGCTGCTCCAGCGGCCTTTCCACTCTCTCGCTATCGCCGGCGGCAAAGATGCGCTCCTGCCCATCCGGGGTGGTGTCGAAAATCTCGATCCGGCCGGTTTCCAGCAGGGATGGTTTCACAGCAGCGCGAATGAATTCCTCGACCCGGATGGCGCCATAGATGAAGCCATTGACTGGGCCCTCATCACTCTGCGCGACCGGGAGCAGCACGACGATGCCGGTGTTGTGGTCGGCATGCTCGTCGATCTTCAGCTTGACCGGGTCTGTCGCCGCCATTGAGCGGGTTCGCAACGCGCGGTCGATCGCGGCCGCCCGCCGTGCGTCGCTATGGATGTCGAAGCCGAGAACGCGGCGATTGGCCAGGGAATTGGGCTCGACGATGGTGATGATATACATCGCCTGCTTCGACGGTGCGGGAGCAGGGTTGACGGCGAAGTCCTCATAACCCGCTTCTTGCATTCTTGAGGTCAGCGCCGGAAGTTCCGCGGCTGTGGTGTGGCGCGCCCAGCCAATGGCCACGACACCCGTAAAATCATAATCCTGGCGCAGCCGGGTGATGAAGTCGCGAAAGAACTCGGGGCTGACCCCGTCTGCGCTGAGAAAGAGCGCGCTGGTGGCTTGGAAATAGGCGGAACTGGCGGCTGCCTGCCGCTGCAGAGCGGCCACGATCTCCCCAGCCTGCATGACAGCGGCCGCTCGCCGCGTCCGCTCGGACGCGACTTCGACAGACCACGCGCTGGCCCCGACAAGCGTAAGCGAAAACAGGAAGACCCCGATCGGCGTCGCCCGGGGATACTCTCTTAACCAGCTATCGAAGCGTCGCTTGGCACGTTTGCCAATATCCCAATTCACCATGAACCCAAATTACCAAAGAGGTGCCAAAGCGCCGTGATCCGTTAGATCGGAACTCTTTCCCCTTGGGATCGTTCCCCCACTCGTACGCCCCCAGCGGAGATCAGTGATGGCGAATAGCGCCCTGAATGCAAAACCGAAAGATGCGGCCTTCAACACCGGGATCGATCGGCAGAATGTCGATGCGATTGCCGACAAGCTTGCCGATGCTCTGGCTGACAGTTTCTCGCTGTATCTCAAGACGCTGGGTGTACATTGGAACATCGTCGGGCCGAGCTTCTTTGGTCTGCACAAGCTGACCGAAGCCCAATATGAGGATCTGGCGCTGGCCAGCGACGCGCTGGCGGAGCGTATTCGGGCGCTTGGCCACGTCGCTCCTGCAGCCTTTGGCGACTATGCCGAGCGCAGCGTGGTGGAGAGCAGCAAGACGGTCCAGTCCTCCGCCGAGATGATTGATGCGCTGATCAAGGATAACGAAGCGGTCGCCCGGCGTCTTCGTGAGGCTGTCGCGGTCGCCGAAGAAGGCGACGATGTCTTTAGTGCAGACATGTTGACAGCTCGCATCGGAAAGCATGAGGAAAATGTCTGGATGTTGCGCGCTGTCGCGGCGTGAGCTGCGCGCCGGAACGCACATCAGTCACTTTACGAGGGGGCGGGAATTGGATTTCAGAGGTTTTGGGAACGGTTGTGCAGTCACATCTCAACAATTCTATATTCTGCGAGGCAAGTAGGGGCATGTCCAGCACGCCTGAAAAGCCCGGAAAGAACTCCGTGCAGCGCAGTGGTCGCGCAAAACCCGTTTGGGCCGAAGGCTTGAGGCGGATGTACGATGAAGTCGTCGACGAGCAATTGCCGGACGACTTTGTGGCGCTCCTCAAGAAGCTGGATAAAAGCGGTGACAGCCAGTAACATCCCGAAAAATTATGATTTTCGTACGGAGATGACCGGCGTTCTTCCGCACCTTCGCGCTTTCGCGAGAGGTTTGTGCGGTCGCCCGGACTATGCCGACGACCTCGTTCAGGAGACGATGCTCAAGGCTTGGGCCGCGCGGGATTCCTTCCAGCCCGGCACCAGCATGCGCAGTTGGACATTCGTCATTCTGCGCAACGTCTATCTGAGCGAAGCGCGACGCAACCGGTTCCGCGGCGATTATGATCCCGACCTTGCCGAAAAGCTGCTGAGCCAGCCCGCGGGGCAGGAAGATGGCCTGCACATGGGCGATCTGCGGGCCGCGATGATGCGCCTGTCGCCCGAACGTCGCGAGGCCTTGCTGCTCGTCGGGGCGGGTGGCTTCAGCTACGAGGAAGCCGCGGACATCGCCCAATGTGCGGTCGGCACGATGAAAAGCCGCGTCGCGCGCGCCCGCCGGAGCCTGGAAGACATGCTCGGCGACGAGGGTGAGAAGGGCGGGCGCTCGAAGAGCCGCGCCGTCTCTCACACGGAAATGCTGGCGGATCTCGACAAGGTCGCCAGCCTTTAACCTCGAAACAAGCGTAAAGACCCGCACTTGGTTCGGTCCATCGCAACGCTGTGGATCGCATCGGGCGGGTGCGCATAATTGCCCCGTCAATCCTTGCTAACAGGCTCGCCCTTGTCGCCACGCCCCCACGCCGTTCTTCTGGTCGAAGATAATCCGATCATCGCGATGAATACCGAAGCCCTGCTCGAAGACTTGGGCATCACGGATGTGCGGGTGGCCGCCAACCTCGCCGAAGCGCTGGCATTCGTGAACGAAGTCGCGTTCGATTTCGGGCTGCTCGATCTCAAGCTAGGCGATGAGGAAGACAGCCTTCCCGTCGCTGCCCGTCTCGCGGAAAAAGGTGTCCCGTTCGCCTTCGCAACCGGCGCGGGTGACGCGATGGACGGGGCGGAGCATCGGAACGCGGTCGCCATTCTCAAGAAGCCCTATCGCCTCGAAGACTTGCGGCGCGTGATCGAGGCGCAATTGAGCCTGTAACTTGTGTAAAGTTACGGCCGCAAGATGGGCCCATGTCGCGCCCTGCACTCGATTCAAGATGACGGCCTTTGTCAACTATTCGTTCAGCAAGAACGGAACGAATTCCTCAGACAATTGTTTTGCCTTCAACATCACTGAGGGAGACGGAATATGGGCCTTATCATTCTTCTTATTGTCGGTGGCATTGTTGGTTGGCTTGCCAGTCTGATCATGCGCACCGATGCCCAGCAGGGCATTTTGCTGAATATCGTGGTGGGTATTGTC
Organism: Sphingobium sp. B11D3A; assembly: GCF_025961695.1. Classification (NCBI taxonomy): domain Bacteria; kingdom Pseudomonadati; phylum Pseudomonadota; class Alphaproteobacteria; order Sphingomonadales; family Sphingobiaceae; genus Sphingobium; species Sphingobium sp. B11D3A. The sequence continues at coordinate 3,470,698 of NZ_JAOQOE010000001.1, forward strand.
GGTGCGGTTCTCGCCGGCTTCCTGCTGTCCCCGATCCTCGGCGCCGCCCCGATCACATCGGGCGCGATCAATCTGACCTCGATCATCGTTTCGCTGCTTGGCGCCATCGTGCTGCTCGCGATCGTCAATCTGGTTCGTCGCGGTTCGGTGCGGTAAATAGACCGACATAAACGCCAAAAAGGCGCCGGGTCTTCGATCCGGCGCCTTTTTCGTTGCCTGTTATGCTGCGGAAAGGGCGCTCTTGCGGGCTCGGCTCGCAGCCTTGCGGTTCGCCGCTTGCAGATTGGCGAGAAAGTCGGGAAGCGCCACCGGGCGACCGATATGATAGCCTTGGATGATGTCGCATTCCATCGCGGCCAGTGCCTGCAGGACATTCTCGTCCTCCACGCCCTCGGCAACCACCTGCATGTCGAGCTCATGGGCCAGCTTGATGGTGGAATTGATCAACACAGCATCGCTGCGGCTGGTGAGGATTTGCCGCACGAAGCTCTGGTCGATCTTGAGTTCGGACGCCGGCAAGCGCTTGAGATAGGATAGCGTTGATTGGCCGGTGCCATAGTCATCGATGGAGATATGCACGCCCATCGCCCGGAGCGACTCCAGTTCGGCGATGCCCTGTTCGTCCGCCATGCTGGCCGATTCTGTAATCTCCAGCGTAAGATTTTCGGCAGGCATTCCGTAGGTATCTAGCAGCAGGCGAAGTGGCGCCTCCAGCTTGTTCTTGCCGACCATGCGCATGGAGAGATTGACTGCGACCGAGAGATTGAGCGGCGCGAAGTCGGCAATGGCGCGTTCGAGCACATAGAGCGTTAGCCGCTCGATCCGCCCTGCATCCTCGATGGCGCGGACGAACCGGTCCGGCCGGATAAAGCCGCGCTCGGGGTGAATCCAGCGGATCAGCGCTTCGGCGCTGGTGATGCGATTGCCGTGCAGGTCCAGCTTGGGCTGGTAAGCGACCCACACATCGCCGCGGCGCAATGCCTGCTCGAACTCGTTGAGGATGGAGAGCTTCCAGAACAGCTCGTCCTCCTCGGTCTCATAGCGCTCCCACAAGATGCCGCGATTGGTGGCGTTGGTCGCCGCGAGGACTGCCTTAGGAATGGCTTCGGACACGCTCATGTCCGGCTTGTCGCAAAAGCCGGCGTGCAGGGTGATGTCGACCGTGAGCTGTTCGACCTGAACCCCCGGCGCGAACAGCGCTTCCAGACCCTCGAGACTGTCGACCACCTGCGGCACATCCTCCCGGCTCCGCCAGGCAAAGCTGTGATTGTCGATCTGGTAGATCCGCTCGTGGCCTGCGGCGAGGATGAGGCGGTCGCGAATCTTGGCGAGCAGCGTGCCCTGCGCCGCGAGGCCAAGCAGCGCCGTCGTTTCCACATAATTGCGCAGGCTGACAACGATCGTCACGCCTTCTTCGCCCTCGTTGAGAACCATGGCGGCCAGATTTGGGAGCCCCGCTTCAGCCGACTTGGTGCTGCGATCCAGCAAGGCCTGCGCGACACTGAGGAGCGACTGTGCGACCAGCGCCGCGACCAGCGTAAGGATCGCCGGGCCGACATCCGGCCGCCAGAGGGTCAGATGTTCCGTGTAAATCTGCGCGGGCACCAGCCCTATGGTTCCGGCCAGATAGAGCGGATAACGAAAGCGGGGCTTGAGCAGGAAGGAGAGGCCGATCAGCGCCAGCGCGAGTAGCATGGCCGGCCACGGCCCCACCTCGACCGGCAGTCCGGCGATCAGCGTTTCCGCTGCGGCGGCAAAGACATAAAGGCTGGAGAGCTTCTCGTGATAGGGGACGTTGAACTGGTCGCCGAAGCCGAAGGCATCGATGCCGACCAGGACCTTCTTGCCCTTGAAAAAGTCCTTGGGGAATTTGCCGGCCAGCACGTCCGAATAGGAAATATGGTCGATCTGGTTCCACCAATAGGACCAATCGATGGGGAAGGAGCCTTCCCCCGGATAGTTGGTGCCGGCAAGCGCCTGGGAAATATCGCGCAATTCCGTACCCAGGACCGGAGCATTGAGCACCAGTCGCCGATAATATTGGTCGGGATCGCTATGCAGCCACACGTTGACGGGCGTGACATAGGGCAGCAACGCCTCCGTCGGCAGCGCCTCGTAGGTTGCCCGCCCATTGGAGCGATTTTCCAGCAGTGCGGCCAGATAGACATCGGCCTTCGAGGCCGCGAGTGCCTTGATGAGCCGGTCGTCCTGCGCAGGGTCCGCTGCAGGTTGGTCGAAAATAATATTGGAGACGATGCGCTCGGCGCCTGCGCGATTCAGGGCATCGATCAGCTCGCCATGGCGCCCGCGCGGCCAGGGCCACGTGCCCAGCGCCTTGATGCTGGGCGTGTCGATCTTAACGATAACCAGCTCGCCGCTCGGCTGCTTGGGAAAGTGCTGGTAGCGCTCGGTGCGCGTCAAATTGTCCAGCGACGTGCCGGCGCCACTCATCATCACGATCATGCCGATGAGGCACGCCGCGGCGAGGATGAGGCTGCGAGCCGACCGGGTCAGTCTCGCAAGGAGGCGCAATCGCAACATGGGTCCACACTCGGGCGGTTCAGTCGCCAGTGGACGTCAATGTCAGGAAACTGTGAACAAGTTGTTCACAAGAGATGGAAAGGCTTGTGCGAGGGGACAGGCAGGGAGGTGCGGCGGCGGTCTTCGAGAGCTTGGGCCGACTGTTCGTCGCGACGCGCTGGTGTACCGTCTGTGGTGTGAAACCGGCGTTCTGCTTGCTCTAGCTTGTCGTCGACCGCGGCTGACTATCGCTCGTGACCACCCCGTTCTCCACCCTGATCACCCTGTCGGCGGCGGCAATCGTCTCCGGCCGATGCGCGATAATGAGTCGGGTGATGCCCAATGCAGCGACGGCGCGATTAACCATGGCCTCATGCTCCAGGTCGAGATGGGCGGTGCCTTCATCCAGCAGTAGCAGTGCCGGCTCACGATAGAGCGCGCGGGCAAGGAGGATGCGCTGTTTCTGTCCGCCGGACAGGGTTGAGCCCATATCCCCGACCAGCGTCTCGGTCCGCATCGGCATCGCCTCAATGTCCTCCAGAATGGCAGCGGCTTTGAGGCAATCCCGCAGGCGATCAGGGTCGATCTCCCCAAATGCCGCGACATTATCGGCGATGGACCCAGCATAGAGGACGTCGTCCTGCAGCACCGCAGCGACATACTGGCGAAAGGCGCGGCGGCCGAACTGCGGCAGTGGCTGGCCGTCGATCAGCACCTGCCCCTTGGTCGGATCGATCAGGCCAAGGATGATCTTGGCGAGGGTCGTCTTGCCGCTGCCGGAAGCGCCGGTGATCGCGACATGATCGCCCGGCTTGATGACGAGATCGACGCCCCGCAGCACAGGCGGATCGTGCGGGCCGTAGGCAAAATGCACATCGCGCAGTTCTATCCGGCCGGAGAAGTCGGCGTGGTTCAGTGGTTCGGCAAAGCCCGCATCGTCCTCGCTCTGCACAATGTCCGCGAGCTGATCGAGATGGAGTTCGAGCAAGCGGAGCTTGACGCCTTCATCCAGCAGCGATTGGCCAGCTTGCACAAATTGCGTGCGAAAGGCCAGATAGGCGAACAGGGTGCCGAGCGTGATGGCACCATCCATATTGGCGCGCATGGCGACGAAAATCACTATCACCAGTTCCAGAGCGGGGATCATCGTCTTGGCGGTCTCGTGCCAGGCCTTGACGCGCTCGTGCTGGTAGCGCGCGCCGAGCGCCTCGGTCAGTCGGTTCTGCCAGTAGCTGTGGCGCATCGCTTCGCGGCCGGCGAGGCGCAGCGTGACCATGCCGCGCAAGGTCTCGATGAGCGTGCCCTGTTCGCGGGCGAGGGCCTTCACATATTCCGCCTCACGCTGTTTCTCGCGTGCGAGCAAGGCCAGCCGAACGCCGGAATAAAGGACGAGCCCGACCAGCGTGATCGGTGCCAGTTCGGGCGCGATCAGGAACATCATCACTAGGGTGAGGACCGAGAGCGTGCCATCGATCAACGCGAGCGGCGCGCTTTCGATGAGGAAGCGCTGGATCGGCAGTACGGATTGCACGCGGGTGAGGATGTCTCCCACCTTGCGCTTCTCGAACCAGGCGATGGGCAGGCGGAAGAGGTGGCGGACGATGTTGGAAGTGATGCCGAAAGAGAGCAGAGCGCCTGACGACAGCAGCACATATTTACGCAGCAGCGCCGCGCCGGCACCAATGAGCGCGAGCGCGCCAAATCCCAGCGCCAGCGTGAGCAGCAGGCCGCCGTCCTGCGCAGGCAGAACCTCATCGACGGCGGTGCGCAGATAGAAGGGGCTGGCGAGAATGAAGATCTGCATGACGATGGAGAGGATGACCGTCTGCGCAAAGGTGCGGCGTGCGCCCGTCATGCCGCTCCACAGATCGCGGAAGCGCAGGCGCCGCCTGGCCCGGACGGACTGGAAGTCCTGCGAGGGGCGCAGTTCCAGCGCGACGCCGCTGAAATGGCGTCCCAGTTCGTCGAACTTGTACCAACGCGCGATGCCCACCGGGTCGACGACATAGGCACGGCCCGGCTCGACGCGTTCGAGCACGACAAAGTGGTTCAGATCCCAGTGCAGGATGGCGGGCAGATGCAGAAGATGCAGGCCGGCCAGATCGAGCTTCAGCGGGCGCGGCAGCAGCTGCATGTCGTCCGCAGTCTGCATCAGTTGACGCAGCGTCATGCCCCGCGCGCTCACGCCAAAGCGCTGGCGCAGGGCATTGAGATCAAGCTCATGCCCGTGCCAGTTGGCGACCATTGCCAGCGAGGCGAGACCGCATTCCGCCGCCTCGGTCTGCAGGATCTGGCGAATGCGCCGCCGGCCCATGATTTTGGCAATCAGCGCGTTCATCTAGGACTCGCTGCGGGGAAGGACCGGCGCGAACAGCCAGCGCCACAGGCGGACCCGTTCGATGAGGATAGTCGCGGTGACAGGCTGTCCGTCAATGGCCCTGACCCTGAGGTTGCCCGGCTCTGCGCCTGGCGCTGTCAGATGGATCTCGACCGGCACCGTTGTTTCGCCGGGGTCCATGCGCGTCGCGATCGCCGCAATCGTGCCGCTCAGCGTCGTTGCGTCGGCAGCGCTGCCGCCAGCGAGCGAGACCCGGGCTTGTTGGCCTTGATGAACATCCTTGATCTGGGCGAGCGGCACGGTGACGCGGGCCGTCCATTCCGGCGAGGGGCGCGCTGCGGGTTGGGAAGGGGAGGGCGACGGCGTGTCTGACATGTGCAGGCTTCCCTCGGCCTTGATGGTCCGGCTGAAGCTGCCGAACGCGAGACAGGCTACACCGGCACAGACCAGACCAAGCAACAGCCAGCCGATGGCCTGCCAACGCAGTGGAGGGACGAGGAAAATGTCCCCGTGCAGTCGGTTGTGATGATCGAGTGCTTGTCGCCTGAAGAGTGGCATCCGGTCCCCCTGAGCGGCTTTCTAGGATGCTCTGCTGTGCCGAGGCGATGAAAAAATGCCGTTTCAGGTTATGACAAATAAAAACCGGGCGGACGATCGCATATTCGCGCGCGCCCCCCCGGCCATAAGATCAATCTGATCGTGGTGACCAGAAGCGACTGACAAATCAGCCGCGAATGCCACCGCTCGATTCGTGGCTCGGACCACCGCCCGCAACCAGATCGACTTCCTGCTCGCTGAGTTCTTCAACGATCACTTCGTTTACCATCGACGACTCCTGTATTTGGTCGGATCACCCGACCTCGAGGACAATAAACTATGGTTAACAAGACGTAAACCAAGTTTACCTTTTTGCACTTAAGGAGCCGCTTGCGTGGCAATTCCACTAAAAATCACAGAAATGTGGATACTTAACAGAATTTTGACGGGCCTCGCTAATTGAGGGCCGTCTCACGGTGAAACAGAGGCGGCGCTCGCGGCCGATTTCATGATTCGTTCTATCGCCTTGGCCTATGCAGGGCGCCGCCGGGCGCTATGTTGTGGCTGCAAGAGGAGAGAGGCCTTATGACCCAAGCAACGCTGGACGAGCGCGGACAAGGCTTCGCGGACGAAGCCCAGCGCGGTGCCCATGTCATCGCGCGCCTCCGCCAAGCCTTGGGCGCTGATATCGTGAAGGATGGGACGGACGGCGATTTCGCGCGCCATGTCTCTGATTTCACGAATGTCATGCCGGCGGACATTCCGCTCCCCGGCATCGCCTATCCGCGCACAACCGAGCAGGTCTCGCAGATCATGGCGATCTGCAATGAGGAGCGCTGGCCGGTCGTGCCACAGGGCGGCTTGACCAGCCTGTGCGCGGGGGGCCTTGCGGATCGGCCTTGCCTGCTACTGTCGCTGGAACGGATGCGGGGCATCGAGGAACTAGACGAGGCTGGCCGCACGATGACCGTGCTCGCGGGGACCGTGCTGGAGACCGTTCAACGCGCCGCCGATGAGGCCGGCTTTCTGTTTCCGCTCGATCTTGGCGGACGCGGAACGGCGCAGGTCGGCGGTAATGCGGCCACCAATGCCGGCGGCAACCGCGTGCTGCGCTATGGCATGATGCGCGATCTCATTCTGGGTGTGGAAGCGGTGCTGCCGGATGGCACGATCATCTCGTCGCTCAATGTAATGATCAAGAACAACGCCGGCTATGATCTCAAGCATCTCTTCATCGGCAGCGAGGGTACGCTCGGTGTCATCACCCGGCTGGTGCTGCGGATGTTCCCCAAGCCGCGCAGCGCCTGCACCGCCGTCGTCGCGATCGAGGATTATGCGGCCACGCTGGAATTGCTCAAACAATGCAATTCGGCATTCGCGAGCACCTTGTCCGCCTTTGAGGTGATGTGGCCGGATTTCTACCAGATCGGCACGACGGCGCTGGGTCGCCAGCCGCCCTTGCCGCACGGTTACAACGTCTATGCGCTGGTCGAAGTGCTCGGGACCGACCCGGAACGCGATCCCGAGCGGTTTGAGGAAGTGCTCGGCGGCATGATCGAATCTGGCCTGGTCAAGGATGCCGTCATCGCCCAGTCGGACAAGCAGCGGCAGGAGATCTGGGCGGTGCGCGATTGCCCGGGCGAGTGGCACAAGGGCGTGCACTGGCCGCAAGTGGCCTTCGATGTGAGCCTGCCGACGCGCAAGATCGGCGATTTTATCCCTTATGTACGCAATCTGCTGCTGGAGCGCTGGCCGGACTGCGTGACCGTTTTCTTCGGGCACCTCGCCGATTCCAACCTCCACCTCTCTGCGCGCGTCCCCCGCGACCCGATGCCCGAGCATGAGATGGAGGCGCTGGTTTACAAGGCGGTCGGCGAATGGGGCGGCTCGATCACCGCCGAGCATGGCATCGGCAGCATCAAGCGCGAATTTCTCCACCACTGCCGCACGCCAGAAGAGCTGGCGCTGATGCGCACGCTTAAGCGCGCGATGGACCCGAACAATATCCTCAACCCCGGCAAGGTGATCTGAAGCGCTGGCCCGGCTGGGGGCGGTTTTGCGATTCCTTAAAGGGAGAAGCCCAGTCTATAGGCCCGTTGAGGGCCGGAGCGAGTCGCGGCTGATCATCCATTACCCAGTCGAGAAGGACCGCAGCCGATGGTAAGCCCAACCCCCGCCGGTCATGCTCTGCTCGATGCGTTCGATGCCATCCGGATCATCAATCTTCCTCACCGGGCCGACCGGCGCCGCGAGATGGCCGCGCAGTTCAGGCGTCTGGGGCTGGACCTCGATCATCCGAAAATCGCATTCTTCACGGCCAAGCGCTTTTCGGATTCCGCAGGGTTTCCGACGCCGGGGACGCGAGGGTGCTTCGATAGCCATATGAGCGTGCTGCGGGAGGCGGCGGAGGCGGGGCATCGATCCGTTCTGGTGCTGGAGGATGACTTCGATTTCCATGACCGGATCGAGACGGTTCTGCCTGCCGCTCTGACCACGCTGGGCGGGGTGGAATGGGACATCTTTTTCGGCAGCCTTCTGCCGGGGCAATATGAAGCGACCGAGCGCCCGCTTGAGCTGATCCCACCCGGCAAAGGGCTCGCCGGATGCCATTTCTACGCGGTGCGTGGAGACACGATCGGTTTTGCCGCTCACTATTTGGCAGCGATGCTGGAGCGCCCCGCAGGGGGGCGGCATCCGGATGGCGAGCCGATGCATTATGATGGGGCGCTGTCTGTCCTGCGCAACCGCCATCCCGACCTGCGTACCTATGTCGCCAACCCTGACCTTGGGCACCAGCGCCTTTCGCGCACGGACATCCACGATGTTCGCTTTTATGACCGCTTGCCGGTCCTGCGTACCTTCGCATCGTTACTGCGCCGGGCGATCCGCCTGAGCGGGCGGACCCGGCAAATGGGGCGCAAGTCCGTTTAAACCGCAGGGGTGGGGCGATCCTCCCTGCAACAGGCCTGGTAAATGGCCTTGGCGAGCTGGTGCTCGCCAAACGGTTTGCTCAGGCGATGAATCTGCCCTTCTGGCAACACCAGCCCCTCGCCATATCCGCTTGCGATGATGATCGGCATGTCGCTCTGCACGGCGGTAATGGCCGCGGCGAGGTCCGTCCCGGTCATGCCGGGCATGGCTTGATCCGTGATGACCAAGTCGAAGCCGCCATCCTTGAATTTTGAAAGGGCATGAGCGCCGTTGACTGCGCTGACGACCTCGTGCCCCAGATCCTCCAGCAGCGCGACCGTGTTCATCAAAACCAGTGCATCGTCATCCACCGCTAGGACACGACATTTGGCTTGCGGCGGCAGCGGCGGTTCCTTCGCAGCGGGCGTGGTGGCCTGTGACTGCTCGGCGGCCTGCGGCAGCCACAATTGCGCCGATGTCCCCTTGCCCGGCGCGCTGGTGAGCGTGAACGCGCCACCGATCTGGCGCGCAAAGCCATGGATCATGGGGAGGCCAAGGCCCGTGCCCTTACCGACGCCCTTCGTCGTGAAAAAGGGTTCGGTCGCGCGCCTGAGCGTCTCGGCATCCATGCCGATGCCGCTGTCCACCACGGTCAGGACCACATAATGCCCCGCCTCCAGATCGGAGATCTCGTTGCTCCGCACGGTCTGGCGGTTCGCCTTGATGATGATCGCGCCACCGTCCGGCATGGCATCGCGCGCGTTCACTGCGAGGTTGAGGATGGCCATTTCGAGTTGATTGGCGTCGGCTTTCACCGCCTGCAGTCCGAGTGGAATGATCATGCTGACGGGCCATTCCGGCCCGATGGTCCGCTGGACGAGTTCGGTCATGCCGCGCAGCAGTTCGGGAATATGCACGCGACCGATGGACAACTCCTGCCGCCGCGCGAAGGCGAGCATGCGCTGGGTTAGGGTCGCGCCGCGATCGACGGCCTGCATGGCGTTGTCGAGCAGGCGTTGCGTCTCGGCCTGTTCCGGGATCCGTCGGCGCAGCAGGATGAGGCTGCTGTTGATCGCCATCAGCAGATTGTTGAAGTCATGCGCCACGCCGCCGGTGAGCTGGCCAAGCGCTTCCATCTTCTGAGCCTGGCCCAGCGCCTCGCGCGCTTCGTCCAGCGCGCGCTGGGCTGCCTCCCGCTCCGTGACGTCGCGGGTGATCTTGGCGAAGCCCACCAGCGCGCCGGTCTCATCGCGCAGCGCCTCGATGACGACGCTCGCGCGGAAGCGTTCGCCGCCCTTGCGGACGCGCCAGCCTTCTGCCGTGAACCGACCTTCCGACCGCGCGGTCTCCAGGGCACGTTGCGGCTCGCCGGCTGTGCGATCTTCTTCTTGATAGAATTGCGAGAAATGCTGCCCGAGCACCTCGTCCTTGCGATAGCCCTTGATCCGCTCCGCACCGGCATTCCAGCTGGAAACCATGCCCTCAGGGTCCAGCATGTAGATGGCGTAATCGGTGACGGACTGGACGAGCAGGGCGAACTGTTCTTCGCTTTTACGCAGCGCCTGCTCTGCGAGTTTGCGTTCGGTGAGGTCACGAGTGATCCCGGCATAACCGATCAGCGCGCCGTGTGCGTCCCGAACCGGATCGATGACGACATGCGCCCAGAAGCGCGAGCCATCCTTGCGCAGTCGCCAGCCCTCGGATTCGTGCTTGCCCTGTGTCGCGGCGATCTCCAGCGCGCGCTCGGGCATACCCTTTTCCACGTCTTCGGCTGTGTAGAAGCGCGAAAAATGCACGCCGATAATGTCTTCCGGCTGGAAGCCCTTGAGCTTTTGCGCGCCTGCGTTCCAGTTCGTGATATGGCCCGTGCGATCCAGCATGCACATGGCATAATCGGTGATGCTTTCGACCAACTGCCGATAGCTCTCCAACGATGCTGCCCTGAGGTCTTCGGATGCCTGCACGTCTCGAACCCGCCGTCTGTTCCCAGTTATGCGCCACAACGCGCGAGGATCGACCCCTGTTCCTTCATTTCTTGGCGCAAGTCGAGCGTGGGGCGCGCAAGACAATTGCATCCGGCGGTTCCGCAAGGCAGAGGGGAGCCGCGCCGCCGCACGCATTTGGTCTGATCATTGCCATCCGGCCTCATGCGAGTGCGCGACACTGGTCTTGAGAGAGAGAACTGGAGGAACGCCATGGAGTTTAGCCGCAACAATCCGATGACGGGCGAGGTCGCATCCTCGGCGACTGCGATGAAGGCCGCCGATATCGCGCCGATCGCTGCCAAGGCGGCGGAAGGGTTCCAGAGCTGGTCCGTCATGGGGCCGAATGCGCGCCGCGCTGTGCTGATGAAAGCCGCCTCGGCACTGGAATCGAAGAAGGATGCCTTCGTCGAAGCGATGATGGGCGAGATCGGTGCAACGGCGGGTTGGGCGATGTTTAATCTCGGCCTGGCTGCCAGCATGATCCGCGAAGCGGCCGCGCTCACCACCCAGATCAATGGTGAGGTCATTCCATCGGACAAGCCCGGCTGCCTCTCCATGGCGCTGCGCGAGCCGGTTGGCGTCATCCTCGGCATCGCGCCGTGGAACGCGCCGATCATCCTCGGCGTGCGCGCCATCGCCGTGCCGCTCGCCTGCGGCAATAGCGTCATCCTCAAGGCGTCCGAATCCTGCCCGCGCACCCATGCGCTGATCATCGAGGCGTTTGCCGAGGCCGGCTTCCCCGAGGGCGTAGTGAACGTCGTCACCAACGCGCCGGAAGACGCGGCCGATGTCGTGGGCGCTCTGATCGACGCGCCGCAGGTCCGCCGCATCAACTTCACCGGCTCCACCGCCGTCGGCAAGATCATCGCCAAGCGCGCTGCCGAGCACTTGAAGCCTGTTCTGCTCGAACTGGGCGGCAAGGCGCCGCTGGTCATTCTGGAGGATGCCGATCTCGATGAAGCGGTGAAGGCTGCGGCCTTCGGCGCATTCATGAACCAGGGCCAGATCTGCATGTCGACCGAGCGGATCATCGTGGTCGATGCTGTTGCCGACGCCTTCGCCGCCAAGTTCAAGGAGAAGGTCGCCTCCATGCCCGTGGGCGATCCGCGTCAGGGCAACACCCCGCTCGGCGCGGTGGTGGACGCCAAGACCGTGGCGCACTGTCAGAGCCTGATCGAGGACGCGCTGGCCAAGGGCGCGACCCAGCTCACCGGCGGCGAGACGACGCACAATGTGCTCATGCCCGCCCATGTCATCGACAAGGTGACGCAGGACATGAAGCTGTTCCGCGATGAGAGCTTCGGGCCGGTCGTTGGCATCATTCGCGCCCGCGACACCGAGCATGCGGTCGAACTGGCCAACGACACCGAGTATGGCCTCTCGGCGTCGGTGTTCACCAAGGATATCGCCAAGGGCCTCGGCATCGCGCGGCGCATTCAGTCCGGCATCTGCCACGTCAATGGCCCGACCGTGCATGACGAAGCGCAAATGCCCTTCGGCGGCGTCAAGGGTTCGGGCTATGGCCGCTTCGGCGGCAAGGCCGGCATCGACAGCTTCACCGAGCTGCGCTGGGTGACGGTGGAAACCCAGCCGGGCCATTTCCCGATCTGATCGGATTGCGATCATCGCGCCAAGGAGCCCGCGCCTTCCGAGGGGGAGGGGCGGGCTTCTTTGGTTTTGGGGCGCACACTTTCCCATTCTTTTATTCCAGTTCGTGTCGAGCGAAGTCGAGACACGGCAAGCACAGGTCCTGAGTGCCTCGACTTCGCTCGACATTAACG
>NZ_JAOQOE010000002.1:0-114865 GCF_025961695.1 Sphingobium sp. B11D3A
ATTCTGCGAGCGATCCAAAGCCATTTCGATGGCGCGGCCCAGCTCATCATGCGTAGGCTGGTTGAGGCAGGCAACGTGCTCATCGTCGATCCAAAACCCAGCTTTCGTCTGGTGAGACGCTGTCACAAACAGCCTCCCCTTCCGTTCATAGATTGCAGCCAGCTTTTTCATGTCTTCACTTTGCGCACGAAGCGCAAGCCTGTCCACTCGATGACGGCGACCAACCCAGTCTTTTCAATTTATGAGCACACGGCCTAGTTTCTACGCCTAAATGCGGGGAACTGTTCTGTATATATCGGCCTGGGGGCTGCATTCCACGGGCCCTAGGCGCAGCGGAAGTCCAACTTAGCCAATACCCTCGATTGTCTAGTGATAAGAGTCGAAATAAACCGTTCGACATACTTTATCACTTACGTTGGCTGCGGACGCTGTCTTAGGACAGCGTCCGCAATTCATGATGCAACTTAGAATACACTCCGGCTCACAACCGCAAAGATTGCATCTTTTCTATCCATCAAGTCGTGGACCATAAGTGTGTCTCCACCTTCATTACCGGCGAATGCCGCGATGGCTTCCGCCAGTTGATTAGCTGCGCGAGCGGTTTCCGTTACACTTTGCTCTCGTCGACCACCCCCAGCGGACCGAGAACTAGGCTTTTGAGTAGAATAGTTGAGCGCGACGTCGCTCAATGCCGCAGTGCTGCCATCTGTTTTGGTGAACATACCCGTGTTGATCGTGATATTATCTGACCAATCCCAAGTCTTGTTCACCGCTTCGCCAGCTAGAGTGATCGACGCGACGCCCGCGTCAGCTAGACTCAGGAGCTCGCCGCTATCGCTACGACCATTACTGTTCTTATCTCGCCAGATCCGAAAGTCTCCAAATGCCTCGTCCGCATTGGAAAACATTCCGTCATTGTTGGTGTCGAATGAAGACAAACCATCAAGGTCCGACTTGGCGCCCGGTTTGTCATTGACAAAGCTCAGTTCTTCCGCGTCGGTGACCTTGCCATCATGATTGCGGTCATAGACGAGCAGGCCATCGTCCTTGCCAACCCAACCGGTCCTGTTGGATTTGCCGTCACCTTCCCAATCGAACTTGGTCTTTGATGCATTCAATGAGACTAGTTCAACGCCATCACCATCCAAGTCGAGGACAATCGGTGACGATATGCCAATCCGTATGCCACCCTTGAACTCAATGTTCTCAATACCGCTAACGGTGTCCACGCCATCATTTCCATCGACCGAGGGTTGATTGTCAGTAATCGTGATAGCACCATTAACAGTAGAAATGGTGTAGCTCGCCTGAGTCCCCGCAAATATAGCAACGTCATTGGTCCCGGTTCCGCCAATGATAGTATCATTGCCCGTCCCCCCTTTAAGGCGGTCGTCACCATCTCCGCCATCGAGAATATTGTCTCCAGAACTCCCGGTGATCGTGTCGCTGCCGGAGCCACCGATAACGTTCTCGACGTTGCTGATAGTGTCAACATCACCGCTCGATATCGTTTGTGCGGTAGTTGTGCTTAGGTTGATCGATTGTGCGCTGGTTGCATAGGAATAATCGACGGTGTCGACTCCGCTACCGCCATTGATGACATCGTTTCCAGCGCCGCCAACCAATAGATCGTCGCCATCATTACCGAGAAGGGTATCATTCCCCCCAGCACCAGAGATGGTGTCATTGCCAGCACCGCCATCAAGGCTATTGGCCATCCCATCACCGATAATCACGTCTGCGCCGGTACCGCCAACGACGTTTTCGATATTGAGGATAGTATCGATGTCCCCAACTGATATCGTTTGTGCCGTCGTAATCGACAAATTGATGCTCTGCGCCACTGAGTTTGATGCATAGCTTATGGTGTCAATCCCGTTGCCACCGTCAATGATGTCATTATCTGCTCCACCGATAAGCGTATCATTGCCGTCACCCCCAAATAGACTGTCGTCACCGGCGCCACCGTTGATCGTGTCATTACCTGCACGACCTTCAAGTACGTTGGCTGCAGCATTGCCAGCAATTGTATCAGCGCCGGACCCACCGATAACATTTTCCACGTTAAGGATGGTGTCGATATCACCCGACGATATAGTCTGCGCGCCGGTAAGTGCCAGATTGATGGTCTGGGTAGCCGTGTTTGTGGAATAGTTGGCGGTGTCTGTGCCGTTACCTCCATCGATGACGTCGTTACCCGCGCCTCCGCTTATTAAATCATCGCCATCACCTCCAGACAGAATATCATTTCCGGCCGAACCTAAAATGACATCATTCCCAGACGAGCCTGTAATAGCGTCATTGCCAGCTCCGCCATCGATGCTCACAATTCCGTTCAAGGCTACGGCAGTAAAATCAAGTGTGTCGGCAACGGAGGAGCCCATGATGGTAACTCCGGTAAAGCCGTTCGCATTAATCGACTCTATTCCGGTGAGCGATTTCAGGCCGATTGTCGTGCCGCTGGCCAACGCCTGAAGGCTATCGTTACCTATGCCCCCGTCGACCATATCGAAACCGCCGGTCGCTCCCGTATATTGAAAAATGTCGTCGCCGTCGCCGCCGGATAGAACATCATCCCCTTCCGAACCCCGTAATGTATCGCTCCCTGCAGAGCCGGTTATCGAGTCGTTGCCCAAACCACCGTCGATCTTTGCGATTCCTGAGAGTGTTAGAGCTCCGAAGTTCCAAATGTCGGCAATTGATGAACCCGCAATAGTGACATTTTGGAATGCACCTCCGGTTATCATCTCGAGGTTCGCGAATGTTTTCAAGCCGATGACGGTATCATCAGCCAATGCCGAAACTATGTCGAGGCCGTTGCCGCCATCGACGGTGTCGAAGCCATTGAGATTACCGGCATACTGAAAAAAATCGTTCCCATCATTCCCGGATAAGACATCGTCGCCACCGGATCCGATCATTATATCTTCGCTGGCTGAGCCTGTGATCACGTCATTCCCATTGCCGCCGTCAATGCTGGTAATGCCTGACAAAATGACACTGGAGAAGTTCAGCGTGTCGGCATTGCCTGACCCCGCAATGACTACATTGGCAAAACCGTTGGCGCTGATCGTTTCAACAGCAGTTATCGACGATAGTCCAATCACCGTGTTGTGCGCTTGAGCCGCAATTATGTCATTGCCGGTCCCTCCATCAACGGAATCGAATCCATCGCCGGAACCAGTCACGCAAAACAGATCATCCCCCGCGTTGCCTTTGAGGATATCATTTCCGGCCCCCCCCCAAATGATGTCACTACCAGCAGAACCGGATACGGTATCGTTGCCAGCCCCGCCGTCGATCTTTTCTATGGCGATCAGGTTGATTCCGCCGAAATTGAGAACATCGGCGTTTGTGGATCCTTGAATGTAAACGCCGGAATGGCCGTCTGCCGTAATTGTCTCCACCCCGGCTATATAACTCAGCCCTATGATCGTGCCGTCATAAAGCGCTTGGATTGTGTCCGTCCCTGCTCCACCGTCAACGGAATCATGGCCTGCATTATAACCGACTTTAATGATGTCATTCCCGCCACGGGCATAAATGGTGTCATCGCCCTCACCGCCGTCGATGGTTTGGCTCAGCGCGCTGCCCCAAAGCACGTCATTGCCAGATGTAGCGAGTTGCGAGACTGCGGCTTGTTCGAACATCGCGCGCGAGAGCGCCGTACCGTCTGCAAATTGGATTCGATCTATGAGTTCGTCCGGGTCTCTGGAAAGCTGGTTCAATATTGTGATCGACCCAGGTTGGTCGGCAACGCTGATCGTCAGGCTCGCGCCGCCGTTGGCATAGGCGTAGCGCAAATCCCCTGCGGTGATCCCAGCACCAAACTGGATGGTATTGTAGCCATCGTTCCAATCACCGCCGCTGATAACATCGTCGCCATCTCCGAGATTCCAGACATAGGTGTCGTCGCCGTTGCTGCCACCTTCGCTGAAAGTGTCGTTGCCACGGCCGCCAATAATGATGTCATTCCCGCCACGGGCATTGATGGTGTCGTCGCCATCGCCGCCGTCGATAGTTTGTCCCAGCTCACTTCCCCAAAGCGTGTCATTGCCTGGCGTGGCGAGTTGGGAGGTCGCGGCATGCTCGAACATCGCGCGCGAGAGCACTGTGCCGTCGGCCAACTGGATCCGATCGATGAGTTCGTCAGCGCCTCTGGAAAGCTGGTTCCATATGGTGATTGACCCGGGTTGGTTGGCAACGCTGATCGTTAGACCCGCGCCGCCGTTGGCATAGGCGTAGCGCAAATCCCCTGCGGTGATCCCAGCACCAAACTGGATGGTATTGTAGCCATCGTTCCAATCACCGCCGCTGATAACATCGTCGCCATCTCCGAGATTCCAGACATAGGTGTCGTCGCCGTTGCTGCCACCTTCGCTGAAAGTGTCGTTGCCACGGCCGCCAATAATGATGTCATTCCCGCCACGGGCATTGATGGTGTCGTCGCCATCGCCGCCGTCGATAGTTTGTCCCAGCTCACTTCCCCAAAGCGTGTCATTGCCTGGCGTGGCGAGTTGGGAGGTCGCGGCATGCTCGAACATCGCGCGCGAGAGCACTGTGCCGTCGGCCAACTGGATCCGATCGATGAGTTCGTCAGCGCCTCTGGAAAGCTGGTTCCATATGGTGATTGACCCGGGTTGGTTGGCAACGCTGATCGTTAGACCCGCGCCGCCGTTGGCATAGGCGTAGCGCAAATCCCCTGCGGTGATCCCAGCACCAAACCGGATGGTATTGTAGCCATCGTTCCAATTCCCGCCGGTGATAACGTCGTCGCCGTCTCCAAGATTCCAGACATAGGTGTCGTCGCCGTTGAGGCCAACTTCGCTGAAAGTGTCGTTGCCGTGGCCACCAATGAGAACATCGGAGCCCTCGCCGCCGTTGAGATCGTCATTACCTTCACCGCCGTTTAACTCGTCATTGCCGTTGTCACCTCTAAGAATGTCATTTCCATCGCCGCCGAAAATTTGGTCGTTACCATCCCAACCGGACAGGGTATCGTTCCCACCAAGGCCATACATTCTCTCTCCGGCCTTAGTGCCTGTGAATGTGTCAGCATTCTCGGTGCTCAAGGTTCTTAAGTAGATAGTGGCGATGTCTCCAGCGTCGAGCGGAGTTTCACCGGAGAAATTAAAGTGTTCTACAGCAGAGTTTCCCATGTTTATCTGATTGGTGAGAATGATGCCTTCCGACGTATTTCCAAAATGTATAAGAAGATCATATGTTGTGCCGAATCTTTCAACTTTTAAAGCGGAAGAATGTAGCTCACTTGAAAAATATATAGTATCATCCGAGCCGCTTTCTTCAGTTATACGGTCAAGGCCGTCGCCGGCAGCATAAAGATACATATCGCTTCCGCTACCACCCAGAAGCAAATCGTTGCCTGTACCACCCACGAGCCTGTCGGCACCATCGTTGCCCCGCAATTCGTCGGCGCCCGCAAATCCATAGAGGCGCTGATCACGAGTTGTTTTTGTCTGGTTCTGACGCGAACTACCGCCATCCGAAGTGGCAGTGACAAGGGAAATCGCATAGGTCGACACGACCTCGCTCAAAACGTCGTTGCCCTCCGTCCCCTTGACATCGGCGGCACTACTCGTCAGCCAACGCCAACCGGTAACGTTTAAAACATAATCCGAACCTAGGCCCATCGCTTGGGCAATGTAAAACAGTTCCTTGCCCTGATCGTTGTACCACTTGGTCCATGGGTGCAAATTTTCTTCAGGCTCGTCCTCCAGCCCGTCATTATTACCATCTATGACGATCGAAAGGGGCACCATCCCGCTCGTATCGAGAGGACGGGGAGCGGACCCCGACGAAAAAAGTGTCATGATCGACGGTTGATTTTTGATAAATTCAGCCGCGAAAGCGTCAAAGTCTCCAGTTATTTCGCCTGTTGTCGTGTCGAACTGAAGGCCAGAATATTTTTTGAGATAGGCGTAGGCTGGAACGGCGTTGGAATTTTGTGTAATCGCATTATCCACTAAACCTTCGACATTTGATGCGAAAGCTGGGTCATCAACGTCAAGTGCACCCACGGCTTCCGAAAATGCCAGCCAGGGTTGGGTGGAGGCGTATGCCGAAGCCTGAACTAGGAATGCGGCACCCAGTTGGCCTACTAAGCTGTCCCATACCTCATTGACTCGCTCTTTCTGGTGGCCATTGAGGTCCTGGAGCGGTCTCCCGGTGAAGGCCTTTATAACGGCTTCGTGCAGCGATTGGGTTGTTGCTCCTGGAGTATCTGGGTCGACACCTGCCCAACGATATATAACATCAAGAAAGCCGCCTTCACAAAAATCCTTAAATGTCTCAAATTCATGAGCATCGGTAACTAGATTGTCGACCATTTCCTTAAGTAAAGGATCAATATACATTGCGCTTCTTAACGAAGGAACAGCCCCAGATGCTCCGAGGTTTGGCAATGCATTCAAGTCAGTCAAATCGGCATTTGCTGGGACGGTGGGTCGCTGTGTGGTCTCATCGATACCAAACCAGATGCTTCCCATCTGCCGCTGACCACCTACAGTCCGGGTATAGGAGCCCAAACGCGCGATCTTGTTTCCGCCGACAGTCGTTCCGGAAGTCGAATAGGATAGGTTGAGGCTAGCGATGCCCGCCTGCGCCATGGTTAGCATTTCACCCGCGGTGGAAACACCGTCAGCGTTGATATCTTTCCACACTAATAGATTTGCGAAAGCTGGATCGAGAGCATCGATCTTGTTGTCGCCATTAGCGTTGATAGTCTTGAGTTCATCGAAACCATCGACATGAGCGCTACCAAAAAGTTCACCGACGCCATCAGCGATTCCATTCTGATTAGCGTCATAAACCAAGAGCCCGTCATGGGCGTTCACCCATCCAACGTGCTCCAACGATCCGTCGTCGTCGATGTCAAACATCGTAGTGCTGGAACCGAGAGATGTCAGTTCAAGGCCGTCGCCATCCAAGTCCAGAACCAGTGGATCGGACATTAAATTGTTCAGCAGATCGTTCAGGCTGTCATTAAGCCATTTTCCAACCGCTTCCCCCATTTCGGAAAAAGCCCAGCTGAGACCCCATGAGACAGCCACTACAACGCCAATACCCACTATAAGAGGAGCCTCACCAATCAGAAGAGTGAATGCTCCAGCCCCTAATAAAGTATTCAGCGCAGCAGCAGGGATTGCAGCTCCCAATAAGCCACCCGCTATACCTCCCGCTATCTCAAGTGCTGATTTTGAACCGGTACCGTAAGCGATAGCAGCGTCGGCTGCCTGGTCACTTGATGAAATCGAATCGCCTACCGCCTCACAATATCGGCCCCAATTCCGTATTTCTGGGTGGGGGCTAAGAGAAAGGTACTCGCCAATCCCTTTCAAGGCATCTCCAACTTCTCCCCATATCGGCAGTTCGTAATCAGCATTAGGATCCTGAGGCATTTCTAGTCTCCATATCTTTTTTGGTGCCGAGTATTAGAGGGATAACAAATTGGATAGTGGAAAAAGTTACAGCAATAGCTAATTTAGCTATAATATTCTTAATTGATAAATAATCACCTAAGAACAATAAATTTGGGTCCATTCTAACCCATAAGTAAAGAAATAATACTTGAAACGTAAATGCGAACCAAGTGATCACTGTGCTTCTGAACTTATAAGATCTAAATATTTTGAATTGGAAAAATATAACTGCTATTGTGATTATCGAGAATCTATGAAGAAAATCATAGGCATAGTTCAGGTCAATATACAACAACATCACGGTTATGCATATATAAACTAGAATTGATGATTTGTATGTTTTGCTAATATTTCTCATAAAACATTCTCGCAAGATTTGCAGAGGAAATATTAATATTGGGACGGTCCGCGCAGCTTTATCGAGATCCTTATCTTTCTCGCCCTGCCTCCTGCGCAGTCTCGTCAATTGGACTGACGAGATAACTGATGATGGAGCGGCGGCCGGTCCGGATGTCGGCAGTCGCGGCGAGGCCTGGAGTGAGCGGGGCGGAAATGCCGTTACCCGCGATCGTCGCGCGGTCGAGCGTAATGCGTGCGGTGTAGACAAGACCGAGCCTATCGTCCGGCACGGCGTCAGATCCCACGCTTTCAACACGGCCGGACACGGTGCCATAGCGGGTGAACGGGAAGGCTTCGAGCTTTACCTCGACGGGCTGACCGGCGCGCACGAATCCAGCGTCCTTGTTTAGTAGCTTGACCTCGGCCACCAACGATCCGCCATTTGGCACAATCACCATGATTGGCTTGGTCGCTTCGACCACCCCGCCGATGGTGTGAACGGTGAGCTGCGCAACCGTTCCATTGACGGGAGCCGCGAGGCGCTGAAGACTGTCGCGCTGGTGGCTCTTGATCAGTTCCTCCTCGCGCAAGCTGATCTCCGCTTGTGCCTTAGCGAGATCGCCGAGCACCTTGACGCGCGCTTCTGCCTTGGCCTGAGCGCTGGTGTTACCAGCTCCGGAAAGCATAGCGCCCATGCGGGTAGCGGTCTGTAGTGCAGCATCGCGGTCTCGTGCTGTCGCCAAGCGCTGGCGGCGCAGTTCGATTACTTTGAGTTTCGACGCGTAGCCATTAGCGAGCAGCGCTTCCTGCGCTTCCAACTGCTGGTCGATAAGGGGAAGTGTTTCGGTGAGTTTAGCGGCTTGCGTTAAGGCTTCGTCGCGAGCCGCTCTAGCGGCTTGCACGTCGGCGAGCTTGCCCGAGGTTCCGGCAAGTAGCGCTTCGAGTTCGCTCCTGGCGAGCTGGCGTTGCGTTTGAGTAACGTCAGCTGGAGTGCCTTGAGGGGGATGAAATGCTAGTCCCTTTCCGTTAAGGGCAGAGAGGATTGCTTGCGCCCGCGCAGCATCGAGCTTTGCCGTCTGCAACGCGCTAGCTGCCTGTGCATTCTCCGCGCCCGATACGGTGGGATCAAACTCGATCAGCACTTGGCCCTTTTTGACTTGCTGCCCGTCCCTGACCAATATGGCCCGCACGATGCCTGCCTCGGCGGGCTGAACCAGCTTGACATTGTCGGCGGGGATTAGCTTGCCAGAAGCAGAGGCCACCACATCTACTTTGCCGAAAAAGGCCCAGAGTAAGCTGAGCGACAAGCCGCCCAGCATCAACCATGCGGTCATTCGCGCCGTGGGCGATATCGGCGTCTCGATGATCTCGAGGGCCGCCGGAAGAAAACTAGGCTGCGTTGCTTCGACCTTAGCCTTCACTCGCTCCCTGTCATCCGCCAGCGCCGCTTTGGCAATCGCCCAATGGCGTGCGAACGCGTTCATGTCGCCTTTCCTTCGGCGATGCCCATTTGCTGAGCGTACAGATCGGCATATCGTCCGCCCTTTCGTAGCAATTCTTCGTGGCTACCGCGCTCGACGATATGGCCCTTTTCAAGAGCAATGACCTGCTCGCACTGGCGAATGGCTGACAGGCGATGAGCTATGATTAGCACGGTGCGCCCTTGCGCCATGGCTTTGAGGTTGCGCTGGATGATTGTTTCACTCTCCGCGTCGAGCGCACTGGTGGCTTCGTCGAGGATCAAAATTCGCGGTTGGGTAACGAGCGCACGCGCGATGGCAAGCCGTTGACGTTGTCCGCCCGATAGGTTGACGCCGCGCTCCTCGACGATCGTATCATAGCCTTGGGCAAGCTGGACGATAAATTCATGCGCACCGGCAAGCTGGGCTGCGGCCATCACCTGCTCTAGTGGCATCGCCGGATTTGCGAGGGCGATATTGTCGCGGATCGAGCGATTGAACAGGAGGTTTTCCTGCAACACCACGCCGATCTGCCGTCGCAGCCACGCCGGGTCAATTTGGCCAATATCGACGCCATCAATCAATATTCGCCCAGAGGCGGGCGTGTAGAGTCGCTGGAGCAATTTAGTCATCGTTGACTTCCCGGACCCCGAAGAGCCGACGATACCGAGCGTCGCACCCGGCTGCAGTTCAATGCTGATGTCTTCCAATGTCCATGGTCCCTCATGACCATAGCGGAACTTCACCTCCTCGAAGAGGATATGGCCGTGCAAAGCGGGTAGAGCCGAGCGGCTGCCCGTGCCGGGCTCGGTGGGCTGATTGAGGACATCACCCAAGCGGTCGACCGCAATACGCACCTGCTGGAACTCTTGCCATAGCTGCGCCATGCGGATCACAGGCCCCGAGACGCGCTGGGCAAACATGTTAAAAGCGACCAGACCACCCACGGTCATATCGCCGGCAATCACTGCCATCGCGCCAAAATAAAGGATTGCCGCCAAATTAATCTTGGAGATGAGCTGGATCGCTTGCGAACCGGTATTGCCGAGATTGATGACTTGCTGATTGGCCGCGCTGTATCCGGCAAGCTGTCGCTCCCAGCGGTCCTGCCATTGCGGTTCGACGGCGGAAGCCTTGACCGTCTGTATGCCCCCAATACTCTCGATCAGCAGCGCATTGTTTGCGGCTCCCCTTTCGAATTTTTCGTCGATGCGTGAACGGATTGGTTTGGTGAGTAGAGCCGCCACTATAATATAAGCAGGTAGCGTCACCATCGTGATCCAAAACAGGGTGGAAGAGTAAATCCACATGGCGACGAGGAACACGATCACGAACAGCGGATCAATCAGCACCGACATTGACGCATTGGTGAGGAACTCGCGGATTGTTTCGAGTTGCCGCACGCGCGTCGCCGTGTCGCCCACGCGCCTGTTCTCGAAATAGGAGAGCGGCAGGCTGAGCATATGCCGGAAGAGCTTCGCGCCCAGCTCGACGTCGATCCTTTGGCAGGTCTGTGAATAGAGCCGTGTACGGATCCAGCCCAAGGCTACCTCCCAGATGCTGACGGCGACAAAACCAAAAGCGAGTACTTGCAATGTTGCCAATGTGTTGTGGACAAGCACCTTATCAATGATGTTTTGAAAGAAGAGCGGCGAGGCTAACCCAAGAAGATTGAGTGCTAGCGAGACCAGCAGCACTTCACCAATGAGTCTGCGATATTTGACAATCTGTGGAATGAACCAAGACACGTCGAACTTGCCTGCATGACCCGTAACGCTTTCGCGGGTGGTGAGCAGCAGCAGTTCGCCCGACCAGATCGCGTCCATTCTGTCCCGCGATACGGCTTCAGGCGCTTGTCCCGGCCACTGGATCAGCGCCCGATCTGCACCGACGCGGCCGAGCACGAACCAGCCATCCAGGCCGTTAGCGAGCGCAGGCAATGGCAGCGATACAAGGGCGTCCCATCTCGCCTCAACTCGCCGTGCGCGGACATCACCCATGCGTTTCGTGAGGCGCAGCAAATCGTTCGCGCTTATGGCATCTTGATGCCCGAGGTCATGCCGCAGTTGACCAGGCTCCACGGCAATCCGGTGAAAGGCGAGAAGAGTTGCAAAGGCAGAAAGATCATTTTCGCCACGAGAATTGTTTTTGCTTTCCCCCACTATCGAACCGCCCCACGATGTGTATTCCTTCAAAGATCGAGAGGAAGGCGAGTCATTATTACGACATCTGCTTTATCCTAACGATCCGGAATTGTATAAAAAGCGTCTAATAAGCCAATTGCAAGTGCAGTTTTTAGATCAAAGGTAAATTGTCCGCTTGCATTTAGGAAACTCCTCAAGACAAGTCGCCTCACCGTGACGCGGGCGCAATGTAAATTTGATTCATTGTGGAGGAGTACGCTTCAACTCGTTCCCTGTGCCAGCTCATGGTGTCAGCACTGCGGTCCGTGGTCCTGTTGCCCGAAAATCCGCTGTGCGCGCGCCGGACAATGCCGGCGACACGCTAGGGCCGCTCCTGCGGCCGTCCTGAAGGCGCTGCGCGCGTTGCGGGGCCTGTTCCTGCCCCCTTTGCTACGGCCTGGCCGTCTGCGGCGCTACCGCGCCTCCGCTTGGTCGTGCGGGCGGTATCCCCATCCTTCCTCCGCTACGCTCCGTGCAGGCCGGGTGATCCCCCTCCCCCCGCACGAGCCGATGCAAATTCCCCGTCCCAGTTCGCCACTCGGCAGAAGCCGATGGCCCACGAGCCATCGCCTTCGGCTCAATTGGAAAGGGAAAAAGACATGACCAAGACCAGCAAGACCGCCAAACAAACGATCCTGCACCTCACCGTTGACCAGCTTCACCCGAGCGAACGCAATGTGCGCAAGACGCCTTCGAGCGCGGCGAGCGATGCCGAAATTTCCGCTTCCCTTCTCTCCGTTGGCCTCATTCAGCCAATGGTCGTTATCGACCGCGAGGGTGGCGGCTATGAAGTGATTGCCGGAAACCGCCGCCGCCGCTTGTTGACCGCACTCGCAGAGGCCGACCCGAGCCGCAAAGGGCTGACTTTCCCCTGCATGAAGGTCGATGACCTCTCGAAAGTCACAGAAATCAGCATGGCCGAGAACCGCGCGCGCGAAGCCATGTCTCTCCCCGACGTATATCGAGGCTTTGCCGCGATCCGGGCCGAGCGCCCCGAGGCGACCCTTGAAGAGCTTGGCGCGATGTTTGGCTATGACGTGGCCCGAACTGCCCGCATCATGCGCATTGCAAACCTGCATCCGGAAATCATGGACCTCTACAGCGCTGGCGAACTCAGCGACGCGCAGGCCATGGCCTATGCCGCGACCGAGGACCAATCCTTGCAGATCGCCGTCTATCGCCAGTTGGAAGAGCAGGCGACCTATGACCACCAGAAGAACGCCAGCGCCATTCGCAAGGCGATGAACTCGGGCGACCATGAACTAGCCAAGTTGCTGCGCTATGTAAGCATCGAAGCCTATCGCGAAGCGGGCGGGATTTTCGAGGCCGACCTGTTCGCCAAGGAGGGCGAGGGCATCGTGCAGAACCCCGATTTGCTCCGCGATCTGGCCGCGCAGCGCATGGCGGACGACAAGGACCGGTTCGAGCATAAGATCGTGCGCAATGGCCGTGTGCTTGGCGAGAAGTGGGGCCTTGCCGACCTGCAATTCTCGTGGGCCGCATCGCCGCCGCAGATCAAGCAGCATGGCTATGTGTCCACGGATTATGAATTGCGCATTTGTTCCTACCAGTGTGGCGACCTCCCTAAAGACCTTGCGGAGATTTATGCCAGCATGGAGTACCGCCGTGCCGCGATGATTGACGAGGACGAAGAAGTGCTTCCCGATCAGGAAGAGGCTTATGAGAAGCTGACCGCCGACATGCACGACCTCGACCGGCAGCGGCCCATCATCCTGCCCAAGAAGGGCGCCGTGGTGGGCGTGGCATCCATCGAAAATGATGGCTCGTTCGACGTTGAACTGTGGTTCGCGGATCGTGCCGCCAAAGGCGCAGAGCTTCCCAAGGGCGCCACCGAGCAACGCGGCTCCAAGGCACCGCTCAGCCCGGCAGAAGCCGAGCGCGCGCGCTTCGGCCTGTCGAAAGACAATATGCAAGCCATGATGCTTATCCGCCGCGACATGATCCGCGACGAGTTGATGCACTCGGCTGCCGTAGGTTCGCCGCTTGCCTATGATTTTCTTCTGTTCTCGCAGGCTCGCACGATCCTGACTGCCAAGAAGGGCTATGGCATCGCAGAGCATTTCAACGGCGAGAAGCAGGGTATCAACGACCTTCCCCACGACGAGAATGGCAGCAGCAAGCTCCACGATCTTGTGAAGGACCGCCCCGAGCGGGCCGCATGGCTCACCACAAAGGAGGGGATGGCGGCATCGCCATGGGTGACGGCGCATGATCCAATCGAAGGCTTCGCGCTGTTCCGCACGTTGCCCGGCCTTGAAAAGAACAAGGTCGCCGCGATGGTCGCAGGCCATATGCTTCTGGCTACAACGTCAGTCTATTCCGATGGCCGCACGCCCCGCATGGTCTGCGAACTGGCGAACGCTATCGAGGACGAACCCGGCTTTGGACGCTGGCGCGATGCCGTTGATCTGGACGAGGCGTTCTTTGCCAAATTCTCCCACAAAGCCCGCCTTGCCCTTCTCGACAGTTGGGGGCTGGCAGATCGTGCAAAGGGCATGAAGGCCAGCGAAACCGCCGCCTTCTGTGCCCGGATCGCCAATTGTGACGAGGCGGACGCCAAATTGCTCGGCTTGCATCCCGACGATATTGCCGAGGCGGTGAACTGGCTCCCTGACTTCATGGAAACCGGGACCATCCCTCCCCTCCCCGTCCAGATCGAGGAACCCGAGGCGTTCGATGACGCCGAGGATGAGGACGAACTACCCGAGCTGGACGAAGCGGCCTGAAGGCGGCGGGGGATGCAAAGTCCCCCGCCCGTTCGGACAGGCAAGAGCCCTTTTTCCACTAAAGTGCACATTTCACTTGCAGCCATCCGAACCGTCCGCTATGGTAGACACATGATCGAAGTTCGTCAGACCGCGCAATTCCGAAAGTGGCTAGGTGGCCTCGATCATCATGCCCGCGCCCGTGTGGAAATTCGCATTCGCCGTGTTTCCATGGGCAATTTGGGAGACGCCAAGTTCTTTGAGGGCATTGGTGAATTACGGATCGATTTCGGGCCAGGCTATCGCGTCTATTTCATCAAGAAGGGCGATGTGTTGGTGATCCTGTTGGCGGGCGGAGACAAGAAATCGCAGAAACGCGATATTCGTGACGCACTTGAGTTGGCGAAGGAGTTTTAGACATGGCTGAAACGACAATTTGGGATCCGACCGAGTTCCTTGCAAACGAGGACGCGATTGCCGCTTATCTGGACGCGGCTTTTGAAGAGGGCGACCCGGCCCTTATCGTCGCAGCAATCAGCGACGTCGCAAAGGCGCGCGGCATGAGCGACATTGCAGCGAAAGCAGGCATGTCTCGCTCAGGTCTTTACAAGGCTCTTGGCGAAGGCGGAAATCCTTCACTGGCGGGCCTTCTCGATATCATGAAGGCAATTGGCGTCCGTCTCGCTGTGGCCGCTTGAAGGTCAACGAGCTATCGGAACCTCGCCGATCCTCGTCGTCCACGCCTGACTTTTCATCGAGCGCTTGGTGTCATAGCTGCGCGCACCCTGCCCCTCGGCCGCGAGGCGGACCGTGCTTCGTCCGAAGCGTCGGTTCAGCCCATCCAGCGCGGCCAGCAGCTCGCCCGCTTTCGGATCGGCAGCAGCGAAGAGATCGCCTTGCATGGCGTCAGCAGCGTGAAGCCCTTCGAGCATCACGCCGCACTTGGTATAAATCGAGCCACTGGCGAACATGGCGTCGGACAATGCCCCCGCAACCCGCGCGACCACGCGAGGATCGTTCGTTGCTGGCGACAGGCGCGCGGAGCGCGATGCCGATGGTGCGTTGGGCTTGAACCGGCTCCCGTGCATGAACGCGATCAGCCGCATCGCAACCAGGCCCTGCGCCCTGATTTTTTCGGCGGCGCGCACTGCGCGCCGCGCCATCGCCTCGCGAATTGTCGTGGCATCGCTCACCGGCTCGCCAAAGCAGCGCGTTACGGCGGTCCCCTTCAACGGCTCCGGCTCGGGCTGAAAGCCCTCGCATTCGATCCCATTGAGTTCGAGGACAAGGCGCTCGAGAACGACCGTGCCCACGCTTCGCGCAATGTCAGGATGCAGCGCGGCAAGGTCCGCAGCGGTCGCTACCCCCAGCGGACGCAGCCGCGCGGCCAGCGCTGGCCCGATCCCCCAAACCTCCTCGACCGGCCACGCCGCAAACAGGCGCTTGCGCAGCTCTGCATCGTGCAGATCGACCACGCCGCCCCATACCTTCTCCGATGCCTTGGCCAGCGCATTGGCGACCTTGCTCAGCGCGCGTGTCGGGCCAAGCCCGATCCGCGTCGGCAAGCCGACCGATCGCATGACCGCTTCGCGCACGCGATGCGCTGTAGCAACGTCGCCAAGACCGTTTGGTAGCACCGGCAACCTGAAGAAGGATTCGTCGATGGAGTAGATTTCCACCGTGTCGGAAAACTCCCCGATCACCATGTTGAAGCGCCGGTTCAAGTCGCTGTAGAGTTCGTAATTGGAGGAGCGCAGCTCGATGCCATGCCGCTTGATCCTGTCGCGGATCAGGAAGACCGGCGCGCCCATTTTGATATGGAGAGCTTTGGCTTCAGCGCTCCGCGCGACCGCGCAGCCGTCATTGTTCGACAGCACCAGGACGGGCACGTTGCGCAGTTTGGGATCGAACAATCGCTCAGCGCTGACATAGAAGTTCTCGATATCGAGGATCGCCCACATCGCGATCAGCCCGCAAGGTTGCGCACGCTGGCGCGCACCACGCCCCAAATCTCGACGCCTTCGGCGCTCGTCTCGGGATAGTTCATGCGGCTGTTGCGCGCCTGAAGGTAGGCGCTCCCGCCGCGCGTGGTGAGCTGGCGCACCACAAACCCGCCATCGACAACCGCGATGACGATCCGCCCGTTGCACGGGCGCCCGTCGCGGTCGACCACGACGATATCGCGGTCATAGATGCCGGCATCGACCATCGAATTGCCGCGCACCTCGAACACGAAGCTCGCGGCCCGGTCGAGCCGCAGCAGATCGACCAGATTGATCGCTGATTCTTCCCAATCCTGCGCGGGTGACGGAAAGCCAGCCCCTGCGCTGCCGATGATTTGCAGGCGCAAATCTACCGGCACATCGATCAAAGGAATCGGGCGATCCGACAGCGAGGCGAAAGCGAGCGGCATCCCACAATTGTAATGCGCGTCAGAACAGAAAGGGAACAGAGATTTTGCACCGTTCGTCGCAAGGGTGCAAAAACCCGCCTGTCGCTTGGCATTCCGCCTCCCTCCCCGCATTGACATTGCTGCGCACGCCCCGAAATATCAGCCATGTGCAATCGCGCTCAAAGGGGTGAACCCGAAACCATCCGCACGACCTTCGGCGCACGGATGTTCCGCGCGGTCAACGAGGGGCCACTGATCGTCCATCCCAAAGACCCCGGCCTTGTCGTCCTCCAGCAGGAAGGCGAGCTGGTGATCGATCAGATGACATGGGGCTTTCCCGTCACGCTCAAGAGCGCGAAGACCGGCCAGCCCCTCAAGCCAAAGCCCGTCAACAACGCCCGGTTCGATAAACTTGGCGGCTTCTGGCGCCGGTGGACCGGCGTTGCGAACCGCTGTCTCATCCCCACCGCGCGTTTTGCCGAAGCCATCGGCCCAAAGGGCAGCATGACCGAGGCATGGCTTTCCCTCCCCGATCAGCCGGTTTTTGCATGGGCCGGGCTTTGGACGGACAGCGCGGAATGGGGCCGCTGCTATACGGGCGTGATGACGGACAACGCCCCCGAGCTGGCTGACATTCATGATCGCTCGCCCGTGATCGTCGATCCCGCCGATTGGGAGACGTGGCTCACCGCGCCGCTCGATGTGCTTTATCAGTTCGACCGCCCCTATCCCGCTGACAGGATCAAGGTCGAGCGCACCGCCATTCCCTGGGTGAAGCGCCCACCGAGCGCGCCAGCGCTGCTATAAGGCCGGGCAGGCCACTCCCCTTCGCCAGCTCCTGGGTCAGCGCGGCGCTCCGTGGCCTTGATGCCCGAAGATCCTCTGTGCGCGCGCCGGACAATGCCGGCGACACGCTTAGGCCGCTGCTGCGGCCGTCTCAGTAGCGCTGCGCGGGTTGCGGGGCCTGTTCCTGCCCCCTTTGCTACGGCCTGGCCGTCTGCGGCGCTTACCGCGCCTCCGCTTGGTCGTGCGGGCGGTGTCCCCAACGCTCAGTCGCTCCGCTCCCTGCGCGCCGGGTGATCCCCCTCCCCCCGCACGAGCCGATGCAAATTCCCCGTCCCAGCTCGCCACTCGGCAGAAGCCGATGGCCCACGAGCCATCGCCTTCGGCTCCGATTAAGAAAGGGAAGTCCATGTATCACACGCTCGCAACCCGCTTCAGCCACCGCAACGCCCGCCAGATCGCCGCGCGCGAAGCGCTCAGCGATGACCAGCTCCGCCAAGTCGTGCCCTCGATCTTTGCCGAGGAAGCCCACGGCAGCCGTTCGGCCAAATATGTCTATGTGCCCACCATCGAGATCGTGCAGGGTCTTCGCAAGGAAGGGTTTGCGCCGTTCTTTGCCGTGCAGGCGCAGCCCCGCGACGGTTCGCGGTTCGGCCACGCCAAGCACATGCTGCGGATGCGCCGCCCCGACCAGATCGGCGCGACGCAGGCCCCGGAGGTGGTGATCGTCAACAGCCATGATGGCACGACCAGCTATCAGATGTTCGCTGGCCTCATTCGCTTCGTCTGCACCAACTCCATGATCGCAGGCGAGCAGTTCAAGGAGGTGCGCGTTCCCCACAAGGGTAACATTGCAGATCAGATCATCGAAGGCGCCTACACGGTCGCGCAGGACTTCCCCCGCCTGATCGATGCATCGCGCGAAATGGCAGGCATCGCTCTGCGCCCCGAGGAACAGCGCGTGTTTGCACAGGCCGCGCTTGTCGCTCGCTATGACGAAGTGGACAGCCCCGTCACCCCCGAGCAGATATTGCAGCCACGTCGTCAGGCCGACTTCGGCGCCGATTTGTGGACCGTGTTCAATCGCGTGCAGGAGAACATCATTCGTGGCGGTCTCAATGGCACCCGTGAGAATGCAGATGGGCGCATGGTCCGGCGCAAGACCCGCGCCATCAACGGCATCGATCAGAACGTAGGCGTCAACCGCGCGCTCTGGACCCTCGCCGAAGGCATGGCCCGCCTCAAGGCCGCATGATCGCGTTGGGGAGGCTTCACGGCCTCCCCCATCAACGACGAGGTGGCGATGACCTATGACGATTTCCGCGCGGCTCTCGCCACGCTCTGCCTTGTCCCTCCGGCAGACATGCCCCCGCCGACCCGGCCACCCGCGCCGGCACCGCGCATAGGTCAGCAGTTCAATTTGCCCTGGTGATGACGGCCGAGCTGGCGCCGAGGCCCCAGCTCGGCCGACCTAGCCTTGTTGACCGGAAATCTGAATCAGTCCCGGCGCACTGATTCAGATTTCCGGTTGGACCTCGCGCGCACGCGCGAGGACAGTGCGGCCATGCTCACCGACGACAATCAGCATATCCGCTTGCAGGCCGTGGACCAGGCTCGCAACATCGCGCGGCGCTACGAGATTCACGCGCAGCGCGATCTCTTCGGCGCGCTCGTCGTCGACTATAGCTGGGGCCGCATCGGCGGCGGAGCCGGGCAAACCCGGCGCGTGTCGTTCGAGGATGCCGATCGCGGCGCACGTTTCGTCCGCCAGCTCCTCAAAAGACGAGCCAGCGCGAAAGCCCGCCTTGGCGTCGAATATCGCCGGGTCTAGCCTGCGCGCGTTGATGCTGTGCGCGTGCGGGGCAGATCGAGCGACTGTGCATTGCAGGCCGGTGCTGCCCTCTCAAGATCGCGTAGCAGATCCTCGCGGCTGACCAGTCTCAGCCATTGCCGCCCGTAGCTGCGTGAGGCGAGGTAAAACACGCTGCCATGACAGGCTACCATGCTGCAGCGATCCGAGCGATCGATCAGGCTCGCCATCGGCCCGTGCTTGAGCGCCAGCGCCTCCAGATCGACGCGCAATTGCACACCGCATCGCCGGCACTGCGAGCGCGCAAGGCCATTTGAGTGATGGAGTGCGCCGAGGGTTTGCGCCCAGCGCGGAAAAATCCGGTCGATCTTGTCTGCCATGCACGGATTCTACGCTCCGGCGGAATCGCGGTCCAGCCATGGGGGAGTATTTTTCAGCGCCAAATGCCGGGCAGGCCACTTCCCTTCGCCAGCTCCTGGGTCAGCGCGGCGCTCCGTGGCCTTTATGCCCGAAGATCCTCTGTGCGCGCACCGGACAATGCCGGCGACACGCTAGGGCCGCTCCTGCTGCCGTCCTGAAGGCGCTGCGCGCGTTGCGGGGCCTGTTCCTGCCCCCTTTGCTACGGCCTGGCCGTCTCCGCTGCTACGCAGCTCCGCTTGGTCGTGCGGGCGGTATCCCCAGCCTTCCTCCCCCCGGCTCAAGGCCGGGGTCCGTGCAGGCCGGGTGATCCCCCTCCCCCCGCACGAGCCGATGCAAATTCCCCGTCCCAGTTCGCCACTCGGCAGAAGCCGATGGCACGGAGCCATCGCCTTCGGCTCCAAGATTAAGGGAAAACGATATGACCATTCAGACCGCCGAACAGCCGCAAAGCAAAGTCGCGAAGATCGCAGCGCTCAACGACGCCATGCGCAGAGCATTGCCGCAGGCCGCCGGCCACAATCAGGTTATCGTAACCGCCGGTATCGATGCCATGATTGGAGATGCCGCCAAATGGTCAGGCTATCGCCGACAGGCCGCAATTATGCGGGAGGTCCGTCAGTTCGATGCCTTCGACAGCGATAATGATCCAGAAGGATACCGCGATCTTGGCTTGTTCACATGGGAAGGCGTTAGCTGCATGTGGAAGATCGATTATTACGACGCAGCGCTCAAGGACGGCTCGCCCGACCCCGCCGATCCAGACAGGACCGCGCGCGTTCTCACGATCCTGCGCACCGACGAATTTTAAGCGGCGCATCGAGCGGGGGCGACATTTGCCCCCGTTCCCCTCCCCATTCACGATATTTCGATAGCGAGTGAGCAATGCACCATCTCAAGATCGAGCGGCCCGACGCATCCGCGCAGCCTAACGGGGGCAATCTCCCTGCCCTTCTTGCCAATATTGAAGACCTGACCAAAGGCCGCGACCGCGCGATAGCGCTTTGGCTCGATGCCTATGACACCCTCCACGCAAATATTGACGCAGCGGCGGCAGCGTCAATCGGGGGAAAGATTGCTCTGCACGCACCATCGCGCGACCGCTACGACAGTTCAGAGCGCGACGTGACGATTGCCTTTCTTGCCACAGGAGGCGCCAGCTATCGCGATCGCGACACCAGCAAGCGCATCGAGTTCACCGCCCGTCAGCAGTTCGAGCGCACCGTAACCCATGAGGTTGACCGGCGTTGCTGGTCAAATCTCCTCGAAAAGCTCGGATTTGACGCGCTGCTCGATCGACAGGCCCGTGAGGAATTTCGTGACAGCCTTAAGGACGAGCCGCCCGCCTTCACGCCGGAAAATTGCAGCGCCACATTTACCAGCATCTGGGGAAACCGCCGCGATATGTATCTTCGCGGGATCGCGAACGTGTTCATGAAAATGGATCGTCGGTTTCGCAGCCATGATGCCTTTGAGATTGGCAGTCGACTCATCCTGGAACGGGCCATGCGAACGGAAAGCTGGGGCGGATGGGAGAGCTATCAGCGCCGCGATACGCTTCATGATGTCGAGCGCATCTTTAGGGAGCTGGACGGCCTTCCCCCCATCGGCCCCAATCAGGCAATCGGCATTGTCCATCAGGTCGAAACCGCAAAGCGCACCGGCGGCCTGCCCCGGCTCGTTGAGGGCGACTATTTTCGGGTGCGGGTTTTTCAGAACGGCAATCTGCACTTGTGGTTTGAGCGCAAAGACCTGCTCAAGCAAATCAACGCGCTTCTGCTCGAATATTACAAGCCTATTGAGGGCGATGTCGGGACCGGCCCGAGTTACGAAGCCGGGCCGCTCTATCATGCGACGCCCGCCAAGAAGTTCGGTGCGTTCAATTCATCGCAGGAAGTCGCAGATCGGGTCATCGGCCTTGCTGCGATCCGCGAAGGCGACAGAGTGCTTGAGCCGAGCGCCGGAACGGGCGTGCTGGCCTGTGCGGCCCGCACCAAAGGCGCCGATGTTAGCTGCATCGAAATTCAGCCGGGATTGGCGCATGAGTTGAGGGTCGTGCATGGCTTCGATGATGTGACGACCATCGATTTCCTCTCCGTCATGCCGACAGAGACATTCGACAGGATCGTCATGAACCCGCCCTTCGACCGTGGGCGCGACTGCGATCATGTCCGACATGCCTATCAATTCCTCAAGCCGGGCGGTGTGCTGGTGGCGGTGATGTCGGCGCGGGCTGAATTTGCGAGCGACGCACGCCATAAGGCCCTGCATGACCTACTGCCTCGCGACCCGTGGCGGCGCGCCCAATGCTGGCACGAGCTGCCCGAGCGGTCATTTGCCCATGCGGGGACCAATGTTAACACGGTTATGCTGGTTATTCGCAAGCCGTCGGGCTAATTTGATCTTCCCCCCTTGTATCGGTTGAATGCGAAATCGCCGATACAGGATCTGGCCGGTGGAGCGTTCGTTTCACCGGCCATTTCACCCCTGATGACCGATGGAGAGCGACCAATGCCTGACCCGATCATCGCCGAATTTACCTTGGACGATGGCAATCCCGTCAGCGTCAATCTTGCCCTCGTGACCCATTGGGCTCCGTCAGATGACAACACCATCATATTCTTTGGCGAGGGTGCGGATCTCGTCGTTCGTGAAAGCTATGATGAGGTCAGCGAAATACTGAACCCCGAGCGACAGGCCGGCGAGTAGACTCGTTGAAGCCTAGCAGCTAGATATCGGACTTTCCTGCCCAACGTGGCTGAAGGCGAAAATCGTCACGTTGGGAAACCGGGCCGGTGGAGCGATCCACCGGCCCATTTTCTTGTCGCTCGTCAGCCGTTGAGCAAATCCTTGAGGCCCTTTGCGGCCGCGAAGGTCAGCTTGCGCGAGGCAGCAATTGTCATGGCGGCGCCAGTGGCCGGATTGCGCCCTTCCCGCGCCGGACTGTCCTTGACCTTGAACTTGCCAAAGCCGTTGATGCTGACTTCATCACCCTGCTTGGCAGCGGCGGCCAGCTCGACGAACACCGCATCGACATATTTGCGCGCATCTGCCTTGGTGATGCCGGTTGCATCGGCGACCTTCTGCGCGAGTTCTGCATTATTCATATCTGTCGTCTCCCTTTGAATGGCGAAGCGCCGATAGTGCGTTAAAAGTTCTGCGTCACCGGTTAAGAGCTATCGACCTGCAGGGGGCACGTCATTCTCTCCGAAAACCCGCCAGCTCGCTTCCAGAAGTGGCCGCACGCTGTCCGGATCAAGGCGGTCAGCGATCACCTCGCCTAGATATGCAGGATCTTGCCACGCCTCGTCGGTCGGCCAATCGGCCCTGATCCATATTTTGTAATCCCTAATGCCGGTCATGGTAGCCAAGGCCACGAATGGGCCGTCAAGACCGAGTTCGCGCAGGTGGGTCATCGAATGAGCTGCCATATTGGCAACAGCTTCCTCGATCCGCGAGCGAAAGATTACGGCGCCGGCTGTCTCGTGTATCCTCCCGAGAGACCAAACATGTTCCAGGTATCCGGCTCTATGGCTGATGGACCAGGCAGAGGCCGACTGGGGATTTTCATCGGCGGGTATGTAGATGATAACCCCTTCCAGACCTGTCCTTACAACTGGTGGTCTTCGGTCGGGATCGTAGGGCAGCATTGCATTGTGCTGCGTGATGGGAAAGTCGCCTCGCTCGCGACCTAGTGACAATGGTGCGATTGTAAGGACGAACTTGGGGCCTGGGTGCATGGCGCATGGCATGTTCTCGCCATCCAAGCGCTGCACCGCCCTCTTGTGTAGATCGCGGAGCCTTATCGAAATACTCTCGTTCGCCGCAAAGGCGAAACGAAGGTCCGCAGCGTCCATCTCGAAATTGCCTCCGCTATGACGACCATAGAAGTAGCTATGCCCCTCGTATCTCACACGGTGGGGAGCCAGCATACTCGGCGGCACCCGAACGACGATCGCAACCTGGCCGCTGGCTAAGGGGACACGGTGGATGTCGAACGTTGGCAAGCGTGGGTCTAAGCAATCGCGGACGCGTTGCTCAAAGGCCAGCAGGCTTTCGTCCAAGCCCTCTGGCCCAACACCGGGCAAAGCATAAGCCGCGCCATTACCATCCTCGACGAGGCCATAGATGAGATCCCCCCCTTCCCCGTTTGCGAAAGACGCCACGTCGATAAGAAAGTTTTTCACTTCCCGTGAGCTTCGGCCCGGGAGTTGAGCCTTAAAGTCGAGCCGGCGATTTTCAGGGGTAGCTCGTTCGACAAGGCCTTGAAGGTCAGCCTCTGTAATGTCTGCGAGCGCTCTTTCGATCATCAACGCCCTCCCCTCTTCCATTGTCAATAAACCGGTCGTTTAGTTGACCGTCAACCGGAGTTGCGTCGACCTTTTTCGGGCGCCGGGCACTGTAGCTTTTTTGAATAACTGCGTGATGGTAATAGGTAGCTATCAGCTATCGTAAGGATATCCCGTTGGGCAGCAGAAAGCTATCGGATAGCGGGAAGCTACCAGATAACGAGTAGCTACCCCGTAGCTGGAAGCTAGACGTTAGCAGAAAGCTATGGGCAACCACCTGGCTTTATGATAGCTATCGGATACGCCACGTTATCCAGTAGCTACTGGATACCTTTCAAGGGGAGCTAGGGGTCGCAATGCCCACGATCGTATTTCTCAGTCCAAAGGGCGGGGTCGGAAAAACCACTTCCGCAATGATCCTCGCAAACCAACTGAGCCAAGGTGCCCCAGTCACGGTCATCGATGCCGATCCGAACCGGCCTTTCCAATCATGGGAGAGGGGAGGGAACGCCCCCGACAATCTGAAAATCATCGCCGATGCTGATGAAGAAAACATCATAGATAAGATCGAGGAAGCTGCGGCTGCCACGCCATTCGTAATCGTCGACCTTGAGGGAACTGCCGCCAAAATTGTGGTCTTAGCCGTTAGCCAGGCAGACCTTGTGATCATCCCGACGCAGGGCTCGCAGCTTGATGCCGAGCAGGCGGGCAGGGCGCTCAAGGTGATCCATCAGCAGGAAAAGATGTCGCGAAGCAAGGTGGATTATGGCGTGCTGTTAACGCGCACGAATCCGGCGATCCGTACGCGTACCACGAGCCACATCATGGAGGGGCTAGGGAACAACGCGATTTCTGTATTCGACACCCAACTCCATGAGCGCGAAGCCTATCGCGCAATGTTTTCCTTCCGGCAGACGTTGGACGGACTAAGGGGCGAAGATGTCGCCAACCTCGATAAGGCAATCGCAAACGCGAACGCGTTCACGATGGAGGTCGTAGATCGCCTGAGGGCGTCGAAGCAGGCTAGGGCAGGGGAGGCAGCATAATGTCCGAGCGAGCACCCGTATTCGGTGATCTAGGTGATTTTACGCCACGTAAATCATCAGCTCGAATGGACCCGAAGACCTTGGATCAGATCGCCAAGGAAAATGGGTTTCCGAGCAGGTCCGCTCGCGAAGAGCCGGGGGATAAAGAACGCATTCAAGCACAACCTCGACAGGGCCGCCGTTACACAACGGGCAGAAATCGCCAGATCAATGTCAAGGCAACCGAAGAGACGATCAATCTTCTTTATTCTGTGGCTGACGAACTCAATCAACCACTAGGTGCAGTCCTGGAGCTGGCGCTGAAAGCGTTAGTGGCTCAGCGCTCGGAGGAACCAAAATAGAGCTATCGCGCTCATCAAAGCATTTGGCGGGCCACCATTAGATTCGCGCTAATGCAGCTTCGCTCAGTGTCAGTGCAGGGACCCTGCGCCATCAGGCCTGTCGTGTCGGTGGCTAGACGGCGGCAACGCCATGCCCGACTGCCAGGTGACATGTGCCACACCTTGCGCATTCATCAAGAGAGCGAGATCCTCATCGCTACGCGGGCCGGCGAGATTGTGGACGAGATGCACCGCCGTTGCCTGTGCGCCGGTATCAGTGAACATCAAACTTGCTATGGGCTTGTCCTCTGCCAGGTTGACCCGCATCCCCTTGACGAAGCGCCTACGCGCCTTGACCGCCAAGGAAATCAGTTCCTGCTCCATCATGGTCTCATAAGGTAGCCATTCCCTCGTAACGGGCATCAGGCTGATTTCGTGGAGGTGAGGGGCCCCCGCAGAGCTGATCGAGAAGGTGGCGGCAACGACCAGATGTCCATCCTCCCCGTGCAACCGCCATAGTTCCTCTTCAGCGGCGAAGCGGCGGTGCACGCGACGGGCCATGTCATCGTCGAGCAGAAACGGCCAATCGGGAAGGTGCTTAACGATCAGACGTTCGCCGAAGCGGTCCCGATCGAACGCCTTTACCTCACCGATCATGATCATGAGGTTGTCGCGCGAGGCGTAGGCGTGTCCGAGTTCCGAACGCCGCCGCTTGGCAATCTCATCCTTCGCATCGAGCCGGAAAGGCTCCGGGATGAACAGCACTTCCGACAGGTTCGCGCCTCGTGCCTTGCAACCATGCGCTGCCTGCAGCAGCTCGCGCCGGATGAGACCCCAATAGCGCTTGTCAGCCATCTTCGGATGCCAGTGTGTGAGCTGCGCTCGGTCCCACAGGTAATGAAGTGTGCCCCGGATACTGAGGCGCTGACCATTGGACTTGATGGTAGGCTTGTCGTTGGTGAACGAGCTTGGCGCCGAGCGCGCTGCCCCGCGAGAGAGAGGGAAGGCGAGGCGCAGAGATGTTTCCCCGGTTTCCTCATTCTCCACGACGGCCGATCCTTTCACTTGGCCCATGCCGGTGAGAGAATCTGGCGCTTCATAATGGTCGCACCAGGGCGCGTGTCGCGGCCCCGAATGAGGCCAACGCGCGAGTAGATAGGTGCCGTTGCGAACGGCGATGTAGAGCGGCAGGCTCTCGTCTGACCGACAAAGGCATAGCGGGCGATCTTTCAGAGAGTAGGCGCGGGCTAATAAGGGGTCAAAACCCGGATCATCGGAGCTGATTTCTTGTCCCAAGATCCGATAGCTTTGCATGAAAACTCTTCCCGCTAAGGGCGACTAGATCGCCCGAATAATTGTCTCGATATGAAACATGGTGTGCGCTTGTTTCAACCGAAATGATCACGGGGCAGGGGGATAGCCCTCGTCTCGCTCGCGTGACGCACGTATCATTCGGCCTGCGCGCCGCTACGCATTGCGGGCTCTGAGGGGAAGAAAACTTCTTCCGTTGTCTGCCAATTCTGGAGGCGCTTTGCAGCCTCCGATGACTGTCCATCAAGTCACATTTGATGGAGGTTATCATGCACGCATGAATATCACATCAGCACCATTGTAAAGCTCGGCAATCAGGCCGCGCTCATCGAGCGCCAGCTGCGTCGCCACGAGCATTATTCCGCAACTATCGACTGGGCTGCTTTGTCGAATGAGCAGGCCGCGAGGGCTGCGCTCGCCGAAGAAAGGCTGCTCGATGAATCGGCTGAGATCGCGCTGGAGATCGACTTCTATGCCGATCAGATGTCACTGAGCTATGAGTGGTCCGATTGATCGGATCGCCGCGAAGGCCGCATCCGCAAGGGCGGCCTTCGTCTCATTATTCAGCGCCTATTGGCAAACCGCCTAGAGGGACAAGTCCCTCATGCGCTTCGCCAGCTACGCGACCGTTACATGAACGATCAGACGCTCAGCTTACGAACGATTTCAGATGCGTCGAGAGTCGAAATCGCTTTGGCGATCGCTTTGGCGTTCGAGCGATCCATGGCGGGAATCTTGACGCGCTCCAGCGCCTTCATCAGCACGTCCCGGCCTTCGTCCTGAGCGGCCTCCCGCGCGGCGCGTTCCGCTGCGTCGAGCGCTGCCATACGCTCCTGAAGTTCGGCACGTTGAGCCGCAATGGCCTCAAGGCTGTTCGCGATCTTTTTGGGCCTTGCCATGATGTGATAGGACCTCCCTTGCCTCTCGCCCTTGCTGGGGCATCTACGGCAGCCCTATGAGCACGCTTGGCCCCTGTCAAAGGACACAGGTTACCCACAGGCCTCCGCCAGCTCTTGGGTCAGCGCTCTAGCCTATGGATAACCTGCGGCGTTGCTGGTCCATCCCCGCCGACTTCGCGTCGGTGACAGGGCTGGTGGCGACAAGCGCCACGTCTGATGGCCTCCTTTCAGCGGCATGATGATTGTCCAGTTGGACAATCACTGGAGGCCCTTGCCGCTGCGCTCTCGGCTGCATGAATGCCCCCTCACGGGGTGACCGCATCCGCAGAAGTTCTTTGCTCTGGCCCGGCGGGGCAGGGGGTGCCTGCCGGAGTTCAATAGCCGGCCAAAGGCCGAAGATCCATGTTGCCGGGGATGGGTCATGCCCACCCCTCAGAATGACCTTTCAGGTCTGCACACCGTATGCGCGGTGCGAGAATAATACGCAGCAAAATGGCCGATAAAACAGAGCCTTATGCAGGTATTACGCATTTAATATTGGTATTCGATTGTAATAAGCCTGTGGTTGTCCGACCGGCGGAAGGTATTACCTTTGGCATACGACATATATGTTACTGATATAGAGGGACTTTGGCTGCGGAACCTCCCAGCCAGGCGCCGCACTGCCGGTATGACTTTGTAATACCTCGAACGGAAGAATTGACCAAACTGGGCTTGTTTGGTAGCGCGGTATTACGCCTTTGCCAGCGCAAGGTTGCCAGCTCGACCATGGGGTCGACTAGTGACCAAGATACTTACGTTCAAAGCTTCGCCGGATCTGGCGACACGGCTATCCGCGCGGTCAGCGGAGACTGGTCTGTCGCGGTCCGAGGTGATCCGCAGCGCGCTTGAGTTTTATTTCCAGCATCAAGAAGGCAGGGCGGCCAATCCCGGACGTCTGGCGCTTGTCTGCGAATATAGTCAGCTCATTCTGGAAGTTTGGCTTGCACAAAACGCGCCGGAGCGTCGGGAAGAACTCGTCTCCGCAGCCCGCGGACGGATAGAGAAGTTTCATGGCGGGTAAGCGTTCGGGTTCGCCGCGAATTTCGCCGCGCTCTTCCCAGGGCGAGCCGCGCCATAACTCCACCCATTTCACGCGTGGTTCGCAGCTGATCGGCCACCAATGGTCGATGATGTGGCGGGCAGGGCGGATGCCCTTTCTGGCATGGGCCGGCACCTTCCTCGGGCTCCTGTGGCTGCGCCTGTTTCTGATCCTCGACGATCACGAGTTTCGCATGATTTCGATGCGATCATTGTCCTGGTTATGGGATCATATCGGCTTCGATCCGATGAAGCGCGTGAACGTCACTTTGGCAGACGGGAGCGTGCAGCAGACCTACATGGGTTACGTGCCCTTCATGCCTCCGGTGCAGGAGGCGTGGAGCAAGTTTGTATGGGCCTTTGTCGGCAGCGCGATCATCGCGACAATTATCGCCGCGATCTTCACATTGTGGTTCGTGATGCACGCCAGAAGTCGCTCAAAGGCGATGATGGAAGTGCATCATGAACGCGGTAGCGAGCTGACATCGCGCGCGCATCAGGTGAGCGTTATCGAACGCCATAACGAGCAGGAAGTGCGCAAGATTGCCGCGCGGGAATATCCCGGCATGGCCTTTTCAAAGGTTCTCGATTTACCGCGTGAGGAGCGCGCGCGCCGCAACCTCCTGCGTCCCTATTCGATCGCGACGGTTCCATTTCCGCATGGTCGCGAACAGAATCATGTCATGGTGTTCGGTACCACCGGTGCGGGCAAGACAACGGTCCTGCGTGACTTAATCTCGCAGGCCGTAGAGCGAGGGCAAAACTGCGTCATTTTTGATTTGACGGGGCACTATGTCGAGGCCTTCTATGACGAGAAACGCGACCATATTCTGAACCTGACAGACAAGCGTTGTCGCAACTGGTCGGTGTTCCACGATTGCGACACACAGGCGGAATTTGTCGCCGCGGCAAGCGCGCTCATCCCCGATGAGGACGGCGCCGATGGCGGCTTCTGGGAACGCGCAGCGCGAATGCTGTTCGTTGAGATGTGCGTGAAGCTGAAGGCCGAAGGGCAGGGGACTAACAAAGCCCTTTCCGACAAGCTGCTGACCGCGAAGCTGTCTGACATTTATGCCAAGCTCAAGGGCACGGTCGCAGATCCTCTGACCTCCCCCGATGCGGCCCGCATGGCGAACTCGATCCGGGGCGTTCTCAACTCCCACGGCGATGCCTTGCGGTTCCTGCCAACGGAGGGACCAGCCTTTTCGATCCGCGATTGGGTGCGCGACGAAAGCCGGGGTGGCTCCAATCTGTTCATCACCTCGCGGCATGTCGATATGCCGCTCAATCGCGCGCTCGTCAGTGCATGGATGAACATCGCGATCCATACGCTGATGACCATGCCGCATACGGCGCGGTTGCGGACCTGGTATGTGTTCGACGAGCTGGGCGCGCTTCACCAGTTGCCGGCGCTGGAAGACGGTCTGCAGACGGCCCGTTCGTTCGGCGGCGCGTTCGTGCTTGGCGTTCACAGCCTTGCCCGCTTGCGCATGACCTATGGCGAGGAGGGCGCGCGGAACATCACCAGCCTCGCCTTCACCAAGGTCATCCTGGCCACCGGTGATGCTGAGACGGCCGACGAATGCTCCAAGCTGATCGGCACCCGTCAGGTGCGAACC
The DNA here is from genome assembly GCF_025961695.1 of Sphingobium sp. B11D3A. Lineage (NCBI taxonomy): Bacteria > Pseudomonadati > Pseudomonadota > Alphaproteobacteria > Sphingomonadales > Sphingobiaceae > Sphingobium > Sphingobium sp. B11D3A. The sequence goes on from NZ_JAOQOE010000002.1 coordinate 30,114, forward strand.
ATGGACGAGGCCTATTCCTATGGCGCGCATGAAGCGCGCGATGCGTCGACGATCAGTCCGAGCCGTCGCGAAGAGCCGCTGGTGTTCCCCGACGACATCATGTCGCTGCCGAACCTCCATGCCTATTTGCGGTTTCGTGAGGGCTTCCCGGCAGCCTATGTCCAGGTCCCTTATGTCGCCTATCCGTCGCAGGCGCAGGGTTATCTCCCGGCCCCGCCGCCGCCAATGGTGGCGCCGCACGACGAGGCCGACGAAGAGAGCGAAGGCGGGGAGGGCGGCCGCGGCGCACAGCCGGCTACGTCACCAGATATTGCGCAGCGCGATGCTGATAGTTTGTCGGCCGATCTTGGCGATCAGGGGAAGACGCCAGAGCCATCAGTGAGCCCGCAGGCCGGCCCACCTTCCGAGGCGCAGTTTGCTTCGCAAGGCGCCGGTCAGAACCAACCCGAGCCGCACCAGAACGATGTTACGGCGGACCAAGGAAATGCGACGGAGAGCGTATCCCGCAAGGATGAGGAGCTGGACGCCGGCAAACTGGCGAAGCGTGAAATGGCCATGTCGTTCCGCAAGGAGGAGCGAGACCGCGATGATGATGGCTTGGGGTTCGAACTGTGAGGGCCGGGTCGTCGATCATTCATGGTGGCAGGAGGTAAGCGATGCTGTCCATGGGAACGGTCCGCTCCGCCGGCGGCGCTGCCACATATTTCGCCAGCGACAATTACTATACCGCCGAACAGTCGGCGGAATCCTCGCAATGGGCGGGGCAGGGGTCCGCCTCGCTCGGTCTGGATGGCCAGGTCGAGCATAAGACCTTCGAGAAGCTGCTGAACGGCGAGCTGCCGGACGGCCGTCAAGTCGGAACCCCCGGCAAGCACGCCCATGGCTCGGATTTCACATTCTCGATGCCCAAGAGCGCGAGCCTGCTGGCCTATCTCTCGGGCGACAAGCGTCTGCTCGATGCCAATCGCAAGGCGGTCCTCGCCACCATGAAATGGGCCGAGAAGAACCTTGCCGAAGCGCGGGTGAAGATCGACGGCAAGGACGTCGCGGTGCGGACCGGCAATCTCGTCTATGCGCTGTTCCCGCACGACACGAGCCGAAGCCTCGACCCGCAGGCGCATATCCATGCGGTCATCGCCAATATGACGCAGATCCCCGAGAAGTACCGCGCGCCGGATAAGGTCGATCCGGCCACCGGAGAAGTGGTCCGCGATGACGGGTGGCGGGCCTGGCACAATGGGGCGATGTGGAACGCCAACACCACGCTCGGCTCCATCTATCATGCGACGCTCCGCAAGGAGATCGAAGGGCTAGGCTACAAGACCCGCCTCGAGGGCAAGCATGGCGCGTTCGAGATCGAGGGCCTGAACAAGGAATCGCTGGAGGGCTTTTCCAAGCGCCGGGCTGACATCAAGGAGCGCGCGCAGGAGCTGGGCATCCAGTCGCGCGAGGGGATGTTGGCCGTGGCCTTGCGGACCCGCGACCCCAAGCTCGACGCCGGCGACCGTGCCGAGCTGCTGGACAAGTGGCGTACCGAAGGTGCGGAATATGCATACAATGGCGATGCGGTTTACGCGCAGTCGCTGCGCCAGGCAGAGCCGGGGCGCATTGTTCGCGGCTATCAGGCCGTCACGGACGCCATTCGTAGCGCGATCGCGATGCTTGGGGAGAAAGCCGCGCGGGCCGGCGATCCTCTCATCGACCGCGACCTGGCCCGAGCCACGCGCGATCCTGCGGTGGCCAGCGCGCAACATGCCGTGGCGAGTGCCATTCGCGTGCTGACCGAGCGGGAAGCCGCCTTCAAGCCGCAGGACGTTTTGAAGACGGCGCTGGACCTTGGCTTTGCCAATGTGACCCACGAAGAGGTCGAGGCGCGTGTTGCCGCGCTGACAACGAAGGGCGAGCTGATTGCTGGCTCGTCGGGGCGCCTCGATGAGGGCGGCGATCTCCTCACGACAAGGACGGCACTGGCACAGGAGCAGGCCATCCTTTCCGGCATGGACGAAGGGCAGGGCAGGGGACGGCCACTCATGGATGCGGCCGTTGCTGCCGACACCTTGCAGCAGTTCGCCGGCGAACGATCTCTCAATCATCAGCAGCTCGCCGCCGCGATCGATCTGGTCTCCAGTCCGGACCGGTTCGTGCTGGTGCAGGGCAGGGCGGGCGCCGGCAAGTCCACGATGTTGCAGCCCGTGGCGCTGGCCGAAGCCATGGATACTGCGATCCGTGCCGCGAGCGCGCAGGGCACGCAGACCCTGCTTCTTCAGAGCGATCCCAAGGGCGAGGCGCAGGCCCTGGCGTTTCAGAACAAGATGGTTGCGGATCTTCGCGCCGATACCGGCATGGAAGCCTCGACCGTCCACGGCTTCCTCGCAAAAACCGAGCGGTTCCTGAAATCCGATCCCGATCCCGTGAAACTGGAGCAGGCCAGGGCTGAGCTGGCCGGCAAATATCTGGTCCTCGACGAAGCCTCGATGATCTCCACCGAACAGATGAGCAAGCTCGTCGCCGTCGCCAATCTCATGGAGGCCGGGCGTCTCGCGATCATCGGAGACCGCAAGCAGCTCAGCGCGATCGAGGCCGGCAAGCCGTTTGCGATCATGCAGGCCCGCCGCATCAAAGACGAGCAAGGCATCAACGAGGTCAACATCAACATGCGCCAGAAGACGCAGGCGATGCAGCTCGTCGCCGATCTTGCCGATCGCGGCAATTTGCTGGGCGCTGTGTCAGTGCTGGGCGACCGCGTCGTAGAGACCAAGGACCGTGTAACCGAGTCCGCCAACGCCTGGCTTGCCTTGTCGCGGCAGGACCGAGCGCACACCACACTGCTTCCCTCAAGCAAGGATGCCCGCGCGCAGATCAACGAGATCATCCAGTCCGGCTTGAAGGACGAGGGCACGCTGACCGGCGAGGGAAGGGCGTTTGTGGTGCGCGAGCGCATCGGCCTGACCCATGAGGAGCTGCGCTATGCCCATTTCTGGAAACAGGAACAGGCAAGCGTGCTGGAGGTGCGCGCCGCCCGCAATCCGCTGGGCCTGGCCAAGGGTGAGTATCGCATCGCGCGGATCTACGAGAACGGCCGCGTGGGCCTTATCGACGAGAAGGGGCGCAAGCACCGCATCGATCCGCGCGCAATCAGCTCGACCGACCGCCATGACGGTCTGCAGCTGGCGAAGGAGAAACAGATCCGCCTGCACGATGGCGAGACGATCCGCTGGACCGACAGCGACAAGCGGGACGGGCGGGGGATGCTCAACGCCACGATCGCGCAGGTCACGAAAGTGGATGCCGATTCCGTCACTGTGCGCCTTGCCAGTGGGGAGGATCGGGTGCTGATGAATGGCGACCCGATGCTCAAGCGCATCGATCTGGCCTACGCGATCAACACCCATATGGCGCAGGGCATCACCAACCACACGGTCTTTGCGGTTATGGGCGCGGCCGAGCGCAATCTGTCGAATGCGCGCGCCTTTCTCGTGAACATGACCCGCCAGCAATATGATGTGCGGCTCTTCACCGACAACAAAAGCAAGCTGATCGCCCAGCTCTCCCGCAACGCCGGCGACAAATATTCAGCGCTCGAGGTGACGGGCAAGCTGGAGGTTGAGAGCATCCTGAAAGGGCAGGGCGGGCTCGAGACAAAGGCGATTGCCGATCTGGCCAAGCTCGACCTTGGAGGCCTGTCCGACCGTGCTGCGCCTATCGGCTCCAATGGCCCGAAGCAGGAGGCTTCTGCCCCGGCACCTGCGCTCCAGCGCGATCGATCCAGATCGCTCGAACTCTGATCCAACGCCACGGGACCAACAAACATGCGCATCATCATCATCCTGCTCGTGCTGATCGGCCTTGTGCTGTCCCTTGATCGCAATTTCGGGATCAAGTCTCCGCAGGCCTTTCTCGACCCGACGCCGACGATGCGCGTAAGCGGTTGCCGGGCCATCGACGGCGACACCCTGCGATGCGGGGATCGGCGCATCCGCCTGCTCGGGATCGATGCCGCCGAGCTGCCCGGGCACTGCCGGCGCGGGCGCGACTGTGCCCCCGGTAATCCGCACGCCCAGCATCGTGCGCTTAAGCGAGCGGCAGTCGGCGATCTGCTCGTGCGTCCGGTCAAGAAGGATCGCTACGGCCGTCTCGTCGCCGTGGTCGAGACGCCCGAGGGACGCAACCTCAGCTGCGCCATGCTGGAGGCTGGCGCGACCTACAAATCCCAATGGGATGACGGCAACCGCATCATGACGGTGTGCCCGATGACTGTCGTAAGAAAGGGGACAATCGAATGAAGTTGAAAGCACTGAGGCTGGCTGCGATCGGCGCGGTCGCGATCGTGGCGATGCCAGCGGCCAATGCGCAGGACTCCCAGCGTGTTACAGAACTCTACCACATTTTCGATTTCAAGACCGACGCCAAGCGCGCGCCGATGATCAAGGCCCTGCAGGACGGCCTCAATCCGAACATCTCGAATTCGGATACGACGACGCCGCTCGTCATAGGGCCGCCGCACGAGAAGCCAGGGCGGTTCCGGTTGGTCAATCCGTTCGAAAACAGCCCGTTCGCGGGCATGATCTCCAGCGCCCAGATGGCGAGCGTGAAACAGGCGCGCTGCGATGGCGCGGTGTGGATCAGCTCGGCCGTGCGCAAGGTGCGCGGATCTCAGCAGCTCATGATGACCATGTGCCTGTTCCCCTATGTTGAGGGCTATCAGCTCGATGTCTATGCCGTGGACATCAAAGAGCAGGGTGGGGGGCTATCGGCCCGCCTCGGCCGCGCGCTCGGCCAGGCCGTGGTCGGCAAGCCCGACGACTGGACCAACAAGACGATCCTCGACGTCGTGCGCCGCGTCCGGACCGACACGGGAGCGACCGTCACCTATGTCGAAGGTCAGCCCGAGTTCGTCGGCACGCCTTGGGAAGATGGTCCGCGCATCACGCCGGGGGAGGGCGACAAGACAGTCGATCCGAATTGATAGGTAGAGGGGGGCCGGAGAACGCCGGCTCCTCGCCGCTGCTGCGGACATTCCAGTGAGCGTGGTGGCAGCACTAAACCGGCCGAATGTTCAACATCTCAATGCGACTGCCTCGAAACTTAACCTGCTTTTGACACTTGCGTGACAGAATCGCATGATGTCTCGGCAGTATCCCCGTCGGAACGTCAACAAACGGCACGGAAAGCGGCGCCCTTCACGGCCGGAAACGACGCTTGAGACGGCCCTCCGTTATAGCATCATCGCCGCTGCTTCCGGTGTCGGCATCGCTTTCGCTACTCACACTTGGGAAGCGGCTCAGGAGCGTCAGGCGATCCTTGACGCTTTACCGGTTGGATATACCTATCCGGGCTGTGACCAAGTTCGCGAGGCAGGCGTCGCACCAATCCAAAGCTACGAGCGAGGGTTTTCGGAGCGCTTGGACGGCGATGGAGACGGTATCGGTTGCGAGCCTTACCGGGGTCAATAATCGCTGCCACAGCTGGATCTGAGCCGCCCCTTAAAGCCTGAAGTAAGTTCATCACGGCGATCGCGGCATAGCAATTGACCATTATTGAGACGACCCCGTTCGTTTCCACAATAATCGCTAATCGGCGATTCCGTATCTCGTTGGCCTGCCGTAGCTCGCGATTCCCGCGCTCCAGCGCCTTCAGCCGTTCTGCCAGTTCGGTCGGAACGCCGGCCCGCTTCCCACTGTTAACCTCGGCCTTCTTCACCCAATCCAGCAATGTGTTTCCTGAGCAGCCGATCATGGCTACTATCGATGTTATCGCTGCCCAGCGGCATGGCTATTCGCTCTCGTGATCCAGCACCGTGCGAACTGCCCGCTCACGAACCTCCGGTGCAAACTTGTTCGTCATCTTCCTCATCGTAGACCCTTCCTCTCAGGAGTTAGGGCATCCGGCTATCCCCGGGGCGGTTCGTTTGAGTCCCAGCTTCCAAGAGCGGAGTCACAGGCAAATCCAAAGCCGCACGTTTCTCGGACGGGATTGATTCGGCAGAAGGACGAGAATAGGGGCGCAATTCGCAATCATAATACTGCAGCGAGCTAATTCTGGTACGAAAAATCATGCTCGGGAGATGCACAGATGGATTACCCATTGCCTCTCAAACTGAGACATTGTTGCAGTTCCTCAGAGAGCCAAAGCGTTCTCCAGCGGGGCACCGCCGAACGACGCTCCCGTTGCTTGGTAGGCCGCAAACCGTCGGGACGGCGGCATTTTCAGCCGCTCGTTTTACGGACGTTGGCTGGAAGCTTTATCGTACTTTGGGGCTTAGGGTTATCTACAGAAGCACTCGCAGATTCTCCACCGAGCAACACAGAATCAAATCAGATCGTAGTTACCGGGTCTCTATCGGATGCGCCTAATGAGGACAAAACGGCCTCCCTCCGGATTTTGACAGGTCAGCAGCTCGAAGCAAATAATATCAGCTCGATGTTCGATTTACCGAGCGTATTGCCGTCATTGCGAACTCCGTCATCGGGTGCGCCTGCAGAAGGAGCGTCCTTCAGACTTCGAGGCTTTGGTTCCCCTGTGTTTCAACTGGGCATCGAACCTGCGGTCACGACCTTCGTTGATGAAGTGTACCGAAGTCGATCCGGCATGGTCGCGGGCAATCTCTTCGACATAGAACAGGTGGAAATTCACTCGGGGCCTGTGGGCACTAAATCAGGGACTAGTGCGACCGCCGGCGCTGTTCAGATCCTGACAAAAAAGCCGAAACTCGGGACTTGGGAAGGCCGCGCCGACGCAGAACTAGGTAGCTACAGGCGCGCAACCATCCAAATGGCGCTGAACGCGCCGCTTAGTTCCACAGTGGCCGCTCGATTTACGGGCTATCGTAGCAAGGGTGACGGCTTGGTAGGGGATTTCTGGCAACCCTCTCGACGCCACAATGATTTAAATCGTTACGGACTGCGAGTGCAGGTCCGTATCGTCCCCAGTCCGAATTTTACGCTGGACTTGGCGGCCGACATGGGTCGAACTGCGGAGCATTGCTGTGCAACCGTGCGGTTAAACAGGTACGTTACGCCGTTTGAGACAGTCATAGCCAAAACGAATGTAGCGCCCGAGCCCGCGCGATTACAAACACTGATGAGTGACCTTCAGCGTTCTTCTGTGCGCGACCGAGGAGCTGCCAGCACAGCTAATCTGAACGTACTCCCTAACGTCGTCCTCACCAGTATCTCCAGCTACCGCCGATTTGGCAGCCATACTTTGGCAGAAGGCGATTTCACCGGCGCTATGTTGGCGAGTATCGATACCACCATTACGAGCGAAATCTTCACACAGGAGCTGCGTCTATCGCGGATGGCGGATTTAGAGGACGGTCCAAGAGGATCGTCTTGGCGCTTAGGCGCCTTTTTTCGGAGCGAACGAATTTCTCGGCTTCGACAGTATGATTGGGGCGCAGACACTCGACGCTTCTTTCCGCCGGTACTCAGCCCCGCCGTTGGACGCGGAGCGTCCGACGACCTTGTGCAGAAGGCGAAAAGCTTCGCGATCTTCGGCAACATAGACGTGCCGCTCGCGCGTAGCATACAACTGAATGCTGGCGGCCGAATTGATGTCGATCGCAAGTTTGCCAGAGGTGTTTTTGATCAATCTGTTCTGATTGTCCTGCCACGCGTAAACCCTCGATTTGAGGCGCGTACTCACACAGTTGTGCCAAGCTGGACAGTTGGCATCTCTCATCATCATTCAGACACGCTATCGACGTACTTTTCTTACGCACGTGGTTACAAGGCAGGGGGAATTAACCTGGCTCGTGAAGCTTCTGGCTTGATTGGTGCGGCTGCCAACCCGGGCTTTGATCCTGAAACGGTTGATCACGTCGAGTTGGGCGCAAAAGGGCAGATTCTACGGAACAAGCTGAGCTTCTCCGCCGCGTTCTTCCTCGACCAATATCATCGTGTACAAAACCAAATATTTGCGCCTCCGGTTTTTTTCGTAACAAACGGAGCAGGGGCTCTTATTAAAGGCTTCGAGTTAACAGGCGAGTTCAGCTTGGTCACTGGCCTGGCTATTTCTGGCGATATTACGCATCTCCATACCCGCTTCGACCGGGGAACTGATCTTGGCAACGGCGACGTCGGCGGCGCGGCCTTGGGCTGGGCGCCCAGATGGAGCGGATCAGTCGGAGCCGATCTGAACTTCCCGATAGATAAAAAATGGCGTGGTTTCGGGTCTATGCGCCTGATGCTGAGCAGTTCGTATCGGGCGTCCGTGAACGTTAACCCCTTCAGTGGCGTAAACGCTACGCAATTGCTCACGGCTCGTTTTGGTCTTGCCCGTAAAGGGGCGCGCCTGTCCATCTGGTGCAAAAACTGTCTGGACGAGCGATATGCCGAAGTTATCCTGCCTAATCCCATCGATAGTCGGGCGTTCGAAAGCTATCAGGGCCAACAACGCCAAATGGGAGCCGCCATTGCTCTCACTTTTTAGAATACCGTCATGAGGCCGTACACAAACCTAAATAAAGAATACGGGTTCAGGGGGGGTAGCCGCGTTCGGAAAAGTTGAGACATTGCTTCTGAGGCTGGAGGCTGGCCATAGATCTGGGCGACGGGCGTAATTATCCCCAAGAAGGTCATTATGCTCTTGTTGATACCGGCCCCAGACCCTGGCCACAATCTCTCGTTCCTCGGGCCCCACCGCCGCGGCGTAAATTGATGTGGTCTGGATATCGGAATGTCCCAGCCATCGTTGCACCAGATTTAATGGTGCTCCAGCACCGAGGGCTGCAACGGCAAAACCATGACGGAACCCTTTAGGTGACGCCTGCGGCCCCCGAATATTTGCTGCCCCCAGGACAGCATTTACGTGACGCCACGCAGTCGTCCTCGACCAAGCCCATAGGCGTCCCCCACTCCTGATCGCTTTGATATCCAAGAGAAGAGCGACTAACCCACACGAAACTGGAACACGCCGAAATACACCGCGCTGCCGCCTTTTAAGCGTCTCAAAAACAATATAGAATTCTCGGCTATCAATTCTATCTTGGTCTATAGCGAGCGCTTCGGAGATTCGGCACCCTGTTTCCGCAAGCAATCTGCAGAAGGCGTAGATTTCATCCGAAAATTGTCGTGATACGTCCAAGAATTCCTTTATCTCGCCACGATTTAGATACTTACGGCGTCCATATTCGTTGAAAACTGACCAATGCATATTCCAACTCTCTAATGCCAAAGATTTAAAAAAAATCTGTTCTAGTAATAATGTTTTGGATAGTTAAGATAACTATAGGAGTTAGACATTTTTATCGCTATTCAACTCCGCAACATGATAGGTTAAAATGATGTATTTATTGCGCGAATTTGAGATGTCTTCACGATAGTTAATCAAATCAGCTTATAAAAGGCGCGACTTGATAAAAATCGGAACGAATGCGACAAAATGGAACAGAGTGGAACGCTTTACGAAGCGGGATGATCGTCGCGCAGAAACTCTGCCGCTCAGATCTGCTCGTCCACGGTGGGCAAACTAATGGTAACGGTGGTACCGATGCCTTCCACGCTGTCGATCTTCAGGGTGCCGTTAAATTTATCGACGATACGGGAGACTAGAGAGAGGCCAATGCCGCTCCCCTCGATATGGGCAGCATTAGCAGCGCGCGTCGACCGGGCCAGAATGTCAGGGAGAGCAGGGGCCGGAATGCCAATGCCGCAATCCGTAACGCTAATGATGATGTGAGACGCTTCCTCCTGACAACGTAAAGTAATGGGGCCTCTTTGTGGTTGGCAGGAATATTTAACCGCATTTTCCAAAAGGTTCAGGATTGCAATTGAAATCATATCGGCGTCAATAAGGGCCTTAACCGCCCATGCTTGTGGGGCGATGTCGATCTCGATGCGCGCGCCTTGCGCAAGGTCCCTTGCGTGATTGCCTGCCCTCGCTACCAAACCGCCCAACATTGCCGGATGAAGTCTCGGCTGAAACGCGTTTCCTTGCAGTCGGCTTCGGGCAAGGTTGATTTCAAGAGTTTCAACCAAACGAGAAATACCTCTGCGAATTCTGATTATTCTTTGCCGATCGAGACTGTCGCCGGGAGGCAGCCCGAGTTCAAGCCCATCCACATTAGACCGAATGGTCGCCAGGGGCGTTCGATACTGGTGGGATATCACTTCCATGAATTTGACTTGCTGCTCCTGAGAATGCAGTTCAGCACGCAGGGCGTCTTCGGCAATTGCTTTTGCTTCGGCGAGCTGGCGCGTGCGGTCTTCTACCAATGCCATCGCGCGCTGTTCCGATGCTTTGGCATCCGCCAAAGCTTGCCGCTCCATCTCCCGGTTCGCAACTTCTGCCGCCCGGAGTTGAACCACGAGACCGGTCGTAAGTAACAAGGTGAAGACCAGGCTGGAGATCGCGTAGCCATGTGCAGCCCAATTGGGCAGAGAAAGAATGGCGACACGTTGGGCGATTGTTGCAAGCAGGCCGAGATGAAGAATGATGTAGGCGGCAGCATTCAGCCGCTCTTGGCTGCCGCCACGATATGCGGAATGCACGCTAATAGCTGTAGCTAACCATGCGAATGCCAATATTACGAGTTGGCCGGGGCCAGAGAAGTCAATTGTCCTATGAGACAGTGCGAAAAGCATTCCAATTACAGCGAATAAGACGCCTGCCTCAAAAAACTTAGAACAGACCGGGTAACTTTCTGGCATACGGAGTATTCTTCGTGCTGATAGAGAAGACACCATCATTCCAAACCATAGCGACATTCCCATGAAAACATCATTTCCTGTTCCTCCTCTAGGAAAAATTATTAAATGAGAAACGCCCATGTTTCCTGTGTATACTAATATTAGGCCGAGCGTTGATAGAGATATAAGGATATATGATGTCTGTCTCCTAAAGAAGAAAAATACAAGTTGAATAGCGAGCAATATAAACATACCGCCGAACCAGGCTCCCACAAGTATGGCGGATTTAGCAGTATTATATACGTGATCCCTCTTAGGGTATAGGGTCACTGACAGGTTTAACGAAGAATCTATGCTTTCTGCTCGGATAAATACAACAATTGACTGACCTTTATTGATCGAAATTGGAATTCCGTATGATAAATTCGATAAACGGTCTTTAGGAATAGGTCTGTGGTCGCCAACTCTAAATGACAAAAACGAGTTATAGTTAAGTGATGTCTTTTTATCAGCATAATAAATGTCGACGACATCAGTGAAAGATGGATTAATCGATAAGATAAGATCTTGTCTGTCATGAGGGTTTTCTATGGACAGTTTCGTCCAGACAGCCATACGGCGGTAACCCAAATTGATGCCATCTCCATCACTGGCGGAGAATCTCCCCGCCTGTCCGGAGAGGATTTGGGGGAGGGTAACTTTTCGACTTGGATCGAGAAGCTGGTCCATGTGATGATTTAGATCTATGACCCCGTTCAGTACCCTGGGTAGTATCAAATCTACCCTTTCAGCCCTGCCAGACGCACGAGATACGGCCGCCGACGACGCCAGCGCCCAGAAGATGAGGAGCACGCAAGCCATTGCGACGCATGCGGGGCGCCCGTCGCGGCCCCCTTTCTTTGGCTGGGCGGAGAACCTACTGGAATACGTTCTCCACCTATGCGTTCGCGCTGTTACGTAGACAGGTTCTTTTATGCCGCCCATCAAACCTACTCCCCCCATATCGGCGCCTCTCCGCGTCCTGCTTGTGGAGGACGATCAGGATCTTCGCGTCACCTTAGCGGACTATCTGAATGCGCGAGGGCTGGACATAACCGAAGCGATGTCCGGCATAGGCTTCTATCGAGCGCTGCGGTCCTCGGCCTTCGATGTTGCCATTCTCGACGTCAACCTGCCCGATGCAAGTGGATTTGAGTTAGCGCGAGAAATTGCGACCAAGGAGGGGTGTGGGATCATCTTCCTCACAGCTCGGGCGGAAGGAAATGATCGCATAGAGGGCTATGCGGCCGGCGCCGATCTCTACCTAACTAAACCGGTGGAAGGCGAGGAATTGTTTCTCGCTATCCAGAACTTAGCTCGGCGGGTTTCTGGTGGAGCGCGCTCTACGGTTTCTACGCAACCCGGGCATTTAGCTTGCTGGTGGCTCGATATGACTCGTGGCCTGTTGATCGCACCTTCAGGCAGGTCGTTTTCGCTAACAGGACGAGAAATTATGCTTCTTCAATACTTTGCTGAGGCAGGCCAAGGAGCCATTATTACTCGTGTGGCACTTACAGAACTGATGGGTTATGATCGTCTTAATCCTGAAAGCCGCAGTCTTGACGCGGTCCTTCGGCGTTTACGCCAAAAGGTGCACGCGGCAGAAGTGGTGCTACCTCTCCACGCGATCCACTCAGTAGGATTCCGATTTGCGGCTCCGCTTCAGATCACATAAAAAACCTCACGAATGACTGCAACAACTGTTAGATAATCAAGGGTAGAGAAGACGACGGCTCCCATCCATTCGATTAACTTATGAGAACTGTGGCTTTATCCGAACCTACAGAGATAGCTAATCGTGAGAGCGTCAATTCCGTAGCGTCGAACGTATTACCTCGACCATCGAAGCCTCGGCAAAACGCGTTGGTTGCGCTTTTCCCTGTTTAGCGCATAAAAGGCCTTTGCTGCGTTGCAAAATGGATTGTCGGGGGGCGAACGACTTGAACGCCGCAAATCGGCTAAAAGCGCCCCGTCGTCGCGTGTTAATCTTGCGTTCTACAATCCAGCGCTAGCGACATTCGATTGACGCATCGCAAAAAAAGCTAACAATAAGGTCGCAGGGTTAAGTATATGATTTATAATGATATTTATTGTTACATTATACAGCAAAGTGTAACAGTTGGCAATAGCTTCGTTAACAGTTCGTCGCACCTGCGCTCCATCTCGGTAACCTAACCGAGAACGGAGGCGCGGTTGTGCGTGTGCTAAATCTTTGACGTATAGAAATATTGGTTCAAATTTTATTGAATAATTGGTTCTTCCGCCACATTCTTTCTGCGATGCTTAGCTCTTCTCGACCTATGGCAGAGGTGTATATGGCAGTCGTTCTAAGATCTGAATGACCGAGCCACTTCTGCACCATATTCAGTGGTACGCCGGATTCTATTGCTGTTACGCCAAAGCCATGCCTGAAACCTTTCGGGGTGGCTTGAAGGCCTTTAATTCCGGCTGTGTCCATTAGACCATTTATTTTTCTCCACGCTGTCATTCGTGACCATGGCCATAAGCGAACATCACTATTGGAAGATACATTATGAACTTTAACAAGAAGACTGATTAGATCGCTTGGGACCGGGACAGCTCGATAAATTCCTCTTCGTCGTTTTTTTAGACACTCAATAATTATGGATTGAGACTCAATGTCTATATTACGCATCCTCAGTGTGAGCGCCTCAGATATTCTGCATCCTGTTGCCGCAAGGACAGAGCAAAAGGTGTAAACGGCTTCGTCTGCGGTGGACGCGTGGGTCAAAATTGCGTCACGCTCGCGGTCAGTTAAATATTTCCTCCGGCCGTCCTGGCCCATAATCAGGTTAAACATTCTCGTGCTCCCAGATGCTTGACACGCCACCAGAGAGCTCCAAATCAGCGCTTAAAAACGGCTGAAATCCGCCACTTGAAACACTTTGCTGTATTCGGTTGCGTCGGAGGCGATGGCGTCTTCGATTCGGAGAACGTGAGTGGGACAGGTAGACCATAGCTTTGCAGCCGCTTCAGAGAGCGTCGCTGTTCATGCGCTTGCGAAAGCGTGTGAGCTCGTCGTGGTCGTGCGGCTGGTCAATATGTCGGCCATCGCGCTCGCTTATGGCGAGCCTGTCGCTCAACGGCTTCGGGTCGATCTCGCGTCGAAGGCCGCCGCAATGGCGGACGTTTTGGGTGCGGCGGCCTGGAGTGGCGAAGACCTGGAAATGGTCATCGCCGATGCGGATGGTTTTCGTGAAAAGCTGGATTGCGTCGGCGCGAACGATCTTGTTCTCGCTCACGAAGTCGAGCGCCGCCTGCGCGGCCGCTTCTTTGCCGATCAAAATCAGGAAGTCATTCCTTGCCTGGTGACGATCGCAAGAGATATCGAAAGCGAGGACGATGCCGATGAGGTTCTCGACGCTGCCCGTCGTCTCGCCTTCACGCGTCAGCCCGACATTCCTGATCTGAGCCGCGACCGGCAAGCCGTCGCGCAGTATCGCCGAGATATGGCTGCTGCGGTGCTAGCGGTCGAGCTGGCCGCGAACGGTGGCCTTGCTCTTTTGTGGCAACCAGTCGCGTCGCTCGATCGCTCGGCTGATGAGGACGAGGTTCTCTACTGGGAGGGATTGACGCGGCTTGTAGACAGTAATGGCCAGATGTGTCTGCCATCTTCGTTCATTCCCGCGCTAGAACGTCTTGGGTTGGTCAGAGTTCTCGATGCCTACAATGTCAGCCAGACACTGAGCCGGCTGGAGCGGGATCCCTCGCTGACTCTGGGCTGCAATATCTCGGCGCAAAGCGTCCTGCTGGATGGATGGTGGGCGGAGATCATTTCCCGCCTCCAAAGCGACCGAACGCTTGCTCAGCGGTTGGTGCTCGAAATCACCGAAAGCGCGTCATTCCCAGGGATCTCTCTGGCGGTAGATTTCGTCGATCACTTTCGCCGGCTGGGCTGTCGGATCGCCATCGATGACTTCGGGGTGGGTCACGCGGCATTCCGGTACATTGCCGCGCTGCAGCCCGACATCGTGAAAATCGATGCGCTGTTTCTCCGCCGTGCCGCAAGCGGCGATTCCGCTCAGGATCATGCCGCCTTCAAATATCTGGTGGGCTTGGCGGGGAGCTATGCTGCCGTGGTGGTGGTCGAAGGTATCGAGCATGAAGCGGCGGCGGCTGTGGCGCGCGATGCGGGCGCGATCTGGGGGCAGGGCTATCATTTCGGCCAACCCTCGCGCTGCCTCATCGGCCGGCAAATGCCCACGACCCCTCTGATGCCGCCGGTCTCCGCGAGAGGCGGTTTTGGTCAGGGCGACCTTTTGCGGGCCATCTGACCACCGGGCGCAAGCCTGATGCCGGCCTCTCCATTCCGTCAAATTCAGAGTATGTGATGTCTCGTTCCACGCTGCTTTTCTGCGCGACTGCGCTGGCCTTGGTCGCGCCGACCATCTTGTTGGCCCAGACCGCCGTCGAGCGCAATCTGCCACCCGCTGTAGCGCCGTCGGGCGGAACGGTCGTGTCTCCGGAGATCGCGTCGGGGAGCGAGGACGATACCCCGCTTGGGGCGACGCTGCGCGGCGTGGTTCTGCTGGGCAACGATGATGCCGTGGTGACGGATGTGCCGGAAGGCGGCGGGGTGAACGCTGCGCGCGTGCCGATGCTCGACGATCCGGCGCTTGTTGCCGCGCTCAACGCGTTCATCGGTCAGCCGATTTCGCGCAAGCTCATCGGCGATATTCAGGCGCGTATTGCGCGGGAGGCGCGTGCGCATGGACGTCCGTTCGTGTCGCTGTCCACCCCCGAGCAGGAAATCACGAGCGGTGTTCTCCAGATCCGCGTCTCGGAATTCCGCGCCGGACAGATCGACGTCCAGGGCGTGGACGGCGCGGCCGCTCGGGCGGTGGAAAATGGGGTGCGGCTGGAGAGCGGAGGGACCATCGACACCCACCGCCTTGCCGAAGACCTCGACTGGCTGAACCGAAATCCGTTCACGGAGATTGCGGCTCGCTTCTCTCCTTCCGAGGGGCAAACGGGCAAGACGGACCTCACCTTGTCCGTCCGCCATGACAAGCCGGTGCGGGTCTATGGAGGCTGGAGCAATGGCGGCTCCACATCCACCGGCATCCATCGCTTCTTCGTCGGCATCATGAGCCGCCTGCCGTTCATCGATGGCGCCTATGCGTCCTACCAGCTCACCGGCAGCAAGGACTTCTGGTACGATGACGGCCAGGTGCTCGCCAAAGAGCCCCGCTATGTGGCCCAGGGCGCGCGCATCTACGTGCCCATCGTCTCGCGCCAGAATGTGGAAGTAACGCTCAGCGATGCGCTGACCAATCAGGCGATCAACAGGGACTTCTCGGTGCGTCAGCGCACCAGCGAAGCGTCGATCGCCTATCGCTCCGCCTTGTCTAATCTCGGGCTGCCGGACGGGGCGGGCGACGTCGTCGCCGGCGTGGAGTTCAAGCGCCAGAGCCGCAAGGTATTCTTCGGGGAACTGACCGCGCTCTCCGACACAGCCGATATCTGGCAGCTGACCGCCGGCTATTCGAAAGGCTGGCTCGGCAATGGGCGACAGGCCGTGCTGGGCGTCAACCTTCACGTCAATCCGGGCGGTGTCAGCAAGCGTGGCTCATCCCGGCGACTGGAGGAGATCAGCAATGGCCGGGTCACCTCGAATGAATATGCCTATGGCACGCTCGATCTTTCGACGGCATTCCGTTTGCCCGGCAATTTCGCGATCGCGAACCAGCTTTCTGCGCAATACAGCCGCAAGCCCCTGCCGCTGCCGACCCAGATCGGCCTTGGGGGCGAGGGGCTCGTGCGCGGCTATATGTCGGACGACGGCAGCTTTGATCGCGGCATGGTGATGCGCAACGAGTTACGCTTGCCGCCCTTCTCGCTGATCGGCCGCACTGGAAAGTTCGCCGATCTCGTATCGCCCTACGTATTCGTCGATGCCGGTCGCGGCCGCGACATTGCGGCGTCGCGCAGCTCGACCATCGTCTCAGCAGGCGTGGGCACCGAGTACCGGATCGGCCGGAACATCAACGCAGGCGTGAATTCCGCCTGGGCACTGAAGGATGGCCTCGGCACCCAGGCGGGCGACTGGCGCCTCCAGGCCCGCGTGACCGCCACATTCTGATCACAGCAATTGACCGCGAAGGACACGCGCATGACGAACGCTCAAAACAACATCGAACTGACCGGCTCGCAGCTTCTCTACGATCGGCCTGAAGCGCTCAATTCGGCGGTGCATGCCGATCTGCGCTACGACAACACGCTGCACGATTTCGGTAATGCGCAGAGCCTGCATCTGGTGCCCTTGCTGGTGGGCGAGTTTCCGCAGGCGATGCTGCACTATCCGATCGTCTTCGCGGGGGCAGAGCGCACGCCGCTGGCGGTGATGGGGCTGCAACAGGGGCAGAACCTGTTCGTGAAGGACGGTCAGTTCGAGCCCAATGTCTACATCCCGGCCTATCTGCGCCGCTACCCGTTCACGCTGGCGCAGGGCGAGGGCGACCAGCTCGTCGTGTGCATCGATCGCGCGGCAAAGGGCTTTGTCACGTCGGACAAGGACAACGGGGACGGCGCCCGGGGTGGAGCCCTGTTCGAGGATGGCGAGCAGACCGCCTTCACCAAGAACGCCGTCAGATTCCTCGAGGAGTTCGAGGCGGAGCGCCGTAGCACGCAGGAGTTCATCAACACTGTTGAAGCCTGCGGCCTGTTCGAGGTGAAGAACACCATCTTCCAGACCGGTGAACGGCGTGAGCACCTGGCCGACTATTTCGGCGTGTCCGAGGAAAAGCTGCGCGAGCTCCAGAACTACAAGATCGCCGATCTGGTGAAGCGGGGCGCGACCGCGATGATCGACATGCACCTCGTGTCGCTGCGCCGCTGGGATGACCTCATCGCCCGTCGCGCGCGGCGCAAGGCGGAGGCGACGCCCGAGGCGGCAGCCGCATGATTTCCCTGCCGGACGGCGCGTGTCGACCGTCCGGCGGAGAGCGGCCGGTCCTCCCACGCCGGCCGCTCTCCCTCCTGCGACACCATGGAATGCAAGTTCAACAATGGCCGGCTGCGAAGGCGCCAGGCTGAAGACCGGCAAATTCCTCCGGGGGGCATATCAACGTGCCGGAGGGAGTGCACAGATTGGAACCAGAAGATGACCGCTCGTTCTTCCCTTCGTCGTACCTCCGTGATCATGCGCCGCCCGTTGTTCGGGCTTTCGCTGTGCATGTTCGTGCCCCTCGCCGCCCATGCGCAGACCTTGCCCTCGGGCGGTACGGTCGTCTCCGGCGCGGCGACGATCAGCAACAGCGGACCACGCACGGACATCCGCCAGACGACCGACAAGGCCATCATCGAGTGGAACACCTTCTCGATCGGCATGGGCGGCACGGTCGCGATCGATAACGGCAGCGGCGCCACGCTCAACCGGGTGACCGGCAACAGCATTTCGAGCATCGACGGGCTGCTGCAGGCGACCGGATCGGCCTATCTCATCAACCGCAATGGCATCGTCATCGGCAAGGAAGGCCGCATCGATGTGGGCGGCCGGTTCGTCGGCTCCACGCAGGACATGAGCAACGAGAGCTTCCTGGCCGGTGGTAACCTCACCCTTGCCGGCGCGAGCGAGGCCTCGATTGTCAACTATGGCAAGATCGGCAGCCTGGGCGGCGATGTCGTGCTGGTCGCGGCGAAGGTCGACAATCAAGGCGCCATCGAGGCGGAGAACGGCACCGTCGGCCTGCTCGCCGGCTATCAGGTCATGCTGCGCGATCAGGCGGACAATCAGGGCAAGTTCTCCGTCGTCGTCGGCGGCGCCGGCACGTCCGTCACCAATGCCGGTCAGCTCAAGGCTGCCGAGGCGGAGCTGCGCGCGCAGCATGGCAATATCTATGCTCTGGCCGGCACGAGCGGCGCGATCGACGCCCGAGGTGTGTCCGCGCAAGGCGGGCGCATCTTCCTCACCGCCGGCGGCAGCGGCGAAGTGACGGTCGACAGCACCCTCACCGCCCGGAAGGCGGACGGCAGCGGCGGCACCATCGAGGTGACCGGCAACAACATCCTGCTCGATCAGGGCGCCAAGCTGGACGCATCGGGCACCAGGGGCGGCCTCGTGCTCGTCGGCGGTGACTGGCAGGGCGGGCAGGATGCCAGCCTGCGCCTCGCCGCGCACGACCTCCAGCGCGCCAACGCCGTGGTGATGGCGCCCAACGCCGTGATCGACGTATCCGGCTCGGCCGGCGCGGGCGGCAAGGCTGTGCTGTGGTCGGACGCTTACACCAATTTCCTCGGCACGATTAACGCCAGCGGCGCGACCGATGGCGGGCGGGTGGAGACCTCGTCGAAGGAAAATCTCCAGGCCTTGGGTAATGTGAATGCGGTGGGCGGCGCCGGGAAGGGCGGAGAGTGGCTGCTCGATCCCACTGATATCACGATCACCAGCGGCACCTCGGGCGGCAGCTACGCGGGTGGAACATTCACGCCGAGCGCGGGGACCGCCACGGTCAGCGCGGCTTCGATCAGTTCCACGCTTTCTTCGGGCAGCGACGTCGTGATCAGCACGGCAAGCGGTTTTGGTGGGGCCGGCAAGATTACCGTTTCCTCTGCAATCACCAAGTCTGGTGGATCAGATGCGACGCTTACCTTGCGGGCGACAACCGATATTCTGGTCGGCGCAAGCATTTCGTCCACGAGCGGCAAGCTCAACTTAGTGCTGAATAGCCGTCAGGATTCCACAGCTGATAAGGACGGTTTTGTAGGAAATGTGGTCATTAACGGCGCTATCACGACCGGCGGGGGCAATGTTACGATCGGTGGCGGGGTAGGTGCTGCATTTTCTTCGGTCGGGTATTTTGCGTCCGGAATTACCTTAAACAGCGCGATTAATGCCCAAGGTGGCGACATCGTCATGCGCGGATTTTCCTACACCAATACGTCTTTCAATGATCATTACGGTATTAGGCAAGCATCCCCTCTTACGACGACGGGTTCTGGTAAGATCAGTCTCACTGGACATGTTTCTGGCGTTACAAGCAACTGGTATTCTTCTGGCGGAATATTGGCGACTGCTTTGACCACCGATTCTGGGGACATTATGTTGAATGCTTCCGGGGAGGGTGGCGGCGGTGGCTCGAACGCGACGCTTATCCTCAGCGGAACGATAAGCTCTGCCGGCGGAAATATAAATCTGAGTGGATCTGGAATAGAGTCTTACAACACGGGCATATACATTAATGGCGCTTCAATTGTAAGCCCAAATAGCGTTGTCATGCTGGATGCGAATATGTCTCCTGTGACAGGCTTATATAGCATAACAAACGGATCGACTGCATTCGTCAATTTCAGTTCGAAAAAGTTGATTATTAACGGACATACCTCGCCGTGGGTCTGGAATACGGTGGGTGCGTCCCAAAATCTTTCTGTCGGGAGTGGCGGTGTCGAAGTGATCGGGTCAGGGTACCTCGCGATCGGTTCCACAAATATCACGACGACCGGGTTATTTAAAGCCGAAATGGCAGGAATGACTGTTTCAAACCTCACGGCCGGTGGAGTTCAAGTTAATACATTATCGCTTGCCAGCGCTAACTTTGACAGTATAGTGAGTAGTTCTGGAATAGCGGTAAATGCGGGTGGAATATCCGTCTTGTCGACCGGCCAAGTAGCCGCAGCAGGCGACATTTTACTTAATTCTACTGCCGCCTATTCCATAAGCACTGGCTCGATTACTCAGAATGCTTCCAGCGGCAAGATTTCGCTGACAGGGCTGTCAGTCTCTACCGGTGCTATCACGCAATATGGTTCATCGGATATCCTGATTGACACCAAAAGCACCATCAATCTCGCGTCGATCACAAAAATGGCCGCGGCGACGGGGGCCAGCAAGCTTGATATTCTGGCCGGCGGCAACATCAACGTAGCGTCGGGCGCCATCGCCGCGCAGGCCGGGGCCGGCAAGTTCGACGTGACGCTGAACGCGCGCTCGGCGGGCGGGTCGGGTACGGTGACAGTCGACAAGGCGATCACGACGCAGGGCGGCAATCTCATCATCCGCGGCGGCTCGGCTGCGCTCGGCTCCGTCCTCGATCCGACGCTGGCTTACAGCGCTTATGTGAACGAGCTTACGGCCACCGGTGCCGGCGTGGTCCTTAATTCCGGAGCCGCTATCAACACCGGTGCCGGTGACATTGAAATTCGAGCACTGGCACAAAACAGCACCAACGATGGATTGTCGCTCGTCAATGGATCGCTGACCACGAACCAGGGCAATCTTCGCGTTTATGGTCTGGGCGGCGCGTCGTCAGGATATGGCCTCATCGTCGGATCTGGTCGAACCTTGGGGGCGACGGGGTCTGGCGCGGTCACTGCCTATGGCGCTGCGCAAAGCTCGAGCACTGGCGGCGGCGTCGGCATGAATGGCACAATCAGCAGTAATGGCGGCAATGTCTTCATAGCCGGTGTGGCGGGTTCGGCTGGCACGAGTTACGGCGTTTCGATCTCCGGAGCGGGTGCGAGCACCAAAGTTCTCTCCGGCGCGGGATCGCTCACCATTCGCGGTGCGATTGCGGGCAACACTGGCGGCAACCATGGCGTATGGATCAATAATGGCACCGTCGTTTCCACAGCCGGCACCGGATCGATCACCATCGTCGGAACGGCAGGGAGTGCCGCGAACACCTATGGTGTGAGTCTCGCGAGCACCGGCACCGCCGCTCTGGTCAGCGCCTCGGGCGGTGGCAATGTGACGATCACAGGCACAGGCAGCAGCGGCTCGGGCACCAATTATGGCGTGTTGCTGACAAGCAGTTCGGGCAGCACCAATTCGGTGATCGATCTGGTTGGCGGCAGCCTGTCGATTACTGGGACGGGCGGCAGCGGATCTGGCACCGCCAATTATGGTGTGTATCTCAACGGAACCAGCAGTTCGACGCTGGCGAAGCTGACCAGCGGCAGTCTCTCCATCACTGGGATTGGCGGGCCTTCGGCTACCTACGGCCTCTATCAGGGCGGCAGCGGCGCCGCGTTGCTCGGTGGCGCGGCGATGAGCGGCGACATTACCCTGCGCGGAAGCAAGCTGTTTCTCAATGGCGCGGGTGGCGCTTTGCTGCCGCAAACCACTGGGCGGGTGACCCTTGCCCCGTTGGCGGGGGGGAGCATGATCGTCAATTCAGACGTTCTTGCTGCGGTAATCGCATCAAATACCATGCGCTACGCCAATTACGGAGCGGTGCAGTTCGGTGCGGCTGATGGCGGCGCCCTCTCTTTCGCCGTCCCCATCGGCGCGGAAACCTTCAATGCGCCGCTTGCCTTTGGATCGAGCAGCGCGATCACGCTCAGCTCGGGGACCAGCTCGCAGCCGCTGACGGCGACGAAAGGCCTGAGCTTCGTGGGTTCGGCCACCGTGACCCAAACCGTTGATATCGTGACGAACAAAGTGTCGGGTGCGGCCGGCAACATCATTCTGACCCGCGCGGGCAATTCGATCACCAGCGTAGGTCCGATGACCGTCTCGGGCAATCTCTCGCTCAACACCGGCGGCGCGCTGTCGCTCAACGGGCCGATTTCGGCGGGGACACTCGCAATTCGGTCCGAAGGGGATCTCACGTTGAGTGGGGGCGCGACCGTGACGACGAGCGGCTCAGACACAGTGGGCGCTTTGCAACTGGCGACCGGAACAAAGTTCATCAACAATGCCGGTGCCTCCGCGCTCAACGCTGCGGGCGACCGCTGGCTCGTCTGGTCCCAGTCTCCATCGCTCGATAACACCGGGGGACTAACGAGCAATTTCCTTCAATATTCGGCTTATTATGGAACGACCAAGCCCCTCGGAACGGGCAACGGCCTACTTTATTCCTTTGCCCCGCAGCTAACCATTTCTCTCACGGGGTCTACGAGCAAGATCTACGATGGAACCACCGTCGCTAACCTCGCGCAAACGAATTACATCGTCACCGGCCTGCTGAATGGCGATACCGCGACTGTTTACGGCGTCGGAAATTACAACACGAAGAACATTGGCACCGGGAAGCAAGTGACCGTCGAGGATCTTGCGACGGTTGTGAAGAATGGCGCGACGCGGGTGTACGGTTATTCGCTTTCGACTGCCACGCTGAGCGCCAACATGGGGGCGATCACCGCTCGTGACCTCACCGCAAGTCTGACGGGAGAAATCAGCAAGATCTACGACGGCAACACCACAGCTGCTCTCGGGACGAACAACTTCGCGCTCGCCAATCTGGCAGCCGGAGACAATGTGCAACTCCTGTTCCCTGCCACAGGTCTCTACGACAACCGCAATGCCGGCACTGGTCACAAGGTCACGGTAACGGGGCTTAGTCTCACCGGCGCCGATGCCGGCAACTACACCGTGAACGGGACTGCGACGGCCAATTTGGGCGTGATTCTGGCAAAACAGCTTGGCGCAACGCTCGTCGGATCGGTCACCAAAGCCTATGATGGCAACATTCTGACCTCCGGTTTTAGCGCGTCCAACGTCAATCTGACGGGCGTAGTTTCCGGCGACACAGTGGCGCTGGGAGCTGGCCTGCTGGGCATTTATGCCGACAAGAATGCCGGCACCGGCAAGAATGTCACGGCCTACGGCCTTAATCTCACCGGCGCCGATGCAGCGAACTACACCATCGTCAGCAGCGCGACCGGCGCAATCGGCACGATCGCGCGGAAGGACCTGACGGCGACGCTGATTTCGCCGGTCAGCAAGGTTTATGATGGGACGACCACCGCCACCCTTCTTCCTGCAAATCTCGCCGGTATCGTCGCCGGCGATGCGGTGACGATTTCGGCAACAGCCGCCAATTATGCCGACGTCAACGCCGGGACGAACAAGCTGGTCACGGTCAGTGGCCTGAGCCTGTCGGGCGGGGATGCGAGCAACTATAATCTCACGAGCACTTCGGCTTCGGGAAATGTCGGAACGATCACGGCCCGCGCGGTCGTGATCGGAATTACCGGCAAGGGTGCGAAGGTCTATGACGGCACCACCAGCCTCACGCCGGCGCAATATGCCGGAATCGGCTTCACGCTCGCCTCGGGCAATCCAGCGACCCAAACCTTGCTGGCGGCCGATGGCATCGGCCTGGATACCAGCGCCGTGACAGCCACGCTCGCCGATCGCAATGCCGGGACGGGAAAGGCGATGCTGGTGACAGGCTATGTCCTCACCAACAATTTGCTCGGCAATTACGTGCTCGCCTCGACGACGACCAATGGCCTGGCTGACGTTGCTAAAGCTGCCCTCACCCTAACTGCAGGGAGCGATAGCAAGATTTACGACGGTACCGTCCTATCGACTGGCGTCGTCTCAGCCACCGGGCTCGTCTCGGGCGATACCTTCACTGCCTCCCAAGCGTTCGACAGCCGCAATGCTGGCAGTCGCATGCTGCAGGTGCAGAACGGCTATGTCATCAACGATGGCAACAGCGGTGGGAATTACGATGTTACGCGGGTCAATACCGCCGGCACCATTTCAAAGCGGACCGTCAGTACGGTCGTGCATGTCGACGACAAGATGTACGATGGGACGACCGTCGCAACAGGCACCTTCGATCCGCTGAGCAACGTGATTGCGGGCGATGCCGTGGCGGCTAACGCCACATTCGCCTTCGCCGACAAGAATGTCGGCACTAACAAGACGGTGACCATCTCGTCAGCAGGCCTGACGGGCGCGGACGCAGGCAATTATATTCTCGATCCGCTTGCGAACAGCACTGCCACCATCACCAAGGCCAACCTTGTCCTCACTGCGGTCTCCGATACCAAGACCTATGATCGCACGACAACCTCGGCGGCTCTTGTCCAGGGTGTCGGCCTTGCGACCGGAGACAGTTTCACCGCGACGCAGGCTTTCGACGGTTATACGGCGGGCGCACATAACCTCCAGGTTGAGAACGGCTGGGTCGTCAATGACGGCAACGGTGGCAACAATTACAATGTTTCCATCGGCGCGCTGGCAGTGGGGACGATCGCCAAGCGGGTGCTCACCGCCACGGCGACGGTTGCCAACAAGACGTACGACGGAACGACCATCGCCACCGGTACGCTTTCAAGCCTGGGTAATCTCATTACCGGGGATATGGTCTCGATCGACGGGAGCGGCGGCAGCCTCGCATTCTACGATCGCAACGCAGGTCTCAACAAAACGGTTGTTGCCTCCGGCTATCTCCTGACCGGCGCCGATGCTGCGAACTACACGCTCGATAGCATTGCCAACAGTACCGCAACGATCAGCCGTGCCAATCTGACGCTGACGGCCGTGAGCGACACCCGCCAGTATGACGGGACGACTCTGTCCACCGGAGCCGTGCAGGCCAATGGCCTCGTGGGTGGGGACGGCTTCACCGCCACTCAATATTTTGACGGCAAGAATGCCGGGGGACATCTGATCCAGGTCGGCGCCTACACGGTGTTCGATGGAAACGGCGGCAACAATTACAACGTTAGCTATGGCGCGGCGGCGAGTGGCGCGATCACGAAGCGCATTCTCCAGGCCTCTGCCACGATCAACGACAAGACTTATGATGGCACAGCAAGTGCAACGGGCAGCTTCACTGGGCTTATCAACGTTATTGCCGGTGAAGATGTCACCCTCGACAGCAATGGCGCCACGCTGGCCTTTTACGATCGCAATGCCGGTGTCGGCAAAACCGTGACCGTCAACGGTGTGAACCTTGGCGGTGCGGACGCGGCGAACTATGCGCTCAGCGACATTGCTAACGGAACGGCGGCGATCAACAAGGCGACGCTCACGCTGACCGCCGTGTCGGACAGTCGCACCTATGACGGCACGCGGGGGTCCAATGGAGCCGTACTGAACAGCGGGCTCATAGCCGGCGACAGCATTACGGCGACCCAAGCCTTCGATACCAAGAACGCGGGCAGTCGCACGCTGCAGGTTGATGGCTGGACGATCGAGGATGGCAATGGCGGCGGCAACTACACCGTGGTTCTTGGTAACGCTGCGACCGGCTCCATCGCGCAGAAGCAACTCGATGGGACGCTGACCGGGACTGTCACCAAGACCTACGATCGCACCACAGCAGCAACGCTGCTGCCGGTGAACATTGCGGGCGTTGTCGCAGGCGATGATCTCGTCGTGACCACCTCCGGCGCCAATTTCGACAACGTCAATGTCGGTACGGGCAAGACTGTCACGGTCTCCGGAATGCAACTCACGGGTGTCGACGCTGGCAACTACGTGCTGAACGCGACCTCCGCATCGGCGGACATCGGCACGATCACGGCGCGGGAACTGGAAATCACGGTGACGGGCCGCGGCGCCAAGACCTATGACGGTACCACGCTGCTGACGGCTGCGCAGTTCGGGGACTTCGTGTTCACGCTCGCCAATGGTGACAGCGTGACCCAGTCTATGCTGGCCGCCGATAGCGTATCGCTCGGCCAAACGGGACTTGTCGGCACGTTGGCCGATCGCAATGCCGGTGACGGCAAGGGTGTGACCCTCACTGGCTTCGCGCTCGATAACAACGGTTTGGGTAATTACACGCTCAAGTCGACCTCCGCTCTGGCGCTGGCCGACGTATCCCGCGCCACGCTCACGCTCAACGCGGTCGCTGATAGCAAAACCTATGACGGCAAGGTCGCGTCCACCGGCGTTGTGACGTGGAGCGGCTTGATCGCGAACGACAGCGTGACCGCGACCCAGGCATTCGACAGCAAGAACGCCGGAAGCCGAACGATCAGCGTGGACAGCTGGACCATCGATGACGGCAATAACGGGTCCAACTACACCGTTGTGCGCAACAATGCGGCAGGATGGATCGACAAAAAGGCCATCAGCGCGACGCTGACCGGGACTGTCACCAAGCAGTATGACGGAACCACGACAGCGACGCTGCTGCCCAGCAACCTTGTCGACATCGTCGCAGGCGACGCCGTGACGGTTACCGCCACCAGCGCAAACTACGCCGACAAGAACGCCGGGACCGGCAAGCTGGTCACTGTCTCGGGCATCCAGCTGAGCGGTGCCGATGCGGCGAACTATGATCTGCTCGACACCAATGCTTCGGCCTATGTCGGCACGATCGAGGCACGCCGGGTGGTCGTCAGCGCGACAGGCAGCGGTCACAAGACGTATGACGGCACGACCGTGCTGACGTCCGGGCAGTTGGGAACTCTCGGCCTGCTGATTGTCGATAACGACACCAGAGACCTGCTGCTTGCCGACGGTGTCAGTCTCGATGCTTCGGGTATGACGGGCATATTGGCTGACCGGAATGCGGGGACAAGCAAGAGCGTAACGCTGAGTGGCTACACGCTCGATGGCGATGCTTTGGGGAACTTTGTCCTGTCCTCATCGACCACTCTGGGCCTCGCCAACGTGGATCGTGCTGCTTTGACTCTGACCGCCGTGACGGACGGGAGAGTCTATGATGGTACCACCGGCTCCCAAGGCGTGGTCCAGGTGACTGGTCTCGTGGGCGACGACCAGGTCACGGCGACGCAGGCATTTGACAGCCGCAATGCCGGAAACCGTCTGCTCAAGGTCCAGAACGGCTATGTGGTGGACGATGGCAATTTAGGCGCGAACTACCTCGTCACGCTGGTCGACGCCGCAGGCGTCATCGATCGCCGATCGACGAGCACGAGCGTGATCGCGAACGACAAGACCTATGATGGGACCAGGTCGGCCACCGGCAGCTTCGCTGCGCTCACCAATCTGGTGGATGGAGACAGCGTCGGCGCCACCGGCACTCTGACCTTTGCCGACCGCAATGCGGGCAGCAGCAAGATCGTCAGCGTGACGAATGCAGGGCTGACGGGTGCCGATGCGGCCAACTATATCTTGGAGTCCGTGGCCGACGACACAGCCGACATTTTCAAGGCCAATCTCGTCCTCACCGCCGGGGCGGACACCAAGACCTACGACGGGACGACCACGTCGACCGGCACGGTCGTGGCGAGCGGTCTGTTCAGCGGTGACAGCGTCACCGCCACACAATCCTTCGATGGCCGCAACGCCGGCGTTCGGGCGCTCCAGGTCAATGCGGGCTGGGTCGTCAGCGACGGCAATGGGGGTGGCAACTACAATGTGACGCTTGGATCGGCCACGGCTGGCACGATCACGCCCAAGACCATCACGGCGACCGCGACGGTCAATAACAAAACCTATGACGGCACGACCACCGCGACCGGTACCTTCGCCAATCTCAATGGCGTCATCCTTGGCGATTTTGTGACGCTGGATGGCACCAACGGGTCGCTGGCCTTCTTCGACCGCAACGCCGGCACCGGCAAGGCCGTGGTGGCAAGCGGCTATGTGCTACAGGGCACCGATGCGGCGAATTACACGCTTGCTTCGATCGCCAACGGCACAGCGGATATCTACAAGGCCTCTCTGGTCCTCAATGCGGTGAGCGCCGACAAGGAATATGATCGCACGACCAGTTCGAACGGTGACGTTCAGGCCGTCGGGCTGATCAGCGGCGACACCGTCATCGCAACGCAGTCCTATGACGGCTTCAATGCAGGTGCGCATGTTCTGTCCGTGGATGGCGACTACACCGTCTTCGACGGCAATGGCGGGGGCAATTACACCGTCACGATCGGCGATACGGCATCGGGGCTTATCACAAGGAAGGTGTTAAATGCCGTCGCGACCGTCAACAACAAGACGTACGATGGCACTACCAGCGCGACCGGCAGCTTTTCGGGCCTGAACGGGGTGATCTCCGGAGACATTGTCGTCCTTGACGACAGCGAAGGCGTGCTATCATTCCTCGATCGCCATGCTGGCAACGGCAAGACCGTGTTGGTGTCGAACCTGGGTCTAGGCGGGGCTGACGCGGCTAACTACCAGCTGAGCAATATCGCCAATGGCACAGCCAACATCTCCCGGGCCGAACTCATCCTCACCGCTGTTGCAGACAGCAGAACCTATGATGGTACGAAGAACTCGTCGGGGCAGGTCCAGATTACCGGCTTGTTCGGAAGCGATAGCGCGACTGCAGTCCAATCATTCGACTCAAAGAATGCGGGTATGCGGGTGTTGGTACCCACTGCCTGGCTCGTCGATGATGGTAACAACGGTAACAACTATGCCGTTACGCTCAACAACGCGGTCGGGGAGATATTCCAGCGGCATCTGTCAGGGGATCTCGCAGGTGAGGTCGTCAAGATCTACGATGGAACCACCACAGCGACGCTCCAACCGGTCAACCTCGCTGGCGTGATTGCTGGTGATGATCTCACCGTGAGCGCCACCAGCGCGGAGTATGACAACCGGAACGCAGGCGCGGGCAAACTCGTCACGGTGAGCGGTGTCATTCTCGCAGGGGCAGATGCTTCAAATTATGTTCTGGATCGCAATTATGCGTCGGGCGCTATCGGCATGATCAATGCGCGTACCGTCAAGATCACGGCATCGGGCAAGGGCAGCAAGACGTACGACGGATTGACGGGGCTCTCTACCAGTCAGCTCGGGACGATAACGCTCTCGATGGCGGATGACGACAGCCTGACACGCGACTTGCTGGCCCTCGATGGAGTTACCCTCGACATGTCCGGCGTCTCCGGCGTTCTGGCAGACCGAAACGCGGGGAGCGGCAAGCTTGTGACGCTCGGTGGTTATGGGCTCATAAACAATGGGCTTGGCAACTATGTTCTTGAACAGGATGGCGCCATCGGCATCGCTGATGTGGGACGCGCCACTCTGACATTGACGGCAGTTGCTGACGGCAAGACCTATGACGGCAACGACATCTCCTCCGCGGCAGTCCTCGTTGGCGGTCTGATGACCGGAGACAGCATTAATGTCGAGCAGGCTTTCGACAGCAAAAATGCCGGCGCGCGTACCGTACAGGTGCGTGGTAACTATGTGATCGACGATGGGAATCTCGGTTCCAATTACATCGTCAGCATCGGTTCTGCGGCGGATGGTACAATCGCGCAGCGCGTCCTTACGACCACGGCCCATGCCAATGACAAGGTGTACGACGGCGGTCTGCTGGCAACTGGCACGTTCGACCCGTTGTCTAACCTTGTTTTCGGCGATGATGTGACCATTAGCGGCGCAACGCTCAGCTTCTCTGACCGGAATGTCGGGCAGGGCAAGACAGTCAGCGTGGCGGGTGCAGGCTTGGCTGGAAACGACGCTGCGAACTACGTTCTGGATGCGATAGCCGATACGACCGCAAACATCACCAAAGCCCATCTTGTGCTTACGGCATCGTCCGACGTGAAGGTCTATGACGGCACGAGCGGGTCGACCGGTGCGGTTCAGGTGTCTGGCCTCGCCGCCGGTGACCAAGTGAGCGCGCTGCAGTATTTCGACAGCAGGAACGCGGGCAGCCGACTACTGACGGTGGGGAATGTCTCGGTCCAGGATGGTAATGGGGGCGGCAATTATGACGTGACCCTCGTCAATGGCACAGGCACGATCACCCAGCGCTTCCTCAGCACCGTCTTTACCGCGAACGACAAGAGTTATGACGGAACGACCACGGCAACCGGCTCATTCTCCGCCTTCTCCAACCTCGTGAGCGGGGATGATGTCTGGATCGACCTGAGCAATGGCAGCTTGAGCTTTGCAGATCGCAACGCCGGGATCGACAAGACTGTGTCGGTCAACGGCGTTGCCCTTGGTGGCCAGGATGCTGGCAACTATCTGCTCAATTCTGTCGCGGCAGGCAGCGCCGACATTACGCGCGCTGCGCTGACGCTGAGTGCGGTGGCCGATACCAAGACTTACGACCGGACTACAAGTTCGAGCGGTCTGGTCCAGGCATCGGGTCTGGTCGGCGGCGATGGCGTCACCGCAACCCAGGTCTTCAGCGATTGGAACGCTGGCACGCACCAGCTTCAGGTGAATGGCTATACGGTGCATGACGGCAATGGGGGCAACAACTACATCGTGACGCTGGCCTCACCGGTCAGCGGCATCATCACGCCCCGCGCACTGACGGTTGGCGCGCTGGTCAACGACAAGGTCTACGACGGCACCACCAGCGCGACCGGTTCCATCGGAGCGCTCGGCAATGTGATCGCCGGGGACAATGTCGTTGCAAGCGGTGGCCAGTTTGCCTTCATCGACCGTAACGCCGGCACCGGCAAGCTGGTGCTGATCTCCGGCCTGACCCTGGCAGGCGCGGATGCGACCAATTATGTCGCGGCGCCCTTCGCGAACGGGACAGCCTCGATTTCGAAGGCCAACCTGCTGCTGACCGCCCGTCAGGACAGCAAGACCTATGACGGCACGATCCAGTCATCCGGCACGGTTCAGGTCTCCGGCCTGAAGGTGGGCGACGCCCTGACCGCGTCCCAAGCCTTTGACAGTGTGAATGCAGGCGGACGGCGCCTGCAGGTAACAAACTGGATCGTGGGTGACGGCAATGGCGGCAATAACTATGTTGTCACCCTCGCCGACCCGGTTGCCGGAACAATCACGCCGCGTCAGATCACAATTCGGCTGTTGGACGCGAGCAAGATCCAGGGTGCGACCGACCCCGTTCTTTCCTTCGTGATCGAAGGTCAGGGTCTGGTCAGCGGTGACGTGATGAGCGGAAGCGCGTCGCGTGCGGCGGGCGAAACGATCGGCCGTTATGCGATCGGCCAGGGCTCGCTTTCTGCGGGATCCAATTATGCCGTAAGCGTGAGTCCCGCGACATTTACAATCCTCTCCA
This sequence comes from Sphingobium sp. B11D3A, assembly GCF_025961695.1. Classification (NCBI taxonomy): domain Bacteria; kingdom Pseudomonadati; phylum Pseudomonadota; class Alphaproteobacteria; order Sphingomonadales; family Sphingobiaceae; genus Sphingobium; species Sphingobium sp. B11D3A. Next base: position 61,402 of record NZ_JAOQOE010000002.1, read on the forward strand.
ATCAATCAGGAGGGGGCACTGGCGGCGATAATGGTGGACGGGGACCCATCACACCGCCGATCGTTGAACAGGCTCACCACCACGCGCATACCGGCTCGCAAGGTACCGCGCCAAACAACACAATCGTAGCAACCAACCCGCCCTCAGGCGCGAATGGTTTCGATGCAGGAATTGTCTTCGGTCCGGGTGGAGCAAATAATCTGCCTGGTCGAAAGCCCCTGTCGGTCCAACTGAACTATGGGAATGGCGACGGGACCGCAGATCCTACCGTTGATGGCACGGTCCAACGACCGGAAGACGAAAGGGGACTGCAGGATTTGAAATGTGGGATTGAGGGTGAGCTCCTCAATTGCCGGCCGACCGTCCAAGGACCGAATATGCCCTACTGGGCCAATCGCGTCGTGGCTCCGAACCTTCGGTTCATTCAGAAATGATGGCTTTTCAAAACCAGGCGGCTCCAGAAAATGGAGCGCTCTTCAACCTGGCGATGCGACTTCGGGAGCTCGCATCGCGCGGTACGGATGCCGACGCGGCCGCCTATATTGACATTGCAGAGGCATTGCATCGCCTTGCCCAACAGGATGCCAACAAAACCATTGAAGGACCATCGAGAGAATTTTCACCTTTGGATATCAGAAGGCGCCTGCGCTTGCGCTTTCCTAAGTCGGGTTTGCTGTTGCATCATGTTGCCAGACAGCCTGACCAATTGTTCTCACACGATACGCTAATTGCCGAGCTTGACACGACAATCAGCGGCCTGAGGATCTACATCTTCGATATCCGGCAGGCGCTCACTCGCTGGGGTGTTCCAAATGGCCTCATCACGATTTCAGGACAAGGCTATTTGTTCACCCGTGAGCTGCTCGAAAAGGTTAACAAAATTCTCGAACGTGATAATGGCCAGATTTTACCCGAAAACAACAATAATAATCTCGAGGGAGATGGTAATTGTTTTGAGCTTTGCGGCGATATTATTGATCAAATGGATTATAATAGAAGTTTAGAAAATTTCATTAAGTCCGAAAGGCCCGGCGAGAATATTGCTGATCTATCGATCTCGAAGTCGGACCGACTTGTTTTATTGCTTGCATCCCGTCAGGGCGAATATGTCTCTTGCGAAGAAATTTTGGAAAATGTTCGCACGTCCAAGGGTTCCCTTAAAGTTTTAATGCACAGAATCAGAGGATTCTTCGCCGAGTTGGGGTATCCCAGAGCTATTTCTTCATCGTATGGCAGGGGATACTGTATGTCCCAGGAGGCGGCGACTTTCGCCCTGTCAGCCTCGCTGACATTCTCTGTTCGATGGGGTCGGGCTGGGGATGGGGAGGGCAGGAGAGGCCGGTCGTCGCGAAAGTACTCTCGTAAGCCCGACGACGCGAGTGGCTCACGCCCCAGCCTTTAAGCGGCCTTAAAGCATTCCCGCGGACCTTTCCGTGCTTTCAAACGTCTCTGATTGTAACGCCTCATAACCAGTCGGCGCTCCATTTAATATTATTATTATGTGTACAAGCGCATAGTCATGTGACCGCTTCGTAAGAACAGCCACCACGCATTGCGCGCGTTTGCGCCGGTTATTGAACTTATAATTTGGACTTTCCGAGTCGATAATTTCGAGAATCAGCCGGAATACGACATGTAAAACATATGGTCATTTTCTAAGCCATCTGCATAAAAATGCGATTATAAATAACTGTACTGTTTTCCTATGGTGAAGCTATCTTGGGTTAAATTATAGTTAGATAAATCTAAATAATAATATCAGTAATATTGAGAACAAATCATGATTGAGTTGACATAACTCAGATGTCGTTTTTAATAATATGATCTTTATTTGTTAAATCAGGGTGGGTTATGCGGAAAAATTCTTTTGGGTCCATTAAGGTGGCGTTGCTGAGCGGCGCGGCAACAGCCGTACTCACTAGTGTGCCCGCATATGCGACCTGTTCCGTGACAGGATCGGCAGTGCTGATAAGCTGCGATCCGAATGTCGTCGCTGAGGGCGGGGCTGGGGCTTCCGGCTTGACCGTCATATCGGGATCTTCCGGCGCGGATGGCGGAATAGATTTCGGACTGGGGCCATCTGTTACAGATGCCGACGGGCCATTCGACCAGAGCCTCACGCTCATTAATGGCGGCTTCCAAAACCTGACTGGACCGTCGGTAAAAATGCAAAGTAGCCGAGCCCACCGGAACGTTACTTTGAGGATGGACGGCCTCTTTATCGGTGAGTCGGGTGGCGAGGAAGTGGTCCTGGTGGCTAACGCCGTCAGCGGCAACATCGCGATCGACAGCGCAGCTTCGCTAACCGCACATTCCGGAGACGGGATTAAGGCGATAACGCAGCAGGGTGCGGTGACGGTTGCCCATTCTGGCTTTATACAAGCTGCGAACGGGCATGGGATTTTTGTGGATGCAGGTGCTAATAGCGGTGGGACCGACCCGTCCTCGGTAGTGATTACGAATGTCAATTTGGAGCCTGAGCTTGACATATATAAGATCTCAGCCCTCTACGGCATAACGGCATACGCGGGCGTCGGGACTGCCTCAGTCGATAATCAAGGAAAAATCGAAGCCAAGGGACACGGCATTTTTGCCGGGGCGCTCGAGGGCGCGTCTTCCATCCTCAATAGCGGCAGCATTACTACAAGCGATGGTTTCGGCGTCTGGTCAAGTACCCAAGTGGGAAACATCGACATTAGCAACAGCGGGACGATCGAAGCCGTGGACGACCAAAGTCTGTCGGATTACCGGGACGGCTTTTGGGGATTGCGAGCGCAAGCCGATCTTTCGGGCGATATCAGAATTACCAATACTGAGACCGGCAAGATCACGGCCTTGAATACAGACGGAAATCAGGCTGAAAGCGCCGCAGTATATGCTAAAACCAGCGCGGGGTTGATCAGCGTTGAGAACGCTGGTGAGATAAATGGCCGCTTCGCCTTGACCGTGCAGGGGGCGGGCGGCGTTTCCGCCATAATCAATAGCGGTTATATCGTCGGCCAGGAAGGCGCCGTTCTTCTTGATTCCAGTTCGAATAAACTCATTAACAGCGGCACTATCACCACTGCTTCAGGTGTCACCATCCGTTTGGGCGAAAACGCCTCGTTAGTCCGCAACAGCGGTACCATCGCCGCCTCATCGAGCCTCGACACTGCAATTAGCTTCGGAAGCGGCAATGACCGGCTCATACTAGAGGAGAACTCAAACATCGTCGGTGCAGTCGATGGCGGTTCGGGTGTCGATACTCTTCAGATTCTGGCCACTGGCAACCGCAGCTTCGACGTCGGCCAGATTGGCGGTACCGCCCAATATCGCAATTTCGATAAGTTCGAGAAAACGGGTTCGGGTACCCTCGTCTTGACCGATGGGGGCGGCGGAACCGCTGGCATGTCGACGTGGAGGGTAGGAGCAGGGACACTCGCCGCGGACAGCGATGTTGTTCGCCAAATGGCGTTGGCGATCGACAGTGGCGCGACGCTCAAAGTGACCGCTTCCGCCATCGGCAGATTGGAGGGTGTACTTTCCGGCAGTGGAACATTCGAAAAAGAGGGTAACGACACGCTCGACATTGTCGGGGACAGCCGTGGCTTCGCCGGTTCTACCAAGGTGACCTCAGGTGCCCTGAACGTGAGCGGCTTCCTAGGTAATTCTATCGAAGTGCTTTCCGGCGCCACCTTGCAAGGAAATGGCTATGTGGGTGACGTAACAATCGCTGCTGGTGGTACCCTTGTCGGGGCTCATCAAGGGACATTGCACCTCGCCTCGCTTGCCATGGACAGCGATGCCCGGCTCAATGTCTCGCTGGCAGCCCCGAGTGCAACCGAGTTATTTAACATCACTGGTCCTTTGACTCTCAATGGCACGCTCAGCGTGATTGATGCCGGCGGCTTTGGAACCGGACTGTATCGTCTCGTCAGTTACATGGGCACATTGAGTGGCGGCGGCCTTTCCATTGACCCTCAGACGGTCGACGCGTCTGCCGACGTTCTCTCCGTTCAAACCTCGATTGCCGGTCAGGTCAATCTGATCGTGGGAACAGGCGGCGGCGATCCTGGCACACCGTCGACACCTCTTACATTTTGGGACGGCGGGGATATCGCGCGGCACAATAACGGAAAAATTGACGGTGGGTCAGGTCTTTGGACTGCGACCGCCAACAACTGGGCCAATGTGGATGGTACAGTTAATGGTCCTCTGACACCGGTGCCCGCATTCGCAGTTTTCGCCGGCTCGGGGGGAGCGGTTCAGGCTGATGCAAGTGCTGGGGCGCTGTCTGTGACCGGGATGCAGTTTGCAAGCAACGGCTACACGATTACTGGCAATTCCATTGTTCTTGCCGGGCCGATCTCTAATATCCGGGTGGGTGACAACACGGCTGCAGGGCGAGATTATGTCGCGACGGTTGGCGCGTCCCTCACTGGCGACGCTCAACTTGTGAAGACTGACCTGGGAACGCTTATCCTGACCGGCGCTAACAGCTATACCGGCGGCACGCGTGTGGAAGCCGGCATTCTTCAGGGCAATGCCAGCTCCATTCGGGGTGACCTCGCCAACATGGCTACGACGATATTTGAACAAAATGTCGGTGGAACATTTGCTGGATCAGTCTCCGGGTCTGGCGATCTCATCAAGCGGGGTGCAGCGGACCTGATCCTTACCGGTGACAGTGGCAGTTACGCCGGCAACACGACAATCTCGCAGGGCAAGATTGTGCTTACCGGAGCATTGGCCGGCACAGTCGATATTCAGCCCAATGGTGCGCTGCAGGTCGGCGATAATGGAACCTCAGGCGAGTTGCTCGCATCGACAAAGAATGATGGAACACTCATCTTCGCTCGTTCGGATGATTATGACTATACTGGTGCCCTGTCCGGCACTGGCTCGCTCGTGAAGCGGGGCAAGGGTCTGCTGATACTTTCCGGCGCGAACAGCTACACGGGTTCAACCATAATCGAGGACGGATTGGTACGCCTGGATTCGAGCCTCAACCCGACCAGTACGGTGATCCTCGATAGAGGCGTTTTGGACCTGAATAGCCGTGATCAGACCATCGCAGGTCTTCAGGGTGCCAGCGGCACATTGAGGATGGGTTCCGGTAATCTCGTAATCAACCAGTCCATCGACGGCACGTTCGGTGGCAACCTTGAGGGCAATGCGAGCTTCACAAAAATCGGCAGCGCAACTCTCAACATGACCGGCACAAGCAGTTTCGCGGGCACTACGTTTGTCAACGCCGGTAAGCTTGCAGTGAATGGTGTTCTAGCGGGTCAGGTAGTCGTCAATGATGGCGGTTTGCTCGGCGGAAACGGCACCGTCGGTAGTTTCATCGTTCGCAATCGCGCCACGGCGGCGCCGGGAAATTCGATCGGTGTGATCCATGTGAATGGCACGGCGCTCTTCGAGGCTGGCTCCACTTACGAAATGGAAATCGACGCCGCGGGGCGGGGCGATTTGATCGCTGCCACCGGGGCGGTGACCATTCAAGGCGGAACCGTGAAGGTGCTGGCTGCACCAGGCGATTATAAGTTACTGACTGACCATATAATCCTTACCTCAGACGTCGGCGTTACTGGCACCTTCTCAGGCGCGACCTCGAATCTGGCGTTTCTGACCCCGAGCCTCAACTACGAGGCGAAGGCGGTTAAGCTTCGGGTCGCTCGCAATGACATTACCTTTGCATCTGTGGCCAGAACGGACAATCAGCGTGCTGCAGCGATGGCGGTCGACCAGTTCGCGGCCGATAATCCGATCTATGGCGCAATTCTACCCGGCAGCGTGGATGAAGCGCGCCAAGCATTTGATCAGCTCTCAGGTGAACTGCACGCTACAGCCAGAACCCTGATTGTCCAGGAAGCCAGTCGGCCTCGGGAGGCGATTTACAGCCGTGTGGATCCAAATCTCCCATCCGGCTTGTGGGTACAAGCTCTGGGAAGCCGGGTTAACAACGACAGCGATGTGAATGCCGGTAAGCTCGCGTATACGTCCACCGGTCTATTGATAGGATTAGACCGCCCGATCGCGGATTCCGTGCGGGTGGGCATTGGTGGTGGCTACACCCACAGCAGTGGCGACATTGCGGGTCGCGCCAGCCATGTTGGCGTTGATGGCGGACACGCTATCGTGTATTTGCAAGGTGGTAGGGGCCCTCTCCGGATACTTGCTGGTGCAAGCTACAGTTGGAGCGAAATTGATACCCGCCGCTCAGTGGGAATTCGAAACTTCCAAGACACTCTGACGGGTCAATACACCGGCGATGTTATCCAAGGCTTTGGGCGCGTAGGCTACGCGATCCCTGTCGGTGGCGGGAAGATTGAACCCTTTGGCTCCTTGGTCGTGTCGCGAGAACGGATCGGCAGCTTCCAAGAACAGGGAGGGGGAGCGGCTCTCGCGGCAGGCAAAGACAGCCGGACTGTCGTCTATTCAACGCTTGGGGTGGGTTTCGAAACGCCATTTGTTGACCATCGTTGGGCGCTCCGGGCGCGGGGGGGATGGGATCATGGTTTCAATAACCTGACCTCGGACCGTGTTGTTCGATTTGCTAGCGGGCAGCAGATGCAGGTCGAGGGTTCTTCACTATCGCGAAACACGGGCGTTATGGAGGCGGCTATTGTTTGGCGACCGGCTGATCGTATTCAGCTCTGGGCCGGCTACAACGGGCGCTTGGGGGCGAGGGGTGAAGATCATGGCGCTCGCGTGTCATTGAACTGGACATTTTAACCGGAGTCTTCACAAGGTAGAGGCGGGAGCACTAGTAGCGAAACGAACCTGCCTCGACAGGTTGCTGATGGCGGCCATCGCGCTATGCACACATCGCGATTGGAATGCTTTGGCGTATAGCCGCCGGAAGTGGCGTGCCAGTTGTGATCGACGAAGACCGCCGGCTATGCCGGCTCCCGCCCCAATTTCGGACATTCAACGGATGGCCGTCGCTTCTCGAAAGCTGCCGTTGAAAATAAGGCCTGCCAAATCTCTTCCTCGAACAGCCGGGACCTCCAACATTGGCGTGGGCAATTGCATTGACAGGATAGCGGAATGCGCGACTTCTCTCGGACGGCGCGGGTGCCTCAGCCCCCCTCACCCCGCCGTTGCGGCTCCGCCAGACCTGTGGGGTGACACCTTCCCAACCGCGGAACGCCCGGTAGAATGAGGTCGTGTCCTGAAACCCAAGGATGCAAGCGACCTCAGGCACGTCGGCAGATGGATCCGAAAGCAGCTTGCGGCCCAGCTCCTTTCGCGCCTCTTGAACTTTCAGGACGGCGGCTCGAGGTTGATTACCACTTCCTTGATCTCACCGGGATAGACGAACGGGCTTGCATAATTGTCCGAGAGCGTCGTGCCGTAATCCCGGCCAATGGATGCACCGCCCTCGCTGATCTGAGTATGATGGCGAGCCCTTCCTTCGTAAGGACGAGTTCGTGCCGCACCTGCTTACGGTCGCGAATAATGGCTACGCTTGACACACTTCGCGTATGTATCTGGAAGTGCTCGGAATCGGGGTCAACGAGATGCGGGTGCTGTCGATTCTGTACGAGTTCGGCGAGTTGCAAGCGTGGGAGGTCTGCGATATTTTGAGTATGAATAAGGCCACACTCAGCCAGGCTCTGAAGAAGCTTCAAAAGGATGGCCTGATCGACATCGAGACCAACCGCAACGGCAGGTTTGCTAAGCCGACGCCCAAAAGTCTCCCGATTCACCGTCAAATTGTCCGAATGGCGAGATCGCGTGAAGAAATACTCCTCGACGGGTTCAGTAACGCGGAGCGCGACAAGTTTCGTGAACTGCTGACCAGATTTGCCGCTAATTTACCAAAGGCGGTTGCCTACACTGCGAAACACTTCCAAAAGTCTGAAACAGATGAGTGAACGTTGTGCAGGCCTTAGATCATCTTATGACACAATGAGAAGGTTTTGCACCCGGGTGCAAGGTCAGATGAGTCCAATCTCGTAGTTGACGTCGCCGAACGAGGCGCTCGAAAGCGGCCATTCGCTAATGTGAGCTGACTGGCGCGAACTGGGACTTAGCTGCCGTTCGCCTGCGGCGTGTTGAACGGCGGCTCTTGTCAGAAGCTGGGCCGGAAGCGGTCAGGCTGCTTTTGGACGCAAGTCGTGGAAAGCTGCCATCCGGCGAGCGGCCTCTCGACCGTTGATTGAGTGGCAGAGTCTGGGTCAGTTTCCGACTGACACGTTCCGGGAATGCCAGCTTTACCGCAGAGAATGGGTATGATACCCATTCGGTGGGCGAAGATGGATGCCACTTTGCGTTTGGGGAAAATTTGTGCGTCTAGTTGGAGCTCGGGAAGCCCAGATGATCACGGGGCTATCCGCTGATCAGCTTCGAGAATGGAGCGGGCGACGCGGCCTTATCGCGCCCGACGTTCCGGCCTGCGGGAAAGGGACCCAAGCGCGCTTTTCATGGCAAACGCTGCTTTTGTTGCGCATCGCCGGCGCGCTGAAAACCGAAATCCATGTCGAGCTCGAAGCCTATCGCGACCCATTTGCGGTGCTACGCGAGCAGCTGGCCAGGCTGCCTTTCCATGCTCTTTGGGACGTCGCCTTGGTGATTGCTGGCAATGCTTCCCCGATGTTGCGCGCGTTGGGCGATATCCCGCTCTCGTCCGATGAGCCGCTCGTCATCGTCGGTCTGCGACCGCATCTCGATACGATCATGCGCGGCTTCGGCATCGCCGAGCCCGTCGCTCAGTTGCCTCTGTTTCCAGCTGTTGGCTTGCGATGATCATGCTCTCGACGAGAGCGGCCGCGGCGACGCTCATCGAACGGCTGGGCTATACCCAGGAAACTGGCTGGATCGCTTCGTGTGACTTTCATCGTCTAGCGAACCATCGCTTCGCTCTCGAACAGGCATCCGCTGAAACGCCTATACATGGCGCGTTCTGCCTGCTGCGTCCCGGACCGAATGGCGAGCTCTCGTCGACACCTCTCGTCTATGTCGCGCTGGCTGACGGTACGGTCGAAGCGCAGGAGGTGCATCGCAAGGTATGGAGCCAGGGACTGGTCCCGTTCCTTCTCGTGGCCACACCGGACGAGGTGATCGTCTGCCCTGGCTTCAGTTATTCCCAGCGGGACTGGAACGGTCTCGTTCACCGCTTTCCCTGGTCCGTTATAGAAGAGCTCCCGGCTTCGCCGCTCGATCCTGGGCGCCTGACCGGACCGGCGGCCGAACTCTGGGACCTGCGAGGCATCCGGCTGCGGACAGCGCTGTTCTGGCGGGATCATTCTATCGACGTCGACGGGCGGGTCGATCGTCGCCTTCTCGGCAGCCTCGAGGGGCTGAGCAAAGTCCTTATCGACGGCAATAAGGAAATCAAAAAACTATCGCCTGCAGCCGCAAACGGCCTGATCGGCCGGTTCCTTTACGTCTACTTTCTCGTCGATCGAAAGATCATCGATCAGGATTGGATGGCATCGCGCGGCCATGCTATCGCGCTGGACGACAAGTTTGGTGACTGGTCGCCCCAAGCGACCTGGGCGTTGTTCGCGGATCTCGATTCCATTTTCAACGGGAGCATTTTCCCGCTGGAGGATGACGAGCGCGAGACGATCGATGGCGATCATATCAATCTCGTGCGCCGGGTGATGAAGCACGGCTCCGAGCCACTGCCGTCCGGTGGCGAGCAGCTCAGCTTTCTCGACTTCCATCTCGGGACACTGCGAACCGAGACGCTATCGTCCGTCTACGAGCAGTTTCTCGAAAATCTGCGCGCTGGCGAACGGCGCCGCTCGGGGGCCTTCTACACGCCGCCCTTTCTCGTCGATTTCATGCTCGACCGCCTCGAGGAAGAGAAGGTTCTGGCGGATGGCGTGAGCGTCCTCGACCCGGCGGCGGGATCCGGCGTTTTCCTGGTCGGGGCCTATCGCCGGATGGTCGAGCGCGCGCGTTGGTCCAGAACAGACGAACCGCTGGAGCTCGACGAGTTGCGCGGCATTCTGACCCGGAACATCTTCGGAATCGAGCGTAACCGTGACGCCTGCCACGTCGCAGCGTTCAGCCTCTATTTGACCTTGCTGGACTATGTCAGTCCACGCGATCTGACGCGCGTCGCGGCCGGCGAAGAACCGGAAAAACTGTTCCCGCCGCTGATCGACAGCAACATCCACAATCGCGATTTTTTCGACGTGTCGGCGCCCTTTGCGACCTTGCCCGACGCCGTCGACTGCGTGGTCGGCAATCCGCCCTGGCAAGCTCTCAGCAAGCTTGAATCCGATCACGCGCTCGCCTGGTACGAGCAGCATCGTCGCGAGGCGCCGATCGGCAACGATCAGGCTGCGGAACTGTTCGTTTGGAAGGCGCTGGCTCGTCATCTTGCACCCGACGGCTTGTTGGCGCTCCTGTTGCCGGCCAAGTCGTTCATCAATCCGACGTCGGAAACGTTCCGTCTTTCGTTGGGTCGTCGCTACACCATCGTCGGCGCCGCCAATTTCGCGCATCTTCGGTACCGGCTGTTCGCGAGTGCTCGGCAGGCGGTGGTCGCTGCATTCGTGCGCCCCCGCCCTCCCGTCACACGCGATCAGAGCTGGATCTATTCGCCATTGTCGGTCGGACAACCGCTCGCGCGCAAGGAATGGCCGTGGACCGTCATGCTCGACCGCGCTGACATTCAGACCGTGCGGCATGACATTGTCGCGCGCGACCCACGCGGCTGGTTCGATGCGTTTCTGCTGCGACCGGTCGATCGTCACATTCGCCGGTTTCTGAGCGACGGCTCGGTGACGGGGCGCATCGGGACGCTGCAGTCCTTGTGCGCGGCGGTCGGCGCGGGGATCAGCCGCGGAGGCAATCCAGGGGAAACCGGGGTCGATCGCCGTTATCTGATGGATGCGCCGGGTTCCGACGGCGAGGAAGCTGACGGCACGTCGCCGCTGTTCGGCGATACTGAGACAGAGACGGCCACGGACATCTGGTTGCCGTCCGATCAGTGGGAGAACGTACGACCGTCCTACCGCAATCGTTTTGGTGGGAATGTGCTGCTCATCCCGCGCAATCTGAAGAGCATCCGGTTGGTTACGAGGCCCTGCGGTTACACCTCGAGTACGACCGCCATGTTCTTCAACAAGCCGGCGGATCTCGTGTCGGCGCGCGAACTCGCGCTGTTGCAGGCGGTCGGGCGGTTTCTCCGCTCGAAGGTAGGACTTTATCTGGTCGCCACGACCGGACGCCGCTGGCTGATGGACCGGCGCAACATCGAGCCGGAAGACCTGAAGGCGTTGAGCATCCCGATCGTTGGTCTGGACGATCCCAGGATCGACGGCATTCTCGCGGCCGATCCCGAAGATCTGACCGATTATCTGCTGGAGATATTGGGCATCGATGGCGATCTTCGCCGCGCCATCGACGAGTTCCTGGGCTTCCGCATCGGGTTTCGCGACGGTGAAGTGCCCAAGCAGGCGCTCTCGCTTCCCGATGGCGGTTCGCTGCAATCCTATGTCGATGTCGTCCATCGGACGCTTGATGGCTTGATCGGGAGGGAGCAGGCGTTTCAGGTCAAGGCGCTCTCGCACGAACATCTCGGCGTCGCGGCGGTCGCCACGCGGTTTCGCCCGGCACAAGGTGGTGCGCAGGACGTCGATGATCTTGTCCGATCGTGTCGCGCGGCGCTTGATCGATACGTCGCCTCCTCCGCCAACAGCTTCTGCGACGGTCTGGCGCTGTCCTACGAGAATGACACGGAGAGCGTGACTGTGATCAAGCCGCTCGAATATTTCCGCTGGACGATAGAAAGCGCGTTCAACGACAGCCAGTTGATCATGAGCGCGTTCACGGCGGGTCGCGCGTGAAGGGGATCAGGGTTCCAGAGCCGGTTAGCCTGCATGACCTGCTCGTCGGCCAAGGCTTTTCGCTGGTGAAGGCCGAGCTTTGGGCGCGGTTCGTCGGTGAGGTGGTCGCGATCCTCGATCAGGCGGCGACCGAGCTTCGCGATACCGAGGCCTGGGCGGCGTTCAGGCAGAAGCGGGGCGCGCTTTCGAAGCCGAAGGCCCGCAGGCGCGGTGCGATGCCCGAGCGCGTGCCGATCGAAGATGCGCTCACTGCTGAGCTTGGTCACATAGCGCGCCGTCTGCGGGCGGCTTTGCCGAGCGGCCATTTTCTGCGGCTGCAGGAGGCTGCCTTCGAGACCGAACATCTCGTGGAATGCGAGACGCGGACGGGGCGTTACTCGCGCAAAGTCGATTTCTTCATTTATGCGCAGATAGGCGAAGCACCGCCCGAACTGGCGATCGAGGCCAAACCGTTGCTGGCCGCAACCGACATAAGCAGCCGCTACTTGGCAGAAGAGGGAATCGGATGCTTTCTTACCGCAGATTCGGTCTACACGCATCAGGCGGTCGCGTGCATGCTCGGCTACTCGATCAACGGCGAGGCGCGCTCGCATGCCGGCGATATCCAAGCGGCCATCGCTGGCTTCGTACCAGCTCCGCTCGCTTCACACCCGATCACGCTACCCATAGGAGGAGGGCCGGTGCTCTGCTCGACGCATGATCGCTCCGACGTGCAGCTCGACCCGGTCGCGATCCTTCACTTCGAAATGTTGTTCGAGCCGGTAGCGGAGCTGCCCTAGTTGCTATCGGGTTCCAAATGAACGGACGGCGGCTTCCGGAGATCAACGACGCCGATCCGAATAACCGGCACTAGGACGCGTTGCTGCCAGGTGGCGTCACGCTGGGCGAATGGCAAGTTGTGTCAGAAGCAGCCGTTTAGAACCCAGCTGGCGGAGGACTGGCTCTGGTCGGGAACCGCTCAATATCCGACATTCCACCGCTTCAAATGGCTCCTTAAAAGCTGCCTTTCGTTCAGCATCCTAGCGCGGCCTTAGCGGTCGTTGCTGCAGGCCATCTCAAGGGCTGCTTCTGGTCGGGTGACGCCATCGCGCTCACCGGGAGCGAGCCGATCCGCCACATTTTGATGATGCGCGGAACGTCCTTCAGAAAAGTTCGATAATAGTAATTATGTTAAATATCAACAGCTTATTATGCAATCGTCTGATGCCATTAGCATCCTAACACCTCCTCCTCGCAGCCGTAATTGGGTGGGGCTTGTCACGGTCAGCCCATAACCCGCCTTGTGGCGATGAAAGAGAAACTTGGATTGACGCTCTAATACTCTACCGAATAGGTTGTGATTATCCCGTACGGATCTAGGGGGCAGGATATCCGTACTGTTCAAGGGGCCTGTCCCGCGGCTTTTGACGGGAAGCAGCTTGCGCCGCGTCACCAAATGCTAAAGCGCGCGATGATCGAGGCGACAGCGCCAGGTTTCGTGTTCCCCCTCTTGAAAGGGAACAAGCATGACTAGCACGCCAGATTGATAGCGATCGTCAGGGCCGGGCCACCGGACTGATCGACAACCGACATTCACATCACGCCAATCGACTGCGCCGCGACGCCTGCAAAGGGCGCGGAACAGATCGCTTTGGCCAAATCAAAAGCATGATCACCTGACTTCGTGTCGGGAGGGTGATTGCACGGCCCTGCCTCGAGCCTCTGCTCAAGGCGGCCGAGGTCGTGCGCCTTCCTGACCGGGGCGGGCACAGGGAGATATTCGTCCATGTTCCGTTCTTTCAATCGCTATGTCCTGTTTCTCGCAGCGGGCTCGAGCCTGCTGGCCATCGCCGCCCCAGTCCAGGCTCAGGCTGGGGCGCCTACCCCTGATGCGGGCGCCGAAGCGATCGACGATACCCAGATCGTCGTCACAGCGCGGCGCCGCGAGGAGCGGGCGCAGGACGTGCCGATTGCCCTGACCGCCGTCTCGGGCGAGACGCTGGAGCGCACCGGTGCCATCAACATCACCCAGATCGCCCAGCTGACGCCGACGCTGGTGATCCGCAACAACAATGCGCGCAATACCTTCGCCAATATCCGCGGCCTTGGGTCCAACTCGGATCAGAATGACGGCCTGGAGATCGGCGTCGGCTTCTACGTCGACGATGTCTATTATGGCCGCATCGGCGCCTCGCAGTTCGACTTTATCGATCTGGACCGTGTCGAGGTGCTGCGGGGTCCGCAGGGCACGCTTTTCGGCAAGAACACCACCGCCGGCGCGATCAACATCACAACGCGCGGCCCTTCGTTCGAAAATGGCTTTACCGCCGAGGTTACGCGCGGTGAGGACAATTATCATCAGGTCCGCGGATCGCTCACCGGACCACTCGTCGAAGATTTCGCCGCCTATCGCATCACCGTGTCTGACACGCATCGCGATGGCGGGCTCTACAATCTGTATGACGGCCGCCGGGTCAACGATTACGACAATTTCTCGGTGCGCGGGCAATTGCTGCTCACCCCGACGCCGGACATCAACATCCGCATTATCGGCGATTATTCCAAGCAGGTTTCCTATTCGCGTATTGCCAGCGTCGTTGGGCTGTTCACCACGTTCGCCAACGGGGCGACGTTGACGAACAACTGGCTCGATCGCGCACGGCGGGGCGGATACACACCGCGCTTCGACATCAACGATCCCTTCGCCCGCATCGTCGATGCCAACGGCCCGATCCAGGCCAATTCGGAGGGCTATGGCGTCTCGGGCAAGATCGACTGGGATCTCGGCCCGGTCACGCTGACCTCGGTTACCGCTTGGCGGGGATGGGACTGGCTGCCTGACAATGATTCGGACAGCACGCCGCTTGCCGTTACGCTGCGCAGCGGCACCGACAACCACCAGCGCCAGTTCAGCCAGGAGGTCCGCCTGGCCTCCAATGGCGAGCGCAAGATCGACTATGTCGCGGGCCTCTATTATTTCTGGCAGAATGTGAATGCCCTGGGCCATTACCAGCAGGGGCCGGCGTCTGCCTCCTGGAACAATCCGAACGCCAACCAGACGCTCGCCAATTATGCGCTGAACGGCTTCCTGTCCTATTCGGTGATCGAGCCCATCACCAAGAGCTATGCCGCGTTCGGCCAGCTCACCTGGCATGTCTCCGATGCGTTGAGCGTCACGGCTGGCCTGCGCTTCACGCATGAGGACAAGACTGGTCTGTTCAACCAGTATACGGCGGCCGGCAACGACCTCTCGGTGCTGAGCGCGGCGGATCGCGCGGCCGCGCTGGCACTGCGCAACGCCATCTATCCGGAGCGACGCTACACGACAGGTCTCAAGGACGACGCGCTTACCGGGCAGATCACGCTGTCCTACAAGGTGGCGCCCGATGTGCTTGCCTATGCGACTTATTCTCGCGGTAGCAAGTCTGGAGGGCTCAGTCTGGGCGATCTCCCGGCCGGCGTGTCTCCGGTCGTCAAGCCAGAGAAGGTCGACGCCTGGGAAGCGGGCCTCAAGAGCCAATTCCTTGATCGCAAGGTGACGCTGAACACGGCGCTCTACTGGACCGAGGTCAAGGATTATCAGGCGGGCATCACCGAGCAGATCGGCAACACCACGTCCTCGATCCGCTACATCTCGAACATTCCAGGGGTTCGCTCGCGCGGGGTCGAGGCCGATTTGACCGTCGCGCCTGCCCACTGGATTCGTCTGACGGCATCGGCTGCCTATAACGAGGCGGTCTACAAGAATTATCGCAATGCGCAGGTCGCGCCTGAAAACCGCAACCTCACCCAGGTCCAGGATCTGAGCGGCGTTCAACTCGCGAACGCGCCGCGTTTCATCTACAATCTATCCGCCGATCTCGTGCAGCCGGTGGCTCTGTTCACGCCGGACGACGAGCTTTACGCCCGCTTCGACTACAATCATCGCTCATCGAACGACACGAGCGGCAGCAATTCAATCTATACCCGCATTGCGCCCTATGGCGTCGGCAATGTCCGCTTCGGGGTCCGGATCGGGGACGGGCGCTACGACCTAGCGGCCTGGGTCACCAACGTGTTCGACAAGCAGTATTTCGAATCCCTTGGCGCCTCGAACCAGGGGCTGATCACGGGCGCCCTCGGTACGCCGCGGACCATCGGCGGCACACTCCGCGTCCGCTTCTAAGCCATCTTCCGGAGGGAACTTCCATGACCAAATCCATTTTCATTCGCAGCCTTGCGACAACCGCTCTGTTCCTGCCCTTGCTGGCGCTCACACCACAGGCTTCCGCACAACCCGCGCTGCAAAAGCTGGATCGGCTGACCCACGGGCCGCAGCTTGGCAATGTGGGGACGAGTTCGATCCGGGTCTGGGCGCGCACACGCGAGCCCGCGACGTTCCGGGTCGTCTATTCGACCGCGCCTGATCTCGCCAATGCTCAGCGATCAGCGCCGGTCACCACAAGCTGGGAGCACGACGCCACCGGCTGGGTGGAGCTTTCCGGCCTCCAACCCGGCACCAAATATTATTATGCGCTGGAGCTGGACGGGACGCTGGCTGACACGCGTGTCGGCGGCAAAATCAACAGCTTCCTGACTCTGCCGGCGGCCGCATCCTATGTCGATCCGCAGGTCAATCCCAAGGGTGTCTTCAATTTCGCCTTCGAGATCGGTACCGGCAATAACCAGAGCAATCAGCCGCTCCCGCCGACCTACACGCGCATGTTGACGGAGCTGAAGGACAAGATCTTCTTCCAGATCCAGAATGGCGACTGGCTCTACGAGAAGGGGCGCGAGCAGACCGAGGCGCAATGGGCAAGCGCCAATGGCGTGACCACACTGCCCCGCGTCGCCGAGCTGGCCAAGGGCATTGCGGGCGTCTGGAACAACTACAAGCTCTATCTGGACGGGTCCGAGGCTCTGGCGGACTTTTATCGCGAAGTGCCTCTGTTCGTCTCGCTCGACGATCACGAAATCCTCAATGACGTGACGGGATCAGGCCAGACCGGCTTCCGCATCGACGCGCGGGGCAAGCCCTGGCAGACCGACCTCAATCGCGACGACTTGCAGAATGACGTCGAGCGCGCGGTGTTTCGCGATCCCGCCGTCGCCGCGTGGCGCGACTATGTCGGCTGGAGCAATCCGGACATCGGCAACCAACAGCCGAGTTTCTTCGGCAGGGGCAAGATTCAGGCTGGCAAGACGATCCTCACCGATCCGCAGGCCGACTTCACCAAGCTCGATCTCGCGAAGGCATCGAACCTCCACGTGCTTTGGGGCTTTGGCAACACCGGCGTCTACAAGATCGCCCGTGTCATCGATCGTCATCGCATCGAGGTGGAGCCCGGCTTCACCGTCTCGGAGGAGGTACGCTACAGCATCGGTAGCAATCTCTGGTCGAAGTTCCGCGTCTCCAACGCCGACTTCTTCCTGCTCGACACGCGCTCCAACCGCACCCTGCACAACAAGGACAATCTGGCCGATCCCCGCACGAGCATGCTTGGGGCAAAACAGAAGCAATGGCTGGTGGACGAACTACGAAAGAGCGACGCTGATTTCGTTTTCATCGTCTCGTCAGTCAATCTCGCCGTCCCGCACGACAACGGCGCCTGGTATGGCCGCGGATCGGGCGGTTCGGCCAAGGATGATGGCTGGACGGCTCAGCTCGCCGAGCGGGCGGAGTTGCTCAAGGTTGCTGAATCGCTCGGAAAGCCCGTCTTTTTTCTCACCGGCGACCTTCACAAATCGTTCGTCGCCCGGGTGGCGCCGGGTGTCTATGACATCGCCAGCGGCCCGCACACCAGCAGCAATCACCGTATCGGCGATGCGGGCGGGTCGCCTCCGTCCGGCTGGTATCAGTCCGGCGACAGGCTGGTGAACATACTCTGGGCCAGTAACCAGTATCGCAACGATAGTGGCGGCACCAGCGGGCAGTCACGCGGCAAGGGCTGGCCCGTCTACACGACCATCCGCGTCAACAACGCCTTCAATATTCCGGATGCGAGCGGAAAGGACCGGTGGC
Organism: Sphingobium sp. B11D3A; assembly: GCF_025961695.1. Classification (NCBI taxonomy): domain Bacteria; kingdom Pseudomonadati; phylum Pseudomonadota; class Alphaproteobacteria; order Sphingomonadales; family Sphingobiaceae; genus Sphingobium; species Sphingobium sp. B11D3A. The sequence continues at coordinate 79,174 of NZ_JAOQOE010000002.1, forward strand.
AGGCTTATCCTGAGCCGCAGGTCATCTTCGAGTTTCGCGATGGCTATTCCGGCGATCTCGTCTTCGCCCACAGCGTCTCCACATCGGAGGCCAAGTCTCAGCCCACGCCCGTCCCGGCAGCGGTGGTCAAGGCGCTTGGCGGCATCAAGGAGTGATCTTCATGCCAGACTTTTTGACCCTGTCGCCATTTGTAGAGGCCGACAGCCGGACCTATAGCTTCCAGCCACGCGAGACATCGCGACATAGCCGGCAGGCCCGATGGCGCTGGAGTGCCATCGGTGATCATTGGCGCGCCGCTGCGCTGCTCGGATTCGCTCTCGGCTATGCGACTCTGCGCTACAATGTTCTGAAGGGCGTCCCATGGGCGGATTGGCCGGCCTATACGGTCAACAAGGCACTGGCGGTCGGATCGCTGATACTGATGGTGGCAGCCGTATTTCGCTTGCGGCAGCCGGCGCGCAGCGGAACGCCTTTCCTCATCTGGGCCGGGGCGCTCGCGCTGACGCACAGCCTGCTCAGCTTCCCGCTGCTCAATCCGATCTATTATCCACGGCTGTTCGAGAGCGGAAAGCTGACGGGCATCGCCGGTCTTTCATTGACACTCGGGGCGCTCCTGATGGCGGGACTGGAGCTGGGGGCACGCCGCGCCGGTGTCTGGTCATACGGCCTTCGTGTGCGCGCGCTGACTCTCATAGCCTTCGGAACAGGCGTACATGCCGCCTTGCCCGCTGTCTCGACCTGGTTTGAGCCGGCAAAATGGCCGGGGGGTCTGCCGCCGCTGACGCTCATATCCTTCCTCGCCGGAGCGCTCACCCTCGGGATCTGGCTTTACCAAGGGCTTTCGCGCTCCGCTTCTCGATAAGGATGACCATCATGTACGACAGACGATATGTGCTGCGCGGGGCGAGCGCGCTCGGGCTTGGCGGGCTGTTCAAGGGCGGCGTCGCCTGGTCAAAGGCCAATGCCGCCGTGCGGGCGATCATTCCGGCTGCGAGTGCCGACACTTTGGCGGTGAAGGTGCTGCTCGATGTGCCACCGGCTCATCCGCCGCGACTCACCATTGACGGGCGCGCGGTCAAGGCAGAGCGGCTGGATGTAGACGGCTATAGCTGGGGGTTCGTCCAGCGCGGGCTCAAGGGTGGGACCGCCCACACGCTTGCGCTCAACGATGCTGATGGCAAGGCGCTGCGCGAGCCGTGGCAATTGAAGACGTTGCCTGCCCCTGGAGCGAAGCCGCAGCACTTCCGTGTTCTGTTCTTCACCTGTTCGGGGGGCGATGAGGCCGGCAAGCCATACGGCTATCTGCCGATCTCGGTCCGCCGCGCCCTTTTCGACAGGGCGCTCAGCTTCTCGCCAGATCTCGCCGTGGCCAATGGCGACCATATCTACTGGGATCTCTGGACTGCGCTCAAATATCGGCGGGATCCGGCCGCCCGTGCTGCCACCGAAGAGCAGTACCGCAAGATCGCCTGGATCGACGAGGACAGCGCCTTCGATTCGGAGACCAACCGGCGGTCGCTTAACACGATCATCAGCCGGCAGATCGCTTCGATTTATGAAGACCGGTTCGCCTCGGTGCCACTGGTCTTCGTGACGGATGACCATGACTATTTCGAGAACGACAATGCGGGGCCCTGGGGATATACTTTTCCGCCGCGTCCCTTCATCTTCGGGCTGCAGCAGCGCACGGCGGCGATGGTCTATCCCTATGCGCTCGGCCGGCCGGATCTAGGCGACCCTTACAAGTCCGGCACGGTGGAGACGGTCCGGGTCGGCAATCTGCTGGAGATCGACCTTTTCGACTGTCGTCGCGGTTGGTCCACCGGACCTGATGCCAAGGTTCTCTTCCCCGAGGCGGAGGCCTATCTGATTGACCGCCTCAACCGCTCGACAGCAAAGCAGCTCATTCAGGCCCCGTCAAATCCGCTGGGCTGGACCGCGGGAAAGCTTGGCGAATGGTATGCCGACGGCGCCTCGGATGACAGCACGTTCCAGAATGACAAGGGCTACTGGCAGAAGGGTTGGTTTGAGCAGCATCAGCGGCTCGCCGCAGCCTTGAGCGCGCAAAGGGAGCGCGCCGCCATCAGCATCTCGGGCGACATGCATGCGAGCGCGATCTCGGCCATTTCGAGCAGCGGCGACCTCGATCTCTCGGCCAACCCGATCCAGGCAATCTTGCCCGGCACAATTGGGACGGGCACGCCCGGGTTTCCGAGCAGCGCCCGGGGCGTCGCTCCGCATCATGCCGCCGTTCTGGGTATAAGCGACATTGCCAAAATGGAAGAACGGAACGGCTTTTCCATCGTCGATGTCTACCCAGAGAAGGTCGAGGTGAAGCAATTTCGCTGGCGGCCACCTGAGCCTGTCGAAGCGATCGCCACCTTGCAGCCCTCGCACAGCTACACCATCGAGCGGCAGCGTTGATGCGTGAGATCGCGTTACGGCAGATGCCAACATACCGACCTATTGGTCTTAAGCAGCATTGCTGAAAAGCTGCAGGGAGGCGGCCATTGACGCGGCGTGTGCATTCAACGATATATCTTGCATCGGGCATTGCGGACGCCCGATTAGACGGTGCCCGTCCAAGTCCGCTCCATTTGCCGTGTCTGCGGCCGAGGAGCGTTTATGGATAACAGCGTTACTGACAACCGTCCCCCGTTGATCAGCCTTTCTGCAATTTTTCTGAAATTCCTCCGTTTCGGCTTTCTCGCCTTTGGCGGGCCTGTAGCCCAGATTGCCATGCTGCGTCAGTCACTGGTCGAGGAGGAGCGATGGATCGACCGCTCGCGCTTCAACAAACTGCTCGCGATCCTACAGGTGCTACCAGGGCCTGAGGCCCATGAACTCTGCGTCCACTTCGGCATCATTGCGCGGGGCCGGATTGGCGGACTTTTGGCAGGGTTGGGTTTTATGCTGCCAGGTTTCGCCCTGATGCTGTTCGCCGGTTGGGTCTATGTCACATGGATCGCGGACCACGGAATGTGGAGCGGGCCGCTCCTCGGCATCCAGATCGCCGTACTGGCGATCATCTTGCGTGCGGTTGTCCGGATCGGCGAGCATATCCTGGTGGATCGGCTGACCTGTGGGATCGCCTTGGGTAGCGCGCTGCTGACCTTGGCGAGCGTCCCATTCTGGTTGCCCCTTGTCGCTGGCGCGGCAATTTACGCCTGTTGTCACAGGCCTTCTTTCGCGGTTGCCATCGCTGTTTTTACCGCAAGCATAGCCATCAGCCTTCATTCGCTTCCCGGCGGACAAGAGGCGCTCGCCATCTCTCACGAACCGTCAACCATTGCCGCCCTGTTCATTGCCGGTTTGAAGGGTGGGTTGCTGACTTTTGGCGGCGCCTACACTGCCATTCCCTATGTGCGTGCCGACACGGTGGGGCGTGGCTGGTTGAGCGACGCAACCTTTCTCGACGGGGTCGCGCTGGCAGGGATTCTTCCTGCGCCGCTTGTTATCTTTGCAACATTCGCCGGCTATGTGGCGGGCGCACTCCCTGGGGCGCTTGCGATCACGGCGGGCATGTTCCTCCCCGCATTCGCCTTCTCACTCATTTTTTATGAGCGATTGGAAGCGATTGTCGATCGCCCTGGCCTTCAACGGGCGCTGGAAGGCATTGCGGCGGCGGTGGTTGGCATTATCGCTGCGACGTTCTTGCAGTTGGGTGAGGCAGCATGGTTGCGCATCTCCTCGCCACCAATGGCGATCATATTGTTTGGCTTCGCCTTGGCCGCTGCATGGCGCCTAAAGGCGGTATGGGTGACGCCTGCGATCCTGGCTTGCGGTGCACTGACCGGTGCCGCTGTCTCGTTATGATGGCATCTCCCGGAGCGATAGCTGCTTTGTCGTCTGTCCCGGATAGCTGTTTGCGAGCGGCGATCGGGCTTAGCGGCCTTCGCCGGTGAGGACTTTCCCCGCCGACTTAGCGCCATTCGCTCGCTCCAATCTTATCCCAATAGGCTCCGTGTGTCGATGCGGCAGTAGTGGCCGAGGGACCGGCCGGCTCTGGGACTAAGCTGCCGGTCATAGCCGCTCCTGGGAGCGTCAGGTTACGCTAAAACCCGTCATTCGGGGAGCCATGTATGCCCTCCCACCTATGCTGAAGTCTGCGGACGGTCCGGAAAATACGCTTCAGAACGTGCGCTTGGTCCAAGCTTCCTTTCATTGAGCCTTCCCGTCCAAGGCATGCGCTCAGCGAACGAAGCATCGCCTGACGGCAAGGTCGCCTAGGCTTCCATGGTCTCTATCGTCTTGCGAGCATTGTCATCCGCAGCCAGCGGCACGATGTCGAGAGCCGCCTGCAATATGGTTCGCAATTTTGACCATCCTTGCCCCGGTGCAGCGATGGCGGTGGATAGCGGCTGGGTGCCACTCTCGGATGAGCCGAACTGCGCCGGGAGTTTCGTCACCACGGTCCACTGTCTGGATGCGAGGTACGTGGCATAATGTTGGGCGAGCTGCCGGCGATGGGATTCCTTGAGATAATGGACCCACAGCGAATGCGCTACGAGCAGGGCGTCCGGTGCCAAACGCTCCAGCAGTGTCGCAGCGAGAGCCGAGATCGCGTGATGGGACCAGTCAGTCGATGGGCATTTGAGGACCGTGCCCCAGGCCTCGACCGTACCCGTGATGAATAGCCCCTCGATATGATCGACTAGCTGCTCTACACGTCCACCTTGCGGATGCGCCGCCGCGTCCGCCCGCCAGCGGGCAATGGGCAGTCGATCGAGCTGATCCGCGGCGGCTAATGCGAAGGTGGCGACGACCACATGACCTAACAGAATTTCGTCGGCGCCTTCTGACCAGTCCCGGGCCTTGCCATCGTCGACGCGCATGACGTCGCGATCATTCATGGCGATCTGTTCCGCCAGCATGGCTAGGGCGTCGAGCAGTCTCGTGCCGTCGATCACGATGTCACTGAAATCCAATGTCCGCTGTGCCAGTTCAAACAGCACCGGGCCACTGCCAGCACGAAACGACATGAAGGGGCTGGCCCGCAGGGCCGGGGCTTCCCGCAGTGACCCGTCAAGCGATGCGCCGCAGGCAAGCTCAAGCCGGATCAGATCAAGGCGGAGAGTGTCGAGTGGTGGCGCAACGGGAGCATCGGTCACGAATGGGTCGAGGTTGCTGCACATGCCGACCAGCTTCGTCATCTCTTCGTCTGTGCGCTCACCCGCAATCCAGCCTACAACCGCGGACAGGAATCCGCCGCTGCGGCGCTGTAGCGAAAGCAGAGGTTCGCAATCATAATCAGCCTGCATTGGCGCAAGTGCCGCAACGACTTGCCCGAACTCACGGACCGCTTGGCGGCGATCGCCTCCCATAAAACGCGCAAGGGCTGCGTCCATCATAAGGCCGATGGTGAAGGTCGGGCGCGAACCCTCCTCAACTAGGCTTCGCGCCATATCAAAATATTCGGCAGCTTCAGTCCATTCGCCGTTCCGCGCGGAGCCGATCGCGGCCGAGCGATAGGCATACGCGCAACCGATATCATCTTGCGCGCGAGGCCATCTCGGGAGCGCCTCACGCCAGAGCTGCCTGGCTTTCAGGAAGTTGCCGGCATCGCTGGTAACCTTGGCAAAGGCACAAATGTAGATCGGGTCTGTTCCCACAACCCCGTCGAGATCACCCGCTTCGGCGATGGCTCCTTGAGGATCGCCCAAATCCTCGTTGATCATCCGCAGCAGCACCGGCGCGATCGCTCGTGCCATCGACGTAGCGCCGACATCTCCGCTAAAGTCGAAAGCGTTCCGCAGCTTCTCCCGGAAGGCGGGCCAGCCAATGGCCTTCGACTGGTATTCGGACAACCACAGGCGTTCGATCAATACTGATGCCATATCGTCAGGTGTGCCGATCGAGTTCAGCACTGTGCATGCATTCTCCACCGATCTACCTTCGAGCGCTTCGATCAGCGCGGTGAATTCGTCGATGTCTTGAATCTGCGAAAACAACCGAAGGCTGGCGAATTGCACATAGGTACCGGCCGGGATGCTGTCCTCATCCTCAAGGCCAGCTTTGGCGAGCCGTTCCGGGAACGTCGTCTCAAGTGCTTTGGCGACGTCGAAGAATTCGAGCGATCGTGCGACGATGACCGCGACCGGGTAGCGGACCTTCAGGATCGACAGGAACTGGCTGAGATAGAGGAAGCGAAAGAACTGCCGGCCATCGTCATCCGGGGCTGCGGCGAATTCTTCCTCGATTTTGAGCGCGATTCGCATTGCGGTGTCGGGATTGGTCTCGGCCGCGATGCGGTATTGAAGGATCCGGAAGACGTAGACGTCGATCGCCGTCCTGAATGGCAGTGGGTTGCTTGCGTCGAGGCCAAGGCCGACATAGATCCCACACGCTTCGCCAACCGCAGCCCATGTCTCTTCGCTTGCGGAGAACATCCCTTGCGAGACATGGACTAGTGGGCCGGCCGTCCCTGCGATGTAGCAGTGCATCAGGATGGACGAGATATCCCAAGGGCTGACGGTACGTTCAAGGAGGTAGGTCCAGGCGAGCTGCCCATGCATCGCCTTGGTCCAAGCCTGACCTCGCAGCTCTTCGGCCGCGCCGCGCGTCAGCGGTGATACGCGATACTCACCATCCTCGATCTTTTCGAGCCAAGGTCCCGCGATAATGTCGACCGCGACACCAGGCTCGGCGATTGCGTCTTGTAGACGCCCAATCAACAACAGCCGCTTGCGCGACAGGCGTCCTGTCATCAGGCTCGCCCGCAAGAGAAGCTCGCGTGCGCCCTCGGGGAGCTCGGATATGAGCCGCCTGGCTTCGAATTTGATGGGGTCGAGGTCGCCGGTCGCTCCAAGCAGGTCCGAATGATCCGGCTGGGGAAAGTCCTTTGCAGCTAGCGTGCGCACGCGTGCGCTCACCAGCTGCGGATGCCCGAGCGTCGAAACTTCTAGAAGCTTGGACCAGAGCTTGGCGCGATCGTTCGGGCAACCGCTTTCCCGCAGAAATGCCTCGATTTCATCCGCATCGAAGGGCCGCATCTGGAATTCGCGCGCCGGATCGAGCTGGACTGCCTGCGCCAATCGGTCGGGCAATGTGCGATCCGAGGTTACCAGCAGCCGCCCGCCGATCGCCTCTAGCGTGTGCCACAGCGCGCCTAGCGGCCCGGCGATCGCCCGGGGATCCGAGAGCGTATCCAGATCATCGACCACCAAGGTTCTGGCGGCCGCCCCTGCTCGCAACTGTTTGGCTGCTGCAGCGAGCCGTGCCTTGACCTCGCCTGGGCTCAGATCGCGAAGCGTCAGCCACAACGGCTCAACACACACAAGCGCGCTAGCGGCGGTTAGTGTTTTGCCCGAACCGGTCGATCCGTGGAGTAGAACCGTGCCGGCCAATAATCCCGTCTTCAGGGCCTGTTCGCTCGCCACCCGCCGGAAATACTGCAGGGGCAGCGGTGGCGGACCTTCCAAAGTCAAAGGTTGCGCCTGAACGGCCAGGTCACCACTGCCCGAAGCCAGGGCGGCGCGCATGAGGGTCAGCAGATCCTGCTTAGGGACGTGGATCCCTGTCGCGCCGGCGAAGATGCGCAGATACTGCGCGCGATTGAGCGGGACACCGTCCTTCTGCTTCGCCGCGTCAAACGCGGCGGTGTATAGCGCGTCGAAGGCGAGTTCGGCGTCGGCCGGCGCGATCAAACTGGCTGCGCCATGCACAACGAGCCGGTCCTTGATCGTTTGGACCAGGGCATCGCCGTCCTGCTGGCCCGTCATCCACTCAACTGGCTGGATCACCTGTGCGAACAGCTCAGCCGGGCTGGCTTCTGTGAACAACTGTTTCAGCGGCACCGACAGCTTGCCTCCGTCGAGCAAGAACCGGGTAATCGACAGAATTCGCTCGTCGTTGGCTGTATCATAGGATGCGGCGCGAAGGTTGTTCCAGAGATCGAGGCCGCCCCGACCACCATCGAACGATGAACCTTGCTCGATGCCAATCCCGGATGTGGTGACGTAGCGATATCGGATCACGATGTCGGGATTTCGCGTCCGGTGCCCCCAGAAGTTGTTGATCGCGTCGACGACTGATGCCGTGCGCAAGGTGATATTGCCCGAGCCTCCCGTGTCTTTGACCTGCTCGGTCAGCGCTTCGGCGCCCTCGATGCGATCGAGGTCTTCCGCGCCTTCAAGGAACAGCTGCTCGTCATCACCGAGGTCTAGCCAGACCAGGATGCTGCGTAATATCTGGTAGATATAACCGCGAAATGTATCCTGCGCTTGCCGCGCTGGGTCGCTTACGAGGCCGGACATGGCGCCGACGGCCTATAATTCGAATAGAAGATCGCAACGCGAGACAGATGCGCTACTATCTTAACCGTGCCTATCTCCGAGAGGTGTCTGAGCCGGTCCATTATCGTGATCATCGGGCGAACCTCACTCGAAGAAGCTGCTGTTGTCGACCTTGAGCTCGATGTCTCCGGGATCAACGCCCAAGGGATCCGCAACGGAGCAGATGACCGTCGCCTCGTAGGGATAGGAGTCCGATGCTCGAAAGCCGATGTCGCCCCTCACGTCAGAGTTCGATCCGTACTGCAGCGCGACGCTGACGGTGCCGGCTACCTCGTACCTGATTGTCTCTGAATTAATATCTTTGACCTCAATGGCATCGATCCAGTGGTGATCTACCGTGGTGTGCGTCGACAGCTCGTCCAGCTCCTGGATCGTCTCCGAAATCAGCCGTTCGAACACCCTGTTGTGCAGCGCCGTTGCCACAGCATCCCGGACGGCACTCCTGCTGTCCTCCGCCGCATCAAGAAGGGTGTCGACTGCGTCGAGGACGTCGTAGAACAGTCGCCTGACCGCTGTCCCCTCGGTCAAGATCGTATTCGGCCTAACGTGGGTGGACCTGTTCAGACCGTTTATCATGTCCGCCAGCGCCTTCGCATCAGGGGCCACTTCAATCTTCAGTTCCTCCCTCAAAAACTCATCGGGAAGTCCCCCCTTGATGATGTAAGTCGCGCGCTGCTTTCGCGTGACGGTGTCAGTATCTTCCGCCTGCACAAACCAAACGCACCCACGGACCTCGTCGTCGGGCGCGAGCTTGTGGATAATATGGTTCACAGCTTCACGGAGCCCGGTCGCCAGGAAGTTGCCGCGGATCGGGTTGCTCTTCTGCTTCCCGACCTTGATACAGCCACGAAGGACTGTCTTCAGGAACCGGTCCCCCGGAAACAGCGCACTCAGGGCACGGGAAGCCTTCCCGATGTCACGCCACGACGGCACCTTGTCCGCCATTCACCCCGTCTCCTTTAGCCGCCGATCTTCCCGGAACCCTTGCGAATAACGGTAAAGCCAGGGTTCTCAGCTTGAAAGGCAAAAATAGTGCGAGCCGCAGCTCCGCATCTTCACCGCAGATCGCGCGGCGGGGGTTATCAAGTCCGCGGCCTCAATCTAAGGGCGGCTTTAATCTAAGGGCAGCTTTCAAGCTCGGCTTGAGGCGACGTGAATGGCCAATCCGAGGGCCGCAAAGCCGACCCGCTGGTTTGCGCGACCCCAATGGCGGGTTTCAGCAAAGACCTCCCGCTCCCATCAACGTCGCTCAACGACTTGTGTTGGTCGAAGGCGGTCATTGCGCTGGTGCGATCGAGCGTCCGCTTTGTCACAATGAGCTCAAGGGCGGATAGTTCGGATCATCCGGAAGCAGTCAGGCCATTATCATCCTATAACACCCCCGTCGCGCTTGACTCACAAAGTGCCGCTGCCTGTTCGGGGGCGAAGCGTCGTTCTTGTGAGGTGGCGCGGTTTCTGTTATGTTCTAACCGAGGTAAGTGTTTATGTCTGATCCGTATCATCCATCGCGCGATCCGCACCATTCCATGTACTGGAATCAGGATAGTTCTCGTTCGAACTATGCAGCTTATCGACGCGGTTCGGAACTTCCTGGCGTGCATCGGCGTATCGAGCCATCTGATGATCCGAGGATTTTCTGGGGAATAGTTGCCGTGATGGCTGTTGGTTTTGTGGTGATTACTCTCGCATTTTTCAAAGTATTCTAACGCAGACGATCGCGTGTGGCTCTCGCGATCGTCACTCTCCATTTGCTGGATCGGGCCCTTTTACACGATCCCGTAGATCGTCCACTCCCGGCACTATTCCCCACTGTTCACCGGCAACGCGATCCTGCATGTCGTGCCCTTCCAGTCGTGCGTGGGCCACTTTGTTGCGCAGATCATCATGCCTGCCTGTCGTGAACTCGCGCCCCGCATCGAGGTGTGCGGCTACATTGTTCTCCAGGTCCGCATCTCGACCGCCGCTGGCGCCAGTCGATGGCCCTTGAGAAGCTATCCCCGCTCTCGCGCCGTTGCCCCATGACGTGACGGCTTCGCGCGTCGATGAAGCAGGGCCAGGCAGGGTGGGAGCTGGCGGCGATGGCAGCGGCGGCAGATCGTTCTTCATTTGGTCTACATAATGCTCTTCAAAACGACGCATGGCGCCATCCCGCACCGCAGCTTGCGTTGGCGACACAGCGACCATGCCAGGGTCCCACCCACTGTTCTGGACCATAGGATTGGTCATCTTCTCTTCCTGCCACCACTGCACAAAATCCTGGCTCATGTTGCGCGTCCAGTTGAACCCATTGCTTTGTGCTTCGGAAAGGACGCTCTCGAACCTCTTGCCGGCATCTTCATAGCGCGAGGCCTCGCGGCTCAGCGACCGGGCTTCGGTAATGCTGGCACTGGTGCGTTCAGTCAGTCCGCGGACGTGGCTATCTTGTGTCGAGCTGGTCTCGCGATAGAAGCTATCCCGGTTCTGACGCGCGGCCTCGCTGTTTGATTCCTGGCGAAGCCAGTCTTCCGCGTCCATGAGCTTCTGCGCCTCCGAAGCTGACAGGCTCGAGCGTGAACTCTGGCCTGTTTCATACTTTCCGCCCAAACTGCCAGAAATTGAGCCGTCAACCGGGCCGAACTTACCTCCGAGCCCCAGCGACGCTGTCAGACTTGCATTGCCTGTCAGGGAAGCATCGCGGGAAGCGTGATCGGCAGCCTCCTTGCTTAACCCAAATTCGCTTTGCAGGCGTTCGGACCACGATTGCTGCTGCTGTGACATGCGCTCGATCGAGCTGTTTGTGCCACTGCCCTGGTCGCGGCTGAAGCTGTCACTATGCTGGACTGTGTTAAACAGTTCTGTCGCCTGCGAGCGCGCGGCCGACCAGCTCTGATTGGCGGCTTCCCGCTTCTGCGCGCCCATGTTCTGATATTCTGCCGCGCTTTTCCGCGCCTCTGCCTGAAACCCGCTGGACATGGTTGGCGCAACGGGAAGCTGAGAAATGCCCTGGCTGCTATCGAACACCGTACCGCCACCGGACATCTGGCGTTCCCAGCTCCCGTCCTCGCGGCGGTTGCTGACCACGCCCGCGCCGGTGGAAATGTTGGGCGCCGTGTTCCACTGATCGTTGGACGCTGTGTTGATCGTGCGGTTGGCAAGGCTCACATTGCCATAGCTGTAATTGCCGGTGGTTTGCTCCTGGGCCGCTTCCTCGGCCGCGCGCTGGCTTGGCGCAAGGAAACTCGCCGAATGCGACGCGATCGACATAGCGCCTTTGGCCATGCCGGCAGCGATGAATGGCACTGACATGATCATATAGCCGGCCAGTGCGCCAATATCCTGATTGATGGCGGACACGCCGTCGAAATTCGCGGCCGTAAGCCCCCCACCCTGCCATGCGCCGATTGAGGCGCCCCAACGGGTCATGAAGATCATGTTGAGGACCACGAACAATGGTCCCCAGCTCGCCAGATAGAAGAATCCGAGCATATATCCCTTGGCGACGCCGGTCCCCTGCCCCGGCATCAGCATGAGCGGGAAAATGATCGGGAACATCGCGTAGAAGACGACCGTCAGGACGATGTTGAGCAGCGGAACCCATTTCATCGCGCCAGAGGCGATCGTCGCATAGGTATTGCGCGTCTGCGTTTCCGCGCGGATCTGTGCGAACGTGTCGGTCGCACTGGACGAGCCTCCGGAGGCGGCTGTGGCCTGGACCAGCGCATTGACCAACATAGCTTGCCTCACCAGCCCTTCCGAGGTCGAGGCCGTGCCACCAAGGCTCACGCTGCCCACCTGCCCGATCTCGTTCATCTTGCTCTGCGCCGATGCGGCCGACAGATCGGGGAAGAACTGGCGCGCGATACGCGGCAGCGCTGCATTGTAATAGGTCGACCAGCCCTGCTGCAGATTGGTGTAGGCATCCCGGCAACTGATGATGGCCTGCGATCCATCGGACGCGAGCCATATTTGCGAGAGCGATATGGCTCCCGGCCCCATGGCGGCCAGCATGTCGGGACTGTCCATGAGAGCCGCCGCCGTCTTGCGGCCGATCATGACGTCATAGAACACGCACTGGCGAAAATGCTCCTGCAGGTTCGTCGCAAGGACCGGATCGTTGATCCGCAGGCCCTGCGTCGCCTCAAGGAGCCGCGCGCCATAGATGATACCGCCCGTGCTGTAGTTGAGGGCGCCGGGCATCACGAAGACGGTTTCGGCCGAGCGCGTGAGATAGTCGCCCACCTGGCTCGTAAAGCTCGCCATGAGGGCAAGGCCGACGGGCACGTTGCCGACCGCGGCGCCTTGCAGATTGGGGTTGGTGCGGTCAGTCACCTTGACGGTCATGGTCGGCACCATCAGCACCATGTACATGAGCGTAGCTTGCAGGAACCAGTTGAGCAGGACCCGATAATCGAGGTTCCACGCCATCAGCAGCAGCGCATAGGCGAGGCCCATGATCATCACCACGCGGATCATGGACCGATAGCCGCCACCCCCGGTCCAGGCTGCCACTGCGTTCAGGGTGTTGACGATATACTCGCCGCCACCGACCGTGAAGACTTCGAGCATCCCCCTGCCCCCTTCCTAACCTAGCGCAGGCCCTGCGCCGAAAGCGCGCGGCTGAACGACAGCGATGCTGCCATCGAGGGCGCCATGCGATGCTGCAGCGTGGTCTCGATCGCCATGGTCCGTTCGATGATCGCCATGGTGCGCGAGACGCGCGCTTCCATCTTGGCATCGCGACTGGCGACCCGCTGGCGCACGTCCTGCAGCTGCGCGAGGAACTGATTGGTCTTTTCTGCATCGCCGGCATTGACCAGGCCGCCGCGCGCGCCAGAGACCTGCTCGAGCATCTGCCCGACGATCGCGTTCAGCATGTCGAGCGCCACGATCTCGGAGAGCGAGTCCATTTCGCTGGAGGACAGGCGGAACCCGGAGGCAGCTTGAACCGCAATGATCTTGTAGATCGGGACGCTCGCGATCGAGAGCAATTGCCGCTCCTCGGTCGTGAGGGCCTGATCGAGGATCGCCTTGTCTCCCATCGAGAGAATGAGCTGGCGGACGTGCGGGATCAGGGCTGCGCTTCCCAGCGGCGCAAGGGTGCGGGTGGTGGTGGACAGGCACGCCGCCGTGTCGACGCATCCGAGCATCGTGACCGGCTTTTCGCCGTCAAGAAGTGCATCGAGGACCGGCCCGACCTGTCCGCCGATAAACTGGATGTTGGGCTGGTCGGTATCATTGGCGCGCTTGGGTACGATGATCGTCCCGACCATCGTCATGACCAACTCACGCATCTCCTGGCTTTGCGCGCCTAACGGCGAGGCCTTGATGAGATCCCACGCATAGTTCTTCGGGCCTGCCATTTGCGCGGCGAGAGCGGGATCTGTATTGGCGTTAAGCGTGCTGGTCTGCTGGCCACCGTTGCCGCAACCCTGACGCGAGCGCGCCCAGTCCGAGAAAATGCCCTTGGACGTGCCGATGGTCTGACAGACTCGATCGGTGACAAGCTGATCGCGCGGCAACATGCTTCCCACCAGCGCAGCGCCGGCCTCGCAGGAACTCAGGTTCATGTCATTTGCCTGCTGCGCAATCTGCTGCATCTTGTCCATGACGCCGCCGATTTGCGGCGAGATCGCATCGATGGCGAGCTTGAACGCAAAGCCCAGCGCATTGTTGGCGACCGCCTTCATCATCGCCACCAGCTCGCTTGCATTGACGAAACTGAAGCTGCCGGTGAACATGTCGATGCCGCCACAGCCTGCGCGCACTTGCGGGAGCTGCAGATTGGCGGGGTAGACGGTCTTTTGCGGGAAGCGGGTCCACACCGAGCCGAGCGAATAATAGCCCGCCGATTGGCCCTGAAAGGCTGTTGGCCCGGTCACATTGGCCGAGCCGCCCATTTCCTGAAAGAAGCCGGTCATGTCTGCGCCAACGCCGGCGCGCGCCGGGGCGAGAGCCATGGCGGCCGACACGGCGATTGCGCAGGTTGAGCGTGCGAAGCGAGCAAGTGTGGATTTGCGCATCAGAAGTCACTCCCGACCTTGGTGTGTGTCAGCGTGAAGATCCGTTCGGTAATCTCGTCGGCCGAGAGGATGCCGGTTCCGATCGGGATCGGGCGCCGGGCCTGCGTGTCGTAAAGCACAAGTGCCGGCGTCGCGCGTGAGGTCAGGCCCATTTTCTGATGCTGCCCAACATCCACGACATAGTTGGGGAAAGAGCGGTTCGGTCCGCCGTCCATCGAGACGGCCACGACCTGGAATCCGCTCTGATCTGCGAGGGCCTTGAGGATCGGGCCGAACACTTCACAGGCGCCGCAATTCTGGGCGTAGAAATAGAAGATGCCATAGCGCCGCGAGAGATTGCGCAGCGCGGCGTCCTGATCGACCTTGCGCGCATCGAGCCATGCCCGCTTGCCGAGTGTCGAGACAGGCCGTTGCAGCGTGTAGTCCAGCTCGGGGTTCTGCCAGATCGAGCGCTGCCATTGATCGGAGAATGTCGAGGCGCGATCCAGTTGTTCACGCTGGAAGCGGACATAGGCCGTGATATTTTCTTCAGTCGGTTCGAGGATCGCGCGTGCCTTCATCTCGTCGAGCTTTTCACGGATCATGGCCAGCCTCTGGGCCGCTGACATCGCCGGCGCCGCCGACTGCTCTGGCTCCTGCGCTTTAGGCCGCTCGCAGTAGAACCAGGTGCCGAGCTTGCGTTGCCCGCAATAGAGATCATCCTGCGGCGTCGATGAGAGTGCCTGCGCCGGTTCGGTCGTCTGAGCCTGAAGCGGCATGGCGCTCACCAGCGCCAGAACGCCTAGCCACTTACTCGTCTTCATCGCTTGCCTCCCTTTCTTGCAGAATATTGCCGCCCGTGAGGGTCCAGATGCCCGCCTTCATGATCGGCCGACGCATCTGTTCGACCACTTCGCGGCCGAGCGCGGTGGTGTGGTAGATCTGGCGCTGGCCGATCTGCTCAAGCCAGCCCAGGGTCATCAGGCGGTCGAGCCACCCGATCACCTCTTCGACCGAGATCGGGCGATCGAACCAGGTCAGGAGCGAGGCCACGACTTCCTCACCCTCAACAGGGCGATCCGCGCGGCAGCGAAGCAGGATGGCCAATTCAGGGATGCTGATCTGTGCCAGCCCCGAATGGGTCCTCAATATCGCGTCATATTGTTCATGTGTCAGCGCATCGCGCGCCGGCTTCCCTTTGGAAGTCCGGTCGCGGCCAGCGCCACTCCGCCCACTCATTAATGCGTGCCCCCTGAAGACGTCTGTTCGTAATAGTCGCGGATCTTGTTCTGGATATCGCTCGCCTGTTGAGCCTGATCGGGAAGCTGTACGGCTTCGAGCATGTCCGCATAGATCTCCGAAAAATCCATTTGCGAGAGGTCGAGCTTTGCGAACTCGTCAGGGCTGAAGCCGCCACACATCGGCGCCTCTGGCTTGCCCCAATCCTTGCCGATCTGCGGGCGGCCCTGTTCCTGGATGATGCGGGTCAGCTTGGACTGATAGCAGCAAAAGGACGAGCGCTTGGTGGTGCAGACGCCCAGCACGCTTTCGGTGCAGAAGCTACCGACGCTGTGGCAAAGCCCCATGCGGTCCTTCACATCGAGGCTCTTCTCCTCATTGCTGCACGCGAACATGGTGAGAAATTGCGTGGCAACCGCAGCGATAGCACCGGGGCCAGTGCCCAGCGCGAGCTTGGCAGCAATGCCGGCAGCGCCGGTCAGCAGGCCCGAGGATTTGCCGGCACAGCAGTTGATCGCGCCGAAAATCGGCTTGTGGCAACTCTCGGCGGTGCCTTCGAAAAGCTGCATGTTGTCGGGATCGAAATCCTCGCCAACCTGGTCGATCGCGCCCATAGCGACCAGAGCATCCTTGAACTCGTCGCTCGCTTCGCGTTCGACAGTCTGGCAACTCCCGTTCATGCACCACATGTCGCCGCTGCAGATATAGCTTGTCTCGGTCTGCGCCGAATCCGGGACAGGACAGCGATAGGTTTTCTCAGCCACGCGGCATGTGCTGCCCGGCGACACATCGAGACAGGTCTCTCGAAGGAAGGTGCATTGGGCATTGCTGGCCAGTTGCGTGCAGTCGGTCTTCTTCTCACTCGTCACACATTGGCCGTCCTGCAGCGTCGCTTCCGGCGTCGAGCAGACCGACGTCATGTTCACATCCTGTGTCTGGGTCCGGGTGCACGTCGTTTGCGACAAGGCATACCCGTCCGGACAGGTCTGAGCCGCCGTCGCTGACGTCTTGCGGTAACAGGTCTCGTCCGATCGCTGGTAACCAGCAGGGCAGGTATATTGCGCGGTCGCCGGCTGCGATTGGAGCCGGCTGCACATCGATCCATTGAGATCATAGCCGACCGGGCATGTGTAGCTCGGCTCAGCCGTTTGACTGAGGATCGAGGTGCATTGCGTTCCTGAAAGCTGCCAGTCGGTGGGGCACCGGTATGTCAGTTCCGCAGGCTTCGTGTCTGACGCTGCGCACGATGTACCCGTGAGGGTGCCGCCGCTTGGGCAAGCGTAGGTTACCGAAGCGCTCTGGCTCGTCGTGGCAGAGCAGGACGTGCCAGAAAGCGTCTGTCCGGCGCTGCAGCTATAATTCGTGGTGGGCGTCGAAACCTGGCTGACCGTGCAGCTGCTGCCCGCAAGATTGCCTCCGCTGGGGCAGGAATATTGGATTTCCGTTCCAACATAGTTGGTGCCGTAGCATATTGCGCCCGAGGGCGAGCCGCCACTTGGGCAGCTGTAGTTGACCGCGGCGGTGGCGGTGGCGTGATAAAGCGATGGGCAGAGTGGGTTTTGTGCATCGGTCCATGATTTGGCGCATTGATAAACCGTCTGTGGCCGCGAAAGGCAGTAAGCCTGCCCCCATAATTTGGCTTCCCCGAAGAAGGTCGCATTCGAGCATCCCCCGGACACTTCGGCTTTCCGGGTCGCGCAGACCTCCTGGCCATTGTAAACCGTATAGCGAATTGAGCTGATGCTGACGCCGCACTGGTAGCGGTTCGACCGGCAGAGCGTGCCGTCGAGAAAATAGTTCGCTGGGCAGGTGTAGACGGCATTTGCAGTGTAGTTATAGCCCTTTGCGCATTGTCCTGACTGGAGATCCCACCCCGGAGGACAGGTTGTTGTGGCCGTAGCCGCGTAGGTGGACTGCATGATGCAGGAGCCGTTGTTCAGGACCTGACCGCTGGGGCACACGAGCGTGACATCTGCAGGCCGCGTGACGGTTTGCTGGCAGGTTGCTCCAGACAGGAAGAAGCCGCCGGGACAGGAATAGGTTGGTGTGGCCTGATAGGTTCTCGATGCGTTGCAGCTTGTGCCGGTCAGTTGATAGTCCGCCGGGCAGGCATAGATCGGGGTGGCGGACTGCTGGAGGGTCCGTTTGCAGGTCGTGCCCTGCAAGGCGTAATCCGCCGGGCAGGAATAGCCCGAGATGGAAGCCGCCTGGCTTAGGGTTTTGGTGCAGCTGGTGCCCGACAGGGCAAAGCCCGATGGACAGCTATAGCCTGTGAGGGTCGGAGCCTGCGACGACGTGCAGCTTGTGCCTGACAGTGTTTCCCCGGGCTGACATGAGTATGTGGTCTTGGCCGGCTGCGTTTGCGTTATCGAGCAGGTCGTGCCCGAAAGGGACCAGCCTTCGGGACAGCTATATTGTGTCGTCGGTTCGGATGTCGAAATGGCCTCGCCAACGTCGCAGGTCGCTTCGTAAGTCGCCGGCGACCCTTGCTGCGAAACGGGCTCGCACTGGCCTTGCGAATTGTGGGTCTCGATGCCCGCAATCGCAGCTGCATCGTCGTTGATCTGGCGGCCGCGCGCTGCAATGCTCTCGATCTCGCTGGGATCGATCTGAGCGCGATTGTCGTCGGCCGAGCGCATGAGACCATAGGCTTCATTCGACGCTGCAGAGCCACTGGCGTTCATCAGCTTGTCGTCGCTGCCGCCCATCAGGCCGCTCAAATCCGACGGCGTGCCCTGATATCCGGGCATCGTATCGGCAGTGACCTCACGGCCCGGTATCTCGGCGGCCGATGGAGCGAGATCCTTGGCGAATTGCGATCCGTCATTTTGTGCTGCCTGCATTGAGCCGGTCTGCGCTTGCGCGCCGGCGATCAGCATCAGGGGCAGGAGAATGGCAAAGCGCTTCACGAGCCTGACCTCTGCAGATTTGAAAGGGCCGTGCGCGCCACCCGCGCACCAGGACCGCCACCGTCCGCCATGGTTTCCAGGGCGTAGGAGACGGTGACATTGCCGCTCAGCTTGTCGAAGGGCGGAACATCGGTTTTGCAGTCGAACCCATCGCAGCTATCGAAATCCGACGTGACCACCACGAAGGCCGGCACGGCCTCGACTGCAAAGGCCCGGAATAATCGCGGATCGATGCCGACGTTCACATTGTCCGAACGGCCTTCGAGAACCTTGGCGATCCCTTGCTGAAACGCCTTCATGCTGTTGCCCGGAAAGCCCCGGAACACGACTGCCCCCCCTGCCCTTGTCGTATCGCGGATCAGCGGCTTGAGGCTGTCCGCCGGCATCGACAGCGAGGCGAACACAATGAACTGGGGCGCATTGCCGCGCTGGTCGGGATCGGCAGCGCTGGCCACGATCGCATCGAAATCGATCGGCCCTTTGATACCGCCGCGCAGGGCGTCTGCATTCTGCCCAAGGTTGGCATGCCCTGCCTCGACAACGGCAAGAGCCTCTTCCCGCACGCTTTGGCTTCGGCGTGTAACCTCGTCGGCAAGCGCCTGAGCATCAACCGCATGGCCGCTGGCGCGTTGTGTAATAGCCTGAAGATCGAGGCCCTGCACCGTTTGTGCGACGGCATAGCCCGCGACAAGAAGTGCGGCGCCGGAAAGCACCCAGATGATCGATTTGCGCATGAGAGAGTCCATCACAGCACGCAGCAATTGCGTTTGCGCCACACGAGGTAGCCCATGTCTTCACCGGAGACGGGAATGACCTGACCCGAACCGGGCTTGAGGTCCGACGATCCCATCGCCGGGCACGCCCAGCGCCCTTTCACCATTGGCGAGGGGTTGACCGCCTGAAAGCGGTACTGTTGCTTGCGCAGGATCGGCATGGGATATTTGCCGCACAGGCCCGAGCCGCCCATCGTCCCCCAGGCAATGCCCTGGCGGTGAATCTTGTAGGCAAAGCGCGAGAGAGCGAGGCGCGAGGCCTGCACATGGCCGATATGGGCCGAAACATTGCCGTTCATCGGGTACATCGCGCCCTGACAGCCAGCACACCAGAATAGCGGATCGAGCGGGAGCTTCATCGTCGCTGCCGCGCAATCGGCCGCGCAAGCCGCCTGTGCGATCGGATTGGCGAACAGAGCGACTTCTGGATTGATGAGGGCCGTGAGTGTATCGTCCTGCCAGAGCGGATCGATCTCAGTGACATAGCCGATATCGAAGCTGGCTTGCTCCAGACAGGCCGCGTCGGTCAGCAGCTCCATCCAATACATGAGCGGATAGACATACCAGTGGACGTGCCACTTTGAGCCCGTGTCATGGCCATCGCGACCGCGCTTGGCTTTGCCATATCCGATGTCGAAACCCGGTGCGATCTTCTTGCCGCCCAGGTTCACGAAACACCATGGCTTGGTGGAGACGTCGGCCATGCGAACCGGCTCCCAAAAGCCCATCGCAAGGCCAAGGCGCGGGAGTGGCGATCCGCACGCGCAGATCGGCGAGTTCGGGTTATCCGTGTCGGGGCGACCGGCGACCGAAGGGAAGATTTTGAGCGCCCCCACCGAGAGCGGAAACAGGCACGACCAGCAAATGTCCGTGATCGGATTGGGAAAGCGGCCCGTGCATGAGCCCGGCGTCGAGGCGCGGGCTTCCGGGGCGCTGCCCAGAGCCAGCAGAAGAACCGCGAGCATGGCAAGCCCGGCGCGGCGCAAAACCCCCTGCCCCATCACCGCGACAGATCCTTTACCGTGCCTTCGCGCACCTTCATGACCTTACCGGCCTGCGTGACGATTGCAGGAACCGCGCGGATGCCGAAGCGGTCGACCAGATATCCGCCCTGGTCGAAGAAGAACTGGCGCTGATGGGCCGTCATGGCGTCCAGCGGCGCGCCCTTGACCATGATGATCTTGGCGTTCTCAGCGGTGTAGGAGGCCAGTGCCCAGCGCAGCTGCTCGCGATCGTCGCCGTCGATGAAGACGAGCGCCTGACGCACCTGAATGAAATCCAGCGGATTTGCGCGCTGTCCGGCCTTTACGATGATGTTGCCGGCAGTGTCCTTGATGTCCTTGTCGATGACGATCGCCGGATCGTAGGTCCAACTCCGCAAGCTCTGCGCCTTGGTCATGCCGGCGACCGGATCGGGCCGGCGCACCTTGCGCTCGGTACGCTCCGCCATCTCCCGGTTCATCCGCTCAAGCGACCCATCCGCTTCGAGGCGCTTGAGGCGCGACTGGATCGACATCAAAAGGTCGGGCTCTGTCACGACGAACAGCGCGCCGTGCTGGCCATAGTCCTTTGCCGCCACAGGCGCAGCAAGAGCGAGCGTTGCGCACGCAGTCAGGGCGAAGAGCGCGCGCATCACAAGACGCTCGCAATACCGGTGCCGACGATCTGACCACCGCAGATGAAGCCGATCGCGGCATAACGGCTATCGAACCCGTCGGGATGCGCGGAGCCGGCATAGTAGCAGCCCTTGGGTATGACGCCGGTCGGCCCGGGTGCCAGAGGTTCGCCGCGCTTGGAAACGGGCTTCATCGTGCCGACATGCCGGCCACCGACATAGACCAGCGGCCCAACATGCGTGACCACCTCGCCCGGCATACCCAGAACTGTCTTGCCGAAAATCGGGCGGCCGGCTCCAAAATGCGCGATCACAAGCGCATTAGCGGGCGGCACGAAGAAGATTGTTCCGCCGCTCTCCGGACGGCCTGAGCTGTCCACCACAAACGCCCAATTTGGCAGGCTGCCTGTGCGGTTGACTAGAAATCGGTAGCTCTCAGCCATGTCGGCCGCTTGGCTCCAAGCCAGGACGATGCCGATCAGGATCAGCCCCGCCTTCCAGAATGGCAGCGGACGAGAGGTAGGGAATTCAGCGATTGGCGCTGGCATTACCTTGCTCCAAAGCCGGGGCGGACTGCGCTGCCGGGGGCATGGCGGGGATGACCGATGAGGGACGAGCCGGTGCGGACGCCGATGCGACCATGGCCTCGCCGACCTTCGCGCGGATCTGCGGCGTAATGTCCGGCACGGATTCAGAAATCACCGCCTCGCTCACAAGGATGGTCTCGCCGGCCTGTGCGCGTGCCTTGAGGATGCCCTGCAAGGTCGCCATGAAATGCGCCGTTTCGCGCTCGACCTGTTCGGGGCTGTTGCCAGAGCGCGCCTGCGCCATCACGAAATCGTTGATCATCGCCGAAAGGCTGACCGAAACGGTCCGGCGCGCCTTGAGCTGGTCGACCTCCTGCGTCAGCCAGACGCCCCAGACGAGCGCACCCACCGCGACTACGCCGCCCAAGAGCTGGGGCCAGGAAAAGCCGGCAAAGCCGCGCGGCTTTGTAGGCGCGGGGGCGGTAAGTTCAGTGTTCATGATTGTGCGTCTCCGCTAGGCGCGAGACGGGTCTGCAAGCTGGCTTTGCGGCTCACGCAAATGATGAGGAACAGCGCCGACCACAGCACTGCGAGGAGGAAATCGAACTGCGCGCGCGCCAGCTCGGCAGCAGCGCTGTAGTGCGCGCCAAGGTTTGTCACTTCATGCCAGAAGCCGAGCGGGCTCCCGTCGCTCATGGACCAAAGGACAAGGACCATAGAGCCACAAGCGGCCAGGGCATTGAGCGCGGCCCAAGGTGCCAGGGCGACCAGCAACGCCCATGCGCGCGCGATCCGCACCCAAAGACGTTTGGCAAGCGCGCGCGGCGCCCTCCCCCCATGGAGGCTCAAACGCATCTGCCCGTTCATTCTGCTGCCTCCTGCTTATAGGCGAAGGAATTGGCCTGTGCGTGCCACTTGCTTTCGTCATCTGGAAAGGCGACGCGCTCGATCGCAGGGCCAAGCGAATGGCCCGCAGCAACCAGCGCCTCGATCCGCGCAAAGACCTGCGGACTGGATGAGAAAATCGTGTTGGAATAGGCGTCCAGAACGAGGCGGCCGACGCCAAGGGAGTCCGGCCCCTTGATCATCACTTCGGAGTAATCACCGCCGCTGCGCTTGAGCGAGCGCATCAGCGCCTCGGTGCCACCGCGCATATCGAAGCGCTGGAGGTTCGAGAAATCGGCGATTGTTTCGGGCTTCTGCTGCAGGACCGCAAACCAGTCGCTGTTTTCCAGCGCGGCCTTGGAACCGGCAGCCGCGTAATAGTCGTTGAGGGATTGCGTGGCGGTGATGAGCGCCGACCCATATTTGCGGCACGTGCGCGCATAGGTCTCGACAAATTCTGCCATGGCGCCGCCCTTGAGCAATTGCCACGCTTCATCGATCAGCAGCGCCTTGCGGGTCGAGCGATCGGCCCGCATCGCCTTGGTCGAGAGGAACATGATCGCCGTTAGCACGACGTTGCGCAGCTCCTCGCGCGCCGCCAGATCGGACAGCTCGAAGACGGTCAGATTGGCATCGATACGAACCGTTGCCCGCCCCTTGAAGAACGCGCCATAGGTGCCCGCGCTTGAGAAGGGGCGCATAGAGATCGCCAGTTCCTTGGCACGGGGATGGCCGTCCTCTTCCAGCGCCGCAATGACGCCATCGATCGAACCATCGCTGCCGTGGCGATCCCATTCGAGGTTGACGGCGCCGTCGATCAGACCGCGTTCGGTATCGTCGAGGCGATCCATGTGCCGCGCCATCTGGGCAATGATCGCCTTGAGCATCCCCATGGCATCGAGCCGATAATCCTCATCATCGCCGGCGAGCTGGCGATCGATCATCGAGAAGGGATTGAGGCAGAAGCCCGAGCTCATCGTAAACTCGATAAAGTCGCCGCCCTGCAGCTTGGCCGAATGCTCGAAGGAGCGCCCGTCATCGATGACGATCAGCCTGGACCCTGCCCCGACCATCGCCGCGGTCAGCTCCTGCAGGAAGACCGACTTGCCCGATCCGGACTTGCCGATCACAGCGACGTTATGGTTGCCGGCGCTGTTTTCGAAGGGCGACCAGAAGAAGGGCTGTCCGCGCCTTCCGATGAGCAGCATGTGCGGCACCGGGCCGCCATTGAACTCCCCCTGCATCGGCGCGATGTGTGCAGCCGTCGAGGTCAGCATCGTGCGCATTCGCTTGAGGCGTTCGTAATCCCTGGCGAGGCCATTGCCGAACGCCATGGGCATAATGCTCATCAGGCTCGGAATCTGCATGTAGCGCTCGTCGAGCAGATCCCATCCGGCGCCCTTGAACACGGCCTTCACGGCGCGTTCGTTGGTATCGCCCTTCCCCAGCGGCGAAATGCTCGTGACGCCGAAAAAGACACGAACCAGCTTCTGGCCGGCGCGCATCTGATCCTGGACATATTCCCACTCGCGGCTCTGATCGCGCAGCGTCGGCATGAACCGAACCGATCGCGTCTCGGTCAGGCTCGTGGTTCGCATGAACTTGTAGCTGGCCTTGCCGGCCTGCTTTTGCTCGTCGGGATATTCGATGCACAGCACGGTTGCGACCGGACACGGCATCCGCAACTTGTCGGAGAAGAGATCGCCGATCAGGTTGACGCTATCCCAGGGCGCCCAATGCTTGGGGAGGTTGCGCACTGCAAAGCTGCGCACGTCGAAGCTGTCAGGATGGATTTCACCGATGGCAGGCGTATCGGCCCGTGACTGGCCGCTCGCGCGGAATCGCTCGGTTCGCAGGATCAGGCGCTCAGGCTCGACCCGAATTTCCATATCGCGGCGCACGGCCTGGTCGGCGATGGAATCAAATGGATTATACTCGGTCGGATCTTCGCCAGAGGCCGTGGTCGGCGAGGTCAGATCATCGATCAGCGCCAGCAAATGCGCCGGCTCAACCGCGCGCACATGCAACTCGATCGACTTGAGCATCGCGCTCATGGCATCGCGCAGCGAGACCAGCTCGTCATTGGCGACCGATGAGCCTTCGGGCACGGCAAGCGAGATGAAAACCTTGTGGGTGCGCAGATGGAACGGCGCGTCGGCCGACAGGCTCTCCCATACGCCGGCCTGGAGATGATCGCAGCGGTGACGCGCAATCTGCTCGTACACGCCGCCGCTGGCGTAGCGCGGCGCATACCAGCGATCGAGCGCATCAGCGACGCGCGGACTGGCCCAGTGCATGATCTGGATGCAGGCGCCCTGCGGAATGCCTTCGGACAGAAACTGGCCGATAATCTCGCCGGTGCGTTCGTCCGCGCCAATCAGCGGCGACACCACAAGCACGAACCCGCGCGAGGCGCTGTTGAAATAGAGACCGCTCGCAGGATCGTAACTGCGATAGGGAAGCCAATGCGCAAGCATCGGCACGTCAGGCGCACGCGCGGGGCGGTCGGTTCTGACCGGACCACCCAGCACATTGCCAAGGAGGGCTTCAAGGAAGCCGGTCATTGCAAGGCGCTCTGATCGATGCTCAGCGCCGGCGCGCGGATCAGGCTTGCGGCGGGCGCTGCCTTGGGCTCGCTTGCAGGCGTTGCCGCCTTGTCATCGCTCGACTGCGGACTGGCCAGCGCCGAGCGAACCTGGGCTTCGATTTGCTCGCGACGTGTCGTGCGCGGCGCTGTCACCTCAGAAGGACCAACAACGGAGAGCGACGGCGCACGCACGGCAAGATCCATGAGGCCGGTGGCGCGCTGCATCGGCCCGCTTGGTGCTTGAGGCCCAGCCAAGGATGGGCGTTCAAGCGGCTCAGCGTGAACCACGGTGGCTTCGCGCCAGCGACCGAACCGGTCCATGCGTGTGGGCAGGACGATCT
The DNA here is from genome assembly GCF_025961695.1 of Sphingobium sp. B11D3A. NCBI lineage: Bacteria > Pseudomonadati > Pseudomonadota > Alphaproteobacteria > Sphingomonadales > Sphingobiaceae > Sphingobium > Sphingobium sp. B11D3A. The sequence continues at coordinate 104,322 of NZ_JAOQOE010000002.1, forward strand.
TCATCGCGGCAGACGAGTGCTGTCCATCGGTAATCACGCTTGGCGCCAGCTTACCTTCTCCGGCAGCTATGAGGGCAAGAGCCTGATCGTCGATCGCGCTGGTCGGCGCACACATGCCGCTGGGTGCGTTGCAGGTGAAGCTCCCCTTCACATTGTTGCGCAGAAGCGAGCAGCCCGACAATGCCGTCAGAGCCACGATGCTTGTGAGGACAATGGTCGCTGCCCGCGAGGAACGCGCCGCGTTCACGACGCGCCTCCGGCAATCCAGCGCTCAAGAACGTCGCGTGGCCGATAGCCCTCCAGCAGGGCGCCATCGGCGCGAACGATGACGGGCGTCCCGGACAGACGATGCTCGCGGGCAAAGGCCTCATTGGCATCGAGGCCAGAAGTGTCGCAGCGACCTTCCGGCAGCGCCTCGCCCGCATAGGCTGCGCGAACGGCGCGGGCCTTGTCCTTGGCGCAATAGACACGGTTGGCCAGATCGCGACTGCCAAGGATCGAGATCGGCCGTTCCATCACGCGGACGTTCATTTGCTCCAGCGTGGCGGCAAGCTGGCGGCAATAACCGCAACGGAAATCTGTAAAGATCGTCACGGTCGGCGCGTTGGCCTTCCCCCAGACGATCGCGCCCGATGTGCCGAGCTTCGACACATCGAGCTTCACAGGGCGAGGCGCTGGCGCTGCTGCCGCCGCCGCTGCTGCTGGCACAGGCGATGCCGACGCCCCGGCAAAGTCCTCGCTCTGCTGCTCGTTGCGCGCGGCGCCGCCCAGGAGCGTTTCCGGATTGATCTCGAGGAGACGCGCGGCGGTCAGATCCTGCCGCGCTTCCATGTCATAGACACGGCCGACTACGAGATAGCGCGCGCTGCTGTCCGTGTAGAACAAGGTCTTGCCCGCCACCACTTCGCACAGGCCCGACAGCTTGCCGCAATCGACCGAGGAGATTTGCGTGTTGGGCAGGCGGGCCTTCAGACGCGCTGCCACGGTCTCGTTGCTGCTGCCTGCAGCGAGGACGGCGCCGCCACCGAGAAGGCCGCCGACAATGCCGCCGACGATCAAGGATTTTTGCCAGATTTTCATGCTCAAATTCCTCAGTTCCGCACGAAGGCGCCTTCAAGAAAGACGATTTCCACATCGATGCCGGTCGGCATTTCGATGACCGGCTGATATTGCTCGGCACGCTCGATCAGATAGTTCGAGACCCGGTCGCCCGAGGTTGAAATGCCTTCGCCTAGGCCCGCCTGCGCAATGTCACCGGGAGACAGCTTCTGGCGCTTGCCATCGACGATGGTGTTGGTGCCGGAGAGATAGCTGTTGGTGTTCATCGAGAAACCACGGCCCACACCGCCAACCATACCGGCAAGAAAAGCCTGCATGGCAAGATTGCCTTCGCGGCTCACCACCCTGCCCCGCACGCCCGTCTTGCCGCCGAATGCGATGAAGCCTTTGACTTCCGATTCCGCGTAGCGCCCCTTCGCATCGGGACAGGTCATCCGCGCGAGTTTCACATAGACTTTCTCGCTGGACAGATCGCCGCGCGCCGACCCGTTGACCAGGCAGCCTTCGATGCGGGTCTTGAAGACCTTGTGCCCATCGGCCACCGAGCGAGCTGGCCCGGTGATCCGCAAGACCACGGGAAGAGGATCGCTTTGGCTCTGGACATTGGACGCGGCGTCCACACCCACAATCACCCGTGCGCGCGCGAAGCTGTTGGCGGGAAGATAGTTGGGACTATCTGTCAGCACGGCGCCGGGCCGCGATGAGGCGCCGGCTGCTGGCGTTCCGCCCGAGGGGGCCCCTGAAGCGCCAAAGTTGATAACCTTGAGTTCGCCGGGGCGGCGCACCGGGCCGTCCGGCGATTGATAGGGCTGCGGCCCACCTGGGCCATAGAGCGAGGAGGTTCCTGCAGCAGGACCAGGGGCGGTCTGCGCGGCACTTAGCTGTGAACGCAGAGCCGCGTTCTCCGATTCATAAGCGGTCAGGACCTGTCGCCCGTCGCTCTCCATGGACGCGTTTTGCGCGCGAAGCGCCTCGACTTGTGCCTGAAGCTGGCTGAGCTGATCCCCCTGCCCCTGCAGGCGGTCGAGTTGCCCCGCCTGCGCTTGCAGGCGGTTCTCGCTCATAGCGATCCATTCTTTCTCGGAGAGATTGCGCGCGCCCAGTTCCCCGGTCGAGATCTGCACATCGCTCGCAGCGAGGTCCTGCGCATTGGGGTCCTGACTGGCCGGTGTGCGTCCTGAGAACAGCCACCACATGGCGGCGGCGATCGCGATGGCGCTACCCCCGGCAAGGATCAGTCGTTGACGACGCAGCGCGTCGTCATTGGCCGTCATGTCGATGCTGGCGATGGTATCGCCGGACGCGCCGTCATGGGGCCGATGGTCTCGGCGCTTCAGAAAATCCAGCATACCTGCCATTGAATTTGCTCCGGTCGATCTTGCGTCAGCGACGCTGTTCGTTCGCCACGACCACATAGGCGGCGGTCGCCTCGCGGGCGGCGAGCTGCGGGCGGGAAATACTCACGGCATGAGCGCCCGCCGGCGCGATGGCGCTTTCATCCAGCACGACGCTCTCATTGCCCTTGTTTTCGATCCGCAGGACGCGGCCCGTCTGATCGAGACCCTGATATTCAGCGATCAATTGCACGGTGAGCGTGCCGACCTGGACCGGCGCAAGGGCGGACCGAGACAGACGATAGCCGGGCATGACCTGTTGCGCGGCCATTCCCTGTATGAGCCGAACGGCCGCTTCATCGGGATCGGGCGCCTCATCCTCCAGCTCTTGCGCGTCGGGCGCTGGCGGCGCGAAGGCGCGCGTGTTGGTCAGAAAAACCTGCTGCGCCTCGACCTTCTCGACCTTGCAGGCGAACTTGTAGACGAAGCCCTTCTTGCTCGTGCCGAAGAAGGACAGGGTTCCGGGCCGAAAGCCATCTGGAACCGAGATGTAGATATCCCCGCGCGTAGGTTCATTGACCACGGAAAAATCGTCGCGAGGATCGAGCGTCTCGGTTTTTGAGACGCTGGCGAAAGCATCGTCGACCAGGCTCACGCGCGTCAGTTCGCGCGAAGCAACCGTGCAACGCACGCTGTCATTATCCTCGACCGTGAATTGCTGATCGGCCCATGCCGGGGATGCAGCGCACAATGCGATGGCGCTCAGGCCAAGCGCCAATCCCCTGTTTGGCTTGCGCGTCATGGCGCCACCTCTTGGCTCGCGTTGCTGTTCTGGTTTGTGCCCGGCTTTTCGGACTGGATGGCGCGAAAGCCGACGAGGCGCAGCTCAAGGCCCGTGTAGGTCCAATCGAACTGGAAAGTCCGCTGGACGGCTGACACTTCCTCCCGTCCGACCATCGTGTGAAGGACTCCAGTTACGGTCGAGTTCAGACCCCTGGGATCGACTGTCAGCTTTTCCATCGTGAAGAACTGCGCGACGCTGGAGCCGCGCTGATCGTCGACAATCTTGATCAGCTCGCCTTTGAGCTTTCCGTAGGCGGAAGGATGAGCGATCTTGAGGACCTGGTTCATCCGGTAGTCCGCCGACTGCGGCGTCCGATTGAACATCATCACCGCAGTGTCGCGCGTGACGAGTTCGAGATAATCGCGATCCATCGCGCGCGATGAAATGGTGACTGATCGTCCGGCGATTGGCTGCAGAACGATTTCGCGGTCCTTGACCGACGCGGCGAGCAGCGATGCGACCGTCAGCACCGATAGGCCGGCACAGGTTAGCGCGAGCATGTTACGCTGGCGCAAGACCCGTTGAGCCTGCCCCTGGCTATATTCCAGATCCATGCCTTACCCCGCCATCAAACGAATGTAGGAAGGCGGGACGGCGTTGAGCTTCAACACCTCGCTCGGCAGATACCAGTAGGCAGCATTGAGGAGCCAAGCTCCGGCACGACCCGCCTTTGCCTTGCGCAAGGTATACCAGCCCAGTGCCCCTGCAATGATGCCGACCATGAATTGCTGCGTGATGATGCCCACCACGAACGGCCCCACGGTCACGACAAGTTCGTCGATAGTCCAAGGGCCGATGCGCTCAGGCTCATCCAGCTTCGAGGGAATAGTGTATCGGTTCATAAGCCGCCCCGCCTGCCCGCCGAGCTACAAGGGAGCCCGGCAGGCTAAGAGTGTCAGATGATCGCGGTGATCGTGCTGGTGACGATTGCGGGACCAGTGGCCACGCCGATGCCAACGCCGAGCGGTACGCCGACCGATGCCATTTGGAAGCCGCCACGAGCGAGGTTCACCAGGCCGATTGCCGTCGCGACGATCGCGATCAGCGTGCCGCCCGAGCCCTGAAGGATGTTGGTGAAAAGAGTGGATGCCGGCGCGAACGTCGTGTCGGTGCCTGCGAAAGCAGGATTGATTAGATAAAATAGTGCCACAAGCAGCAGCACGGCCATGACGGCCGCGTTGAGTGCACGTTCATGGTCCCGCGCAAAGCGCAGGGACATGGTCTTGCCCATAGAGTCCTCCGATGTTTGCGAGGTGCTTCATCACCCCCACATCAAAAATCGGAAAATATGAACGTGGACGGCAAGTGAAAATCGAAGTCAGACAGATCGAAAACCGATATTGTCGCCGAAAATCTCTCGAAATGGAATCAAGAGATCAAAGACGCGCAATAAAATTGCAAATTCCGGCCAATTTCCTCACCACTGTGGCGCGTTTTCTAGCCACTGTGGCTATTTTTCCCGCCAGATTGGCGCGTTTTCTAGCCACAAACTATGTGCCGCGCTCCCTGGAACCTAAATTAGATGTTAATTTAGCTCTCCGCCACGGGTGTATCCTTGACCGATCACTCAGGAACGTGGTTAGGAAATTGTGAACAGCCCATCCTCGGAACAATGAGCTGAACGAAACGGCAAACCACTGGCGACAGCGGGACGCAAAGCCTCCGGTCTCACGAAGATAGCGGGGTCACCGAAACAGGGGTATTCCGGACAATGAAGACTGCAGCCCATAGCGGCTACTTCGCGGCAGGGGGGGCCTCTTCCCGCGTAAGTGCTTCATCAATCAATTGGCGCACGACTTCGGAACGCGAGAATACCTCACGGCGGAGCATGGAGGCTTTCAACCGCTCCATCAACTCCGGTTCGACCATCAAAACAAGCCGATGCACCTTCTTTTCCATCCCTTCGCAGATGAAACATGCGTTGCGATGTGACAACAATAACAGTAGTGCCAACATGGCACAGTTTGCAAACATTGCAATACTGGGATGCAGTGGCATTTGGGTTGAGGCGATCTGATGATCGAGAAGTACCGAAATCTGTATGGGCGTGTGATTGAACGCCGCTCAATCTCGCTCCGCCAAATCAGCGAGTTGGTAAGTCAGCACCATAGCAGTCTGTCGGCCATGCTCGAACCTGGTGGCAACCTCAGGCCGCGATACGAGAGCCTCGTCGCAGTTGGACGAGCGATCGGAGTGGATCGTCTCGAAGCGTTCCTTGCCGTTGAAGTCCTCAACGACCCTGAACATTATCATGATCCGCGCCTCACGCTCGTTTGCCGTCTTGTTTCGACGTTGATGAGAGAAATGTTCGAGCCGGATTCTGACGTGATACCCGACCTCAATGACGGTGAGGTAGCGATGCTCTGTAGCCGCATCCTCAGCTTGCTCGGGGAGCATCACAAGCTAATCCAGAGCAACAACGCGCGCTCGAACCTTATCTCCTTTCGCTAATAAGATGAAACGGCGTTTCGATCTCGTCATATTGCCTTTTGCTATCCTTACCTGGGCAGCCACCTCTCAAGTTGTTAGGGCTGATGTGAGCAGGCAAGTGGCAGTGCTCTCCTTTGGGGCACGCGTAGCGGTTGCCGACGCCCCTGCCAACCAAGTCCGTGCTGGCATGATGTCGAGCTTCGGAGAAACCGCCCCCCCTCCTGCACCGTCTGCGCCCGCAACGTCAGCAGCAGCCTTTGTCCGTGTTCCCACCTGGATGCGAGGCACGAAGTCTTCACTCACTCAACAGTTTGCAATACCGGTTGGTCCAACGTCCTGTGCAGCTCCAACATATCGTAAGTCCGCACTGCTCAGCGCAGCAGCAGAAAAGCGGCGCGAGTCCATTTATCCGGTTGTGCATGATATCGCTTGTAGGTCTGGTCTTCCGGTTGGCCTAATGGACGCGCTTATCATTCAAGAGAGCGGGTACAATCATGCGGCCATAAGTAAGAAGGGCGCCTTTGGCTTAGGGCAGCTAATGCCTGACACCGCTCGTCAGCTTGGCGTGAACAGGTTCGATCTTCGCGACAACCTGCGAGGCGCGGCCGCATACCTAAAACAACAGCTCGACAGCTTCGGTCAGGTTCACCTCGCGCTCGCGGCCTATAATGCTGGGCCAGGTCGGGTTCGAAAGAAGCGCGAGATCCCCAACATTGAAGAAACCCAAAATTACGTTCGGCGCATTCTCTCTAATTGGTATCATCTGACTGATACTGCGAACGACAGCACCTCTCGCTCATTCGGAACCCGAGCACAAATTGTTCGGGTGTATTGATGATCGTCCATCAAAGCTCGGACCTTACCCAACGCCTTTGTAGTTTTACGCTTGGGCCCGAGCGACATTATCGCCGATCGCACGATTCTTTCCCCGGAATCATCGGCGAAAGCACGAAATTCGGGCGTGGAATATCGGCCAGTCCGGAGCGCATGGTTCGTCCCAGTCGAATCTATTTTTCGAGCTTTGTGATCACCGACGCGTCAACGGCGCTGACTGTGCGATCCACAAGAGTTCACGACGTTCATATTGAACTGATAGGGGGCAAGTGAGGGCATAAAAAAACCCGGCCATTGGCCGGGCTTTTTGGAGGACCAGCTACCGAAGCGTCGATCCAAGGTGTGACAACCGGACGTTAGCTGGGTCTCCCACAATTCGCAACACCAAAGCGCAATTCGCGCTGCGATTTTTTGCGTCCTCACGGGCTCCAAATTTGGAGTGACCGAACGATGTTTCATAGCCAAATTGGGATAGCCGACGTTCCCTCGGCCGCGCTGGCTGAACTCCGCAATGCCGGAGTCAGCGACGACGACATTAGTACGGCATATGCCCTGCAACAGCGTCAGCGGGCGTCAGGCGTTCCAGTACTCCCACTCGCGGTGCTATGTGGCGTTCAATTGCACCAGCTTCCGATGTCTGCCGGGCTTAGTAGAACAGCTTCAAGACTGGCTGGCTCCCGCCCCCTTTCGCGTAGGCCCCATGGCAGCACGCACGTTACGCGCCGACCGGTCTGGGGCGGCAGTGTGCGCACCGGCGATGTTGCCGAGGCCGAATTCGTCAGGCCGGTTACGAGTGAGCAGCGCAAGCAGCTCACCCACGCCTGTTTTCGAATGTTTGAGCATGGGCGGAAACTCGCGGCTGAAGCACGCGCGGGTCGCGAGCTTACGACAGAAGAACATCGCTTGACGCTGTTTACCCGGTCATGTCGGGATATGCTGATAAGGATGCTCGACGAGCTTCATTATCGCAAGGGATGGTGCAATCCCTCCTATGAGACTTTGATGCGATGGACTGGCCTTGGTCGTCGCGCGGTCCACTACAGCATTCAGAGGTTGCGAGATCTGGGCGTCGTGGAATGGATCAGACGCTACATTTACACACGGGACCAAGAGACGGGCGCGCGCTCAGAGCAAACCTCGAACCTTTATCGCGCGCAGCTCCCTGCCTGGATCGGGAAAATGATCGGGCTCTTTGCCCCCGTGCCGGTGGATGAAGATCAGCGCCGCTCAGAAGCGCTGGAACAACACGCGCAAATGCTAGCCGCCGCCGGAGCGGTCGAACGTCGCAGGCTTATGCCGACCGACATTGCTCAGCGCGCGGCCCTGATCCTCGCTGCGGAGCGGTCGTCAGAGAGGCAGCGACAAGAGACTTTGACCCGTGAGTGCAATCAATGCACTCCTCCTCACCCGATTTTAAAATCTATTAAGAGGGATCAGTGGAATGACCCTAGTCGGGTCATGCCTACCCCTGACGGGGCTTCAGAACGGCCCCGTTGGAGCCAAAAACGCCATCCTAAATCCTAAGCTGAACGCACCAACCGTCGGCTACGCCGACGGAATGCTCCCCAATGGGAGCAAGCGGCACCCTCCGTCCTTGAAATGAGGCGACGGTGCCAATCTGTGAACTAGGAGGGATTTCAATGAGATTGTCGGCAGTCCTCAATCGGCGAAAGCACGAAACCGCATTGAAGGCCGAATCGCTCTAGGACCAGATTGCCCGCCGCGTAAAGGTAGATCGGCGAAAGCACGAATCTGCGCGCTATTGCCAACCGTTCCCCGGAGAATCTTTGCGACATTCACATGTCTGAAGGCGTCATCTCGGGTGAAAGATTCGTGCTTTCGGCGATTCTAAGTCAGTCGCGGGTTTACACCTCGCACTATGATAGACACTCTCAAATTCGAAGCGCCGGGCTCTAATCGTGCTTTCGGCGATTTTGGACGGGCAACACCACCATGGCGGCAAAACAGGGAGACCTCTTCGTTTTTGATAGCCCCCTTCACGGCGACGTGCGGGGCGAGCGGTCGATTATGGCCTTTCCATTCTTTGCCTTGACCAAAATCGCTCAGATGAAGCCCATTGAGTTTCACTCCAACAACGTGTCGATCGAGGTTCGTCCGAGTACGATGGGCGTCGCAACGATCTACGATAAAGAGATCGTCCTTTACATCGCCAGCTTGATGATCGCCAAAATCCAAGAGGGTCTCCCGGTTGGGCAGGACTTCACCTTTACCGCCCATGATTTCTTTCGCGTAACCGGCACCAGTCAGTCGAAGCGATCATATCAGCGCCTAAATGAAGCACTTGAGAGGCTGCAGGGAACTCAGATCCGCACGAACATCGAGACTGGCGGGGAGGGCGAAGAGGGATACTTCTCGTGGCTACCTGAAGCGCGCTTGAGCTACACGCGCGGGCGTAGTGGCGAGCGCCGCCTCAAAGCGGTCAAGGTTCGCCTTTGCGACTGGCTGTATCGAGCGATACGCATGGATCAGCGCATTCTCTCGTATCATCACGATTATTTCTCGTTGGGTCCGATCGAGCGCCGAGTTTACGAACTCGCTCGCTCACACTGTGGGGACGACGATGTGTGGGAGGTGGAGATTGAGGCGCTCCGCCATCAGGTGGGTAGCAACGATACGGCGCCCCGCTTCAAGCATGCTCTAAAGCGTATCGCCGAAGCTGACGAGCTGCCTGAATATCGATTGATTATCACTGACATCGTCGACAGCGCACCAACAGCCCCAGGGCGGCGAAAGGCCGTCCGAACTCTCGTGTCAGTACGGCCGCGCCAAGATCGTTCACGGTCGCCAGCGATGCTACTCCAAACTCGCCTCGCGCCGGCACATTAAGGTCGCGTATGCTCCGAGACCCCGGATGTCCCGATCCAATGGCCACACTGACTGATGAAATGGTTGTGACGGTCTGAAGCTAGGAACGAGCCTTCAGCTGAATTCAATCTAGGCCGTAGACTCATAAGCCCGTAGCCACAGCCTCATTGAGGCGAGTTGGACCATGGCGAGGAAGTTCGCGGCGAGCTTATCGTAGCGGGTTGCGACCCGGCGGAAGTGCTTCAGCTTGGAGAAGAACCGCTCGATCAGGTTGCGCTCCCGATAGAGCCGCTTGCTGAAGCAGGGTTTCCAGCGCCGGTTGCTCTTCGGCGGGATGTTAGGCGTTGCGCCCTGGTCTTGGATCAGTTCGCGGATGCGATCGGCATCATAGGCCTTGTCCGCCAGCACGATGGTGCGCGGTCCGAGATGGTCGAGCAGCGCATCTGCGATCTGCCCGTCATGCGTCTGCCCGGCAGTTAGGCCGAACCGGATCGGGAGGCCCTGCGCGTCGACGACGACGTGGATTTTGGTCGTGAGCCCGCCGCGTGATCGACCGAGACACTGATCTGCACCCCCCTTTTTACCGTCGCGGCCTGCTGGTGGGCGCGAACAGAGGTGCTGTCGATCATCTGGATGTCTCCGTCGTGCGCGGCGGTGATCGTGTCCATAAGCCGGTCCCACACGCCCGCCTTCCGCCATCGTACAAAGCGGTTGTAGCAGGTGGTACGCGGACCATAGCGCTCTGGCAGGTCGCGCCACGGCGCACCGGACCGCAATACCCAGAAGATGCCATTCAGCACGCGTCGGTCATCGACACGCGGCACGCCTCGTGATTTGTTGGGCAGTAGCGGCTCGATAACGCGCCACTCGAAGTCGGTCAGGTCGTATCTGCTCATGCCGAGCCTGAATCAGATTTCGACGGCCTGCGAAAGCCCAAGCTCGAACGGCGCTTTCAGCTATGCCGCGCGGCTGAGCAAATCCGCAACTATCTGCCCCAAATTCGATGGGGAATCAGCAGAGGGAACTACCAAATCTGCCTCCGGCTCAAAGCCCCCTTTGCTACCCAAATTACGATGAGGCGTAACTTTCAGCGAAATCCCATCGCTAACGACGCTGACATGTTGGGTCAATTTCATGAAAGTGGCCCACGAACCAACTCCGGCGGCCGCCAATAGCGGCTTGTCGATGCGTGCATCGGGCGGTGGTGTCGGGACGCC